>NZ_CP132311.1:437500-3162500 GCF_030733845.1 Shinella zoogloeoides
GGTGAGAGACCCTCTCGCCGAAAGACCAAGGGTTCCTGCTTAAAGTTAATCTGAGCAGGGTTAGCCGGCCCCTAAGACGAGGCGGACACGCGTAGTCGATGGGAACCACGTTAATATTCGTGGGCCTGGTGGTAGTGACGGATTGCGTAACTTGTTCAGACTTATTGGATTGTCTGGGCGGGGAAGCGGTTCCAGGAAATAGCTCCACCGTATAGACCGTACCCGAAACCGACACAGGTGGTCAGGTAGAGCATACCAAGGCGCTTGAGAGAACTCTGCTGAAGGAACTCGGCAAATTGCACGCGTAACTTCGGAAGAAGCGTGACCCCATGCTACGCAAGTATTGTGGGGTGGCACAGACCAGGGGGTAGCGACTGTTTATCAAAAACACAGGGCTCTGCGAAGTCGCAAGACGACGTATAGGGTCTGACGCCTGCCCGGTGCTGGAAGGTTAAGAGGAGAGGTGCAAGCTTTGAATCGAAGCCCCAGTAAACGGCGGCCGTAACTATAACGGTCCTAAGGTAGCGAAATTCCTTGTCGGGTAAGTTCCGACCTGCACGAATGGCGTAACGACTTCCCCGCTGTCTCCAGCAGAGACTCAGTGAAATTGAATTCCCCGTGAAGATGCGGGGTTCCTGCGGTTAGACGGAAAGACCCCGTGCACCTTTACTATAGCTTTACACTGGCATTCGTGTCGGCATGTGTAGGATAGGTGGTAGGCTTTGAAGCGCGGACGCCAGTTTGCGTGGAGCCATCCTTGAAATACCACCCTTATCGTCATGGATGTCTAACCGCGGCCCGTCATCCGGGTCCGGGACAGTGTATGGTGGGTAGTTTGACTGGGGCGGTCGCCTCCGAAAGAGTAACGGAGGCGCGCGATGGTGGGCTCAGACCGGTCGGAAATCGGTCGTCGAGTGCAATGGCATAAGCCCGCCTGACTGCGAGACTGACAAGTCGAGCAGAGACGAAAGTCGGTCATAGTGATCCGGTGGTCCCGCGTGGAAGGGCCATCGCTCAACGGATAAAAGGTACGCCGGGGATAACAGGCTGATGACCCCCAAGAGTCCATATCGACGGGGTTGTTTGGCACCTCGATGTCGGCTCATCGCATCCTGGGGCTGGAGCAGGTCCCAAGGGTTTGGCTGTTCGCCAATTAAAGCGGTACGTGAGCTGGGTTCAGAACGTCGTGAGACAGTTCGGTCCCTATCTGCCGTGGGTGTAGGAATATTGACAGGATCTGTCCCTAGTACGAGAGGACCGGGATGGACATATCTCTGGTGGACCTGTTGTCCTGCCAAGGGCATAGCAGGGTAGCTATATATGGAATGGATAACCGCTGAAGGCATCTAAGCGGGAAACCAACCTGAAAACGAGTATTCCCTTGAGAGCCGTGGAAGACGACCACGTTGATAGGCCGGGTGTGGAAGCGCAGCAATGTGTGAAGCTTACCGGTACTAATCGCTCGATTGGCTTGATCGTTCTCATTGAATATGCTCATCTCAGGGCAAACGCGGAGCGTTTGTCCCGACAAGACGAAGGCGAAAGCATTCGTCCGGTTGACGTCCAAAGACGTGTTCACAGACTAAACAAACGAAGGCATCCGGTTATTGCGCACGCAAAACACCGACCCTTCTACCAGCTTCTCAATTGATTGCCCTTAGCCGACCTGGTGGTTATGGCGGGGTGGCCGCACCCGTTCCCATTCCGAACACGGCCGTGAAACGCCCCAGCGCCAATGGTACTTCGTCTCAAGACGCGGGAGAGTAGGTCGCTGCCAGGTCTGCTAAAGGCAATCAACGTTCCTGCAACGCAGGATACATCTTCTCGACACACCTTCGGCCCCGCCGAAACTCAAGGGCCGCTCAAAGCGGTCCTTTCTGTTTTGAAAACCTCGACAAATGTCAGGGCCGAGCACAACAACGGTATTTTGCCAAAGGCAAAAACCGGCGGTATTTTGCCAAAGGGCAAAAACCTGGTAACGCGGGGTGGAGCAGCCCGGTAGCTCGTCAGGCTCATAACCTGAAGGCCGCAGGTTCAAATCCTGCCCCCGCAACCAACGAAACTTGCAAATTCGCCCACTCGGGGTATTTGCGACGAAGCTCCTCCTCATATGAGTCGAGGAGCTTTTTTTGTTTCTGCTGCGTGTCGATCTCCCCAGCTTCCAGCTTCTCGATGAAGTCCGCATGCACTTCGGCGACGAAGCGGCGCTCCATCAGGTCCAGCACGTCCATTTGCGCAAGGATGGATGAGATCAGGCCGTGGACTTCGAGGGTAGCCGGCTGGTGGCCCGGGGTCTTGCCGATTACCACTTTCTGCACCAGTGAGCGCACAATCGGCATCACCTGACGCTTGGCATCGTCGTTTTTGCCGCGACGCGCCTGCAGGAAGAAATGGCGCATGCGCAGTTCCGTTTGGGCGGGATTGTGACGCTGCTTCAATTCCTCGATCTTCGCCCGCATGTCCGGCTCGGACGTGGTGAAAGCGTCGATCTCCCTTGCCAGGGCAACACGCTGGAGCTCGATTTGATCGAGGGTATCGTCGAGCGCGGCGAGAGGAGGGCGGCCTTGCATGGCGCGGTCGGAGATCTGCTGGATGATGCTCTTCTGCTTGCGCTCCAACTCGTTCAGTTCGCGCGTCATCTGCTCGCGCTCGGCTTTCGGACGGCGAAGCTTTGATGTTTCCTGTTCGATCACCTTTGCTGACATGGTGTCGAACATCCCCAGGGAGAAGAAGGCGGCCGGCAGACAATCGAGAACGCGGCTCTCCAGTTCCTGGCGGGTAATGGTCTTGCTGTTGCTGCAGCAAGTTCCGCCGAGCTCGTCGATCGGCAGGCGCTTCTTGCGGTTGGTGCAGCTATAGCGGTCCTTGCCGCTAATGGCGTAAGGGCCGCCACATTCCGCGCATTCGAGCAGGTGACTGAGCAGGTATCCCGGGCGGTGCGTTGCATTCAGCCGGTTACTCTGCCCGAAATCAAACAGTTCCCCGACTTCTTTCTGGCGTTCCTTTACCCGCTGCCACAGTTTGTCGGAGACGATGCGCATCTCCGGCACGTCCGTCAGCACCCACTCACTTGCATCGTTGGCGCGCGCGGTGCGGCGTTCAGTCTCCGGGTTCTTGCGGTAGTTGCGTTTGTTCCAGACCATGCGACCGATGTAGCTCTCGTTGTTGAGAATGCCCGTGCCACGGCTGACGTGACCGCGGATGGCTGTGTCGCGCCACTTGCGGCCGCGCGAGCCCGGGATGCCCTCTTTGTTCAAAAGCTGGGCGATGTCGCGTGGTGACATGCCGTCGGCATAAAGCGTGAAGATGCGGCGAACGATCTCGGCCTTCGCAGGTTCGATCTCGCGCAGGCCTTTGATCCGATCACCATTCACATCGCGCTGTTGCGAGATCATGTAGCCATAGGCCAGGCAAGTGGATGCCTTGCCCTTGCGCACGGCGGTCTTCATTCCCTCCCGGGTCCGGTAGCGGATCTGCCCGACAAGCTCGTGACTGAGCATGGCGCGGAACGACATTTCCATGTCCGTTACCGGGGTGCCGGCGTGGACCGTCCAGAGGTCGACATCGCGATAGCGCAAATCCTTGAGAATCTTGTGGCTGTGCTCAATGTCGCGCGACAGTCGATCGACGGTCACGCAGAGCACGACATCAATGCGGTCGCGCTTCACATGCGCCATCAAGTTCTGGATGCCGGGGCGGAGCTGGTAGCTGGTTCCGCTGATGGCGGCATCGGAATAGCTCTCCACGAGCGTCCAGCCCTGCTTGACGATGAACGCCTTGCCGAGTTCGATCTGCGTTTCGATCGACACCTCGTCTTGGCGGTCGGTAGAGTAGCGCGCATAAAACAGGACATTCTTGGTCATTTGCGGAATCCCATATCTATTAATCTCTTCGTGAATACTGGCCGGCATTGCCGGCCAGTTCGTTTGCAGTGGGCTCAGCTCTGCTGCTTGCGGCGCCCTGCCAATCCTGCAGCGCGCTCGGCTGCGGCATCCTGGCGATCCTTCACGCGGTCCCAGAGTTCATCGCTGACGATGCGCAGTGCCGATACGTAATGGTAGTCATCGTCGCCCGCCTGTTTACACGCGCCGATGTAAGCCGGGTTGTTGAGGATCCCGGTTTCGCGAGCGCGGTTGCCGCGGATCGCAGCGTCGCGCCAGATACTGCCGCGGGGACCGGCCACGCCTTCCGCATTGAGGAGAGCAGCGATCTTTGTCGGTGCCATCCCCTCGGCATACATACCGAAAATGCGGTGGACGACGTCGGCGGCAACCGGATCGACGATCTTGAAGCCGAAGATGCGCTGGCCGCCCGCATTGCAGGCGCCGGAATAGCGGTAGCCGAATGGAAGGGGCGCGAAGTGTTTCTCTTCGCGCAGGTCATCGGGCACGTGGGCACTGTGGCTGCCCATGGCAAACATCTTGCTGCGGTCGCTGATATAGTAGTCGGACAAGTTCCGGGCGGTGATACGCTCGCCGGGATCGGCGGCCCAGAGTTCGATGCGCTTGTCAGCGAGTTCGCTCAACAGTCGGCTGGCGATATCAAATCGCGAGCACAACCGGTCCAGCGTATGGCAGAGGACGATATCGACCGTCTCGCGCTCGATATGTGCGAAAAGCTTGCGCACGCCGGGCTGCGCCATGAAGACGACTTCGCCGATATCCTCGTCAGCATAGGACTTTGCGAAGGTCCAGCCATTCGCCTTGATGAAGCGGTGCCCGTAGTAGAGCTGCGTTTCGAGGCAGGCATTGATTTGGTCGCCGGCGGAATGGCGTGCATAGAACAAAACGTTTTTGGCCATGGAGTGATCTCCGTTCGAATGGGCGAAGGCGGGGGACATGGTAACCGGCGGCGGGGGGACTTGAGAGCCCCGCAGCGATGCCAGATCATCATGCTCTGGCGGTTGGCAGGTGTTGGCGGCAATAATTGCCGCGATTAGAAGCGGCTCCTGAGCGCTGGTCAGTAACCCATCGTGGCGCGGTAGGCCGCGGCCGCATCGGTGTTGCCGCCAATCCAGCCATGCTGCTGAAGCTTGAGCAGGCTGTCAGCGACGCCATCGCGCGCGCCGCACCACGTCCAGCCGGAGTCGTCGGGGCGAATGATGAAGACTTCGGTGGCTGTCACCTTGATCCGCATTGCGCCGGTCTCCGCCTTGACGGCTTCGCGAAACAGGCGGTCCAGTTCCTTGATCCGGCGTTTCTGCTCCGTCGTCAGGTGCGCCGGCTGGACGCGGGACGGGGTCCTCGACGGGATCTGCGTCGCGGGGATGCGGTGGGTGAGGACGAACACACGGTGCACTTTCTTGCGCCGCGAGCGTGCCCGGTCGATATCGACCATCAAGCCGTTATTGGTCACGTCGCAAAACAGCTCGCCACTGATCGCGACGCGGTGGTTCCCCAGAAAAACGATGCAGGGATGGCTTTGCTGAATTCCCGTCCTGGCTTTGAGGTACGCAGCAAGGGTCGGACGACGTTCGAAGTCGTGCCATTCTCCCGCATAACCCAGCAATCGCAAGGTGCTCTCGATCTCGTCGTCGCTTGTCGTTGTGATCGCAGGAGTGCGGCGGCGGTCTACCCAGCCTGCGCCGTGACGGACGAGCCGCACGGCATCCCGGACGCGGGACATCGATGCGCCCGTGATGGAGGCCATGGCCACTGTGCCGGAATACAGGCGGGATTTGGTGTCGTTGTCGACGTCGTGGAGGTGGTGCGTTTTAACCGCAACGATGGCAGACGGATGCTGGATGATAT
This sequence comes from Shinella zoogloeoides, assembly GCF_030733845.1. NCBI lineage: Bacteria > Pseudomonadati > Pseudomonadota > Alphaproteobacteria > Hyphomicrobiales > Rhizobiaceae > Shinella > Shinella zoogloeoides. The sequence goes on from NZ_CP132311.1 coordinate 443,251, forward strand.
TCGACATGGAATCTCCTTGTGCGCGTGGATCGTCGTCGCTTGCGACGGCGATCCACGCGGAGAACTTCCTCGCGCATGCGGCCGGTGCAGATTCCGAGACCGGAATCGTCCTTGCACTCGATGTCCCGGGACGGCTGGATCGTGGCGCCGTCGACATGGATAACGTGAACCATGGGCGCCTCCTTTCCGTTGCGGGCTGGCCTGTTGAACACTTGTCGGCGCCAATAGCGCACAAAGCGCGGCACTTCTCAAGCGTCCTCATCTGTATGGCTTTCGATGCCAGTTTGCCGAAAATTACCGGAATTCCCGAAATGGCACGGCCGGATTCATTGATCTGCGGGGAAACGCCATCACCGACCTAAACGGCGGTAAGTCATTGTTAAGAATAGAGTTATGAAATCTGTGGCTGATGTGCAACACGCTTGTTACCGCGACCTTCCGTCAATCGTGGATCGAGTGCCGGTCCCCTCATACCCTGTGAAAATGGTCGAAACATTCGATTCAGGATAAACGGCGTTTAACCGAGTAATGGGGGGAGGTGTCGTAGAGATTGCAAACGCCGTTAGGCGTTCCCATGGCAGCGTTTGGATGACCAGGGGCCGGGACCGCAGTTGGCAGGTCGAACGAAACCGCTCAGCCGCCCTCGTCGGCACCGTCAGGATAAAGCAGATGGGGCTTGCGGCGGAAGGGCCAGTCGCCATCTGCGTACTTCTCGACGAGCTCATCGACGACGGTGCGGGATGCGCGTTCATCGAAACCCTGCCGAACAAGCATCTCGATGACGAGAGACCGAAAGGCTTCCAGCGCATCGTGGCTCCCCTTCGCCACCATGCTCGAAATCGACATGAACAGTGCCGTGCGGGCCACATCGTCTCGTCCGGGGCGCTTGGCCTTTCTGTCGGCATCGCGCAGCTTCTGCTGTCGCTCGCGCTGCTTGCTGTTGCGGATCTCTTCGGACTTCGCTGGCATGCACTCTTCCCTATCAGGTCTCCGGCTACCGATGCCAGACCGTTGTCGCCACAGCAACGCCGTTTGCATGGAATCGGAAATCCCGGTTTATGAATCGTTTTTTTGGGGTTCTGAATCAAATGATCGCAATTTGAGATCAATTGCGGGCACGTTGAGACAGATCGAGATAAGCTGGCGAGGGACAAACGACGGTCGTGAATCAAATGAACAGCGTTTGGAATCAAAAATATCGAACCTTGAATCAAATGAGCGCAATTTGTCTCGACGTGCGGACACGTTGAAATAACCTGTGGGCAAGCTTGCGGAAATCGCCAGCGGTTCGTGTCGCGCTTGCGCCTGCAGGGCCATCTCCATTCCGGACTATGAGGCGGCGACGAACCAAAAACTTCCCGGTGGGGACATCCGTGAGAGCGGCGGTGCAAAAGTCGGCCACGGTAGCGGCGGCATAATGCTGCTGCGGGCGGAGTAAAATCCGGCCACCTATCTTCCTTCTGCAATGATCGCAGGAGGGACAGGGGATCTACACCGTGGAACTATATCTGAAGGTTCGTCTGGCTGTTTCGGAAGGGATGACGCAGCGTCAGGCGGCGAAGCATTTCAACATATCGCGCGACAGCGTGGCGAAGATGGTGTCGTATTCGACGCCACCCGGTTACCAGCGGCGATCACCGATCCGGCGTCCGAAGCTGGATGCGTTTGTTTCGACGATCGAGCATTGGCTCGACGAGGACCTGAAGGTGCCGCGCAAGCAGCGGCATACGGCCAGGCGGGTATTTGACCGCCTGCGCGACGAGTGCGGGTTCACCGGCGGCTACACGATCATCAAGGACTACATGCGCGAGCGGGATCAGCGCCGGCAGGAAGTGTTCGTGCCACTTGCCCATCCGCCGGGCCACGCGCAGGCCGATTTCGGCGAGGCGATGGTGGTGATCGGCGGTGTGGAACAGAAGGCCCGCTTCTTCGTGCTGGATCTTCCGCATAGTGATGGCTGCTATGTTCGGGCCTATCCGGCGGCGGTGGCCGAGGCCTGGGTGGACGGTCACATCCATGGATTTGCCTTCTTCGGGGGCGTGCCGCAGTCGATCGTCTACGACAACGACCGTTGCCTGGTCGCAAAGATCCTGCCCGACGGTACACGCAAGCGGGCGGTGTTGTTCAGCGGCTTCCTGTCCCACTACCTGATCCGGGATCGCTATGGGCGGCCGGGAAAGGGCAATGACAAAGGGAATGTCGAGGGCCTTGTGGGCTACGCCCGGCGCAACTTCATGGTGCCGATCCCGCAGTTTGCGACATGGGATGCGTTCAACGCCTTTCTGGAGGAGCAGTGCCGCAAACGCCAGCGCGACAGGCTGCGCGGCGAGAGCGAGACGATCGGCGAGCGCCTGCAGCGGGATCTGGCGGCCATGCGTCCATTGCCGACATCACCCTTCGATGCCTGCGATCAGGCCAGCACCAGCGTAACGGCCCAGTCCCTGGTGCGCTACAAGACCAACGACTATTCCGTGCCGGTCGCCTACGGTCATCAGGACGTCTGGGTGCGGGGCTATGTCGACGAGGTGGTGATCGGCTGCCGTGGCGAGATCATTGCTCGCCATCCGCGGTGCTGGGATCGGGAAGACGTCGTCTTCGACCCTATCCACTACCTGCCGCTGATCGAGCAGAAGATCAATTCCCTGGATCAGGCCGCCCCTCTGCAAGGCTGGGACCTGCCGGAAGAGTTCGCTACGCTGCGCCGGCTGATGGAAGGCCGCATGGCCAAGCATGGTCGGCGGGAATACGTTCAGGTTCTGCGCCTGCTGGAGAGCTTCGAGCTCGCCGACCTGCATGCGGCGGTGAAGCAGGCAATCCAGCTCGGCGCAATCGGATTCGATGCGGTCAAGCATCTGATCCTGTGCCGGGTCGAGCGACGGCCACCTCGACTGGACCTGGCGATCTATCCCTACCTGCCGAGGGCGACGGTCGAGAAGACCTCGGCGAAAGCCTACATGCGGCTTTTGTCGTCTGATGCGGGAGAAGCGGCATGAGCACCGAAGCACCCGAGATACTGCTTGCCCACTATCTCAAGACCCTGAAGCTGCCGACCTTCCAGCGCGAGTATCAGAAGCTGGCCCGGTTATGCGCCACCGAGGGCGTCGACCACATCGACTACCTGTTCCGGCTTGCCGAACGGGAGATGATCGAACGCGATCGCCGCAAGGTCGAACGCCGGATCAAGGCGGCCAAATTCCCTGTCGTCAAAAGCCTCGACAGCTTCGACTTCACAGCCATCCCCAAGCTGAACAAGATGCAAGTGCTGGAGCTGGCACGTTGCGAGTGGATCGACCGCCGCGAGAACGTGATCGCTCTCGGCCCCAGCGGCACGGGCAAGACGCATGTCGCACTCGGCCTCGGACTGGCGGCCTGCCAGAAGGGGCTGTCCGTCGGCTTCACCACGGCCGCCGCCCTGGTCAGTGAGATGATGGAGGCGCGTGACGAGCGGCGTCTGCTCCGTTTCCAAAAGCAGATGGCAGCCTACAAGCTGCTGATCATCGATGAGCTGGGCTTCGTGCCGCTGTCCAAGACCGGCGCGGAATTGTTGTTCGAGTTGATCTCCCAGCGTTACGAGCGCGGTGCGACCATGATCACCAGCAATCTGCCTTTCGACGAATGGACGGAAACCCTGGGGTCCGAGCGTCTGACCGGCGCCCTGCTCGATCGCATCACCCACCACGTCAACATCCTCGAGATGAACGGCGACAGCTACCGTCTCGCCCAAAGCCGCGCCCGAAAGGCCGGCTGACGCCTTCTCTGAAAATCGCCGCGCGCGCCTGAGACCCCCGCTCGGGCTACGCCCTCCCGGCGGTCTCAGGCGCGCGCCAAGGTGGCCGACTTTTGCTCCGCCCCGTGGCCGGTTTTTACTCCGCCGTTGACACTTGTGTCATTTATTGAACAAAAACAACAACAGACGCCGTCTCTTGAGATTCTTGTGCGACACGTATGACCGTGTCGCGATTGTAATACGTCGTAGACTTAGGTTTTCAGCGCGGCCATAGCGCAATTGACAATCATATCAGATACTTGGCCGAGCCCTTGTAAGGACACGCTGGTTCGGCTCCTTTCAAGATTCTCAAAGCCTCGCGAATGTCTGAGCCATCATGCCTTCCTAACTGTGGTGTTTGGAGGTCAAGTGCGGCCCCCCTGCAGCCTGAAGCGATCAAGCGCCACAGCAACGATGATAACAAGGCCCTTAATGATGTATTGCCAGATATCGGAAACACCGACGAGGATGAGGCCGTTCGAGAGCACGGCTATAATCAGCGCTCCGACTAGCGTCCCCCAAATAGAGCCCACGCCGCCGACAAAGCTGGTGCCGCCAAGGATAACAGCTGCAATCGCATCAAGTTCATAGGCCTGGCCGAGCTGGAGACCATTGGCTGCGTAGAGGCGCGCGGCGGACATCACACCACCGAGACCTGCGAGCAGGCCGGACACAGCGTAAACGAAAAGAAGCACCCGCGGAACCTTGATGCCTGTCAGGCGGGCCGCTTCGGGATTGCCGCCGATGGCGTAAATCCAGGTGCCGAGGACTGTTCGTTTCAAGACGAACCAGGATACGACGATGGTAAGGAGCGCGATAACCGCCAGCCAGGGAATCCCGAGCAGCGAGCCATTCCCGATGAAATCAAAGGGCAGGTCGGGATTGAAGACGGTCGTGTCATTACCGAGCAACCGGGCGACGCCACGAATGGCGGTCAGCGAGCCAAGCGTCACGATGAACGGAGGCAGGCGCAGGCCCGAGATGATGGCTCCGTTTGCGAGGCCGCAGATGAGTCCGACCCCTAGTGCGGCGGGAATTCCGAGCATCCCGATATCCGGGACCAGTGAGACGATGACCCCGACCATCGCGGCCGCTGCCAGCGTCGAACCAACCGACAGATCGATCCCGCCTGTCAGAATGACGAATGTCATCCCGGCGGCCAGGACGGTGTTGATCGAGGCCTGCTGCAGGACAATCGTGAGATTGTTGACGGAGATGAAGCGGCCGCTCAGGAGATGGAATCCCAGGATCAGCAGCACCAGAACCGGCAGCATCCCCAGGGCGGTCATTGTCGCCCGCAGGTTCGCGCGCTTGATCTCGTCGGTCCCGCTCTTTGTCATCGACATCGTCTCCTCCGTTTCTCACATCTGCGTCAGGCTGCTTTCGAAGAACCTGTCGAGAGCGTCATTATGTGTTCCTGGGAAATCTCGCCGGCTGCATCTGGCAGCACCTCGCCGACGATCCGGCCTTCGCGCATGACCAGAACCCGGTCGCTGATGCCGATGATCTCGGGGAGGTCGCTCGATATGACGACGACTGCGACGCCGCTGGCGGCAAGCCCGTCGATGATCCGGTAGATTTCCGATTTTGCGCCGACATCCACGCCGCGGGTCGGCTCATCGAGGATGACGATCCTCGGTTCGCCGGCGAGAATCCGCGCAATCAGTGCCTTCTGCTGGTTCCCGCCGGACAGGGACCCGACATTCAACGATGTCGACTTTGCCCTGATCGAAAGATTGCTGACGGCAGCATCGGCACGCTCCTTCGAGCGGATGGAATTCAGCACGCCGCCTTTTCGCGCGTCCTGCACGATGACGGAGATGTTGATGTTCTGCTCGATAGACATGTCCAGGAAAAGGCCGAGCCCTTTTCGGTCTTCCGTCAGGTAGGCGATGCCGGCGTCCAGGGCCTCACGCGGGTTATTCACTTCGACCTGACGCCCCGCAACCGAGACAGTTCCGGAAAGGCGTGGATCTGCTGCGAAGATCAAACGCGCCAATTCGGTTCGCCCGGACCCCACCAGTCCGGCGATCCCGAGTACCTCTCCCTGGTAAGCGTCGAACGAACAATCGATGGCCCGCTTGCCGTCACCGACATTCCGGACGCTCAACATTGGGTCGCCTCTGCGGGAATGCCCGTGTTTTTTCTTGTAGAAGGAGGTCAGATCCCTGCCGACCATCATGGAGACGAGGCGCTCCGCGGACAACTCCGCCCTGATCAATGTGCCGACGTATTTTCCATCGCGCAGCACGGAGACGCGATCGGCGAGGCGGTAGATTTCCTCCATCCGGTGGCTGATATAGATCGCTGCGATGCCTTGCGCCTTCAAAGCCGCAATGACCTCGAAGAGCTTTTCCGTTTCGCGCGATGTCAACGATGTCGTCGGTTCATCCATCACGATGATCCGGGCGTCGGCCGCAAGGGCTCGCGCGATCTCGACCATCTGCCGTTCACCGAGCGACAGGTTCGAAACGCGCTCCGTTGCTGAGAAGGATGCCCCCAGCTGCTGTAGGATCGGCTCGGAGCGTTGCAGGATTGCGCGATTGTCCGTGATGCCGAACCTTCGCGGTTCAATTCCAAGAAAGATATTCTGGGCAACCGTCAGGTTAGGCGCCAGCGACAGTTCCTGATAGATGACGGCGATCCCGCCAGTGCGGGACGCGATCGGGTCACCCATCGACAGCGGGTTTCCCGCAAGCAGGATTTCCCCGCCGGCGTCCGGGGTGTAGGCGCCCGACAGGATTTTCATGAGGGTCGACTTGCCCGCGCCGTTCTCTCCCATCAGCGCGAGGGTTTCACCCGCTGACACGGTGAGCGAAACATCGCTCAACGCCCGCGTCGCCCCGAAGGACTTGCTGATACCCCGCATCTCCAGAAGTGGCGCTTCGCCGATGGTTGACGCGCTCATGAACCCTCCCCTGTCCATTGCGATAGAAAAAGGGGCGGCGCCTCTGCACCGCCCCCGCGCAAGATCAGCGCTTGGCGTCCCAGCCGACGTATTCGTTCACATTGTCCTTGGTGACGAGCGTCGTATCGAGGAGCGTGATTTCCTGGTCGGGCTTCTTCCCGTTCAGCAGGTCGACGGCGAGTTCGGCTGCCTTCTTCGCCATGCCGTACGGATCCTGAGAGGACGAGGATACGATCAGGCTGTTGCCGCTCTTCAGCGACGCAACGATGTCGGGCGAGCCATCGACACCGGCGATGATCATCTCCGACCGGTTCAACTGCTTGGCGGCAAGATCGGCGCCAATAGCGGTCGGATCGTTGGCACCGAACACCGCATCGATCTTCTCGTAACGGGTGAGGAGCGCCTGCATGACGGCGAGGCCACCTTCGCGCGAGGCCTTGCCGTCCTGGTTGTCGGAGAGGATCTTGATGTCGGGATACTTGGCAAAAGCCTGCTGGCAGCCCTTCACGCGATCCATGATTGAAGAGATCGGCGGGCCGTTGATGATGACGACGTCGCCCTTGCCCTTGAGGCGTTCGGCAAGATCGGTGCAGGCAAGTTCGCCGGCCTGAACGTTGTTCGTCATGACGGTCAGGTCGGAGCCGGCTGCGGAGACGTCCATCGCCGCTACGACGGCGCCGGCTGCCTTGGCCTTTTCGATGAACGGTTTGACCGCGACGGCATCAACCGCGTTGATCATGACGATCTGGGCGCCGCCGGCGATGAAGCTGTCGATCTGGGATGCCTGCTTGTTGAGGTCGTAGTCCGCGCCGACGACGGTGACGGCTGCGTCGGCGTTCTTGGCCTTCAGGCCATCTTCCGCGCCCTTGATCAGGGGAACGAAGAACGGATTTCCGAGCGTGCCGACGGTGATGCCGGCATTGGTGAGCTTGTCCTGAGCAAACGAAGACGCGGGGATGCTCATGATCGCGACCGTTGCGAGCAATGCAAGTTTTTTCATGTAATTCTCCTCCTTAAGACCATGAGATGGAAACGGACCACTCCTCGTCCGTTTTGTCCGCACAATGCGAACTGAGTATCGCGGCAATGCGCGTATGAGGGATCGCGAAGGCACAGCTTCGCGATCGCGTGTTCAAAAGAGAGGCCAGGAATTAGTCCTGGAACGTCACGTTGCGGGTGAGTTTCGCGATCTCGGCCATCGTCTCTTCGCCCGAATTGCGGTCGCGCTGCCAGATATTCCGGCCGACGATGACGCCTCGGGCGCCGCCACGCAGCGTCTGGGCAACGGCGTCGATGGTTTCCGACGGCGGGCCAGACAGCGGGCCGCCGGCGATGACCAGCGGAACCTTGAGTTCTTCGGAAAGGCGCTTCGTGCGCTCCTCGCCGGGGAAGGCGATCTTGATGATGTGCGCGCCGAGATCATAGGCGATGCGGGCGACCTTCTCCTCCTGGACGATCACTTCCTCCGTGCGCGGCGCGCCCATGATGACCGGTTCGAGAACGAGGGGAATATCCCAGCGATCACAGGCCGCGATGACCTTGCCGACGCGTGCGCACATCTGGGTGCGCTCATAGCGCGACATGTTCCACGGGAAGAGCATCTTGACGGCGTCGACACCCATGCGGACAGCTTCTTCAACGGTCGTGATGAGGTCGTGGGAACCGCCGCCGTCCAGCTCACGGAATTCGTAATAAGTGTCGATCGTGAGGACACGCGTGAGCTGCGGGTTGGCCGCGAAGAATTTCTCGGTCTGCTTGACCTGACCGGGGGTCATCATGAAGCCGGTCACGTCATTGTTTGCCCATGCCGCGAACGGCGCGGACGGCGTCTCCAGGCCCTCGATACGGTCGAAGATGAGGCCGTGGTCAACGGGCATGATGATTGCGGCGCGGTTGCTCGGCAACGTGCGACGAAGACGATATTCCATCGACATGAGATTTTTCCTATTTTCTTGGACGGGCATTGCCGTCCCGTTGGCGCTCCACCCTAGCCTGCCGACAAATCTTGTACGGACAAGACGGACGATACGTATCTAGGCTTCGAATTTGGGAAGTGTCAAGCGGCAAATGCCGCGTCACAGCACAGGAGAAGGTGCGCAACGAGCAAACACAAAGCGCCGCGCAGGACGATCCACACGCGGCGCAAGGAAGGATTGCTTACGAAATCATAGGCTTGAGGCGTCGACGAAAATCCGCCGCGTCAGGTAGACGTAAAATCTACTCAGCGTCGCCGACGGTCGAATTGTCGTCCGTTTGAGCCTCAGCATCGACAGAGACCGTGACGACATCGCTTCGGACAAAGGACCGATAGAAATCGAAGACCCGTCCAGCTTCGGAACGAGACTTAGACTGTACGAACAGAACGGGCGCACCGCGCGCCAAACCAAGTTGGGTCGCCACTTCTGCTGGTGCGCCAACCGCGGCAACCTCGCGCCGAGCGGCAAAAATCGAGAAACCGGCGCTCGCCAGGGTCTGGTTCAGGGATGCCTTGCCCTCAAGAACCGGTTTTCCGATTAGCAAGGCGCCGATGTCGGCCGGTAGATAGTTTGTCGAGTGCATCGCTGCCTTGCCATCCATATGGCGTAGTCGCTCGAGGACAAAGCCGCTTTCTCCGCGCGGGAGGCCGAGCCCTTCTGAAGCGAAATCGGGAAGGGCTTCGAACTCCGCGCGCAACACCGATGTCTCAATGGTTCGATCGGGGGAGTGCGCTTCTGTTTCCAGAAAGCCTTGTGTTACCTGGAGTTTCCATTGGTTCTCGGCAGGATCCGCGACAAAGGCGCCCCGTCTCGGTACCAGCTTGATCAAACGCTGCTGCTCGAGCGCCCTCAGCGTTTCGCGCACAGTCGAGCGCGCAAGGTCGAAGGACCGGCAAAGTTCGGTCTCGCCTGGCACACGGTCACCGATCGCGTATTTTCCGGTCTTGATGTCCGCTTCAATGATGCGGGCGAGCTGGAGATAATACGGCTCGGCTGAGGTTCGGTCGATATTCTGCATGACGTTTCCTGACTCTGTCCGAACAAAACCTACACCGGGAGGCGCAATCCGTCCATCGGTCAGCTTGTTTTCAGTTTCGGCAGGCTTGTTGTGCGCGTTCTGATAGAGAAATGGAGCGTGAGTCCAGATACCAAACAATTTCGTTGACGGAGTGTGAATCTTTTTGTACGTACAGAACATACAGACGGAACTCTAGTGGAGAGAGCCCGGCTGTCGCCCCGGTGAGCGTTCGTCGGCGCGTTGGGTTTCGACAATCGTGTCGGAATTTTTGGGAGAGGAAGTCATCATGTCTACGACTAAGTGGCGATCGGCCGTGGCCGGTTCGCATGTGAGCACGCTTGCCCTGTCGGTCGCCCTCGGGCTGTTTACAGTCCAGCCGGGTCATGCTGAGGAGGTGACCCTGACGGTTGCGCTTGCGGCAAATCCGCAGATGGAAACGGCCGCCAAGCTGATCGACAACTTCTATGCCAAGTATCCTGATATCAAGGTCAAGTTCCAGACGCTTCCCGAGAACCAACTGCGTCCCACCGTCCTGAAGGACGTCGCGACCAAGTCCGGCCAGTTCGACGTCGTCATGATCGGCGCCTACGAGGTGCCCCTTTGGGCGGAAAAGGGCTGGATCACCAACCTCAGCAAGGAATACGTCGCCAAGGACACGGAATGGAAGGCTGACGACCTGCTGACCCCGATCCGCGACCTCGTTTCCTTCAAGGGCGATATGTACGCGACGCCGTTCTACGGCTCGTCGTCCTTCATGTTCTACCGGAAGGATCTCTTCGAGAAGGCCGGCCTGACCATGCCGGAACAGCCAACCTGGGACCAGGTCGCCGAATTCGCCGCCAAGCTCGACGATGACGCCAACAATGTCTCGGGCATTTGCCTGCGCGGTATTCCGGGCTGGGGCCAGAGCCTCGCGCCGCTGACGACCGTCATCAATACCTTCGGCGGCCGCTGGTTCGACGAAAACTGGCAGCCGCAGCTGAGCTCCGAAAAGAGCAAGGCGGCGATCAACTTCTACGTCAACCTGCTCAAGGACCACGGCCAGCCCGACGCTGCCAAGGACGGCTGGCAGGAATGCCTGCAGCTCTTCACGCAGGGCAAGACCGCCATGTGGTACGACGACACGGTATTCGCCGGCCCGGTGATCGATCAGGCCAATGACGAGGTCAAGGGCAACGTCGGTTTCGCGCTCGCGCCGATCAAGGAAAAGCCCGGCTCGGGCTGGCTGTGGGCATGGGGGCTCTCTATCCCGACCACCAGCAAGCATCAGGATGCGGCCTGGAAACTCGTCTCCTGGCTGACCAGCGAGGAATACATCAAGCTTGCCGGCGAGAAGGCCGGATGGGGCACGGTTCCTCCGGGCTCGCGCACGTCGACCTACAAGCTGGCGGAATACGAAGCAGCGACGAAGGACTATGCTGATCTGACGCTCAAGTCGATCAATGCCGCCAACCCGCTGAAGCCGACAATCGATCCGGTGCCCTATACCGGCGTTCAGTATGTCACGATCCCCGAATTCGAGCAGATCGGCGATTTCACCTCCCAGCAGCTCGCCGGCGCGATCAGCGGGCAGATGAGTGCCGACGATGCCATCGCGGCAAGCGAGGAGAAGATCAAGGAGATCATGGAGGACGCCGGCTACATCAAGTAGCCGTGTCCCGGCGGGCCGTCGTCCTCCCGGCGGTCCGCCAAAACTCCAGTACTGTTCTCGCGGATCAAAATCATGACATCGACTTCGCTATCGAGCGGGACCCGGATAAAAACCCGCAGCAATTTCGCCAAGGGCTGGTGGGACCGGCTGCCGCTTCTTCCGGCGCTGTTCCTCGTGCTCTTGGTCACGCAACTGCCCTTCGTCATCACGCTCTACTACAGCCTACAGCGCTGGAACCTCGTTTCCACCAATGCGCCACGTTTCGTGTGGTTTCGCAACTTCGTCAATGCCGCCGGTGATGCCGTCTTCCTGAAGGCGATTGCCAATACGGCGATCATCACCTTCTCGATCGTTATCGCGTCGATCCTCATCGGCGGGCTGCTCGCCGCCGGCCTGAACCGCGAGTTCCGTGGCCGCACGATCGCCCGGACGCTGGCCATCACGCCGTTCTTCATCATGCCGGTCGCCGCCGCCCTGTTCTGGAAGACCGGCGTTTATGACCCGACCTTCGGCATTCTGGGCTGGATCACCGATGACATCGGTATCGGCCGTATCAACTGGATCAGCCAGTACCCGAAGCTTACCATCATCATCCTGACGACTTGGCAGTGGTCGGCCTTCTCGCTCCTGATCCTGCTCGCCGGCATGCAGTCGTTCCCGACTGAAGTCGCGGAGGCTGCGCAGGTCGATGGGGCAAGTCGCTTCTATACGTTTCGCCGCCTCATGCTGCCGCACCTGCGCCCCTTCATTGAACTGACGGGCCTGCTCGTTGCGATGTATGTGCTCGAAAACTTCGCCGCGATCGTCATTCTGACCAATGGCGGACCGGCCTACGCGACCACCAACCTGTCGTACTACGTCTATCTGGAGGCATTCAGCGCCTTCGACCTGGGACGCGCCTCGGCCTTCGGCATGATCTCGCTGGCGCTTGCCATGGCGCTGACCATCCCGATGCTCCGCGTCGTCTCCGGCATCTTCAAAGAAGGAGGCCGCGCATGAGCCGCCGACACAAGAGCCTCCTCGATCCGCTCCTGACCGTTCTCACCTGGGCGGGGACGCTCGTCATGTTCGCCCCGATTGCCTGGATGATCCTGACGAGCTTCAAGACCGAGCAGGACGCGGTCAGTTATCCGCCGAAATTCTTCTTCACACCGACTCTCGAACACTATCGTCGGATTTTCGAGAACGATTTTGCGTCCTTCGCAACGGTGTCCGTCCTTGTCACGCTGGTCTCCACCGCGATCGTTATGGTGCTGGCCGTGCCTGCCGCCTATGCTCTGACGGTCCGGCCCGTTCCGAAATGGCGGGACGTCCTGTTCTTCTTCATCTCGACCAAGATGATGCCGATCGCGGCGGGGATCGTTCCGATCTATCTGGTTGCTCGATCCTTCGATCTCCTGAACACGTCGACCGTCCTGATCATTCTCTACACATCGATGAACCTGCCGCTGGCGATCTGGATGATCCGCTCGTTCATGGTCGAGATTCCGCATGACGTATTCGATGCTGTCGAGGTTGACGGGGCAGGGCGTGTGCGGGAAATGGTTCAGATCATCGTGCCCCTGATCAAGCCCGGCCTCGCATCGACCGCCCTGCTGTGTGCGATTTTCGCCTGGAACGAATTCTTCCTCGCGGTCAATCTGACGACGACGGTCAGCACGCTGCCCGTCTTCCTGCAGAAATTCCTGAGTTTCGGCCAGCTCTACACCGCGCAGGTTGCAGCCGTCGCGACCTTGATCAACATCCCGGTCGTCGTGGCGGGATGGTTGGCCCAGAAGAGCCTCACCCGAGGTCTAACATTCGGAGCAGTAAAATGAGCTTGGATAGCCTCTTCGGTGGCGCACCCAATGGCAAGATGCAGGCCGTCCGCATCACCCAGGATCACAAGATCAGTGTGATCGAGACCACGATACCGACCGTGACCGACGACGAGGTTCTGGTGAAGCCTTCCTGCTGCGGCATTTGCGGAACCGACCTTCATATTCTCAAGCACGGCTTCGTCGGCACCAACTACCCGGTGATCCCCGGCCACGAATTCGCCGGGCATGTCGTCGCCGTTGGCAAGAACGTGCGGAACGTCAAGGCCGGTGACTTCGTCGCCGTCGATCCCAACGTCGTCTGCGGCACCTGCCGCTGGTGCCAGTCCGGGCGGCCGAACCTTTGCCTCCACCTGACGCCGATCGGTGTCGGTCGGGCGGGTGCGGCGGCGGGGTACGTCGCGGTTCCCGGCCGCAATGCCTTCAAGGTGAACGAGGCGATCGGTGCTGACGTTGCGGCGCTCATCGAGCCGCTGGCCTGCGCACTTCACGCTGTCGATTCCTCGCAGGGGATCAAGGATCGAGAGGTTCTGGTTCTCGGTGGCGGCACGATGGGTCTGCTGATCGCTATCGCCGCGAAGCATTCGGGCGCCGGAAAGGTGACGCTCGCCGATCCCGCCTCCGCCAAACTCGACATCGCTTTGAACGTCGGCGTCGATGCGGCCGTTCATCCCCAGGAGCTTGGCGCCGAACGCTTCGATGTCGTCTTTGAAGCAGCCGGCGTTCCCGCCGCCCTCAAGCAAGGTCTCCAGCTCGTCGAGAAGACGGGTGCTTTCGTCCAGGTCGGTGTTCACGACGAACATGCCGAGGCATCCTTCGTGCCGTTCAAGCTTTACGAACACGAACTCCGTTTCATCGGCTCGAACTCCTGCGCCGACAAGTTCGGTGCAGCCGTGGACCTCATGCCCGATATCAGGGAGAAGGCGAAGTTGCTGATCGGCGAGAGCTTCCAGGTATGGGACTTCGATACCGCGGTCCAGAGCATGCAGGCGGGCAATTCGATCAAGACGCAGCTTCACTTCGCTTGAATGCGGCCTGATCCGGAGGAACGTGCATGCTAGTGTGTGGTGTCGATATCGGGACGACCAATCTCAAGGTCTCGATCGTGGACGAAACAGGCGTCTCGAGATGGACTCGGGCCGTACCGACACCCCGCGTTGCACCCTCTGCGGCCTCAGACGTCAACGCGACCGTCCTCCTTTCCGCGATCGAAGGCCTTATCGTCGAGGGATGGACGGCAGTTGGTGGCGGCAAGCCGCTGTCCGCCATCGCGACGACCGGTGTCGGCGAGGACGGAATACTCGTAGACGAAGCGCTCAAGCCTTTGTGCTTCGCGATCCCGTGGCACGACCGTTGTGCCGTTCACGAGGCGGCTGAAATCCGAGAGAGCGCAGCAGCGACGACACGCGCTGGCATCGAGATGGAGCACACCAGAACGGGCGCAAAGTGGCTTTGGCGCCGTCGACACAGTCCAGCATTGTTCGCCGGCCGAAGCGTATGGATCGCTCTCACCGATTATCCGTCCGTCGCTTGGACAGGTCGACCGTTCATCAGCGAGACCCTTGCGTCCCGAACCGGCTGCTATGATGTCGGCCGTCGGGAATGGAACGAAGCGCTTTTGCAAGTCTGTGGCGCTCCGGATCTGCCCGAAATCCTCAAGGCCGGAGAAATCGTCGGCACGGTCGGGCCCGGACCTTTGAAGTCATCGGGCGCGGTCGGAAGCGATACCATCGTCGTCGCCGGCGGGCATGACCACCCAGTCGCTGCCGCCATGATCCAGCGGTTCGACCCGAAGGCACGGGTCGATTCCATCGGGACGGCGAATGTCGTCTATGGCGAATCTGCGACTTTCGCTCTCGACCGCTTCGACCAATATTTGGCCTTCATGGTGCCGGTACAAGCGAAAAGCGGTGTCGCCTGCCTTGGGGTTTTCGAATTCTCTGCGGCCGTCCAGGGTTTGAAAGCGAGGGGCGTAGACATTCGCGCTTTCCTGGATTTGCCGAAGTTGCCCGGCGCGCCAAGGTTTTTTCCCACACCACAAGACCTGCCGGCCCGACCTGATGCTCGTGCCGTCCTCGAAATGGCCGGTGTAACAGCGCGACGGATGTTCAGTCACATGCGGCAGGCAGGGGTAGAAAGCACACCGATCTACGCGACCGGCGGCTGGAGCCGGTCACGCAGCTTGCTGGAACTGCGGGCGAGCATATTCGGTGTGCCCTTGAACGTCCTGAGCGAGCAGGAACCGGCGGTCATCGGCGCGGCGCTCCTTGCCGCCGAGGGCCTGGGCGAGGGCGTGGATTTCACGACCGGCGTCACGGCGCAGACGATCGACCCCGATCCGCGTTGGGCCGAATTCTATCAGGAAATGTATAGGGCGTCCTTTGACGCCGCAGACGGTCAGGCCAACGAGCTTTGAGGCCGGCTCGATCCAGGAACATGGGAGGAAGTTATGTCGGTAATTGCAATTGAAAACCTGAACAAGTCCTTCGGCGCGTTCAACGCGGTCGACAACCTGAACCTCACGACGGAGGATGGAGAGTTCGTCGTTCTCGTCGGCCCGTCCGGCTGCGGCAAGACGACGACGATGCGCATGATCGCAGGGCTCGAAGGCTCGACCTCCGGCGCGATCAGGATCGATGGCGAAGACGTGACGGACCAGACGCCGTCCGAGCGGGATGTCGCCATGGTCTTCCAGAACTATGCGCTTTACCCGCACCTCACGGTCTATGAAAACATGGCCTTCTGCCTGAAGGTCCGGAAGTGGCCGCAGGACAAGATCGATGCGCAGGTGCGCAAGACCGCCAAGGCACTGGACATCGAGAGCTTGCTCGAACGCAAGCCCTCGGCCTTATCCGGCGGTCAGCGGCAGCGCGTAGCGCTGGGCCGCGCCATCGTTCGCGAGCCGCGCGTGTTTCTGATGGACGAACCCCTGTCGAACCTCGACGCAAAGCTGCGCATCGAGATGCGCGCCGAGATCGTCAAGCTTTGCCGCCGCCTCAAGATCACGACCTTCTACGTTACCCATGATCAGTTGGAAGCCCTGACGATGGGGCACCGTATCGTGGTTATGCGTGGTGGCATCGCGCAGCAGATCGACACGCCGCAGAACATCTACGACACCCCGGTGAACACGTTTGTCGCTGGCTTCATAGGCAGCCCGCCGATGAATTTCATCAAGACCGTCGTAGAGAACGGCGCACTCGTCGCAGAAGGCGTCCGACTTGTGCCCGGCGGGGCTGTGGCGGACGCACTGCGGAGCCGAACGGGCACTCTGATTGCCGGAGTCCGTCCCGAGCATCTTACGCCCCAAACCGGGGGGAGCGGAGGCGTTGACGGCACGGTCAAGGGGCGGATCGAACTGATTGAGCCGCTTGGATCGCAGGTGATGATTCAGGTTTCGATAGGAGGCGATCTCATCTCAGCTCAGTTCGAGCGCGGTCCGGACATCGAAGTCGGCAAAGAGGTGACCCTCGTGCACCGGCCCAACAGTATCCACGCGTTCGATTCCGCAAGTGAGCGCTCCGTCCTCGCTGCGGCCAACTGAGCGTTCTAGGGAGATAGTCATGAAGAAGCTGATCAACGATCCGTCCACTGTAGTTCGTGACATGTTGGAGGGCGTAGTCGCGCTGAGCCCTTCGGCGGTACTGCTTGCCGACGAGAACGTGGTGATCCGGTCCGGTCTTCCCGAAAGTGGAGCCCGGAAGGTCGCGGTCTTGTCGGGCGGTGGCAGCGGCCACGAGCCGGCCCATGCCGGCTACGTCGGTGGCGGTATGTTGACGGCAGCGGTTGCCGGTGACGTGTTCACTTCTCCCAGCACCGATGCGGTCCTGGCCGGCATCCGCGCATCGGCGGGACCGGCCGGGGCGCTGGTCATCGTCAAGAACTACACGGGTGACCGGCTGAACTTTGGCCTTGCGGCGGAGCTTGCGCGGGCGGAAGGCATTCCGGTCGAAATCGTTGTCGTCGCAGATGATGTAGCGCTGAAGGACACGGTTCCGGCCGAACGCCGGCGTGGGATCGCCGGGACGTTGCTTGTTCACAAGCTTGCCGGGGCTGCGGCGGAGCAGGGTCTGTCTCTCGAAGAGGTCGCAAGGATTGCGCGTTCCGCCGCCGAGAATCTGTCCTCTATGGGAATCTCGCTTGGCTCTTGCACCCTGCCTTCGGTCGGCAAGCCGGGCTATGTTCTCGGTGAGCAGGAGATCGAAGTCGGCCTTGGCATCCATGGAGAGCAAGGCGTGCGCCGGATGTCGATCGCCTCGGCGGACGAGTTGACCGCGCTCGTCCTCCAGACGATTGAAGCCGATGGCAAGCTCAAGCGTGACGACCGGGTAGTGCTGCTAGTCAACGGCCTTGGTTCAACTCCGCCGATGGAACTGTCGATCGTCGCTCGCTCGGCGGTCGCGTACCTCGAAGGCATGGGGGTCACGGTGGAGCGGGCGTGGGCCGGAACCTTCCTTTCCGCTTTGGATATGCCGGGCTTCTCGCTTTCCGTCATGCATGTCGACGACAAGGCTCTTGCGTTTGTGGATGCCCCGACCGGTGCGGGGGCTTGGCCAAGAGGAGGGGCGGTGAACCGCAACCGTGTACTTCAGTCGACAACGGTCGAGGAACTTGTATCGTCCCCAACGAAGATGACGGCGGCCGGGGAGCGCCTCCGGCGAGCCACCGCAGTCGTGGCGAAGGCGTTGATCGCTTCCGAACCGCAATTGACGGAGTTGGACAGCATTACCGGCGACGGCGATCTCGGCGCCAGCATGACGCGGGGCGGCGAAGCAGTCCTGGCGCTTCCGAAGGAGAGCTTCGGTGACTTTGCCGAGGGACTGATGGCGATAGGTAGTGCAATGCGCAAGGCGATTGGCGGCAGCTCTGGCCCATTCTACGCAACCGGCTTGCTGCGGGCCTCCCGCCAGCTTGCCGGGGTCGAGCAGCCGACGGCCGCGCAGATGGCCGAGGCCTTCGTCGCGGCTGTCGCGGCGGTCTCGGACCTCGGTGGAGCAAAACCGGGTGACCGGACGATGATCGATGCGCTGCATCCGGCTGCGCAGACGTTCCAGGACAAGCTCGCCGAGGGGCTTGCGGTCGACGAGGCCTGGAAGGCGGCAGTCGAGGCTGGCATTGCTGGCGCCGAGGCAACCAAGACGATGAAGCCACGCCTCGGCCGGGCAAGCTATCTCGGTGAACGTGCCGTCGGCTATCCCGATGGCGGAGCAGTCGCCGTCAGCATCTGGCTAAAGGCGATTGAATCCGTGTGAGGTGGGGCTTTCACGCTCAAAAGGTTCGGTATCGAGAGGGGCGCCGTCGAGCGCCCCAAATCTATTTCAGGCGCATGCAGGTAGACAGTAGAAGGCTACCGCATTCCTGAACTCCCTCGGCAAGGTGACTTCAAGAGAAATTCCATCCTTGTCGCCTATTCGAGTAACGCAACCGCTTCGGCCGCATCGCCGTCAATAATCAGGCCATTGACGATGCCGCTCCTGAGCAGCGCCTTGGCCGCCTCGGCCTTCTCCTGTCCTGCGATCAGAAGGATCACCGGCAAGGTCTTCAGTTGCTCGAAACCGAGCGCAATGGTTCGCTGATTGAGATCGTGATCCACCTGCCTGCCGTCCCTGTCGAAGAAGATGCCGTTCGTATCGCCGACGGCGCCGGCGGCCCGCAGGCTTTCCAATTCGGCCTTGCTGATCATGCCTTGGCTTCGCAGCAGGGACTCTTCCGTCAGTTCCCCCGCGCTGATGATGCAGACCGATGCCGTTTCGGCAATCTCCATCGCCTTGACCACCGAGCGCTGGGACAACAGGACGCGCTTGTCCTCGACCGAGTCGGCGATGAAGGGAACCGGCAGGAAGAAGCCCTGCGCCCCGGTGCGGCGGGCAAGGTTATGGACCACCTCGAAGGGATTGTAGGCGTTGTTCGCCGTCAGCGACCCCATGACCGAGATGAAGCGGGCATGGGGTGCGCGCACGCCCGCGAGGTGCAGGGTCATCTGTTCGATTGTTCGCCCCCAGCCGGTTCCGACCGTGATGGTGTCATTCTCCGCCAGGAGCGTCTTCAGGTGGTTGGCCGCGGCCACGCCGACCGCACGAAAGGCGATCTGTCTGCGGATATCGCTGTCGGCGGGAGAGGCGTCATGGAAGCCGAAGGCCGGTGTGGAGATGCAGAAGTCGAGACCGAACCGGCGGCTGAGCAGGTCCTCGATGGGCAGCACGCCGACGCGCTGGTGATCGATCGATATGCTGACGAGGCCGCTTTCCCGCGCTTCCGACAGCATCTTGTTGACCCGCGCGCGCGTCAGGCCGAGCCGGTTCGCAGTCATCTCCTGATTGAGGCCTCCGACATAGTAGTACCAGGCCGCGCGGATCATCAGTTCGTCGTCTTCCAGGGGCATGAGTCGTCCTTTCGAGTACAAATGTAATTTTGTTTGACATTTGTCTCAATGCATATTCTACTCTTCCCATTCGCTTTGAACGCGAATGAGGGAACGGGTCAATCATCGATCCGTATTGGAGGAAATCACATGTCTGGAATGTGGAGGAAAGCGGCGCTCGCCGCCGCTGCAGGATTTCTGTTGTCTGCCGTCAGCGCCAGCGCGATGAACCTGGCCTGGGTGCATGCCAATGCCGCCGCCCAGTCGGAGCAGCGCGTCAAGGCCGGCTTCGATGCGTGGCTGAAGGAAACGGGCAAGGACTGGAACGTCAGCCTGCTGGACAGCGGCGGTTCGGGCGAGCGCACGGCCTCGAACCTTCAGGATGCGGCCTCGCGCGGCGTCGACGCCATCATCATCACCATGGCGGACCTGCGCGCCTCGCGCGCGGCGCTCGATGCGGCGATCAAGGCGAACATCCCGGTCATCACGGTCGACAGCGGTTACATTCCGGGCGTGCTCGTCGACATCACCACCAACAACTGGGCTATGTCCTCGGATGTTTCGCCCTATCTGCTGAACGAACTGGGCGGCAAGGGCAACATCATCTTCCTGCGCATGGCCGAACACCACGGCACCCGCAAGCGCGGCGACGTCATGGAGACGATCCTCAAGGAATATCCCGACGTAAAGGTGCTGGCCGAGCACAATATCGACTACACCGCCTTCTTCGAGGATACGACCTCGACCATGCAGGACTATGCGTCCCGCTTCGGCGAAGAGATCAATGCCGTCTGGGCGCCCTGGGACGAGCCGGCGCAGGCCGCGATCAACGTGCTCCAGGGCGCAGGCCTCAGGAACGTCAAGGTCATCGGCATCGACGGCCATCCGAACGCCGTCGCCGAAGTGTGCAAGCCGGACAGCCTGATGATCGCCACGGTCAGCCAGCCCTTCGAGAAGATGGGCGCGCAGGCGGGCGAATGGATCGAGGCAATCGTCGAGAAGAAGGAAGACCCGGCCAAGGTCATCCCCTCGAAGACCGTCTACATGGACGCCCCGCTCGTCACCAAG
Organism: Shinella zoogloeoides; assembly: GCF_030733845.1. Taxonomy (NCBI): domain Bacteria; kingdom Pseudomonadati; phylum Pseudomonadota; class Alphaproteobacteria; order Hyphomicrobiales; family Rhizobiaceae; genus Shinella; species Shinella zoogloeoides. Next base: position 463,816 of record NZ_CP132311.1, read on the forward strand.
CAGAACTGCGCGGACTTCCTCCCCAAGTGACCGCCAGGCCGGCCCGCTTTCGCGGCGGGCCGGCACCCTTTCACGAACAGGTTTCCTGGAGAGACGGATGTCCGTCAGCCTATCCGACATCGTGATGCAATATCCCGGCACGCGTGCGCTCGACGGGGTCAGCGTCGATTTCCGCTTCGATGAGGTGCATGGCCTCATCGGCGAGAACGGCGCCGGCAAGACGACGCTGGTCAGCATTCTCAGCGGCTCGAAGCAGCCGACGGCTGGCCGGATCGCGGTCGACGGCACCGAGGTGACGCTTGCCAGCGCGGGCGACGCATTGCGCAAGGGCATCGCGCATGTCTCGCAGGAAGGCAGCCTCGTGCCGGCCCTCGGCGCCGCACAGAACATTCTTCTCGGCGACGAGCCGCGCCTGGCGCTCGGCATCATCGACAGGCGCGCGCTGAAGCGTCGCGCCGCCGCGCTCATGGCGCAATGGTTTCCGGACGTATCCATCGATCTCGACGCGCCGGTGGAAAGCCTGCCAATGGCCGACCAGAAGGTCATCGAGATCGTGCGGGCGCTGCGCAGCGATATCCGCCTGCTGATCCTCGACGAGCCGACGGCGACCCTGCCCTCGCGCGAGAAGGAAAACCTCTGGGGGATCATCCGGTCGCTTCCGGCGCGCGGCATCGGCATCGTGCTCATCAGCCATTTCCTCTCCGAGGTGAAGGCGCTCAGCGACCGCATCACGGTGCTGCGCGATGGCCGCCATATCGCGACCCGGCCGGCCGGCGAAACGACGGAGGCGCAGCTTGTCGACTACATGCTGCAGCGCTCGGGCAAACCCGTTGCAGTGGAGGCCGAAGCCGCCCGCGAACGTCAGCCGGGCGAAACGGTCTTCGCTGCGGAGGGCTGGCGCGCCGGCAATGTCCATGTCGACCGCTTCGCCATCCGGGCGGGCGAGATCGTCGGGATGATCGGTCTCACCGGCGCCGGGCATTTCGGCTTTGCCCGCTCGATCTATACCGGCGAGGGCGTCGTTGCCGGCCAAGCCCTGTTCAAGGGAGCGCCGCTCGGGCGCATTGACGCGCGCCGGATGCAGAAGCAGGGCGTCGCCTTCATTCCCGACCAGCGCATGGAAAACTCCCTCGTCGCCGACTGGGAGGTGCGGGAGAACCTCGCCATGGTCCATCCCGCGCATGCCGCCGTCGGCGACCTCGGTGTCCTGTCGCCGGCAAGGGAAAGGCGCGAGGCCGCGTCGGTCATGGCGCTGCTCAACGTCAAGGCGCATTCCAGCGCCCAGATGGTTAAGGACCTCAGCGGCGGCAACAAGCAGAAGGTGTCCATCGGCAAGTGGCTCTACGGTGCCGATGCCCGCTACAGCCTGATGATCTTCGTCGAGCCGACCGAGGGCGTCGATATCGGCGCCAAGCGCGAAATCCATACGCAGATCCGGCGGCTGGCGGCGCAGGGCGCGGCGATCATCGTCACCTCGTCCGACCTCATGGAAATCGCGGAGGTCGCCGACCGCGTCATCCCCTTCGTCAACGGCCGGGCCGGCGGCGAGATCGCCCGATCCGACTTTTCCGAAAACCGTTTCATTTCCGCCATGGCAGGAGTGCTCCCGTGAACGCTGCATCCCCCACCGCCGAAGCCAGGGAGGCGTCGTCCAGCCGCATCCGCAAGGACTGGCTGCTTCGCTACAGCACGCTCCTCGTGCTGGTCCTGCTTTTCATCGGCTTCGCGCTGAGCGTCGACCGTTTCCTGACGGCCACCAACCTTCTCAACATCGTTCAGCAGATTTCCATGCTGACGATCGTCGGGGCCGGACTGACCTTCGGTTTCGCGGCGCGCGAGATGGATCTTTCGGTCGGCTACATGGTCGGCCTGTCGGGCATCCTCGTGCCGCTGATGCTGGTCTCCGGCGTTCCGCTACCCGCCGCGCTTCTGGCCGGTGTCGGGGCGGGCCTGCTGGTGGGAACGATCAACGCCGCGCTGGTGACACTCGTCGGCGTGCCGTCGCTGATCGCGACGCTGGCGACCGGGTCCATCCTCTACGGCATCAACTTCCTGACGACCGGCGGGCGGGCGATCTATGGCGGCCTTCCGGAGACCTATCTCTGGTTCGGCCAGGGCCAGCTCCTCGGCGTGCCGGTCCTTGCCTATGCCATGGTTCTCTTCGTGGCGCTGGCATGGTTCGTGATGGAGCGCACGATCTTCGGCCGCTACATCTATGCCGTCGGCGGCAATCTGAAGGCGGCCGAGCTGTCCGGTGTCAACGGGCGCTTCTACCGCGCCGCCGGGCTCATCGTGTGCAGTCTCTTTGCCGCCGTCGCCGGTGCGCTGCTCGCCGCCCGCCTCGGCTCCGGCCAGCCGAATGCGGGGGAGCGCTACCTGCTCGACGGCCTCGCCACCGTGTTCATCGGCATGACGATGTTCCGTCCGGGCACGGCGACGGTCGCCGGCACCTTCTTCGGCGCCCTTTTCATCGGGGTCATCAACAACGGCCTCAACCTCATCGGCATGGACACGTACATCCAGAGCATCGTCAAGGGCCTGATCATCCTCGTGGCGGTCGCCATCGTGTCGCGCACGACGAAGCTCAAGCTGCTCTGATCACAGCCGGTTCAATCTCAACATTGCAAGCAACAGGGAGGGACGCGTGGGCGCTCCTGTCAATTCCAACCTTCTCGAACTCTACAGGACCATGCGGCGCATCCGCACCTTTGAGGAACGGGTCGGCGAACTTTTCATCCGCGGCCAGTCGGCCGGCTCCATGCTGCATCTGTCGATCGGCGAGGAATCCAGCGCCGCCGGCGTCTGCGCCGCCATGAGGCCGCAGGATACGTTCACCACGCATCACCGCGGCCACGGCATCTTCCTCGCCCGCGGCGCCGATCCGAAACAGATGATGGCCGAGATCGGCGGCAAGGAAACCGGCTACTGCAAGGGCAAGGGCGGCTCGATGCACATCGCCGACATGGCGCTCGGCCATCTCGGCGCCAATGCCATCGTCGGCGGCGGCATTCCGGCCGTCGTCGGGGCCGGCCTGTCGAGCAAGTATCTGAAGCAGGGGTCGGTCTCCGTCGCCTTCTTCGGGGACGGCGCCATGCAGCAGGGCATCCTCTACGAGAGCATGAACATGGCGGCGCTCTGGGACCTGCCGGTGCTCTTCGTCTGCGTCAACAACCAGTACGGCATGGGCACTCGCATCGACCAGGCCACGCGCAGCAGCCGTTTCGACGAGCGCGCCAGGGCCTTCGGCCTCAACGGCGCCGTGGTGAATGGTCTCGACGTCGAGGAGGTGGAAACCGCGGCCCGCTGGCTGGTGGACGATGCCCGCGCCGGCAAGCCCGGTTTCCTGTCCGTCGAGGTCTACCGCTTCTTCGGCCATGCCCGCATGGACAAGAGCCCCTATCGCAGCGAGGCCGAGGAGATCGAGGGCCGCAAGAAGGACCCGGTCCTCTTCGCCCGCGAGAAGCTGATCGCGAACGGGCTGGAAACGGACGTCGCGCTTGAGGCGATGGACAAGGAGATTGCCGCCGAAATGGACGCGACGATCGACTTCGCCGTCGAATCCAGAGCGCCGGCGCTCTCCTCCATGTTCCGCGACGTCTACGCCGTCGGGGAGCCCGAGCCGGAGCCGGTCGGCGTCCGGATCGACCGTGTACTTGCCAGGGATGACGCATGATGACCTCCACCACCTACCGAGACGCACTCCGCAAGGCGCTGGACGATGCGATGCATGAAGACGAGACGATCGTGGTGATCGGCGAGGAGGTCGGCCGCTACGGCGGCGCCTACGGCGTCACGAAGGATCTCATCAAGACGCACGGGCCGCAGCGCCTGATCGACACGCCGATTTCCGAGCCGGCGATCATCGGCGCCGCCGTCGGGGCGGCGATGACGGGCCTGCGGCCCGTCGCCGAACTGATGTATGTCGACTTCCTCGGCATGACGATGGACCAGCTCGCCAACCAGGCCGCCAAGATCCGCTACATGTTCGGCGGACAGATCGGCGTGCCGATGGTGCTGCGCACGCAGGGCGGCACGGGCCGCTCGGCCGGCGCACAGCATTCCCAGAGCCTGGAAGCCTGGGTCATGCACACGCCCGGCTTGCGCCTCGCCATGCCGGCGACCGCGGCCGATGCCTATCATCTGCTGCGCCAGAGCCTGACGAAGCCCGATCCGGTCGTCTTCATCGAGCACAAGGCGCTCTATACCCGCAAGGAAGAGGTCGATTTCGATGCCGAACCCCTGCCGTGGGGCAAGGCCGCCGTGCGCCGTCACGGCAAGGACCTCGTGATCGTGACCTATTCCCGGCAGGTGTTCCATGCGCTGGACGCCGCGGAGGCGCTCGCCCGCAAGGGGATCGAGGCGACCGTCATCGACCTTCGCACCCTCAATCCGCTGGATTTCGATACGGTGCGGGAACATGTCGAGCGGCTCGGAAAGGCGCTGGTCGTATCCGAAGGCGTGATGACGGCCGGCGTCGCGGCGGAGCTTGCAGCGCGCATTTCGGAAGAATGCTTCGATTTCCTGGAGCAGCCCGTCGTGCGCATGGCAGGGGAAGACATCCCGATTTCCGTTTCGCAGGACCTCGAATCCGGCAGCGTGCCCTCTGCCCGCTCCATCGCCGACGTTGCGGAAAGAATGCTGTCATGACGGAACGCATCCTGAAGATGCCCCGCCTCGGCGAGACGATGGACGAGGGCAAGGTCGTCGGCTGGCTGATTTCGCCGGGCGACAGCTTCAAGCGCGGCGACCCGATCCTCGAAATCGAGACGGACAAGACGATCGCCGAGTTCCCGGCGCTCGGCGACGGCCGTCTCGAGGAGATTCTGGTCTCGATCGGCGACATGGTGGAGGTCGGCAAGCCGCTGGCGCGCATCGACATCGGCGACGGCCCGGACTGGACGGCGGAAGAGGGCGACGAGACAGGCCCGACGCCCGACGCCACGAACGACGCCGGTGGCTGGATCGAGATCGATCTTGCCATGCCGCGTCTCGGCGAGACCATGGAGGAAGGCCGCATCGCCAAATGGCTGAAGGCGCCCGGAGAGCGCTTTGTCCGCGGCGAGGCGATCCTCGAAATCGAGACGGACAAGACGATTGCCGAGTTTCCCGCGCTGCATGATGGCCGGATGGTCGCCATCCTGCGCGGCGAGGGGGAGATGGTGACGGTCGGGGAACCTGTCGCGCGCATCGAGGCTCCGGCCGATCAGGTCGCGCCGGCCGCCGAACGCCCGGCCCCGGCGGCCCAGCCGGAAACGGCTGTATCCGCCGCCCCTGTTCACATGGCAGCGCGAAGGGAAGGGCGTGTGCGGGCGACGCCGCTGGCGCGCCGGCTCGCCCGGCGTCATGGGCTGGATATCGCGGCCCTCCCCGGGACCGGACGGCGCGGCCGCATCGAGAAAGGTGACGTCCTTGCCGCCGCCGGCAGCGGCCCAGGCCAGTCGGACGTGCGCTTTGCCGCGCTTCGCCGCGGGCGCATGGCCTATTCGGACAGCGGCGCGGCTTCCGGCCGGCCGGTCCTTCTCCTCCATGGTTTCTCGGGAGACCGTACGACCTGGGCCGCCGTCGCCGCCGGCCTGAAGCGCGCCGGCCGCCGCGTCGTCGCCCCCGATTTGCCGGGCCATGGCCTGACCGACATTGATGCGCGGGATGCATCGGACCTCGCGCAGGATCTGCCGGAGTTTCTCGATGCGCTCGGCATCGCCGAGGTCGACGTCGTCGCCCATTCCCTTGGGGCGGTGGCGGCGCTGGACCTCGCGAATGCGGCGTCTGGGCGGGTCGGCTCGCTTTCCCTCATCGCGCCGGCCGGTCTCGGTTCGCAGATCGACGCCGATTTCGTGCGCGGCATGGCGCAGGCAAACGCACCGGGCGAGGTCGTCCATCTTCTGCGGCGCCTGTCCGTCAACGCAGTGGATCTGTCGGAAGCGGCCCTGGCCACCCTTGCGAAGGATCTCGCGCGGGGTCGGCTTGTGGCGCTTGCCGGGGCCGTCACGGGGGCGTCCGGCCAGAAGGTCGACGGCCTTGCCGCGATAAGCAGGCTGTCCGGCACGATGCCCGTCCGGGTCCTCTTCGGTCTCGAAGATCGGATCATTCCCTGGCAACACGTTCTAGCGCTGCCACCCACCGTCGCGATCCATCTTCTGGCGCGCTCCGGCCACATGCCGCAGTGGGACCAGAGCAAGGACGTGCTCGAAATCCTGACCGCCTGAGGAGGCACCATGGCCGATACGATGGAAAGACTGAAGGATGCGCAAAGGCGCATCGGCACGCTCGCCAAGGCGAGCCCCGAACTCTTCGGCGGCTTTGCCCGCGTCAGCAAGGTGGCGGCCAGCGCCGGCACGTTCAGCGCCGCGCAGAAGGAACTGATGGCCGTGGCGATTGCGGTTGCCAAGGGGTGCGAGGACTGCATTCTCTATCATGTCGACGCGGCCCTGAAGCACGGCGCAAAGGAAGCGGAACTGATCGAGGCGCTGGAGGTAGCGATCGAGATGGGCGGCGGTCCGGCCGTCATGTACGGCGCGAAAGCCTTGGAGATCATGCGTTCTCTTCAATAGCACCGAGGAGACGTCTGCCGGGAGGAGAAACATGGCCTATTTCCTGACTGCCGACGGTGGCACCGAAAGCCTCCGCGCGCGCGTTTACGATCTGTCCGGCACCTGCCTTGGCAGCGCCGCGGTGGCGTATGAGACGAAGTTTTCCGCGGGCGCGCGCGCGGAGCAGGACCCTGAGGACTGGTGGCGGGCGTTCGTCGCCGCGGCCCGGCAGGCGATCGAGACGGCGCGGGTCGATCCCGCCGCCATCGCGGCAATCACGCTCGCGACCACGAGCTGCACGGTCGTCGCGCTGGATCGAGAGGGCAAAGCGCTGAGGCCAGCCATCATCTGGATGGACGTGCGCGCCAGCGCGGAGGCCGAAGCGGTTCTGGCGACCGGGGACGGGGCGTTGATCTCCAACGGCGGGGGACGTGGACCGGTCTCGGCGGAATGGATGATCCCGAAGGCGCTCTGGATCGCCCGCAACGAGCCGGAGGTCTTTGAAAAGGCCCATACGATCTGCGAATACCAGGACTTCATGACCTTGCGGCTGACGGGCGAGCGCGCCGCCAGCCTGAACAATGTCACGTTGCGCTGGCATTACCAGACCGACCGCGGCGGCTGGCCCGTCACCTTGGTCGAAGCGCTGGGCCTTGGCGCGCTGCTCGACAAATGGCCGCACCGCATCGTGCCGCCAGGCGGCGTGATCGCGAACCTTTCGGGCAGGGCGGCGGATGAACTTGGCCTTTCGACCCGGGTGAAGGTCGTGCAGGGCGGGGCGGACGCGCTGATCGGCATGATCGGCCTCGGCGTCGCGCATCCAGGCCAGCTCGCCCTCATCACCGGTTCCTCGCATCTGCAGTTCGGCGTGACGGAATCGGCGGTTCACGCGCCGGGCATCTGGGGCACCTACCGGGACTGCGTCTATCCCGACCGCTACATCGTCGAGGGCGGGCAGACCTCCACGGGCTCGATCATCGCCTGGCTCGGTCGTCTGATGAACGGCACGATGGACCTCGAGGAGCTGAACCGGAGGGCGGCGGCGCTGGAGCCGGGTTGCGACGGTCTCCTCGTGCAGGATCATTTCCAGGGCAACCGCACGCCCTATACCGATCCGCTTTCGCGGGGCGCCATCGTCGGCCTGACGCTCGCCCACGAGCCGCATCACATCTTCCGGGCGATCATGGAGGGCATCGGTTTCGGCACGCGCGCCATTCTCGACTCCATGGCCGCCGCCGGCTACCGCGGCACGGAAATCACCGTGGGCGGCGGCGCCGGAGCCTCGGATCTCTGGCTGCAGATCCATGCCGATACCGCAGGCCTGCCGGTTTGCGTGCCCGCCTCGCGCGATGCGCCCTCCGTCGGCTCGGCCGTCCTTGCCGCCCATGGCGCGGGCCATTTCGCGAGCATCGACGACGGGATCGCCGCGATGGTCCGGCCGGGCAAGCGCATCGAGCCGCGCGCCAGGGAAATGGCGCTCTATGACGATATCTACCGGCAGTATCTGGCGCTTTATCCGGCCCTGAAGTCCGTGCGCGGGCAGGAAGGCGGTGGCGCATGAGCGACGCGGATTTCCGGCTCGACGGAAGGCGGGCCGTCGTGACAGGGGCGGCCCGCGGCATCGGCCGGGCGATTGCCGAGCGCCTGGCGCGCGCGGGCGCCGAGGTCCTCGTGGCCGACCGGGACGAGGCGGAAGGCGCGGCGACGGCCAAGGCCATCGCCGGCGCAGGCGGGAAGGCGGCCTTCATCGCCCTCGACGTCACCGACCCTGAAGGGGTGGCGCAGGTGGTGGAGACCATCTACCGCCAGCACGGCGCGGTCGACATTCTCGTCAACAATGCCGGTATCGTGCGCAATGCGCCGGCGGCCGAGATGAGCCTCGACGACTGGAAGTCGGTCATCGACATAGACCTCGGCGGGGTCTTCCTCTGCGCGCAGGCCTTCGGCCGGCGCATGGTGGCGGACGGGCGGGGAGCGATGGTCAATATCTCGTCGATGTGCGGCGAGATCGTGGTCCAGCCGCAACCCCAGGCTTCCTACAACGCGGCCAAGGCGGGCGTGAACCTGCTCACCAAGTCGCTCGCCGTCGAATGGGCGAAAAGCGGCGTGCGCGTCAACGCGGTCGCGCCCGGCTATATCGGGACGGAACTGACCTTGCGCGGCCGCAGCAATGCCGAATGGTTCGAGACCTGGATGCGGATGACGCCCATGGGGCGTCTCGGCGATCCCGGCGAAATCGCCAATGCCGTCCTTTTCCTGGCTGCCGATGCATCGAGCTACATCACCGGAACGGTGCTGGCGGTCGATGGCGGCTATACTGCCCTGTAATCACGGAGACCCTCATGACTGCTTCCCAGCGTACTGCCCTCGTTACCGGCGCCAGCCGCGGCATCGGTGCGGCCATCGCCGTCGGCCTTGCCCGACGCGGCTACGACGTTGCCCTGAACGACATCGCGCGGCAGAAGGATACCCTTTCCGGCGTCGCTGCCGAGATCGAGGCGCTCGGCCGCCGCGCCGTGACGGTTCTCGCCGATGTCAGCGACAGGGCGGCCGTCGAGACCATGGCGAAGGCGGCCATCGAGGCCTTCGGCCACATCGATGTCGTCGTCAACAACGCCGGCATCCTGATCGCCGGCGACGTGGACGGGCTGAAGGAGGAATACTGGGACAGCGTCATGGACGTGAATGCCAAGGGCACATTCCTCGTCATCCAGTCGCTGCTGCCGATAATGAAGGCACGCCGATACGGCCGCATCGTCAACATCGCGTCGATCGGCGGCAAGCACGGAGCGCCCTCGCAGGCGCACTACTCGGCCTCGAAGGCGGCGGTTATGGGCTTCACGCGCGTTCTGGCGCAGGAGGTGGGCGTCGACGGGATCACCGCGAACTGCGTCTGCCCCGGCATCATCCTGACGGCCATGGGCCGCGTGAACCTCGACGATCCCGAAATCCGCAAGAGCTGGCAGGACAAGACCGCCATGCGCCGTATCGGCGACCCGGAGGACGTGGTCGGCGCCGTCGCGTTCTTCGCGTCCGACGACGCGGCATTCGTCACCGGCCAGACGCTGAATGTGGACGGCGGCATCGTCTTCAGTTGATATTCTGCACATGCGTCGCCGGAAGTTCGTGACCGTCTACTCGCCTGCGCCGGTGAGGCCGGATACTCTTCGCCTCATAATGGAAGAACCTATCACGCTGGCCATGATGGGCATCGCCAACGGTGTCGCCACGTGGATTTTCGGCGACCTCACTCTTCTGCGGCGGCAATCTCGAAGCTGTACCAATATTACTCCTCCAGACGATGGTGCTCCGCAGCATCGGCCATATCGTGTTGCGGCTTTCGCGTCGATGCGGACGGTCATCCGTCTTCATTCGAACTGGTCTCTATGTAGACCATCTCGTCCACGACGTAGCCTGTCGTTAGGAATCCCGGTTTCGAGGGACGTGCCGCAATAAATCGGCTCGTCCTCCGCTGTAGCTTATCCACCACCTGCGAGCGGTATCACAAGCGTTGCCCGGCGTTGAGTTTGCCCGCCGCATGAGCATCCATGATCCGTGTTTGGAAGCGGCCCTCCCAAAATGGGCGGCGCAGGCTCGCTCGTGTATTGACAACTTTACAAGAATACGGCAATTAGTAAAGTAATGAATAGCGGAGATTGTTATGGCCATCACTCGTTTTGCGACACGACTCAATTCCTTCGGCTCGGCCCCGCATTTGGCATGGCCCGATCAGAGTGGCAAACCCACATTCATGCAGATGGCAGAGCGCGCTTCCAAGGCTGAAGGCCTTACGGATGTGGATCTCAACTATCCCGATCATGTTTCCAGCGATCCTGTGGCGCTCGGCCTCCGCATCGGCGATCTCGGCCTCAACGTCAACGGCCTTGCGATGCGCTACTATACCAATCCGGGCTTCAAAATGGGCGCCTTCACAAATCCGTCTAAATCCGTGAGGCGGGAAGCCATCGACCTCACCAAGCGCGGGATAGACGCAGCCCGCGCGATGGGCGCTAACCTCATGACCCTTTGGCTCGGTCAGGACGGCTTCGACTACAATTTCCAGCTTGATTATGCGCAGGCGTGGGACTGGGAGATCGAAGGCATTCGCGAGGTCGCCGAGCATGATCCGGAATGCCTGATCAGCATCGAATACAAGCCTGACGAGCCGCGCGCGCAGGCGCTTCTACGCGACGCGGCCACGACGCTGCTGGCGATCCAGGATGTCGGCGCTCCCAATCTCGGCGTCACGGTGGATTTCGCCCATTCCCTCTATTGCGGCGAGCAGCCGGCCTATGCCGCGCATCTGATCCATCGCCGCAGCCGTCTCCTCGGCGTGCATCTCAACGACGGCTATGCCAAGCGCGATGACGGCCTGATGGTTGGCGCGGTTCATATGCGCTCGACGCTCGAACTGCTGCGCCAGATCCGCCGCGACGGTTACGACGGGGCGCTTTATTTCGACACCTTCCCCGATGCGAGCGGGCTCGATCCCGTCGCCGAGTGCGAAGCCAACATCGCCACGGTGAAGCGTCTGCTTTCCGTCGCCGACCGGCTCGATGCCGACAACCGGCTCGGCGACGCGCTCGCCCGTCAGGACGCCGTAGCAAGCATGCGGATCGTCAACGAAGCCCTGATCGGGGCTTGAGCACCAATACCCAGCAACCACCAAAGGAGGAAATGGAATGGGCATTCGTCTGAAATCTCTCGTCGGGGCCTGCGCTTTCGCGCTCGTCGCCGGTCTGGCGCACAGCCAGGATCTGGCGCCTCTCAACTCGGATACCGAACAGGACCGCATGGACTGGACCGAGCTCGAAGCCAAGCTCGGCGCCTTCCCGAAGCTGCCGGACGGCACCAAGGCTGGCGGCGTTTCCAAGACGCTGACCAACGAATACTGGCGCTCGCTCGGTGAGGGCTACCAGAAGTTCGCCGACAAGGCGGGCGTCACTGTCGCCTATCAGGCGGCGCAGAGCGAGGGCGACCAGCTCGGCCAGCTCACCATCGCCGAAGGCATGGTCACGCAGGGCTACAACGTGCTCCTCGTCTCGCCGCAGACCGACGCGAATCTCCAGCCGGTGCTGGAACAGGCCAAGGAGGCCAACGTGCCGGTGCTGAACGTCAACGATGCGGTCATCCCGCAGGCCGAGCACTATGTCGGCAACGTCCAGCGCGACAACGGCGTGCGCGTCGCCAAGTGGTTCATCGAGAACCGCAAGGACGGCGGCAAGGTGGCGATCATTGAGGGCCAGGCTGGCGTCTACGCCGCGGTGCAGCGCACGGACGGCTTCAAGTCGACCATCTCGGAAGGCGGCAAGTTCGAGGTCGTCGCAAGCGTTCCGGGCAACTGGGATCGCCAGCAGTCCTACGACGCGGCGACGAACATCCTCCAGCAGCATCCGGACCTGATCGGCTTCTACTGCAACAATGACGGCATGGCGCTCGGCGTGGTCGAGGCGGTCAAGGCCGCCGGCCTGCAGGACAAGGTCGCCGTGTTCGGCACGGACGGCATTTCCGACGCCTATGCCTCGATCAAGGCGGGCGAATTGACCGGCACGGTCGACAGCTTCCCGGTCCTCACCGGCGAAGTGGCGATGGAAGTGGCGCTGCGCCTCGTCGCCGGCCAGACGATCCCGCGCGTCGTCTCCACGCCGCAGGCGCTGATCACCAAGGACAATCTCGCCAAGTACCAGGGCGAGGGCGTCGATGTGCGCGCCGTGCTGATGCAGGACGCCGCTGGCAAGTAACGCAAAAAGGGACCGGCTCGTGCTTCGAGCCGGTCCTGCTCCATCGGGACGCGGGAAGAGGGACCGATATGGCAACGACCGCAAGACTGAAATTCACCGGCATCACGAAGACCTTTCCCGGCGTGAAGGCGCTGACGGACGTGTCCTTTGATGTCCTGCCGGGCGAGATCCACGCGCTTCTCGGCGAGAACGGCGCGGGAAAGTCGACGCTTCTGAAAATCCTGTCCGGCGTGCAGCGCGCGACGAGCGGTGAATTCTACGTCGATGGCATCGTTACGCAGTTCCGTCGCCCGGAAGATGCGCGTGCTGCCGGCATCGCGATGATCCATCAGGAACTTCAGCAGGTGCCGAACCTGACGGTCGCGCAGAACATGTTCCTCGGACACCCACTGAAGCGTGTCGGCGGCTTGCTGGTCGACCGGCGCGAGCAGGAACGGCGCGCGGCCGAGGCTCTGGCGATGATCGATCCCTCGATCGACCCCGCCCGTCCGATCCACGAATTGAAGGTGGCGCAGCGCCAGATCGTCGAGATCGCGCGGGCGTTGCTCGACAATTCGAAGATCATCGCCATGGACGAGCCGACCTCCAGCCTGACGCCATCGGAATTCGAAAGCCTCGCCGTCATCGTCGAGAAGCTTGCCGCCTCTGGCGTTTCGATCATCTACGTGTCCCACAAGATGGACGAGGTCTTCCGCATCTGCCATCGTGGCACGGTCATGCGCGACGGGCAGGTGGTCGGCGTCGCCGATCTGCGCACCGCGCGGCAAGAAGACGTCATCGCCATGATGGTCGGCCGCGAACTGATGCACGAGGAGCATCATTCCCATGCGAAGGACGAGGTGCGCCTCGAAATCCGCGATCTTTGCGCGGCGCGGACGCATGTGCGCGATGTCTCGTTCGACGTGCGCCGCGGCGAAGTCCTCGGCATTGCCGGCCTCGTCGGCTCCGGCCGCACTGAGCTGCTGCGCCTCCTCGCCGGCGTCGATCCCATCGCCAAGGGAAGCGTCAAGTTCGACGGCAAGGTCCTGGACCTCGCCAATCCGCGCGCGGCCATAGCCGCCGGCATTGGCCTTCTGCCGGAAGAGCGCAAGCGCGAAGGCATCATCCCGATCCGGCCGGTCTCGACCAACATGGCGCTGCCTTCACTTGGAAAATTTTCCACCGGTGGCATCGTGCGCCACTCCGGCATCCGTAAGCGCGCCGAGGAGCTTTTGAAGCGCGTCAACCTGCGTCCCTTCCAGATCGACCGCCCGATCAAGCTGTTCAGCGGCGGCAACCAGCAGAAGGCCATCATCGCCCGATGGCTCGCCGCCGGCTCGCAGGTCCTGCTGTTCGATGAGCCGACGCGCGGCATCGACGTCGGCGCGAAGTCGGAGATCTATCACCTCATCGAGGAGCTTGCGGCGGAAGGGCGCACCGTCATCGTCGTCTCCTCCGAACTGCCGGAGGTCATGCGCGTCTCCGACCGGGTCTTGGTCATGCGCAACGGCCGCATCGCCGCCACGCTCGCCCGCGCCGCGCTCTCGGAGCAGGCCATCGTCATGCACGCCGTCGGCGAGACCGGCGGAAACACCGAAACCAAGCAGGAGCATCGTCATGTCTGATATCGCCTCGAACGCCCCTGCGCGTTCTTCCCGGCTGTTTTCCTCCATCTCCGTCCGCGACGCGGGAACGCTGATCGGCCTCGTCATCATCATGGCCGTCTTCGCCGTGCTGGTGCCGGGCTTCATCTCCGAGCGGAACCTGATCAACATCCTCCAGCAGTCGAGCATCAATGCGTGCCTGGCACTCGGCATGACGCTGGTCATCATTTCCGGCGGCATCGATCTTTCGGTCGGCCCGACGGCGGCGATCGCGGCCGTCATCAGCGCGACGCTGCTCGTCGCGGGGTATCCCATTCCATTGGCGATCATCGCCGGACTCGGCATCGGCGTGCTCTGCGGCCTCGTCAACGGTGTGCTGGTCGCCTATGTCGGGCTCCAGCCGTTCATCGTCACGCTCGGTACGCTCAGCACCTACCGCGCCATCGCGCTGATCTATACCGGCGGCAATCCGGTTCTCGGCATTCCGCCGGGTTTCCGGTCGATCTTCAATGGATCCCTCTTCGGGATTCCGAGTTCCGTCGTCATCGTCACAGCTGTCGCGCTGGTGGCATGGGTGCTTCTGAAGAAGACGCCCATCGGCGAATACTTGCTGGCTGTCGGCGGCAATGAGGAGGCGGCCTATGTCTCTGGCGTGCCGATCGCGCTCACCAAGGTCACAGCCTACGTGATTTCCGGAACGCTTGCCGCACTCGCCTCACTGATCCTGATCGGCCGCCTCGGCGCTGCCGAACCGATCCTTGGCAACCTCTGGGAGCTTGACGCCATTGCGGCGGCGGCCATCGGTGGCGCGTCTCTCATGGGCGGGAAAGGCTCCATCATTGGCACCATCCTGGGTGCGATCATACTAGGCGCGATGCGGAACGGTTTGACGTTGATGAACGTGCAGGCTTTCTATCAACTGCTCGCAACCGGTCTTATAATCCTTGTCGCGATGATGATCGATCGCATGACAAGGGGACGTGGATGAATCTGGAAACCGACCTGAAAGCCGTTGGACCGCGCATCAGGATGATGATGCCGAACCTGACCCCACTGGAGGCGCGCGTGGTGGAGACCGTCTTCGCGCTTCGAACCTTCGATGACGAGACGTCACTGAAGGAGATCGCCAGTGAGGCGGGCGTTTCCGAGGCCATGGTCGTGAAGATCACCAAGAAGCTCGGCTTCGCCGGCTACCGTGAATTTCGCAGCGCGGTCGCTCAATACAATCGTCTGCCGACGGCGGAAATGCACCAGGAGCTTTCGCTGGAGGACACCTCCCGGGAGATCGTCCAGAAGGTGTTTCGGACGTCGATCCAGGCGCTGGAAGAGACCTTGGCCATCATGGACATCGAGGCCTTCGACCGGGCGGCCGATCTGATCTACGGCGCGCGTCAGCGCGATTTCTACGGCGTTGGCGGCTCCGCGCAGATCGCTCGGGACGTGGCGCACAAGTTCCTGAGGATCGGCGTGCGCTCAAGCGTCTACGACGACTCGCACATGATGCTGATGTCGGCGGCGCTGCTTGGCTCCGACGACGTCGCCATTGGGTTTTCTCATTCGGGCAACACGGTCGCGGTCATCGAGGCGATCCAGCTTGCCCGCCGCAATGGTGCCCGCACCATTGCGATCACCAACTACAATGCTTCGCCGCTCGCGCAGCATGCGGATGTCGTTCTCTGTTCAACCGCTCAGGGCTCGCCTCTGATGGGAGAAAACGCCGCCGCCCGCATTGCGCAACTCAACATTCTCGACGCCATCTTCGTCGCCGTCGCCCAGCGCGACTATAAGGCCGCCGAGCGCGGGCTTGCCAAGACGATGTCGGCGGTCGCCTCCAAGCGCAAGGACAAATTCCTATGACCATCGCAGCCCCTTCCGTTGTCGTGTTCGGTAGCCTTCACTACGATATCATCGTGAAGGGGCCGCACCGCCCCAGGAAGGGTGAGACTGTGGCTGGCTCCGCCTGGTATCCGAAATGCGGGGGCAAAGGTGGGAACCAGGCGGTTTCCGCGGCAAGACACGGCGTGACGTCTGCCATGATCGGCGCGGTCGCCGAAGATTCCTTCGGCAATGCCCTGAAGGCGAACCTCGATGCGCATGGCGTAGATATTCGATCGGTAAGGACGGTCGCGGGCGAGGGGTCCGGCATGAGTGTTGCTATCTTCGACGCGGAAGGCGACTATGGCGCAGTGATTGTTTCCGGCAGCAATCTCGCTCTTGGCGAGGAGGACGTCTCGGCCGCAGCGGAGCTGTTCGTGGGCGGCTCCGTCCTTGTTCTGCAGAACGAGGTGCCGGATGCGGCGAATGTGCTTGCGGCACAAGCGATGAAGAAGGCCGGGGGGCGTGTCGTGCTCAATGCAGCGCCTGCCCGGTTGCCCTCACCCGAACTGGCGGCACTTGTGGACGTCGTCGTCGTCAACGCGGTGGAGGCGGAAGAGCTTGCCGAAGTACCGGAAGTGAATTCCCTCGATACGGCCTTGGCGGCTGCTCGCATTCTGGCCAAACATTATCCCGCCGCCGTTGTCACTGCCGGCGGTGATGGTGTGGCTTTCGTGCAGTCCGACGGCTACGAGGCGAAGATTCCTGCGATCAAGGTCGAGCTCGTAAGCACCCACGGCGCCGGCGACGAGTTCATCGGCGCGCTCGCAGCCGAACTGGCGCGGGGCGCAACGTTGGAGCGCGCGGTGAATAGCGGCAACGAAGCTGCTGCCCGCCTGGTCAGCTCACCTCACGCGTGATCGGCCTAGGCTTGAATTCGTTGCCTTGTATTTAAGAGAGAAACTTGCGCCTTAATCCCATGGATTGGCGTTACGCCCAGAAATATTAATCGCTTAGAAACTTGCCTCGGTAGAGCGCCGTCGGTTCGATTCCCATCAAGAGCCCAACGAAGAAACTCCGTCCTTATGGTGTAAAGAGGGTGAACTTAGTCGTCGAGATGGAGGTCGCCGCCACCTGCACATGGTGGGCAAGCTCGGCCTCGACGCGCTCGACGGTCCAGCGGGTGGTGGGCGCGGCGATGTTGACGGCGGCTACGGCCCGGCCATGGTCGTCGGTGATGGCGGCCGCGACGGAAATGTCGCCGAGCACCGTTTCGTTGGCGACGATGGCGTACCCTTTCTCGGCCGCCTCCTGGATGCGCGCGCGCAGGAGGCCCTCGTCCGTCACCGTGGAAGGCGTCAGCGGACGAAGATCCGTCTGGGAGAAAACCTCGTCCTGCTCGGCGCCAGTGCGTCGCGACAGGATCACGGTTCCCGACGCCGTGAAGAGCGCCGGCAGGCGGCTTCCCACCATGATGTCGACATTGACGAGATGCTGGCCGGGGAAGCGGCCGACATAGACGATCTCGGGACCGTCGAGTTCCTGCAGGTTGGCGGTCTCGCCGACGCCGCGGCTGATCTGAAGGAGATAGGGCGCGGCCTTGTGCAGCACCTCATGAGCGTGCAGGTAATTGTAGGCGAACTGCAGGACCCGCGAGGTCAGGGCATAGTTGCGGCTGTTGTGCGCCCGGCGCAGGTAGCCGAGCGTCTCCAGTGTATAGACCAGCCGCTGGGCGGCGCTGCGGTCGAGGCCCGCGGCCTTGGCGATATCGGAGAGCGGCATTTGCCGGGCCGGCCCGTCGAAGGCGTGCAGGATGCGGAACATCTTCTCCGACGACCCCACGAACAACGAAGACTGCCTCGGATCGCCTCCATCAGACTTCGTCTCTTCCTGTGTCGCCGGGATATCGGCCTTGCGTGCCATGCTGGTCTTCCGTTCTCGTCGTCCTGTCGAACGCGCTGTTTCGGATATGGCTGTAAACCCAGCCATATCCGTTGTCCACCGGCGCGGAAAACCTGTCAGGTGGCCTTTTCGAGGCGTTCGAGCAGGCGCCCGTATTCGTCGCGCAGGGCGTTTCGAAGTTCGTCCTTCGGCTGGCGCAGCGGCATCAGCATGCGCGGTGCGTCGATGCCGATCATGTCCATCACCGATTTCATCGGACCCGGATTGGTTTCGGCGAAGGCGAGGTTCATCAATGGGATGAGCTCACGGTGCAGCGCCAGCGCTTCCTGCGTCCTGCCGGAGGAGGCGAGATCGAACAAGCGTCGCCAGGTGCGGGGCAGGAGGTTGGCCGTCACCACGATGCCGCCCTTTGCGCCGGCCGTGACATGCAGCGGAAACAGCGAATCCTCGCCGCTCAGCACCGTGAAGGATGGATCGACGCCGGCGACGACGCGCAGGTAATGATACATGTCCGTGTTGCAGGCCTTCATGCCGATGATGCGCTCGTGACGCGACAATTCGTGCAGCACTTCCGGATCCACGGCGATGCGGGTGCGGTAGGGGATCTCGTAGATGAGGATCGGCAGCGGCGAGTTGTCGGCATAGCGCAGGAAATAGTCGCGGATGCCGGCCTGCGTCGGGTTGGTGTAATAGGGCGTGATGACGAGGAGGGCATCCGCGCCGGCGCTGGCGAAATCCTTGCCGGCGTCGAGCGCATCGTGGAAGCCGGTGTCGAGCACGCCGGGGATGACCGGGCCGGCGCCGGCCATGGCCTTGGCGCTCATTTCCACGAAGCGGTTGCGCTCGTGGCGCGACACGGCGCCGTATTCGCCGGTGCCGCCGAGCGGAACGACGCCGTCGATGCCCTGCTGCTTCAGCCAGGTAAACAGTGCGTCTGTCGCCTTGACGTCGATCGTGTCGTCGGCCTGAACCGGCGTGACGATTGCCGGAAGGATGCCGTGGAGGCCGGTGGAGTCGAGCATGGAAATTCCTTTCTTTCAAAGGGTTGGAAGGGTGCGGCGGCCCGGCACTGGGCCACCCTGGAACTGGATCACCGAGCCAGGCTGCGCCGGCGCATGCGGTCGGCGGTGAAGATCAGCACCGAGATAAAGGCAAGCAGGCAGGTGGAGACCGCCGCGATGACCGGCGAGACCTGAAGCGTCACCTCGTCCCAGAATTGCTTGGGCAGCGTGGCGTTAAGGCCGCCGGACGAGAAAAGCGCGATGGTCAGCTCGTCGAAGGAGGTCGCGAAGGCGAAGAGGAAGGCCGAGAACATGCCCGCGGCAAGGATCGGGAAGGTCACGTAGTAAAGGCTCTTCGCCGGGCTCGCGCCGAGGCTCTGGGCTGCGAGGTCGAGGCGCGTGTCGTAGTTGCGCAGTACGGCCACCATGGTCATGACCACATAGGGAACGCAGACGACCGTATGGCCGATGATGAGGCCGAGCGAGGTACCGACGAGGTTCAGTTCCGCGAAGACGTAGAACAGGCCGACGGCGATGATGATGCGCGGAGCGACAATCGGCGACAGCACGAAGGCGAGCAGCGCCGCCTTGCCGCGGATATTGGCGCGGGCAAGGAGGAAAGCGGCCGGTACGCCGATCAGCATGGACAGGATGCCGGTGCCGAGCGCCACCGTCAGCGAGCGCCACAGCGCCTGCGTCCAGACCGGCGTGTTCCACATCTGCGCATACCATTCCATGGTGAAGCCGGAGGGCGGCCAGTTGAGGCCGGCCTGGCTGAAGGAGATAGGCACCATCAGGAAGGCGGGTACGCTGATCAGCACGAGGATCGTCCACACGAAGACGGTCAGCGGCCATGGCGTCTTGCCGGCGTCCGTGCTCTTGCCGCTGCCTGGCATGAGGCCGATCAGCGCGTCACTGGCGTCGCCCACCATGGTCAGCACCTTGCCGCCGGCACGGCGCGCGGCTGTGTCGCGGTTGGCGCTGGCGGCGGCCGTCTCGCCGGTCAGCGAGGCAAAGCCGAAGATCCGGTCGTAGATGATGAAGACGATCAGCACCACGATGAGCAGCAGCACCGAGATCGCGCCGGCCAACCCCCAGTTCAGCGTCTGCTGCACCTGGTCGATGATGAGCTGGGTGATCATCGTCTCGAAGCGGCTGCCGAGCAAAGCCGGCACGATGAAGAAGCCGATGGCGGTGACGAAGACCATGATCGCGGCGGCTGCGACACCTGGCATGGAGAGCGGGAAATAGACCGTCCAGAAGGCCGCGCCGGGACGCGCGCCGAGCGTCGAGGCGGCGCGCGGCAGGTTGCGGTCGATGTTCTCCATCACGGCGAGCATGGTCATGACGGCGAGCGGCAGCATAGCATGGACCATGCCGACGAGTACCGCGCCGAGGCTGTAGATGAGGTTGACCGGTCGGTCGATCACACCCACAGACAGCAGAAACTGGTTGACGACGCCGTTGCGGCCGAGGATCACCACCCAGGCGAAGGCCCGCACCAGGAAGCTCGTCCAGAAGGAAAGGAGCACCAGGAAGATCAGCCGGCCCTTCATGCGCGGGCTGGCGGTGGAGATGAGATAGGCCACGGGATAGGCGAGCGCCACGGAGAGCAGTGTGGTGATCAGCGAGATCTTCAGCGTGATCCACAGGACCCGCAGATAGAGGTCGGACGCGAAGAGCTGCCTGTAGGCGGCGAGCGAAAAACCCTCCGCATCGACGAAGCTGAGCGAGAGGAGCTTTCCGACTGGATAGACCAGGAAGCCGACAAGCAGCAGCAGGAGCGGCGCGATCATCAGCCAGTTCTTGAGCCAGCCCGGCATCGGCGCGGAGCGGGTGCGGTTGGAAGCGGCGCTCATCGGCTCAGGCCCTCGCGCTTTCCGGGATCGCCACGGCGTCCGTGCCGTGCCAGGCGAGCGCCACGCGGTCGCCCATGCGGAAGGTCTCGCCGCTCGCGCGGGTCGGGAAGGCGGCGACCAGATCGGGAAGTCCCTCTTCGGCGGCCTTCATGTAGACCTTGGTGAGGCTGCCGGTCACCATGACGTCGGTGACGGTTGCCTGCAGCTTGGCTCCGTCCGCGGCGCCCGCCGGGGCGATGGAAAGATTCTGCGGGCGGATCATGATGTGTACGGTCGCGCCCGGTGCGAGCCGGCCGTCGGCAAGCGCACGGCCCCTGACGCCGTTCACGCCGATGGCCACGGCGATTTCACCGCCCTTGACCGCCTCGACCTTCGCCGGCAGGAGGTTCGACTCGCCGAGGAAGTCGGCGACAAAGAGAGTTTGCGGGCGGAAGTAGAGGTCGCCCGGCGTGCCGAGCTGCTCGATCCTGCCCGAATTCATCAGGCAGATGCGATCCGACATGGTCATCGCCTCTTCCTGGTCGTGGGTGACGTAGATGATCGTCGCGCCGAGCTCGCGGTGAATGCGCTTGATCTCGAGCTGCATGTGCTCGCGCAGCTTCTTGTCGAGCGCGCCGAGCGGCTCGTCCATCAGGATGATCGAGGGCCGATAGACCATGCAGCGGGCCAGCGCCACGCGCTGCTGCTGGCCGCCCGAAAGCTCCCTGGGGTAGCGCTGGGCGATATGCGGCAGGCGGATCATCTCCAGCGCCTCGTGCGCGCGGCGCTTGGCCTCGCCGGCCTCGACCTTGCGCATCTTCAGTGGGAAGGCGATGTTTTCCAGGATGGTCATGTGCGGGAAGAGCGCATAGTTCTGGAAGACGACGCCGATGTCGCGCAGGTGCGGTGCGCTGTAGGTCACATCGTCGCTGCCGATCAGCACCGCGCCGCCGTCAGGCCGCGCCAAGCCCGCGACAAGGCTGAGAAGCGTCGTTTTTCCCGAGCCGGACGGCCCGAGCAAGGTAAGGAATTCGCCGTCTGCGACGATGAGGTCCGTCTCGGCGAGTGCGACGAAATCCCCATAGTGCTTGGAGAGTTTCTGCACGGTCAGGCTGGATGACGACATGGGGTGCCCTGCTGAAGAGAAAAGAGAGGGACGTGGCCTGCGCCGCGCGCAGGCCACGGTGCGGATCAGCCGATCAAGTAAGCAGCCAGCTGTTGTAGCGCTCGATGACGGCGGCCTGGTTGTCGAGCCAGTACTTGGCGTCGATCTGCACCCCGCTCTCGATGTTGTTCGGGAAGGTCGGCGAATCCTGCGCGACCTTAGGGTCGATCATGTCGAAGGCGGCCGGCTGGGTGACGCCGGCGGCGAAATATTCCATCAGCGCGGCCTGGCGCTTGGCGTCGGAGGCGAATTTGGTGAACTCGCGGCAGGCGTCGGCGTTGGGCGTGCCGGCGAGGATCGACCAGCTATCGAGGCCCCAGATGTTCTGATCCCAGACAATGCCGACCGGCGCGCCGCCGGCGCGGGCGGACTGGGCGCGCGAGACCCAGGTCGGGATGAGATCGACTTCGCCGGAGGTCAGCATCTGCTCCACCTGCGCGCCGCTGGTCCAGAAGACGTCGATGTTCTGCTTGATCGTGTCCAGCTTCTTGAAGGCGCGGTCAATGTCGCAGGGATAGACCTCCTTGGTGGAAAGGCCGTCGGCCAGCAGCGCCTGCTCGATCGTGTCGAAAGGGTGCTTGCGCAGCGCCCGGCGGCCTTCGAAGCTCTCGGCATTGTAGAAATCGGCCCAGGATTTCGGCGCTTCGCGACCCTCGAAGACATCCGTGCGGTAGGCGAGGACTGTGGTATAGACGTTGTTGCCGACACCGTATTCCGACATGTACTGCTTGGGCATCGTGGCGATGACCGGGTCGCTTTCGAGGCCGTGCGGCTCCAGGTACTTCTTGTCGCCGGAGGTCAGCATCAGGATGGCCGGCTGGCTGATCTTGGCCATGTCCCACGTATAGGAACCGGCATCGACCATCGAGCGAATCTGCGCGGTCGGCTCGGCATTGGCCTGGACACCCACAACCTCGATGCCCGTCGCCTCCTGGAACGGCTTGTAAAAGACGGCGCCATAGGCCTTGGTGTAGATGCCGCCGTCATCGCGCACGACGATGCGCTTGCTCTGAGCGCGCGAGGGCGTCCAGACTGCGGGGGCGGCGAGCGCGGCGCCGGCAATGGCGGTGGTCTTGAGAAGCTGGCGGCGCGACCAGCCCTGATTCAGAATGCTCATTTCAGTTCTCCTCTTGCACTGTTGATCGTTGGAGCCGGTATTGCCGCCGGCACGGTTCTGTCGCCGCCGGATCAGGCGTCCGGCGGAATGAGGCGGCCTGGGTTGAACAACCCCTTCGGGTCCAGGGCGGCTTTGACGGCGCGCATGAGCGCAAGGTCCGCGGGGCTCTTGTAACGGGCCATTTCCTTCAGCGAGACCTGCCCGACGCCGTGCTCGGCGCTGAACGTGCCGCCGAGCGCATGGGCGGCATCGTTGACGGCATGGCGGATCGCTTCCGCCAGCGCGTCTCGATCCTCCAGTTTATCCCACTGGTCGAAGGTGAAGAAGGGAATGAAATGGACGTTGCCGTCCCCCATATGGCCGACGACGACCAGTTCGGCCTTGGGCGCGAGCGCCCCCACGGCGGCGCTTGCCGCGCGGATGAAGTCGGCGGTCGCGGAAACAGGCACGGCGCAGTCGGTGGTGAGGCCTATCCCGCCTTTCTTGTTGGCCTCCGAAACGCTGTGGCGCACCTCCCACATGTCGGCGCGCTGACGTTCGCTCGCGGCGATGACGGCGTCGGCGATGAGGCCGTCATCCAGCGCCTGCGCGAGGATGCCCTCGAGTGTGGCGTCGAGGTCGTCGTTGCCGCCGGTGTCGGAAAGCTCGATCAGGAGGTGCCAGTCGTGTGCGTCTTCCAGCGGCGAGCGTCGCTGCGGCACATGGCGCACGACGAGGTCGAGCTGGTTGCGGTTCATCAGCTCGAAGCCGGAGAGCTTTGCGCCGTCGCGCTCCTGCACCAGCGTCAAGAGCCGCACGGCGGACTCGGGATCGGCAAGGCCCGCCCAGGCGACGGCGTGGCGCGTCGGGAGCGGGTGCAGTTTCAGCACGGCGGCGGTGACGATGCCGAGCGTGCCTTCCGAGCCGATGAAGAGATGTTTCAGGTCGTAGCCGGTATTGTTCTTGCGCAGCGCCGTAAGGTTCGTCCATACAGTACCGTCCGGCAGAACGACTTGGAGGCCGAGCACGTTCTCGCGTGTATTGCCGTAGCGTAGCACCGAGGTGCCGCCTGCATTGGTGGCGATGGTGCCGCCGATCTGGCACGACCCTTCCGCGCCCAGGCTGACGGGATAATAGCGGCCCGCCGCACGTGCCGCCTCCTGGACATTGGCGAGCATGCAGCCTGCCTCCACTTCCATCGTGTTGTTGACCGGATCGACTTTGCGGATGCGGCGCAGGCGCTCCAGCGCGACGATGACGGGCGCGGGGCCTTCGGCTGCCGGGACCGAACCGCCGACCAGGCCCGTGTTCCCGGCCTGGGGAAGGACCGGCACGCCGTGGCGCGCGCAGCAGGCGACGATGCCGGCAACCTGTTCGGCATTGGCCGGACGGGCGACGCACAACGCCTTGCCGCGATATCGGCCACGCCAGTCCTCGGTAGCAAAGGCCATTGCCGCCTCGTCGGTCGTCACCGCGTCGATACCCACTAGGTCCGCAAGGTCTTCAAGGAGGGTCCTGATCATTTCTCTCCCATCTAATCGTATTTCGATTATAGTAATTGAAATACGATAACCGATAACAACCGCCTTGACAAGGTCCCTCTCATGTTCCGCAGAACGGTCGGGAAAGGCGGCGATAGGACTCGCTTTCGCGTTGACAGAACTGCATGACAAATCGTATTGAAATCTAGTAGAATTGCATTGCGATTATTCTTTTGCGTGGTTCGAACTCTGGTGGAAATATGAAACCGCTCAACGTCGCCGATTACCGCCTGGCCGCAAAACGACGGCTACCCCGTGGCATGTTCGAATATATCGACCGTGGGACGGAGGATGAGGTGGGGTTGCGGGGCATCCGCACGGCGCTCGACATGACAAGGCTCAATCAGCATGTTCTGAATGATGTTTCCGTGCCCGACACGTCGACGGTGATCTTCGGAGAAAAGCTGCCGCTGCCGGTCATCATCTCGCCGACGGCTGTTGCGGGGCTCGTCTGGCATGATGGCGAGGTGCAACTCGCTCGCGCCGCACGGGCGGCGGGCATTCCCTTCTGCGTTGCGACACAGTCGATGACCTCCATGGAGGACATCGCGGCCGGCGCGGCCGGCGCCAATCTCTGGTTCCAGCTCTATGTCTTCGAGGATCGCGGCCTGACGCGCGATCTCCTGCGGCGCGCCAAGGCGCTCGGCATCCGCAACCTGCTTTTCACGGCCGACACGCCGCGGTCGCCGAAAAAGGAATGGAACACCCGCAACGGCTTCGGCATCCCGATCAAGCCGTCGCTGGCCGGCGGACTCGATCTCCTCGCGCATCCGCGCTGGTCGCTTGCCGTGATGCTGCGCTACGTGATGACGACGGGCGTGCCGACCTATGCGCATTATCCGCCAGCATATCGCACCAGCGTCACACGGGCCGCGGTCTGGGACAATGTCAAGCTGGCACGGCGACTCACCTGGGACGACTTCGCCGAGGTCCGCCGGGAATGGGACGGCAATCTGATCCTCAAGGGCGTGCTTTCCCCTGATGACGCCGAGCGCGCGCTGTCGCTCGGCGCCGATGGCGTCGTCGTCTCATGCCATGGCGGACGCAATCTCGATTCCGCCCCGATGGCACTCGACGCCCTGCCGCGGATCGCCGATGCGGTCGGCGGGCGGATGACCATCCTTGCAGACAGCGGCGTCCGCCGGGGTAGCGATATCGTCAAGTACATTGCGTCGGGCGCGGACGCCGTGCTCGTCGGCCGGGCGCCCCTTTACGGGACGGCGGCGGGCGGGGAGAAGGGCGCAAAGGCCGTGATCGACATCCTGCGCGAGGAACTCGACCATTGCATGGCCTTTACGGGGCGCTCGCGCCTCTCGGAGATCACGCGCGAGGCGATCTGGCGGCCCTGACCGGCGATCTTCACACCTATCTCGCCTCGTCCTCTCGACGCGGTGCCGGCGGGCAGGCATTGTCGGCGCGTGGGCCGAACGGAGTGGATGGACGCATGACTGAACATAAGAAGGATACGGATGATCACCTGCTGGTCGGCAGCGTCGTCAAGGCTTTCCGTGTTCTTGAAGCGTTCGATCGTCAGCACCGTGGCATGGGCTTCTCGGAAATTTCCCGCGTAACGGGGCTTGAGAAGAGCGCGGCGCAGCGGGCCGCCCATACGCTCTGGCGCCTCGGCTATCTCGACAAGGCGCCGGGCTCCGGCGAATATCGGCTGTCGCTCCGTTGCCAGGATATCGGCACGCGCTTTGCGGAGGCCAGCCGTATCGTCGACGCGGTCGCCCCCTATATCACGCTGCTGAGGCGCAAGACCCAGGCTTCTGTGAACCTTACCATGCTCGACCGCACGGAAACGGTGTTCGTGCAGCGGCACACGACGGTCGACATGCTCGGCAACAAGCTCGGCGTGCGCGCCCGCCTGCCGGCCTATTGCACGGCGACCGGCATCGCCATGCTGTCGCGATTGCCGGACGCGGAGGTCGAGGCGATCCTCGCCGAAAGCGACCTGAAACCGCATATGCCCAACACCGTCTGGCAGGTCGACGAGATCATGGCGCGCATCCGTATGGCGCGGCAGCAACGCTTCGCCTTCGGCATAGAGGAGGATATCGCCAGCGACATCACCCTCGCTTGCGGCTTCACCGACCCGGCGACCGGAGACGTGGCGGCAATTGGGCTTTCCTATTTCAGCGGCACGACGACGGCGGCGGAAGTGCAGGCGCAGGGGCGCGACCTCCTGATCAGCGTCGTCGACAATCTCGCCCGCGAGCTTGTCGACGGCTGACGGCTGACGGCATTTTCTCTCATCTTGCGATTTTGAAAGAGTGACCTGAACGTGTTCCACGACCACGAACCTGGCGTCTGTCGCGCTATGTTAATTACAATGCAATTGTAAATAAACGTATTGTAATTTGTATGATTTGCTATACGATCATACGCGTGAGGCGAGGGCATATGGACGCGCCCGCGAACCGAGAAATCACGACAAAAGGGGATCTGCGCTGTGAAGAAAATCGCGATGTGGGGTGCGGCCTGCTGGACCGTGCTCGCTATGGCCGGTGCCGCCTCGGCAGGCACGCTGGAGGACGTCAAGTCGAACGGGGTTCTCAAATGCGGTGTGACGACCGGCAATGCCGGCTTCTCCGCGCCGGACGAGAAGGGTGACTGGGAAGGCTTCGATGTGGACTTTTGCCGCGCTGTCGCCGCGGTCGTGCTGGGCGACCCGACGAAGGTGCAATTCACGCCGCTCTCGGCAAAGGACCGGTTCCCCGCGCTCCAATCCGGCGAGATCGACATCCTGTCGCGCCAGACGACCTGGGTACTGAGCCGCGAGGCGAGCCTTGGCTTCCTCTTCGGGGTGGTGACCTACTACGACGGCCAGGGCTTTCTTATCAACAGCAAGAAGATGCCCGACGTGACGTCGGCGACGCAGCTTGGCGGCGCGACCATCTGCCTGCTTGCAGGCACCACGACGGAGCTGAACATCGCCGACTACTTCAAGGCGAACAAGCTGGAATATTCGCCGCTTGTCTTCGAGAAGATCGAAGAGGCCAAATCCGCCTACGACGGCGGCCGTTGCGACGTCTATTCCGACGACCAGTCGAACCTCTATAGCGCTCGCCTCTCGCTTTCGGCGCCTACTGATCACGTGGTCCTGCCGGAAATCATCTCCAAGGAGCCGCTCGGCCCCGTCGTGCGCCAGGGTGATGACCGCTGGTTCAACATCGTCAAATGGACCCATTTCGCCATCGTGCAGGCCGAGGAGTTCGGCATTACCCAGGCCAATGTCGAGGAGATGAAGAATTCTCCCAATCCGGAAGTCAAGCGCCTGCTCGGCATGGAAGCGGATGCCAAGCTCGGAACCGACCTCGGCCTGACGGAGGACTGGGTGGTGCGCGTCGTCAAGGCCGTCGGCAACTACGGCGAGGTCTTCGACCGCAATATCGGCTCGGGGAGCCCGCTGAAGATCGCGCGAGGCCTGAACGCGCTGTGGACCGACCACGGCCTCCAATACGCCATGCCGGTTCGCTGAAAGCTGTGGTTTCGGGAGGCAGGCAGCCCGCCTCCGGTCTCGTGCCTGCTTCATCTGTCGGGCGGATTGTCTCCCGCCCAGCTCGATCGCCCGTCGATGCGCTGAAGCCGTCGCCTCTCGTATCAAGCTTTGCAGGGCCTCTCCTCCCATCAGAAGGTTCAGTGCGGCCTCCGCCGTGCCGCCGGGGCTGGTGACCTGCCGGCGCAGGTCGGATGGTGCCATCTCTGTCGCCATGGCGAGTGCACCGGCTCCGTCAACCGTTTCCCTGGCAAGGGCAGGGGAGAGCTTCGGAGGCAGACCCAGTTCTATACCGGCGTCAGCGAGGCATTCTACGAGATAGAAGATATAGGCGGGGTCGAATCCGGAAACAGCGGTTGCCGCGTCGATCGCCGCTTCGCCTTCGACCCGGTGCACTGCCCCGTTTGCCGACAGGAGGTGCGTCACGCTTGCGATCTGCGCCTGGCTTGTCCGTTCGTTCGCGGTGATCTTCGCGGGATATCTGGCCGTCGCGAGGATGGATTAACCGGAATTCCAGCGCAACTTCCTCAACCTCAACCTCAACCTCAACGTCGACGTCGACGTGCCGATCAACCATTCCGAGATCGACGCGGCGCCGATGCGGCTGCTGCTCGGCTTGGCGTTCCGGGCCTTTAGCCTGTTCTCCATGATCATGTTGGAGTAGGTGCCCCCCAGCGCAGGTCACTGGGCAGAGCGGTGACGGTGATGTGTAGGATCGCGCGCGAGCGCCTTCGCGAGGTGCGCATCGTCGATGACATAATTTCGCGTACAGGCTACCACACGCCCGGGAAGATGAGGCCAACGTGACGGTCGAGAATCCGATTTGCATTGCGGCGTGGCACAGGCGCTGTGCGCGACTTGTTGACCGCCTGTGTGGGAAAACGTCATCTGAGTGCTTAGCCGCAACGGCTTGGACAAGTTGAGCCTGCTGCGGGCCATCACCGGCGAGCAGCCGCTCTCCTTCGGCAGCATCGCTTTCAACGACATGAATCTGGACAGCATGACGCCCTCCTACCGCGCCAAGCAGGGCATTGGCTACGTGCCACACGGCCGGAGATCTTTCCGCTGCTGCCGGCCAGGAAAACCTCGAATCCGGTTTTGCGCCCCTGAAGCGCTCTGAGCGCTTTATCGCGAACGAGATTTTCATCCTTTTCCCGGTGCTGCACACCGTGCTGAGCCGATGTGGCGGTGACCTCTCGTGTGGACATCAGCGGCTTGCCATCGGCCAGGCACTTGTCACGCGACCCTGATTCTGGACGAGCCTACGGCAGGATTTGACCATCGATCATCAAGGATATCGGCCGGGCGATTTGCTATCTGCTCGAGACCACCGGCATGGTCATCCTGCTCATCGAGCAAATATTTCGACTCTTGCCGCGAACTCGCCGATCACGTCTGCATCATGGATCGCGGCGAAATCGCGCATCAAGGGTTGGTCGAGACAATCGAAGCCCGCCAGCATCTCACGGCATGACGATGCTGAAAGATGAAGCTTGTGCAGATGCCTAATTTTAGTGCGGCGATCTTTCGCGCGGAGGTGGCCGCGGCTTTCGGTACGGCCAATTGCCAATAGTTCAGTTGCGACAAAGATGGCATGGCCCTTGCATCGTGGCTGAGACAATCAGCGGGGCTGTAGGATATGATGGGCGATTTCAACAGAGCATGTATATGTGATCACAGCGCCGAACGGGACCGCCGGTGATCGCGTTTCCCGCTCCGGATGTGTCGGATGGCTCGGCCGTGCCGGTGCGGATGCAGCGCGCGGAGGGCAGTGCGCAGCTTGCGTTTCATCGACGGCACGGCGCGACGCGGCTGAAGACACTCTATCAGGACGGCTGCCTCAAGATCCGCCTGCCGAGGTACTTGCCCGGTTCGCCGCCGGAAGCGATTCTGATCAACACGGCGGGCGGGCTTGCGGGCGGCGATCGGGTCGCCACCGAAGTCGACATCGCCGGCGCCACGGCAGCGACGATCACCACGCAAGCCTGCGAGCGGGTCTATCGCTCTGCGGGCGAGGCGGCAACGGTGAGTAACAGGCTGACGGTCGGTGCTGGAGGCTGCCTTGCCTGGCTTCCGCAGGAAGCTATCCTCTTCAATGGCGGGCACCTTTCGCGTCGGCTGGATGTCGATCTTGAAGGCGATGCCGAGCTGGTGGCGGTGGAGGCGGTGCTGTTTGGTCGTGCCGCCATGGGAGAGACCCTTTCCCATGGTGTGCTGCACGACCGCTGGCGCGTCCGCCGCGATGGCAGGCTGGTGTTCGCCGAAGACTTCAAGGTTTCCGGCGATATCGCCGCCCAGCTTGCCCGGCCTGCCGTGCTTTCCGGCCACGCCGCCATGGCGACCGTCCTTTATGCGGCACAAGAGCCCGAGCGGCTGCTCAACGCCGTCCGAACAACGATCGGCCCGGCGGGCGGTGCGAGCGCTTGGAACGGCAAGCTGTTGATACGCCTCGCCACGGCCTCGGGCCTTGCGCTACGCCAGCGCCTCGAGCCGCTTCTCTCGCTTCTGCTCGCCGGACGGCCGCTGCCGAAAGTCTGGCAATTATAGGAACAGGCCCATGAACCTTACCCCCCGTGAAAAGGACAAGCTGCTGATCGCCATGGCCGCCGTAGTGGCGCGCAAGCGGCTGGAGCGCGGCGTCAAGCTCAACCATCCCGAGGCCATCGCGCTGATCACCGATTTCGTCGTCGAGGGCGCGCGCGACGGCCGGCCGGTCGCCGACCTGATGGAGGCGGGCGCGCATGTCGTCAGCCGCGACCAGGTGATGGAGGGCATCGCCGAGATGATCCACGACGTCCAGGTGGAAGCGACCTTCCCCGACGGCACCAAGCTGGTGACCGTGCACCAGCCGATCCGCTGATCTTTGAAGGGCAAGCACATGAAAAGACTGATCCTCACCCTGCTCCTGACCGGCGCGGCCGCAAGCCCCGCCTTCGCCCATCTCGATCCGGCCGCACACGGTTCGCTCAGTGCCGGTTTCTCCCATCCGCTGACGGGCGCCGACCACCTGCTCGCCATGGTCGCTGTCGGCCTCTGGGCCTCGCTGATCGGCGGGCGGGCGCTGTGGGCCGTGCCCGCCGCCTTCGTCGCGGCGATGAGCGCCGGTTTCCTTGCCGCGCTCGGCGGCCTCGGCCTGCCCTTAATCGAGCCGGCCATTGCTGCTTCCGTCGTGGTGATCGGTCTTCTGGCGCTCGTCGCGCTGCAGGTGCCGACGGCGGTCGGCATGGCCGTGGTCGGCTTCTTCGCTCTGTTCCATGGCTATGCCCACGGCCTGGAGCTCGGCGGGGCGAACGGCCTTGGCTTCATGGCCGGCTTCGTCGCGGCGACCGCGCTGCTGCATGGCGCGGGCGTGGCGCTGGGCCTCGGCATCAGCGCGGTGGGGGGCGGACGCGCCGGCCGCATCGCGGCGCGGCTTGCCGGCGGGCTGACGGCGCTCGGCGGCCTGTGGCTCGTCGCGGGGGCATGAGCATGATCCCGGGCGAAATCCTCACCATCGAGGGCGACATCGTGCTGAATGCCGGCGCGAAGACCGTGACGCTGACGGTCGCCAATACCGGCGACCGCCCGGTGCAGGTCGGCTCGCACTATCATTTCTTCGAGACCAATCCGGCGCTCGCCTTCGACCGGGCGCTGGCGCGGGGCATGCGCCTCGACATCGCCGCCGGCACGGCAGTGCGCTTCGAGCCGGGGCAGGAGCGCGTGGTGCGGCTCGTGCCGATCAGCGGCAAACGCGAAATCCATGGCTTCCGCCAGCACGTGATGGGGAAACTCTGATGGCCGCTCACCTTTCCCGCGCCGCCTATGCGCAGATGTACGGCCCCACCGTGGGCGACCGCGTGCGCCTTGCCGATACCGAGCTCTTTATCGAGGTCGAGAAGGATTTCACCGTCTACGGCGAGGAGGTGAAGTTCGGCGGCGGCAAGGTGATCCGCGACGGCATGGGCCAGAGCCAGGCGACGCGCGCCGAAGGGGCAGTCGACACCGTCATCACCAATGCGCTGATCGTCGACCATTGGGGCATCGTCAAGGCGGATATCGGCCTGAAGGACGGGCGGATCGAGCGGATCGGCAAGGCCGGCAATCCCGATACCCAGCCGGGCGTCGACATCGTCGTCGGCCCCGGCACTGAGGTCATCGCGGGTGAGGGGCGCATCCTGACGGCCGGCGGGGTCGATGCACATATCCACTTCATCTGCCCGCAGCAGATCGAGGAGGCGCTGACCTCGGGCGTGACCACCATGCTCGGCGGAGGAACCGGGCCGGCGCACGGCACGCTCGCCACCACCTGCACGCCGGGGCCGTGGCATCTGGCGCGGATGATCCAGTCCTTCGATGCCTTCCCGATCAATCTCGGCCTCTCCGGCAAGGGCAATGCCTCGAAGCCTGCGGCGCTCGTCGAGATGATCGAGAGCGGGGCCTGCGCCCTCAAGCTGCACGAGGATTGGGGCACGACGCCCGCCGCCATCGACAACTGCCTCGCGGTCGCCGACGACTACGATGTGCAGGTGATGATCCACACTGACACGCTGAACGAAAGCGGCTTCGTGGAAGACACCATCGCCTCCTTCAAGGGCCGCACCATCCATGCCTTCCACACGGAAGGGGCGGGCGGCGGCCATGCGCCCGACATCATCCGCGTCTGCGGCCTTTCCAACGTCATCCCGTCCTCGACCAACCCGACGCGGCCCTACACGAAAAACACCATCGCCGAGCATCTCGACATGCTGATGGTCTGCCACCACCTGTCGCCGTCGATCCCCGAGGATATCGCCTTTGCCGAAAGCCGCATCCGCAAGGAGACCATCGCGGCGGAGGACATTCTCCACGATATCGGCGCCTTCTCGATCATTTCCTCCGACAGCCAGGCGATGGGCCGCGTCGGCGAAGTGCTGATCCGCACCTGGCAGACCGCGCACAAGATGAAGGTGCAGCGCGGGCGTCTGCCTGGCGAGAGCGGCGACAATGATAACCTGCGCGTGCGCCGCTATATCGCCAAATACACGATCAACCCGGCTATCGCACAGGGGCTGTCGAAGCATGTCGGTTCCATCGAGGCCGGCAAACGCGCCGATCTCGTCCTGTGGAACCCGGCGTTCTTCGGCATCAAGCCGGATATGGTTCTGGTCGGCGGCACCATCGCCGCGGCACCCATGGGCGATCCGAATGCCTCCATCCCGACGCCGCAGCCGGTACACTACCGGCCGATGTTCGGCAGCTACGGCCGGGTTCCTGCGCTGTCTTCCGTCACCTTCGTCAGCCAGGCGGCGTTGGATGGCGGACTGAAGGCGCGGCTCGGCGTGACCAAGGACATGGTGGCGGTCGAAAACACCCGCAGCGGCCTTTCCAAGGCGTCGATGGTGCTCAATGATGCGACACCGCATGTCGAGGTCGATCCGGAAACCTATGAAGTACGCGCGGACGGAGAGCTTTTGACCTGCGAGCCCGCCACCGTGCTGCCCATGGCGCAGCGCTACTTCCTGTTCTGAGAGAGATCGTCTTGCCCTATCGCTCCACCGAAATCCTGCCGCCGGGCGCCGGCGGCGACCGCCTGCCCATCGACGTGGTGGTGCTGGCGCACGACCAGCGCCACATCCGCCGCAAGCTCTTGCACATGCAGCATGACGACGTCGTCATGCTGGACCTCAAGGCGCCGGTCCTGCTCGCCCATGGCGACCTCATCCTCACCGAGACGGGCGAGACCATCGAGGTGATCGCGGCGGAGGAACTGCTCTACGAGGTGACGTCGAGGGATGGGCTGCATCTCGTCGAACTCGCCTGGCACCTCGGCAACCGCCATCTGCCGGCACAGATCGAGGTGGCGCGCATCCTCATCCTGCGCGACCACGTCATCCGCGACATGCTGGCGGGGCTCGGCGCCTGCGTCCGCGAGATATCCGAGCCCTTCCATCCGCTGCGCGGCGCCTATCACGGCCACGGGCATCATCATCATGGCCATGGCTGAGACGGTCGTTCTTCTCCGGCTGATGACCTGGCTGTCACCGGCCTTCCCTGTCGGCGCCTTCTCCTATTCCGGCGGGCTGGAGCAGGTGGTGGCCGATGGCGACGTGGGGGATGCCGACACCTTGCGGGACTGGCTGGAGAGCCTCCTCGCGCACGGCAATCTCTGGAACGACGCGGTGCTCTTCGCCGAGGCGCATCGCGCCGCAGGCGACGCGGGCCGGCTGGCGGAGGTGGTGGAACTCGCCGAAGCCCTGGCGGGCTCGGCGGAGCGGCATCGCGAGACCATGCTGCAGGGCGAGGCCTTCCTCGCGGCGGCGGCAAGCTGGCCGCATCCGATCCTCGCGGGCCTCGGCGGGGCGGCGGCCTATCCTGTCGCCGTGGGCGCGGTCGCGGCCGCCCATGGCGTTACGGCGGAGGCAGGGCTTGCCGCCTATCTCCATGCCGTTTTGTCGAACCTAGTCTCGGTCGCCATCCGCTGCGGCGTCGTCGGCCAGCGGCATGGCGTAGCGGTGCTGGCGACGCTGGAGGCGCGGATCGCCGCGCTGGCGGCGGCCGCCGCTCGCTCCACGCTCGACGATCTCGGCTCCACGACCATGCGGGCGGAGATCGCGAGCCTCAGGCACGAGACCCTGCCGACACGGCTCTTCCGCTCATGAGCGGGCATTCAATCCCAAGGGAGGTTTCAATGACATCGAAGAACGGCCCCTTACGCGTCGGCATCGGCGGCCCGGTCGGTTCGGGCAAGACGGCGCTCACCGAAAAGCTCTGCAAGGCGATGCGCGAGCTTTATTCCGTCGCCGTCGTTACCAACGATATCTACACCAAGGAGGATGCCGAGGCGCTGATGCGCATGCAGGCGCTGCCGTCCGACCGCATCGTCGGCGTGGAGACCGGCGGCTGCCCGCACACGGCGATCCGCGAGGACGCCACGATCAACCTGCAGGCCATCGCCGATCTCAACCGCCGGTTTCCCGATCTCGACGTGGTCTTCATCGAATCGGGCGGCGACAATCTCGCCGCCACCTTTTCGCCGGACCTCGCCGACCTGACGATCTACGTCATCTCCGTCTGCCAGGGGGAGGAAATCCCGCGCAAGGGCGGGCCGGGCATCACCCGCTCCGACCTCCTCGTCATCAACAAGAAGGACCTCGCCCCCCATGTCGGCGCCGATCTCGAAGTGATGGAACGGGATGCGACGCGCATGCGCGCCGAACGCCCCTTCGTTTTCTCCGACATGAAGCGCGGCGACGGCGTCGACCGCATCGTCGATTTCCTTCGTGTTGAGGGCGGGCTGTGAGGTTGCAGTCCTTCGCGGCCTGAAAGGCTTGCGAGATCATCCCAACGGCATCGTCGGTACCATGTCAACAATCTGAAGACGCTTGGCCTTGTTTGCGACTGAGCCAGCCCGAGTCGTCCTGGAACGCGCAGATATGGCGATCGTCGATCCGCTTATGGTCGACGGCTTTTGAACGAGCTGTGGTCCTCCGGCCGTTCGAGCCGACGGTATATTTCAGTAGACGGCCCACATGCCCGTGCCGTCGTCGCGGAGACCGTGTCGCGTTTCGGTGTGCGGAAGCTTCGGCCTTTTCGTCATGATGTGCCCTCGGGATACGATAGCGCGATTTGGTAGCGGCGCAATAGCGTGCAGCGGCTTACGGGATCGAAACCAGTCAGCGGGATACCGCCCAGCACTAGCTCTTTTTGCCGAATTGCATCGTTGCCCCGGTGAGCGCCACAATCGGGTGCCCATGGGGAGGCTTAACCATGATCAAGCTCGCTCTATTCGCGGCAATGTGCGCCCTTGTCCCGTCAGCTTGTCTTGCCGGACCGCTCGCCGTCGCGGTCGCAATATACGAGTTCTACGATAATGCGATCACCCAAGGCCGCGCCTGGCAAGACCAGCAGAATTGGGGAAGGATGAGTTCCTGGCGTGCAGGTGGACGCGTCTTCATAGGAAACCTCACCGACGGCGTCGTGACGTTCTCATTTGTAGACGAGGACGAGGAATGCGAGTCTTTACAGGAAACGTTGCAGCCGGGAGGGTATGTGACGCTTTGGTGCGATGGTGGCGGCAACGGGATCATGCACTATTACATTTCCTTCGCCGGGAAGAGTTATCACCTGGAAGGCTGGAAACACTACTCTTTTGAACATAGCGCTCAAATTGCTGCAACGGATCTGTTTTTTGCTGGCACGGCGGATGAATTGATTCAAAAGCGCGATGGGTGGGCCCGTGCGGCTGGCCGGTGAAGAGTAGCCGAGCGGAAGGCGGTTCCAGGGCAGAACACCACCAGCAGGCTATCAGCCAGCGCCTCGGCTCTTGAGAGGGGCACCGACGCTCCCGCACGCTCGCTGGGGGCCGTGTCTTCGAAGAGTGGTGCCCGGCGATCAATCTCGGCCGAGCAGGCTTATGTGATCCGCTCGACAAGCGTAATCGTCACGCGGTCACCAGGTTGCTTTCCTATCGATCGTAAAATCTCCGACTTGAGTGGGAGCTTGTGCGTCCCGTCACCTAGGGCCATGAACGAGGTTTGGAAAGGCACGCCTTCGGCGGTCGCGCGAACCTTTACCAACCCTCTGGTTCCGAAAAATTCGGCGGAGTGGGGCCAGACTACGTAGCACCAACCGCCCTTGGCAGGACTTTGCTGTATCGTGACTTCGAAAGATTGGTCGAGGCTGTATGGCATGGTGGGTCTCCTAGACGGTTTATCTCTAGGACGCGCGGAGGTTCATGGATCCGACAGCAAGCATGAAATTTCATAGGGAAGAGCCCCGACAAGCCCACCCATAAATGGGCGCTGCGGGCGGAACATCGCGACGGCATCTTTGTTTTCAATGAATAACGAAAACAAGGGAGGACGAGATGTTTCAGGCATCTCTCGGCGGCGGCTTCGGCGCGCAAGGATACGGGCTGCGCGCGTCGATAAGTGCCGCGATCGCGTACGATGAGCTATGCGCTCAGCACCAAATCGAACTTGTCTTTGAGCCAAATGCGGTAATCATCCACGGACGTATCCCGGCCAATGTGGCGCGTCGTGTGCGAACGATCATCGGTGAGGTTGCCGGTCCAATCCCCGTCTGGGATCGATCGTTTTGGCTTGATTGACCCCGGCGTACAGCACGTGTCCGTTAACAATCCGGCGCGCTTCTGCGTGCAAAAGATAACCATTCATAAATAGAAGGCCTTCGCAGACCGGACGGGCGCGCGGCTGCGCATCGTCACGCAGTTCGGTTTCGACGCGGAAAAGACCATCGCATGGGCGGAAAACCTTCTCCGTCTTGGGCTCGACATGCCTGTTCACATCGGTGTCGCCGGGCCGGCGAAGATCTCGACGCTCATCAAGTACGGAACGCTGTGCGGGGTCGGCAATTCCCTTTCGATGCTGACACGCCACGCGGGCAACCTCATGTCGCTGGCGACAGGCTACACTTGCACTCGCAGTTGATAGCAGGATTTTGTTTCGGTAGAGATATATGACGCGGAAACTCATGTTTCGTGTCGACAACAAGTTCACGTTGGCTACAGGGGCGCCCTCGCATATGATCGATACAACCACAGTCCTCGACATCGAAGCTGACCTCGGCCTGACGATGCTGAGAGCGCGGGCAATTGAGGGATCTCGACCGCATGAGACGGTGCTGGATGGCCTGATCATTCATCTGCCTTGGGGGGACGTCGAGGCAGTCAAGGTCGAGTCCGGTTTGCGCTTTACCTTGTCGGCGGATGATCGCGATAGGCTTTTTCTGTTGCAGGAAGTGGTCGACAAACGGCTCGATCAGGCCGGGATTGCGCTTGATCGGCGATGGTCACTCAATGATCTGGGCGGGCTTCCGCCGAACCTCGCTTTCACAAAAGTCGATGCGGTCTACCGGCTATCTCCCTCTTACTATCGCGTGCGACTAGGCGACACGGATCTCAGCCGTTTCTTTCGTGATGGTCTCCATTTCCGTCTGCTCTTCGGGCCTGACCTTCATCCCGGCGCTTGGCCCACTATCGGTTCGGATGGTCGTATCGAATGGCCCGGTGGTATCACGTCTTGGCACCGCCCCGTCTACACTGCACGAGTCGTAGGGGATATTCTCCCGATCGCAGATTTTGGCAAGACCATTGCCGCTGATCCCATACTCCTCCGCCAAGCGCGACAGCGGCGTTGTCCACACCGCGCCGTAGAGTTCCTCTCGTGTCATCGTCGTCGGTTGTGTTGGACGTGGCTTTGGCGAGGCTTGCACTGGATCTTCGACAGGGGGCACAAGAACCTGTTGCGTATCAACGGACACGGAACCAGCATCTGGGTGAGCTTCGACATATTTCAGTTTGCGCTTAATGCGCGGCTTCTCGGTATCCAGAATAAGTGGCTCGAAACATCCAGTTGGTGTTGGCGGCAAAGGCGGCTGCTCGACAGGCTTTCCGAACTCCTTTCGTATCCAATGTCCGGGCGATGGCGTTGGAATATCGGCGCGTCGCAGCAACGCGCTGAGATTGCCCGTAGTCGTCCCGAGTTCGACAACCAAGTGCGAGATGGGCTTGGACCAAACGCGGTCATATAGCTCTTGGCGGGTGAAGTGGTGTTCCATGGCAAGGAGAATATGTGGGTCATTAAGAAAAAGGGATGAACGGCGTCATTTAGAACAAAAAAAGAACGCAAGGCAACCTAGGTCGTCCCAAAATTCACTATTCGACAGAACGCAGCATCCCTATGTAATGGAGTGGTAGTTCGTCGAGGGAACAACCGCGATAGGCGAGCGGACGCCGGAGCAATGGCAGTTGGACGCTTTCGGTCAGGTCAAGCTTGGCTGCATGCAATGGGGCTCGCTGAATGACGGCGCTTGCTACGACATCTGTTACAGTAAGAGGGAGTAAGTTTTGGGAATGAAGGTATTTTGGTCCTGGCAGAGTGATCGCGATCAGACGCTCCACCATTATTTTGTCCGTGATGCCCTGAAAGAGGCCTGTAAGCTGATTGCCAGCGATCCCGATTACGAGGAAGCAGAGCGGCCAGAAGTCGATCACGACATGAAAAACGTGCCAGGCACGGAGGACATCGCCTCCACCATCCTGGCCAAAATCGCTTCAGCAAACGTCTTTGTCGCAGACATGACGCCGGTCGGCGTCACTGACCCGGCCGCCCTGCAGCCGGGTGTTCCGGAGGGAAAACGCTCCGAGCCGAAGTATCTCCAAAACCCGAATGTCATGTCGGAGCTCGGCTATGCCGAGCGCGCCGTTACTACGGGCCGTATCGTTCTGGTCGCCAATGCAGCGCACTATCCCGGTCCAGAGGCGCTGCCTTTCGACTGGCGCCACCGCAGTGGTGCCAAGACCTACAAGCTTGCCGACGGCGCGACCAAGGCGGAGATTACAGAGGAAAGGAAGCGGTTCGCCAAGGTCCTCAAGGACCAAATTCAACCGATCCTCGCAGCGCAGGTACCCGCACAGTCGGCGCCTCCTGCGATCGCTTGGCAGCCAGCCAGCGGCGACGATCCTGCCATCTGGAAAGGCGCCGAGAAAAATCTGGAATTCCGCAACGGTTCGATGGGCGAGCCGCAGCGCCACGTCAAGCTGCACTCTGGCCGACGGATTTTCGCCCGTATAGCTCCCGCGCAATGGACGCCACCGCCGCGCAGCGACCTCGAGTCACGGATCTCGAACGTCGGCCTCCACATCCGCAGCCGCGATGGCGACTGGGGACTCAATCGAGACGGCGCCTTGTCGGTCTGGGGGCGTATCGAATCCGAGCGCAACGAGATGGACGTCTGGAACGCCACGCAATGGTTCCAGCAAACCGGCGAACTTTGGGCAGTCAACTGCAACAGCTTCAGTGAACATGAGGGCAAGACGTACTTCTCGTCCGCGATCCCGTTCGGGCAGCTCGATGAATTCCTTCGCAAAGGCATCGTGGCGATCCGCGAGATGGGCGGCAAAGGGCCTATCGGTATCAAGCTCGGAGCAACCGATCTCAGCCAGACTGTTCTCCCCGATCCCTACAGGAACTTACGTTACGAAGACGTCGCGAGCCACGCTGCAGCGGAGCAGGAGGCGGAAGACTGGACCCCAGGTGTACGCCGCGAGCTCCTCCTTCGGTTCTGGAACGAGCTGCGGGATGCCTACGGGCAGCCACCGATGGACATGGACGAGTTCGAGCGCGCCGCTGAAATCCGGCCACTAGAAAAGCCATAGCACGCGCCGGAGATAGCCGCTTCAGAACGATCGCCCGGACCGACGCTTCCACGTCCGCAGTCCGGGCGGCGCCACTTTCGTGAACCCGGTGTTCTCGCTCGCGAAACAGATTTTTGGCCTCGAACGAACACATCGCCGCGAGCCTATGCTAACGACATCTGATCACCGGAACTGGCGAACAGTGCGGATCGAAAGAGCCGTCTTATCTCGCCGGGACCAGCCGCGTGTGCCGTCTAACGCACCAGCAGTCACTATTGTCCATCAGCGTGATGAGGTCGTCGGAGGCCGCGACTTCTGAATCGGATGGAGTTGTATGAGCAGACCGGCGTAAAAGCTTCACGCCACCGCCCGAAAAAGCCCGATACAATGCTCGGCGGCGCGAAACTCCAGCATTGCAGTAGGCCTAGGCGAAGATCGCAAGTTAAGATGAAATCCTGCCCCCGCAACCAATGCCAAAAAGCCCCCGTCGCAGAAATGCTCGGGGGCTTTTGGCGTTCAATGGGCAAAAGGACGCCAAACGCACTCCGCCGTCGCCCGCCTAATGACCTGAGCCCCGACTTCCCTCCAGTTTTTGGGAGAGTCTTGGGTTTTCAATCTGGCTTCATGCGGCCTGTTTTCCATAGCCATTTTCATTGCGAACTCGCTGGGAGTGATGTTGCCCAGCGATGAGTGCGGTCTGTTTCTATTGTAATCCTCCTTCCATGCGGGGATAGCGGCTCGTGCGTGGGCGAGCGACGAGAACAGGGTTTCGTTGAGGCATTCGTCTCGAAAGCTGCCGTTGAAGCTCTCGAAGAAACCGTTCTGTATCGGCTTGCCGGGGGGCGATGTAATGCCACTCGACACTTGTTTCCTGGCGCCATTTGAGAACGGCCATACTGGGCATCTCCGTGCCGTTGTCCGAGACGATCGTCTTCGGCTTTCCCCGTCTGGCGATGAGGCTGTCCAGCTCGCGAGCAAGCCGCGCGCCCGACAAGGATGTGTCTGCGATCAGGCACAGGTATTCCCGGGTGAAGTCGTCGACGACAGCCAGAACACGGAAGCGGCGACCATCCGTGAAGGCATCGCTGACGAAGTCCAGGCTCCAGCGCTCGTTGGGGCGTGACGGCAAAGCCAGGGGACGCCTCGTCCCTAAGGCCCGTTTGCGACCGCCGCGCTTGCGCACCGTCAGCTTCTCCTCCCGATAAAGCCGCCTGAGCTTCTTCAGGTTCATGACGATCCCTTGCCGGTCCAGCATGACGTGGATGCGCCGATAACCGAAGCGGCGGCGCTCCGACGCAACCTTCTTCATCGCCTCCCGAATGGCCGTATCGTCAGGCCGCACGCTGCGGTATCGCATGGTGGACCGATCAAATGACAACACCTCGCACGCCCGACGCTGGCTCACCCCATGCTGCGCACAGACATGAGCCACCGCATTCCACTTCACATCGGGCGTCACCATTTTTTGAGGCCACGTCCTTCAGGATCGCATTGTCCAGCATGGTCTGGGCGAGCAGTTTCTTTAGCTTGGCAGCGCCTTCAATTGCGGGCTCGGAAACGTCCATCCCGCCATACTTCGCCATGTATTTGTAGAAGGTTGCATCCGAGATGCCGTGCTTGCGGCAGACATTGGTCGTCTTCGCACCCACCTCCTGCTCCTTAAGCATCCCGATGATCTGTTCTTCCGTGAACCGGGAACGCTTCATGTCGTCCATCTCCTCAATGTGACGGACTCTACCAAAATTTGGAGCAAGTTCAGGGGCACAGGTCAGCGGGCAAGGGCCGTCCGGCGATTGGCGTTATCGCCGGTGGTCGTCGTCGAGTTCCCGGAGGAAGGAGGGCATGTTCGAGCGAACGATCCTGAAGAGGAAGTCGATCACCATTTTCACCCGCGGCACATTGCGCAGGTCATGGTGGCAGATCAGCCAGTAGGTGCGCCGAAGCTCGATCTCGTCGGCAAGGGCGATCTGGAGTTCGGGGTGCTGCTTGGCGACGAAATGCGGCAGGATGCAAAGGCCAAGATCGTTCCGCGTCGCCGTCAACTGGGCGAAGATGCTGGAGCTCTGGAAGCGCGCCTTGATACCGGGGTGAACGTCGCCGAGATAGTCGAGGCCCGGCGCGAAGATCATGTCCTCGATGTAGCCGATGAAGGGATGCTGGAGCAACTCGTCACGGTTTCGAATCGGACCGTTCTGCTCGAGGTAGCGGCGGGAGCCGTATACATGCAGGCTGTAGTCGGTGATCTTCTCGTAAAAGTATGGGCCGGCTTTCGGCGGGTCGAGGGAGACCGCAAGATCGGCCTCCTTGCGCGAAAGCGACATGATCTGCTGGATCGTCACCAGTTCGAGCGCGAGGTTCGGATAGCTTGCCGTGAAGTCACGCAGCTGGTGGGTCAGGAAGAAGTTGGCGAACCCTTCGGGCGCGCTCAGGCGGATCACCCCGCGCTGTGCGGTGGCGCCTCCGGAAATTTCCGCCTGAAGCCTGTCCGTCTCCGCCTCGATCTTTTCGGCCGTATCGACGAAACGCTGGCCTATCGAGGTCAGGACATAGCCGCGCGGGTTGCGCTCGAACAGCTTCACCTTCAGCGCAAATTCCAGCCGGTCGATACGGCGCGACACGGTGGCGTGGCTCGTTCGCAGCTGTCGGGCGGCCGTCGACAATTGTCCCGTCCGGGCGACCGCCAGGAAGTACATCAGGTCGTCCCAGGTGAATTGCGGGTAAGCCGAGATGGGTGCCTCCTCTGTTCAAAAATGAACAGACCCTGTTTGCAATTAATTTCAAACGGGCCTTGCGTCAATCGGGCTTTTTGGGAAACTGGCGGCGGGAGGGTCGCTGTCGGGAGAACGGTCGGCCAATTTTTGAACAGATCGCATTTCCAATAATCTCGGGGAGGAGATACATGCGTAAGAGTCTCATTGCGTCCACAGCCATCCTGCTCTCTATGGGTACGGCTGCTAGCGCCGCCGACATATCCGACGGCAAGGTCAAGATCGGCATTCTCAACGACCAATCCGGCGTCTATGCCGATTTCGGTGGCAAGTGGTCCTACGAAGCGGCGAAGATGGCCGTCGAGGACTACGGCGGCAAGGTGGCCGGTGTACCGGTCGAGGTCGTCACCGCCGACCACCAGAACAAGGCCGACATCGCCTCCAACATCGCCCGCCAGTGGTACGACACCGAACAGGTCGACAGTATCATGGAGCTGACGTCCTCGTCGGTCGGCCTGGCGGTCCAGGCGCTTTCCAAGGAAAAGAAGAAGATCACCATCAACACCGGCGCGGCGACGACCGAGCTGACCGGCAAGCAGTGCAGCCCCTACGGCTTTCATTGGGCTTATGACACCCACTCGCTTGCCGTCGGTACGGGCGGCGCGCTTGTGAAGCAGGGGGGCGACAGCTGGTTCTTCCTGACGGCCGACTATGCCTTCGGCTATTCGCTGGAGGAGAACACGTCGAACTTCGTCAAGGAGAATGGCGGCACCATCGCAGGTTCGGTCCGCCATCCGCTCGCCACGACGGACTATTCGTCGTTCCTCCTTCAGGCCCAGTCGTCCGGCGCCAAGGTCATCGGCCTTGCCAATGCCGGCCTCGACACCGCCAACGCCATCAAGCAGGCAGCCGAGTTCGGCATCGTTGCCGGCGGCCAGCGCCTTGCGGCGCTTCTCTTCACGCTCGCCGAAGTTCATGGCCTCGGCCTTGAAGCGGCCCAGGGCCTGACGCTCACCGAGGGCTTCTACTGGAACCGCGACGAGGAGTCGGCAAAGTTCGGCAAGCGCTACTTCGACCGTACCGGCCGCATGCCGAACATGGTCCAGGCGGGCACGTATTCCGCCGTCACCCAGTACCTCAAGGCTATCGACAAGGCGGGTACGGACGATGCCGATGCCGTTTCCAAGGCGCTGCACGAAATGCCGGTCAACGACGTCTTCGCCAAGAACGGCACGGTCGCAGCGAACGGCCGCATGATCCACGACATGTACCTGCTCGAGGTGAAGAAGCCTGGCGAGAGCGATGTCGCATGGGACTATTTCAAGGTCCTGGCGACCATTCCCGGCAAGGACGCTTTCATCGATCCGGCCAAGAGCGGCTGCGATCTGGTCAGCCAGTAAGTCTGGGCTCAAATATGGCTATGTCTGAACGACAGACGCAGCCGGATCCGCGGGTGGTACTTTCCGCCCGCGGCCTTCGGCGCGATTTCGGCGGCTTCTCTGCGGTGAAGAACGTCGATCTCGATGTCCATCACGCCCGCGTTCACGCCCTGATCGGGCCGAACGGTGCCGGCAAGACGACCGTCTTCAACCTTCTGACGAAATTCCTGCAACCGACGGCAGGCACGATTACGCTGCTTGGGACCGACATCACAAACATGCCGCCGGACAAGGTCGCCCGCATGGGCCTGGTCCGATCCTTTCAAATTTCCGCGGTCTTCCCGCATCTGACCGTGCTGGACAACGTTCGCGTGGCGCTGCAACGTCCGAACGGTCTCGCCACGCAGTTCTGGAAGCCGATGGCGTCGCTGAACAGCCTGAACGCCCGCGCCGACGAGCTGATTTCCATGGTCGGCCTCGACCGGTGGCGCAACGGCGTCGCTGCCGATCTGTCCTAC
Source organism: Shinella zoogloeoides (assembly GCF_030733845.1). NCBI lineage: Bacteria > Pseudomonadati > Pseudomonadota > Alphaproteobacteria > Hyphomicrobiales > Rhizobiaceae > Shinella > Shinella zoogloeoides. The sequence goes on from NZ_CP132311.1 coordinate 508,247, forward strand.
GGCCGCAAGCGTGCGCTGGAGATCGCCACCACGCTGGCGCTCGATCCGAAGGTGCTGCTGCTGGACGAACCGATGGCCGGCATGGGGCAGGAAGATGTCGGCGTCATCGCCAGCCTCATCACCGAACTTTCCAAGGACCGCGCCATCCTGATGGTCGAGCACAATCTCACTGTCGTGGCCAACATCTGCCATCACGTCACCGTTCTTCAGCGGGGGGAGATCCTGGCCGAGGGCGACTATGCCGCCGTCAGTCAGAACGAGCAGGTTCGCGTCGCCTATATGGGCACGGAGGAGGCCTGACATGCTAGAGGTCAAGGGCCTTAACAGCTGGTATGGCGAGAGCCACGTCCTGCACGGCGTCGACATGACGGTGCGCGAGGGGGAGATGATCACCATTCTGGGCCGCAACGGCGTCGGCAAGTCGACGACGCTGCGCACGATCGTCGGCATCCTGCGCGAGCGGAAGGGGCAGATCCTTTTCGACGGCAAGGACATGATGAACGTGCCGTTGCACAAGACCGCGCATGCCGGCATCGGATTCGTGCCGGAGGAGCGCGGCATCTTCGCCACGCTGACTGTAGAAGAAAACCTCATGCTGCCGCCGGTGGTCGCCAAGGGCGGCATGTCGCTCGACGAGATCTACGAGCTCTTCCCGAATCTTGCCGAACGCCGCACCAGCCCCGGCACCAAGCTGTCCGGGGGCGAGCAGCAGATGTTGGCGATGGCCCGCATCCTGCGCACCGGCGTGAAGATGCTGCTTCTTGACGAACCGACCGAGGGATTGGCCCCGGTCATCGTGCAGCGCATCGGCGAGGTGCTGAAGAAACTGAAGGAGCGTGGCATGACCGTGTTGCTGGTCGAGCAGAACTTCCGTTTCGCCAGCAAGATCGCCGACCGCTTCTACCTGATGGACCATGGCCAGATGGTGGCGGATTTCCCGGTGTCGGAACTGCACGACCAGATGCCGATGCTCCACAAAGTTCTGGGGGTCTGACTGCGCGATGACCATGATTTTCGGAATTCCGGTACAGGCGCTCCTGGGACAATTGCTGATCGGCCTGATCAACGGTTCGTTCTATGCGCTTTTGAGCCTCGGGCTCGCCGTCATCTTCGGCCTGCTTCGCGTGATCAATTTCGCCCACGGCGCGCAATACATGCTGGGCGCCTTCGTCGCGTTCCTGCTGCTGCAGTATTTCGCAGTCGGCTACTGGGCCGCCCTCATTCTCGCGCCCGTCATCGTCGGGCTCCTCGGCGCGGTCGTTGAACGCACCATGCTGAGCCGCCTCTACAATCTCGATCCGCTCTACGGCCTGCTCTTCACCTTCGGCCTGGCGCTGACGATCGAGGGAACCTTCCGCTATCTCTTCGGCGCTTCCGGCCAGCCCTACGCGGCGCCGCCTTTGCTTGCGGGCGGCACCAACCTCGGCTTCATGTTCCTGCCGAACTATCGCGGCTGGGTCGTCGTCGTCTCGCTGCTCGCCTGCCTGGGAACCTGGCTGTTGATCGAGAAGACCAAGCTCGGCTCCTACTTGCGCGCGGCGACGGAGAACCCCGTCCTTGTCCAGGCTTTCGGCGTCAACGTGCCGCTGCTCCTGACCTTTACCTATGCGCTCGGCGCGGGGTTGGCGGCCTTCGCCGGCGTGCTGGCGGCGCCGGTCTACCAGGTCTCGCCGCTGATGGGCACCAATCTCATCATCGTCGTCTTCGCGGTGGTCGTCGTCGGCGGCATGGGATCCATCATGGGGGCGATCGTCACAGGCTACATGCTCGGTATTGCCGAGGGCCTAACCAAGGTCTTCTATCCGGAGGCCTCCAACATCGTTATCTTTGTGATCATGGCGATCGTACTTCTGCTGCGCCCCGCCGGCCTGTTCGGAAGGGATGCGTGACATGGTGGAGCTTTCTGAAAAAATGGCGACGAATGTCCAGCCGGAGCGCAATGCCTCCATGATCCAGGTCGGCTTGCTGGTTGTGGCTGTGGGCTGCCTGGCCGCGGCCCCGCTGTTCCTCTACCCGATCTTCCTGATGAAGCTCTTGTGCTTTGCGCTGTTCGCCTGCGCCTTCAATCTGCTGCTCGGCTATACCGGGTTGCTCTCCTTCGGCCACGCCACCTTCTTCGGCGGCGCGGCCTATTTCACCGCGCATGCGATGAAGGAATGGGGCGTCACCCCCGAGGCCGGCATTCTCATCGGCGTCGCGGGCGCGGCGCTGCTCGGCCTGGTGGTCGGGTTCTTCGCCATCCGCCGGCAGGGCATCTATTTCGCGATGATCACGCTGGCGCTCGGGCAGATGTTCTACTTCTTCTGCCTTCAGGCGGCCTTCACGCATGGCGAGGACGGCATCCAGTCGGTGCCGCGCGGCCATCTGTTCGGCCTGATCGACCTCAGCCGGCCGACCAACATGTACTACTTTGTCCTGGTCGCCTTCCTGATCGGCATGGCGATCATCTGGCGCTTCATCAACTCGCCTTTCGGCATGATCTTGAAGTCTATTCGGGAGAACGAGCAGCGCGCGATCTCGCTCGGCTATTCGGTTGGCAACTACAAGCTCGGCGCCTTCGTCATGTCGGCCGCGCTCACGGGGCTTGCCGGCGGTCTCAAGGCGCTGGTGTTCCAGTTCGCCACGCTCACCGATGTCGGCTGGCAGATGTCGGGCGAAGTGATCCTGATGACGCTGCTCGGCGGCATCGGCACGATGATCGGACCGGTCGTCGGCGCCGGCCTGGTCGTAACGTTGCAGAATTACCTCGCCACTTCCGACTTCCCGGTCACGATCGTCACCGGCATCGTCTTCATGGTCTGCGTGTTGCTTTTCCGCCGCGGCATCGTGGGAGAGTTCTACGCCTCGCGACTGGGCAAGAAGCTCGGCTTCTAGGCGAACCCTCTGGGATAGGGTGCCGGAAGCCGGCTCCCAAGAAATGGAACGGAGACACCCCCTGCGGCGCCGAACGGCACGCCGGAAGGACCCTGCTTGGAGTTCGACATGGAACAGTTCGACTACATCATCGTGGGTGCCGGCAGCGCCGGCTGCGTTCTGGCCAACCGGCTGTCGGCGAAGCCCGGCAATCGCGTGCTGCTGCTGGAAGCCGGTGGAAGCGACAACTATCACTGGATCCACATTCCCGTCGGCTATCTCTATTGCATCAACAACCCGCGCACCGACTGGTGCTTTTCCACCGACAAGGAAGCGGGCCTCAACGGCCGGGCGCTGAACTATCCGCGCGGAAAAGTGCTCGGTGGATGCTCGTCGATCAACGGCATGATCTACATGCGCGGCCAGTCGCGCGATTACGACCTGTGGCGCCAGCTTGGTTGCACCGGCTGGGGGTGGGACGACGTGCTGCCGCACTTCCGCAAGTCGGAGGATTTCTACAAGGGGCCGAGCGACATGCACGGCGAAGGCGGAGAATGGCGCGTGGAGAGGGCGCGCGTGCGCTGGGCCGTGCTCGACGCCTTCCAGAAGGCGGCGAGCGAGGCCGGCATACCCGAGACCGAGGACTTCAATCGCGGCGACAATGAAGGGTCCGGCTATTTCGACGTCAATCAGCGTTCGGGCATCCGCTGGAACACGTCCAAGGCCTTCCTGAAACCGGCACGCAACCGGCCCAATCTGACCATCCTCACCAAGGCGCATGCGCGGCGCCTGATTGTCGAAGGCGGTGACGTCAGGGGCGTCGAATTCCAGCACCAGGGTATCGCAAAACGGGCGTATGCGGCCCGGGAGACCGTGCTTTGCGCCGGCGCGATCGGCTCCCCTCATCTCCTCGAACTCTCCGGCATTGGCCAGGGCGATGTCCTGAAGAATGCAGGCATAGAGGTCACAAAGGATGTGCGCGGCGTTGGCGAAAACCTGCAGGACCATCTGCAGCTTCGACTGGTCTATAAGGTCACCGGCGTGCCGACATTGAACGAGAAGGCAAGCACGCTGCTCGGCAAGGCGTCGATCGGGCTCGAATATCTGGTGAAGCGCTCCGGCCCCATGGCGATGGCGCCGAGCCAGCTCGGCATCTTCACTCGCTCCGGGCCGGACAAGGAGACGCCCGACCTGCAATATCACATCCAGCCGGTATCGCTTGAGAAGTTCGGCGAAGGCGTCCATCCGTTCCCGGCGATGACTGCGAGCGTCTGCAATCTGCGCCCCGACAGCCGCGGCACGGTCCATGTCAAAGGGCCTGACTTTGCCATGCAGCCGCAAATCCGCCCGAACTATCTCAGCGAACAGAGCGATCGTGACGTGGCCGTCAGCGCAATCCGCCTGACCCGCCGCATTGCGCGGCAGCCTTCCTTCGCCCGCTTCAAGCCGGTCGAATACAAGCCCGGCCTCTCCTTCGAGACCGACGCGGACCTCGAAAGAGCGGCGGGCGACATCGGCACGACGATCTTTCATCCGGCCGGCACCTGCAGGATGGGTGCCGATCCGGAAAGTGTCGTCGATCCGCAATTGAAGCTGCGGGCGCTCGGCAGGCTTCGCATCGCCGATGCCTCCGTCATGCCGCGCATCACCTCCGGCAACACCAATTCGCCGACGATCATGATCGCGGAGAAAGCCGCCGCCATGATCCTGGCCGAGAGGTGAGGCCGGCGATTTCCGCGCTGGCCGTGCTCGCTCCGCAATAACACACATGCCACGAAGGACTGTCAGAAATGGCGTACATCGCATTCATCGGACTGGGCAATATGGGCGGCCCCATGGCTGCAAATCTTGTCAAGGCCGGGCATCGGGTTTCCGGGTTCGACCTTTCCGAAACCTCGCTCGCTGCCGCTGCGCTGACCGGCGTCGATCCGGTCACCACCCTGACCGAGGCCGTGACGGGGGCGGAGATCGTGATCACCATGCTGCCGAAGGGCGAGCATGTCGTTGCCGTTTGGGAGACGCTGGCAGGCGTGGTTAGCGCGGGAACCCTCCAGATTGACTGCTCGACCGTGGATGTCGAGAGCGCGCGCAAGGTCCATGGCATCGCCCAGGCGGCCGGGTGCCTCTCGCTGGACGCACCGGTTTCCGGCGGCACGGGCGGTGCGGCCGCCGGGACGCTCACCTTCATGGCCGGCGGCTCGGCCGAAGCTTTCGCCGCCGCAAGGCCGTTCCTGGAGGCGATGGGCAGGAAGATCGTGCATTGCGGGGCGGACGGCGCCGGCCAGGCGGCGAAGATCTGCAACAACATGATCCTCGGCATCTCCATGATCGGCGTCAGCGAGGCCTTTGCGCTGGGTGAAAGGCTTGGCCTTTCCCATCAGGCTCTGTTCGACGTGGCTTCGGCATCTTCCGGCCAATGCTGGTCGCTGACCTCCTATTGCCCTGTCCCCGGTCCCGTTCCGTCCTCGCCCGCCAACCACGAATACAAGCCCGGCTTTGCCGTTGCCCTGATGTTGAAGGATCTCCTGCTTTCCCAGGAGGTTGCCGATGCGTGTGGGGCCACGACGCCGCTCGGCGCGGCCGCGGCCGAATTGTACAGAACCTTCGAAATGGAGGGGAACGGCGGCCGGGATTTCTCCGCCATCATCGAGATGCTGCGGCGACAATAGGAGCGTCGGGGCGTTCGATGTCGGATAGCGCGAGCGTCACTCGTCCTTTGCGCATCGAGACATCTTGCAATTGTCGAAGAGAACGAGAGATGGAACTCAATCGGCGTGAAACACTCGGATTGCTGGACGCTTCGGGCGCGGCGATGATGCTGCCGGAGGCCGCGCGGACCATCGGCTGGAGCGGCGGCTTCGGCACCAAGTGGCAAAGCGATCCGGCAAAGCGGCTGACGACGATCCTCCTGACCCAGCGCATGTTCGACGGCCCCAAGCCGGTGGCGATCTTCAACCGGTTCGAGCAGGATGCAAGGGCATTGGCCGGCTGAGCAGGCGGCCGCGTCCGCCCGGCTTTGTGCGTCGAAGCCGGGCGGAAATGCGTTCTGACTGCGTTACGCCGCCGCCATCTTCGCTTCGCAGCGCAGCAGCATGCCGTAGAGATCGCGGGGCTCGTCGGGGTCGGCGAGGAGGTCGAGCTCGGTGAACATCTCGAACTGCGCGATCTTCTCGCGCACGTAGCGCAGGGCCGAGAAGTCCTCGATGGCGAAGCCCACACCGTCGAACAGCGTGATCTGGTCGGCGCTCCTGCGGCCTTCCGTCTCGCCGGTCATGACCTGCCAGAGTTCGATGACGGGATGTTCGGCCGGCAATTGCTGGATTTCGCCTTCGATGCGCGTCTGCGGCGGATATTCGACGAAGATGTCCGAGCGCAGCAGGATGTCCTTGCTGAGTTCGGTCTTGCCGGGGCAGTCGCCGCCCACCGCGTTGATGTGCACGCCGGGGCCGACATGGTTGTCGGAGAGGATCGTCGCATATTGCTTGTCGGCGGTGACGGTGGTGATGATGTCGGCGCCCTCGACGGCCTCCTCGACGGAGGAGCACTCCACGATGGTGAAGCCGAGGCCGGCGAGGTTCTTCGCGCATTTGTGGATCGCCGCTGCGTCGATATCGTAGAGGCGGAGCTTGTCGATCCCGAGAAGCGACTTGAAGGCGCGGGCCTGGAATTCGCTCTGCGCGCCGTTGCCGATGATCGCCATCGTACGGGCGTTCGGGCGGGCGAGGTATTTCGCCGCGACTGCCGAGGTCGCCGCGGTGCGCAGCGCGGTCAGGATCGTCATCTCGGTCAGGAGCATCGGGTAGCCGTTGCCGACATCCGAGAGCACGCCGAAGGCCGTCACGGTCTGCCGGCCGTCGCGTGTGTTCTTCGGATGGCCGTTGACATATTTGAAGCCGTAGAGCGTTCCGTCGCTCGTCGGCATCAGCTCGATAACGCCTTCCTGTGAATGGGAGGCGACGCGCGGGGTCTTGTCGAAGACCGGCCAGCGGCGGAAGTCCTCTTCGATCGTCGCCGCCAGTTCCGTCAGGAACCGGTCGATGCCGACCTTCAGCACCAGCTTCATCATGTGGTCGACGCTGACGAACGGCACCACGTTCAATTTCGGTTCAGTGTTCATTTTCCCTCCAACCAAAGAACAGCCGTACTCAGCCTGCGCGGGTCGGGCGATCCATCACCCGCTTGCCCATCAGGCTGGCAACAAGATCGACGAGGAGCTTTGCGGTCTTGCCGCGCTCGTCGAGGAACGGGTTGAGCTCGACGATGTCGAGGCTCGTCACCAGGTCGCTGTCATGGAGCATTTCCATGATGAGGTGCGCCTCGCGGAACGTCGCCCCGCCCGGCACCGTGGTGCCGACGGCCGGCGCGATATCCGGCTCCAGGAAATCGACGTCGAAGCTCACATGCAGCAGCCCGTTGACGGCGCTGACGCGCTCCAGGAACGTGCGCACGAGGACGGCGACGCCATGCTCGTCGATCACGCGCATGTCGTGCACGGTAATGCCGGTTTTGCGGATCGCGGCCTGCTCGGCGGGATCGACGCTGCGAATGCCGATCATGCAGACGTTTTCCGTCGGCACGGCATGGGCGAGCGCGGGGAAGTAGCCGTCGAAGCCGGTCTGGCCGGTATAGTAGGAGACGGGCGTGCCGTGCAGGTTGCCGCTGACGGTCGATTCAAGGCTGTGGAAGTCGGTGTGTGCATCCAGCCAGAGCACGAAGAGCGGCCGGCCGAGTTCGGCGGCGCGCCGTGCGAGACCCGGAACGGTGCCCGCCGATATGGCGTGGTCGCCGCCGAGGAAGATCGGCATGCCGGCCTTGCTGTGCTCGTAGGCGGCAGCAGACAGCGCCTCCACCCAGGCGACCGTCTCGCCGAGATGGTGCACCGCCGCGTTCGGATGCGGCATCTCCTCGAAGGCGCGGGGAACGAGGTTGCCGGTATCCTTCACCGTGTGGCCCAGTTCCTCCAGCGCCGTGTGAAGGCCGGCGATGCGCAGGGCGCTTGGGCCCATCTCGCAGCCGAGTTGTCCCGCACCGATTTGCAGGGGCGCTCCGATCAGCGTGCACTCCATGATGTACTCCCGTTTGTTTTCCCCGACTCTAGAAGCGCCGGATGGCAGAATGAATATTGAATTTTGGCATGTCGGAATAGCATATTGATCATATTGGCAAGCGTGGGAGCCAAATTGGCATGGACGAACTGGACCAGAAGATCGTGACGCTGCTGCGCGGCAACGGACGCCGCAGCGTTTCGGACCTTGCGATCGAAGCCGGCGCGTCACGGGCGACCGTGCGGGCGCGCATCGAGCGGATGGAGGAGGACGGCACCATCCTCGGCTATACGGTGATGCTGCGCGCCGATGCCCTGGAGGATGTGGTTCGCGGGGTGATGATGATCGAGATCGAGGGTCATGTGACCGATCGCGTCATCCGGACGCTGGGCGGCTTTGCGGAGATTTCGCAGATCCATACGACGAACGGCCGATGGGACCTGCTGGTTGAGCTCAGCGCCTCGAGTCTCACCGAGTTCGACGCGGTGCTGCGCAAGATCCGCCTCGTTCCCGGCATCACCGGGAGCGAGACGAGCCTTCTCCTGTCGACGCCGCGGTCGACGAAGGCAAAGCTGTAGCCGGTGTTTGCTACTTCCAGCTCTGATAGTCGGCGGCCGTGCAGCCGAAGGGGGCCAGGCCATCGCCGAAGCGCTTCTGCAACTGGTCGCAGCCCCAGCGGTTGAGGGCCTCCGGCATCATGTTGTTGATGTCCATTCCCGGCGAATTGTACTGCGAGGGCGCGCTGGTCACGTACCAGAGCCAGTAGCCGAAAAAGCCGCCGACGATGAGCGCGAGGACAAGGAAGAACAGGCCGAGCCGCCGTGCGAACGAAAGACCCTTCTTTGCCGGGGCCGTGAGCGGTGCTGCCATCGGCTGGCCGCCGGCAGAGGATGCGGCTGCCAGGATCGGGGCGAGGGCTTCGGCGCGTTCCTGCTCGGTCATCTCGATGCGCTCCAGGCGATCGTCGAGAAGAACCGGCAGGGAGGTGTCGCCATGCCAGACCGCCAGCGCAACAGCGTTGCTGCCGGCATCGCCGACGATGATCGGTTCCTGCCCGGCCTCGAACCGGGTAAAGGCGACGCGCTTGGTCTTCCGCTCGCTCACCCGGTCGGCATAGGTGATCGCCAGGCGGTTGCGCTTGTTGTCGACCGCGGTGATTTCGACCGGGACCGGCGTGAGGACAGCCGGATGTTTTAACTGCCCGCGCACACGCAGGATGCGCAGGGCAAGGAAGATCATCACCAGCGACCCGCCGCCGAGCAGAACGGCGAAGACGGCCAGCGTGACGATCCGGTTCCACAGCATGTCGAGGCCGAGGCTGATCGTGGCGAGGTCCGGCTTGTCGGCGGAAATCACGAGGCCCGTCTCATAGTCGCCGGAGTGGAAGTCGACGAACATGATCTCGACGTCCTTCTCATAGCGTTGGCCGCCGTGCTCATAGGCGAGATCGACCTCGCAGGTCGTGAAGACGGCCTTGCGCGTCTTGCAGCTGCCGTTGATGTCGCCGTTCTCGATGACGAGCGGATTCTGGCTGATCTTGTAGTCGCGCAGGATCCCCGGTCCCTCGGCCACCACCATGAAGACGGCGATCGCCAGGAGGATCGGCGTGGAGAAGTAGTAGGCGAGCGGCGTGGAGATAACCCCGCGCTTCAAGGTGAGAGGACGGGTGGGAAGCTTGATGGTGGGAAATGCCATGATCTACCTGAAAAAATATGTCGTCTATCGTGCGTATCTGCACGTTGGAGACGGCGGTAGCCACCCTTTCATTCGAAAAAATTTGCGTAGTGCAGCGCGTCCTAGGTGGGGGCAGGGATAGATTTGCCCGCGCCTAGAACTTCACCAGCAGGTTCGCCTGTGCAGCGTTCGACCGCAGGCCTTCGGCGAATTCGCCCGAATAGGTCAGCGTAAGGCGGGTGGATTTGGAGAGCTTGGCGGAGACGCCGGCCTTTACCACCACCGCGTCGCGCGGCATCGCCACCCCTTCGATGAGGAAGGGTGTGCCGCCCGCGAAGGCGAAGCGGGAGGATGGCGTCAGGTCGCCGGCGGCGTGCCGCCAGCCCAGCATGCCCGAGAGGGTGACGGGCAGGCCGTCCGTCGGCAGGTCCGCCGACCAGCGCAGACCCACGGTCGATATCGCCACATCGTCCGAACTGCCGGCCGCCGACAATGCCGCAGCACCGCCGCCTTCGCTGAAGTCGTCCGTACGGAGATTGACATAGGCAAGGTTGGCGAAGGGCTGGAGCGTGACGTCGTCCATATCGAACGTCCAGGAAACATCCCCGAAAACCTGCATGGTGGCGCTGGCATAGTCTCCCGTCAGCCGATCGGCGAAGGTGCCGAAGGCGACGTCGCGCCGGACCGATGCGTCGTTCCGGCTGTAGAGCGCGCCACCGGTTATATCGAGCGGCCCGACGTTGCCGGAAGCGTAGAGCCCGACATGGTAGGAATCCGCGTCCGCCTGCGGTTGCAGGGATAGATGGCTGTAGCCGACCAGGCCGCCGAGGCGCCATTGGTCGGAAACGACGGCATCCGCCCCGAACACGCCGCCGGCAACGCGGCTCTCGATGCCCTTGGCATTGCCGTCGTCCGAGAAGCGGTTTGCGGCAAGGAAGCCGGACGTCCAGAACGTCAGCGCTTCGCCCTGTGCGGAACGCCGCTCGCCGGACGTGGTCATCCGGTCGAGGATCGCCTCGCGCGGGAAACGGCTCTCCCAAAGCAATTCGCTCTTCAGGGAGGCGTGGACCTCGCCGCTTAGCTGCGGGAACGCGCCGGCGGCGCTTTGCGCGTCGAGCGGCAGAACGGCCAGGAAGAGCGGATTCGTCGCCCCGAGGGATTCGACGGCGGCTGCGGTCGCGCGGCCGTTCGCGGTTTCCGCGATGTCGGAGAACCGCACATCGTTGCGGTCGAGCGCCAGATCGATACTCGTCGCGCCATAGGTCAGCGTCGGCGACAGGAAGGCGAAGTCGCTCGCAATGCTGTCGAAGGTGCCGGTGATGCTGCCGGCGGTCAGGATCGTGTAGTCGTTGGTCAGGCCGTAGCTGCCGCTTGCGGCGCGAAGTTCCAGCGTGCCGCCGTCGATGACGAGCGCACCGGATGCGTTCACCCGGTCGGAAAGCCCAGGAGCACCGATCTCGACCTCGTAAATCGATCCGGACCGGAATGTCACGTCCCCGTTGACGGCCAGCGTCTGGATGCCCGGCCCGGGCGAAAGCACGCCGCCCGCATTGACGGTCAGCCCGCCGGCAACGCCGCTGCCGGTCAGGAGGCCGCCGTCGAAGATGTCGATCACGCCCGCGACCGTCCCCTGGTTGGTGAACGTGCCGCCCGTGACGGTTGCCGTCCCGCCGATCGTGCCGGTGTTGGAGAAGGTGCCGCCGGTGTTGACCAGCGCGGCGATCGTCCCGTCACTGGCGGCATCGCCGGCATTGGTGACGGAGCCTGCCGTTGCCCCGCCATTGTTGGTGAAGGTCCCTTGCGCGCCGACATCGACGTCGGCCAGTGCCGCATTGTTGACGACGGTGCCGCCGCGGATCGTCGTCGTGCCGGCGACCGTGCCGCCACCATTGTTCGTGAAGGTTCCGGCATCGTTCTCGAGGGCGGCGATCGTCCCCGCATTCGAGACGGTCCCGGCATTCCGGATCGTGCCGGCCGTCGCGCCGCTGTTGTTGACGAAGGCCGCCGCCGCGGCGACGTCCGCGTCGGTGATGACGAAGTTGTTCGTCACGGTCCCGCCGGAAACTGTCGTTTTCCCGGTGATCGTGCCGCCGGCATTGTTGGTGAAGCTTCCTGCCGTATTGGTCAGCGAGGCGAGCGAACCGGCATTCGAGGCATTGCCGGCATTGGTGATCGCACCGGCGGTGGCGCCGCTAGTGTTGGTGAAGGTGCCGGCCGCACCGACATCGACGTCGGCAAGGCTCGCATTGTTGGTGACGCTGCCGCCGGCAACCGTCGTTTCGCCGGTCACCTCGCCGCCGAAATTGTTGGTGAAGGTGCCGGCATCGTTCTGAAGCGAGCCGATCGTGCCGGCATTGGAGACGGTGCCGGAATTGCGGACCGCGCCGGCCGTCGCGCCGTTGTTGTTGACGAAGGCCGCCGCGGCCGCGACATCGGCATCGGTGATGACGAAGTTGTTCGTCACGGTGCCGCCCGAAACCGTCGTCTTTCCGGTGATCGTGCCGCCGGTATTGTTGGTGAAGTTGCCCGCCGTATTGGTCAGGGCATCGAGCGTGCCGGTATTGTTGGCGGTGCCGGCATTGGTGAGCGTGCCGGCGGCAGCCCCGCTGTTGTTGACGAACGTGCCGCCTGCGGAGACGGCGACGTCGCCGACCGTGCCATTGTTGGACAGCGATGTCGCCGTGCCGACCGCGGCGCTGCCGAGCGTGCCGTTCACCGTGACGTTTCCGCTGTCGAGCGTCAGCTTGCCATTGAGCGTGCCGTCGACGAACAGGTTGCCGCCGTCGAGATCGACGTCTGAATTCAGCACGCCGCCGGCATTGATGCCGATGCTGCCCGATTGGATCGTGCTGCCGTTCGTCACGGTCAGCGCGCCCGTATTGCCGATCGTGACATTGCCGCCGTCGACGCCCAGCGTGCCGATCGTGATGTCGTTCGTCACCTGCGGGGAACCGGTGTCCACAACCGCGGCGTCGCCGGCTTCCGGCAAGGCGGGGTTCCAGTTCGCCCCGTTGCTGAATTCGTTGTCCGCGCTGCCCGTCCATACGGACTGGGCGAGGGAGGGCATGGTCAGGGCGAGGGAGGCCAGAGCCGTGAACAGCCCGAGACGACGGGAACCCGGAAGCAGTTGCTTCATCATTGATCGACCAATGCTTAGCGAACGCCGCCATACATCGGCGGAATAGATCCAATCCCTACCCAAACATGGTTAATGAATGCCTACGCGGTACGCGCTTGCCCCGCCGGGTTCCCGAAGACCGCGTCCGATCTGCCGGTGAATGTGGCGCTCTCCATCGGCACCGATGTCCTCGTGATGGTTGCTGCATGGAACTTATCCCCGGCAGGATAGTTACGACTCGGTCAAAACCGGGAGGCTATCATGAAGAAGATCATCCTTATCGCCTGCATGGGTCTGTCCCTGGCGGCTTGCACGGCAACCGAACGGGGCGCCGGCGTGGGCGCAGCGACGGGCGCGGTCGTGGGCGGCGTTGCGACGGGCAATGTGCGCGGCGCTGCCGTTGGCGCGGCGGTCGGCGGCGTGGCCGGGGCGCTGATCGGCAATGTCGCCGAACAGCCGGGCCAGTGCTACTACCGCGACCGCTACGGCAGGCGTTATATCGACCGCTGCTGAAGTCGGCCGGCTCGAAGACCGGCACAAGGAATGACCTCGCGGGCCGGCGGCGGCTCGGGCTGGGAACCAATCCTCGCTGATCGCCGTTTCTCCCGCGCACTGATGTTCCCGGCGCCCCGCCTGTGAGCGGGGCGTCCTTTTGTTCGAGGATCGCAATGAACGCACATATATCATCGCCGAAGGGGCGGTCGCCGGCCGCGTACACATTGCGCGAACGCTGTCAGGCCATCCAGGGCGCCGTGCGCGATCTGGCCGATCAGGCGATTGCCGACGGCTTCGCGCCGGATGCGGCTTGCAAGATCATCGAGGACGCAGCCCGCCGGCATGCGCGGGCGGACCAGCCGCTTAGCGGCCGCAAGCGTCTTTCCTTCTCGCCCGTCCCGTTCTGAGGATCGCCTGCATGCGCGCCAGATCGAACCTCATAGGAATGTCGCTCCTCGCGACCTTCATCGTCATTTTCGGCTCGATCTTGAGCATGGCGCTGTTTTCGGAGGGTCGGCAGCCGGAGGCCGTGAGCATCGATGCGCTGGCCACCCCGACGCAGTGATCGCAGCGGCAATCGTTCCGGGGCTTCGCGCCGATCGGGAACCAAAACCGTTTCCGCGAATTCCCGCGCTGGATGAGCGACTTCACCAGACAAGGCGGTAAAAGAGTGCGAAACGAAACGTTCCCGTTGCACGGCATTGATAGCGACACTTTTTCCCCCATCGTCCGGCCCGGCCGCAATGCCTGGCGCGTGGCGAGGGCCGACCGGCTGCGCGTGCTCGTCGACGGCCAAGCCTATTTCCAGGCGCTCGAGGGCGTGCTGGAGCAGGCGCGCAAGAGCGTGTGGATCATCGGCTGGGACTTCAATCCGGATATTCCCATCCGGCCCGAAGAACCGGGCTCGCCGACGCTCGGCGCCTATCTTTTGAAGCTTGTGGAGGAGCGGCCGGAGCTCACCATCCGCGTGCTCATCTGGGCGATGGGGCCGGTCTATTCCGGCAAGTCGCTGAAGATGTTCCGCAAGCGGCGCTGGTCCTCCCACCCGCGCATCGTGCTTGCCTTCGACAGCCGCCATCCGCTCCGCGGCTCGCATCACCAGAAGTTGGTCGTGGTGGACGATAGCGTCGCCTTCGCCGGCGGCATCGATCTTACCGCCAAGCGCTGGGACACGACCGATCACCGGGTCGACGATCCCCGCCGCATCCTGCCCTCGGGCGCGCGCTACGAGCCGGTGCACGACATGCAGGTGGCGCTGGAAGGTGAGGCGGCGCGGGCTGCCGGCGACATTGCGCGCCGGCGCTGGCTGTTCGCCACCGACGAGACCGTGGCGGCAGATGACGGGCTGGCGCATGTCCGCCTGGCCGGAACGGCCGTGGACATGGTGAAGGTGGATGTCGCCTTCGCCCGCACCGAGCCGGCGATCCGCGGCCATGAAGCCGCGACCGAGGCGATGGACCTCACCATCGCCGCCCTCAAGTCCGCCCGCCGGCACATCTATATAGAAAGCCAGTATTTCGCCTCCAAAAAGGTCTGCGACGTGCTCTGCGAAAAGCTTGCCGAGCCCGATGGCCCGGAGGTGGTGGTCATCTCGACGCTGAGTTCGCACGGCACCATCGAGCGCCTGGTGCTGGGCGCCAACCGCGACCGGTTCGTCCGGCGCCTCAGCCAGTGCGACAGGCATGGCCGCATGCGCGCCTTCTATCCCGTCGTGCCCAAGCCGGACGGCACGGAGCAGGAGATCATCATTCATTCCAAGCTGGTCATCGTGGACGATGCGTTCATGCGTGTCGGCTCCTCGAACCTCAATCAGCGCAGCGAGGGGCTCGACACGGAACTCGACGTGGCGATCGAGGCGCGAACGGATGCCGAGCGCCAGGCCATCCTCGCGCTGCGCGACAGGCTGCTGGCGGAACATCTGGAAGCGGACCCGCAAGCGTTCGGCGCGGCCGTCCGGGCTGACGGCCTGCTCGGTAAAACGATCGATGCCTTCAATACGCATGCCCGAGGCCTGCGACCCTTCCGGGACGCGCGCGGCAAGGGCGCCGTGGCGTCGGTCATGGGAACCGGGCTCGTCGATCCGATCGCGCCCTGGTGGCCGATTTCGGCCTTGCCGGGCATTGCGCGATCCTTCCTGCGTCGTCAGCTTGCACGGTTGCTGAGGCCTGCCTCCTCGTTCCGTCCGAGCAAGGCCTCGCTGGCGAGCAGCAAGACGAGCCCCAGCGGCAGCGGGATGAAGAAGTAGACGGCGCGGAAGGCGATCAGCGCGCCGATGGACGCCGCGCCGCCGAGCAGGAAGCCGATCGTCGCCTCCAGCACGCCGAGGCCGCCCGGAACATGGCTGACGAGGGCCGTCAGGTTGCCGACCACATAGGCGGCGGTGGTCTCCATATAGCCGACATCGCCGTTCAGCAGTTGATGCAGGCAGGCCGCGACGAAAGCGAAGTTGACCGTCCCGACGAGGATCTGGAGGGCGGCGAGGCGCAGTTCCGGCAGCGCGAACCGCCAGGACCGCACCTTCAGTTCGCCGCGCACGAAGGCGGCAAGCGCCAGATAGGCCGCTCCGAGCGCAAGGCAGGCGATGCCGAGGGCGGCGGACGCGGCCGTTCCAAGCCCCGCGACCTTTCCCGCGGTGCCGGGAAGCAGAAGAAGGCAAAGGCCTGCGAGCGTGATCAGCCCGAGACCCACCGTCACCCCGCAGAAGACGATCAGTTTTGCGATCTCCTCCGCGTCGAGGCCCCAGCGCGAATAGAAGCGATACCGCACCGCGCCGCTGCTGAGCGCCGCGACGCCGACATTGTGGCCGATGGCAAGGCTGGTGAAGGAGGCGAGCGCCGCGCGCGGATAGGAAAGCGGCTTTCCGACATAGCGCAGCGCCAGGAAGTCGAAAAGCGTCAGGCAAAGATAGGAGCAGGCGGCAAAGGCGAGCGCCAGGGCGAAGTTCACCTTGGGAATGGCGGCGAGCGACCCGCGGATATCCTCCCACGAATATTGGCTTAGCGTGCGATAGATCAGCCAGCCGGCGACGAGAACGGCGCAGGCGACAAGCGCGTGGAGGATATGGGTTCGTTTCATTCTCGGCTCTTCCTCATGTGTGGGGCCGGAACGAAAACGAGGCTTTTCGTGTTCCCAAGGCATTGGAAAGAATGGAAGGAAAAGCATGGGCAGCCGGCTCAGGATCATGACATACAATGTGCATAGCTGCTTCGGCACCGACCGAAAGCTCGATCCAGGCCGTATCGCGGAGGTGATTGCCGAATGCGAGGCGGATATCGTCGCGTTGCAGGAGGTGGACGTGGCGCGCGCCCGCAGCGGCGGCATCGACCAGGCGCAGACGATCGCCGAGCACCTGCGCATGGTTTCGCATTTCCACCCGGCGCTGCACCTGGAGGAAGAGCGCTACGGCGACGCGCTGCTGACTGCGCTTCCTACGCGCCTCGTCAAGGCCGAGGGCTTGCCGTCACGCGGCGAGCCGCGCGGCGCTCTCTGGGTCGAGGTGCCGGTCGACAAGATTAGGCTGCAGATATTCGTCACCCATCTCGGCCTGCTCGGTGCCGAACGCGTTCGTCAGACCGAGGCGCTGATCGGGCCGGGCTGGCTCGGCGCCGAAATGGCCGAGGATTCCCGCATCATCTTTGCGGGAGACCTCAACGCCGTCTCCCGCTCGGCGTCCTATCGCCTGCTGGTACGACGCCTGAAGGATGCGCAGGTGGAATCGGGCGGCAGAATCAAGGCCACCTTTCCCTCGCGATTGCCGCTCCTGCGCATCGACCACATCTTCGTCGGCGACGGGATTTCCGTCCGCAATGCCTTCGTGCACGACACGCCGCTCGCCCGCCGCGCCTCCGATCATCTGCCGCTCTGCGCCGATCTGGACATCGAATAATTTGTCGACTGTGTCCCAAATCCACTTGAGGAATCTGTCCGTTTGCGGGTAATGCCGGTCATCCGTCCGTTCTCGAATGGCCGGTGGCGGCAAGTGACTTTTCTCTTTGGTAAGGTTTTTAATTCACTTGTTTCAAAATGGACGGAAACGGAGGGGATCGACATCGATTGAATGTTGATCAACCTCTTCGGCTGCTGTAACCATGCCTCGCAATCCGCGAGGCGACGCAGCGGGCATGATTGAAAGTTGAAAGTGGATGCGATCGTCTAGTCGATTTTTGCTTGTTCCCGCCTCGCTGGCCGCGCTTCTGACGGTATCGGCCTGTACCGTCATTCCGAGTTCCGGTCCGAGTGCCGGCGCCATCGAATCTGGTGCCAAGGCTGCTGAAACGCCCTATGTGCTGGTCAATGTGACCCAGGCCGTTGCCGACATGCTGTCACGGGATCAGGAGCGCCCGCTTTCCGTCGCCTTCGGTTCCGCGCGCAAGCAAAGCTCGTCGCGCATCGGTGTCGGGGACGTCGTATCCGTCGTCATTTGGGAAGCCTCGCAAACCGGTCTGTTTTCTTCCGGTGAAAGTAATACGGGCGCTGCGCAGATTCCTCCGCAGCCCGTTTCGGAAAACGGAACGATCGTCGTTCCCTATGCCGGCGTCGTGCGTGTCGTCGGTCGCTCGCCGCAGGAAGTCAAAGCGGACATCGAAAAGGCGTTGAGCGGCATGGCGGTCGAACCGCAGGTCCTCGTCAACGTCATTACGAACAATTCCAACACGGTCACTGTGACCGGCGAAGTGGCCAGGAGCGGGCTCATTCCCCTGTTGCCCGGCGACAACCGTCTGATGGACGTCATCGCGACCGCCGGCGGTCCCCGCATGGAATCCCATCAGCTTGCCGTGCAGATCACTCGCGGCTCCAGATCGGAAACGATTCCGATGGAGCAGCTCATCTCGGATCCGCGCGAAAACATCTACGTGCAGTCGAACGACATCATCACGCTCATCCGCCAGCCGCGCAGCTTCACCGTTTTCGGCGCGACGATGGCCAACGCATCCGTGCAGTTCGACGAATCCCAGCTCTACCTCAACCAGGCGCTCGCCAAGGTGGGCGGTCTCAACGACGACCGTGCCAATGCGAAGGGCATATTCGTCTACCGCCGCGAGCCGGTCGAGAGGGTACGCGGCATCGCTCCCTCGGCGCGGGCAATGCACGCCGATGGAACGGTCAACGTCATCTATCAGGTCGATCTGAAGGACCCGAGCGGCTTCTTCATCCTGAAGGGCTTCAAGGTCAGCAACGGCGATCTCATCTATATCGCCAATTCCTCGCTCGCCGAGATCCGGAAATTCTCCACGCTCATCAGCACCACCGTATCGCCGATCGTCCAGGGCGCGGCGGTTGCCAACAATATCAGCGATCTCGGCAACTAGCCGGATTTGAGGGCATGGTCTTCCTCGCGACCTTACCGTCCGCGAGGCATCCGGCCCTGCGAGTGATGCCTCGACCACTGCGGTAGTCCGCCTCCGAAGCCGGGCAAACTCCTTGTGCGGGGGTTGCCTGCCGGCGCATAAATTGCCAGAACCGGATGCATAGGGTTCCATTGGCCGTTTTCCATGTGCGCCTGCCTGGGGACAATCACGAAGCGCATGAGCACCGAGCAATGAATTGGTTTGGCAATCCCTGGCAGTTGACGGCCGCCTGTTATGCCTGGGCCTGTACCGTCGTCTATCTGACGGATCCTCTCGCGCTTCCCCGCGCCGTCGCCGCCAGGCACCGCATCGAACGCTCCCCGCTGCGCGCAATCATCGAAACGCTCGCGCGCCTGCCGATCATCGCACTCGTCTTCGCCGGTTTCTTCGCGATTTCCTGGCGCCCGATCTATGCTGCGCAGGGCACGCTGAGCTTCTTCGTCATCTTCACGGCCATCTCGCGCGCCAAGTTCATCTTTATCCGCGAGCCGCTGGTTTTTTCGGACATCGCCCTCGTCGCTGACGTCTTCAAGCACAAGGAGATATTCTACGCGACGAAGCTCAACGTGGTCTTCTGGATTGCTTCCTGTGGCTACGTCTTCGGAGCGTCGGCGCTCTTCTACTATTTCGAACCGAGCATCCTGCCGGATCGCAACCGGCTATTCTGGATCTTTGTCGGCCTGTGCGTCGCGTTCGGTCCGTATGTGCTGCTCTTCGTCAAGCCGATCAACGTGCAACTGCGCAGCATCAGCGAAAGCCTTCTCCAGACCCTTGACGTTTTCGTCAACACAGTCCGTTTCGGCACCTACACATCCGTCGCCTATCATTTCCTCATCTGGGTCGGCACGCGCCGGGACCAGATCGTCGCCGAACTCATGGCGACCCTGCAGCATGCCTTTCATGAGATCGTCCACGCCGATGACGCGGCAGACAGCGAGAGCGCGCCGCTCGTCGTCGTCTGGCAATCGGAATCCTTCTACGACCTGCGTCATTTCGGCATGCCCCATCTCGACCTTCCCAATATCGACCGCCTGCGCGAGCGCGCGGTACAGGCCGGGCGCATGACGAGCGTTTTCGAGGGCGGTTACACGCTTCGCACGGAATTCGCCGTGCTGAGCGGTCTCCAGCCGGACGACGCGCATGTCGATGCGAGCTATCCCTATCTGCGGGCGGCGCACTATTCGGATATCGCCTGGCCCATGCGGCTCAAGCGGGCGGGCTGGCTCACGCATTTCGTCCATCCCTACGAGCGGACCTTCTTCTTCCGCGACAAGGCCATGCCGCTCCTCGGTTTCGACAACATGACCATGCTGGACGGTTTCGCGCACGATCCTTCGGTTGATGGCCCCTATGTCTCGGACGGGAAGCTGACGAAAATGGTCGTCGACATCATCGAGGGCATCGGCAAGGAGCAGTCGGCGCTTGTCTTCGTCGCATCCATGGGCAATCACGGGCCGTGGCTGCCGGGCCGATGCGGCGAGCTGACGGATCCCGTCGAGATCTACACCGAACTGCTGCGCAAGACGGACGAGGCGCTCGGGCACCTGGTTTCCTACCTCGATAGCCTCGACCGCCCCGTCTGGCTGGCTTTCTACGGCGACCATGCGCCCCTGCTGAAAACCCTTGCCGATCCGTTCCCCGATCCGCGCACGGACTACGCCCTGGTGCCGCTGGCCCGGGCGGGGGAAGGGCGGGTGGATGTGCCGGTCGACAAGGAAGAGGCGCCGTGGAACCTGCTCGGCACGCTTTTCACGCATGCCGACGTGCAGCGGCGGAGAGTGCCATGACGCTGGAGACAGTTAAGCCGGGGGCTCCTTAAAAAAATGCGCACCTTCCTCTTCCTGCAAGGGCCGTCGTCCCCGCTCTTTTCCAAATGCGCCGCAGCGTTGGAGGCGCGGGGGCATACCTGTCTGCATATCAACCTCAATGTCGGCGACTGGATCTTCTGGCGCCGGCGCGGCGGCACCAACTATCGCGGCCGGCCGGAGCGCTGGCCGCAATTCGTGCGCGACTTCATGATCCGCAACGGCGTCACCGACCTCCTGCTGCTCGGCGAGGAGCGCCCCTATCACAAGACGGCCGTCGCGGCCGCCAAGGCGCTCGGTATCGATGTCTACGTCATAGAGCTGGGGTATCTGCGGCCCGACTGGGTAACGCTCGAGCGCGACGGCATGTCGTCCAATTCCCATTTCCCCCGCGAGCCGCAGCGCATCCTCGCCGAGGCGGAAGGCCTGCCCGAGCCGGATTGGACGGTCCGCTATCGCCAGAGCTTTACGGTGGAGGCTTGCTGCGACCTTCTCTACAATCTGCCGAACGTCTTCCTCTGGTTCCTCTATCCCCACTATCGCCGGCATGGGCTTTTCCATCCGCTTGCCGAATATGCCGGATGGATCCTCCGGCTCCTGCGTAAGAAAAGGACCGAGCGGGACGCGCAGGAGACCTGCGACCGGTTGCTCGCAAGCGGCCAGCCCTTCTTCATATACCCGCTTCAGTTGCAGACAGACTATCAGTTGCGTGCCCATTCCCCGTTCGCCAGCCAGCAGGAAGCGATCACCCTCGTCCTGGCTTCCTTTGCGGCTCATGCGGCGAACGACGGCCAGCTCCTGGTCAAGCTGCATCCGCTCGACAATGGTCTTATCGATTGGCGGGCTTGTGTAGAGAAGGAGGCGCAGCGCCATGGAATCGGCGGGCGCGTGCACGTCATCGACGGCGGCAACCTCGACCGGTTGATCGACAGCGCGACGGGCCTTGTCACCGTCAATTCGACCGCCGTGCTCGGCGCCTTCAAGCGGCACAAGCCGGTCAAGACGCTGGGCGCGGCGGTGTTCGATACGCCCGGCCTCAGTTATCCCGCTTCGCTCGACGCCTTCTGGGGCAACCCGTATCCCGCCGAGAAGACGCTGGAGGATGCCTTCTTCAGGCTGATTGCCGCGAAATATCAGGTACGCGGCAACTTCTTTTCGGACGCCGGCACCTCTGCCGCGGCCGAGGCGATCGCGCAGCGCCTCGTGGATGAAAAGGAAGGCGACATGGCGGGAGCTGCACAAGGCATCGCCGTGTGACACTCGCCCGAACAGATCGCTCGGCTCAATTTCTCTTACCCATATTTGTGTAGTGTGATCGGCAAATCGCCTTGTTTATGGCACAGTGCGCACTTGCATTGGCGGGCAGGCGTCCTGTATTGGCATTATTATATTAGGACGGCGAACAACTCAGGGTGTAGCCATGCGAGGTCTTCGGAAACAACTGTTTCCCGACAGGCCTTTAGGACTAGGCGATAGTGACGATGTTTGGTGCTCATGACCGTTGAAATTATCGGATATGCCGCTGTTGCTCCGGGAGCCGGTTCCGCTTCGCAGTTGTTCGATCTGCTGCGCCGGGGCGAATGCGCCGTTACCGAAGTTCCCGCGGATCGCTGGGACCGGTCGCGCTTCTGGCATCCCGTCGGCAGCGCCGGCAAGACCTATACGTTCGCGGCCGGCGTCGTCGATGATATCGATACGTTCGATGCGCGTATTTTCGGCCTTTCGCGACGCGAGGCGATGGCGATGGATCCGCAGCAGCGCCTGCTGCTGTCCGTGACCTGGCGCGCCCTGGAGGATGCGAACCTCTCCATCTCCTCCCTGCAGAAAGAAGCGATCGGCGTCTATATCGGCGCGTCCAGTCTCGACGGCGCCAACTTGTCCACGGAAGATCCTGCTGCGGGCGGCCCGTATTTCATGACGGGCAACACCTTGTCCATCGTCGCCAATCGCATCTCGCACATCTTCGGCCTCAGCGGGCCGAGCCTGACGATCGACACGGCCTGTTCGTCCTCCCTGGTCGCGCTCGACCAGGCGGTGCGGGCGCTCAACCGGGGCGAAATCGACACGGCAATCGTCGGCGGCGTCAATCTGCTGATCCACCCGCTGCCGTTCGTCGGCTTTGCGCAGGCGCGCATGCTTTCTCCCGAGGGCCGCTGCCGCGCCTATGACAATGACGCGTCTGGCTATGTGCGCGCGGAAGGGGCGGTGGCCGTCGTCCTGCGCCGTAGCGACAGGGTGGACGCCGCGGGAGACCGCAGCCGTGCCCGCATCCTCGCGACCGGGGTCAACTCCGCCGGCAGGACGAACGGCATTTCTCTGCCCTCCCAGGAGGCGCAGGCACGCCTTCTCCAGACGATCTATGCCGATCCGGCGATCGACCCGAACCATGTGGCCTTCATCGAAGGCCATGGCACCGGCACGAAGGTCGGCGATCCGGCCGAGGTCTGGGCGATCGGCCAGGTTCTCGGCCAGAAGCGCCACGCGCCTATCCCGCTCGGTTCCATCAAGACCAATATCGGCCATACGGAGCCGGCATCGGGCCTCTTCGGCGTGTTGAAGGCCGTCATGGCGCTCGAGCATGATTATCTCCCGGCATCGCTGTTTTTCGATACGCCGAACGATGCCATCGACTTCAACGGCCTCAATGTCAGCGTGACGTCGACGCCGCTGCCGCTGCTGCGCAGCCAGCGCCCCCGCCTTGCCGGCATCAATTCGTTCGGCTTCGGCGGAACGAACGCGCATGTCGTCGTTTCCGATCCGGTTTCCCGTCAGGGCGCTGCCGCGGGCAATGCGACCGAGAGCGGCTACTTCATGGTTTCGGCCCATACGGAAACCGCGCTTCGCACGCTGCTGGAAGACTATCGCGACCGGCTCGCCGGCACGGCGGACCAGGCATCTGCACCGGCGCTCGTTGCCGCCGCGACCGCGGGCCGGACGCCGATGCGCCATCGTTTCGTCACGCAGGTAAGAAAGCCCCGCGACATCGTCGCGGTGATCGACGACCAGCTTGCCGGGCTGGCCGGCATGGCTGCCGCCGTGGGCGAGGCGCCGGTCGGCGAACCCAGGGTCGCCTTCGTGTTTGCCGGCAACGGCGCGCAATGGGCCGGCATGGGTGTAGACGCGCTGCGCACCAACCCGGATTTCCGCCGGCATTTCTCCGCCATAAGCGCGCTGTTCGAGGATCAGATCGGTGAAAAGCTCACGGCGCTCCTCGTCGCAGACGATCTCGCCGAGCGCCTTGCCGATACGCGCGTCGCCCAGCCGCTTCTGTTCTCGATCCAGGTGGCGCTGGCACAATGCCTCATCGGCGCCGGTATCCGCCCGGCGGCAGTCCTCGGCCACTCGATCGGCGAAGTCGCCGCCGCGCATATCGCCGGCGCGCTGTCGCTGGTCGATGCCGTGGCGGTCGTCGCCGTCCGCTCCCGCTGCCAGCACATCACCAAGGGCAAGGGAACGATGGCGGCGGCGCTATGCGGCGAAGAGGCCGCCCGCGATTTCATCCGTCGTAACGGTCTCGACGGCCTCACCGTCGCTGCCGTCAATGCCGGCAATTCCGTCACGATCTCCGGTCCGAAGGACGAGATCGCGGCATTGCGTACCATCGGCCGCCGCCAGAAGCTGGCGGTCCAGCTGCTGGAAATCGACTATCCCTTCCATCATCCGCTGGTCGACGAGGCGAAGGAGGAGTTCCTCCGCACGCTGCCGAAGATCGCGCCGCGGGCGACGGAATACGATTTCATCTCCACCGTGACGGGAGAGCGGATCGACGGCATCGAACTCGACGGCGCCTATTGGTGGCGCAACGTGCGCGAGCCGGTCTATTTCATGCAAGGGGTCGCGCAGGCGCTGGCGCAGGGCTGCAACCTGCTGATGGAAATTTCGCCGAGGCCGATTCTCACCAACTATCTAAAGGATGCCGTGAAGACGAGCGGCGCGCCTGCGCAGCTCGTTCCGACGCTCGACAAGAGCGAGGATACGGGTGATCCGGTTGCGAACTGTATCATCCGTGCCCTGGCGCATGGCGCGGCCCTGCCGCGGGCGCAGCGCAATGCGGTGGTCGACCTGCCGGGCATCCCCTTCGAGCCGGAATGCATGACCGGCACGCCGACCACGGACAGCTACGACCTGTTCGGCCGGCACATGACCCGGCCCTATTCGCTGGCCGGCTGGCGCGCGGACCCGAACAGCTATGCCTGGAAGAACCATCTCGATGCACGCCTCTTCCCGGACCTTGCCGAACACGTCGTCGATGGCCGGGCGATCATGCCGGGCGCCGGCTTCATCGAGATCGCGCTCCAGGTGGCCCAGCAGGCGCTCGGCACCGAGGCCGTGCAGCTCACGAATATCGAGCTGTTGCGTCCGCTCGAACTCGGCGCCACCATGGTCGAACTGTCGACGGTCATCTCTCGGGAAACCGGCACGATCGAAATCCGCTCGCGCGAGCGGCTGAGCGCGGACGACTGGACCCTGCACGTCGTGTGCCGCTGCCAGAAGGTGCTGCCGGCCATGCGCACGCCGGCCCTCGAGGCGCTCGGCCCGCGGGCCGAGGACGTGTCGCCGGAGCGGATCTACACCATCGCATCCTCCTTCGGCCTGGATTACGGCCCGGCATTTCGCCTCGCCACCGGCGTCAGGACCGACCAGCACAAGCGCATCGATGTCGTGCTCTCTCCCGGTGCAGCGCCCGCCCATCCGATGCTGGCCTGGGGCATCAGCCCCATGCTGCTCGACGCTGCCTTCCACGGCCTTGTCGGACTGTTCGACCGGTTTTCGGGCGATGCCGAGGGCGCGCCCTATATTCCGGTCCATTTCGGCTCCGTCGCTCTTCTGGCGACCGGCGTCACGCCGTACCGTGCCCGCATCGAAGTCCAGCGGGTCAGCGCCCATTCCATCAAGGCGCGCTTCGTGCTCGAAACCGAGGATGGCCGGCCCGTTGTCCTCCTGGAGGATTGCCGCTTCCGCCGGACCTGGCTCCAGCAGCACCATACGCCGGCATCGCTGACCTTCCACTACGAGGCGGTGCCCGTCGCGGAGGCCGTCGTCGGCAACCCGTCGCAAACCGCTCCCGCCTTCATGATGACGGCGCCGGAGCCCTCCACGCCGGATGACGCTTCACTTCTCCTCCAGGCCGCGGTGCTGCGGGCCTGCCACGATATCGTGCTGCCCCTCGTGGATGCGGCCGGCCGCTTGTCGCCCGCCGGCCTGCCGGGCGACCGGGCGTTCCAGGATTTCCTGTCCAACGCGCTCTATCTCCTGAGCGAGGCCGGCCTTGCCTCGCAGGGCGACGGCGTATGGACCGTTCAGGCCGCATCCGACCTGCCCGAGACGGGCGAAACCCTGGCCGAATTCACGGCGGAGCGACCTGATCGTGGCGCCGAAGCCGTGCTCCTTGCCGAGATTCGCGCCGGCGTGCTGCGCCATATCGATTACCTGCGGTACGGCGGAACGGATGCGCTGGAGCTTGGCGGCAAGACCATGCGCCAGGCCCTTCGCCTGCATTCGCCGCAGGCCCGCGAGCGCAACGCGCTGGTCTTCGCGGCCGCCGAGAAAGCGGTGGCGGATGGCGCGAGGCACGCTCCTGTCATCGTTCAGGTCGGCGCCACGGCGCCGGGCTTCAGCCGCAGGCTGGCGGATCTTGCTGCCCGCGCCGGCGGCAAGCTGGTCATCGTCGAGCCCTCTGACGACTTGCGGCGCGCGGCGGAGGTCGCCTTCGCGACGAGCGGGCGGGTCACCGTCGCCGGCGCGGCGGATGCGCTGCGCGGCGCCGATGTGATCGTCAGCACCTGCGACCGTCTGCATGCCATGCTGGACGCGGACGAAGCCCTGTCCGGCGCACTTGCCGCGGGGCTTGCAAACGGTGCGCGGCTGCTCGCCGCCGAAACGCCGGCTTCGCTGCTTTACGATTTCTTCTTCGGCCTGACGTCCGGCTGGTTCGCGAACGGCCTGTCGCAGGGCTTCCCCGTCGGCCGCCTTGCGAGCGAGGGGGACTGGAAACGCCGGCTCTCGTCGCTTGGCGCAGAGCGCAATGCGCTCCAGACGGTGCAGCGCCCTTATGGCTCGCTTCTTTTGATCGAGGTTTCTCCGGCCGTCGAAGCTGGCGAGGCAGGCTTGCCGAAGGATACCGTCCCGTTCCTGCCGCTCGGCGCGGTTGCCGGCTCGCTGGCCGCCATGCCGGCGATAGACCTTCACCAGCCGGTGGCGGATCTCGGTGAATCCATCACGCAGGCTCTTGCCGCGGAACTGCTGCTGTACGTCGCGCCGGCGGGTGGCGCTGACGACGAAGCGGCGCTGGCGCGTGACGCCCACGGCCTCTCGAAGATCGTCGAGGCCTTGCAGGCAAGCAACGCGAAGCGCCGGCCCAAGCTCGTGCTTCTCCTGCCCGGCGGCGCGCCGGACGGCGCCCGTGAAGGCGGGGTCGCCCCGTCGCCGCTCTCGACGGGGCTCTGGACCTTCGCGCGCGTGCTCGCCAACGAGTTCAGCGAAGTGGACGTACATCTGGTGGATGCGGGGCCCGACGACTGGCAAAAGGCGCTGGACCTTGCCGCCGCCGGCCACGGCGAACGGGAATGGCGCATCGTCGACGGCGGCAGGCACGCGGAGGCGTTCCGCGCCGTAAGCGGCCCCGTCGCTGCCAGCGATGTCTCCCATCTCGACTTTGCCGCCGCCACCGTGCGTCAGCGCGCGCCCTCGCGCGTCGACAGCCTCTATTGGGAAAGCATGGACCGGCCGGAGCCGGCGGCCGGCGAGGTTCTCGTCGAGGTCGCCGCGGCGGGCCTCAATTTCCGCGATGTCATGTGGGCCATGGGCCTTCTGCCGGAAGAGGCGCTGGAAGACGGCTTTGCCGGCGCCACGATCGGCATGGAGTTCTCCGGCCGCGTGGCGGCAGTCGGCAAGGGTGTGGACGACCTTGCCGTCGGAGACCGCGTGATGGGCATCGGCCCGGCGGCCTTCTCCACGCACACGTCGATCAGGCGCGCCGGCCTGGCGAAGCTTCCCGACGAGCTCGATCTCGTCGCCGCCGCCACGGTTCCCGTCACCTTCCTGACGGCCTGGTACGCGCTGGTCGAGCTCGGCCGCGCCCGGGCCGGCGAAACGCTGCTCATCCATGGCGCTGCCGGCGGCGTCGGGCTGGCCGCGATCCAGATTGCCAAGGTGCTGGGCCTCACCATCATCGGCACGGCCGGCAGCGACGAGAAGCGCAGCTACCTGCGCTCGCTCGGCGTCGACATGGTCTTCGATTCCCGCTCGCTCTCCTTCGTGGCCGACGTGAAGGCGGCAACGGGCGGGGAGGGCGTCGATCTCGTGCTGAACTCGCTGTTCTCCGACGCGATGGAGCGCAGCATCGAGCTGGTCAAGCCGTTCGGCCGCTTCCTCGAGCTGGGCAAGCGCGACTACTATGCCGACCGCAAGATCGGCCTGCGCCCGTTCCGCCGCAATGTCAGCTATTTCGGCATCGACGCCGACCAGTTGCCATTGAAGGCCCCGGCGCTGACGAAGGCCATCTTCGCCGATCTCGGCGCGCTGTTCGCCAAGGGCGATCTTCGCGCCTTGCCTTACCGCACCTTCAAGCATGACGAGATCGCCGATGCGTTCCGCCTTATGCAGAATGCCGGCCATATCGGCAAGATCGTGCTGCTGCCGCCGCAGGCGGGCCAAGACGCCGTGGCCGCGGCGGCCGGCAAGCCGGTCGCGTTCGATCCCGATGGTATCCATGTCGTCGTCGGCGGCATCGGCGGCTTCGGCCTCTCGGCGGCCGACTGGCTGGCGGCGCGCGGCGCAAGACGCCTTGCGCTGGTGACGCGCCGCGGCACGTCCGATGCGGAAACCGACGCCGCCATCGCGGCCTGGAAGAAGCGGGGCATCAGTGCAAGCCTTCATGCCTGCGACGTGACCGATGCGAAGGCGGTCGACACGCTGCTTGCCGGCCTGCGCCGGCAGGCGCCGGTCAAGGGCGTCGTCCACGCCGCCATGGTGCTCGACGATGCGCTCCTGCCGA
The DNA here is from genome assembly GCF_030733845.1 of Shinella zoogloeoides. Taxonomy (NCBI): domain Bacteria; kingdom Pseudomonadati; phylum Pseudomonadota; class Alphaproteobacteria; order Hyphomicrobiales; family Rhizobiaceae; genus Shinella; species Shinella zoogloeoides. Next base: position 536,581 of record NZ_CP132311.1, read on the forward strand.
ACCTCACGGAAGAGCGCTTCCGGCGGGTCATCGACGTCAAGGCGCGCGGGGCCGCGATCCTCGACAAGGCGACGCGCAAGGACAAGCTCGATTATTTCCTGATGTTCTCCTCGGCGACGACGATGATCGGCAATCCGGGGCAGGGCAATTATGTCGCCGCCAACGGCTACCTCGAAGGCCTGGCGCGTGCGCGGCGGGCGGAAGGGCTTGCCGGCCTTGCGGTCGCCTTCGGCGCGATCTCCGACAGGGGCTACCTCGCCCGCAACGACGAGGTCGGCGATCTTCTCGCCCGCCGCATCGGCAACACCGCGATGAAGGCGGCAACCGCCCTTGCCATGGTCGAGGCGCATATGCGCAGCGATCCGGGCACGGTCGAGGCGGCCGTGGTCGTCTGCTCGCCCATCGACTGGGCCGCGGCGCGCAACCTGAAGATCGTCGGCACGCCACTGTTCGAGGTCCTGCTGCGCCAGGCAGGCCCCGCCGGCAGCGGCAGCGGCGGCGATACCGTGGACCTGACGGCGCTCGTTGCGGAAAAGGGCGAGGCCGAGGCGCTGGACGCGCTCTATGCGCTGGTTGCCGAGGAGATGGCGACGATCCTTCGGGTTCCCGAAAGCTCGCTCGGCCGCGACAAGGTCCTGAAGGATGTCGGCCTCGACAGCCTCATGGCCGTCGAGCTCGCGCTGAGCTTCAAGGAGAAGACCGGCTTCGATATTCCGATCACCAGCGTGGGCGACACGACGACCATCGAAACCGTCGTCCGCAACCTCTATGAAAAGGTTGCGCGTGCCGAAGAGGCAGAGCACGATGGCGAGGAGATCGATCACGTCGAGGCGCTGGCCGAGCAGCATATGGGGTCGTCCCCGGCCGCATCGAGAGGAAGATGACAAGCATGGACGATACGTCCGCAAGCCGCATGGCGCGGGAGCGCAAGGCCGCGCTCCTGCAGAAGATGCGCGGCGTCTCCGCCATGGATGCCCGCCCGACCGCCGCCACGGCCCCGGCGGAGCGGCCGGTGCCGCGGTTCGAGGACCTGCCCGAATATCGCCAGATCCGAATGCAGGAACTGGCAGGCGAGCTGACGCAGATTGGCAATCCCTTCTACCGGATGCATGATGTCGGCGCCGGCGCGCAGACCGAGATCGACGGCCGCCGCGTCGCGAACTTCGCCTCCTACGACTATCTCGGCGCCAACCAGCATCCCGCCGTGCATGCGCGGGTCCGCGAGGCCATCGATCGCTACGGGATTTCGGCCTCCGCGAGCCGGCTCGTCGCCGGCGAGCGCCCGGCCCACCGCGAGCTGGAGGAAAGCCTTGCCGCCTGCTACGGCGTGGAGGCGGCGGTCGTCTTCGTCAGCGGCTACCTGACGAATGTGACGGTGCTCGGCACATTGCTCGGCCCGGAAGATCTCGTCATCCACGACGAGTTCATCCACAACAGCGCGCTGGCCGGCATCAAGCTTTCCGGCGCCGCCCGGCGCTTCTTCCGCCACAACGATACGGCCCATCTCGAAGAGCTGCTCGTCGATTTCACCGGCAAGTTCCGCCGCATCCTGGTGGTCGTCGAAGGCATCTACTCCATGGATGGCGACGTCGCCGACCTGCCGCGCCTCGTGGACCTGCGCGCCCGCTACGGTTTCTGGCTGATGGTCGACGAGGCCCATGCGCTCGGCGTCCTCGGCGCCGGCGGCCACGGCACCCATGAACATTTCGGCGTCGACCCGACTAAGGTCGATATCTGGATGGGCACCCTGTCGAAGACGACGTCGAGCTGCGGCGGCTATGTCGCGGGCAGCGCGGCGCTGGCGACGGTGCTCAAGGGCTCGGCCGGCGGCTTCATCTACAGCGTCGGCCTGCCGCCGGCGCTGGCGGCGGGCGCCGTCGCGAGCCTCGAATTGCTGGCCGCCGAGCCGGACCGCGTTGCGCGCCTCCGGCGCAACGGGCATCTCTTCCTCGATCTGGCGCGCGAGGCCGGCCTCGATACCGGCCTCAGCGAGGGCCATTCGGTCGTCCCGGTCCTCGTCGGGGATTCGCTACGCGCCGTTCGCCTGTCGAATGACCTGCTTGCCGCGGGGATCAACGTGCTGCCGATCATCCACCCGGCCGTCCCCGAAGGGCAGGCGCGGCTGCGCTTCTTCATCACCAGCGAACACACGCAAGAGCAGATCCGCGAAACCGTGGAGAAGACCGCCGAGCTGCTCGGCGCGCTCGTGCGGGACAATTTCGGCCTCAATTCCATCGACCGCAGCCAGATCGCGCGTCTCATGACGGGTCTCTAGCGTGCGGCACGTGCTCGTGACGGGCGGGTCGAGCGGCATCGGTCTTGCCGTCGCCGGCCTGCTTGTCGAGCGCGGCGACCGTGTTTCGCTGATCGCGCGGGACGAGGAACGGCTCGCGGAAGCCGTCCTGTTTCTGTCCCAAGGCGACGAGGCCCGCGCCGGGCGGATTTTCACCATTTCAGCCGATGTCGGTGATGGGGAGGTGACCGCCCGCGCCGTCGCGCATGCGACCGCCCGCTTCGGTCCGGCGGACGCGCTCGTGGCATCCGCCGGCATCGTCGAGCCGGGCCGTTTCCTGGAGCAGGACGCGGCTGCCTTCGACCGTCAGATAGCCATCAACCTGACGGGCGTCGCCAACAGCGCGCGCGCGGTGCTGCCGGATATGCGCGCGAAGGGCAGGGGGCGGGTGCTGATCGTCTCGTCGGGCGCCGGGCTGATCGGTATTCCCGGCTACAGCGCCTATTGCGCCTCGAAATTCGCCCTGCGCGGCCTTGCCGCCGCCTTGCGGGCGGAGATGGCGCCGGCCGGCATTTCCGTCTCCATCTGCTTTCCGCCGGATACGCTGACGCCGCAATTCGAGCGCGAGCTGCCGCTGCGCCCGCCCGAGGCGCAGGCGATGATGGGACGCGTCAAGCCGCGGGAGGCTGCGATCGTGGCGCGGGCGATCGTCGCCGGCATGGACAGGGGACGGCGGGAAATCCATTTCGGCCTCACGCTGCGCCTGCTCGGCTATTTCGGCCCCTTCGCCGCCTCCTATCTCGATCTGCGTAATGCGTGGCCGAGGAGAGATTAGCCCGAAAGACGGCGCGTCCAGTCCTCGACCTTGTTGCTTTCGAGCCGCCGGACGGCATGGTTGCGCCACCCCTCGGCGAGCCGGTCGAGCGCGGCAATGCCCTCGAGTTCCTTCCGGTTGAGCGGATTGACATAGAAGGTGCGCCAGATACGCGTCAGCGTCCATTCCGGCGCATGGCTTTCGATGCGCACGAGGCCGTCGCCTGGCGCGACGGTGCCGGGTTCGAGCACGCGGTAATACCAGCCCGTCCGCCCGGTCGTCTGCACCGCCCGCGCCATGTCCGCCCGGCCGAAACGCTCGTTCAGCCTCCAGCACGGCTGGCGGCCCTGGCTGACTTCCATTATCGCCGTGCCCAGCCTGAAGACGTCGCCGATCGCGACCGTGTCTTCGGTGAGCCCGACCGTCGACAGGTTCTCCCCGAAGGCGCCGGGAGTGGCGAGCAGCGGATGCGGGCCAAGATCGCGCAGCCAGGCGGCGTAGTGGTCGAACGGATAGTGGTGCACGGCCTTTTCCGGCCCGCCGTGCCGCACGGTATCGCCCTGCATGTCGCCGGCAAATCCGGTTTCCGACAGGGCAAGCGGCCCGGCGACGGCGGTTTTTGCGATGCCGCTCGGTGCGCCCCTGGTTCCAAGCGGCGCGACTTCGCCGATGCGCAGGCTGAGCAGGGGCGTTTCCGTCATGCCCCGGTCTCCGGGACTGGCGCGGCGAGCGCCATCGCGATCCGCGCCCCGACGGCGATGTCGTCTTCCACGCCGAAGACGTGGTGCAGGATCGTGCCGTCGCGCCCGATCAGCACGGAGGACGGCGTGCCGCGCAGCCCGAACCGCCGCATCGTCACGGGAATATCCGATCCCTCCTCGGCAAGATCGACCGCGACGGGGGATTTCAGCCGGTATTCGTGCAGGAAGGCCTGCAAGGTGACCGGCGTCATCGCCGCATGGTGCTCGAAGACGGTATGGATGCCGATGACGGCGAGGTCCGTCTCGGCGAAGACCCGCTCGATGCGCTGGACCTGCGGAATGGCCGTGGCGACGCATCCCGGGCACAGGAGCTGGAAGGCGTGCAGGAAGACCGGCCGGCCGCGAAGGCCGGCAAGTGTCAGCGGCTGGGGCGTGTTGAACCACGCGCTTGCCGCAAGTTCCGGTGCGGGCCGTGATTCAGTGGCAGACATGGCGGCCTCTCCTGCTGGCCGTTGCGCTCAAGGCCCCGATGGGGGTAATCCTTGCCATGTTCTTTCCTTTCATTGCCTGGAGGGGAGGAATTGCCGGCCCGGCGATGGCAGTCGCCGGGCCGGCGCAGGTCTATTCGGCCGGCGTCACCTTGCCCGGCAGGCTGAGATCGCCGGACGCGACCTTGAACACGTTGCTGACGCAGAGCAGCGGCGCATGCAGGTTGCCGTTGACCTTGAGGCCCGCGGTCACGCCGTCATAGGAGGCGCCCGCAATGCCGCCGATCAGCGAGAGCGGGATTTCCACGTCCACCGTGTCGCCTTCGAATGTGGTCGGATAGTCCGGGCTGTCGATCAGGAGCGGCACACCCGGCCATGTCTCCGGCACCTTAGGCTTTGCGCCTTCGGGGATGTCGATCACCTTGAGGCCGCCGCCGCAGGCCTTGTCTTCGGCCAGCACCACCCAGTGCGGGTGCCAGACATGCCGGTTCTTTCCGCCGCGGGCGGCATCGTCGAAATCGGGATGGAAGGTGACGGCGAGCGCGACGATGCCCTGCGCCTTCTCGAAGCCGATATCGCCGCTGTCGAGGCTGGTCGGCCAGACATAGGCATAGACGCCGGAGCCCTCGAACTTGCCCGTCGCATCGGGCTTGTCCTTGCCGGCCTCGCCGCGAACGCGGGTGGTGAAGACGGCCGTGTCGCCCTTTGTCGCGATCGTCGTCTCGATGATGTCGAAGGCGGCCTGAACCGCCTCGGAGGGTTCTGCCTTGATGGAATGCGCGGCGGCCGTCGTCAGCCATAGCGCGGCCATTCCGGCGATGAGGGCGCCGGCTGCATGTCTTGCAAACATGGTGGTCTTCCTTTCGTTTGCCTGGAGGGTTGGATTATCCCGGTTGAAAGGCTTTCCGGGTGGCAGCCCGGAAAGCGGGATCGGCTTCTTCGTGGTCGCGGCAGTCGAGGCGCAGGTCCCGCTGGCCGAAGGCCGCGTCGACGAAATGGCAATGATGGGGACGCGCCGCGTCGGCATGCGCGAAGGGCGCGAAGTGGCGACAGGTGACGCACATGCGCTGGACGGGGATGGCGTCGGTCTCCTGCAGGTGCCGGATCATCTTGATCAGCGTGAGCAGCAGGTCTTCCTGTTCCCGGTCGTAGAGGCAGCCGATGGCCCGTTCGGCAAGCCCGTCGCCGGCATTGGCCGTTTGCAGCACCGCGATGCCGTCCGCCGTCGGCACCACGCGCACCGCGCGCCGGTCCGTCTCCCCCGGCCGCTTGGCGAGATACCCCTTGCGTTCGAGAGCGTTGATCGAATCCGTCGCCGTCGGCTGCGAGACGCCGAGATGGGCGGCGACCTCCTTGACGCCGAGGCCGCCCTCCCGGCGTCCCTCCAGAAGGGTCAGGATCGCAAGCTGCGTTGGGTTCAGGCCGGTCGTCTTCGCCCTGTCCCAGTCGTCGACACGCATCGCCGTCGCTAGCCGCGAAAGTCCTTCACGGATGCGGGCGCTGATCGAAAAGGGGTCCTTCGGCGTCTCCATAAGTAAACAATATAGGATTCCTATATTGTTGCAAGCGCCAAGGACGACAAAGCCCCGGCGATGGACCGGGGCTTTCTGCAACACGGATCGATATGCGGCGTATCACGCCACGCCGAGCGCTTCGGCGGAGATCCAGAAGACGGCATCCTGGGATTCGGCCGTTTCCAGCCAGACGAAATCGAGATGGGGAAATTCGTCTTCGAGGATTTCGCGTCCCGAACCGATCTCGCAGATCATCCCGCCGTCGGGATTGAGGTAATCCGCCGCTTCCGCCAGGATCCGGCGGACGAGGTCGAGCCCGTCCTCACCGCCGTCATGCGCCATGGCCGGCTCGGCGCGGAATTCCGGCGGGTAGCCATCAAGCGCCTCGTGGTCGACATAGGGCGGGTTGGTGATGATCAGGTCGTATGTCCTGCCGGCAAGCGGGGCGAAGAGGTCGCCCTGATGAAGGCTGACCTGGCCCGCGACATCGTGCTCGGCGACATTGAGCTTTGCCACCTCCAGGGCGTCGGCGGAGAGATCGACCGCGTCCACCTCGGCATTGGGGAAGAACTTCGCGGCGAGAACGGCAAGGCAGCCGGAGCCGGTGCAGATGTCCACGGCGCTTTCGACGGCCATGGGATCGGGCAGGAAGGAGGAGCCCTGTTCGCCGAGATATTCGCTGAACAGGATTTCCCCGATATGCGAGCGCGGCACGATCACCCGCTCGTCCACATGGAACCGTACGCCCTGGATATAGGCGCGGCCGGTGAGGTAGGACGAGGGCTTGCGGGTGGTCACGCGCGCCTCGATGCGTGTCGCGAGCAAGCGGCGCTCGGCCGGCAGCAGGCGGGCGTCGAGGAAGGGATCGAGCGCGTCGATCGGCAGGTCCAGCGAATCGAGCAGCAGGAACGCGGCATCATCGCCGGCCGTCGTCGTGCCGTGACCGTAGCTGAGGTCGGCCGCGTTGAAGCGGGAGATCGCATAGCGCCAGTAGTCGCGCAGCGTTACGAGTTCGCTTGTAATATCGTCCTGGGTCAACGGCGTCTCACTTCGATGGAGTTTTTGCTGGACGACCCCGGCTTTAGAATGGCAAGGGCCCCAGGGTCAACCAAGGACAATGTGTCAACCAAGGACGGCGTCATGAAGGGCATCCGCAAACCGTTAAAACCGGTAGCCGGCCGCAAGGCGGCTGCACCCGCCGGCGGCAAGCGGGTAACGCTGCCGCGCGCGCTCTCCAAGCTCGGCTTCTGCTCGCGCACGCAGGCGGAGGAGCTGGTGCGCGCCGGCCGCGTCACCGTCGAAGGCCGCGTCGCCACCGATCTCGAAACCTGGGTCGATCTTTCGAGCGCGGCGATTGCGGTGGACGGCAAGCGCATCGCCGCTGAGGCGCGCGTCTACCTGATGCTGAACAAGCCGCGCGGCCTCGTTACCACGCGGCACGATCCGGAAGGCCGCCCGACGGTCTTCGATTGCCTCAAGCATCTCGACCAGACGCATCTCTCGCCGGTCGGCCGCCTCGACAAGGCGAGCGAGGGCCTGCTGCTCTTCACCAACGACACGGAATTCGCGCAGGCGCTGCTCGATCCCGAGACCCATGTCGCCAAGACCTATCACGTCCAGATGGACCGTATCGTTGGCCGCGAGGTGCTCGACGCCATGGTGGCGGGCGTCAGGCACGACGGCGAACTGCTGCGCGCGCGGCGGGTGCGGACGGTTCGCGAGGGCGACCGGAATTCCTGGATAGAGGTCGTGCTGGACGAGGGGAAGAACCGACAGATCCGCCGCATGCTGGAAGCGCTGGACATCGCTTGCCTGCGCCTCATCCGCGTCGCCATCGGCAATCTGCCGCTGGGCGATCTGGAAAAGGGGACGGTTCGCCCGCTTTCGAACGAGGAGGTCGAAGACCTGCGCCGGCTCGTCGCCTCACCCCGCCGCGTCCGCTAGAGCATTTCCAGCCGAAGCGGCGTCGGATAATGCGGAAAAACAAGAGGCTAGAGCATTTCCGGTGAACCCGAGTTCGCCGGAAGTGCTCTAGGCCGGCCACCAGAAACGCCCGTGCGAAATGGGCGGCGTGTCGTGCAGCACGCCTTCAGCCAAGGCCTGTTGCAGGTCGGTCTCGAACAGGTCGGCGCCGGCAGGGGAGCGCGCCGTCACGAGGGGCAGGTTTGCCTCCCGCACGGCCGTCATGAAGCAGAGATAGGCGGCGCAGCCGCTGACCTGTCCTTTCAGCGCTTTCGCGCAGGATTCCACGGCCGTCCGGTAGGATAATGTCCTTTGCGCCGACCAATGGTCGAGCAGGTAGCGGGCGGCGTCCTCGGTCGTCTGGATATGCGTATAGCTATGCGCGATGCCGTCCGTCTCGATGGTGACGATCTTGTCCCAGGATTGCGCCATATCAGCCTCGTCTTCTTCGCTAAATTAGTGCGGCAAAATCCTTGAGCGAGGCTGGCGGCGGCGCAAAACATTACAGAAATATAATGATCCCAAGGGCTTCTCCTGAAGGGCTTCCGGTGTCACATGTCATTCAAAGGGACGCGAGAGGCACGGCCTCGACCTATGGAACGCCGATGAGCAAGACCGCACGACCGAAAACAGAAGAGAAGGCCGCCGACGCGGCGAGCCCGACGAACGTCACCTTCATGCCCGGCGCCGTGCCGCCGGCCCGCCGCAAGCGGCGTTCGCGCGCCTGGCTGTGGCTGCCGGTCATCGCCATCCTTGCCGGCGCCGGTTATTACGGCTGGCGCGCCTACGCCCCGGCCGAGACGACGACGGCCGTCATCACGCAGGCCGTGGCGCGTGGCGATATCGAGAATGCGGTGACGGCGGTCGGCACGCTGGAGGCGGTGAAGTCCGTCGATGCCGGCGCGCAGGTCTCCGGCCAGCTCAAGGTGCTGCATGTCGCCATCGGCGATACGGTGACGAAGGACCAGCTTCTCGCCGAGATCGATCCCGCCACCATCGAGAACCGCATCGAGATCAACCGGGCCGAGCTTGCCAATCTCCAGGCGCAGCTCGTCTCCAAGAGGGCGCAGCTCACCTTCAAGGAGGCGAACATCGCCCGCCAGCGCAACCTGGTCGCCGGCAGCGCCGCCGCCCAGCAGGCGCTCGACCAGGCGGTCGCCGATCTTGCCGCGGCGGAGGCGGACGTCAACGCCACCGAGGCGCAGATCCGCAAGCAGCAGGCGACGCTGGCCGGCGACGAGGTCGACCTCGGCTATACCAAGATCTACGCGCCGATGGCCGGCACCATCGTCGCCAGCCCTGTGAAGGAAGGCCAGACGCTGAACGCCGCCCAGACGGCGCCGACCATCGTCACCATCGCCGACCTCTCCACCATGACCGTGCGCGCCGAGGTCTCCGAGGCCGATGTCGGCCGCCTCAAGGCGGGCATGGAGGCCTATTTCACGCTGCTCGGCCAGCCCGGCAAGCGCTTCAACGGCAAGCTCCGGCAGATCGAGCCGACGCCGACCGTCGAGAACAATGTCGTGCTCTACAATGCGCTGTTCGACGTGCCGAACTCGGAGGGCGAGCTGATGACGTCGATGAGCGCGCAGGTCTTCTTCGTGCAGGCCGCGGCGCGCGACGTGCTCGTCGTGCCGGCCGGCGCGATCTCGATGACGCGCCCCGAAGGCGGCGGCAAGCCGACGGCGGAAGTGACTGTCGTCACGGCCTCCGGTGCGCGCGAGGCGCGGCCGGTCGAGACCGGCATCCGCAACCGCGTCAGCGTCGAGGTGAAGAGCGGCCTTGCCGAGGGCGATCAGGTCGTCGTCACCGCAGGCGGCGGCAATTCGTCCGGCGGGGACCGGAATTCGCGGCGCGGCATGCGTATGCCGCCGATGTTCTGAGGGCGCGGCCATGACGGCGCTCATCTCGCTTAGGGACGTCACCAAGACCTTCTACAACGGCGACTTCGCCGTGGAGGTGCTGCACGGCATCTCGCTCGATATCGAGGCGGGGGAATTCGTCGCGATCATCGGCCAGTCCGGCTCCGGCAAGTCGACGCTGATGAACATCCTCGGCTGTCTCGACCAGCCGACATCGGGCGACTACCTGATCGACGGCGAGCCCGTCGCCGGTTTCGAGAGCGACGACCTTGCCGCGCTGCGCCGCCGCACCTTCGGCTTCGTCTTCCAGAGCTACAACCTCATCCCGACCGCAAGCGCCCGCGAGAATGTCGAGGTGCCGGCGATCTATGCCGGCCTTCCGGCACGCGACCGGCAGGAACGGGCGGAAGCGCTGCTCGGCTCGCTGAAGCTCGGCGACCGGCTCGATCACCGCCCGAACCAGCTCTCGGGCGGCCAGCAGCAGCGCGTCTCCATCGCCCGCGCGCTGATGAACGGCGGCCGCGTCATCCTCGCCGACGAGCCGACGGGCGCACTCGACAGCCAGAGCGGCGAGGAGGTGATGGCGCTCCTGCGCCGGATGCACGAGGACGGCCATACGATCATCCTCATCACCCATTCGCGTGAGGTGGCGGAAGCCGCCGACCGGCTGATCGAAATCCGTGACGGGCGCATCATCGCCGACCGCGCCCGCAAGGCCCGCCCGTCCGCCGAGGCGGCGGCCGGCCTGCAAAGGGCGGTGAAGGAAGGCTCGGCCGCCATCGCCGATATTTCCGAAGCGATCAAGATGGCTTTCCGGGCGCTCCACGCCAATCTCTTCCGCACCGTCCTGACGCTGCTCGGCATCGTCATCGGCGTCGGTTCCGTGGTGGCGATGCTGGCGATCGGCACGGGCGCGCAGAATTCCGTGCTCGACCGAATTTCCGCGATGGGTTCGGACCTCCTGCTGGTGCGGCCAAGCATGGCGAGTTTCCGCGGTGGCAGCGGCAGTTTTCCCGTAACCCTTGTTCCCTCGGATGCCGACGCCATCCTCGAATTGCCGAACGTCGCCTTCGCCGTGCCGGAAATGACGAGTTCCGTGACCGTGCGCTACGGCAATATCGATTACCAGACGACGGCCAACGGCACGGTGCCGGCCTTCCCGCGCGCGAAATCCTGGGCGGTCGGCTCGGGCGAGTTCATCAATGCCGACGACATGGACACGTATGCGCCGGTGACCGTGCTCGGCCAGACGGTGGCCAAGACGCTGTTTCCCGATGGCGGCAATCCGCTCGGCCAATATGTGCTGGTCAACAAGATCCCCTTCCAGGTGATTGGCGTGATGGCCGAGATGGGTGCGAGCGCCGGCGGCAACGACCAGGACGACGTGATGCTGGTGCCGCTCTCGACCGGCAGCATGCGGCTGTTCGGCCAGCGCAACGTGCGCACCATCACCGTCCAGGTCGAGGATGCCTCCGCCATCGACCTGACGCAGGACGCCATCCAGTCGCTACTCAATAAGCGGCACAAGGCGGAGGACACGCAGATCACCAACATGTCCTCGGTGCGCGAGGCGTTCACCGAGACGTCGAACACCATGAAGCTCTTCCTCGGCTCCGTCGCCGCCATCTCGCTTCTGGTCGGCGGCATCGGGGTGATGAACATCATGCTGGTGAGCGTGCGCGAGCGCACGCGCGAGATCGGCGTGCGCATGGCGACCGGCGCGCGGCGGCGGGATATCCTGCTGCAGTTCCTGATCGAGGCGCTCGTCGTCTCGGCGATCGGCGGCGCCATCGGCGTGGTGCTGGGGCTTTCCATCGGCGGGCTCGCCAAGGTCTTCGGCATGCCGGTCAGCTTCACGGTCGGCCCCGTGGCGCTCGCCTTCGCCTGCTCGTTCCTGACGGGCCTCGTCTTCGGCTACCTGCCGGCGCGCAACGCCTCCCACCTGCAGCCGGCCGTGGCGCTCAGCGCGGATTGACGGCCTGAAGCCAGGCCGCGCGATAGGCGCCCAGCCCGGCGATGACGCGTGGCGCGACCTCAGTTTCCGGTGCCGAAACCGGCTTGATGCCGGTGAGCAGCGAGGCGCCCTGGCTGGTGCCCGTCGAACCGGGAACGGCGATGACGGGGCGCGCCGTCAGCGCGGCCAGGAGAGTGAGATAGAGGCCGTTCGTCGCGAAAGGGCCCTCGACGATCGTCGGTCCCCTGGCGCCGATCAGGCCGAGGCAGGCCTCGTTCATCAGCGCGAGATAGAGGCGGGCCGCGGCCTGGCGCTCGGCGGCGCTTGCGCCCTCGGCATTCACCCATCGCCGTTCATGGCCGGGGAAGGGGCCGGAGCCCGGCGCGACATTCGGCGTGAGCATGCACGCCTTTTCGATCACCACCGGCAGGGCGGCGCGCACGTCCTCCTCCGCGACGTCGCCGATTTCCGCCGACAGGATCTCGAATTCCCGCCCGCCCATGAAGCGGGAGGAGGGCACGGCGCGGCCATAGGCATCGACATTAGCGAGCGTGTCGCGCCGCGGGTCGAGATGGTCGAGATCGCCGCCGACGGCGAAGTTGATCACCCATGTGCCGGTCGAGACGACGGAGAAGGGCGCAGCGCGGGCCACCAGATGCGGCAGCAGCGAGGCGTTGGAATCGTGGATGCCGCAATAGACCGGGACCGAGACGCCGATCACCTCGGCGACCGCCGGCAGCGCCGGGCCGAGCGCATCGAACGCCGGGCGGATCGGCGCCATCAGCGGGCGGATGCCGAGTGTATCCACCAGCGAGGAATAGCCGCCTTCCTGCGGGTTCCACAGGTCGGTGTGGCAGCCGAGCGAGGTCACCTCGTTGGCGGCGATGCCGGTCAGGCGCGCCGCCCAGTATTGCGGATAGGTGACGATGGCCGCCACCCCGGCGAACGCTTCCGGAAAGGCGGTCTTCTGGTAATGCAGTTGCGCGCCGACATTGAGCCCCATCGACAGGCGCGGCGAATGCGTCTCGCCGAAGGGCGGACGGAGCGCGTCGTAGGCGTCACGAATATCCTGCGGATAGTCGTACTCATAGTCGAGCACCGGCAGGGCAAGCCCGCCATCGGCATCGAGCAGCGCGGCCGAGGCGCCGTGCGTGGTGATCGAGATGGCGTCGAAGCCCGGCTTACCGGCGAAACGCCTGAGGGCGTCGAGCGTGAAGGCCCAGAGCGCTTCCACGTCGTAATGCGGGTAGGGGCCATCCTTTCGGACCGCATTGGCCATCCGCGCGACGGCGATCTCGCCGCCCGTCGCGGCGTCGAGCACGACGACCTTGGCATTGGTCTTGCCGATATCGAGGACGGCGATGCGGGAATAAGCGGTCATGGCATGTGGAAGACAGGAACGAGGTCGCTCTGGACGGGGGAATTGTCCGGGTTGGTCTCCATGATATCGGCCATGTGTGCCCACCAGCGCTTCATCACCGGATGTTCGGGCAAAGCCGCCATGGCGTGGTCCTTCGGCCGGGTCAGGACGCCGAAGAGGATGTTGGTCTCCGGGTCGAGATAGATGGCATAGTCGGATGCGCCCGCCTCATGCAGCAGGTCGACCAGCTCGGGCCAGATCTCGTCGTGGCGCTTCCTGTATTCCGCCTCCATGCCGGAATGGAGCTTCATCTTGAAGGCGTGCCGTTCCATCAGGCTCTCCTTGCATGTTTTATCCGGCGCGCAACGATCGGCAGGGCGATGGTGACGATCAGCAGCAGGCCGATGAAGATGGACATGACGATGCCCGGCACGTTGAGCAGGCCGAGGCCGAAGGTGACGAGACCCATGACGAAGGCGGCGATGACGACGCCGGCAATGGTTCCCGCCCCGCCGAGGATCGAGACGCCGCCGAGCACGACCATGGTCACCACCTCCAGCTCCCAGCCCTGCGCGATCGAGGGGCGGGTGGAGCCGAGGCGCGAGGTGAGGCAGACGGCGGCGATGCCGCTCATCAGGCCGGTCAGCAGGAACAGGATGAACTTCACCCTATCGACCGGAATACCGGAAAAGCGGGCGGCCATCGCATTGTTGCCAATGACATAGACCTGGCGGCCGAAATTCGTCCTGTGCAGCAGCACGCCGAAGAGGACGGCCGAGACGAGGAACAGCACGAATTCGAAGGAGAACACCCAGACGACGTAGCCCTGCCCGAAATAGGCGAAGTCGGCGGGATATTTGCCATAGGCCTGGTCGCCGAGCACGATATAGGAGATGCCGCGGAAGAGGCTCATCGTGCCGATGGTGACGACGATGGAGGGCAGTTTGAGGCCGGCGACGAGCAGGCCGTTGAACGCGCCGCAGGCAAGGCCGGTGCCGATGCCGATGGCGACGAGCCCCGGCGTGCCCACGCCCATCTGCACCGCCGCGCCCATGGCGGTGGAGGCGAGCGCGATGATCGCGGCGACGGAAAGGTCGATCTCCCCGGCGATGATCAGGAGCGCCATGGCGAAGGCGATCAGCGCCTTCTCGGTGAAGTTGAACGTCGCGTCCGAGAGGTTCCAGGCGTCGAGGAAATAGGGCGAGGCGAGCGAATTGGCGATGAAGATGACGACCGCCACGCAGAACAGCAGCACCTCCCAGCTTGCGAGCAGCCGCTTCAGCGGCGTGCCGAGCCGGTCGGGAATCTGGCGGCGGGTTTCGCTTGATGTCACGGTGCTCATGCCGGCGTCTCCTTGGCGGCGCGGTCGCGCAGGATGATGCGGCCCTTCTTCTTCTCGGCCCGCGCGTTGAAGACGACGGCGAGGATGATGACGACGCCCGAGATGGCCATCTGCGCGAAGGGCGAAATGCCGATGACGGGCAGGGCGTTCTTGATGACGCCGAGGAAGAGCGCGCCGAGCACGGTGCCGATGACCGTGCCGATGCCGCCGGCAATCGAAATGCCGCCGATGACGCAGGCCGCGACGCTGTCGAGTTCGAAGCCGGCGGCGATGTCGACATAGGCGACCGCATAGCGTGACACCCAGAGATAGCCCGACAGGCCGGCAAGCGCGCCCGACAGCACGAAGGCGAGGAAGCGCGCGCGGCCGACATCGATTCCGGCATAGACGGCCGCCGTCGGGTTGCCGCCCGAGGCATAGGTCGAGCGGCCGAAGGGCGTGCGCGTCAGCACGAACCACATCATCAGCACGATGGCGATGGCGACCCAGGAGAGGATCGGCAGGCCGAGCACCGGCAGGCGCGGCAGGTTGAGGAAGTCGGGCGTCATCTGGTGGGCGTTCACCCAGCTGCCGCCGGACAGCACGAAGGCCATGCCGCGATAGATGGTGAGCGTGCCGAGCGTCACGACGATGGGCGGGATCTGTAGCAGCCAGACGAGGAAGCCGTTGATCGCGCCGAGCGCCGCGCCGATACCGATGGCAAGCACGATGAGCAGCGCCAAGGGCAGGCCGGGATAGGCCGCATCCAGCATGGCGATCGCCATGCCGGTGAAGGCGAGGTTGGCGGCAACCGAAAGGTCGATGGATTTCGTCAGGATCACCGTCATCTGGCCAAGCGCCAGGATGATCAGGATCGACGTGTCGTTGAAGATGTTGGCGAGGTTGCCGGGGGCGGCGAAGCCGGCCGCGCGCGTGGCAAAGCCTGCGATCATCGCGGCGATGATCAGCGCCAGCAGGAGTTCGCGGTTCTTGAAGAGACGCTGCATCATCATCCGCCCCTACGCATTGCCGGTCGCCGCGCGCACCAGCGTTTCCGCCGTCAGTCCCGCGCGATCATGAATGCCGGCCATCAGGCCCTCGCGCATCACCATGACGCGGTCCGACATGCCGAGAATTTCCGGCAGCTCGGAAGAGATCATGATGATCGAGAGGCCTTCGCCGGCCAGTTCCGAGATGAAGGCATGCACGGCCGCCTTGGAGCCGATGTCGATGCCCTTGGTCGGCTCGTCGAGGATGATGACCTTGGGCTTCGTGGCGAGCCACTTGCCGATCACCACCTTCTGCTGGTTGCCGCCCGAAAGCGTGCCGACCGGCACGGAGAGCGCGGCGGCGCGAAGATCCAGCCGCTCGGCATATTTGCGCGCCAGCGCGAATTCGTTGATGGCCTTGAGGAAGCCGCGCGCCGAGGTGCGGGCGAGCGAGGGCAGCGACATATTCTGGTAGATCGGCATTTCCAGCGCCAGGCCATGGCGGCCCCGCTCTTCCGGCACATAGACGATGCCGGCGGCAATGGCGTCTGCGGAGGAGCGGATCGATATTTCGCGACCGTCGAGGAAGGTCTTGCCCGAGGCGGGAACCGTCATGCCGAATAGCGACTGGCAAAGTTCCGACCGGCCCGCGCCGATGAGGCCGTAGACGCCGAGGATTTCGCCGCGCCGGAGATCGAAGGAAATGTCGCGGAATTCGGTGTCGTGACAGTAGCCCTCGACCTTGAAGACGGTCTCGCCGATCGCAACGGCGACCTTGGGGAAGACGTCGTGCACGTCGCGGCCGACCATCAGCCGCACGATTTCCTCCTGCGGTGTCTGCATGAGCCTGCCGCCGCCGACCATGCGGCCGTCGCGGAAGACGGCGTAGTTCTCGGCGATCTCGTAGAGCTCGTCGAACTTGTGGCTGATGAAGAGGATGGCTTTGCCCTGCCGCTTGAGGTTTTCGACGATGCGGAAGAGGTCGTCGATCTCCTTGCGCGACAGCGCTGCCGTCGGCTCGTCCATGATGACGATGCGCGCCTCTACCGAAAGCGCGCGGGCGATCGCCACCAGATGCCGCTGGGCGATGGAGAGGTCCTTCAGCTTGATCGTCGGATCGATATTGCTTTCGAGCTGGTGCATCAGCGCGCTGGCGCGCTCGTTGATGGTCTTCCAGTCGATGAGGCCGAAGCGCGTGCGCGGCGCATGGCCGAGAAAGATGTTCTCGCCGACCGTCAGTTCGTCGAACAGCACGGTCTCCTGATGGATCGCCGTCACGCCGGCGTCGATGGCGGCCTGGGCGTTGGCGAAGGTCACCGGCTGCCCGTCCATGACGATCTCGCCCTCGTTCGGGCGGTAGATGCCGGTCAGGATCTTCACCAGCGTCGATTTGCCGGCGCCGTTCTCGCCGATCAGCGCCGTCACCTGGCCGGGATAGAGCGCGATATCGACGCCGTCGAGCGCCTTCACACCCGGAAAGATCTGCGAGATGCCGCGCATCTCCAGAATGGGCGCCTGTGCGGCGTCCGGCATCGGGACGGTATGGTGCTTTTGTGTTGCGGCAGGCATGGTTGCTTTCACCTTGAGGCCCCTCCCCAACCCCTCCCCACAAGGGGGAGGGGCTTACCCCGCCGCGATGCTACAGCTTGCGGCGGGCGGGGCGTTGCTCCGGATTTTCTCCCCCCTTGTGGGGGAGATGGCCGGCAGGCCAGAGGGGGTTTGCCGATCAGAAGATCTTCGCGAATTCTTCGACGTTCGAGGCATTGTAGACGAACGGGTCGGCCATGGCGGCTTCGCCGTTGTCGCCGATCTTGATCGAGCCCATGCGGCCGGCCTGGATTTCCGAGCCCGGCGCGCCGTCCGTGTCGCCCTTGACGAGGTGATAGGCGATCTGGGTGGCGGAATAGCCGAGGTCGATCGGGTTCCAGATGGCGAATTCCTTGGTCGCGCCCGACTTGATCGCGCCGGCCATTTCCGACGGCAGGCCGAGGCCCGTCACGTAGACTTCGCCGATCTTGCCGGCATCCTTGACGGCCTGCGAGGCGGCGAGAACGCCGACCGTCGTCGGCGCGACGATGACCTTGACGTTCGGCTGCGAGGTGAGAAGGCCGTTGGCCTCGCGGTAGGACTTGTCCGCAAGGTCGTCGCCATAGACGGTGGTGACGAGGTTGAGGCCCGGGAAGTCGCTGATCTGCTTCTTCATTTCCTCGATCCAGGTGTTCTGGTTGGTCGAGGTCGTTGTTGCCGACAGGATCGCGAAGTCACCCTTGCCATCAGGCAGGTGGTTCTTGGCAAGCTGCAGGCACATCTTGCCGATCAACTCGTTGGACGACGGGTTGAGATGCAGGATGCGGCCTTCCGGCGCCACGCCGGAATCCCAGGAGATGACCTTGATGCCGCGCTGCTGGGCCTTCTTCAGCGCCGGAACGACGGCGTCCGGGTCGTTGGCGGAGATCGCAATGGCGTCGACGCCCTGCGCGATCAGCGAGTTGATGACCTCGATCTGGCCTTCGGCGGTCGTCGTCGTCGGGCCGGTATAGATGATCTCGACGCCGCCGAGCTCCTTGGCGGCTTCCTGCGCGCCCTTGTTGGCGGCCTCGAAGAAGCCGTTGCCGAGCGACTTGACGACGAGGGCGATCTTCATGTCGGCGGCGCTGGCCGGGGACATCATGGCGACGAGCGCCAGCGCGGCGCCGGCGAGCAGTTTCGTGGACAATTTCATGGTCTTCCTCCCAGTGTTGAAAACAACGTCACTCCTCCCGGCCGCCCTCTTTTTGTTAGGCTGCCGAGGTGGAATCCTCCTTCTCGGTCGAAGCCATGGGCTTGACCGCAATGAGCCTTATGCCGGCATGGGCGACCATCGCGGCCGCCTCGTCCGAAATCCTGTCGTCGGTGATGATCGTCGTCACATTCTCCAGCGGGCATAAAATGAGACTGGAGCGCCGCTCGAACTTGCTGGAATCGACCATGACGATCAGCTCTTCCGCCTGCCGCATCAGCTTCTGCTCGCTCTGGATGACCAGCGCGTCCGATTCCATGATGCCGAGCGCGTTGACGCCCTGCGCGCCGATGAACATGCGCCGCGCATAGAAATTGCGGATCGCGTCATTGTCGAAGGGCGAGAGGATGAGGCTCTGGTCGCGGTAGATCGCGCCGCCGGGAACGCTGACCGTGCATTTGGAATGCTTGACGAGATGTTCGGCGATGGCGAAGGAATTGGTCATCACCTGCAGGCGGCGGGCCGACATGAAATGCACCATCTGGAACGTCGTGGTGCCGCCGTTGATGATGATCGAGTCGCCTTCCTCGCACAGCTCTACGGCGCGGCGGGCGATTGCGCGCTTGCGATCGATGTTGATCGATTCGGACACCTTGAAGGGACGCGCCGCCAGATTACCGAGCTGCGGCGGATGCACGGCCTCGGCGCCGCCACGCACACGGCGCAGCTTGCCCTGAACGTGCAGGGCGGCGATGTCGCGGCGGATGGTGGCTTCGGATGCCTCGGTCAGTTCGGCGATATCCTGCACCGTCACGACGGGCTTTTCCTGGATAGCGCTCAAAATGATGCGATGGCGTTCGCGTTCGTGCATGGGGCTCCTCCTAAGTATGATTTATTCGCATTTGTTTTATCCTGTCAATCACAAACGATCAAAAAAGATCATTGTGCGCTGCAACATGATCTTTAATGATCAAAATTGATTGACAGTTCGCCGCGGAATGCGTCATAGCTCCCGATGAAGGAGACGGGAGGCCGTGCTTGGTGTCCCGCGCATTGACAAGCCAGGGAGGATATTATGACGGGTCAGTCCCGCCTTCTCGAAAAACGTTGGGATGATGCCTATGCTGCCGGGCTCGACGAGCCGGGCAAACTGCTCTATCGCTCCAACCTCCTCGGCGCCGACAAGCGCATCACCAATTACGGCGGCGGCAACACGTCGGCCAAGGTGCTGGAAACCGATCCGCTGACGGGCGAAAAGGTCCGCGTCATGTGGGTGAAGGGTTCCGGCGGCGATGTCGGCACGATCAAGCTCGACGGCTTCGCCACGCTCTACATGGACAAGCTCGAGGCCCTGAAGGGCATCTACAGGGGCGTGGAAGACGAGGACCGCATGGTCGGCTTCCTGCCGCATTGCACCTTCAACCTCAATCCGCGCGCCGCCTCGATCGATACGCCCCTGCATGGTTTCGTGCCCTTCGCGCATGTCGATCACATGCACCCCGACGCGATCATCGCCATCGCTGCCGCGAAGAATTCGAAGGAACTGACCGCGCAGATTTTCGGTGCTGACATCGGCTGGCTGCCCTGGCGCCGCCCCGGCTTCCAGCTCGGCCTCGACCTCGAAGCCTTCGTCAAGGCGAACCCGAAGGCCAGGGGCGTCGTGCTCGAAAGCCACGGCCTCTTCACCTGGGCGGACGATGCCAAGGACTGCTATTTGCTGACGCTCGACATCATCAACAAGGCGATCGACTGGTTCGCCCGCGAGACGGACGGCAGGACGATCTTCGGCGGCGCCGTCGCGACGAGCCTCGGTAAGGCCGAACGCCGTGCGGTCGCCGCGAAACTGATGCCGGAAATCCGTGGCCGTATCGGCAAGGGCGAGCGCAAGCTCGGTCATTTCGACGACCAGGCCGCCGTGCTCGAATTCGTCAATTCCCGCGAGTTGAAGCCGCTCGGCGCGCTCGGCACGTCCTGCCCGGACCATTTCCTGCGCACCAAGATCCGCCCGCTGATCGTCGATTTCGATCCGGCAAAGCCCGATGTGGACGGCGTGATCGCCGGCCTCGACAAGGCGCTGGAAGACTACCGCGCCGACTACACCCGCTATTACGAGACCTGCAAGCACGGCAATTCGCCGGCCATGCGCGACCCCAACCCGGTCATCTTCCTCGTTCCCGGCGTCGGCATGCTTTCCTTCGCCAAGGACAAGGCGACCGCGCGCATTGCCGGCGAGTTCTACGTCAACGCCATCAACGTGATGCGCGGCGCTTCCACCGTTTCCGAATATCAGGGGCTGCCGGAACAGGAGGCCTTCGATATCGAATACTGGCTGCTGGAAGAGGCAAAGCTCCAGCGCATGCCTAAGCCGAAGAGCCTTGCCGGCCGCGTCGCGCTCGTTACCGGCGGGGCCGGCGGCATCGGCCGGGCGACGGCCGAGCGGCTGGCGGGCGAGGGCGCCTGCGTCGTGCTTGCGGACATCGACGCGGGCGCGCTGGAAAATGTCGGTGCGGACTTCGCGAAGAAATACGGCAGCGATGCGGTGCGAACGGTCAAGCTCAATGTGACCGACGAAGCCGGCGTGATTTCCTCTTTCGCGGAGGCCTGCGTCGAATTCGGCGGCATCGACATCCTCGTCTCCAATGCCGGCATCGCTTCCTCCGCGCCCGTCGAGAGCACGGAACTGTCGATGTGGAACAAGAACATCGACATTCTCGCGACCGGCTATTTCCTCGTCTCGCGTGAGGCCTTCCGGCTGTTCCGCCGCCAGAATCTCGGCGGCAACGTGGTCTTCGTCGCGTCGAAGAACGGCCTTGCCTCCTCGCCGAACGCCTCGGCCTATTGCACGGCCAAGGCTGCCGAGATCCACCTTGCGCGCTGCCTTGCGCTGGAAGGCGCCGAAGCGGGCATCCGCGTCAACACGGTCAATCCGGACGCGGTGCTGCGCGGCTCCAAGATCTGGGATGGCGAGTGGCGCGAACAGCGTGCCGCCTCGTCGAAGATCGAGGTGGACGACCTGGAGGAGCATTACCGCAAGCGCTCGATGCTGAAGCTGAACGTCTTCCCGGAGGACATTGCCGAGGCGATCTACTTCCTGGCATCCGATCTTTCGGCAAAATCGACCGGCAACATCATCAACGTCGATGCCGGCAACGCGCAGAGTTTTCCGCGCTGATCTGCGCAGAGGGAGGGTGGAATGGCAGAGTTCAAGATCGCGCAGGACGTCATCGCGCAGGAAAACGACAAGCGGGCGAGGGCGCTTGAGGAAGATTTCGACGCGCTCGGCGCCAGCCTTGCCCGCCGCGGCATCGACATCGAGGCCGTCACGCGCAAGGTCGAGCAATTCTTCGTCGCCGTTCCCTCCTGGGGCGTCGGTACCGGCGGCACGCGCTTCGCCCGCTTCCCCGGCACCGGCGAGCCGCGCGGCATCTTCGACAAGCTGGATGACTGCTCGGTCATCCACCAGTTGACCCGCGCGACACCGACCGTCTCGCTGCATATTCCCTGGGACAAGACGGACGTTAAGGACCTGAAGGCGAAGGGTGATACGCTCGGCCTCGGCTTCGACGCGATGAACTCCAACACCTTCTCCGACGCGCCCGGCCAGGCGCATTCCTACAAATACGGCTCGCTCAGCCACACGGATGCGGCAACCCGCGCCCAGGCGGTCGAGCACAATCTGGAATGCATCGAGATCGGCAAGGCCATCGGTTCCAAGGCGCTGACGGTCTGGGTCGGCGATGGCTCGAATTTCCCAGGCCAGAGCAATTTCACCAAGGCCTTCGAGCGCTATCTCGCGTCGATGGCGGAAATCTACAAGGCGCTGCCGGACGACTGGAAGCTGTTCTCCGAGCACAAGATGTACGAGCCGGCGTTCTATTCGACGGTCGTGCAGGACTGGGGCACCAACTACCTGATCGCCCAGACGCTCGGCCCCAAGGCGCAGTGCCTCGTCGATCTCGGCCATCACGCGCCGAACACCAATATCGAGATGATCGTCGCGCGGCTCATCCAGTTCGGCAAGCTCGGCGGCTTCCACTTCAACGATTCGAAATACGGCGACGACGATCTCGATGCCGGCGCGATCGAGCCCTATCGGCTGTTCCTCGTCTTCAACGAACTGGTGGAGGCGGAGGGCCGCGGCGGCGAAGGGTTCCACCCGGCCCACATGATCGACCAGTCGCACAACGTCACGGACCCGATCGAAAGCCTGATCAACAGCGCGAACGAAATCCGCCGCGCCTATGCGCAGGCGCTGCTTGTCGACCGCACGGCGCTTGCCGGCTACCAGGAGGATAACGATGCGCTGATGGCGACGGAAACCCTCAAGCGCGCCTATCGCGCCGACGTGGAGCCGATCCTCGCCGAGGCCCGCCGCCGTTCGGGCGGCGCGATCGATCCGGTCGCGGCCTACCGTGCCAGCGGCTACCGCCGCAAGGTCGCCGCGGAGCGCCCGGCCTCCGCCGCCGGCGGTGGCGGCATCATCTGATCCTTTAGCGCCCCCTCAAATTGTAGGGGGCGTTGCCATTTCTTGGGATTCCTATTTCCGCCGTGGCGAAATATGACTTTCCCATGTGTGATTCGGCGGCGATTCGTTTTCTGCGCCGTAGCGGCAAGATGCTTCGCGGGGCATCGCTGCTGACGGCAATCACGGCGACGGCTCTTGCCGGCTGCGCGGCACGCCCGGGAACGGGCATCGCCACGCTGTCGACGACCGTTCCGGCCGCAAGCGCGCTCGTGCTGCCGGCGCCGGGCACGCTCTCCATCGTCGGCGTGATCCAGCGGCAATATACCAACGCCATCGAGCAGCAGATCGCGCTCTCCACCTCGGCGGCGACGTCGGGCCAGAATTTCCTGAGCATCCAGGCTTTCGGGCCCGCCGAGACGGTCGCCATGCCGGCCGGCGCGCTCGCCTTCAAGCCGGTCCGCCATTCGGCGATCCGCGCGGAGATCGCCACCTATTTCGCCGGCCGCTCGCTGCCGATCTCCGCGAATTTCGTGCGCAACGGCTATGGCCCGTTCGGCTACGCCTATGGGCGCGGCGCGGGCAATGACGGCTGCCTCTACGGCTGGCAGCAGATCCGCTCCGACGAAGCCGACCGCAACAAGCTGAACAGCCTCGGCATGATCCAGGTCCGCCTGCGCGTCTGCCAGGCCGGCGCCTCGGAGAAGGAGCTGGTCGAGATGATGTATGGCTACACGATCGTCGGCGGCTTTTCCGGGCAGACGTGGAACCCCTACGGCACGCCGGCATCCGTCGACAGCCAGGTAGGCGGCGGCGAGCCGCTGCGCGTGCCGTTCGAGGAGCGCAGGGTGGAGCCGGCGGTCCGCGTCGAGAGCGAGAACAGCATTCCCGTCACGCGCCGGATTCCGGAAAGGAAGCCGGTCCGCAAGGTCGAGGCCGTCGATACGGAGAACGCCGTCGTCGTGCCCTCGCCGACGGGCGGGGCGACGGCGACGGACGACGCGGCCGTCGTGGTCCCGTCGCCGGTCTGCGTCACCGGAGCTTCCGGTTCTGCGAAGTGCGATTGAAGTCGTGGCCTGCCTCATTTTTCGTTAACTGTATGGCGCGTAATGTCCGACCGATACGTGCCATGATGGCGACGGCGAAGGACGGTGAATGAGACATACCGGCACGATCATCCTGTGGGCGCTCGTCTCCGCTCTCGTGATCCTCGTGATCACCCTGCCCATCAATCTCCAGACCCAGCTCATCGCGAGCATCGCCGTCGTGACCTTCATGGCGGTGATCAAGGTGCTGCGCGCCGAGGGCATCTGGCGGCTCATCGCGCTCGCCTTCGGCACCGCGGTCGTGCTGCGCTACGTCTACTGGCGCACGACGAGCACGCTGCCGCCGCTGAACCAGCTCGAGAACTTCATTCCCGGCTTCCTGCTCTATCTTGCCGAAATGTACAGCGTGATGATGCTGGCGCTCAGCCTCTTTGTCGTCGCCATGCCCCTGCCGCCGCGCAAGAGCCGCACGGCAGAGCAGGGCAGGCTGCCCTCCGTCGATGTCTACGTGCCGACCTACAACGAGGACATGGGGCTTCTCGCCAATACGCTCGCTGCCGCAAAGGCGATGGACTATCCCGCCGACAAGCTCACCGTCTGGCTGCTCGATGACGGCGGCACGGAGCAGAAGCGCAACGCCGCGGCTGTGGTGGAGGCCCAGACGGCCGAGGCGCGGCACCGCGAATTGCAGGCCCTCTGCCGCGATCTCGGCGTCAACTACCTCACCCGCGCGCGCAACGAGCACGCCAAGGCCGGCAACCTCAACAACGGCATGCAGCACTCGACCGGCGATCTGATCGCCGTCTTCGACGCCGACCACGCGCCGGCGCGCGATTTCCTGCGCGAGACCGTCGGTTACTTCGCCGACGATCCCAAGCTCTTCCTCGTCCAGACGCCGCACTTCTTCCTCAATCCCGACCCGCTGGAGCGGAACCTGCGGACCTTCGAGACCATGCCGAGCGAGAACGAGATGTTCTACGGCATCATCCAGCGCGGTCTCGACAAGTGGAACGCCGCCTTCTTCTGCGGCTCGGCGGCGGTGCTGCGGCGCACGGCGCTCAACGAGGCGGGCGGCTTCAGCGGCCTTTCCATCACCGAGGACTGCGAGACGGCGCTGGCGCTGCATTCACGCGGCTGGAACAGCGTCTATGTCGACAAGCCGCTGATCGCCGGCCTGCAGCCCGCCACCTTCGCCAGCTTCATCGGCCAGCGCAGCCGCTGGGCGCAGGGCATGATGCAGATCCTGCGCTTCCGCTTCCCGCTCCTGAAGCGCGGCCTCACCCTGCCGCAGCGCCTCTGCTACATGTCCTCGACGCTGTTCTGGCTCTTCCCGTTCCCGCGCACGATCTTCCTCTTCGCGCCGCTCTTCTATCTGTTCTTCGATCTCGAAATCTTCACGGCGTCCGGCGGCGAGTTCCTCGGCTATACGCTCGCCTATATGCTCGTGAACCTGATGATGCAGAACTACCTCTACGGCTCGTTCCGCTGGCCGTGGATCTCGGAACTCTACGAATATGTGCAGAGCGTGCATCTTCTGCCGGCCGTCGTCTCGGTCATGCTCAACCCCACCAAGCCGACCTTCAAGGTCACGGCCAAGGACGAATCGATCCGGGTGGCGCGGCTGTCCGAAATCAGCCGGCCGTTCTTCGTCATCTTCGCCGTGCTGTTCATCGCCTTCCTGATGAGCGTCTACCGCTTCTACTCCGAGCCGTACAAGGCGGACGTGACCTTCGTCGTCGGCGGCTGGAACCTCCTGAACCTCATCATCGCCGGCTGCGCCCTCGGCGTCGTCTCCGAGCGCAGCGAGCGGGCGGCGAGCCGGCGCGTCACCATCAAGCGCCGCTGCACCTTCATCGCCGAGGGGCGTGAATACCCCGCCACGCTGGAGAACGTCTCGGCCAATGGCGCGCGCGTGCAGGTATTCGGGCTGGAAGGTGAGGCGCAGACGGGCAGCCGCGCTGAACTGCGCTTCACGCCCTATGGGGGCGATCACGAGGAAGTCTTGCCGGTCGATATCCGCAATGTCGAAAATCTCGGCAATGTCGTCGCCATCGGCTGCCGTTTCATGCCCGAAGAGGCCCGGCACCATTCGCTGGTCGCCGACCTCATCTTCGCGAACTCCAACCAGTGGAGCGATTTCCAGGTCTCGCGCCGCTACAACCCCGGCCTGCTGCGCGGATCGCTCTGGTTCCTCGGCGTCGCGGTCTACCAGACGAGCCGCGGCCTGCTCTATTTCCTGCGGAGCTTCGGCGGCGGCAAGAAGGAGGCCGCACCGTGACGCGCCTTCGCAAGCTGCCGCTCCTCGGCCTCGCGCTCGCCCTGTCCGCCTCCGTCGCCTTCGCGCAGGAGCCCAGCGTGCCCTTCGACATGTCGGGCGAACGCCCGGCCGTCGAGACGAAGCCCGCGACGGGCGGCGACCAGCCCGTTACCACGCAGACGAGGGAGCCGGAGAAGAAGGCGGCGACGCCCGACACCACCGCGCGGCGCTACATCATTCCGGCCGCATCCCTGCTGCTGGAAGGGGAGGTCGCCAGCCAGTCCTTCCCGGTCTTCCTCACCAAGCAGCAGGCGACGAGCGCCACCGCGATCAGCCTCGGCTATTCCAACGCCGTCGTGATCGCGCCTGAATCCTCCAGGCTCACCGTCATCGTCAACGACGCCGTCGTCGGCGAACTCCCCGTGCAATCGGCGGAGGGGACCAGGGACGTCCGCTTCGAGATACCCGCGGGCCTGCTGCGGCCCGGCATCAACCGGGTGACGTTCAATGCCGTACAGCGCCACAGGACCGACTGCACGATCCGTTCGACCTACGATCTGTGGACGGCGATCGACCCCGCGCGCACCTTCCTCACGGTCGAGGCCGATCCGAGCGGCCGGTTGCTTACGACCGACGACATCGCCGCCATCGGCCTCGGCCCGACGGGCCAGACGAAATTCGTCATGGTCGTGCCGGAAATGGGCCAGCCCGCCGCCACCAACGCGCTGATGCGGCTGAGCCAGGGCCTTTCGCTGATGGCGAAGATGCCCAACCAGACCTTCGACGTCGTCGACACCCTGCCGGCCAAGGCCGGGGCGGGCGAAATGACCGTGCTGGTCGGCACGGCCGGCGACCTTGCGGCGCTGCTGCCGGGCCTGCCCGCGACGGCGCGCTCTTCCGCCGTCGCCACCTTCGTCGACGCGCCGGCCGGCGACCGCAAGATCTTCGTCGTCAGCGGCCCGGACTGGCCGTCCATCGAGGGTGCGGTCGAGGGCATGGTCTCGCCCGTCGACCGGCCGATCGGCGTGACGCGCGAGGCGCTCAGCGTGCGCCAACGCAACGCAGCGGACATGCCGCTCCTGACCGGCGAGACGTCGCTGACCTTCGCCGCGCTCGGCGTGCGCACCGGCGAATTCAGCGGCCGGCGCTTCCGTACCGGCTTCGATATCGGCATCCCCTCGGATTTCTACGCCGATGCCTATGGCGAAGCGATGCTGCTGCTCGATGCGGCCTATTCCGCCGAGGTGCTGCCGGGCAGCCATATCGATATCTACGTCAACGGCAACATCGCCTCGACCTTGCCGATCACCAATCGCAATGGCGGCATCTTCCGCCACCTGCCGATTCGCGTGACCATGCGGCACTTCCGTCCCGGCCCGAACCGCATCGACATCGAGACCGTGCTGATGACGCAGGCGGACAAGGTCTGCGCCCCCGGCGCCAGCGCGCTGGAGGAGCCGCGTTTCGCGCTGTTCGATTCGTCCGAGCTCCGCACGCCGCGTTTTGCGCGGATCGCCCAGTTGCCGAACCTCGCCGCGCTCTCGGGCACCGGCCTGCCCTATAACGGCCAGGTCGATCCGACCGCGCTCTATCTCGACCGCCTCGATGCCGACACGCTCTCGGCGAGCGCCACCTTCCTCGGCAAGCTGGCGGTGGCGAGCGGACGTGCCCTGCAGGTCCGGCCGGAAGCCTCCGCGCTGGCGATCGGCGAGCGCAACGCCATCCTGGTCGGCACCATTTCGCAGCTTCCCCCGCTCGTGCTCGGCCAGACCCACATTGCCGGCGAGAGCGCGTCCTCCTGGGGCGCCAAGGCCGGCGACGGCCAGCAGGGCGCAACGCAGGAGGCCTTCAACGAGTGGCAGTCGCGCGTGCGCGGCGGCTCTTGGCGCGGACAGATTTCCGCACTCGAAACCTGGCTGCACGACACGTTCGATATTTCACTTTCCTCGCTTCGCCTCCTGCCCGGCGTGGAGGAGCCGGTTACGCCCGGCGAGGATGCCCGCTTCCTGATCGCGCAGGGCGACAGCCCCGACCAGACGGCGACCTGGACTGTGCTCACCGCCCCCACCGGCGCGGACCTTCGCGCCGGCATGACCGCCGTCGCGCAGGACGATCGCTGGCGCCAGCTCGACGGGCAGGCGAGCCTCGACGGCAAGGGCGCCGAAGCGCTCGACACCCGGCCGGTGAACCGCACCCGTTTTGTCGTCACGCAGCCCTGGAGCTTCGCCAATCTCAGGCTCGTCGCCGCGAACTGGCTGTCCTCCAATATTCTTGCCTATGCGGTGCTGTTCTGCGCCCTGTCGATCCTGCTCGGTATCGCCACGTCGGGCCTGCTGCGCCGTTTCGGCCGGGGTGTCTAGGCTCCTGTTTACTAGCGGTTAACCCTATCGCGCTTTTATCGGGGCTGGTTGGCTCTTCTTGGGGGACGTGGCGACATGTCCCGGCGTTCTTGACGCATGGTGTCGTCACGGTCCAAGCCGGAGCTGGGTGTCATTCGATGTACCGAAGGAAATTCGGGATGAAGTCGATCCTGATGGCGTTCGCCCTCATCTCAGCCGGCGCGGCGAGCGTCGCCGGCCTTTCCTTCGGCGTGCCCGGCGATCTGATGAAGGACCTGCCGCGCCTCGGCACCGGGTCGAATGGGCAGGAATCGGAAAACGGCGGCGTCGAGACGGGCAAGCAGCCGCGGCTGGAGGTGGCACAGCTCGAAAGCGGACAGGCGGTCCAGCCTTCCGGCGGCGCTGAAATCGCTGAGCGCAAGCCGGCCGTCGATGAAAGCGCGCTGCGCTATTTCGCGGCGCGCGGCGATACTGCCCGGCTGAACGCCGAGATCGCCCGCCTGCGCGCGCTCTACCCCACCTGGATACCGCCGGAAAATCCGCTTGCCGTGCCGGAGAACGAGGACCGGCAGCTCGAGGAGATGTGGGCGCTCTACAGCCAGTCGCGCTATGCGGACGTGCGCGCGGCGATCGCCAGGCGCCAACAGGAGGACGCGCAATGGACCCCGCCGGCCGATCTCGTCGAGCGTCTCGACATAGCGGAAAAGCGTGCCGCGCTGGTCGCGGCCTCGAATGCCGGCAAGCCCGAGGAGGTGGTGCGCATCGGTGCCGAAACGCCGAGCCTCCTGACCTGTAGCGACGCCGACGTGCTGTGGCGTGTGGCCGAGGCCTTCTTCAAGACCGACCGCGTGCAGCGCGCCAAGGATGCCTACGGCTACATGCTGGACAACTGCACGGAAGGACCGGTGCGTGTCGCCACCGTGCAGAAGGCCTCGACCGTGCTCGGCTATGCCGACATGCAGGACCTCCTTGCCCGCGAGCGCACCGGGGCGGACGGTGTCAAGGAATTCGAGGCGATCCGCAACGATCTTGCCCGCCGCTTCGTCGGCGAGGGCGACGAGGATCCGGCGATCACCGTCTCGCCCGCCTACCTGAAGATCGTTGAAAAGCTGGTGGCGGACGAGGGGCTTGCCTCCGACGCCCTCCTGCTCGGCTGGTATCACCTGCGGCGCGATCAGAATGCGCTCGCCGAACCCTTCTTCCGCAAGGCGCGCGCCGCCGAGGATTCCGCCTCGGCATCGCAGGGCCTTGCCCTCATCCTGCTCGCGCGCAAGATGCCGGCCGAGGCGGAGGAGGCGATGTATGCCTGGCGCACCTCGTCCGACCAGGCGATGCAGACCTATCTTGCCGCCACCGCCAACCTGCTGGCGCTCGATCCGCTGCCGAAGCTAGAGCCGAAGGTGTTGAACCGCATCGCCGGGGTGACGCTGGAAGAGAAGCATCCGGAGACCGGCGAGCAGTTCGGCTGGTATGCGCTCGCCATGAACCAGCCGCGGACGGCCGAGGAATGGTTCGCTCAGGTCCTGAAGTGGAAGACGGACTACGAGCCTGCCGCCTACGGGCTCGGCGTTGCGCGACTGCGGCTGGAGGATGGCGCCGGCCTTGCCGCCGTCAAGCAGGCCTGGGGTGCTCGCTCCGAGCGCATCGCGCGGCTTGGCGAGGAGGATACCAGTGATGATGCGGCGCCCCTACGCCGCGAGCGCCAGCCGCGCATCGCCCGCACCGAGCGGCGCGTGCCGGTTGAGGAGATGGCCGGAACCCGCGCACGGGTCGTAGAGGAGGTTGCCGTCAGGCCTGAGCGCTCCGAGCGCACGGCGCGGCGGGTGGAAGGCGCCCCGAACTGCCGCACGACGCGCGACCCCAGCGGCCTGTCGCCAGCAAATGCGCTCGCCCTCGGCTGGTGCCTGATGGAGATAAACCGGCCTATGGAGGCGGCGCAGGCCTTCGAGGCGGCGCTTGCCGGCGGAGGAAGCATCCGCAGCGATGCCGCCTATGGCCAGAGCCTTGCCTATTTGCGGGCCGGCCTTACCAGCGAGGCGGCCGTCGCGGCCACCAAGGGCAAGCTCGACAGCCGCCGCGGTGCTGAACTGCAGGTATCGATCCTTACGGACCGGGCCGTCAGCAGCTTCCGGGCGAAGCGCTTTCGCGAGACGCTGGTTTTCCTCGATCAGCGCAGTCAGGTCCGCGCCGAACCGGTCGACCTGATGGTGCTGCGCGCCTATTCCTACAAGAATCTCGGCATGCGGGCGGATGCCTACCGCCTCTTCGAAGCCCTCGGCGAAACCGGCCGGCAGGACGCCATTCGCGCGCTTGCCGAAATGCGCGCCGAGCAGGCCGGACGGCAATAACCGGCCCTTTAAAAAATCGTTCTGGACAAAACGGGGTGGCCGGGAACATCCGGATGAACTGCGAATTTCTCCCTTTGCCTTGAAGGGAGGGCGAGATGAACGAACAGTCCAATATCCAGTTGCATTTCGATGTTCTGAGTTGCCGGGCGCTTCTGTGCTGCGAAGGCCGCGACTATGTTCTGCCCGATACCTACCCGAACCGGGAAGCCGCCGAAGCCGCTGCGAAGAAATTCGCCTGGGAGAAACTCGGCGCGCAGGCCCGCCGCGGGCGCAAGCCGTCCGATCTCGCGATCTGGCTGCGGTAGCATTCCTGTTCGAATTTCCGTAGAGATCGAACGCAGGACAAGATACGGAGTTCGAGCGTGAGCGTCGCATTCGTCAAGGAAGAAAGCGCGGAAACGGCAGCGGAAACCCTGCTGCCGGAGAGGCCCGTTTCACCCCACCCGAATCTCGTGACGGAGGCGGGCCTGAAGGCGCTGGAACGGCAGCTTCAGGAGGCTCGTGAGGCCTTCGAGGCGGCAAACGGCATCGACGACGTCAACGAGCGCCGCCGCCAGACGGCTGGCCCGGCGCGGGACATTCGCTATTTCTCCGAACGTCTGCGCACCGCCCAGCTCATCCCTCCGCCCAACTCGAACGATATCGTCGCCTTCGGCAGCATCGTCACCTTCAACCGCGACGACGGGCGCGTCCAGACCTACCGCATCGTCGGTGAGGATGAGGCCGACCCGAAAGCGGGCTCGATCTCCTACGTCTCGCCCGTTGCCCGGCTGCTGATGGGCAAGGGCGTGGGAGATGTCGTCACGGTCGGAGAGCAGGAGCTGGAAATCGAGAAGATCGCGTGAAGCACGCAATCAGACAATGAAAAGGCCGGCATCGCGCCGGCCTTCTCGTTTTATGCGGTGGCCTTGCTGACGCTTCCCGAAACGAGGCGGCCCTTGTGGAATGTCGCGCTGCGGGCGGGCAGGCGGGCGACGGCCTCGGCCGAGCAGCTTGCGCCGGTCAGGGTGAAGCCGGCCTCGTCGCCGGCCTTCGGCCAGGCGCGGTTGCCGTCGTCGTCGAGCGGCAGGACGCCGCCGGTGGAAATGGCGAGCGAGCGGGAGAGATGGTATTCGTCCGAGCCGCGATAGAGCTGGGCGTACAGGTTCGCCTTCTCCAGCATGTCGCCGCTGCCGAAGGGCGACCAGTGGTCGATCACGCTGTCCGTGCCCGTCATGACGAAGACGCCGGCCTTGGAAAGCTGCGGCAGCGGCATCATCAGCCCGCCGATCGGAACGGTCGAGGCGATGGTGATGCCGCTCGCGGCGAAGCGGGCGGCCATTTCCTCCAGCCGCTCCGG
Source organism: Shinella zoogloeoides (assembly GCF_030733845.1). Classification (NCBI taxonomy): domain Bacteria; kingdom Pseudomonadati; phylum Pseudomonadota; class Alphaproteobacteria; order Hyphomicrobiales; family Rhizobiaceae; genus Shinella; species Shinella zoogloeoides. The sequence goes on from NZ_CP132311.1 coordinate 568,289, forward strand.
CGAGAGCGTCGTCAGCGCGAAGGCGTGGCTGATCGTCACCTTGCCCTTGAGCGCCGGGTTCTTCTCCACCGTGTCGACCATGTAGTCGATCGCGGCAACGCCCGCCGGGCTCGTCTCGTGCAGGTGGATGTCCACGCCCTTGTTCGTGTCGAGCGCGATCTGGAACATGGCGTCGAGCGACTTTTCCATGGCGCCGTCGACATTGGTCGGGTCGAGCCCGCCGACATACTCGACGCCCAGCTGCATCGCCTCGCGCATCAGCCCGTCCACCTTGGAATGCAACAGGCCGTGCTGCGGGAAGGCGACGATCTCGCAGGCGAAGTCGTCTTCATGCTTTTCGAGCGCCAGCTTCAGGTGTTCGAGGCTTTTCAGGCCGCTCACCGGATCGATGTTGCAATGGCTGCGGGCGACCGTGCTGCCCTTCGATTGCAGGAGGGCGATCAGGCCCTCGGCGCGCTCGACGGAGGTCGGCAGCAGTTGCGGCAGCAGCTTCTCCTCCAGCGCGATCATGTCCATGATCGTCTTGCCCTGGCGCGGGCGCGGGGCCTGCCACGGGCCGCCGTAGAAAGTCTTGTCGAGGTGGATGTGCATGTCGCGCATGCCCGGCAGCGCAAGCTGGCCGCCCGCCTGGTAGGTTGGCAGCCCGGTGGGCAGCGCCGCGCCGGCCGCATGCAGCGCCGCGATCCGGCCGTCCTTGATTTCCAGCGTATGGAGCGCCGTGCGGGTGGCGACGATGACGTCGCCGTCCTTCTCGAAGCCCTCTTCCAGCCGCACGTCGGCAAGGAGGTAGTGGCTGTCCTTCACGGATGTCACCATGGCATCCTCCTTGTTGTCGGCGGCGGCCGCGTGGCTCGCGCCGCCGGAAAGGCCGGCGACGGCGGCTGCGGTGGTAAGTTGGCCGGTGCGGCTCAGAAAGGCCCTGCGGCTCTGCGATACGGCGTGCTGCAACATCGTCTCCTCGTCGTCATGCGTGAAAGGGATGGTGCATTCTAGGCAACGGGTACGCCCCATGGCAGCGACATTTGAGAATGCTGGCTATTCGATTCGCCAATAGGACTAGCGCTTGAGGCCGCAAAACGTAATGAGCCGTTCGGCGAGGTCGAGCGTGATCGCCGCGGCATTGTCGCGATAAAACAGGGCAAGCTCGAAGTCGTCGACCGGCGGCAGGCCTTCGGCCTTGCCGAGAACGCGGTGATCGGGCAGCCGGCAGCTTGCCGGCAGCAGGCTGACGCCGAGCCCTGCGGCCGAGGCTGCGGCGAGCGCCGCCAGCCCGCCGCCGCTATAGCTGACGCGCCAGCGCAGGCCGAGGCCGTCCAGCATCCGGCACAGTTCCTCGCGGTAGAGCCCGTTCACCGGGAAGACGGCGATCGGCACCGGGGACTGTTCGATGGCGGGGTGCTTTTCGCTGTCGAGCCAGAGCAGCGGCTCCGGCCGGGCGGCGCGCGGCAGGTGCACCCGGCGCTGCTTGACCAGCACGAGGTCCAGCTCTTCCTGGAGATAGGCGCGGTGGAGGTCCGGGCTGAGCCCGCTGGTCACGTCGAGCCGCAGGTGCGGATGCGCGCGCTTGAAGGCGGCGAGCAGGTCGACCGTCGGCACGGTGAAGTCCTCCGGCATGCCGAGCCTGAGCACGCCGTCGCGCCACGGCCCCGTCAGCGCGTCGTGCGCCTCCTCGTTGAGCGCGATGATGCGGCGGGCATAGCTCAGGAGCTTGATGCCCTCCTCGGTCAGCCGCACCTCATGGGACGTGCGCTCGAACAGAACCTTGCCGAGAAGCTCCTCCAGCCGGCGCACCTGCTGGCTGACGGTGGATTGCGAGAGCGAGACGCGGTCGGCAGCGCGTGTGAAGCTGCTGGTCTCGCAGACGGCCACGAAGCTGACGAGGAGCTGCGGGCTGAACATGGGATAGCGATTCATTCTTCCGCCGCCGCGTTATGCCATCGAAATGGCGATCGCTTCTTGTAGGGAATGCGGAAGACGCTTCCAAGGGGCGCCGGCCGCGCGAAGGGCGCGGCCGGCGGTTTTCGAGGCTTAGAAGCTGACGGCGCGGTCGCCGTCCTCGTCCTGGATGCGGGTCGGCAGGCCCATGCCGTTGAGCAGGTTGATGAAGGGCTTGGGCGGCAGTTCCTCGACATTCGCCATCTTCTTCACGTCCCATTCGCCGGTTGCGACGAGCATCGCGGCGGCGACCGGCGGAACGCCGGCGGTGTAGGAAATGCCCTGCGAGCCCACTTCCTCATAGGCTTCCTTGTGGTCGGCCACGTTGTAGATGAAGACGGTCTTTTCCTTGCCGTCCTTCAGGCCCTTCACATAGTCGCCGATGCAGGTCTTGCCCTCGTAGTCGGGTGCCAGCGAGGACGGATCCGGCAGGACCGCCTTGACGACCTTGAGCGGCACGACTTCGAGGCCTTCGGCCGTCTTGACCGGCTGCTCGGACAGGAGGCCGAGGTTCTTCAGCACGGTGAAGACGTTGATGTAGTGATCGCCGAAGCCCATCCAGAAGCGCACGTCCGCGCCGTCCATGTTCTTGGCGAGCGAATGCACCTCGTCATGGCCGCACAGATAGGCCTTGCGCTTGCCGACGACCGGCAGGTCGTATTCCTTGCCGATCTCGAACATCTTGTTGGTCTGCCACGCGCCGTTCTGCCAGGAATAGACGACGCCGGTGAATTCGCGGAAGTTGATTTCCGGGTCGAAGTTCGTGGCGAAGTATTTTCCGTGGCTGCCGGCATTGATGTCGACGATGTCGACGTCCGTCACCTTGTCGAGATATTCGTCCTTGGCGAGCTTGGCATAGGCATTGACGATGCCCGGGTCGAAGCCGGCGCCGAGAATGGCGGTGATGCCCTTCTCCTCGCATTCGGCCGCGCGCTTCCATTCGTAGTTGCCGTACCACGGCGGGGTCTCGCAGATCTTGCCCGGCTCCTCGTGGATGGCCGTGTCGATATAGGCGACGCCCGTATCCATGCAGGCGCGCAGCACCGACATGTTGAGGAAGGCGGTGCCGACATTGATGACGATCTGCGCCTTGGTGGAGGTGATGAGCGCCTTGGTGGCCTCGATGTCGAGCGCGTCGAGCGCATGGCCTTCCAGCACGCCCGGCTGCTTCATCGCGTTCTTCTCATGGACCGACGCGATGATCTTGTCGCACTTCGCCTTGGTGCGCGATGCGATGTGGATGTCGCCGAGCACGTCGTTGTTCTGGGCGCATTTGTGCGCCACGACCTGTGCGACGCCGCCGGCGCCGATGATGAGCACGTTCTTCTTCATGTCGGGGAATATCTCCTTCTATCCGTTCTGCCGCCTCAGGAGAGGCTTGTCTCATAGTCCGCGTAGGTGAATTCGCGGACGGTGTTGATGCTGCCATCGAGCTCGCGGATGGCGATCGCCGGCATTTTCACGCCATTGAACCAGTTCTTCTTGACCATCGTATAACCGGCCGCATCCTGAATGGAGATGCGGTCGCCGACCTTCAGTTGTTGCTCGAAAGCGAATTCGCCGAAGATGTCGCCGGCCAGGCACGACTTGCCGCACACCATGTAGCGGTGCGGTCCCTTGTTGGGGGAGAGCTTGGCGCTCTCGCGGTAGATCAGGAGGTCCAGCATGTGGGCCTCGATGGAGCTGTCGACGATGGCGAGATCCTTGCCGTTGTTCAGCGTGTCGAGCACCGTCACCTCAAGCGTGGTGGACTTGGTGATGGAGGCTTCACCCGGCTCCAGATAGACCTGGACGCCGTAGTCGCCGGCAAAGCGCTTCAGCCGTTCGGCGAATTGTTCCAGCGGATAGTTTTCGCCGGTGAAGTGGATGCCGCCGCCAAGGCTCACCCATTCCGCCTTCTTCAGGAGCGGCGCGAACCTCTCCTCGATCGTGCCGAGCATGCGGTCGAAGAGGTCGAAATCGCCGTTCTCGCAATTGTTGTGGATCATGAAGCCGGAAACGCGGTCCATCACCGCTTCCACCTGCCTCACATCCCATTCGCCAAGCCGCGAGAAGGGGCGGGCGGGGTCTGCGAGGTCGAAGCTGGAGGAGGAGATGCCCGGATTGAGGCGCATGCCCCTGACGATGCCGGCCGCCCTGTCGGCGAAGCGGTCGAGCTGGCCGATCGAGTTGAAGATGATCTTGTCGGCGTGGCTGACGACCTCGTCGATCTCGTAATCGGCATAGGCGACGGAATAGGCGTGCGTTTCCTTGCCGAAGCGCTCGTGGCCGAGGCGCACCTCGTTGAGCGAGGACGAGGTCGTGCCGTCCATGTAGTCCCGCATGAAATCGAAGACCGACCAGGTGGCGAAGCATTTCAGCGCGAGCAGCGCCTTGGCGCCGGAGATTTCGCGCAGCAGCGCCACCTTCTCCATGTTGGCGAGAAGCTTCGACTTGTCGATCAGGTAGTAGGGCGTGGTGAGGGACATGAGGGTCCTGTCTTCTTGCGGTGGATGGGGCGGTGCCGGCATGCCGGCAGCACGATAGCAACGCCGGCAGCGGAGGCGAAAACCTCCTGCTTCAAGCGGCTGGAACGGAAAAGCCGATGTTACGGTATCGTCGTCCGGGCACGGCGATGTGACAGCGCCTTTGCGCTGTCGCCATGCTTGAGCGGGAAAAGGGCGGGCAGGCGCGGCGTCTTCGCCGGGCGCACGAGGCCCGGCGGCGAAACGGCATAAAAGCCTGACCGTGCCGCTGAGGCACCCATCAAAAAGCGTTCTTCCGTTCGGGGGGCGTCGATCGAGCCCATCCCCGATTGGAAGAGGGCGTCGCAAGACATGGCGTCCTCCCCAACCAGCAGATGAAACCTGCAAATAAGTGGGCGCTGTCTAGCACAGGCACGCGGCGGATTTCAATGCGGTAGTTCGTCCGTATTTTTTTCGGCTGTGGCTCTTGCACCTCTAGTCGCTAGAGGTCGTAGAACATCCTCACGAGACTGAAGAGGATTTTTCGATGTCGGATGTGAAAGAGACGCGTTTTCGGGTGGAGGGTATGGATTGCGCTTCCTGCGCCAGCAAGATCGATACGGCCGTGCGCCGCATGCCGGGGGTTTCGGACGTATCCGTCTCCGTCACCGCCGGCACGATGCGCGTGCAGCACGGCTCGACGAGCGATCTCGACGCCATCCGCCGCAAGGTTACCGGCCTCGGCTACACGGTGACGCCGGGCGCGGCCCTCGCCGCTGAAAAGCATGAGCACGGCCCGGCCTGCAACCACGACCATGACCACGGGCACGATCACGCCGGCCACGACCACGAGCCGAAAGCAGCCGCTGTCGAAGGACTGCACGGCCACGATCACGGTCCGTCCGAAGGTCCCTGGTGGAAGGGCAGGAAGGGGCGCCTGACCATTCTTGCCGGTGCTTCGCTGGTGATCGCCTATGGTATCGGCCATCTCTTCCCAGCAATTGAGACCTACGCCTTCGTCATCGCCATGTTCGTCGGCCTCGTGCCGATCGCGCGCCGCGCCATCATGGCGGCGCTCGCCGGCACGCCTTTCTCCATCGAGATGCTGATGACCATCGCCGCCGTCGGCGCGGTCATCATCAACGCCACGGAGGAGGCGGCGGCCGTCGTCTTCCTCTTCCTCGTCGGCGAGCTTCTGGAGGGCGTCGCGGCCGGCAAGGCGCGCGACAGCATCCGCTCGCTCTCGGCCCTCGTGCCGAAGACCGCGCTTCTCGAAGAGGAGGGCCGCACCAAGGAGGTGCCGGCGGAGCAGCTTGCCGTCGGCGCCGTCATTCTCGTGCGCCCCGGCGACCGTATTTCCGCCGACGGCACGATCCTCGAGGGGGAGAGCGCCATCGACGAGGCGCCCGTCACCGGCGAAAGCACGCCGGTGCGCAAGGAGGCCGGCGACACGGTGTTCGCCGGCACGGTGAACGGCGATGCGGCGCTGCGCGTGCGCGTCACGGCCGCCGCAGCCGACAACACCATCGCCCGCGTCGTCAAGCTCGTCGAGGAAGCGCAGGAATCGAAGGCCCCGACCGAACGCTTCATCGACCGCTTCTCGAAATATTATACGCCCGGCGTGGTCGTCGTCGCCGCGCTCGTCGCGATCCTTCCGCCGCTCGTCTTCGGCGGCGTCTGGAGCGAATGGGTCTACAAGGGCCTCGCCGTGCTGCTGATCGGCTGTCCCTGCGCGCTCGTCATATCGACGCCCGCCGCCATCGCCGCCGCCTTGTCCGCCGGTGCCCGCCGCGGCCTGTTGGTGAAGGGTGGAGCGGTGCTGGAAGGCCTCGGCAAGCTCACCGCCATCGCCTTCGACAAGACCGGCACGCTGACCGAGGGCAAGCCCAAGGTCACCGACATCGTCGCCTTCTCGGAGCCGGCCGGTGAGGTGCTGCGCCTTGCCGCCGCGCTGGAGGCCGGCTCCAGCCATCCGCTGGCGCTCGCCATCCTCGGCAAGGCGGCGGAGGACGGCGTGGTGCCCCCGGTCGCAAGCGGTTCGCGGGCGCTTGGTGGCAAGGGCGTCACGGCGACCGTCGAGGGCAGAGACATTTTCCTCGGCTCGCCGAAGGCCGCCGCCGAACGGGTCGCGATTACCGAAGAGGTAACGACCGTCACCACCGCGCTCAACGACGACGGCAAGACCGTTTCCCTGCTCATCGTCGACGGCGTGCTCGCCGGCGCCATCGCCATGCGCGACGAGCCGCGCCCCGATGCCGCCGCCGGGCTCAGGGCCCTGAAGGATGCCGGCATCAAGACGATCATGCTGACGGGCGACAATGCCCGCACCGCCAAGGCGGTCGGCGCCGAACTCGGCATCGAGGTGCGCGCCGAACTGATGCCGGAGGACAAGCAGCGCATCGTCGGCGAGCTCCAGCGCGAAGGTTTCGTCGTCGGCAAGATCGGCGACGGCATCAACGACGCCCCGGCGCTCGCGGCCGCCAATGTCGGCATCGCCATGGGCGGCGGTACGGACGTGGCGCTGGAGACGGCGGATGCGGCGATCCTGCACGGCCGTGTCGGCGACGTCGCGCTGATGACGGACCTGTCGAAGCGCACCATGCGCAACATCACGGAAAACATCTTCATATCGCTCGGCCTCAAGGGCGTCTTCCTGGTGACGACCGTCGTCGGCATCACCGGCCTGTGGCCGGCGATCCTCGCCGATACCGGCGCGACCGTGCTCGTCACGTTGAACGCGCTACGCCTGCTGCGGCCGATCAAATGATGCGGCGCAGGACTGTTGTCGCCCTTGCCGGCAGTTTTCTTGCCGGTGCCGCGATCGTCACAGTGACGGTCGCGGCAAAGGCGCCGCCCCCCGGTGCAGCAAGGCAGCGCGCCTTCACGCTTCAGACCGTCGACGGAGCGCCCTTCCGTTCGGCCGATCTGGCGGGAAAACCCTATCTCGTCTTCTTCGGCTTCACCCATTGCCCGGATGTCTGCCCGACCGCGCTCTTCGAGCTGACGGCCCTCCTGAAGGATATCGGCCCGGCCGCGGACCGAATCACGCCGCTCTTCATCTCCATCGATCCGGAGCGGGACGCCGCGGAGCTTCTGAAGCTCTACATGACCTCCTTCGATCCGCGCATCGTCGCGCTGCGCGGCGATGCCGTCCAAACGAAAGCGGCGGCGGATGCCTTTTCGGCTTTCTACAGGAAGGTTCCGACGGCCTCGGACAGCTACACGATGGAGCACACGGCCGGACTCTTCCTCATCCGCGCGGACGGCCGGCTGCAGGGCATGCTCGACATGCACGAGCCGCGCGAAACCCAGCTTGAGAAGCTGAAGCTGCTGGCGGGCTCCTAGTCGTGCTCGTCGTGGCAGAGATCGTGGTTGGCGAGCGCGCGTATGACGTAGCAATCGCGGATCTGGTCGGTATGGCAATGGCTGGTGATGCGCTCCAGCTCGGCCTCCAGCTTGCGCAAGCGTTCGATCTTGCGCCGCACCGTGGCGAGCTGCTCGGCGGCGATGCGGTCGGCGTCGCGGCAGGGGCGCTCGGGATGCTGGCTGAGTTCGATCAGCTCGCGGATGGCGTCGATGGTGAGGCCGAGGTCGCGGGCATGGCGGATGAAGGCGAGCCGCTCGCGCTCCTCGTTGGAATAACGCCGCTGGTTGCCCTCCGAGCGCTCGGCATGGGAAAGCAGGCCCATCTGCTCGTAGTAGCGGATGGTCGGAACCTTGACGCCCGTGGCCTTGGAAAGATCGCCGATCGTCAGCATCGCTTTGCCTCATCAATGAACTGCACCACAGATGTGCCGGGCGCATCGGCAAATCAAGTTTTCTTTGCTTCTTCTTGCCACTGGACGGCTTCGAGCAAGCTTTTGACGTTTTTTTGTTCGTCCTGTGATCGCCGGACGAAAGAAAGCCGCAAATCTGGTCTTGAAGCTCAAGCAGCTTGAGCGTTTATGCTTCGCCGAAATGAAAGCCCCGGATTCGGGGTGCCGGACGGGGCATGATGCCGCGCATGGGCCGATGAAGGCCGCAGGATTAACGAAGTTCTAAGCAATCGCTTGGACTCTGAAGCCGAGATGCGCCGCTTCGATGCGGCGCGCCAGGACCCCTAACAACGAAAACGACCCATGTTTGCGCTCCGCCATCGTCTTTCTCGTGAAACCAGCCGCCTGCGCCTGCCGCTTCTCGCGCGGCTTGCCGCCGCGACCGTTGCGGGCGGCCTGCTGGCCGGCTGCATGGCCATGGACGTCGCCTCGCTTGCCGAGGCGCCGCAGCTTTCCAACAAGGTGAAAGCGGAGATGTCGAAGAAGAAGATGCGGCCGGAAAGCCCCGTCCTCGTGCGCATCTTCAAGCAGGAAAGCGAGCTGGAGGTCTGGAAGGTCAATGCGAGCGGCCAGTATGCGCTCTTCAAGACCTATCCGATGTGCCGGTGGTCCGGCAAGCTTGGCCCCAAGACGAAGAGCGGCGACCGCCAGGCGCCGGAAGGCTTCTACCATGTCTCCGCCGGCATGCTGAACCCGAACTCGCAATATTACGTCTCCTTCAACCTCGGCTATCCGAACCGGCTGGAATCGGCGCTCGGCTATACCGGCGAGGCGCTGATGGTGCACGGCGCCTGCTCGTCGTCGGGCTGCTATGCCATGACGGACCAGGGCGTCGGCGAGATCTATGCCATCGTGCAGAAGGCGCTGGACGGCGGGCAGCAGCGTTTCCAGGTGCAGGCCTATCCCTTCCGCATGACCACGGAAAACATGGCCAAGCACAAGGGCGACCCCAACATGCCCTTCTGGCGCACGCTGAAGGAAGGCTACGACGCCTTCGCCTTCACCAAGCGCCAGCCGAAGGTTTCCGTCTGCGGCGGCCGCTATGTCTTCAACAGGGAATTTGCGGACGGCGAGCCGAGCGATCCGCTGGCGCAGTGCCCTGCCACCGTCGGCGGCGCCGAAAACGCCCTGATGGCGAAGATCGGCGCGGAACAAAAGAAGCTGGATGCGGCTTTCGCGAGCGCGACGCCGGTTTCCAGCTTCGCCTATTCGGACGGCGGCATGCATCCGAGTTTCCGTTCGCTTCTGAAGCAGAAGGGCGCGGAGGGCATGGCCGCCCGCATCTCGCGCACGAAATATCCGGTCAGCCGGCCCGAGGCCGCGCTTGCCGATCCCTATGACGATTGATGTATGAGGATTTTGTATTGACTGGTGAAAGCGTAACCCGCCGGTCCTTCCTGCTCGGCAGCGCAGGACTGGCGACCACCCTTCTGGCCGGCTGCACCACGACGCCGGTTCGCGAAAGGGTCGAAATCGAGCCCGAACCGGTCGATACCAGCATCTACGCCGCCATGTACGGGCCCAAGCCGGACGAGCAGTTCCCGCTGCCGGCCATTCCCTACCAGAAGATCGATCCGCGCTTCTATCGCCAGATGGTGCCGAACCCGACGGGCGAGCGGCCCGGCGTGATCGTCGTCGACACGGCGAGCCATTTCCTCTACCTCACCTATGAGGACGGGCAGGCCATGCGCTACGGCGTGGGCCTCGGCCGCGCCGGCTTCGAATGGGCCGGCCGCGGCGTCATCCAGTACAAGCGGCAATGGCCGCGCTGGACGCCGCCGGACGAAATGGTCGCCCGCCAGCCGGAACTGGAACCCTACAGCATCCGCAACGGCGGCATGGAGCCGGGCCTCAAGAACCCGCTCGGCGCCCGCGCGCTCTACATCTTCCAGAACAAGGAAGACACGCTCTACCGCATCCACGGCTCGCCGGAATGGTGGACGATCGGTAAGTCCGTCTCCTCCGGCTGCGTGCGCATGCTGAACCAGGACGTGGTCGATCTCTTCAACCGCGTGCAGAACGGCACGCCCATCGTCGTGCTCGGTTCGCCCGTCGTCGCTGCGGCCTATTGACTGTATACGATTTTCGCGTCTTATTGTGTGCGATTGCGATCCGCTCTCTTGAAGGGCGGGCCGTGTCGTGCGGAAATGGAGGCGTTGAATCATGGCCGGGATCGAAATCCTTTTCACCAATGCAAGGCTGGCGGACGGTTCGCTGAAGGATATCGGCGTTGCCGAAGGCCGCATCGTTTCGATCGCGTCGGCCGGCAGCGGCGAGGCGGGCGCGCGGCAGGTCGACATTGCCGGCGCATTGCTGGTCCCGGGCTTCGTCGAGGGCCACATCCACCTCGATACCAGCTTCTACGGCGACAAGTGGATACCGCACAAACCCTGCACCAACGGCTTCGACGTGCACGAACGCGTCGCCTTCCAGGCCGAGAACATGGCCAAGGCCGCGCCGATGGAGGAGCGCGCCCGCAAGCAGCTCGAACTCTGCGTTGGAAACGGCTCCCTCCAGATGCGCAGCCATGTCATGGTCGATGGCTCGGTGGGGCTGAAATCGCTCGAAACGATCCTCGATATCCGCGAGGAATATCGCGATATCATCGATATCCAACTCGTTGCCTTCCCGCAGAGCGGCATCCTGAAGAGCCCCGGCACGCCGGAGCTTCTGGATGAGGCGATCGGCCTCGGCGCCGACCTCGTAGGCGGTCTCGACCCGGCAAGCTTCGACCGCGACGTGAGCGGTCATCTCGACGTCGTCTTCGGCGTGGCGGAAAAGCACGGCGTCGGCGTCGATATCCACCTGCACGATTTCGGCTCGCTCGGCGCCTTCACCGTCGAGGAAATCTGCGCCCGCACCGCGGCGCTCGGCATGCAGGGCAAGGTGGCGATCAGCCACGCCTACGGCCTCGGCGACCTCGATGCGGACGCCGCCCGCCGGATCGGCGGAAAAATCGCCGCCGCCGGCGTCTCGATCATGACCAACGCCCCCGGCGATCACGCCTTTCCGCCGGTGGCGCTGCTGCGCGGCGAGGGCGTCACCGTCTTTTCCGGTAGCGACAATATCCGCGATTCCTGGTGGCCCTATGGTGACGGCGACATGCTCGGCCGCGCCATGATGATCGGCTACCGCTCCGGCTTCTACACCGACGAGGAACTCTCCGCCGCCTTCGACGTGGTGACGGCAGCCGGCGCCAGGGCGCTCGGCCTCGAAGGCTACGGCATCGCCATCGGCGCCAAGGCCGATTTCGTGACGCTCGCCGCCGCGCATGTGCCGGAGGCCGTGGTGGCGGTGCCGAAGGGCCGCCGGGTGTTCAAGGCCGGGCGGCTGGTGGCGGAGAATGGGGTGGTGGTGCGCTGAGGGGGCGCCGCTGCCTTTGCGCCCTAGCATCCCCGAACCGCCAGCGAGCAAGTCCCAAACCTCTCTTCCGTCATGCCGGCCTTGAGCCGGCATCCAGCCACCGCGCGTCCGCGCGGTGAGAGGACTCGTGGCATTCGATGAAGAAAGTCTTTCCCGCGCAAGGACTTGCGCGGGCTGGATGCCGGCTCAAGGCCGGCATGACGGGAGAGAGGTATGGCGGCGGAGCCAGAAAATGCAGAGCTTGCCGCAACCCATCAAAGCAAAAAGGGCGCACCCGCTTCCACCGGCACGCCCTTAATTCCGTCCGCGACTCCGCGTTACGTCCGCGGCTTCAGGTTCTCGGGATCATACAGCGGCTTGTAGCCGATGCCGACCACCTCGACCGGGTAGGTCTCGGCGAAATATTCGATGTTGAGCTTGCGGCCCTCCTGGCAATAGGCGTGCGGCAGGTAGGCGAGCGCGATGTTCTTGCCGATGGTCGGGCCGAAGGCGATGGAGGTCGTGTAGGAGCGGCGGCCGAGTTCGTCGATCAGCACCTCGCCGGTTGCCGGATCGATGACCGGCAGGTTGCCGAGCGGGTAGCGCTTGACGCCGTTCCTGTCGGTATTCTCCGTCATGACGAGTGTGCAGAGCATGGCGGGCTGGTGGTCGCGCGCCTTGTATTCCAGGTGCTTCGCCTTGCCGCGGAAATCGGCTTCCTTCACCTTCGGGCGTGCAAGGTCCGCCTCGATGAGGTTGTACTGGGTGAGGAGGTCGGCGTTCTGCAGGCGCAGGCTCTTTTCCATGCGGCGCGAATTCGCATAGGTCTCGACGCCGAAGGCCATGACGCCGGTGGCGCGCAGCGCGTCCCAGACGGCAAGGCCGTCCTCGTACTTCATGTGCAGTTCCCAGCCCTGCTCGCCGACATAGGAGATGCGGAAGGCGGTAACCGGCTTGCCGGCCATCTCGATCTGCTTGATCGCGGCAAAGGCGAAGTTCTCGATATCGAGGCCATCGGGATCGGCGACAACCTTCTTCAGGGTCTCGCGGGCGTTCGGGCCCCAGATGCCGATGGTGATGAACTTTTCCGAGACGTCTGTGATGGTGACGTCGAGGCCGCGGTCCTCGGCGACGCGCTTCATGTAATGGAAGTCGCGCGGGCCGGCATCGGCGCCGTTGACGAGGCGGCAGCGGTCGGCCATGCGGAAGACCGTGAAGTCGGCGCGCACCATGCCCTCGTCGTCGAGGAAGTGGGTGTAGATGCCCTTGCCGATATTGCCGTCGCCGCCGATCTTTGCCGCGCAGAGCCATTCCAGGAGTTCGACGTGGTCGGGGCCTTCGATGTCGACCATGTGGAAATGCGAGAGGTTGACGATGCCGCAATCCTCGCTCATCGCCAGATGCTCGGCATTGGAGACGCGCCAGAAGTGGCGGCTGTCCCACTCGTTCTCGCGCACCGGCACGCGGTCGCCGTACTTTTCCAGCAGGTGCTCGTTGGCGGCGTAGCCATGCGCGCGCTCCCAGCCGCCGAGCTCCATGAAGTAGCCGCCGAGTTCCTTCTCGCGCTCATGGAAGGGCGAGCGCTTGGCACCGCGGCCCGAGGCATAGGGTTCGCGGTTGTGCACGGCCGGGAAGTAGATCTTCTGCGCGGCCTCGTAGCTGCGGCCCTCGATGAATTCCTCCGTCAGCTGGTGCGGGTAGAAGCGGGAATAGTCGATCGAGTTGTGGTCGATCTCGGTGCGCCCGTCCGTCATCCAGTCGGCGATGAGCTTGCCGTAGCCGGGACCGTCCTTGACCCAGATGGCGACGCAGTACCAGAGGCCGCGCACCTTCTGGCTCTCGCCGCAGGACGGACCGCCGGCGGCGGAGACCTGCAGGAGGCCGTTGAAGGAATGGCCCTCGTTATAGCCGAGCTCGCCGAGGATCGGCGTCAGTTCCATCGCCTTTTCCAGCGGCTCGAGGATCTGCTCCATGTCGAGGTCACGCTGCGAGGGCGACAGGCGCGCCTCGTGTTTTTCGAGGATGTCGCGCGGGTGGCAGAGGCGCGGATTGGTCTGCTCGTAATAGCCCCACTCGATCTGGCCGCCTTCGGTGGTCTTCGGGTCGCCCGTGTCGCGCATATAGGCGGAGTTGCCCTGGTCGCGCAAAAGCGGATAGCCGATTTCCTTGCCGGTGCCCTCGAACTCGTTATACGGGCCGAAGAAGGTGAGGGGATGGTCGACCGGCATGACCGGCAGGTCCTCGCCGACCATTTCGGCGATCAGGCGGCCCCAGATGCCGGCGCAGACGATGACATGGTCGGCCATGATCGTGCCGCGATGGGTGACGACACCCTTGATGCGGCCGCCCTCGACGATCAGCGACTGGGCCGGCGTGTTGCCGTAGACCTGCAGCTTGCCGGATTTTTCCGCGGCATCGACCAGCTTGCCGGCGACGGTCTGCGAGCGCGGCACGACGAGGCCGGCATCGGGATCGAACAGGCCGCCCATGACCTGGTCTTCCTCGATCAGCGGGAACATTTCTTTGATCTCGGAGGGCGAGACGTAATGCGCGCGCGTGCCGAAAGCCCGGGCGGAGGAAAGTTTGCGCTTGATTTCCTCCATCCAGGTGTCGTCGCCCGTGCGGGCGACTTCAAGACCGCCGATGCGGGCGTAGTGGCCCATCTTCTCGTAGAAATCGATGGAATACTGGGTGGTCCAGACCGAGAGATAGTCGTGGCTGGTCGTGTAGCAGAAGTCCGAGGCATGCGCCGTCGAACCGATGTCGGTCGGGATGCCCGACTTGTCGATGCCCACGATATCGTCCCATCCGCGCTCGATGAGATGGTGGGCGATCGACGCGCCCACGATGCCACCCAAACCGATGATGACGACCTTCGCCTTTTGCGGAAACTCTGCCATTTGCTGGACCCCGATGAAATATTGAGCCCGATTTTAGGGCCTCGTTCGGTGCCAGTGCAGCCTGTCTGCGACGGGTCCGCGACCAGTTCCGACAGTCCCCGGAAGAGCGCCCTGCGCCGGCGGCACGACCCTAGCGGATCGATAGGCGGGCGCAATGCTTTTCCGCCGGCGTCAGGCAGCGCCGTCAAGCGGGGCGACGCCCTCCTTCTCCAGCACGGTCCTCACGGCAGGCCGTGCCTCGATGCGGTCCGCCAGCGTCCGCAGCGGCCCCGGCAGCGCGATGCCGCACATCGCGGCCCAGCGCGCCATCACATAGAAGAAGGCATCCGAAGCCGAAAAGCGCGCGCCGAACAGATAGTCGCCTTCGATCCGCGTGGCGATCCAGCCGAAGCGGCGGCCAAGCGTTTCGGTCAGCCAGGCCTTCTCCTCGTCGTTCTGCGTGAAGAACAGCCGCACGAAGGGCTTTTGCAGCTCCGTCGAAAGGAAGGCGAGCATCTGCAGGTGGCGCGTGCGGCCGAGCGGCCCGTCCGGCACGAGGCCGTCACCCGCGTGGGCGATCCAGTCGAGCAGCGCGACGTTCTCCGTGAGGAGCATGCCGTCCTCAAGAAGGAGGGCGGGCACGTAGCCGTTCGGATTGATCCTCTCGTAGGCGCTGCCGTCCTTCAGGGTGTGCTGGAAGAGATCGACCGCGTGCGGCCGGAAGGAAAGGCCGGCTTCGTGCAGCAGGATATGCGCGGCCTGGCTGCAGGCGGTGGGGGCGTAGTAGAAGTCCATGTCACGTCTCCTCGTGTTTCGATGAGACGAGTGTGCCGGCGATGGTTCCCGAAGGTCAGAGGCAAACGGGCTGCTTTCGGGGCAAACCGGCCATCGTCAGCCGAGGCTGCGCGGGCGGTTGCGCTGGCGGTACTGCGCGGGCGTGACGCCGACGCGGCGGCGGAAGAGCTTTCGGAAGAAAGTCGGATCGCCATAGCCGACAGCGACCGCGATATCCTCGATGGCTTCAAGCCCGGTCTCCAGCATCTGCTTGGCCTCCTCGATGCGCATGGCCTGCACATAGTCCACCGGCGCATAGCCGGTGGCGGCCTTGAACTGGCGCTTGAAGGTACGCTCGGCCATGCCGGAACGGGCCACCATGGCGGCCACCGGGTTGGGGGCGGCATAGTTGTCGGCAAGCCAGGTCTGCACCTCTGCGATCGTGGCATTGCCGTGCTGGCGGGGCCGGGCCATGGCGGCGAAGGGAAGCTGTCCGTGACCCCGGTCGCCGATGAGGAAGAGCCGGGCGACGCGTGTCGCCTCCTCCGCTCCGCAGAAACGGCCGATGAGGTAGAGCGCCAGGTCCTGCCAGGAGGTGGCGCCGCCGGTGGTGATCAGCCGCCCGGCGCGGCCGCTGTCGCAGAGAATGCGCTCCGGCCGGAAGGCGACCTTCGGATAGTGATCGCGGAAGATATCCGCCAGGATCCAGTGCGAAGCCGCCTCCGTGCCGTCGAGCAGCCCGGCCTCGGCCAGCAGCACCGCGCCGCTGCAGGCCGAGCAGATCAGCGCCTCCGCCTCGATATGCCGGCGCACCCAGGCGATTTCCCGTGGCCACCGCCCGGCCGGTGACAGGCCCGCGTCGAGGTGGATGTCGCAGACGACGACGATATCGGCAAGGTGGCCGGAAAGCCCCTGCTGCGGTGTCACGCGCAGGCCGCTGCCCGTTTCGTGGGGCCGGGTCTCTGCGGAAACAAGTACGGGATCGAGGGCGCGCAGCGCCTTCGGGCCGCGACCGGCCTCGCCGAGGATTTCGTGCAGGCCATAGGGCGCCATGGTGCCGCTTTCCGGCAGGGCGAGGATGGCGACGGTGAGGGGACTGGTGGGTTTCGGACGTATCGGCATGGCGCGAGATTGGCATATCTGCCCCGAAAGTGTCGAGAACGTCTCTATCGGTCGCGGTCGCTGGCGTTCATGCTCTTCCCGTTCCCAACGACAGGAAGGAGAAAACCATGTCCATCGAATACGGCACCGTCGATATCACCCGCACCTTCGCCGCGCCGGCCGCGGCCGTCTTTTCGGCCTGGTCGCAGCAGGCGGCGCAGGAGGCCTGGGGCGATCCCGGCCCGGACTGGCAGATGCGTTTCGAGCGTTTCCGCTTTACAGTCGGCGAAAGCGATCTCTGCCGCTTCGGCCCCAGGGGCGGACCCGTCTATCTCAACGAGAACCGCTACCTGCAGATCCTGCCGGAAAAGCGCATCGTCTATGCAAGCCTGCTGCGGGAGGGCGATGCGCTCACCTTCGCCGGCACGGTCGTCGTGACCTTCGAGGCGGTCCCCGACGGCACGCGCATGCGGCTCGTCGAGCAGGGGGCCTATTTCGATGGCCGCGACAGGGCGGAGGACCATCTGGCTGGCTGGCAGGCCATGCTGAAAGCCATGGATCACTACCTCCGGCAACAGGCCCGCGCGGCGTGAGGTCAGAGATGGGCGTGGTGGGCCGGCGGGTTTTCGTAGTCGTCCACCATGCCATTCTCATAGATGACGGGCGCGGCGCTCAGTTCCTCCTCGGACACATCGTCCAGCGTGCCAGCATTGATGCAGTAGAAATGCCCCATGAAGTCCTTGTGATAGCCGCGGGAGAAGGAGCGGATGCCGCAGGTCTTGCAGAAGAAGTGGTCGATATCGCCTTCCAGCCAGCTCGAATCCGCCGCGCGATAGGTGAGGAGCCGGTCCTCGCCCGAGAGAAGCTTGAAATCTTCGCGCCTGGTGAAGGTCTTCAGCATGCGCGTGCGCCGGCAGAAGGAGCAGTTGCAGCGCCGCAGGCCCTCGTCGAGGTCGAGCACGCATTCGTAGCGGACGGCGCCGCAATGGCAGCTTCCGTGATAGGTCTTCTTCATCGCGTCCTCCTCAGGTGCGGTTTTGCAGGATGTAGGCGGTGAGCCGGTCGAGGCATTCGCCCCAGCCCTCGGCGTGGCTGTCGCGGGATTCGACCGTCTCGAACGGTGTCTGCGCGAAGGTCAGCCGGGTACGCGCGCCAACCGCCTCGAAGGCCACGCTCACCAGCGTTTCCGGCCCGTCCTCCCCGGTCCAGCGGAAGGTGAAGGTAAGGCCGCGGTTCTCGTCGATCGCGCGGTAGAGGCCGCCCATCGGATAGTCCGCGCCCTCCGGCGAGCGGATCACCGCCGACCATGCGCCGCCGGGGCGGAAATCCATGCGGATGGAATGGGCGGTGAAATCCTTCGGCCCCAGCCAGCGGGCAAGGTGCTCCGGTGCCGCCCAGGCCTTGAAGACGAGGGCGACGGGCGCGTCGATCAGGCGTTCGATGACAAGGCCTATGGGGTCCGCGGTCTCGGCTTTCTGTTGCATGGCTTTCCTCCTCAGTTCTTCTTGTCCGGTTCGCCGGCCTGCAATTCCCGGAGATAGTCGTCGAGCCGGTCGAAGCTCGCCTCCCAGAAGCGCCGGTAGCCGGAAATCCAGCCGTTCGCGTCCTTCAGCGGCGCCGCTTCCAGATGGCAGGGCCGCCATTGCGCGGTGCGGCTGCGGGTGATGAGCCCGGCGGCCTCCAGAACCTTCAGGTGCTTGGAGACCGCCGGCAGGCTCATGTCGAAGGGCGCGGCAATCTCGTTGACTGTCGCATCTCCTTCGGAAAGCCGTGCGAGGATCGCGCGGCGAGTCGGGTCCGCAAGGGCGGCGAAGGTCAGGCTCAGCGGGTCGCTCACGAATTTATCCGTCCGGTTAATTAACTTATGGGTTTAATAATGCCGCCAGCCTCATCCGTCAACCCCACCGCCGACTTGACAGGGAGGGGCGCTGCTGCGATCGATCGTGGTGAAGCGGAGGGCAGCCGGTGAACGAGATTGGAGAAGGGCCTGTCCAACCGTCCGGCCACGGCGTGTCCTTCGGCGAAGCGCTGCGCGTCTGGTCGCGCGTGGCGGCCCTGAGCTTCGGCGGCCCCGCCGGGCAGATCGCCGTCATGCACCGCATCGTCGTCGACGAGAAGCGCTGGATCGGCGAGAGCCGTTTCCTGCACGCCCTGAACTATTGCATGCTGCTGCCGGGACCCGAGGCGCAGCAGCTCGCCGTCTATATCGGCTGGCTTATGCACCGGACGCCCGGTGGTCTTGTCGCCGGCCTGCTGTTCATCTTGCCCGGTTTCCTCTCCATTCTCGCGCTGAGCTACGTCTACGTCATCTTCGGCGATGCGAGCGTGGTCGAGGGCCTGTTCTTCGGCCTCAAGGCGGCGGTGCTCGCCGTCGTCGTGCAGGCGGTGTTCCGCATCGGCAGCCGGGCGCTGGTCAATCCGGCGATGATCGCCATTGCCGCCGCCGCCTTCCTCGCCATCTTCGCCTTGAGAGTGCCGTTCCCGCTGATCGTTCTCCTTGCCGCGATCGTCGGCTATCTCGGCGCGAAATCCGGTTCGCGCTTCTTCCGCACGGCGGGCGGACATGCGGCGGCGAAAGGGGCGGTGTTGCAGGATCGGGATTCGCTGCTCGGCGAGGACACGCCTGCCCATGCGCGCCCCCAACTCGGCTGGTCGCTGAAAATCTCGGCGGTGCTGCTCGCTCTCTGGCTTGGCCCCGTCGCGCTGATCTGGTTCTTCGCGGGCAGCGACAGCGTCTTCACCGAGATCGGCGCCTTCTTCAGCAAGATGGCGGTCGTCACTTTCGGCGGAGCCTATGCGGCGCTCGCCTATGTCGCGCAGGAGGCCGTGCAGAACTATGGCTGGCTGAAGCCCGGCGAGATGCTCGACGGGCTCGGCATGGCCGAGACGACGCCGGGCCCGCTTATCATGGTGCTGCAATTTGTCGGCTTCCTCGGCGCCTGGCGCGATCCGGGCAGCCTCGACCCGATGGTGGCGGCGACGCTCGCCGCCGTGCTCACCACCTGGGTCACCTTCGTGCCCTGCTTCCTCTGGATCTTCCTCGGCGCGCCCTTCATCGAGAGGCTGCGTGGCCATGCGGCGCTGTCGGGCGCCATGGCGGCCATCACCGCCGCCGTGGTCGGCGTCATCCTCAACCTCGCGGTCTGGTTCGCCGTGCACACGCTGTTTGCCGAGGTGACGGTGCTTGCCGCCGGGCCACTGCGGATCGAGCTGCCCGTGGTCGCGACGGTCGTCATGCCGTCCGCGCTGCTTGCCGCGGCGGCCGCCTTCGCACTCTTCCGCCTCAAGGCGTCCGTGCTGCTGACGCTCGGCCTTGCGGCACTCGCCGGCATCGGCTGGCGGCTGCTGTCCGGATGAGGATCAGGCAATCACGTTGCGCACGAAGCGGACGGGAACCGCGCCGGGATTGGCATAGGAATAGGCCTGGTCCGTGCCGTAGACGGTGAAGCTGCCCGCCGGATAGTCCCGCGTCGTGCCGGAAAGTTCGAGCCGCAGCGTGCCCTCGGTCACGAAGAGCATTTCGTGCCAGCCGGCGGGGTCCGGTTCCGCGTCGTAGCGCTCGCCGGGGCCGAGCGACCACAGCCACATCTGCGCCTCCCTCGTCGCCGGCGCGGAGCCGAGCAGGACGGCGGTGCTTTCCGGGTCCGCCCCGCGCCATGTCACCTCGTTGATCTCGGCTGAAGGCGCCCGGGCCGGGTCGCGCACGAGATCGACGAAGCGGACACCCATGGCGGTCGCCAGCTTGTCGAGGCTGGAAAGGCTGATATTCGCATCGCCCCCTTCGAGCGCCACGATCATGCGCCGGCTGATGCCGGAGGCTTCCGCGAGCGCCGCCTGACTGAGGCCGGCCGCCTGACGAAGGCGGCGCAAATTGCCGGAGACATGGGCGAGCACGTCGCCACGTTCTTGACTGTGCAATATATTGCTCATACCGTTCCACTATCGAAGGGGCGGCACCGCCGCATGCGGCCTTCTAACCCGAAAGGACCCGGCCATGAAGATACGCGATTTCGGCGTCGAGATCTGGATGAACCGTTATGAGAACCATTGCGAGCTGAACCTCGCGGAGACCTGCGTCGAATCGCTGACGGTCGAAGAACTTCTGGACATGGCCGGCAAGCGGGAAGAAATCCTGTCCGAACTCCTGCCGATGAAGCTGACCTATGGCGCGATCGAGGGCAGCGAGCGCCTGCGCCGCCTGATCGCCGGCCTCTATGAAAAGCAGGTGATGGAGAACGTCGTCGTTACTCATGGCGCGATCGGCGCCAATGCGCTGGTGCACGAAACGCTGGTGGAGCCCGGCGACCGGGTCGTCTCGGTCCTGCCGACCTATCAGCAGCATTATTCCATCCCGGAAAGTTTCGGCGCGGATGTCAGGCTGCTGAAGCTGACGGCCGAGCACGGTTTCCTGCCCGACCTCGAAGACCTGCGCCGGCTCGCGACACCGGGCACGAAGCTCATCTGCCTCAACAACCCGAACAATCCGACCGGATCGTTGATGGACCGGGACTTCCTGCTTCAGGTCGTCGAGACCGCGCGGGCCTGCGGCGCCTGGATCCTCTGCGACGAAGTCTATCGCGGCACGGACCAGCAGGACGACGGCATGACAGCTTCCATCGCAGACCTCTACGAGAAGGGCATCAGCACCGGCAGCATGTCCAAGACCTGGTCGCTGGCGGGCCTGCGCCTCGGCTGGATCGTCGGGCCAAAAGATTTTCTGCACGCCGTTTCCATCCATCGTGACTACAACACGATCAGCGTCGGCATGCTGGACGATCACTTCGCCGCCATCGCGCTGGAAAACCGCGACAAGATTCTGGCGCGCAGCCACGGCATCACCCGCCGCAACCTCGCCATCCTCGCCGAATGGGTGGAGGGCGAGCCGCTGATTTCCTGGGTGAAGCCGAAGTCGGGCACGACGGCGCTGCTGAAATACGACCTGCCGCTCACCTCCGAAGCCTTCTGCACGCGGCTGCTGGAGCGCACCGGCGTCATGCTGACGCCCGGCAGCGCCATGGACATGGAGGGGCATCTGCGCATCGGTTACGCCAACGGCGAGGCGATCCTGCGCGAAGGGCTGAAGCGGCTGTCCGCCTTTCTGAGGGAGGAGCAGGCGGCACGCGCCGCCTGATGGGTGGAGCCGACGCGCTTCGTTAACGGAGGCTTACCAGACCCATGCGCCAATCGCATGGGTGGCGTGCCGCCTTTGCGCTATTCCGCATTGCAGCATTCCGCTATAACACGGCCATCGAAAGACGCGGCGCCACGGAAAGGTGCCGAACAGAGAGCCTCACGAAAGGGGATCATCATGAACATGGCACGTTCCTTCAACAATTGGCGCAAGTACCGTCAGACCGTCAACGAACTCGACCGCATGTCGGCACGCGAACTGCGCGATCTCGGCATCGAGCGTTCGGAAATCAAGTCGGTCGCCCGCGCAGCCGTCGGCTTCTGATCGACGCGTCGAAAGCGCCGGAATTTCCAAGCGCCCGCCCTCCGGCGGGCGTTTTTGCATGTGCGAACGAATCACCCTTTCAGGGCTTAATTCAACGGAATTGAGATATACGTTACGCGCATAACGCATAGCTGCATTGCAAAACAATGCCTATGAAATGACCAGGAATCGTATATAGTCATATTTATCGAAGCAACGTACCTCCTCCCACGAAGCTTCGATGATTGCAGAAGGCCCACTCCTCCTCCCAGGGCCGACTGCGGGAATGACGGCACTCCTCCTCCCAGTCGTCATTCGGTTCTATCGGAAAGCCTGCCGCACCTCCTCCCGCGGCAGGCTTTTCCATTTCTGGACCTCTTTTCCCCGAAGAAACGAAAAAAGCCGCGACCTTTCTGCGCAATGCGCCGTCGAACCGTCAGGCGACGTTTCCAAGAGCCGGTGCGCCGGTTTTCGAGCCCCGGCTGCGCATCGATGCTTTCCTCCCTTCGGCCGGTCGCTGCGGCCGATTTGCCTTCGTCACTTTCATTATATTTTTGAAAATATAGCGCTGGCCAAGTCGTAAACGTCGATATATTCAATCAGATATCACGCTGCCGCGAAGGCAGGCTCATGGGAGAACAGGAATGAACCGTCGTCTGCTTCTGAAACTCGTCGTCGCCGCCTTCGCGGCCATGCCGCTCGCCTTGCCGGCCGCCGCCGCGGAAAAGGTCACCGTCTTCGCCGCCGCCAGCCTCAAGAACGCGCTCGATGCGGCAAACGCTGCCTGGCAGAAGGAAACCGGCAACGAGACGACGGTCTCCTATGCCGCCAGCTCGGCGCTCGCCAAGCAGATCGAGGCGGCGGCACCCGCCGATCTTTTCATCTCGGCGGACCTTGCCTGGATGGACTACGTCGCCGAGAAGAAGCTGATCAAGGAGGACACCCGCTCCAACCTGCTCGGCAACCGCATCGTGCTCGTCGCGCCGAAGGACAAGGCCGAGACGGTCGAGATCAAGGAGGGCTTCGACCTTGCCGGCCTCGTCGGGGAGGGCAAGCTCGCCATGGGCGCGGTCGACAGCGTGCCGGCCGGCAAATACGGCAAGGCCGCGCTTGAAAAGCTCAGCGTCTGGTCTGCTGTCGAAGGCAAGGTGGCCGGCGCCGAAAGCGTGCGCGCGGCGCTCGCCCTCGTCTCGCGCGGCGAGGCGCCCTACGGCATCGTCTACCAGACCGACGCCGCCGCCGATCCCGGCGTCGCCATCGTCGGAACCTTCCCGGAAGACAGCCATCCGCCGATCATCTACCCGGTCGCGATCCTTTCGGAATCGCAGAGCACGGCTGCGGCGGCCTATCTCGACTTCCTGAAGTCGGACAAGGCCGCGCCCTTCTTCACCGAGCAGGGTTTCACCCTTCTCAAGTAAGGCGAGCCTGGCGATAGCCCCGGATGCTACGTCCGGGGCTGTTTGTGTTGTCTGGCTGATGCCGGCACATCGAAATTGACCGAGGAGCCCGCGTGGACTGGCTTGCCCTGAGCGATGAGGAATGGACGGCGATCCGGCTGAGCCTGAAGGTCTCGGCGGTTGCGGTCCTCGTCAGCCTGCCGCTCGGCATTCTCGTCGCGCTGGCGCTGGCGCGCGGCCGCTTCTGGGGCAAGTCGCTGCTGAACGGCGTCGTGCACCTGCCGCTCATCCTGCCCCCCGTCGTCACCGGCTTCCTGCTGCTCATCCTGTTCGGCCGGCGCGGCCCCGTCGGCGCGCTGCTTCATGACTGGTTCGGCATCGTGCTCTCCTTCCGCTGGACGGGCGCGGCGCTTGCCTGCGGCGTCATGGGCTTTCCGCTCATGGTGCGCTCGATCCGCCTTTCCATCGAGGCGGTCGACCGCAAGCTGGAGGAGGCGGCCGGCACGCTCGGCGCCAGTCCCGTCTGGGTCTTCCTCACCGTCACCCTGCCGCTCATCCTGCCCGGCGTCATCGCCGGCATGATCCTCGCCTTCGCGAAAGCCATGGGCGAATTCGGCGCGACCATCACCTTTGTTTCCAACATTCCCGGCGAAACCCAGACCCTCTCCTCCGCCATCTACACCTTCACCCAGGTGCCCGGCGGCGATGCCGGCGCCATGCGGCTCACCCTCGTCGCCATCGCCATTTCCATGGTCGCGCTGCTCGCCTCGGAATTTCTCGCCCATCGTATCGGCCGCAAGGTGCACCTCGAATGAGCCTCGTGGTCGAAGCAAGACACCGGCTCGGCGATTTCGCCCTCGACGCCGCCTTCACCTCGGATGGCGGGGTCACCGCCCTGTTCGGCCGCTCCGGTTCGGGCAAGACCTCGCTGATCCGCATCATCGCCGGCCTGACGCGGCCAGGCGCGGGGCGCGTGCTGCTGGACGACGACGTGCTGGTCGATACCGCGCGCGGCATTTTCGTGCCGCCCCATCGCCGCCGCTTCGGCTACGTCTTCCAGGAGGCGCGGCTCTTTCCGCACCTCACCGTCCGGCAGAACCTCAATTACGGCCGCTGGTTCTCGCCCAGGGGTGCCCGGACGGAACATCCGGACCGCATCATCGACCTGCTCGGCATTGCCGGCCTGCTCGACCGCCAGCCGGCGAACCTTTCCGGCGGCGAAAAGCAGCGCGTCGCCATCGGGCGGGCGCTGCTGGCGTCTCCCCGCCTGCTGCTGATGGACGAACCGCTCGCCGCGCTCGACGAGGAGCGCAAGGCGGAAATCCTGCCCTATCTGGAACGCCTGCGCGACGAGGTCGGCATTCCCATCGTCTATGTCAGCCATTCCGTCGCCGAAGTCGCCCGCCTTGCCGACAGGGTGGTGCTGATGGCCGATGGCCGCATCGAAGCCGTCGGCCCCGCGTCGGACGTGCTCGGCGGCCCGCGCCTTGCCTCCGCGCTCGATCGCCGCGAGGCCGGCAGCGTGCTTTCCGGCCATGTCGAGACGCGCGATGCTGCCCATGGGCTTGCCACCATCCGCCTCGAGGGCGGCGCGGCGATCCTCGTGCCGGGGGCGGCGGTGTCGCCGGGCGAGACGGTGCGCCTGCGCATTCCCGCCCGCGACGTCATGGTGGCGACGGTGCGGCCGGAAGGGTTGAGCGCGCTCAACATCCTCGAAGGCATCGTGGAGACCGTCGAGCCGGACGGGGAGGGCATGGCGAGCCTGCGCATCGCCTGCGGCGGGGATCATGTCCGCGCCCGCATCACGGCCTTGTCCGTCGAACGCCTCGGCTTGACGCCCGGCCTGCCGGTTCACGCCGTCATCAAGACGGTGGCGTTGGAATAGGCAATTTCAGCGGTGTTCGTATTCGCAGGGGTTTATTCGGCCAGATGTCCGACGATCCAGCCGATATCCTCGGCAAGCGCCGCCTGCGCTTTCTTCTCCATGGCGTGGTAGTGCGCGATCAGCGCCTCGCCGAAGGGCGTCAGCATCGCGCCGCCGCCCTGCTTGCCGCCGCGCTGCGATTCGACCACCGGCTCGCGAAACAGCCGGTTCATCTCGTCGACCAGCAGCCAGGCGCGCCGGTAGGACATGTCCATCGCCCGCCCGCCCGCGGAAATCGAACCGGTCTGCCTGATATGGGAAAGAAGCTGGATCTTCCCGCGGCCGATCCGGCCTTCCGGCTCGAACTGGAGCCGGAAGATGAGTTTCGGTTCGGTCTTGGCGGATGCTGACATGAAACTGGGCCCGTATGGATACGGGCCCAGATATAACAGCGTTTCTTACCGAGAAAAGCTTAAGACGCGCGCTTCAGGGCATCGCCGAGGATCGAGACGATATCCTCGAAATGCTTCTTCTCGGCGATCAGCGGCGGCGAGAAGGCGATGATGTCGCCGGTGACGCGGATCAGCAGGCCCTTTTCGAAGCAGTCGACGAAGACGTCATAGGCGCGTGCGCCCGGCGCACCGTCGCGCGAGGCCAGCTCGATGCCGGCGATGAGGCCGATCGTGCGGATGTCGATGACATGCGGCAGGCCCTTCAGCGAATGCATCGCCGCGTGCCAGTCGTCCTGCAGATCCGCCGCGCGGGTGAGCAGGCCCTCGTCGCGGTAGATGTCGAGTGTCGCGATGCCTGCGGCGCAGGCCGCCGGATGGCCGGAATAGGTATAGCCGTGGAACAGCTCGATGGCGTTTTCCGGCCCATGCATCAGCGCATCGTGCACCTTGCGGCTGGCAAAGACCGCGCCCATCGGGATCGCGCCGTTGGTGAGGCCCTTGGCGGTGGTCACGAGATCCGGCGTCACGCCGAAATAGTCGGTGGCGAAGGCGGCGCCGAGACGCCCGAAGCCGGTGATGACTTCGTCGAAGATCAGGAGGATGCCGTGCTTGTCGCAGATCGCGCGCAGCTTCTCCAGATAGCCCTTCGGTGGGATCAGCACGCCCGTGGAACCGGCGACGGGCTCGACGATGCAGGCGGCGATGGTTTCCGCGCCGTGCAGCGCGACCAGCCGTTCGAGATCGTCCGCCAGATCCGCGCCGTGCTCCGGCTGGCCCTTCACATAGGCGTTCTTCGAAAGGTCATGCGTGTGGCGCAGGTGATCGGAACCGGCAAGCTGCGGGAAGACGCGGCGGTTGTTGAGGATGCCGCCGACCGAGATGCCGCCGAAGCCGACGCCGTGATAGCCGCGCTCGCGGCCGATCAGGCGCGTGCGCGTGCCCTGGCCGATGGCGCGCTGGTAGGCGATGGCCATCTTCAGCGCGGTATCGACCGATTCGGAGCCGGAGCCCGTGTAGAACACGCGGTCGAGCTTGGCGCCCTCGGGGCCGGGGGCGATTTCGGCCAGCCGCTCGGCGAAGTCGAAGGCGATCGGATGGCCCATCTGGAAGGAGGGGGCGAAATCCATCTGCGTGAGCTGGCGCTCGACGGCGGAAGCGATCTGCCGGCGGCCGTGGCCGGCATTGACGCACCAGAGCCCGGCGGTGCCGTCGAGCACCGTGCGGCCGTCGGAACTCGTGTAATACATGCCCTCGGCGGCCGAAAGCAGGCGCGGCGCGGCCTTGAACTGGCGGTTGGCGGTAAAGGGCATCCAGTAGCTGTCGAGCACCGGTGCGTTGGGCTTGTTGTGAACGTTCATGGCAGATCTCCTCCGAAGCAATTCCGGCAAAGCGCGCAGCGGTTTTGCGCCCGGAACTGCGATAAAATTAAACTGGCTGAGGCGATAGACGCCATGATTTGCCATGCCGAACAAGTCCTTTTCTGGTTGACGTCAAGCGATTGAAATTAAAGGATGTGAAGTAAGCGGTTTTCGCTATTTCGAACATCTAGAACAGGAAATGCCATGTCGGTCGATATCGGGGGCAGGCTGCGCCACCTGCGCATGGCCCACAATCTCTCCCAGCGGGAGCTGGCCAAACGCGCCGGCGTCACCAATTCGACGATCTCGCTGATCGAATCGAACGCCTCCAATCCCTCGGTCGGCGCGCTGAAGCGCATCCTCGACGGCATCCCGATCGGTCTGGCCGAATTCTTCGCCTTCGAGCCCGACCGCCCGAAAAAGGCGTTCTACCGGGCCGACGAGCTCGTGGAGATCGGCAAGGGGCCGATCTCCTTCCGCCAGATCGGCGACAACACCTTCGGCCGCAGCCTGCAGATACTCAAGGAGTGCTACCAGCCCGGCGCCGACACCGGCAAGGTGCCGCTGGTGCATGACGGCGAGGAGGGCGGCATCGTGCTTTCCGGCCGGCTGGAAGTGACCGTCGACGACGAGCGCCGCATCCTCGGCCCGGGCGATGCCTATTATTTCGAAAGCCGCCGTCCGCACCGCTTCCGCTGCGTCGGCCCGGTGCCCTGCGAGGTCATCAGCGCCTGCACCCCGCCGACCTTCTGAAACGAAAAAAGCCCGCCGGCGGAACCGGCGGGCTTCTCATGGAAAAATTCGATCAGGCCTGGCTGTTGTCTTCGACAGGCGCGCCGGGGCCGTTCTTCTTGATCGACTCGATGGCGTTCTGCGCGCTGGCCTTGCTGGAATAGCCTTCCGTCGAGAACATCACTTCGCTGTTGTACTTGAAGCGAACGCGATACTCGCCAGCCTTGTCCTTGTAGATTTCGAACTTGTGCGCCATGGGCTTCCCCCTGCAGGTGTGAATCAGACACATGCAACGTGCCAGCCGGCGAAACCGCTGGCAAGGGCGCGGGAATCTACTTTATGTGGGAAAAGTTTGGCTGGGGAACCTGGATTCGAACCAAGATTAACGGAGTCAGAGTCCGTCGTTCTACCGTTGAACTATTCCCCAGCATGGCTGGTTCCGGCTGGGCCGGTGCCTGTGAGGCGGGCTTATAAACAAAAGAGGCGGAGATGCAAATGGTTTTTTTTGGGAAAATCGCATCGGCCCATTTCCCGCCCGATGCGTCGTCATTGCGTCACAAAAAGAATTTGGCGAACGGGCCGGGCGCTGGTAATGTCGCGCCAACGAAGATCGAGAGAGCGCCTGCTTGCAGCTTCAAGGCTTTGCGCGGCGCCATAGGCAGTAACGTGAACGACCCCGACAGCGGCGCGAAGCCGTCTCTTTCCGGGGCGCGAGATGCGGACGATGCGGGGCGGCCGAAGCGGTCGCGCCGTCGCAAGGGAAAGCAGAAGGGTGCGACCAGCCCCTCTGCCGTTTCCACGTCCGCAGGCCAGGCGGCCGGTTCGTCCGCGCCCGCCGAGCGTCCCCAGGCCGCGAACAGCGGCATCAATGCGCGCCGGAACAAGCGTCGCAAGCACGGCAAGAATCCGGGCCAGGAAAATGTGCGTCCGCTCTCCCCAGTCGGGCAGCGCGAAGCGCCCGAGCACGAGCAGCGCCAGGCCGACGGCCGCAAGGCCCGCCGCAAGCAGCGCGGCAAGAGGTCCGCCGCGCGCGCGGCCTCGCCCGTCGCCGAAGCCGCCGTGCTTTCCCCGGCCGCAGGGCTGGTTGCCGAACAGCGCCCCGCCCATCCGCCATCCGAACAGCGCCGCGAGACGCCGCCCTATCGCTTCGCCGAGCGCGACCAGCACGATGCGCCGCTCTATGCCGCGCTCGACCTCGGCACCAACAATTGCCGCCTGCTCATCGCCCAGCCGACCCGGCCCGGCCAGTTCCGCGTCGTCGATGCCTTTTCGCGCATCGTGCGCCTCGGCGAAGGCCTTGCGGCAAGCGGCCTGCTGTCCGACGACGCCATGGACCGCTCGGTCGAGGCGCTGAAGATCTGCGCCGCCAAGCTCAAGCACCGCAACATCCGCCGTGCCCGCCTCATCGCCACCGAGGCCTGCCGCGCGGCGGGCAATGGCGAGGCCTTCCTTGAGCGTGTGCGGGAAGAAACGGGGCTCGATCTCGAGATCATCAACCGCGAGACCGAGGCGCGGCTTGCCGTGTCCGGCTGCTCCTCGCTGGTCGGGCGCGAGGCGAAATCCGTCGTGCTCTTCGATATCGGTGGCGGCTCGTCGGAAATCGCGGTCATCCGCATCGGCGACAACCGCTCCAGCCGGCTTGCCAACCACATCACGCACTGGACATCCCTGCCGGTCGGCGTCGTCACGCTCTCCGAGCGCCATGGCGGGCGGGACGTCACGCCGGAAAGTTTTGCGGGCATGGTCTCGGAGGTCGAGGGCATGCTGGCGAATTTCGATTGCCCCGGCGACGGCGTCCATGCGCCGGAGGATTTCCACCTCATCGGCACGTCAGGCACGGTGACGACGCTCGCCGGCGTGCATCTCGACCTGCCGCGTTACGATCGCCGCCGGGTCGATGGCGTCTGGCTGTCGGACGACGAGGTCACGGCCATGCAGGCGCGGCTGCTGTCGTGGGATTTCACCGCGCGTGCGGCCAATCCCTGCATCGGGCCGGACCGGGCGGATCTCGTGCTTGCCGGCTGCGCCATTCTGGAGGCGATCCGCAAGCGCTGGCCCTCGCGCCGCATGCGTGTCGCCGACCGCGGGTTGCGGGAAGGCCTGCTCACCGACATGATGGCCGATGACGGCGTCTGGCGCCGTGGCCGCCACCGCCGCAACAATCGCGGCGGCCACCGCAACCCGGCAAAGCCCGAAGGACAGGCGTCATGACCAAGCCCCCAGTCAGCGGCAACCGCTCCGGCCGCAAGCTCGGCCAGAAGGTCAAGAAGGGCAAGCTCAAGGCCTCCTCGCGCCGCTGGCTCGAGCGCCATATCAACGATCCCTACGTGCAGCGCGCCAAGCTCGAAGGCTATCGCGCGCGCGCCGCCTTCAAGCTGCTGGAGATCGACGAGAAGCACAACATCCTTTCCGGCGCGCGGCGCATCATCGACCTTGGCGCGGCACCGGGAAGCTGGTCGCAGATCGCCGCCAAGGTAACGGATTCGACCGATACCGATCCGCGCGTCGCCGCCATCGACTTCCTCGAAATGGACCCCTTGCCGGGCGTGCGCATCCTTCAGATGGACTTTCTGGACGATGACGCGCCGCAAAAACTCATCGACGCGGTCGGCGGCACGCCGAACCTCGTGATCTCGGACATGGCCGCGCCGACCACCGGCCACCGCCAGACCGACCATATCCGCACCATGCATCTGTGCGAGGTCGCCGCGCATTTCGCGATCGAGGTTCTCGCCGAAGGCGGGCATTTCCTGGCAAAGACCTTCCAGGGCGGAACGGAGCGCGACCTGCTCAACCTGCTCAAGCAGAATTTCCGGCAGGTCATCCACGTCAAGCCCGGCGCCTCGCGCGCCGAATCGGTGGAAATGTTCCTGCTCGCCAAGGGGTTCAAGGGCCGCCAGGCGCGCGATGAGGCGGCAGAGGCCGAAGAGGGCGCCTGATGCTGCTCTATACGACCGTCGGCACGAACGACCTGGCGCGCGCCGGCCGCTTCTACGATGCGGTCCTGCCGCGCCTCGGCTACCGGCGGCAGAAGCAGGCGCCGGGCGAGATCGGCTACGGGGCTGACGGTGACGTGCGCTGCCGCTTCTGGGTGGTCGAGCCGTTCGACCGCGAACCCGCCACCTACGGCAACGGCGTCACCATCGCGCTGGTCGCCCCCGACCGCGCCGCCGTCGATGCCTTCCATGCCGCCGCCCTTGCCGCAGGCGGCACCGACGAGGGCGCGCCGGGCCTGCGCCCCTTCCACGCCAGCTTCTACGCCGCCTTCATCCGCGACCCCGACGGCAACAAACTCGCCGCCGTCTGCGAACAGCCGGAGTAGTGGCTCCGGAAGCGGGGTGCCCTCGTCCTCGCTACTCTCCGCGCTCTTGAGCAGTTTCAACCCACGCCTCCGTGAGGAGGCGACTCTCAAGACGCCTCCTGCGGGCTGGATCAAGGAGTTTCAATCCACGCCTCCGTGAGGAGGCGACCGAACGGGCTGTTCGGCTATCGTCCGCTGAACTGGTTTCAATCCACGCCTCCGTGAGGAGGCGACGATGAGCATCACCGCGCATGGATGGTCCGGCCGGAGTTTCAATCCACGCCTCCGTGAGGAGGCGACAGCAGAGAGGAAGATTTTCCCGTCATCGATAACGTTTCAATCCACGCCTCCGTGAGGAGGCGACCACCAGCAAGAGCGCCGGCCCGCAAGGCCTTCGTGTTTCAATCCACGCCTCCGTGAGGAGGCGACCCCGCATGCGCGACTCCGCCTCCCGTAACACGGCAGTTTCAATCCACGCCTCCGTGAGGAGGCGACGGCGCCGTGGCGCTGGAGGTGCTGGAGCTGCTGGCGTTTCAATCCACGCCTCCGTGAGGAGGCGACCCGCCATGCTCGATGTGACTGGCGGCTGCCTCGGCGTTTCAATCCACGCCTCCGTGAGGAGGCGACAACGAATTCGGCATGACGCCTGCTTCCGAGCGCGGTTTCAATCCACGCCTCCGTGAGGAGGCGACCTCCCAGAAGGCGCGCGCCTCGTCCTCATCGTCGTTTCAATCCACGCCTCCGTGAGGAGGCGACATGTTGCCCTCGGCATCGACAAACGGCCCGCCAGTTTCAATCCACGCCTCCGTGAGGAGGCGACAACTGCGTGTTGCCTTCGATTACCGCCGTGCCGTGTTTCAATCCACGCCTCCGTGAGGAGGCGACACCTCCACGACCCAGAAGTGCTGCCGCTCTTCGTTGTTTCAATCCACGCCTCCGTGAGGAGGCGACAGTTGTAGGCCGGGTTCGCGACCTCCACGACCCAGTTTCAATCCACGCCTCCGTGAGGAGGCGACCAACCGCAGACGGCCCGACTTGACGGCATCTTCACGTTTCAATCCACGCCTCCGTGAGGAGGCGACTGTAGGGGCTGAAATGCTTTTCTACGTTTTCGCTGTTTCAATCCACGCCTCCGTGAGGAGGCGACGGTCGCCTCGCCGCGGAAGAACGGGGCGATGGAGAGTTTCAATCCACGCCTCCGTGAGGAGGCGACATTGCTCACTGCCCCAAGCGTTCTGTTCCCGGCGGTTTCAATCCACGCCTCCGTGAGGAGGCGACTGGCTGAAGCCATGGGGCCAACAGGGGTCATGGTTTCAACCCACGCCTCCGTGAGGAGGCGACATGGCAACATCGTCCCAGTCGGGAACGACGTACTTGTTTCAACCCACGCCTCCGTGAGGAGGCGACTGCCTATGTCTATTGCATTGCCAGCGCGGAGGAAAGCCGGGTGGGAGCGCGAACGGGTGCCTGGCGGGGCAGGGTTTCGGGGGCATGGACTGGTGTGCGGGGCCGGGAGTGAGGGATTTCAACGGAGTAGGGTGGGTGCGAACCGGACGGGGATGGGCCGCACGCTTTGGGTTCGCGCTGCGTCGCGATGATGCGCGGTTACTTCGCCGCGGCAGGTTCTTCTTCCGGCGCGGCCATGCGGTGGCCGGAGACGGCGGCGCCGGCGTTTCTGGCCATGGCGAGGAAGGGGATGACGGCGAGAAGGGTCAGCGCCGAAATCACCATGAAGGCGATCTGGAAGTCGCGCAGTTCGAGCGGCGAGCCGGTCAGCGTGGTCTCGATTTCGAGGATGGCGCCCGCCACGGCGACGCCCATGGCAAGGCTGATCTGCTGGAGCACGGCGCTCATCGACGTCGCCTTGCTGGCGTCCTCGTCCGAGATGTCGGCGAAGGAGAGGGCGTTCACGCTGGTGAAGAAGAAGGAACGGGCGAAACCCGCGACCAGCAGGACGCCCGCCATGAACCAGAAGGGCGTTGCGGGCGTGAAGAGGCCGTTCACGAAGGTCAGCACCGCGCCGCAGATGGCGGCGGTGATCAGCGTCGTGCGGAAGCCGGCGAAGGTGAGCACGCGCTTTGCGAGGAATTTGGTGGTGATCGCCCCGACCGCGCCGGTGAAGGTGACGAGGCCGGACTGGAAGGGCGACAGGCCGAAGCCGACCTGCAGCATCAGCGGCATCAGGAACGGCACGGCGCCGACGGAAACGCGAAACAGCGAGCCGCCGATCGCGGCGGCGCGGAAGGCGCTGTCGCGGAAGAGCTTCAGGTCGAGCAGCGGCGTCGGGTGGCGCCGCGCATGGCGCACGTAGAGCATGGCGCAGACGAGGCCGACCGTGGTGGCGGCGACGCCGATGATCGGCGGCAGGGCGGGCAGGCTGACGACCGAGAGGCCGAACATCGTGCCGGAGGCGGCGACGGCGCTGAGGAAGAAGCCGAGCCAGTCGAGCGGCGGCGGCGCGGCGGCGCGGATTTCCGGCAGGTAGAGCCCCGAGAGGATATAGCCGACGATGCCGACCGGCACGTTGATGAGGAAGATCCAGTGCCAGGAGAAATAGGTGGTGATGAAGCCGCCGAGCGGCGGGCCGGCGAGCGGGCCGACGAGCGCCGGGATCGTCAGCAGTGCCATGGCCGAGACGAGTTCGGACCGGGACGTGCTGCGCACCAGGACGAGGCGCGCGACGGGCGTCATCATCGCGCCGCCCATGCCCTGCAGGAAGCGGGAGACGACGAAGGCGACGAGGCTGCCCGAGACCGCACAGAGGATGGAGCCGGCGACGAAGACGAGGATCGCAAGGCGGAAGATGCGCTTTGCCCCGAACCGGTCCGCCATCCAGCCGCTGAGCGGAATGAAGGTCGCCAGCGACACCATGTAGGAGGTAAGCGCAAGCTTCAGCGTGATCGGCCCGACGCCGAGATCGGCGGCGATGGCGGGCAGCGAGGTGGCGATGACGGTGGAATCCATCTGCTCCATGAAGAGCGCGACGGCGAGGATGAGGGGAACGATACGGTTCATCGGCAATTCGCGGGTAACGAGGTCCTGAAGCGCCTGTCTTCTGCGCCCCTGCCTGCCATCTGTCAAATCGCGCGCGGCGGCGCCTCCTATCACAAGCCCGTGAAGCGACGGGACCGGATCGTGACGGCGCCCTAGATGGACGCGTGTCATTCTGCCGTCGACGCAGCCATTCCACCAAAGAGGAAGCCCCATGGGAGACCATTCGACAATCTCGCGCCGATCCATGTTTCTGGCCGCCGGTATCGGCACATTGGCCGCGCCGCTTGTGCTGAACCGCGCGGCGGCCCTTGCTCAAACGGCCCCTGCTGAAGCGGAAAGCGATGCCACCGACATGCGCGTAAGCCCCCTCGAGACACGCAGCCTCAAGCTTGGCAGCTTTCGCATCCTGACGGTGCGTGACGGCATGCGCCCGTCCGGCGCGCCGAACGAGACTTTCGGCACCGACCAGTCCGCCGATGCGGTGGGCGCGCTCCTCAGCGAGAATTTCCTGCCCGCCGACAGCTTCGTCAACAGCTTCACGCCGACGCTCGTCGATACCGGCGCCGAGGTGGTGCTGTTCGATACGGGCATGGGCGAGGGCGGGCGCGAGGCCGGCATGGGGCGCCTCCTCGAGGGGCTGAAATATGCCGGCTACACGGCGGACCAGATCTCGGTCGTCGTCCTCACCCACATGCACGGCGATCATATCGGCGGGCTGATGGAGGGCGGCAAGCCGGCCTTTCCCAATGCACGCTACGTCACCGGCCGTACGGAATACGATTTCTGGGTCAATCCCGAGCGCATGGGAACGCCTGCCGAACAGGGCCACCAGGGCGTGCTCGCCAAGGTGCAGCCGCTCGCCGAAAAGCTCACCTTCATCGAGAACGAGGGCGCGGTCGTGCCCGGCATCACCGGCCTCGATGCCTTCGGCCATTCGCCGGGCCACATGATCTTCCGCGTCGAATCGGAAGGCAAGGCGATGATCCTGACGGCGGACACGGCGAACCACTACGTGCTTTCCTTGCAGCGGCCGGACTGGGAAGTGCGCTTCGACATGGACAAGGGACAGGCGGCGGCGACCCGCAAGAAGGTCTTCGACATGATCGCCACCGACAAGCTCGCCTTCATCGGCTACCACATGCCCTTCCCGGCGGCCGGTTTCGTCGAGAAGAGCGGCGAGGGCTATCGCTTCGTGCCGGTGAGCTATCAGTTCGATATCTGATGGTTTGACGCAGGGTGCGCCACTCGCAAGCCTCTCGATCGTCATGGTCGGGCTTGACCCGACCATCCACGCCACACCCGCAGCCTGGATCCTCGGGTCAAGCCCGAGGATGACGAAGGAGAGGTGGGGAGGTCTGCCGACGTCTCCCGGAAGCGATTCCGGGCGTTTTGCTATTTCCAATCCGTCATGAACGTGTTACCAGCCCTCGCCAACTTCCAAGAATTTCTTGCAAGCGACCGAGGCGGACCGCTCCCAATGTCCCCCTTGGTGCGTGAGCTTTACCTTAAAGGAACTTGGCCTATGGCGCGC
Organism: Shinella zoogloeoides; assembly: GCF_030733845.1. Taxonomy (NCBI): domain Bacteria; kingdom Pseudomonadati; phylum Pseudomonadota; class Alphaproteobacteria; order Hyphomicrobiales; family Rhizobiaceae; genus Shinella; species Shinella zoogloeoides. The sequence continues at coordinate 603,642 of NZ_CP132311.1, forward strand.
ATCATTGAAACGGCAACCGGTCTCGAAGCCCTGACCTTCGACGACGTTCTCCTGCAGCCCGGTCACTCCGAGGTCATGCCGGGCCAGACGAACATCGCCACCCGCATCGCCCACGATTTCGAGCTCAACCTGCCGATCCTGTCCTCCGCGATGGACACGGTCACGGAAAGCCGCCTGGCCATCGCCATGGCGCAGGCCGGCGGCCTCGGCGTCATCCACCGCAACCTGACGCCCGCCGAGCAGGCCGAGGAAGTCCGCCAGGTCAAGAAGTTCGAAAGCGGCATGGTCGTCAATCCGGTGACGATCGGCCCCGATGCCACGCTCGCCGATGCGCTGGCGCTGATGAAGGCGCACGGCATTTCCGGCATCCCGGTCGTCGAGAACGGCGGCAGCGGCAAGGCCGGCCGCCTCGTCGGCATCCTGACGAACCGCGACGTGCGCTTTGCCTCCGATCCGGCCCAGAAGATCTACGAGCTGATGACCCGTGAAAACCTCATCACGGTGAAGGAAAGCGTCGACCAGCAGGAAGCCAAGCGCCTGCTGCACCGCCACCGCATCGAAAAGCTGCTGGTCATCGACGGCGACGGCCGCTGCGTCGGCCTCATCACCGTGAAGGACATGGAGAAGTCGCAGCTCAACCCCAATGCCTCGAAGGACGCACAGGGCCGCCTGCGCGCCGCCGCCGCGATCTCCGTCGGCGACGACGGCTTCGAGCGCGCCGAGCGCCTCATCGATGCCGGCGTCGACCTGATCGTCGTCGACACCGCGCATGGCCATTCGCAGCGCGTGCTCGATGCCGTTGCCCGCGTGAAGAAGCTGTCCAACTCGGTGCGCATCATGGCCGGCAACGTCGCGACCTCGGACGGCACCAGGGCGCTGATCGATGCCGGTGCGGATGCGGTCAAGGTCGGCATCGGCCCGGGCTCGATCTGCACGACGCGCATCGTCGCCGGCGTCGGCGTGCCGCAGCTCGCCGCGATCATGGCCTCGGTCGAGGCGGCGCAGGCGTCCGACATTCCGGTCATCGCCGATGGCGGCATCAAGTTCTCCGGCGACCTCGCCAAGGCGATCGCCGCCGGCTCCTCGGCCGTCATGGTCGGCTCGCTGCTCGCCGGTACGGATGAAAGCCCGGGCGAGGTCTTCCTCTACCAGGGCCGCTCCTTCAAGGCCTATCGCGGCATGGGTTCCGTCGGCGCCATGGCGCGCGGCTCGGCAGACCGCTACTTCCAGGCCGAAGTGCGCGACACGCTGAAGCTCGTGCCCGAGGGCATCGAGGGCCAGGTCCCCTACAAGGGCCCGGTTTCGGGCGTGCTGCACCAGCTCGCCGGCGGCCTCAAGGCCTCCATGGGCTATGTCGGCGGCAAGGACCTCAAGGATTACCAGGAGAAGGCGACCTTCGTACGCATCTCCGGCGCGGGCCTGCGCGAAAGCCACGCCCACGACGTGACGATCACCCGCGAAAGCCCGAACTATCCCGGCGCCGTCTGATCTTTCAGCACTTGCTTGGATGCCTGAAAATGCCCGGCTTTGCCGGGCATTTTTGCTTCACGGCGTCGTGATTCCTGTTCCGTTTCTCCGATCCTGTGCATAGGATGAAATGCCGGCAATCTCGCCGGTTCATCTGGGGGACATCAATGAAGAAGATACTGGCTGGCGCCCTTGTGGGCCTGGGGCTGGTCGTGCCTGCGCATGCGCAGACGGTCAATGCCGGCACCTATGACGTCGAGGGCACGAACCTCGACGGTTCGGCTTATAGCGGCACGGCGACGATCGAATTGACGAGCGAGACGACCTGCTCGATCGAGTGGCATACCGGCTCCACCACCTCGAACGGCATCTGCATGCTCTACGACAACGCTTTTGCCGCCGGCTACGTGCTGGGGGATGCCATTGGCCTCATCGTATATCAGGTCAAGAGCGACGGGTCGCTGGAAGGCGCCTGGACGATCAGCGGCAAGGACGGTTCGGGCACGGAAATCCTGACCCCGCAATAAGCATTCGCCTTCGGCTTGCCGTAGCGGCCTTTCCGGTTGAGGCTTCCGCCGGAAACTCCTATTCATCCGGAGCAATTCTGTCCGCAAGAGCCCAACGTCAAGCCGAAGGAACCCCATGTCTCCCACGGAAGCCACGATCTGGCCGATCATCGCGCATGTCGCGCTCGTCTTCTGCCTCTACCTGTTGCTCTCCTCCCGCCGTGTCGGCGCGGTCAAGGAGGGGCGGGCCCGGCCCGACCAGTTCCGTGAGAACCGCGAGGAGCCGGCCGAAAGCCTCGTCGTCAAGAACGCCATCGCCAACCAGTTCGAACTGCCGGTGCTCTTCTACGCGGTGAGTATCCTCCTCTACCTCGTCGATGCCGACAATCCGGTTACCGTTGCCGGCGGCTGGCTGTTCGTGGCGCTGCGCTACGCCCATGCCTATGTGCATGTCACCAGCAACCGCCTGCGCCATCGCCGCCCGCTCTTCATCGCCGGGCTTCTGGTCGTCATGCTGCTATGGGTCTGGCTCGGCGTCTGGCTCGCCATGACCTGACGGGCCGGTAACGCAGTTGTGTGCGGCGGCTTTCCGGCGGCGGCCTATCTTATGCGTTGGCTAGCAATTCCAGCAAAAGTGTGCAGCGGTTTTGCGTCCGGAATTGCGGTAAACGAAAGAAAACCGGAGGATCCGCCATGGACAAGCCGCAGATCACGCAGGCGATGATCAACGCCTATGACGAATACACCCACCTGACCCTCGACCGCCGCCGCTTCATGGAGCGCCTGACGGCGCTCGCCGGATCGGGCGCCGCCGCGGCCGCCATCGCGCCCCTGCTGGCGGCCAGTTCCGCCAGCGCCGAGATGATCGCGGCGGGCGACGAACGCCTCTCCGCCAAGGACGTCGTCTATGGCGGCGGTTCCGGCGAGATGAAGGGGTATCTCGTACGCCCGAAGGAGACGACCGGCCCCCTCGGCAGCGTCATCGTCATCCACGAGAACCGCGGCCTCAACCCGCATATCCGCGATGTCGCCCGGCGCATGGCGCTGGAAGGCTTCATTGCGCTTGCGCCCGATTTCCTGTCGCCTGCCGGCGGAACGCCGGAGAATGAAGACCAGGCGCGCGAGATGATCGGCAAGCTCGACCCGGCGGCAACGGCCGCCAATGCGGAAGCGAGCCTGCAGTTCCTCGCCAAGCTCGACGGCGCGAACGGCAATGTCGGCGCCATCGGCTTCTGCTGGGGCGGCGGCCTCGTCAACCGCTTCGCCACGAAGTCGCCGGAACTCAAGGCGGGCGTCGCCTATTACGGCGCGCAGCCCCCGGCCGAGGACGTGCCGGCCATCAAGGCGGCGCTGATGCTGCACTATGCCGGCCTCGACGAGCGCATCAATGCCGGCATCGAGGCCTATCGCAAGGCGCTTGAAGCGAACGGAAAGAGCGTCGAGATCCACATCTATGACGGCGTCAACCACGCCTTCAACAACGACACCTCCGCCGCGCGCTACGACAAGGCCGCCGCCGACCTCGCCTGGCAGCGCACGGTGGCGTTCCTGAAGAAGAATCTCGCCTAGGCCGGTGAGCATGCAGAATAAAGCAAATAACTGATCCGTTTGACAAAACGGGGCCGGGTTCCAGGCGGATCCGGCCTCGTTTCTTCAAGGGGCAACAGCAGCATCGCGCGCATGCGGCCAAGCAAGTCAGTGCGGCCTCCAGCGAGCGGTTCCGGCATCACAAACAGGACGAACTCCGTGAAATCCATCGCAACCAAATCGATTGCCGCCTTCGCCGCGGCGACGCTGCTCATCTGTGCGCCGGCCGCCTTCGCCGCCGGCATGAAATTCGATATCAAGAACGATTCCGACTACATCATCGACGGCTTCTACACCGGCGAAGACGGTGAATGGAGCGCCAACTGGATGGACTTCAAGCTGAATGGCGGCGAGACCGCCAGCATGGAGTTCAACTACGACGGTCCGTGCGACGTCGAATTCTACGTCACCTGGGAGGCCGAGGATGGCTCCAGCATCAAGGGCGACGAGACGACGATCAACATCTGCGAAGCCAACACGATCTATTTCGACGGCAAGGAAGCCACCTACGACTGATCGCGGCGTACGACGTGACGATTGCCCCGGCGTGGCGGCATGCCGGGGTTTTACGCGCCGGGCCCGGCCAGCAGCATGGCGCAGCGCGTGTCGCGCGCCAGCCCGTGTTCGGCTTCCGCGTCGAGAACGCCCGCAAGGCGCGGCGAAAGCTCTGCATCGTCAAGCGTGCGGAAACCGAGCCGTTCGTAGAACGGGCAGTTCCAGGGAATGGTGCGGAAGGTCGTGAGCGTCACGGCGTCGAGATCGCGCCTCGCCGCTTGCCCGATCGCGTGCTGGATCAGCTTGCGCCCGATCCCGAAGCCCTGCTGCAGGTGATCGACGGATATCTCCCAGATATGCAGGTCGCGCCCGAAGATCTCGGCGCTGAGAAAGCCGACCGGATGGTCGTCGCTAGCAGTTGCCACCCAGTTCGTGCCCTTGCTTATCAGGTCGCGGTGTCGCTCGGTGCTCTGCACGTCGCCCACCGCCAGCCAGGAGAAGGCTTCGATCAGCCGGAAGGCCTGCGCGGCGGAGCGCTCGATCCGCCGCAGCGTCTCGATCTCGTCTTCGCGGGCAAGGCGGATCGTCACCTTCGACGGCCCGGCCTTGCCGGCGGGGATGCCGTCGAGCGGAAGCTGCGTCACCATCCCGGCAGGATATGTCCGGGCCGCAACCGCGGCATGCGCGGGAAGATCTTCACCTCGGCCTCGGGCAGGTCGTCGGCGGCCGTCAGCGGCGTGATGTTGTCGAGGCAGGCCGTGATGTGGCTGGTGATGGCGTTGGAGAGCGAGGGCGAGAGGCCCGGCCGCCGCATGATGCCGATCTGCACCGGCGCGAGCGGGGGAAAGCCGTCCGCCTGCGTCAGCACCTTCATGCCGGGGCGCAGCGCCGATTCCGGCAGCACCGAGACGGCCATGCCTGCCATGACGGCGGCGGCGACGACGGTCGAAGACCAGCTCGTGAACAGGACCTGATAGTCGCGCCCGACCGAATCGAGCGCCGCGCAGGCGATCTGCCGCCACTGGCAGTCGCGCCGGCCGACGGCGAGCGGCACCGGCGCGTTTTCCGGCAGGGGATGGTTGGCCGACATGACCCAGCAGAGCGGCTCGGTCCTGACGACGTCGGACTGCCGCTGGCGCGGATTGTGCGTCACGAGCGCGATGTCGAGTTCGCCCTTGGCCATCTTCTCGGCCAGATCCACCGAGGGCTCGCAGACGATGTAGAGCTCGACATTGGGATGCGTCTTGGCGAAGCGCATGATGATTTCCGGCATGTAGCGGTCGGCATAATCATCCGGCGTGCCGATGCGCAGCATGCCCTCAAGGCGATTGTCGTCGAAGGCGGCGATGGCCTCGTTGTTGAGGCGCAGCATGCGGCGGGCATAGTTGAGCAGGCGCTCGCCTTCGGCGGTCAGCCGGTTGCCGCGGCCGTCCTTCATGAAGAGCTGCTTGCCGATGCGCTCCTCGAGGCGCCGCATCTGCATCGAGACGGCCGACTGGGTCTTGAAGACCCGCTCCGCCGCCCGCGTGAAACTCCCGGTATCTGCAATCGCAACGAAGGTCTGGAGCTGGTCGATGTCTAACGGAGCGGACATAACGATACTCATAAGATTGTTTGATTGATACTATTAGAAACATTCGTTGGACTGATCAATGGGATTCTGCGAAAAAGCAATTGTTGAACGATTGATCCGGGATGCCGGGCACGTTCGGCAGGATCTGCCGCTTCGCCAAGACCTCCCGGCTGTGGCTCTTCTTGAGACTTGACCTTTGAACCGCCGCCCAAACCCTGTGGGCGGCGAACGATCACGGGCGTCGTGCGAAACCCCATCGAAGGACGATGGAGCGCCGCGCCGGAAAGGAGAAATGCCATGCGCATGATCGACCGCAGAATGGAAATCGATATTCTCGCAACGCGCCGTCCGGCTCCGAGCCTCTTCGGGCGTGTCCGCAGCGCCGCCGGGAAACTCGTCCGCGCCTGGCAGAATCGCCGCGTGATCAACCGGCTCAGCGAGCTCGACGACTACCAGCTCTATGACATGGGGCTGTGCCGCAACGACGTTCACGAGCTCCGGTCCGCGTCCTTCTTCTCCGATGCGGGCCTGCATCTGACGATCACGGCGCGCGAGCGCGCCCGCCGTCACCTGCGCAACGGCCGCCTGGATTGATTTTTACCGGCGTCGTCCTACCTCTGAGGGCGGCACCTAGCTTCCCCGCAGGGTGAGAGCCAATAACCCTGCCGCTTGCCCGGCGCGTGACTCCCAAGGTCCGCGTCGGGCTTTTTCGTTCGGTGCTAGATTTCGGTTAGCGCCCGCGTCATTTCACGACGATGGCGACGACGCCCGATTGATAGCGGTGCACCTCCGAGCCGGCGGCGACGCCGGTCGCGTTCACGGCGCGGGTGGGAACGCGCCTCCCGCAATCCTTGCTGACGCGGCTGGACGGCCCGCCGTCCGAATAGGTGACGATGGCCGATTTCGGCAGGCGGCTGGCGATCGCGTCGAAGCTCGGCGGCGTCCCGCCGCAACCGTTCGCCCGGTAGGCGGTCAGATGCCGGGTTTGCCCCACGGAAAGCTCGACCGTCTTGTCCGCGCTGCCGGCGCTGACGCAGCCCGTCATCACCAGTGCGGCAAGTGAAAGGCCGGCTAGAATTCTGTATTCCCTCATCATTTTTCCCTCGATCGATAGAGCGCCCCAGGCGCTGCCCAGCAGGTCCGGATGTTCGGACCCGGAAGGATTGAGGGCGGAGATCGCGCTGCCCCGCAAAGGAAAAGTCGAGTGATTTTCGGAAAGTCCGGAAACTCCGCAGCAAATCCGTATTCCTATCAACCTGAAACGACTTATAATTCCGGTCTCTGCGAGTAGGGGCGGGGTGATTTGTTGGAACTCGAAAACCGGGAAGATTTCCGGACCTGGCATGAAATGTTCGATCTGCTTTGCCAGCGTGCGGGCTATAGCGGCAATGCCGAGCTGGCGAGCCGCTATTGTTCACGGATCGGCAAGACGGGGCGGGATGATTTCGAGGCGGTCCAGAAGAATTTGAGAAACTGGCGTCTGGGGCGCCATCTGCCGCTGCGCCGCAATCTCGTCCTGCTGGCGGACCTGCTGCGCGTGCAGGAGGACCGGGAGCTTCTGCGCCGGTGGAACGCACTCTACACGGCGGCGCGCGGAGAGGTGCCGCAGGCCGACCTCGTGGCGGATGCCAGTGGTGAAGCGACAGCAACGGCCGTCTCTCCTTCCGCGTCTCCCTCGCATCTGCGGCGGCTCGCGCCCTGGGCGGCGCTGGCGCTCGGGATCACGGTCGGCGGCGGCCTGGCATGGAGCGCCTTCGACGAGCACCGGCAATTCAAGCGCCTTCCAATGATCGGATACGATGCGAGGGTGAAGATGGTGGTGGGCGAAACGCGTCTCATCCATGGAGACCGCGGCGATTGCGGGGGAGAGCCGCCGGACTGGTACTACATCCTGCCGCAGGTTCCGCCGAGCGCGCTGGGCATTTTCTCGGACGGCGGGATCGCCCGCAAGATGGACAATGGCTGCAACGCGGTGGTGCGGGCGCGGGCGGTCCGCTTCACGGCAAGGACAGCTGGTTCCGAAGAGCTCAAATTGCTTGGGGACTACATGAAGATCGTCGTGACGGACCGCGGCCATCCGCGGACCGAGTGATTATTCTGCCGGAGGGGAAGGATGGAAGAACAGGATCTGATCGATGCCGAGACATGGCATGTGCTCTTCAACGAATTGTGCAATCGCGCCGGCTATTTCGACGATGCCGCCCTAGCCGCGGCCTATTGCGGCCTGATCGGCAACAAGGACCAGAAACAGTTCGATACGGTCCTGCGCAACCTCAACAACTGGCGCTCCGGCCGCCATCTGCCTCGTTCCGGCAACCTGCGCATCCTCGAAAACCTCCTCGCGATCCGCAAGGGAACCGCATTGCAGGCGCGCTGGCGCGAACTCCACCGCATGGCAAAGCCCCTCGAGGAAGAGGTGCGCGCGATGCCAGACACGACGAGGGTGCAGACGTCCCCTCCCGTGCCGACGCGCGCAAGCCAGGCCGGGCGCTGGAAGGTGGCGCAGGCGGTTTGCGCGGGGATCGCCCTGTTCTGCGCCGGCGCCTTGGCGGGCGGCGGCGTGGTGGCGTCCGGCTGGCGCCCCTGGGCGGGCCCCGCCGACAACGCCCCGATCATTCCCTTCCGTCCTGACATCACGATGAAACGCGGGGAAACCCGGCCCATCTATGCCGTTCGCGGCGATTGCGGGGAACTGCCGAAGGACTGGGCGGACCTGTTGCCGGATCTCCCCGAGACCCGGACGGGAAGCCTTTCCGACGGCGGTCTCGCCCGCCGTCACAGCAAGTTCTGCCAGGGCCTGACGCCGGCGCGCGCCATCCGCTTCACCGCCAGCGTCGTCGGCACCGAGGAATTCGAGATTCAGGGCGATTTCTTCAAGATGACAGTGACGGAGTAGAACCGCGCGGAGGGTCCGGACGATACGCCGCCGGCGAACGCCTGTGCGTCAGGCCTTCTTGCCGCCATCGGCTGCCGCGCCACCTCGCATCGTCTCGAAGATCGTCTCGACATTGCGCTGGTAGTCCTTCTGCATGTCGAGGCCGGTGTCGAACATCGTGTTGACGAGGGTCTTCAGCGAATCCGCCGGCGAGGCGTCGGGCTCGCTCGGCTTCTCGCTTGCCGCCGTCTGGCCGCCGGCGCTCGCCATCATGTCCTGGAAGGCCTTGGCGAACGGATTGTCGGTGAAGGGGTTGGCCGGCGCATCCTTCTTCTGGTTCGTGCCGAAGAATTCCTGTGCCGCCTGCGTGAAGGGGTTGTCGGTGAAGGGGTTGGCCGGTTCCGGCTTCTTGGCAAGACCTGTCGCCTCGGCCCATTGCTGCATCATCTCGGCGAAGGGATTGGCCTGCGACGTGCCGGCGCCGGGGAAGAACGGCGCGAGCGACTGCTTGAAGATGCCGCCCATCAGCGTGCTCGCCATGACCGGCAGCATCTGCTTGTAGATTTCCTGGCCGATGCCGGTCATCTGGGCCGCCTGCGCGGCGATGGCGCGGGAGACGTCCTTGTTGCCGAAGAGATGGCCGAGAATGCCGTTGCCCTCCGCCATGCCCTGCGGCGTGAAGGCCTTGCTGATATCCTCGAAATACTTGGCGTGCTCGCCCGATGTCAGCGCCTTCATGAAGGCGGCAAGGTCGTAGGGGTTGGCGGCGTTGCGCTTGAAGCCCTCGGAAAAGGCCGGCATCAGCGCGGCGACAGCCTTGGCCGCCTGCTCCTGCGCGAGGCCGAACTGCCGCGCCATGGTCTCCACGGCATGGCCGTTCTGCGCCTGCATCATCATGTCGTAGAGCGAAAGCATGGCGAACCTCTTCCCGTTGGCAGGCCTGTGGCAGGCATGTATCTGCACTATAACGGGAATTTCGGCCGCGCAAACTGCTTTCTTAGGGGGCGCTCAGTACTGGTAGTCGGTGAAGACCGGCTCGACCGAACCGTTCCAGCGCCCGTTGTAGAGCGCCAGCATGTCCTCGGCGAGCGTCGCCTTCTTGGCCAGAACCTCGTCGAGCGGCGCGAGGAAGATCGTCTCGTCGATGCCGTCGCCATTGAGGCGGGCGCGGGCGGCAAGGCCCTGGCGGGAGATCGAGACCACCTCGCGCGCGACGTCGAGGAGCGGCTTGCCGCGGAACTCGGCCCTGAGGCCTTGCGCGGGCACGGCATTGCGCAGCGCGGTGACTTCCTCGACCGTCCAGTCGCGCGTCAGCCGCTCGGCGGCGTCGAGCGCGCCGTCGTCGTAGAGCAGGCCCACCCAGAAGGCGGGCAGCGCACAGATGCGCCGCCACGGCCCGCCGTCGGCGCCGCGCATTTCGAGGAACCGCTTCAGGCGCACGTCCGGGAAGAGCGTGGAGAGATGGTTCGTCCAGTCGCCGAGGTTTGGCTCCCAGTCGGATATCTCGCCCTTCAGCGCGCCGGCCATGAACTGGCGGAAGGTGATGTGCGTGCAGTCGTGGTACTTGCCGTCGCGCACGACGAAATACATCGGCACGTCGAGCGCCCATTCGACATAGTCGGTGAAGCCGAAGTCCGGCTTGAAGGCGAAGGGAATGAGGCCGGAGCGGTTGTTGTCCGTGTCGCGCCAGATGTCGCCGCGCCAGGAGAGCAGGCCGTTCGGCTTGCCGTCCCTGAAGGGCGAGGAGGCGAAGAGGGCGGTCGCCATCGACTGCAGCTTCAGCGAGACCTGCATCTTGCGGCGCATGTCGGTCTCGGAGGAGAAGTCGAGGTTCACCTGGATGGTGCAGGTGCGGTACATCATGTCGAGGCCCTGGCTGCCGACCTTCGGCATGTAGCGGGTCATGATGTCGTAGCGGCTTTTCGGCATGCGCGGCGTCTCGGCGAAGGTCCATTTCGGGCTGCCGCCCATGCCGAGGAAGCGGATGCCGAGCGGTTCGGCGATCTCGCGCAGCGTCGCAAGGTGCTGGTTCGATTCCTTGCAGGTCTGGTGCAGGTTCTCAAGCGGCGCGCCGGAAAGCTCGAATTGGCCGCCCGGTTCCAGCGAGATCGCGCCCATGCCCGAGGGCTCGGCCAGGCCGATGATGTTGCCGGCATCCATGATCGGCTCCCAGCCGGTCTTGGCCTGCATGCCGTTGAGCAGCGCCGAAATGCTCGCCTCGCCGAAATAGGGGACGGGGCTGTTGTCGGCCGTAAAGAAGACGAATTTCTCGTGCTCGGTGCCGATGCGGAACTTCTCCTTCGGCTTGTTGCCGGCGGCGAGGTATTCCGCCATGTCCGCGACGGTGCGGACGGGCGTCTGGTCGGTGGTGTCACGGGCCATGGGCGTCTTCTTCTGAACGGATGGCGCCCGGCGGAACCGTCGGGCCTTGAGAGGGTGCTTGAACCGGAATTAGATGCGGTGCAAGCGAATTCCTTTCAAGGCAGATTCAAAAAAACCCATTCGACTTTCGGAAATATTATTCCCAGTCCCCGATCGCTGCCTGGATGACCGCCATCGCCGCCACGGCCGCCGTATCGGCGCGCAGGATGCGCGGGCCGAGCGGAATGGCGGTCACGAAGTCGAGGCCGCGCAGAAGCGTGCGCTCCTCGTCGGAAAAGCCGCCTTCCGGGCCGACGAGCAGGGCCAGCTTGCGCTCCTTTATGCCTTGCAGCACCGGCAGCGGATTCTGGCTGCCATGGCCCTCGTCGCAGAAGACGATGCGCCGCTCGCGCGGCCAGTCGGCGAGGAGGTCGTCGAGCCTCCTCGGCGCCGCCACCTGCGGAATGGCCAAAATGCCGCACTGTTCCGCCGCTTCGACGGCATTGGCCTCCAGCCGTTCGAGGCTGGTGATCTTGCCCTGCACATGCTGCGTCATGACGGGCTGGAGAACGCCGGCGCCCATTTCCACCGCCTTCTGCACCAGATAGTCGAGCCGCCCGACCTTCAACGGCGCGAAGAGATAGTGAAGGTCGGAAGGGGCGGGCTGCGGCCGGGTCTGTTCCACCGGCATCAGCAGCAGGCGCTTGCGGGTCGGGAAGGAAAGCTCGGCCCGCCACTCGCCGTCGCGCCCGTTGAAGACGAGCACGGCATCGCCTTCGGCCATGCGCAGCACGTTGGCGAGATAGTGGAAATGTTCCTTCGCGGCCTCGAAGCCTTGTCCCGCTGCGAGGGCGTCGCCGACGAAGAGGCGCTGCATCCGATAGTTGGCGCGCATGGTCGGCCTCTTACGTGAACAGCAGGTTGAGGGCGAGGAAGACGAGGGCGGAAAGGACCGCCGAGATAGGCAGGGTCACGATCCAGGCCGAGACGATGGTCATGAAATGCGAGCGCCGCACGAGATAGCGCCGGCGCGTCTCGTCCGGGTTCGACGGCTCTTCTTCAGGCGCGATGCGGTTGCCGCGGTTGCGGATATAGTCGATGCGGCGCTGCGAGTTGCGCGTGTACCATTCGCGGAACAGGCCGACGCCGAAGACGGCCCCGACGGCGATGTGCGTCGAGGAGACGGGAATGGCGAAGGCGGAGGCCGTCAGCACGGCGACAGCGGAGGAGAGCGCCACGCAGAAGGCGCGCATCGGGTTGAGCTTGGTGATCTCGTTGCCGACGATGCGGATGAGGCGCGGGCCGAAGAGCAGCAGGCCGAGCGAGATGCCGAAGGCGCCGATGACCATCACCCAGAGCGGAATGGCCGCCGTGCTGCCGTCCGTGCCGGAGCGCAGCGCCGAGACCACGCCGTAGAGCGGGCCGACGGCATTCGACACGTCGTTCGCCCCGTGTGCGAAGGAAAGCAGCGCCGCCGAACAGATCAGCGGGATGCGGAAGAGCGTGCGCAGCGACTGGTTGCGGTTGTCGAGGCCTTCCGCATGGCGGCGGATGATCGGGCGCGTAACGACATAGGTGGCGATGCCGAAGGCAAGGCCGATGAGGAGCGCCTTGGAGAAGGAGAGATCGTAGAAGCGGTTCGTGCCGCCATTGGCGAGGAACGCGGCGAAGGAGCCCGCCATGATCGCCACGAGCACCGGAACCCAGGTCTTGGCCGCGTCGATCTTGTCGTCGCGGTAGATGATGAATTCCTTGATGAAGTAGAGGAAGGCCGCCGCGATCACGCCGCCCAGGATCGGCGAGACGGTCCAGCTCACGACGATGACGGCGATGGCGTCCCATTGCACGCTGTGGAAGCCGCTGGCCGCCGCGCCGGCGCCGATGACGCCGCCGATGATGGCATGGGTGGTGGAGATCGGCGCATTGGCGAGCGTTGCGATGTTGATCCACAGCGCGGCCGAGACGAGGGCCGCCATCATGGCAAGCGCGTAGGCATCGGGGGTCGGAAAGATCGCGCGGTCGACGATGCCGGAGGCGACGGTCTGCGCCACGCCCTGTCCGGCCAGCAAGGCCCCGGCGATCTCGAAGACCGCGGCGATGACGAGCGCGACACCCATGCTCATGGCGCGCGCGCCGACGGCAGCGCCCACATTGTTCGTCACGTCGTTCGCGCCGATGTTCATGGCCATGTAGGCCGCGAGCGCCGCGGTGACGGCGACGACGAGCACGCCCGGCGTGCCGGTGGCGAAACTGCTGGCGACGGCCATGGCGATCAGCAGGAAGACCAGGGAGATGCCCACGCCCGTCCACGACCGCAGCACGAAATGCGTGGCCTGTTCGGTGAAGGTGAGTTTTTCGAGGTCCTTGTCCAGCGTCGGCTTGCGAAGCTGGACCTGAGAATTCGCCATTCATGCTGCTCCGTCTTTGCCGACAGGCACTATCGCCTCATGGCATCGGCGGCAATATGACAATGGCCAGATCAGGTGCCGGTCGTGCCGTTTTTGGCAATGGGTCCGAGCCCGGCGAGGATTTTCTGCTCGAAGGCGAGGATGAGCGTCTTCAGGCCCGGTTCCTGCACGCGGCTTGCCGCCTCCGCGCAATCGACCCATTCGGCCTGGCGTTCGCCCTTTTCGGGAAAGTTCTTGCAGATGTCGTCGACGGCGAGGGCGAAGACGCGCACCCGGCAATCGACCTTCAGCCCTTCCGGCAGGCCCTTCATATAGTGGTAGTTGCCGATCGGTTCGTTGTCGACGACGCCCTTGACGCCGGCTTCTTCCCAGGCTTCCCGGGCAGCGGCGGCGGACGCGCTCTTGCCGTCCATCGGCCAGCCCTTGGGAATGACCCAGCGGCCGGTATCGCGGCTGGTGATGAGGAGGATCTCGACCGCCGAACGCTTCTTCTTCACCCGATAGCACAGCGCTCCATATTGCTCGCGGACGGGCCGCCGGAACATGAGATGAACGTCGCTGGCAATACGGTTGAGAATGTTCAAGGTCTTTTTCATTCCTTTTATCGGGATACGCTCGCTGAGTCGTTATCGGATATCTTGCTTGCGCGAGATTTGCGGCGCAAGTCAGGCTTGTGGGAGAGTCCCGTGTTTTTGCATGCGCAATTGGGAGATTCTCTGCCATTCGCCACTGCGCTCGGCTTCCCGGATCGCGACGGCGATATAGTCCATATGCGCTTGGGCGGCATGCCGCGCCGCAGGCCCGTCGCCGGCCATGATCGCGGCATAGATCGCCTCGTGCTGGGCGAGCAGGTGTCCGCGCGCTTCCGGCGAGGAGAAAACGAGGTGGCGGTGGAAAAAGATCCCCTGCGCCAGCAGCCGGTAGCAGGCCCTGAGCGTATGGAGCAGCACGATATTGTGCGCCGCCTCGCCGACGGCGTTGTGTAATTCGACATCGGTTTCCAGCTCCGCGTCGAACGAGCCGTTTTCATGCGCCGCGCGCATCGCCCCCATGATGCGGGTCAGCATCTGCCGGTCGTAGTCCGTCGCCCGGCGCGCGGCGAGTTCCGCAGTGATGCCCTCCAGCTCGCGGCGGTATTCGATATAGTCCTCCGTCGCCCGCTGGTGGCGGGCGATGAGGTCGACGACGGGGCGGGAGAAGACCTGGCCGATGATGTCGGCGACATAGGTGCCGCCGCCGTGCTGGCTGATCAGCAGCCCGCGGTTCTCCAGCTCCTTCAGTGCCTCGCGCAGGATCGGCCGAGACACGTCGAAACGCTTGGAAAGTTCCCGCTCACCGGGCAGCCGGTCGCCGTCGCGCAGCACGCCCTCGAGCAGCAATAGCTCGATCTGCCGCACGACCTCGTCGGAGGTCCGGCTGTGGCTGATGCGGCCGAAAAGGTCGAAGGCGGTGTCTGTCACGCCGCCACTCTACCAATGCGCGCGGAAACTGGTCAATAATCTTGTCCACTCTTCTCCTGTGGCCCTGCGTCAATGCGCCCTATCGGCGCATCCCTGACATTTGTTAAGACTATGCTGTTGCACATGAGGGGAAGGTGCAGACACATGGCAAAAGGCAGCTTCGCCTTTCCGCAGGCGACAGCGCGTGCGCAGGCGCTCGGCGAAATTCATGCAAGACCGTATGCGCTGGTGCCGTCGCCGCGCGTCATCTTCCAGCTTGCGTTCCTCACGGAAGGCGGCTCGGCGGTGGACCATGCGGTAATGGCGGAACTGTCGCGCTCGCGCGGCATCTCGCCGCCGGGGCGCGATTCCAGCCACCACGTTTTGAGCTGGGGGCAGGGCACGCTGCGCTGGGAGCGGCATACGGAATTCTCGACCTATTTCTGGGATGCGCCCGCGCCGGAGAAATTCGGCGGCGAGGTTCCGGTGCATCCGTTCGGCGACAGCTTTTCGCCGCCCGGCACGCTGATCTCCGGCATCCGCCTCGAAATCCGGCCGGATTCGCCGGAAGCGCGCGAGGCGGTCTCGGCGTTCGACCCGACGAGCCTCTGTTACAGCGAGATCAAGAACGGCCAGGGCGTCGTGCTCACCGACTTCCGCCAGAACGGTGACGGGCTGACGCAGATCCTCGTCATCGACCGCGGCATGACGGAGGCCGGGCGCGGCGCGCTCGTCCAGCGCCTGCTCGACATCGAGACCTATCGCACGCTGGCCATGATGGGCCTGCCGCTCGCCCAGTCGCTTTCGCCGGATATCCGCCGCATCGAGGACGGGCTGACGGGCATCACCAACGCGATGAAGCAGCACGCCCGCGAAAAGGCCGACGAGCTGCTGACGGAAATCACCCGGCTTGCGGCGGAGCTGGAGGCGAATGCCGCGCTCAGCCTCTACCGCTTCGGCGCCAGCCGCGCCTATTACGGCATCGTGCAGGAGCGCATCCGCACCCTGGCGGAAATGGCGGTGCCCGGCTACGAAACGCTCGGCTTCTTCCTCGAGCGGCGCCTGGCGCCCGCCATGCGCACCTGTCAGTCGGTCGAGGAGCGGCAGGCGAACCTGTCACGAAAGCTCGCCCGCGCCACGGCGCTGCTCAGGAGCTGGATCGACGTGGAGCTGGAACAGCTCAACTCGACGCTGCTCAATTCGATGGACCGGCGCGCCAAGCTGCAGCTCCGCCTGCAGCAGACCGTCGAAGGCCTGTCCGTGGCGGCGATCTCCTACTATGTCGTCGGGCTTTTCGGTTATGTCGCCAAGGCGGCGCACGGGTTGGGCCTGCCGGTGAAGCCGGAAACGCTGACCGGCATCGCGGTGCCCTTCGTCATCCTCGGCATGTGGCTGCTCGTTCGCGCGATCCGTCATCGCCACGCGGAAGAGGACAAGCACTGATCCGGCAGGTCAGGTGGAAAGGTCGCACTGGTAGCTGGGCTCGCCGTTCGTGACGGCAAAGCCCGTCGTCCAGCCGAAACCGCTTTGGTCCTGCGCCGCGAGCTTCTTCTGCGCCGCAAGGCCGCGTGCCTTGAAGGCTGCCTCCGCTGCTTTCAGGGCGTCCGCCGGAAAGACCACGGCGTGCGAGCTGAACCCGCTTTCGAGCGGGGTGATATAGGCGTCGATCTGCCTCACCGGCACGCCCCGCCAGGTGCCGTCCGTCACCGGCAGGGCGATGTGCAGATAATCCTCCACCGGCGTGACGGTGGGCGTGCCGAAGGCCGCCTCGTAGCCGGCGGGGATGACCACTGTGCCTTCCTTGCGGGCGAAGGCATAACTCGACTGGAGCAACGCGCCCAGCGCATCGGTATAGCTGCAGGCGTCGTCGAAGCCTTCGAGCAGCGGATCGAGCGGCACGGCGCTCGCCGGTGCCGCCGCCAGCCCGAGCAGGGCCGCCAAGCCTATCGTTCTGCCGATCATGCATCTTCCTCCCTGGATATCTGCAAGCCAGCCGGTCGTCGTCACCGCTCCCAATAGGGCAGGGGACCGTAGAGATCGGCGAGATAATCGATGAACAGCCGCACCTTGACCGGCAGGAACTGCCGGCTCGGATAGACGGCGGAGAGCACCACGTTGCGCGAGCCTTCATAGTCCGGCAGCACCTGGCTGAGCTCTCCGGTCTTCAGCGCCGGGCCGACATCCCAGGTCGAGCGCAGCGCGATGCCCATGCCGGAGAACACCGCCTCGCGCACCACCTCGCTGGAATTGGTGTAGAGCGGTCCGTGCGGGCGATAGGTGACGTTGCCTTCCGGGCCCTCCAGCCGCCAGACATCCTGCGTGTGCGGCGGCAGGCAGACGTGGTTCGCTAGGTCCTCCAGCGAGGCCGGCATGCCGTGGCGGGCGATGTAGTCCGGCGAGGCGCAGAGCACGCGCCGCACCGAGGCGAGCCTGCGCGCGACGAGCGAGGAATCCGACAGTTCGCCGATGCGGATCGCCAGGTCGAAGCCGCCGCCGACGATGTCGGAGAAGTCGTCGGTCAGGAGGAGATTGACGACGAGTTCCGGATAGGCGTCCATGAAGCCCTTGAGATTGGGCGCGATGTGCATGCGGCCGAAGGAGGTGGGGGCGGAAATCCGCAAGGTGCCGCGCACCGCGCCGGACCGGCCGGAAACGAATGCTTCCGCCTCCTCGATCCCAGAGAGAATGCCGACGATGCGCTCGTAGAAGCCCTGGCCCGCTTCCGTCAGTGAAATCTGCCGGGTGGTGCGCTGGAAAAGTCGGGTGCCGAGGCGTTCCTCCAGCCGTTTCACGCGCTTGGAGACGACGGCGGGCGAAAGCCCGAGGGCCCGCCCCGCCGCCGACATGCTTCCCATTGAAATGACGCGGGAGAAGATTTCGAGATCGCCGAGATTTGTCACGCGCCGTTTTCCTTAAAGCCGCCCCTGGCCGGGTGGTAGGCTGCATGCGATTGCGCCGACTCCCGGGCACGCGACTGTCGCATTCGCGCTCCGGACGGTCAATCGCCTCTCGTTGCTACCGCCGCGTTTGGCGGTGGACGGCGGGTTGATGGTTGCCGGTGCGGCGGAAGTGCTTAGTATTTGCACCATGAAGGTGTGAGTGGTAAAGAAAAAAGACCACTTGAAAATGGAGGACGGAGATGGATCAGATCGGGTTCCTGGAGCCGCGGCCGGCGGTTCTTGCCCGCCGCCGCGAGATCGTCGCCGACCTTCTCGATCTCCTGCCGGAAGGCTGTCTCGTGCATGAGCCGCGCGAGCTCGTGCCCTTCGAGACCGACGCTTTCGTCTCCTACCGCCGCCTGCCGCTCGCCGTCGCCCTGCCAGAGACGACGCGCGAGGTCGCCGCCGTGCTCAAATACTGTCATCGCTACGGCGTGCCGGTCGTGCCGCGCGGTGCCGGCACCTCGCTTTCGGGCGGCGCGATCCCGCAAGAGGACGCCGTCGTCATCGGCCTCTCGAAGATGTCGAAGATCCTTGATGTCGATTACGCCAACCGGACGGCGACCGTTCAGGCCGGCGTCACCAATCTCAACATTTCCGAGGCCGTGTCCGCCGACGGCTATTTCTATGCGCCCGATCCGAGCTCGCAGCTCGCCTGCACGATCGGCGGCAATATCGGCATGAATTCCGGCGGCGCGCATTGCCTGAAGTACGGGGTGACGACCAACAACCTGCTCGGCGTCAAGCTGGTGCTGATCGACGGGACGATCGTCGATCTCGGTGGCAAGGCGCTCGATGCTGGCGGGCTCGACCTGCTCGGCCTCGTCTGCGGCGGCGAGGGCCAGCTCGGCATCGTCACCGAGGCGACGGTGCGCCTCATCGCCAAGCCCGAGGGCGCGCGCCCGGTGCTCTTCGGCTTCGACAGTTCGGAGGAGGCGGGCGCCTGCGTCTCCGATATCATTGCCGCCGGCATCATCCCCGTCGCCATCGAGTTCATGGACAAGCCGGCCATCGAGATCTGCGAGGCCTTCGCCCAGGCCGGCTATCCGATGGATGTCGAGGCGCTGCTGATCGTCGAGGTCGAGGGCTCCGAGGCGGAGATGGACGCGATGCTTTCAAGCATCATCGAGATCGCGGGGCGCCATGGCGTGAAGGTCGTCAAGGAAAGCCAGTCGGCGACCGAGGCGGCGCTCATCTGGAAGGGCCGCAAATCCGCCTTCGGCGCCACCGGCCGCATCGCCGACTATATCTGCATGGATGGCACGGTGCCGCTCGGCCAACTGTCTCATGTGCTGCGCGGCACGGCGGAGATCGTCGCGAAATACGGCCTGCGCGTCGCCAACGTCTTCCACGCCGGCGACGGCAACATGCATCCGCTGATCCTGTTCAACGCCAACGACCCGGAGGACGCGGCGCGCGCGGAAGCGGCCGGCAACGATATCCTGAAACTCTGCGTCGATGCTGGCGGCTGCCTTACCGGCGAGCACGGCGTCGGCATCGAGAAGCGCGACCTGATGCGCCATCAATATTCGCAAACTGACCTCGCCCAGCAGATGGCCGTGCGCGCCGCCTTCGATCCGCAATGGCTGCTCAATCCCTCGAAGGTCTTCCCGCTTGAAGGGCGCCCCGCCGCATGACGCCGATCCACGAACCGCTTTCCGAAGAAGGGGCCGCGCGCCTCATCCAGGTTGCCGCCCTCTCCAGGACGCCCCTTGTCATCCGCGGCGGCGGCACACGCAGCCTCCATGCCGCGCCCGACGGGGCGGATGCGCTTTCGGCGCGCGGCCTTTCCGGCATCGTCGCCTACAATCCCGCTGAGATGACCATGACGGCCCGCGCCGGCACGCCGCTGGAGGTGGTGGAGGCGGCGCTGGCCGAAAAGCGCCAGATGCTCGCCTTCGAGCCGAACGACCTGCGCGGCGTGCTCGGCACATCCGGTATCCCCACCATCGGCGGCGTCTTCGCCACCAACGCCTCCGGCCCCCGGCGCTTCGTGGCGGGCGCGGCGCGCGACAGCCTGCTCGGCGTGCGCTTCGTCAACGGCAGGGGCGAGATCGTGAAGGCCGGCGGCCGGGTGATGAAGAACGTCACCGGCCTCGATCTCGTCAAGCTGCTTGCCGGCTCGCACGGATCGCTGGCGCTCCTGACGGAAGTCACCTTCCGCCTGCTGCCCGTGCCGGAAACATCGCTCACCCTCGTCGTCTCCGGTCTCAACGACGCCGAGGCCGCCGCCGCGATGGCGACGGCCATGTCCATGTCGGTGGAGGTCTCCGGCGCGGCCCACCTGCCGGAAAGCGTGCGCGGCCGTTTCGCCGGCGGCGCGCTGCCGGACGGCGCGGCCACCGTGCTGCGCCTCGAAGGCCTTTCCGCCTCCGTCACCGTGCGCGCGGAAAAGCTTGCCGCCGCCATGACCGGCTTCGGTTCGCTCTCGCGCCTCGACGCGGACGTCACGCGCCGCCTCTGGCGTGAGATCCGCGACGGCGCGCCCTATGCCGACGGCACGCCGCGCCCGCTCTGGCGCGTCTCCGCCGCCCCGATCGCCGGCCAGCAGCTCGTCGCAGCCCTTCGTCTGGAAACCGGCGTGGATGCCTTCTACGACTGGCAGGGCGGCCTCGTCTGGCTGCGCATGGAGGCCGATCCCGAAGCCGAGATGCTGCGCCGTTACCTCAAGGCCGTCGGCGGCGGGCATGCCACGCTGCTGCGGGCCCGGCCGGACGTGCTGGCGGCGACCGAGGCGTTCCAGCCGCAGGCCGACGCCGTCGCGGCGCTTTCGGCGCGGGTGAAGGCGAGCTTCGATCCGGCGGGGTTGTTCGTGTCGCGGATGGTGGGGTGAGGGGACATTTATGGACGGTATTGCAATGATCCACCCCCCTCTGGCCTGCCGGCCATCTCCCCCTCACGGGGGGAGATCGGATGGAGAGCCGCTTCGCCCATCTTCGACGGTGCAATTCGAGCGAGGTTTCCGCCTCTTGCCGATCTCCCCCCTTGAGGGGGAGATGGCCGGCAGGCCAGAGGGGGGTATCCCCGCCGCGCCCTTCGACGAAAAGGACGCTCGCTGATGCAGACCAACTTCACCGCCGAGCAACTCGCCGACCCGCATGTCGCGACATCGGAAAAGATCCTCCGCAAATGCGTGCATTGCGGCTTCTGCACCGCGACCTGTCCCACCTATGTGACGCTCGGCAACGAGCTCGACAGCCCGCGCGGCCGCATCTACCTCATCAAGGACATGCTGGAGAACGGCCGGCCGGCCGATGCCGAGGTCGTCACCCATATCGACCGCTGCCTTTCCTGCCTTGCCTGCACGACCACCTGTCCCTCCGGCGTCGACTATATGCACCTCGTCGATCACGCTCGCATGCATATCGAGGAGACCTACCGGCGGCCCTTCTGGAACCGCTTGACGCGCAATGTGCTTGCCGCAGTGCTGCCCCATCCCGGCCGCTTCCGCCTCGCGCTGAGGGCGGCAAATATCGGCCGTCCCTTCGCCGGTCTCCTCAAGCGTTTCAAGCCGCTCGAACCGTTCGGCGCCATGCTGGACCTTGCGCCACGCAGGCTGCCCAAGGCTTCCGGAAGCGCCGGTCCGGGCACGCATCCGGCCATCGGCCCCCGCCGCGGGCGGGTGGCGATCCTCTCCGGCTGCGCCCAGCCGGTATTGAAGCCGGAGATCAACGCGGCGACGATCCGGCTGCTCACCCGTCTTGGCGTCGAGGTCGTGGCGCCGGCGGGCGAGGTCTGCTGCGGCTCGCTCGTGCACCATATGGGCCGTGAGGCGCAAGCGCTGGAAGCGGCGCGGCGCAATGTCGATGTCTGGCTCGACGAGGTCGAGAAGGGCGGGCTCGATGCCATTATCATCACGGCTTCCGGCTGCGGTACGACCATCAAGGACTACGGCTTCATGCTGCGCCTCGATGCCGCCTATGCCGGCAAGGCGGCGCGGGTCTCCGCCCTAGCCAAGGACGTGACGGAATATCTGTCGTCGCTCGACCTGCCGCAGCAGGAGGCGAAGGGCCTGACCGTCGCCTATCACTCCGCCTGCTCCATGCAGCACGGCCAGAAGATCACCATGCTGCCGAAGACGCTCCTCAAGAAGGCCGGCTTTACTGTCCGCGACCCGGCCGAAGGGCACCTGTGCTGCGGCTCCGCCGGCACCTACAACATCCTCCAGCCGGAGATTTCGGCAAAGCTCAAGGCGCGCAAGGTCAGGAATATCGAGGCGACGAAGCCCGATCTCATCGCGACCGGCAATATCGGCTGCATCACGCAAATCGCGACGGGCACGGAAATCCCGATCCTCCACACCGTGGAACTCATCGACTGGGCCTATGGCGGAGAGAAGCCCGCCGCGCTCTCCTGATCCTGCCGCGCACAGTAAAGATCGCCTGCGCCGTCGGCTGAAAAAAGAATGCCGGCGCGAGGCCGGCATTTTGCAGAGATGCGATGGTGTCGGCTCAGCCGCCGAAGCCGAACAGCGTGCCGAAGAAATCGACGCCGCGATCGTTGTAGCTGACGGCGCCCTGCCTGTTGCCGGGGCCGACCACGATGACCTTGGTGCCGATGTCGGCGCGGGCGTAGAGATGTTCCACGTCCTTGTTCATCATGCGGATGCAGCCCGACGACATGTTCTGGCCGATCGTCCAGGGCTGGTTCGTGCCGTGGATGCGGAAGATCGTGTCGCGGCCGCCCTTGAAGAGGTAGAGCGCGCGGGCGCCGAGCGGATTGTCCTCGCCGCCGGGCTGGACGACGGGCAGGATGCGGCCCTTCTTGGCCTCGCGCCGGCGCATTTCGGCCGGCGGCGTCCAGGTGGGCCATTCGGCCTTGCGCCCGACCTTCACCACGCCCGACCAGCCGAAGCCGTCGCGCCCGACGCCGATGCCGTAGCGCGTCGCCCTGTTCTTGCCCTCGACATAATAGAGGAACTTGTTGTTCGTATCGACGATGACGGTGCCCGGTTGCTGGTCGGTCACGAAGCGGACCTTGGTGCGCCTGAACTTCGCCGCGACCTGCTTCTTGCTCTGCGACTGCGCGACGAGCGTCACGTTGGAGGTCGTTTCGACCTGGCCGCCCTGCAGGGCGCCGGGAAAGGCGTTGGCCGACGTCGCCGGCATGATCGCCGTGGCGGCAACGGCCGCCGCGAGCAAGATCGATGCGTATTTCCGCATGGTATAGTCCCTCTCAATCCTCAATTCCGCGAGGCTAGCCGAGTCCTGAGCGATTTCAAGCCGGCCCACGGACAGTAGAACGATTGTGAGGGCGGATTTCTTCGGGGCGTTGCATTTCAGGCGACGGAAAAAGAACATCCCCGGCCATGCGAGCGGCCGGAGATGTTCAGTCAAGCCTGCGCTCGGCGCGGGTCCGTCAGATCACGATGACCTTGGTGCCGACCTTCACGCGCTCGTAGAGATCGACGACGTCCTCGTTGCGCATGCGGATGCAGCCGGAAGAGACGGCGTAGCCGATCGTCCAGGGCGCGTTCGTGCCGTGGATACGATAGAGCGTCGAGCCGAGATACATGGCGCGCGAGCCGAGCGGGTTCTCCGGGCCGCCGTCCATGAAGGCCGGCAGGTAGTGACCCTTGGCGGCCTCGCGCCGGATCATCTCCTTGGGCGGCGTCCAGCTCGGCCATTCCGCCTTGCGGGTGATCTTGTGCGCCCCGGCCCATTCGAAGCCCGGCTTGCCGACGCCGACGCCGTAGCGCCGCGCCTTGCCATCGCCGAGCACGAGATAGAGGAAGCGGTTGTTGGTGTCGATGACGATCGTGCCGGCCTTGTGCTCGCTGCCGTAGGAGACGATCTGCGGCAGGTATGTCGGGTCGAGCTTCGAGCGGACCGGGTTCTGCACGCGGCCCGTCACCGCCACCTGCTCGACGCGGGCCGCGCCCTCGCGGCGGATGACGCGGCGCTGCTGCACCTGCTGGCGCCGGATGATGCGGCGCGTGTTGACGGCTGGCTGCACGCCCTCGCCGGTGAGCTGCATCAGCCAGGGGGCGGTAAGGTCCGGGCTGACGATGACGGGCGGCCGGCTTCCGTACCGGTCGCTGGCATGGGCGGGGGCCGTGGTGGCCAGGATGGCTGCTGCAAGAAGGGTTCGTATCAACATCGGACGTACTCGCTACTGATCGTCGCCGGGCTGCGCCGCCAGATGGGAGAGACGGCGCCGGTTCGGGAAAATGCTTGCACCTTCCGATGAAGCGAATGGTAAACGGCGGTTCATTCGACTTGCACGATGCGGATAAAGCTTTGAGTAGGGTTATTGCCTGCTTTCCAAAGGTGGTTGATGAGTGGTAAAGCGGAACAAAATGGCAACGGAGACGGCAATGACGGAACGGGGATTGTTGGTTGGCGAGGATGGCCGGACGCGCTGCGCCTGGCACGGCGGGCTGGACGACTACCGCCGCTATCACGACGAGGAATGGGGCCATCCCGTCACCAGCGACCAGCGCCTTTTCGAGAAGATCTGCCTCGAAGGGTTCCAGTCGGGCCTGTCCTGGCTCACGATCCTGCGCAAGCGCGAAAGTTTTCGCGCCGCCTTCGCCGGCTTCGACTTCGACAAGGTGGCGACCTTCGGCGAGGAGGATATCGCCCGCTGTCTTGCCGATACCGGCATCGTGCGTCACCGCGGCAAGATCGTCTCGACGATCAACAATGCCCGCCGCGCGCAGGATCTGCGCGCCGAATTCGGCACGCTCGCCCGTTACTTCTGGAGCTTCGAGCCGAAGCCCGAGGAACGGCCGGCGCGGGTGGAATGGGACGTCATCGTCGCCAACCCGACGACATCGACCTCCGTGCGCCTGTCGAAGGACCTCAAGAAGCGCGGCTGGACCTTCGTCGGTCCCACCACGGTCTATGCTTTCATGCAGGCCATGGGCCTCGTCAACGACCATGTGGAAGGATGTTTTTGCCGCGCCGAAGTCGAGAACAA
The DNA here is from genome assembly GCF_030733845.1 of Shinella zoogloeoides. Classification (NCBI taxonomy): domain Bacteria; kingdom Pseudomonadati; phylum Pseudomonadota; class Alphaproteobacteria; order Hyphomicrobiales; family Rhizobiaceae; genus Shinella; species Shinella zoogloeoides. The sequence continues at coordinate 628,213 of NZ_CP132311.1, forward strand.
GAGAAATCTGCTCGCGCGGCCATGATTACTGCCGCAAGCCGGCAAACAGCTATTTGATTTTACAACGAATCATGTAGCCTAAGTTGAGCGGCAATTTCATACATCGGAAGTTCTGGGGTCGATCTGCGCGTGCGCAATCGCGATGTGCCGCTTTGTGCTGAATGATTTGGCATGGGGGAATCATGGCGCCAAACGCATCTGCAATCGAAGAATCTCGACTTGAACTCTGGGCCTGCGACAAGGCGCAGGAGATCATGCTGCGGGAAGGTTTCCGCCTGATCCGTTCGGCCCGCAGCGGCAGCAATATCGAAATTCGCGAGACGAGCCTGATGATGGCCCGGGCCATTGCGGCCTCGCTGGTCGAGGCTTCGTTCGCCCGCCAGCAGCCGGCCGGCGAGTAACCATGCAAGAAGGCCCGCCTCGCGGCGGGCCTTCCATGCGTTACTTGGCGTTCTTCGCCAGCCATTCTTCCATCATCTTGATCTCGCCCTCCTGGGCGGTGATGACGTCTTCGGCGAGCTTGCGGATCGCCGGGTCCTTGCCGTGCTCTAGTTCCACCTTCGCCATGTCGATTGCGCCCTGGTGATGGGCGATCATGCCGCGCACGAAGTCCACGTCGGCATTGCCGGTGAATGCGATGTCCATCGCCTTGTGCATCTTCGTATTGGCGTCGATGAAGGCCTGCGTGGAAGCGGCCTGGCCTTCGGCGGGGGCCTCCATCGTCATGCCCTGATGGCCGGAATGGTCGGCCTCCTGGGCGGCTGCGGGCAGGGTGAAGGCGAGCGTGAGGGCCGCGCCGAGAAACAACGTCTTTGCGTTCATTGGTTTTTCCAGTTCTGAATACGGTTGGGGCCGGGCGCCGGGCGCCCGGGATTTCACATCAAGCGTGGTTCAGGATCGGGGAGGGGGATCGAGCGGGGAGAGGGCAATGCCGGCAAGTGGCGGCGTTTCGGCCGAAAAACGGCTCGCGATGTCGAGCGCGCGGTTCATCGGTTCCAGCCGCACGGCCTCGATCGCGAAACAGGCGGAACAGGCGACGGGATGCGCTGCCGGTTTCGTCTTGCCGTGCTCGCTGCCGCCGTCTTCGCTTGCCGTCTGGTGCATGGCATGCATGCCGGCCGGCGAGGCGGCATGCAACGTCGCCGCGATCGCCGGCACCCAGCCGGAGAGAACGGCGCCCAGAATGGCGAGCACGAAGAGAATCTGCCTCATGGCGACAGAGATAGGCATTCGCCGCGCGGAAGGAAAGGGTCAGTTCAACCTGTCGCGTTTTGCCGAGGTCGTCTCGAGACAGAGGCGGGCGATCGCGAAGGTGCCCTGAATGATGCCGCCGGCCCCGTCCGCCGTCTCGGACTGGCCGAAGCAGAAGACCGGCCGGTAGAGGTCGGGTCCGGGCCGGATGGTGGTGGCGAAGCTGAAGGTGGTGGAGATCGTCGCCGCCTCTTCCAGCGCTAGCAGCACTTTCGGCCAGTCGGACGGCTCGTAAAGCTGGATGAGGTCCATGATGCCGCAGCGGGTTCCGGCAATGTCGTGCAGCCTGGCCGTCTCGGGGCCGAGCCGGAGCAGGCCGGTCGAAAGCTCCGCGCTCCATTCCTCGCAGACGAAGGCATCTTCAAGTTCATGGGGATCGATGCCGATGAGTTCGGCGACGGTGGAGAGGCGCGTGGCTGTGGTAATCGGTTTCAATGCCATTCGGTCGGTCCGCGAAGGTGCAGCCCGATGTCCGCAAGGACATGCGGTCGGCGACGGTTATGCACCAGCCCTATCGGCCGTCGCCTGCTGGAAAACGCCCACGGCATCCTTTGGCCGCTTGCCAAACGACAGGGATGGACGTTTACCTGTCCTTAAGGGTAGCCGACATCGAAAGCCGCCGGAAGCGGATCGACTGGTCGTTTACTCGACCGATGGGTGCGGAATTGCTTTTTGTCACGTTTAAGGGTTGAATTTGCCGGCTGTCGTCCTCACCACCGGCCATGATCTGGTCGATCAGCTTCGAGCCTACCGCCTCAAGGTGGGCCTGACCCAGGACGACATCGCCTGGAAGCTCGGCTTTGCGTCAACCACCGTCTCGCGCTGGGAGCGCGGCATCGCCGTGCCGGATCTGCGCGCGACGGGCGCCATCGTCGATTTCCTGCGCCGCGCCGACGCGCAGACCGAGCGCCGCCTGCTGAAGGCCATCCTCGCCGCGCGCGACAGCCGCAATCTGTGGGAGGGCCGCGACATCCGCTATCTCGGCGGTTCGCAGCAGGAATACCGCGAGAGCCCGGAAATGCGCGCCGTCGTCGGCACGAGCATCCGCCGCTACCTGACCGGCCACTATCGCGACTGCTTGGAGGACCGGGCGCTGGTCGCCAGCCTCTATGCCCGCGACATCGCCAGCATCGAGATCTACGGCGGTACGGCGCTTTCGGTGACGTCCATCCCGGCGGGCCATGTGCAGATGAAGCGGCTTTGCTTCCAGTCGGAGATGCGCGGCATCATCCGCGGCGATACCCATTCAGTCCTCATTCCCGAGGCCCAGGCGCCCGTCTCCTCCGCCGTCATCGTGCACAGTTGGGACGGCCTGTTGCGCCGGCCTTGATGCGGGGCGCCTCTGCCCTTGCCGCTGCCCGTCCAATCCGCTAGGGAAACCGGCAACAGAAATACAGGATTTTCGGGTATCCCGATGAGCGAAAAGCAGAAAAAACCGCAGAAGCTGAGAGCCCGCCTGCCGCGCGGCTTCGTCGATCGCGATGCCGCGGACATCCGCGCCGTCAATGAGATGACCGCGAAGATCCGCGAGGTCTACGAGCATTACGGCTTCGATCCGGTCGAAACCCCGCTCTTCGAATATACCGACGCGCTCGGCAAGTTCCTGCCCGACAGCGACCGCCCCAACGAGGGCGTCTTCTCGCTGCAGGACGACGACGAGCAATGGATGTCGCTGCGCTACGACCTGACGGCGCCGCTCGCCCGCCATGTCGCGGAAAACTTCAACGAGATCCAGCTTCCCTACCGCACCTATCGCGCCGGCTACGTCTTCCGCAACGAGAAGCCGGGCCCGGGCCGCTTCCGCCAGTTCATGCAGTTCGATGCCGATACGGTCGGCGCGGCGGGCGTGCAGGCGGATGCCGAGATGTGCATGATGATGGCCGACACGATGGAAGCCCTAGGCATCCAGCGCGGCGACTACGTCATCCGCGTCAACAACCGCAAGGTCCTCGACGGCGTGATGGAGGCGATCGGCCTTGGCGGCGAGGAGAAGGCGGGCGCCCGCCTTACGGTGCTGCGCGCCATCGACAAGCTCGACAAGTTCGGCCCCGAGGGCGTGACGCTCCTGCTCGGCCCCGGCCGCAAGGACGAATCCGGCGACTTCACCAAGGGCGCCGGTCTTGCCGCCGACCAGATCGAGAAAATCCTCTTCTTCGTCGGCATCAAGGACTATGCGGCAAGCGCCGCCGACCTTGCCAAGCTGGTCGAGGGCAGTGCCCGCGGCGGCGAGGGCGTCGAGGAGCTGAACCAGATCGGCCACCTGATCGCCTCGGCCGGCTACGGCCCGGATCGTATCAAGATCGACCCGTCGGTCGTGCGTGGCCTTGAATATTACACCGGGCCCGTCTTCGAGGCCGAATTGCAGTTCGCCGTCACCAACGAGAAGGGCGAGAAGGTCGTCTTCGGCTCGGTCGGCGGCGGCGGGCGTTATGACGGCCTCGTCTCGCGCTTCATGGGCCAGCCGGTGCCGGCGACGGGCTTTTCCATCGGCGTCTCGCGCCTGATGACGGCGCTGAAGAACCTCGGCAAGCTCGGGCAGGACGAGGTTCTGGCGCCGGTGCTCGTCACCGTCATGGACGGCGATGTCGAGAGCATGGGCCGCTACCAGCGCTTCACGCAGGCGCTGCGCGCCGCCGGCATCCGCGCCGAGATGTACCAGGGCAACTGGAAGAAGTTCGGCAACCAGCTGAAATATGCCGACCGCCGCAACGCGCCCGTCGCCATCATCCAGGGCGGCGACGAGCGCGCCGAAGGCCTCGTGCAGATCAAGGACCTGATCGAGGGCAAGCGCCTTTCCGGTGAGATCGAGGACAACACCACCTGGCGCGAGGCGCGCGTGGCGCAGGTCTCCGTGCCGGAGGCCGACCTCGTCGCCAAGGTCCGCGAGATTCTCGACGCGCAGGCCGAAGACCGGGCGCGGCAGGGGTGATGGGCGTGTCGGTTCACCCCCCTCTGGCCTGCCGGCCATCTCCCCCTCAAGGGGGGAGATCGGCAAGATGCTCTGGCATCGTACTTTTTGCATCGTTCCGGAGGAGCGAAACGCTGCCTCATGCGATCTCCCCCCTTGAGGGGGAGATGGCCGGCAGGCCAGAGGGGGGTATCACGCCATGCCCCTGATCAATCTTCCCGCCTTCGCGCCCGATCTCGTCGCCGACCTTGAAAGGCTCGGCACGGAGCGCGTCGATACGCCGGTCATCCAGCCGGCCGATCCCTTCCTCGACATGGCGGGCGAGGACCTGCGCCGACGCATCTTCATGACGGAGAGCGAGACCGGCAAGAGCCTGTGCCTGCGCCCCGAATTCACCATTCCCGTCTGCCTGCGCCACATCGAGACGGCGACCGGCACGCCGAAGCGCTATGCCTATCTCGGCGAGGTGTTCCGCCAGCGCCGCGAGGGCTCGAACGAGTTCTACCAGGCCGGCATCGAGGACCTCGGCGAGCCGGATGTCGCCCGCGCCGATGCGCGCGCCGTCTGTGATGCCCTCGACGTGCTGGCCCGGCGCCTGCCCGGCACGACGCTCTCGACCGTTCTCGGCGACCAGGCGATCTTCGAGGCGGTGGTCGCGGCCTGCGGCCTGCCGGCCGGCTGGCAGAAGCGGCTGGTCCACGCCTTCGGCAATCAGGCGCAGCTGCAGAAGCTGATGGCCGACCTTTCCGATCCCACGCCATCGGGCGTCTTCGGCCCGGAGGTCGATCGCCTCGCCATTCTCGGCAAGCTCGACGACGAGGCGACGCTGATCGCCCATATCGACGAGACCATGGAAGCGACCGGCTATTCCACCAATGCCAGCCGCAGCCCGGCCGACATCGCAAGGCGCCTGCGCGAGAAGATGGAGCTCGCCAACACGCGGCTCGACAGCCGCACGCTCGCGCTGCTGAGGGAATTCCTGGCGCTGGAAGTGGACCTTGCCGAAGCGCCGCAGGCGCTTGCCGCCTTTGCCGGAAAGGCGGGTCTTGTGCTCGGCGAGGCGCTTGTCCGCTTTGAAAGCCGCGTTATGGCCCTGCGCGAGGCCGGCGTCGATCCCGCCGGCATCACCTATCGCGCCGCCTTCGGCCGCCCGCTCGATTATTATACCGGCCTCGTCTTCGAGGTCGGCCCGGCCGGCGACGCGCTGGTGCTCGCCGGCGGCGGCCGGTTCGACCGGCTGCTGACGCTGCTCGGCGCGAAGGAGCGCATCCCGGCCGTCGGCTTCTCGCTCTGGCTCGACCGTATCGCGAGCGTGAAGGGAGGCGCCGCATGACCATCACCATCGGCCTGCCCTCCAAGGGCCGCATGAAGGAGGACAGCTCCGCCGTGCTCGCCCGCGCCGGCTTCACCGTCACCGCCGTGGGCAACGACCGCTCGTATCGCGGCCGCGTCGAGGGCCGCGACGATATCGAGATCGCCTTCCTCTCCGCCTCCGAAATCTCCCGCGAGATCGCGGCCGGCACCGTCGATTTCGGCGTGACCGGCGAGGACCTCGTGCGCGAGGGGCTGGCGGAGGCCGATGCCCGCGTCGAATTCTGCGCCCGCCTCGGCTTCGGCCATGCGGATGTCGTCGTCGCCGTGCCGGAAATCTGGCTCGACGTCGACACGATGGCCGATCTCGGCGACGTCGCCGCCGATTTCCGCGCCCGTCACGGCCGCCGGCTCACCATCGCCACCAAATACTGGCGGCTGACCCAGCAGTTCTTCTCCGGCAATCACGGCATCCAGCTCTACCGCATCGTCGAAAGCCTCGGCGCCACGGAAGGCGCGCCGGCCTCCGGCTCGGCCGACATCATCGTCGACATCACCTCGACCGGCTCGACGCTCGTCGCCAATCACCTGAAGATTCTGACCGACGGCGTGATCCTGAAGTCGGAAGCCTGCCTCGTGCGCGCCCGCAAGCCGGAACACGAGGGCAACCCGGTGGTGGCGGAGGTGATCGCGGCGGTGCGCGGGGCACTTTGAATGATGGAGTGATCGCCGTCTTGGCGTGCCGCACCCCCCTCTGCCCTGCCGGGCATCTCCCCCTCAAGGGGGGAGATTGGATGGGGCACTGTCTTGCCCCGCTTTGACCTCGCCATGTGAATGACGTCGTCGCCTTTTGCCGATCTCCCCCCTTGAGGGGGAGATGCCCGGCAGGGCAGAGGGGGGCTTGGGATGCCATCCCCGACCGGAAATTTCCGCTCTCACCCTGACATCGCCCGGCGACCTGTCCTATCTATGAACTCCCACCCGCAAGGAGCCCTCATGTCAGACCTGTCGTCCTTCCCCATCACCAAGAAGTGGCCCGCAAAGAACCCCGGCATCATCCAGCTCTATTCGCTGCCGACGCCGAACGGCGTGAAGGTGTCGATCGCGCTGGAGGAGCTCGGCCTTGCCTATGAGCCGCATCGCATCGAATTCGGCCCCGACGGCGTGAAGTCCGCCGACTTCATCTCGCTCAATCCCAATGGGCGCATTCCCGCGATCGTCGATCCGGATGGCCCCGGCGGCAAGCCGATCGGCCTCTTCGAGTCCGGCGCGATCCTCGTCTATCTCGCGGAAAAGACCGGCAAGCTGATCCCGGCCGATCCTGCCGGGCGTTATGAAACCCTATGCTGGGTGATGTTCCAGATGGGTGGCATCGGGCCGATGTTCGGCCAGTTCGGCCACTTCCACAAGTTCGCCGCCGACAAGGTCGCCAACAATTCCTATCCCGTGGAGCGTTACCGGGACGAGTCCAAGCGCCTGCTCTCCGTTTTGGAAGAGCGCCTGAAGGACCGCCAGTGGATCATGGGCGACGAATACACCATCGCCGACATCACGACCTTTCCCTGGGTGCGCGGCGCGGATGTCTTCTATGGCGGCCGCGAGGCACTGGACTATGCGGGCTTCCCCGCCGTCATGGCCTGGCTGGAGCGCTGCCTTGCCCGCCCGGCCACGCAGAAGGGCCTTGAAATCCCTGCAAACTCCTGACGCAAACGAAAAATCCGGCGGCGCGGCGGCGCGTTGACGCCGCCCGCCGGGCCGCGCTACCTCTAGGACAAGACAAAGACAGGGACGGGACATCGTGACGGGAAGACTGGTTGTTGTGGGCGGCGGTCAGGCGGCATTTGCCCTCGTTGCCAAATTGCGCGCGCTGAAGGACGAGCGGCCGATCACCATTCTCGCCGCCGAGGCGAGCCACCCCTACCAGCGCCCGCCGCTGTCCAAGAAATACCTGCTCGGCGAGGCCGACCTCGAACGCCTCAAGTTCCGCCCGGAAAGCTGGTATCCGGACAACAATGTCGAGATCCGCCTGTCGAGCGAGGTGACATCCATCGACCGCGCGGCCAAGACCGTCACGCTCGATGACGGTTCGACGCTGCATTACGGCGTGCTGGCGCTTGCCACCGGCGCGACGCCGCGCCGCCTGCCGGCCGAGATCGGCGGCGACCTCGACGGCGTCTTCACCGTGCGCGATTATCGCGACGCCGACCGCCTCGGCCTCGAAATGCAGGAAGGCCGGCGGGCGCTCGTCGTCGGCGGCGGCTATATCGGCCTCGAAGCGGCCGCCGTCGCGCGGGGCAGGGGGCTGCATGTGACCGTCATCGAGATGGCCGACCGCATCCTCGCCCGCGTCGCCTCGCCGGCGACGGCGACCATCCTCAAGGCGATCCACAATGCCCGCGGCGTCGACGTGCGCGAGAAGACCGGCCTCGTGCGCCTCGTCGGCGAGAACGGCCGCGTGACCGGGGCGGAACTCACCGACGGTTTCGTGCTGCCCGTCGACGTGGTGATCGCCGGCATCGGCGTGACCGCCAACGACCGGCTCGCCCGCGAGGCCGGCCTCGAAGTGGCGAACGGCATCGTCGTCGATGCCCATGCCCGCACCTCCGATCCCGCGATCTTCGCCATGGGCGACTGCGCGGTCCTTCCTTTCGAGGGAAACAGGGTGCGGCTCGAATCCGTGCAGAACGCCGTCGACCAGGCCGAGGCCGCGGCGGCCGTCATCGCCGGCGGCGAAGCGCCCTATGAGCCGAAGCCGTGGTTCTGGTCCGACCAGTACGACGTGAAGTTGCAGATCGCCGGCTTCTGCATGGGCTTCGACGATACGTTCGTGCGCCCCGGCCAGCGCGAGGGCGCCGTCTCCGTCTGGTATTTCCGGCAGGGCCGGTTGATCGCGGTCGATGCGATCAACGACGCCAAGGCCTATGTGGTCGGCAAGAAGCTGATCGAGATGGGTCGCACGCCGGACCGCGCGGCTCTGGAAGACCCGGCGGCGGACCTCAAGGCGCTGACGCTCTGAGAGCGCGGAAATCCTGAAAGTTGAGTTCCGGTTTGGGCGCTGAATGGACCGGTTGTGATGGTTGCCTCTTTGTTAAGTATGACTAACGAAGACCTAGCCAGATTTAGCCGCGCTTTTTCCAATTCACTGATTTTTTAGGGTTATCCGGCTCATTGAGGTCAACTTGCCTCCCACCCGGTGTCCCTCAATGGTTCGCATCCTCACCTGCATCGTCGTCGAGCATGATCTTCGCCTTGTCCTGCTTGCGGCGCTCATCTGCTTCCTGTCCTGCTATGTGGCGGTGACGCTGGCGCAAAGGGCGTGTGCGGCAGGGGGGACGGCGCGCAATCTCTGGCTGGGCGCGGCCGGCACGTCGAGCGGCTTCGGAATCTGGGCGACGCATTTCATCGCCATGCTCGCCTACGATCCCGGCATGGTCATGGGCTACGACATGAAACTGACGCTCGTCTCGCTCGGCGTCGCCATCGTGGTGACGACGATCGGCCTTGCGCTCGCCACCTATGTCGCGGGCCGCAGCGCCGTCGTGGCGGGCGGCCTCATCATCGGCGCCGGCATCACCTCCATGCACTATATCGGCATGTCCGCCGTGGAACTGCCGGGCACGATCCACTGGGACGCCGCCTATGTCGCGGCGTCCGTCGCCTGCGCGGGCCTTTTCGGTGCGCTGGCGCTCCTCGCCTGCATGCGTCCGCAGCCCCGGATGCGCGACCGGGCGCTGGCCACGGTGCTGATGGCGCTCGGCGTGGTCTCCCTGCATTTCACCGCGATGGCCGCCGTGACGATCGAACCGGGCCTTATGCCGGTGAGCGATGATACGCTGATTTCGACGGGCCTGATGGTGCCGCTGATCGCGGTCGTCGCCTTCTCGCTGCTGTTCACCGGCCTGACGGCGGCGGTTTTCGCGCGCCAGGCCGAGTTTGCCGCGAGCGAGAGCACCCGCCAGTTCGCCATGCTCGTGCAGGGCGTCAAGGACTACGCGATCTACATGCTCGATCTGGACGGCCGCGTCGCCAACTGGAACGAGGGCGCCGAGCGCCATAAGGGCTACAAGGCGCACGAGATCGTCGGCCGGCATTTCTCGCAATTCTACAGCGAGGAGGACCGCACGGCAGGCCTGCCCGACCGGGCTTTGAAGATCGCCCGCGAGGAAGGCAAGTACGAGAACGAGGGCTGGCGCTACCGCAAGGACGGCTCGCGCTTCTGGGCAAACGTGGTGCTCGATCCGATCCACGACGCCGGCGGCATGCTGGTAGGCTATGCGAAGATCACCAAGGATGTAACCGAGGAAAAGGTCAATGCCGACCGGCTGGCCGAAGTGACGAAGAACCTCGATCTCGCCCTTGAGAACATGTCGCAGGGCCTCTGCCTGTTCGACAAGGACGAACGCCTGTTGATCGCCAACAAGCGCTACAGCGAGATCTTCGGTTTTCCGGAAGGCCGTATCCGGCCCGGCATGAGCCTGCGCGAGATCGTCGAACAGGGCGTTGCCGACATCTATGCCGCCGATGCCGATATCTGGCAGACGAAGGCGCGCGACGTCTATGCGCGCCGCCGCGCCGCAATCCAGGCGAACGACGGCGGAGCGATCGTCGAGCGGCTGCCGAGCGGGGTTTCGGTACAGCTGCGCTACCGCACGCTGCCGGACGGCGCCTGGGTCGCGACCTATGAGGACGTGTCGGAGCGTCTGCGTTCGGAGGAGCAGATCTCCTTCCTCGCCCGCCACGACAGCCTGACGGGCCTGCCAAACCGGGCGAGCTTCAACCACCGGCTCGAAACCGATCTCGACGCCGCGTTGCGCTCGGGCGGCAAGGTCGCGGCGATCGGCATCGACCTCGACAAGTTCAAGGAAATCAACGACACGCGCGGCCATGCGGCCGGCGACGAGGTGCTCGTCACGCTTTCCAGGCGCATGCAGGCCTGCCTTCAGGCGGACGAGACGATCGCCCGTTTCGGCGGCGACGAATTCGCGGCGGCAAAACGCTTCGAGGACATGTCCGATCTCACCGACTTCATCCAGCGCCTCGAAACCTGCCTCAACGAGGAAATCCGCATCGACGGCTACGATATAAAGCCGGGTGCGAGCCTCGGCGTGGCCATCTATCCGCAGGATGCCGACAATATCGAAGCCCTGCTCAACAATGCCGACCTTGCCATGTATCGCGCCAAGGATGCGCTGACGCAGACCGTCTGCTTCTACGAGGTTTCCATGGACGAAGCCGCCCGCAGCCGCCGCCTCATCGCGAACGACCTGTGGCAGGCCGTGGAGCGCAACGAACTGCAATTGCACTATCAGGTCCAGAAGGCCGTCCACACCGGCGAGACCGTCGGCTATGAAGTGCTGCTGCGCTGGCATCATGCGGTACGCGGCACCATTCCGCCGGGCGAGTTCATCCCGATCGCGGAAGAGTGCGGCGCCATCCTGCCGATCGGCGAGTGGGTGCTGCGCGAGGCCTGCCGCGAGGCGGCGACCTGGGACAACGACCACAAGATCGCCGTCAACCTGTCGCCGGTCCAGCTCGGCAATGCCGACGTCGCGGACCTCGTGCACCGGGTCCTCCAGGAAACCGGCCTCAGCCCGCACCGCCTCGAGCTGGAAATCACCGAATCGACGATCATCGGCGACAAGGAGCGCGCGCTGAACACGCTGCGCAGCATCAAGGCCTTCGGCGTCACCATCGCCATCGACGATTTCGGCACCGGCTATTCCTCGCTCGAAACCCTGCGCGCCTTCCCCTTCGACAAGATCAAGCTCGACCGCAGCTTCATGAACGAGGTGGAGGCGAGCCCGCAGGCGAAGGCCATCGTCCGCGCCATCCTGGCGCTCGGCCAGACGCTGCGCGTGCCGGTGCTGGCCGAAGGCGTGGAAACGCGCAGCCAGCTCGATATCCTTCTCGACGAGGGCTGCGACGAGGCGCAGGGCTATTTCCTGGGACGGCCGGTTCCCGTCGAGCGCATCCGGGTCGGCGAGGAGAAGAACAAGGCGGCCTGACGTCGTGAAACGACCTTCTGCCCTGCCGGGCAAAGGGGGGCTTCTCTACTGCCGCTTGAAGCGGCGTCCCGCCAGATCGATCTGGAAGCGCGGGAAGATGAAGACGCCGATGATCGTGCCGGCATATTTCTCTTCCAGGCCGGTCGATTCGCCCACGCAGAACACCGGCTGGCGCGGCGCGCCGTCGAGGTGGATGGTCGTCGAGAAGCAGAAGGACGATGAGGAGGAGGCCGCCTGCTCGAAGAGCTCCAGCACGCGCGCGCGATCGAGCGGCTCATAGCAGCGGATGAGGTTCAGCAGGCCGCAGGTGCGCTGCGGCAGGCCATGCGCCTGCATCGCCTTGTCCCCGAGCATGAAGAGCCCGTTGGAAAGGTCGCCGGTCCAGCGCTCCGTCACGCAATACTGCGTCAGCAGCTCGTTGTCGCTCTCGTCGAAGTCCATCGAACCCGGCAGGAAGGGCGAGGAGAGATCGGTCTTGATTATCTTGAACACCTACGACCCCAGGGCAGTTGCTCGAATTGGATCCGCACGCCCCGCCTTTGGGGGTGCGACACGCTAAAAAGCAGCGCTGGCTGACTCCCCCGAAGCCGGCCGAACCACTTTCTCATGTACTGAACTGCGTCCGGCTCCTACGGTGTGTATCGGATCGGACGTACGCGCAAAAACCGCCGCTGGCTCTCCGTCAGAGCCTTCCGGCGGTTCTCATGGGACTCAAGGGTTCCGTCAGCACACCGACTGTCATCGAAAGCAGGCACTGAACCCCGGGTGAATCTTAAAGTTCACTTGGAGCGCTTTTATAGTGCGTTTTGAATGCCATCAACGGCTTTTTGATAATTATTGTACAAATGGAAAAAATCTTTTCACGGTAACGATACAGGTGCCGCCGCGCCGCAAAACAGAAAGGGCGGCCCGAAGACCGCCCTTTCCGAACTGAACCGGATGGCTCAGACATAAGACCCGAAGGTCTTACATCATGTCCATGCCGCCCATGCCGCCCATGCCGCCGGGCATGCCGCCCGGTGCATCCTTCTTCGGCAGTTCGGCGATCATGGCTTCCGTCGTGATCAGCAGCGAGGCAACCGAAGCGGCGTTCTGCAGGGCGGTGCGGACAACCTTGACCGGGTCGACGATGCCGAGGGCGATGAGGTCGCCGTATTCGCCGGTCTGGGCGTTGTAGCCGTAGTTGTCTTCGTTCTTGTCGAGGATCTTGCCGACGACGATCGAAGCTTCGTCACCTGCGTTTTCCGCGATCTGGCGAACGAGGGCCTGGAGGGCGCGGCGGATGATGTTGATGCCGGCTTCCTGGTCGTCGTTTTCGCCCTTGGCGGCGATCTTCGTGGAAGAGCGGAGCAGGGCTACGCCGCCGCCCGGTACGATGCCTTCCTGAACGGCAGCGCGCGTCGCGTTGAGGGCGTCGTCGATGCGGTCCTTCTTTTCCTTCACTTCGACTTCCGTCGAGCCGCCGACGCGGATGACGGCAACGCCGCCAGCGAGCTTGGCCAGGCGCTCCTGGAGCTTCTCGCGGTCGTAGTCGGAGGTGGTTTCTTCGATCTGGGCCTTGATCTGCGCGACGCGGCCTTCGATTTCAGCCTTCTGGCCGGCACCGTCGACGATCGTCGTGTTTTCCTTGGAGATCGAAACCTTCTTCGCACGGCCGAGCATGTCGAGCGTGACGTTTTCGAGCTTGATGCCGACGTCTTCGGAGATCACCGTGCCGCCCGACAGGATGGCGATGTCTTCGAGCATGGCCTTGCGGCGGTCGCCGAAGCCCGGAGCCTTGACGGCAGCGATCTTGAGGCCGCCACGCAGCTTGTTGACGACGAGCGTCGCGAGGGCTTCGCCTTCGACGTCTTCAGCGACGATGACCAGCGGCTTGCCGGTCTGGACGACGGCTTCGAGAACCGGGAGCATCGCCTGCAGGTTCGAGAGCTTCTTCTCGTGGAGGAGAATGTAGGCGTCTTCGAGGTCGGCGACCATCTTTTCCGGGTTGGTCACGAAGTAGGGCGACAGGTAGCCGCGGTCGAACTGCATGCCTTCGACGACTTCGAGTTCGGTTTCGGCGGTCTTGGCTTCTTCAACCGTGATGACGCCTTCGTTGCCGACCTTCTGCATGGCTTCGGCAATGTCGAGGCCGATCTGCTTCTCGCCATTGGCGGAGATCGTGCCGACCTGGGCGACTTCTTCCGACGTGTTGATCTTCTTGGCCTTGGCCTGGAGATCCTTGACGACTTCCGCGACGGCGAGATCGATACCGCGCTTCAGGTCCATCGGGTTCATGCCGGCTGCAACGGCCTTGGCGCCTTCGCGAACGATGGCCTGGGCAAGAACGGTTGCGGTCGTGGTGCCGTCGCCGGCGATGTCGTTGGTCTTGGAAGCGACTTCGCGAACGAGCTGGGCGCCCATGTTCTCGAACTTGTCTTCCAGTTCGATTTCCTTGGCGACGGAAACGCCGTCCTTGGTGATGCGCGGAGCGCCGAAGGACTTGTCGATGACGACGTTACGACCCTTCGGGCCGAGCGTTACCTTGACGGCGTCTGCGAGGACGTCGACGCCACGCAGCATCTTTTCGCGCGCGGTGCGGCCGAATTTGACTTCTTTGGCTGCCATTGTGTGAACTCCTGAATGAGGTATCAGCGAATTTCGAAAGGAACGTTACCGGCAGATCAGCCGATGATGCCCATGATGTCGGCTTCCTTCATGATCAGAAGGTCTTCGCCGTCGAGCTTGACTTCGGTGCCCGACCACTTGCCGAACAGAACGCGGTCGCCAGCCTTGACGTCGAGCGCGATGACCTTGCCGGATTCATCGCGGGCGCCGGAACCGACGGCGACGACTTCGCCTTCCTGCGGCTTTTCCTTGGCGGTGTCCGGAATGATGATGCCGCCCTTGGTCTTGGCTTCGGATTCGACGCGACGAACGACGACGCGGTCATGAAGCGGGCGGAAGGTGGTGCTTGCCATTGTCTTATCCCTCGATCAAATGACACTGCGGATCGTGAACGGATCCGCCGGATTGATGTTAGCACTCTCCGTTTGTGAGTGCTAGCGATGCCGAGATAGGCGGCGGCGGCTTATGAGTCAAGAACGGCGCCCCTAAATTATTTCGGCCGGAATGGTTACCGCTGCCGCCAGATGGGAGCGATATCCCACGGCATCAAGGCAGCCCGATGAAATTTCGTCCGTTTCCCTGTGGATGGGGCAAAATTGCGGGGAGAGGCTTGTTTTCTTGGCGTCGCTTTGCAATGTCGTCCGGCTTATCTCGATACGGAAACCGTTCATGGCTCAGCGCATCCAATCCTTCCGCGACATCGCCTCACACTATGACGTGGTGCTTTGCGACGTCTGGGGCGTCCTGCACAACGGCGTCGAGGCTTTTTCCGCCGCCTCCGAAGCGCTGGCTGAAGCCCGCGCGGCGGGCCTGACGGTGGTCCTCATCACCAATTCGCCGCGCCCGCATCCGGGCGTCAAGGTGCAAATCCGCGGCCTCGGCGTCACCGACGACGCCTATGACCGCATCGTCACCTCCGGCGACGTCACCCGCGCGCTGATCGAGGATGCTCCGAAGAGGGTCTATTTCATCGGCGCGGACAAGGATCATCCGCTGCTCGACGGCCTCGGCGTCGAGCAGGCGGGCCTGGAGGCGGCCGACGTGGTGGTCTGCGCCGGCCTGCGTGACGACGAAGTGGAGAGCATCGAGGATTACCGCGCCGAGCTGACGGCGCTCGCCGCGCGCGATCTGCCCTTCATCTGCGCCAATCCCGATCTCGTCGTCGAGCGCGGCCACCGGCTCATTCCCTGCGCCGGCGCGCTTGCCCAGCTCTATGAGGTCCTTGGCGGCACCACCCGCATCGCCGGCAAGCCCTATCGGCCGATCTACGAGAAGTCGCTGGCCGAGGCGCGCGAGATGCGCGGCGCCTTCGACCTTTCCCGCGTGATCGCCATCGGCGACGGCATGCCGACGGACGTGCGCGGCGCCGAAGGCTTCGGCCTCGACGTGCTCTATATTTCGGGCGGCATCCACGCGCAGCACTATGTCGAGGCGGGGCGCACGGACGAGGCGAAGCTGGCGGCTTTCCTGGCCGAGGAAAACGCCCACCCGAAATGGTGGATGCCCCGGCTGCGGTGACGGGACGGAGACGGTCGTCATGACGGTATTTCACAGGAACGAGACGAAGCAGCCGCTGCCGGAGCACCTGCGCGGCGGCGTCATCGCCATCGGCAATTTCGACGGCGTGCACCGGGGCCACCAGTCGGTGCTGCAACGGGCGCTCGACATTGCGAGGGAGCGCGGCATACCCGCGCTCGTCCTCACCTTCGAGCCGCATCCGCGCACGGTCTTCCGCCCGGCAAGGCCCGTCTTCCGCCTGACGCCCGCGCCGCTGAAGGCGCGCATCCTCGAAGGCATGGGCTTTTCCGCCGTCATCGAATATCCCTTCGACCGCAGCTTCTCCGAAATCTCAGCGCACGACTTCATCCGCGCCATTCTGATGGACTGGCTGCACGCCTCCGAGGTCGTCACCGGCTTCGACTTCCATTTCGGCAAGGGCAGGGAGGGCGGCCCGGCCTTCCTGATGGCCGCGGGGCAGGACAACGGTTTCGGCGTGACGCTGGTCGATGCCTTCCGCGACGAGAACGCCTCGGTTATCTCCTCCAGCTTCATCCGCTCCCTGCTCGGCGAGGGCGCGGTCGTCGAAGCGGCCGGCCAGCTCGGCTACCGCTACACGGTGGAGGCCGAGGTGATCGGCGGCAAGCAGCTCGGCCGCACGCTCGGCTACCCGACCGCCAACATGCAGCTTCCGCCGGAAGTGGAGCTGCGCAACGGCATCTACGCCGTGCGCTACCGCCGCCCGGACGGCAGCCTCCATGACGGCGTCGCCAGCTACGGCCGCCGCCCGACGGTCGATACGGACGGCGCCCCGCTGCTTGAAACCTTCCTCTTCGACTTTTCCGCCGATCTCTACGGCGAGGTCTCCGCGGTGTCCTTCTTCGGCCACCTGCGCGACGAACTGAAATTCGACGGCCTCGATGCGCTCGTCGTCCAGATGAAGCGCGACGAGGAGGAGGCGAGGGCGCTGCTTGCCGGCGTCACGCCGCTGGGGCCGATCGACCGGCGTCTCTGTTTCTAGGCCTGCCATGGCAACCGCGCCGTGTCCCCTCTATCTCTTCCGGTCGCCCGGATTTGCGCCGTCCGGCGACACGGTGGTCAGCATCGCGCCGCTGGAGCAGATCGTCGCCGTCTTTGGCGGGGGTGGCGTTTTCGGTACGGACGGGCTTTCCGCAGCCTTCGGTGGGGCGGCCATCTTCAGAAACGATGCGACGGGCGCTGAGTTCGCCGGCGTCTGGGGTGCCCGCAATGCGTCGCGCTTCCGCCGCCGGATGCGGGAGAACATGGCCGTCGTGCTGTGCCGCGAGGCTCCCGACGCGCGGCTTGTCGTCTGGAATGCCGAAGCTGCGCGCCCTGCAAGAGGGCAGGGCGGCGAAGGCTGACATCCTGCCGGCCAAAGTGTCCGTTTCGCTTTTGCGCCCTTTTCAAACCGCCGAAAAGGCCGTAATACCGCGCGCATGATGCTCAACCGGCTGACCATCGATCTGCGAATTAGTGGCCCGGCCTTCCGCGCGCTCTGAGCGAGGCCGGAAGGTCCGGGATTTCGGGCGTTCTCGAAAGCGCCCTCGCCGTCATTGCCCGGTGCATAACAAATGCATTGACTGACACCTCCCCGCATGCGCGAAGACCCGCGCGACGAGACGATAGCCACACCCATGACCGATACGCCTGAAAAAGTCGATTATTCGTCCACCCTCTACCTGCCGCAGACGGATTTCCCGATGCGCGCCGGCCTGCCGCAGAAGGAGCCGGAAACGGTGGCCCGCTGGCAGCAGATGGGCCTCTACAAGAAGCTGCGCGCCTCGGCCGCCGGCCGTGAAAAGTTCGTGCTGCACGACGGCCCGCCCTATGCCAACGGCAACATCCACATCGGCCACGCGCTGAACAAGATCCTCAAGGACGTCATCACCCGCTCGTTCCAGATGCGCGGTTATGACTCGAACTACGTGCCCGGCTGGGACTGCCACGGCCTTCCGATCGAATGGAAGATCGAGGAGAAGTACCGCGAGAAGGGCAAGAACAAGGACGAGGTCCCGGTCAACGAATTCCGCCAGGAATGCCGCGACTTCGCGGCCGGCTGGATCAAGATCCAGTCGGACGAGTTCAAGCGCCTCGGCATCGAGGGCGACTTCGACAACCCCTACACGACGATGAACTTCCACGCCGAGGCCCGCATCGCCGGCGAACTCCTGAAGATAGCGAAAAGCGGCCAGCTCTACCGCGGCTCCAAGCCGGTCATGTGGTCGGTCGTCGAGCGCACGGCGCTGGCGGAAGCCGAAGTCGAATATGCGGACGTCGAGAGCGACATGATCTGGGTGAAGTTCCCGATCGTAGAAGGCCCTGCTGACCTCAACGGCAATTTCGCCGTCATCTGGACGACCACGCCGTGGACGATCCCCGGCAACCGCGCCATCGCCTTCTCGTCGCGTTATCCCTACAGTCTCTACGAGGTGGAGAGCGCGCAGAACGACTTCGGTCCGCAGCCCGGCGAAAAGCTGATCTTCGCGACGCGCCTTGCCGACGAGGCCGCCGCCAAGGCGAAGCTCACTTTCAGGTTCGTGCGTGACGTTGCGCCCGAAGAACTGGCCGGCATCACCTGCGCCCATCCGCTGAAGGACCTCGGCTACACGTTCCCCGTGCCGCTGCTCGACGGCGACCACGTCACCGATGATGCCGGCACCGGCTTCGTGCACACCGCGCCGAGCCACGGCCGCGAAGACTTTGACGCCTGGACCGCCAAGGCCCGCGAGCTGGAAGCGCGCGGCATCTCCTCGAAGATCCCGTTCCCGGTCGACGACGCCGGCTTCTACACCGCCGACGCCCCCGGCTTCGACGGCGCGCGCGTCATGGACGACAACGGCAAGAAGGGCGATGCCAACGAGCGTGTCATCAAGGCGCTGATCGCCTCCAACACGCTGTTCGCCCGCGGCCGCCTCAAGCATTCCTATCCGCATTCCTGGCGCTCAAAGAAGCCGGTCATCTTCCGCAACACGCCGCAGTGGTTCGTCTACATGGACAAGGAACTGGGTGACGGCACCACACTGCGCTCGCGTTCGCTGAAGGCGATCGACGACACCCGCTTCGTGCCCGCCACCGGCCAGAACCGCCTGCGCGCCATGATCGAAAGCCGCCCGGACTGGGTGCTCTCGCGCCAGCGCGCCTGGGGCGTGCCGATCGCCGTCTTCGCCGACGAGAACGGCGAGGTGCTGGTCGACGAGGCCGTCAACGCCCGCATCCTCGACGCCTTCGAGAAGGAAGGCGCCGATGCGTGGTTCGCCGAGGGCGCCAAGGAACGCTTCCTCGGCAACGACCACGACCCGGCCAAGTGGACCCAGGTTATGGACATCCTCGACGTCTGGTTCGATTCGGGCTCGACGCACACCTTCACGCTGGAAGACCGCCCGGACCTGAAATGGCCGGCCGACGTCTATCTGGAAGGGTCCGACCAGCATCGCGGCTGGTTCCATTCCTCGCTGCTGGAAAGCTGCGCGACGCGCGGCCGCGCGCCGTACAACGCGGTCGTCACCCATGGCTTCACCATGGACGAGAAGGGCGAGAAGCAGTCGAAGTCCAAGGGGAACGTCGTCTCGCCGCAGGACGTGATGAAGGAATCGGGCGCCGATATCCTGCGTCTCTGGGTCATGACGACGGATTACTGGGAAGACCAGCGCCTCGGCAAGACGATCATCCAGACCAACATCGACGCCTACCGCAAGCTGCGCAACACGGTGCGCTGGATGCTGGGCACGCTGGCGCACGACACGGGCGAGGAGATCGCCTATGCCGACATGCCGGAGCTGGAAAAGCTGATGCTGCACCGGCTGTCGGAGCTCGATGCGCTGGTGCGCGAGGGCTACGACGCCTTCGACTTCAAGAAGATCGCCCGCGCGCTGATCGACTTCTCCAATGTCGAGCTGTCGGCCTTCTACTTCGACATCCGCAAGGATGCGCTTTATTGCGACGCGCCGTCCTCGCTGAAGCGCCGCGCCGCGCTTGCCGTCATCCGCAAGCTGTTCGAATGCCTCGTCACCTGGCTTGCGCCCATGCTGCCCTTCACGATGGAAGAGGCCTGGCTGTCGCGCAAGCCCGATGCGGTCTCGGTCCATCTGGAACAGTTCCCGACGGTGCCGGCCGAATGGCGCAACGATGCGCTCGAAGCCAAGTGGGAGAAGATCCGCGACGTGCGCTCGGTCGTCACCGGCGCGCTGGAGATCGAGCGCCGCGAAAAGCGCATCGGCGCCTCGCTCGAAGCCGCCCCGGTCGTGCACATCGCCGATCCGGAGCTGCTGGCAGCGCTCGAAGGCCAGGACTTTGCGGAGATCTGCATCACCTCGGCCATCACGCTTCTTTCCGGCGAAGGCCCGGCCGACGCCTTCCGTCTCGCGGAGGTCGCCAAGGTCTCGGTCGAGCCGAAGCTTGCCGAGGGCCAGAAATGCGCGCGCTCCTGGCGCATCACGACGGATGTCGGCGCCGATCCGGAATATCCCGACGTTTCGGCGCGTGACGCCGCGGCGCTGCGCGAAATCGGCTTTCGCCGCGCCGCCTGACGGGCGCGCCTGTTGACGGCCGGTTCTTTCCGGCCGTCGATGAGCCCGGATGAATTGCGCTTGCGTGCTTCATCCGGTATTGCTGCCTGAAAATGGCCGGATTGTTCCGCCATGGCACGGCGGACTTTTGCCGTGAGGTGGGTTTTCGGCGTACCGGCTCTGCTGGAAGGGTGTTCATGGGAATGACGCGAAATATTCGGGTGCGTACCGGCCTTCTCGGCCTTTTCGGCGCAAGCCTCCTTTTGACCGGCTGCATGGGCCCGACCTACGGCACGAGCAAGACCGCTGGCGAGCAGCTGATCGACGATCTCGGCGACGCCATCATGGTCCAGTCGTCGAGCGCCGAGGAAGCCAAGAAGATCCGCTACCAGCCGCGCGGCAGCCTCGTGGTGCCGAAGGACAAGCAGGCGCTTGCCAACCCGCAGCAGTCCGTGGCCGGCAAGGACAATGCCGAATGGCTCGAAAGCCCCGAGGAGATGCGCGAACGCCTGCGCACCGAGGCGGACGAAAACGCCGACAATCCGAACTACCGTTCGCCGCTCGCCTCGCAGGGCACGACGAACCGCAAGCTTTCGGCGGCCGAACAGACGGCGGCCTATCGTGAAGCCCGCCGCCTGCAGATGGGCGCCTATGCCGACAAGCGGCGCTACCTGAGCGACCCGCCGATCGAATACCGCCGCATGCCGGAAGAGGCGCAGGCCGACCTCGGCGAGCCGGAAAAGCAGAAGGAGCGCCGGCGCAAGAAGGAAGCGCGGGCCGCCAAGCAGGGCAGCTCGTGGTGGCCGTTCTGAGGCCGTTCCGTATTGCGGGCAACTGAAGAGGCGCATCCATGACGGCCTATCGCATCCGTCCGGCGACCGCGGCCGATGCGGCAGTCATCCTGCGCTTCATCCGCGAGCTTGCGGAATATGAAAAAGCCCTCGAAGAGGTAAAGGCTACGGAAGAGACCGTCGCCGCCTCCATCTTCGGCAAAGGCTCCGTCACCCGCGCGGCGATCTGCGAGACGGAAGCGGGCGAACCGGCCGGCTTTGCCGTGTGGTTCAAGTCCTACTCCACCTGGCAGGCGAAGAACGGCCTCTATCTCGAAGACCTCTATGTGACGCCTGCCCATCGCGGCGGCGGTGTCGGCAAGCTGCTGATGCGCCATCTCGCGCGCGTCGCAGTGGAGGAGGGCTGCGGCCGCTTCGAATGGAGCGTGCTCGACTGGAACGAACCGGCGATCCGCGTCTATGACTCGATCGGCGCGGAGCCGCAGAACGAGTGGATCCGCTACCGGCTGAGCGGCGACAGGCTGAAGAAGTTCGCCGAAGGCTGATCAGCGCCGCTCGGCAAAGAAATCCTTGAGAATCTCCGCCGCTTCCGTGCCGCCGATGCCGGAATAGACGTCGGGCGCATGGTGGCAGGTGGCTTGCGCGAAGAAGCGCACGCCATTGTCCACCGCGCCGCCCTTTGGGTCCTCCGCGCCGTAATAGAGCCGGCGGATGCGGGCGAAGGAGATGGCGGCGGCGCAGAGCGTGCAGGGTTCGAGCGTCACGTAGAGGTCGGCGCCCGTCAGGCGCTCCTGCCCGAGCTTGCGGGCAGCCTCGCGGATGACGGCGACTTCGGCATGGGCGGTCACGTCGTTCTCGGCGCGGGTGCGGTTTCCGGACTGCGCGATGACCACGCCGTCCTGCACCAGCACCGCCCCGACGGGCACTTCGCCGCGGCTCCCTGCGGCCCGGGCCTCGCAAAGCGCGATGTCCATGAAGCGATTTGTCATGACCGGCACGAATTCCTCTTAACCCCGGACGCCTGACCTGATAGGACACGGCAAAACGCAGGCAGCACAAATGACATTCAAAGACAAGCCAAAACGGCCGGGCACCAAGCCCGCGGGCCGCGATACCAAGCCGCGTGGCGCCGCATCGGCCGCCGCGGACAAGAAACCTTTCGCCAAGGGCAAGCCGTCAGGCAAGAAGCCGGGCGCAAAACCCTTCGCCGACAAGGCCGCGCCGCGCGATGCGAAACCGGCCCGCGCCGGCAAGCCCGCCGCGAGCGTATCGGCCGGCGCCGACCTTGCGCCCGAGCGCATTTCCAAACTGCTCGCCCGCGCGGGCGTCGCCTCGCGCCGCGATATCGAGCGCATGATCATGGAAGGCCGCGTCAGCGTGAACGGCACGGTGCTGGACACGCCCGTCGTCAACGCCACCTTCGCCGACCGCATCGAGGTCGACGGCCAGCCGATCCGCGGCATCGAGCGCACCCGCCTCTGGCTCTACCATAAGCCGGCCGGCCTCGTGACGACGAATGCCGACCCCGAGGGCCGCCCGACCGTCTTCGAAAACCTTCCCGAAGACCTGCCGCGTGTCATGTCCATCGGCCGCCTCGACATCAATACCGAGGGCCTGCTGCTTCTGACCAACGACGGCGGCCTTGCCCGCATGCTGGAGCTGCCGACCACCGGCTGGCTGCGCCGCTACCGCGTGCGCGCCCACGGCAAGATCGAGCAGGCCGATCTCGACAAGCTGAAGGAAGGCATCGCCGTCGACGGCGTGCTCTACGGCGCCATCGACGCGACGCTCGACAAGGCACAGGGCTCCAATGTCTGGCTGACGCTCGGCCTGCGCGAGGGCAAGAACCGCGAGGTCAAGAACGTGCTCGGCGCGCTCGGCCTCGACGTCAACCGCCTGATCCGCATTTCCTACGGTCCGTTCCAGCTCGGCGAGCTGCCGGAAGGCCACGCCCAGGAAATCCGCGGCCGCACGCTGCGCGATCAGCTCGGCCCGCGCCTCATCGAGGAATCCAAAGCGAATTTCGACGCGCCGCTCTTCGACCATGCATCCGACGATGCGCAGGAGAAGCCGGAGAAGAAGAGCCGCGCCGAGGCCGCGCCCGCCTGGGGCGAACGGCCGGCCGAGCGGCACGAGAAGCCGGCGGACCGCCGCGAGAAGGCCCGCGCCCGGCTTGACACCAGGCGCGACGACCGTTTCGGCGACAAGCCGCGCGGCGGCGGCCGCGACAAGGACCGCGACGGCGACCGTTTCGAGGCCAAGCCGAAGCGTGAGCCGGCGACCCGCGCCCGCAAGTCGAATGTCTGGATGGCGCCCGGCGCCCGTCCGGTTGCAGAGAAGAAGGCCGAGACCGCCGAGGGCGTGAAGCGCGAGCCGCGCGAGCGTCCGGAAGGCGCGCCGAAGACCAAGCGCTACGGCCGCACGGCCGATGGCGGGCTGACGCGCTCGGGCAAGAAGTTCGATCCCGATCGCAAGGGGCCGGCCCGCGGCCGCCCCGGCGACGACCGGGTGGAGAAGCCGCGCATCCTGAAGACGCGCGACGAGGACGGCGAGTGGATCCGCGCCGCCGAGCCGGAAACGCGCGACCGCGATGACGGTGGCCGTGGCGGCTTCGGCCGCAAGCGCTCCGGCGCCGGCGACGACCGCGCCCCCCGCGATTTCGGTGACCGCCCGCCGCGCGGCGACCGCTCATTCTCGGACCGCAAGCCCCGCGCCGAGGGCGAACGCTCCTTCGGCGACCGTCCGGCCCGCGGCGACCGTTCCTTCGGCGACCGCAAGCCGCGCGCGGAAGGCGAGCGTTCCTTCTCGGACCGCCCGCCGCGTCGTGACGGCGGCAAGCCCTTCGGCGGAAAGCCGGGCGGCGGCAAGTCCTTTGGCGGCAAGCCGGGTGGACGTCCCGCCGGTGGCAAGCCCGGCGGTGGCCGTCCCGCGGGCGGCAGCCGCCCGCGCGGCAAGGGGAAGTAAGCGCAAGTGCGGATCGTCGGCGGAGAGTTCCGCGGCCGTTCGCTCGCGACGCCGAAGTCGGACGACATCCGTCCGACGACGGACCGCACGCGCGAAAGCCTGTTCAACATCCTGTCGCATGCCTATCCCGAGGCGCTCGACGGCACGCGCGTGCTCGATCTCTTCGCGGGAACGGGCGCGGTCGGCCTCGAGGCGCTGTCGCGGGGCGCGCGCGCCGTGCTCTTCGTCGAGCAGGGCGTCGAGGGCAGGGGGCTCCTGCATTCCAACATCGAAACGCTCGGCGTGATCGGCCGCGCCAAAATCTTTCGGCGCGATGCCACGGCGCTCGGCGGCGTCGGCACGATGGAGCCGTTCGATTTCCTCTTCGCCGATCCGCCCTACGCCAAGGGGTTCGGCGAGCGGGCGCTCGATGCGGCCGCCCGCGGCGGCTGGCTGGTCGACGGCGCCCTTGCGATCCTAGAGGAGCGCGCCGATATTCAGCCTGCCGCCGTCGACGGCTTCGATCTCATCGAAGTGCGCACCTTCGGCGACACGCGCATGCATTTCTATCGCTACCGGGCCGGCTGACCGTCAGGGCCTGCGCAGGAGATCTGAGCGATGACCGGTGCCCTCGTTTCCGTTGAACATCCGCAGGCCGGCGGGCCGACCGTCGCCATCGCGCTCGGCGGCGGCGGGGCGCGGGGCCTTGCCCATATCCATGTCATCGAGGTGCTGGACGAACTCGGCATCCGCCCGGTGCTGATATCGGGCGCCTCCATCGGCGCCATCATGGGCGCGGCCATGGCGGCCGGCATGTCGGGCAGGGAAATCCGCGAGCACACGCTCGCCGCCATCGGCCGGCCGGGCCAGATCATGAACCGGCTCTGGAGCCTGCGCCCGGCTCGCTTTTCCGAAATGGTCGCCGGCGGCTTCCGCGTCGGGCAGTTCAACCTGGAACGGGTGCTCAAGGCCTTCCTGCCGGACCGCCTGCCGGAGACCTTCGAAGAACTCGCCATCCCGCTGAAGGTCATCGCGGCGGATTATTACGGGCAGTGCGAATGCGTCTGCGAGCGCGGCCCGCTCCTGCCGGCCATCGCCGCCTCCGCCGCCCTGCCGGCCATCTTCCGCCCGGTCGTCATCGACGGCCGCGTGATGATGGACGGCGGGCTCTGGAATCCGGTGCCGTTCGATCATCTCGCCGGCAAGGCGGACATCACCATCGGCGTCGACGTCATCGGCCAGCCGCCCGCCGGCACCGCGGACCTGCCGAACAGCATCGACAGCCTCTACGGCGCCACCCAGCTCACCATGCGTTCCATCGTCACGCTGAAGCTGGAAAAAGGGGCGCCCGACATCTTCCTGCGCCCCGACGTCGGCCGCTTCCGGGTGCTCGATTTCGTCAAGGCCGAGGAAGTGCTGTCGGCCTCAGCAGGCATCCGCGACGAGCTGAAGCGGGCGCTGGAGGAAAAACTCTCGGCCTTGAGCGCGCGGTAAGCGGCAACCGCTACCCTCCCGATCAGGCGCTCTCATCCGCTTGCGTCTTCTTCTTCGGCTTGACCAGCGGCTCCGGCTTCACCGGTTTGGAATGCAGCATGTGCCGCCCGGCTGCGATACCCTCGACGGCTTGAAGCTCGAGGCGGGCCACGTCGCGGCGGCGGATGTCGTCGCCGATCGCCAGCGCGTCGTCGGGTTCGACCCCCAGTTCCTCCAGCGTTTCCCGGCCGAAGAGCAGGGCGGATTCGAAGGTCTCGCGCACGTCGTGCTGCACGCCGCGCGCACGCAGCGACAGGGTGTGCACGCGGTCGTAGGAACGCACGAAGAGGGTGGCGTTCGGATATTCCGACTGGACGAGATCGACGATGCGGTCGGTGGCCGCCTTGCCCTGCGTGCAGATGGCGACGATCTTGGCGCGCTCGATGCCGGCGGCGCGCAGCACGTCCTTGCGCGTGCCGTCGCCGAAATAGATGCGGAAGCCGAAGCTCGCCGCCTGGCGCACGCGGTCCGTCGAATGGTCGATGACGGTCACCTCGCGCCCGCCGGCGAGCAGGATCTGCGCGGCGATCTGGCCGAAGCGCGAAAAGCCGATCATCAGCACGTCCGCGCCCGCGCCCTCGAAATCCTCCTCCATCTCCTCCGCCGCGTCCTCGACGAGCAGGAAACGCGAGAGCGCCGCGGCGATGGGCGTCAGCGCCATGGAGATGGTGACGATGGCGATCAAAAGCGAGGCGAGCCCGCCGGAAAAGATGCCGGCGGCCGACGCGGCGGTGAACAGCACGAAGCCGAATTCGCCGCCCTGCGGCAGCACCAGCGCGATGCGCACCGCGTCATTGTGCGAGGAGCCGGTGAAGCGGCAGAGTGCATAGATGACGAGGCTCTTGACCAGCATGACGGCGGGCGTGGCGACCAGGATCGTCAGCCAGCTCGCAAAGATCACGTCGAGATGCAGCGAGAGGCCGACGGCCATGAAGAACAGGCCGAGCAATATCCCGCGGAAGGGCTCCACGTCCGCCTGCAATTCATGGCGATAGGAGGAATCGGCCAGCAGCACGCCGGCCAGGAACGCCCCCATCGCCATGGAGAGCCCGGCCATCTGCAGCAGCATGGCGGCGGCCAGCACGACGAAGAGTGCCGCCGCGATCATCGCCTCGCGCGCCCCGGTGCGCGCGATGACCTGGAACAGCGGATTGAGCAGGTAGCGGCCGGCGACCAGCAGGGCGGCGATGGCCGAAAGGGCGATCAGGAAGTCCTCGAAGGCCGTCGTCGTGTCCTCGGGCGCCTGTTCGGCGAGCAGCGGGATCAGCGCCAGCAGCGGCACGATGGCGAGGTCCTGCAGGAGCAGCATGGAGAAGGCGCGCTGGCCGTAGCGCGTGTTGGTGTCGCCGCGCTCGTCGAGGATTTGCATGGAGAAGGCGGTGGAGGAGAGCGCCAGGCCGAAGCCGATGATCAGCGCGCCGTCCCATCGCTCCAGGCCGGTGAGCAGGGTCAATCCGGCCAGAGCGAGGCCGGTCGCGACGACCTGCGCCATGCCGAGCCCGAAGATGTCGTGCCGCATCGCCCAGAGGCGGGAAGGCTTCAATTCCAGCCCGATCAGGAACAGCAGGAACACCACGCCGAGCTCCGCGACGCCGAGCAGTTCCTCCCCGTCGCGGATCTGGTGCAGGATGGGGCCGATCACCACGCCGGCGGCGAGATAGCCGAGAATGGTGCCGAGCCCCAGCCGCTTGAAGATCGGCGCGGCCAGAAGCGCGCCGCCGAGCATCAGCAGGACCTCGTTGTACGGGCTGTGGGTATAGGGCATGCGGAAGGCTTTCTCCGGAGGCCGGTCGGCGGGCAAAAAGAGGGCGGGGCCCTTGATGCTCGTGCCGGCGCACAATAAATGGGGCATCAAAGAAAGGCCAAGTCATGTCACAGACGATCGATTCCGCAAGCCTTCTCGCGCGCGCCGGTGAACTTATCGACCGCGCCATAAAGGCGGGGGCGGATGCGGCCGATGCCGTCGTCGTCCGTGGCCGCTCCTCCTCCGTCAGCGTACGGCTCGGCAAGGTCGAAGGCACGGAAGCGTCCGAGAGCGACGACTTCTCGCTGCGCGTCTTCGTCGGCAGGCGCGTCGCCAGCGTCTCGGCCAATCCCGGCTTCGACCTGACCGTGCTCGCCGAACGCGCGGTGGCCATGGCCAAGGCCTCGCCCGAGGATCCGTTTTCGACGCTCGCCGATGAGGCCGACCTTGCCAGGGAGTGGCCGGACCTCGATCTCTTCGACCCGACCGAGGTCACCGCCGACCAACTCGCAGAAGCCGCGCTCGCCGCCGAAGCCGCCGCGCTCGCCGTCCCAGGCGTCACCAATTCGGGCGGCGCGGGCGCGTCCGCCGGCATGGGCGGCCTCGTGCTCGTCACCTCGCACGGCTTTTCCGGCGCTTACAGCGCCAGCCGCTTCGGCCGCTCCGTCAGCGTCATCGCCGGCGAGGGCACGAAGATGGAGCGTGACTACGACTTCGATTCGAGCCTCTATTTCGCCGACCTGCGCGATGCCGAGGAGATCGGCCGCGAGGCCGCCGCCCGCGCCGTGCGCCGCATCAATCCGCGCCAGGTGCCGACGGCGAAGAACGTCACCGTCGTCTACGATCCGCGCGTGGCGCGCGGCATTGCCGGTCATATCGCCGGCGCGATCAACGGCGCCGCCGTCGCCCGCAAGACCAGCTTCCTGCGCGACCGCATGGGCCGGCAGGTGCTGAAGGCGGGCCTTTCCGTCACCGACGATCCCCTGATCGTGCGCGGTTCCGCCTCCCGCCCGTTCGACGGCGAGGGCATTACCGGCAAGCGTCTCGCCATGATCGAGGACGGCGTGCTGCAGCACTGGTTCCTCTCCACCTCGACGGCAAACGAACTCGGCCTCAGGACCAATGGCCGCGGCGTGCGCGGCGGCACCGCGGTCAGCCCCGCCTCGACCAATCTCGCGCTGGAGCCCGGCGACATTTCGCCGGAAGACCTGATCCGCTCCATCGGCACCGGCCTCTACGTCACCGAGCTGATCGGCCAGGGCGTCAACATGGTGACGGGCGAATACAGCCGCGGCGCGTCGGGCTACTGGATCGAGAACGGCGAGCTGACCTTCCCGGTCTCGGAAGTGACGATCGCCTCCAATCTCGTCGATATGTTCCTGCGCATCACGCCGGCGAGCGACATCGATCGCAGCTTCGGCGTCGCCGCGCCGACGCTCGCCATCGAAGGCATGACGCTTGCCGGAACGTGAGACCATGACCACCCCCGCCAGCACCTTTACCGCCGACCTCGACCTCCTCGTCGGCGCCGCGCGGCTTGCGGGCGCCCGCGCGCTGGATTTCTTCCGCAAGGGGCCGGAGGTCTGGTGGAAGAACGGCGGCCGTTCGCCGGTGAGCGCGGCCGATTTCGCGGCCAACGACATCCTCAAGAAGGAGCTGCTCTCCGCCCGGCCGAATTACGGCTGGCTGTCGGAGGAGACCGACGACGATGCGGGGCGGCTCGATTGCGAGACCGTCTTCGTCATCGACCCGATCGACGGCACGCGCGCCTTCATCGGCGGCAAGGATATCTGGTGCGTCAGCGCCGCCGTCGTCCACAATGGACGGCCCGTCGCCGGCGTGCTCTTCGCGCCTGCGCTGGACGAGCTCTTCACCGCCTCTCTCGATGGGCCGGCGCTGAAGAACGGCCAGGTCATCGCGACTACTGCGGCGGACGGCGCGCGCCCGACGCGCATTGCCGCGCCCGAGGACATGGCGCATGGCATCGACCGGCACATGACGGGCGGTGTGCACCGCATCTCCCATGTGCCCTCGCTCGCCTATCGGCTCGCCATGGTGGCGGACGGGCGGATCGACGCGACGCTCGTCAAGCGCAATTCGCACGATTGGGACCTAGCGGCGGCCGACCTCATCCTCGCGCGGGCCGGCGGCGCGCTCGTCACGCTCGACGGCGAGCCCCTTTCCTACAACCGGCCGACCGTCAGCCACGAGACGCTGGCGGCCGCCGGTTTATCCCGGCTTTCCGGGCTTGTGGAGGCCTCCCGGCACCTTGCCGGCCATTGACCTTTCCTGCGGAATGCCGCAAACCCATTGCCGAAATCGGCACAATAAAAGAGAGAAAACATGACCGAATCGACCGAACCGAAACAGCTTCTTCATCTCGTTTTTGGCGGCGAGCTGAAGACCCTCGCGGATCTCCAGTTCCGCGACCTGAACAATCTCGATATTGTCGGAATCTTTCCGGACTATGCGAGCGCGCTGGCGGCCTGGAAGTCTAAGGCCCAGCAGACCGTCGACAATGCGCATATGCGTTACTTTATCGTGCACATGCACCGCCTCCTGGACCCGCAGCAGGGCTGAGCCGCATTTCCCGACACCGTCCCGCGCGGCCCGGCCGCGCCGGACAGAACGACTGGACCTTCCATGATCGCTGACCGTCTGAAAGCCGCAACGAGGGTGCCTCGCCTATGAGCAGACGGCTCGCCCGCGCCGCGCTTTCGCTGTACCGCTGGGGCGGCGTCGCGCTCTATCCGGTGGTCGGCCCCTATCTCGCGCTGCGCGCGGCGAAGGGCAAGGAGGAGCGGTCCCGCCGCCGCGAGCGCTACGGCGTTTCCAGCGTCGAGCGGCCCGCCGGCCCACTCGTCTGGTTTCATGCCGCAAGCGTCGGCGAGACCAATGCGATCGTTCCGCTGATCAAGGAAGTGCGCCGCCGCGGCATCGCCGTCGTGCTCACCACGGGCACCGTCACCTCGGCCAAGGTCGTGCAGGATCGCCTCGGCACGGATGTCATCCACCAATATGTGCCGCTCGACCTGAAGCCGGCGGTCAGCCGCTTCCTCGAATTCTGGCATCCCGACCTTGCCATCATGGCGGAGTCGGAGATCTGGCCGATGACCATCCTGGAGCTCGGCCGCCGCCAGATCCCGCAGGTCCTGGTGAACGGCCGCATCTCCGACCGCTCCTTTCCGCGCTGGAAGCGGCGGCATGCCATCGCCGATGCGCTGTTCGAGAATTTCTCGCTGGTCATCGCCCAGTCGGAGGTCGATGCCGAGCGGTTCCGCGCGCTCGGCGCGCTTCCGGTCCTGGTCTCCGGCAACCTCAAGGTCGATACCGATGCGCCGCCGGCCGATCCGGTCGTGCTGAAGTCCTATCTCGACCAGATTCCGGGCCGGCGCACCTGGGCGGCGATCTCGACCTTCGAGGGCGAGGAAGCGGCCGCCGGCAATGTGCACCGCGTGCTGAAGGAGCGTATCCCCGGCCTTCTCACCATCGTCGTGCCGCGCCACCCCGAACGCGGCGACGCCGTCGCCGATATGCTGACGGCGCGTGGGCTCAAGGTCGTGCGGCGCACCTCGGGCGAGCCGGTGACGCCGGACACGGACGTCTTCCTCGGCGACACGATCGGCGAGATGGGGCTTTACCTGCGCATGACGGAGATCGCCTTCGTCGGCCGCTCGCTGTTTGCCGAGGGCGGGCAGAACCCGCTGGAGCCGGCCATGCTCGGCTGCGCGGTCCTGTCGGGCGCCAACGTGCAGAATTTCCGAGACACCTACCAGCAGCTTGCCCGCAGCGGCAGCGCCAAGATGGTGCGCGACGTGGAGATGCTGGCCAAGGGCGTGCACTATCTTCTGACGAACGACGCGACGCGCCGGCAGATGATCGAGGCGGGGCAGGAGACCGTGCAGGAGATGCGCGGCGCGCTGCGCGCCACGGTCAAGGGGCTGGAGCCCTATATCAACCCGCTCACCGTGAAGGCGCGGCTGCATCCGCGCCAGACCTCCTGAAAGGAAAAGGCATGACCAAGGCAGCGACGATCTCCGGCATCCTCTTCGACAAGGACGGCACGCTGCTCGACTATGCCAAGAGCTGGGTGCCGGTGAACTACGAGCTTGCCCGCATCGCCGCCGCCGGGGACGAGGCGCTCGCCCGCAAGCTGCTTCTCGCGGGCGGGATGGACCCGGATACCGGCTACGTCACGCCGGACAGCCTGCTGGCCGCCGGCAACACGGTGGAGATCGCCGAAGGCTTCGTTGCCGCGGGCGCGCCCTTCACCGTGGAAGCGCTTGCCGCGCATTTCGACGGCCTCTTCGCCAGATCCGCCGAGCTTGCCGTCGCGGTCACCGACCTTGCGGATTTCTTCGCCACCATGCATGCGCGCGGCTTCTGGCTCGGCGTCGCCTCCAGCGACAACGAGGCGTCGATCCGCGCGACGGCCAAACGCTTCGGCTTCGACGGCTACCTGCACTATGTCGCCGGTTACGACAGCGGCTTCGGCACCAAGCCGCAGCCCGGCATGGTGCACGGCTTCTGCGCGGCGACGGGCCTCGAACCGCATCAGGTCGCCGTCGTCGGCGACAACAACCACGACCTGCACATGGGCCGCAACGCCGGCGCCGGCCTCACCGTCGCCGTGCTGACGGGCACCGGCTCGCGGGACTCCCTGTCGGAGGCGTCCGACTATTGCCTCAACGACATCACCGAGCTTTTCCCGCTCTTTCCCGAAGCGGCCGTCGCGCGTCCGGCGGCGTGAGTGCGCGCATCCGCGGCCGGATGAGGGGCCAGACCACGGTCGCTCTAGTCCCGTGTGCCACGCTTGCAGTTGATTTTCCGCGCCGCCTCGCGTTTCTTGGGCCACAACGACCGGGCAGGGACACCCGCGGGGGATTGCATGGTAACTGAAGCGCCGCCTTTCTGGTGGACGAAGCCGGACTGGCGCGCCTATGCGCTCTGGCCCGTCTCGCGCCTTTACGGATTGATCGCCGGTCGGCGCATGCGCAAGGGCCGCCGCCTTGCGGTGCCGGTGCCCGTCATCTGCGTCGGCAATTTCACGGTGGGCGGGGCCGGCAAGACGCCGACGGCGATCGCGATCGCCCGCGCCGCCAAGGCGCGTGGCCTCAAGCCCGGCTTCCTCTCGCGCGGCTATGGCGGCTCGCTGGATGTCACGACCGTCGTCGATCCGCATCACCACCGCGCCCGCGCGGTCGGCGACGAGCCGCTGCTGCTCGCCCGCGAGGCCTTGACCGTCATTTCGCGCAGGCGGGCAAAGGGCGCGATGAAGCTGGTCGAGGAGGGCGCCGACCTCATCATCATGGACGACGGCTTCCAGAGCGCCCAGCTTGTCTTCGACTATGCGCTGCTCGTCATCGACACGCGCCGCGGCATCGGCAACGGCCATCTCGTGCCCGGCGGCCCGGTGCGCGCGCCGCTGGCCGAGCAGATGCGGCAAGCGAGCGCCCTGCTGGCGATCGGCGATGGAGCTGCGGCAGACCGGCTGATTCGCCAGGCGGCGCGCGCCGGCAAGGCGATCCACCCCGCGACGCTCGTCACCGTGGGAGCGGACGATCTGGAGGGAGAGGTCGTCATGGCCTGGTCGGGCATCGCCGACAACGAGAAGTTCTTCCGCACCGTCAACGAGACCGGTGCGCATCTCTACGTCACGCGCAGCTTTCCGGATCACCACTATCTCAGCGACGACGAGGCGGCGGAAATCCTCGACCATGCCGAAGCGCATAGCTACCAGCTCGTCACCACTGCCAAGGACAGCGTGCGGCTCGGCGGCGGCCATGGCCGGTCGGAGGAGTTGAAGGAGAAGAGCCGGGTGATCGAGGTCGAAATCCGCTTCGACGACCCGAAAGGGCCGGACGCGATCATCGACGCGGCGATCGCCAATGCACGGCGCCGCAAATTGCAGGGGATCGGAAAGGCGTAGCTACCGCTTCTGGTTCGGCAGCGCCCCGGCGCGCTTTTCGGCGTCCAGCGAGGCGGCGCAGCTTATATAGGCTTCCTGCCGCGCGACGCTCCAGTAGCGCAGCTCATCGACCGGGACGGTCTCGCCGGTCATCGCGCAGGTGACGTGCGAGCCGGGCATCAGGATCTGGAAATCGCCGTCGAGATAGCGGATCTTCGCTTCGCGGCTGCCGCCGCGGCCTTCCAAACGGTTCATCATCGATCCCGGTTCCAGTGTGGTTTGCGCGTCCTGTTGCATATCGCGGCAGGGGCCAAATTTCCAGCCTTTTCGCCCTCAGCTCCGGCCGAACAGCCGCTCGATATCGGAAAGCTTCAGTTCGATATAGGTCGGGCGCCCATGGTTGCACTGGCCGGAGCCGGGCGTCGCTTCCATCTGGCGCAGCAGCGCGTTCATCTCCTCCGGCCGCATGCGCCGGCCGGAGCGCACCGAGCCGTGGCAGGCCATGGTCGCCGCCAGGTATTCGAGCTTGTTCTTCAGGCCGCTCGCCGTATCCCATTCGGCCAGCTCGTCGGCAAGCTGGCGGACGAGGCCGGCCGCGTCCATCTCGCCGAGCATGGCGGGCGTCTCGCGCACCGCGACCGCGCCGGGACCGAAGCGCTCGATGCCGAGGCCAAGTTTGGCGAATTCTTCGGCGTGGGCGACGAGCCGGTCGCAATCGTCTTCCGGAAGATCGATAATCTCGGGGATCAGCAGGGCCTGCGCCGGCACGGCGCGGAAATGAAGGGCATTGCGCATCGTCTCGAAGACCAGCCGTTCATGCGCGGCGTGCTGGTCGACGATGACGAGCCCGTCCTCGGTCTGCGCGACGATGTAGTTCTCGTGCAGTTGCGCGCGCGCGGCGCCCAGCGGATGGCGCTGCGGCTGTTCCTCCTCTCGCACGGCGGGCGAGGAAGCGAAGGCCGGCTCGCTGCGCGCCGAGGGCGTGGCGAACTCGGCAAAGCCCGCCTGCTGTTCGCGGAACGGCATAGCGGCCGCGGTCTCGAAGGGGCGGTAGGGCGAGGCGGCGGGCGTCCACGGCGCGGCGGGGCGCTGCGCCTCCGGCCGGAAGGCGCGCATCAGGCCGCTCGCGCCCGTCGTGGACGCCCGGTCGCCCTCGCGGGCAAGCGCCTCGCGGATCGCGCCGATGATCAGGCCGCGCACGAGGCCGGGGTCGCGGAAGCGCACGTCGGATTTGGCCGGATGCACGTTGACGTCGACCAGCGCCGGATCGATCTCGATGGCGAGCACGGCGACAGGATAGCGGCCGTGCGGGATCGTCTCGGCATAGGCGGCGCGCAGCGCCGACCAGACCAGCTTGTCCTGCACCGGCCGGCCGTTGACGAAGGCGAACTGGTTGAGGCTGTTGCCGCGGTTGAAGGTGGGAACGCCGGCAAAGCCGGTCAGCCGCACGCCCTCGCGCGCCGCGTCGATCTCGATGGCGTTGTCGCGGAAATCGCGGCCGAGCACCTGGGCGATGCGGGCAAGCCGGTCCGTGCCGGTCGCCGGGAATTCCAGCGTCGTGCGGTCGGCGCCCGACAGCACGAAGCGCACATGCGGGAAGGCGATCGCCATGCGCCGCACGACATCCGAGATCGCCGAGGCCTCGGCCTTCTCGCTCTTGAGGAACTTGAGGCGGGCGGGCGTGGCGAAGAACAGGTCACGCACCTCTACCACGGTGCCGCGGTTGGCGGCGGCCGGGCGCACCGGCTCCACCTTGCCGCCCGTCACGCTGATCTCCGCCCCTTCGCTCGCCTCCGCCGTGCGGCTGAGCAGGGAGAGCCTGGCGACGGAGCCGATCGATGGCAGCGCCTCGCCGCGGAAGCCGAGCGTGCGGATGTCGAGGAGGTCCTTGTCGAGCTTGGAGGTGCAGTGCCGGCGGATCGCCAGTTCGAGGTCGGCGGGCGCCATGCCGCCGCCATTGTCGGTGACGCGCAGCAGCGTCTTGCCGCCGCCGGCCGTCGCGATCTCGATGCGCGTCGCGCCGGCGTCCAGCGCGTTCTCGATCAGCTCCTTGGCGGCGCTCGCCGGCCGTTCGATCACTTCGCCGGCGGCGATCTGGTTGATGAGGGTTTCGGAAAGCTGCCTGATGGTCATGGCGCCATTTTCGCGGATTCGCCGCCCGCCCGCCAGTGGTCAGATCGGCTTATCCCGGCCTCAGCGCGAGCGCCGTGTGAAATCGTTTAATCAGGCTTTAATAAAATGCTGCGAACGTGCCCTTGCGCTTGTATGAGCACAAGCCGGCCGGTTCTCCGGTGGACGATTTCAGCGTCGCTGGCCGCTGACATTCCCGCAAAGTCCCAAGGTGCACGCGCGCCGATCAGCATGTTTTCGGGAATGCCAGACAGGCGAGGACTGCCATTATGAATGATGTAGCGCCGTCAGACGCGCACATCCGGCTGGGAATGTTCGAGGCCGCGTGCGATATCCTCGCCGCCGCCGTGATCGTCTATGACAGGAACGATTGCCTCGTCTTCGCCAGCCGCCAGGTTCTGCGGCATTTCCCCATCCCCGCCGATACGCTGAGACCCGGCACGCGGCTGCGCGACGTGCTCGGCGCGATCTTCGACAGCGGCGTGCGCTACGGCATCGCGCCGGAGCAGCGCAGCAAGGCGATCAACCGCGAAGAGTGGATTTCCGCCCGTATTTCCGCCCATTGGCGCGAGCAGTACGAGGCCGTCGAACGGCTCGGCCGCGACCGCTGGGTGCATTTCCGCAAGCGCCGCCTGCCGAACGGCTACAACGTCACGACCCTCGTCGACGTCTCCGAGCAGAAGAAGCAGGAAGAGCAGTGGCGCACCGATCTCGAGCGCATCGCGCTCACCGAGGAGATTCTTGAGACGCTGCCGTCGCCGGTTGTCATCAAGGACCGCAACCTTGCCTATATCGCGGTCAACAAGGCCTTCTGCGCGATCCACGACACCAGCCCCGACAGCATTCTCGGCCGGTCGATCTGGGCGCTGGCCGATGCCGAAAGCGCCGGCCGCATCGAGGCCAGCGACCGCGGCGTGCTGGAGACGGGCGAGCCCTTCACGCTTGCCGAACACCTCGTGCGCGCCGACGGGTCCGATCTCTACGTCATCACGCGCAAATACCGGATTGGCGCACCGGGCAACCACGCGATCGTGACGCTGATGCAGGACGTGACGGCGCTTGCGGCGGGGCAAAAGGTCGTGACGGATTCGGGCGATGCGCTGCTGCGCGTGCCGGGTGGCTTCGTCGAGGCGCAGAACTGCCTCGATCCGGTGCGCGACGCCGAGCGCCGCCTTCTGCTCGACCAACTGGCGCCGGAGGACCTGCGCGCCGCCGCGGGCAGGCGCGTCCTCATCGCCACGCCGAGTCCGCGCATCGAGGATATCCTCGTCGGCGAGTTCAAGGCACGCGGCGCAGATTGCTGCGCCGTCGCCAGCGTGCACGAGCACGACGTCTTCCTTGCCATCGCGGCCGAACACGGCCTTTCGATCGACCTGATCGTCGTCGACAACAGCCTGCCCTCGCACGACGCTCTCCTGAGAAACGGCCGCGGCATCGCGACAAGACTGGTCGTGCCCGACGGCATCGGGCCGGATTTCATACGCGCGCTCGTCGAGGAGCACGAGCTCCTGTCGGAAAACGCTTCGCCGCTTGGCGATATCGTTACGCCCGTCTCACTCGCCGACGACTGGTACATCGCCACCGACATCACGACCATGCTGCCCGCCGCCGTCGGCGACGTGGAAGTGCTCGTCGCCGAGGACAACCAGATCAACCAGTTCGTCTTCTCGCAGATACTCGAGGGCATGGGCATTTCGCACCGTATCGCCGAGAACGGCGAGGAAGCCGTGATGCTGTGGCGCAAGCACCAGCCACGCCTCGTCCTGATGGATATCTCCATGCCGGTCATGAACGGCATCGATGCGGCCATGGAAATCCGCGCGGCGGAAAAGCTGACGGGAACGCACACGCCCATCGTCGCCGTCACCGCCCAGGCGCTCAATGTCGATATGCAGAACTGCATGGATGCCGGCATGGACGACTACATCACCAAGCCGGTCAGCCCGGACATGATCGAAGCCATCTATCGGCGCTATGCCTCCGTGAAGCCCGAAAGATCCGTCGCCTAGGAAAGCTTTGAGTTGAAACGGGGCCGGTCAACTCCCCAGAATTGGGGAGGGTCGTGGGCAGGACTGACGGTCGGTTGCTATGCATTTGTTAACGGTCATGCCTCATCGTGGAGCGGACGTCGGAGGTAGGGTGCAAGTACGGGAAATCATTGATGAAGTCTGCTGATCATGCGGCGCTGGATGTTTCCCAGACTGACCTCCATGCCATGGCCTATACCGATCCCCTGACCGGGCTCGGCAATCTCTACCGCCTGCGTGACAAGGTCCGCCAGATCGCCAAGGAGCGCGAGGAGGACCCGGCGCCCTTTGCCATCGGCATCGCCAATCTCGACGGTTTCAAACCGATCAACGATCTCTTCGGCCCGCGGGCCGGCGACGAGATTCTCTGCCAGGTGGCCCATCGCCTGAAGGCCTGCATTCCCGACGGCGCGACCGTCACCCGCCACGGCGGCGACGAGTTCGCCTTCGTGCTGCCGCTCGTCTTCGAGCGCAAGGGCGCGGAAAAGATCGGCCAGATGCTGCGCGAGGTGCTGTCCGCCCCCTTCGATCTCGGCGACCGCAACGTGCGCCTGTCCGCCTCCTTCGGCTTCGCCATCTACCCCTTCGCGGGCGAGGATTTCACCGAGCTGCTGAAGAGCGCCGACACGGCCCTTTACCGCTCGAAACGCCGCGGCCGCGGCCAGATCACCGTCTATTCGCAGGAAATCGCCCAGGAGATGAAGCGCGCGACGCAGCTCGAACAGGCGCTGCGCAATGCCATCATCGCCAACGAGGTCGACGTGCATTTCCAGCCGATCGTCAGCCTGCGCGACGACACGGTCGTTGGCTTCGAGGCCTTGGCGCGCTGGTGCGACGCCGATCTCGGCTATGTCTCGCCGGCCGTCTTCGTGCCGCTCGCCGAAGAGCGCGGCTTCATCGACGCGCTGTCCGACACGCTCCTGCGCAAGGCGGCAGAGGCGGCGCTCTCCTGGCCGAGGGAGCTGTTCCTCTCCTTCAACCTCTCTTCCGCCCAGCTGATGGACCCGAAGACGGCATTCAACACGCTGGCCATCCTCAACCGCGTCGGGCTCGATCCGCGCCGGCTGGAGCTGGAGATCACCGAGACGGCGGTCATGACCGACGCCGACACGGCGCAGAAGATCGTCGGCGAATTGCGGGCGGCGGGCGTGCGCATCTCGCTCGACGATTTCGGCACCGGCCAGTCGAGCCTCGGGCGGCTGCGCGATTTCACTTTCGACAAGGTGAAGATTGACCGCGCCTTCGTCTCGCGCATCTCCAACGACAAGGCGTCCGAACACATCATCAAGGCCATCGTCGCCATGTGCGAGGGCCTTGACCTTGCGGTCGTGGCCGAAGGCATCGAGGATTTCTCCGAGGCCCTGAAGCTGAAGGCGCTCGGCTGCGGCATGGGGCAGGGCTATTTCTACGGCAAGCCGGCGGACGCCGTCGCCACCCTGCGCTTCCTCGCGGACCGCTATGTCAGCGTCGACGGCCGCGCCGCCTCCTGAGTCTGCCGTCCCCGAACAGGTCACTTCGTTAAAATTGCAGGCGTTTGTTTATCCTGACGGAAAACCATCCGCGCTATCGTCTCCATCACACGAATATTGCGTGAGGGGAGCCACGGATGACGACCATCAAGGATATGCCCGTCAGGGCCACCGACCGTTCCAATGTGCGTATTTTCGCCGACGTGCGCGTCATGCACCAGACGTGCCGCGGCCGGGTCGTCGACCTGTCGCCGACCGGCATGGCGCTTGACCTGGAAAAGCCGATCCAGGCGATGCCGGGCCAGCTCGTGACCATCGAGAGCGAGGAACTCGGCCGCCTCAGCGGCACGATCCGCTGGTTCAGCAACGGCCGGCTCGGCATCCAGTACAAGCTCTCGACCAATGCGCTGGCGCAGATCAATTCCTATTTCCGCTTCTTCCACGAGGAGGTGCGGCCGGTCCTGCGGCGCTGACGATCAGGCCTCGGTGGTCTCCCGGCTCCGCCGGCCTTCCTCCACCAGCCAGTCGCGCACGCGCCGGGCCGGGCCGTTGAGCTCGCGCGAGCGCGGCCAGACGACGTGGAAGGCGTCTTCGGTCTTCAGCACATGGCCGCCGACGGCGACGAGCGCGCCCGAGCGCACCTGCCCCTCGATGAGATGCTGCCAGCCGAGCGCCACGCCTTCTCCCGCCAGCACCGCCTGGATCACCAGCACGTAATCGTTGATGGAGAGCCGCCGCGCCTGCGCGGGATAGCGCACGCCGGCGCTAGCAAACCAGCCCGGCCAGTCGCAGGCCGTGCGCACCGGTTCCTCCAGGTGGATCAGCGGCAGTTTCAGAAGATCCTCGGGCGTCCTCGGAAGGCCGCGGCTCTCCACGAAGGCGGGGCTCGCCACCGCCGTGATGACCTCTGGCGCCAGCAGGGCGGAATGGTAGCGCGGCCATTTGCCCGGGTCGCCGCCGCGGATGCCGAGCGGGATCGGCTCCTCGTCGAGGTCGAGATCGCGCACGCTGGTCTGGATGCGCAGGTCGATCTCCGGCAGGTCCGCCCGCAGCTTGGCAAGCCGTGGCAACATCCACATCGAGGCGAAGGCCGTGGAGGCGGCGAGCGTCACGTTCGCCTCGCGCCCCTTGGCGCGGATGTCCTCCGCCGATTTCTGGATGCGCGACAGGCCGAGCGTCACATCCGCATGGAAGCGCTCGCCGGCATCCGTGAGTTCGACGGCTCTATGGACGCGGTGAAAGAGCGCGACGCCGAGCTGTTCCTCCAGATTGCGCACGGCATAGGAGACGGCGGCCTGCGTCATGCCGAGCTCGGTGGCGGCGCGGGTGAAGTTTTGGTGCCGACCGGCAGCCTCGAAGATGATGAGGCTGGAGGCGGAGGGAAGCAGGCGGCGCAGGGTTTCCATAAATGGAGCTTATAGTGTCGAATAATTTTTTCCAGCGTTACAAGGTGGCTTTTCGCGCCTAGCCTCGTTCTCAAATTATGGAGGCGGGAATGGGCGAGGCAGCAACGATCGAAGCACCGGCACGGCGGGGCAGGGGCACGCGGCGCGACAATGCGGCAAAGCCCCTCGGCGTGCCCTATATCGTGCGCGGCATTCCGACCTATGACGTACTCTCGGAGGAAAATCTGCAGAAGGTCGAGCGCGCCGCGGACCGCATCCTCGCCGAGGTCGGCATCGAATTCCGCGATGACTCCGCCGTCCTCGACCACTGGAAGCGCGCCGGCGCAAAGGTCGAGGGCGTCCTTGTGCGCTTCGAGCCGGGCATGCTGCGCGAGATCGTCTCCTCCGCACCGGCCGAGTTCACCCAGCACGCCCGCAACCCGGCGAACAACGTGCAGATCGGCGGCAGCAAGGTCGTCTTCTCGCCTGCCTACGGCTCGCCCTTCGTCATGGACCTCGACAAGGGCCGGCGCTACGGCACGCTGGAGGATTTCAGGAACTTCATCAAGCTCGCCCAGTCGAGCCCCTGGCTGCACCATTCCGGCGGCACGATCTGCGAGCCGGTCGACATCCCCGTCAACAAGCGCCATCTCGATATGGTCTACAGCCATATCAGATATTCCGACCGACCCTTCATGGGCTCGATCACGGCGGAGGAGCGCGCCGAGGATTCCATCGACATGGCGCGCATCCTGTTCGGTGCCGATTTCGTCGACCGGAACTGCGTCATCCTCGGCAATGTCAACGTCAATTCGCCGCTCGTCTGGGACGGCACGATGACGAAGTCGCTGCGCGCCTATGCCCGCGCCAACCAGGCCGCCGTCATCGTGCCCTTCATCCTCGGCGGGGCCATGGGGCCGGTCACCAATGCCGGCGCCATCGCGCAATCCTTCGCCGAAACGCTCGCCGGCTGCGCTCTGACCCAGCTCGAAAGGAAGGGCGCGCCGGTCATCTTCGGCAATTTCCTCTCCTCCATGTCGCTGCGCTCGGGCTCGCCGACCTTCGGCACGCCGGAGCCGGCCATCGGCTCCATGGTCGTCGGCCAGCTCGCCCGCCGGCTCAAGCTGCCGCTGCGCTGCGCCGGCAATTTCTCCAATTCCAAGCTGCCGGACGGGCAGGCCATGCAGGAAGGGCTGATGTCCATGCTGTCGGCCGTGCATTGCGGCGCGAATTTCATCCTGCATTCCGCCGGCTTCCTCGATGGCCTGCTCTCCATGTCCTACGAGAAGTTCGTGATGGATGCTGACCTCTGCGGGGCGCTGCATTCCTATCTCGCCGGCGTCACCGTCGATGACAACACGCTCGCCATGGACGCGTTCCTTGAGGTCGGCCCGGGTAGCCATTTCCTCGGCTGCGACCACACGATGCGCAACTACCAGACGGCCTTCTGGGACACGACGCTCTCCGACAACGAACCCTTCGAGAAATGGAGCGAGGAGGGCGGCTCGACGGACATGGCGACACGCGCCAACCGTCAGTGGAAGAAGACGCTCGCCGAATACGAGGCGCCGCCGCTGGACGTCGCCGTCGACGAGGCGCTTTGCGACTACATGGAGCGCAAGAAGGCAGCCATGGCCGACGCCTGGTACTAAAAACTACAAAGAAAAACCCGGCGGCGCAGGGGACGCCACCGGGCTGGAGGTCAGGATAAACCTGCCGGCTTATTCGACCGGCTGGGTCGTGGCCGGGGCCGCGCCCGTATCGGTCGTCGACGAGGTCGTCGAGCTGTCGACCGGGGTATTGGCCTGGCGTTCGGCGACCTGCTGCGACTTGGTCTTGAATTCCGGCGCAGCCTGCAGGCTTTCGGCGGTTTCGGTCGTCGTCAGCTTGACGTCGTCGCTGTCCGGGACCTGCGTGATCGAGATCTTCTCGAACGGAACGGCAACCCACTTCTCACCGATGCCCAGGAAGCCGCCGACACCGATCACGGCCGCGGTGATGCCGCCGTCCTTTTCCATGATCAGGTCGGAGATCTTGCCGATGCTTTCATCGGCGCTGTTGTAGACAGCCTGGCCGATATAGGTGTTGGCGCTGATCTGCTCGTCCGACTGGGCCGTCAGATAATCGCCACCAGCGGCCGGAGCCTGGGCGGTATCTTCAGTCGCGGTCGAGGGGGTCTGGGCCGTATCCTCGGTTGCCGTGCCCGTAGCCGGCGTCTGGGCCGTGTCTTCGGTCGGCGTCGTGCCCGGGGTGGCGGCGGTGTCGTCCGGGGTCGTGCCCGTGGCGGCGTCACCGGTCATGCCGGGCTGCTGTTCCATGGTCTGGGTTTCGCCGGCGGCCGGCTGGGTGGTGTCCTGTGCGTAAGCTGCCGGAGCAAAAGCCGCGCCCAGGAGGAGTGCACCAGCGGCAACGGAAGTAAGAAATTTATTGGTCATTGTGAACCTGCCTTTCGTCTCGTTGGCATCAAGGCGCGGCGGCGGTTTCGAGTGCCCGTCCGCACCGGCTGATGGACAAGGAACGGCGACCCCCCGGTTTGGTTCCGATGAAAATTGCCTTCTTTTTGGCGGCAGCCATGCAAAAGGAGCGGCCTTGCCCGGCAAAACGGGCGGCCGCTCCCTGTTTTCGCGCAGGCGGATCAGAGCGCGAATTTCGGCTCGAAACGGCCCTTGACCGCAATGCCCAGCTCGAAGGTCTGGCCGGCGCGCGGATCGGCAAGGCGTGCCGCCGCATCCATGTCCGCGAAGGCGGAGGTCACCAGCAGCCGGTCGGCCTTTTCGCCGATGAAGGCCGGGCAGCTCGCTTGCGAGGCCGGCACGAGATGGCGCGCGATCCGCGTGCCGTCGGGCTTGTAGACGTCGACGGCGTTCGCGCCCCAGCGGGCGTTCCAGATCAGGCCGTCGGCATCGCAGACCGAGCCGTCGACGCCGCCGGTCGTGCCGCTCTCGTCGCTGATCATCTCCGGCGTACCGGTCGGAAGGCCGGTCTTCGGATCGAGCGCCACCCGCATCAGGCGGTTGCGGTCCGTGTCGGTGAAGTAGCCGGTGCCGCCATCCGGCGAAAAGCAGATGCTGTTCGGGATGGTGATGTCGGAAAAGAGCTTCGTCACCCGGTCGCCCGCGACATGATAGATCGCGCCGGAATGTTTTTCGGCGCTGCGGCCCATCGTGCTCGCCCAGAGTGCGCCCGAGGGGTGGACGCGCCCGTCGTTGGAGCGGTTCACGGCCTTGTCCTCCAGCGTGACGAAGGGCGTGAGCTTTCCGTCCGAGACCGCGCGGATGAAAAGGCCCTGGTCGGAAACGACGAGCTGGCGTTCGGCATCGATGACGGCGAGCGCGCTGCCGAGGAAGGGCAGGTCGTGCACGGTCTTCGTCATGGTCGAAAGGTGCAGCTCATGCAGCGTCCGGCCCTTGATGTCGAACCAGAAGGCCTTGTCGGTCGCCGGGTCGTAGGTCGGGCCCTCGCCGAGTTCGCAGGCGGTGTCGCAGAGAATGCGACCCGTGA
The DNA here is from genome assembly GCF_030733845.1 of Shinella zoogloeoides. Lineage (NCBI taxonomy): Bacteria > Pseudomonadati > Pseudomonadota > Alphaproteobacteria > Hyphomicrobiales > Rhizobiaceae > Shinella > Shinella zoogloeoides. The sequence goes on from NZ_CP132311.1 coordinate 671,749, forward strand.
AGGAGTGTGTATCGCTCATCGGCCTGCTCCATAGACGGCGTCATAGGCTTCGATCGTCGCCTTGGCGCGGGTGCGCACCTCGGCAGCGCTCATGCCGATCTTGTAGAGGCTGGAGCCGAGGCCGAAGCTGCGCACGCCGATGGCGGCATAGTCGCCGAAATTCTTCTCCGAAACGCCGCCGACGGCGGCGATTTCCAGTTCGGCCGGCAGCACGGCGCGGATCGCCTGGATGCCGGATGGGCCGAGCACGCTGGCCGGGAAGAATTTCAGGCCCGTCGCGCCGGCCCGGGCGGCGGCAAGCGCCTCGGTCGGGGTAAAGACGCCCGGCATGGTCACCATGCCCTTGGCCGCGGCGGTGGAGATCACCTCCGGCTCGACATTGGGGCTGACCATCAGCCGCCCGCCGACATCGGCGAGGCGATCGACGTCAGCAACGGTGAGCACGGTGCCGGCGCCGATCAGGCAGCCCTCGGGCGCCATCTTCACGGCGGTCTCGATCGACGTGAAGGGCTCCGGCGAGTTCAGCGGGATTTCGATCGCGGTGAAGCCCGTCTCGATCAGCGCGCCGACGACTTCTTCGGTCTCGCCGGGTTTCAGGCCGCGCAGGATGGCGATCAGGGGATATTTCATCGGGGGGAAGGGAATGCGGCTCATGGTTCTTTGCTTTCTCAGGAGGTGTTCAGAGGGACCAGAGCGCCTTGGCGCCCGCGGCAAGGCCGTTGCGCACGGCGGTATCGGCATCGATGACGGTGGGCGACAGGCCCGCCGCGGCAAGGGCCTCCCGGTAAAGCGCGCCGAGCCCGCCGGACACGACGAGCGCGACCGGCGTTCCATCGGCGACGAGCGAGAGGGCGCCGGCAATCTCCAGCCCGATCAGCGTGCCGGAAAGGCGGGCCTTGGCGTCGTCGGGCGAAAGTCCGGCGATCAACGAGCCGGCGCGCACGGAAAAGAGCTGGCTCGTGGCGAGCGCCGGCTTTTCCACCATGCGCGCCACGGCGGCGCGGAAGGCGGCATTGTCGCCGGAAATCGCGCCGGCATCGGCGATGGCATGGCTGAGGATCGTATTCTTCGCGACGGCCTCGAAAAGCTCGCCCGTCATGAAGGTGGAGAAGCCCGCGACCCTGCCGCCGGAAAGCCGCACCCATTTGCTGTGGGTGCCGGGCATGCAGACGAGGTGGTCGCCGCTGCCGAGTTCACCGGCGGCGCCGAGAAGCTGCGTTTCCTCGCCGCGCATGACGTCGGGCGCCATCGCTTCGCGCTGGGCAAGGCCGGGCAGGATACGGATATCCGCCTCGATGCCCGGAATGCGCACGGCGGCGGCGGGAATGTCGGAAAGGGCGGCGGGCGTGTCGAGATAGCCGGCCTCGATCCAGCCCTGCTTGGCGCCAGCCATGCCGCAGATCAGGACGGGCAGGCCCGCGGGCGCGGCGACGGCGGCAAGGTGGCTCGCCAGTACCTCGGCAAAGCCGGTGCGGGCGGCCGTCGTCATGCCTTCGCCGCTGCGCCGTTCGGCAAGCACCCGGCCATCCGTGCCGACGAGCCAGAGACGGAAGCTGGAGGTTCCCCAGTCCACCGCGACATAGGCGGGTTGCGGGGTGGTTTCGGTCATCAGAGCATGCCTCCATCGACGATGAGCGTTTGGGCGGTGATGGCGGCGGAGGCCTCCGACGCCAGGAAAAGACAGGGGCCGACCATGTCGCCGGCGGTCAGCGAGCGCTTCAGGCATTGGCGCGCAATGCCGCCCTCGATGGTCGCCTCGTCTATCCACAGGCGCTTTTGCCGCTCGGTCAGCACCATGCCGGGCAGGATGGCGTTGACGCGGATATTGTCCGGGCCAAGCCTGCCGGCAAGCGACTTGGTGAGGCCGACGATGCCGGCCTTGGCGGTGGCATAGCCGGGAAGCTCGCCCATGTTGAGCAGGAAGGCGATGGACGAGAAGCTGACGATGGCCCCGCCGCCGCCCTTGCGCATATGCGGCGCGACGGCCTGCGCGGCGAAGAACAGGTGGCGCAGGTTCACCGCCTGGTTCTCGTCCCAATAGTCCGGTTCGACGGTTTCGAATTCGTGCCGGTCGTCGCGCGCCGCATTGTTGACGAGCACGCGGATGCCGCCGACGATCGTCGCAGCCTCTTCGACGGCGGCGCGCAGCGCGCCGATGTCGCGAAGGTCTACTCTTATATAATGAGGCAGGTGCGCGACCTTGCCTTCGAGCCGCGAGACGAGCGTGCGGCTCTCCGCCTCGGCGATGTCGAGAAAGGCGACGCGGGCACCTTCGGCCGCAAAGCCCTCGACCAGCACCGCGCCGATTCCCGAGCCGCCGCCGGTGACGAGCACGCCCTGTCCTGCAAGATCCGGATAGCGGCCGGCCATCGCATGCTCCCAATAATTCCATTATTTGGAACTGAGTTTGATTATTCGGAATTATTCCGCTATGATGCCGGCCTGTCAAGGGATGGGCGAGGGTTGCGACAATGGCGACGGAACGGGACGAGGATACGGGCACCGGCACCCTCGGCAAGGCGATGGCCGTGCTGGAGACGGTGGCGCTCGCCGACCGGCCGCTGCGCTTTACCGATGTGCTCGCCGTCAGCGGCCAGCCGCGCGGCACGCTGCACCGCCAGCTTTCCCATCTCGTGCAGGAAGGGCTTCTGGAACTGCGCACGGACCACGCCTATGTGCCGGGCCTGCGCCTCCTGAAGCTCGCCTCGGCGAGCTGGGCGCGCAACGAGTTCCGCGCCGTCGCCGCGCCTTTCCTGGAGGCGCTGCACCGGGAGACGGGCGAGACCGTGCATCTCGGCGTGCTGCGCGGGCGCGAGATCATCTATCTCGACAAGGTGGAAAGCCGGCAGGCGGTGCGTATGAATTCGCAGATCGGCAATGCCTCGCCTGCCTATTGCACCGGCGTCGGCAAGGCGGCGCTCTCCGTGCTGGAGGAAGGGGCGCTCGAAGCGATTCTCTCGGGCGTGGAGTTCCGCCGGTTCACGCCGCAGACGATCACCGATCGCCCGGAGCTGCTTGCCGAACTTGCCGATATCCGCGAAAGCGGCATCGCCTTCGACCGGGAGGAGCACGAGCCGGGCATCCGCTGCGTCGCCGCGCCGGTCTTCGATCCCGGCCGTTCGCTCGTGGCGGGCGTCTCCGTCACGGGGCCGGCCTATCGGGTGGGGCAGGAGCAGCTCGACGACTGGGCGCCGCGCGTGCGTCATGCGGCGAGTGCGATCATGGAAGAACTCTCCGTCAGGCTCGGTCCGCAACGATAGGGCGATTGTGCGGTGCGTTGCTGATCATAGAGTTGTCTTCCGGCCCGATTTTACGGTAAATTAGAAAATCGCGCTGGACGTGGATTGGGGTCGCCATTAGCTTTCCTCACGACCGGCTTATGAGTTGCGTCGCTCACCGCGGACTTGAGGCGCGGTTCTCGAACATACTTGCATTGGGATACGGGGGTTCCTGGGGCAAGCAAGTGCATTGTGCCTGCAGGCTCTGCGGTACAGTCGCGTGCGTTGCTGAAGGAAAAACGGATATGGCGGATCGATTCCATACGACATCTGCGCAATTCCAGAACCGCTGGGGCTCGGCCCTGGGGTCGGAAGACGATGTTGCCGAAACGCTGGACGGCATCGTCAGGCGCTACGGTTTCCGCGGCTATCTCCTGATCAACGTTCCCTCCGAGACCTCGACGGATTTCTCGTCCAACGTGCTTCTGACGTCCTGGCCGGACGACATGCTGAAGACCTACGACCATGCGGGCCTCATCTTCGGCAGCCCGGTCATCGAACGCCTGCGCCAGAGCACAAATCCCTTCACCTATGATGCGGACCGCACGAACCGCCCCCGCATCGACGGCAAGGCGGCGATCGCGGCGGCGCTTTTCGAACGGCATGGCCTGCAGCGCGGCGCCTATTTCCCCGCGCACAATTCGGCGGGCCTGCGCGGTGCGCTCGCCTTCGGCGGCGCGCGCGACGACCTCAATCCGCGCGAGATGGCCGAACTCAACGCCCTGGCGAACCAGATATTTACCGAGGTGCTGGAGCTGCGCGCCGGGCGCCGGCAGCACGTCTCGCTGTCGCGCCGCGAGATCGAATGCCTGTCCTGGGCCTCGGCCGGCAAGACCAGCGTGGAAATGTCGGAAATCCTTGGCCTCTCCGAATATACCGTCAATCATTACCTGAACCGCGCCACGCGAAAGCTCGATGCGGTCAACCGGGTTCAAGCGGTCGCCAAGGCGATCCGCGCCGGGCTTTTGAACTGATGTATAATAATAACCTTGCGACTTTCTGGAATGCGTGCGGTCCCGCTCCAATTGCCCAAGGCGAGGAAGATAACCATTGCGGGGCACCATGACGGCTGACGAAACCAGTGGCGGCGAAAGCCAGGTACAGGACGAGGGCGTAGAGATCGCCGCCCTCGAGACCCAGTTCGACATCGTGCGCTACATGCGGCGCAAGTGCGAGGAATACGGTCTCAAATATTTCATCGTCTTCACCCTGCCGGGCTTCGAGGCGGAAAAGCTCTCGGCCTATTCCATCGTCAGCAACTGGCCGCAGGAAATCCTCGCCAAGTACGACGCCATGCGCATGGTCCGGCACAGTGCCGGCATCCGCAAGCTGCGCCTGACCACGGTGCCGTTTTCCTACGACATGCGCGAATGGATCGGCGAATCGTCCGAAGACGCGGATTTCACCGAACTGCTCGCCGTCATGACCGGTCACGGCATGCTGGTCGGCCATTTCTTCCCGGTGCACGATGCGCTCGGCAATCGCGGCGCCGTCGTCTGGGGCGGCGAGAACGGAACGCTCGGCCGTGATGAGCGGCTGATGCTACAGATGATTTCCGTGCATCTCTTCAACCGGCTGGCGGAAATCGGCTCGGCCTGGAAATCCGGCCAGGTGGTGCTCACCGAGCGCGAGATCCAGTGCCTGAGCTGGACGGCGGCGGGCAAGACCAGCCTAGAGATCGCCGAAATCCTCGGCCTTTCCGAGCATACGGTGAACCATTACCTCAACCAGGTCACCCGCAAGCTGGAGGCCGTCAACCGCACCCAGGCGGTGGTCAAGGCGATCCGTCGCGGGCTGATCGCCTGACCCGGCCGCAGCGTGCGGCCTGAGGCATCCTGCCGCAAAGCCGGGCCTGCCCGTCGCTGGGAAAGTCGTTGGCGTCTGCCTTTCCGTGCACTATCTACGGAAAAGGGCAGCGGGCCGATCCCGCGCAGGGTCTACGAGGATGTCATGACGGATGTAAGCAAGGAACAGGTTCTGGAACGGCTGCGCACGGTGCGCGGCCCGGACATGGACGGCAACATTGTCGATCTCGGCCTCGTCTCCGACGTCTTCATCTCCGACGGCAAGGCCTATTTCTCGATCACCGTGCCGGCCGAACGCGCCCGCGAGCTCGATCCGATGCGCGCGGCCGCCGAGCGGGTCGTCAAGGAAATTCCCGGCATCAAGGCCGCCATGGTGGCGCTGACGGCGGACAAGCGCGCCGCTTCCGGCCCCGCCGCCGCCCGCGCGCCGACCCCGCCGCCGCCCGGCCGGGGCGCCGCGCACGACCATGCCGGCCACGGCCATGCCGCTCCCGGCCAGCCGCCGCAGCGCGCGAAATCCGGCATTCCCGGTGTCGGGGCCATCATCGCGGTCGCCTCGGGCAAGGGCGGCGTCGGCAAGTCGACCACCTCGGTCAACCTGGCGCTGGCGCTGAAGGCCAACGGGCTGCGCGTCGGCATCCTCGATGCCGATATCTACGGCCCCTCCATGCCGCGCCTCCTGAAGATTTCCGGCCGGCCGCAGCAGATCGAGGGCCGCATCATCAAGCCGATGGAGAACTACGGCATCAAGGTCATGTCCATGGGCTTCCTCGTCGATGAGGAGGTGGCGATGATCTGGCGCGGGCCGATGATCCAGTCGGCGCTGATGCAGATGCTGCGCGAGGTCGCCTGGGGCGAGCTCGACGTGCTCGTCGTCGACATGCCGCCCGGCACGGGCGACGCCCAGCTCACCATGGCCCAGCAGGTACCGCTCGCCGGCGCCGTCATCGTCTCCACCCCGCAGGACCTTGCCCTCATCGATGCGCGCAAGGGCCTCAACATGTTCAGCAAGGTCGAGGTGCCGGTGCTCGGCATTGTCGAGAACATGAGCTATTTCATCGCGCCCGACACCGGCAACCGCTATGACATTTTCGGCCATGGCGGTGCGCGCAAGGAAGCCGAGCGCATCGGCGTGCCCTTCCTCGGCGAGGTGCCGCTGACCATGGACATCCGCGAGACGTCCGACGCCGGCACGCCGGTCGTCGTCTCCAATCCGGAAGGCGCCGCCGCGAAGACCTATCGCGCGATCGCGACGCGCGTCTGGCAGGAGCTGGAGGCCGTGCAGGGCAAGGGCAACCGCGGCGCGCCGGCCATCGTCTTCGAATAGGCGGACCTTTCGCCTTCTGGGGGCGCTTGAGGGCACCAGCTTGATTTTTATGTTGCGCCGCGCAATATGCGCGGCCGGCCTCTGACGGTCGACGTTCAATCACGCGCGGAAAAGCGCGAGGGGAGTGTGAGCGATGGTCCGTTCCGGAGCCACTCGTCGGTGATCACGGTTTTCCGTCCCAACGGCGAGGCACGCACCCTGCCGACAGAGACCGATTCTGCCGCAGCCGACGCGCTCGCCGGCGCCGTCTGGGTCGATCTCGTCGAGCCCGACCGCGACGAGGAAGCGCTGATCGAGCGCATTCTCGGCCTCGAGGTGCCGACGCGCGACGAACTCAAGGATATCGAGCCGTCGAGCCGCCTCTACACCGACGGCAACGCGGCCTACATGACCGCCTCGCTGATGGTGAAGGCGGAAAGCGACCTGCCGCACCTGACCGACGTCGCCTTCATCCTGACGCCCGGCAAGCTGCTCACCGTGCGCTATGACGAGCCGCGCTCCTTCGCCCTCTTCAAGAGCGCGATGCACCGCATTCCCGGCGGCTGTTCCTCGCCCACCGTGATGATCACGCGCCTGCTGGAGACCGTGGCCGACCGCACGGCGGAAATCCTCGAGATCGCCGTCTCGCGCGCCGACAAGCTCTCGATGGAGGTGTTCGGCGACAAGCGGCATCTCTCCCGCCGCCCGCCGCGCTACCTGGAAGACCGCGTCGTGCAGGTCTCCGCGCTGCACCGCCTCGTCGCCAAGACGCGCGACAGCCTCATGTCCCTGTCGCGCGTGCTGACCTTCCTGCACGGTCTCCCGGCGCTGCAATCCGACCGCGACAGCCTCGAACTCTGCCGCACGGTGACGCGTGACGTGCAGTCGCTGTCCGAACATGCCGGTTTCGTCGCCGGCAACATCACCTTCCTGCTCGATGCCTCGCTCGGGCTCATCAATCTCGAGCAGAACGCCATCATCAAGATCTTCTCGATCGCCTCCGTCGTGCTGCTGCCGCCGACGCTGATCGCATCGACCTACGGCATGAACTTCGAGTTCATGCCCGAACTGCGCATCGCCTACGCCTATCCGCTGACGCTCGTCGCGATGGTGTTGTCGGCAATCCTTCCCTTTTTCTTCTTCCGCTGGAAAGGCTGGCTCTAGAGCCTGATCGCCCCATGCAGTCACATACCGGTAGCGCACCGCATTCCCACAGCCGGGGGCGCACGCTGTTCCTTCTCGCTCTCGGCTCCGTCGGCGTCGTCTACGGCGACATCGGCACGAGCCCGCTCTATGCCTTCCGTGAGGCGCTGCGGCCGGTTTCCGACAACGGGCTGGTGCGCGAGGAGGTGGTCGGCCTCATCTCGCTGATGATATGGACGCTGACGATCATCGTCACCGTCAAATATGTGCTCTTCCTGCTGCGCGCCGACAACCACGGGGAGGGCGGCACGCTGTCCCTGCTGGCGCTGCTGTCCAAGACCGCCGGAAAACATGCCGCCGTGCTCTTCTTCATGGGCGCGATCGGCGCCGCGCTCTTCATCGGCGATGCCATGATCACGCCGGCGCTCTCGGTTCTCTCGGCCGTGGAAGGGCTCAAGCTGGTGACGCCGACGCTTGGCGACTATGTCGTGCCCATCTCGGTCGTCATCCTCGTCATGCTCTTCGCCGTCCAGTCGCTCGGCACGGCGGCCGTGTCGAAATTCTTCGGGCCGATCACCGCCGTCTGGTTCATGGTCATGGGGCTCGGCGGCATCAGCCACATCAGCGACGACCTCGGCATCCTGGCGGCCTTCAATCCCTATTACGCCGTGCTCTTCATGGCGACCGAGGGCTATGTCGGCCTCGTCGTGCTCGGCGCGGTCTTCCTCACGGTCACCGGCGCGGAAGCGCTCTATGCGGATCTCGGCCATTTCGGCCGCCGGCCGATCCAGTGGGCCTGGTTCTGTCTGGTGTTTCCGGCGCTCACGCTCAACTATCTCGGCCAGGGCGCGCTGGTGCTCGCCCATCCCGAAACGATCGCCAATCCGTTCTTCCTGATGTTCCCGAAATGGGCGCTGCTGCCCGTCGTCATCCTGGCGACGGCGGCGACCATCATCGCCAGCCAGGCGGTGATAACAGGCGCCTTCTCGCTGACGCGCCAGGCGATCCATCTCGGCTTCCTGCCGCGTATGGAGATATTCCACACTTCGGAGACCCAGACTGGCCAGATCTACCTGCCGGGCGTCAACACCGTGCTGCTCTTCGGCGTCATGGCCCTCGTCTTCATCTTCGGCTCGTCAGAAGCGCTGGCGACGGCCTACGGCATCTCGGTCACCGGCGCGATGGTGGTGACGACGGTGCTCGCCTTCGAGTTCCTGCGCGCGCGCTGGCGCTGGACGCCACTCGCCGCCGCTGCCGTGCTGCTGCCGCTCTTCCTGCTCGAGCTCACCTTCCTCGGCGCAAACCTCCTCAAGGTGCATGACGGCGGCTATGTGCCGGTCATGATCGCCGCCGCCGTCGTCGTTCTGATGTGGACCTGGACGCGCGGCACCCGCATCCTGCACGAAAAGACGCGCCGCATCGAAGTGCCGCTGCCGGCCTTCGTCAAATCGGTGGAAAAGCAGAGCGCCCATGCGCCGGTGCAGGTCACCGGCACCGCGATCTTCCTGACCAGCGATCCGGATTTTGCGCCCGCCGCGCTGCTGCACAACATCAAGCACAACCACGTTTTGCACGAGCAGAACTTCATCCTGACCGTCAAGACCGCCAACACGCCACGCGTCATTCCGGCCGAGCGCTTCTCTGTGGAAAGGATCTCCGACCGGTTCTCGCGCATCGAGATGCGCTTCGGCTTCATGGAGACGCAGAACGTCTCCCACGGCCTCGGCCTGATGCGCAAGGCGGGCCACAAGTTCGACATCATGTCGACCTCGTTCTATCTCGGCCGGCGCAAGCTGGTGCCCGATGCGCAGTCCGGCATGCCCATGTGGCAGGACCGGCTGTTCATCGCCCTCGCCAACCTCGCCACCGACCCTTCCGACTACTTCCGCCTGCCGACCAACCGCGTGGTCGAACTCGGCTCGCATGTCGTGATCTGACGAAAACGTGAAGGGGAGGCGACGGCCTCCCCCCATCGCGTTCATGAGCATTAACCAACCATCAAGGTTAATGCTTCATTTTACCCTCACAGCGAGCCGCCTTGGGCCCGTGCTTCGGCGCGGCAGGCTCCCATACGAACATTATCCGGGCAGGAAGACATGCCGGTCACAAGGCCGGCGGTGGGGCCTGCGCGCGCATCAGGGTGCGGAGTAGTCAGTTGCGTAAGCGTAGCATTCGTCTTGCAGATGCCAGCCGCGTCATCGCGTATCTGAAGCGGGAATGGAAAATCCCTCTCGCCGTCGGCCTCGGTCTTGCGGCGGTCTTCCCCACACAATCGGCCCATACGGACCTTGCCACCTATCTCGCGGGCCTCAACCGCAAGGGCGGCAACCAGGCCATGGTGCTGACCCGCTCGCCGGCCGGCTCCGTGCACGAGGTGGAGATCGAGTTCGCCGACGCGATGATCACCGGCGGCGTCGAGAGCGGGGCAGGGGTGGAACTGCCGGGTGGCGTGAAGGCCGCGCTGCGCAGCGAGCACAAGGGCAAGGGCGAGATCCCCGACGAGGACCGCGTCAACCGCCGCGACAAGAAGGGCCGCATCGTCGCCGTGATGCCCGTCCTGCCGCCGAAGGGCTTTGCCGCCGGCTCGATCCTGGAGCGCACCTCCTCGCTGCTCTCGCCGATCTTCGACACCGGCGAGAGCATGGCCTTCGCCAAGCCGAAGATCCAGGGCAAGGAAATCGAGATCGCGACGGCCTTCTACAAGAAGAAGCCGGTCCACACGAACCGTGGACTCTCGCCGATGATCGCGAGCCTCGTCACCAACGACAGGGCCGACGTGCTGGCAACCGCCTATGCGCGCGTCGAGCCGGACTATGCGCGGGAATCGCCCTTCGATTCGATCCTGAAGCCGAAGGCGGAGCTCGGCCGCTTCATCCCCGAGATTTCCCCTGAAGACCACGCCTGGGCGGCGACCGCGTTGCCGGCCGGCGTCTTCAGCGCCAAGGAGCAGAAATGCCTTGCCGAAGGCATCTATTTCGAGGCGCGCGGCGAGGAGGTGAAGGGACAGGCCGCCGTGGCGCAGGTCATTCTCAACCGCGTGCGCAACCCCACCTATCCCAAGACGATCTGCGGCGTCGTCTACCAGAACGAAAACTGGCGCAACCGCTGCCAGTTCTCCTTCGCCTGCGACCGCATTCCCGACCTGATCCTCTCGCCCTGGCACTGGAAGACCGCCAAGGAGATCGCCATGGCGGTCACTGCCGGCAAGATCTGGTTCGACGATGTCGGCTCGTCCACCCATTACCACGCGACCTACGTGAAGCCGCCATGGGGCCGGACGATGAAGCGGGTGGCCAAGATCGGCAAGCACATCTTCTACCGCACCTATGGCGGCGGCTGGAGCTGACGGCATCCGTCCCGGGTCCCGGGCGTGGTGAGTCCGTGCCACACTCCGCGCGATTCCCGGGGCAGAGAGTCGCGCCTCGCACGCGTTTATCCATAATCTATTGATTTTGTTCAATATAATTGCCGCTGCGCAAAGCTTCGCCACGCCTTGACTATGCGGGCACCTAAAACTATGTTGCGGCCGACTTCGAGAGGGGTCGGATATGGCTTGAACCCTAGCCTTTAATATGTCCGCAATGGGGCGAAAGCTCCGGCGGAAACAACGAGGAGGGCGCCATGACCGACGATCAAAAGGGAAGTCTGGAAGACCGGCTGAAGCGCCTTGACGCGGAACTCGCGGAACGGCGCAAGGAGGACGGGACGGAAGCGGCCGCCGAGGCGCGGGCATCCGAAAGCCGGAAGGGCTATGCGGTTGCCATGAAGCTCTCGAGCGAGTTCGTCGCCGCCGTCATCGTCGGGGCGCTTCTGGGCTATCTTTTGGACCATTTTGCGGGTACAGGGCCTTGGGGAATGATCATTTTCCTGCTTCTTGGCTTCGGTGCCGGCGTTCTGAACGTCATGCGCGCGGCTGGCATGGTGGCATCGCCCCATCCGGTCGACAGGCTGGCCGGGCGGGATCCCGCCAAGGCTGGCGGCGGACGCGAAGAGACCGAAACGAGGGACGACGCCTGACGGCCCGTCCCGATTAATGGGTAACTTCCGCCGTAAGGCGGGCAAGCGAGAGAGATAAGCGGTGTCCAACGATCCGACCCATCAGTTCCTGGTCAACAAGATTGTTCCGATCGAAATCGGCGGCATCGATTTCTCGTTCACCAATGCCTCGCTGTTCATGGTCGCCACCGTCGCGGCCGCCGCGGGCTTCCTCTACTTCACCACCGGCCAGCGCGGTCTCGTTCCGAGCCGCATGCAGTCCGTGTCGGAAATGTCCTACGAGTTCATCGCCTCGATGCTGAGGGAAGGGGCGGGCAGCCACGGGATGAAGTTCTTCCCGCTCGTCTTCTCGCTCTTCATGTTCGTCCTGACGGCGAACCTGCTCGGCATGGTGCCGTACTTCTTCACCGTCACCAGCCAGATCATCGTCACCTTTGCCCTTGCCCTTCTGGTCATCGGCACGGTCGTCTTCTACGGCTTCTACAAGCACGGTTTCGGCTTCCTGAAGCTCTTCGTGCCGTCGGGCGTTCCCGGCGCGCTGCTCCCGCTGGTTGTCTCGATCGAGGTCATCTCGTTCCTCTCGCGCCCGATCAGCCTCTCGATCCGTCTTTTCGCCAACATGCTGGCGGGTCACATCACGCTGAAGGTCTTCGCCGGCTTCGTCACCTCGCTCGGCGCGCTCGGCGCCGTCGGTGTAGCCGGCTCGATCCTGCCCCTCCTCATGACGGTCGCCCTGACCGGTCTCGAATTCCTCGTGTCGTTCCTGCAGGCCTATGTCTTCGCAGTTCTGACATGCATGTACCTCAACGATGCCGTGCATCCGGGTGGTCACTAGGAAACAGTCGTCGGCGCCTTTCCCGGCGTCGCTCCAAGCCGCAACAACCCATTCAAGGAGTTTCACATGGAAGCGGAAGCAGCAAAGTTCATCGGCGCAGGTCTTGCCACGTTCGGTCTCGCCGGCACGGCTCTCGGCCTCGGCAACATCTTCGGCAACTACCTGGCCGGCGCTCTGCGCAACCCGTCTGCTGCCGACAGCCAGTTCGGCCGTCTCGTATTCGGCTTCGCCGTTACGGAAGCTCTGGGCATCTTCTCGCTGCTCATCGCTCTCCTTCTCCTCTTCGCCGTCTGATATCGGCCGAGGACTGGACCATGGCCCTTCGGGCCGTGGTCCATCGTACGCTTAGTACATTCTTTGTGAGTGCCCCCTGGAGGTGAGCATGTCCGTGACCTTGGCATCGGCCGAGTCCACCCCTTTCGAAATCGCCCAGGCGGAAACCCCTGCGACGACGCATGAGACCCCTGCGGACACGCATGCGGCTCAGCCGGCAGGCGAGGTGCACACCGAAACCGGTGTCGCCCATGGCGAAGAAGCAGGTTCCGGCGTCTTCCCGCCGTTCGACCAGACCACGTTCGCATCGCAGCTCCTGTGGCTGGCGATTACCTTCGGTCTTTTCTACCTTCTCATGTCGAAGGTCGTCATTCCGCGCATCGGCAGCATCCTCGAGACGCGCCACGACCGCATCGCGCAGGATCTCGACGAGGCATCGCGCCTGAAGGCGGAAGCCGACGCCGCGATCGCTTCCTACGAGCAGGACCTGGCCACTGCCCGCGCCAAGGGCAACGCGATCGCCGCGGCCGCCCGTGACGAAGCCAAGGCCAAGGCCGACGCCGAGCGCGCCAAGATCGAAGCCTCGCTGCAGGACAAGATCGCCGGTGCCGAAACGCGCATCGCCGAAATCAAGGCCAAGGCGCTTGCCGATGTCGGCACGATCGCCGAGGAAACCACGGCAGCCGTGGTCGAGCAGCTGATCGGCGCCAAGGCCACCAAGGCCGAGATCGCTTCGGCCGTCAAAACGTCCGCAGGCGAATAAGGAGCGAACCATGGCATTCGACGCAACATTCTTTGCCTTTGTCGGCCTCCTGCTGTTCCTCGCCCTCATCGCCTACCTCAAGGTTCCCGGCATGATGGCGAAGGGCCTCGACGCCCGCGCGGAGAAGATCCAGAACGAGCTGGCGGAAGCCAAGCGTCTTCGCGAGGAAGCCCAGCACCTGCTCGCCGAATACCAGCGCAAGCGCAAGGATGCCGAAGCGGAAGCCGCCAGCATCGTCGCCGCCGCTGAACGCGAGGCAAGCGCCCTGACGGCGGAAGCCAAGCAGAAGACCGAGGAATACGTGACCCGCCGCACGGCACTGTCCGAGCAGAAGATCAAGCAGGCGGAAGCCGACGCGATCAACGCCGTGCGCGCCGCCGCCGTCGACCTCGCAGTCGCTGCCGCCGAGAAGGTCATCGCCGCCAAGTCCGACGCCGCGACCGGCAAGGCGCTGTTCGACAACGCCATCAGCGAAGTGAAGACCCGCCTCAACTGAGGCCTTCACCCAATGATTTGAGAAAAGGCCGGAGCGATCCGGCCTTTTTCGTTTGGTGCCGATCCTGACCGTCAGGCCTCCGCCGGATGCGCCTCGGCGATATCGCGCTCGGTGAGGACGCGGTCGATCAGGCCCCATTCCAGCGCCTCCTCGGCCGTCATGAAGCGGTCGCGGTCCATGGCCCGCTCGAACTCCTCGTAGCTGCGCCCGCAATGCTCCGCATAAAGCCGCGTCATGCGCTGCTTGGTCTTCAATATCTCCTCGGCATGGATGAGCATGTCCGATGCCTGTCCCTGGAAGCCGCCCAGCGGCTGGTGGATGAGGATGCTGGCATTGGGCAGGGCGGCGCGCTGGCCGGGCTCGCCCGCCATCAGCAGGAACGATCCCATGGAGCGCGCCGTGCCCATGCAGAGCGTGTGCACGGGCGCACGGATGAACCGCATGGTGTCGTACATCGCAAAGCCGCTGGTCACCATGCCGCCGGGCGAATTGACGTAGAGCTGGATCGGCTTCTTCGGGTTCTCCGCCTCCAAGAACAGGAGCTGCGCGCAGACGAGCGCGGACACCGTGTCGTTCACCTCGCCATTGAGGAAGATGATCCGCTCCCGCAGCAGGCGGGAGTAGATATCGAAGGAGCGTTCGCCCCGGCTGGATTGCTCGACCACCATGGGGACGAGCTGCATCGCTTCGCGCATAGGCGAACTCCTGTCTTGTTGCGTGATGTGGGTTGGTGTCAGGCGGCTCGCATCAGCGAGAGCCCGTTGTCGTTCACCGCCTGCGGCCCGTGCGGCGCGAGCCGCGCATCGTCCAGGCCATGGACGATGCGAAGCGTCGTGCCGCCGTCGGCGTTGGGGCGAAGCTGGAAGGCCACGAGGCTTTCAAGATAGGGCGGTGCGTCGTCCCGCATCCTGTAGCGGATTTCCTCGCCGGGGACTATCGAGACCGGCGCGGCATCGGCGAGGTCGCCGCCAGGCAGCCATCTCTCGCGAAACGCCGGGATGCTGATCGCCCGCCAGACCTTCTCGGTCGGCGCGTCCAGTTCGTATTCGCACACGAGGTCCGGTGCCGGTCGATTGGATGTCCTGTCGTTCATTGGTCCATGTCCTTCAGCAAATCCTTCAACGCATCGATCCGCGCCGGCCAGTAGGCACGGTACTTCGTGAGCCATCTGGCTATGAGCGCAAGCCCGTCCGGATCGACCTCGTAGTTCACGAAACGCCCCCGGCGCTCCTCGCGCACCAGCCCCGCACCGCGCAGCACCGCCAGATGCTGCGACATGGCCGGCTGGCTGATCTCCATGCCGTCGCGAAGCGCGCTGGCATTCATCGCCCCGCCCGCCAGTTTCTCGAAGATCGTGCGGCGTGTCGGGTCGGCAAGCGCCTTGAATATCTCGTTCTCGATCATGGGAGTGAGATAAGCATACACTTATCTGATTTGCAATGGCGATATCGCGCGCCAGCGTTTCGTCCTCTGCGGAGGACCTGTCACAGGTGTTGGGGGAAACGGCTGCCCGTTGCCGTTCAATCCTGCTTGAGCGGGCGGAAGGTCATGCGGTGCAGGCGGCAGGGGCCGATGGCCTGGATGGCCTTGCGGTGGACCTCGGTGGCGTAGCCGGCGTGGATGGCGAAGCCGTAGCCGGGGAAGGTCGCCTCGGCGCGGGCCATCATGCGGTCGCGCATGACCTTCGCCACGATGGAGGCGGCGGCGATGGAAACGGAGAGCGCGTCGCCCTTGATGACCGCACGGCCCTCGCAGGCAAGGCCCGGCGGCACGTCGCGCCCGTCGGTGAGCACCAGCTTGGGCGCGACCTCGAGGCCCGCGACCGCCCGGCGCATGGCGTCGAGGCTCGCCTTGCGGATGTCGATGATGTCGATGCGGCGCGACGAGCTGGAGGCGACCGAGACGAAGGCGCTTTGCATGATGAGGGCGAACAGCGCCTCGCGCTTCGCCATGCTCAACTGCTTGGAATCGTTGAGGCCCGGTGGGATGTTGTCCGGGTCGAGCACCACGGCGGCAGCGACGACGGGACCGGCGAGCGGCCCGCGGCCGGCCTCGTCCGTGCCGGCGACCGGCCAGAGGCCGCGCTTGCGGGCGGCCATCTCCATCGAGAAGTCCGGCCCTTCGGGAAGGTCGAAAAGAAGGCGGGAATCGGAGGATGCGGGACGGGACATGCGGCGAACCTCGCACATCCATCCGATTCCCTGCAAGTCCCCCGGCAGGAGGCGGATGCCGGGGGAACGACCGGTGCGCCCGGGGACTGGCGGACCGGAAGATGGGCCGAGCGCGAAGGCTCGGAAATTCGTCTATTCCTGGCTCCCGAAACGCATCTGGCATGCGTCCAGGTCGCCGGGGGATCACAGCAGCGAGAGCTGCACGCCGCTGCCCGAGGGCGGCACGAACTGGTCGACGGCGAGGTTGCGGCGGGTGCGGGTCAGTTCCAACCGCTTGCTCGCCATCTCGAAGCGCCGGGCGATCTGCCAGGCATAGGGGCCGGCGCCCTTCATGCGCTTGCCGAACTCGGCGTCATAGTCCTTGCCGTCGCGCATGGAGCGCACCAGCGACATGACGTGGCGGTAGCGGTCCGGGTAGTTGCGCAGCAGCCAGTCGCGGAAGAGCGGGCTCACCTCCAGCGGCAGGCGGAGCAGGACATAGCTCGCCTCCAGCGCCCCGGCCGCCTTGCCCGAATCGAGCACCCGCTCGATCTCGTGGTCGTTGAGGCCGGGAATGATCGGCGCCATCATGATGGCGGTCGGGATGCCGGCATCCGAGAGCGCGCGGATCGCCTCCAGCCGGCGCGGCGGGGTCGCGGCGCGCGGCTCCATGGTGCGGGCGAGCTTGCGGTCGAGCGTGGTGACGGACATGCCCACCCAGGCAAGGCCGCGGGCCGCCATGCGCGAGAGGATGTCGATGTCGCGCATGACGAGCGCCGACTTGGTGACGATCGAGACCGGATGGTTCGCCTTGTCGAGCACGTCGAGGATCTGGCGCATGATGCGCCATTCCTTCTCGATCGGCTGGTAGGGATCGGTGTTGGTGCCGATGGCGATGACCCGCGGCTTGTAGCCGGGCTTGGAAAGCTCGCGCTCCAGGAGTTTCGGCGCATCGGGCTTGGCGAAGAGCTTCGCCTCGAAATCGAGGCCGGCCGAAAGGCCCATGAAGGCATGCGTCGGCCGGGCGAAGCAGTAGATGCAGCCATGCTCGCAACCGCGATAGGGATTGATTGAGCGGTCGAAGGGAATGTCCGGCGATTCGTTGCGGGTGATGATGGTGCGCGGCTTTTCGACCTGCACCTCGGTGCGGAAGGGCGGCAGCTCCTCCAGCGTCTGCCAGCCGTCGTCGAAGCCTTCCCGCGTCACCGGCTCGAACCGGCCGGTGAAATTCAGGCCCGCCCCGCGGCCACGCCGGCGATCCCCGTCCACGCGCATGCCCGTCTGGGCCATCAGCGCATCGGCAACGTCCTTCGTGTGGCCGGGCGCAAGCGCGCCCTGCCTGAGGCTGACAAGATCGTTCATGGTGGTCTCCGGCGGGGCTGCGTCGCCCCGATTCAATGACTATATTCCTATCGCTGGAATGAGAACAATGCAAGAACAAATTTCGGCGCGGCCGCTAACCATGCGCGCGTCCGGCGGTGGCGTTCGATGTTGCAATGCGGTATGGGAGGGGATGCTGACGATCATCATGGAATGCCGGGACGACGAGGCGGAACTGGCGCAGACGCTATCGGCGCTCGTCGCCGGGGCCGTCGAGGGCGTGGTGCGCGACGTGATCGTGCTCGACCACGGCTCGCGCGACGGCTCAGCCAGGGTGGCGGATGCGGCGGGCTGCCGCTTCCTGGCCGACTGGGACCTGGCGGAGGTCGTGCGTTCGGCGCGTGGCGACTGGCTGCTTCTGCTGGAGCCGGGCGCGCGCCCGCTCGCCGGCTGGGTCGATGCCGTCGTCGACCATGTCGCGATCAATCCCGACCCGGCACGCTTTGCCGGTGCGCGCGGCTATCGCCGGCCGTTCCTCGAAAGATTCGCGCGCAGGGCGCCGCCGCTGGAGCAGGGCTATCTCGTCAGCAAGCATCAGGCGCTGGCGCATGCGCGCGCGGGCATGGCGCTGTCCGACATGGTGCGCGGCGGCAAGGTGCGCGGGCTCGGCGCCGAGATCGTGCCAGCCTGGGCGGTGAAGGCGATGCGGGCGGGTTAGGGCAAATTGTGCGCAGCGGTGTTGCGTCCGTAAATGCTCTACCCGGCAGAGCGCTTCAGGTGCTCGTCGAGCCGCGGCATGATTTCCACGAAATTGCAGGGCATGTGGCGGTAGTCGAGCTGCCCCTTGAGGATGCCGTCCCAGGCGTCCTTGCAGGCGCCGGGCGAGCCGGGCAGCACGAAGACGAAGGTGGCATTGAGCACGCCGCCGGTGGCGCGCGACTGGATGGTCGACGTGCCGATCTTGTCGTAGGAGATGCGGTGGAACACTTCGGAAAAGCCGTCCATGCGCTTTTCGAAGATCGGCTCCAGCGCTTCGGGCGTCACGTCACGACCGGTAAAGCCAGTGCCGCCGGTGGTGATGACCACGTCGATATCGTCGTTTCGGCTCCAGCTTTCCACCTGCGCGCGGATCGCGGCGACGTCGTCCTTGACGATGGCGCGGGCGGCGAGACGGTGGCCGGTTTCCACGATGCGGGCGGCGAGCGTGTCGCCGGACTTGTCGTTCTCAGGCGTGCGCGTGTCCGAGACGGTGAGCACGGCGATGCCGACCGGAATGAAGGGTCTCGTCTCGTCAATGCGCGTCATCGCTCGCTCCCAGGGTAGAGGTGGCGGTGAAGAACCAGTGCGGATGACGCTCGGAAAGCCTCGCCGCCGCCGCTTCCGCCGCGTCATGCGCATGATATAGCGCGAAGCAGGTCGCGCCGGAACCGGACATGCGCACGACGCGCGCTTCGGTCGCGGCAAGGTTCTGCGCGATCAGCGATATCTCCGGGCAAAGCCGGCGGGCAGGGGGTTCCAGGTCGTTGCGCAGCGCGCCGATGGCGGCGATCCAGTCCGCGGGCTCGCCGGGCTCCACGGCAAGCGCAAGCGGCGGATTGTGCTTCGAGGCGAGCGCCTTGAAGACGGCCGGCGTCGAGACGCCGACGAGGGGATTGGCGAGCACCATGGCAAGCGCCGGCATCGCGACCGGCGTGATGTCGTCCCCGACGCCCCGGGCGATCAGCGGCCGGCCGGCAAGGCACATGGGCACGTCGGCGCCGAGGCCGAGCGCGAGGGCGTCGAGATCGGCCTTCGGCAGGCCGGCCTGCCACAGCGAGAGCAGCCCGCGCAGCGTCGCGGCCGCATCCGCCGAGCCGCCGCCGATGCCCGACGCGATGGGCAGGTTCTTTTCCAGATGGATGTGCACGGGCGGGGCGGCTTGCCCGCTGTCCGCCAGCGCCGTCCGCAGTCCGTCGCGCGCGCGGGTGACGAGGTTGTCGCCATCCGCCGAAAGCGCCCCGGCGAAGCGGCCGGACAGCGTGAAGCGGTCTTCCGCAGCCGGCGTGAGGCCGATGCGGTCGCCGAAGGCGGTGAAGGTCACCAGGCTGTCGAGCAGATGATAGCCATCCGCGCGCTGGCCGACGACGGCAAGCGCCAGATTGATCTTGGCGGGGGCCTGTTCGAGGATGGCGACGTGCGAGAGGTTGTCACGCGGCATGGCCGGTTATCCGCTTGTGAAGGGGAAGGGCTGACGGCCGGAACCCCCCTCTGCCCTGCCGGGCATCTCCCCCTCAAGGGGGGAGATTGGATTTGGCAATGTTTCGCCTATCTCCAGCGTTGCTGATGAAGCAAGGCTCTCGCTCCTTGCCGATCTCCCCCCTTGAGGGGGAGATGCCCGGCAGGGCAGAGGGGGGTGCCCGTAAACGGGCTCGTTCATATGCGGCCGCCTTTCCGACAGACAGGAAGCGCTGGACGCCATGTGCGCGAGCATGGGGATCAGGACTTACGGTCGGCCGCCTTGCCTTCCGGCGAGGTGTTTTCGGCCGGCTTCTCGTCCTTCGCCTCGGCGGAGGCCGGGGCGGTCTTCTTCAATTCGGGCAGGCCGTTGGCGATCTTCAGCTTGATCTTGGGAATCTCCGCCTCTTCCGGCTTCAGGCCGAGCGCGCGGTTCCACTGGAAGGTGGCCTCCAGCTTGCGGCCGACGCGCCAGTAGGCATCGCCCAGATGGTCGTTGATCGTCGGGTCGCCGGCCTTCAGCTCGGCCGCGCGCTCCAGCTCCGCCACGGCATCGTCGAAGCGGTCGAGGCGGAAATAGGCCCAGCCGAGCGAATCGACGATGTAGCCGTCATCCGGCTTGAGGCTGACGGCCTTGCGGATCATGTCCAGCCCCTCGTCGAGGTTCCGGTTCATGTCCACCCACGAATAGCCGAGATAGTTCAGCACCTGCGGCTGGTCCGGGTTCAATTCCAGCGCCTTGCGGAAGTTCGGCTCGGCCTTGTCCCATTCCTTCAGACGCTCATAGGCGATGCCGCGCTGGAAGAAGATGCTCCAGTGGTTGCGCTGGGGCACGGCGCCGATGACATCGGCCGCCTTGTCGTAGAGCGCGCCCATCGCCTTGTAGTCCTTGGCGTCGGAAAACACGCTGCCGAGCGCCAGATAGGACCGCAGGTCCGCCGGGTCGGCGTCGATCAGCGCCTGGAGGTGCTTCTTGGCCTCCTCGACCTTGCCCGTATCGGCAAGGTTGAGGCCGAGCTGCAGCTCGGAAATACGCCGCATCGGCGATTTTTCCGGCACGGCGCGGTAATATTCGATGGCACGGTCGGCCTTCTTCTGGTTCTCGGCAAGGCCGCCGAGCAGGACGAGCACGTCGTCGCTGTCGGGATCGAGCGCGCGCGCCGCCTGCATGTAGAGCGAGACGATGTCTTCCGCGCCTTCGCGGTTCAGCGCCCCGCCGATCGAGAAGAGCACGGCGGCGGCGCCCTGGGCGGCGGTGCGGACCTGCTGCTCCTGCTTCTCGCCGGCCTCGATGCTCTGGCGCAGCGCCTTCAGCGGCGCATAGCTGGTGATGAAGCTGTCGCCGACCGACACCGCATCGAGCGCCTTCTGCTTGTTGCCGTCGCGCGCTTCGAGGCGCGCGAGCGCCATGACCGCGCGCAGGAACGTGTCGGGCGCGGCGCTGGCGCCGTTGCGGTCGAGGATCGCCTCGTTGAGCCGGGCGCGCGCGGTCGCCTTGTCGCCGGCGGCAGCGGCCAGCGCCCCGGCATGGTAGTTCTTGAAGATCGAAAGCCATTCCGGCCCTTCCATGCCGGAGATCAGCTTCAGCGCCTCCTTGGACTTGCCGTCGCCGAACTT
Organism: Shinella zoogloeoides; assembly: GCF_030733845.1. Classification (NCBI taxonomy): domain Bacteria; kingdom Pseudomonadati; phylum Pseudomonadota; class Alphaproteobacteria; order Hyphomicrobiales; family Rhizobiaceae; genus Shinella; species Shinella zoogloeoides. Next base: position 692,945 of record NZ_CP132311.1, read on the forward strand.
GGCCCAGGCGAGCAGCAGGTCGTTCATCATCCGGTCGAGATCGTTCGGGCCGTTATAGACGAGGATGCGCTCGGCGGTCTTGTATTCCCGCTTGCGGATCGCCTCCATGCCGCGCACGACGGAGGTGATGCGCTCGACGGCCGGGTCGTTCTTCAACGCATCGGCGAACTTCACGCCCTCGGAAAAGTCGCCGTTCATCAGCTGCGTCACCATCAGGCGCTGCTTGACGTCGGAATTCGTCGGATCGAACTGCAGGGCGATCTTGTAGAGCGCGACGGCGGTCTCGTAGTCCTTGTCGAAATCCGCGGTGCGGGCGGCAAGGAAGGCACCGGAGAAGGTGTTGACGCTCAAGGGATCGAACGGCGTTTCCTCCGCGGCGGCTGCGGCCGCAGGCTTTTCCTCCGCGTAAGCCGCCTGAGGGCCGGCCAGGGAGCCGGCAAGCGCGATGCTGGCCGCAATCGCCACGCCGGAAAGAAGCCGAAGGAGAAGGGAATGCCGCATCAAAATGCCTTTCGCCACAAAGTATGGAGTTCGCCCCGGAGCTCGAACATGGCACAACGTGCCACGATGGCGCCCAAATCAGTCACGGACTCATGACGGCAGAGAATGGCTTTTTTGGCGCGGTGCGGCAAGAAAATCCTGCCGGACCGTTTTGGGCGCTCCGGTCAGCTGACGCGCGCGATCGCGAAGTCGATCACGTCGAGCAGCGCATCCTTCCAGGGCGTCGCCGGAAGGGGGGCGAGCGCGTCGCGGGCGATCATGCCGTAGTGCTGCGCGCGCGCGATGGTGTCCGTCAGGCCGCCATAGCGCGAGATGAGCCCGAGCGCGTGCTCCAGATTGGCGTCGTCGCTCTTGCCGCCCTCGATCGCCTCGCGCCAGAAGGCGCGGTCATCAGCCGTGCCGCGGCGCCAGGCCAGGATGACCGGCAGCGTGATCTTGCCCTCGCGGAAGTCGTCGCCGGTGTTCTTGCCGAGATCGGCCGCCTTGCCGCCGTAGTCCAGCGCGTCGTCGACGAGTTGGAAGGCAAGGCCGAGATTCATGCCGTAGGATTTCAGCGCGTTGCGCTGCGCCTTGCTGGCATTGGCGATGATCGGGCCGACTTCCGCGGCGGCTGCGAAGAGCGCCGCCGTCTTGGCGCGGATGACCTCCAGGTAGTCGTCCTCGGTCGTCTCCATGTTCTTGGCGACGGAGAGCTGCAGCACCTCGCCCTCCGCGATCACGGTGGCGGCGGTGGAGAGCACGTCGAGCGCTTCGAGCGAGCCGACCTCCACCATCATCTTGAAGGCCTGGCCGAGCAGGAAGTCGCCGACCAGCACGCTCGCCTGGTTGCCCCAGATCATGCGCGCGGTGGATTTGCCGCGTCTGAGATCGCTCTCGTCCACCACGTCGTCGTGCAGCAGCGTCGCGGTGTGCATGAACTCGACGCTGGTCGCCAGCTTGACGTGATGGTCGCCGTCATAGCCGAACATCGAGGCGGCAGCGAGCGTCAGCATCGGACGCAGGCGCTTGCCGCCGGAGGAGATCAGGTGGTTGGCGACCTCCGGGATCATCTGCACGTCGGAACCGGCCTTCGACAGGATGAGCTGGTTCACCCGCTCCATATCGGCCTTCGTGAGGTCGACGAGCGGTTTCACCGACGCCTGTTTGTTTTTGCCTTCTTCAAGCGGTATCACGACGCCCAAATGCCCGGACTCCTGTTCATTTTTGTTGAAAGACAATAGAAAGCGGGGCCTTCTGCGGCAAGAGGCGAATTGTCCCGCCTCCGGAATTATGGCTGGAAAACGACCGGAATGATCGAACTGATCCGCACCAACGACCCTGTCCTGCTCTCTTTCGCCGAGAGCCTGATGAAGGAGGCGAAAATCCACTGCCTGATCGCCGACGAGGGCATGAGCATCCTCGAGGGCTCCCTCGGCATGCTGCCGCGCCGCTTCCTGGTGGAAAGCGACCGGGAGGACGAGGCGCGGCAGATCCTGAAGGACGCCGGCCTTGCGGCGGAGCTGCGCCCGTGAGGATGGCGGTTTTTGTGTTGCCGTCCGTTGCCGGGATACCCCCCTCTGCCCTGCCGGGCATCTCCCCCTCACGGGGGGGGATCGGCAGGGGGCTGGCTCTTTGCTCAAATCGCAACGTCGGAGATGGGCGAAGACGACGCTCCATCCAATCTCCCCCCTTGAGGGGGAGATGCCCGGCAGGGCAGAGGGGGGTGAGCAACATCCGCTCCGCTTTCGAAAAAGCCTCGAATCCATGACCGTCACCGAAACCGTCGACGCCTTCCACTATGGCCGCTTCCACGTCGTCCAGCCGAAGGGCGTCGGCCACCGCTCGGGCATGGACGCCATGCTGCTGGCGGCGCTGGTGACCGGCGAGGGGCCGATGCGGGTGGCCGATCTCGGGGCCGGGGCGGGGGCGGCCGGCCTTGCCGTCGCATCGCGCATCGAGAAGGCCGAGGTGATGCTGGTCGAGCGCTCGCCGCTCATGGCCGACTTCGCCCGCAAGTCGGTCGCGCTCCCGTCGAATGCCGCCCTTGCGGGCCGCGTCCATGTTCTGGAGGCGGACGTCTCGCTCGCCGGCAAGGCACGCGTCGCGACGGGGCTGGCGGACGAGGCCTTCGACCACGTCATCATGAACCCGCCCTTCAATGACCGCATCTACAACCGCCCGCCCGATGCCCTGAAGGCCGAGGCGCATGCGATGGACGGCGATCTTTTCGAACGCTGGATCCGCACGGCGGGCGCCATCCTGAAGCCCGGCGGCCAGCTCTCGCTGATCGCCCGTCCGCAATCGATCGCCGAGATCATCGCTGCCTGCGGCCGCCGCTTCGGCGGCATCGAGATCACCGCGCTGCACCCGCGTGCCGACGAGGCGGCGCTGCGCATCCTCGTCACCGCCATCAAGGGCCGGCGAACCAGCCTTTCAATGCGGATGCCGCTCGTCATGCACGACCCCGGCCAGCACGCCTTCACGCCTTTCGTCAAGGACCTCAACAACGGCCTTGCAAGCTACCCGCGGCTGCGGCGTTGACAATCTGACGGATATCGAAGACCCTGTATTACAAAAGGAAGGGTTTTTCATGGAAAATCAAAGAAGCCTCTCCGATCCTATAACCCTTCGGCTGCCGAGTGACCTGCTGGGCGACATCGAGGCGATCGCGCGCATTTCCGGCCGATCCCGCAGCTGGGTCATGGTTCGGGCGATGAAGGCCTATCTCGCAGCCGAAGGGCAGGAGATACTCGAACTCGACCGTGCCCGCCAGGCCGCCGCGCAGGAAGGGGCGACGGAACTGGATGATTTGCTCGCCGAACTCGACGGCAACCTTCCGGGCAACGCCGCCTGATGCTGAAGGTGCTGTTCGCGCCGCCGGCCAGAGCCTTCATCGAGCAGGAGATCCGCTATCTGCGGGATCGCAATCCTGCCGCTGCGATGGCGTTCCGGATGAGCGTGACGCGCCTTGGCCGGCAGCTTGCGCGCTTTCCGCATTCCGGCTTCCTGCGCCAGGATATTCCCTTGAGCGGCATTTACCGCATCGTTCTCGGCGACTATCGCATCGACTACGAACTGATCGAAGGCGCCGTGCTCGTTCTGCTCATGCGCCATGGGCATCAGGCGGAACCCGGTCTTCCCGTCGATGACGATGAGGACTACGAGACGTAGGTGATTTCCGCTGCCGATCTTGCGTTTTCGCCCGCCGTGCATACATCAGCCGGACAACGAAAACAGGAGACAGATCGCGCGATGGCCGGATTTTTGAAGAGGCTGGTACCGAAGAAGTTCCGCAAGGAAGGCGTCGTGATCCCGGTCGTCCGGCTGCAGGGGGCGATCATGGCGAGCGGCAGCCAGTTCCGCCCGCCGCTGAACCTCGCCACCGCCGCGCCCGCGCTGGAAAAGGCTTTTGCCTACAAGGACGCGCCGGCTGTTGCGATCTCCATCAATTCCCCCGGCGGCTCGCCGGTGCAGTCGCGGCTGATCTTCCAGCGCATCCGTGATCTTGCGGCCGAGAAGAACAAGCATGTGCTCGTCTTCGTCGAGGACGTCGCGGCATCGGGCGGCTACATGATCGCGCTCGCCGGCGACGAGATCTTCGCTGATCCGACCTCCATCGTCGGCTCCATCGGCGTCGTTTCGGGCGGTTTCGGTTTCCCGGAAATGCTGAAGAAGATCGGGGTCGAGCGGCGCGTCTATACGGCGGGCACCAACAAGGCGATCCTCGATCCCTTCCAGCCGGAGCGGGAAAACGAGATCGAGTACCTGAAATCCCTTCAGCTCGAGATTCACCAGGTCTTCATCGACATGGTGAAGGCGCGCCGGGGCACGAAGCTGGCGGACGACCCGGACCTGTTCTCCGGCCTGTTCTGGACCGGCAGCCGCGGCCGCGCGCTCGGCCTTGTCGACGGGCTTTCCGACATGCGATCGGAGCTGAAACGGCGCTACGGGCCGAAGACGCGGCTGGAGCTCGTCTCGGCGCCCAAGGGGCTGTTTGGTCGCAAGTCTCCCGGCGTCGGGGGGCTTTCCGGCGACATGGCGGAGCGTATAGGCTCTGCCGGCGTGGCGGCGGTGGCCGGCCTTGCGGAGGAAAAGGCGCTCTGGGGCCGTTTCGGGCTCTCCGGATAAGCGCCGGAGCAACAATAAAAGAACAAGGGGAGGGGCGATGGCCCAGATCATCTTTCTGCTTCTGATCGTCGGGCTTGCCTGGTTCGGCTATCGCAAGTTCGTGGCCGATGCCGAGCGGCTGAGCAAGCTGCGCAAGCGCTCCGACGAGGAGCGCCGCACGGGGGCGACCGGCACGCTCGTCAAGGATCCGGAGACCGGCGAATATCGCCTGCGCCGCGAGGACGAGTAGCGTTGCGGCACGTTTCGTGCCGCCGCGGGACTGCTCGAAAAAGCCCCGCCGTGCCGTCTCGGCACATTAACCACGCCCCGTAAGGTTAACGCCGTTTTTATTCGTTTGCACGCCGGGGGCCACGTTGCTCCCGCGCGCAGGAGAGCCGATCTGTGAGCCAAGGGCCGCATGCGGCGGCCGACGCGTCTGGAACGAACGGAGTAACCCCATGGCCTCGCTGAACCTCGATCGGATTCGCACCATCGTCGTGACGGGCGGTGCGGGCTTCGTCGGCTCGCATATCGTCGACGACCTTCTGGCGCACTGCCCGAATGCCCGCATCCGCGTGCTCGATGCCTTCACCTATGCTGCCGACATGTCCCATCTCGACGCCGCCTTCCGCACGGGCCGCGTGACGATCCAGGAAGGCGACATCGGCAATCTCGACCTCGTGACGGAGATGCTGAAGGACGCCGACCTCGTCGTGCATGCGGCGGGCGAAAGCCATGTCGAGCGCGCCTTCTCCGTGCCGGAACGGTTCACGGTGGCCAATGCGCTTGGCACGCAGGTGCTCGTCGAGGCGATGGGCCGCCGCCGCGTGCCGCTGATGATCCATGTCAGCTCGGCGGACGTCTACGGCGCGGGCACCGGCGACCCGTTCGGCGAACACACGCCGCTCCTGCCGGACAACCCCTACGGCGCCTCCAAGGCCGCCGCCGAAATGCTGATTGCCGGCCTCACCCGCTCCTTCGACCTCGATATCCGCGTGCTGCGGCCGGTCAACATCGTCGGCACGCGCCAGAACACCGAAAAGCTGCTGCCGCTCTTCCTGGAGCTTGCCGCCGTCGGCCGGCCGCTGCCGGTGCACGGCGACGGCACGCAGACCCGCGCCTTCGTCACCATGGCGGATTTCTGCGCGGCGGTTCGCGCGGTCATCACGCGCGGCGCCGAGAACGCCACCTACAACGTGGCCGGCAACGACGTGCACGACGTGCTCTCCGTCGCCCGCATGGTCCTCGATGCGGTGCAGGATCCGGTTTCCGGCGTCAGCTTCACCGGCGGCCGGCCGGGCAATGCCAGCCGTCCGCCGCTCGATACGACCGCGCTGCGGGCGCTCGGCTGGCAGGCGAGGGGCTCGCTCGCCCGCGAGCTGCCGATGCTTGCCGCCTGGTATGGCGCCCGCGTACCGGGCGGCGCGCGCCGCCGCCTCGCGCAGGTGCCGGACCTCGCGCCGCAGCGCGTGCAGGCCGTCACCCAGGCCGCCGGCTCCGGGCTCTTCCGCTCGCTCGAACGGCATTGAGTTTTTTCCTCGGGGTTTTTCGCGCTGGCTCTGAATGCGCGGCTTACCCCCCTCTGCCCTGCCGGGCATCTCCCCCTCAAGGGGGGAGATCGGCAAGCGGCAAGAACCTTGCTTCATCAGCAACGCTGGAGATGGGCGAAACAGTGCCCCATTCAATCTCCCCCCTTGAGGGGGAGATGCCCGGCAGGGCAGAGGGGGGTATGGCGCGGCACGCCCCCCAGGGAACGGTCCCATCCGCCTGAAACCCTTGACCCATCTGGCGCATCGTGGCACCAGTCCGCCAGCTTTTCAAAGAATGCCCGGACACCGAACCGATGACCTCTGCCGCCCTGCCTGACCATATGAACCCGACCCGCTCCTTCCAGGGGCTGATCCTGACGCTGCACGATTACTGGGCGGACAAGGGTTGCGCGGTTCTCCAGCCCTACGACATGGAAGTCGGCGCCGGCACGTTCCATCCGGCAACGACGCTGCGCGCGCTCGGGCCGCGCCCCTGGCGCGCCGCCTATGTGCAGCCCTCGCGCCGCCCGTCGGATGGCCGCTACGGCGAGAACCCCAACCGCCTCCAGCACTATTACCAGTACCAGGTCATCCTGAAACCGAACCCGTCGAACCTGCAGGAGCTCTATCTCGGCTCGCTCGCCGCCATCGGTCTCGATCCGCTGCTGCATGACGTGCGCTTCGTCGAGGACGACTGGGAAAGCCCGACGCTCGGCGCCTGGGGGCTCGGCTGGGAATGCTGGTGTGACGGCATGGAAGTCTCGCAGTTCACCTATTTCCAGCAGGTCTGCGGCATTGAATGCGCGCCCGTCGCCGGCGAGCTGACCTATGGCCTCGAACGCCTCGCCATGTACGTGCAGGGTGTCGACAACGTCTACGACCTCAACTTCAACGGCCGCGAGGGTGCGGAAAAAATCACCTATGGCGACGTCTTCCTGCAGGCCGAGCAGGAATATTCCCGCCATAATTTCGAATATGCCGACACCGCCATGCTGCATCGCCACTTCATCGATGCGGAGAAGGAGTGCCAGGCGCTGCTCGCCGCCGGTGCGCCGGGCGACAGCAACGTGCTGCACAAATGCGTGCTGCCGGCCTACGACCAGTGCATCAAGGCCTCCCACGTCTTCAACCTGCTCGACGCCCGCGGCGTGATCTCCGTGACCGAACGCCAGAGCTATATCCTGCGCGTGCGCGCGCTGGCCAAGGCCTGCGGCGAGGCCTTCCTGCTGACGGATGCCGGCGGGGCGAACTGGAACCGGGACGCGGCCTGACATGAACGGCGCGCCGGGCCTGATCGTTCACATCAACGGTTGGCCGGGCACGGGAAAGCTGACGATCGGCCGGCTCCTGGCCGATCGGCTCGGGGCAAGGCTCCTCGACAACCACACCATGATCAATCCGGCGGAGGCGCTGTTCTCCCGCCGCGATCCCTTGCACTATTCGCTGCGCAACGCGGTGCGGGATGCGGTTTTCGAGCATCTGCTGCGCGCGCCGCCCGGCGGACGGTATGTCTTCACCGATGCCCTTGCCGACGACGACTGGGACCGGGGCCAGTTCGACTGGTATCGCGACCTTGCCGCGCAGCGCGGCGCCCGCCTTGCGGCGGTCCTGCTCGACTGCGGGATCGACGAGAACCGCCGCCGGCTGGTGGCGGGCGAGCGCGCGCATCTCCTCAAGCTCACGGATGTCACGGTTCTGGAATCGCTGCGGGCCCGACACCGGCTGCTCCGCCCGCAGGCCGACATGCTGATCGAGCTGGATGTCACGACTATCACGGCGGAAGCGGCGGCGCAGGCGATTGCCGACCGCCTCGGCTGAAAAACCTCAAGCCAGCGTCGAAACCTTCACGCCGAGTTCCCAGACGGGCTTCAGCGTCGGCATGGCGCCGGTCGGAAGCTGGCCGGCATAGGTCTGGAGCGCCCGGCGCACGCCCGACGGACGGTCGACCGCGGCGCCCATCGTGTAGGCGAGGAAGAGGGCGGTGAAACCGAGGACGTTGATGGTGAGGACGAGGGCTTTCATGACCGTTGCTTCTGGGGTTCGTGTTGTTGGTGAAGCGACTATCGGGCAAAGGCCGCCGCGGCGCGGTTCCCGCGGTTACAGGCCGGCACGCATCTGATGTTCTTGATGAAATCGGCGCCTCTTCCCGCGAGGGGGCTTTCCAGCGGCGCGGCGGATGCTAAGTTCCGGGTGAACGCCAAGAAGGAGCGGAGAACGTCATGATCGGTCTGGCAATCGCGGCAGTGGTCGTCATCTATGCCATCGTCGTCTACAACGGCCTGGTGCGCGCACGGCAGACGAAGGAAGAGGCCTGGTCGGGCATCGACGTCCAGCTGAAGCGCCGCGCCGACCTCATCCCCAACCTCTTGGAGACAGTGAAGGGCTACGCCGCGCACGAGAAGGAGACGCTGGAAAAGGTCGTCGAGCTGCGCAACCGCGCGCAGGCTGTGCCCGGCGACGACATTGCCGGCCGCGCCCAGGCCGAGGGCATGCTGAGCCAGGCGCTCGGCCGCCTCTTCGCCCTTGCCGAGGCCTATCCGGACCTCAAGGCCAACCAGAACTTCGCCGACCTGCAGGAGACGCTGGAGACGATCGAGGGCGAGATCCAGATGTCGCGCCGCTATTACAACGGCGCGGCGCGCGACCTCAACGTCAAGGTCGAAAGCTTCCCGTCGAACCTCCTCGCCAGTCTCTTCAAATTCGTGAAGGCGCCCTATTTCGAAGTGGAGAACCCGGACGACCGGGCCGTGCCGACCGTCAAGTTCTGACCCGGAGTTGCCGATGATGCGGATTGCCGCCCTGCTGGTGCTGTGGCTCTGGCTTATCGCCGGGGGCGCGGCGCGGGCGGAAGAATATTTCGACCGCTACCATTCCGACATTGCGGTGGCGAAGAACGGCACGCTGACGGTGACGGAGACGATCCGCGTCCACGCCGAGGGCAACAATATCCGCCGCGGCATCTACCGCGATTTCCCGCTCACCTTCGCCGATGCCGAGGGGCGCGAGCGCGAGGTCGGCTTCAGGATCGTCGGTGTCGAGCGCGACGGGCGGCCGGAGCCCTATCGCACGGAAACGATACGCCGCGGCATCCGCATCTATTTCGGCTCGGCCGACGTGCTGCTCGATACCGGTTTCCACGATTATCGCCTGACCTACGAGACGACGCGGCAGATCCGCTTCTTCGATACGCATGACGAGCTGTTCTGGAACGTCACCGGCACGGAATGGGCCTTTCCCATCCGCCGGGCCAGCGCGACGGTGACGCTGCCGCAAGGCGTCGATGCGCAGGAGCTGACCTATTTCACCGGTCCCTTCGGCGCGAAGGACAGGAATGCGCGGGCGGAAAACCGCGGCAACCGGGCGACCTTCGAGACGACGCGGGCGCTCGGCCCGCACGAGGGCCTGACGATCGGCGTGAAGATGCCGGCCGGCAGCATCGACAAGCCGACCGTGGCGGAGGAGCGCGCGCTCTTCCTCAAGGACAACCGCAACCTCTTCCTCGCCTTCGGCGGGCTGGTCCTCGTCGTCGGCTACTATCTCTGGGCCTGGGTCTCCGTCGGCCGCGACCCGCCGCGCGGCGTGGTCGTGCCGCGCTGGGATGCGCCGGAGGGCATGTCGCCGGCGCTCGTCAACTATATCGACGAGAAGGGGTTCGGCGGGCAGGGCTGGACGGCGATCTCCGCCTCCTTCCTCAATCTCGCGGTCAAGGGCCTCGTGGAGTTGCAGGACCTCAAGACGTCGATCACCGTCACCCGCACGGACAAGCAGGCCGCGGCGGACCTGCCGACCGGCGAGAAGGTGCTGCTCGGCGCGCTCGGCTCCGCCGGGTCCAGCCTCGTCATCGAGAAATCGAACGGCAAGCGCGTGCAGACGCTCGGCCGCGATTTCCGCGATGCGATGGAAAAGGAACATCGCCGCAAGTACTACCTCGCCAACTGGCCGCAGGTGATCGGCGGCATCCTGCTTTCGCTTGCCTGCCTGGCAAGCCTCGTCCTCTTCGGCTCGCTGCCGGAGGAGGGCATCGTGCTCGTCATCCTGCCGGTCTTCGCCTCGGTCTTCGTGTCGATCTTCTCGGTGGCGCTCGGCCAGAATCTCAGGCGCGCGAAATCGCTCGGGGCGCGTATCCTCGCGGTGGCGATCATCGCTTTCGTCGGCTTCGTCTTCGTCAGCGTCTTCGGCAGCATCGCCGTCGCGCTCTTTGCCGCGAGCGCCGCCACCGGCCATCTGCCGCTCTTTGCCGCCATCGGCGGCATCGTCGTGGCCAATCTCGTCTTCTTCTTCCTGATGGGCGCGCCGACGCCGCTCGGCCGCAAGATGATGGACGGCATCGCGGGCCTGCGGCAATACCTGACGCTCGCCGAGAAGGACCGCATGAACATGGCCGGCGCGCCGGAAATGTCGCCCCGCCATTTCGAGACCCTGCTGCCCTATGCCGTGGCGCTCGGCGTGGAAAAGCCCTGGTCACAGACCTTCGACCGCTGGCTTCTGGCGGCGGCTGCGGCCGGCGCCGCCGCCTACCAGCCCGTCTGGTATCACGGCGACAGCTTCTCCTCCGGCAGCTTCTCCGATCGCGTGGGCGGCTTTGCCGGCTCTATGGCGGGCACGATGACATCCTCGCTGCCCGACCCGCCGAAAAGCTCGTCCTCGGGCTTCTCGTCCGGCAGCGGCGGCGGTTCGTCCGGCGGGGGAGGCGGCGGCGGCGGTGGTGGCGGCTGGTAGGAGTTGCGTTTCAAAGACCCCTCCCTAAATCCCTCCCCACAAGGGGGAGGGTTATCGCATATGAAGTGAAACCACTGCGGTGTGTTCCCTTCTCCCCTGCGGGGAGAAGGTGCCGGCAGGCGGATGAGGGGGATGCCGAAGGCAAAAGGACAACGTTTCCCGCCGCATCACCCCCTTGCATGTTCATTTTGCATTGATTGCTTGATGATCGATGCGCACTCCGGCGGATGGCCATCCGCCGGAGTGCGGACGGTCGGGACCGCGACCCCCTTGGCTTGAACCGGGGATGAGCTTGGTCCGGCCGTCCTTCGCGTTTGTCCTGAACAGATGATGGGGAGCAAGTCCCGCATGCAAGGCAAGGTATCGTCAAAACCAAACGCGGCACCAGTTTATGTCGGTGTCGATGTCTGTAAAGAGTGGCTCGACATTCATTTGCATCCGCTGGGCCGCGACCTCAGGCTCGCCAATGGCAAGGCCGGGCTGCAAGCGCTGAAGCGGCTACTGCGCGGGCTGCAGCCGGCCTCTATCGTGATGGAGGCGACGGGCAAGTTTCACCGACTGGCCCATCGCAGTCTGCATGAGAGCGGCTTTCCGGTCGCTATCGTCGATCCGTATCGCGCCCGCATGTTCGCCAGAGCCTGCGGCCACTTGGCCAAGACCGATCGGCTGGATGCCCGCTTTCTCGCCATTCTCTCGCAAATGCAGCAGCCAGCGCCCACCGCGCCTCCCGACAAGCTTCTGGAAACACTTGGCGAACTGATCAATGCGCGCTGCGCGGCCGCAGCCGATCTGGCGGCGCACAAGAACCGCCTGAAAGCGACGGATAGTGCTTTCCTGCGCCAGCAGCTCGGCAAGCTGGTCATAGCCTTGCAGCGGCATATCGAAAGCTTGGACAAGGAGATCGCCCAGCGCATCGCCGAGGATCCCGAGCTTTGCCGCAGAGTGGAAATCCTGACCTCCGTTCCCGGCGTCGGCGCCGTCACGGCTCATTGCCTGGTCATCGGCCTGAGCGAGTTGGGGCACTGCAATGCCAAGCAGGCGGCCATGCTGGCCGGCTTGGCGCCGATCGCCAACGACAGTGGCGCGCGCCAGGGGCAGCGCTCGATCAGTGGCGGCCGCAAGACGCCGCGCAACGCCCTCTACATGGCGGCGCTGTCGGCCTGCCGCTACAATCCGGATATGAAAACCTTCGCCACACGGCTGAAGGACAACGGAAAGCAGGCCAAGGTCGTTCTCACCGCCGTCATGCGAAAACTCGTCGTCCTCGCCAACACGCTTCTTACCCAAAATCGATGCTGGACGCCAAATCCACCTTGACCTTCAACACAGATGCTCATCCGACCCTTCGGGCCACCTTCTCCCCGCTGGGGAGAAGGGGAAAACCGCAACGCTCTACCATAGGCGACAACCTTCCCCTTGTGGGGGAGATGCCGGCAGGCAGAGAGGGCCTTAGAAATCCTGGTAGTTGAGCGGCGTGATCTCGACCATGCGGCGGGTGGGCGTGACCGTTGCCGCGCCCGCGACCGCAAGGCCCGCGCCGACCGAAGCGGAAACGCTGACGGGGAAGGAGGCGATGGTGCCGGAGGCGAGCGTGATCGCGCCCGTCGTCTGCACTGAGGCCCCGGTCGAGGCTGCCGCTTGCGCCGTGGCGGTCAGCGTGCCCGTTACGGGAATGGAGGCGGTAAGGATGTCGTCCACCGGCTCGAAGGGTTTTTCCGGCAGGAGGCTGCCGAACGCCCAGACCGCCTTCAACTGCGTCTTGGTCATCGACGCGACGTTGACGTCGATATCGTTCTCCGCGCCCTTCACCCGATAGGGGCAGCGCCGCTTGGAGCAGTTGACGGCGGCGGAGAACTGCCAGAGCGCGTAGTTGTCCCAGTTGCCCATCGGGAAGCTGCCCGTGATGCCCGGTTTGTAGCGGGCGTACCAGAGCGGCAGGCGCGACAGGATGCGGTACTTGTCGCGGTTGGCGGCGATATGCCGGGCGGTGGCGTGATTGGTGTAGAGCACCGGATAGCGGCCCGTGCGCGTCCTGATATGGCCGGCGAAGACCTGTGCATCCTCCAGCGACATGTAGTTTTCCGGATCGATGCCCTCGATATCCAGCACCATCATCTCGTCGTCCTGTGGATTGGCATAGTCGAGGAAATGGTTGGCCTGGTCGACAGGATTGCCGGGGCGGGCGAGATGGTAGGCGCCCCAGAGCAGGCCCTTGGCGCGGGCAAGCAGCCGCCGCGTCTCGTAGAGCTCGCGGCTCACCGCATATTTGCGCCACATCGTCTTGCAATGGGCGAAGGTATCGCCGTTATGGTCGCCCCTGCAACTGTAGCTTTCCGGCAGGCCGTCGGAGGCCTTCGAGATGAAGCCGGCGATCCGCTTGTCGGATAGCATCTGCGACCAGTCGATCTCGTTGAGTTCGTAGGCGTCGATGACGATGGCGTTTTCCGGCTTCTTCCAGGGCTCCATGTCGGCCGCGCCGGCGCAAAAGGGAAGGGCGGTCGAAAGAAGAAGAGCGGCGAGGCCGGAAAGCTGCTTTGGTTTCATGGACGTTCCCTCGCGAATCTCGGATCCTCCGCAAGCGGCGATGGTGCGGCAGGTATGGTTAACGAAGCGCTAAGTCATGTATTGCGGTGAACGGGACATTTGAGGAACAATGCGGGCCGGTTCGCATTATATAGTAAAATGCCCTTCCGCGGGTTGCCGCGGCCGAATTACGGGAGAAGCGTCATGAGACTTTCGAGCAAATGTATCGTCGTCGCCTTTTCGGCGCTGTTTGCCATCACGCCGATGGTGCCGGCCGCCGCCATGCCGCTGGGGGCCGTGAAGGCTCAGCCGGTAGAGGGCGGTGCAGATGTCACGCTCATCGACCAGCGGTGCATCTACTGCAAGCGCGGGGGTGGTGGCGACTGGCGCGCGCGCGTCTTCCAGGAACAGTCCAACTGGTACGGCGACAGCAAGAACACCGGCCTCTACAATGGCGGTCCCCGCCGTTATCGCGACGGCTGGTCGGAACGCCGCCGCTACCGGGATGGCTGGTCCGGCCATCGCGGCTATCGTGACGGCTGGTATCGCGGCCATCGCGGCTACCGCTATGCACGTCCCGGCTATCGCCGCCACGACAACGGTTTCTGGTTCCCGCTCGCCGCATTCGGCGCGGGCGCCATCATCGGCGGCGCGATCGCCAACGACCGCGTCTACAGCGGTGGCGGCTCGCATGTGAACTGGTGCGCCAATCGCTATCGTTCGTACCGCGCCTACGACAACACGTTCCAGCCCTATAACGGCCCCCGCCGTCAGTGCCTGTCGCCCTATCGCTGATAGCGCCTTGCAACATGCCGGACCGTTCCGGCTCTCATGAACAGGCCGACCGGATGAACCGGCCGGCCTGTTTTCATATGATGGGCTTCGCAAAACATTGACGTTTACGTAAAAATCAATAATCTGGCCGCCGGATAGTCACTGCGCCCCTCAGTCCGGGGCGGCGGTCGGGAGGAGGATAAGCATGTACAAGGCGCCGGTCGAGGAGATTGCGTTCACGCTGAAGCACGTTGCCGGGCTCACCCCCGCGCTCGACGGCGGCCATCTGGGCGACCTGACGGACGATCTTGTCGACGCCATCCTGTCGGAGGCCGGCCGCTTCGCCACCGAAGAGGTCGCCCCGCTCGCCGAGATCGGCGACACGCAGGGCGCGCGCCTTGCCGATGGCAAGGTTTCCATGCCCGACGGCTGGCCGGCACTCTACAAGGCCTGGGCCGAGGGCGGCTGGAACTCGCTGACGGCCTCGCCGGAATTCGGCGGGCAGGGGCTTCCCCACATGCTGCACGTCGCCGCGCTCGAAATGTGGAACAGCGGCTCGATGGCCTTCGCGATCGGCCCGACGCTCACCATCGGCGCCATCGAGGCCCTGACAGCGCACGGTTCCGAGCATCTCAAGAACACCTACCTGCCGCAGATGGTCTCGGGCGAATGGATGGGCTCGATGAACCTCACCGAGCCCCATGCCGGCTCCGACCTCGGCGTCATGAAGACTCGCGCCGAGCGCCGTGACGACGGCACCTACCGCCTGTTCGGCCAGAAGATCTTCATCACCTACGGCGAGCATGACTTCACCGACAACATCGTCCATCTCGTGCTCGCCCGCCTGCCCGATGCGCCGGCCGGCACGCGCGGCATCTCGCTCTTCCTCGTGCCGAAGTTCCTCGTCAACGCGGACGGCTCGCTCGGCGCGCGCAACGATGCCTATTGCCATTCCATCGAGCACAAGCTCGGCATCCACGGCTCGCCGACCTGCACCATGATCTACGGCGACGGCCGTTTCGGCGACGAGCCGGGCGCCGTCGGCTGGCTGATCGGCGAGGAGAACCGGGGCCTCGCCTGCATGTTCACCATGATGAACAACGCCCGCCTCGCCGTCGGCATGCAGGGCGTGGCGATCGCGGAGGCGGCGACGCAGAAGGCCATCGCCTACGCGAAGGAGCGCACGCAGGGCAAGGCGCCCGGCTGGCAGGGTTCCGGCATGAGCCCGATCATCGAGCACCCGGACGTCGCCCGCATGCTCCTGACCATGAAGGTGCTGACCCAGGGCGCCCGCGCCATCACCTACGCCTGCGCGCACGCCGTCGACCTGTCGCATGGCGACGAGGCGAAGCACTGGAGCGAGCGCGCCAGCCTGCTCACCCCCATCGCCAAGAGCTTTGCTACCGATGCCGGCGTGGATGTCGCCTCGCTCGGTGTGCAGGTGCACGGCGGCATGGGCTTCATCGAGGAGACGGGCGCCGCCCGCCTCTACCGTGACGCCCGCATCGCGCCGATCTACGAGGGCACCAACGGAATCCAGGCGATCGACCTCGTGACGCGCAAGCTGCCGCTCTCGGACGGCGGCCACATCCACGGCTTCATAGCCGAATTGCGCGAGATCGCCGCCAAGGCCCGCGCCGCTAACGCCCCGGCGCTGGGCGAGACCGGTGAGCGGCTGGAGGCGAGCATTGCCGATCTCGAGGCGGCGACCGAATGGCTGCTCGCCACGCTCGCCGAAGGCAGGCAGGCCGAGGCGCTCGCCGGCGCCACGCCCTACCAGCGCCTCTTCGGCCTGGTGCTGACCGGCGCCTATCTCGCCAAGGGCGCGCTCGCCGATGGTGGCGACGGCAGCAACGCCGAACGCGCCGCGCTCTGCCGCTTTGCCGCGGAAAACGTCATCGGCGAGACGGCGGCGCTCAAGGACCGGGTGATGACGGGGGCGCAGAGCCTGGAAGCGGCCCGCGCCGTGCTGGGTTAAGACCCCTCCCCACAAGGGGGAGGGGCTAACGCGCGGCACCCTCGGTATGCAAATCAGAGGCAAGTGCGCGCGTCTTTCTTTCTCCCCCCTTGTGGGGGAGATGCCGGCAGGCAGAGGGGGTGTCCGGATGCGCGACCTCTCCGCATTCATGAGGGAAACGATACCATGACCGACCACATTCTGATCGAACGCCCGCAAGACGCTCCCGGCGTCCAGGTGATCCGCCTCAACCGCGCGGACAAGAAGAACGCCATCACCCGCGCCATGTACCAGGCGATGACGGACGCGCTGAAGGCGGGCGATGCGGATGATGCCGTGCGCGCCACCGTCTTCCTCGGCAGTGAGGGCTGCTTTTCCGCGGGCAACGACCTCAACGACTTCATGGCCTTCGCCATGGGCGGCACGATGGGCCGCGAGGTGATCGATTTCCTCCATGCGCTCGCCGCCCATACCAGGCCGCTGGTCTCCGGCGTCGACGGCCTCGCCATCGGAATCGGCACGACCATCCATCTGCACTGCGACCTGACCTATGCGTCGATCCGCACGGAATTCCGCACGCCCTTCGTCGATCTGGCGCTGGTGCCGGAGGCGGCCTCCAGCCTGCTGGCGCCCCGCCTGATGGGCCACCAGCGCGCCTTCGCGCTGCTGGCCGCCGGCGATGGCTTTTCCGCCGCTGCCGCGCGCGATGCCGGTCTCGTCCATGCCGTGGTCGAGCCGGCCGCGGTGGACGAACAGGCGCTGGCCGCGGCAAGGCACCTTGCCGCCAAGCCGCCGAAGGCGCTGGCGATCGCCCGCAACCTCATCCGCGGCGATCGCGCGGACGTCGCCGCGCGCATCGACGAGGAGGCCGGCCATTTCGCCGCCCAGCTCAAGAGCCCGGAAGCGCGCGCCGCCTTCGAGGCCTTCATGGCGCGCGGCAAGGCTTGACGGCCTTGCCATTTGTGGTCTGTCAATTTTAACAGGACCTTAAACACGTTTTCCTATGGTGCGGCCATTCTCCGGCGCTTCCGCCGGCGGCCGCATGATGCGTCCGACCTTCGCCTTCCGGCATGCCCGTTCAGCATCGAGTGCCGCCCCATCGCGGCGCTCCCGAAGGAATACGCTCCCCGTGTCCAAGCGCTCCAATCTCATGACGCGCATCCTTGTCGTCGCGTCCCTCGTCGTCATCGCCGCCTTCACCGGCTTCTCCCTCTATATCGATAGCCTGCAGCGCAGCGTGCTGACGAATTCCGTCGAGGAAAGCATCGACAGCTCCGGCAAGCAGGCCGCGCAGAGCATCGCCAACTGGCTGAACGCCCGCGTCGCGCTGACCGAAATGGCGGGCAACGCCGCCGCCAAGGCCGCCGACCCGGCCGGCATCGAAACCGTGCTGCAGAACGACGTGCTGGTCGGCCAGTTCATGACCACCTATGTCGGAGACGAGGCCGGTATCTTCACGCAGTGGCCGAAGTCGGAAATGCCCGATGGATACGACCCGCGCCAGCGCCCGTGGTATCAGGACGCGGTCAAGGCGAATGCCAGCGTGCTGACCGAACCCTATATCGACGCCTCCACCAACGACCTGATCATCAGCGCCGCCACCCCGGTCAAGCGCGACGGCAAGCTCACCGGCGTCGCCGGCAGCGACTTCTCGCTGAAGTCGCTGGTCGACATGGTGGATTCGGTCGATCTCGGCGGCATGGGCTTCGCCTTCCTCGTCAACAAGAACGGCCAGATCCTCGTGCACCAGGACAAGGCGCTCGTCACCAAGACGCTTGCCGACGCCTTCCCCGAGGCGACGCCCGCCATCGGCGGCGGCATCGCGCACACCACCTATGCCGGCAAGCCGGTGCTCGTCTCCTTCGTGCCGGTCACGGGCCTGCCCTCGGTGGAATGGTATCTCGGCTTCACTATCGACAGCGGCATGGCCTATGCGGCCATCGACCAGTTCCGCATTGCCGCGACCATTGCCACCGTGCTCGCCGTCATCGTCATGATGGGCTTCCTGGCCACCGTGCTCTCGCGCCTCGTGGTGCGCCCGGTCAAGGACATGACCGGCGCCATGGACAAGCTCGCCTCCGGCGATGTGCGCACCGAAATCCCCGGCCAGGAGCGCACGGACGAGATCGGCCGCATGGCCGCCGCGGTCGCCGTCTTCCGCGACAATGCGATCGAGCGCGCGCGCCTCGAAAACGCCGCCGAGGAGGGCCGCGTGCTCTCCGAAAGCGAGCGCCGTGAGCGCGAGGCCGTGAAAGCCCGCGAAGCCGCCGAGATCCACCACGCCGTCGAGGCGCTGGCCGACGGCCTCGGCCGCCTTGCCGAGGGCGACCTCGCCCACCGCATCGAGGCACCCTTCGCCGGTCATCTCGATCGCCTGCGTACGGACTTCAACCACTCGCTGAGCAAGCTGCATACGGCGATGACGACGGTCGGCCAGAACGCCCGCGCCATCGATGCCGGCGCGACGGAAATCCGCTCGGCCGCAGACGATCTCGCCCGCCGCACCGAACAGCAGGCCGCTTCCGTGGAAGAGACGGCAGCCGCGCTGGAAGAGATCACCACGACCGTCAAGGACTCGACCCGCCGGGCCGAGGAAGTCGGCTCGCTCGTCGCCCGCACCCGCACCGGAGCAGAGAAATCCGGCGAGGTGGTGCGCCGTGCCGTCTCGGCCATGCAGGGCATCGAAAAATCCTCGCACGAGATCTCCAACATCATCGGCGTCATCGACGACATCGCCTTCCAGACCAACCTGCTGGCGCTGAATGCCGGCGTGGAAGCCGCCCGCGCCGGCGAGGCCGGCAAGGGCTTCGCGGTCGTCGCGCAGGAAGTGCGCGAACTCGCGCAGCGCTCGGCCAATGCCGCCAAGGAGATCAAGGCGCTGATCACCACCTCGGGCGATCAGGTCCGCTCCGGGGTGGCGCTGGTCGATGAGACGGGTGCGGCGCTCGAAGCCATCGTGCGCGAGGTGCAGGAGATCAACGGCCACGTCAACGCCATCGTGCTCGCCGCCCGCGAGCAGTCGACCGGCCTGCAGGAGATCAACACCGCCGTCAACACGATGGACCAGGGCACGCAGCAGAACGCCGCCATGGTGGAGGAACAGACCGCCGCCAGCCACGGCCTCGCCACCGAAGCCGCCGCCCTCAATGCGCTGCTGGCGCAGTTCCGGCTGGGGCAGGGGATCGCAGGCCACGCCGCCTCGTCCTCGCGCCGCGCGGCCTGATAGAAGGCCCTTCAAGACGAAGGCCCGGGAGCGATCCCGGGCCTTCGTTGTTTTGCGCTACTTCTCCAGCACCGCCACCGCCTCGACATGGGCCGACCAGAGGAACTGGTCGATCGGCGTCACTTGGCGGATGCGGTAGCCGGCGGCGGTGAGGATGGAAAGGTCGCGGGCAAGGCTCGTCGGGTTGCAGGAGACGGCGACGATTGTCTTGACGCCGGAGCGGGCGAGTTCCTTGCACTGGTCCCCGGCGCCGGCGCGCGGCGGGTCGAAGACGACCGCGTCATAGGCCTTGAGCTCGGAGACCATCAGCGGGCGGCGGAAGAGGTCGCGCCGTTCCACCGTAACCGGCTTGAGGCCCTGGGTGGTGCGGGCGGCCTGGTCCAGCGCCTTCAGCGCCTTCTCCTCGCCCTCCACGGCATGCACTTTGGCCTGTCTTGCGATGCGCAGCGCGAAGGTGCCGGAGCCGGCGAAGAGGTCGGCGACGCGCTTGGCCTTGCCGAGCGCGGCCAGCACCAGCTCGGCCATCGCGTCCTCGGCCGGCTTCGTCGCCTGCGTAAAGCCGCCGGCCGGCGGAGAGACGCGGACGCCGGAAAACTCGATCTGAGGCTTCTGCGGCTCGATGAGGATTTCGCCGTCATTGGAAACGCGGGCGATGCCGCGCAGCGACAGCACGCATTCGGTGACGGCGCGCCGTTCCCGGTCGCCAATCTTCTTCACGCCCTCGAAGGCGAGGTCGAGGCCGGAGAGCGTTTCGAGCACCGTCACGCGGAACGGTTCGCTGGAGGTCGCGACGGCCCCGGCGATCCGGCGGATGGCGTCCAGCCGGGAGACGATGCCGTCGCTCGAGATCGGACAGTGGTCGATGGAGACGATGTGGTGGCTGCCGGCCTGGTTGAAGCCGAGAAGCACTGCCTTTTCCGTCTTGCGCGCCGTGAAGACGACGCGCCGGCGCTCGCCCGGCCGGGCGATGACGAGCGGCGCCACCTCCGGCGTCAGGCCCTTCGATTTGAGGGCGGCGATGACGAGATTGCGCTTGAAATCGTGGTAGAGCGCATCGCCCGCATGCTGCAGCGTGCAGCCGCCGCAGGTGCCGTTCTTGCCATCAGGGCCGAAATGCACGCAGGGCGGCTCCACCCGCTCGGGCGAGGCGACCGCCATGGACATGACCGTGCCGTGGTTCTTCACCCGCGCCACGGCGACCGTTTCGCCGGGCAGCGTGAAGGGCACGTAGACCGGGCCGCCCGCCGCATCGGCAATGCCGTCGCCGCCCGCGCCCAGCCGCGCGATGGTGAGCGTTTCCGCCGTCATGGCTTGCGGCCTCCCAGCAGGAACTCGACATTGCCGTCGCCGCCGGCGATCGGCGAGGGGATGAGGCCGAGGCTCTGCCAGCCCATATCCTCGACGAGCCAGCGTTCCAGCTCGGCGGCGACCGCCGGGGCGCTCTCCGGATCCTTCAGGAGCCCCGCCTTGCTGATCGCCTCGCGGCCCGCCTCGAACTGCGGCTTGACGAGCAGGACGCAGAAGGCGCCCGGCTGCGCCATGGTGAGCGCCGGCGGCAGCGCCAGCTTCAGCGAGATGAAGGAGACGTCGGAGACGACGGCGCCGATCTCGCGGTCTTCGAGATGATCTTCGTCGAGCACGCGCGCATTCAGGCCCTCGTGGTTGGTGATGCGCTCGTCTTCCCGCAGCCGGGGGTGCAGCTGGTCATGACCGACATCGACGGCGACGACATGGTTCGCGCCGCGCTCCAGCAGGATATCGGTGAAGCCGCCGGTCGAGGCGCCGATGTCGAGGCAGTCGAGGCCGGCGGGGTCGAGGCCGAAATGGTCGAGCGCCGCCTTCAGCTTGAGCGCCGCACGCGAGACGTAGGCCTGTGCAGGGTCGTCGATCTCGATGGTCGCGGAGGCCGGGAAAGTGGAGCTCGGCTTGGTGACGACGCGGCCGTTCACCTTGACGGTGCCGCGCGTGATGGCGTCGCGCGCCCGCGAGCGGCTTGCAACGAGGCCGGCATTCAGCAGGAGCTGGTCGAGGCGGATGGTTTCTGTGGGATGTGACATGGCCTCTCATGACGCCTCGGGCGCAAAGAGGCAAGCCCCCGCTCAAAGCCAGATGATGCGGCCGGCGAAGTTTTGCGAGAAGTCCAGGTCCATCAGGGCGGAAATGCCCTGCGGCCGCTCTTCCGGCCTTGCTTTGCGCACGATCACCGGCTCGTCGCCGATATCGCGCGACTTGCGGATGTCGGGCAGCTTCTTCTGCAGCATGGCGATGGCCGCCGCCTCTATGGCGGGGTCGTGCGCCGGCCGCTCCTCGGCCGCCGCGATGGAGGCATGGCAAAGCGTTGCGGCAAGAGCCGCAAGCAGCGCGTGGCGCATGGTGAAAATCCCTGTCCGGTCGTTCTTGTCGTTGACCGGCATAGTAGCGGGCGGAGGTTTCACAACACCCAAGGGACGTGGTTACGTGCCGGCAAACCGCGATGGTTGAGAAAGTCTGACGGATGCCGGAGCGATGGCGCATGCGGCTTTGCACCCGTATGATCTGCCCCGCGTGAATGGGGAGGAGACGATGTCATCCACGACATCCGGAATGACGTCCGGCAATGACCGGCAATATGGCGACAGCCGCAAGCTCGCGGCGCGGGCCCGCCTCAACCGGGAATACACGATTGCCGAGGTCGGCTGGTTTTCCTGGGTGGCGGCGCGGCTGCCTCTGAAGGCGGGAAGCCGTGTTCTCGACGCCGGCTGCGGGCCCGGCTGGTTCTGGGAGAGCGCCGCGGCGGCCCTGCCGGAGCGTCTCGACCTGACGCTTTCGGATCTGTCGCCGGGCATGGTGGAGGAGGCTCTGGCACGGTGCCGGCGCCTGCCCTTTGCCGGCGTCGCGGGCCATCAGGCGGATGCATCCGCCTTGCCCTTCGCCGACGATACCTTCGACGCCGTCATCGCCATGCACATGCTCTACCATGTGCCGGAGCCGGCGAGGGCCATCGCGGAAATGCACCGGGTGCTGAAGCCCGGCGGCGTTCTAGCGGTCACGACGAACGGGATCGGCAATACGCGTGCGATCTACGCGCTGGCGACCACGCTCGGCAGCCAGCCGTTCGATCCCGCCGCCGCCCGTTTCGGCTATGATGAGGCCGAGCGCCTGATGCGCGCCGCGTTCGGCAATGTCGCCATGGAGCAGCATCCCGCCCGTCTTCGCGTGACGGAGGCCGAAGACGTCTTCCTGGCGCTGACGTCCTTTCCGCCGGGCGATACGGCCGACGAGGCGCAGCTTGCTGATTTGCGCAACGCCATTGCCGCTGCGTTCCGCGAGGGCAATGGCGTGCTGGAAACCGCCAAGGAAAGCGGGCTCTTCCTCAGCATAAAAGCAGTGTGAAGGGCGCTCAGCCGGCCGCGCCGACGCCGATGGCCTTCTGGCCGAGCGCCTGGAAGACCGTCGAGACGATGCCGGCGCGGTCGAGGCCGGCCTTGGCATACATCGCGTCGGGCTTGGCCTGTTCCATCCAGATATCCGGCAGCACCAGCGGGCGCACCTTGAGGCCGTGGTCGAGCAGGCCTTCGAGCGCGAGGAACTGCAGCACATGGCTGCCGAAGCCGCCGACAGCGCCCTCCTCGATGGTGATCAGCACCTCGTGGTGGCGGGCGAGCTGGCGGATGAGGTCATGGTCGAGCGGCTTGGCGAAGCGCGCATCGGCGACCGTGGTGGAAAGGCCTGCCGCGTCGAGGTCCTCGGCGGCCAGCAAACAGTCGGCAAGGCGGGTGCCGAAGGAGAGGAGGGCGACCTTGGAGCCCTGCTTGACGACGCGGCCCTTGCCGATCTCGAGGATTTCGCCGCGAACCGGCATATCGACGCCGACGCCCTCGCCGCGCGGATAGCGGAAGGAGATCGGGCCGGCGTCATAGGCGGCGGCGGTGCGCACCATGTGCTTCAGCTCCGCCTCGTCGGCGGCGGCCATCACCACGAAGCCGGGCAGGGCCGCAAGATAGGTCGTGTCGAAGGAGCCGGCATGGGTCGGCCCGTCGGCGCCGACGAAGCCCGCCCGGTCGATGGGAAAACGAACCGGCAGGCCCTGAATGGCGACGTCGTGCACCACCTGGTCGTAGCCGCGCTGGAGGAAGGTGGAATAGAGCGCGCAGAACGGCTTGTAGCCCTCGGCGGCAAGGCCGGCGGCGAAAGTCACCGCATGCTGCTCGGCAATGCCGACGTCGAAGGTGCGCGCCGGGAAGGCGTTCGCGAGCTTGTCGAGGCCGGTGCCGTTCGGCATGGCGGCGGTGACGCCGACGATCTTCTCGTCGAAGCCGGCTTCCTGCACCAGCGCATCGGCGAAGACGGCGGTATAGGCCGGCGCATTGGGCTTGGCCTTGGCCTGCGCGCCGGTGATGACGTCGAACGTGTTGACGCCGTGATACTTGTCGGGTGCGGCTTCCGCCGGCGGATAGCCCTTGCCCTTCTGGGTGACGACGTGGATCAGCACCGGACCCTTGGAATTGTCGCGCACATTGCGCAGCACCGGCAGCAGGTGCTCGAAAGAATGGCCGTCGATCGGGCCGATATGGTAGAAGCCCATCTCCTCGAACAGCGTGCCGCCCGTGACGTAGCCGCGCGCATGCTCGACGGCGCGGGTGATGGCGCGGTCGACCTTCTTGCCGAGATAGGCCGTCAGCTTCTTGCCGAGGTCGCGGAAGCCCATATAGGTGCGGCCCGAGGCCAGGCGCGCGAGATAGGCGCTCATCGCGCCCGTCGGCGGGGCGATCGACATGTCGTTGTCGTTGAGGATGACGATGAGGCGGGCATCGAGCGCGCCGGCATTGTTCAGCGCCTCGTAGGCCATGCCGGCCGACAGCGCGCCGTCGCCGATGACGGCGATGACATTGCGGTGGTCGCCCGACAGGTCTGCGGCGACCGCCATGCCGAGGCCGGCGGAAATCGAGGTCGAGGAATGGGCGGCGCCGAAGGGGTCGTATTCGCTCTCGGCCCGGCGGGTGAAGCCGGAAAGGCCGTCTTCCTGGCGCAGCGTGCGGATGCGGTCGCGCCGGCCGGTCAGGATCTTGTGCGGGTAGCACTGGTGGCCGACGTCGAAGATCAGCCGGTCCTTCGGCGTGTCGAACACCTTGTGGATGGCGATGGTCAGCTCCACCACGCCGAGGCCCGCACCGAGGTGCCCGCCGGTGCGCGAGACGGCATCGACCATCTCGGCGCGCAGTTCGGCTGCCAGCTGCGGCAGGTCGCGATCGTCCACGGCCTTGAGGTCCGCGGGAATGTGGACCTTGTCGAGCAGGGGTGTGGCGGGTGCTTGTGTCACTCTCATGCCTCGTGTTCTCGCCCGCGTGCCGCCGCTCCGTTGCGGAGCCCGGCCCGGACATGCGGTTTGAAGCCGCGCTTGCCTGTCACATGCAGAATGCGGCGCGCGATTTCAACCGTTTCGGCAAGTCTAGAGCGTATTTCGCCGGATTGATACCTTACAAACCGACGCATTCACGGAGTCTTGTTGGGCAATTGGGGCATTTTGCGGACGCCCCGCCCGAGAGACTTCAACATGATTCCCGAGGCGGACGACGTTCCTTCACCTCTTCTTCTTCGCGCGGCCGGCACTGTTGAGTGCGACGGCGGCGCGGATCAGCGCCTTCAGCGCGTCTTCCCTGATCGCCTCGCCCTCGTGGAAGTCGATGGCGCGGCGCGTGTTACCGTCGAGGCTGGAATTGAACAGCCCGGCCGGATCCTCCAGCGAGGCGCCCTTGGCAAAGGTCAGCTTCACCACGGCCTTGTAGGTCTCGCCGGTGCACACGATGCCGTCATGTTCGAAGACGGGGACGCCGCGCCATTTCCATTCCTCGACGATGTCGGGGTCGGCTTCCCGTATCAGCGCACGCAGCCGGGCCAGCGTCTCGCCGCGCCAATCGGCAAGCTCGGCGATGCGCTTGTCGATCAGCGCGGAAGGGGATTGCGCGGTTTCGGTTTCAGCCATGGGTCCACCCTTTATGTTGCTACATGCGCTCGCCGGGAAGCCGGCTCGCCTGTTTGATCCAGCTTGCCAGCAGGGCCTCGTCCAGCGCTTCGCCCTCATGAATGTGGAAATAGCGCGTTTCCGGCGTCTTGGAAGCGACCGGCGGAACCGGATCGAGCGAGGTGCCGCGAAAGAAGGTCAGCTTGATGTATTTCGCAAAGCAATGATAGCTGAGGAACCAGCCGTCGCCCTCGATGCCGTAGAACGGCGAGTTCCACTTCACCGCCTTGTGGACATCGGGCACCGTCTTCTCGACCAGGGCGTCGAGCTTTCGCCCGATATCGCTCTTCCAGCCCGGCATGGCCGCGATATAGGCCTTGATCGGCCCGTCGCCGTAGCCCTTGGCGATCTGCGGGTTGCCGCCCGAAAGCAGGACGGGCTTGTCGGATTTTTCGCCGGCCATCGCGCCCTCCTAGCCTTGCCGCCACCGCGCCGCATAGGGCAGGGCGAAGAGATAGAGCCCGCTCGCCAGCAGCAGGATGAGCGGGAAGAGGGCGAGGAGACCGATCCAGATGGCCGGCTGGCCCTGTGCCATCGCCGCGATGTTGATGAGCACGGCAAGCGTGAAGATGATCGACAGCCAACGGTGGACCTGTCTTATCCGCATGTTCCAGTTCATCGTTTCCTCCCTATTCCATTCCCGCCAGAACCCGCTCAAGGTTGGTGAAATGCTCCTCCCAACCATAGCGCGCGCCGCCGAAGGCCTGCTTCTGCTCCGGCCGGAAGCCGGTCTGCTCCATGCGCAGGACGGTTCCCGAGGCGGTCGGCGTGAGCGTGAAGCATACCACGCTCCTCAGGTCGAAAGCTGGGTCGTCGTGAACGTGGTTCCAGGTATAGGTCAGGGCTTTTCCCGGCTCGACCGTCAGGACGTCGCATTCGACGCTGCCCCAGTCTCCGGTCAGCGTGAACTTGTGGCCGACATGCGGCGCAAAATCGTTGCGCATCAGCCATTCGGCGATGAGATGCGGCTGCGTCAGCGCGCGCCAGAGCTTTTCGGGCGGATGCGCGATCTCGCGCTCGACCACGACCGTGCGTGTCTGCGTGTTCATTGGTCCATTCTCCTGAGCAAATTTTCGAGATCATCGAACCGCGCCTCCCAGAACCGGGCCATCTGGCCGGTCCAGTCGACCAGCGGCGCGAGCGCGCCAAGTTGCGCGCTGTAATGCGTCTGGCGGCCCTCATGGCGGTCGCGCACGAGGCCGGCCTGCTTGAGCAGGCCGAGATGTTTCGAGACGACCGGCTGGGAGACGCCGGCCTGCGCCGTCAGCGCCCCGACCGTCTTTTCGCCCTCGCGGCAAAGCCGCTCGAAGAGCGCCCGGCGGGTCGGGTCCGCCAGGGTGCGGAAGAGGATGTCGTGCGGCTCGGTCAAAATCCATACCTCAATGGCTATGGATTTTCATATAGCTGAATGGCTATGAATGTGTCAAGCCTCCACACAAGGCCGCTATCGGCATCGAATAGAGGGCGGCGATATTAAATATCCAGCCGTCTATGCGTTAGCCTGCCGGCAGCGGCACGAACTCCTCCTCGTCGCCGGGAACGATGTCGAAACGGCCGGTGCGCCACTCCTCCTTCGCCTGCTCGATGCGCTCCTTGGAGGAGGAGACGAAGTTCCACCAGATATAGCGTTTCGAGCCGAGCGCCGCGCCACCGAATAGCATGATGTGACAGCCCTCCGGCCCCGCCTTCAGCGTGATGGCGTCGCCGGCGCGGAAGACGAGCAGCCGGTCGGCCTCGAACACGTCACCGGCGACGTCGAGCGTGCCGGACAGCACATAGACCGCGCGCTCCTCCCAGTCCGCCGCGAGCGGCGCAGAGGCGCCGGGGGCCAGCGTCAGGTCCGTGTAGAGCGTGTCCGTCGGCACGCTGACAGGCGAGGCATGGCCCTCATAGGTGCCGATGATCGTGCGCCCTGTGATGCCGTCGGCGGAGAAGGCGGGAAGCTCGGCCTTCGTGGTGTGGGAGAAGACCGGGGCCATCTCCTCGTGGCTGTCGGGCAGCGCCAGCCAGGTCTGCAGCCCGGAGATGGATTGCGGCTTGCCGCGCAGGTTCTCCGGCGAGCGCTCCGAATGCACGATGCCGCGCCCCGCCGTCATGAGGTTGATGTCGCCGGGCGCGATCACCATTTCGGTGCCGAGGCTGTCGCGATGCTTGATCTCTCCATCGAACAGATAGGTGACGGTGGACAGCCCGATATGCGGATGCGGCTTGACGTCGATCGCCTCGCCGGCCCTCAACAGCGCCGGGCCCATGCGGTCGAAGAAGATGAAGGGACCGACCAGCCGGCGCTTGGCCGTGGGCAGCGCCCGCCGCACCTCCAGCCCGCCGATATCGCTGGTGCGCGGGATGATCAGATGCTCCAGCGCATCGCACGCCGCCGCATCCCCGGCCTCGGGGTCCTTTCCCGGAAAAAAGCTCATCGCGCCCTCCTGTCGTTGGTTCGTGAGGGCATGCTAGCGGGCGGGGGAGGACGTGGATAGGCTCGCGGGCGTTGACGGTGTGTTGCGCTTCTATGTTCCATCGTCGGGCAGATGGGCCGCTGCGTCCCGAACGTCGGCAAGAAGCTTGGGAAGCTGTTCGTGTATGATCATCCAGACGATTTCCGCATCGAGATGATCGTAGGCATGGCGAATAACGTTGCCGAGGTCCCGAATCTGGCGCCACGGGTGTTGTGGCAGCATCGTCTCGGCGGTCTTGTCGAGCTTTACGGCGGCTTCTGAGATTCTGGCCAGACAGCGCTCGACGGCGTCCCGGGTGCGCCGATCCTGCTCGAACGATACGCGGTCCATACCCGCTGTGTAGTGAAGAATGCTGTCGGCATTCTCGGCTATATCCAGAAAGCGAATCTTGGGCCGGCTAGAAGGCAACAACACGCTCCTGTTCGACGTTTCGCCGAAGCTGTTCCTTCTGGATCGGCTCGGGCAAAACATCGACTCCCCGCCCAGTCAGGTTCTCGATCAGCCCCTTGAGGTCGGCAAGTGCGCCGAAATAGCCGAAGCCCGATTGCCGGACCGGTTCGGAAAGCTTGACGAGGACGTCGATGTCCGACTCGTCTGTATGGTCGCCGCGCGCCGCGGACCCGAACAGGGAAACATGCTCCGCCCCCGCCGCCTCGAGTTCGGCGCGGTGCTCCAGCAGCTTCGCGATGATCTCTTCCTTCGTCATGGCCTCATTCTACCATGGCGGGTATCAGCCGTCGAGCGGCTCGGTGCCCTGCGGCTTGCCGGCGCGGTCGAGGCGGATCTTCTCGATGCGGTTCTCGGCGGCCGACAGCAGCGTCTCGCAGTGCTTCTTCAGCGCCTCGCCGCGCTCGTAGATCTCGATGGAGCGGTCGAGCGGCACGTCGCCGCGCTCCAGCGCCGCGACGATCTTTTCCAGTTCTTCCACGGCCTGCTCGAAGGAGAGGGCGGAAACATCGGGGGCGGGGGCGGGGTTGTTCATGGTCAGCCTCTCATCAGGCGGTAGATATGGGTGGCGGCGGATTCGGCGAGGCCCTGCAGGTCGTAGCCGCCTTCCAGCAGGCTGACCACCCGGTTGTTCGCCGATTTTTCGGAAAGTTCCATCAGCTTGGCCGTCGCCCAGTCGAAATCGTCGGCGACGAGGTTGATCTGGGCCAGCGGATCGCGGTGGTGGGCGTCGAAGCCGGCGGAGATGATGATCAGGTCCGGCTCGAAATCGGCGACGCGCGGCAGCACGCGCGACCTGAACGCCTCGCGGAACTGGTCGCTGCCGTCGTTCATCGACAGCGGCGCGTTGACGATGTTGCCCGCGCCCGTCTCGTCCTTCGCGCCGGTGCCGGGATAGAGCGGCATCTGGTGCGTCGAGCAGAACAGCACGGACGGATCGTCGAAGAAGATGTCCTGCGTGCCGTTGCCATGGTGCACGTCCCAGTCGACGATGGCGACGCGCTCGGCGCCGTGGACCTTCTGTGCATGGCGGGCGGCAATGGCGGCATTGTTGAAGAAGCAGAAGCCCATCGCCTTCGTGCGCTCGGCATGGTGGCCGGGCGGGCGGGCGGCGACGAAGGCATTGTCCGCCTTGCCGGCGAAGACGGCGTCCACGGCCGCGACCGCCCCGCCGATGCCGGTCAGCGCGGCCTGGAGGCTGGCGGGGCTGGCATAGGTGTCCGCCTCCACCTGGTCGATGCCCTCTTCGGGCATTGCGGACATCACGGCGGTGAGGTGACGCTCCGGATGGGCGAGCAGCACGAAATCCTCGTTCGCCTGCGGCGCCTTCTCGCGCACCAGCGGTAAGAAGCGCTCGTGCTCCAGCGCGAGGTTCAGCGCCCGGATGCGGTCCGACCGCTCCGGGTGGCCCTCCGGCGTATGGTGCTCGAGGAAGATCGGGTTCTCGAAGAGAAACGTCGTCATGGCCGGAAGCTACCCATTGCGGTTGGTAAGGTCCACGGGAAATGGGCCATGTCCACGCCTTTTCAACCGTCACGGCGCGATGAGCAGTTTTCCGGTGCGGGTCGGGTCATCCTGGCGGGCAAGCGCCGCGGGAAGGTCTGGGAGCGCAAAGACGGCGTCGACGGGCGAGCCGAGGACGCCGGTGCGGATGCCGGCGAAGCTGCGTGCGAAGGCGGCTTCGATGGCGCCGCGCGGGGCCGAATGCACCCAGTTGCGCAGCCAAAGGAAGGAGAAGGCGACGTCCTCGCGGCGGCGCGCAACCAGCATCGGATCGAGCTGCGCGCCGGAGAGCGCGCCGTACTGGATGAAGGCGCCGCCGGCGCGGACCTGCCGGAACAGCGCATTGCCCGGCTCCCCGCCGACCGCATCGAGCACGGCGTCGAGCGGCGGGCAGGACTGGACGGCGATCTCGCCGGAAAAGCGCCCGGCCAGCCGCGCTGCCGTCGCTTCGCTGCGCACCAGCGCCACCGGGCGGAAACCTTCCTCCGTCAGAAGCACCAGCAGCATCTTGCCGATGGCGGAGGCCGCGGCGGTGACGCCCACCTGCTGCCCGCGCCCTCCGCCGAAATGGGCCTCCACGGCATCGACCAGCCGAAAGGCCGTCAGAGGGTTGACATAGGCCATGGCGGCCTGATCGTCGGAGAGGTCGTACGGCACGGGAAAGCACCATTCCGCCGGGCGCACGAGATATTCCTGCCATAGCCCGCTCGCCCCAATGGGAAGCACGCGCTGGCCGATGGAAAGTCCTGTCTTGGGGCCTTGAGGATTTGGCTCACCCCCCTCTGTCCTGCCGGACATCTCCCCCTCAGGGGGGGAGATTGGCAAGTGGTGAGAGCCTTGCTCAACCTGCGCCGTTGAGGATGGGTGCGACATTGCCCCAGCCGATCTCCCCCCCTGAGGGGGAGATGTCCGGCAGGACAGAGGGGGGCGAACCCCACAGACGCCCGCGCCCATCCGCACGATCTCCCCCACGCCCTCGAAGCCGGGCACGAAGGGTAGGGGGGTGCGGCTGCGGTAGGCGCCGGTGACGGGGATGAGGTCGGAGGGGTTAATCGCCGCGCGCCGGATGCGGATCTCCACCTCGCCGGGGGCCGGGGCGGTGCGCTCCACCTCTTCGAGGCCGATCACTTGCCGGGGATCGCCGAACGCTCTAACAACGGCACGAAGCATGGTTTTATCCCGGGACAAGACGTGGAACAGGCGGCAGACATCACGGTCAGCGAGGTCCGGATACCGTTCCGCGATATAGACATGCACGGCCATATGCACAATGCCGCCTATTACGCGCATGCCGAGGCGGCCGTCGCCCATCTTTGGCGCCACCGGCCCGAGGGCGCGAACGATCCCGTCTATTTCGTGCGCAAGTCCGGCTGCACCTTCCATCACGGCCTCCGGCTCGACGATGTCGCCCGCTTCAAGGTCTCGCTCACCCGCATCGGCGCGACCTCGCTCAGCTTCGCGGTGGCGATTTCGTCGGAAGGCGCGCCGGCCGCCGATCTGGAGATCGTCTGGGTCGCCGTCGATCCGGCGAGCCGCCAGCCCGTCAACGTGCCGCAGCCCGTGCGCGACTGGCTGAAATCATTCCTCGCCTGACGGCGCCGTCTCGACCCGCAGCCAGCCCGGCCGGCAATCCTCGAAGGAATGGTATTGCGGCGCCAGATCGGGATCGGACGGCTCGTCGAAACCGCCGATGAGCAGGGCCACGACCGGCTCGTCGTCGACAGCACCGATGGAACTGCCGCAGGCGGGGCAGAAGGCGCGGCTGGAATAGTCCGAGGAGCGCCAGGTGGATGGTTTTCCGCCCGCGCCGGTCCATTGCAGGCGCTCGGTGGGAAACTCCACCCAGGCGGCCGCCGGCGCGCCGGTATGCTGCTGGCAGAATCGGCAGGAGCAGGTATGCGGCTTTTCCGCCGGCCCCGTCGCTTCGAAGCGGATGGTGCCGCACAGGCAGCCGCCGGAATAGGTCTTCTCGCTCATTTCTCTCCCCTCACATTTTCCGAAACAGGGTCGCAATGCCCATGCCGCCGCCGATGCCCATCATGGCGAGCGCCTCGGTCCCGTCGCCCGCCGCCCGCATCTGCGCGAAGAGCCGTGTGACGAGGATCGCGCCCGACGCGCCGTAGGGATGGCCGAGCGCCAGCGCGCCGCCGTCGCGGTTGACGACGGCGGGATCGACGTTCAATGCGTCAAGGCTTGCGAGCACCTGCGAGGCGAAGGCCTCGTTGAATTCGATGAAGGGGATGTTGCTGGCGTCGAGACCGGGATTGCGCGCGGCAAGCCTACGCATGGCCGGGACGGGACCGAGGCCGAGCAGGTTCGGATCGACGCCCGCCACGGCGCTGTCCACCACTTCCAGCAAGACGGGAAGGCCGAGGTTCCTCGCCTCGGCGAGCGACGTCACCAGCACGACCGAGGCGCCGTCATTGACTGGGCAGGCATTGCCCGCCGTCACGGTGCCGTCCGGCCGGAAGGCGGGTTTCAGCGCGGCCAGCTTTTCCAGCGAGGTGTTTTCGCGCGGGCATTCGTCGCGGGAGATGGTGCCGGCTGATGTTTCGACCGGCACGATCTCGTCGTCGAACCTGCCGGCCCGTTGCGCCGCCACGGCGCGCCGGTGGCTTTCGAGCGCGAAGGCGTCCTGCCGTTCCCGGCCGATGCCGGCATGGGCGGCGACGTTCTCGGCGGCGATCCCCATGTCCGGGTCGCCGACGGCATCGGGCGCCATGCGGGCGCGGCGCACCGGATCGGGCGCGCCGCCGGGCTCTGGCGGCGGGCGAAAGCGCAGATGCGCGCGGCTGGTGCTCTCGGTGCCGCCGGCAAGATAGAAGCGGCCCGCGCCGGCCTGGACCAGCCGGGCCGCAAGCGCGATCGCCTCCAGCCCCGAGCCGCATTGCCGGTCCACCGTCATGCCGGGAACGGAAACGGGCAGGCTCGCCTCCAGCGCGGCAAGGCGCGCGAGGTTGCCGGCGCTGTTGGCGGCATTGCCGAGGATCACGTCGTCCACGG
This sequence comes from Shinella zoogloeoides, assembly GCF_030733845.1. Lineage (NCBI taxonomy): Bacteria > Pseudomonadati > Pseudomonadota > Alphaproteobacteria > Hyphomicrobiales > Rhizobiaceae > Shinella > Shinella zoogloeoides. Next base: position 725,670 of record NZ_CP132311.1, read on the forward strand.
CTTCCGGCGGCAGTCCCGTTTCGGCGAGGATGTGGCGGATGAGCGGTGCGGCAAGCCTCGCCGGCTCGACGGACGCGAGCGATCCGTTGATGCGGCCGATCGGCGTGCGGAACGCTGCCGCGACGACCGGAACGCGCGTGGGATCAGACGAGCCGTTCGAGTGCATCGCTTCCCTCCGCCACCCATTGCCGCACGGTTCTCGCCTCGACCTTGCCGGAGGGCGTTACCGGCATTTTCAGGCAGAGCCAGATGCGGCGCGGCTGCTTGTAGCGTGGCAGCACCGCCGCCATCGCCGTGGCGAGCGCCGCCGCGGTCGGGTCGCTTCCGGCCATGGGCTCAATCACGGCGACAAGCTCGCTGCCGAGGTCGGCATGTTCTACGCCGAAGACATGGGCGGCGCGAATGCCGGCAAGGCCGAGCAGGGCCGCCTCGACCTCGGACGGATAGATGTTGTTGCCGCCGGAAAGCACCATGCCGCCGGAGCGGCCGAGCAGGTGCAGCGTGCCGTCCGCATCGAGGAAGCCGAGGTCGCCCACCGTCGCAAGGGCGCCGAAACGGACGAGCCCCGCGCAGTCGCCCGCGCCGAGATAGCCGGAGGAGATGAGCGGGCTTTCGACGAAGACGGTTCCGGTTTCGCCCGCCGGCAGTACCTTGCCGGCTTCATCGAGAACGACGGGCCGCACGCCGGGAAATGCCTTGCCGACGGCGGTGGACGAGGCGGCATCGCCTGGTGCCGTGACGGTGATGAAGCCGAGTTCGGATGCGCCGTAATATTCGCGCAGCGCCGCCTTCGGGAAGTTCTTCATGCAGAGCGCATGATCGGCGGCCGTCAGCTTGGCGCCGGCCACGGTGACGGCTTCGACGCTTTCGACCGGCGTGCCTTCGCACAGCCGCCGCAGCATCGTCGGCACCAGCACCAGCCGGCGAACGGCCTCGGCCCGGATCGTCTCCAGCCCCTCCGTCGCATCGAAATGCCGGGCCGAGTGGAACGTGCCGCCGGCGAGCAGCGTCTCCGTCATCGCATAGAGCGCAAGGCCATGGGCGAGGGGGCCGGGCGCGTAGGTGCTGGTGGCGGCGTTGATGCCGAAGAAGGGCGCGCCGGTGGCAAGGCTGATGCGCCAGGAGCGGCGGTCGCGGATGATCGGCTTGGGGTCGGCCGTGGTGCCGGAGGTGAAGACGATCAGGAACGGCGCGTCGTCGCTGCCTTCCGGTAACGGTGCATGGAGGCAGGCATCGACTTCCGTGACGATCAGGGCCGCGCCGCTGTGCGGATTGCGCAGATGGAGACCATCGCCCGCGACGGTGACGACGATATCGGGGTCGAGCGTCTCGATGAGCCGCTGCCGGACGGCTTCCGGCAGGTGCGGATCGATCAGCGCCGCGCAATTGTTACCCGCCGTGGCGGCGACGAAGGCGGCGGGAAAGAGCGCGTGGTTGCCGGTGGCGACGGCGACGAGGCGGTTTTCCGGGCCGATGCTGCTTCGGCCTTCGGGTGCCAGGGTCGCCAGGCCGGCAAAAACCTGCCGGGCCGTGGCCGCGAGGCCCGCGTAGGAAAGAACCCGGTCCTCCAGATGGAAGGCCGGGTCCGTAGGACGGGTGGCGGCGTGCCGTTCGATGGCGCCGGAAAGCGGCATCGGCTCAGGCGCGCTGCGGCAGCAGCGGATAGCCGGCGAGCACGGCGCGGCCCGCGAGCATGGCGACGAAGGCCTTGATGAGGTCGCCGGGCAGGAAGACCAGCGAGGCGACGGCGGTCTCGAAGAAGGCCTTGCCGCTCATATAGGCGAGCCACGGAACGCCGAAGAGATAGACGACGGCGACGCCGCCGACGATGGAGGCCGCGAGGAAGGCGAGGAACTGGGTGAGTTCGTTCTGGTCTTCCTTGACGAGGCGTTCGGCGATCAGGCCGCAGACGAAGGCGCCGACAACCCAGCCGACGATATAGCCGGCGCTCGGGCCGACGAGGACGCCAAGGCCGCCGCGCCCGCCCGACAGGACCGGCAGGCCGATTGCCACGAGAAGCACCAGGAGCAGCATAGAGGCCGCGCCGCGCCGCGCGCCGATGATGCAGCCGGCCAGCATGGGGCCGAGCGACTGCGCGGTGATCGGCACGGGGATGAAGCCGAAGGTGATCGGCGGCAGCAGGCCAAGCACCACCATGATGGCGGTGAAGAGGGCGATGAGGACGATGTCTCTGGTGGTCATGTCAGGTTCCCTGGATGGACAAGGCTGGGTGGATGGTTAGTGCCGCCGAAAGCCGCGGGCGTCAATCGCCATGGCGATCGTATCCGCATCCTTCAGCGTGAGAATGATCAACGGCACGAGCGTCGTCAGCGGCCGGACGGGCAGGCCGCGCGCCCGGTGCGCGTCGGCTATGTCCTGATAGCGCGCGAAGATTTCCGGCACGAATCGGATGACGAGGCCGACCGCCAGGCTGACATCCGCCGCCCGCACGAAGCCGAAGCGCTCGAGCGGCGTGAGCAGCCGGGTGATCTCGTCCATGAAGGCCGAGATGCCGGTCGTCGCGGTGACGGCGGCGGCGAGCAGGACGAGCGCGGACAGGCGGCAGAAGACGACGACGGCTTCGTGCAGCGAATGGAAGAGATAGTTCGCGCCTGCGAGGATGAGCACCGTGAACAGAACGAGGCGCGTGCGTCGAAGCGCGTTTCCAAGGCCGATGCCGGTCGAAAGGTAGAGCGCGGCGCAAAGAGCCAGGGCGGGCACGAGGAGGCGCAGGTCGGAAACGAGGAAAAGCCCGATCGCGGCGACAAAGAGCAGAACCAGCTTGCCGCGCACCGGCAGGCGGTGAAGTGGCGAATCGCCCTCGATGTCGAGCCCGTTCAGCACGCGGCGATCTCCCGGTAGGCGCGGATCGCCTCTGCCGGCGAAGCGTCGGCGGCAAGCCGTCCCTCGTGGAAGACCAGCACGCGGTCGAAGCCGTCGAGCAGCGCAAGGTCATGCGTGATCACCAGCACCTGTTCCGGCAGGGCCGCGATGGTGCGCTCGATCAGCGCTCGGTTCTTGAGGTCGAGCTGGTTGGTCGGCTCGTCGAGGATCAAAAGGTCAGGGCCGGTAACGAGCACGCTGGCGATCGCCCCAAGCTGCGTCTCGCCGCCGGAAAGCTCGTGCACGCGCCGCCGCGCGAGATGCGAAATGTTGAAGCGCGAGAGGATCGCCTCCGTCTTCTCGGCGATCTCCGCCTTGCCGAGCCCGCGGTTCTTCAGGCCGAAGGCGATGTCCTCGGCAAGGATGGGCAGGATCATCTGGTGCTGCGGGTTCTGGAAGATGAAGCCGGTCCTGCCGCGCGCCGCCTCGGCATCCTCAACCGTATCGAGCCCGCTGACCGTCACCGTGCCCTCGGTCGGCTTGACGAGGCCGTTGATCAGCCGCGCCATGGTCGTCTTGCCGGAACCGTTGAGGCCGACGACGCCGATGCGCCGCTCGACGAGCGTCAGGGTCAGCGGATGGAGCGCCGCGCGTGCGCCATAGCGCACCGTGGCGGCGGTAAAGACGATATCCAAGAGCGGAATCCCGGTTCGCAGAAAATCGGGGGGAGCTATAACACGGCAAGACGCAAAGGAAACCGCAGGATGGTTGCATTCGCGCGGCGCGGGCGAGCGAGCCCGACGGGACAGGGCCGCTGCATAAAGCGCTAGAACAAACCGGGAATATGTGCCTATCATCCGGCATGACGATTCTCCTTTCCAATGCCGAGGCCCGGCGCATCTTCCTCGCCCGCCAGGGCCTCAGCGCCCCGCCGGGCCGCCTGCTCGGCAAGGAGGGGCTGCTGCAGCTCATCCAGGACATCGGCTTCGTGCAGGTGGACAGCATCGCCACCGTCGAGCGGGCGCATCACCAGATCCTTTTCTCGCGCAACCAGACCTACCGGCGCGAGCATCTGGCGGAGCTGCTGGAAAAGGACGGCGAGCTCTTCGAGCACTGGACGCATGACGCCTCCATCATTCCGAGCGAATTCTTCCGCTACTGGAAGCATCGGTTTCGCCGCAAGGAGGCGTCCATCCTGGAGCGCTGGCGCAAATGGCAGGGCGAGGGCTTCGACAGGGCGTTCGAGGAAACCTACGAGCGCATTGCCGCCGGCGGGCCGGTTCTCTCACGCGACCTGAAGGTGGACGACCACAAGTCGGGCGGCTGGTGGAACTGGCATCCGAACAAGACGGCGCTGGAATATCTCTGGCACACCGGCAAGCTGGCCATCGCCCGGCGGGAGAACTTCCAGAAGGTCTACGATCTCTCCGAGCGCGTGCTGCCGCCGCACCACCATGCGCCGGATGTGGAGCACGATGCCTTCGTCGACTGGGCCTGCCGCAGCGCCTTGGAGCGGCTTGGTTTTGCCACCCACGGCGAGATCGCCGCCTTCTGGGCGCTTATCTCGCCGGAGGAGGCGAAGGCCTGGGTCGAGGCGCATCGCGACGAGCTGCGCCCCGTTTCCATCGAGACGGCCGACGGCGGCAAGCCGCGGGGTGCCTACGCCTTTGCCGATTTTCCGGCGGGTCTCGGCGACATACCGGAGCCTCCGGCGCGTCTGCGCGTGCTGTCGCCCTTCGATCCGCTGATTCGCGACCGCAATCGCACGGAACGGCTCTTCGGCTATTTCTACCGCATCGAGGTCTTCGTGCCGGAGCCGAAGCGGCAATACGGCTACTATGTCTTCCCGCTGCTCGAAGGCGACCGCCTCGTCGGCCGCATCGACATGAAGGCCGACCGCAAGGCCGGCACGCTCGACGTCAAGCGCCTCTGGTGGGAGCCGAAGGTCCGCGTCTCGTCAGGGCGGTTGGAGAAGCTGGAGGCGGAGCTGGCGCGCCTTGCGAAATTCACGGGGGTGGAAGGGGTGCGCTATCTCGACGGCTGGCGCGGGGAGGTGTAGCCCGGCCGGAGTGGGAGTGGGCGACTGTGGCCGCCGTGACCAGGAAGACCCCCTCTGCCTGTCGGCATCTCCCCCACAAGGGGGGAGAAAGCTTGAGGCTTGCTCTCCGGTTGATTTTTCATCGCCGAGGGTGCGGCCGGTTAAGTCCCTCCCCCTTGTGGGGAGGGGTTGGGGAGGGGCCTTTTGCCTCTGTAGCGCAGTTGCTTCGGTAGCGACCCCGGGTCAGCAGAGGTCCGTCGCGCTGATCGCGATGCCGAAGCCTTCGAGGCCGACATAGTGGCGCTCGCGCGAGGCCATCAGGCGGATCGAGGTGATGCCGAGGTCCTTCAGGATCTGCGCGCCGAGGCCGATTTCCAGCCATTCGCTTTCGCGCGCCTGCGCCTCGTCATGGCCTTCGCGGTCGTGCATGCCCTTGCGGGCGGTCGAGGACTGGCCGACGCCGACCGAACCCTCGCGCAGGTAGACGATGACGCCGCGGCCCTGCTCGGCGATGCGCTTCATGATGCTATCGATCTGCCGGCTCGCGCCGAAGACGTCGCCGCCGACATTTTCGAGATGCAGGCGCACGGGAATGTCGACGCCGTCGCGGATGTCGCCGAAGACCACGGCAAGATGCTGCATCGGATCCCAGGGCAGCGTGTAGGTATAGGCCTTCGCCTTGCCGTAGAGGGTTTTGAGGTCGAAGCTGTCGACCTGCTCGATCAGCGTTTCCTTGCGCTGGCGGTAGGCGATGAGATCGGCGACGGAGAGCTGCCTGAGGCCGTGCTGTTCGGCGAAATCCGCCACCTGCGGCCCGCGCATCACGGTGCCGTCGTCGTTGACGAGTTCGCTGATCACGCCGATCAGCGGCAGGCTGGCGAGGCGGCAGAGATCGACGGCCGCTTCCGTATGGCCGGAGCGCATCAGCACGCCGCCCTCGCGGGCGACCAGCGGAAAGATGTGGCCGGGGCGCACGAAGTCCGCCGGGCCGACATTGGGATTGGCGAGGTTGCGCACGGTCAAGGTGCGGTCGTCGGCGGAAATGCCCGTCGTCGTGCCGTGCTTGAAATCGACGGAGACGGTGAAGGCAGTGGTGTGCGCCGAGTCGTTCTCCGCCACCATGGCGTTGAGGTTGAGGCGCTTGGCCTCTTCGCGCGGCATAGGCGTGCAGACGATGCCGGAGGTGTGGCGCACGATGAAGGCCATCTTTTCCGGCGTGCAATGCACGGCGGCGACGATCAGGTCGCCCTCGTTCTCGCGGCCGTCGTCATCGGTCACGACGACGATCTCGCCGGCCTCGAAGGCGCGGATGGCATCGACGACACGCTTCTGGTCGTAGCTCATGGCAGGCTCCTGTTTCAGGCGGCGGTTATTTCAGGCGGCCGGTCTGGCCGCGGTCGCGAAGATAATGATCTGCAATGGCGCAGGCGACCATGGCCTCGCCGATCGGCACGGCGCGGATGCCCACGCACGGATCGTGCCGGCCCTTGGTGCGCACGTCGACATTGTTGCCGTCGGCATCGATCGAGCGGCGCTCGGTGAGGATCGAGGAGGTCGGCTTGATGGCGAAGCGGGCGACGACTGGCTGGCCGGTGGAAATGCCGCCCAGGATGCCGCCGGCATGGTTGGACAGGAAGATCGGGTTGCCGTCGTTGCCCATGCGCATCTCGTCGGCATTGTCCTCGCCGGTGAGCTCGGCGGCGCCGAAACCTTCGCCGATCTCGACGCCCTTGACGGCGTTGATCGACATCAGCAGCGAGGCGATGTCCTGGTCGAGCTTGCCGTAGATCGGCGCGCCGATGCCGGCCGGCACGCCCTCGGCGACGACCTCGACGACCGCGCCGACCGAGGAACCGGCCTTGCGGATGCTGTCGAGATACTCTTCCCAGACGGGCACGATGGCGGGGTCGGGCGCGAAGAACGGGTTGTCGTTCACCGTACCCCAGTCCCAGTTGTTGCGGTCGATCCTGTGCTTGCCGATCTGCACCAGCGCGGCGCGCACGGTCAGCCCCGGCACCACCTTGCGGGCAAGGCCGCCGGCGGCGACGCGCGCGGCGGTCTCGCGGGCGGAGGAGCGGCCGCCGCCGCGATAGTCGCGGATGCCGTATTTCACGTCATAGGCATAGTCGGCATGGCCGGGGCGGTAGCGCCGCGCGATCTCGCCATAGTCCTTGGAACGCTGGTCGGTGTTCTCGATCAGCATGGAGACCGGCGTGCCGGTGGTGATCATCGTCTCGCCGTCGTCGTCGAGCATCACGCCGGACAGCACCTTGACGAGGTCGTCCTCGCGGCGCTGCGTCACGAAGCGCGACTGGCCGGGCTTGCGCTTGTCGAGCCAGGCCTGGATTTCGGCGAGCGTGAAGCGAATGCCGGGCGGGCAGCCGTCCACCACGCAGCCGAGCGCCGGCCCATGGCTTTCGCCCCAGGTGGTGACGCGGAAAAGGTGACCGAAGGTGTTGTGCGACATGAGCGGACCCGGACCCGAAAGAAACTGTGCCCTCTCTTAGTGGAAAAGGCGGGGGCGGGACAAGGGTTTCGCGACACGAGGATGGTCTCCAGTGCTGTTCTTTTCGGTGTCCGATGTCGTGGCTCACCCCCCTCTGCCCTGCCGGGCATCTCCCCCTCAAGGGGGGAGATTGGATGGAGCGAGGTCGCGACCATCGTGGACGCTGCAATTTGAGCGAGGTTCCCGCCTCTTGCCGATCTCCCCCCTTGAGGGGGAGATGCCCGGCAGGGCAGAGGGGGGTATGAAACCCGCCAATCTTTATGAAGCCAGCGCCCAGCGCATCTCGCTGCCGAAGGCCAGGAAGGCCTCGCGGGAGAGGGGCTTGGCGAAGGCGTAGCCCTGCAACAGGTCGCAGCCGAGCAGGCCGAGCATTTCGGCATGCTCCATCGTCTCCACGCCTTCCGCGACGATCTCGATGCCGAGCGAGCGGCCGATCTCGATGATAGAGCGCACCAGAGCCTGCTCGTTGTGCGAGGAAAGGATGGGCGCGACGAGCTGGCGGTCGATCTTCAGCCGCTTGGGCTTCAGTTTCAGCAGGCTGACGATGGAGGTATGGCCGGTGCCGAAATCGTCGATTTCGATGTCGATGCCGAGCGCCTTGATCCGCTCGATATTGGAGAGCACCACGTCGTCGCTTTCGTCGAGGAAGATCGATTCCACCAGCTCGAAGGAAATCTGGCCGGGCTGGATCGAAAGTCCCGTCAGGCTCTCGACCAGGCTCTCGTCGCGCAGCCGCCGGGCCGACACGTTGACCGAGATCTTCGGCATGATGAGGCCCTGCGCCGCCCAGCGGGCGCAGTCGAGAAGTGCCTTTTCCAGCACGATCCGGTCGAGCGTCGCCATGACGTTGAGGTCTTCGGCGATCTTGAGGAAGCGGTCGGGGGTGAGCAGCCCGTCGCGCGGATGGTTCCAGCGGATGAGCGCCTCGGCCCCGGCGAGCTTCAGCGTGCCGGCATCGATCTGCGGCTGGTAGTAGGGCACGAATTCGTTGTTCTCGATGCCCGCCAGGATGTCGTCGGCGATGCGCTTGTTCGAGATGATCTCGGCCTGCAGCGCCTCGGTGAAGAATTCGTGCCGGCCCCGCCCGAGCGCCTTGGCGCGGTAGAGCGCGATGTCGGCGTTGACGAGCAGCTTTGCCGTGTCGACCGCGCGGCCTTCGGCAAGCGCGATGCCGATGCTGACGCCGAAGCGGCAGAGATGGCCTTCGTAATCGACCGGCTGCTGCATCAGGCCGATGATGCGGCGGGCGAGCGCGCTGAGATAGGCCTGGTCGGTCATGTCGCCGACCACCACCACGAATTCGTCGCCGCCGATGCGCGCCACGAGATCGCCCTTGCGCACGGAAGAGCGCAGCACCTGCGAGGCGTGCACCAGCAGCGCGTCGCCGGCGGCGTGGCCGAGCGTGTCGTTGATCTGCTTGAAGCGGTCGAGGTCGATGTGGAGGATGCCGACATGCACGTCCGCGCCCATGCTGCGCTCCGCGATGCCTGTCAGCTCGTCGTCGAGCTTGCGCCGGTTGCCGAGCCCGGTCAGCGGGTCGTGCAGCGCATTGTGCTCGATGCGGTCCTTGGCCTGTTCCAGCTCGATGTTCTTGGCGTCCGCCTGTTTCTTCGCCGCCTTGAGGTTCTCCTTGAGGATCACGTCCTCCGTCACGTCGAAGGCGATGCCGATCAGCTTGCGGCCGTCCGGGCCGTGATGGATCTTGCCGACGGAGCGCACATGGCGCACGGCCCCGCCAGGCAACAGGATCCGCGCCTCGTGCACATAGGGCAGGTCCTGCTCGATGCAGCGGTCGACATTCTCGATCATGGCGCCGCGGTCGTCCGGATGGATGACGCCGAGCCAGGCTTCGCGCGTGACGAGACCGTCGGTGTAGGTAAGGCCGTAGAGCTGGTGCATGCGGGCGTCCCACAGCGTCTGCTCCCGGTCGAGATCGGCCTCCCATAGGCCGCACTGGTAGGAATCGAGCGCGAGGTCGAGGCGCCGGGTGAGCTTGGCAAGCTCGGTGTTCTGGATTTCCGCATGCTCCTTGGCGCTCTGGAGCGCCTGGTTGAGCAGCACGTCCTCGGTGACGTCCCAGCTGATGCCGGTCAGCTTCTCCTCGCCGTTCGGCCCGACGAGGCGCGAACCGACATTGCGGATATAGTGCCAGCTGCCGTCGGGCATGAGGATGCGGTATTGCGACTTGTAGTCGTTGCCGCCGGCGCGGATGAGGTCCATTTCGCCCTTGGCGATGGCGACGTCGTCCGGATGGAGCACGGAGCGCCATTCCGCATCGTGCGGCGTCTCGTTCTCCGGGAAACCGTGCAGCCGGTGCATCTGCGCATCCCAGTTGCGCGCGCCGGTCGAAAGCTCGATTTCCCAGATGCCGATCTTGGAGGCATCGAGCGCGACGTCGAGGCGCTGCGAGAGAGACTGCACCTGCCGCTCGCGCGCCTTGATGCGGGCGATGTTGCGCTGGCGCTCGCCGACGAGACCGCCGGTCAGGAAGATCGGTACGATGATGACGAGGGCGGCGGCGATAATGCTCAGCCGGACCTGCGTGCGGTTTTCCGGCGGATGATGCCAGCCCTTCGACGGAATGGCGGCGAGCTCCCAGCGGCCGCCGGGAAAGTCGAGCACCTGCACCACCGGCTCGTTCTCGAAGACATCGGCATCGCCGAAGAACGGATCGACGATGTTGTCGGGCACGCTGACGTCGCGGATGGCAAGCTCGATATCGGGCTCGTGCTGCGGCATGCCGGGCCGGCGGTGGCGGGTCGGGTCGATCAGGCCGGCATCGGTGAACAGCTTGCGCTCGTCGATCAGCCCGTCGATGTAACCCCAGAAATAGTGCCGCGCCTCGACATTGGTGAAGACAGGCATGAAGAGATTGAAGCCGCGTCCGCCCCTGGCGAATTCGACCGGGCCGAACATCAGCGGCCGGCCGCGCGAGCGGTCGGCCTGGGCGGCGCGGCGGAAGGAGGGGAAGCGGTTGAAATCGGTGCCGAGATAATGCTCGCCCGCATCGGTCGGAAACGCCTGGGCGACCTTTGCGGCGGGGGCCACGCCTACGCGGCGGAAATGGGTGTTCTGCAGCATCAGCTTGCGGGCGAAGACATTGAATTGCAGCGTCGCCTGTTCCGGCGCCACGGCGAACATGTTGGCGACGCTGCGCAGCGCGACGACGTCGCTGTTGACCTCGCTCTGGAGCCGGGCGCTGACCAGCGCGAGGTCGCCCGCGACATGGCTTTGCAGTTCGTTGCGGTAGACGGCTTCGTTCTGCCGCTCGTAGAGGATGCTTGCCGTGAGGATGACGCAGCCGGCGATCGCCGCGGGAACGAGCGAGGGGCGTGCCCACTCGGCAAGCGACGCCAGATAGCGTTGGATGGCGTCGGTCAAAGGCAAGAAGAAAGTCCCCGGTTGTGGCGAAACCGTACGGGAGGCTCCCTTAAAATTGCATTTATAAGCAACTGAAATACTTGTACTTCCCCGCTCGTACCTTGCGCCCCGTCAAAGGGGAGGCGGATTTGTCCGACAATCCGGGGGATGACGCCGTGGGCCGCCTTGATTCGCCGTCCCTTTCCGGCCATCCATTCCATCTGGGGCATGGAACGGGCGAATTTCGCCATATTTGGGGGGCATCTGACGTGACCGGCAAAAAGACTGATTCATTTCCAGGGGTTCGTACGATGCGGTTGCTGATCGCTGCACTGATGGCTATGGCCGTTTTCCTTTCGCCGCTCGCCGCTTCCGCGGAAAGCGCCGACGTCGAGGCCGTGATCACCAATGTGGACACGACCAATCTCAGCCTGTCGCTCGACGACGGCAAGAAGTACCAGGCGCCGGAAGAATTCAATTTCGAGGGGCTGGAACCGGGCGTGAAGGTGCTGGTGTTCTACACCGAAGTCGACGGCAAGCGCGTCATCAACGATCTCGAAGTTCTTCAGTAAGGCGCGGGCGAGTTTGGCACACCCCCCTCTGCCCTGCCGGGCATCTCCCCCTCAAGGGGGGAGATCGGATGGGGCACCGCTTCGCCCATCTCAAACGCTGCTATTCGAGTTAGGTTCTTGCCTCCTGCCAATCTCCCCCCTTGAGGGGGAGATGCCCGGTAGGGCAGAGGGGGGTAAAGCCCCACGCTCCGCCTGGAGATATCTACAGCCAGTTCATCCCCGTCCCGTCGAGGCGCAGGATACGGTCCTGGTGGATCGGGGTGTTGGCCGCTTCTTCCTCATCCATGCCGTAAAGGCGGAAGGCCGCGCGGAAGACGCCGCCATGGCTGACGCAGACCGTGGGCCGCGTCACGTCGGCGAGGAAGGAACCGATGCGCCACGAGAGGATCTCGTAGCTTTCCGCCGCTTCGCCCGGCGGGATGAAGTTCCATTTGGCCCGTCCGCGTTCTTCCACCCGCTCCGGCGTGCTCTCCCGCAGTTCCGCGAGCGTATGGCCTTCCCAGTCGCCGAAGGAGAGTTCGACGAGGCGCGGATCGGTGCGGTAGGCGAGGGGAGGAAGGTCCATGGCGCGGCGCAGGATCTCCATCGTCTCGCGCGTGCGCCCGAGCGGACTTGCCACGAAGTCGAAGTCGGAAACCGTTTTGCCGAGAATGCCCTTGAGGGCGAGGCCGTTGCCGGCCGCCTGCTGGCGGCCGGTATCGTTGAGCGGGATGTCCTTCTGGCCTTGCAGCCTGCCTTCTGCATTCCACGCGGTCTGGCCGTGGCGGATCATGTAGATGAGCAAGGCAACGTCCCGGCGATTAGTCCTTGACGACGGAAATGTCCGGCGCGTCCACGGCCTTCATGCCGATGACATGGTAGCCGCTGTCGGCATGGTGCGTCTCGCCGGTCACCGAGCGCGACAGGTCCGACAGCAGGTAGAGGCCGACATCGCCAACTTCCTCGATGGTGACGGTGCGGCGCAGCGGCGCATTGTACTCGTTCCACTTGAGGATATAGCGGAAATCGCCGATGCCGGAGGCCGCGAGCGTCTTGATCGGGCCGGCCGAGATGGCGTTGACGCGGATGTTCTTCGGGCCGAGGTCGACTGCGAGGTACTTCACGCTCGCCTCGAGCGCGGCCTTGGCAACGCCCATGACGTTGTAGTTCGGCATGACCTTCTCTGCGCCGTAATAGGTCAGCGTCAGCATCGCGCCGCCGTCGGTCATCAGCTTTTCCGCCCGCCGCGCGACCGAGGTGAAGGAATAGACCGAGATCTGCATCGTCTTGGCGAAGTTGCCGGGCGTGGTGTCGACATAGCGGCCGGTCAGCTCGTCCTTGTCGGAAAAGCCGATGGCATGCACGATGAAGTCGATCTTGCCCCACATCTTCTCGATATTGTCGAAGACCGCGTCGATCGACGCCTCGTCGGAAACATCGCAGTCGCCGGCCAGCACCGCGCCGATTTCGGCGGCCAGCGGCTCGACGCGCTTCTTCAGCGCATCGCCCTGATAGGTGAAGGCGATTTCGCCGCCCTGCGCGTGGATTGCCTTGGCAATGCCCCAGGCGATGGAGCGGTTGTTGGCGACGCCCATGATGACGCCGCGCTTGCCCTTCATCAGACCAGATGCCTGAACCATGGTTTGCCCCCTGATAGCTAGAAGCAATTCCAGCAAAAAGCGCCAAGCGGCGGCGTGTTCGGAATTGCTTGAAATAAGTCGAAATTGCCTATGGCATAGGCGGCAATGCGGTTCAAGCGCGTGAGGGTTCAGGAACTGTTAGCATCCGTAACAATGGGTGCATCTTTCACGCAAGGGTCATAAATCGATTAAAGGTAAAGGCCTTCCCGCAGCGAGCGCATCAGGTCGATCATCTTGGCATCCGGCTTTTCCCACAGGAGCAGGCGGATTTCGGCGATGAGATCGCCGCGCTCACCGTTTTCCTTGGCAAGGCCTTCGCCTGCAATGCGGATCGCCTGGTCGGAACCGGACCAGGCCGGAACCGTGACGGTGAGCGGGCCGAGCGGCCCGTCGATCGTCGTCTCGCAGCCGAGCACGGCATTCTCGATGGTGACCGGCAGGTCGACCTTGAGGTCGAAGCCGTCGGTGCGGAAGCGGCCGGGGGCGACGCGCACGGTGATCACCGCGTCGCCGCGCCTCAGATTCTCGATGCGGTGGCCAGCCTCCTTGAGCCGGATCACCTGCCCGTCCGTCGTTCCCGCGCCGATCGGCACGCGGATCGTCTGTCCCTCGGGCGTCTCGATGCTCGGGCGCACGCGGTTGAGGATGTCCTCGACCGTGACGGTGACGTCGGCGACGAGGTCGGGCGCCTTGTCGACCTTGGCGCGGCTGCCGCGGATGCGGCGGATGATGGCGGAGATGAGCGCCGCGGCAGGCGCGCTGCCGCGCGCCGACGGGCCATCGTCGACGGCGGTCTCGTCGGCGGTTTTGCGGACGTCCTGCGCCTGCGCCGTGCCCGTCTGCGTCTGTGCCTGGGCCTGCGGGCGTGCCTGCTTCGCGTCGGCCGGCTGGCCGCGGGAATCGACGCCGAAGATGCGGGCGATCATGTCCTCGGCATCCTCGCTGGACATGCGCGGGGCCTCGGGCTTGGCCTTGCGTTCGGCCTGCTGGCGGCGCATCTGCTCCATGCGGCGCAGCTCTGCCTCGCGCTGCTGGCGGTCGTAGCGGCTGCGCTTGTCGGGATCGCGCAGGAGATCGTAGGCGCGGCCGGCCTCGGTGAAGCGGACGGTTGCCAGCGGGTCGTCGTGATTCTGGTCGGGATGCACGGCTTTCGCCAGCGAGCGCCAGGCGGCCTTGATTTCCTCCTGCCCGGCGCTCTTCTTGACGCCGAGGACCGAATAGGGATCACGCATAACTTCCACCCGTTTCCGTTTTACCGTTCATGGTAGCGACGAACGTCCTAACCGCCGGTTACGGGTCAGGGTTGAAAAAGTGCAAACATGCTCTGAATACGGTCAACCCTGGCGGTCGAAGGCGAGCAGCAGCCATTCGCCGGAGCTGCCCATGCAGGTGCGGCCGGTGAAGCTGGCGATGCCCTGGTAGGAATGTTTCGTCGTCACGAAATCGCGGCAGGTCCGGCCGGCCGTGTCGTGGTTCTCCGCGATGGAACTGATGACGCCGGCGCTGCCGGAGGCCGAATTCGCCCACGGAATGGGGTTCCCGCCGCTGCGCAGGATATCGGCCGAGGACACGGCGTTTCGCACGGTGATCTCGTCGGTCAGGCGTTCGGTATTGCCGTTCGACACGGTGCTGGTGCGCACCGTCTTGTCGACATTGCTGTCGGAAAACAGGTCGAGACCGCTCATGCAGCCGGAGAGAACCGCACCGGACATCATGACCGCGGCAACCCCCAGGCAGCGCGTCCAGTATTGCTTTGTCTCCGGTCGCGTCTTTGCTATGACTTTCACTCCAGACTGCCTCATACAGCTAGATAGATCGGCATTGAATCGAATATGAGCGAAAATGCGTTAACAAGCGGTGACTTCACCGAGGAAAACGAACCCTATGCCCTGTTCGCGACCTGGCTCGAAGAGGCCGGCAGGAGCGAGCCGAACGACGCGAACGCACTGGCGCTCGCCACCGTGGACGAGACGGGCCTGCCGAATGTGCGCATGGTGCTTTTGAAGGGTTTCGACGAGCGGGGCTTCGTCTTCTACACCAATTTCGAGAGCCGAAAGGGCGTGGAGATCCTCGGCGCCCGCAAGGCGGCGATGTGCTTTCATTGGAAATCGCTGCGCCGGCAGGTGCGCGTGCGCGGCGATATCGAGATCGTCACCGATGCCGAAGCCGACGAATATTACGCCTCCCGCCCGCGCGGCAGCCGCATCGGCGCCTGGGCTTCAAAACAGTCGCGCCCGCTCGAAGGCCGTTTCGCGCTGGAAAAGGCGGTCGCCGAATATACCGCACGCTACGCGATCGGCGAGATTCCCCGCCCGCCGCACTGGTCCGGCTTCCGCCTGAAACCCGTCTCCATCGAGTTCTGGCACGACCGCCCCTTCCGCCTGCACGACCGCGTCGAATTCCGCCGAACCGAAGACGGCCGGGGCTGGACGAAGGTGCGGATGTATCCGTGAAAGTGTTCAGCGGTAGACGGATTTGCGGTCGCCGATGCGAACCACGAAGATCGTGACGACGGAATCCTCTATCCGGGCGATGACGCGATAGTCGCCGACCCGGTATTTCCAGAATTCGCCGAGCTCCGATCCCTTCAACGCCTGGCCGACGACGCGGGGATTGTCGAGGGATGCGATGCGGTCGTGAAGGAAGCGCAGGATGCGGCGCGCCGCGACGGGGCCGACCTTGTCGAGTTCCTTCTCCGCTCCCAGATGGAGCTCAATTCTCCATGCCATGGGATTTCATCACGTCGCCGAGGGAACGCGTGCCCGCTTCCCCCTTCTGGAGTTCGCGGAATCTTTCCTCGGCGACCTGCAGGTCCAAAAGGTCGTCCAGATGCTCGACCAGGACGTCCTGGATGTAGTCGCTCTTGCTGCGCCCGGTCTTGCGGGCGACGTCGTCGAGGCGCTTTTCGATATCGGCGGGCAGTTGAAGGGCAAGCATCGGGTGATCTCCTAGGCGCCGATCATAGCATGACGAGCGCCGCCGCCAAAGCCTACCGTCGCAGCAGCCTGAACGGGATGCCCGAGGCGAGGGCGCCGACATATTTCGGCTTCTGGTAGAGGCCGTTCAGCGAGATGCGGGGGAGCGCGGTCGGCGCGTCGAAGGAGCGTGGCGAGAGCGTGCCGGGCTCCGTCGTCACCGCGACGCGGAAGCCGAGGTCCTTGGCAAGCCGGTGCTCGCGCGGCGAGACGGCGGCGCGGTCGCCATAGGGATAGGCGAAGGTCTCGGGGCGCTGGCCGGTGATCGCGGCGATGCGCTCGGCCGACTGGTCCATCTCGCGCCGCGCGTCCTCGTCGCCGAGCCGCGCCAGCGCGCGATGGCTCACCGTGTGGCCGCCGATCGAGGCGAGGGGGTTGAGCACGAGGCTCTTCAGCTCCGGTTCGCGCATGACGAGCCGTTCGGTGAGCATCAGCGGATCGATGCCATGGGCTTTGGCGGCCGCGTCCAGCCTTTCGATAGCCGCCGCCTCGTCCGTCTCGGACTGGATGAACCGCGCGAAGCGGCTATAGGCCGCCTGCTTCTGGAAGGGCGTGGCGAGGGGCAGGATGACCGGGCCGGAGCCGAAGTCGAATTCGAGATGCGGCGCGGCACGCAGCAGCTCGGTCAGCGTCTCCCACCAGATGCCATGGGTCTTCGAGGCGAAGCCGGGCGCGACGAATACCGTGAACGGCACCTTGTGCCGCGTGAAGACCGGCTGGGCATGCACCGCATTGTTGCGGTAGCCGTCGTCCAGCGTGAAGGCGGCGAAGCGCTCGCCGGCCCGCGCGATGGCTAGCCGCGCCGGCATGTCGCCGAGTGCCACGAACTGGTAGCCTTCCTCCTTCAGGTGCTCGATGGCCACGTCCAGGAAGTCCGGCGTGATCTCCAGATGGGCGTTCGGATCGAAGGCCTGCGGCACCTTGGGCCGCACATGATGCAGCGTGAAGATCGCGCCCATGCCGCGGGCCGAGGCCATCAGTCCGGCCCGTCCCGCCAGATGCGCGACCTCGAGCCCGCCCGTGATCACGGCGCGCTTCAGCCCCTGTCGCATGGTGCTGCGGATCGGCATGTCGTCTTCATCTTCCTTCACGGTGTCTTTCGGCCGTTATCGCACCCGGTCGGTATCCGAGTGGTTAACAACGGCTTTCCTGTGGCGGGGCGGCGCGGGCCGTCCGGTCTGAAAAGTTAGGATGCGGACGACCTCCATGAAGATCGTGGTGACGGAGCAGAACATGTTCCTGTCCTCCAGGACTGTTGACTGGCCCGGATTGTCCGCCCGCTTGCCACCTTTCCTCAAACGAGTTTATCGTCGATTTCAGATGACTTGAGGTTATGTCATGAAACGCGGACGGCTGCCCCTGACGGCGCTGAGGACATTCGAGGCGGCGGGCCGGCTCGCAAGCTTCACGCTGGCCGCCGACGAACTTGCCGTATCGCAGGCCGCCGTCAGCCGGCAGGTGAAGGAACTGGAAGCCGAACTCGGCAAGCCGCTCTTCGAGCGCCGCCACCGCAGCGTCCGCCTCACGCCCGACGGACAGGCGCTCCTCGACGTGCTCTCCCGTTCCTTCGATGCGATGGATGCAGGCCTTGCGGAAATCCGCGGCCGGCGCGGAGGAGGGGTGCTGGAGATCAGCGCCGAGCCGTCCTTCGCCGCCTGCTGGCTCGTGCCGCATCTCGACGATTTTCAATCGGACCACCCGGAGATCGACGTCGTCGTCCAATCAGACGGCCGGCTCATCGAGTTCCGCAGGCACGAGGCCGAGATCGCCATACGCCACGGTGCGGACGCGAGTGCCTGGCCCCGCGTTCAGGCCGAGCGCCTTGCCGAGGTGGAAATGGTGCCTGTGGTCATGCCTTGCCTGGCGGAGGACGGCCCGCCGCTGAACGCGCCGGCCGACCTGTTGGCCTACACCTTGCTGCATGAGGAGAACCGCAGCGCCTGGCACCGCTGGTTTGCCGCCGCCGGCCTGCCGGACGCCTCGCTCGGGCGCGCCCAGATTTTCACGGAGGGCAATCTGGTGCTGCAGGCGGCGCTGCGCGGGCACGGCGTTGCATTGGTCGACCGTTCCTTCGCGGCGGACGACATCGCCGAAGGCCGCCTCGTGCAGCCCTTCGCCCTTTCCATTCCCTTCGGTGCCTATTGGCTGGTCGCACGCGATTTCAAGCGCCTCTCGCCGGAAGCACGCGCCTTCCGGACGTGGCTTCTCGATCGCATGGCAGCGAAGGGTGGAGACGGCGTGTGAGGCGCTTCGCAAGGTGCGCAGCGGTCTTGCGGTCGCTAGGCCTTCGTGCCGCCGACGGTGATCTGGTCCATCCTGAGATGCGGCTGGCCGACGCCGACCGGCACCCACTGGCCGGCCTTGCCGCAATTGCCGATGCCGGTGTCGAGCTTCGTGTCGTTGCCGATCATCGAGACGCGGCGCATGGCGTCCGGCCCGTTGCCGATCAGCATCGCGCCCTTGACCGGCGCCGTCACCTTGCCGTTTTCGATGAGATAGGCCTCCGTGCAGCCGAAGACGAACTTGCCGGAGGTGATGTCCACCTGCCCGCCGCCGAAGGAGACGGCATAGATGCCGTTCTTCACCGAGGCGATGATCTCCTCGGGCGTCTTGTCGCCGGAGAGCATGTAGGTGTTGGTCATGCGCGGCATCGGGCGATAGGCATAACCCTGCCGGCGGCCGTTGCCGGTGGCCTTCATGCCCATGAGGCGGGCGTTCTGCCGGTCCTGCATGTAGCCGACCAGCTTGCCGTCCTCGATCAGCACATTGTAGGCCGAAGGCGTGCCCTCGTCGTCGACGGTGATCGAGCCGCGGCGGTTGTCGATCGTGCCGTCGTCGACGACGGTGACGCCTTTTGCCGCCACTTGCTCGCCCATCAGCCCGGCAAAGGCGGATGTCTTCTTGCGGTTGAAATCGCCTTCGAGGCCATGGCCGACCGCCTCGTGCAGCATGACGCCCGGCCAGCCGGACGACAGCACCACGTCCATCGTGCCCGCCGGCGCCTCGACGGCGTCGAGATTGACGAGCGCCTGGCGCAGCGCCTCGTCGGCGCCCGAGCGCCAGCTCTCCTCCGTCAGGAAGGCGTCGAAGGTGGTGCGCCCGCCGATGCCGTAGCTGCCGGTCTCCTGCCGGTCGCCCTCGCCGACGACCACGGAAACGTTGACGCGCGTCATCGGCCTGACGTCGGTGACGCGGTGCCCGTCGGCGCGCAGGATGTTGACGACCTGCCAGCTCGCCGCGATCGAGGCGGTGACCTGCCGCACCTTCGGGTCCTTGCCGCGCAGATAGGCGTCGATCTCGGTCAGAAGCGCCACCTTCGCCTCGAAGTTCGGTGAGCCGATCGGGTTGTCTTGCGTATAGAGCCGACGGTTGGTGCCGACAGGCGCATCGGCATAGTCGCCGGAATAGCCGCGCGTCACCGCGCTCGCGGCATCCGCCGCGCGCTTCAGCGCCGAAAGCGTCATCTCGCCGGAATGCGCATAGCCGACCGCCTCGCCGGCAACGGCGCGCAGGCCGAAACCCTGGTCCGTGTTGAAGCTGCCGCCCTTGAGGCGGCCGTTGTCGAAGGAAAGCGATTCCGCCTGCGCATGCTCCAGGAAGAGCTCGCCGTCGTCGGCCCCCTTCAGCGTCTCCCTGAGCACCGCCTGCACGGACGCCTCGTCGGCATCGAAAAAGGAAAGGAGGTCGGTGTTCATGGCAGGCTCCGCAGGCATTTGAATTCGGGGTTCATGTAAGTCCCCCGGCGGCGGGCGGCAAGCCCGCCGGGCAGATGCTTACGGCAGCGCGTCGTAGCCCTCGCCGAAACCCTTGAGGTCGACGGGGATGCCGATGCCTTCTTCGGGCGACTGGAAGACGATGAAGGTGGCCGTCGCGCCGGAGCGGAAGGTCTTCAGGAGTTCTTCCTCCAGCACGACTTCCGCATAGCAGCCGTCAGAGAAGCAGCGCACGAAATAGGCGCGGCCGATATCCTTGCCGTCGACGTTGAGGCCGAGGCCGTTCGGCAGGAGCACGCCGAGCGGGGCGAGCACGCGCAGGATCTTCGCCTTGCGGTCGGCGGTCTTCAGCACCACGACGGAAAGCCCGAGTTCCGGCCGGTCCTCGGCAAGAACGTTCTGCATCAGCGCGCACTGCTCGCCGGACGCGCCAGCCGGCTGGTCGCAGACGATCGACCAGGCGCCATGGTTCGATTTCACCGTACCGGGCTGCTGGGCCGATGCCGTCGCCGTGCACATTGCGACCATTGCCGCGGCAGCCATCGAAGCTGTCAGGAGCGGCTTTAAGGGAGACCAAAGGCCCATAACTACCTCTAAAAGACGAATCACAGGGCTATTCTTGAAGCCTGACTGAAGGAATGAAAAGCCCGAACGGATACATTCCAGTCCTATTGGGCCGAAATTGGACCGCCGTCTTTTGATCATCGTTTGCAGGGGAGCGCAAGATTGACAGGGCGTAGGACAGGTGACAGCCTCCCTGCAAGGGACGGCGAATAGTCGGGGCGACCGGACCGTATAGCAAGCGTAGCGGGGGCGACGCGGTGAAATATATCTCCATTCTGGTTGCAATGTTCCTGGTCGCCTTTTCCGGCGACGTCCGCGCGGAAAAACGTGTGGCCCTCGTCATCGGCAACTCGGCCTACAAATTTGCTCCGACGCTCGCCAATCCCATCAACGACGCCAGCGACATAGCGGAAAAGCTGCGCGGTCTCGGATTCGAGGTCGTCAGCGGGCACGATCTCGACCTCAGCGGCGTGCGGCACACGGTCCGCGATTTCGTTTCCCGGCTCGATGGCGCGGATATCGCGCTCTTCTATTATGCCGGCCATGGCCTTCAGGTGAATGGGGAGAACTATCTCGCCCCTGTGGATGCGAAATTGTCCTCCGCCATCGACCTCGATTTCGAGACGGTGCCGATGAATCTCATCATGTCGGCCATGGAGCGGTCGGCGAAGGTCAACCTGTTCTTCTTCGATGCCTGCCGCGACAATCCGCTGGTCGACAATCTCGCCCGCTCGATGGGGACGCGGTCCGGATCGGTCGGGCGGGGGTTGGCGAAGCTGGGCACCGGCATCGGCTCGCTCATCGCCTTCGCCACGCAGCCGGGCAATGTTGCGCTCGACGGAAAGGAGCGAAACTCGCCCTTCACCGCCGCATTGCTGCGCCATCTCGGCACGCCGGGCGAGGATGTCACCAGCGACCTGGTCAAGGTCCGGCGGGACGTCCTGGCCGCGACGAACGGCCGCCAGGTCCCCTGGGACAATTCATCCCTGACGAGCGAGGTCGTCCTGGTGAGCGCCCCCGTGGAAAAGCCGGCCGAGGTCGCCGAGGATGCGTCGAAAACCCCCGATGACAAGGTGAAGGCGGAACCCGACAACAGCGTCGAGCTCGCCTATTGGGACACGATCAAGGAGGCCGAGGACAAGGACTACTTCGCCCTCTACCTCACGCAATATCCGCAGGGCATCTTCGCGCCGCTCGCACGCATGAAGATTGCGATGATCGACAAGCGCAGCGCGGCGATGGCGAGGGCAGAGGCGGACGCGCGGGCAAAACGCGAAGCCGAGGAACGCAAGGCCGCCGAGGCCGGCCAGGAAGTCGCGGCCCTGCCGCAAACCGTGGACCAGCCGGAGACGACGGAAACGGAACCTGATCTGGAGGCGGTCCGCGCCGTCCAGAAGGAACTGAACCGCCTTGGATGCAGTGTGGGCCGCGCCGATGGCGTGTGGGGAGCGGGCAGCCGCCGCGCCCTCGGCCTGTTCAGGCGCCATTCCGGCGCGCAGCTTGCCGCGCTGGAACCGACCGCGGACGTGCTCAACGCCTTGCGCGCCCGCAAGGCACGGGTTTGCCCTCTGGCCTGTGGCCGCGACCAGGAAGAAAAGGGCGGCCGCTGCGTCGATATCCGCAGGGAGGCGAAGCTGCCGCCCGCCGAGAAAAAGCAAGGCGAAGTGACGAAGAAGGCATCGAGCGGGAGCTGCCCCGCGTCCGCCGTGGCCGCGGCAACGCAGATGGCGCAATACGGCGAGATTGGTTACATGCGGCGCACGGATTTTGTCGTCGGCGTCCACAAGTGTGGAAAAAAATACACCTGCACGAGAATGGTTGCCGGCTACCCATGGCGTTGCTGGTGGCGCTAAGCCGCCAGCCGCCGCCTGCCGCCTTCAACAATATGTCGCCGAGCCCGGACTGAGGCGCAATTTGGGTGCCGCTGTGGCAACCTATTCCCAAGATGTGGTGGATATCCCGGCGCGACCGCGATAGAAATCATTGTAGCGGCTGATGAGCCGGTCCGGATTTGGCATTGCGCAAAAATGCCGCATTGCAGTGAATGGACGGGTGTTGCGGCCCGAACCAAACTATGATTTTAAGCACTCAGTATAGCAGGGATTCTGCGCATCTGTTTGATCCCGATCAAACGCCTTGGGGAGATACGTTGTGAAAAACAAAGCTTTTGCAGTTCTGGCCGCGATCGGCTGTCTGCTCTTTGCTTCGACCGCTTTCGCGGATCAGCCGTTCGACTGGCAGAAGGGCCTCCAGCCGGCCGCCACCTCGATCATGGAAGAGATTCGCTGGTTCGAGCAGTACACACTCTGGTTCATCGTCCCGATCACGCTGTTCGTTCTCGCCCTGCTCATCGTCATCGTCGTGAAGTTCCGCGAAAGCGCGAACCCGGTGCCGTCCAAGACCAGCCACAACACGGCGATCGAAGTCGTCTGGACGCTCGGTCCGGTCATCGTTCTCCTCTTCCTCGCGGTTCCCTCCTTCCAGCTCCTGACCAAGCAGCTTGCGCCGACGGAAGAGCCCGAGCTGACCATCAAGGCCACCGGCTTCCAGTGGTACTGGGGTTATGAATACCAGACGGGCGAGACCCCGGTTTCCTTCGACAGCCTGCTGATGCAGGACGCCGACCGCGCCGCTGCCGGCAAGGAAGACAAGTCGGTCTATCCGCGTCTTCTTGCCGTCGACAACGAGATCGTCGTTCCGGTCGGCAAGCATGTCCGCCTCCTCGTCACCGCCGCCGACGTGATCCACGCCTTCGCCATGCCGTCCTTCGGCATCAAGATCGACGCCGTTCCGGGCCGCCTGAACGAGACCTGGTTCAAGGCAGACCGCGAAGGCCTGTTCTACGGCCAGTGTTCCGAGCTCTGCGGCAAGGACCACGCGTACATGCCGATCGCCGTGCGCGTCGTCTCGCAGGAGAAGTTCGATACCTGGCTTGCTGCCGCCGCGACCAATGTCGGCGAGGCAAACAAGGCCCTGATGGCGTCTGTCGACGGTGCGGCGAAGGCCGTAGACGTCGCCCAGAACGCCGCGCAGTAATACCTAGGGAGTTGAGACCATGGCCGGAACATCCGCTGCCCACGGCGATCACCACGATCACCACGAACACAAGCCGCTCACCTTCTTCCAGCGTTGGTTCCTGTCGACCAACCACAAGGATATCGGCACCCTCTACCTGATCTTCGCGATCTGTGCGGGCATCATCGGCGGCACGCTGTCGGTGGTGATGCGCATGGAACTGCAGGAGCCGGGCATCCAGATCTTCCATGGTCTCGCCCAGATGGTCTATGGCTTCGAGGGCGATGCCGCCATCGACGGCGGCAAGCACATGTTCAACGTCTTCACGACGGCGCACGCGCTCATCATGATCTTCTTCATGGTCATGCCGGCGCTCATCGGCGGCTTTGCCAACTGGATGGTGCCGATCATGATCGGCGCGCCCGACATGGCGTTCCCGCGCATGAACAACATTTCGTTCTGGCTCATCATCCCGGCCTTCCTGCTGGTCCTGCTATCGATGTTCGTCGAAGGCCCGGCGGGCGCCTACGGCGCGGGCGGCGGCTGGACGATCTATCCGCCGTTCTCGACCTCCGGCCAGCCGGGTCCTGCCATGGACTTCGTGATCCTCGGCCTGCACATTGCCGGCGCCTCCTCGATCCTCGGCGCGATCAACTTCATCACGACGATCCTCAACATGCGCGCTCCGGGCATGACGCTGCACAAGATGCCGCTCTTCGCCTGGTCGGTGCTGATCACCGCCTTCCTGCTGCTGCTCTCGCTGCCGGTCCTGGCAGGCGGCATCACCATGCTGCTCACCGACCGCAACTTCGGCACGGCCTTCTTCGCGCCGGAAAACGGCGGTGACCCGATCCTCTTCCAGCACCTGTTCTGGTTCTTCGGCCACCCGGAAGTGTACATCCTGATCCTGCCCGGCTTCGGCATCGTCAGCCACATCGTCTCCACCTTCGCGCGCAAGCCGATCTTCGGCTACCTCGGCATGGCCTATGCCATGGTCGCCATCGGCGCCGTCGGCTTCATCGTGTGGGCGCACCACATGTACACGGTCGGCATGTCGCTCGACACGCAGCGCTACTTCGTCTTCGCCACGATGGTCATCGCGGTTCCGACGGGCGTGAAGATCTTCTCGTGGATCGCGACGATGTGGGGCGGCTCGATCCGCTTCACGACCCCGATGGTCTGGGCGATCGGCTTCATCTTCCTGTTCACCGTCGGCGGCGTGACGGGCGTCCAGCTCGCCAATGCCGGCCTCGACCGCGCCCTGCACGACACCTACTACGTGGTTGCCCACTTCCACTACGTGCTGTCGCTCGGCGCCGTCTTCGCCATCTTCGCGGCCTGGTACTACTGGTTCCCGAAGATGACCGGCTACATGTATTCCGAGTTCATCGGCAAGCTGCACTTCTGGGTCATGTTCATCGGCGTGAACCTGATCTTCTTCCCGCAGCACTTCCTGGGCCTCGCCGGCATGCCGCGCCGCTACATCGACTATCCGGATGCGTTCGCAGGGTGGAACGCGGTGTCGTCCTACGGCTCCTACATCTCGGCCGTCGCGGTGCTAATCTTCCTCTTCGGCGTCTTCGAAGCCTTCGCCAAGAAGCGCGTCGCCGGCGACAATCCTTGGGGCGAGGGTGCCAACACCCTGGAATGGCAGCTCTCTTCGCCGCCGCCGTTCCACCAGTGGGAACAGCTCCCGAAGATCAAGTAAGATCTTGAAACGATCGGGGCCGCCGGCAACGGCGGCCCCTAAAATCAAAGGCCGGGTGGACCGGCCGAAAGAGCGACGGAAAGAACATGGCGGTCATCGAGCATCACGAAACGGTTCCGGGCGGCGGCGAGGTCTACCTCTCCGAAGCGTCGCCGCGTGATTTCTTCGAGCTCCTGAAGCCGCGCGTCATGTCGCTCGTCGTCTTCACGGCCTTTGCCGGCCTCGTCGTCGCGCCGGGCACGATCAACCCGTTCATCGGCGCCATCGCGATCCTCTGTATCGCCGTGGGCGCCGGCGCGTCCGGTGCCCTCAACATGTGGTACGACGCCGACATCGACGCGGTCATGACCCGCACCGCCAAGCGTCCCATTCCCTCCGGCCGCATCCGCCCGGAAGAAGCGCTCGCCTTCGGCCTGACGCTCTCCGCCTTCTCGGTCGCGATCCTTGGCCTTGCGGTCAACTGGCTGGCAGCCGGCCTGCTCGCCTTCACCATCTTCTTCTACGCCGTCATCTACACGATGTGGCTGAAGCGCTCGACGCCGCAGAACATCGTCATCGGTGGCGCGGCCGGCGCCTTCCCGCCGATGATCGGCTGGGCCTGCGTCACCGGCGGCATCTCCATCGAGAGCGTCGTGCTCTTCCTCATCACCTTCCTGTGGACCCCGGCGCATTTCTGGGCGCTCGCGCTGTTCAAGATGCGCGACTACGACGCCGTCGGCGTGCCGATGCTGCCGAACGTCTCGGGCGAAGCCACCACCAAGGTGCAGATCCTGATCTATGCGGTGCTGACCGCCGCCATCGCCGTGGTGCCGACCTTCCTTGGCATGGCAAGCCTTGGTTACGGTCTCTTTGCCGCAGCGCTCGGCCTCGGCTTCGTGTGGTACTCTGTCGGCGTGCTGCGCATGCCGGAAGGCGACCGCGCGATGGTGCCGGCCAAGAAGCTCTTCGCCTTCTCCATCGTCTATCTGTTCGCGGTCTTCTCCGGCCTCATGCTCGATCACCTGATCGCGTCATTTGGATGGGTATAGTCATGGAAACGGTAAATCTCACGGAAAGCCAGAAGAAGTCGCGCCGCGGTCGCAACATCGCGCTCGGCATCGTCCTTCTCGGCCTCGTCGTGCTCTTCTATATCGTCACGCTGGTGAAATTCTCCGGCGGAATGGCAGGCTGAGTATGAGCGATATCAACAAGAGCGGCCCCGGGAAAAGTGGCGCCGAGAAAAGCGGAATGGGCAACGGCGTCATCGTCGCCATCTGCTGTTCCTTCGTCATCGGCATGGTCGGCATGGCCTATGCCGCCGTGCCGCTTTACGAAATGTTCTGCAAGGTGACGGGCTACGGCGGCACGACGCAGCGCGTCGAGCAGGCCTCCGACGTCATCCTCGACCGCAAGATCAAGGTGCGCTTCGACGCCAATGTCGGCCCGGGCCTGCCCTGGTCCTTCGAGCCGGTGCAGCGCGAGGTCGAGCTGAAGATCGGCGAGACCGTGCAGATTCTCTACAAGGCGCGCAACAACGCCTCGACGCCGACGACCGGCCAGGCGACGTTCAACGTCACGCCGCAGGCCGCCGGCGCCTATTTCAACAAGGTCCAGTGCTTCTGCTTCACCGAAACCACGCTGAAGCCGGGCGAGGAACTGGAAATGCCCGTCGTCTTCTTCGTCGACCCCGCCATCGTCGAGCCGGTCGAGACGAAGGGCATCCACACGATCACGCTGTCCTACACCTTCTATCCGCATGAGGCGTCGAAGCCGGTCGCTTCGGCTGCGGACAAGACGGCGGACGACGCGAACAAGCTTTGAAAGACATGCGTTTCCGGCTATGCCGGGAATGGAACGCGATACATTGGGGATACGTCACATGGCCGATGCGCACCAGAAGAAACACGACTACCACATCATCGACCCGAGCCCGTGGCCGTTGCTCGCCTCCATTGGCGCCTTCGTTCTGGCGTTCGGCGGTATCGGCTACATGCGCTACCTTTCGGGCGGTGCGTTCCACCTGTTCGGCGTCAACCTCGCCAATCCGTGGATATTCTTCATCGGTCTCGTGATCACGCTCTACACCATGTACGCCTGGTGGGCGGACACGGTGAAGGAAGCCCATGAGGGCCACCATACGCGCGTCGTCTCGCTGCACCTGCGCTACGGCATGATCATGTTCATCGCCTCCGAGGTGATGTTCTTCGTCGCCTGGTTCTGGGCCTTCTTCGACGCCAGCCTGTTCCCGGGCGAGCTCATCCAGGCCGCCCGCGTCGAGCATACCGGCGGCGTCTGGCCGCCGAAGGGCATCGAGGTTCTCGATCCCTGGCACCTGCCGCTCTACAACACCGTCATCCTGCTGCTTTCGGGCACCTGCGTGACCTGGGCGCACCACGCGCTGCTGCACAACGACCGCAAGGGCCTCGTCAACGGCCTCGCGCTGACGGTCGCCCTCGGCGTGCTGTTCTCCTTCGTGCAGGCCTACGAATACGCCCACGCTCCGTTCGCCTTCAAGGACTCGATCTACGGCGCGACCTTCTTCATGGCGACCGGTTTCCACGGCTTCCACGTCCTGGTCGGCACGATCTTCCTGATCGTCTGCCTCGTGCGCGCCATGCGCGGCGACTTCACGCCGAAGCAGCATTTCGGCTTCGAGGCCGCCGCCTGGTACTGGCACTTCGTCGACGTCGTCTGGCTGTTCCTGTTCTTCTCCATCTACATCTGGGGTGGCTGGGGCGCGCCGATCTCGCACGGCTGAGCCGGCGATAGACGACTTTCGAACGGCCGCAGCGATGCGGCCGTTTTTCTTATGGAATAAATAAACCTCCACCTACGGTGGAGGACTGGACTGGTTCTACATTGTCGTTGAGAGACCTCCGCGCTTGGACCGCTAGATTGGCCGAGACATAGAACGGAGGTTTTATGGACGAACGATCGCAATCACACGCGACGTGGGACTGCAAATATCATGTGGTCTTCGCGAGTAAGTACCGAACGAAGCGCCTTTACGGGGACGTAAGGCGTGAGTTGGGTGATCTGCTGCATAATCTTGCTCGACAAAAGGGATGCGAGATCAGGGAAGGGCACTTGATGCCCGACCATGTGCACATGCTGATATCGATCCCGCCGAAATACTCGGTGTCTTCGATTGTCGGCTTTTTGAAAGGCAAGACGGCCCTTTACGTGGCCAACAAATATGCCCGCAAGCGGCGCTACAAGGGCTATCACTTTTGGGCGCGTGGGTACTTCGTCTCTACGGCTGGCTATGATGAGCAGGTCGTCAGACGTTATATCCGTAATCAGGAAAAGGCCGACAAAGCTTCCGACTTTGCCGACCTCTTTAACCGTAGCTACTAACACATAGCAAAACCGCTTCTAGCGGTTCAAGCGCAGCG
Source organism: Shinella zoogloeoides (assembly GCF_030733845.1). Lineage (NCBI taxonomy): Bacteria > Pseudomonadati > Pseudomonadota > Alphaproteobacteria > Hyphomicrobiales > Rhizobiaceae > Shinella > Shinella zoogloeoides. The sequence continues at coordinate 753,937 of NZ_CP132311.1, forward strand.
TTTCAAACCTCCACCTCTGGTGGAGGTCATGACTTGCGGTGCATTGTCGCGGCCTTTCGGTTGGACGGGCGGCGAGCGGGCGATGTATAGCTGGCAGGCAGGTGAGGGGGCTTCGCGCGCTCGCTTGTGACAGCAAGGACAGAACGGAACGATCGCCATGGACGACGACAAGGCCCTCTACCCGCCCATCGAACCCATCAGCGCCGGCGCGCGCGGCTGCTGCCCGCGCTGCGGACAGGGCAGGCTGTTCGACGGGCTCCTGAAGGTGAAGCCGGCCTGCACGAATTGCGGGCTCGACTATTCCTTCGCCGATTCGGGGGACGGCCCGGTCGTCTTCGTGCTGCTGATCGTCGGCTTCATCGTCGTCGGCGCGGCGCTGTGGATGGAGGTGAACGTCAACCCGCCGCTCTGGGTGCATTTCGTGCTCTGGATCCCGCTGGTGATCGTGCTCGGCCTGGGCCTCACGCGCATCCTCAAGGGCATGCTGATCACGCTGCAGTACCGCAACAATGCGCGTCCGGGCGAGATCGACCATGGCTGAGGTGCCGGCGAACCACAGGCCGCGCATCGGCAGGGGCAAGGTCGTCCTGACCACGCTCGCCTTCTTCGTGGCGCTTGCCATCCTGCTTTCGCTCGGCACCTGGCAGGTGCAGCGCCTCCACTGGAAGGAGCAGCTTCTCGCCGACATGAGCGAACGCCGCATCGCCCCGCCCGCCGGCCTCGCAGAGATCGAGGCGATGGCGGCGAAGGGCGCGGATATCGAATACCGGCCCGTCACCGTTTCGGGCGTCTTCGCCAACAACAGGGAGCGTCACTTCTTCGCCACCTGGCGCGGCCAGACCGGCTATCATGTCTATACGCCGCTCCGGCTTGCCGACGGCCGCTTCCTCTTCGTCAATCGCGGCTTCGTGCCCTTCGAGGCGAAGGAGCCGGAAATGCGCAAGCAGGGCCAGCTCACCGGCGAGCAGACCGTGACGGGCCTCGCCCGCGCCCGCCTTGCCGAAAAGCCGTCCTCCATCGTGCCGGACAACGACCTTTCCAAGAACATCTTCTACTGGAAGGACCTCGATGCGATGGCGTCGAGCACCGGTATCCCGGCCGAGAAGCTGGTGCCCTTCTTCGTCGATGCGGGCGATGCGCCCAACCCCAAGGGTCTGCCGATCGGCGCCGTCACTCAGTTCGACCTGCCGAACAACCATTTGCAATATGCCGTCACCTGGTACGGCCTCGCCGCCGCGCTGGTGGGCGTCGCCCTCTATGCGCTGTTCCGGCGAAAAGGCGGTCGCCCGGCGCCCTGAAATGCCGTAGGAAAGGCGAGGGCAACAGGGGAAAGACCATGCACGCGCTCGCCACCATACTCGTCGCGCTCATCGCGCTCGAACATGTCTATATCCTCGTCCTCGAAATGTTTCTCTGGACCACCCCGAGGGGCCTCCGGGCCTTCGGCATGAAGCCCGCCGACGCGGAGGCGACGAAGGTGCTCGCCGCCAATCAGGGGCTCTACAACGGCTTCCTCGCCGCCGGCCTCTTCTGGTCGCTGGTCCATCCCGAGCCGGCCTTCGCCTTCCAGATCAAATTGTTTTTTCTTGGCGCGGTCGTGGTCGCCGGCCTATATGGGGGCGCGACGGCCTCGCGGAAGATTTTCGTCATCCAGGCGCTTCCCGCGGCCATCGCCCTTGTTGCCGTCCTCATTGCCGGATAATCGATGCGCATGATTGAGAACCGACCGGACTTGACCATCAGGCTTTGCGGCCCGCGCGGCTTCTGCGCCGGGGTCGACCGCGCCATCCAGATCGTCGTCTTGGCGCTGAAGGCCTACGGCGCGCCGGTCTATGTCCGCCATGAGATCGTGCACAACCGCTATGTGGTGGAGGGCCTGGAAGCCAAGGGCGCGATCTTCGTCGAGGAGCTCGACGAGATTCCGGAAGAGCACCGCCAGCAGCCCGTCGTGTTCTCCGCGCATGGCGTGCCGAAATCGGTGCCCGCCGATGCGGAGAGCCGCAACCTCTTCTATCTCGACGCGACATGCCCGCTCGTCTCGAAGGTCCACAAGCAGGCGATGCGCCACCAGCGCCTCGGCCGCCATGTCGTCTTGATCGGCCATGCCGGCCATCCGGAGGTGATCGGCACGATGGGGCAATTGCCGGAAGGCTCCGTCTCGCTGGTCGAGACCGTCGAGGACGCGGAGACCTATGTGCCGCCGGATCCGGACAATCTCGGCTTCGTCACCCAGACGACGCTTTCGGTCGACGACACGGCCGGCGTCATCAAGCGCCTGCACGAGCGCTTCCCGAACCTCACGGCGCCGGCCGCCGATTCGATCTGCTACGCCACCACCAACCGGCAGGAGGCCGTCAAGCAGGCCGCCCCCGGCTGCGACCTCTTCCTCATCGTCGGCGCGCCGAACTCTTCCAATTCCAAGCGCCTCGTCGAGGTGGCGCTGCGGGCGGGGGCGACAAAGTCCGTGCTCGTGCAGCGCGCCGCCGAGATCGACTGGGAGACTATCGGCGACATCCGCACCGTTGGCCTCTCGGCCGGCGCTTCCGCGCCCGAGGTCATCGTCAACGAGATCATCGAGGCGTTTCGCACCCGCTACAATGCGGTGGTGGAGCTTGCCGACACGGTCGAGGAGAACGAGCACTTCCTCGTCAACCGCGAACTGCGCAGCATCGAGCTCACCGCTGCCGACATGGCCTTCGTGAATGGAGAATAGGGTAGGGATGGCGTTCGCCGCGGCTCACCCCCCTCTGGCCTGCCGGCCATCTCCCCCTCAAGGGGGGAGATCGGCAAGAGGCGGAAACCTTGCTCGAAGCGCACCGCCGAAGATGGGCGAAGCAGCTCTCCATCCGATCTCCCCCCTTGAGGGGGAGATGGCCGGCAGGCCAGAGGGGGGTATTCCCACCCGACCACCGATCCGATCCATGCAAGCCTGAGACCCGCCGTGGCCGTCTATACCGATATCACCGAAGACGATCTCTCCCGTTTCCTCACCGCCTATGACGCGGGCACGCTGCTGTCCTACAAGGGCATCGCCGAGGGCGTGGAGAATTCCAACTTCCTGCTCCACACCACGAAGGGCGCCTTCATCCTGACGCTCTACGAAAAGCGCGTCGAGCGGAACGACCTGCCGTTCTTCCTCGGCCTCATGCATCATCTGGCGGAGCGGGGCCTTTCCTGCCCGCTGCCCCTGCCGCGCAACGACGGCGCGCTGCTCGGCGAGCTCTCCGGCCGCCCGGCCGCGATGATCTCCTTCCTCGAAGGCATGTGGCTGAGGAAGCCTGCGCCAAAACATTGCCGCGAGGTCGGCCGCGCGCTGGCGCAGATGCATCTTGCCGGCGAGGGGTTCGAGATCACCCGAAAGAATGCGCTTTCGGTCGACGGCTGGCGGCCGCTGTGGGAGAAATCCGCCGCGCGCGCCGACGAGGTGGAAACGGGCCTTCAGGACGAGATCGCCGGCGAACTCGCCTTCCTCGAGTCCAACTGGCCGAAGGACCTGCCGGCCGGCGTCATCCATGCCGATCTCTTCCCGGACAACGTCTTCTTCATCGGCGACGACCTCTCCGGCCTCATCGACTTCTATTTCGCCTGCAACGACCTCTTGGCCTATGACGTCGTCACCTGCCTCAATGCCTGGTGCTTCGAGAAGGACGGCGCGTTCAACTTGACCAAGGGCATGGCGATGCTGGCCGGCTACGAGAGCGTGCGACCGCTTTCCGCCGAGGAGGCTGCCGCGCTGCCGCTCCTGTCGCGCGGCTCGGCGCTGCGCTTCTTCCTGACGCGGCTCTACGACTGGCTGATGACGCCGCCCGGCGCGCTGGTCGTCAAGAAGGACCCGCTCGAATATCTGCGCAAGCTGCGCTTCCACCGCCAGGTCCAGAGCCCCGCGGAATACGGTCTTTCCCGATGAAGCATGTCGATATCTTCACGGACGGCGCCTGCTCGGGCAATCCGGGCCCCGGCGGCTGGGGCGCGGTGCTGCGTTATGGAGAGGTCGAGAAGGACATGTGCGGCGGCGAGGCGCTGACGACCAACAACCGCATGGAGCTCTCCGCCGCCGTCGCCGCGCTCGGCGCGTTGAAGACGCCCTGCGAGGTCGATCTCTACACGGATTCGAAATACGTCATGGACGGCATTTCCAAGTGGATCTTCGGCTGGAAGAAGAACGGCTGGAAGACCGCCGACAAGAAGCCGGTGAAGAACGGCGATCTCTGGCAGGCGCTCGACGAGGCGCGGCTGCGCCACAAGGTCGAATGGCACTGGGTAAAGGGCCACGCCGGCCACCCGGAAAACGAACGCGCCGACGAACTGGCGCGAAAGGGCATGTCGCCGTTCAAGCGGGGGTGAAAAGGGGCGACGCTTCGGCAAGCCGCTCACCCCCCTCTGCCCTGCCGGGCATCTCCCCCTCGAGGGGGGAGATCGGCAAGAGGCCGGCTCCCTGCTCAAATCGCATCGCCGGAGATGCGCGAGATCTCGCTCCATCCAATCTCCCCCCTTGAGGGGGAGATGCCCGGCAGGGCAGAGGGGGGTAAATCCCTCCGTCAGCTCAAAGCTGCTCGATCATCGCAGCCGCGCCGGAAACCGTTGCCTGGCCGGGGCTTTCTTCCACGTTCAGCGCCTTCACCACGCCGTCCTCGACGAGCATGGAATAGCGCTTGGAGCGCACGCCGAGCGTGCCGGCGGAAAGGTCGATGTCCATGCCGAGCGCCTTGGTGAAGGCGGCGTCCCAGTCGGCGAGGAAACGCAGCTTGTCCGCGCCGCCCGTCGAGGTCGCCCAGGCGCCCATGACGTGATGGTCGTTGACCGCGACGACGGCGATGTCGTCCACGCCCTTGCCGAGGATCGCATCGCGGTTTTCGAGATAGCCCGGCAGGTGGTTCAGCGAGCAGGTGGGCGTGAAGGCGCCCGGCACAGCGAAGAGCACGACGCGCTTGCCCTTGAACAGGTCCCCGGTCGAGACCTCGGCGGGGCCATCAGGCGTGCGTTCCTTGAGCTTGAGGTCGGGCAGCTTGTCTCCAACGGCAATGGTCACGGCGTCTCTCCTGTACGGTCAGCGGAATGCTATGCGCGGGAACTATAGGGGACGCCTAGTCGATGGCAAGCGGGCTTTCCATCGTCTTTTCGCCTGCGCGCACGGTCAGTCGGATGGGGTCCTTGTCGAGATCGAAGACCTTGGGCTTGTGCAGCACCGGTACCTCCGCGACGAAGGCCGCGCCCTCGCGGCGGACGGGACCGGCCGCGCCGAACTCGAAGGTCGATGAGCCCGAAAGGAAGACGTCCGGCAGCGGGCCATCGCCCGGCGCCTCGAAGCGCACCGTCACGCTCTTGCCGTCCGCGGCCCAACGCCCGGAAAGCGGCTTGAAACCCTCGCCCACGCCATGGGGAAGCGATGCTTCGGCGCCGGCGATCGCCGTTTCCTCCAGCGGGTTGGCAAAGCGCTCGCCGCCGGCGTCCACCGACAGCTCCGCCTGTACGGGAATACAGATGTCCTTGCAGACGCCGAGGAAGACCGTCGCGGTGATCGCTCCGCCTTCCGCCCTGTGCAGCTTCAGCGGCAGCCGGACGGGCTTGTCGTAGCCGATATAGTGGGTCCGCGCATCGCCCAGCCGCTTGGGCGCGGGAAAGCCGATCGAGGTAAGCTCAGCGCCGTCGATGGCGATCGTCGGCGGTATGCCACTGCCGCCCGGATCGCGCCAATAGGTCTTCCAGCCGTCGTGTAGGCGAATGTCCAGCATGGCGCGCACCGTGCCGTCGCTGGCCGCCGGAAGCGCGACGAGACGCACATCGCCGCCCGGCGTCTCGACCCAGGAGGAGGTTGCCGCCTGCGCGGCGGAACTGACAAAAAGCAGCGCCATGACAGCGGTTTGCAGGTGTTTCATGTGTTGACATCTAGCGCTCGCGGCAGCCGCTTTCCAGCAACAAAACCTCGCGCGCCAATCATAAAAGCTTGATCGCCCGCTCCTGCGGCATAGCTATCCTGCAAGGGTGGCGCTGCATCCGGGTGAAAAGAACACTTTTCATTTGGCGGCGAATTGATAGGCTGATTGCACTATGGCTATGTCGGTTCTGAAAAACAGGCGAGAACGCGGCTTCCTTGACGGTCATTTCCTGATCGCCATGCCGGGCATGGCTGATGCCAATTTTGCCCGCACCGTGGTCTATATCTGCGCCCATTCGGAGGATGGCGCGATGGGCTTCGTCATCAATCGGCCGCAGCAGTTGAACTTCTCCGATGTGCTCTTGCATCTCGATCTCGTGGGCGAGGACGAGGTGATCCGCCTGCCGGGCGCCACGCTCGATTTCCCGATCCGCAGCGGCGGCCCGGTGGAAAGCGGCCGCGGCTTCGTCCTGCATTCCGATGACTACCTGTCGGAATCGAGCATTCCCGTCAGCGACGACATCTGCCTGACGGCGACGCTCGACATCGTGCGCGCCATTTCCCGCGGGCGCGGCCCGCAGCGCGGCCTGATGATGCTCGGCTATGCCGGCTGGGGCGCGGGGCAGATCGAAAACGAGATCGGCGCCAACGGCTGGCTGTCCTGCCCGGCCGAGGAGGAACTGATCTTCGACACCAATCTCGACAACAAGTACGAGCGCGCGCTCGGCCTGATGGGCATCACGCCCGCCATGCTCTCCGCCGAGGCCGGGCACGCCTGACCGGCGCCATGCGTTTTCATTTTTCCGCTGGAACTTACCCCGGCCTGCGCCGTTCTTTCGCCGCGTGAATGATCACGCCTCGAACAACGGGAGTACGATGGTGGGTAGCACGAGCGACAAGATCAAGGGCACGGCCAACGAACTGGCCGGCAAGGCCAAGCAGGCGGCGGGCAAGGCGACCGACAGCCCCAAGATGCGCGCCGAGGGCGCCGCCCAGGAAGCCAAGGGCAAGACCCAGAAGGCGGTCGGCAAGGCCAAGGACGCCGTCAAGGGCGCGGTGGACCGCCTCTGATCATTAAGGGATGGCGCGTGTCATCCCGTCATCTTGAAAAACGGATACCCGTGTCGCCTGTGGCCGACGCGGGTCTTCGTTCGAAGCCACACCGCCTGCCAGGGGACGTCATGAAGCTCTTCACCTGCAAGACCTGCGGCCAGACCATCCATTTCGACAATCGCCTCTGCGTGCGCTGCGGCTCCTCGCTCGGTTTCCTGGCCGAGGACGTGACGCTGCATGCGCTGGTGCCGGAGGGCGAGGGGTTCTGGAGGATCGCGCCCGGCGAAGGCCTCTACCGCTTCTGCGAGAACGCCGTGCAGGACGTCTGCAACTGGCTGCTGCCGGCCGACAGCCCCCATGCCTTCTGCGAGGCCTGCCGCCACAACCGCATCGTGCCGACGACCGATCCGAAGGGGCTGGAGCGCTGGCGGCGCATCGGCGCGGCGCAAAGGCATCTTTTCTATTCCATCCTGCGCTGGAAACTGCCGCACCCGACCCGCGAGGAAGATCCGGACGGCGGCCTCGTCTTCGATTTCCTGGCCGACGAGGTGGATGCGGACGGCAATGTCGTCAACGCCGCCATGACCGGCCACGAGGATGGCCTGATCAGCCTGCGCGCCGCCGAGGCCGACGACGAGGTGCGCGAAAGTGTGCGCGTCTCCATGGGCGAGCCCTACCGTTCGCTGCTCGGCCATTTCCGCCACGAGGTCGGGCATTTCTACTGGGCGCTGCTCGTGCGCGACGAGGCGACGCTGGAGGAGACGCGGCGCCTCTTCGGCGACGAGCGCGAAGACTATGCGGCCGCGCTCCAGCGCAACTACGAACAGGGGCCGCCGTCCGACTGGCAGCAGCATTTCATCAGCACCTATGCAAGCTGCCATCCGGCCGAGGACTTTGCAGAATGCTGGGCGCATTTCTTCCACATCGTCGATACGCTGGAGACCGCCCGCGCCTTCGGCCTCAACACCGACCCCAAGGGCCACGAGGAACTGGAAGCCGAAGTCACCTTCGACCCCTATCGCGCGCCCAATGCGGGTCGCCTCGTCGAGGCCTGGATTCCCCTTTCCGTCGCCATGAACGCCATCCAGCGCTCCATGGGCCAGCCCGACAGCTACCCCTTCGTCCTGCCGCCGCCGGTCGTGGAAAAGCTGGATTTCATCAACCGGCTGGTCAAAGGCAGTAGGCAGTAGGATTTAGGCAATAGGGATATTCAGCTAATTCCTACTGCTTACTGCCTAATTCCTTCTCACGCCCGCTTCATCAGCGGAAACCGTTCCTTGAGCAGGCGCAGCACCGAATCGTAGCCGATCGGCGGGCCGAAGAGGTAGCTCTGGCCGAATTCGCAGCCCATGTTGCCGAGCTCGATGGCGTCCTCTTCCGATTCGATGCCTTCAGCCACGACCTGCATTTCCAGCTCCCGCGCCATCGAGACGACCGAGCGCAGCAGCACGCTGCGCTTGTCCGAGCCGTCGCGCACCAGCGCCTTGTCGATCTTGATCGTGTCGAAGGGGAAGCGGGTGAGGTAGGAGAGCGAGGAATGGCCGGTGCCGAAATCGTCCAGCGCGAGGCCGAGGCCGACATCCTTCAGCTTGGTGAGGATCAGGCGGGCCTGTTCCGGGTTCTCCATCACCACGGATTCGGTGAGTTCCAGCTTGATCTTCTGCGGCTCGCAGCGCGTGCGGGCGAGCGCCGCGCGCACATCGTTGTAGAGCTCGTTGTTGAGAAGCTGGGCGCTGGAGAGGTTGACCGAGACGAAGACGGGAAGGTCGCCGGTCTGGAGCTGCCAGTCCATCAGGTCGCTTGCCGCCTTGTCGAAGGCGAAGAGGCCGAGCTGGTTGATGAGGTCGGAACTCTCGGCGATCGGGATGAACTCGGTCGGCGAGATGTTGCCGCGCTTGGGATGGTCCCAGCGCATCAGCGCCTCGAAACCGGCGATCTCGGCGTCCTGCAGGCGGACGATCGGCTGGTAGACGAGGGAGAGTTCCTTGCGCTCGATGGCGCGGCGCAGGTCCGTCTCGATCTGCAGGCGGTCCGCGCCGAAGGTGCGGAAGGCGGGGCGGAAGGGCTCGACGCGGTTGCCGCCAGCCTTCTTGGCCCGGTACATGGCGAGCTCCGCATCGTTGAGCAGCCCCGGCGCGTCCTCCTGCTGGTCGACCCAGGAAACGAGGCCGATAGAGGCCGTCAGGATGATCTCGCGGCCGCCGAAATTGATCGGCACCATGATCGCCTTGCTGACCGCATCGGCGAAATCGGCGACCTTGGCCGGGTCGCGCTCCGACATCAGGATCAGGCCGAACTGATCGCCGGCAAGACGCGCCAGCGTGTCCTGCGGCTTGAGGAGACGGCGAAGGCGCCGGGTGAGGGCGATCAGGATATTGTCGCCGGCGGCGATGCCGAGCGCATCGTTGACCTGCTTGTAACGGTCGATGTCGATGGTCAGCACCGTCGGGCGCACATTGTCGGAGCTGGCCGTCAGCGACAGCAGTGATTGCAGGCGGTCGAGGAAGACCTGGCGGTTCGGCAGGCCCGTCAGGTTGTCGTGCAGGGCGTCCTGCAAGAGCCGGTCGACGGAGTTACGCTGCTCGGTGATGTCGATGATCGTGCCGACGCAGCGGATGATCTCGCCGTTCGCGCCGAGCACGGGGCGGGCGCGGATCGAGAGCCAGTGATAGTGGCCGTCCTCGGCGCGCACGCGGAACTGATGGTTGAGCCGGCCCTTGCGGTGCTCCAGCAGGACATCCAGCGTCGCGCGGAAGCGGTCGCGGTCGTCGGGGTGGAGGCGCGGCAGCCAGTTGCGCGCCGGGCCGTGCATGACGCCGGGGGCAAGGCCGAGCTGGATGGAGATATCGGGAATGGTGACGACGCGGTCGCGCGCCACGTCCCAGTCCCAGACGGTGTCGCCCGAGCCGGTCAGCGCCAGCGACTGGCGCTCGAGATCGGAGAACAGGCCCTGGCTATAGGCACCGCCGGCAAAGGCGTGCTGCATCACCGTGAAGCCGATGAGCAGCACGATCAGCACGAGCCCGCCGCCGAGCGCCGGCTGGATGATGTCGTTGTTGAGCTGGCCCGTCACCGTCAGCCAGGCGCCGAACAGCCAGACGAGGATCAGCGCCCAGGCGGGCACCAGCAGGATGGCGCGGTCGTAGCGGTTGAAGCCGAGATAGGCGATCAGCACGATGCCGACCGTGCCGGTCAGCGCGAAGGAGAGGCGGGCGATGCCCGAGGCGATCGGCGGATCGTAGATCGCGACGCCGAAGAGGAGGCCGAGCCCGAGAATCCAGGCGAGCGTCGCATAGGAGAGATGCGCGTGCCAGCGGTTGAGGTTGAGGTAGGTGAAGAGGAAGACGACGAGGCCCGCCGCGAGGAACACCTCCGTTCCCGCGCGCCATATGCGCTCGTCGCCGGCGGTGATCGAGATGAGCTTGGACAGGAAGCCGAAATCGACGCAGATATAGCCGAGCACCGCCCAGGCGAGCGCCGCCGTCGCCGGCAGCATCGATGTGCCCTTCACCACGAAGAGGATGGTGAGGAACACCGCGAGCAGGCCGGCGATGCCGAGCACGATGCCGCGGTAGAGCGTGAAGGCGTTGACCGTGTCCTTGTAGGCGTCCGGCTGCCAAAGATAGATCTGCGGCAGGTCGGGCGTCGCCAGTTCTGCCACGAAGGTGACGACCGTGCCGGGGTTGAGCGTGATGCGGAAGACGTCCGCCTCTTCGCTCGGCTGCCGGTCGAGCGCGAAGCCTTCGCTCGGCGTGATCGAGATGATGCGCCTGGCGCCGAGGTCCGGCCAGAAGAGTTTCGATTGCACGAGGCGGAAATGCGGGGCGACGATCAAGCGGTCGATCTGCTCTTCCGAGACGTTGGCGAGCGCGAAGACGGCCCAGTCGCCCTGATGGTTCTCGGAGGTCGCGCGCACCTCGATGCGGCGCACGATGCCGTCCGTGCCGGGCGCGGTGGAGACCTGGAAAGCCTCGCCCCGGCCGGTATAGATCTCCGTCGTGGCGGTGAGGTCGAGCGCGGTGTCGTCACGGGAAATCTTGACGGGTTCGACGGCGAAGGCGCGTCCCGCCATCATGCCGGCGAGCAGCATCGTTGCCAGAAGGACGAGGGAAAGCAACCGGCTGGCACGCAGCGCTTGCGGCACGAAGGAAGACGTCATTGAAAGTGCATTGTCCTTAAGGTACTGCCCAGTCCTGCCGCGCCCGCCGGTGCCGCTCACGACTGCCTGTCGGCTGCCAGAAGCGAGAACATCAGGTGGTCGCGCCACTCCCCGTTTATCTTCAGATACTCCCGAAGGTAGCCTTCCTGCTGAAAGCCGGCCTTTTCAAGGAGACGGATGCTTCTTGTATTGTCTGGAATACAGGCTGCCTCGATACGGTGCAACTGAAGGCTCGAAAAGATATAGGTTATGGCCAGTTTCAGGGCGCCGTGCATGTGGCCCTGGCCGGCATGCCGCTCGCCCATCCAATAGCCGACCATGCAGCATTGCGCCGCCCCGCGCCTGATATAGCCGATGGTCAGCCCGCCCAGCAGCATGTTTTCCGCGCGCGTGAAGACGAGGAGCGGCACGGCCTGGCCGGACGAAAATTCCTGTTCATTTCTGAGAACGCGGGCGCGGAACGAGCTCTCGGTCAGCTCGTCGTTGCGCCAGGTCGGCTCCCACGGCACGAGGAAGCGCCGGCTTTCAGAACGCAGCGCATACCATTGTCGGTAATCCTGGAAGCGGGGGAGGCGAAGCATGTGCCGTTCGCTGGCAAGCTCGACGGTGTCGGACTGCCGCGACAGAAACCGAAAAACCGACCGTGCCATTCAGTCCTCCGTGCGCGCCGATGCAATGGTGCGCCTCTCGGTCAAGATTATGCCGAGAGGCTTGCCGGCGTCAAATGGTGGGGCGGTTTTACAGCGCAAACATTGTTGCCCCTGCTGCACGATGCGAAGAGCATCGCGGCGCGAAAATTGGTCTTGTTTTGGTGCTATGCAAAAGCCGCATGCCTGCGGTGTAAGCATATGCATTTTCCCTAGGCAGGAGATCGACTATCTATTGATCAACACGAAGAGAAACACACAGACAAACCCAAAGGACCTGACAAATGAACGTTTTCGCAAAGCTCAAGAAGAACGCCGCCGACCGCCGCGCCGTCCGCGAACTCAACGCCCTCGATGACCGCGCCCTCCAGGACCTCGGCATCTCGCGCTCGAACATCCAGTCCGCCGTCAAGGGCTTCCTGGTATTCGGCTGATACTGTCCGGGAAAACGGGCGCGAAGCGGCTCCTCCCGCCGACTGATCCGCGCCCTTCATCCCCGCATCAACAACCCGCCGCAAGGCGGGTTTTGTTTTGCGTGGAATTCGCTGGCGAAGCCTCAGCTCGCCGCGCGGTCCGGCACCGAGGCGCGCGACAGCGAGCGCGCGATGTCGCCGGTCGGCACGAGATGGTCCAGCGGGCCGATGGCCGAGATCGTGGGCACCGTGTCGAAGAACAGGCGGCCGGCAAGGTCCGTCAGGCGTTCGATGGTGATGCCGGCGAGGCGCTCCATCAGCTCCTCGTTGGGGATAGGACGGCCGTAGAGCATCATCTGGCGGGCGATCTGGCCGGCGCGGGCGGCCGGGCTTTCCTGGCCCATCAGCAGCTGTGCGCGGATCTGCGCGCGGGCGCGCTCGATTTCCTGCTGCTCGATCGTCTCGGACGACTTCTTCAGTTCGTCGAAGATGACGGGCATCAGTTCCGGCAGGTTCTCGCCGCCGGTCGCGGCGTGGATGCCGAAGATGCCGGTATCGGAAAAGCCCCAGTGGAACGCATAGATCGAGTAGCAGAGGCCCCGGTGCTCGCGCACTTCCTGGAAGAGGCGGGAGGACATGCCGCCGCCGAGGATGTTGGCGAGGATCTGCGAACAGTAGAAGTCGCGGGCGTGATAGGCCTTGCCCTCGAAGCCGAGAAGAACCTGCGCGTCCATCAGGTCGCGCGTCTCGCGAATGTCGCCGCCGGTATAGCGGGCGGGCTCGAAGACCGGAGAGATCTTGGGCGCGGTCGGCAGGCTGGAGAAACGATCCTCGACCTGGCGCACGAATTCCTCGTGGTTCACCGCGCCGGCCGCCACGACGAACATGCGGTCCGTCGTGTAATTGCGGTCGAGATAGCTGCGGATTTCGCCCGGCGAGAAGGAGAGCACGGTTTCCGGCGTGCCGAGGATGGCGCGGCCGATGATTTGGTCGCGATAGGCGACCTCGGAGAACTTGTCGAAGACCACGTCGTCGGGCGTGTCGTTCGCCGCGCCGATCTCCTGCAGGATGACGTGCTTCTCGCGGCGAAGCTCGTCCTCGTCGAAGACCGATTCCGTCAGGATGTCTGCGAGGATGTCGACCGCGAGCGGGACGTGGTCCTTCAGCACGCGGGCATAGTAGGAGGTGGTTTCCGTCGAGGTGGCGGCGTTGACCTCGCCGCCGACATTTTCGATTTCCTCGGCGATCTGGCGGGCGGAGCGGCGCTCCGTGCCCTTGAAGGCCATGTGTTCCAGAAGATGGGCGATGCCGTGCTCGTCCGCGGTTTCGTTGCGTGACCCAGACTTGATCCATACGCCGAGAGCGACGCTCTCGAGATGGGGCATGTTTTCCGTCACCACGGTCAACCCGGATGCGAGCCGGGTGCACTCAACTTTCATCATGCGCACTTTCTGCGTTTCTAGCCTCGAACCCGCGTATGTTTCCCGATGAAGCCTTCAACCGCATCGAGTTCCGCATCGAGGACGTCGAACCGCTCCTCCCTTTGCATGAGGTCAGCAAGCCACGTCGGAAGCGCCGGGTCAATACCGCATGCCGATTTTACTGCGGCGGGGAATTTCGCCGGGTGGGCGGTGGCGAGCGTCACCATGGGCGCGTTCGCCTTCTCGTGCTTTGCCGCCACGAAGACGCCGATCGCCGAATGCGGATCGAGCAGGTAGCCCGTGTCGGCAAGCGTCTGGCGGATCGTCGCCGCGACCTGCTTTTCGGATGCGCGGCCGGCGCGGAACTCCTTGCGGATCGCCTTCAACGCGTTCTCCTCGATGTCGAAGGCGTTGGACTGCTTGAGGCTCGCCATGGCCCGGCGGACGGCGCCGGCATCGCGGCCGTGCGATTCGAACAGCAGCCGTTCGAAGTTCGACGAGATCTGGATGTCCATGGAGGGCGAGGTGGTGGCCTTGACGTCCTTCATCTCGTAGCGGCCGGTCTTCAGCGTGCGGGCGAGGATGTCGTTCTCGTTGGTGGCGATGACGAGCTTGTCGATCGGCAGACCCATGCGCTTGGCGGCGTAGCCGGCGAAGATGTCGCCGAAATTGCCCGTCGGGACCGTGAAGGAGATCTTGCGGTCCGGCCCGCCGAGCGCGACCGACGTCGTGAAGTAGTAGACGATCTGGGCCATGATGCGCGCCCAGTTGATCGAGTTGACGCCGGAAAGCTTCACCCGGTCGCGGAACTTTGCATCGTTGAACATCGCTTTGACGAGGTTCTGGCAGTCGTCGAAATTACCCTTGACGGCGAGCGCGTGGACGTTCTTTTCCGTCGAGGTGGTCATCTGGCGCTGCTGCACCGGCGAGACCTTGCCTTCCGGGAAGAGGATGAAGATATCGGTGCGCTCGCGGCCGGCGAACGCGTCGATCGCCGCCCCACCGGTATCGCCCGAAGTGGCACCGACGATGGTGGCCCGCTCGCCGCGTTTCGCCAGCGCATGGTCCATCAGGCGGGCGAGAAGCTGCATCGCCACGTCCTTGAAGGCGAGCGTCGTGCCGTGGAAGAGCTCCATGACGAAGGAGTTCGGTCCGGTCTGGACGAGCGGCGCGATCGCCGGATGCCGGAAGGTGGCGTAGGCCTCGTCGATCATCGCCCGGAAGTCTTTGGCGGGAACGTCGCCCTCGACGAAGGGGGAGAGCACGGTGAAGGCGATCTCCTGGTAGGACTTGCCGCGCAGCGCCCGGATCTCCTTCTTGGAGAATGTCGGCCATTTGCGTGGCACGTAGAGCCCGCCGTCGCGGGCAAGGCCGGCCAGAAGCGCATCGGAGAAACCGAGGGAAGGGGCCTCGCCCCGGGTCGAAACATAATCCACGTTCAGGCGTCCTTGGATTTGCAAATGCCGTTGCGTCCTGCCCGACTGGCGAGCAGAAGGGCCTGTTCGAAATTCTGCGGGCGGTTTCATTCGACAATCGATTTTTCCCCGCGCCGCTGCTATAGACCATCGCCTGGGGTCGTGAAAAGGCCCGTAAAACGAGTTCCGAAAGGCTTGGACGCCGGGGGCGGGGCCTGATTGCAGGGGTTGAAGTAACGTGTTTGGAATGACCATCCGCCGCTTTCTCGGCATTTCCCTTCTCGCCGTCGTCGCCGGCTGCAACCAGACAGACAAGCCTGCCGATCTCGGCGTGACGAGCGATCCGTCCGGCCTCGAGACGGCGCACCAGCAGCAGACGCAGGTGGCCGTGGTGCAGGGTTCGTGCCCGCAGGTCTACCTGCGCGACGGCACGGCCGTGCTGCAGCGCTACGGCAAGGGCGCCAAGGACGATCCGCAGAACCTCGCCTACCAGGTGACGCTTGCCGACACGACGCGCCAGTGCGTGATGAACGAGAACCAGCTCGTGATGACGGTGATGGTGCAGGGCCGCATCGTGACGGGTCCGGCGGGCGCGGCCGGCTCCACGGTGAACGTGCCGATCCGCGTCACCGCGTCCGATGGCAGCAACACGGTCTATTCGGAAGTCGTGCAGCAACCGGTCACCATTCCCGCCGATAGCGGCGCAGGCCAGTTCATCTTCACCAAGTCCGATGTCGCGCTTCCGGGCGGCTCCGGCGGCTTCCTGCGGGTCTATATCGGCTTCGACGACGGCCCGGCGAAGAAGAGGAAGTAGGATTTCAATTCCCTGAAATGAGAAAGGCCTCGGAAATGCTTCCGCGGCCTTTGTTTTTGCCGATGGGCAGGATCAGATCGCCTCGCGCCATTCGGCCAGCGCGGCGATCATCTCCGGCAATTCGCTCATGCGCGAGATCACCGTTTCCGCGCCGGCTTCCGTCAGACGGTCGGCATGCGAGGGATAGGTGTGCGAGGCGCCGGTGAAGCCGACGACGCGCATGCCGGCGGCGCGGGCGCCGGCGATGCCGTGCACCGAATCCTCGATCACCAGCGTGCGGGCCGGATCGGCGTTGAACTGCTTGGCGCCGTGCAGGAAGATATCCGGCTTCGGCTTGACGCGATCCGGGCCGAGATCCTTGGCCGAATAGACATGCGGCGCGAAGATCTCCTTCAGGCCGACCTTGGAGAGCATCATGTCCAGGCGGTGCGAGGCCGAGTTCGAGCAGATGCAATAGGGCTTGCGGATGCGCGAGAGCATCGCCTTGACGCCGTCGATCACCTTTACCTCGGCGGCAAGCCGCGCATCGAGCAGCTTCTCCGACTTGTCGAGCAGCGAGGCGGAGAGGGGAATGGCGGCCTCGCGCTCGATGGTCAGCAGGATGTTGTGCCAGGTCATGCCGGCAAAGCGCTCGCCCATCTCCTCGCTGCCGATCGGATAGCCCGCTTCCGTGAGCAGCCGCGATTCCACTTCCGCCGCGATGATTTCCGAATCGACCAGAACGCCGTCGCAGTCGAAGATGATGAGATCGAAACCGTCCATGACCTGCCGTCTTTCAAAGGGGCAATTCCGGCAAGGGGAACTGCAGAAGAACAATGGGGCGCACGCGCCCATGAAGCCGCCGGTTCCCTACACGAAAGGGCCTTGCGGAACAATCGCCGATTCCGGGATAGAGCTATGCGTGGGGGCTGCGGCGCGTGATGAAGGCGCCTTGGAATAAAAGCCCCTCCCCAACCCCTCCCCACAAGGGGGAGGGACTTAACGTGCGGCACGCTCGGCGTAAAAATCGGGAATGAGGAGCAGGCGGCTTGCGTTCTCCCCCCTTGTGGGGGAGATGCCGGCAGGCAGAGAGGGTCTTCCTATCCGCTGATACCGTCGATGAGGGCACTCGTCCCCGGAAACAGCGCCAGGAACCGCCGCTCGCCTTCGCCGGTGAAGCGGATGGCGCGGCTGTCCTTCTCGCGCTTCGCCCAGCCGTCCTCGATGAAGCGGGCGAGGATCGCCTCGCCGAGCGAGCCGGCAAGATGCGAGCGCCGCTCGCTCCAGTCGAGGCAGGTGCGGCAGACGGGGCGGCGCTGCGCCTTGAGGGCGGCGACATCGATGCCGAGCGCGCCGACGCGCGACTCGCCGGACGGCGTCAGCATGGCCTCGTCGCCGTCGAGCGTGACGTCGCCGCCCGCGACCAACCGGTCCAGCATGCGCACGCCGAAATCGCCGGCGAGGTGGTTGTAGCAGACGCGCGCCTTGCGCAACGCCGGGTCCTTCGGGCCGGGGCGGCTGCGCATGAGCCCGCGATTGGCCGCAAAGCCCATGATGCCCTCAAGCAGCAGCCCCACCTCGTCGTCGGCCAGCGCGAAATAGCGGTGCCGGCCCTGCTTGCGCTGGGCGATCAGCCCGCCGCCCTCCAGCCGGGAGAGGTGGGAGCTTGCCGTCTGCAGGGTGATGCCGGCCGCGCCGGCAAGCTCCGTGGCGGTCAGCGCCTGCCCGCCCATCAGCGCGGTCAGCATGTTGGCGCGGGCGGGGTCGCCGATCAGCGCGCCGATCTGTGAGATGTCGGGGCCTTCTTTCATAGTTCGATGATAGCCGAAGCATTCGTGTTCGGCAATGTGGGAAAAGGGAGCATCGAAAACGAGGACCAGACCATGATCACCTGCTTCATCCGCTACGAGATCGACCCGTTCCGCAAGGACGCCTTCGCCGCCTATGCCCGCAACTGGGGCGAGGCGATCCCGCGTTGCGGCGCCGACCTGATCGGCTATTTCGGCCCGCACGAGGGTTCCTCCACCACCGCCTACGGCGTCTACAATATCGAAAGCCTCGCCGCCTACGAGGCCTATCGCGCTCGGCTTCTCGCCGATCCGCTCGGCCGCGAGAACTACGATTTTTCCCGCAAGGAGCGCTTCATCCTCAAGGAAGACCGCATCTTCCTGAAAAACGTCTCGCTGCCCCATGCGCGAAGGGTGATGCCATGATCGCGGTGATCTTCGAAGTGGTGCCGGCGCCTGGCCGCATGGACCTCTATCTCGATACGGCGCGGGACCTGCGCCCGCTGCTCGAAAACATCGAGGGTTTCATCTCCATCGAGCGCTTCCGCAGCCTGACGGACCCGACGCGGCTGCTCTCGCTCTCCTTCTGGCGCGACGAGGCGGCGGTGAAAGCCTGGCGCAACACCGAGGAGCATCGCGCCGCCCAGTCCCTCGGCCGCGATGTCGTGTTCGACGCCTATCGCCTGCGCATCGCCAGCGTCCTGCGCGACTACGGCCTCAACGACCGCGACGAGGCGCCCGGCGACAGCCGGGCCTTCCACGCGGCCTGATGCAGGGCTGCCCGCCGGAGCGGGCCGCTGCATGGCCTATTGCACGGCCACTTCGGAGCGCTCCCCGGCCTTCACCGTGGCAGTCACCTCCTTCGGCGCGACGTCGCCCTCGTATTTGACGAGAAGCACATAGTCGCCGGTCGGAAGCGTATCCTGCACTTCGGCGCCGTAATGCGTGGCGATGGACTTGCGGTTGCCCTGGATGTCCTTCTTGGCGCTGAGGATTTCCACGCTGGCAGCGCCGGGCGCGGTGACCGCCAGCACGCCGGCATTCATGTTGACGACGACCTCCTGCATCTCGCCGGCCTTCGCGGTGAAGGGGATTTCGCCCGTCGCCGAGCCGAGCTTGGCCGTCAGCACGAAATCGCCGGCCGGCACGTCGAGCTTGGTGCCGGTGCCGTAGGTGTAGGCCACGCTCTTGCGGTTGCCGTCGATGGCTTTCTTTGCCTCCACCACCTCGAAGAACACGTCGCGGGAATCGACGTCCGGCCCACCTTCCGCATAGACCGCCTTGTTGAGCACGATGCCCGAGCCGATGACGAGGTCACGCTCGAGCGTCTCGCCCGCCTTGACCGTGACGGTCTCCGTCACCTTGGAAGGGCCGATGGAGCCGTTGAGCCTCACCTCGCCGGCAGATGCATAGAACTTCGCCGTGCCGTAATAGGTGGTGGAATAGTCTCCGAACGCGATCTCCACCGCCGCATCGGGATCGGCCTCTGCCTCCTGCGGCGTGCGCTTCGGCTTGATGATCAGCCGGCCGGCATCGAAGTTGACGAAGGGCTTCGCCACCTCGCCGTCCTTCACCTCGAAGGGCACCTCGCGCTTGATCGCACTTTGCAGCGTGGCGACGGCGACGTATCTGCCGGGCGGATAGTTGCCCGAATAGGCGCCCTTGTACTGGCTTTCGATATAGTCGCCGGCCGGCGCGCCGTTCGCGTCCGCCTTGTAGATCTGCCAGAAGACGTCGCTGTTCTCGCCGAGCGACGGGCCGCCCTCGGAAAGCACGCTGTCGAGCTCGGTGTTGAATTCGACCGCCGGCTCGGGCTCGGGCACTGCCTCAGCAACCTCCTCTTTCGGCTTGGACATCGGCGCTTCCGCCACCGTTTCCGTCAGCGCCGCGACGAGCTGGGCGGCGTCGGCGGCCTGGAAATATTTGCCGCCGGTGTTTTCGGCAAGGCAGGCGACCTGCCTGCCTTCCTCCGCCGTCAGCCCGAAGCCGACGACATGGGTGGTGAAATCGACGCCCTTGCTTTCGAGCGCCGAGGCGAGCGCGCAAGGATCGGCCTCGCAGGTCTCCAGCCCGTCCGTCACCAGCACGACGGTCGCCTTGTCCTCGGTGTATTTGAGGATGTCGGCCGCCTGCTCGACCGATTGCGTCAGCGGCGTCTTGCCCTTCGGGTTGAGTCCGTTGACGAAGGCGGTGATGGCGTTTTGCGTGCCCGCGCCCGGCGGCACGGCCAGCTCGATATCGCTGCACGAACCCTTCTCGCGGTGGCCGTAGACCATCAGGCCAAGCTCGGTGCCGTCAGGCACCGATTTGAGCACCGTGCCCAGCGTCTCGCGCGCGATCTCGATCTTGGATCGTCCGCCGATCTGGCCCCACATGGAGCCGGAGGCGTCGAGCACGATCATCGTCTTGTCGGCGGCGATGCCCTCGGTGGCGGCAAGAAGCCCCGCCACAAGCATGAAGACGGCTTTCAGTCGCACGATTGTCCTCCCCTTTTCCGGAAAATCCGGCCGTCCCCGTCCTTGGCGACGTGGCCCTGTCCCCCGGAAAACGTGTGGGGGAGGGCGTCTATTCGCTCTTGCTTGAATTGATCGCAAGGTCCCGTTGCAAGACGGTTTTCGCTTTTTCTCCAAACCCTTCAGCCTTTGGTAACCATCTTCGGTAACCATGTGCACCATCAAGTTCCGTTCCGAGTAAGCGTATCAGCGAGTATAAAATGCCATCTGTTCTTTCGCTTGCAGACGTCTCCCGTTCGCCCCGCAAGAGCGGTTGGCTCGACACGATCATCAAAGGCGATTGCGTCGCCGCGCTCGAGGCGCTGCCGGACCAGTCCGTCGACGTCATCTTCGCCGACCCGCCGTACAACCTCCAGCTCGGCGGCGCGCTGCACCGGCCGGACCAGAGCCTGGTCGATGCCTGCGACGACGAATGGGACCAGTTCTCCTCCTTCGAGGCCTACGACGCCTTCACGCGCGCCTGGCTGCTCGCCTGCCGCCGCGTGCTGAAGCCCTCCGGCACGATCTGGGTCATCGGCTCCTACCACAACATCTTCCGCGTCGGTGCGACCTTGCAGGATCTCAATTTCTGGATCCTCAACGACATCGTCTGGCGCAAGACCAACCCGATGCCGAACTTCAAGGGCCGCCGCTTCCAGAACGCGCACGAGACGATGATCTGGGCGACGCGCGACCCCAAGGCCAAGGGCTACACCTTCAACTACGACGCCATGAAGGCGGCCAACGACGACGTGCAGATGCGCTCGGACTGGCTGTTCCCGATCTGCAACGGCGGCGAGCGCCTGAAGGGCGCGGACGGCAAGAAGGTGCATCCGACGCAGAAGCCGGAAGCCCTGCTCGCCCGCATCCTGATGGCCTCCTCCAAGCCGGGCGACGTGGTGCTCGATCCGTTCTTCGGCTCCGGCACGACCGGCGCCGTCGCCAAGCGCCTCGGCCGCCATTTCGTCGGCATCGAGCGCGAGCAGGCCTATATCGATGCCGCCCGCGAACGCATCGAGGCGGTAGAGCCGCTCGGCAGCGGCACGCTTTCCGTGATGAGCGGCAAGAAGGCCGAACCGCGCGTCGCCTTCAACACGCTGATCGAAAGCGGCCTTATCCAGCCGGGCACCGTGCTGACGGATGCGCGCCGCCGCCACAGCGCCATCGTGCGCGCCGACGGCACGCTCGCTTCAGGTAACGAGGCCGGCTCGATCCATCGCGTCGGCGCCAGGGTGCAGGGGCTCGATGCCTGCAACGGCTGGACCTTCTGGCACTATGCCGAAGGCGCCGAGCTGAAGCCGATCGACGCGCTGCGTGCCGTCGTGCGCTCGGGAATGGCCGGCCTCGAATAGCCGGCAGCCCACCCGAAAAACCTTTCTCCAGCCGCGGCCTCCGGTGTCCCTGCACCGGGGGCTGTGGCTTTTAAAAGTCCAAGTTTTTTACAGCAGCAACCCCAACTTCGGCAGCTTCGATTCAGGTGATGTTAACCATCGGGCGCTTACTGTGATCGAGCAAACACATCAGGCCAAGCAACGGAAATCGTTGTGGAAAGCCAGGGCCGATCAACCGGCGAGGCAGGCAGGATATCGCTTTTCCGGTTTTTGTACCTTCAGTCCCGGAAATGCGAAAACGCCCGGAGCTCACAAGGCTCCGGGCGTTTCGGTTTCCCGGTCATCGACATCGACGCGCACAATGCGGCCCTTCGCGTCGAAGGTCACTGTCTCCTCGCCCGAGCGGCGGGAGACCAGCCCGGAATGCCGGCTCGTCGCCACGAGGCTCCAGAGCGAACGCGCCGCGCGAGGGGACACCCGCTCGACCAGCGAATCCTCCGCCCGCTGGTCGGGAAATTCCTCGAAATAGCGGCGGAAGGCATCGAGGATCGCCGCGCGGCCCTTAATGGAGCCGCCGGTGCCGGCCGAGCGGTAGACCGCATCATCGGCGAAGAAGGCACTGATGGCCGAAAAGTCGAGGGCGGCGATGGCGGCGTGGTAGTCGCGCACCGCCTGCACCGGGTCGAAATCGATAGGGGTATCAGAGCGTGATGCCATGGGCGGCAAGGTCGCTCTTCAGCTTTTCCGGATCGGTGAACAGCACGGCGTTCCAGCCGGCAAGCCGCGCGCCCTCGACATTGGCGGGGGCGTCGTCGATGAAGAGCGTATGGGCCGGCGACAGGCCGAAATCGCGGGCATGCTTCTCGTAGATCGCAAGGTCCGGCTTGATGAGCCCGGCCTCGCCGGAAACCGTGACGCCGCGCGGCATATCGAGGAAGGGGAACAGCTTGCGCGCTTCCTTGAACGTGTCGGCCGCGAAATTGGTGAGCATGGTCACGTCGCGGCCTTCGGTGATCAGCGTCTCCATGATGGCGACGCTCTCGACATAGGCGTGCGAGACCATTTCGTGCCAGTATTTGCGGAAGGCGCGGATATGCTCGATGCGATCGGGATGCGCCTCGATCAGCAGCGCCTCGGCGTCTTCCCATTTGCGCCCGCGGTCCTGCTCCAGGTTCCAGTCGTGCGTGCAGACATTGGCGAAGAACCAGTTGCGTTCCGCATCGTCGGGAATGAGGCGGGTGAACGGGATATGCGGATCGTAGTGGATCAGCACCCTGCCGATGTCGAAGACGATGTGTCGGATTTCGATGCTGCTCATGCTTTCCTCGCCTTTTGAAATGCGTCGGGTATGGCCTGTTTTATTGCCTTCTTCATGACGGTCGGCAGCGCCTCGCCGTCGAGCGTCTCCTTCGGCTGCCACCATCCTTCGCCCGCATCCGCGATCCGCGATATCTTGGAACGGTAGACGGTGAGGCGCAACTCGAAATGGGTGAAGACATGGGTGACGGTGCCGCTCGCCTGCCATTCGGCCGGGAAGGGCGCCGCGGCCGTCCCCGTCTCGCCGTCGATGCGCGCCGTCCAGGCGCTGCCGGGCACTTCCGTCATGCCGCCGAGAAGGCCGCTCGTTTCCCGCTTGCGCAGGAACACCGCGCCCGTCTCGTCCTCGGCGACGAAGGCCGCGCCGAGCCGCACCGGCTTCTCCTTCTTCGCGGCCTTGCGCGGGTAGAGTTCGGGGTCCTCGCGGCCGAGCACGCGACAGTCCGCATTGAGCGGACAGAGCGCGCAGGCCGGCCGGCGCGGCGTGCAGATCGTCGCGCCGAGGTCCATCATCGCCTGCGCGAAGTCGCCCGGCCGGTCCGCCGGCGTCATCGCGGCGACGAGCGTGCGCATTTCGGGCTTTGCCGCGGGCAGGGGCGTCTCGATGGCGTGGAGGCGGGAGATGACACGCTCGACATTGCCGTCGAGCACCGCGCTCTTCCGGTTGAAGGCGATGGCCGCGATGGCCGCCGCCGTGTAGTCGCCGATGCCGGGCAGGGTCTTCAGCCCGTCCTCCGTATCGGGAAACACGCCGCCATGCTGGAAGGCGACGGCTTCGGCGCATTTCTTGAGGTTGCGGGCGCGGGCATAGTAGCCGAGACCCGCCCAGGATTTCATGACGTCCTCGGTGTCGGCATTGGCAAGGTCGCTCACCGTCGGCCAGCGCGACGTGAAGAGCGCGAAATAGGACTTCACCGCGCCGACGGTCGTCTGCTGCAGCATCACCTCGGAAAGCCAGATGCGGTAGGGGTCGGGCGTCACGCCGCGCGCCGCCATGGGCGGGCTGACCCGCCAGGGCAGGTCGCGATGGTGCCGGTCGTACCAGGCAAGGATGAGATCGGCGGGCGCCGCTGTCCGGTGGGCTTGGGTCATGATTTGCCTGATGGGGATCGTCGCGACCCTGTATGTCGATGCAGTTGCCGGCGCAAAACCGCTGCACACTTTTCTCGCAATTGATCTATAACTGGCGGAGTGGTCCGCGATCTTCAAGGTGCTTCGCGCAGGAAAAAGGAATATTTTCCCGTCGCGGTTCCAGCAGAAGCCTGCCTACGGAACCACGAAAACATGAGTAAGGTGAAACGTGAACAACAAGGCCGAAAAGCAGCGGCGCGGCATCGTCCAGATTAGTGAAGTGGCCAATGCCCTCATCGATCCGGTGCTGGCAAAACGCGCCGGCATCAACACGATGCTGCTCGGCTCGTGGGACGAGATCGCCGGCTCGCAGTTTGCCGAATGCACCCGGCCCGAACGCATCGCCTGGCCGCGCCGCGCCGCGGAAATGGCAGGCGAGGGCGGCGGCTACCAGCCCGGCGTGCTGACCATCGCCTGCGAGGGCGCGCGCGCGCTCTTTCTCAGCCACCAGCAGGGCGAGATCATCCAGCGCATCAACGGCTTCTTCGGCTTCCCGGCGATCAACCAGGTGCGGATCGTGCAGAAGCCGGTTTCGGCCGGCCCGCCCCGGCGTGCCAAGCCGCGCCCGCTGACCGGCGAGGCCGCGCGCCATCTCGACGACCTCGTGGTCGGCATCGAGGGCGAGGCGCTGAAGGCGGCCCTCATGCGGCTCGGCACGGCGGTGATCGGCCGCCGGCGCTAGCTTATCCGTAATCATCGAACGGTCACAATTCTTTGAAGTTACTCGCCTTAACTCCGCTTGTTCCCGCCCCAAAGCAGGTATAACGGGGGTGCTGACAGCAATTGCGGGGAAGTGTTCAGCGCTTCATCCGCGATTGCGCCGAGAGATCAAGAATTCCCCATCCCTTCCGACAGGAGAGACCATGTCCCTTTCCGAAATGAGCCTGATGAAGCGCCTCTTCTCCGGCGTTGCCGTCGCGGCGCTCGCCGTGACGCTGGCTGCCTGCTCCGACGACAAGAAGGAGGAGACCGCCAAGGCTCCCGAAACCACCCAGACGACGGGCGAAAGCGCAAGCTCGACGCCGGCGACGTCCACGGGCACGACGACCGAGACCTCCACGACCACGACCACGACGACGACCACGCCCGCCGCCGAGACGGCGCAGCAGAAGCCTGCCGCAGAGATCCCGTCCGCCGAGGGCGACGTGGACATGGCGGAAGTGCTCAAGCCCGGCGCGCTGCCGGACATGGCGCTCGGCGAGGCGAATGCGCCGGTAACCATCGTCGAATACATGTCGACGACCTGCCCGCACTGCGCGACCTTCCACAACAACACCTTCGATGCCATCAAGACGAAGTATGTCGATAGCGGCAAGGTTCGTTTCATCGTGCGCGAGTTCCCGTTCGATCCGCGCGCCGCGGCTGCCTTCATGCTGGCCCGCTGCAACCCGCAGGACCCCACGAAGCTCACCGAGGCGGGGCAGTATTTCCCGATGATCTCCATGCTGATGAAGCAGCAGGAAACCTGGGCCGCCGCCCAGGATGGCCGCGAAGCGCTCATGCAGATGTCCAAGCTGGCCGGTTTTACACAGGAGAGCTTCCAGGCCTGCTTGACGAACCAGAAGCTTCTGGATGATGTGAACGCGGTACGGGAACGCGGTGCCAAGGATTTCGGGATCGCAGCGACCCCGACCTTCCTGATCAACGGCAAGCGCTATTCGGGAGACATGTCGGTTGACTCCATGTCGGCCCTCATCGACAGCCTTCTCTGATCCTTCGACCGGTCTTGCGGCGGGCGACGGCGGAAGCCGTGCGCCCGCTTTTTATTGGGCGGTTGGGAAGAAGACCCCTCCCCAACCCCTCCCCACAAGGGGGAGGGACTTAACGCGCGGCACCCTCGGCATTCAAGGTTTAGGGAAAAGCAGGCTGCTAGCCTTTCTCCCCCCTTGTGGGGGAGATGCCGGCAGGCAGAGAGGGTCTTCATGCGCCTTTCCGGCGAAGGAAGCCGCATGAAATTCACCAAGCTCCGCCTCCTCGGCTTCAAGTCCTTCGTCGAGCCCACCGAATTCGTCATCGAGCGCGGCCTGACCGGCGTCGTCGGGCCGAACGGCTGCGGCAAGTCGAACCTCGTCGAGGCGCTGCGCTGGGTGATGGGGGAGAACTCCTACAAGAACATGCGCGCGTCCGGCATGGACGACGTCATCTTCTCGGGCTCCGGCAACCGCCCGGCGCGCAACACCGCCGAAGTCGGCCTCTATCTCGACAATTCCGACCGCACCGCGCCCGCCGCCTTCAACGACGAGGACGAGATCCAGGTGACGCGCCGCATCGAGCGCGAGAACGGCTCGGTCTACCGCATCAACGGCAAGGAGGCGCGCGCCAAGGACGTGCAGCTGCTCTTCGCCGACGCCTCGACCGGCGCTCGCTCGCCCTCGATGGTGGGGCAGGGCCGCATCGGCGAGCTCATCCAGGCCAAGCCGCAGGCGCGCCGCCAGCTTCTCGAAGAGGCGGCCGGCATTTCGGGCCTGCATTCGCGCCGCCACGAGGCCGAGCTGCGCCTGCGCGCCGCCGAAACCAATCTCGAACGGCTCGACGACGTCACCTCGCAGCTCGAAAGCCAGATCGAGAGCCTGAAGCGCCAGTCGCGCCAGGCGAACCGCTTCAAGGCGCTCTCCGCCGATATCCGCCGCCACGAGGCGATGCTGTTGCACATCCGCTGGGTGCAGGCCAAGGAGACAGAGGGCGAGGCGGAAAGCCAGCTCAACCAGGCGACCTCGCTCGTCGCCGAGCGGGCGAACGCGCAGATGCAGGCCGCCAAGGACCAGGCCGTCGCCAGCCTCAAGCTGCCGGAACTGCGCGAGAACGAGGCCAAGCTCGCCGCCGTGCTGCAGCGCCTGCAGATCGCCCGCGCGCAGCTTGAAGAGGATTCCGCCCGGCTGCTGCGCCGCCGCGACGAACTCACCCGCCGTCTCGCCCAGCTTGCCGAGGACATCGTTCGCGAGGAGCGCATGGTGGCCGACAATGCCGCTGTGCTGGCGCGGCTGACGGCGGAAGAGGAGGAGATCGGCGATATCCTCGCCGAGGCCGACGAGCGCGCCGAGGAAGCCCGCGAGACCATGGACGCGGCCGCCGCGAAACTTGCCGAAAGCGAAGCCGCCCTTGCCGCTGTCACCGCCGAGCGGGCGGAAGCGCAGGCGGTGCGCAACCAACTCGAAAAGGCGATCCGCGACCTCTTTGAGCGCCACCTGCGGCTCGGCCAGCAGCTCGATGCGCAGGCGCGCGAACTGGGCGACATGGACGCGCGCATCGCCGCGCTGCCCGACCCGGAAGAACGCCGCGCCACCGTGCTGCAGGCGGAAGAGGCGCTGGAAGCGGCCGGCGAGATGCTCGTCGCCGTAGAGGAGTCGCTGGAGGAGGCCCGCTTCAACGAAACGACGCTGCGCGGCCCGGTCGATACAGCCCGCGCGCGCCTTGCCGGCATCGAGACGGAGGCGCGCACCATCCGCCGCATGCTGGAGGCGGGCAGCACCGGCGGCTCCTTCGCGCCCGTCGTCGAGGACGTGCATGTCGATCGTGGCTATGAAACCGCGCTCGGCGCGGCGCTTGGCGACGATCTCGATTCGCCCGCCGATGTCTCCGCGCCCGCGCATTGGCGCCTGTCGGGCGATGCCGCGGGCGACCCCGCCCTGCCGGCGGGCGTTTCCGCGCTGAATGCCCATGTCCGCGCGCCGGAGGTGCTGCACCGCCGCCTTGCCCAGATCGGCGTTGCCGGCAGCGCGCAAGAGGCGCTTTCCCTGCTGGCGCAGTTGAAAGCCGGCCAGCGGCTGGTCACCCGCGAGGGCGCGGTCTTCCGCTGGGACGGCCATGTCACCGGCGCGGATGCGCCGAGCGCCGCCGCGCTCCGCCTCGAGCAGAAGAACCGGCTCGCCGAGCTGGAGACCGAACTCGAAGACGCCCGCGCCGCCCTTGCGGATGCCGAGGCCGACCTTGCCCGCGCGAGCGAGACGATCCGCGCCGAGACGCAGCGCCAGCAACAGGCCCGCGAGGCCCAGCGCGGCGCGGCGCGGACGCTCACCGAGGCCCGCGAGGCGCTGGAAGCCGCCGAGCGCGCCGCGGGCGACCTCATCCGCCGCCGCGCGGTGCTGTCAGAAACGCGCGCGCAGATCGAGGCGCAGGTGGAGGAGGCGGCCGTCTCCCTGGAGGATGCCCGCGCTGCGCTGGAAGACGCGCCCGACGTCGCCGATCTGGAACTCAGCCTTCGCACGCACACCATGGACGTGGCGACCGACCGCGCGACGCTTGCCGAAGCACGCGCCGCCCATGACGGACTTGCCCGCGAAATGGCCGACCGTCGCCGCCGGCTGATGTCGATCGCCGCCGAGCGCGAGACCTGGCGCGGCCGCGCGAGCAACGCCGAGAACCATATCGCCACGCTGCGCGAGCGCGAAAGCGAGGCGCGCGAGGAAATGGAGGAGCTTGCCGAGGCCCCCGACGAGATCGAGGAAAAGCGCCGCGAACTCCTGACCGGCCTCAGCAATGCCGAAGCCGCCCGCCGCGATGCCGCCGATGCGTTGCAGGAAGCCGAGAACCGCCAGCGCGAGGCCGACCGCGTGGCGACGACAGCCCTCTCGCAGCTTGCCGAATCCCGCGAGACCCGCGGGCGTGCCGAGGAGCGACTGGTTTCGGCCCGCGAGCGCCGCATCGAGGGTGAGACGCGCATCCGCGAGGCGCTGTCCTGCGCGCCGCACGAGGCGCTGCGGCTCACCGGCCATCCGGCCGATGCCCCGCTGCCCGAGCCCCGCGAGCGCGAACGCGAGCTCGACCGGCTGAAAATGGAGCGCGAGCGCCTGGGCGCCGTGAACCTGCGCGCCGAGGAGGAGCAGAGGGAGCTGACGGAAAAGCTCGACGCCCTCGTCGCCGAGCGCGAGGATATCGTCGAGGCGATCCGCAAGCTGCGCTCGGCCATCCAGAGCCTCAACCGCGAGGGCCGCGAGCGGCTGCTCGCCGCCTTCGACGTGGTCAACGTGCAGTTCCAGCGCCTCTTCACCCATCTCTTCGGTGGCGGCACGGCGGAATTGCAGTTGATCGAGAGCGAGGACCCGCTCGATGCCGGCCTCGAAATCCTCGCCCGCCCGCCCGGCAAGAAGCCGCAGACGATGACGCTGCTGTCCGGCGGCGAGCAGGCGCTGACCGCCATGGCGCTGATCTTCGCCGTCTTCCTCACCAATCCCGCGCCGATCTGCGTGCTGGACGAGGTGGACGCGCCGCTCGACGACCACAATGTCGAGCGCTACTGCAACCTGATGGACGAGATGGCCGCCTCGACCGAGACCCGCTTCGTCATCATCACCCACAACCCCATCACCATGGCCCGCATGAACCGCCTCTTCGGCGTCACCATGGCCGAGCAGGGCGTCTCCCAGCTCGTCTCCGTCGATTTGCAGACCGCCGAGCAACTGCGCGAGGCCGTCTAGTCCGGCGTTATGCGCCTACCCTCTTCGGGGCGACGGCAATCTAAAATGCAACTTGTAATTCTGATGCGCTGGCATACGCTTTTCCCGACGCTCGGGACCGGCGTCTTTGCGGGAGGGTATCATGGCGGATGTTGTCGTTGGTGGTGCCGATCCGGAGAACGAGGACGGGCCGGCCGGAACGGTGGAGACGTCTCAGGAGACCGGCAGGAAGGTCGAGACACAGAACTTCAATACCGTCTTCACGCAGGAGCGCCAGGAGGTCGCCGGCGCCCCGGAGATAGAGACGAAAGCGGCGTCCGACGCCGCCGATGCGGCAAAACCGCATAGGGAGACCGGCCTCTCGCTCTCCGGCGGCGGCATCCGTTCGGCCGCCTTCAGCCTCGGCGTGCTTCAGGCGCTGAATGCGCGTGACATATTCCCCAGGATCGACTTTCTTTCGACGGTATCGGGCGGCGGCTATACCGGCGCGGCGCTCATCGCGGGCATCAAGCGGCGCGGCGGGAAGTTTCCCTTCGGCATGGACGACACCACGAACCGACTCGGCATGGGCGCGAACGAGATCGGCGACAATGCCGAGGTGCGGGAACTGCGCGACAAGAGCCGCTATCTGATGCCCAACGGCAAGTTCGACCTCATCGTCTCCCTGGCGATCATCCTGCGCGGCCTTGCGGTCAACGCCGTCATGATCGCGGCCGCGATCTTCTTCGCCGCTGCCGTCACGCTGTTCTTCAATCCGAAGGCGGATCTGCTCGGCAAATCGTGGGTCTATTCCGTTCTTCGCTGGGAGGTCCCCGACAAGGCCTATCTTGGAACCTGGTTCGTCCTGACGAAGATCCTGGCCGCGGTCCTCGTCCTTTCGCTGATCTTGTGGGCCCTGGTACGCTCGACCGCGCGCGGCGACAGCGATCATTCGGATCCGGGATCCAAATGGGCGAAGTTCATCGCCGGGTTCCTCCTTGTGCTCTTTGCCGTCTTCCTCTGCGAATTGCAGGCGCCGCTGCTTGCCAAGTTGCTGGAGTGGCGGCAGAGCGGCGGCATATTCAAGGGCTGGTTCTCGTTCCAGACCTCGGTGTTCGCGCTCGTTTCCGGCAATGTCCTTCTCACCTTCTTCTGGCGCAAGCTCGTCGGCTACATGCAGGCGGCCGACAAGAACGGCCCATGGCGCGCGCGTTTCGACAAGCTCGTGAGCGGCCTCGTGCTCGTCCTGCTCGCCGCCGCGCTGCCGCTGCTGATCTATGTGCTCTATCTCTGGACGGTCGTGCTTGCGCTGGGCAGCGATGTCCCGGCGCTTTTCGTCATCGCGCAGGATCTTCTCGGGGTGGTCTGGTTCCTTCTGCTGCCATTGTGGTTGCTGATTTCCGTCGCCCACTGGTCCGCGAAGATCGGACCGCTCGGCGAGACGCTGCTCAATAGTGCGTGGTGGAGGGGTGGCAATGCCCGGCAGGGCGAGGTTCTCCGCTCGGCGGCGGCAATCGTCTTCCTGCTGGTGTTGACCCTGTTCCTATGCTGGATACTCGCACCGCATATGACGGCGCTGAAGCTCGGTGTTTATCGTATCGCGACCGATTATCTGGCCCTTTTCATGGTGCTGTTCATGGTGGGCAGTCTCTTCACGGAGAATGCCAACTCCCTCCACCGCCTCTACCGTGACCGGCTGAACGACGCCTTCAATCTTGGAGATGGTGAAAAGAGCTACAGGCTCTCGGAACTTGCCACCCTTGGCGACGATGAGAAAAGCGAGCCGCTGCGGCCGCAGCTCATCATCAACGCCGCCGTCAACATCCAGCATTCGCAGCGCAACAAGCGGGCGCGGGATGCCGATTTCTTCACCTTCACGCCCCGGCATGTCGGGTCGGACGTCACGCAATATGTGCCGACGGAGGACTATCAGAAGGTCGAAACCTCGCTCGATCTCGCCACGGCGGTTGCGATCTCGGGCGCTGCCGTTTCCTCCGCCATGGGAAGGGCGGGGATCGCGCTTGTCGCGCCGACGCTCGCCTTGCTCAATGTCCGCCTTGCCTACTGGCTGCGCAATCCGAACCGCCTCGTGATCGGCGGCGACAAGCGCAAGGTGTCGATGGATGACTGGAAGCTTCCCTACCTCTTTTTCGAGATGTTCAAGCTGCTCGATGAGAAGCGGCCGAAGGTCTATGTCTCCGATGGCGGCCATATCGACAATCTGGGTCTCTACCAGTTGCTGAAGCGCCGCTGTGACCTGATCATTGTGTCCGATGCGGAGGCCGACCCGGCCATGACCTTCGCCTCCTTCGTGGATGTCGAGCGCTTTGCCCGCATCGATCTCGGCATCCGGATGGAGGTGCCCGTCGCCTCGATCCGCGAGGCCGTCCTGAAGCGGCAGGCGGAACTGAAGAAGGCGGATGTCCTTTCCTACAAGGCGCCGGCGCATGGGCACGCGGTGATCGGCCAGATTTTCTATCCCGCGCTCTGCGACGAAAAGAAAGAGGTGATCAAGCCGGCCAAGGAAGGCGTGCTCCTCTATATCAAGGCGTCCATGACCGGCGATGAAAGCACCTATGTGCTCGACTACGAGAAGCGCTATCCGCGCTTCCCGCATGAATCGACCGGCGACCAGTTCTTCTCCGAGGAGCAGTTCGAGGCGTATCGTGCGCTGGGTTTCCATGCGACGACGCATGGTCTGAAGGATACCGTCGGCAAGCCGCAATATGACAGCCTGCGCAACAAGCTGCAGGACATGCTGACCGGCGACGCCAGGGAACAAAACGCGCCCTGATGCATTTATAGGTGCCTGCACGTTCCTGCAGGCGCCAGTGGAATTGGGGACAAAACGTGAGAAGAGATGCACTTTACATGATCATCGGCGCCCTCGTCGTGGTGGTGGCCGGGTTCTCCTACTATGCCTATCAGCAGGAGAAGAAGCCCGATGGCGTCGAAATCCGGGTGAACGAGCAGGGGCTTTCCATCGAGGAAAACTGACGCACCGTCAAATCGACCGCAGCCGTGTTCCCGAGGGAGCACGGCTTTATTTTTTCTCTCTGATATTGCATCGCCGTCGTAATTTTGACGCAGTGCAGCAAAAATCCTGTCATGCCGCGTTTTCAAAGGGATGCAGTTCCTGTAGATTGCGCTAACGCATTTGGGGAGGCGTCGATGGAGAAGTGGGTCTATACCTTCGGGGGAGGCCGCGCCGAAGGCAGCGCGGGCGATCGTAATCTGCTTGGCGGCAAGGGCGCGAACCTTGCCGAAATGTGCAATCTCGGCCTGCCGGTGCCGCCCGGCCTCACCATCGTCACCTCCGCCTGCAACCATTATTACGAAAGTGGCCGCAGCCTGCCGGAGGGCCTGAAGGATCAGGTCCGCGCCGGCCTTCGCCAGATGGAGGCGATCACCGGCCGCATCTTCGGCGATATGGCCAAGCCGCTCCTGCTGTCCGTGCGCTCGGGCGCGCGCGCCTCCATGCCCGGCATGATGGATACGGTGCTGAACCTCGGCCTCAACGACCGCACGGTCGAGGCGCTCGGCCACGATGCGGGCGACGCGCGCTTCGCCTGGGACAGCTACCGCCGCTTCATCCAGATGTATGGCGACGTCGTCATGGGCCTCGACCACGAGGTCTTCGAGGAGATCCTGGAAGACGAGAAGGGCCGGCTCGGCCATGAGCAGGATACCGAGCTTTCCGCCGTCGAGTGGCAGCACGTCATTGCCCGCTACAAGGAGATCATCCGCGAGGAACTGGGCGAGGACTTCCCGCAGGATCCGGAAGTCCAGCTCTGGGGCGCGGTCGGCGCCGTCTTCGCCAGCTGGATGAACGCCCGCGCCATCACCTATCGCACGCTGCACAACATCCCCGCCGTCTGGGGCACCGCCGTCAACGTGCAGGCCATGGTCTTCGGCAATCTCGGCAATTCGTCCGCCACCGGCGTCGCCTTCACGCGCAATCCCTCGACGGGCGAGAACAAGCTCTATGGCGAATTCCTCGTCAACGCGCAGGGCGAGGATGTAGTCGCCGGCATCCGCACGCCGCAGAACATCACCGAGGAGGCGCGCATCGCGTCCGGCTCCGACCGGCCGTCGCTGGAAAAGCTGATGCCGGAGGCCTTCGCCGAGTTCCGCGGCATCTGCGACCGGCTGGAGCAGCACTACCGCGACATGCAGGACCTCGAATTCACCATCGAGCGCGGCAAGCTCTGGATGCTGCAGACCCGCTCGGGCAAGCGCACCGCCAAGGCGGCCCTGCGCATCGCCGTCGACATGGCGACCGAGGGGCTGATCAGCGAGGGCGAGGCCGTGGCGCGCATCGATCCCGCCTCGCTCGACCAGCTCCTGCACCCGACCATCGATCCGCGCGCGCGCCGCGACGTCATTGGCTCCGGCTTGCCGGCCTCGCCGGGCGCGGCGACCGGCGAGATCGTCTTCACCTCGGAAGAGGCCGTGAAGGCGGAGGAGGAAGGCCGCAGGGTCATCCTCGTGCGCATCGAGACGAGCCCGGAAGACATCCATGGCATGCACGCCGCTGAAGGCATCCTCACCACCCGTGGCGGCATGACGAGCCACGCGGCGGTCGTCGCGCGTGGCATGGGCACGCCTTGCGTTTCCGGCGCCGGCACGCTGCGCGTCGATCTTCGCAACGAACTCCTGATCGCCCAGGGCATCACGCTGAGGAAGGGCGACGTCATCACCATCGACGGGTCCTCCGGCCAGGTGCTGAAGGGCGAGATCCCCATGCTCCAGCCGGAGCTTTCGGGCGATTTCGGCCGCATCATGGAATGGGCGGACCGCACCCGCCGCATGAAGGTGCGCACCAATGCCGAGACCCCGGCGGATGCGCGTGCCGCACGCTCCTTCGGCGCGGAAGGCATCGGCCTCTGCCGCACCGAGCACATGTTCTTCGAGGGCAGCCGCATCAATGTGATGCGCGAGATGATCCTTGCCGAGGACGAGGCCGGCCGCCGTGCGGCGCTCTCCAAGCTGCTGCCCATGCAGCGCTCGGACTTCGCCGAACTGTTCGAGATCATGCACGGCCTGCCGGTGACGATCCGCCTGCTCGATCCGCCGCTGCACGAATTCCTGCCGAAGAGCGACGAGGAGATCGCCGAAGTGGCGGCGGCGCTCGAAATCGACGAGGCCGTGCTGCGCCGCCGCGTCGATACGCTGCACGAATTCAACCCCATGCTCGGCCATCGCGGCTGCCGCCTTGCGATTTCCTATCCGGAGATCGCCGAGATGCAGGCGCGCGCCATCTTCGAGGCGGCGGCGGAAGCGGCCAAGGCGACGGGCGCTGCCGTCGTGCCGGAGATCATGGTGCCGCTCGTCGGCCTCAAGGCGGAGCTGGATTACGTGAAGGAGCGCATCGAGGCGGTCGCCAAGGCGGTGATCGCCGAAAGCGGCGTTCCCATCGAATACCTCACCGGCACGATGATCGAGCTGCCGCGCGCGGCGCTGCGCGCCCATGTCATCGCCGAATCGGCCGAGTTCTTCTCCTTCGGCACCAACGACCTGACGCAGACCACCTTCGGCATCTCGCGCGACGACGCCTCGGCGTTCCTGTCGACCTACATCCAGAAGGGCATCGTCGAGCAGGACCCGTTCGTGCAGCTCGATTTCGACGGCGTGGGCGAACTCATCCGCATCGCCGCCGAGCGCGGCCGGCGCACGCGGAACGACCTCAAGCTCGGCATCTGCGGTGAACATGGCGGCGACCCGGCCTCGATCCATTTCTGCGAGGAGGCGGGGCTGGATTACGTCTCGTGTTCGCCTTTCCGCGTGCCGATCGCGCGGCTTGCGGCGGCGCAGGCCGCCTTCAACGGCAATTCCGGCAAAAGTGCGTAGCGCTTTTGCGGTAGGGCAAAGGCCTGAACCGCCTCAGTGCCGCCGCTCGTGCACGATGATGACGGGCTGCGGCATGAACAGCGCGTCGCGGCTCGACTGGCGCAGGCTTTCCCGGCGGTCGAGATCGATACGCTGCAGGCAGGCGGCAAAGGCGTCGGTGCGGGGGCGGAAGCCGTAGGAAACGCAGCGGTTCTCGTCGTTGGCGCGGATTTCCTCCGCCGTCTGGCATCCGGCCAGAAGCATGGCGGTGGCGGCGAGGGCGGCTAGTCTTGGAAACATCGTGGACATGCTGGCTCCGGGCGAACTGTTGCGCGCCCTGGAGATAGGCCCCTCGGCGCGCGTCGGCAAGGCCTCAGATGCGTTCGAGCACGTCGATGAAGGCGTCCGCGAAGCGCTTCAGGCCCTCGGTCTTCTCGTCGGGGTTTTCCACCCTGATGGCAGCGCCTTCCGCATCGAGCAGGGCGAAGACCACTTCGAGCACGCCGTCCTCGCCCTTCGGCACGCGCAGCGCCGCGATGCGCAGGCAATCTTCCGCAAGGCCGGAGGCGGGCAGGTCGAAGAGGAAATCGCCGCCGAGCTGGTCGGCCGCCATGCGCACCGCCGCGGCAAAGCTTTCCTCATCCCCGGAAAAACCGTCGAGCGAGAGTTCGAGCTCCAGCAGCTCCAGCGGCAGGGCGGGCTCGCCCGCGGTGGTGGCGACCGGTGTGTCGGCGGCGGTCTGCGTCGGCAACATCGTCTTCTCCTTCGTCAATTCCGGTGAAAGCATGCGAAACCGCATGAAGACAAAATACCCCCGTCTAATAAAGCTCGTTAACGAGTGTGGCAGATTTACGGCACGCAAGAAATTTGCGCGTGCAACGGCGAAAATAGCCTGGTCCCGTCGCCGCACCGGGCCGGTGGAAAAATCCCTCGCCCTGCGCTAGGGAAGGAGGGCGGCAGCGGCGCCGCGAGCATTCGGTGAGGCCATGGCGATCACGATCCAGTACGAACGGCCCGTTTCCCATGCGGCGCATTGGGCGCGGCGCCTGGCGCTGTTCTCCTGCCTGCTGTTCGTCGCCGTCGTGCTGTCGCACCGCTTCGGCCCGCTGACGACGCCGCATTTCCTCGTGCTTGCCGGCTTTGCCATGGCGATGGCCGGGCTTGCCGTGCTGCTGGCGGCGATCGGCCTGGAGCGCCTCTGGCATGTCGGCGCGCGGGGCGGCAAGGCGTCGTTCATGGCGCTGCTGCTCTCGCTATTGCCGCTCGGCGTCGCGGCGGCGGCCGCCTATTCCTATTTCTACAAGCCGGCGCTCTACGACGTGACGACGGACACCGCTGCCGCGCCGCCCTGGCTTGCCGTCCCCTCGGCCGAGCAGGACTGGCTGCCGCGCGCCGGCGTGGTGACGCCGCGCGACCGCGAGGTGCAGCTGGCGGCCTATCCAGGCCTGTCCGGCCGGCGCTACGAGGGCGCGCTCGACCGCGTCTACCAGGGCGTGCGCAAGGTCGCGGCCGCCTATGGCATCACGGTCACCGCCGAAGACGGGCTCGACAATATCCTTGCCGATCTCGAAGACCTTGTGGTCGATCCGAACAAGGCGGCGCGGAGCGCCGAGGCGGTCGGCGAGGTGCCGATCCCCGAGGCCCGTCCGCTCGAAACACCGCTCATCCCGCGCATCGGCGGCGTCGGCGACGTGCTCCTGCAGGGCGAATGGCGCTCGCCGGTCTTCGGCTTCCGCTTCGACGTGGTCATCCGCCTGCGCGAGGAAGCGGAGACGACATTGGTCGACATGCGTGCCGCCTCGCGCTACGGGCCGCACGACCTCGGCATCGGCGCCGAACTGGTGGAAGGCTACCTCAAGGCGCTGGATGCCGAACTGCTCGGCATTGCCGGCGACTGATCAGAGCCCCGGCGCGGGGAAATAGAGCCCCTTGAGCGACGACGGCCCCTCGGTGACCACCTCGCCGCGCGCCACGAGATCTTCCAGATGCGCCAGCACCGAGAGCGCGGCCGCGCCGTGCAGGCGCGGGTCGGTCTCGCGGTAGATCACCTTGACCATGTCCGATATCAGCCGGTCGCCCGCGCGGATGCGCTCGCGCACCGCCCGCTCGCGCATGCGCCGGTGGGTGCGAAGCCCGCGCAGGAACGAGGCGGGCTCCCTCACCGGTCCGCCATGGCCGGGCAGGTAGAGCCGGTCGTCCCGCTCCAGCAGCCGTTCGAGCGAGGCCATGTAGTCCGCCATGGAGCCATCCGGCGGCGCGACGATGGTCGTCGCCCAGGCCATGACATGGTCGGCGGAAAAGACGATGCCGTCGGACCCGTCGAGCGCGAAGGCGGCATGGTTGGCCGTGTGGCCGGGCGTCAGCAGCGCCGTCAGCGCCCAGCCGTCGCCCTCGACCGTATCGCCATGGCCGAGCGTCACATCGGGCACGAAGTCGCTGTCGGAACTTTCGGCGAAGGGATTGCTCTCGCCGGCATGCAGCGGCCGCGCCGCGCGGTGCGGGCCTTCCGCCACGACGATCGCGCCGGTCTCGGCCTTCAGCCGGCGGGCGAGCGGCGAGTGGTCGCGATGCGTGTGGCTGACGGCGATATGCGTCACCTCGCGCCCGGCGAGCGCCGCCATCAGCGCCTGGAAGTGCGCCTCGTCCTCCGGGCCGGGATCGATCACCGCCACCGAGCGCCCGCCGACGATGTAGCTGTTCGTGCCGTGGAAGGTGAAGGGGCTCGGATTGTTGACGGTGAGGCGCTGCACACGCGGGCCCACCGGCACGGCCGTGCCATAGGCCGGCTGGAATTCGAGGTCGAAACGGGGGCTTTCGTCTTTGTCGCTCAAGGGCAGGGTCACTTGTATTCGATTTCGATGAAGCTCATCGGCTTGTCGCCGCCGTTGACGACATTGTGCGCCACGCCCGCCTCGCGACGGTAGACCGCGCCGGTCTTGCTGTGCACCCGCCGCTCGCCGCCGTCCTCCTCGATCAGGAAATCGCAATCCGTCATCGGCACCACGACATAGCCGAGCCCGTGCACATGATGGCCGGTATCGGCGCCCGGCTCGAAATCCCAGCGCGTGACGCGCACCACCGCATCGTCGAGAAGAACGGTGGGCACGGCCGGCGGGCGGGCGCGGAACTGGGACATGGCGGCTCCTCGTGAAGGAAAGGTTTCCGGCCGGACCCTATCGCCGCGCACCGGGCCTGCCAAGCGCCAAGCCGCCGCGCACCTGTGCAATAGGGCAGGGCGAAGAGAATAATCGCGCGAAAGGGAACATAGGCATTGTCCACGCCGCCCCGCTTTGCTATCAGGCTCCCGCCATGGTGGGGCGTCGCCAAGCGGTAAGGCACCGGTTTTTGGTACCGGCATTCCCAGGTTCGAATCCTGGCGCCCCAGCCATGGTTTTCCAAAAACAAGCATCATCTCGTTGGCGCCACGCACGCTGGACTATGCCTGCGTTGCAGGCTTTCTCGTCCGCCAGCAGGAATTGCGGACATGCTTCATTGAAATGACGGGCGATGCCCCTATTATCTCGTCACGCCGGGTCAGGGCCGGCTGGGATTCAACAGGGAGTCGGATATGGGTATCTTCAGTTCCATCAAGGAAAAGCTCTTCGGCAAGGCAGAGCAGGAAAAGCCTGCGGAAACCGCCGCAAGCGAAACGATCACGGCCGGCAGCGCAAAGCCGGTAACGGCCGATGTTTCGGCGACGCCGACGACGGCCAGCAATGAGGCCGTGACGCAGCCGGCCGAGAACAAGACGGCCGCCTCGTCGGGCGCCCCGGTGGACGTCGCGGCCATCATGGACGCGGCGGTCAAGAAGAACGGCCAGAAGCTCGACTGGCGCCGCTCCATCGTCGACATGATGAAGGCGCTCGATCTCGATTCCAGCCTTTCCGCCCGCAAGGAACTGGCCGACGAGCTCGGCTATACCGGCGACAAGAACGATTCCGCCACGATGAACGTCTGGCTGCACAAGGCGCTGATGAAGGCGCTCGCCGACAACGGCGGCAAGGTCCCGGCCGACCTGCTGGACTGATCGACGATAAAGCCCGCCGGACCTTCCGGCGGGCTTCTCGCCTTAAGGGCGTCGCCAAAAGCCGGTGCGT
The DNA here is from genome assembly GCF_030733845.1 of Shinella zoogloeoides. NCBI lineage: Bacteria > Pseudomonadati > Pseudomonadota > Alphaproteobacteria > Hyphomicrobiales > Rhizobiaceae > Shinella > Shinella zoogloeoides. Next base: position 793,069 of record NZ_CP132311.1, read on the forward strand.
TCTTGCGCAAGGCCCTTCGTTCCGGCCCGCAGATGGTGTTATCACCGTCGCACAACGCAAGACGGGAGATATTAAATGAGCACGAACAAGGTGGCGGTCATCACGGCCGGCGGCAGCGGAATGGGCGCGGCGGCGGCAAAGCGGCTCGCAGCGGACGGATACAAGGTGGCGATCCTGTCGTCCTCCGGCAAGGGCGAGGCGCTGGCCAAGGAACTGGGCGGCCTCGGCGTCACCGGCTCCAACCAGTCGAACGACGACCTCAAGGCGCTGGTCGACCTCGCTGTCTCGACCTTCGGCCACATCGACGTGCTCGTCAACAGCGCCGGCCATGGCCCGCGCGCCGAAATCACCGCGATCAGCGACGAGGACTGGCACAAGGGCATGGACACCTACCTGATGAACGTCATCCGCCCGGTGCGGCTGGTGGCGCCCATCATGAAGGCGCAGAAGTCCGGCTCCATCGTCAACATCTCCACCGCCTGGGCCTTCGAGCCCTCCTCGATGTTCCCGACCTCCGCCGTCTTCCGCGCCGGCCTTGCCGCCTATACCAAGCTTTTCGCCGATACCTACGCGGCCGACAATGTGCGCATCAACAATGTGCTGCCGGGCTGGATCGACAGCCTGCCGGGCACCGAGGAGCGCCGCGAGAGCGTGCCGATGAAGCGTTACGGCACGATGGAGGAGATCGCCGCCACCGTCGCCTTCCTCGCCTCCGAGGGCGCCGGCTACATCACCGGCCAGAACCTGCGTGTCGATGGCGGGCTGATGCGTTCCGTTTAGAGGGGCGAGGTATTTTCTTACAGAGCGCTGCCGCTTTCCCTTCTCCCCTCGGGGAGAAGGTGGCCCGAAGGGTCGGATGAGCATCTGTGTTGAAGGTCAAGGTGGATTTGGCGTCCAGCATCGATTTTGGGTAAGAAGCGTGTTGGCGAGGACGACGAGTTTTCGCATGACGGCGGTGAGAACGACCTTGGCCTGCTTTCCGTTGTCCTTCAGCCGTGTGGCGAAGGTTTTCATATCCGGATTGTAGCGGCAGGCCGACAGCGCCGCCATGTAGAGGGCGTTGCGCGGCGTCTTGCGGCCGCCACTGATCGAGCGCTGCCCCTGGCGCGCGCCACTGTCGTTGGCGATCGGCGCCAAGCCGGCCAGCATGGCCGCCTGCTTGGCATTGCAGTGCCCCAACTCGCTCAGGCCGATGACCAGGCAATGAGCCGTGACGGCGCCGACGCCGGGAACGGAGGTCAGGATTTCCACTCTGCGGCAAAGCTCGGGATCCTCGGCGATGCGCTGGGCGATCTCCTTGTCCAAGCTTTCGATATGCCGCTGCAAGGCTATGACCAGCTTGCCGAGCTGCTGGCGCAGGAAAGCACTATCCGTCGCTTTCAGGCGGTTCTTGTGCGCCGCCAGATCGGCTGCGGCCGCGCAGCGCGCATTGATCAGTTCGCCAAGTGTTTCCAGAAGCTTGTCGGGAGGCGCGGTGGGCGCTGGCTGCTGCATTTGCGAGAGAATGGCGAGAAAGCGGGCATCCAGCCGATCGGTCTTGGCCAAGTGGCCGCAGGCTCTGGCGAACATGCGGGCGCGATACGGATCGACGATAGCGACCGGAAAGCCGCTCTCATGCAGACTGCGATGGGCCAGTCGGTGAAACTTGCCCGTCGCCTCCATCACGATAGAGGCCGGCTGCAGCCCGCGCAGTAGCCGCTTCAGCGCTTGCAGCCCGGCCTTGCCATTGGCGAGCCTGAGGTCGCGGCCCAGCGGATGCAAATGAATGTCGAGCCACTCTTTACAGACATCGACACCGACATAAACTGGTGCCGCGTTTGGTTTTGACGATACCTTGCCTTGCATGCGGGACTTGCTCCCCATCATCTGTTCAGGACAAACGCGAAGGACGGCCGGACCAAGCTCATCCCCGGTTCAAGCCAAGGGGGTCGCGGTCCCGACCGTCCGCACTCCGGCGGATGGCCATCCGCCGGAGTGCGCATCGATCATCAAGCAATCAATGCAAAATGAACATGCAAGGGGGTGATACGGCGGGAAACGTTGTCCCTTTGCCTTCGGCATCCCCCTCATCCGCCTGCCGGCACCTTCTCCCCGAGGGGAGAAGGGGGATGGTGGCACCCCGATTTTCCTATGGAATTGGCGTGCTTGCTTCAGTACGCGTCAGGCGAGGGTGCCAAGCGGGATGAGTTCCCCGGCGCCTGGCTGCCAGGCATTGCCCTCCCAGTCGCCGAGCCATCGGTCGACCTTGAGGCCGGCCTCGGCAATCAGCGCCTCCAGTTCCGCCTTTTCCGGAAAGGCGATGCGGGAGGCTGCCGAAAGGCGTTCGCCCGTCGCGCGGATCTCGTAATGGGTCTCGTAGGTGACGATGCCGGTCGCGGCATCGCAGGCGACGTCGTTCCACGCGGCGACCGTGCCGAAACGGGGATGCTCGACGAGACGCATGGATTGCTCCGGCCTCCATTCCTCCCATTCCCGGCAGGCGGGATTACGGCTGTCGAAGATGAAGCGGCCGCCGGGCGCAAGATGCGCGGCGATGGTGGCAAGCGCGGCGCGGCGGTCTTCCTTTTCCAGGAAGACCTGGAAGGCATGGCCGGTCAGCACGACGAGGTCGAAGCGCCGGCCGAGCCGCAGCGTGCGCGCATCGCCCTCGATGAAGTCCACGCCGTCCGCGCCGGCCTTGCGGCGGGCAATGTCGAGCATGGGCGCGGCCGGATCCACGCCGACGACCGTACGGCCTCCGGAAAGCGCCACGGCCAGCGCGCCGGTGCCGCAGCCGAGATCGAGCACGCTTGCCGCGTCCTGCGCCAGCGCGTGGCAATAGGCGAAGTCCGGCGACCGCTCCCAGCCGTTTTCCAGATCGTAGAAATCGGCCAGCGCCGGGTCGTGGTAAAGGCGGTCTTCGTCCATGCTCTCCTCCCAGGAAAAAAGGCCGCGCGTTGCCGCGCGGCCCCGGAACGATCGGCCTCGGCCGGCGCTTACTTCTCTTCGCCGGCCGCGTCGAGAACCTTCTCGCAATGCGTCGGGCCGCCCTTCGGATCGACACGATCGGCGACGGCGCGGATATTGTTGATGCGGTAGGCGTCGTTCACGGTCAGCTCGACCGTGCAGGACTTGCCCTTCGCATAGCCGCCGCGCCACTTGTAGAGCGTCGAGCCGCCCGAACCGGCCATGTCGGATTGCGGCGGGCCGTAGGCTGCGAAGAAGCTGCCGGCGGCCTTGCCGTTCCAGCGGGCCTGCAGCGGGTTGGACGCGACGGTTGCGGTGGTGCATGCGGTGAGGGCAAGGGCGAGGCCTGCCAGAATTGCGATGCGGGACGTCATGGGTGCGATTTCCTCGGACTTCGTGCGGCCGTTCTCCGGGACTCGGGGATTAAGCCTCGATTCGCCATAGCGCAGCACGCGCAAAAGGGGAATCGCCGGCCACGCCAACTTTGCGGCCGTCCCCAACCGAAGGGCGCCGAAACTTGCGGATTTGCAACAGTTCGCCAATCCGCCGCCCACGCCGGCTCCATGAGCACTTCCTTTACTCTTGAGGCGCACCATGTTCCCGCAGGACGTGTGTCGCGCCATCGATCCGGGGGCCGGGGCGGTTTCCGGGATCGGGGAACAATCCGGGTGCGGCGTACTTCCTCTATCGTCGTCGTCGGCCATTGAGCGCAAGGAGGCTCGAAATGGCAGTGCAGACAGAAAAACAGAGGGAATACGACCGCACGCTCCTGCGTTTCGTCTTGGGAACGCTGGCCAGCCTACTCGCCTTGGGCATCCCGCCGCTGATGCTGCTGATCTGACGGGCAGGGCGCTCCCACAAAACCTGCCGTCTGATCGTCAGGCGGGCAAAGCACGCGTCCACGCGACGACGGTCTTTCCAGAGGCTTGATTGTGCGGAGGTTTCGGGATTTTTTTTGAAATCCAGAAGGATTTCCGCTGGTCGGAGTGGAGTGATTCGAACACTCGACCCCCACGTCCCGAACGTGGTGCGCTACCAGACTGCGCTACACTCCGTGACCAGCGGGGCATCCTATAGAACAGGCTTTTCGTTTCGACAAGCGCAAAATATCAAAAAAATCCACCGGCTTGGGGAAAGTGCTCCGGTGCCGGGAAATTTTTCTTTTCCGGCGTTCTCCTGCGGGAACCGCTTTGCGGTTCGCCCGTTTCCGTCGCCATGGAACAGATACTCGCCGACCTCTTTCCCGAGACTGAAGTGCCCTATCCGGTCATGCTGGCCCGCATGGTGGGGGCGATCCTGCTGGGGGCCGTCATCGGGGCGGAGAGGGAATACCAGTCCCATCCGGCGGGGCTGCGCACGCACATCCTCGTGGCGCTCTCGGCCTGCGTCTTCTCGCTGCTTTCCATCGAGAGCGTGCACATGGCGGGCTTTTCCGACGAGCAGGTGCGGATCGATCCGCTGCGCGTCATCGAGGCCGTCACATCCGGCGTCGCCTTCCTGGCGGCCGGCATGATCGTCTTCTCCAGGGGCGAGGTGAAGGGGCTGACGACGGGGGCGGGCATGTGGCTTGCCGGTGCCGTCGGGCTCTCGGTCGGCCTTGGCTACTGGTTCGTGGCCGCCTTCGCCACCTTCGCCTGCTTCGTCGTGCTGTTCATCCTCGGCAAGATCGAGATCGGCAGCGAGGAAAGCGGTTCGCAAAAGGACGGCTCGAAGGAGAAGCGGGATTGACCTCGCTGCTTGGCCGTCGCCCATAGCTTCCCGAAAGTTTCGCCGCGCGCGACCCAAGGAATGCAATCTTTCGGGGATAGGGCGGAAAGCGTAATTTCTAGCCAGTTTTCGCGGGTTGAAATGCATGGCTGCGAAGCGTAGGCCGTGCGCACGTCAATACGTGGAGTAAAACCGTGAAAGCCATCGTTTCTCTTTCCGCCTTCGTCGGAAAGACCTTCGCCCTCTGGGTCATCCTCTTTGCCGTGCTCGGCTTCCTGCTGCCCGATACCTTCAAGCAACTGACGCCCTATATCGTCACGCTGCTCGGCATCATCATGTTCGGCATGGGCCTGACGCTCTCCCTCGACGACTTCAGGGAAGTGGCGCGGCGGCCGGTGGACGTCGCCATCGGCGTGGCGGCGCAGTTCCTCATCATGCCGCTGATCGCCGTGATCCTCACGATGATCATCCCCATGTCGCCGGAAGTCGCGGCGGGCGTCATCCTCGTCGGTTGCTGCCCGGGCGGCACTTCCAGCAATGTCATGACCTATCTCTCCAAGGGCGACGTCGCGCTCAGCGTGGCCTGCACCAGCGTGACGACGCTCGCCGCGCCGATCGTCACGCCCTTCCTCGTCTGGCTCTTCGCCAGCCAGTTCCTGCCGGTCGATGCGATGGCGATGTTCGTCAGCATCGTGAAGGTCATCCTCCTGCCGCTGGCGCTGGGCTTCCTGTTGCAGAAGCTCGTGCCCGGCATCGTGAAGGCTGCGGTTCCCGCCCTGCCGCTCGTCAGCGTCATCGGCATCGTGCTCATCGTGGCCGCCGTCGTCGGCGCCAGCAAGCCGGCCATCGCCTCGTCCGGCCTGATGATCTTCGCGGTCGTCGTGCTGCACAACGGCATCGGCTACCTGCTCGGCTACCTTGCCGCCCGCGTCACGGGCCTTTCTGTGGCCAAGCGTAAGGCGATCGCCATCGAGGTCGGCATGCAGAACAGCGGCCTCGGCGCCGCGCTGGCGAATGCGCATTTCTCGCCGGTCGCCGCCGTGCCGAGCGCCATCTTCAGCGTCTGGCACAATATTTCCGGCGCGCTGATCGCCAACTACTTCGCGCAGGTGCCGAACGGCGAGGAAGCCGACGGCGTCGAAGCCCCGGCCCGCTGATCGCAAGGGCGCTTCGGCGCCCTTCATCATCGATCGCTGACGGAACAAATCGCGCCGCCGCACATTTCCCCGTCAACGCAATGACGAAAGGAAACTTCGATGGCTCGGGCTTTGATTCTCTGGTTGATGGGCGTACCGCTCTTCCTCGTTCTCCTGCTCTGGTACTTCTTCTTCTGAGCGGGATTCGAGACGGAAAATACCAAAAAGGGGCCTTTCGGCCCCTTTTCTGCATCCTGAGAACGGCGGCTACTCGTCGAGGTCCGCCAGGATATCCGCGGCGCGGCCGGCGCTCGTGTGGCGCACGTCGATGTTCTGCCGGCGGTTGGCGAAAAGCTCAGTCGCCATGATCTTCTCGGCAAGGTCTGCGGGCAGCGAGAAGAGGACGCGCTGGTCGTCCTTGTGAATGCCGCCGAGTTCCGAGCGGCGCCCCGTGATCATGCCGCCGGCCACCGTGTTGTTGGTGTCGGGATCGATCAGGATGAAGGCGCCGGTGGTGCGGTTATGCTCGTAGGTGTCGAAGATCGCCTGCTCGTCGAAGGTCAGGTGCACCTTGCCGATGGCGTTCATGCCGAGCTTTTCAGTGGCATTCCACTTCGAGGTCTTGAGGTCGAGCTGGCTGATCGGCTCGATGCTGACGCGCTGGCGGCGCGAGCCGCTCTTCAGCCAGTAGCGCTTGCCGGGCTCGATGCCATCAGGCTGCAGCGCGACGAGATGCGCGTCGAAGCCGCGGCCGGTCATCGGCTGGCTGTCGATGGCGACGATCATGTCGCCGCGCGACACATCCACCTGCCGGTCGAGCACCAGCGTGATGGCATCGCCCGCGACGGCCGCGTTGCGCACGAGGTCGAAGGTGACGATCTTGGTGACGTTCGCGACCATGCCCGAGGGCAGCACGACGACCGAATCGCCCGGCTTGACCGAGCCGCCGGCCACCGTACCCTGATAGCCGCGAAAACTCTCGCCGGGGCGCGAGACGCGCTGCACCGGCAGGCGGAAGCCGACCGTCTGGTTGGAGCGCGTGGTGGCCTTCTCCAGCGTCTCGACCAGCGTCGGGCCGTCATACCAGGGCATGGCCTTGCTGCCGTCATAGACGACGTTCTCGCCCTTCAGCGCCGACATGGGGATGGCGGTGATCTGCTTGACGCCGAGCGTCAGCGCGAATTCCCGGAAGTCGTGGGTGATCTGCTCGAAGCGGGCGCGGTCGTAGTTCGTCAGGTCGATCTTGTTGACCGCGAGCACGAACTGGCGAATGCCCATCAGCGAGGCGATGGTGGCGTGGCGGCGCGTCTGCTCAAGAATGCCGGCGCGGGCATCGACCAAGAGCACGGCAAGGTCCGCCGTCGAGGCGCCGGTCGCCATGTTGCGGGTATACTGCTCGTGGCCGGGCGTATCGGCGACGATGAAGGAGCGGCGGTCCATCGAGAAATAGCGATAGGCGACGTCGATCGTGATGCCCTGTTCGCGCTCGGCCTGAAGGCCGTCGAGCAGTAGCGCGAAATCGGGCAGGCCGAGATCGTTCTGCTTGCCGCTGTCGCGGTGGAGCGTCGCGGCCTGGTCTTCCTTGACGGCCTTGGTGTCCCAGAGCAGGCGGCCGATCAGCGTCGACTTGCCGTCGTCGACCGAGCCGCAGGTGATGAGGCGAAGCGGGCGGGAATCGCGGATCGCCCGAGCCTGACCAAGGGCGGGTTCTCCGAGCGGAAGAACCTCGGCGGTTGCGGTGGCGGAAACGGTCATCTCAGAAATACCCTTCGCGTTTCTTCTTTTCCATGGAGCCGGACTGGTCGCGGTCGATCGCGCGGCCCTGGCGTTCGGAGACGGTGGCAGTCTCCAGCTCGGCGATGATGTCGTCGAGCGTTTCGGCGTTGGAGCGGATGGCGCCGGTCAGCGGGAAGCAGCCGAGCGTGCGGAAGCGGATGACGCCTTCCTGCTTCACCTCGCCGGGCAGCAGTTCGAGGCGCGGATCCTCGGCCATGATCATCATGCCGTCACGCTCGACATAGGGGCGCTTTTTCGCGAAATAGAGCGGCACGATCGGGATGTCCTCGGCCTGGATGTAGCGCCAGATGTCGACCTCGGTCCAGTTGGAGAGCGGGAAGGCGCGCACGCTTTCGCCCTGGCGGATCATGCCGTTATAGACGTTCCACAGTTCCGGGCGCTGGTTGCGCGGGTCCCAGCGATGATCAGGCGTGCGGAAGGAGTAGATGCGCTCCTTGGCGCGCGAGGCTTCCTCGTCGCGCCGCGCGCCACCGAAGGCCGCGTCGTACTTACCGGCGTCGAGCGCCTGGCGCAGCGATTCCGTCTTCATGATGTCGGTATAGAGCGCCGAACCATGGGAGAAGGGCGTGACGTTCTCCGCCGCGCCGCGCGGGTTGACGTGCTCGATGAGGTCGAGATCGTATTCCTTCACGATATTGTCGCGGAAGGCGATCATCTCGGCGAACTTCCAGCCCGTGTTGACGTGCAGCAGCGGGAAGGGAACGCGGCCAGGATAGAAGGCCTTGCGTGCAAGGTGCAGCAGGACCGAAGAGTCCTTGCCGATCGAATAGAGCATGACGGGACGCTCGAATTCGGCGGCGACCTCGCGGAAGATGTGGATCGCTTCGTTTTCCAGCGCCTTCAGGTGCGGATCGAGCGGGGGCTTGTGCGGTGCGTTCTGCTTGGCTTCCGTTTCGTGACGGATATCGGACATTTTGAACTCTACTCCGGATGGGGCGCCTTGGGAGGGGCGGGTGTCTTTCAGGCGGCGCTAGGGGCCGGGATGGGGGAAGCGGCGGCCTCGGCAACGTGCAGGCCGCATTCGCGTTTCTCGTCGTTCTCCCACCACCAGCGGCCGGCGCGCTCGGGCTCGCCCGGCTTGATGGCGCGCGTGCAGGGCTCGCAGCCGATGGAGGGGTAGCCACGATTGTGCATCGCGTTCACCGGCACGGCATTCTCGGTGACATAGGCCTTGATGCGCGCGATGTCCCAGTCGGCCAGCGGGTTGATCTTGATGAGGTTCCGCTCCGCGTCGTACTCGGCGAAGGGCGTATCGGCGCGGTTGCCGGACTGGCCGCGGCGCAGGCCGGTGATCCAGAAGGATGCCCCTTCGAGCGCGCGCGCAAGCGGCTTCAGCTTGCGCACGCCACAACAGGCGTGGCGGGCTTCGACGCTCTCGTAGAAGCCGTTGAGGCCATACGTCGCCGCATAGGCGTCGATGTCGTCCTGTACGGGCGCATAGCGGGTGATGGTAATGCCGTACTGGCCCTCGGTCTCGTCGATGAGCTCGACGGTCTCCTTGAACAGCCGGCCCGTCTCCAGCGTCACGACATCGATGCTAAGGCGCCCGGTGCCGATGGCGGCGGTGATGACCTGGTCCTCGATGCCGAGGCTGGTGGTGAAGACGACACGCCCGCCAAGCTCGGCCACGAGCGCAAGGCGCCCGGCAAGGTCGAGACCGGCCAGTTTGTCGTTCAGGGCTTCCGCAGTCCCGTTTCCGGTAAGAGCAGTCATTCCGTTTCCAAGCCTTTGCGAGAATTTGCCGGATTATCGCAGGCTTGGCGGAGGGGAGACAGCAAAACGGATTTCCAAAGCGTAAGGCCGAAGAGCAAATATCTCTCCATCTTCGCCCGCAGGCAGAAATCCTGCCGCCGGAGAAGGCTTTGATATTATTCTACAAAAATAGTAGATTATAGGCCGGCCGTGTTCAGGCGGCGGCCTCCATGTCGAATTCGAAGTGGATACGGTCGTAAGGGAAGGCGAAGCCGTCCTCGGTCTTGTCGACCACGCCGCTTTTCACCAGCATGTCGAGATCCCCGTGAACGTTCTTGATGTCGCGGTTCACCAGCTTCGCCACCTCGCGCACGGTGAGCGAGCCCCGGCCGGCCATCGCCATGACGATCTCCGTCCGCTTGGGCGCCAGCGTCCGGTGCATCGCCTCCCACGATTCGAAACTGAAAGTAGGCTGTGCATCGCCGCCCTCGCCCTTGGCCGCCGATGCCGAATTGCGCTCGACTTCTGCGATCATATTCTCGTAGCTCTGAAGCCTAATCGTGAGTGTGTTCATCAATCCATCCTTTCATGTTGGCCCTGAAATCCAGCAGCAGCTTGCGGACGCTGCTAAAGACATACGGATGTTCTTCTGCGCCGAAGTGAATGTGGTCTCCCTTGCCTGCCTCGTTATCGTAGCGCATCACACAAACGCCATCGACAACGAAGGCCAGGCGATACTTGAAGAGGTGACGGCTGCCGCGCAACGGGGTGGGTACTTGCCAAATGACCATCTGAGCGAACATCGTGTCACCGATCTGTCGCCGTTCATTGAGGAGGCACGTCGCTTTCATGTTGGCGTTTATACCATCACTCGGCCTTGTTGGCAATTACACCAACGAGCTTCCGTAAGACGGCGGCAGCTTGTCGATGGGGCGGGCGGCAAAATGCCTACCGATCGCTCACCGCCGCGCGCGGGTTCACCCAGGGCTCCTGGTTGGAGCGGGCCAGCGGCTGCTTGCCGAGGATGTGGTCTGCCGCCTTCTCGCCGGTCATGATCGAGGGGGCGTTGAGGTTGCCGTAGGTGACGTGCGGGAAGATCGAGCTGTCCGCGACGCGCAAGCCCTCGACGCCTATCACACGGGTTTGCGGGTCCACCACGGCCATCGGGTCGCTCGCCGCGCCCATGCGGCAGGTGCCGCAGGGGTGATAGGCGCTCTCCAGGTGCTCGCGCAGGAAGGCGTCGATCTCCTCGTCCGTCTGGACGCTCTCGCCCGGCTGGATTTCCGGCCCGCGGAAATCGTCGAAGGCCTTCTGGCCGAAGATCTCGCGGGTAAGCCGCACGCAGTGGCGGAATTTCACCCAGTCTTCCTCATGGCTCATATAATTGAAGCGGATGAGCGGATCGGCCATCGGGTCGGACGAGCGCAGGGTGACGTTGCCGCGCGATCTCGACAGGTTGTAGCCGACATGCACCTGGAAGCCGTGGCTCTTGGCCGCCGCCTTGCCGTCGTAGGAGATGGCGACGGGCAGGAAGTGGTACTGGATGTCCGGCTGTCTCAGCCCCGGCGCCGAGCGCAGGAAGGCGCAGGCCTCGAACTGGTTGGAGGCGCCAAGCCCGCCCTTGGAGAGCAGCCACTGCGCGCCCGCCACGCCCTGCCAGAACCACGGAAGCCAGGAATAGAGCGAGACCGGCTTGGTGGAGATCTGCTGGAAATAGAACTCCATGTGGTCCTGAAGATTGGCGCCGACGCCCGGCCGGTCCACCTTCACCTCGATGCCCATGTCCTTCAGGTGCTGCGCCGGGCCGATGCCGGAGAGCATCAGGAGTTTCGGCGAGTTGAAGGACGAGGCCGAGACGATAACCTCGCGGTTCGCCTTCACCACCTCGACCTTGCCGTTCCGCTCGATCTCGACGCCGACCGCGCGGCCGTTCTCGATGACGATCCTCCGCGCGAAGCAGCGTACCAGCGAGACGTTCGGCCGCTTCATGGCGGGACGCAGATAGGCGTTCGCCGCCGACCAGCGCCGGCCGTTGTGGATGGTCTGCTCCATCAGGCCGAAGCCTTCCTGCTTGGAGCCGTTATAGTCGTCCGTCAGCTCGAAACCCGCCTGGCTGCCGGCCTGGATGAAGGCGTGGAACAGCGGGTTCGTCACCGGGCCGCGCCGCACGTGCAGCGGCCCGTCCGTGCCGCGCCAGCCGGCCTCGCCGCCCTGCGAGGTCTCCATGCGCTTGTAGTAGGGCAGCACGTCCGCATAGGCCCAGCCCTGCGCGCCGAGCTCTTCCCAGCGGTTGAAGTCCTCCGCATGGCCGCGAACATAGACGAGCCCGTTGATGGAAGACGAGCCGCCCAGCACTTTCCCGCGCGGCGCGGTGATGCGCCGGTTGTTGAGGTGCGGCTCGGGTTCGGAAAGATAGCCCCAGTTATAGCGCTTCATGCTCATCGGCCAGGCCAGCGCCGCCGGCATCTGGATGAATGGCCCGATATCCGACCCGCCATATTCCAGCACCATGACACTATGCTTGCCGTCCTCCGACAGCCGGTAGGCCAGCGCCGAACCGGCCGATCCGGAACCGATGATGATGTAGTCTGCGTTCTGCATGACGCTGTTCTCTCTCGTGTGACGCCTGGCCCCTCATCCGCCTGCCGGCACCTTCTCCCCGCAAGCGGGACGAAGGGGGAGGCGGCACGCGCTTCGTCCCATCATCGCCACTTCCGACAGGGAGGAACGGTGCCTCGCGCTTCCTTCTCCCGTTTTACGGGGAGAAGGTACCGGCAGGCGGATGAGGGGCATTCACCATCAAATCAATACGGCGCCTCGACCTTGCCCATCGAGACATAGACCGTCTTCAGCTCGGAATAGTGCTCCAGCGCGGCCAGCGAGTTCTCCCGCCCGAAACCGGATTGCTTGGAGCCGCCGAAGGGGATTTCGACCGGGGCGAGGTTGTAGGCGTTGATCCACAGCGTGCCGGCTTCAAGCTGGTCGACGACGCGGTGCGCGCGGGTGAGGTCGGAGGTGAAGACGCCGCCGGAAAGGCCGAATTCCGTGGCGTTGCCGCGTTCGATCACCTCGTCCTCGTGGTCGAAGTCGAGCACGCACATGACCGGCCCGAAAATCTCCTCGCGCGCGATGGTCATGCCGTCGGTGACGTCGGCGAACACGGTCGGCTGGATGTAGTAGCCGTCGCCCGAAACGTCGTTAGGGATTCCGCCTCCGGTCAAAAGCGTCGCGCCCTCGGCCTTGCCCTTCTCGATATAGTCGAGAACCTTGTCGCGCTGCACCTTCGAGACCATCGGCCCGAGCTGCGTCGCCTCGTCCATCGGATCGCCGATCAGGATCTTCTCCGTGCGCTCCTTGAGGCGGGACAGGAACCTGTCCTTGATGCCCTTCTGCACGAAGACGCGCGTGCCGTTCGAGCAGACTTGTCCCGTCGAATAGAAATTGCCGAGCATCGCCCCGCCGATGGCGCTTTCGAGGTCGGCGTCGTCGAAGACGATGAGCGGCGACTTGCCGCCGAGTTCCATCGTCACATGCTTGAGGTCGGAAGCGGCGGCGCCCGCCACCTGCTTGCCCGTCGGCACGGAGCCGGTCAGCGAGACCTTGGCGACGTCAGGATGGTTGACGAGCAGCGGTCCGGTCGTCCGGTCGCCCTGGATGACGTTGTAGAGGCCCTTCGGCAGGCCGGCTTCGATCAGGATTTCCGCGATCTTCAGCGCGCCGAGCGGCGTGTTCTCCGAGGGCTTGAAGACCATGGCATTGCCGCAGACCAGCGCCGGCGCGCCCTTCCAGCAGGCGATCTGCTGCGGGTAGTTCCACGCCCCGATGCCGACGCAGACCCCGAGCGGCACGCGCTTGGTGAAGGCGAAGTCCTGGCCGAGCGGGATATAGTCGCCGTTGAGGCCGGCTGCCGCGATGCCGCCGAAGAATTCGAAGGCGTCCGCGCCGGAGGTCGGGTCGGCGACGATGGTCTCCTGGATCGGCTTGCCGGTATCGAGCGTTTCAAGCTCGGAAAGCTCGCGGTTCCTCTCGCGCATGATCTCGGCGGCGCGTTTCAGGATGCGCCCGCGCGCCGTCGGGCTCATTGCCGCCCATTCCTTCTGCGCCCGCTTGGCGGAGGCGATGGCCTTTTCCACGATGGCGGGCGTTGCGGCGTGCAGCCTGGCGATCACCTCCCCAGTGGCGGGGTAGAGGCTTTCGAAGGGCGTGCCGGCGGCATCCTCGACATACTCGCCGTCGATGAAGTGCGAGGCTTTAGGTTGGGCTCTCATCTTATTCTCCCCGCGGATAGCGTTTGGATTCCTCGAGATTGTCGAGGTTCATGTGGTTGCGCATGTAGCGTTCGGACGCCTTCTGCAGCGGCTGGTGGTCCCAGGGGTAATAGGCACCGTTGCGCAGTGCCTCGTAGACCACCCAGCGCCGTGCCTGGCTTTCGCGCACGGCTTCGTCGAAGGCGGCCATGTCCCAGCGCGCCTCGCGCATCTGCCGGAAGGCCTCCAGGGTCGCCTTGATAACAGGGTTTTCCGAGGCGGCGAGATTGCTGAGCTCCAGCGGATCGGCCTCGAGGTCGTAGAGCTGTTCCGGGTCGAGCGCGCAATGGATGTACTTCCACTTGCCCTCGCGGATGCCGACGAGCGGCGCATAGGAGGCTTCCGCCGCATATTCCATCAGCACCGGCGCGATGCGCTCGCCGCCGTTGATGACCGGCAGGAGGCTTTCGCCGTCCGTCCAGGGCATCACCTCGTCCATGGAGATGCCGGCAAGGTCGCAGAGCGTCGGCGTCACGTCGAGATTGGAGGTCGGCGCGAGATGCAGGCCGGGCGTGACGCCCGGACCCGCTATCATCAGTGGCACGCGGGCCGAACCCTCGAAGAAGTTCATCTTGAACCACAGGCCGCGCTCGCCGAGCATGTCGCCGTGGTCCGAGCAGAACAGGACCAGCGTGTCGTCCAGCATGCGCGTGCGCGCCAGCGTGTCGACGAGTTCGCCGACCTTCTCGTCGAGATAGGAGATGTTGGCGAAATAGGCCTGGCGCGAGCGGCGCACGTCCTCGCCGCTGATCGCGAAGCTGGCATAATCGCAGGAATGCAGGATGCGGGCGGAATGCGGGTCCTGTTCCTCCAGCATGCCGACCTCCGGCATCAGGTGCTCGCAGTCCTCGTAGAGGTCCCAGAACTTTCGGCGCGCCACATAGGGATCGTGCGGATGGGTGAACGAGACCGTGAGGCACCAGGGACGGCGGTACTGGTCGTCGTTTTCCCGCGAGAGCTGGTAGAGCTTCTGGTTCGCGAGGAAGGCGACCTCGTCGTCATATTCCATCTGGTTGGTGATCTCGGCGACGCCCGCGCCCGTCACCGAACCCATATTGTGATACCACCAGTCGATGCGCTCGCCCGGCTTGCGGTAATCCGGCGTCCAGCCGAAATCCGCCGGATAGATGTCGGTGGTCAGCCGCTCCTCGAAACCGTGCAGCTGGTCCGGCCCGACGAAGTGCATTTTCCCTGACAGTGCCGTGTAGTAGCCGGCGCGGCGCAGGTGATGCGCGAAGGTCGGGATGGAGGAGACATATTCCGCCGCATTGTCGTAGACCCTCGTTCGGCTCGGCAGCTGCCCGGCCATGAAGGAGGCGCGGGCCGGCGCGCAGAGCGGCGAGGAGGTGTAGTTGTTGCGGAACCGCGCCGAGCGCGCCGCGAGCGCCTTCATGTGCGGCGCATGCAGGAAGTCCGCCGGCCCGTCCGGGAAGAGCTTCCCGTTGAGCTGGTCGACCATGATGATCAGGATGTTCGGCTTGCTGGCGGTCACGGGCGGGTCCTTGAAATGGCGCTGTTGAAATGTGGGGCCGTACCCCCCTCTGCCCTGCCGGGCATCTCCCCCTCATGGGGGGAGATCGAATCGAGGCGACGCCGCGCTCCGCGTTGTCGGTGCAAGTGAAGAGATGCCATTGCGCCAAGCCGATCTCCCTCCTTGAGGGGGAGATGCCCGGCAGGGCAGAGGGGGGTGCCGCGGGCTCCGGTCATTTCCCCACCTCCGCCGCGCAGGCCCGCAATTGCGCATCGACATAGCTTTCCGTCAGCGCGATGGACGATTCGATGCTGACGGGCGCGGACTTCAGCCCCTGCCGCAGGTAGAGCCCGTCGATCATAGCCGCCGCGCCGTCGGCGATCTCCACGGCGCGCGTCGCCGGGCAGAGCTGCCTGAGGCTCGCCAGCAGGTTGGAATTGAGCCGCCGCGCATAGACGACGAGCAGGCGCCGCACCGCCTCCGAGCGCTGGGCTTCCGAATAGAAGGCGAGCCAGGCGGCGACGGTTTCCGGCGCGAACTGGTGTGCCTGGAAATTGACGCGGATGATCGCCGAGAGTTTTTCGCGCGGCGTCGCGGCCGCCTTCAGCGCCGCCACCGCATCCTGGCGTAACTGGCGCAGCAGGCTGCGGATCGTCTCGATGACGAGCTGTTCCTTGGAGCCGAAATAATGGTGCGCAAGGGCAGGGGAAACGCCGGCATGGCGGGCGATCTCCGACATGGTGACCGTCAGCGAGCCGTGATCGCCGACCGCCCTCAGCGTCGCGTCCACCAGCGCCTTGCGGCGCACCGGCTCCATCCCAACCTTCGGCATCCCGTTCCCCTAGTTTTCGGCAAGCGTATTTTTAATTGAGTGATCAATCAATAAAAATTTATTGCGACGGACAATAGCCTTTCTGGCGGCTCTATTCGTCGGGGAGAGCCGCCTTGATGGCTTCGACAGCGGACTTGAGCGGGCTCAGGTTTTCCGTCACGACCGCCCAGACCACGTCGTCCGCGATCCTGTGGTACTCGTGACAAAGGATGTTGCCGATGCCGCGGATCTGCTTCCACGGCACATCTGGTGCAAGGGGCAGCAATTCGTCGGGAATGTGCCGGGATGCCTCCGAGACGATTTCCAGCGCACGCTGGGTCGCGAGACGCAACAGCCAGTCCTGTTTGAAGTCGGCGAGGGACTTGCCGGCAGTATGGGCCTCGATGCCGCCGATGGCGTCGAGGATTTCAGCGAGGACAGGCCCGACTTTGCGTCCGGTCATCAGAAAACGCGGACCGCCGATTGTTCTATGTCGTCGCGGAGCATCGGATGCAGGCTGCTCCGCGTGGTCACGTCCACTGCGACGGAAAGGTTTTCCTCCAGGAACTGCTTTATGCCGATGAGGTCGATGAGGGAAAATCGCGCGGCCGGATCGTAATCGATGAAAAGGTCGAGATCGCTCGAAGCGAGGGCTTCGTCGCGCGCCGTGGAGCCGAACAGATATAGCGCCGTGGCGCCCATGCCCTTGACGGCATCGGCGTGCTGGCGAAGTTTCCGGACGGCATCGATCCTGTTCATGGCGATATCCTACAGCATCCGGCATCATCCATCCATATCCCACCGTCCGACGCGCTGACTGCCGCCGCCAGCTCGTCTCCATCCTCGAACGGCGCCGCAGAGCCGTTTGACAGGTGCCGTGCCAGCGCCTAGAAATCCACCGTGGGATGGGGATGGAGCTCCCCGACAACTGCCGTTCACCGGCTGATAGCTCCTGCCAGACCGGCCAGCGATGGCCGTCGACGGCGGGAGCGTGTTTGGCGACCGCCCGAGGGCGGTTTTTTGTTGTCCGGAAACCGGAACGCTGAACTTGAGGGCAACAGACATGAACTATCTGATCGTCTTTCTCGGTGCGGGCGTCGGCGGGGCCGGCCGGCATGGGGTGAACGTGCTGGCGGCGCGCCTGTTCGGCACGGCTTTTCCCGCCGGAACGCTCGTCGTCAACGTGCTCGGCTGCCTGCTGATGGGGCTGATCGCCGGCTTCTTCGCCTTTCGCGGGCACCTGCCGCAGGAGGCGCGGCTTTTCCTGGCGACCGGCATTCTCGGCGGCTTCACCACCTTTTCCGCCTTCTCGCTCGATGCGGCGCTGCTCTGGGAGCGCGGCGAGGCGGGGCTGGCGGCGCTTTATGTCGGGGCGTCCGTGATCTTGTCGCTCCTCGCCGTGGCGGCCGGGCTGACGCTGTCGCGCCTGATGCTCGCGGGAGGTGCAGCGTGAAGGCGCTCCTGACCTCCTGGCAGGCCTGGGCGCTCGGCTCGGCCATCTTCGCCGCGCTCACCGCGATCTTCGCCAAGATCGGCATCACCGGCGTCAATTCCGACTTCGCGACCTTCGTGCGCACCGTCGTCATCCTTCTCGTCATCGCCCTCATGCTGACGCTTGCCGGCAATTGGCAGGCGCCCGGTTCCGTGCCGGCGAAGAGCTGGATCTTCCTCGTTCTGTCGGGTCTGGCGACCGGCGCGTCCTGGCTCTGCTATTTCCGCGCCCTGCAGATCGGCAAGGCCTCGCAGGTCGCGCCCGTCGACAAGCTGAGCGTCGTGTTCGTCGCGGTCTTCGCCGTGCTCGTGCTCGGCGAGCAGCTTTCGGCCGCCCATTGGATCGCGGTTTTAATGATCGGCGGCGGCGCCTTGCTGCTGGCGCTTCCCATATGAGCGAAATCTTTTTCAACTCCTTGTAGTTGTTACGGTTTCATGAAATTGTCATACTAGGGAAACCGTTTCTTCAGGGATCGGGGTGGACACTTCGCGGCAACTGTCCACGCCCCGGAGCCTCAAATGTCCGCCGCCGAATTGCTTGCCCTCAGACGTTTCGGCGACGGCGAGATCGTCACCCTCGCCAAGCTGGTCATCGAGACGGCCTTCCAGCCGATCGTGGAGGCGGCGACCGGCGCGGTGTTCGGCTACGAGTCGCTGATGCGTGGCTTCGATCGGCTCGGCTTCCGCTCGCCGCTCGATCTCATCGACAGGGCGCACGAGGCCGGCCAGCTCCTGGCGCTGGAGCACATGGTCAACAGCCGCGCCATCGCCGCCTTCGCGGCCCTGCCGGATTTCCGCTCGCGCACGCTTTTCGTCAATCTCGATTCGCGCCTCGTGCCCGATGGCGCCGATCTCGTCGAGCGGCTGGCGGGGCACCTTGCCCGCGCCGGCATCCCGGCCTCCTCGATCTGCTTCGAGATTTCCGAGCGCTTCGACAACGATACGCTGCCCGACTTCGCCGCGCTGGTGCGCAAGCTGCGCCTTGCCGGCTTCAAGCTCGCGATCGACGATTTCGGCGTCGGCCACAACGGCCTGAAACTGCTGTGCGACCACCCGGTCGATTATCTCAAGATCGACCGCCACTTCATCTCCGGCATGGAGGCGGACGCCCGCAAGCGCCATCTGGTGCGCAACACGGTCAACGCCGCCCATGTGCTCGGCATCCGCGTCATCGCTGAGGGCGTCGAGAACGAGGCGGAGTTCATCGCCTGCCGCGAGGCGGGCTGCGATCTCGTGCAGGGCTGGTTCGTCTCCCGCCCGGTCACGGATTTCTCCGCGCTGAGCCCGGTCTATGCACAGGTCGCCCGCGCCGGCGGCACGCGCCGCTCATCGCAGACCCTCGACAGCATCCTCATCCGCCGCGAGATCGAGCAGGTCGCGGTGCTGCGCGAGAACGAGAGCCTGGAATCGGTCTTCGAGTTCTTCCGCCGCGATCCCAAGCGCACCTTCTTCCCGGTGCTCAACGCCAATGACGAACCGCGCGGCATCCTGCACGAATATCATGTGAAGGAACTGAGCTATCACCCGTTCGGCCGCGATCTGCTGAAGAACAAGCTCTACCAGAAGAGCCTGTCGCACTTCGTCACCACCGCGCCGATCGCCGATCTCGACACGCCGGCCGAACAGCTCCTCGACGTCTTCACCGGCATGGGCGGCAACGAATGCGTGATCCTGACGGAGAACCTGCGCTATGCCGGCATCCTGTCCGCCTCCTCGCTGCTGAAGATCATCAACGAGAAGCGGCTGAAGACGGCGGAGGACCAGAACCCGCTGACCGGCCTTCCCGGCAACCGCTCGATCCGCGACTACCTGCAGGACAAGGCGCTCGACGGCGACCAGCTCCGGTGCCTGTGCTATTTCGACTTCGACAATTTCAAGCCGTTCAACGATCACTACGGCTTCCACAAGGGCGATCTCGCCCTCTCACTGTTCGCTTCGCTGATGCGCCGCGAATTCATCGGCGAGGACATGTTCATCGGCCATGTCGGCGGCGACGATTTCTTCGCCGGCGTTTCCGGCCGGCCGGTGGAGGCGGTGCGGGAGATCCTGGAACGCCTGCTGGCCGATTTCAGCCGCGAGGTGCGCTCGCTCTATTCGCCGGAGGACCGGCTGGCGGGCGAGATCCGCGGCCGCGACCGCGCCGGCCATGCGACGAGCTTTCCATTGATGCGCTGCTCGGCCGTGGTGCTGGTCGTGCCGGAGGGCGAGGTGATCGGCGAGGCCGGGCAGATCAGCAGCCGGATCGCCGCCCTGAAGGCGGACGCCAAGGGCAGCGACGGCGGGCTTGTCCTGTCCTCGGCATCGTCGGGCGTGCAGCAGGGGACGGCGCACTGAACGGATCGGTCGACTTTCCGCCCCTCTTCGTGACAGGCCCGGAAAAATCCATTTTCAGGCCGGCCTGATCCAATTCCTGCAGGCCACTGGTATTGCAGCGCTTTTGGCTGAATAAAGCGGTTTCCCCGGCTATTGCACCGGTTCAAGGGACGGCCGGAAGCGATTCAAAAGATTCGCGCTTTCGGCTAGAGTCGGGTCAAAGCCATGCATCGAACACGCGGGGAGCCAAGCCATGCCAGTGCCATCGTCCATGTCCTATGTCGGGCTCACCGAACACGGCGGCCCGCACAATCTGGTGGTGATGGAAGAGCACACGCCGCATCCGGCAAGCGGCGAGATCCTCGTGCGCGTCGCGGCGGCGGGCATCAACCGGCCGGACGTGCTGCAGCGCAAGGGCGACTACCCGCCGCCGCCCGATGCCAGCCCCATCCTCGGCCTGGAGATCGCCGGCGAGGTCGTGGCGCTCGGCGAGGGCGTCACCGCCTATAGGGTGGGAGATCAGGTCTGCGCGCTCGCCAATGGCGGCGGCTATGCGCAGTATTGCGCGGTGCCGGCGACCCAGGCGCTGCCCTTCCCGAGCGGCTACGACGCGGTGAAGGCGGCGGCGCTGCCGGAAACCTTCTTCACCGTCTGGGCCAACCTCTTCATGATGGCGGGCCTGAAGCCGGGCGAAAGCGTGCTTGTCCACGGCGGATCGAGCGGCATCGGCACGACGGCGATTCAGCTTGCCGCCGCCTTCGGCGCGCGCGTCTTCACGACGGCCGGAACGGCGGAGAAGTGCGAGGCCTGCCTTTCCCTCGGCGCCAGCCGCGCCATCAACTACCGCAGCGAGGACTTCTGCGCCGTCATCGCCGAGGAGACCGGCAAGGCTGGCGTCGACGTCATCCTCGACATGATCGGCGCGGCCTATTTCGAGCGGAACCTGAAATCGCTTTCCCGCGACGGGCGTCTGTCGATCATCGCCTTCCTTGGCGGCGCCTTCGCGGAGAAGATCAACCTGGCGCCCATCCTGCAAAAGCGCCTGCACCTGATGGGGTCGGCCATGCGCCCGCGCACCGCGTCCGAAAAGCAGGCGATCCGCGACGAGCTCCTGGAAAAGGTCTGGCCGCTGCTGGCGGAGGGGCGCATCGCGCCGGTCATCCACGCCGTCATGCCCTATACGCAGGCCGCCGCCGGCCACCGCATGATGGAGCATGGCGACCATATCGGGAAGATCGTGCTGACCTTCGATTGAGGCTCCCGCCCCTTGTAGGAACAAGGGGTTGAGGCCTGGCGATGAATCAGTTTCGCAAAATGCCCGGCGCGCGGTCAGTCCGCCTGCTCGATGCGGTCGCGGCCGAGGTGCTTTGCGCGGTAGAGCGCGCGGTCGGCCCGCTGGAAGAGGTCTTCCATTGCGTTGCCGCAATATTCCGCGACGCCGGCCGACATGGTGTAGGCGCAGCCGAGCCCGGCGGCGGTCTCCACGCGCGAAATGTGCTGGCGCAGCCGCTCGGCGGCGCTCGCCGCCTCGTTGATGCCGGTGCCGGGCATCAGCACCAGGAACTCTTCCCCGCCGATGCGCGCGAAGATATCGCTGCCGCGCAATTGCTGCCGGCCGGAGGCCGCGAAATGGCGCAGCACGTCGTCACCCTTGGCATGGCCGTAGCGGTCGTTGATCGCCTTGAAATGATCGAGGTCGACCAGCACCAGCGAAAGCTGCGTGCAGTCGTGGAAGGCGACCTGCATCTCCACGTCCAGCCGCTCCATCGCCGCGCGGCGGTTGAGCAGGCCCGTCAGCGGATCGGTATCGGCGGCAAGCTGGGCGGCATCGCGGGCAAGCTGCAGCACGCGCTCGTTGGATTTCAGCAGGGTTATGTCGGTGAAGACGTGCCACAGCCAGTTGCCGGGCAGCAGCGTCTCGTTCACCAGGAACCAGCGGTCGTCGTGCATGTCGATTTCGAAGGTGCGCTGCGGGCTGCTGCGCCGTCTCGCCTGCGCCATCGCCAGGAAGTCCTCGATCGGCGCCGCCATCCTCGGTCCGACGCTCGCCGCATGGCAATGGCGCATGATGTCGGCGAAGGTCTGTGCGTCGGCCTGCACGTCGAACAGCGCCTTGAAGGCCGTGGAACCGTAGGAAAGCTCGTCGTCGGGCGAAAACAGCGCGAAGGCGACGCCGGAGGCGTCGAGCCCGGAAAGGATGAGGTCCGTGGTGACGCGGTCCCGGATGAGCGCGAGCGGCAGGATCGCGTCGACAGGCGCCATGCCGCTTTCGTCCGACCAGCTATGACCGCCGTTTCGTCTCACCCGCCATGTTCCTCCACAGACAGAATCACCGGACATCGCGCCGACGATAGGTGTCCTTTGTGGCAGAAGGAGGCATGGTCGCAATCGAGACGGCCGGTTGCCGTTAACAGATCCTTAATCCGCCGGCGCCGCTTTTTCAGGGGGAAGCGTGACGGCGAGCAGGATCGCGAGCGCCGCCGGAAGGGCGAGAACGGCGTAGAGCCAGCGCGCCGCCGTCACGGCGCCCTCGGTGCCGCCCGGCTGCAAAAGACCGGTCGAATTGACGATGATGCCCGCAAGGGCCGCCCCGAAGGCCGCGCCCAGCGCCTGCATGGTGGTGATCGCCGCCGAGGCCTTGTCCGTCTCGCCTGATGGCGCCAGGTGCAGCACATGCGTGACGAGATGCGCCCAGCCCATGCCGATGCCGAAGCCCATCAGGAAGATGAAGACGGTGGCGAGCGTAAGAAGCATCAGGTCGCCGGCCGGATTGTGCCTTGCAAGCGTGAAGACGAGGAGGGCGGTCGCCAGGGCCTCCAGCGCCGCGCCGGCAATGATGACCCGGTTGGCGCGCCGCCCCTTGAGGCCGGCGGTTGAGAAGGCTGCCGCCGTCCAGCCGAGCGCCAGCAGCGCCACGAGATAGCCGGAGACGAGCGGCGTCACGCCATGCAGCACCTGCAGGAAATAGGGGATGTAGACATCCGAGCAGACGGTGACCAGCAGCATCAGCATGATGAGGTAGACGCGGGCGAGCGGCGAGGCGAGGCTGATCGTGCCGGCCGGCAGCAGCCGCGCCTCCGCCCGCCGCTCGATGGCGATGGTGACGACGACGCCGATGACGGCGGCGGCAGCCAGCGCCGCGCGCAGGGCCGGGGCCGTCACCGAGCTTGCGAAGGAGAGCATGACGACGGCGGCGACGAGCAGCACGATCTGGACGAACGGCGTCTTCGTCGTCACCCGCTCGCCTTCGCCTGATGGCAGAAGCTTCGGCGCGGAGACGGCCATGAGGATGGAGAGCGGGATGAGCAACGCGAAGGCCTCGCGCCAGTCGCTGCCGGCCGCGAAGATGCCGCCGATCGTCGGCCCGAGGAAGGTGGCGATGCCCCAGGCCGCCGCATAGAGCGTCGAGGCCGTGCTCCACAGCGGCTGCGGATAGACGAAGCGGATGAAGGCATAGCCGAGCGCGACGAGGAAGCCCGCGCCGAGCCCCTGGATCGCCCGGCCGATGAGCACCGTCTCCATTGTCGGCGCGATGGCGCAGACGAGGCTGCCGATGCCGAAAAGCACTGCGCCGAAGACATAGCAGCGGTTGAGCGTCACGCCCTCCGGCCGCACGGCGACGAAGGTGGATCCGAGCACGGAGGCCGCGACATAGATCGTCGTCGCCCAGGCGAAGAGCGACAGGCCGCCGATGTCGCGCACGATCGAGGGCATCAGCGTCGCGGTGATGTAGGTCTCCACCGCATGCAGCATGATGCCGCCGCCGAGCATCAGCGTCCCGAACAGGTAGGCGCGGGAGAACAGGCTGGAAAGCCGCGGTGCGGCCTCCTTGGGGGTGATGACGCTCTCGGACATGGAAATCGGCCTTGATATGCAAAAAATATGGGCAACAGACGTCGCACGGCACTGGAACGACTGCAAGCCATGACTTTTCGCGAGGTTCGAAGGAGTGGAAGATCGTTGATGGACAGGGCCTTGGGCCCGAACAAAGGTGTGGCGGCGCAATCCCCCTCATCCGACCCTTCGGGCCACCTTCTCCCCCGAGGGAGAAGGGGACGACCGCGGGCGCCGCATTTCCCTTCTCCCCTCGGGGGAGAAGGTGCCGGCAGGCGGATGAGGGGGGTGCCACCCCAGCCTTACGGGGTCCATTCCCCCGCAACCTGCCGGGTCGCGACGTTGAAGCGGTTCCAGACGTTAATGGCCGCGATCTCCACGACGAGGGCGGCGAGCGCCTTTTCGTCATAGTGGCGGGCCGCCTCGTTCCAGATCGCGTCCGGAACCGGCTCCTCGCGGTCGGCGATGCGCGTCAGCGCTTCGGTCAGCGCCAGCGCGGCGCGCTCCGCATCGGTGTAGAACGGCGCCTCGCGCCAGGCGGCGACGGAGAGGATGCGCCGGTCGGTCTCGCCGGCCTTCTTCATGATGCGCGGGTGAAGGTCGACGCAGAAGCCGCAGCCGTTGATCTGGCTTGCGCGAAGATGCACGAGATGGGCGGTCTTTTCCGGCAGCTCCGTCTTCTGCGCGGCGCCCTGGAGCGCCCGCATGGCGGCCATGACATCGGGGAGGACGGCGACGATATTGTTCATACGGGATTGCATTTTTTGGCTCCTTGCCTTGATTTTCGCTTCGACGCTTGCGAGCCCTGTCACACCGGTGCGGCTTCGTTCGTCATGGCCTTGACGCCGCTGGACGAAGGAGTGTGACCGATGGGCGAAAAAAATATCCTGACCGACCGTTTCGAGGCCGAGCGCGGGCGCCTCAGCGCCGTCGCCTTCCGCATGCTGGGCTCGCGGGCGGAGGCGGAGGATGCGGTGCAGGAGGCCTGGCTGCGGCTGGAGCGGGCGGGCGGCGACGGCATCGACAATCCCGCGGGCTGGCTCACCACCGTCGTCGGCCGCATCTGCCTCGACATGCTGCGCGCCCGCACGAAGCGCCGCGAGGACCCGATCGACGGGGAGGAGGGCGAGGCGCAGCATGCCGATCCGGCCGCAGGCGCCGACGAACAGGCGGCGCTCGCCGACTCGGTCGGCCTTGCGCTTCTCGTCGTGCTGGAGCGCCTGGCGCCGGCCGAACGCCTCGCCTTCGTGCTGCACGACATGTTCGACGTGCCCTTCGAGGAGATCGGCCGCATCGTCGATCGCTCGCCGGTCGCCGCGCGCCAGCTTGCGAGCCGCGCCCGCCGCCGGGTGCAGGGCCTGCCGGAAACGCCGTCGGCGGACTACCACCGCCGCAAGGGCGTCGTCGCGGCCTTCCTCGCCGCCTCGCGCGACGGCGATTTTGCGGGGCTGCTCGCCGTGCTCGATCCCGACGTCGCCTTCCATGCGGATGCCGACGCCGTGCGGCTCGGCTCGCTCGCCGAAATTCATGGAGCGCAGGCCGTCGCCACCAACTTCAAGGGCAAGGCGACCGCCGCGAAGCTCGCGCTCATCGACGGCGCGTTCGGCCTCGCTGTCATCCTCGGCGGCCAGCTCAGGGTCGTCGTGCGCATGGAAGTGGAGGGCGAGCGGATCGTCGGGATCGAATCGATCGCCGACCCGGCCCGCATCGCTGCCTTCGAGGTGGAATACCTCTAGATGCCGATGCGCCCGATGGCGGGTATCTTGATCGCCGGCCGTGCCAGGTCCACGCCGGCGACGAGCCCCATGACGTGCAGCTCGATGCCGCTGCGCAGGCCGGCCGAAACGCCGAGGAGCCCGTAGAGCGTCGCATGCACGTCCTTTCCGTCGGGATCGACCGCGAACAGCCTGCCCTCCGGCAGGTAGTCGCGGCCGACCGCATCCGGCGGCAGCACGACGCCGAGCTCCGGCACGGAGCGCAGCACATGGGCGACGAAGGTGTTGGAGTTCGGCCCCGGCCAGATGCGGTAGCCGCCGGGCTTGGAATAGGGATAGGCGGCGATCGCCTTCTCGATCTTCGGGATCAGCCGCGCCGCTTCGTCGCCGCTGACGCTCACCACCACGCGCGGCGTGTTGGAATACCAGTAGGCATCGGGCGCATAGCCGTTCTTGCGCACCGGCGTGCCCCAGCCGACCTTGTCGTAGCGGTTGTAGGTCGCGGCATTGGCCTCCTTGGTGACGATCCAGGCGTGGCTCGCCACCGCGCCCTTCATGCCGCCCGTCGCGGCGGAGAAGATGTGGATCGTCGCCTGCGGCGTCTCCCCGGCCTTCGGCAGGATGCCGGCGGATTTCCAGTTGGCCTCCCGCCAGCTCTGCGGCCGGTCCTTGATGTACCAGTAGCCGGCCGAGGCGAGTGCCGGCATGAGGTAGATCGCGAGAAAGAGGACGAGGACGTTCCTCAGCAATTTCATGGCCGGCTCCGAAACCGAGTGTGCACAGGCGAGGTTTTCGGATAATACCGCAGCGGAAATCGGATATTTGAGGGCATGATCATGGCAAACCCGGTCCTTGTTGAAGTCACGCGCGGCAATCTCGTCGAAAGCCGTCATCGCGGCATGGTCGTCGCGGTGGATGGCGATGGCAAGGTGGTGTTCTCGCAGGGCGATATCGAGGCAGGCGTCTTCCCCCGCTCGGCCTGCAAGGCCATGCAGGGTCTGCCGCTCGTCGAAAGCGGCGCGGCGGATGCCTACGGCTTCGGCGACAAGGAATTGGCGCTCGCCTGTTCCTCCCACAATGGCGAGCCTGAGCACGCCCGCCTTGCCGGCGCCATGCTCGCGGCGGCCGGCGTCGATGAAAGCGTGCTTGAATGCGGCGCGCACTGGTCCTTCGAGCAGCCGGTGCTGATCGGTCAGGCCCGCGGCCTCGACCACCCGACGGCGCTTCACAACAATTGCTCGGGCAAGCATGCCGGCTTCGTCTGCGCCGCCTGCCACACAGGCAAGGATCTGAAGGGTTACGTGCGCTACGAGCACCCCGTCCAGGCGGAAATCCGCGGCGTCATGGAAAGCCTGACGGGCGCGGCGCTCGCCACCGACAATTGCGGCGTCGACGGCTGCTCCATCCCGACCTATGCCATGCCGCTGAAGAGCCTCGCCCACGGCTTTGCGAAAATGGCGACGGGCACCGGCCTTGCCCCCGTACGCGCGAACGCCGCGCGCCGCCTCATCGAGGCCTGCATGGCCGAACCCTTCTACGTCGCCGGCACGAAGCGCGCCTGCACCCGCCTCATGCAGACCGCTCCCGGCCGTATCTTCGCCAAGACCGGCGCCGAGGGCGTCTTCTGCGCCGCCATCCCGGAAAAGGGCATCGCGATCGCGCTGAAATGCGAGGACGGCACCACCCGCGCCGCCGAAAGCATGGTCGCAGCCACGCTAGCCCGCTTCTTCACGGACGAACCGGAAGTGAGCGCCGCCCTGATGGCCCAGGCCAACCGCTCCATGTCCAACTGGAACGGCATCCACGTCGGCGACATCCGCGTGACGAACGCCTTCGCCGCCTGATTTGACGCCCTATGACGTCATGCGCTATGATGGCGCATGATCAAGAGCTTCGCCGACCGGGAGACCGAATCGATCTGGTCTGGCCGTCGAAGCCGGCGCCTTCCGGCCGATATGCAGGCCATCGCCTTGCGCAAGCTGCGCATGCTGCATGCCGCACAGACGGTGACGGACCTGCGCGTGCCGCCCGGCAACCGGCTGGAGCTCTTGAAGGGAAATCTGGCCGGACTCTATTCCATCCGGATCAATGACCAGTGGCGTATCTGTTTCGGCTGGTCGCAAGGAGATGCCGTCGATGTCCGCATCCTCGACTACCATGACTGAAGCCGGCCTGCTGCCCAATCCGCATCCCGGCGACATTCTGCTGGAAGAATTCCTCCAGCCGATGGAAATGAGCCAGAACGCGCTTGCCCGCGCGGTCCATGTCCCGCCGCGTCGCATCAACGAGATCGTTCTCGGCAAGCGGCAGGTGACCGCGGACACGGATCTGCGGCTTACCCGCTATTTCGGCCTGTCGGAAGGCTACTTCCTGCGCCTTCAGGCCGAATTCGACCTGATGCAGAAGCGCCGCGAGATCGGGCGCGATCTCGAGCGCATCGTCCCGCGCGACGCCGCCTGATCAGTGCCGGGCGGCGCGGCAGATTTTTTCGCACACCTTGTCGGGAAGGCAGAATCCGTTACGTCCTTGTGGCATGACGGGGTCGAGGCCCCGTTTCAAAAACCAATCAGGAGGACTTCCATGCGCATGATCTTCGTCAACCTTCCCGTCAAGGACCTGCCGGCCACCCGCCGCTTCTTCAATGCACTCGGCTTTTCCTTCAACGAGGATTTCAGCGACGAGACCGCCGCCTGCATGGTGGTGGACGAGAACATCTTCGTCATGCACCTGACGGAGGAAAAGTTCCGTCAGTTCGTGACGGGCGAGGTGGGCGATCCGGAAAAGGCGACGCAGGTGCTGACCTGCCTGTCGGCCTCGAGCCGCCAGGAGGTCGACGACGTCAAGGCCAAGGCACTCGCCGCGGGCGGGCGCGAATGGAAGCCGAACATGGAATTCGGCCCGATGTACGGCTGCTCCTTCCAGGACATCAACGGCAATGTCTGGGAGTTCATGCATATGGACCAGTCGGGCGGCTGAAGGGCGACCGAAGGCCCTCTCTGCCTGCCGGCATCTCCCCCACAAGGGGGGAGAACGCAAGGCGCTCGCTCTTCCCTCCATTTTTCACGCCGAGAGTGCTGCACGTTAAGTCCCTCCCCCTTGTGGGGAGGGGTCTTTAATCATTGGCAATAGGCCACCTGCCGGAAGAAGCTGCCGGCAGGTGCTACTGCATCAATCGTCGTGGCTGTGCGCCTCGGCGACGAAGCTCAGCGTCGCGGTATAGCCGATCTTGTCAGCCTTCGGGTCGTTTTCCAGCGGCACGCTGTGATCGGCCGCCAGCACGTTGAGCCCGTCATTGCGGATCGTCACCACCACTTCGCCGTCCGCGTCCGTCGGATCGCTCTTCAGCGAGGCCTGGTTCACATAGTCGAGCGTCACGACCGCGCCGGCGAGCGGCTTGCCGTCGTAGAGCAGGCGCAGGCGGATCGGATCGCCCGCCTTGCGGCCGACAGGGTTGTCTAGCGGAACGATCTGCAGGTCCTGCTTCGGGAAGGCGGGCAGGGCGTCGTGCACATGGAGGAGGGAAAGGCTGTTCTTGATGTAGTGGCCGGTCTCCTTGGCGTCGGCGACC
The DNA here is from genome assembly GCF_030733845.1 of Shinella zoogloeoides. NCBI lineage: Bacteria > Pseudomonadati > Pseudomonadota > Alphaproteobacteria > Hyphomicrobiales > Rhizobiaceae > Shinella > Shinella zoogloeoides. The sequence goes on from NZ_CP132311.1 coordinate 821,857, forward strand.
TTGTCTTTCGGCTCGTTCACCCATTTGCCGTCAGCCTTCTCCGTCCAGTAGCCGTTGTCGAAGGTGAGCGCGATGGCGGCCGGCTCGCCCTCGGGCTTCAGGATCGCGTGTTTGTTGCGGCTGTCGATGGCCGCGGGGCTCGCCGTGCCGTCCTCGGCAATGGCGACGGCCTCCTTGATGCGGGCCGGGTCATAGGCATCGTCGCCGGCGCCGTGGCCGTAGACGACGCCGAGTTCGCCCCAGCGTTCGGCGACCCACGCGCCATGCGCGCCGGCCGTCGCGGGAAGGGAAAGGGCGAGCGCGAGCGCGCCCGAAACAGCCATGATCTGTCTCAGCATTCTGGTCTCCGATTTAGTAATGTTATTACGTTACGAAAATCGGTCTAGCCTTCCGCCGGGAGGGCTGTCAAGCGTCGACGGGCAAAAGAAGAAGGGGAAGGGTCAGGCGCGCAGCTTGCGGATTTTCGCGGGTGCCCTGGCGGTCCAGGCATCGTCGAGCCGCTGGCGCAGCTCCGTGTCGTCGATTTCAGCGGCGCGCACGAGCAGCGCGGGCCAGCCCCGGTAGTGATCCGTCTCGTAGTAGATCGCCGGCGCCATCTCGATCAGGCGCTCCTTCTCGTCCAGCGGCGCCATCAGCACCAGCGTGTCCGCGTCCTTGATGCGCATGAGGAGCTTTCCGGCGACCTTCAGCGCCGGCGTGCCGTAGGAGGTGCCGGTCTCGGTGCCCGGCAGGTCGCCTGCGAGGCGCAGGAGCCGCCAGCAGCGGGTCGTCGTCATCAGGCATGAAAAAACCTCCCCGGTGAAGCTTACACCGGGGAGGCCAGGACTGCGAGGGAGGATCACGCAGGATGGCAGGCGTGCGGCCGGGTTTCGGCAGCGGGGGGTTGCGGGCGGAAGAGGCCGAAGGGAAGGTCGCCGAGCGAACGGGAATCCATCGTCCTGATATCGGGATGGGATAGCGGGTCGCGCACCCAGACGGGAGCCTCCGCAGCGTCGATCTCGGTTTTCAGGGCTTCGGCAACTCTGGAGAAAATCTTGAACATTGCCTTCTCCTTTCATTTCGTTACCATTGTTGATGCCCGATAATCGCGCCAAAGTGCCGTTCCGGCAATCGAGTAGTTCGAGACGAGACTATAGAAAAGCTATATGAAGAACCTCAACCGCGTTCATCTCAACGGCCTTCGCGCGCTGGAGGCGGTGGGGCGGCTCGGCTCGCTGCAGGCCGCCGCCGGGGAACTGGGCGTGACGGTCGGCGCCGTCAGCCAGCAGGTCATCAAGGCGGAGGAGCAGCTCGGCCGGGCGATCTTCGAGCGCACGGCGCGCGGCCTTAAGGAAACGGCCTTCGGCGCGCCGTTCCTCGCCCGCCTGTCCGCCGCCTTCCGCCAGCTTTCCGAGGCGGTCGCCACCACCCAGCGCCGCGACGACGCGATCCTGACGATCTCCGTCGCGCCGATCTTCGCCTCCCGCTGGCTGATCCACCGCATCGACCGATTCAGCGCGGCCCACCCGGATATCAGCCTGCGTATCGAGGCGACGATGACGCTGGTCGATCTTGCGCGCTCGGATGTCGACCTCTGCATCCGCGTCGGGCCGGGCGGCTGGCCGGATGTGGCGACGGAGTTCCTGATACCGCAGGTCGTGTTCCCGGTCTGCGCGCCGGCGCTTGCGGAAGGGATCAGGACGCCGCAGGACCTCGCCGCCCAGCCGGCGGTCATCGACGGCAACGATCCGTTCACCTGGGAGCGCTGGTTGAAGGCGGCGGGCTTCGACGTGCCGGCGCCGAAGGCACGACACGTCTTTTCCGATGCCTCGCTCTGCCTCGATGCGGCGCTGGCGGGGCAGGGCGTGCTGCTCGGCTATCCGGTACTCGCCTCCTGGGCGCTGAAGGAGGGGCGCCTCGTCGCGCCGTTCCCCATCCGGGTGGAAACCGGCATGGGCTATTATTTCGTGACGGCCCCGGGCATGCCGGAGCCGCGCAAGGTCTCGCTCTTCAAGCGGTGGCTGCGGGCAGCCATCGCCGAGGACGAGGACGGTTTTGCCGGGGCGGTCATTCCAGCTCGGTCTGCCGCGCCGCCATCATCGCCTTGAAGGCCGGGCGCGACTGGCAGGCCTCGAGCCAGGCCTTGACGTTGGGCGCCTCGTCGAAAAGCTGCGGCTGGCTCATCGCATAGCGGAACACTTCCGCAAGGTTGAGGTCCGCCACCGTGAACCGGTCGCCGACGACATGGCCGGTCGCGGCAAGGTGCATGTCGAGCCGCTTGAAACAGGCCTTCAGCGCCTTCGCCGCGCCGCGGATGGCAAGGCGTCCCTGTTCGCTCTCGGCCGCGTTCGTATCCAGCGTCAGGATGATCTTGACGGCATGCGGCTCCACCTCGGTCGCCGCCCACATCGTCCATTGCAGCATTTCCGCCTCTTCCGTCACCGTCCGGCCGGAAAGCGGGCCGCCATGCTTGCGGGCGAGGTAGAGGTTGATGGCGAGCGATTCCGTCATCACGAAGCCGCCGTCGTCGATGCAGGGAATGAGGCCGGTCGGGTTCACCGCAAGGAAATCCGGCGACTTCGTGTTGAGCGGCGCGTCGCTCGCCTGCGGATCGTCGAGGCGGCGCGCCTGGATGACCGGGACCGAGGCGAAGGGCAGGCCGAGTTCGCCGGCAAGCCAGTAGTTGCGCGAGGCACGGGAGCGGTAGACGCCGTAGATGGTGAGCATGGATCCTCCAGGGGTGCCCGCAAGAGTGCGGGCTTGCGTAAGAACAAACAGCCGCGGCCGTTTCTGCGCTAGAAGAAAGGCGAAACGGCATGGGCATGGCCGGCACCATAGGCGGCGCCCGGGTCCCGCGGTAGGGTGTGCGCCTGATCGATCCATGAATTGTCGTGATGGCGGGTCTGCTTGTCGCATTGACCTTCTGCCGGCACGAGACTAATGGCGATGGGTCCGCATCTGGCGGACGGGGACGGACGATGACACGAGGCATGACACGATGGGGCTGCTGCCTGCGTATTCTGTGCGCGGTCGCCCTGCTGTTCGTCGGCTTCGCCCACCAGCCCGCCTCCGCCGCAGAGCCCAGCGCCATCGAGCTTGCCCAATATGTGCTGCCCGACGGCACCATGCCGGACCTCTGCCTCAACGACCATGTCGACGGCAAGGTCAAGCATGTCATGCCCGGCAAGTGCGAGGCCTGCCGCATCGCCGGCGCCATGCTGATGCCGCAGCCGGCCGATCTTGCCGGCGCCCTGCTCGCCTTCCGCGATATTTCCGCCCTTCCGCTCGCCGAAGAGGCGCTGCATTCGAAGCGCGAGCGCCCCGGCGCGCCGCCGCGCGCACCGCCCCTCCTGTCCGCCTGATCTTCGCCCGCACGCCGCCCAGCCGCCGTGCGCCTGAATTTCCAGCCTGACAGGACCCCCGATGTCCGTAATTTCCGATGCGCCGGCCATTGCCGCCGCCGAACCTTCCGCGCTCGCCCAGCGCCTCTACCGCGCCATCTGGCGCTGGCATTTCTTCGCCGGCCTTCTGGCCGTGCCCTTCATGATCAGCCTTGCCGTCACCGGCGGGCTCTACCTCTTCAACGACGAGATCGACGCCAGCCTCTTCCGCTACCGCAATTACGTGACCGTCGGTGGCACGGAGCTCTCGCCCTCGGCCATCGCCGAAAGGGCGGTCGCCGCGGTGCCGGGTTCTACGCTTTCGTCCTATCGCACGCCCGCCGGCGCGGACCGCTCCGCACGGGTCACGGTGGCGACCGAGGCCGGCAAGGTGCTCGTCTTCGTCGATCCCCATGACGGCGCCGTGCTCGATACGGTCGCGGCGACGGAAGAGTTCAACCAGGTCGTCGAGGACCTGCACAGCCTCGATTATTTCGGCACCTCCTGGGAGCGCATCATCGAGGTCGTCGCCGGCTTTGCCATCGTGCTGGTGCTGACGGGCGTCTATCTCTGGTGGCCGCGCAGCCAGACGGGCGGTGTCCTCAGCGTGCGCGGCACGCCGGCCCGGCGCGTCTTCTGGCGCGATCTCCATGCCGTCACCGGCATCTTCGCCAGCGTCGTTATCCTGTTCCTCGCCTTCAGCGGCCTGCTCTGGTCCGGCTTCTGGGGCGCCAAGGTCAATGCCACGCTGACGGCGAACGGCATGGGCTATCCGGTCCAACTCTGGGACAGCGTCCCGCAATCCATGCTGATCACCACGGACGTCCTGTCCAAGCCGTCGTGGCTGATGGAAAACGCCCCGGTGCCGCAGTCCACCCTCTTGGCCGGCGGCCAGCAGGCGCTGCCGCCGATCGGCCTCGACAATGCGGTAACCATCGCCGATGCCGCCGGCATGCTGCCCGGCTACGAGATGTCGCCGCCCTCGGGCGAAACCGGCGTCTACACCGCCGCGATCTACCCGGCCGACCTGCAATATGAGCGGACCATCCATATCGACCAGTATTCCGGCGAGCGCCTGGTGGATATCGCCTATGGCGACTATCCGGCGACCGGCAAGGCGATCGAATGGAGCATCAACATCCACAAGGGCCAGGAATGGGGAATGTTCAACCAGCTTCTCATGCTCTCCACCTGCCTCGTCGTCATCGCGATGAGCGTTTCGGGCGTCGTCATGTGGTGGAAGCGCCGGCCGAAGGGCCGCATCGGCGTGCCGCCGGCCCCGCGCGAGACGCGCATCTATGCCGGTCTCTGGGGCATCGCCGTGGTGTTCGGCGTGCTTTTCCCGCTGACGGGCCTCACCATCCTCGCCATGATCCTCCTCGATCAGGCCGTCATCCGCACCGTGCCGCCGCTGCGGCGCCTCTTTTCGTGATCAGAAAGCCAGAAAGGAAACTCCCATGAAACGTATCCTCGCTACCGCCGTCGCGCTGGCGCTTTGCGCCTCGGCCGCCTTCGCCCACGATTTCACGCTCGGCACGCTCGAAATCGAGCACCCGGCCTCCAAGGCGACGCTGCCCGGCCAGCCTGTCGGCGGCGGCTTCATGATCGTCACCAACAAGGGCACCGAGGCCGACCGCCTCGTCTCCATCGCCGCGCCCGACGTTTCCGACGACGTGCAGATCCATGAAATGGCGATGGAGAACGACGTGATGAAGATGCGCCAGCTTCCTGACGGCATCGAGATTCCGGCCGGCGCGACGGTGGAGCTCAAGCCCGGCGGCTTGCACGTCATGTTCATGAAGATCAAGCACCCCTTCAAGGAGGGCGAGAAATTCAAGGCGACGCTGACCTTCGAAAAGGCCGGCACGATCGACGTGGACTTCACGGTCGAGGCGGCAAAGCCCGGCGCCAAGAAGGGCGAAGGCGCTTCCGGCGATCATGAGGGCCATGGCGGCTGAGAAAAGCGGATGAGGGAGCCGTCTGCCTAGAGTTTGTCAGAGAAAAGTGGGAACCGGTTTTCCCGAAAAGACAAACGAAAACAAAAGAATTTAGAGCATGTCTGGTTCGGTCTGAACCTGACATGCCTAGAGATCCCAGGGGTTCAGGCAGGCGGCGCCGGTATCGGCGAAGTCGGCGATATTGCGCGTGACGACGACCAGTTCGTGAACGATGGCGGTGGCGGCGATCAATCCGTCCGCCCCGCCGCGCGGCCTCAGCGCCGAAAGGCGGCCCCACTCCACGGCGATCCGGTCGCTGATCGGCAGGATGCGCGCCGCATGATCCCGCCGCAGGCGTTGAAGCCAGGCGGAAAGATGCGCCGCCGCCTGCGGATCGGAGCGCTCCTTCAGCGCGATCCCGCGCATGATCTCGCCGAGCGTGATGACGCTGAGATGGAGCCGGTCGGGCTCCACCGATCGCAGCCACTTCACCGCTTGCGGCGAGCCACGGCGCGCCTCGGACAGGACGTTGGTATCGAGCAGATACATCAGAGCGCCACGTCGCGCTGCGGCCATTCCGGGCGGTCTTCGACAGCCTCGATCAACGCATCGTCCCAGGCCGGGCCGGATAGAAGGTCATCGACGAAGTTCGGCCGGTCGGCCTTGAGGGCGTTGTAGTCCTCGATCGACAGCACCACCGCCGTCTGTTCGCCGCGGAGCGTCACGACCTGCGGCCCTTCCGTGCGGGCTTTCTGGACGACTTTGGAAAACTGGTTCTTCGCATCCTGCAATTGCCATTCCATGGATGCCTCCTGTCTAGACTGTCTAGCTAGGATATGATCGTCGCGCCCGTTTTACAAGGCGGAAGCGGATGAGGGAGCCGGGTAGGTATTCTGCCCCCTCATCCACCCATTGACGCCTCCTCGTTCGGGCAAGAAAGAGGAGGCGCTTACCGGGACGGGCCTAGCCCGTCCGGTTCCGTTCGATCGTCAGATGCGCGAAGGCCGCGCCGTCTGTCGCCAGATCCCCGGTCGTGCGCTCGTTCCAGCGGTAGCCGGCGATCGCCGCGTCGGGGGTCTCCTCGAAGATGTTGCCGGAGATGAGGGCCGAGCCGGCATCCTCCACCACCGTCACGGCGCAGCCGACCGGGCTCGACCGCACCAGGTTGCCGGAGACGACGAGGCCGCGCATATAGGGGCCCCAGCCGAGCGCCAGCCCCCATTTCGGGGCGTTCTCGATGGTGTTGCCGGAGACGACGGTGTCGGCCTCCACGGCGATGCCGAAGCCGAATCCGGCGCCGTCATGCACATAGGGGCCTTCGAGCTTGAGGTTGCGCACGACATTGCCGGTGACGCTGGCAAGCCGCCCGCCCTCGTTGAAGTTGACGATCAGGATGCCGTTCGCCGCGCCGTCGATGAGGTTTCCGCTGACGATGGCGCCGGTGAAGCCGAATTCGGAATAGATCGCCGTCTCGCCGCTTTCCAGGCACGTATTGCCCGAGATCTGCACGTTCGAGCCGGCATTGGCGCGGATGGCGGAAAAGGCGCAGTCGGAGACGTGGTTGCCCGAGATCATCACGTCGTCGGCGCGGAAGACGTTGATGCCGTTGCCGTACTGGCCGGTGCCGCCGTTCGTGGCGCCGATGCGCGCGATGCGGTTGCCGGACACGATGGTCCCGTCGCGGCCCTTCTGCCAGCGGTGGATGAGGATGCCGCCATTGCCGCAGTCGAAGACATGGTTGCCGGTGACGGAAAGGTCCCGGCTCTCGATGGCGTAGAGGGCGTATTCGGCCGCGCCCGAAAGCCGGTTGCGCTCGATGCGCCCGCCCGAGCGCTCCAGGCAAACGGCGGTCTTCGACGAGCCCTGGACCTCGCAGTTCTCGATGACGACGGTGGCGACGCCGCGCAGATGCACGAGGCCCTGCACGGTGTCGTCCAGCCAGCGGTTCGCGCCGTCGATGACGAGATTGGCAAGCTCGATCCGGCCCGCTCCGTCGGCCGCGAAGAGATGGCCGTCGCCGCCATAGACGATGCGGGTCGCGCCCGGCACGCCTGTCAGCCGCGTGTTGTCCGGCAGGGTGATGTTGGAGATCACGTAATCGCCGGGCGGCAGAAAGACGGGCGTGTTCTTCGCGGCGGCATCCTTCAGCAGCTTCGCGAACGCCTTGCTCTTGCGGTCGCCCGCGCCGGGGCGGATGCCGTGTTCTGATGCGTCGATGCTGCCGCGCAGGTCGACGTCGACGATCGGCAGCCGCTGCGTGCGGGCGGCCGCCGGTCCCGCGATACCCGCCGCACCCAAACCGAGACCCGAGAGAAATAACCGCCTGGTAACCATGGAAGCTCCTTGCCGGCCTTGCTGCAGGAAGCGTGCCAATTGGTTTTGTATTGAAACGGAACATTTTGGGTATTGCCCGCTGAGGTTGCCGGCCGGCGCCCGCAAGTGGCCGGATTAGCGGTATTTCGCCGGTTTCCTTTAGGGTTGGATAACGACTTTAAGTGTACCTTCGGCTGTTCCGGAAAGAGGAGGCGGCCGGCAAAGTCCTTCCTTGCGTTGGAAGATTGCAGGGATTCGTACCGATGAAACTGTCTCACCTTGGCAACGAGGACGCCGATGCGACGGCGCGCCTGATGTCCGCCAGCCAGCGCCTCATCGACGAGGCGGCGCGGCTCTTTCCGCTGGCGGCGGCGCAGAACGACCGCACGATCTGGCTGGAGGCCATGATCGACGAGGTGCCGGACTATCTCTATTTCAAGGACCGCAACAGCCGCTTCGTCGTGGCCAACCGCGCCATCGTCAACGACAACAGGCGCGAGGGACTCGACAGCCTCGAAGGCCTTTCCGACTTCGACATCCATCCCGAACACGTCGCCCGCGGCTTCTTCAACACCGAGCAGGAGATCATCCGCACCGGCCGCGCCATGCTCGACATGGAGGAACTGATCCGCGATTCCGGCGGCAGGTTCAAATGGCTGCTCACCTCGAAGCTTCCCGTGCGCGACGGGGCGGGCGACGTGATCGGCATCGTCGGCATCGCCCGCGACATCACGGAGCGCAAGCGCGCGGAAAGCCTGCATCTCGGCCAGGCGCACCTGCTGAAGATGATCGCCCTCGGCGCGCCGCTCACCGACGTCTTCTCCTCGCTCATCCTGCTGATCGAAGCCCATGTCTCCGATGTCACCGGCTCGATCCTCATGCTGGCGCCTGACGGCAGGCACATCGTCACCGGCGCGGCGCCGAACCTAGACCCCGCCTTCTGCAAGCTGATCGAGGGAGCGGAGATCGGCCCGGCTGCGGGGTCCTGCGGCACGGCCATGTGGCGCGGCGAACAGGTCATCGTCAGCGATATCGAGACCGATCCGCTCTGGGCCGGCTTCAAGGCGCTCGTTGCGCCCTACGGGTACCGCGCCTGCTGGTCCGCGCCCATCCGCTCCTACCAAGGCAAGGTGCTCGGCACCTTCGCGCTCTATTCGCGAACGCCCGGCGAGCCCACGGCGGAATGCATGAAGCTCGTCGGCATGGCCACGCACATCGCCGGCATCGCCATCGAGCGCAAGGAGGCGGAAGACAGCATCCAGTTCATGGCCCACCACGACACGCTGACGGGCCTGCCGAACCGCAGCATGCTGGACGAGCGCGTCGCCTCGGCCATCGAGGCGGCGGACGACCGTGGCGGCACCATGACGCTCGCCTTCCTCGACCTCGACAATTTCAAGCTGGTCAATGACAGCCTCGGCCACCATGCCGGCGACGAGCTGCTGAAGATCGTCGCCGCGCGCATGCTGCGCTGCGTGCGGGCGAGCGACAGCATCGTGCGCCTCGGCGGCGACGAGTTCGTCGTGCTGATCAATGGCGGGATGCGCAAGGGCGAGACGGTGGAGGACCGGCTGCGCGCCGTGCGCGAGGCCATCGCCGAGCCGGTGGTGATCGAGGGCCGCTCCTTCCAGGTCACCTGTTCCATGGGCGTCGCCGCCTATCCGGAGCACGGCCGCAACGCAACGGAACTGCTTGCCCGGGCGGACGCTGCCATGTACCGCGCCAAGGAGATCGGCCGCGACGCCATGCAGGTCTTCACCGCCGAGCTTGCCAACCGTGCCCACGAAAAGCTGGAGCGGCAGGAGGAATTGCGCCGCGCGCTGGCGCAGGGCGAGCTCTTCCTGCAATACCAGCCGCAGATGGACCTTGCCACCGGCCGCATCTTCGCCGTCGAGGCGCTGATCCGCTGGCGCCATCCCGAGCGCGGCCTCGTCGGCCCGGGCGATTTCATCCCGCTTGCCGAGGAGACCGGCCTGATCGGCCCGATCGGCGACTGGACGCTGCGCGCCGCCTGCCGGCAGAACAAGGCCTGGCAGGTCTCCGGCCTGCCGCCTATCGTCGTCAGCGTCAACGTCTCGGCCCGCCAGTTCCAGGAGAAGGACTGGGTGGAGCGCGTCGCCGCGGCGCTCGAGGAAAGCGGGCTGGAGGCGCGCTACCTCGAGCTGGAGCTGACCGAAAGCCTGATCATGCAGGACGTGCAGCAGGCGGTGGAGACCATGCACAGGCTGGAGCAGCTCGGCGTGCATCTTGCCATCGACGATTTCGGCACGGGCTATTCCAGCCTCAGTTCGCTGAAGCGCTTCCCGGTCGGCCGGCTCAAGATCGACCGCTCCTTCGTGCAGGACCTGCCGAACGACAGCGACGATGCGGCGATCGCCCGCGCCGTCATCTCGCTCGCCCGCACGCTCCAGCTCCGCGTCATCGCGGAAGGGGTGGAGACGCGCGAGCAGGTCGATTTCCTGCGCGAGGCCGGCTGCCACGAGATCCAGGGCTTCTATCTCAGCCGCCCGATCGATGCGCGCGCCCTCCAGGCAATCCTTTGCATTCCAAATCCCTGATATTCGACGCCCCGGCGGCATCTGCCTCTTGACTTTTTTACGTTGATATCAACAGTAAGAAACATGTCCGACGATGTCCTGATTCCCTATGAAACGACCCTCTTCGTGCGGGACCATTGCCTGTGCCTGCATGCGCAGCGCGCGGCGCGCGCGCTTGCCCGCCGGTTCGACGATGCGCTGCGCCCGGTCGGCCTCACCAACGGCCAGTTCTCGCTGCTGATGGCGCTGAACCGCCCGGAGCCGCCGCCGATGGGGCCGGTCGCCGCCGTGCTCGCCATGGACCGCACGACGCTGACGGCGGCGCTGAAGCCGCTGGAGCGCCGCGGCCTCGTCATCGTCGAGCCCGACCCGCGCGACCGGCGCGGCCGCCTGCTGCGCCTGACCGGGGAGGGCCGCCGCCTCCTGACCGAAGCCTTCCCGATCTGGAAGGACACGCATGCGAAAGTCGACGCGCAGCTTGCCGCCGTCGACATGACCGCGCTGCGCGCCGGCATGCTGGCGATTGCCTGACGGCGACCACTGGCAGAGCGCGTCAAAGCCGCTATCTTTCCCGCCATGAAGCCCGATCAGCTCCTCCATCCGGCGCCCGCCGGCCTCTATTGCCCTGCCGGCGATTTCTACATCGATCCCGTCCGCCCGGTGGCAAGGGCGCTGATCACGCACGGCCATTCCGACCACGCCCGCGCCGGCCATGGCGCGGTGCTGGCGACGCGCGAGACGCTGGACATCATGGAGATCCGCTACGGCGAGGATTTCTGCGGGTCCACGCAGGCGGCCGCCTTCGGCGAGCGCATCGATCTCGGCGGCGTCACCGTGTCCTTCCATCCCGCCGGCCATGTGCTCGGCTCGGCGCAGATCGCGGTCGCAAAGGACGGCCTCACCATCGTCGCCTCCGGCGATTACAAGCGCGGTGCCGACCCGACCTGCGCGCCCTACGAGCCGGTGCCCTGCGACGTCTTCATCACCGAGGCGACCTTCGGCCTGCCGGTCTTCCATCATCCCGAGCCGAGGGCCGAGATGGGCAAGCTGCTGACGTCGCTCAGGCAGTTTCCCGAGCGCAGCCACCTCGTCGGCGCCTATTCGCTCGGCAAGTCCCAGCGCGTCATACGGCTGCTGCGCGATTGCGGCTACGACGCGCCGATCTACATTCACGGCTCGCTCGCGCGGCTCTGCGACTACTATGTCAGCCGCGGCATCGATCTCGGCGACCTGCGCCCCGCCACGCTGGAAAAGGGCGACCCGACGGATTTCCGCGGTGCCGTCATCGTCGGCCCGCCGTCCGCCTTCGCCGACCGCTGGGCACGACGCTTCAACGAACCGCTCATCGCCTTCGCCTCCGGCTGGATGATGGTGCGCCAGCGGGCGAAACAGGGCGGCGTCGAACTGCCGCTCGTCATCTCCGACCATTGCGACTGGCCCGAACTGACCGAGACGATCCGCGCGCTTGCGCCGAGCGAGGTCTGGGTGACGCACGGCCGCGAGGAGGCGCTGGTGCGCTGGTGCGAACTCGCCGGCGTGCCGGCCCGCCCGCTCCATCTCGTCGGCTACGAGGATGAGGGGGATTGATGGTGGCGGCCCAAATTCAGCGAAGCGAGTGCGGCCTGCCCCCCTCTGCCCTGCCGGGCCAGGACCCCTCCCCAACCCCTCCCCACAAGGGGGAGGGGCTTAACCCGTGGCGTCCTCGGCGTAAAAAGGGAAATGAAGAGCAAGCGGCTTGCGTTCTCCCCCCTTGTGGGGGAGATGCCGGCAGGCAGAGAGGGTCTTCCCATCCGTCTGCACTATCCTCAAAGCGAAGATCCCTGGCAGGGCAGAGGGGGGTAGGCCACACCCGCCCTGCGAAAGGCCACCACCCATGAGAGCCTTCGCAACCCTCCTCGACCGCCTCGTCCTCACCCCCTCGCGCAACGGCAAGCTGAAACTGCTCGCCGACTATTTCCGCGATACGCCCGATCCCGACCGGGGCTACGGCCTTTCCGCCATCGCCGGCACGCTGGACCTGAAGAGCGTCAAGCCGGCGCTGCTCCGCGAACTCGTGCTGGAGCGCATGGACGAGGTGCTGTTCCGTTATTCCTACGACTATGTCGGCGACCTCGCCGAGACCATCGCGCTGGTTTGGGACCAGGAGCGCAAGGAGCGGGTGCCGGACGAGGACCAGCCGCGGCTAGGCGCGGTCGTCGCCCGCATGAATGCACTCGGCCGAACCGAGGTGCGCGGCGCCGTGCTCGACCTGCTCGACAGGCTCGATCCCTCCGCGCGCTTCGCCTTCATCAAGCTGGCGACCGGGGGCCTGCGCATCGGCGTCTCGGCGCGGCTCGCCAAGCAGGCGCTCGCCGATTTCTCCGGCCGTGATGTCACCGAGATCGAGACGCTCTGGCATGGCCTGGCGCCGCCCTATGAACCGCTCTTCGCCTGGCTGGAGGGCAAGGCCGACCGCCCGGTGCTGGCGACGCCCGCCATCTTCCACTCCGTCATGCTGGCCAATCCGGTGGGCGAGGGCGATCTCGACAATCTTAATCCCGCCGATTTCGCCGCCGAATGGAAGTGGGACGGCATCCGCGTGCAGCTTTCCGCCGCGGGCGCGACGCGCCGGCTCTATTCCCGCTCCGGCGACGACATTTCCGCCGCCTTCCCGGATGTGCTGGACGCGATCAATTTCGAGGGCGTGGTGGATGGCGAACTGCTCGTCGGCGGCACGGCGCGCACCAACAGCCCGACGCGCACCTTCTCCGATCTCCAGCAGCGCCTCAACCGCAAGACCGTCAATTCGAAGATGCTGGACGACTACCCCGCCTTCGTGCGCGCCTACGACGTGCTGTTCGACGGCGAGGAGGATGTGCGCCCTGAGACCTTCGCCGCCCGCCGCGCCCGGCTCGGCGGCCTCATCGAAAAGGCCCCGCACGACCGCTTCGACCTCTCGCCGCTCGTGCCCTTCGCAAGCTGGGAGGAACTGGAGACGATCCGCCGCGAACCGCCGGATCCGGTCATCGAGGGCGTGATGATCAAGCGGCTCGACAGCCCCTACCAGGCCGGCCGCATGAAGGGGCCGTGGTTCAAGTGGAAGCGCGACCCCTACAATATCGATGCCGTGATGATGTATGCCCAGCGCGGCCACGGCAAACGCTCCAGCTACTATTCCGACTTCACCTTCGGCGTATGGACCGAGGGCGAGGGCGGCGACGTGCTGGTGCCCGTGGGAAAAGCCTATTTCGGCTTCACCGACGCCGAGCTCGAAGTGCTCGACCGCTTCGTGCGCAACAACACGACCGACCGCTTCGGCCCGGTGCGCGCCGTGCGGGCCGAACCCGCCTACGGCTTTGTGCTGGAAGTCGCCTTCGAGGGCATCAACCGCTCCACCCGCCACAAGTCGGGCGTCGCCATGCGCTTCCCGCGCATCGCGCGCCTGCGGCAGGACAAGCTGCCCGCCGACGCCGACCGGCTGGAGACGCTGATGGCGATGGTGGAGGCGAAGGAGGGTTAGCAGCTTTCGCAATCACGCGGCGGTGGTGTGGCGCAATACCCCCCTCTGTCCTGCCGGACATCTCCCCCTCAAGGGGGGAGATTGGATGGAGAGATGCGTCGCCCTTCGCTAGCGTTGCTGATTGAGTGAGGGTCTAGCCTCTTGCCGATCTCCCCCCTTGAGGGGGAGATGCCCGGCAGGGCAGAGGGGGGTGCTCCAGCCTCGCACCATCAAAGCCCCAGCCCCGAAAGGTCCGGCCCGAGCGGCACGATGCGGTTGGGGTTGAGCGCCTTGATCGAATAGTAGCCGTGCTTGATGTGGTCGATGTTGACCGTGTCGCGCACGCCGGGAAGGTCCAGCACGCGCTTCGTGTAGGCCGAGAGCGCCGGATAGTCGGCAAGCCGCTGGCGGTTGCACTTGAAGAGGCCGAAATAGGCGGCGTCGAAGCGGATGAGGGTGACGAAGAGGCGGATGTCGGCCTCGGTGAGGGTTTTCCCCGTCAGGAACGCCCGGCCGTCGCCAAGCCGCGCCTCCAGCTCGTCCAGCATGGCGAAGACGCCCTGATAGGCCTCTTCATAGGCGACCTGCGTGGTGGCGAAGCCGGCGCGGTAGACGCCGTTGTTGAGCGCGGGGTAGATGCGTTCGTTCAGCGCGTCGATTTCTCCGCGCAGCGCCTGCGGATAGAGGTCTACACTCTCGTCCGCCAGCGCGCCGAAACCGCTGTTCAGCATGCGCACGATGTCGGCCGACTCGTTGTTGACGATGGTCTTCCTCTCCTTGTCCCACAGCACCGGCACGGTGGCGCGGCCGGTGAAGGTCGGCGCGGCGCGGGAATAAAGCTCGTGCAGATAGGTCGCGCCGTTGAGCCCGTCGCGGTTTGCGCCCGGATAGTCGCCGAAATGCCAGCCCTCGTCGGAAAGCGCCGGCTCGACGACGGAGACGGAAATCACCTCGTCGAGCTTCTTCAGCTTGCGGGCGATCAACGTGCGCGAGGCCCAGGGGCAGATCAGCGCGACATAGAGGTGGTAGCGGCCGGCGGCGGCGGCAAAACCGTCTTCGCCCGTCGGGCCGGCGCTGCCGTCGGGCGTCACCCAGTTGCGGAAGCTCGAAACCTGCCGCACGAAGCCGCCCTTGGCGTCCGTCGCCTGAACCGGCTGCCAGTCTTCCGTCCACTTGCCGTTGACGAGCATCGCGTCATCTCCTTGCGCATATCGTAGCGCCTCAGAGGTATCGCCCGCGCGCGAAAACGGCAATCGGGACGATGCTTGACACAGCGTTCACAAAGCCGTGGCGCCCGGGCGACACTGTGCCAAAAATATGGCGCGCAAGCTTGAAGCCAGCCGCAATTGCCACAATTAGGGCAGGGTCGTGGACCTAATTGCCTTTCGTTAGTTCCTGATTCAGTCTCCTCGTCCATCCTGCCTTCCGTCAAACGGATACGATCTCTTCATGACCGACACCGCGCTTTCCCGCCGCCGCTTCCTGCAGTTTTCCGGCCTCGCCATGGCAAGCGGCCTTGCCGGCTGCACGTCCTCCATGAACACGGACCGCTTCCGCGAGGAGACGCGTCCCTATTTCCGCAATCCCGCGCTGGAGGGGCGGCCGGAATATATCGACGGCAGGGGGCCGATCAGCATCTACGGCCAGACCCCGCCCTCGGGCCTGCTGCCGGAATCCTCGCACTATGCCGCGATGTACGGCCCGGTCTACGACGGCGGCTTCCAGGTGCCGGCCGTGCCCTATCAGCAGATCGACGCGCGCTTCTATCGCCAGGAGGTCGAGAGCCCGTTCGCCGAAAGGCCGGGCACGATCATCGTCGATACGGGCAACCGCTTCCTCTACCTCATCCTGCCGAGTGGCCGCGCCATGCGCTACGGCGTCGGCATCGGCCGGCAGGGCTTTTCCTGGTCGGGCCGCGGCGTCATCCAGTGGAAGCAGGCCTGGCCGAAATGGACGCCGCCGGACGAAATGGTCGCGCGCCAGCCGGAGCTGGTGAAATATTCCAGCGCCAATGGCGGCATGGCCGGGGGGCTCAACAACCCGCTCGGCGCGCGCGCGCTCTATATCTTCCAGAACGGCCAGGACACGCTCTACCGCCTGCACGGCTCGCCGGAATGGAAGTCGATCGGCAAGGCCGTCTCCTCCGGCTGCGTGCGCATGCTCAACCAGGATGTGATCGATCTCTACGACCGCGTGAAGGGCAAGGCGCCGATCCTCGTCATCTGATGGGGGCTTGTGGCACCCCCCTCTGCCCTGCCGGGCATCTCCCCCTCAAGGGGGGAGATTGGATGGAGCACCGTTTTCGCCCATTTCCGGCGTTGCGATCAGGGCAGTGAGCCAGCCTCTTGCCGATCTCCCCCCTTGAGGGGGAGATGCCCGGCAGGGCAGAGGGGGGTAGTCCCGCCCTAAACCGCCGCCGGCGAAATCAGATAGGCGGCCTCAAGCACCGGCAGGTCGCCGGACGCCACGGCCCGGCCGCCCTCCATGCGCACCTTGCCGTCCGCAACCAGCCGCAGCGCCAGCGGATAGCTCCTGTGCTCCACGGTGAGCACCCGCGCGGCCAGCGTATCGGCCGTATCGCCCGGCAGCACCGGCACGGCGGCCTGCACGATCGCCGGCCCTTCGTCCATGCCCTCCGTCACGAAATGCACCGTGCAGCCGGCGATGCGCATGCCTGCGTCGATGGCGCGCTGGTGCGTGTGGAGACCGGGGAAGAGCGGCAGCAGGGACGGGTGGATGTTGAGGATGCGGCCTTCGTGGCGGTTGATGAAGGCGCCGGAGAGCAGGCGCATGTAGCCCGCAAGGCAGACGATGTCGGGCGAGAGCGCGTCGAGCGCGTCGAGGATCGCCACCTCGTGCTCTTCCTTGCCGGCAAAATCCCGGCGCAGGAAGCTGCGGGTCGGAATGCCGAGCGCTTCGGCCCTGGCAAGGCCGCCGGCGTCCGCCTTGTCGGAGAACACCGCGACGATCTCGGCCGGGAAATCCGGCGCCTGCGCGGCCTTTGCCAGCGCCAGCATGTTGGAGCCGCCGCCGGAAATGAAGGCGACGACGCGCTTGCGGGGCGCTGCGCTCATAGGGCGAGCGTGCCCTTGTAGATCGTGCCGGCGGCGCCTTCCGCGCGGGCGACCATGCGGCCGAGGCGGAAAGCGGTTTCGCCTTCGCCGGCAAGCGCGGCGACGACCGCGTCGGCCTTGTCGGCGGGTACGACGGCGATCATGCCGACGCCGCAGTTGAAGGTGCGCAGCATTTCATGGGCCTCCACGCCGCCTGTGTTGGCAAGCCAGGAGAACACGGCCGGCGCCTTGACGGCGGCAAGGTCGATCTCGGCGGCGAGGTGCTTCGGCAGCACGCGCGGAATGTTCTCCGGGAAACCGCCGCCGGTGATGTGCGCCAGCGCCTTGATCGCGCCCGTCTCGCGGATCGCCTTCAAGAGTGGCTTCACATAGATCTTGGTCGGCGTCAGCAGCGCTTCGCCGAGGCTCTTTGCGGCATCGAACGGCGCGGGGGCGTCCCAGGCAAGGCCCGAGAGCGTGACGATCTTGCGCACCAGCGAATAGCCGTTGGAGTGCACGCCCGAGGAGGCGAGGCCGAGGATCACGTCGCCTTCGGCGATGTCGCCGGACGGCAGCAGCTTTCCGCGCTCGGCGGCGCCGACGGCAAAGCCGGCCAGGTCATAGTCGCCGTGCGAATACATGCCCGGCATTTCGGCGGTCTCGCCGCCGATCAGCGCGCAGCCCGCCTGCCGGCAACCCTCGGCAATGCCCTCGACGATGGCCGCGCCCTGCTCGGGGTCGAGCTTGCCGGTGGCGAAGTAGTCGAGGAAGAAGAGGGGTTCGGCGCCCTGCACGACGAGGTCGTTGACGCACATGGCCACGAGGTCGATGCCAACCGTGTCGTGGCGGTTGGCATCGATGGCGATCTTGAGCTTGGTGCCGACGCCGTCGTTGGCTGCGACGAGCACCGGATCGGTGAAGCCGGCCGCCTTAAGGTCGAACAGGCCGCCGAAGCCGCCGATCTCGCCGTCCGCGCCGGGGCGGCGGGTGGAGCGCACCGCCGGCTTGATCTTCTCGACCATCAGGTTGCCCGCGTCGATGTCGACGCCCGCATCGCTATAGGTGAGGCCGTTCTTTTCCGACTGGCTCATGCTCTCGTCTCCTGATGTGCCACGATTGGCTGGGGCAGCGGCAAGCCGTGCGATTGGCATGATGGGGGCTGGAGTGCAAGAAGAATGCCGGGAAAACCGGGATTTTTTCACCGATTTGAGTTTTGTGGAGGCTGCGGAAGTGCCCCTCTGTCCTGCCGGCCCACAAGGGGAGATCGGCAAGGGGCAACGAAGGCACTCAGATAGCGGTGTGTCTCCTTCTCCCCCGCGGGGAGAAGGTGCCGGCAGGCGGATGAGGGGGATGCCGGAGGCAAAAAGGCAACGTTTCCCGCCGCGTCACCCCCTCATCCGACCCTTCGGGCCACCTTCTCCCCGCGGGGGAGAAGGGGAAAACCGCAACGTTCCGCCATATGCGATAGCCGTGCCCTGAGGGGAGATGCCCGGCAGGGCAGAGGGGGATGGCCACTGGCTCCATCCATAGGAATGGGGAAAACGAGGAAAACAGCGCGAGGCGCGTCCTTCTCCCCGGCGAGCCTTGACCTTTCTCCAGCCTACACCCTATCTCGTCTGCAAACGGCGGCAAACACGGGAAGAAGCACGATGGCAGCCCATATCAGCGGCGCAGGATTGAAGCGGCAGGTGGTCTTCTGGCTCATCGCGCTCGTCTTCTTCGTGCTCTTCCTCATGGTGTTCAGCAATATCCTGCTGCCGTTCATCGCCGGCATGGCGCTGGCCTATTTCCTCGATCCGGTGGCCGACCGGCTGGAGCGCATCGGCCTGTCGCGCATGATGGCGACGGTGGTTATCCTCGTCGCCTTCGTCGTGCTCTTCGCGCTGTCGCTGATGATCGTCATCCCGCTGCTGGCCACGCAGGCCGCCGAATTCCTGGAAAAGCTGCCGGGCTACGTCACCCAGCTCCAGGAGCTCGTCGCCAGCTTCAATCCCGATCTCCTGCCAGGCTGGGTCAGCAGCCAGATGGGCACGATCAAGCAGAGCTTCTCGAGCATCCTCGCCGAAGGCGCTGGCTTCCTCGGCACGGTGTTCAAGCAGCTCTGGAACTCCGGCATGGCGCTGGTCAACATCGTCTCGCTGCTGGTCGTGACGCCCGTCGTCGCCTTCTACCTCCTGCTCGACTGGGACCGCATGATCGCCAAGGTGGACAGCTGGGTGCCGCGCGACCATGTGGCGAACGTGCGCCAGATCGCCACGGAGATCGATGCCGCCATTGCCGGCTTCGTGCGCGGGCAGGGCTCCATCTGCATCATCCTCGGCCTGTTCTATGGCATCGCGCTCTCCTTCGCCGGCCTCAATTTCGGCCTGCTGATCGGCCTCTTCGCCGGCGTCATCGGCTTCATTCCCTATGTCGGCTCGCTGGTCGGCCTGGTGCTGTCGGTCGGCGTCGCCGTCGTGCAGTTCTGGCCGGAATACTGGATGATCGCGCTCATCGCCGCCATCTTCTTCGCCGGCCAGTTCGCCGAGGGCAACATCCTGCAGCCGAAGCTCGTCGGCAAGCGCGTCGGCCTGCATCCGGTCTGGCTGATGTTCGCGCTGGTCGCCTTCGGCGCGCTGTTCGGCTTCGTCGGGCTGATGATCGCGGTGCCGGCCGCCGCCGCCGTCGGCGTCCTTGTCCGTTTCGGCCTCAGCCGCTACCTTGACAGCGACCTTTATTATGGGGCGAGCAAGCCCGTTCTCCTCGAAGAGAGCACGCCGGAAGGCGAATACGAGTAAGAGTACCCGAGCAGACCCATGACTTCGCGCAAGACCGCCGAACAGTTGCCGCTGGCCTTCGGGCACGATCCCGCGACGGGCCGCGACGATTTGCTGATTGCCGAGCCCGTCAATGCGGCCGTCGCGATGATCGACGCCTGGCCGCACTGGCCATCGCCGGTGGTCGTCATCGCCGGTCCCGTCGGCTCGGGAAAATCGCACCTTGCCGCCATCTGGCGCGAGAAGGCGGGCGCGGCGCGCGTCGAGGCGAGGGCCGGGCAGGGCGCGGAGGCGGCGGCCGAGCGCGGTCCGGTGCTCATCGAGGATGCCGACCGCGCCGGCTTTTGCGACCGCACGCTCTTCCACATCATCAACAATGTGCGCCAGCACGGCCACACGCTGCTCATCACCTCGAGGCTCTGGCCGATGTCCTGGCCGGTCGAGCTGCCGGACCTGCGCTCGCGCCTCAAGGCCGCGACCGTGGTGGAGATCGGCGAGCCGGACGACGAACTGCTCTCGCAGGTCATCGTGAAACTCTTCGCCGACCGCCAGCTCTTCGTCGAGGAGAAGCTCGTCGCCTATATCGTCGCGCGCATGGAGCGCTCGCTGGAGGCGGCGCAGACGCTGGTCGAACGCCTCGACCGTCTGGCGCTCGCCCGCGGCAGCCGCATCACGCGCACGCTGGCGCAGGAAGTGCTGGGTGAGATGGTCGGCGGCGAGGATTTAGAGGCGTAAGGGCGACGCAGACGTGGCCACCCCCCTCTGCCCTGCCGGGCATCTCCCCCTCACGGGGGGAGATTGGATGGGGCAATGTTTCGCCCATCTCCAGCGTTGCTGATGAAACAGGTTCTTGCCGCTTGCCGATCTCCCCCCTTGAGGGGGAGATGCCCGGCAGGGCAGAGGGGGGTATTACTTTCCCCGCTAATTCCACCGCCCCGGATTGACTGTCACAGTTCTGTCGTCAAACTGCGCTAAGCGCTTCGCGGAAAAGCAGAAATCGAGCGCGGCCGATCGGGCGGCGAATTGGGCGGAACCTTCAATGGATAGAGCGACTTCGGACCTTACGCAGGAAAAGCCCGTCGAGGACGCGGCCCCGGAAGGCGCGACGATCGATGTCGAGGCCCTGATGGCGAGCCCCGAGCGCTTCATCAACCGCGAATTCTCCTGGCTCCAGTTCAACCGCCGCGTCCTCGAAGAGACGCTGAACACCGCCCATCCGCTCCTGGAGCGCGTGCGCTTCCTGTCGATCTCGGCGGCGAACCTCGACGAATTCTTCATGGTGCGCGTCGCCGGCCTCGAAGGCCAGGTGCGCCAGGGCGTCGGCATCCGCAGCCCCGACGGCAAGACCTCGGCCGAACAGCTCGACGACATCCTGAAGGAGATCGACAATCTCCAGATGGAGCAGCAGGCCTCGCTCGCCGTGCTGCAGCAGTATCTCGCCAAGGAGGACATCCTGATCGTCCGCCCGACGGCGCTCTCCAGCGAGGACAAGGTCTGGCTGCAGCAGGAATTCATCCAGTCGATCTTCCCGGTGCTGACGCCGCTTTCCATCGATCCGGCGCACCCGTTCCCCTTCATCCCGAACCTCGGCTTCTCGATCGGCCTCCAGCTCGACAGCACCATGGGCAAGGAGCCGATGACGGCGCTGCTGCGCCTGCCGGTGGCGCTCGACCGCTTCATCCGCCTGCCAGACGCCAAGGGCGCGATCCGCTACATCACGCTGGAAGATGCCGTCGGCCTCTTCATCGGAAAACTCTTCCCCGGCTATATCGTGCGCGGCTCGGGCACGTTCCGCATCATCCGAGACAGCGATATCGAAGTGGAGGAAGAGGCCGAAGACCTCGTGCGCTTCTTCGAGACGGCGCTGAAGCGCCGCCGCCGCGGTTCGGTGATCCGCATCGAGACCGATTCGGAAATGCCCGAATCGCTGCGTCGCTTCGTCGTCGGCGAACTCAACGTGCCGGACAACCGGGTCGCCATCCTGCCGGGCCTGCTCGCCCTCAACACGCTGTCGGAGATCGCCAAGGCGCCGCGCGACGACCTGAGGTTCGAGCCCTACAATGCCCGATTTCCCGAACGTGTCCGAGAGCACGCCGGAGACTGCCTCGCCGCCATCCGCGAAAAGGACATGGTCGTCCACCACCCCTACGAAAGCTTCGACGTGGTGGTCCAGTTCCTTCTCCAGGCTGCGCGCGATCCTGACGTCCTGGCGATAAAGCAGACGCTCTACCGCACCTCCAACGACAGCCCGATCGTGCGCGCGCTGATCGACGCGGCCGAGGCGGGCAAGTCGGTGACGGCGCTGGTCGAGCTGAAGGCCCGCTTCGACGAGGAGGCGAACATCCGCTGGGCGCGCGACCTCGAGCGCGCCGGCGTGCAGGTCGTCTTCGGCTTCATCGAATTGAAGACCCATTCCAAGATGTCGATGGTGGTGCGCCGCGAGGAGGGCAGGCTGCGCACCTATTGCCACCTCGGCACGGGCAACTACCACCCGGTCACGGCGAAGATCTACACGGACCTGTCCTTCTTCACCTGCAACCCGACCATTGCCAGCGACATGGCGAACATCTTCAATTTCATCACCGGCTACGGCGAGCCCGAGGCCGGCATGAAGCTCGCCTTCTCGCCCTATACGCTGCGCCCGCGCATCCTGCGTCACATCGACGAGGAGATCGCCCATGCCAAGAACGGCGCGCCGGCGGCGATCTGGATGAAGATGAACTCGCTGGTCGACCCCGACATCATCGACGCGCTCTACAGGGCCAGCCAGGCGGGCGTGGAGATCGATCTGGTGGTGCGCGGCATCTGCTGCCTGCGCCCGCAGGTGCCGGGCCTGTCCGACAATATCCGCGTCAAGTCGATCGTCGGCCGCTTCCTGGAACACTCCCGCATCTTCTGCTTCGGCAACGGCCACGGGCTTCCCTCGGACAAGGCGCTGGTCTATATAGGCTCCGCGGACATGATGCCGCGAAACCTGGACCGGCGGGTCGAGACACTCGTGCCTCTGATCAACCGGACTGTGCATGAGCAGGTTCTCTCGCAGATCATGTTGGGCAATCTCATCGATAACCAGCAGAGCTACGAGATTCTTGCGGACGGAACGTCCCGGCGCATGGAAGTGCAGCCCGGCGCCGAGCCGTTCAACGCTCAGCACTACTTCATGACCAACCCCAGCCTCTCCGGCCGGGGCGAGGCCCTGAAGTCCTCGGCACCGAAGGCGATCGCGGGCTGGCAAGGCCGCCGGAAGAAGTAAACTGGATATGCATGGTTGAGTCCGAAGCCCAGGGGCGTTTGCCTGGAATTGCCCCGGTGTCAGTCGTGGATATCGGTTCCAACTCGATTCGCCTCGTCATCTACGAGGGCATGAGCCGGTCGCCGGCCATCCTGTTCAACGAGAAGGTCATGTGCGGCCTCGGCAAGGGCCTCGCCAGGACCGGCCGCATGGACCAGGCGAGCGTCGACCGCGCGCTGGCCGCCCTTCACCGCTTCAAGGCTCTTTCCAGGCAGGCCCGCGCCTCCACCATGTTCGCGCTGGCGACCGCCGCCGCGCGCGAGGCGGAGAACGGCCCCGATTTCATCCACCAGGCGGAGATGATCCTCGGCCAGAAGGTCCGCGTGCTGACCGGCGAGGAGGAAGCCTATTTCTCCGCGCTCGGCATCGTCAGCGGCTTTGCCGATACCGACGGCATCGTCGGCGATCTCGGCGGCGGCTCGCTGGAACTGGTCGATATCTCCGGCGTCAATGTCGGCAAGGGCATCACCCTGCCGCTCGGCGGCATCCGCCTGTCGGAAGCCTCGGGCGGCTCGCCCGCCCAGGCGCGCATCGTCGCGCGCAAATACCTGCGCACCGCCAATCTCCTGAAGAACGGCGCGGGCCGTGCCTTCTACGCCGTCGGCGGCACCTGGCGCGCCATCGGCGCCCTGCACATGGAGGTGCAGAACTATCCGCTGCACATGATCCAGGGCTACGAGCTCGGCTTCTCCGATGCCATGGACTTCCTGACGGATATCGTCACCGCCAAGGACCAGAAGGATTCCGCCTACGCAGCGATCTCCAAGAGCCGGCGCAATCTTCTGCCCTTCGGCGCGGTCGCCCTTCAGGAGACCATCGCCATCATGAAGCCCTCGCGGGTCTTCTTCTCCGCGCAGGGTGTGCGCGAGGGCTATCTCTATTCGCTGCTGCCCGAACGGGAAAAGTCGCGCGATCCGCTGCTGGCGGCCGCGGGCGAACTCGCCATCCTGCGCGCCCGCTCGCCCGAGCATGCCCGCGAGCTTGCCGAATGGACCGGCCGCATGATGCCGCTCTTCGGCGTCACCGAAACCGCGGAGGAGCGGCGCTACCGCGAGGCGGCGTGCCTGCTTGCCGACATAAGCTGGCGCGCGCACCCGGACTACCGCGGTCTCCAGGCGCTGAACCTCATCGCGCACGGCACCTTCATCGGCATCACCCATCCCGGCCGCGCCTTCATCGCGCTCACCAACTACTACCGTTTCGAGGGTCTCAACGACGACGCCGTCAGCAGCTCGCTGGCCGGCATCGCGACGCCGCGCCTGCGCGAACTCGCCAAGATCGTCGGCGGCCTGCTGCGCGTCGTCTACCTCTTCTCGGCCTCCATGCCGGGCGTCGTGCCGAACATCGCCTTCCGCAAGTCGGCCGAGCCGGACGTCGATCTCGAACTCGTCGTGCCCGCCGACTACGCCGAGCTTGCCGGCGAACGCCTCGACGGCCGCCTCCAGCAGCTCGCCAGGCTGACCGGCCGCAAGCTGGCCTTCCGGTACCTGTGAGGCAAGGATGATCGTCCATGTGGCTTAGACCCCCTCATCCGCCTGCCGGCACCTTCTCCCCGCCGGGGAGAAGGGGAGTGTGGGGAGCGTCTCGTTTTCCCTTCTCCCCTACGGGGAGAAGGTGGCCCGAAGGGTCGGATGAGGGGGGTATCTCAGGTTCCGCCGTTTCATGCCTGCGGGCAGGCATCGGTTTCGTCATCGCCGGCCTCTTCTTTGCCGGAAGCGCCGCCGCGCAGGACTGGCAGGCGGTCGAGCGGGTCGAGCCCTATACGGTGCAGGGCGCGACGGGCATGGAGATCTACCAGTCGATCGGCGAGCGCGGCCCCAAGCTCGGTATTGCCCGCGTCATCGCCCATACCGGCTTCAAGCTCACCTGGACGCGCAAATACGAGCGGCAGGGCAATGCCTGCGTGATCACGGTCAACAAGCCGAAGCTCATCATCACCTACACGCTGCCCAAGCTGAAGACGAAGCTCTCCGGGCCGTTGAAGATCCGCTGGGACACCTTCATCTCCGGCGTGACCGCGCATGAAAAGGTGCACGGGGACTTCATCAAGGACATGGTGAAGGAGATCGAGGCGATCAGCGTCGGCATGACGGTCGAGAACGACCCGAACTGCAAGAAGATCCGCCCGCAGCTCCAGGCGCGCCTCGGCGAGCTTTCCAACGCCCAGCGCGCCCGTAGCCGCGATTTCGACCAGGTCGAGCTGAACGACGGCGGCAACGTGCACCAGCTCATCCTGCAGCTGGTCGATCCGCGCTGACCTCGCGCGGCCCGGCGGGATCGCCGCCGAGCCTGCGGCGGATTTCCGCGAGGAAGAGCTGGAGCGCCGGCGCCGGGTCGCGATGGTGATAGATGATGTAGACGTTCGATGTCGGCGGACTGGGCCGGATCGGCAGGAAGGCGAGGGGCCCGGAGGTCAGCTTTGCGATGCCGGCCGGCACGATGCTGACGCCGAAGCCGGCGACGACGAGGCTGGGGATGGACTGGGCGTCGATCACCTGCTGCGAGACGTGCGGCCGATAGCCGGAAGCGACGATGCAGGACATGACATAGGCCGCGAAATCGGAGCTGTCCGGCCGCAGCACTACGTGCTGGTCGTCCTTTAGGTCGGTGATCGAGACGCTTTCCCGTCCGGCGAATTTGTGGTCGCTGCGCACCAGCGCCACCATCTCCTCCTGCCAGCCATATTCGTGGGCAAGCTCGTCCTCGCGCGGGATCGACCTATTGAAGCTGACATCGGTGCGCCGGCTGCGCACCTCGTTTATCTGCGCGGCGGGCGATTGCTCGTGCACGCGCAGCGTGATGCGCGGATAGGCGGCGGCAAAGCCCGCCAGCAGTTCGGAAAGCCCGCCGCGCAGGATCGAGCCTGTCGTGCCGATCTCGATCATGCCGTCCTGGCCCTGCTGCACCTCGCGGATTTCCTGCACGCTGCGCTCGTACTGGTCGAGCATGTTGCTCGCCCGCCGCAGGAAGAGTTCGCCCGCGCGCGTCAGCGACACCTTGCGGCTGGTGCGGCTGATGAGGTCGGCCCCCAGTTCGCGTTCCAGCGTCTGGATCTGCGTGCTGAGCGGCGGCTGCGACATGTTCAGCCGCTGGGCCGCGCGGGTGAAGTTCAGCTCCTCGGCGAGCACCACGAAGCATTGGAGCTGGCGCATTCTCATAGCGTCACCCTATGGATTGGCGATAAATCGATATTAGACATGGATGAAATATTGGACAAGTATGGATGAATGAGGGGGAGCCGCGACGGGCGCCGCGATGCGAGGAGACGGTGGAGGCCGTGCATCGATGCGACCGGCTCGCGGGATGCCCCCTCCTGCCATAGGGAGGAAAATGCATGCCGAATTGGTCGAAGTCGTTGTTTGGGCAGGTCTGCCTTGCGCTGGTGCTGGGCATTGCCGCCGGTTTCTTCGTGCCGGATCTTGCGGCCAAGATGAAGCCGCTGGGAGATGGTTTCATCAAGCTCATCAAGATGCTGGTTCCCATCATCGTCTTCTGCGTCGTCGTTCACGGCATCGCCGGGGCGGGGGATTTGAAGAAGGTCGGCCGCGTCGGCTTCCGCGCGCTCGTCTATTTCGAGATCGTCACCACCATCGCGCTCGCCCTCGGCATCGCCATCGCCTACATTTTCGGACCCGGCCACGGCATGAACATCGACGTCAGCACGCTCGATGCCTCGTCGCTCTCCACCTATGTCGAGAAGGCCCATGAGGTCTCCAGCGGCGGCACCGTCGAATTCCTGATGAAGCTCATTCCGACCACCATGGTCAGCGGCTTCGCCCAGGGCGACGTGCTGCAGGTGCTGCTCGTCGCCATCCTCTTCGGCTGCGCCCTGGCGCAGGTCGGCGAGCGCGGCAAGCCGCTCCTGCACATGATCGAGCTTGCCGGCGACGTCACCTTCAAGATCATGTCCTTCATCGTCCGTTTGGCGCCCATCGGCGTCTTCGGCGCCATCGCCTTCACGGTCGGCAAATACGGCGTCGGCTCGCTGGCGCAGCTCGGCTATCTCGTCGGCCTGTTCTACCTGACGATCGCGCTCTTCGTCTTCGTCGTGCTCGGCTTCATCATGAAGATGGCGGGCTTCAGCATCATCAAGCTGCTGCGCTACCTGCGCACGGAGATCAGCATCGTCGCCGGCACCGCCTCCAGCGATGCCGTGCTGCCGCAGACCATGCGCAAGCTGGAACATCTCGGCATCAAGGACTCGACCGTCGGCCTCGTCATCCCGACCGGCTATTCCTTCAACCTCGACGCCTTCTCGATCTACCTGACGCTGGCGGCCGTCTTCATCGCCCAGGCGACCAACACGCCGCTCGCCTTCACCGACCTCCTCGCCATCCTCGGCGTGGCGCTCGTCACCTCCAAGGGCGCCCATGGCGTGCCGGGCTCGGCCATCGTCATCCTCGCCGCGACGCTCGCGGCGATCCCCAGCATCCCGGCTATCGGCCTCGTCCTGGTGCTCTCGGTCGACTGGTTCATGGGCATCGCCCGCGCACTCGGCAACTATCTCGGCAACTGCGTGGCGACGCTGGCCATCGCTACCTGGGTCGGCGATGTCGACAAGGACCGCGCGCGCCGGGTGCTCGACGGCGAAAGCCTGCCCGCGCCGGCTTTCACGGAAGAACCCGTCCCGCACAGCGCGGCCTGA
Source organism: Shinella zoogloeoides (assembly GCF_030733845.1). NCBI lineage: Bacteria > Pseudomonadati > Pseudomonadota > Alphaproteobacteria > Hyphomicrobiales > Rhizobiaceae > Shinella > Shinella zoogloeoides. The sequence continues at coordinate 849,227 of NZ_CP132311.1, forward strand.
CGGGGACCGCTCAAAGGAAAGGCCTGTGCCGCGGCACAGGCCTTTTCCGTTTCAGCCTTGCGGATGGCCGCTTAAAGCTCCACCGCCTCGATCTTCCGGTCGACGAAGCGCAGCGCCACCTTGCCGCCGATGAGGTTGAGCGCGGTTTCGCCGAAAAGCTCGCGGCGCCAGCCGTGAAGGGCGGCGACCTCGGCGGCCTCGCCATCGATGGCGATCTTTTCGAGATCGTCGGAATTGGCGATGATCTTGGCCGCGACGCCTTCCTTCTCGGCGACGATCTTCAAGAGGACCTTCAGCATCTCGCTGGCGGCGGCAGCGCCTTCCGGCACGTGGTTCTGGCGCGGCAGGCGGGGCAGGTCGGTCTTGGGGATCGCCAGCGCCTCGCCGATCGCCTCCAGCAGTGCCGCGCCCGACTGCGAGCGCTCCCAGCCCTTGGGGATGGTGCGCAGGCGCGCCAGCGCCTCGGCGTCGGCCGGCTGCTGCTGGGCGATCTCGTAGATCGTGTCGTCCTTCAGGATGCGCGAGCGCGGCACGTTGCGGCTGCGCGCCTCGCGCTCCCGCCAGGCGGCGACCTTCTGCAGGACGGCCAGCTCCATCGGCTTCTTGACGCGCATCTTGAGCCGCTTCCAGGCGTCGTCCGGATGCAGGTCGTAGGTGTCGCGCGATTCCAGGACCGCCATTTCCTCGGTCAGCCACAGCGAGCGGCCGGCCTCCTCCAGCTTCGCCTTCAGCGCCAGGTAGACGTCGCGCAGGTGCGTGACGTCGGCCAGCGCATATTCGAGCTGCTTTTCGGTCAGCGGGCGGCGGCTCCAGTCGGTGAAGCGCGAGGACTTGTCGATATGCACGCCCTTGATCTTCTGCACGAGCTGATCATAGGAGACGCTGTCGCCGAAGCCGCAGACCATGGCCGCGACCTGCGTGTCGAAGATCGGGTGGGGAATGAGGTTGCCGCGGTTGACGATGATCTCGATGTCCTGCCGCGCGGCGTGGAACACTTTCAGCACGGCGGGATTGCCCATCAACTCGAAGAAGGGCGTCAGGTCGAGGTCCTTGGCGAGCGGATCGACGATCACCTCGATCTCGGGACCTGCAAGCTGCACCAGGCACAGTTCCGGCCAGAAGGTCGTCTCCCGCAGGAACTCCGTGTCGATGGTGAGATACTCGGACCGGGCGAGCGTCTCACAGGCGTCGCGAAGGGCTGCGGTGGTGTCGATGATCTGCATGATGGGCTCGGGCCGGCTTTTCCTGAAATTTTTGATCGGGCAGCTTTAGACGTTCCACGGTTTTGCCACAATCGAAAATTTGGCCCGCCAAACCTCACGTTACTCGCACATAGCTGGTCATGCCGGTCTTCTGGTGCTCGATGATGTGGCAATGGAACACCCAGTCGCCCGGATTGTCGGCGACGAGGGCGAGCTGCACCTTCTCGTCCGGCAGGATGAGGTAGGTGTCGGAGAAATGCGGCCGGATCTGCTGCTTGTTGGAGTTCATCGGCCGGAAGACGAGGCCGTGCAGGTGCAGCGGATGCACCTGCGGCGTCGGGTTCTCGACGTTGAAGATATAGGTCTTGCCCGCCTTCATCTCGGCGAGCGGGGCGGTCGGGTCGCCCGTGTCGTCCGCCCACGGCACCTTGTTGATGGCCCAGAAATTGTAGCCCAGTGAGCCGCAGATGCCGTCCTTCGGGCGCTCCTCCGCCGAGGCGCTGAGGATGAAGGGGATCTGCGTGGCGGCGGCAAGGTCCGGTTCGGGCAGGGGATTGGCGGCCAGGGCCGGCAGGTCGCCGATGTCCCGCTTCAGCGAGGCACCGACGGCGCGGAAGGTGGCGAGCGTGGCGGGCTTTGTGCCGCGCAGGTCCTTCAATGCGGCCACGGCCCCTTCCGCGTCGGGCATGCGCAGCACGAGGTCGAGCCGCTGGCCGGGGCCGATCATGAGGTGGTCGGGCGTGAAGCGCTCGGCCACCGGATTGCCGTCGGCGGCGATGACCTGCGCTTCGGCGCCCTCGACCACGATCGCCAGGATGCGGGTGACGTCGGTTGCCGCAAGGCGCAGCCGCACCAGCCCGCCGGCGGGCGCGTCATATTGCGGCGATTGACGCCAGTTGGCCGTGCGCACCGTGCCGAAGGTGCCGGCGCGGGCGGCGTCGCGGGGCTTGAACTGCGCGATGAACTGCCCGTCGCCGCCCAGCCGCCAGTCGCGCAGGTTGAGCACGATCTCGGCATCGAAGACAGGATCGGCCGGGTCCTCGACCACGACGAGGCCGGCAAGGCCGCGGCCCATCTGTTCCAGCGTGTTGCAATGGGGGTGATACCAGAAGGTACCGGCATCGGGCGGCGTGAAGGCATAGTCGAAGCCGTCGCCGGTATAGACATAGGGCTGGGTGAGGAACGGCACGCCGTCCATCCTGTTGTCGATGCGCAGGCCGTGCCAGTGGATCGTCGTCGGCTCGTCGAGCCGGTTGTCGAGGCGCAGGCTGAAGGCCTCGCCGCGCCGCATGCGCAGCACCGGTGGGATCTCGCCCTCGCCATAGGTCATGACGCCCTTCGTCGGGCCCTTGTCGGTGATCAGCGCCTCGCTAGTGCGCGCGACGAGCGGCATGGCGGCCTTCGCGCTGGCGATCCCGCCGAGGCGGCCCGCAAGGCCGAGCCCGCCGCCATAGGCCCCGGCGACGAGTGCGCCCTTCATCAGCGTGCGGCGTGTCAGCATGGCGGTCCCTCCGGCAACGGTCGGCGCAGCCCCCCTCATCCGGCCCTTCGGGCCACCTTCTCCCCATGGGGAGAAGGGAACCGGGGCGCTTGCGGTTTTCCCCTTCTCCCCGCCGGGGAGAAGGTGCCGGCAGGCGGATGAGGGGGGCTTGCGAAATGCGTTACCGTTCTAAACCTGAGCGCATCTCTCAGCAATAAGCCGCCCGCGACCAGATTGCCGCAGCCTCAAGGCCGGCCGTTGCGGTCCTTCTCCGAGGCGGCGAGCTTGTTGAAGAAGAAGGAGGTGCGCAGGAGGTTGCGGAAGCGGCTGCGCCGCTCGCCGGCCGGCACGGCGGGGCGCGCGCTCATGCGCAGCGCCGTATAGGCCATGAAGGCGACGAGCACGACGGCCGTATAGAGGAACAGCGCCTGCGGCCCGAAGAACTGCAGCAGCACCGAGGCGAAGAGCGGCCCGATGATCGCCCCGCAGGACCAGAAGAACAGCATGCCCGCCGAGACCAGCGCGTGCTCGCCTTCGCCCGCATGGTCGTTGGCATGGGCCGAGCAGAGCGAATAGAGCGGCATGGCGAAGGCGCCGAAGATGAAGATGCCGACGAGGTTGCGGATTTCGTTGCCGCCGGCGAAGAAGGCGAGGTAGAGGGCGGCGAGCGTCGAGCCGAGCGTCGCGACGAGGATGATCAGGCGTCGGTCGAGCTTGTCGGAATAGAGGCCGAGCGGATATTGCAGCACCACGCCGCCGACGATGCCCGCGCTCATGAAGCTGGCGATGGCCGTTACCGAAAGCCCGATATCATGGCCGTAGATCGGCCCGAGGTTGCGGAAGGACGCATTGGTGAGGCCGACGACGATGCAGCCGACGGTGGCGAGCGGCGAGATGTTCCAGAGCTTCTTGATATCGAAACGGATCGCCTCCGGCACGGTCGGGCTGGAGCGGTCGGCCAGCGAGATCGGCACCAGCGAGAGCGACAGTGCCATGGCGACGATGGCGAAGAGCTCGAAGCCGCCGATGCCGATGCCGGGGATGAGATATTGCGCGGCCGTCACGGAGCCGAGATCGACGAAGCGGTAGATGGAGAGTGTGCGCGCCCGGTTCGCATTGGTGACGGAGGCGTTCAGCCAGCTTTCGACGGTGGCGAACAGGCTGGCGAAACAGATGCCGGCGACGAGGCGCATCGCGAACCAGAACAGCGGATCGATGACGAGCACCATGGCGATGGCGGAAGCCGATGCGATCGCCGCCATAGCCGAAAAGGTGCGGATATGGCCGATGGCCCGCAGCACGCGCGTCACATAGATGCAGCCGATGGCAAAGCCGATGCTGTAGCCCGCGCCGAGAAAGCCGATGAGCGAGGTGGAAAAGCCCTCCTGCGAGGCCCGAAGCGCGATGAACGTGCCTTGCAGCCCGTTGCCCCCGATCAGGATGCCGGCGGTGACGAGCAGGGGAATCAGGGGGCGAATCGTGGACATGCGGCCACTATGGCGAAGCTTTTGCGGAAAGGGAGAGGGAAAGCGGGGTAGGGTGATTAAATTGTATGCAATGAGGGACAGCGCTGTCGCCTGCGATGGAAAACCCCTCCCCAACCCCTCCCCACAAGGGGGAGGGACTTAACCCGCGGCACGCTCGGCGTGAAAAATGGAAGGAAGAGCAAGCATCTTGCGTTCTCCCCCCTTGTGGGGGAGATGCCGGCAGGCAGAGAGGGCCTTCCGAATCACTCGCACGACCATCTGCGGGGGAGATGCCTGGCAGGGCAGAGGGGGGCATCCACACCCGCCCAAGCCGCCGCTCAATCCCCTAGCAGCTCCGCCATGACGGCGAGGTGTTCGGCCTGCAGCGGCTTTTCGAAATAGCTCTTCACGAAACTGTACTGCATGGCCCGTTCGCGATCCTTGCCGAGATGCGAGGAGGTCAGCATGGCGACGATGGGGGCGTGCACCTCGAATTCCTGCGCATAGCGGTCGAGGAATTCGAAGCCGTTCATGACGGGCATGTTGATGTCGAGGATGATGGCGTCAGGCGTCTCGGCCTGCAGGATATCGAGCGCCTCCGTGCCGTCGAAGGCCTTCAGCACGCGGATCGACGGATCGAACTTGCGGATCGTGTATTCGCAGATGAACTGGTCGTTCTCGTCGTCATCGACGACCAGGATCGAGGTGATCTTCATGCCTGTCCCCATCGGGCAGTTCCAGGATGAACCGGCTGCCCTTATCTCTTGCTTCATAGAGCGCGGTTCCGCCGAGGGATTCGGCGCTCTTTCTCAATATGTAGAGGCCGAGCCCGCTGCCGAAGGACCGGTTCGGGTGCAGCCGTTTGAACATCTTGAACAACAAATGGCGGCTTGCGGGCGGAACGCCCAGGCCGTTGTCTTCCACCGACAGCCGCAGCTTGCCGGCATAGCGGAAGGCGCGGACATCGATCGCCGGCTCTGCCTCCTTCGGGTCGTAATACTTGACCGCGTTGGACAGCATGTTGCCGACGATGACGTGGAATTTCGACGGCTTGCTGACGATTGTCAATTCCGGGGGGACGTGATTTTCGATGCGGATGCGCTTGATATGGTCGAGGTCGGACAGCGCGTCGATCGCTTCCGAGACGAGCGCCCGCAGCGAAATGGGCTGGTCGTCCTCCTCCATCAGCCGGTTGCGCGTGATGGTGATGATGTTCTGGATCAGGTGGTCGAGGCGGCGGAAATTCTGCTCCATGCGCTGGAGCATCTGGCCGAGCGCCGGAAGGTCGCCCTCCGCCAGCATGTCGCGCGAAATGGTAAGCAGGCCCATCGAGGAGGCGATCGGCGAGCGCAGGTCGTGCGAGGTGCGGTAGGCGAATTCCTCCAGCTCGGCATTGGCCTCGATCAGCGCCTTCTCGTTCGCCTTGCGCTCGGAAATGTCGCGCACGATGCCGCTGTAGATCGTCGATCCGTTGAGCTCCACCTTCGCGACGGCAAGGTCGAGCGGGAAGGTAAGGCCGCTCTTGCTGCGCCCTTCCACCTCGCGGCCGATGCCGATGACCTTCGCCTCGCCGCTGCGGTGATAGTTGCCGATATAGCCGTCATGGGCGCTGTGGTAGGGCTCCGGCATCAGCATCTTGACGTTGCGGCCGATCATCTCGTCCGGCGCGTAGCCGAAGATGCGCGTGCAGGCGGCATTGACGGTGAGGATGATGCCGCGGTCGTCGATGGTGATGATGCCGTCCACGGCATTGTCGATGATGGCGGCAAGGCGCGCCCGGCTTTCGGCAAGGTCGGCGGCCATGGCGCGGGACCGGCGGGAGGAGAGGTAGAGATGGGCGATCAGGCCGCCATAGAGCGCGCCTGAGATCAGCACGAGCAAGGACAGCGTCGAGCGTGCGTCGCCGCCGCTGGAGAAGGTGATGCCGAAGGAGGCCTCGTAGCGCGCCAGCTCGTAGTAGCTCATGGCCAGAAGCAGGAGATAGGTGGCAAGGCCGAGAAGGCCGGCGATCGTCACCCGGTGGTAGCCGGTGGCCTCGGTGCCGGCGAAGACGAGGGCGATGGCGAGCGCCACGAAACAGCTCGCGCTCTGGAAGGACATGCGCGTGTAGCGCACCCAGTCATGGGCGAAATCGAGCGCGATGGCATAGCCGATGAGGGCGGCGGCGGCGATGATGAAGGTGGCGAAGCCGAGCGCGATCTGGGAGGTGCCGTTGCCCCGCCGCAGCGCGCGCAGGCAGAGCGCAACGCTGACCAGCATGAAGCAGAGCGCCGTGTTGGGCGCGATGCGCCCCGGCAGGCTGGTGCCGATATCGGCGAAGGGCTCGTAAAGCAGCGTGTCGATGCCGGCATCGATGCTGAAGAGATGCTGCGAGAGGGCGAGGGCGCCAAACAGCAACACCGGCACCATCATCAGCGCCGGCAGGCGTCGGAAACCCTTCGTGGCAAGCAGCAGGGCCGTGCCCACGACAGTGAAGGCGAGCGCCGCATTGAACTTCATGCCGAAGAGGGACGGGTGGTCCGCCGCCAGGCCCGCGGGTTCGGCAAGCCACAGCGCCATCATGGCAACGCCCACGGCGATGCACCAAAGGCTCGCCGCGACGTTCGCCTTCTGCCAGGATTCCTGCCGATTCAACCTTGCCCCCGCGCGGTTCCGTTCCGCCGCGCGCACCTTAGCGCGGCGGTTGAATCGGGAACAGGTCCCGCAAGGGAAGAACCTGATAAAATCCTACTTTTCAGGCGGCGTCATCGCGCGCCTGGCCGGTCTCCAGCTTCTCGGTCAGCTTCTGGAGGTCGCCGGTCAGCGCCTGCAGCGCTTCGAGCGAACAGCCGGTCGCCTCGCCGATCGCCGTGCGGATGGCGAGGGCGTCGCGCTGCATCGCGCGGCCCTTGCCGGTCAACGTCACCAGCACCTGCCGCTCGTCGCTTTTGTCGCGGGCGCGGTTGATGTAGCCGGCCGCCTCGAGCCGCTTGAGAAGGGGGGAGAGCGTGCCGGAATCGAGCCCCAGCTTGGCGCCGAGCGCCTTCACCGTGCGCCCGTCCTCCTCCCACAGCGTCATCAGCGCGATATATTGCGGATAGGTGAGGCCGTAGGGGTCGAGCAGGGGCTTGTAGGTGCGGTTCAGCGCGTGCGCGGCGGAATAGACGGCAAAACAGAGCTGCGCGTCGAGCGCCAGCATGCCCGCCGGCCCCGTCGTTGCGCTATCGCTTGTCTCAGCTTCGTCACGTTTGTCGCTCATGCTGCCATTGTCGCATAAAAGGCCGAAATTGCAATTTGCAAAATCATATTGCGCGCAATTTAATTTTGCGATATCTATTCCGCCATCAACAGCAAGGAAGGAGACACTCATGCCCATTCTCTACACGACCAAGGCTTTCGCAACCGGTGGCCGCGCCGGCCATGGCGCGACCGAGGACGGCACCGTCGACGTGACGCTGACGCTGCCGAAGGAACTTGGCGGCGACGGCGCCTCCGGCGCCAACCCGGAAAAGCTGTTCGCCATCGGCTATTCCGCCTGCTTCCTCGGCGCGCTGAAGTTCGTCGCCGGCCAGGAAAAGGTGAAGATCCCTGACGACGCCAAGGTCACCGCGACGGTCGGCATCGGCCCCCGCGAGGACGGTGGCGGCTTCGGCATCGAGGCAGCCCTCGAAGTGTCCGTGCCCGGCGTCGACAAGGCCGTGGTCGAGGACCTCGTCAAGAAGGCCCACGTCGTCTGCCCCTACAGCCACGCCACGCGCGGCAACCTCGACGTCAAGACGACCGTCGCCTGATCCGCTGCGCATCTGAAACTGAAAAGGCCGTCCGGACCCGCACCGGGCGGCTTTTCCATGTGTTCCCCGCGGAACAGCGGCGGGCGGGTCGATGTGAGACCTTCTGATCACCGGACGAGAGAGGCTCGTCCCCACCAAATGATCAGGAGAGACCCCATGCGCAAGTTCATCATTTCCGCCGCCATCGCCGCCGTCGCCGCCGTTTCCTTCGCCGCCCCCTCGCAGGCCGGCTACTACAGCTACGGCTACAAGCCGCACTGCTTCATCAAGAAGGTGAAGTCCTACGACTACTACGGCAATGTCGTGATCAAGAAGATCAAGGTCTGCAAGTAAACCACCCCGACTGACCTCCCCGAAGGCCCGGATGTCCCTGCATCCGGGCTTTTCGCTTGCGCAGGGGCGGAGGGCAATCGCATATGGCAGGACGTTGCGGTTTTCCCCCTTCTCCCCAGTGGGGAGAAGGTGGCCCGAAGGGTCGGATGAGGGGGGATGCGGCGGACAGTGTTGTTCTCTTGCCTACGGCATCCCCCTCATCCGCCTGCCGGCACCTTCTCCCCATTGGGGAGAAGGGGACAAGCCCGCATGTTTCACGTCATATGCGATAGTCCTGCGGTTGTGCAGAGGGTGGAACCCCAGTCGAGCTAGACTTAAGAAGAAAGGGATGGCGGCCATAGAAACCCGCTATTGGTGGCATCACCCTTGTCATAGGAAAAATATTGTCTATATTCTTTCTCATGAAAGGAGATCGCATCATGCAGCGCAAACCCATCCTACAGGCCAATGCCGAAGGCGTCGTGCTCACCAAGGCGGCCGTCAATGCGGCGGACCGGCTGGGGTTGACGGCGCGCGTGCTCTCGGCGGTCATCGGCGTTTCCGAGGCGACGGTCTCGCGCCTGAAGCGGCAGGACGTGCTTTTGGAGCGCGGCACCAAGCCTTTCGAGCTTGCCGTTCTGCTGGTGCGCCTGTTCCGCTCGCTCGATGCCATCACCGGCGGCGACGAGGGCGTCGCGCGTAGCTGGATGACGGCGGACAACACTGTGCTTGGCGCCCGCCCGGTCGATCGCATCATCTCCATTTCCGGTCTGGTCGATGTCCTTGCCTACCTGGACGCCCGCCGCGCTCTCGTCTGAGGCGCGGCCCTTTGCGGGCAGCGTCTGGCGTTTCGTCGAGGCGCAGCACCGCGTCTCCACGCTGAAGCTCGTCGATACGCTGGACGAGCAGGCGCTGCTGGAGGACATCCTGGAGGAGAGCAAGCCGGTGCTGCCGCCCGAATGCGCCGGGCTCGACTACCTGCTAGCAACCCCGTTCCGCTACGGCGCGGTCTATCCGCACGGCTCGCGCTTCCGCAGGGCGGGGCGCACGCTCGGCATCTATTACGCGGGGCTGACGGTGGAGACGGCGCTCGCCGAGATGGCCTTCTACCGGCTCCTCTTCTTCGCCGAATCGCCCGCGACGCCCCTGCCGGGAAATGCCGCCGACTACACCGCCTTTTCCGCCGCGGTCGCGACGGCGGCGGCCATCGACCTCACGCGCCCGCCGCTCGACCGGGACGCCGCCCTCTGGACGCACCCGACCGATTACGCCGCCTGCCAGTCGCTGGCGGACGGCGCGCGGGCGGCCGGCGCCGCCGCCATCCTCTACCGCTCGGTGCGCGATCCTGCCGCCGGCACCAACCTGGCGCTCCTCACCGCCACCGCCTTCGCCCAGCCGAGGCCGGTGGAGCGCCAGACCTGGCGCATCCGGCTTTCCGCCCTCGGCGTGCAGGCGCTGTGCGACCACCCGCCAAGGCGCATCGGCTTTTCCCGCGAGGATTTCAGCGCCGACCCGCGCATCGCCTCACGCCGATAGCGCGGCCTCAGTGAAGAAGTCCTCCGGCCCGTCCACCTCGACCAGCCGCCGCTTCTCGATCAGCCAGAAGCGGTTCGCCACCGCCCGCACGAAGGCGCGGTCGTGCGAGACGAACAGGCAGCTCGCCTCGCGCGCCGTCAGCTCCCGTTCCAGCGCTTCCTGCCCCTCTATGTCGAGATGGTTGGTCGGCTCGTCGAGCAGGAAGAAGTTCGGTTCGGCAAGCCGCAGCACCAGCATGCCGAGCCGAGCCTTCTGCCCGCCCGAGAGCTGCCCGACCGACCGCCCCTGCATCTCGATGGAAAAACCCGCGCCGGCCAGCAGGCTGCGCGCCCGCTGGTCGCCGATATCGAAGCGGTGGATGATCGTGTCGTGCGGCGTCTTCTCGTCGGAAAGGTCCGACAGCGCCTGGTCGCCATAGCCGAGCACCAGCGAGGACGTCGCCTTGATGCCGTCAAGGGTCCCGCCCGCCGCCTCGACCGCGCGGCGCAACTGGCCGACCAGCCGCGTCTTGCCGGCCCCGTTGAGGCCGAGCAGCACGATTCGGTCGCCCTGGCAGATGAATTTCTGCCCGGTGCGGAAGAGCAGGGTGCCGTTGGGCGTTTCCACCGGCGCGTCCTCCAGCGTCACCAGCACCTTGGCATGGGTGCCGCGATTGGCGAGCCGGATGGCGCCGGCGGAATTCTCCTGATGCGCCGGCCTTGCGGCCTCCTCGATCCGCTCCGCCCGCGCCTTGAGCTGCTTGGTCTTCACCACCAGCAGGTCACTGCCGGAATTGATGCCGATATTGTTGAGCTTGGCCGCCTGCTGGCGAAGCTGCTGGGCGGTCTTCATGTCCTTCTCGAAGCGCCGCTCCTCGGCCGCGTCCGCCTCGTCCAGCGCCGCGCGGGCGCGCGAATAGGGCAGGGCGAAGAGCTGCGAGCGCTCGGGGCGCAGGAACAGCGTGCGGTTCGTCACGGCATCGAGGAAGGCGCGGTCATGGCTGGAGATGATCACCGGCATGTCGCGCGGCAGGGCGCCGAGCCAGGCCTCCAGCATGGCGATCTTCGACAGGTCGAGATGGTTGGTCGGCTCGTCCAGCAGCAGCACGTCCGGTTCGCCGACGCGCACGCGGGCAACGAGCGCGATGCGCTGCCAGCCGCCGCTGAGCGCGTCGAGCCGGCGCGCGCGCAGCGCCTCCGGCACCTCCAGCTCCTCCAGCGTCACGTCGGCGCGCCAACTCTCGCTTTCCTGCTGCTCGGGCGTAAGCGCGCTCAGCACCGCCTCGCGAAAGGTGAGCTTTTCCAGCCCGGCGGGAAGATTCTGCTCCATATGCCCGACGGTAAGGCCGCGGGCGCGAAAGATCTCGCCCGTCGTCGGCTCGAATGCGCCGGTGATGCAGCGCAGCAGCGTCGATTTCCCCCGCCCGTTGGCGGCGACGAGCCCGATGCGGTCGCCGGCGGCGAGGGAGAGGGTGAGGTTGGCAAAGAGCGGCGTGGACAGCGTGACGCCGAGCGCACGGATATTGATGAGCGACATGGAAATTCTCTGGTCTTCAAGGCCCCGCGGCGCGGCATGGGCCGTCAAGCGCGCAAAGGCTCAAGGGATTTGACGCAGGCAGCATGAGCGGCCGGCATCGCCGGATAGGGCAGACCAGAAGAGAAAGTGTGTTCGTTCCGATCAGCCCTGCAAACGCATTTGCAGGGCAAAATCAGGACCATGGGTGCGATGTGGCAGGAAGCCGAACTTCACGGCACAGTCCTCTGTTGTGGGGTTGCGAACGGGGGATGGATAGCATTGGGAGGGGGCTGTTGGCAAGCGGAGTGGTGCCCGCGCGGATAACGCGCATCGTCGTCGGCGGTGCCGGAAGCGCGCGGCCTGATGTCTCCCCTCAGCACTCCCCACACCCACCGTCACCCCGGACTTGATCCGGGGTCCAGCCACCGCGCGTCTGCGCGGTGAAAGGACTTTTACGGCAGGAGACTCCGGATCAAGTCCGGGGTGACGGAGGAGAGGTCAGAGCGTGAGGGAGAGGCTTTCCGTCGCTGCGAGGTTTCCCAAAGCGGAGCAGACCGCGCAGCCCCTACCGCCGCAAACTCCCCAAAATCCCCCGCACCAGCGCCCGCCCGAGCGAAGACGCCACGGTGCGCGCTACCGACTTCATCGCCGCTTCCGCCACCGTCTCGCGCTGGTAGCCGCTGCGGGCCTTGGGCTGCTTGGGGGCCGGCTGGGCGGCGGGTTCCTCGTCGCCGAAGCCGGGCAGGGTCCAGCGGCTGCCGCCGGCGGGCTTTTCTTCGGCCTCGGCCTGTTCCTGCGCGGCGGCGGCGTCCGCTGCCTTCTGGGCGCGGGCCATCAGGATCTCGTAGGCCGATTCGCGGTCGATATCCTCGTCGTAGAGGCCGCCGACCGGGCTCACGCCCATGATCTGCTGGCGCTCTGCATCCGTGACCGGGCCGAGCCGCGAGGACGGCGGGCGGACCAGCGTGCGTTCGACCATCGAGGGCGCGCCCTTGCCTTCGAGCGTCGAGACGAGCGCTTCGCCGGTGCCGAGCTGGGTGATCACCTCGGCGCAGTTGAAATCCGGGTTGGGACGGAACGTGTCGGCGGCGGTCTTCACCGCCTTCTGCTCGCGCGGCGTATAGGCGCGCAGCGCATGCTGCACACGGTTGCCGAGCTGGGCGAGCACGGTTTCCGGCACGTCGAGCGGGTTCTGCGTGACGAAATAGACGCCGACGCCCTTGGAGCGGATCAGGCGCACGACCTGCTCCACGCGCTCGATCAGCACCTTCGGCGCGTCGTTGAAGAGCAGGTGCGCCTCGTCGAAGAAGAAGACGAGCTTGGGCTTTTCCGGATCGCCCACTTCCGGCAGCACCTCGAAAAGTTCGGAGAGCATCCAGAGCAGGAAGGTGCCGTAGAGGCGCGGGTTCATCATCAGCTTGTCGGCGGCCAGCACCGAGATCGCGCCGCGCCCGTCATTGGTGGTGCGCATGATGTCGGAGATTTTCAGCGCCGGCTCGCCGAAGAACTGTTCCGCGCCCTGCTGCTCGAGGATCAGCAATTCGCGCTGGATCGAGCCGACGGAGGCCTTGGAGATGAAGCCGAACTGGTTGGAGAGCGCCGAGGCGTTCTCGCCCATATAGTTGAGCAGCGCCTGGAAATCTTTCAGGTCGAGCAGCGGCAGGCCGCCCTGGTCGGCGATCTTGAAGGCGATGTTGATGACGCCTTCCTGCGCGTCCGTCGCATTCATCAGGCGCGACAGGAGGAGGGGGCCCATCTCGGAGATGGTGGTGCGGACCCTATGGCCCTTCTCGCCGTAGAGATCCCAGAAGATGACCGGGAATTCCTGGAACTCGTAAGGGGTGAGGCCGATCTGGTCGGCGCGCTTCTGGAGGAAATCCTTCGCCTCGCCCATCGCGCCGATGCCCGAGAGGTCGCCCTTCACGTCGGCACAGAACACCGGCACGCCGGCATTGGAAAAGCCCTCGGCGAGGATCTGCAGCGTCACCGTCTTGCCGGTGCCGGTGGCGCCGGTGACGAGGCCGTGGCGGTTGCCGAACTTCAGGTCCAGATATTCCGGCTTGTTGTTCGTATCGTCCGGCTTGCGGCTGGTGCCGATATAGAGTTTTCCGTCCTGAAGAATGGGTTCCGCCACGTTGAAACTCCCTGGCTGCCGGTCCCTACGATTCGCGGCCAAGCGACGCTTCGGCCATGTTTTCATTGAATCGTCTCACGCAGGTTATAAGGATAGTCCGGCACGGGAACAACACGGTTTCGCTCCCTGTCGAAGACGCGATGTGCCGGCTTGAGTTTGTCGAAAAAGTCATTTACCTTGACGTCAACGTCAATTCCTTCGGAGGGTTTTCCATGAACGATCTCGTCACCCGCGTTTCCAATGCTGTCGGCATCGACGCCGCTCTGGCTGAAAAGGCCATCGGCATGATGCTCGGCTTTCTGCAGCGCGAAGCGGCCGACGGCCCGGTCGCCAAAATGATCGAAGCCATTCCCGGCGCCTCCGATCTCGTCGCCAAGTACAATGGCGAAGGCCAGGGCGGCGGCGGCCTGCTCGGCGGCCTGATGAGCGCCATCGGCGGCGGCGGCGTGATGGGCCTCGGCCAGCAGCTCATGAGCCAGGGCCTCGGCATGGGCGAGATCACCGGCCTTGCCAAGGAAACCATCGCGGTCGCCCGCGAGCATGCCGGCAGCGACGTGGTCGACGAAGTCGTCGCCTCCGTCCCGGGCCTCAGCCAGTTCGTCTGAGCCTGCCTTCGCCATCCCGTGCCCGCGCGGGATGGCTATCCTTACGCTTTTGCATGGGATTTCAGCCATTTGCGCAGGCGGCCTCGCGCATTGGCATAGGGCGATGACGTGTTGAACTGGATCATCCTGCCCATCGTCCATTTCTCGTACCAGGGACGCCCGTAAAGCGCCGCATCGTCACATTGGCCGATGAAGGCGACGATCCTCTTCTTTGCGGCATGCAGCCGCTCGACGAGCTGCGGATAGGGAACGCCCGCATAATCCCCGTAGAATTTTCCGGCGAGCCTGCCCAATTCGTTCCACTTGAACCCCGTTTCCGGAAAATCGACCTGTAGGCCGGCGGCATCCCGGTCCAGCCATTTGAGCACCAGCTCGTTCCAGCCGGTGAGGTAGGCGACGAGGTCGAAGGGGCTCATCTGCGTGCCTTTGGCGTGCCCCTCCATCGTGCGTTCGTGGACGAGGGCCGCAGGCACGTCTTCCAAGGCCCGGACGAGCTTGCCGAACTCCGCGTCGATCGCCGCCAGCAGCGCGCCCTTGTCTTGCGGAACCGCCATGGTGCCTACCGCCGCCGTGCGAAAAACAGCGCGGCGGTGAAGATGGTGAGGCCGATGCCGACCGAGAGCGGGCCGGCCTTCGGGCCGCCTGCCTCCATGATCGCGCCGGTGATGCTGGAGCCCGCGCCGCTGCCGGCGGCATAGGCGAGCGCGAAGGCGGCGGCGCCTGCCACCAGCATGGCGCCGTTGTAGCGCTCGCCAAGCATGGTGAGCGCGCAGGTATAGAGCGAGAACGTCGCGGTGCCCATCAGCGCGAAGACCGCAAGGATCGCAGGCTCCGATTCCATCGACGGCAGGATGAGGTAGCTTGCGGCGGCCACGGTGACCGCGGCGAGCGCCACGCGTTCGCGCGGCAGCTTGTCCAGCAGCACGCCGATAAAGGGCTGGGCGATGGCGGTCGGCAGCGCCAGCACGGTCACGCTGATCGCCGCAAAGGCCTCGCTATGGCCCATCTTCACGAAATAGACCGGCATGGCGGAGATCGCCGCGATATCGGCGAAGCCGAAGACGAAGACCATGCCGGCAAGAAGCGGCGCCGCCTTGAAGAAGCGGAAGACGTCGCCGGTGGAGGAGGGCTCCGGCACCGTGCGGGTGGAGAACATCAGCATGGCGGTGGCGAAGGCGACGATGGCGAGGTAGACGGCGGTCATCGCAAAACCCAGCCCGCCCTCGCTGCCGAGCAGCGGAATGGCGAGCGGCCCGGCGGCAAAGCCGGCGCACATGCCCGCGCCGTAGAAGCCGGAGACCCGGCCGCGCAGCCGGTCCGGGCAGGCGGAGTTCAGCCACGCCTCGCCCAGCATGAAGATGAGGCTGGCGAAGAAGCCGAGCAGGAAGCGCGCGACGAGCCAGACCGCGAAGGAGCCCGTGGCCGCGAAGGTGGCAAGGCAGAGCGAGCAGCCGACGAGGCTGGCGATGATCAGCCGGTCGGCACGCCAGCGCGCGGTGAGGCTGCCGAGCAGCAGCGTCGAGGCGGCAAGGCCGCCGGCAAAGGCCAGCGCATTGACGCCGATCAGCCCCGGCGAGAAGCCGCGCGCCTCCAGCGTCAGCGAGATCAGCGGATAGGTGAGCCCCTGCGCCACGGAAAAGGCGGTGACGCCGAGGATGACGGCGGCAATGGCCGGCCAGTCCGGCGAAAAGACGGTCGGGGACGAGGACTGCATGAAGGGCTCCCTGCGCCGCGTTCGGGCGCATGCCTTCCATATCGGATCGCTCCGGTGGTTGGAAAGGGGTGGCTCAGAGGATGACGGCGATGAGCGCGCGCAGGATCTCGCCCATGCGCGCATGGCTGATGCCGTTGTCGACATCGGCGGCGCGGTGAACGACCACGAGATCGAGCGGCTTGACGATGATGATGTACTGGCCGCCCGCGCCGCTGGCGTAGAACAGCGGCCAGTCGGCATGGAGGCTGTCGCCCGGCGCGTTCGCCGCCGCCGTCCACCAGAGATAGCCGTAGCCGCGCCCGCCGCCGAGATCGCTGTGGGGCGTGACGCTCTCCTCCACCCAGCGCCGCGGCACGATCTGCTCCGCCTCCCAGCGGCCATCCTGCAGGAAGAGCACGCCGACGCGGGCGAGATCCCGGCCCGACAGGCGCATCTTGTAGACCGGGTGGCGCGATTGCGGGCCGGGCAGGTCGAAAATGTCCTCGGGCCGGAAATCCTGCATGCCGAGCGGTTCGGCCACCCGTTTCCGGAAAGCCTCGCAAAGCGTCCGCCCGGTCTGCTGTCGGTAGATCGTGCCGAGCACGTTGAAATCCCAGTTGTTGTAGTACCAGAACGTACCCGGCGCATGGCTGCCGCGGGCCGGCCTGTCGCGGTCGTCGCCGTAGACGCTGGGATGGTAGACGCCGGAGCGCGCGGCGAGGAGATCGGCGACGGTCGCCTGTTTCTCCCTGTCCGTCAGCGGTGCGAGGTCGTCGATGCCGAGGTCGCCGAGCGTCGCCGCAAGGTCGATGTCGCCCTCGGCGACGGCGATGCCGTAGAGGATGCCGATCAGCGACTTGCGCACGGAGGCGAGGCTGGAGCGGTGGGCATTGTGACCGCGCGCGAAGACGACCCGGCCGCCGCGGATCGCCAGCAGCGCCGTCGAGCCGCCTTGCGACAGCAGCGCGTCGAGAGCGTCAGATGCGGCCAGGGCGGTCCCTCCGGTTCGCAGAATCGTATGCCAAGTCTGGCATGCCCGCCGGCTTGACGGGAGGCTTTTCGGAAGGAGGTCTTCCGCAGCAGTGCCGCGGAAGACCGGTTCTGGGTCAGGCGGCCTTGTCCCAGGCCGGCGCAAGGCCTTCCGGGCTGACGATGCGGCCGTCCGGGCGGGCGAGCCTGTGGATGCGCATCATCTCGTCGTGCGTCAGCACGAAGTCGAACAAGGCGAGGTTTTCCGCAAGCCGGCTTTCCGTCGCCGTCTTGGTAAGGGTGACGACATCCGGCTGCTGCACCAGCCAGCGCAGCACGACCTGCGCCGCCGACTTGCCGTGCGCCGCGCCGATCTCGCGCAGCGCCGGGTCGCCGAGCACCTTGCCGTCGGCCATGGCGTAGTAGGCGGTGAGCGCCATGCCGTGAGTCCCGGCAGCTTCCAGCACCTTCGTCTGGTCGAGATAGGGATGGTATTCCACCTGATTGGTGGCGAGCGGCGCGGCGCTGAGGCGCACGGCCTCGGCCATCAGCGCGGTGTTGAAGTTGCTGACGCCGATATGCCGCGCCAGCCCGCGCTCGCGCACGGCGTTGAGTTCTCCGATCTGCTCGGCGAGCGGCACGGCATCGTTAGGCCAATGCAGCAGGAGGAGATCGACATGGTCGGTCTTCAGCTTCCTGAGGCTTTCCTCGACGGAAGCGGAAAAGGCATCCCTGCCGTAATGGGCGACCCAGACCTTTGTGGTGAGGAAGATGTTTTCGCGCCCGACGCCGGATGCGGCGATGGCCGCGCCGACGGCTGCCTCGTTCTCATAGATCTGGGCGGTGTCGACATGGGTGAAGCCGGCGGCAAGCGCCTTCGGCAGGATGGCGTGGACCTCGGCCTCCGGCATGCGGAACGTGCCGAAGCCGAGCTGGGGTATATGGGCGCCGTTGGCGTTGACGGTTTTCATGGAAGTCTCCTTGTGAGGTTGAGGACCCGCCGGAGCCGGGAGGGGGTGCGCCCCGGCGGGAAAAGGATTTCAGGCCGGCTGGCAGGCGGCGTCCGGCTGGCCGCGTTCGCGCCGGTCGAGCGCGCCGCTGAGAAGCGTGAGGCCGAGCGCGCCGGCGACGAGGATGGCGCCGACAAAGGGCGTTGCGCCAAGGCCGAGGGGCGAGGCGACGGTGAGCCCGCCGATCCACGCGCCCGCTGCGATGCCGAGGTTGAAGGCCGCGATGTTGAGCGCCGAGGCGACGTCCACGCCGGCCGGGCGGTGGCGCTTGGCCATATCGACGACATAGAGCTGGAGGCCCGGCACGTTGGCGAAGGACAGGAAGCCGAGCGCGGCGAGCGTGACGAGCGCAAGGACCGGCGAGGGCGCGGTGAAGGTGAACAGCACCAGCACGAGGGCCTGCAGCGCGAAGAGCACGACAAGCGCCTTCACCGGGTCGCGGTTCGCCGCCTTGCCGCCGACCACGTTGCCGAGCGCGATGGCCGCGCCGTAGAGCACCAGCACGAGGCTGACGGTGCTTTCCGCAAAGCCGGTGATCTCCTGCAGCAGCGGCGAGAGGAAGGTGAAGGTGACGAAGGTGCCGCCATAGCCGAGCGCCGTCATGGCGAACACGATGAGCAGGCGCCCGGAGCCGAGCACGCGCACCTGTTCCATCAGGCCGGCCGGCTCTTCCCGGCGCAGGTTCGCCGGCAGCAGCAGCGCGATGGCGGCGAGGGCGACAAGGCCGAGGCCGGCGACGGCGAAGAAGGTGGCGCGCCAGCCGAAGGTCTGGCCGATGACCGTGCCGAGCGGAACGCCGGTGACGATGGCGACCGTCAGGCCCATGAACATCATGGCGATGGCGGATGCGCGCCTGTCCGGCGTGACCAGATCGGCCGCGATGGTGGCGCCGACGGAGAAGAAGACGCCGTGCGCGAAGGCCGAGAGCACGCGGCCGGCAAGCAGCATGCCGTAGCTCGGCGCAAGTGCCGCAAGCATGTTTCCGGCGATGAAGAGAGCCATGAGGCCGACGAGCAGCGGCTTGCGGCCGAGCCTTCCGGTCAAGGCCGTGAGAACGGGCGCGCCGAACGTGACGCCGAGCGCGTAGACGGAGACGATGAGGCCGGCAAGCGGCAGGGTGATGTGAAGATCGGAGGCGACGGTCGGCAGCAGGCCGACGATCACGAATTCGGTGGTGCCGATCGCGTAGGCCGCGACGGTCAGGGCAAAGAGAGCGAGTGGCATGGCGTATCCCCGCGTCGGGCGTGGAGCCGGACGGATTGCTGGGTTGCGTTCCTGGTTCGGGGCGGAATATGGCGGCTGGCCGCTTGCGCGTTAATCCGGATGAGTGGATAAGAATATGTGAAGTAAATTCACAGGTGGCGCATGGACAACCGGGCGGGCGAAATGGAGGTCTTCGTCACGGCGGCGGAGCTGAAGAGCTTTTCCGCCGCGGGGCGAAAGCTGCGCCTGTCGCCCTCGGCCGTCAGCAAGCTCGTCACCCGCATCGAGGACCGGCTGGGCGCGCGGCTTCTCGTGCGCACGACGCGGCGGCTGGAATTGACGCCGGAAGGGGAGGTCTATCTCGGGCGGGCGCGGCGCATCCTGGCGGAGATCGCCGAGACGGAGCGCATCGTGGCGGAGGGCGCGAAAGTCGTGCCGCGCGGGCTGCTCAGGGTCAACGCCTCGGTCGGCTTCGGCGAGCGCTATATCCTGCCGCTCGTGCCCGACTTCCTGAGCCTCTATCCGGAAATCGAGCTGGACCTGACGCTGACGGACGGCGTCATCGACGTGATCGGCGAGCGCACCGACGTCGCCATCCGCTCCGGCCCCTTGCGCGATTCCTCGCTGAAGGCGCGCAAGCTGCTCGAAAGCCGCAAGGTCGTCATCGCTGCGCCGGCCTATCTTGCGAAAAACGGCATGCCGCAGCATCCCGCCGACCTTGCCGCGCACAATTGCCTGCGCTTCAATTTCCGCCGCAGCATGGACGACTGGCCGTTCCTCTCCGAGGACGGGCAGACCGTCGAGGCCCATGACATTGCCGGCAACATGCTGGTGTCCAGCGGCGCGATCCTGCGCCAGCTCTGCCTCGATGGGCTCGGCCTCGGCCGCATCGGCCGCTTCCATGTCGAGCCCGATATCGCCGCCGGCACGCTCGTGCCGGTGCTGGAGGCGTTCAATCCCGGCGATATCGAGGTCGTGCACGCCGTCTTCGCCGGCCACGAGCACCTGGCGGCGCGCATCCGGGCGTTCATCGATTTCCTGGTGGAGAAGATCTGAGCGATCAGCCCTTCACCGCCGTGATGAAAATCCGCGGAAACCGCAGCAGTCGGCGCCCATCGGCCATTGGGGCATAGGCTTTTGCGATGCGGCTTTC
This sequence comes from Shinella zoogloeoides, assembly GCF_030733845.1. Classification (NCBI taxonomy): domain Bacteria; kingdom Pseudomonadati; phylum Pseudomonadota; class Alphaproteobacteria; order Hyphomicrobiales; family Rhizobiaceae; genus Shinella; species Shinella zoogloeoides. The sequence goes on from NZ_CP132311.1 coordinate 869,254, forward strand.
GTAGTCGGCGAGGAAGCCGGCGTGGTGTTCGGCGGGGATGCGGTCGAGATAGGGGCGCAGGCCCGTGCCCTTGACCCATTCGACGATATCGGCCGCCGTCGCCATCGGGTGGTTGTAGGCCGTATGCCAGACGTCGACGCGCGCCGCCTTCGGCCCCAGCGCATCGAAATAGGCGGACGGCGCGGGCAGCGGCTTGCGGCGCGGCGTGCCCTCGGCGAAGGCGTCGCGCCATGGGCCGGAAAGCGCGCTTTCCTCCATCAGGATGTGGGACGGCTCGGTCAGGTTGTCGGGCATTTGTACGGCGAGCACGCCGCCCGGGCGAAGGCCGTCCATCAGCCGCGCCAGCAGCGCCAGATGGTCCGGCAGCCACTGGAATACGGCATTGGCGAAGAGCAGGGCGGCCGGCTCGGGCGGGCGCCACGTCGCAAGGTCGCATTCCACGAAATCGACGCCCGGCAGGCGCCGGCGGGCGGCCTTCAGCATGTCGCCGGCATTGTCGACGCCCCGCACGCCGCGGCCGGGAAACCGCGCGACGAGCAGTTCCGTCGAATTGCCCGGCCCGCAGCCGAGGTCATGGACCATGCCGGCGACGAGGTCCGCCGGCACCTGGGCGAGGAGATCGCGGGCCGGACGCGTGCGCTCGTCCTCGAATTTCAGGTATTGCGCGGCGGACCAGGCCATTTCAGAGGCTCTCCAGCGAGGGCAGGATGAGGGCAGGGCCGAGGTCGAAATATTCGTCCGGCGCGTTGTTGCGGTTGATCCAGACCGTGCGGAAGCCGAATTTCGTCGCCCCCGCAATGTCCCAGCGGTTGGACGACTGGAACGACACGGCGTTGGGATAGAGCCGATAGCTGGTCGTCACGAGGTCGTAGACCGCGGGCGCGGTCTTGTAGGTCTTCAGCGCGTCGACCGAGAAGATGTCGTCGATCACCGTGTCGAGCGCCGCATTCTTCACCGCCGAGGCGAGCATGGCCGGCGAGCCGTTGGACAGGATCGCGATATGCGCGCCGCGCTGCTTCAGTGCCTTCAGCACGGCCGGTACCTCCGGATAGCAGTCGAGCTTCCAGTAGGCGTCGAGCAGCTTCTGGCGCAGCGCCGGATCGACGCCGCTTACGTGCTGGAACGTATAGTCGAGCGCCTGCTCGGTGAGCTGCCAGAAGTCGGCATAGGCGCCCATCAGCGCCCGCGTCCAGGAATATTCGAGCTGTTTTGCGCGCCAGATTTCCGAGAAGAGCTGGTAATTCGGCCCCACATCCCCCGCATGGCGGCGCACTGCCGCATGCACGTCGAACAGCGTGCCATAGGCGTCGAAGACATAGGCGGCGTGGGACATGGCGGCGATTCCTCATGGGTATTGTCACCGACGATTGGCGGGTATCGGCGGGGGAATGTCAATCAGGTGTGGAATGCATAAGACCCTCTCTGCCTGCCGGCATCTCCCCCACAAGGGGGGAGAAGGCTAGCCGCCTGCTCTTCCTTCCATTTTTCACGTCGAGCGTGCCGCGCGTTAAGTCCCTCCCCCTTGTGGGGAGGGGTTGGGGAGGGGTCTTCCTATGCGATAGTATTCCCGCCCCGCCCCCTCAGAACCGCGTGATCACGCTGATGCCGAGGTCCGTCGCCCTGTCCATCGCCATCAGCGCCGGCACGGCCTCCTCGAGGCTGATGTGGCGGCCGATGAGCTTCTGCGGCGCGAGCTTGCCACTTTCGATCATCGCCAGCATCGCGTCGTAGCGCCAGGCCTGCATGCCGTGGCTGCCGTAGATCTCCAGTTCGTGGCCGATGACCTGCGCCATGGGGATCTGCGGCGTCGCATGGTCGGCCAGCATCAGGCCGACCTGCACATGCCGCCCGCGCCGGCGCAGGTTGCGGATCGAGTTGAAGCAGGTGGCGGGCGAGCCGAGCGCGTCGATCGAGGCATGCGCCCCGCCGCCGGTGATCTCGCGCACCGCCTCGGCCACGTCGGCGACGCCACGCGCATCGATCGCCGCGACCGCCCCCATCTTCCTCGCGAAGTCCAGCTTTTCCGCGGAAATGTCGATGGCAACGGGATTGGCGCCCAGCGCGGCCGCGATCATGATGGCGGACAAGCCCACGCCGCCGCAGCCATGCACCGCCACCCATTCGCCGCCGGTCACCCGCGCCTGGTCGACGACCGCGCGGAAGGAGGTGGCGAAGCGGCAGCCGAGGCTGGCGGCGGTGGCGTAGTCGATCGCCTCCGGCAGGTGCACCAGATTGTGGTCGGCATGGTCGATCGCGACATATTCGGCAAACGAGCCCCAATGGGTGAAGCCGGGCTGGAACTGTTCCTCGCAGACCTGTTGGTTGCCCGAGCGGCACTCGCCGCAATGGCCGCAGCCGGAGACGAAGGGCACCGTCACCCGTTCGCCCTCGCGGAACCGCCGCACCGCCTTGCCGACGGCGACCACCGTGCCGGCAAGCTCGTGCCCCGGCACATGCGGCAGCCTGATATCGGGATCGTGCCCCATCCAGCCATGCCAGTCGCTGCGGCAAAGGCCCGTCGCCTCCACCTTGATCACCACGCCGCCCGTCGCCGGGGTCGGGTCGGGCAGCACCCGGATGTCAGGCGCCGCCTCGAAGGCCTCGTAATACATTGCGCGCATGCTTTCCCCCTTTTTCTAGGCGATCCGGGTCAGACGATCCGGCGCATCATCAGGATCTCGTCGATCTCGCGGCCCTCGTGCAGGAACCCGCCCGGAATGCGGCCTACCTCGCTAAAACCCCGCCGGCGGTAGAAGGCGAGCGCCGGGTCGTTCTCGATGCGACGGCGAGTTCCAGCTGGCGCAGGCCCATGCCGCGCGCGTGGTCGGTGACGGTCGCGAGCAGCTCGTCCGCCAGCGCGCGGCCCCGTTCCGCGGCGCGCACATAGACCATGATGACCGTGGCGCGGTGCGCCATCTTGCTGGAGCCGTTGCGCATCAGGCCTATCAGGCCGACCGGGTCGTTGCCGCGGAAGGCGGCGAAGAGGACGAGGTCGGCCAGAGTCATGCGCAGCGCGGCGTCCGAGCGCAGCGCAAAGTCCGCCGCCGTGCTGGCGAAGGCCGCCGGAGCCTCGCGCAGCGCCTCGAGGCGGATGGCGCGGAAGGGCACGACGTCATCGACGGTGAGGCGGCGGATGCGGGGCAGGTCGGCAGTTTCTGCGGTCATGGTCCTCTATCGCATGGTCCGCCGCGCCCCGCCAGAACGCCACTCATGATAAGACCTGATGCACCCATTCAACATCTTGAATGGACAAGAGGCGTCTGCTGTCGGAAGGCAGTTTCGACTTGACCCGTCCTTCCGGTCGGGCCTTGATGGGCGAAAAGGAGCTTGAAAATGCCAGTCGATACCTCACCACGCTCGACGACCTGGACCTTCGTGGACGGCGAATGGATCGCGGGCAACCCGCCGCTCATCGGCCCCACCTCGCATGCCATGTGGCTCGGCTCGACCGTGTTCGACGGCGCGCGCTGGTTCGACGGCATCGCGCCCGACCTCGACCTTCATTGCCAGCGCGTGAACCGCTCCGCCGAGGCGCTCGGCCTTGCGGCGACGATGCAGGCCGGGGAAATCGAGACGCTCGCCTGGGAGGGCGTGCAGAAATTCGACGGCAAGACCGCCATCTATATCAAGCCGATGTACTGGGCCGAGCACGGCTCGTCCACCAGCGTCGTCGCGCCGGATCCGGGCTCGACCCGGTTCGCGCTCTGCCTCTTCGAGGCGTCGATGGGCGATCCGAAGGCCGGCTCGTCGCTCACCGTCTCGCCCTTCCGCCGCCCGACGGTCGAATGCATGCCGACCGACGCGAAGGCGGGCTGCCTCTATCCCAACAATGCCCGCATGCTGGTGGAGGCGAGGAAACGCGGCTTCGACAACGCGCTGGTGCGCGACATGCTGGGCAATGTCGCCGAGACCGCCTCGTCCAACATCTTCATGGTCCGCGACGGCGTCGTCTTCACGCCCGCCGCCAACCGCACCTTCCTTGCCGGCATCACGCGCATGCGCGTCATCGGCCTCTTGAAGGAGGCCGGCTTCGAAGTGGTGGAAACCACGCTGGCGCTCGCCGATTTCCAGACCGCCGACGAGATCTTCACCTCGGGCAACTATTCCAAGGTGGTCCCCGTCACCCGCCTCGACGACCGCGACCTCCAGCCCGGTCCCGTCACCGCCAAGGCCCGCGACCTCTATTTCGACTGGGCGCATTCCAACGGCGATGCTTGAAGCATAAAGGACCCGGTCTGAAAGCTGCGTCCGGAATATGATTGGAAGAGTGCTTCCTGCCCCTTCTCCCCTCGGGGAGAAGGTCGCGGCAGCGGGATGAGGGGGTGGCGCCGACGCTGAAAAGTCGTGCAACCCCCTCATCCGACCCTTCGGGCCACCTTTTCCCCGAGGGGAGAAGGGGAAGGCGGCGACCTCGTACGCTATGCGGTAGTCTGTCCCTGAAGAGAGAGCCCGTCGAGCAGGAAGCCGAGGCCTTTCCGGAAGACTCCGTCCCAATCGTCCTCCTGCAAGAGGCCGGAGCGCTCGATCGCCGGATGCTGCCCGCCGGGCTGCGCAAGGCGCTGCTGCGCATCGGCCCTGTCCTTGGCGGAGAGGTCGAAGCTCGACCGCGTGATGGTCGCGCCCATGACATAGTTCCAGAACGACCATATGGCGGCGTTCAGGTCCGCCTCCGCCACGCCGGCCTTCGACAAGGTCATGCTCAGTCGTTCCAGCCGGGCGAGGGCATTGCGGCCGAGCACCTGGCGCGGCAGGAGCGATGCCGACCAGGGATGGCGAAGCATGACGGCGCGCCAGTCCTCGAGCAGGTGAAGCACCTCGTCGCGCCAGTCCGAAGGCCCGGCCATGTCCGGCGGCCGGCGATAGTCGAGCACGCAATCGAGCGCCAGCGCAAGCACGTCCTCCTTGTTGTCGACATGCCAGTAGAGGCTCATCACGCCCGCGCCGATGTGATCGGCCAGCCGGCGCATCGTCAGGCCGCCGACGCCCTCGGCGTCCAGCAGCTCCACGGCGGCAGTGACGATGCGTTCGCGGGAGAGAGGCGGCTCGGCACGCGGCTCCTGCACGGTCTCGGGCCGCTTCTTCCGGGTGCTGCTGCGCTTGGCTGTCATCCGTCTTCCCTGCTGTTCACGACACCATTTTGACCGGCAACACGACGAATGTCGATCTTTTCCGATTGACTCGTACATTGTACCATACGACAACTCGTGCAGCGTACGAGTCAATCCTTTCGACAAGGCGAGGCTCGTTCCTGCCGGCCGCGAAGGGCATCGCCCGCAGCCGGCAAAACCGGGAGAAAACCATGTCACGCGCAATCAGGCATCTGCTCATCGGAGGGCTATTCATCATGACCACGGCACTTTCCACCGCGGCGTCAGCGAACAGGCTGACCATCGTCAACCCGAAGGCGCTGGGCGACCCGACGCAGAACGGCTACAGCACGGCGGTGATCGTGCCCGCCGGCGCCCGGGTGGCCTATATTTCGGGGCAGGGCGGCCAGGACGGCGCCGGGGCCTTGTCGCCCGACTTCGCCGCGCAGGTCGGGCAGGCCTACGCCAATCTGCGCACCGCGCTCGACGCGGTGGGCGCAAGGCCGGATCAGGTCGCTAAGCTCACGGTCTACGTGGTGGACCACGACATGTCCAAGCTCGGCGTGCTGACCCGGAACGTCAAGGAGATGTTCGGCGAAACGCTGCCGGCCCAGACCCTGGTTCCCGTTCCCAGGCTCGCGATCGACCCCATGCTGTTCGAGGTGGAGGCGGTCGTCGTCCTCGACTAGCCGGTCGAACCGTCCCGGGCACCCGTTGTTGGACCGGCCGGCAGACTGTAGATTGCGGCATCAGCTCGGAGGATGGACGCATGGCGCTCAAGCGGATGGACAATATCGGCATCGTGGTCGAGGACCTCGATGGGGCGATCGATTTCTTTCGCGAACTCGGCCTCGAACTCGAAGGACGCGCGATGGTCGAAGGGGAGTGGGCCGGACGTGTCACCGGCCTCGGCGACCAGCATGTCGAGATCGCCATGATGCGCACGCCGGACGGGCACAGCCGTCTGGAACTCTCCCGCTTCCTGAGGCCGGCCGTCGTCGCCGATCACCGCAAGGCCCCGGTCAACGCGCTCGGCTACCTGCGCGCCATGTTCACCGTCGACGACATCGACGATACGCTTGCAAGGCTCGGCGCACACGGCGCCGAGCTGGTCGGCGAGGTCGTCCGCTACAAGGACGTCTATCGGCTCTGCTATATCCGCGGGCCCGAGGGACTGCTCATCGGCCTCGCGCAGGAACTCGGCTGATCCGGTTCGAGGCCCATTCCACATAGGCGTCGCGTTCGCGTTGAGGCACGACGCCGCTTCCCCTTCTCCCCTCGGGGAGAAGGTGGCCCGAAGGGTCGGATGAGCATCTGTGTTGAAGGTCAAGGTGGATTTGGCGTCCAGCATCGATTTTGGGTAAGAAGCGTGTTGGCGAGGACGACGAGTTTTCGCATGACGGCGGTGAGAACGACCTTGGCCTGCTTTCCGTTGTCCTTCAGCCGTGTGGCGAAGGTTTTCATATCCGGATTGTAGCGGCAGGCCGACAGCGCCGCCATGTAGAGGGCGTTGCGCGGCGTCTTGCGGCCGCCACTGATCGAGCGCTGCCCCTGGCGCGCGCCACTGTCGTTGGCGATCGGCGCCAAGCCGGCCAGCATGGCCGCCTGCTTGGCATTGCAGTGCCCCAACTCGCTCAGGCCGATGACCAGGCAATGAGCCGTGACGGCGCCGACGCCGGGAACGGAGGTCAGGATTTCCACCCTGCGGCAAAGCTCGGGATCCTCGGCGATGCGCTGGGCGATCTCCTTGTCCAAGCTTTCGATATGCCGCTGCAAGGCTATGACCAGCTTGCCGAGCTGCTGGCGCAGGAAAGCACTATCCGTCGCTTTCAGGCGGTTCTTGTGCGCCGCCAGATCGGCTGCGGCCGCGCAGCGCGCATTGATCAGTTCGCCAAGTGTTTCCAGAAGCTTGTCGGGAGGCGCGGTGGGCGCTGGCTGCTGCATTTGCGAGAGAATGGCGAGAAAGCGGGCATCCAGCCGATCGGTCTTGGCCAAGTGGCCGCAGGCTCTGGCGAACATGCGGGCGCGATACGGATCGACGATAGCGACCGGAAAGCCGCTCTCATGCAGACTGCGATGGGCCAGTCGGTGAAACTTGCCCGTCGCCTCCATCACGATAGAGGCCGGCTGCAGCCCGCGCAGTAGCCGCTTCAGCGCTTGCAGCCCGGCCTTGCCATTGGCGAGCCTGAGGTCGCGGCCCAGCGGATGCAAATGAATGTCGAGCCACTCTTTACAGACATCGACACCGACATAAACTGGTGCCGCGTTTGGTTTTGACGATACCTTGCCTTGCATGCGGGACTTGCTCCCCATCATCTGTTCAGGACAAACGCGAAGGACGGCCGGACCAAGCTCATCCCCGGTTCAAGCCAAGGGGGTCGCGGTCCCGACCGTCCGCACTCCGGCGGATGGCCATCCGCCGGAGTGCGCATCGATCATCAAGCAATCAATGCAAAATGAACATGCAAGGGGGCGGTCGCTTCGCCTTCGGCGCCCCCCTCATCCCGCTGCCGCGACCTTCTCCCCGAGGGGAGAAGGGAAACATGGCGTCCCCCGGCTTTTATATATGCGACGGTTGGAGCTGGGGCGCCACAAAAGCCGTGGTCAGAAGCGTGACGCCTATTCCTGCCCTGCCGCATCCTCCGTCTTGTTGTCGCCGGTCGCCGCGCGCTCCTTCGCGGCGGCCTCGCGTTCGCTCTCGCGCACCACATGCAGGAATTCGGCGGCGATGGGGGGCGAGACTTCCACGGTCTTCTTCTGCTTGTCGTAGATGCAGACATAGGTGATCTGGCTCTTCGATTCCGGCGAAAGCCCCTCGATGGCGGCGATGCCGAAGGACTGCGTGCCCGTCGGCTCGACGAAGACGCTCGGCGTGCCGAGTGCTTCCGGCAGGCTGGCAAGGCAGCTTTTCTCCACGTCGGCACGGAATTCCTCCCAAGCATCAGGCGCGGAGGCGTGGGCGAGCGGGGTGGCGAGCGAGAGGCAGAGGACGGCAAGCGGGATGGCGCGCATGGAAAACTCCGGGTTGGCGGGAAGGGACGAAATGTCCCGAATCGGGCGGATGTTCCCTTCACCCTTGATCTGACAGGAAAAACCGGAAGGATTTTGTCGCATGCCGGGAAAATTTGGAAGGCGGGCGGTTGCCTCTTCCGGTTGCCGATCCTATGTTCCGCTCACGGATTTCCTTCATAAAATTCCGTCGCCAGAGCAATTCCGGCAAAGCGGCCCAGCCATTTTGCATCCGGAGTTGCGGCAAACAAAGAGGAGACACCACGATGGCTTTCGAACTTCCGCCGCTTCCCTATGATTACGACGCGCTTTCGCCCTTCATGTCGCGCGAGACGCTCGAATATCACCACGACAAGCACCACAAGGCCTATGTCGACAACGGCAACAAGCTGGCGGAAGAAGCCGGCCTCGCGAACCTCTCCCTCGAAGAGATCGTCAAGAAGTCCTACGGCACCAACCAGGGCCTCTTCAACAATGCCGGCCAGCACTACAACCACGTCCATTTCTGGAAGTGGATGAAGAAGGGCGGCGGCGGCAAGAGCCTGCCGGGCGCCCTTCAGAAGGCGATCGACAGCGATCTCGGCGGCTATGACAAGTTCAAGGCCGATTTCGTCGCCGCCGGCACGACGCAGTTCGGCTCCGGCTGGGCCTGGCTCTCCGTCAAGGACGGCAAGCTCGCCATCTCCAAGACCCCGAACGGCGAGAACCCATTGGTGCACGGCGCGGAACCGATCCTCGGCGTCGACGTGTGGGAACACTCCTACTACATCGACTACCGCAACGCCCGCCCGAAATACCTCGAAGCCTTCGTCGACAGCCTGATCAACTGGGACTACGTCCTGGAGCGCTACGAAGCCGCCGCGAAGTAAGCCCGCCGGCTTTTTCGAGTTTGCGAGACCCCGGCCGGGAACGGCCGGGGTTTTTCGTTTTTGCGCAGGTGGGTGGCGTTGTGCTACTATGTACACAAAACAGCACAGGTGACCGCCATGAGCAGCACGACGATGACGATCCGCGTCAGCGCGGACATCAAGGAAAAGCTCGACAGGCTTGCGGCCGACACGCGCCGCAGCCGTTCCTTCCTCGCGGCCGAAGCGGTCTCGGCCTATGTCGCCCGGGAGCTGGCCATCGTCGAGGGCATCAACGAAGGGCTGGACGATGTGCGCAACGGGCGGACGGTTCCGCATGACGAGGCCATGTCCGAGCTTGCGTCCGTGATCGAGGCGGCCGGGCGCGACCGGTCTTGAAGCGGCCCGTCCGGTGGTCCCGTGCGGCGCTTGACGACCTGAAACAGCAAATCCGCCACATCGCCAAGGACGATCCTGTGGCGGCGCGATCGGTTGCCGGGCGCATCGACGCGGCGGCTACCCTCTTGGGCGAACGCGCCGTCGGACGGCCCGGTCGGGTCGGCGGGACCTACGAGAAATCGGTGAACGGTCTTCCCTATGTCATCGCCTATTGCATGGACATGGCCGAGGGGCGGGAAACCCTGTTCATCCTGCGCGTCATCCATACGGCACGGCAATGGCGACGCGAGGAATGGCCGGACTAGGACGCCGCCTGCCCATTCTCCGCCCAGCCGGAAATCCACACCTGCCGCAGTCCGTCGCCCTCGCCGCGGAAATGCGTGCCCGTCAGCGCGCAGGCTTCCACCCGGTCGGCGCGGAAGTTGCGGATCGCCGTGCGCAGCTCGCACCAGGCGACGATGTTCGCCGTCTGCGAATAATAGATGAGGGCGACCGGGCGGATGGTGCGCTCGGTGGCGCGGCCGTATTCGTCGCGATAGTCGATGAGCAGTTTCTCCTCGTCGCGGATCGCCCGGCGCACGGTGGCAAGGTCGATGCCCTCGGGCTGGGCCGGCGTGGTGCCCCAGGCGTGCAGCGCGCGGGCGGAAAACGTCTGGCGCAGCGGCGGCGGCACGGCGCCCGCGATCTTGTCGCCCACCCTTTTCGCGGCGGCGCGCAGGTCCGCATCGCCGGTGCGCTCCAGAAGCGCCAGCGCCAGCACCACCGCTTCCGTCTCCTCGATGGAGAACATCAGCGGCGGCAGGTCGAAACCCGGGCGCAGGATATAGCCGATACCGCGCTCGCCCTCGACCGGCACGCGCATCGCCTGAAGCGCCGCGATGTCGCGGTAGATCGAGCGCACCGTCACCTCCAGCCGCGCGGCGATATCGGCGGCCGTCACCGGATGGCGGGCGAGCCGCAGGATCTGGATGATCTCGAAAAGCCGCGATGCCTTGCGCATGGTTTCTCCGTCACAACTGACACATCCCTGTCAGTTGGCCCTCTGTATAGCACGCTTCAAGCGCTTGAAACAAAAGGCGGCATCCGGCCGCGGCGCGAAAGAAGGCGACGGCCAACTGACATGACCTATAGCGAAAACCTCTGGCTCTATTTCCTCCTCGTCTCCGGCATCGTCATCGTGCCGGGCATGGACATGGTCTTCGTGCTGGCGAGCTCCCTGTCCGGCGGCCGGAAGGCGGGGCTCTCGGCGACATTCGGCATCATGGCGGGCGGCCTGGTGCACACGCTGTACGCCGCGCTCGGCGTCGGCATGCTCCTGTATTTCGCGCCCAAACTCTTCGATGCGCTGCTGATCGTCGGCGCGGCCTATGTCGCGTGGATCGGCTGGCAGCTCTTTCGCAGCTCCATCGTGGTCGACACGGTGGGCAGCCTCGACCGGCGCGGGCTCGTCACGCGGTTCCGGCAGGGTGCCTTGACCAGCCTGATGAACCCGAAGGCCTATCTCTTCATGCTGGCGGTCTTCCCGCAGTTCCTGCGGCCGGAATTCGGCCCCGTCTGGCGCCAGGCGCTCGTCATGCTGCTCGTGACCTGGGTGACTCAGCTCGCCATCTATGGCGGGCTGGCGCTCGCCGCCGCCCGCAGCCGCGACGCTCTCGTCGCCAGCCCCGCCGCCACCCGCTTCATCGGCCGCGCCGCAGGTGTGCTGCTCGTCGCTATCGCGGTGCTTACGGTGTGGCGGGGCTGGAGCATGACTTGACGCAGTCTTTCTGTCCTCAAAAAGATTTTACTTTCATCGACTTCCTAAAATGCAATCATGCCGGCGCATCGTAAACCGGCGGCGCGGAATCAACCGGCCGCCTGAAAAGGGAGTTGTCGATGAGGTTCAGGACTTTGGCGGCCGCGGCCGCGCTTGCGGCCCTTGGCGCGGGCGCCGTCGTGGCGGCGGACGAGCCACAGGTCGTCCGCCAGGAGATGATGAAGAAGGTGGGCGGCGCCATGGGCGCGCTTGCAGGCATCGCCAAGGGCGAGAAGCCCTACGACGCGGAGATCGTCAAGGCATCGCTGACGACGATGAGCGAAGTGGCGAAGGCCTTCCCGGACCAGTTCCCGGCCGGCTCCGAGGCGGGGTACGAGACCGAGGCGAAAGCCGAGATCTGGGAGAAGATGGACGACTTCAAGGCCAAGTCCGCCAAGTTAGGCACGGATGCCGAAACCGTGCTCGCCGGCATGCCGGCGGACCAGGCGGCGGTCGGCGCCGCGCTCAAGACGATCGGCTCCAATTGCGGCGGCTGTCATGAGGTCTACCGCGTCAAGAAATAGACGCGGTAGGCCGGCTCCCAGGAAGAGATGCCGACTGCCCCGGCGCGCGCCGCCGGGGCGGCGGCTTTGCGTTTCAGGCCGCCGCATCATCGCGCGGCCGGAAAAAGGGAATGGTTCATGGCATTCAAGAAAATCCTCGGCGCCGTCGTGGTGCTCGGCGCGCTCGGCGCGGGCGCGTTCCTCTTCGTCACGGCGCCCGAGCGGCTGCCGGCCGAGACCTGGGCGTCGGCGGGCGAGCCGGACCTTGCCAATGGCGAGCGCATCTTCCATGCCGGCGGCTGCGTGAGCTGTCATGCCGCGCCCGGCGCACCCGACGACCAGAAGCTGGTGCTCGCCGGCGGCCTTGCGCTGAAAAGCCCGTTCGGCACCTTCCATGCGCCGAACATCTCGCCCGACGAGACGGCGGGCATCGGCGCGTGGACGCTGGCGGAGTTCGGCGATGCCATGATGCGCGGCACGGGCCGGGACGGCGAACACCTCTATCCGTCCTTCCCCTATGCCTCCTATGCCCGCATGACGGTGAAGGACGTCGTTGACCTCTACGGCTACCTGAAGACGCTGCCGAAGAGCGCGAACGTCGCGCCGGACCATGAATTGCCGTTCCCGTTCAACATCCGCCTGGCGCTGGGCGGCTGGAAATTCCTCTACCTCAACGACGCCCCGCGCGTGGAGTTGGCCGATGCCGACGACGCGGTCAAGCGCGGCCAGTATCTCGTGGAAGGGCCGGGGCATTGCGGCGAGTGCCATACGCCCCGCGACATGCTCGGCGGGCTGAAGACCGGCCAGTGGCTGGCCGGCGGGCCGAACCCGGAAGGCGAGGGGCGCATCCCCAACATCACCCCGGCCGAAGGCGGTTTCGGAAGCTGGAGCGTGGGCGACATCGTCAGCTATCTCGAAACCGGCTTCACCCCGGAATTCGACAGCGTCGGCGGCGCGATGGTCTCGGTGCAGAAGAACATGGCGCTCCTGCCGAAGGAAGACCGCGAGGCGATCGCGGCCTATCTGAAGGCAGTCCCGGCGCATTGAGGCGGCTGGCCGGGGAGGTTACCGGTGGCCCTTATGTCCCTGCTGAGACTATCTTTCCGAGGGTGGATGAGCGATAGACTATCGCAAAATGCCCCTCTCTGCCTGCCGGCATCTCCCCCACAAGGGGGGAGAAAGGCTAGCAGCCTGCTTTTCCCTCGATTTTTGAATGCCGAGCGTGCCGCGCGTTAAGTCCCTCCCCCTTGTGGGGAGGGGTTGGGGAGGGGTTTTCTTCTCTCAGGCCTTCGCCTGCCGATGCTCATCGCCATAGAGGGCGAGATAGTCGATGAGTTCGGCCGAGCCGAGGCCGATCGCGTCGAGGATTTCGCGGGCGAAGGTGACGGGCGCGGCGCCGGAGGCGGTGATGATGCCATGGTCGCGCACTGCCTGCGGCTGGTCGCGGTAGTGGGCTTCGCCGCGATAGGCGGGCACGACTTCCGGCAGTTGTCCGGGATAGTTGCCGGTATGCGCCCGCGCGTCGAGCAGCCCGAGGCGGCCGAGCGCCAGCGTGGCGTCGCAGATCGCCGCGACCGGCTTTCCCGCCGCCACGAAACGCCCGACCGGAGCCGAAAGGTCGGGCACGGCGTCGGATTGCCAGATCGTGCCGCCACACAGCACCAGCACGTCGAAGTCGTCGGGCGAGGCGTCCTCCGCCTTGCCGGCGGACCTGACCGAAACGCCGCCGAGCGAGGCGACGTCCGCCCCGCCGGGCGTCAGCACCACGGTTTCCGCCCCGCATTCATGCCGCGCCGTCGCCATCAGCAGCCCGCATTCCCAGTCGGCATAACCCTCGGTCAGCACGATCGCCAGTCGCTTCGTCATCGTCGTCGTCCCTCAGCCGAGTGCCTGAACGTAGCGCATGCCGGTCACCGGGCCCGCCCGGAAATTCATCTGCTCGTAGAAGCGGTGCGCGCCGAAATTGCCGGTCGCCGCGCTCACCGAGAGGTAGCCGCAGCCGGAGATGCGGGCATGCTCGCGGGCACGCGACACCAGATGGCGGCCGATGCCGTGGCCGCGATGGCCGTCACGCACGAAGATCTGGTGCAGTTCCATGCCGCGCAGGCCTTCGAGGGCGCGGTACATCGGAACGAGCAGCGCGTAGCCGATCAGCCGGCCGCCGGCTTCCGCGACGAGGGCATTGATCCAGGGATTGGCGCCGAACAGGTCGCGGTCGAGATCGACGGCGGAAATCTTCGCCGTGTCGCCATGGCACTCCGCGTGCAGCGCGATCATGTCGAGGATCTGCTGCAGGTCGCCCGGGCGCGCGGTGCGGATGGTCAGCATCGGCGGCCGGTCGGCGTGGGGCTCAAGCTTGATGACGGTATTGTGCATTTCGGGCTCCTTCGGTTTTCTGCCATCAGGTGCCCTAGAAACAACAAAGCCGCCTGATGGCGGCTTGTTGACATGATCGAACAGCCGCTCCCTATCGGAACAGCCAAAAATACGTTGCGGCGATGTGCGTGCTCTTGATCATGGGCGCGATATTCTCCCTTTCGCGCGGTTTGTCAATCGGGTTTTTCGGTGCCGCGTCGTGGTAATTGAAGACCCCTCCCTAATCCCTCCCCACAAGGGGGAGGGACTTAATGCGCGGCACCCTCGGCGTAAAAAATGGAAGGAAGAGCAGGCGGCCAGCCTTCTCCCCCCTTGTGGGGGAGATGCCGGCAGGCAGAGAGGGTGTTCCTCTGCGATTATCCCGTCGCGAGCGGGACGTGGAGACAGGAGGCCAGGCAAGGGACCGCCTGCGGTAAGAAAATGAAGCGAAGGCTGGTCAGGCCTTCGCTCCCTGCGGACCAGCGACGGATTGCCCTTGCGCGCCGTCGGCCTGAGAAATCGTTTCGCAGCCACCATTCCCGGTTGCGGCTTTTGCGAGACTTGCGGGTGGTCAGCTCTCGCTTTCGACACGCCCGCCGGCAAGGCGCACGACATGGTCCAGGGGGCCGATCACGCTCTTGCGGTGCGTCACGGCAAGGATCGTCACCTCGCCGGCAAGGCCGCGGATATGCTGCATGATGCCGGCCTCCGTGGTCTCGTCCAGCGCCGAGCTCGCCTCGTCGAGGAAGAGGAACTGCGGATCGGCATAGAGCGCGCGGGCAATGGCGATGCGCTGGCGCTCGCCGCCCGAGAGCTTCATGCCGCGCTCGCCCACCAGCGTCTCGAAGCCCTCCGGCAGCTCCTCGATGAAGGCGAGGATCGCCGCCTTCTCGGCCGCCCGCCGCAGCCGGTCGCGGTCGACGGCGCGGCCGAGCACGATATTGACGGCGAGCGTGTCGTTGAGCAGCGTCGGCTCCTGCGGCACGATGCCGACGGCGGCGTACCAGTCGCGTTGCGAAACGGCCGCGAGGTCGACGCCGTCGACGGCGATCCGCCCGGCGGCGGGGCTCAGCGATTTCAGCGCGAGCCGCAGGAGGGTGGATTTGCCGGAGCCGGTCTCGCCGACGAGATAGGTGATCCGGCCGCGCTCGGCGGCGAAGCTGACATCCTCGATCCCGCGGCCGTTCTCATGGGCGTAGGAGACGTCTTCGAAGGCAAGCCGGCCCTGCCGGTGCGAAAAGCCGCCGGGCGTCGCGGCGTCGGGCTCTTCCGGCGCGGCCCAGATGCGGGCGAGCGGCAGCAGCGAGGCGCGTGCCCGCACCACATCGTCGAGCGCATGGCCGATCATCTCGAAGGGCATGTTGAGCTGAAGCAGCAGCGTGTTGAACAGCACGACATCGCCGACGCTGAGATCGCCCGCCCGGTAGCGCGGCAGGAGCAGCAGGAAGGTGACGACGAACTGCACGGCAAGGCCCGCCCCGAGCACGGAGCTGTAGCCGATGCGGCGGCGGCAGAAGGCGGCCCAGTTGTCGCGCTCCTCGCGGGCCTTTTCGGCAAAGCGCGCCTGCATCCAGCGGTGGCTGCCGAAATGGCGCAGCGTCTCCATCGCCGCCATGGCGTTGCCGACGAACTTGGCGTTCGCCTGTCCCGCCTCGATGGCCGCGTCGAGGAAGCGGCGGGTGCGGTGGTTGGCAATGGCCGTGAGGGCGATGAAGCCGCAGCCATAGGCGAAGACGATCAGCACGACCTCCAGGTTGATCGTCGCGCCCAGCATGAGAAGGGCGAGCACGATCTGCGTGGCGCCGGGGATGAAGACGACGAGGCCGAGCTGCACGAGCGTCATCAGCGCGCCCTGGCCGCGCCGCCGCGCCCCTTCGATCTCGGCCGGGTTGTGCTCGACGAAGAAGCCGGCGTGCTTGCGCAGGAGCCGTTCGAACAGGCTGGTGCTGGCGATGAAGCTGAGGTTCTCCGCGCTCATGTAGGAGAGGTACTGCACCATGTGCTGCATCGCCGCCGCCATGCCGATGAGCAGGGCATAGACGACGAGGCCGAGGGCCAGCGTCTCGGCGAAGCGGTCGGCGGTCATGGCGTCGATCAGCCGCGAAAAGAGATAGGGCGCGGCGACGGCCGAGATCGCCGACAGGAAGACGATGACCGCGACGAGCGCCAGCAGGCCGCGCGAGGCGCGCCAGTAATTGCCAAGGATGATCTTCACCGGCGCGGCGATCAGCCGCCAGTCGTCTTTCATGGCGAATCTCCCGGGGAGGATGGGGAAGGCGGGATAATGGGTGGGGCGAGGCGGGGAGGCAAGCCTTAGAAGGGGGGCTTTGCTTCGGTCGGTAGATGACTGCGTCTTACCCCCTCTACCTGCCGGGCGATTCCCTCGGCAGGGCCATCGCACATGAAGCGAACCCATTGCGGCTTGTCCCTTCTCCCCCGCGGGGAGAAGGTGCCGGCAGGCGGATGAGGGGGATGGCGCCGACAAAGGACCCCGCCGCACCACCCCCTCATCCGACCCTTCGGGCCACCTTCTCCCCGCGGGGGAGAAGGGGAAAACCGCAACGCTCTGCCATATACGATAACCCTGCCCTTGGGGGAGCCCGGCAGGGCAGAGGGGGGTAAACCCGCCCTCCGCACCAGAAGGCCGCAAGCCCCCTTACGGCAGCGTATAGGCGATGACGTAATCGCCCGGCTTCGTCCCGACGGAGCCGTGGCCGCCGGCGACGATCAGGACGTATTGCTTGTCGCCGACCGTATAGGTCATCGGTGTCGCCTGTCCGCCGGCCGGAAGGCGG
Organism: Shinella zoogloeoides; assembly: GCF_030733845.1. Lineage (NCBI taxonomy): Bacteria > Pseudomonadati > Pseudomonadota > Alphaproteobacteria > Hyphomicrobiales > Rhizobiaceae > Shinella > Shinella zoogloeoides. The sequence continues at coordinate 886,042 of NZ_CP132311.1, forward strand.
GCTTCCCAGAGCTGGCGGCCGCTGGTCACGTCGTAGGCGCGCAGGTAGTCGTCGACCGCCGCGCCGAGGAAGGCGACGCCGCCCTTGGTGATGATCGGGCCGCCGATGCCCGGCACGCCGACCTTGAAGGGCAGCGGCAGCGGCGTCATGTCCATGACCGTGCCGTTCTTGTGCTTGTAGGCGATGTCGCCCGTCGCAAGGTTGGCGCCCGCGACATAGCCCCATGGCGGCGCCTGGCAGGGAATGCCGAGCGGGCCGAGGAACGGCCCCATGAAGACGCCGTAGGGTGCGCCCTCATTGCGGTTGAGGCCCTGCTCGGAGCCCTTCTCGTCCTGTCCCTTGGGAGGGATCTGGTCACGCGGCACGAGGCGGGAGGTGAAGGCGAGGTAGGTCGGCATGCCGAACATCACCTGCCGTTCGGGATCCACCGCGACCGAGCCCCAGTTGAACGTGCCGAAATTGCCGGGATAGACGATGGTGCCTTCCAGCGACGGCGGCGTGTAGCGGCCCTCGTACTTCATCGACAGGAAGTCGATGCGGCACGCGAGCTGGTCGAACATGGTGATGCCCCACATGTTCTTCTCCGTCAGCGGCGGCGGCATGAAGGTGAGGCCGGAGACCGGCTGGGTCGGGGCGGTGAAGTCCTCCGGGATCGCGCCGGTCGGGGCAGGCACTTCCTCGATCGGGATGATCGGCTCGCCCGAGCGCCGGTCGAGCACGTAGATGTCGCCCTGCTTGGTCGGGCCGACGAGGGCGGGAATGGTCGCGCCATCCTTCGTGATGTCGATCAGCGCAGGCTGGGCCGGCACGTCCATGTCCCAGAGGTCGTGATGCACGGTCTGGCGTACCCAGCGTACCGCACCGGACTTGATGTCGAGCGCCACGATGGAGGACGAATATTTCTCGACATGCTCGCTGCGGCCCATGCCGAGCTGGTCGGGCACGCGGTTGCCGAGCGGTATGTAGACGAGGCCGAGCGCCTCGTCATAGCTGAACACCGACCAGGAGTTCGGCGAGTTGACGGTGTAGACCTGTCCTTCCAGCAGCGGCGTCGTGACGTCGGGATTGCCCGAATCCCAGTTCCAGACGAGGGCGCCGGAATTGACGTCGAAGGCGCGGATGACGCCGGACTGCGACTGGGTCGAGTAATTGTCGTTCACCGCCCCGCCGATGATGATCTTGCCGTCGGTGATGACGGGCGGCGAGGTGGAGTAGTAGTAGCCGGCCGGATTGTACGGCATGCCCTGTGCGAGCTGCAGCACGCCGTTCTGGGCGAACCCGGTGCACACGTCGCCGGTCGCCGCGTCGAGCGCGATCAGCCGGGCGTCCGAGGTCGGCAGGTAGACGCGCGTCGCGCAGGTCGTGCCTGATGTGGCGGCCGGATCGGCATAGTAGGTCACGCCGCGGCAGGTCTGGTGCTGGCGATCCGGGTTCATGCCGGAGTTGGAATCGTATTTCCATTTCTCCTTGCCGGTCGCCGCATCGAGCGCGATCGCCCAGTTGTGCGGGGTGCACATGTAGAGCGTGTCGCCGATCTTCAGCGGCGTCACCTGATAGGTGGTTTCGCCCACGTCGTCAGGCAGCTTCACGTCGCCGGTCTGGTACTGCCAGGCGACCTTCAGCGTCGAGACGTTCTCCGTGTTCACCTGATCGAGCGGCGAATAGCGCTGGCCGTATTGCGTGCGGCCGTACTGGTGCCATTCGCCGGCCGGCACGTTGCCGCCGAGGGCCGGCGTGGCGTTCACCACGTCGGTCGGCAGGTCGCCGGCGATGTCGTGCGGGTCCTGCGTCATCGAATAGCCGGCAACGGCGATGGCGACGATGGTGGCGACGGCAAGCGGCAGGGCGGAGGCGGCATAGCGCGTGCCGGTGGGGCTTGCGAAGCCGAGCGGCCGGCGGATGGCCGGCAGCATCAGCCACAGGCCGATGAGCACGATGACGCCGCCGCGCGGGCCGAGCTGCCACCAGTCGAAGCCGACTTCGAAGATCGCCCAGCCGAGCGAACCGAGGATGATGAGGGCATAGAGCCAGAGCGCCGCGCTGGAGCGGCGCAAGAGGAGGACGGCAGTAACGAGGAAGGCGATGCCGGTGACGAGATAGTAGGGGCTGCCGCCAAGCGAAAGCAGCCACCCGCCTCCGCCCGTCAGCACCAGTCCGATGAGGGCGATGACGGCGGCGGTAATTGTTAGCAACATGATGATCTCCGTTAGCGATGCCGGCCAGGGAGGAGAGCCGGCATGACGTCCGGCTCAGGGAGGGACGCTGGAGAAATTAGGGCAGAAACGTGTCGCTTCAATGCCATCGCCACGACTTTGCCAAAAACTATACTTTTCGGCGCAAGTATTTCGTGCAGACTGGGTCACGTCCCGCAGAACGTGGCGGTGATCTCCTCGCCCGGCTTCGGCGGCAGCGCATAGGCGGCAAAGGCCGGCTGGTCCTCGTAGGGCTTCGACAGCACGTCGTTCAGCGCCTCGAACAGCGAGAAGTCGCCATGGTCGACCGCCGCCGTCAGGGCCTCCTCGACCTTGTGGTTGCGCGGAATGAAGGCCGGGTTGACCCGGCGCATCGCCGCCGCGCGCTCCTGCGGCGAGGTCGCGTCCTGCGCCAGCCGCGCGCGCCAGGCGGCAAGCCAGGGCGCCAGCGCGGCCGGGTCTTCCATGACGTTGGCGAAGCCTGCCTCCGTGAAACCCCCTCTGCCTGCCGGCATCTCCCCCACAAGGGGGGAGACAGCAGGGGGCTGGCTCCTCGCAGAATTATGCCCCGAAGAGTGCAACTGGGTGAGCCCCTCCCCCTTGTGGGGAGGGGTTGGGGAGGGGTCTTGGCTCTCCGCCGCGTCCGCCAGCCGGCGGAAGGTCAGCGTATAGTCGGCCTTCTGCTCGTAGAGCGTGACGAGCAGGTCGCGGATCAGCGCCTGGTCGCTCTCCTGCTCCTCCTCGCCAAGGCCGATCTTGCCGCGGATCACCGTTTTCCAGTGCGCCTGGAAGCGCTCCATGAAACGGCCGACCGCTTCGTTCGCCGCTTCCACCGCCTTGTCCTGGTCGTCGTCGAGGATTGCGAGCATCGCCTCGGCGAGCCGCGCGATGTTCCACTGGCCGATCATCGGCTGGTTGCCGAAGGCATAGCGCCCGCCCTGGTCGATGGAGGAATAGACGGTGCGCGGGTCGTAGCGGTCCATGAAGGCGCAGGGGCCGAAGTCGATGGTCTCGCCCGAGATCGTCATATTGTCGGTGTTCATCACGCCGTGGATGAAGCCGACGCCGAGCCATTTGGCGATCAGCGCCGCCTGCCTTTCCGCCACCGCGTCGATGAGGGCGAGATAGGGTCTGTCCGCGCCCTTCAGCTCTGGATAGTGCCGGTCGATGACATGGTCGGCGAGCACCCGCACATTGTCCGTGTCGCCGCGCGCGGCGAAGAACTGGAAGGTGCCGACGCGGATATGGCTGGCGGCGACGCGGGTGAACACCGCGCCGGGCAGCACGCGGTCGCGATAGACCGGCTGGCCGGTGGCGACCGCCGCCAGCGCCCGCGTCGTCGGGATGCCGAGCGCGTGCATGGCCTCGCTGACGATATATTCGCGCAGCACCGGCCCGAGCGCCGCGCGCCCATCGCCGCGGCGCGAATAGGGCGTCTGGCCGGCGCCCTTGAGCTGGATGTCGCGCCGCCGGCCGTGCCGGTCGATCACCTCGCCGAGGAGGATCGCCCGCCCGTCGCCGAGCCGCGGCACGAACTGGCCGAACTGGTGGCCGGCATAGGCCATGGCGAGCGGCAGGCCGCCGGGCAGGGCGACATTGCCCGAAAAATAGCCCGCGCCGTGCCGCTCCAGCGCGTCGGCGTCGAGGCCGAGCTCGTCGGCGAGCGCCCGGTTGAACTTGATAAGGCGCGGCGCTTCCACCGGCGTCGGGTCGACCGGCGCGAAGAACGCGTCCGGCAGGCGTGCATAGCTGTTGTCGAAGGAAATGCCCGTTGCGCCGCTCATGATCCGTCCGTCCGTTGCTGCATCACCCTATCAGATAGGGTCTGCGGCCGGCGAACGGAAGGCGTATCAGGCGATCATCACGAAAAGCCCGAAACTATGGCCGAACTGGGTGAGGCGGCGGATCTGCTCGGGCAGGCTGCGATACAGCTTCTGCAGCCGTGGCCGCACACGCGCCGTCCAGAGGTTGGCATAGGCCATGCCGACGAAATTAGTCGGCAGCGCATAGGTTTCGAGCCCGATGGTGCGGTTGCTCCAGCTTTCCTTGTAGTCGGTCGGGTGGCCGAGCAGGTCGTAGGTCTTCACCCCCTGCTCGATCAGCCAGCACACCGTCATGTCCATCTGCGTCTTGCCGGGGGAGGCATCGCGCAGCGCCCAGTCGAAGGCGCCGAGATAGGCATAGTAGTGGCAGTGGTGCACGAAGCCGAGCTCGGCGGCCGCCATGCGGTCTCCGGCCTTCAGCAGGAAGAGGCAGGCGCCGGAGAGCGGGTCCCGGTCGCCGGGAAGCGCGGTCAGGAAACGGTCGAAATCGGGGGAGGCGATGGCGTGGCCGCGCCGCGCCGTCTCGCGCAGCCACTGGCGCTTGTGGTGCAGGAAGAGGGGAATGGCCGCCGCGAAGCCGGCATCGCCCGGAAACAGCACCTCGAAGGAAAGTTCGCCGTGCCGCGCCAGCGCGTTGCGCCGGCGGTTGCGGTTGCGCCGCTGCGTCTTGCTGAACCGGCTCGCATAGTCCTCCGGCGAGGCGAAGGCGGAAAGGTCGAGCATGGAGGCGGTGTTGCCGCGGCCGGAAAGCGGCGCCGTCTGCGTCAGGAGCCCGGCGAGCGCCGAGCCCACCGGCACGCTCTCGAGCAGCGCGAGGTCGTGGCTTCCCTTCGCGAGCGCGGCAAGAAGGTTCTGGGCCGCCTCCTGCCCGAGGGCGGGGTCGGCCAGCATGTTGGAATATTGGCAATGCGGCGTGCTGAGCGGTTCGAGGCGCTTCAGCCGGCCGCCGGTCAGCATCAGCGGCCAGACGGCGACCAGCCGCTCGCCCTGCCACAGCGTATGGATTTCCGGCCGGCAATCCTCGCCGCCATAGCTGTCGATCCAGCAGGCGCACCAGTCGTAGCTCTGGAAATAGGACAGCGGATCGGCCGCGCGGGCATCGAGCGCACGCCAGGCAGCCGCCGCATCCTCCATCGCGGCACGGTCCCGGAGCACGCGGTGCTCCACGTCCACGACGCCGGTGATGTCGATGCGCTGAATGGTCATGTCTCTTTCCTCGTTCTGCCAGCGAAAGTAGCGGCGCGCACTTAACAAACCTTTTCGGTTGGTCCCGCAGCCCCTTGCGGAGCGGATCGAGATGGAATTTCATGACCTTCTGAATAAGCGCGGGGCGCGGCCCGTTTCCTTTTTCAACAGGGCCGATCGATTCTTGGAGGATATCGTGCAGCGGAATGTCCATCGACTGATCGGGGCGCTCGCCGCCTGTCTCCTCATCCTCGCCGCGCCCGCTGCCTTCGCGGCCGAGCGCTACGCCCTCCTCATCGGCAATGCCGAATACGAGGATGCCGAGCCGCTGGAAAACCCGCTGAACGACATCGACCTCGTCGGCGAGGCGCTGGAGCGGGCCGATTTCTCCGTGACGCGCGCCACCGACGTCGACTATCTCGGCATGCTGTCGGCCCTCAACAACTTCACGCGCGTGGCAGAGAAGGTGGAGAACCCGGTGCTCTTCGTCTATTTCTCCGGTTACGCGGTGCAGATCGACGGCGACAACTACCTGCTGCCGACCGACGCGTCCGGCCGCACGCTGACGGGCCTGCGCAACCGTTCGCTTGCGGTCTCCGAGGTGACCGGCGCACTGCGCAAGCTCGGCACCGGCCTCAAGGTCGTGCTGTTCGACGCCGCGCACGAAAACCCGTTCCTGACCCTGCGCGACATTCCCGAGGGCCTTGCCGAGCCGAAGAACGCCGACGGCATCCACTATGCCTACGCCGCCGCGCCCGGCACGACCTACGACTATGAAGGCACGCCGATCAGCCCCTTCGCCTCGGCCTTCGTCGATGCGGTCAGCATTCCCGGCATCGCGCTGGAGGAGGCGTTCCGAAAGGTCTCCGACATCGTCAAGGAGCGCAGCCAGGGCAAGCAGGAGGTCTGGCAGAGCGATGCCGACTACGGCAAGTTCGCCCTGAGCGCCAAGGACGGCAAGGTCGACGAGGCGGAAGTCTCGTTCTACGAATTCGCCTCGCTCTCCGATAACCGCGAGGCCTACGACCGCTACCTCAGCCGCTACCCGGAAGGCGTCTTCGCCTATATCGCCGAGCGCAAGATCGAGCTGCTCGGCAAGCGCTTCGAGCGCGAGCACGAGGATGCCGGCAACCTGCCCTATGTCACGGTCGCCAACGACCGGCACGACCCCTGCGGGCGCCTGTCCTTCGGTGGCAAGGATCGCGACCGCCGGCTTTCCGACCTTTACAAGGACGGCCAGCTCGTCTTGATCGACTTCAGCTTCTGGGCTCCGCCGGAAAGCTGCGACTACCTTTCCTATTTCTCGACCGTCTATTCGCGCGAGCGCCTTCGCAACATCATCACCTCGGCGAGCATTCCCGAGCGCCGCATCTACGTGGCGAGCGAGGATGATCTCAGCCCCAGCGAGGAACGTGCGATCTACGACTATTTCGACGAGGATCGCCGCGGTTACGCCCAGTCGCTGATGTTCCGTGCAATCAACGACGAGCGCCGCCACGGCCTCGGCATCGCGGTGAAGACGCCTGACGACAATGCGCGCGAATATGTCGATGAGATCGACTGCGGCGACGGCTGCCTGCGCGTTCGCGGCCTCGTGCGCTTCCGCGACAATTCCGTGCGCGGGCTGGAGGACTACGAGTTCGAATTCGTTGACGTGCGCCGCCTCGGCTATTTCGACCGCTACCGCGATGCCCTGCGCGACTTCCCGGTCGAGGAGCATGCTTCGAACGATACCCGCCACGATGCGAAGTCGGACGGCTATGCGGCCACGAGTTCATCCGGCAGCGGCAGCGGCGACGGCTACGGCGCGGATGCCGATCGCTACCGCGACGCGCGCACGGTGGGCGGCTGGGACATCGTCGCGGACTTTTCCGGCGACCGGCGCTTTTCGAACTGCCGCGCGGTCCGGCGCGGCGACGGCGGCCGTTTTGCCGCCTTCCGCTGGTACGACGACGGCCACGTGACCTTCGGCTTCCAGGATACGTCCTATGACTATGCTGACAACTACACCAATGATGCGAAATACTGGATCGACGACGGTGAGGGTTACGACATCGTCGGCAAGGCCTATGGAAGCCAGGAGATCGCCTACGATCTCGGCAGCGACCGGTCGGTCATCGAGGCATTGAAACGCGGCAACCACATCCGTATCGGCGACGTGCGAACCAGCCTCAAGGGCTCGAGCGCCATGCTGAACGACCTGCAGGAATGCGTGGGCGCATTCCGCTGATCCCGGTCAGGTCCGACCCTCTGACCGGCTTCTTGGCCGGCGCGAACGATGCGCCGGCTTTTTCTTTCGAGCGCTTTGCGGCTCCTACATCTTTCCCGCAACCTTGATGGCGAAGGCATATTCGAAGGCGATCTCCTCGAGCCGCTGGAAGCGGCCGGAGGCGCCGCCGTGGCCGGCGCCCATGTTCGTCTTGAGCAGGATCGGTTCCGAGCCGGTCGTCTTCTCGCGCAGCCGCGCCACCCACTTGGTCGGCTCCCAGTAGGTGACGCGCGGATCGGTGAGGCCGGAAAGGGCGAGGATGGCGGGGTAGGGCCTGGCCGCGACATTGTCGTAGGGCGAGTAGCTGGCCATGAGCTGGTAGAAGTCCTTGCTCTCGATCGGGTTGCCCCATTCGGGCCATTCCGGCGGGGTGAGCGGCAGCGTGTCGTCCAGCATGGTGTTGAGCACGTCGACGAAGGGCACGGCGGCGATGATGCCGCCGAACTTTTCCGGCGCCATGTTGGCGATCGCGCCCATCAGCATGCCGCCGGCCGAACCGCCCTCGGCGACGATCCTCGCGTAGGACGTGAACTTCTCTTGATTCAGATAGTCGGCCGCGGCGATGAAGTCCTTGAACGTATTGGTCTTCCTGTCCATCTTGCCGTTCTCGTACCAGGCAAAGCCCTTGTCCTTGCCGCCGCGGATATGGGCGATGGCATAGACGAAGCCGCGGTCGACCAGCGATAGGCAATTCGTGTTGAAGGACGCCGGGATGGTGATGCCGTAGGCGCCGTAGCCGTAGAGCAGGCACGGCGCGGAGCCGTCGAGCGGGGTGTCCTTGCGGTAGAGCAGGGTGACCGGCACACTCTCGCCGTCGAGGGCGGGAGCGAAGACGCGGCGGGTGACGTAGTCGTCCGGGTTGTGGCCGGAGGGCACTTCCTGCGTCTTCAGCAACGTGCGCTCGCGCGTCGCCATGTCGTAGTCGAAGAGCTGCGAGGGCGTCGTCATCGAGGAATAGGAGAAGCGGATGACATCAGTGTCATATTCCGCCGCGCCCGAAAGGCCGAGCGAATAGGCCTCTTCCGCAAAGGCGATGGCATGCTCCTCGCCGCTCTTGCGGTCGCGCACCACGATGCGCGGCAGGCCCTCGTGGCGCTCCAGCCAGACGAGGTGGCGGGCGAAGGCCATGTGGCTGAGGATGAGCGTGCCGGGGCGGTGCGGCACGACCTCGCTCCAGTTCTCGCGGCCCGGCGCCGTCACCGGCGCCTCCATGATCTTGAAGTCCTTGGCGCCGTCGGCATTGGTGAGGATGTAGAAGACGTCGCCGCCCTCCGTCATCGAGTATTCGAGGCCCACCTGGCGCGGAGCGACGACGACGGGGGTCGCGAGAAGGTCGTTGGTCGAGAGCAGGCGGTATTCGCTCGTCTCGTGGTCGTGGATATCGATATAGACGAAGTCGTCGATCAGCGAGCCGCCGACCGAGAGGAAGAAGCCGGCATCCTTCTCCTCGTAGACGAGGCGGTCCTTGTCCTGCGGCTCGCCGAGGATGTGATGGAAGATCTTCGAGGGACGGTGGTTCTCGTCGAGCGCGGTGTAGAAGAAGCTCTTCGCATCCGGCGCCCAGACGCCGCCGCCGCCCGAATTGACGATCGTGTCCGCGCGGTCCTCGCCGCTTGCAAGGTCGCGCACCTTCAGCGTGAAATATTCCGAGCCCTTGTCGTCATAGCCCCAGATGCCCACCGAATGGTCGGTCGAATGGTCGATGCCCGACAGGCGGAAATAGTCCTTGCCGGCCGCCTCCTTGTCGCCGTCGAGCAGGATGGTGCGCGTCCCGCCGTCGCGCGGCTCGCGGAAATAGCGCGGCTGCTCCCCGCCGGTGACATAGGCAGTGCCGTAGGCGAAGGGGCCGTCCTTGACCGGCACGGAGCTGTCGTCCTCCTTGATGCGCCCGCGCATCTCGGCAAACAGCGCCTTCTGCAAGGCCTCCGTATCGGCCATGGCCGCCGTCATATAGGCGTTCTCGGCCTCCAGATGCGCGCGGATCTCCGGCTGCAGGATGGAAGGATCCTTGAACATCGCCTGCCAGTTCTCGTCGCGGAACCAGGCATAGTCGTCGGTGCGGGTGATGCCGTGGCGGGTGTCGGAGACGGGCTTCTTGGCGGCGAGGGGGGCGGCAGGCAGGTTTTTGAAGACGGACAAGATTTCACTCCGGCGGAAGGATAGGCGGGATCAAAGAGATAGAGAGCCGGGGCGTTCGCATCAAGCGGAGGTTTCGGCAGAGACACGAGAAAGACCCCTCCCCAACCCCTCCCCACAAGGGGGAGGGGCTTAACGCGCGGCAGGCTCAGCGTGACAAATGGAAGGAGGAGCAAGCATCTTGCGTTCTCCCCCCTTGTGGGGGAGATGCCGGCAGGCAGAGAGGGTCTTACCCCGGCAGGCTGCGCTTGGCCTTGCGCTTGGCGGGGCGCAGTTCGTCGGCGATGGTCATGCCGATGATGGAGAGGGGAAGGGCGAGCATGGCGCCGGCGGCGCCCCACATCCAGGTCCAGAAGATGATCGCCGTGAAGATGATGAAGGCGTTGACCTCCAGGCGCTTGCCCATCACCGCCGGCATGACGAGGTTTTCCATGGCGAGGTGCACGAGGAAGAAGGCGAGCGCCGGCAGGAGGCCCATCATCAGCGTCTCGTGCGTCAGGAGCCCCGCGGCGGCGAGCGCGATGGTCATCAGCGTCACGCCGAGGAAGGGCACGAAGCTGGAGAGGAAGGCGAACAGCCCCCACAGCGCCGGCATGGCGAGCCCTCCGCCCCAGGTGATGAGGCCGGTGACGACGCCGAGCGCGGCATAGACCAGTGCGGCCGTGGCGAAATAGTAGCCGAGCGAGCTGTCGATGGCGTTCATGATGCGGATCGTCGTCAGCCGCTGGCTGCGGCGGGGAAACGACATGATGATCATCTGGCGCAGCTTCAGCCGCGCGGAGAGGAAGAGCACGAGCGCGGCGAAGAAGATCATGCCCTGCAGCAAAGCGGGGGTGAGGCTTGACGAGAGGATGCCGAGGATGCTGCCGGTGTTCTCCAGCACCTTCTCCATCGACATCTGGCCGCCCTGGAAGGTTTCCGGGCTTATGTTCAGCCAGCCGAGGCGGGAGAACAGCGGCGTGATGCGGTCATAGGCGCCGCGCACGAGATCCGGCGCATTGGCGGCAAGTTGCGCGATCGGGTCGGCCAGGAGCCCCGCGACGAGGAAGAGGCCGGAGCCGAAGACGCCGGCGAGCAGCAGCGCGGTCGGCAGCGGCGGGATGCCGAACTCGTTGAGCTTTTCCGCCGCCACGCCGAAGATGAGGCCGGTGACGACCGCAAGGCAGAGCGGAATGAGGATCGGCGCCATGATGTAGACGACGCCCATGGCCATGATGGCGAAGATGCCGATGGCCGCCCAGGCGGCGGCGATGTCGAGCCCGTAGCGGCGCGGCGCGTCCTCCACGAGGTCTGCTTCGAGGTCGACGCTGCCCTGCAGGAGGCGGCGTTCGGCCGGTTTTCCGGATATGTCATGCATGGCGCATTCCCCAATTCGCGCCAGAAACGCTTTTGCCCGAGAGAAGTTCCAGCAATCGCGCATGAAACCATGGGTAGGTTGCGGCCTGTCGTCAAATCGACATATTGCGCGTTAACCCCAAATTAAGACGTCGCCACCGATGGCACGAAGAGGAGGCAGATTGTTGAAACGGCAGGCAATCGGGCTTGTAACCGCCCTTTGTACCCTGACGCTGGCGGCATTCCCGGCAATGGCCATCGACGCGCGCATCCGCGGCCAGCTCGAAAAGCTGACGCCGGAAGAGCGGCTGGAGCAGCGCTGCGACATCGAGGCGATGGATCGCATCAGCGACGGCAAGGGCGGCTTTCGCCCCGACAAGGTGATCGCCTACGCCTTCGGCGATCCCAAGCTCGACGGCACGACCTTGAAGACGAAGGGCGCGGTCTTCCGCAGCAAAGGCGAGTGGTTCCGGCTGTCCTACAAGTGCGAGGCGAGCGACGACCGGCTGGAGGTCAACGCCTTCAAGTACAAGGTCGGCGACATGGTGCCGCGCGAGGACTGGGCGGCGCATTATCTCTACGATTGAGGAAGCGGACGGCGCGGCTTGATGTAACCCCCTCATCCGCCTGCCGGCACCTTCTCCCCGAGGGGAGAAGGGAAATGCGACACGCGTGGTCGTCCCCTTCTCCCCTCGGGGAGAAGGTGGCCCGAAGGGCCGGATGAGGGGGAGACGTCGCGTTCAGGCCGAGAGCTTGAGGCCGATGCCCCAGGGGTCGACGAGCGAGACCGTACCGCCCGAGCGGGTGGTGGGGAGCGCGAGCGCGTCGAGCTTCCCGATGGCGGCCTCCAGCTTGGCCGGGTCGTTGAAGCGGATCGTATAGTCCGAAAGGCCCGTCATGCCGCCCTGCCGCTTCGGCTGGCCGCGCGAGTTCCAGACATTCGCCGCGACATGGTGGTGGTACTTGCCGGTGGCGAAGAAGCTCGCCCCCGGATAGCGCGCCATGATGTCGAGGCCGAGCACGCCCTGGAAGAAGGCGTCCGCTTCCGGGATATCCGTGACCTGGAGGTGGATGTGGCCGATCACCGTGCCGTTCTCCTGGCCGGTCCAGCCGTCCTTCGGCGCCTCGTCGTAGAGCGCCTGCAGGTCGAGCCGGTGCGTCGCCATCTTCACCGTGCCGTCGGGCACGTAGGTCCATTCGGCGCGGTCGCGGTCGCGATAGATCTCGATGCCGTTGCCTTCCGGGTCGTCGAGGTAGATCGCCTCGCTGACGAGGTGGTCCGAGGCGCCGGTGAGCGGCACGTTGTTGTGCGCGGCATGGGCCAGCCAGCGACCGAGTTCCTTGCGATCGGGCACGAGGAACGCGGTGTGGAAGAGGCCCGGCGCGTTGCGCGGCGCGCGGGCGGCGTTGCCCCCGGTCGTCAGCGTCAGCAGCGGCCGGCCGGCGACGCCGAGCGTTTCGCCCGAAGCCGATGTGTCGAGCACCGAAAGGCCCATCACCTGCTGGTAGAAGGATGACACCATCGGCATGTCGATCACCGTCAGGTGCGAATGGTCGACGAAGGCCGGCATGTCGGCGGCATGGGTGGCGCTGGTGGTCATGGGGGCGGTCTCCGCGCGTGTGGGGCCGGCCTTGCTTGCGGCGATGCCAGCGGCGGCGGCGCCGAGGAATGTCCGTCTGTCGAGGTCCGTCATGATATGATCCCTGTTTCGGTTTCCCTCGGAAACCGTTTGTCGGGAGGAATATGGCGGAGCGGCAGCGTTCACGAAAGATGGTGTTTCGGCGATTTACTGTCAATGCAGCGTTGACGATGCGCCGACGGAACTTGATTCCGATCAATGCCGTTCAACCCTGACGATGCCAATTTCGCAGCCATCGAAACGAAGGAGACGGTATCGTGACGGACGTGGCGCATTACAAGGACATTCTTCTGACCCGCAAGCGCGAGCTCTACGGACGCCTGAACAGGATCGAGAAGGACCTCGACACGCTGAAAAGCGGCGACAGCGGCGAGCGCGCCATCGAGCGGGAGAATGACGAGGTTCTCGAGGAGTTCGGCACGACCGGCCTCAAGGAGCTTGCCGCCATCGATGCGGCGCTCGACCGCATCGCCGCCGGCACGTTCGGCGCCTGTGCCAAGTGCGGCGAGCCGATCTCCCCCGCGCGCCTTGCCGCGGTCCCGCATGCCGCGCTCTGCGAGGAGTGCATCGCTCAGCAATAGCCTCGCTTGCCGTGTCACGCGGCAAACTATCGTGATGCCCGCGCGCCCTCCAACCCCTTGCCCCGGCGATGTAAAAACGTCACCATGGCCGTAGTACGAGGCAGGATCGGCGACGGTGGAAATCAAGGGCGTCAAGTGGAACTATGACCGGTACGAGGTGATCGCCGACGGCATCGTGCATGGTGTCGGCGTGGTCTTCGCGCTGATCGGCGTGACGGCGCTGATCTTCTACGCCACGGTCTGGGCGACGAGCGGCCAGCTTGCCGCCGCCTGGGTCTATGGCGTCGGCCTTGTCCTCGCGCTCTCGACCTCCTTCGCCTACAATCTCTGGCCGGTCTCCAACGTGAAGTGGCACCTTCGCCGCTTCGACCATTCGGCGATCTTCCTGCTGATCGCGGCCACCTACACGCCCTTCCTGCAACGCGGCATCGAGGACCCGTTCCTTGCCGGCATGCTGGTCTTCATCTGGAGCATGGCGGCGGCGGGCGTGGCGCTGAAATTCTTCTTTCCCGGCCGCTACGACCGGCTGGCGATCCTCATCTATCTCGGCATGGGGTGGAGCGGCGTCTTCGCCGCCGGGCCGCTGCTGACGCATCTGTCCGTCGCCACGCTGACGCTGATCGTCGTCGGCGGCGTGCTCTATTCGGTCGGCGTCATCTTCCATGTCTGGGAGAAGCTGCGCTTCCAGAACGCCATCTGGCACGGCTTCGTGGTGGCGGCGGCCGCCGTGCACTATTCGGCGGTCGTCTCCAGCGTCGTCTCCGGGATCTAGCCTCGCGTTTTACTGCGCGGCGGCGGGGGCCGCGCCCTGGGCGCTGGTGCATCCCTCGGCCGGATGCAGCGATTTCACCAGCTTGCCGACGAAGGGCGAAACCTCGGCTTTCATCGCCTGCGGATATTCCAGCACGAAGGACGCGACGGCATTCTCGCAGAGCCTGACGACGCGGTGATAGAGGATCGTATCGCCGCGCGTGCCCGAAAGGCTCGCCCAGCCGGCCGCCTGCCGGTCGTAGGAAAGGTCCCAGCCTTCCTGCTGGTAGGTGACGCGGCGGTCGGCCACTTCCTCCTCGAAATCGCCCGACGTCAGGTAATGCGCCCAGACGGCGAGCGTCGCCGCGCCGTTCGCATAGGTCCGCCCGTCGCCATTGTCGGCCTCGCGCGAAAGCGTGAAGCCCGGCGGGATATCCACCGAAAAGCCGAAGCGGGCGTTGGCATAGGGCTCCCAGGCTTGCGCGAAGGCGGCGGCGGGGAGAAGCAGGAGGAGGAGAACAAGGAAGCGTTGCAAGGGAACCACTCGTTGATGATGTCATGCGGATAACGGACAAGGGCGGGCGTTTCATCGTCCGGCCTGCAAGCAGGCTGGACAGCTTTCCCGCTCCTCCTGTATGGCATGAGGCAAAACCGGGGGGAACCATGGACATTACGATACGCGACGCCGTGGAGGGCGATCTTCCCGGCATCATGGACATCTACAACGATGCCGTCGCCAATACGACGGCGATCTGGAACGAGGCGGTGGTCGATCTCGACAACCGCAAGGCCTGGTTCGCCGCCCGCCGCGAGCGCGGCTTTCCCATTCTCGTGGCGCTGCGCGGCAAGCAGGTGGTCGGCTACGCCTCCTATGGTGACTGGCGCGCCTTCGACGGCTACCGCCATACGGTCGAGCATTCCGTCTACGTGCACAAGGATGGGCGCGGCACCGGCACGGGCAAGCGCCTGCTCAAGGCGCTGATCGACCGGGCGAGCTTCAACGGCGTGCATGTGATGATCGCCGGCATCGAGGCGGAGAACGCCGCCTCGATCAAGCTGCACGAGAAGCTCGGCTTCCGCGTCGTCGGCCGGTTCAGCGAGGTCGGTATCAAGTTCGGCCGCTGGCTGGACCTGACCTGTATGGAGCTGAAGGTGCCGAAGCGCTAGGCTGTCCGGCACGCCGATTTACGCTCATCGACGGTGCAAGTGGCAGGAAGGCCCTCTCTGCCTGCCGGCATCTCCCCCTGCAAAGGTAGGGGCTATCGCATATGGACAGGGAGCTTGCATCTTGCCCCTTCTCCCCGACGGGGAGAAGGTCGCGGCAGCGGGATGAGGGGGTGGCGCAGACGCATGAGCCTTGCAAGCCCCCTCATCCGACCCTTCGGGCCACCTTCTCCCCGTCGGGGAGAAGGGGAGAGCCGCAACGCGCTGCCATATGCGATGGCCCGATCAATCCTCGTCGAAGCTGAGCGCCACGCCGTTCATGCAGTAGCGCAGGCCCGTCGGCGGCGGGCCGTCAGGGAAGACGTGGCCGAGATGGGCGTCGCAGTCCGCGCAGCGGATTTCCGTGCGCGTCATGCCGTAGGAGCGGTCGGAATGATCCGTCACCGCGCCGGGCTCGATCGGCTGGTAGAAGCTCGGCCAGCCGGTGCCGGAATTGTATTTGGTTTCCGAGCGGTAGAGCGGCCTGTTGCAGCAGATGCAGCGATAGGTGCCCTTCTTGGAAAGGTCGAAATCCGGGCTGGAGAAGGCGCGTTCCGTGCCGTGTTCGCGCGTGATGCGGAACTGCTCCGGCGTCAGCAACTGCCGCCATTCTTCCTTCGTCTTGTGGACCTTCAATGTCGTCGTGTCGCTCATGGCGTCCTCCTGTTGGCTCCATAGATAGGACGCGGAATGTGGCAAGACAATCGGCGCGCCTGCCGCAATGCTGACCGGTATTCCGGCGTCGACCTTCGCACGCCCGGCGGCGGAAGCGATGAAGGTGGGTGAAAACGTCGCGGGCTTGCCGTTCATGGGTGGCGATTTCGTGCAAACCGACATAGAAACAATGCTCTGACGATTTCGGGGCGAACGACGGGCGAAGTCCGCGCACATAAGGAGAGGGAATGATACCAGACACGATGGGCCTGACCTTCCTCGCCTTCTGTCTGCCGTTCCTCGGGGCGCTGGTCGCGCCCGCGCTCACGCGGCTGCTCGGCCACAACGCCGCCTGGCCGCTGGCGCTCGTGCCGCTCGCCGTCTTCCTGCATTTCCTCGGCTTCAACGCGGAAGTGGCGCGCGGCGAGATCGTCACCGGCGGCTATGCCTGGGTGCCGTCCTACAATGTCAGCTTCTCCTGGCTGATCGACGGCCTGTCGCTCGCCTTCCTGCTGCTGATCTCCGGCATCGGCACGCTGATCGTGCTCTACGCCGGCGGCTACCTGAAGGGGCATCCGCACCAGGGGCGGTTCTTCTCCTTCATCCTGATGTTCATGGGCGCGATGCTCGGCCTCGTCGCTTCCGACAGCTTCCTGATGCTCTTCGTCTTCTGGGAGCTGACCTCGATCACCTCCTTCCTCTTGATCGGCTTCGACCATGCGCGCGAGGCCTCGCGCCGGGCGGCCCTGCAGGCGCTGGTGGTGACGGGCGGCGGCGGGCTCTTCCTGCTCGCCGGCCTGCTGCTTTTGTGGAACGTCACCGACGTCACGCAGCTCTCGCTCCTGATGTCCTTCGGCGCGGAGGTGCGGGCAAGCCCGTTCTATCTGGCGATCCTCTTCCTCGTCCTCGGCGGCGCCTTCACCAAGTCCGCGCAGTTCCCGTTCCATTTCTGGCTGCCGAACGCCATGGAGGCGCCGACGCCGGTTTCCGCCTATCTCCATTCGGCGACCATGGTGAAGGCCGGCGTCTATCTCCTGATGCGGCTCAACCCGGTGATGGGCGACACGCTCGCCTGGGAAACCATCCTGCCGGCCTTCGGCGGGCTGACGCTGCTGGTCGGCGCGGTGCTCGCCATCCGCCAGACCGACCTCAAGCTGATGCTCGCCTATACGACGGTCGCCTCGCTCGGCCTGCTCGTCATGCTGACCGGCTTCGGCTCGCAATATGCGGTCGCGGCGGCGGCGCTCTATCTGGTGGCCCATTCGCTCTTCAAGGGCGCGCTCTTCATGGTCGCCGGCCTCATCGACCACGAGACCGGCACGCGCGACATCACGAAGCTCGGCGGTCTGCGCGGCGCCATGCCGGTGACCTTCCTCGCCGCGCTGCTTGCCGCGCTCTCCATGGCGGGCCTGCCGCCTTTCTTCGGTTTCCTCGCCAAGGAGGAGATCTATGTGGCGCTTGCCGGCGGCAGCCCGCGCGCCATCGCCTTCACGCTCGCCGCCGTCATCGGCAACGGCCTGATGTTCGCCGTCGCCTTCGCCGTGGCGCTGAAGCCGTTCCTCGGCAATCCCGTGAAAACGCCGAAACACGCGCATGAGGGGCCGGCGCTGCTGTGGATCGGGCCCATGCTGCTCGCCGTGAAGGGGCTCGTCATCGGCCTGTTCTCCGCCACGGCGCATGCGCTGCTGACCTCGCCGCTTGCCTCCGCCATTGCCGGAAGGCCGGAGACGATCACCATTTCGGCGGTGCCGCATCTCGGCATGGCGCTCCTTCTGTCCATCGTCACCGTGGCCTTCGGCATCCTCGCCTTCCTGGCGCTCGACAAGGCGCGCGCTGCCGCGAACCGGCTGGTCGAGGACATCGGCTGGGGGCCGGACAGGGGTTTCGACCAGGCGATGCGCGCTCTGGTGCGCGGCGCCTCCTTCGTCACCCGCCTGACCCAGCCGGGCCTGATGGAAGTCTACATGACCGCCACCTTCGCCGTGGTGGCGCTGGCGCTGCTCGTGCCGCCGGCCGTCTATGGCGAATGGCCGCGCCTGCCGGTCTGGCCGGCCAACGTGCCGTTCCATGAAACGGCTGTGATGGTGCTCGCCGTCCTCGGTATATGCGCGGTGCTGACGGCGAAAAGCCGCCTGACGGCCATCGTCGCGCTCGGCATCCAGGGCTTCTGCGTGGCGCTGCTCTTCCTGCTCTTCGGCGCGCCGGACCTCGCCTTCACCCAGTTCATGATCGAGACGCTCTCCGTCGTCATCCTGGCGCTCGTCATGACGCGGCTGAAGCTCACGCCGCGCGACCACCGGCCGCTGCGCGAGAAGATCCCGGACGCCGTGATCGCGGTCGCCTGCGGCCTCGGCTTCGCGCTCTACCTTCTGAAGGTCACGCAGGGCCGCTTCGACACGGCGCTGACCGACTTCTTCAACCTCTATTCCAAGACGATCGCCCACGGCGCCAATGTGGTGAACGTCATCATCGTCGATTTCCGTGGCACGGACACGCTCGGCGAGATCGCCGTCGTCATGGTGACGGGGCTGGCGATCCTGTCGATCATCCGCATTCGCAAGGGCGGCAAGGCGGGAGGAAAGGCATGATGGTGGCGACGCGCGGCCAGCCGCCTCGGTCCTTGCGGGCAAACCCCTCCCCAACCCCTCCCCACAAGGGGGAGGGACTTAACCCGTGGCACCCTCGGCGTGAAAAATGGGATGAAGAGCAGGCGGCTTGCGTTCTCCCCCCTTGTGGGGGAGATGCCGGCAGGCAGAGAGGGTCTTCCCCTCTGCCTGCACTATCCTGCCCGGCAGGCCAGAGGGGGGTATTCCTGCTCGCCGTCCCAGGAGGCGTCAGATGAACACCCTCATCTTCCGCACCGTCGCGCCGTTCCTCACCGCCCTCATGGTGCTCTTCTCGATCTTCGTGCTGCTGCGCGGCCATAACGAGCCGGGCGGGGGTTTCATCGGGGGGCTGATCGCGGTCTCGGCGCTTGCCATCTTCGGCATCGCCAACGGCATCGTCGCCGTGCGCAAGGCGCTGTGGTTCCACCCGATGGCGATCTCGGCCTTCGGGCTGTTCATGGCGTGCATCGCCGGCCTTCTCTCCATGGCTTTCGCGGTGCCATTCATGACGGGCCTGTGGATCTATCCGGTCATCCTCGGCGTCGAGATCCCGCTCTCCAGCGTCATGCTGTTCGATGCCGGCGTCTATCTCGTCGTGGTGGGTTCGATCACCTCCATCGCGCTGGCGCTCGAAGCGGAGGAGAACGTCTGATGGAAGTACCTTTCGCGCTCCTCATCGGCCTTTTCTTCGCCGCCGCCGTCTACCTGATGCTGTCGAAGTTCCTGGTGCGCGTGCTGCTGGGCGTCGTGCTGCTCGGCAATGCGGTCAACCTCTCGCTCTTCACCAATGGCCGCATCCTGCGCGAGGTGCCGCCGATCATCCCGGCCGGCCACGACGTGCCGGCGGGGCTGACGGCCAATCCGCTGCCGCAGGCGCTGATCCTGACGGCCATCGTCATTTCCTTCTCCTTCTTCGCCTTCCTTCTCGTGCTCGTCTACCGTGCCTACCAGGACCTCGGCACCGACAACGGCAACGAGATGCGCGTGGCGGAGCCGGAGAACGATCCCCTTCCGCCGACCGGCTACTGACAGGAACCGCCCCGCCAATGGCCGCTACGCCCGCCGATCTCTCCGCAGCCCTCGTCATGACGCCCGTCGCCCCCGCCGACTGGCTGGTCGTGCTGCCGCCCGCCTGGTGCCTCACGGCCGGCGCGCTGCTGCTCATGCTGCGCAAGTCGCTGCATCTGCAGGGCTGGCTTGCCGTGCCGGCGCTTGCCGTGCTGGTGGTGCTCGACGCGCTGCTGCTGGCCCATGTCGCCGCGAACGGCCCCGTCACCATGGTCATGGGCCGCTGGCTGCCGCCCTTCGGCATCGCGTTCACGGCGGACCTGACGGGCGTGCTCTTCGCGCTTGCCGGCGCGGTCGTGGCGCTGGCCGGCGCCGTGCACGCGCTCACCGATATCGACGGCGGCGGACGGCGCTACGGCTTCTACCCGTTCCTCCTGCTGCTGATGGCCGGCGTCTCCGGCGCGTTCCTGACGGGCGACATCTTCAACCTCTATGTCTGGTTCGAGGTACTGCTGATCTCGTCCTTCGGCCTGATCACGCTCGGCTCCGAGCCCCGGCAGATCGACGGGGCGATCAAATACGCCTTCCTGAACCTCGTCGCGACGACGCTGTTCCTCATCACGACGGGCTATCTCTACGGCATCTTCGGCACGCTCAACATGGCCGACATCGCCGAGAAGGCCGCCGCCGGGCGGGCCGACCTGCCGCTGATGACGCTGGCGACGCTCTATCTGCTGGCCTTCGGCATGAAGGCGGCGGCCTTCCCGGTGAACTTCTGGCTGCCGGCTTCCTACCACACGCCGCGCATCGTCGTGTCGGCGCTCTTTGCCGGCCTGCTCACCAAGGTCGGCATCTACGCGCTGCTGCGCACGCTGATCATGCTCTTCCCCATCGAGCGCGAGGAGCTGAGCTTCGTCATCGCGCTCGCCGGCGCGGCGACCATGATCCTCGGCGCGCTCGGGGCGATCGCCCAGAGCGACCTGCGCCGGCTGCTCGGCTATGTCGTCATTTCCGGCATCGGCGTCATGCTGGCCGGCCTGTCGCTCGGCAGTCCCGGCGGCGTCGGCGGAGCGATCTTCTACGCGCTGCATTCCATGGTGGTCATGACGGCGCTCTACATGGCGGTGGGGCTGGCCGGACGGCTCGCCGGCTCGTTCGACCTCAACCGGCTCGGCGGCCTCTATACGCGCTCGGCGCTGTTTTCCGCCCTGTCGCTCGTGCTGTTCTTCGCCGCCTCCGGCCTGCCGCCGTTCTCCGGCTTCTGGCCCAAGGTCATGGTGGCCAAGGCCGCGATGGACATCGGCGCCTGGTGGCTGGTGGCGACGGTGTTCCTCACCGGCTTCCTCACCACCATCGCGCTCGGCCGCGTCTTCCTGCTGGCCTACTGGCGGCCGGCAGGCGCGGCGCTGCCGGGCGAAACCGTTCCGGCAAGCGCGCTGCTGCCGCTCGCGGCCCTGACGGCGCTGGCGGTGGTCTTCGGCCTCCTGCCCGATGCGCTGCTGTCGACCGTCCAGCTTGCCGCGCAGGGGCTCGCCGATCCGCGCGCCTACATCGGCTCCGTCTTCCCGGGGGGGAACTGACCATGCGGCCCGCTGCCATCATCGCCGTCTTCGCCCTCGTCTGGCTTGCCGTCTCGGGCAGCTTCACCATTCCCAATCTGCTGCTCGGCATCATCGCCGGCGCGCTGTCGCTGCTCCTGATCCGCAGCCATATCCAGCCCGACGGACGGCGCATCCGCCCGCTGAAGCTCCTGTCGCTGGTCCTGCTGTTCATCAAGGAACTGGCGCTGTCGGCCTTCAAGGTCGCGGTGCTGGTGGCGAGCCCGAAAATGGCGCTGAAGCCCGGCATCTTCGCCTTCCCGCTGACGGTGGACCGGGATTTCGAGATCACGCTGCTCGCCAACCTCATCACGCTGACGCCGGGCACGCTCTCCGTCGACGTCTCCGAGGACCGGACGGTGCTCTACGTGCACGCGCTCGACTGCTCCGATCCGGTCGGCATCCGCCGCGACATCGCCGGCGGCTTCGAGAAGAAGATCCTGGAGGCCTTTCGCTGATGGGCGCTGAAACCGTCATTTCCGCCGCCGTGACGATCGCGCTCTTCCTGATGTGCGCCGCCTTCTTCCTGACGGCCTGGCGCGTCGTCAAGGGGCCGACGCTGCCGGACCGCATCGTGGCGCTCGACATGCTGGTGGCCATCGCCATCGGCTTCATCGCCGTCATCGCGATCAGGACCGGCTTCAACCTCTATATCGACATCGCCATCGCGCTCGGCCTCGTCGGCTTCCTTGCAACCGTGGCGTTCGCGCGCTTCGTGATGCGCCAGGGCATGGAGCCGGAAGCGGAAGAGGAAACGGGCCCCCCGCCGCCGCCCCGCGGCCGGCAGGGCAGGAAGGGAAGGGCACGCCGATGATGGATCTCGCTCTTGCGCTCGTCGTCGGCGCCATGCTGGTGGCAGGCGGCGTCTTCACCTTCCTCGCGGCGCTCGGCATCGTGCGCCTGCCGGATGTCTATACCCGCATGCATGCGGCCTCCAAGGCCGGCACGGTGGGCTCGGGCCTCATGCTCTTTGCCGCCGGCATCCATGCTGAGGACCCTGCGATCCTCACGCGGGCGCTGGCCGGCTTCGTCTTCTTCGTGCTGACCGCGCCGGTCGCCGCCCATCTGGTGGCGAAGGCCGCGCATGGCGCCGGCTATCGCCTGACGCGCCTCACCGTCATCGACGACATGCGCGCCGCACGCGAACGCAACGCCAAGAAGCGTTGACATTCCGTTGAAATTCCTACCCCTAAATTTTATAGTATCGGTTGAATTTCGGCCGGTAGATCAGCTTCTTTGAAAATGGAAGTTTGTATTCTTAAAATAATACTGGACATGGTTAGACGGAATGATATTTCAAGGTGAAGTAAAGCATTCGCGTTGATTTAGCTTGCGTGTGGTTTTCCTGTTTAAGTTGAGTTGGTGCCATAATCGTGCCTTCGCGGTATATATAATGGCCAAGAGATTCGGTGAAAGCAGCAGCCGCCTTGGTGAAAAGTTATATTAGAGAACAATGCCGTCGAACCGACGGGCATCGCGCTCCAGAGCATTTTCGCGCCGCGCAATCAGCTTGAGCAAGGCTTTACCTGAAGTTTAATCGCCAGGTCGATGGGTGGGGCCATCGACCGCTGTATTGTCCGACAGGAGAAAGAAATGACCGAAACAACCCTTGGCGCCGGCTCCAACCTGCTCGTCGAACTGACTGCCGATATCGTCGCCGCCTATGTCGGCAATCATGTCGTGCCGGTTTCCGAGCTGCCGGGCCTGATCGCCGACGTGCATGCAGCGCTGAACAACACGACGCAGCCGGCCGCCGCCGTCGAGGCGCCCGTCGTCGCGGAAAAGCCGAAGCCGCCGGTGCCGGTGAAGAAGTCGGTGCAGAACGACTACATCATTTGTCTCGAAGACGGCCAGAAGTTCAAGTCGCTGAAGCGCCACCTGATGACCCACTACGGCATGACCCCGGAAGAGTACCGCGAGAAGTGGGACCTGCCGGCCGATTACCCGATGGTCGCTCCGGCCTATGCCGAAGCCCGCTCGCGCCTCGCCAAGGAAATGGGCCTAGGCCAGCGCCGCAAGGGCAAGTAAGCACCGCATTCGCCGCCAGATCGGAAGGCCGGAGCCGCAAGGTTCCGGCCTTTTTGCGTTGCGGGCGGGGAATGATTGGTTCTGGAATGAGGAAAAAAAGCCTAGAACGGGGATATCTGTCGGAAATTTGTTAAAAAATTCAAGGAAAAGTTGTGGCTGGGCGCTTCATTCATCCCCACTTGTCCTCTAGGGTGTATGAATAAATTCCTATAAACGGAGTGGCCAGTCATGCACCAGTTCATCGTCCCCCACCGGCGGTCTTTCCCTCGGCTCGTCCCAGGCGCCGATCCGGCGCCCGAGACCAAGAGCGGCGCGCCGGGCGAGGGGCCGCCGCCGGTGCGCCGGACGATGGACATGCCGGAGGCGCCCAACGTGCCGCCCTCGATCGCCTGCCGCATCGTGCGCCAGCTCACGCTGGAGATGATGGCGATGGCCAGTGACCGGCCGCTCTGGCGCCGCGACGGCCGCCGTTCCACCTGCCATGTGCGCCAGATCGCCATGTATGTCTCCCATGTCGTGCTGGGCCTGTCGCTGTCGGATATCGGCGCGGCCTTCGGGCGCGACCGCACCACCGTCAGCCATGCCTGCAACGTGGTGGAGGACCGCCGCGACGACGCCTCCTTCGACGCCTTCGTCTCGACCATCGAGCGCGTCGTGCTGTCCGTCTTCGGTCCGGCGGGGATCGGCAGCCATGAGTGAGAGCGTGGACAAGAAGAAGGATGGCGAACTGGCAAAGCTCCTGCGTTTCCTGCTGGCAAGCGGGGAGGCGTCCCTTGCCGGCGATGACGAGCTGAGCGCGCGGGACGGGCGGGTGCAGTCGCTGTCCCCGGCGGTGTTGGCGGAGGCCGTGCGTCTCGGCCTGGTTTGCCGCAGGGGCGACCGGCTCGCCGCGACCGCCGAGGCGCGCGCATATCTGAAGCGCCGGCTTTGCGCGGCGGAAACGACCTTCGCCGACCAGCACCGGGATCTCGCCGCGGTGACGATCCTGCGCGACGGGGCGAGGGAGACGGTCGTTTCCAACCGGCTGGAATCGCCGCTGGCGGGCCTTGCGCGGCTGAAGGAGAAGACGGGCGAGCGCTACCTGCCCGAGAGCGCTATTGCGGCCGGCGATCGGCTGCATGCGGATTTCACCCGCGGCGGTCTCCAGCCGCGCATGACCATGTCCTTCGAGCCGCGCATCGCCGGCCGCCAGAAGGGGGAGGCGGGCGCGGCGCGCGAACTCACCGACACGGCGCTTGCCGCGCGGCTGCGCGTCGCCCGCGCCGTCGAGGCGATCGGCCCGGAACTATCCGGCGTCGCGCTCGACGTCTGCTGCTTCATGAAGGGGCTGGAGACGGTGGAGCGCGAACGGCAATGGCCGGCGCGCTCGGCAAAGCTCATGCTGCGCGCCGCACTGATGGCGCTCGCCCGCCACTACGCCCCGCCCGCCCGCCCTTCGCGCTCGTCGCACGCCTGGGGCGCGGAGGGGTATCGGCCGGAATTGGGTGCTTCGCGCTGAAGAATGACGACAGCGCAAGTGGCTCGAAAAGCCCTCTCTGCCTGCCGGCATCTCCCCCACAAGGGGGGAGAAAGGCTGGCAGCCTGCTCTTCATTTCTCTTTTTACGCCGAGCGTGCCGCGCGTTAAGTCCCTCCCCCTTGTGGGGAGGGATTTAGGGAGGGGTCTTCCGGTTAACGAAAGTACTTCAGAAAAAACCCGCTCAGGCCGCGACCTTCACCGCCGCCTCTTCGCGGATGCGCTTGACCATCGAGCGCAGGCCGTTGGCGCGCTGGGAGGAGAGGTGCTCGACGAGGCCGATCTCGTTGAACGTGTCGATGGCGTCGAGGCCGGCGATCTCGGAGGCGCGCTTGCCGGAATAGATGGCGAGCACGATGGCGACGAGGCCGCGCACGATATGGGCGTCGGAATCGCCCTCGAAGGTCATCACCGGATCGCCGCCCTCGCCGGTGCGGCTGACGAGCCAGACCTGGCTGGCGCAGCCCTGCACCTTGTTTTGCGCGGTGCGCGCGCTCTCCGGCAGGTCCGGCAGCGCCTTGCCGAGCTCGATGACATAGCGGTAGCGGTCCTCCCACTCGTCGAGGAAAGCGAAGTCGTCGATGATCTGCTGAAGCGTGGCCATGGGATTTCCGTGTGCGGACATTTGTCTTCATATAGGGGAGCGCGCCCCGGATTTGAACCGGAATCCGTCCGGACAAAAAGAAACGCCGTATGGATAAGGTCCATACGGCGGTTGCAGGGCAACGAGTGAGGCAGGCAGAAACTTTAAGGCAGTATCGGGGGCTCAGCCCTTGTGGGCGGGGCGGCGGGTCGGAATGGCGACGGTGCCGGTGATGACCTCGTCGTCGGCATCGACTTCGGCGACGGCCGGAAGCGGCTGGCCGAGCGCTTCCTTCTTCTCCGGATCGGCCTTGGCGACATCGGCGCCCTCTTCGGCAAACTGGGTATCGAGGAACTGGTAGGCGATGCGGGCGCCCTCGCGGGCCCGGTGGCCGAGGGCGACGAAGGTTTCCGCACCCTTCTCGCAGACGTCAGGCTTCTCCAGGCACATCGCCGTCACATAGCCGAACGCCTCGCTTGCGGCGCTGAACGTATCGCCGATCTCGACGGTCGGGCCCCTTTCCAGCTTCGCGGAGGATTCCGCGTCCAGGAAGGGGAGCAGCACGAGAACCATCGAGAACCAGAACGTTCCCTTGATCAGAAACCACATCGCTTGCCATCCTCATTATAGGGCCTCGGCTCTTTGCGGCCTTCGGCTTGTTTGGTCCTTGGCGAACCGTTGATGCGAGAATAGGGGGCGGAAGGAAATTCCCCTTTGCTGGAATCACTCGGGTTTTGCCCAGTTTTGATTAAAATGCGACCTAATCCGCACTTTACCGGCATTTGAGGCAGATTTTAGCGAACCGCGTTAAGGATGAAGGCAGGGCTTGCCGGTGGCAGTGCCCGGAATGCCGGGAAGGCGGTTTGCGGCACGCTGCCCAAGAAGTTAATATGAACAGAAAAATGCCGCAAAATGAGGCGCTTACGCCCCGTTAACCACGCCGGACGAATGGCCTTTGGATTGACCCGAAATGGGACTTTTGGGGCTTTTTCGGCCCTTTCCGGCCCCTCCCGTTTATTCTTTCCTTAAGTCGCCGATGCGATTTTGGGCTCACAGAAAAGAACATGAACGACAGGGTTTCGCGTTGCGCCAATTGACCACCATCGCTGACAGAATGGCAGCCCGCCTGGGCGCCGTTGCGGGCGTTGCTGGCATGGGCGCAGCCGCCGAGCGCCCCTCCGCGTCGCTGCGCGCGACGACGCTGGCGCTGCTCGCCGCCGTGCCCGGCCTGCCGCTCGCCCTTTCCGCCGTCATGCCCGCCTCCGCCGCCTTGCCGGCCGGTGTCGCGCTTGCCGGCACCGGTGCGCTGCTTGCCGCCGCCGCGACCTCGGTGCGCCAGCCCAAGCCCCTCCCGGCGCGGACCTTTGCCGAAGAACTGGCCAACGCCGCGCCGCCCGCGACCTCTCCTTATGATCTCTTCGCGGGCCTCGTGACGCTGCACGATGCGCGCGGCTTCGTGACCGCCGTGCACGGCCGCGACCGCGCCGACATGCTGACCTGGATGCGCGACCCCGCAGGCCGCGGCTATCTCGACCAGATCCACGTTTCCGACCGGCTCGGCTTCCTTGCCGCGATCGACCGCCTGCGCCAGGGCGGCGCGCGCGAGACCGTGGACATCCGCATCGACCGTCCGCGCATGGAGGCGGACGCCGAGCAGTTCGTGCACATGCGCGTGGAGATGACGGCGCTGGCCGGCCCGGACGGCGCGCTTGCCGCGGTCGTCGCCCAGTCGCGTGACATTTCCGACGAGGCGAAGCTGAGGAACGAGAATGTCCGCAAGGCCGCGGAAGCCGAATCGGCCAACGACGCCAAGACCCGCTTTCTCGCCGCCGTCAGCCACGAGCTGCGCACGCCGCTGAACGCCATCCTCGGCTTCTCGGATATCCTTTCGGGCGAATATTTCGGCAAGCTGGAGAACGACCGCCAGCGCGAATATGTGGCGCTGATCCACCAGTCGGGCTCGCACCTCCTGTCGGTGGTCAACACCATGCTTGACGTCTCGAAGATCGAGGCCGGCCGCTACGAGCTGCTGACGGAGCCCTTCATCGTCGCCGACAGCGTGCGGGCCTGCGAGCAGATGCTCGGCCTTCAGGCGCGCGACAAGGGCATCAAGCTGACGAGCCGCGTGCCGCGCGCCATCGGCGAGGCGGTGGCCGACCAGCGGGCGATCCAGCAGATCCTCATCAACCTCGTCGGCAACGCCATCAAGTTCACCGACCGCGGCGGCATCGTCACCATCGATGCGGCGCGCGAGGGCAAGGACCTGCTGCTTATCGTCAGCGACACCGGCATCGGCATCCCGGCCGACAAGCTGGCGCTGATCGGCCAGCCGTTCATGCAGGTGCAGAACGAATATACCCGCAAGTACGAGGGCACCGGCCTCGGCCTCTCGCTGGTCAAGGGCCTCGTGGCGCTGCACGGCGGCAGCTTCGCCATCCACAGCAAGCCGGGCGAGGGCACCGTCATCACCATCCGCGTGCCGGCCGACGGTTCCGGCGTTTCAGGTGAGGGCGAGCCCGGCATGGCGCCGTCGTCCACCGTCGATTTCCCGCCGCGCCTTGCGGTGGACATGGAGACCGTTTACCAGCCGTCGATGGATGGCAAGGACACGCAAGATGAACGCGCACGTCAGAAGACAGCCTGAGCGGCGGCCCCAGGGCCAGGCCCGCAAGGGCCGGTCCGGCGCGCGCCCCCAGCCGCAGCGGCGGCCCAACATTGTGATGACGGGGCTTGCCGCGCTCGGCGGGCTGGCGGCGCGCCATCCAAGCACCGTCGGCGGCACCTGCGCCTTCCTCGTCGTCTTCTCCTTCGTCGCGGCCAATGCGCTCTGGTACCAGCCCGGCGGCCATCCGTCGCCGTTCCTGAAGATGCGCTCGGCCGACAATTCGCTCGGTTTCAGCGCCACCAAGCCCGAACCGCACGACGTGACGACCTTCGTCATCGAGCGCGAGGAGGAGGGGCAGGAACTGCCCGAGGTCACCGACGTGACGCCGGCCGACCGGCCCTTCGACGAGGTGGCGAAGGTCATCGAGAGGCAGCCGGCGCAGACGCAGGCCGAGGCGGAAGCCGACCCGGTCGCCGCCGCGATCATGGAGGCCGAGGCCGATCCCGCCGTCACCTCCGCCGTGGCAAGGCCGGTCCCGAGCGAGCTGGTGATGAAGATCCAGAAGGGTCTCAGCAACATCGCCTATACCGACATCGCCGTGGACGGGCTGATCGGCGAGAAGACGCGCACCGCGATCCGCCATTTCGAGAAGCATTACCGCCTGCCGGTGACCGGCGAGCCCAACGAGCTGGTGCTCGCCAAGCTCAAGGATATCGGCGCGCTGTAGCGCCGGCATTGCCCCGCCACCCGGCGCCGTGTATGCCGGCCTGATGCGCCTTCGTACCGACATCTTCGTTTCCGCCCTGATGCGCCGCGTCTTCGCGTGCGGCGATTTCGCCGCCGTGGAGGCGAAGGGCGCGGAAGAGGCGGGGGCGGTGTTCGTGCGGCAGGTCTTTCGCGATGGGACCGAGAGCCTGCATGCACCGGCGCCGCAGAGCTTCTTCGACGAGGACGACAGCGGCCGGCGGCTGTTCGAGACGCGGCTGGCGCGGGTGGGCGCCGGCGCGGTGGCCGAGGCGATCGCGCGCGAGCGCCGCTTCGACGGCGATCTCTGGGTCGTGTCCATCGAGACCGACGATCTCGGCGACCTGATCGAATTTGCCGGCGCAGAGCCTGATGACGACGGGTTCTTCCGGCGTTAGTCCTGCTGTTCCGGCGGGAACAGCGCGGCGCGCCGCGCCATGGGACAACGGGGCACACAGGCAGCGGCCTGTGGCCAACGCCCTGGAGGAACGCCCCATGTTTATCGTGCTGCCTGCCCTTGCACTGCTGATTTCGGGAATGTTCGTCGCGACCCTCCTGGCCGCGCTTACGGCCGAGCGCCGCGAGGACGATGCCGTTCGCGTTCCGGCCCGGCGCCGGGTCCTCTAGACAAAGCCGGCCCTTCACCCAAAAGGATTAGTGCGGCGCGACAATTCGTGAAACGGGCGGCACTTGTTCCGTAACCGTTCATGATTGAATTAGTTTTTTCTAATTTTATAGCTTTCGGGAAAACCCCTCCCTAAATCCCTCCCCACAAGGGGGAGGGACTTAACGCGCGGCACGCTCGGCGTAAAAAGAGAAATGAAGAGCAGGCTGCCAGCCTTTCTCCCCCCCTTGTGGGGGAGATGCCGGCAGGCAGAGAGGGTCTTTCTCCTTCCGCCTGCGGGTGGCTCCCTTTCACGCGCCGTCGCGTCCGTAGCCGGGTATCCCGTCGAGCCGGTTGACGACGACGCCGAGGGAGCGGACGGCCTCCATGGTGATCGCCAGGCCCTGCATCAGCAAGGCGGTGTCGTCGTCCTGGTGCTTGTGCGAGAGGGCGCGTGCGCGTTGGTTCAGGCGGTCGCTGAACGCGTTCAGGCCTGCAATAAGGTCGTCGTTCATTTCCAATCTCCCGACATTGTCTTGAGCCCTCAAAACCACGTCCACGCCGCCCAGAAGCAGACATAGGCGCCGACGAGGATCAGGACACAAAGAGCTATCTTCCGGGCCATAACGCACAACCCCGCTGATTCGATCCCCGCAGGATGCGATGAGGCGGCACGGGGAGATGGGAAACCGTTACTTGGTCGGCCTTACAAGGGAGATGACACGCGGCTTGGACGGCGCGTCCAGCCAGTCGATCCACTTGTCCCGTTCCTCGATCGTGTCGAAGAACCGCCACAGCTTGTATTCCTCCTCCGTGGTCTCCAGCATCTCGCCGATGGAGACCAGTTCCAGGGGCAGCGTCACCTCGTTGCCGTCGAAGCGGACGAAGTAGATGCCCTCTGCGGCAAGGCGGATGACCTGGCCGGTTCCGTAGCTGCCATCGGGATCGTCGACCGTGAAATACATGCCGGTCAGGGTGTCGAAGATTTTGTCGTTCATGGGATTCGAATGCCATTTCTGAAGAAGCGAGACCTGCAAGCATCCGACAAGTCTGGAAAACAAGCAAGGCGGTCTGTTGGCGGAGGATGCCCGCGCATGGGCTGATCAGCCGGCGGCGCGCTGGCGATCCTGTTCGGCCGGGGCGCTGTCGCCGTTGGCCGCTCTCGGCCGGCCGTCGCCGTTCGTGTAGCGGTCCGCCCGCTGCCAGCTCTCGACCCGGCGGATCGCCTCGGCCGGATCCAGCGCGGCAAGCAGCGCATCCGCGCCGCCATCGGCAAGGTGTGGATAGATGTTCTGCAGCACGAACAGGCTGTCGGCGGAGGGAACGTCGAGCGCCACCAGCGTCTCGGCCAGTTGCCGTCCCGAGACGTCGAGAAGAATGCGCTCCGAAAGCCACTGGCTGGAGGCGAGCGCGTCGGCGAGCGTCACGGCGATCATGCCCACCTCGCCGGCGCGCGCGAAGCGCACGAACAGTATCTGGTGCATGCCGGTCGCGGGTTCAAGGCGAGGCGGGGCCTCGACCTGCGGCGTCGCCGCGCGTACCAGCGCACGCAGTTCGTCGCGCATCTGCTCTTCCCGCTCCAGCCGCGCGGCTTCCTGAAGGACGGCCTCGCGCTCCTCGCCGGTGCGGCGGCTGGCATGCTCCTGGTGCGTGCCGACCAGCGCCTCGATGATGATGGGCGAAAGGTCGTCGCGCCGGCCGATGGCGCGGGCATGGTCGGGGCCGGTCGCGCGCAGGATGCGCAGCAGCACACCGTCGTCTATCGCCCTGGAGCCCATGAGGAAGATGGCGGCGGTGCTTATCGGCTGGCGGGCGATGAAGAGGGCGGTCTCCTCCGGCACCTGCGGGCAGCGCGACAGGGCGGCGACGGCCTGCCGGCGCGCTTCCTCCGTGGAAGCGCTATAAAGCTGTTCGAAGAGCTCGCCGAACTGGCGCAGGTCCGATCTGGACGGAAAACGCAGGCTCTCGAAGCTGGAAACCGTGGCCATCAGAACGATGTCCTTCGGCCGCCCGGCTTGCGGTCTCTCCAGTTCGCGAAACCTGTCCGCCACAAAACACCTGTCATCCCCGGACCGGCAGCCCCCTGCAGATCCCCATTGTCGTTCATGAAAAGTAGAGGAAAAACGTTAGCGAGCCGTTAACCTTGCTCGCGCGGAAACCGCAATGTTTACAAGGCAGTGTCGCCGGGGTTGCAGGCGCCGGCTGAGCGTGGGCGTGCCGGATCGGGACGATGGCCGTTCTTTTTCCCTGTGCCGCAGGGAACAGCGCAAAGCGCCTGTTCACGTTAGTGTTAACAGCATGTTAACCCGATCGTCGTTAGTTTTGGGGACATGGTTCGGCTCGTCATTTGCGTTTCGCGTGATATGATTCGACCATGGAAGCGGTTATTCGCCGGAAGGCGCTACCGCTTTGCAGGGAAAGGTGCGATGTTCCGGATACCGGACGGCCGCCAGACAACTTCCCGTGAAGGGGAAACTTCTGGTTCCGTATCGCCGTTTTCCACCCGTATGCGACAGGGATGACATCAGCTCATGTCGCATCCGGGTGACGGAACCGGATGCACCGGCCCGCTCAACGGGCAGGGTGAGATTTGTAGCAGTACTTCATCCGTCTCGATTCTTCTTTTGGAGGCGAGAATGGCAGACGTGGTACGATTGACGGAATGGCTCGCGCGAACGCCGAGACGCGATACCATTCGCCCTGAGGCTCCGGCCCAGATATTGCTGTTTACCGGTGTGCGCTACGAGCGCCTGACGCCCGCAATGCTTGCGGCGCGCAAGACGACCAAGCGCGGCACCCCCGATACGGCCCGCCGGCCGTAAGACCTTGCCGGTCGCTACGCGGCAGCGATGGGCGGCGTGTGCCTTTGCGCGCCACGGTGGATAGGGAGGGCAGAACGCCGCTGCCTCTCACGTCTCCCCCCTTGAGGCAGAGCGATCGCCTATGACACAGCGTTGCGGGTTTCCCCTTCTCCCCCAAGGGGAGAAGGTGGCCCGAAGGGTCGGATGAGGGGGCTTGCACGACCTCTCAGCGTCTGCGCCACCCCCTCATCCCGCTGCCGCGACCTTCTCCCCGCCGGGGAGAAGGGGCAAGACGCAAGCTCCCTGTTCATATGCGATAGCCCTGGGGCGCCCGGGCGGCTACCTATTGTTCGGCCGGGAAGGGCTCGCAGCTCGCGTCGGCGAGGA
The DNA here is from genome assembly GCF_030733845.1 of Shinella zoogloeoides. Classification (NCBI taxonomy): domain Bacteria; kingdom Pseudomonadati; phylum Pseudomonadota; class Alphaproteobacteria; order Hyphomicrobiales; family Rhizobiaceae; genus Shinella; species Shinella zoogloeoides. Next base: position 918,288 of record NZ_CP132311.1, read on the forward strand.
AGGCAGTCGCCGCTTCCTCACGGCTTTCCGTCGGCACGAAGGTGCGCAGGACGGCGTAGCCCTCATCTCCCCGCATCTCCACCAGGATCGACTGTTCCAGTTCCGCCGGCACCGCCTTGCGGATGCCGATGAGCTGGATGGGCGTTGCGACGAGCGTGTCGAGCGCGCCGGATACCGAGGTGCGGTCGTTCATGCTGAAGACCTCGTTGGAGGCGCTGTCATAGACGGCGAGCGACCAGAAGGGCACGTCGCCCTCGGCAAAGAGCCGGATCGGGCCGTTTTCCACCGAGAAGGTGCACACGGCGGTCTTCATCGCCGGATCGTCGTTGATCGGCGCCAGCCCCACCGCGGCATTGGCCAGCGGGAAGAAGCGGTTCGCCTCGCCGAGGGTCTGCACGCGCGTATAGGCGTCGCGGCCAGTAAAGCTCGGCAGCGAGAGGATGATGACGATATGGAGCAGCGCCGCGCCGACGAGGCCGACGGCGATGGCATAGAGGAAGCTACGCATCGGCGCAGTCCAGCCGCTTGATGCCGGGCATGGCAAGGTCGATGACGCCGGAGCTGCCGGCGGTGGGCGTGTCGAGCAGCGTCATGACCAGAAGGAACGACGCCCGGCCCTCGGGAACCGCCAGCCAGTTGCCCGACGTCGCCGAGGAGGCGATGCGGATCGAAAAATTGCTGTCGCCGCCGCGCAGCACCGACCAGGCGTTGAGGCCGGTCGGCAGGCCCGGGCGGGCACCGTCGAGCGGGTTGCCGTCGCGGTCGGCCGCATGCAGCGTCCAGAGGCGGGCAGGGGGCGTGATGCCGGCGATCTCATAGCGGCAGTTTGCGACGAGCGTGCGGTTGTCGCTGTCCCGGGCGGCCGTGAAGGTCAGGCCCTCGGCCCCGCCGAGCAGCAGCTTGCCGTCGCGCGCGCGGTGGGCCTTGGCGTAGGGATCGGCATCGACCGTCTGGGCGGCCGGGAAGGCCGTCCACGGCCCGAGCGCGATGGCGCCGAAGCCGACGGTCGCCCTCAGCGCGTAGACCGAGCTCAGGATGCCGAGGCCGAAGGCGACGGCGAGCGCTGTGGCGATGACGAGGGGAGTGCGGAACAAGACGGTCAACCGTTGGAATCAGCTTTCCGTCACTCTGTCCGGTTCGAAACGGTGCCGTCAAGCGCGGCCACGCGGCCGTCCGCCTTGAGCGGCTTTGCTTCGTTGAACTGGCGGGCGACATCCTTCAGGAGTTTCGTGACGTCCGCCGAGAGCGAACGGGGACGGACGAGCGCGGGAAGCGCGTTCTCGTCGCTCGGGGTCGCGGCGACCTCAGTGGCCTTCGTGCCGTCGGGCAGCGGGTTCTCGATGCCGGGAATGGGGCGCAGCTCGATGCCCTGGTGGGCATAGTCCATCAGCCGCTTGAAGGTCATGGCGGGCAGCGAGCCGCCGGTCATGTTGTTCGTCGACGTGTAGTCGTCGTTGCCGAACCAGACGGCCGTTGTATAGTTGCCGGTGAAGCCGACATACCAGGCGTCGCGGTAGGCCTGCGTCGTGCCGGTCTTGCCGCCCGAGACGATGCCCCGGTCGAGCGCGCCGCGCCGCGCCGTGCCGCTGACGGGAATGGTGACGAAGATCTTATTCATCGAGGCATTGGCCGCATCCGACAGGATATGCCGGGCAGGCGGCTCGTCACGGCCGAAATCGTAGAGGATATCGCCGTCGTAGTTGAGCATCTGGCTGATGCCGTGGCGGCGCGACTGCATGCCGCCGGCAGGGAAGACGGCATAGGCGGTCGCCTGGTCGAGCACGGTGACCTCCGACGTGCCGAGCGGCATGGTCTTGTCGGTGCGGATCGGCGTCTCCACGCCCATCTCCTTGGCGGTTTCGGCGATGCGCTTGGTGCCGAGCTTGTCCTTGGCAAGGCGCACCGGCACCGTGTTGATCGACTTGGCCATCGCCGTCATCAGCGAGATGCGGCCCGAATAGCTGCGGCCGTAGTTCTGCGGCGACCAGCCGTTCCAGCTGATCGGCGCATCGACGATCGTCGTCTCGGGCGTCATGCCGGCCTCCATGGCCGCGGCATAGGTATAGGCCTTGAAGGACGAGCCTGGCTGGCGCAGCGCCCTTGTCGCGCGGTTGAACTGGCTTTCGCCATAGTCGCGCCCGCCGACCATGGCGCGCACGGCGCCGCCGTTCTCCACCATCACCAGCGCGCCCTGCTTGACGCGGTAGCTTTCGCCGTACTGGCGCAGGCCGCTTTCCACCGCCTCCTCGGCGGCGGCCTGCAGGCCCATGTCGATGGTCGTGCGCACGATGAGCGAGTGCTGGGCGAAGGGCTTTGCGATGCGCTGGACCTCCTCAAAGGCCCAGTCGAGGAAGAAATCCGGCGCCGTCTTCTCGTTGCGGTCGATGACGGTGGCGGGATTGCGCCGCGCGGCGATCACCTGGCCCTCGGTCATCAGCCCGCCCTGCACGAGGTTGGTCAGGACCTCGTTGGCGCGGGCGCGCGCGGCCGGAAGGTTGACGTGCGGGGCGTAGCGGGCGGGGGCCTTGAAGAGGCCGGCCAGCATGGCGGATTCGGCAAGGTTCACATCGGTGACGTTCTTGCCGAAGTAGAACTGCGCCGCCGCCGCCGCGCCGAAGGTGCCGCCGCCCATATAGGCGCGGTCGAGATAGAGGCGCAGGATCTCCTTCTTGGAGAGGTTCGCTTCCAGCCAGAGGGCGAGGAAGGCCTCCTTGATCTTGCGTTCGATGGTGCGCTCGTTCGACAGGAACAGGTTCTTGGCGAGCTGCTGGGTGAGCGTGGAGCCGCCCTGCACGACGCCGCCGGCGCGCGCATTCTCGTTCATGGCGCGGGCAAGGCCGAGGAAATCGATGCCGAAATGGCTGAAGAAACGGCGGTCCTCGGTCGCCAGCACCGCCTTGATCAGGTGATCAGGCAGTTCGTCGATAGGGGCGGAATCCTCGTGGATAATGCCGCGATGGCCGATCTCGTTGCCGTAGCGGTCGAGGAAGGTGACGGCGAAATCGCTCTGGGCGCGCCAGTCGCCCTTGGTCTCCTCGAAGGCCGGCAGCGCCAGCGCCAGCAGCAGCACGAAGCCGGCCGTGCCGAGGTTCATGCCTTCGCCGGCCACTTCGAAGACGGCCTTCTTCCAGCCTTTGACGTGGAAGCGGCGGAAGAAGATGGTGATCTCCTCCCAGATTTCGGCGGCGCGGAAACCGGCGTTCCAGACCGTGGAATCGATCCAGGAATCGATCCGCAGGAGGAAGTGCCGCTTGCGGCGGCGCGGGGTTTCGGTCTTCTGGCTGTCGTCTTCCACGATCGCGGTCTCTTGCGTTCCTCGGCACGGGCGCCGTGACACTGCCCGTCTCCGGTTAACGTCCTCTCACCACCGGTTTATTCTGGCACGATATCAGTCTTTTGAAGGCGGCGACACGGAATTTGCCGGGAAGGGTTACCGCCGGCGGCTCTTGACCTTTGGGCCCGAGGGGTTCAGGGGTCGGGCATGATGACGAAGAATGCGCAAAAACCCGACGACCTGCCGTTCTGGAAGACGAAGACGCTCGCCGAGATGAACGACGCCGAGTGGGAGAGCCTTTGCGACGGCTGCGGGCTCTGTTGCCTCAACAAGCTGGAGGACTGGGAGACGGCGGAAATCGCCTGGACCTCGATCCGCTGCGTGCTGCTCGACGGGGAAAGCTGTCGCTGCTCGGACTACGAGAACCGGCAGGCGACCGTGCCGGACTGCATTCGCCTGACCGTCGAGAGCGTCTCGAAGATCTCCTGGCTGCCGCCGACCTGCGGCTATCGCCTCGTGCGCGACGGCCACGACCTCTACTGGTGGCACCCGCTGGTCTCGGGCGATCCTGAAACGGTGCACCAGGCGGGCATTTCCGCGCGCGGGCGCACGGTGAGCGAGGAGGGCATCGATATCGAGGATTACGAGGACTACCTCGTCACCTGGCCGCTGGAGGTGGGCGAGGGGAAATAGGTTAGTGGAGGCTCGCCTTCACCAGCTTCTTCGGCGCGACATTGCGCCAGGCCGTGCCGATGAGATCGCGCACCCGCTCGCCGTCCGCCCCGTCGAAATAGAGCGAGGTCCAGCCCTTGAGGCCCCAGCCGCCCGGCACCGGCGCGCAGAGCCCCGGATCGGTCTCCAGCACGAGGAGCTGCTGGTCGGGCGTAAACTTTAGGACCGCGCGGCCGGGCTCCGGCAGGGTCATGAAAACCCGCTCGCCCACCCGGAAGTCACGCTTCCCGAAATGGGCACTTTCCTGAGCGCCGGGCATGCCGAGCGCCATGACGACGAGATCCTCGGATATCATGAAAAGAGCATAGCACCGAACCGAGGGGGCGAAAAGATTTCGAGAAAATAGGAAAATAGTCCTTGACGGTGTGACGGTCGTCTGATAGGGTTATGGCATAGTCGGAAAGGTGCGGGCGGAGGGATCGCCGGGCTTTTCGGAGGCTGGAAGGTCTGGCGGTATCCGCCCGCGGCCGGCTCGACAGGAATATTTTGACAGGCGCTCGTTCCATCAGGACCGGGCGCCTTTTCATTTTCGGGTGTGGCGATGGAAACGGACCTGGCGATCGATCTCGACCTCTTCGGCGTCTTGCCGGAACCGGCGGCCTATGACGGCCTTTCCGGGCGACGGGCGGATTTTTCGGGCGGAGCGGTGCTGCTGCTCGACACCAAGGCGGCTTCGCCGGGCGACCCCTTCCTCGACATGCAGGCCATGCTTCTGGAGATGACCAAGGAGCTGCGCGAACGCTTCCAGCGCTTCCAGAGCCAGAAGGCGTTGGCCGAGCGCGACGCGGACGCCGCCGATGACGAGGCCGCGCGCAAGCTGGCGCAGACCGACGCCAAGGCGGCGATCGAGGCGGTCTCGCTGATCGTGCGCACGCTGGAGAAGATCGACAGCCTGCAGCGCACGCTGATCACCGAGCGGGCCGAGGCGGAAGCCGCGGCCGGCGAACTGGAGGACGAGGCGGCCTTGATCGAGGAATTCGACCGGCTTGTCGAGGAACGGGTGAAGGATCGGTTGAATGCCGCGAAACAGGACTGGATGCGGGAAGCCGGGGCTGGCGGCGATGCTGCCGCGCGAGCGGAAAGCGGGCCGTAGCGATCTCCTTGCCCAGAGGGCGATCCGGCGCAGGCTCGACAGGACGATGAAGAAGGCGGCTGCGGGTTTGCGGATGATCGAGGAACAGCGGGCGCGGGTGGATTTCGACAAGGTTGCAGATGCGCTTGAGGCAGATATTTCTCAGCGGGGAGCGGTGGTTGCCCGTGAAGAGTGCCCCTTATCCCCCTGCCGGGATGAAGACCCCTCCCCAACCCCTCCCCACAAGGGGGAGGGGCTTAACCCGCGGCGCGCTGGGCGTGAAAAATTTCAGGAGAACCAAGCTGCCAGCCTTTCTCCCCCCTTGTGGGGGAGATGCCGGCAGGCAGAGGGGGAGTTCATCGGCGATTGCCCTGCCGGCGGGGCTGGGCCTTCGGCTGATCCTCAAAAGCGGATCGGCTTCCGCACGCCGGAACAATCCCGCCAATGGCACTTCACCTACCGCATGGCCCAACTGCCGCCGGAGGGCGACTGGCGGGTCTGGCTGCTGATGGGCGGCCGCGGTTCGGGCAAGACGCGGGCGGGGGCGGAGTGGGTGCATGCGCTGGCGCTGGCGCGGCCGGAAAGCCGCATCGCGCTGGTGGCCGAAACGCTCGGCGACGGGCGCGAGGTGATGATCGACGGCGTTTCGGGCATCTGCCGGATCGCCGGGCGCTTGCGGCCGGAATTCGAGGCGTCGCGCCGGCGGCTGGTCTGGCCGAACGGCTCGATCGGGCAGATCTTCTCCTCCGAAGATCCCGAAAGCCTGCGCGGACCGCAGTTCCACTTCGCCTGGTGCGACGAGCTCGGCAAATGGAAGCATGCGCAGGAGACTTGGGACATGCTGCAGTTCGGCCTTCGCCTCGGGGACGATCCGCGCGTGCTGGTGACGACGACGCCGCGCCCTGTGCCGGTGCTGCGGGCCCTGGCGGCCGACCCGAAGACAGCGGTGCGGCGCATCGCGACTTCGGACAATGCGCAGAATTTGTCGCCGGGGTTCCTGACGGCCATGGCGGACCGCTACGGCGGCACGCGGCTCGGGCGGCAGGAGCTGGACGGCGAACTTATCGCCGACCGCGAGGACGCGCTGTGGAACCGGGCGCGGCTGGAGGCGATCCGTCTCAGGCAGCCCGGACCGCTCTCGCGCATCGTCGTGGCGGTCGATCCGCCGGCGACGGCGTCCGCGGCCTCCGTCTGCGGCATCGTGGTCGCGGGGCTGGACGGCGACGGGCGTGCGGTGGTGCTGGCCGACTGTTCGGTGACGGGTGCAAGCCCGGCGGGCTGGGCAGGCGCGGTGGTGCGCGCCTTCCGCCGCTTTAATGCCGACCGGGTGGTCGCCGAGGTCAACCAGGGCGGCGACATGGTGACGGCGATGCTGCGAAGCGTCGACGCCAACCTGCCGGTTTCGACCGTGCGGGCGACGCGCGGCAAGTTCCTGCGCGCCGAGCCGGTTGCGGCGCTCTACGAGCAGGGGCGGGTGGCCCATGCCGGCGCCTTCGCCGAACTGGAAGACCAGATGTGCGATTTCGGGCCGGACGGGCTGTCCTCCGGCCGCTCGCCGGACCGGCTCGATGCGCTGGTCTGGGCGCTGACGGCGCTGGTGATCGACCGGCAGGGCGAACCGCGGGTGCGCGGAATCTAGGGCAATTCCAGCAAAAGTGCGCAGCGGTTTTGCGTCCGGAATTGCGGAAGGCTCAAGAACTTTAGGGAACATGGCGATGATCGAACGCAGGGCGTTTTTCGACGGCGTGCGCGGAGCGCTCTATGGCGGGCGGCTGCGCGGCGGGCAGGTGGAGGGACTGACGGCGCTGCTCGACCGGTTCGAGCGCGGCGGCGGGCCGGACGACCGGCGCTTCCTCGCCTATATGCTGGCGACGGCCCATCACGAGACGGGCGGGCGTCTGCAGCCGGTGCGCGAGACCTTCGCCGCGACGGACGGGGCGGCGATCGCGCGGCTCGACCGGGCGTATGCGCAAGGGCGCCTGCCGCAGGTCGCCGTGCCCTATTGGCGGCGCGACCCGCACGGCACGAGCTGGCTCGGCCGGGGGCTGGTGCAACTGACGCACCGGCGGAACTACCGGCGCATGGCCGATCTCACCGGCATCGACCTCGTCACCCGGCCGGAACGGGCGATGGAAATGGCGGTGTCGGTGGAAATTCTTTTTTGCGGCATGCTGAAGGGCGCCTTCACCGGGCACAAGCTGGCCGACTATTTTTGCGGGACCCGCGCCGACTGGGCCGGTGCGCGGCGCATCATCAACGGGCTCGACCGCGCCGAGCGGGTGGCGGGCTACGGGCGGGCGTTCCTGGCGGCGCTGGGCGGGTAGCAGGCGTTTTGCCGTGCGGCTGCCGCAGGCTCTATGAAGGCAAGACATTTCATGTCGGCGCAGCGTTGCGGTTGTTCCCTTCTCCCCTCGGGGAGAAGGTGGCCCGCAGGGTCGGATGAGGGGGTGTCTACGGCATCCCCCTCATCCCGCTGCCGCGACCTTCTCCCCGAGGGGAGAAGGGGCAGGAGGCGCCCTCCGTTTTCCATTTGCCCGTTTGTCGAGTGACCGGCGGGGCAGAAGGCGGGTTGCTGCGAACAATCGCATTTTCACAAGATCCGAGGACATCATGAAGCTACCATCCTTCCTTTCGCGGCGGCGCCAGGCGGCGGCGGAAACCAAGGCGTCGGGCTTTTTCGCGCTGACGGCCGAGGGCCGGGCGCACTGGTCGAGCCGTTCCTATGCCTCGCTGTCGCGCGAGGGGTTCATGAAGAACCCGGTGGCGCACCGGGCGGTGCGCATGATCGCGGAAGCGGCGGCCTCGGTGCCATGGCTGGCCTATGAGGGCGAGGCGGAGCGGCCGGACGACGGCCGGCTGGCGCTGCTTTCCCGGCCGAACGGGCGCATGGCGGGCACGGATTTCTTCGAGACGCTCTACGGGCACCTGATGCTCTCCGGCAATGCCTTTGTCGAGGGCGTGCGCATCGGCGAGGAGCTGCGCGAGCTGCATCTGCTCAGGCCCGACCGGATGCGCATCCCTGAGGGGCGGGACGGCTGGCCGGAGGCCTACGAATACCGCACCGGCAACCATGTGCGCCGGCATATGGCGGGCGACGGGGCGGCGGGCGAGGGGCAGGCGATCCTGCATCTCCGGCTCTTTCATCCGCTCGACGACCAGCTCGGCTTCGCGCCGCTGGAAGCGGCCTCCATGGCGCTCGACCTCTCCAATGCGGCGGCGATCTGGAACAAGGCGCTGCTCGACAATTCGGCGCGTCCCTCCGGCGCGCTGGTCTACCAGCCGAAGGAGGGCGGCAATCTCTCGCTCGACCAGTACGACCGGCTGAAGAGCGAGCTGGAGGAGGGCTATTCCGGGCCGGCGCGGGCCGGGCGGCCGATGCTGCTGGAGGGCGGGCTCGACTGGAAGGCGATGGGGCTCAGTCCCCGCGAGATGGATTTCGTCGAGGCGAAGAACGGCGCGGCGCGCGACATCGCGCTCGCCTTCGGCGTGCCGCCCATGCTGATCGGCATTCCAGGCGACGCGACCTATGCCAACTACCAGGAGGCCAACCGCGCCTTCTGGCGGCTCACCGTGCTGCCGCTGGTCGCCCGCACGGCGGCCTCCTTCGCGGTGTGGTTCTCCGAGGACGGCGAGGCGCTGCGTCTGGTGCCGGATCTCGACCAGGTGAACGGGCTGGTGGCGGAGCGCTCGGAGCTTTGGGCGCGGGTGGGGGCGGCGGGGTTCCTGACCGACGAGGAGAAGCGGCGGGCGGTGGGGTATTGAGGGGCGATGCGGGTGTGGCTGTACCCCCCTCTGCCCTGCCGGGCATCTCCCCCTCGAAGGGGGGAGATCGGCAAGGAGTGAGAGCCTTGCTTCATCTGTGACGCTGGAGATGCGCGAAACGCTGTTCCATCCAATCTCCCCCCTTGAGGGGGAGATGGCCGGCAGGCCAGAGGGGGGTAAACGCCGGCTAGAGATTTGAGCGATAAAACAATCGCTTGGGCCGGGAATGTGAATCACCTTGCCGCCTGCCGGATTCGATCCGTGAAGTCCTTGAATCGGATTTCGAGAAAAGCGGCGTAAAGGATTCATAGGATTCGAGGATTTCCCTCGCTGGTCCTGCATGTGCCGGCGCGCCTTCGGCCGCCTGGGCCGACCCTTCTGGATTTCGATAATAATCTGAAAGGCTTAACAATGGCTGACTTCGGAAACGACGGCGGGCTGTGGACGGCCCGGCTGCTGGGCGCGTCCGCGGGCGCGGCCGTCTCGCTCATCTATCTCTTGCCGAAAAGCCGCCGCGAGGCGGCGTGCCGGTTCCTCACCGGCCTTGCCTGCGGCCTCGTCTTTGGCGGGCCGGCGGGGCTGTGGATCGCGGTCCGGCTCGGCATCGCGGGCTATCTCGGGCCGGCGGAATTGCTGCTGACCGGATCGGCGGCGGCGAGCCTTTCGGCCTGGTGGGGGCTCGGCGTGCTGGCGCGGCTGGCGGAGCGGATGAGGCAGTAGGCGATAGCCAATAGGCAGTAGGCAGTAGGGATTGAGGGGGCACCGTTCCCTATTGGCTACTGCCTACTGCCTAACCCCTTTCCCAACCATCGGAGAGAGCAATGAAAACCGACGACCTGCCGGTCTGGCGGACGAAGAAATATGCCGACCTGACGCTCCAGGGCGTTTCCGGCGACGGGGTGTTTTCCGGCTATGCGAGCCTGTTCGGCGAGGTGGACCTCGGCAAGGACGCGATCGCGCCCGGCGCCTTCGTCCACTCGCTGGAAAAGCGCGGGCCCTCGGGCGTGCGCATGCTGTTCCAGCACGATCCGGCCGAACCGATCGGCCGCTGGCGCACGATCCGCGAGGACACGCGCGGGCTCTATGTCGAGGGCGTGCTTTCGCCCGGCGTGGCGCGGGCCCGCGAAGTGCTGAACCTCATGAAATCGGGCGCGCTCGACGGCCTGTCCATCGGCTTCCAGACGGTGCGCTCGAAGACCGAGCGGGGCAGCGGCGTGCGCCGCATCCTGGAGGCGGACCTCTGGGAGATATCGATCGTCACCTTCCCCATGCTGCCCTCGGCGCGGGTGTCGAACGTGAAGAATGCGCGGTGGTTCCGCGACCGCGAGACGGAGCTCGTGCGCATCATGCGCCGGGCGACCCGGATGATGAAACGCTAACGGAGAAGAGGAAGACATGACGCAGACGCAGAAGACCGCGCCGGAAATCAAGGCGGTGCCGGAAACGATGACCGCCGCCTTCGAAGACTTCATGGAGACCTTCGAAGCCTTCAAGGAAAACAACGACCGCCGGCTCGGCGAGATCGAGCAGAAGATGACCGCCGACGTGGTGACGCGCGACAAGGTTGACCGCATCAACCGCGCCATGGACGAGCACAAGCGCGTGCTGGACGGGCTGGCGCTGAAGAAGGCGCGACCGGCGCTCGGCGGCGGCGGCGAGGGCAGCCTCGAGGCGGCCGAGCACAAGGCGGCCTTCTCGGCCTATATGCGCCGGGGCGACGAAAGCGCCCTGCGCGCGCTGGAGGGCAAGGCCATGTCGATCGGCTCGGCGGCCGACGGCGGCTATCTCGTGCCGCCGGAGACGGACACGGAGATCGGCCGCCGGCTTTCCGCCGCCTCGCCGATCCGGGCGCTCGCCACCGTGCGGCAGGTCTCCGGCGCGGTGCTGAAGAAGCCGTTCGCGACCAGCGGCATGGCCTGCGGCTGGGTGGCGGAGACGGCCTCGCGGCCGCAGACCAACACCGCGCAGCTCGCCGAGCTCTCCTTCCCGACCATGGAGCTCTATGCGATGCCGGCGGCGACGGCCGCGCTGCTCGACGACGCGGCGGTGGACGTGGAAAGCTGGATCGCCTCGGAGGTCGACATCGTCTTCGGCGAGCAGGAGGGCACGGCCTTCGTCTCCGGCGACGGCACCAACAAGCCGAAGGGTTTCCTCAGCTATACCAATGTGGCGGATGCCAGCTGGAGCTGGGGCAATATCGGCTATGTCGCGACGGGCGCGGCCGGCGCCTTCAAGGCGAGCGGGCCGTCCGACACGCTGATCGACACGATCTATGCGCTGAAGGCCGGGCACCGGCAGAATGCCAGCTTCGTAATGAACCGCAAGACGCAGGCCGCGATCCGCAAGTTCAAGGACGCGGACGGCAACTATCTCTGGCGTCCGCCGGCAACGCCCGGCCAGCCCGCCTCGCTGATGGGCTTTGCCATCGCGGAGGCCGAGGATATGCCGGACGTGGCGGCCGACAGCTTCTCCATCGCCTTCGGTGACTTCCGCGCCGGCTATCTCGTCGTCGACCGCACGGGCGTGCGCGTGCTGCGCGACCCGTATTCCGCCAAGCCCTACGTGCTGTTCTACACGACCAAGCGCGTCGGCGGCGGGGTGCAGAACTTCGAGGCGATCAAGCTGGTGAAGTTCGCGGCAAGCTGAGGCTACCAGCGGGCGGGAAGACCCCTCCCCAACCCCTCCCCACAAGGGGGAGGGGCTTACCGTGCCTCCTTCCTGGCGTTCGATCTTTGAACGGCGGGCAAGCCTCCTGCATCTCCCCCCTTGTGGGGGAGATGCAGGCAGGCAGAGGGGGACTTTCTTCCGTTTCTTTTCCCTGCCACCGGCGGTCGTCCCCTGACGCCGGTGCCGCGGGCGCGGTTTTCCTCCCGGCCGCGCCCGCATCCCTCTTCTTTCTGGACAGGACGATCATGACCATCGCCGAACTCCTGCCGCCGGCCGGCGAGCCGATCACGCTCGCCGAGGCGAAGGCGCATCTGCGCCTCGACACGAACGACGAGGACGGGCTGCTGACGGCGCTCATCCGCACGGCGCGCCTCCATCTGGAAGCCGAGACGGGGCTCTGCCTCATCACGCGGCTGCTGCGCCTCTATCTCGACGGCTGGCCCGAAGGCAGGGTGATTCAGATTGCCAAGGGGCCGGTGCAAACCATTGAACTGGTGACGGTTTACGATGCCGCCGGCGCACCGGCGGAGGCCGACACGGCGGGCTATGTGCTCGACGGCGCGGCAAGGCCGGCGCGGTTGGTGCTGCCCGAGCGCCCGGCGACGGAACGCGCGGTCAACGGCATCGAGATCGATTTCACGGCCGGCTTCGGCGAAAGCGGCGCGGACGTACCGGACACGCTGAAGCGGGCGCTGCTGCTGCACGTCGCGGCGATGTTCGAGCTGCGCGGCGTGATCGCCCCCGACGACCAGCCGGGGGCGGTGCCCGCGGGCTACAACCGGCTGGTCGCGCCCTATCGCCTCAGGAGGCTGTGATGGCCAGGCTCCTCGATCCCGGATCGCTCAACGTGCGCCTGATGCTGGAGCGGCCGGTGGAAACGCCGGACGGACAGGGCGGCGCGACGGTGGGCTTTGCCGCGCTTGCGACGCTCTGGGCGCGCATCGAGCCCGTTGCCGCCCGGGCGGAGGAGGCGGCGGGAGCGCAGCGGATCGCGGTGACGCACCGCATCTGGCTGCGCCGGCGGGGCGACCTTGCCGGCGGCATGCGGCTGCGCAAGGGCGCGCGGCTGTTCGTCATCCACGCCTTCCGCGATCCCGACGAGACGGGGCGCTACATGCTCTGCGACTGCGAGGAGACCCGGCCATGAGCGCGGCATCCGCCCTGCAGAAGGCGATCTTCGCCCGGCTTTCCGGCGACGCGGCGCTGACCGCGCTTGTCGGCGCGAACGGCATCACGGACCGCCGGCTCGCCGAGCCGGCCTCGCCGCTGGTGGTGATCGCCGGCATCGACAGCACCGACCATTCGACCGCCACCGAGGCGGGCGAGGCGCACATGGTGACGCTGGAGGCCTGGTCCGAGGCGGCCGGGCACCGGCAGGCGCAGGCGATCGCCGCCGCGGTGCGCGCGGCGCTGCACGATGCGCCGCTGGCGCTGGCCGGCCATCATCTGGTGCTGCTCCTCCATCGCGACACGCGGCTGAAGCGCGACGGCAAATCCCGCTTCCACCGCGCCGAAATGCGGTTCCGGGCGGTGACGGAACCGAACGAGTAACCCGATTTAACGGAAAGGAACCTTGCCATGGTAGCACAGAAGGGGCGGGACCTCCTGCTCAAGATCGACAACGGATCGGGCTTCGTGACGGTCGCGGGGCTGCGCTCGAAAAAACTGGCGTTCAATGCCGCGCTCGTCGACGTGACGGATGCCGAATCGGCGGGGCGCTGGCGCGAGCTGCTGGGCGGGGCGGGCGTGCAGCGCGCGGCGGTCTCCGGCAGCGGCATCTTCAAGGACCAGGCGTCCGACGCGCTGGTGCGCACGCAGTTCTTTGCCGGCACGATCGCCAACTGGCAGATCGTGATCCCGGATTTCGGCACGATCGCCGGGGCGTTCCAGATCGCGGCGCTCGAATATTCCGGCGCCCATGACGGCGAGGTGCTGTTCGAGATCGCGCTGGAATCGGCCGGATCGCTCACCTTCGGTGCACCCTGATGGGCGCGCGGGCGAACCGGCATCGCGGCGAGATCGAAGCCGACTTCGGCGGCGAGCGGCGCGTGCTGTGCCTGACGCTCGGGGCGCTCGCCGAGCTGGAGACGGCCTTTGCCGTCGACAGCCTGGAGGGGCTGGCCGAGCGCTTTTCCACCGGCCGACTGAAGGCCGACGACCTCATCCGCATCATCGGCGCGGGCCTGCGCGGCGGCGGCAACCTCTTCGGCGATGAGGAGGTGGCGGCCATGCCGGTGGCCGACGGGCTGGCGGGCTTCGCGCGCATCGCCGCCGACCTGCTGCAGGCGACCTTCGGGACCGGCGAGGAGGCGCGAAACCCTCGGTAGCCGCATCCGGCCCGAGCGGCGGGAGCGCCGCCTTTCCCTGGAAGGCGGCGCTTCATGCCGGGCTCTGCCGGATGCGGCTGCCCGCAAGGGATTTCTGGGCGATGACGCCGCGTGAGCTCGGCTTCGCGCTCGGGCTGACGCGGCCTTCGCCGGCCGCGCCGGGGCGGGCGGCGCTCGCGGCGCTGATCGAGGCCTATCCCGACAAACAAGGAGACGACCATGCCGGACTGGAATGATCCAGCCTATCCGCTGGCCGGCGCGCTCGACGATGCCGAGCAGCTTTCGGCCATCTTCGAGGGCCTGGAGGCGCGCTCGCGCTCCTTCGGCTCGGCACTGACCAGTGCGCTGAAGGGCGCGGTGGTGGATGGCAAAGGGCTGGAAAGCGTGCTGCGCGGACTTGCGCTGCGCATGAGCGACATCGCGCTTTCGGTCGGGCTGAAGCCGCTCGAGGGACTGCTGAGCTCGGGCATTTCCACGCTCCTGGGCGGGGCCGCCGCCGCGACGCAGGGCGGCGTGACGGCCTTTGCGAAGGGAGGCGTCATTCCCTTCGCGAAAGGCGGCGTCGTGGCCGCGCCCACCTATTTCGGCATGGGCGGCGATCTCGGCCTGATGGGCGAGGCGGGAGCGGAGGCGATCCTGCCGCTCAGGCGCGGCCCCGACGGGGCGCTGGGCGTCACCGCCGGCGGCGGCAGCGGCGGCGCGCGCATCGTCTTCAACGTGACGACGCCGGATGCGGCAAGCTTCCGCAAGTCCGAGGGCCAGATCGCGGCCATGCTGACCCGCGCGGTGGGGCGGGGGCAGCGGAGTTTGTGAGCGCCGAGGCGTGGGTGGCCCCTCATCCGGCTACCCCTTCTGCCCGCAGGCGCCAGGGCAATTGCGTATGGAGTGAAACCGTTGCCTCTTCACCTTCTCCCCAGCGGGGAGAAGGTGCCGGCAGGCGGATGAGCATCTGTGTTGAAGGTCAAGGTGGATTTGGCGTCCAGCATCGATTTTGGGTAAGAAGCGTGTTGGCGAGGACGACGAGTTTTCGCATGACGGCGGTGAGAACGACCTTGGCCTGCTTTCCGTTGTCCTTCAGCCGTGTGGCGAAGGTTTTCATATCCGGATTGTAGCGGCAGGCCGACAGCGCCGCCATGTAGAGGGCGTTGCGCGGCGTCTTGCGGCCGCCACTGATCGAGCGCTGCCCCTGGCGCGCGCCACTGTCGTTGGCGATCGGCGCCAAGCCGGCCAGCATGGCCGCCTGCTTGGCATTGCAGTGCCCCAACTCGCTCAGGCCGATGACCAGGCAATGAGCCGTGACGGCGCCGACGCCGGGAACGGAGGTCAGGATTTCCACCCTGCGGCAAAGCTCGGGATCCTCGGCGATGCGCTGGGCGATCTCCTTGTCCAAGCTTTCGATATGCCGCTGCAAGGCTATGACCAGCTTGCCGAGCTGCTGGCGCAGGAAAGCACTATCCGTCGCTTTCAGGCGGTTCTTGTGCGCCGCCAGATCGGCTGCGGCCGCGCAGCGCGCATTGATCAGTTCGCCAAGTGTTTCCAGAAGCTTGTCGGGAGGCGCGGTGGGCGCTGGCTGCTGCATTTGCGAGAGAATGGCGAGAAAGCGGGCATCCAGCCGATCGGTCTTGGCCAAGTGGCCGCAGGCTCTGGCGAACATGCGGGCGCGATACGGATCGACGATAGCGACCGGAAAGCCGCTCTCATGCAGACTGCGATGGGCCAGTCGGTGAAACTTGCCCGTCGCCTCCATCACGGTAGAGGCCGGCTGCAGCCCGCGCAGTAGCCGCTTCAGCGCTTGCAGCCCGGCCTTGCCATTGGCGAGCCTGAGGTCGCGGCCCAGCGGATGCAAATGAATGTCGAGCCACTCTTTACAGACATCGACACCGACATAAACTGGTGCCGCGTTTGGTTTTGACGATACCTTGCCTTGCATGCGGGACTTGCTCCCCATCATCTGTTCAGGACAAACGCGAAGGACGGCCGGACCAAGCTCATCCCCGGTTCAAGCCAAGGGGGTCGCGGTCCCGACCGTCCGCACTCCGGCGGATGGCCATCCGCCGGAGTGCGCATCGATCATCAAGCAATCAATGCAAAATGAACATGCAAGGGGGGATGCCGCGGCCGGAAAAGCCAACGCATTCACCAGCACCACCCCCTCATCCGCCCCTTCGGGCCACCTTCTCCCCGCTGGGGAGAAGGGAGAACGGCAACGTCGAACACCGATGGGGGCGGCGCTGCGGCATTTTTCGGAGACATCGACATGGCAGGATTTCATGAGGTCCGGTTTCCGCTGCGGGTGGCGCTCGGCACCAGCGGCGGGCCGGTGCGGCGTACGGATATTGTCAGCCTTTCCAACGGGCGGGAGAACCGCAATCGCCGCTGGCAGGATGCGCGCCGGCGCTACGACGCGGGTTCGGGCGTGCGCTCGCTCGACGACCTCTACGCCGTCCTTGCCTTCTTCGAGGCGCGGGCGGGGCAGTTCCATGGCTTCCGCTTCCGCGATCCGGTGGACCACAAGTCCTGTGCGCCGGCCGCAAACGTCAGTGCCGGGGACCAGTTCCTCGGGGCGGCGGACGGCGTCACCGCGACCTTCGCGCTCGTCAAGCGCTATGCGGATGCCGGCGGCGAGGCGGTGCGCCGGATCGACAAGCCCGTCGCGGAAACGGTCGTCGTCTCCGTCGCGGGCAGCCTCGTGCCGGCGGCCGACTACACGGTGAACGGCGCGACGGGGACCGTGACCTTCAAGCCGGGCAAGGTGCCGGCGTCCGGCGCGGTGCGGGCGGGATTCGAGTTCGACGTGCCGGTGCGCTTCGATGCGGACCGCATCGATATCGATCTCGCGCAGTTCGACGCCGGCCGCATTCCCTCCATTCCGCTTGTGGAGATCAAGCCATGAGAAGCATTCCGGACGGGCTCCAGGCCCATTTCGACGGCGAGGTGACGACCTTGTGCAGCGCCTGGCGCGTGACGCGTCGGGACGGCACGGTGATGGGGTTCACCGAC
The DNA here is from genome assembly GCF_030733845.1 of Shinella zoogloeoides. Taxonomy (NCBI): domain Bacteria; kingdom Pseudomonadati; phylum Pseudomonadota; class Alphaproteobacteria; order Hyphomicrobiales; family Rhizobiaceae; genus Shinella; species Shinella zoogloeoides. The sequence continues at coordinate 935,122 of NZ_CP132311.1, forward strand.
CACGACCACGACCTTTCCTTCGGCGGGCTCACCTATCTCGCCGCCTCCGGCTTTGCGGCGAGCGAGGCCGAGGACGGCAACGGGCTTTCCGCCGAGGGCGGGGATGTCTCGGGCGGCTTTTCGGCCGACGCCATCCGCGCCGAGGACCTTTCCGCCGGCCGCTACGACGGGGCGAAGGTCGAGGTCTATACGGTCAACTGGCAGGACCCGGCGCAACGCCTGCTGCTGCGGACCGCCGAGCTTGGCGAGGTGCGGCGCGAGGGCGGGCTTTTCCGCGTGGAGCTGCGGCGCCTGACGCACAGGCTGGACCAGGTGCGCGGGCGCATCTACGGCCGCCAGTGCGACGCGACGCTGGGCGATGCCCGCTGCGGACTGAACGTCGCCGTGCCCGCCTATCGCGGGACCGCCACGGTGAGCGCGGCGCCTGATGACATGCATGCGCGCGTGACCGGCCTTTCCGGCTTTGCCGAGCGCTTCTTCCGCCATGGCGTGCTCACCTTCACGAGCGGAGCGGCGGCCGGGCTTTCGGCCGACATCGAGGATCACCGCACGGCCGGCGGCGAGGCCGAGCTGACCTTCTGGCTGCCGGTGGCCGCCGGGATTGCCGCGGGCGATACGCTGGAGGTGACGGCGGGCTGCGACAAGCGCTTTTCCACCTGTAAGGCGAAGTTCGGCAACGGACTGAATTTCCAGGGGTTTCCGCACATGCCCGGCAGCGACTTCAGCTACGGTTATGCCGATGGCGGGACCGTGCACGACGGGAGCGCGCTCTATGAGTGAGCGTTTCGGCGAACAGGTCGTTGCCGTCGCGCGCGGCTTCATCGGCACACCCTACCGCCACCAGGGCTCGCTGAAGGGCGTCGGCTGCGATTGCCTGGGCCTCGTGCGCGGCGTCTGGCGGGAGCTTTACGGCGTCGAGCCCGAGACGCCGGCGCCCTACGCGCCGGATTGGGCGGAGCGCACCGGCGAGGAACGGCTGCTCGACGCGGCGATGCGCCATTGCGGGCCGGCCCTGCCGCTCGCCGCATTGCGGCCGGGCGATCTCCTCGTCTTCCGCTGGCGGGACGGTGTTGCGGCCAAGCATGCCGGCATCGCCGCGCCGGACGACCGCTTCATCCATGCCTACGAGCAGGCGGCGGTGATCGAATCGCCGCTTATTGCCTGCTGGCGCCGGCGCATCGCCGGCGTCTTCCGTTTTCCGGAGCATTGCTGATCCATGGCGACACTTCTCTTCCAGGCCGCCGGCGCGGCGCTCGGCAGCGTGTTCGGTCCGTTCGGCGCCATCCTCGGGCGGGCGGTCGGCGCGCTCGCCGGCTCGGCCCTCGACCGCTCGCTTGTCAGTGGCACGAAGACGATCACCGGCCCGCGGCTGGGCGACGCGCGCCTGCCCGGCGCCGACGAGGGCACGGCGATCAGCCGCGTCTACGGCACGGCGCGCATCGGCGGAACGCTGATCTGGGCGACGCGCTTCGAGGAGCGGGTGATCGTCGAGCGCGGCGGCGGCAAGGCGAGCGGGCCGCGGTCCGAGAGCTACCGCTACTGCGCCAACATCGCGCTCGGGCTTTGCGAGGGGCGGGTGGCCGGCGTCCGCCGCATCTGGGCGGATGGGCGCGAGGTCGACCTCTCGTCGCTGCATGTCCGCGTCTATACCGGCGATCGCGCGCAGCCGCCCGACCCGCTGATCGAGGCGAAGCAGGGGGCAGGCAACACGCCGGCCTATCGCGGGCTTTCCTATGTCGTGCTCGAGCGCTTCCCCCTCGACGCCTACGGCAACCGCATCCCCGTCCTCCAGTTCGAGGTCGTGCGGCCGATCGGCGCGCTGGAAGAGAAGATCCGGGCGGTGACCATCATTCCCGGCTCGACCGAGCACGGCTACGATCCGCGGCTCGTCACCGAGCGGCCGGGCGGCGGTTCGGCGCGCCACCTCAACCGCAACATGGTGCAGTCCTCGACCGACTGGCTCGCCTCGCTCTCCGAATTGCAGGGCGCGTGCCCGAACCTCAAGCGCGTCGCCCTCGTGGTCGCCTGGTTCGGCACGGACCTGCGCGCCGGGCATTGCCGGATCGTGCCGGGCGTGGAGACCTATGCGCGCTCGAACGAGACGTGGCCGTGGCGTGTTTCCGGCATCGGGCGCGGCAGCGCCTATCTGGTGAGCCGGAACGGCGGCGCGCCGGCCTATGGCGGCACGCCCTCCGACGCCAGCGTGATCGCGGCGATCCGTGACCTGAAGGCGCGGGGCCTTGAAGTCTATCTCTATCCTTTCGTGATGATGGACGTGCCAGACGGCAACACCTTGCCCGATCCCTATGGCGGCGCGCAGCAGGCGCCCTATCCCTGGCGCGGACGTATCACCTGCCACCCGCCCTCGGCGGACGGAACGGGCGCTGCGCGCGATCAGGTCCAGGCGTTCCTGGGCGGCGTCCATGCGGGGCATTTCTCCATTTCGGGCGAAAGCGTCGTGGCGCCCTCCGGCGACGAGGGTTTTCGCCGGATGGTGCTGCACTACGCGCTTCTGGCGGAGGTGGCGGGCGGCGTCGACGGCTTCCTGATCGGCTCGGAAATGCGCGGGCTTACGCAACTGCGCGACGGCGAGGGGCAATTCCCCTTCGTCAATGGCCTGTGCGACCTTGCCGGCGACGTGCGCTGGGTGCTGCGCGCCGGCACGAAGATCACCTATGCGGCGGATTGGAGCGAGTATTTCGGCTACCATCCGCCGGGCGGAAACCGCGAGGTGCGCTTCCACCTCGATGCGCTCTGGGCCCATCCCGCCATCGACGCGGTCGGCATCGACAACTACATGCCGCTTTCCGACTGGCAGGACGGCGACACGCTGGCCGGCAATCCCGATGGTTTCCGCCATGCGGAGGACGTGGCGGGCATGCGCGGCATGATCGCGGGCGGCGAGGGCTTCGACTGGTACTATGCCGGCGAAGTCGCCCGGCGGGCGCGCAACCGCACGCCGATCACCGATGGCGCGGCGGGAAAACCCTGGGTCTACCGCGTCAAGGACCTCGAAAGCTGGTGGACCAACCCGCATTACGACCGGGAGCCGGGCGGCGCGGAGGTGACGAGCCCGACCGCCTGGGTGCCGCGCTCCAAGCCGATCTGGTTCACGGAACTGGGCTGCCCGGCGATCGACAAGGGCGCCAACCAGCCGAATGTCTTCGTCGATGCCAAGAGCGTGGAGAGCGCGCTGCCCTATCACTCCGGCGGCGCGCGCAGCGATTCGATGCAGCGGCGCTTCCTCGACGCCCACCATGGCTGGTGGCAGGGCGGCGGGCCGGAGCCGGGCATGGTGGACCCCGACCACATCTTCCTGTGGACCTGGGACGCGCGGCCCTATCCGACCTTCCCGGAAAACCTCTCGCTCTGGGCCGACGGCGTCAACTGGCAGCGCGGGCACTGGCTGAACGGTCGCCTCGGCGCGGCAACGCTCGCCGACGTCATCGCCGCCATCCTCACCGATCACGGCTTTGAAGATTTCGACGTGTCGGGCGTGACGGGCGACCTGCAGGGCTTCGTGCAGGGCGAGCAGGCCTCGGCGCGCGGGCTGATCGAGCCGCTGATGGAGGCCTTCCAGATCGACGCGCTGGAGGTGGACGGCAAGCTCGCGTTCCGCTCGCGGCTCAAATCCGCTCTGCCGGCGGCGGAGCTCGACGTGCTGGCCGAGCGCCCGGACGAGGCGCCGTTCGAGGAGAGCCGCAGCCATATCAGCGATCTCTCGGGCGAGGCGATCCTCGACCATTTCGACGAGGCGGCCGGCTATGCGCGGGTGACCGCACGCTCCCGGCGCATGGCCGGCGACACGGACCGGGTGCTGCGCCTGTCGCTGCCGGCGGTGCTGCATGCGGACGCGGCGGCGGCGAGCGTCGAGACGGCACTGCGCGACCACCGGGCCGGCCAGCGGCAAGTCACCTTCCGCCTGCCGCCGACGGCGCTCGGCTTCACGCCCGGCGATGTCGTGCGGCTGGCGGCCGGTCCGGCGGGTCGCTTCCTGATCACCGGCATCACCGACGGACTGGTGCGCGAGGTCGAGGCGCGCGGCATCGCGGCCGGCGACAGCGCGGCGCCCGCGCCGGACGGCGGCGGACGGCCGGTGGACGGGCCCGGCCCGTCGGATGCCTTCGCGCCGGAGATCGTCTTCCTCGACCTGCCGGTGCTCGGTTCCGGCGCCGCGCAGGATTTTGCCCGCATCGCGGCCTATGCGCGGCCCTGGCGCTCCATGGCCGTCTCCAGTTCCGACGGCGGGGAGGGGTATCGCAGCCGCTTGCGCCTCGACCGGCCGGCGCGGATCGGCTGGCTCGTCGAACCGCTTGCGGCCGGCATTGTCGGCCGGTTCGATGCCGTGGGCGCGGTGATGCTCGAATTGCCGTCCGGCGGGCTCGCTTCGGCGGATTCGGTGAGCGTCCTCAACGGCGCCAACCGCATCGCCGTGCGCGCCGGCAACGGCGACTGGGAGATCATAGGCTTTAGGGACGCGAGCGAGATCGCGCCGCGGCGCTGGCGATTGACCGGACTGCTGCGCGCGCTGCACGGCACGGAGGACGCCATGGCGTCCGGCCTTGCCGCCGAGGCTGAGGTCGTGGTGCTGGACGATGCCGTCCAGCCGCTCGGCCTCGACGTCGAGGAGATCGGCCGGGCGTCGAACTGGATGGTCGACGCCGTCGGCGTCTCGGAAGGACAGGCGGGCCCGTTCACCTTTGCCGGCGGCCTGCGCGCGCTGACGCCGCTGTCCCCGGTACATCTTAGCGCCCGGCGCGGCGCGGACGGCATGGTGCGGTTCTCCTGGACGCGGCGCGGGCGGATCGATTCGGATAGCTGGCTTGCCGCCGAAATCCCGCTGGACGAACCGGTGGAGGCCTATCGCCTCGACATCCTCTCGGGCGGGACGGTGGTGCGCAGCATCGAGACGGCGACGCCGACCTATGCCTATCCGGCTGCGCAGGAGCTTGCCGATTTCGGCACGCCACAGACGGCCATCTCCATTCGCGTGCGCCAGCTCGGCCGCGCCGTGCCGCTCGGCCTGCCGGCCGAGGCGACGCTCATTCCCTGAAGAAAGGACGTGCCATGAACGATGTGAAAGCCTGGTACAAATCCCGCACCGTCTGGGGTGCGCTGATCGCGATTTCCGCCTCGCTCGCCCACGCGGCGGGCGTCGAGGTGACGACGGGCGAGGAGGGCGAACTTGCCGATCTCATCGTTGCGGCGGTGGGCGCGGTGGGCGGTCTCGTCGCGCTGATCGGCCGGATTTCGGCGCGCCGGCGCGTGATGTAAACCGCGTCCGGCATTCATTTGCCATTCAGCGAGGATCGTTTATTGCTTGCATCACAATGATCCGCATCTGAAAGTATGTTCATGGCTTCGCCACTTCTCATATCCGCGCTTGCGGCCAGCCTGATGCTCCCGGCACCCGTCGATACGGGCACCGCACGGGACGTCGTCGAGGTGGCCGGCGACTGCAGCAATGCGGCCGCGCAGGTGGTGGCCCAGACCGGCGGGGAACTCCTCTCCGCCAAACCGGACGGCGACAGCTGCGTCGTCACCGTTCTGGTGCCCGGCAATGGCAATGCGCGGCCGCGCAAGGTGACCGTCCGCGTGCCGATGTAACGGCCGGACGGCGGTAAAGACAGCAGATAGGAAGAGGGCGAATGCGCATCCTGGTGGTCGAGGACGATGTCAACCTGAGCCGGCAGCTCAGCGAAGCGCTGAAGGAATCGGGCTATGTGGTGGACCAGGCCTTCGACGGCGAGGAAGGCCACTATCTCGGCGATACCGAGCCCTATGACGCCATTATCCTCGATATCGGCCTGCCGGAAATGGACGGCATCACGGTTCTCGAAAAATGGCGCGCCGACGGCAAGGGCATGCCGGTCCTGCTCCTCACCGCCCGCGACCGCTGGAGCGACAAGGTGGCCGGCATCGACGCCGGCGCCGACGATTATGTGGCAAAGCCCTTCCATGTCGAGGAGGTCCTGGCGCGCATCCGCGCGCTGATCCGCCGCGCCGCCGGCCATTCCAGCCCGGATATCGTCTGCGGGCCGGTGCGCCTCGACACCAAGGGCTCCAAGGCGACGGTCAACGGCGAGACGCTGAAGCTCACCTCGCACGAATATCGCCTGCTCTCCTACCTCATGCACCATATGGGCGAGGTCGTCTCGCGCACCGAACTGGTCGAGCACATGTACGACCAGGATTTCGACCGCGATTCCAACACGATCGAGGTTTTCGTCGGGCGGCTGCGCAAGAAGATCGGCGTCGACCTGATCGAGACCGTGCGCGGCCTCGGCTACCGGATGCAAGCGCCGGCCAATGGAAAATAAGGCCAGGCGCTCCCGCTCGCTCACCTTCCGCGTCCTCTTCCTCGCCTCCCTCTGGGCCGCGGTGGCGCTCGTCGTCATCGCCGTCGTCATCTCGACGCTCTACCGGCAGAGCGCGGAGAAGAGCTTTCGCGATCTCCTGCGCGCCCAGCTCTACAACGTCATCAACACGGTTTCGGCGGGCGAGAACACACGGCTTGCCGGCACGCCGCAGCTCGGGGACCTGCGCTTCTTCCAGCCGCAATCGGGCTGGTACTGGATCGTCGAGCCGATCGGCGGAGCGCTGGAAGGCGAGGCGCTGACCTCATCCTCGCTCGGCACCGGCAGCATTCCCATCCCCGATACGGACAGCATACCCTTCGATACGCGCTACGAGCGCTTCTACACGACCATCGATTCCTTCGGGAACGAGGTGGAGGTGGGCGAGACGGAAGTGGTGCTCGACGACGAGGGCCGTACGGCGCGCTTTCGCGTCGTCGGCAACCGCGATGTTCTGGAAAAGGACATCGACGACTTCTCGGGCAGCCTCTATCTCGCACTGCTCGGCTTCGGTGTCGGCAGCCTGCTGCTCAACGCGGCGGCGATCCTCATCGGCCTTCGGCCGCTCGACCGGGCGCGCAAGGCGCTGGAGAAGATCCGGGCCGGCGAAAGCGAACAGCTCGACGGCGAATTTCCGAGGGAAATCCTGCCTTTGGCAAGCGAAGTGAATGCGTTGATCGACAGCAACCGGCGCATCGTCGAGCGGGCGCGCATGCAGGTCGGCAACCTCGCCCATTCGCTGAAGACGCCGATCGCCGTGCTGCTCAACGAATCGCGCCTGATATCCGCGCCGCAGGGCGATCTCGTGAAGACGCAGGCCGAGGCCATGCAGAGCCAGGTGCAATCCTATCTCAACCGCGCGCGCATCGCGGCCCAGCGCGAATCGGTGCTCGCCCGCACCGAGGCCCAGCCGGTGCTGGAGCGGCTGGTGCGGGTGATGCGGCGGCTCAATGCCGACAAGCAGTTTCCGCTGAAGGTCGATCCGCCGGGTCTCGTGCTGGCCATGGAGCAGCAGGACGTCGAGGAAACCGTGGGGAACCTTCTGGAAAACGCCGCGCGCCATGCGCGCTCGACGGTTTTTCTGCGTGTCTCGGCGGCGCCGGCCGACGTGCGCGGCAATGACGACGCGCGCAAGGGCTGGATCGTGATCGAGGTGGAGGACGACGGGCCGGGTCTCGAGCCGGACCAGATCCGCGAGGCGATGAAGCGCGGCAAGCGGCTCGACGAAAGCAAGCCGGGCACCGGGCTCGGCCTTTCCATCGTCAGCGAGATCGCATCCGAATATCAGGGAACCTTCGGACTTTCCCGAGGTTCCGGCGGCGGGCTGCTGGCGCGGCTCGTTCTGCCGGCCGTCACAAAGGATGTTGCCTGAGACGGCGGACAATGCAACAAGGGAGGGCTCGCGATAATGAGGATCGCGGGATTGACGAATTTCGGTGCGGCTTGCCGCCCTTTGCGTGAAGAGAGACGGTCCCAGCGGATGAAGACGGGTTTGCGCGGCGCCTTTTTCCCACTCCTTCTGGCAACAGTGACAGTTTCGGGATGCACGACCACGGCCGGCGGCAAGGGTGCGGGCGGCGGTATCATCTCGACCGGCCCGCAGGGCGCCGGCGTCTACATCACCGCCCTGCAGGGCGGTCTGGTCAGCCGCAACGCGTCCGCGCAGCTTTCCAAGGCGGACATGCAGCGCGCGCTGGAGGCCGAATACCGTGCGCTGGAGGCGGCCCCCGGCGGCCAGCCGGTCGTCTGGCAGGGGAGCGGCGTTGCCGGCTCCGTCGTCGCAGCCGCGCCCTATCAGGTCGGCTCGCAGAATTGCCGGCAGTACAGCCACACGCTGACGGTGGAGGGCCGCGACGCCACGACGCGCGGCGCCGCCTGCCGCAACGCGGATGGCGCCTGGACGCCGCTTTCTTAGGACCAGCCGCGCCCATTGCCGGCCTGAACCGAGTCCGGCTGGTACTCGCAACCCGGTTCTTGCGGCGTGATCGTTTGACGGTTGCGGCGAAACGCCTCAAATTCGCGTCATTGTGCCCTGGGGAATTGGAAACGTCCGCGCGTTCCAGTATTTGAACGGTCATGCTTTTCTGGATTCTTGTCGCCATCCTGACGGCAGCCGTTGCGGCCGTTCTCCTTCTCCCCCTGCTGCGACGCCCCGTGGCGGCCGCGGCCGACGCCAGTCATGACGTCGAGGTCTATCGCGACCAGCTCGAAGAGCTGAAGCGGGACGAGGCGACGGGGCTTATCGGGGCGAACGAGGCCGAGCTTGCCCGCGCCGAGGTCGCGCGCCGGCTGATCGCCGCCAGCAAGGCCGAGGCGAAGGAGCGGACAAGCCCGACCGAGCGTCGCAACCGGCTGGCGCAGCTCTTCGTCATCATCGCGCTTCCCGCCATCGGCCTCTGTCTTTATGTCGCGACCGGCCGGCCGGATCTTCCGGCCCAGCCACTCGCAGAGCGCCTCGCCAATCCCGGTAACGACATCAACGTCCTGATCGCCCGGGCGGAAAACCATCTGGCGCGCAATCCGGACGACGGCGCCGGCTGGGACCTCCTGGCGCCGATCTACTACCGCAGCGGCCGGATGGAGGATGCGGCGAACGCCTTTTCGCAGGCGATCCGCATCCTTGGCCCGAACACCGAACGTCTCGACGGCCATGCCGAAACGCTGATCGCGCTGTCGAACGGCATCGTGACGGCGGAGGCGCGCAAGCAGCTCGAACAGTCGCTGAAGCTCAAGGCGGACAATCCGCGCGCCAAGTTCTATCTGGCGCTGGCGCTGGAGCAGGAGGGCAAGAAGCCCGAGGCGCGCGCGGCCTTCGAGGCGCTGGCGAAGGAAACGCCGGCCGATGCGCCCTGGCTGCCGCTCGTCAAGCAGCATATCGCCGCGCTCGACGGCGGGCAGGGCGGCGAGGTGGCCGGCCAGCTCGGTAACCCGACCGCGGACGACATGGCGGCGGCCGAGGACATGTCGACGGGGGACCGCCAGCAGATGATCGCGGGCATGGTGGAGAGCCTTGCGGCCAAGCTTCAGGAAAATCCCGACAATTTCGAAGGATGGATGCGCATCATCCGTTCCTATGTTGTGCTGGATCAAAGGCCAAAGGCGGAGGCCGCGCTACAGACGGCGCTGAAGACCTTCCCGGCGGAGAGCGACAACGGCAAACAGCTTCTGGCACTGGCCCGGGACCTATCGATTTCGGCTGAGGGCAGCGGACAATGACACGCAAGCAGAAACGTCTGGCAGTGATAAGCGGCGGCGTCGCCTTCCTCGTGGCGGCGGTGCTGCTGGTCATGTTCGCCTTCAGCCAGTCGATCGCCTATTTCTACGTGCCGGGCGATCTCGCCAAGGCCAATGTGGCACCGGGCACGCGCATCCGCCTCGGCGGCCTCGTCGAAAGCGGAACCGTGAAGCGCGGCGAGGGCTCGACCATCACCTTCACCGTGACGGACACGCTGTCGACGGTGCCGGTGACCTATACGGGCATCCTGCCGGACCTGTTCCGCGAGGGGCAGGGCGTGGTGGCGGAAGGCGCCTTCGGCACGGACGGCCTGTTCGTCGCCGATACGGTGCTTGCCAAACATGACGAGACCTATATGCCCAAGGACGTGGCGGACCGCCTGAAGGCGCAGGGCGTCGAACTTTCCGGCAAGGAAACGATCAAATGATCATCGAGCTTGGACACTATGCCCTGGTTCTGGCGCTGGCGACGGTCATCGTGCAGTCCGTGCTGCCGCTGATCGGCACGATCCGGGGTGACCGCTCGCTGATGGCCGTGGCGCCCGCCGCGGCGCTTGCCGGTTTCCTGCTGGTGCTCTTCTCCTTCTCGGTGCTGACCTTCGCCTATGTCGTCTCCGACTTCTCGGTCGCCAATGTCTGGGAGAATTCGCATTCGCTGAAGCCGATGATCTACAAGATCTCCGGCGTCTGGGGGAACCACGAGGGCTCCATGCTGCTCTGGCTCCTCATCCTCGTCTTCTTCAGCGCGCTCGTCGCGACCTTCGGGGCCAACCTGCCGGAGCGGCTGCGGGCCAATGTGCTGGCGGTGCAAGGCCTCATCTCGGTCGCCTTCGCGCTCTTCATCCTGTTGACCTCCAATCCGTTCCTGCGACTTTCGCCGGCGCCGGCCGAGGGGCGGGACCTCAATCCGGTGCTGCAGGATATCGGCCTCGCGATCCATCCGCCGCTGCTCTATCTCGGCTATGTCGGCTTTTCCGTCTGTTTCTCCTTCGCCATCGCGGCGCTGATCGAGGGGCGGATCGATGCGGCCTGGGCGCGCTGGGTGCGGCCCTGGACGCTGGCCGCATGGAGCTTCCTTACCGCCGGCATCGCCATGGGCTCCTACTGGGCCTATTACGAGCTCGGCTGGGGCGGCTGGTGGTTCTGGGATCCGGTGGAAAACGCCTCGTTCATCCCCTGGCTTGCCGGCACGGCGCTGCTGCATTCCGCGCTCGTCATGGAAAAGCGCGAGGCGCTGAAGATCTGGACCGTGCTCTTGGCGATCCTCACCTTCTCCATGTCGCTGCTCGGCACCTTCCTCGTGCGTTCCGGCGTGCTGACCTCCGTCCACGCCTTCGCCACCGACCCGACGCGCGGCGTCTTCATCCTCGCCATCCTCATCGTCTTCATCGGCGGAGCGCTCTCGCTCTTCGCCTTCCGGGCGGCGACGCTGAAGGCCGGCGGGCTTTTCGCGCCGATCTCGCGGGAAGGCGCGCTCGTCCTCAATAACCTCATCCTGACAACGGCGGCGGCGACCGTCCTGACCGGCACGCTCTATCCGCTGGTGCTGGAGGCGCTGACGGGCGAGAAGATCTCCGTCGGTCCGCCCTTCTTCAACCTCACCTTCGGCTTGCTAATGCTGCCGCTGCTGCTGGCCGTGCCCTTCGGGCCGCTGCTCGCCTGGAAGCGCGGCGATGTTTTCGCGGCCGGCCAGCGCCTCTTCGCGGCGGTCGCCGCCGGTCTCGCGCTCGCCGCGGTGGTGCTCTACATCCAGAACGGCGGGCCGGTGCTCGCCTATTTCGGCCTCGCCATCGGCTTCTACATGATCGCCGGCGCCGTCACCGACCTCTGGCTGCGCGCCGGCATCGGCAAGGTCAAGGGCAACGTCGCCTTCCGGCGCTTCGTCGGCCTGCCGGGCTCGGCCTTCGGCACGGCGCTCGCCCATATCGGCATCGGCGTGACCGTGATCGGCGTGATCGCCGTGACGGCGTTCGAGACCGAACATGTCGTGGAAATGAAGCCGGGCATGCAGGTGGAGGCGGGCGGCTATACGCTGACCTTCGACGGCATGCGCCGCGGGCAGGGGCCGAACTACAGCGAGGAATCCGGCCATTTCACCGTAGCGCGCGGCGGCGTGACAGTCACCGACGTCTGGTCCTCCAAGCGCCTCTATACCGCGCGCCGCATGCCGACGACGGAGGCCGGCATCCGCACCTTCGGCCTCAGCCAGCTCTATGTCTCGCTCGGCGATGCGATGGCCGACGGCGGCATCGTCGTGCGCGTCTGGTGGAAGCCGATGATCCTGTGCATCTGGATCGGCGCGCTGATCATGATGGCGGGCGGCACGGTCTCGCTGTTCGACCGGCGCCTGCGCGTCGGTGCGCCGCAGAAGGCCCGCAAGGTCAAGCCCGCGCTGGGGGCGGCCGAATGATGCGCCGCCTGCTGCTGGCCGCGGCGTTCCTCGCCGCCGCCTTTCCCGCCTTGGCGGTCAATCCGGACGAGGTGCTCGCCGATCCGGCCTTGGAGGCGCGCGCCCGGGCGCTCTCGGCCGAGCTGCGCTGCATGGTGTGCCAGAACCAGTCGATCGACGATTCCAATGCCGAGCTCGCCCGGGACCTGCGTCTCCTGGTGCGCGAGCGGCTGAAGAACGGCGACAGCGACGAGGCGGTGATCGACTACGTCGTCTCGCGCTACGGCGAATTCGTACTGCTCAATCCGCGCCTGCGCGGCGAAACCCTGCTGCTTTGGGGCGCGCCGATCGTGCTCTTCCTCGCAGGGGCGACGGCGATGATCCTTTTCGTGCGCAAGCGCGGCGGGAAATCGACCGGAACGCCGCTTTCCGAGACGGAGAAGGTCGAGCTGGAGCGCGCGCTCAAGCGCGACTGAGGGCGGTGCGCCCGGAATTTCCCAACATTACGAAAAATTCATGCTGCGGATAGTGTGCCGTAATGTGAAGCGGCCTATCTCTCTTGGCCATCGGCTGCCGAGCGCAGCCATGAAAGCAGAGAAAAGGTGCAAGAATGTCCAAGATTTCAGCATTCCGTCCGGGCCTCAAGACCGTCCTGCAGACGTCCACCGTCGCCGGGCTTGCGGCCGTCATGCTTGCGACCGGCATTCCCGCGCGCGTCACCGAAAGTTTCGCGGAGGCCGTCACCGTCGAGGCCCCGCAGGTCGCGAGCTTCGCCGACGTCGTCTCGGCCGTTTCGCCGGCCGTCGTTTCCGTTCGCGTCCAGTCCGACGTCAAGCCGGCCAACGACGAGAGCAATTTCTCGTTCAACTTTGGCGGCCGCGGGTTCGACGACCTGCCCGAGGATCATCCGCTGAAGCGCTTCTTCCGTGAATTCGGCGGCCAGGACCAGTTCCACGGCGACCGCGGCCCGGATCGCCGCTTCGGCGACCGCCGCGGCCCCGGCCGCAAGCCGCATCTGCGCCCGAGCGCGCAGGGTTCCGGCTTCTTCATCTCCGAAGACGGCTATATCGTCACCAACAACCATGTCGTCAACGATGGTTCGGCCTTCACGGTCGTCATGAACGACGGCACGGAACTCAGCGCCTCGCTCGTCGGCAAGGACAGCCGCACGGACCTCGCCGTGCTGAAGGTCGACGAGAAGGACAAGCGCAAGTTCACCTATGTGAACTTCGCCGATGACAGCCAGATTCGCGTCGGCGACTGGGTCGTGGCTGTGGGCAATCCGTTCGGCCTCGGCGGCACGGTAACGGCCGGCATCATCTCGGCGCGCGGCCGCGACATCGGCTCCGGCCCCTATGACGACTACCTGCAGGTGGACGCCGCCGTGAACCGAGGCAACTCGGGCGGCCCGACCTTCAACCTCAACGGCCAGGTCGTCGGCATCAACACCGCGATCTTCTCGCCGTCGGGCGGCAATGTCGGCATCGCCTTCGCCATTCCGGCTTCCGTCGCCAAGGGCGTCGTCGCCGACCTGATGAAGGACGGCAAGGTCGATCGCGGCTGGCTCGGCGTGCAGATCCAGCCGGTAAGCCGTGACATCGCCGATTCGCTCGGCCTTGCGGATGCAGCCGGTGCGCTCGTCGTAGCGCCGCAGGCCGACTCGCCCGGCGCCAAGGCCGGCATCAAGAAGGGCGACGTGATCACCGCGCTCGATGGCGAGCCGGTCAAGGATCCGCGCGACCTCGCCCGCCGCGTGGCCGATATCGCACCCGGCAAGAAGGTCGATGTCGCCATTTGGCGTGACGGCAAGTCGCAGAACGTCTCGGTTGAGATCGGCACGCTTGCCGGCGAACAGATCCAGGCCGCGACGAGCCCCGACGAAGCTGTCCCGGAACAGGAGACCAGCGAGCAGGCGCTTGCCAATCTCGGCATCTCGGTGACCCCCGGCGATGACGGCCTGACGGTTTCCGCCGTCGATCCCGACTCCGACGCCAGCGAACGCGGCCTCCGGGAAGGCGACCGCATCACCTCCGTCAACAACCAGGCTGTGAAGTCTGCCGACGAGGTGCTGAAGGTGATCGAGGGCGCCCGCAAGGATGGCCGCTCCAAGGCGCTGTTCCAGGTCGAAACCAAGGATGGCAGCCGCTTCCTGGCGCTGCCGATCGACCAGGGCTGACCGGCTCCGCAGATCCCTGCCCACGGCGCCGCGAGATCGCAAGGTTTCGCGGCGCTGCCGTATCGGGGCTTCTGGTAAAGTCCCGCGCAACATGCTGTAAGGTCGGTGCGATGAAGATATTGATTGTAGAAGACGATCTGGAGGCGGCCGCCTATCTCTCGAAGGCCTTTCGCGAGGCGGGCATCGTCCTCGACCATGCGAGCGACGGCGAAAGCGGCCTGTTCCTCGCCACAGAGAACAGCTACGACGTGCTGGTCATCGACCGCATGCTGCCGCGCCGGGACGGGCTTTCGCTGATCTCGGAACTGCGCCGCCGCAACATCCACACGCCCGTTCTGATCCTCTCCGCCCTCGGCCAGGTCGACGACCGCGTGACGGGCCTGCGGGCCGGCGGCGACGACTACCTGCCGAAGCCCTATGCCTTCAGCGAGCTTCTGGCGCGCATCGAAGTGCTCGGCCGCCGCAAGGGAACGCCCGAGCAGGACATGGTCTACCGCGTCGGCGATCTCGAACTCGACCGGCTCTCCCACACGGTAAAGCGCGCCGGCAAGGAAATCCTCCTCCAGCCGCGCGAATTCCGTCTGCTCGAATACCTGATGAAGAATGCCGGACAGGTGGTGACGCGCACCATGCTGCTGGAGAACGTCTGGGACTATCATTTCGACCCGCAGACCAACGTCATCGACGTCCATGTCTCGCGGCTGCGCTCGAAGATCGAGAAGGACTTCGACCAGCCGCTGCTGCGCACCGTGCGCGGGGCCGGATACATGATGAAGGACGAGGCGGCGGGCTGATCCCATGCAGCGATTGCTCGGCCGGCTCACCGCGCTCTACCGCACCACCGCGGTGCGCCTTTCCGCGCTCTACCTCCTGCTTTTTGCCGCCTGCGCGGCCTTCCTCGTCTTCTACGTCTCCTCCATGTCGGAAGGACTGCTGCAGCAACAGATGCGCGAGGCGGTGGCGCAGGAAACAGAGCAGATCGAGCGTGTCTTCGACAACAACGGCATGAACGGCCTGCTGCGCACGCTGGAACGGCGCGCGCGCCAGCCGGGCGCCAACCTCTACATCATCGCAAGCCCCACCGGCGAGGTGCTGGCCGGCAACGTGGCGTCGATCCAGCCGGGCGTGCTCGACACGGAGGGCTGGACGGAGACGCCGTTCCGCTACCAGCGCTACCAGGAGGAAGCGCGCGGCAACAACCGCCCGATGGCCTATGCGCAGGTCATCCTGCTGTCCAACGGGCTGCGCGTGCTGGTCGGGCGCGACCTCGGCGAGCCGGAGAATTTCCGCAGGCTGGTGCGCCAGGCGCTGATGGTGGCGCTTGGCGTCATGGGCGTCGGCGCGCTCGCCATCTGGTATCTCATCGGCCGCAACGCGCTGAAACGCATGGACCGCATGTCGGACGCCAGCCAGCGCATCATGGCCGGCGACCTCTCGCAACGCCTGCCAACGAGCGGCTCGGGCGACGAATTCGACCGGCTGTCGGAATCGCTGAACACCATGCTCGGCCGCATCGAGAAGCTGAACGAAGGCCTCAAGCAGGTCTCCGACAACATCGCGCATGACCTGAAGACGCCGCTGACGCGCCTGCGCAACAAGGCGGAGGCGGCGCTGGCCGGCGGCGAGAAGGCCGAGCACCGCACGGCGCTGGAGGAGATGATCGGCGAATCGGACCAGCTCATCCGCACCTTCAACGCGCTCCTGATGATCTCGCGTGTCGAGGCCGGGCAGGCGCCGGCGGAAATGAGCGCCATCGACATCAGCGGCATCGCCCTCGACAGCACCGAACTCTACGAGCCGGTCGCCGAGGACAGCGGCCTCCGGCTCGTCACCGAGATCGCGGAGGACATCGAGATCAAGGGCAACCGCGAACTCGTCGGCCAGGCGCTCGGCAACCTCATCGACAATGCGATCAAATATGCCGAGGGCAGCGGCGGCGAACCGGATATCCGTGTCTCGCTCGCACGCCGCGACGGCGATGTCGTGCTTTCGGTCGCCGACAGCGGCCCCGGCGTGCCGGAGGAGAAGCGCGAGGACGTGGTGAAGCGCTTCGTGCGCCTCGACGCCAGCCGCTCGAAGCCGGGGACGGGGCTCGGCCTGTCGCTCGTCGGCGCCGTCATGGAGATGCATCACGGCCGCCTGGAGCTGGATGCGACCCATCCCGAGCGGGAAAACAATCGGGGGCTGACGGTCAGGATGGTTTTCCCCATCCTTCCGGACTGATACACCTCGTCCCTGACAGGGCGAGGAGACATCATGAGCGTGACGGAAGCGACGCGGTTTTCCGATCTTTCGACTTCCCCGATCCGGCCGCTGAGCCAGACGGAAGTCAAATCGGTTTTGTCCGATCTCAAGGATTGGGCCAAGGAGCACGCCGCCATCGCAAAGCTCCTGGGCGAGGAGGGGCCGCTCAAGGACTTCATCGTCGCGGCCTTCTCGCTCTCGCCCTATCTGCGCGACACCGCCCGCATCGACCCCCGCCTGCTCGCCCGCGCGCTGGAAGAACCGATCCTGCCGGCCATCGAGGCCGCCATCGCCCGCGCCCGCACGGCTTGGCAACCGGAAGGCGGCGAGGTGACGGAGGCTATGGTGATGACGCGGCTGCGCGTCGCCAAGCGCGAAGTCGCCTTCCTCACGGCGCTCGCCGATCTCGCCCGCATTTTCGACGCGCGCCGCACCACGGCGCTCCTGACGGCGCTGGCCGAGGCGGCGACCTCCGCCGCCATCGATCATCTGCTGCTCTCGGCGCACGAAAGCGGCAAGCTGAAGCTGCCCGATCCGGCCCATCCGAGCGAGGGATCCGGTCTGATCGTGCTCGGCATGGGCAAGCTCGGCGCCGCGGAGCTCAACTATTCCTCAGATATCGATCTCGTCGTCTTCTTCGATCCGATGGCGGACATCGCGGCCGATCCGAGCGAGACGGTCGAGACCTTCTCGCGCCTCGTGCGCCGGCTGATCCGCATCCTGCAGGAGCGCACGGCGGACGGCTACGTCTTCCGCACGGACCTGCGCCTCAGGCCCGACCCTGGCGCGACGCCGCTCGCCATCTCCTTCGATTCGGCGATGCTCTACTACGAGAGCCGGGGACAGAACTGGGAGCGCGCGGCCTTCATCAAGGCCAAGCCCGTCGCCGGCGATCTCAAGGCCGGCGAGGCCTTCCTCAAGGGGCTCGTCCCCTTCGTCTTCCGCAAATATCTCGACTATGCGGCGATCGCCGACATCCACTCGATCAAGCGGCAGATCCATGTCCACAAGGGGCATGGCGAGATCGCGGTCAAGGGGCACAATGTCAAGCTCGGCCGCGGCGGCATCCGCGAGATCGAGTTCTTCGTGCAGACCCAGCAGCTCATCGCCGGCGGGCGCGTGCCGGCGCTGCGCCTGCGCGCCACCGAGCCGATGCTGGCGGAACTCGCCAAGGCGAACTGGATCGATGAAGCGACGGCAAGGGAACTAACCGAGGCCTACTGGTTCCTGCGCGATGTCGAGCACCGCGTGCAGATGGTGCGCGACGAGCAGACGCACCTGCTGCCGGAGACCGAGGCCGAACTGAAGCGCATCGCCTTCATGCTCGGTTTCGAGGATACCGCCGCCTTCTCGGCAAAGCTCGTCGCGGTGCTGAAGACCGTCGAGCGGCGCTATGCGGCGCTCTTCGAGCAGGAGGCGAAGCTCTCCTCCGAGACCGGCAATCTCGTCTTCACCGGCCAGAAGGACGATCCCGACACGCTGGAGACGCTGAAGCGCCTCGGCTTCGAGCGTCCGGCCGACATTTCCCGCACCATCCGCACCTGGCACTATGGCCGCTACCGCGCCACGCAATCGGTCGAGGCGCGCGAGCGGCTGACGGAGCTGACGCCGCAATTGCTGCGCGTCTTCGGCGAGAGCAAGCGGGCGGACGAGGCGCTGCTGCGCTTCGACAGCTTCATCTCCGGCCTGCCGGCGGGCATCCAGCTCTTCTCGCTGCTCGGCAACAATCCGGCGCTGCTTTCCCTCATCGTCAACATCATGTCGTCGGCCCCGCGGCTGGCCGAGGTGATCGCGGCAAAACCCCATGTCTTCGACGGCATGCTGGATCCCGGCCTTCTCGCCGAACTGCCGACCCGCGCCTATCTCTCCGCGCGCATCGAGGGGTTCGTCTCCGGCGCGCGGCACTACGAGGAAATCCTCGATCGCCTGCGCATCATCGCGGCGGAGCAGCGCTTCCTCATCGGCATCCGCCTCCTGACCGGGGCGATCACCGGAAAACAGGCCGGGCGTGCCTTCACCCACGTCGCCGACCTCATCGTCGCGGCGGCGCTGAAGGCGGTGCTGGAGGAGATCGAGGCGGCGCATGGAAAATTCCCCGGCGGGCGGGTGGCGCTGGTCGGCATGGGCAAGCTCGGCAGTTTCGAGCTGACCGCCGGCTCCGACATCGACCTGATCCTGCTCTACGACCACGACGGCGATGCCTTCGAATCGGACGGGCCCAAGCCGCTCGACAACATCAAGTATTTCACCCGCATCACCCAGCGGCTGATCGCGGCGCTCTCCGCGCCGACGGCCGAGGGCGTGCTCTACGAGGTCGACATGCGGCTTCGACCATCCGGCAACAAGGGGCCAGTGGCGACGCGCATCACCTCCTTCGCCAAGTACCAGGAGGAGGAGGCCTGGACCTGGGAGCATATGGCGCTGACGCGCGCCCGCGTTCTCTGCGGCGACGAAAGCCTCGTCCGGCAGGCGGAGGAGATCTTCCGCACTGTGCTCGCCCGCAAGCGCGACACGGCCAGGATCGCCAAGGACGTCGCGGAAATGCGCGACCTCATCGACCAGGAAAAGCCGCCGAAGGACATCTGGGACCTGAAGCTCATCGCGGGCGGCCTGATCGACATCGAGTTCATCGCGCAGTTCCTGGCGCTCGTCGCGCCGGCACGGGGCGCGCCGCAGCCGGAAAAGGCCGTGGCGACGGGCGATGCGCTGGGCGTGCTCGGCGAAACGATGATGGACCCGAACGATCTCGACACGGTGCAGAAGGCGCTTGTCCTCTATACCGAGATTTCCCAGATCGTGCGCCTCTGCGTCGACGGCGGCTTCGATCCCAAGGAGGCGCCGGCCGGCCTCGTCGACCTCGTCTGCCGGGCGGGCGACTGCCCGGACCTGCGCACGCTGGAGGCGGAGATCCGCCGGGTGTCGAAGGTGGTGCGCAAGATTTTTCAGGCGACGGTCAAGGCCTGACCTCCGCCCTGTCCCTTACGCCGCCACCAGATGCAGCGCCGCGAGGCGTTCGCGGTCGGGAATGCGCACGGAGATGATCGTGCCCTTGCCCTCGACCGAGTGGATGCGCATGGCGCCGCCGTGCAGGTGCGCCAGCGAGCGGGAGATGGCGAGCCCGAGGCCGGAGCCGCCCTTGCTCTTGGCGTACTGGCTCTGCACCTGCTCGAAGGGCTGACCGATCTTCTGGAGCGCAGACTTGGGGATGCCGATGCCGGTATCGGCGATCGTCAGCGTGACGGCGCCATCCACCTTGCGCGCCCGCACCTCCACCTTGCCGCCGGAATTGGTGAACTTCATCGCGTTCGACAGAAGGTTGAGCAGGATCTGCTTCATGGCGCGGCGGTCGGCGACGGCCAGAAGGTTGCACGGGCATGCCTGCCGCACCTCGATGTTCTTCTTCTCCGCCTGCAGCATGGTCAGGCGCATGGTCTCCTCGATCAGCGGCGCCAGATCGACCGTCTCGCAGCTGATGCGCATATGGCCGGCCTCGATCTTCGACATGTCGAGGATATCGCTGATGACGTTGAGCAGGTGCTTGCCGCTCTCGTGGATGTCGCGGGAATATTCGCGGTATTTGTCCGAGCCGATCGGGCCGAACATCTGGTTCTGCAGGATTTCCGAAAAGCCGAGGATGGCGTTGAGCGGCGTGCGCAGCTCGTGCGACATGTTGGCGAGGAATTCCGACTTGGCGCGGTTGGCCGCCTCGGCGCGGTCCTTTTCCGCCTGATAGTTGGCGTTGGCCAGCGAAAGCTCCGACTTCTGCCGTTCCAGCTTGGCGCGGGAGGCCGAGAGGTCGCCGATGGTCGCCATCAGGCGGCGCTCGGATTCGCGCAACCGGACCTGATGGCGCTTCATCATGGTGATGTCGGTGCCGACGGAGACAAGGCCGCCGTCGCGCGTGCGCCGCTCGTTGATCTGCAGCCAGCGCTCGTCGGCAAGCTGGACCTCGCTCGTCTGGGAGGCGCCGGTGCCGTCGGCGTCCGCGATGCGGCGCTCGATGACCGGGCGCGCGGCCGCGGCATGCACTGTGCCGCGCTCGGTGCCGGGCACGAGCACGTCGTCGGGAAGCCCGTAGGCCTGCTGGTAGTGCGCATTGCACATGACGAGCCGGTCGTGCTTGTCCCACAGCACGAAGGCCTCGGAGGTGCATTCGATGGCGTCGGCCAGCCGCTGGTCGGCCTCCTGGTAGCGCTGGGCGAGCCGGTGCTGCTCGGTGACGTCCATGGCGATGCCGATCATATGCATGCGGCCGGAGGCCATGCGGATGAGCTGGGCGCGGGCGCGCAGCCAGACATAGTGTCCCTCGGCATGGCGCATGCGGAAGACCTGGTCCACCTGCTTGGCTTCGCCGCGGGCGACCGCGCGGGCGACCTGGTAGATGCCGTCGTCGTCGGGATGCATCAGGCGCGCCGCATCGCCGAAGGAGAGCACGCTGTCGCGCGCCGGCATGCCGAGCATCTCGTACATGGAGCGCGACCAGAACAGCCGCCGGTTCGCAAGGTCGAAATCCCACAGGCCGCAGCGGCCGCGGGCGAGCGCCGTCTCCACGCGCAGGTTGGATTCGGCGAAGATCGCGTCGGCATCGCGCGCCCGCTTGGCCTGGATGTAGTAGGCGTAGAGAATGACGAGCAGGATCGCCGAAATGCCTGAGAACAGCGTGACGTTCAGCGCCACCTCGTCGCGCCAGAATACGGCAAGCTGGCCGAGCGGATTGGCGACGACGATGAAGCCGCCCTTGCGCGGCATCTGCACGAGCGAGGCGTAGTATTCCTGCCCGCCGATGCGGGTGCGGAAGACGCTGGCCGGATCGCCGAAATACTGCGTGGCCGCAAGGTCGGGGGAGAAGCGCGCAAGCGACTGGCCGACATAGCGCGCCGCCGCCAGCGAGGCGCCGAAGACGCGCCCCTTCTCCTCGACGAAGAGAACGATGCCGCCCGGCTGCATTCTATCTTGCGGCAGGTGCACAGAGAGCGCCGCCTCGGCCGCCATGCGATCGGATTTCACGAGGCTGTCGGCCATCGGGCCGGAGAAGACCGCGCCAACGGCCATCGCCGTCAGCGAGGTCGTGTCGCGCACACCCGTCTCCATCCGGTCGTGCTCGATCAGGATACCCACCATCCGGGAGATCGCCACGACAAACAGGAATGCGATGATCAGGATCGGTATCGACCGTTTCAGCACAGGCTCGGCCCGTGTCAGATGCCGTGCGGCAGGTCCGGCGAAAATCTTCGCCTGTCCCGTCAGTTCATTTTCCCAGGCCGCCATTCCCGGAAATTTGAGACGAGTCCACCCGCCGGCTGCGCGTCCTCGTTGCGCGTCCGCCATAGTCATAAACCTTTGTAACCCTCGTGTGATTCGCCGCGCCGCTCGCCCGAATCTGCCCTAATGAATCAATTGTGATTCGGCTTGTCCATAGAAAAAGGTAAAAGTTCCTTAACCATTTCTCATGGTTGGGAAATCGCATTTGCCGGCGGGACGGCTGCGTCCGGCGCCGGGCGTCGGCGCGGTCCCATATCGGCTTCCCGCCACTCTTTTAGCATGGCCGTGCGACGGCGCGGATAGCGCTGGTCGAGGAGGGCAAGGGACCGCATGCGGTCGGTGCGGAAGTGCCGGTAGCCCTGCCGCCATTCGCACCAGGCGACCAGCATGCGCGTTTCCTCGAAATAGCCGAGCGCGACCGGCCAGACGATGCGTTCGGTCAAACTGCCGGCGCCGTCCTCATAGGACAGCCGGACCTTGCGCTCCCGGCGGATCGCCGCGCGCAGCACCGCGAGACCGACCACTTCGCTGTCGATGACCTTGCGCGGACCGACCAGCAGCGCCGTATTCTCCAATTCGTCGCGAAGCTCCGCTGGCAGCACCGCCGAAATCTTGGCAAGGGCATCGGACGCGGCCTTCGTCATCGGCGTGTCGGCGAATTTCTGTACCCAGCGAAAACCGAGCGTCAGCGCCTCCAGCTCGCCTTGCGAGAACATCAGGGGCGGTAGCATGAAGCCGGGCCGGAGCACATAGCCAACGCCGGGTTCGCCCTCGATATCGGCGCCCTGCGCCTGCAAGGAGGCGATGTCGCGGTAGAGCGTGCGAATGCTGACGCCAAGTTCGCCGGCAAGCGCCGCGCCGCTCACCGGCCGGCGATGGCGGCGCAGGATCTGGAGGAGGGCGAGCAGTCGTTCGGATCGGGCCATGGCAGGATACTGCCAGTTTTTGGCAGCGGTGTCGCCTAGCATCGCCCCGTCAACGCAAAGAAAGGACGATCCCCATGATCTCTCCCAATCTCCTGATCCTCTATGTCGAGAATCCCGCCGCAAGCGGCCGCTTCTACGAAACGCTCTTCGGGCGCGCGCCGGTCGCGCAATCGCCCGGCTTCGTCGCCTTCCGGTTCGACAATGGCCTCGGTCTCGGCCTGTGGTCGACAAGCGCGACGGATTTCGTTTCGGCAGGCTCCGGTCATCGCTCCGAGATCGCCATCGTCGTTGAAGACGATGCAGCGATCGACGATCTGCACGAAAAGTGGCAGGCGGCCGGTGTCACGATCGAGCAGCCGCCGTTCGCGGCCGTCTTCGGCCGCACCTTCGTCGCGCTCGATCCGGACGGCCACCGCATCCGCGTCTGCCCGCCGGACAAGTGAGCTGAAGGGTCAGCCCTTCAGCATGCGCTCCACGATATCGGACACGTCGGAAGAGAGCTTTTCGCCCGCAGCGATGCTGCGCAGCGCGTTGCGGGCGTGGTCGGAGCGCACCTCTTCCAGAGCCCGCCAGGAGCGCATCGAGGTGAGGATGCGGGCGGCGAGCTGCGGGTTCTTCGGGTCGATTTCAAGAATCTGCCCGGCGAGGAACCGGTAGCCTTCGCCGTCTGCCCGGTTGAAGCCGGTCGGGTTGGAGAAGGCGAAGGTACCGACGAGGGCGCGCACGCGGTTCGGGTTCGACTTGTTGAAATGCGGGCTTTCCATCAGCCCCTTGACCCGCGCCAGCGCGCCTTCGCCCGGAATGGTCGACTGGATTGAGAACCACTTGTCGATGACCAGCGCATTGTCGGCGAAGCGGGCGCGGAACGCTTCCAGCGCTTTTGCCGTCTCCGGCGCATCCGGGAAGCGATGGGCGAGCACGGTCAGCGCGGCGCTGAGGTCGGTCATGTTGTCGGCGGCGGCAAAGGCGTCCGCCGCGTGGGCCGGCGTGCCGTCGGAAACCGCGAGATAGGCAAGGGCCGCATTGCGCAGCGCCCGATGGCCGGCGCTTGCCGCATCCGGCGTGAAGGCGCCTTCGGTGCGGTGCCCGGCGAAGAGGGCGGTGAAGACGGCGGGATCGCGGTTCGCGACGAAGGCGAGCACCGCCTCGCGGCCGGCACGGATGGCGTCCGGGTCGTTGTTGCTGCCGAGTTCGCGCGCGATATCGGATTCGGAGGGCAGCGCCAGCGCCTGCGCCCGGAAGGCGGGCTCGAGCGTCTCGTCGCCGGCGATGGCAATCAGCGTGTCGGCGAGAACCGGATTGGTCTCGACCGGTTCGCCCGCGCGTGCCTTGCGCGCCGCCGCGACGAGGCTCGGCAGCGCGAGGTCGTTCAGCGCCTGCCAGCGGGCAAAGAGGTCGTCGTCATGGCGCGCGATATGGGCGAGGTCGGCGGAGGCCTGCTCGAAATGCAGGTTGACCGGCGCGGAGAAGCCGCGGTTGAGCGAAACGACCGGGCGCGAGGCAATCCCCGAGAAGGTAACGGTCTGGCGGCGCTCCTTGAGATGCAGCACGTCGCCGGTCACCTCAGCGCCGTTGATCGCACCCGGCGCCGCTTCGCTGCCGTCGGCAAGCAGCAGGCCGAAACGCAGCGGAATGTGCATCGGGTCCTTGGCGGCCTGGCCCGGCGTCGGCGGGATCATCTGTTCCAGCGAGAGTGTGAAGTCGCCCTTCGCCTGATCGTAGCTCGACGAGATGCTGACGAGCGGCGTGCCGGCCTGGCTGTACCAGAGTGAGAATTGGCTAAGATCGACGCCGTTGGCATCCTCGAAGCACTTGACGAAATCCTCGATCGTCGCCGCATCGCCGTCGTGACGCTCGAAATAGAGGTCCATGCCCTTCTTGAAGCCGTCCCGGCCGAGGATGGTCGCGATCATGCGCGTCACCTCGGAACCCTTCTCGTAGACGGTGGTCGTGTAGAAGTTGTTGATCTCGCGGTATTTCGTCGGGCGCACCGGATGGGCGAGCGGGCCGGCATCCTCGGGAAACTGCTCCGACTTCAGGTGCCGTACCTCGGCGATGCGCTTGACGGCGCGCGAGCGCTGGTCGGCGGAGAATTCGTGGTCGCGATAGACCGTCAAGCCTTCCTTGAGGCAGAGCTGGAACCAGTCGCGGCAGGTGACGCGGTTGCCGGTCCAGTTGTGGAAATATTCGTGGGCGATGATCGCCTCGATATTCGCATAGTCCTGGTCGGTCGCCGTTTCGGGGTCGGCCAGCACGTATTTGTCGTTGAAGACGTTGAGCCCCTTGTTCTCCATGGCGCCCATGTTGAAGTCCGAGACGGCGACGATCATGAAGATATCGAGGTCGTATTCGCAGCCGAACACCTCCTCGTCCCATTTCATCGAGCGCTTCAGCGCGTCCATCGCATAAGCCGCGCGCGGCTCCTTGCCGTGCTCGACATAGATCTTCAGCGCCACCTCGCGGCCCGACATCGTCGTGAACGTATCCTCCACCACGCCGAGGTCGCCCGCGACCAGAGCGAAGAGGTAGGACGGCTTCGGGTGCGGATCGAACCAGGCGGCGAAATGCTTGCCTTCGCCATAGCCGGCGCCGCCGAGGAAGTTGCCGTTGGAGAGCAGCAGCGGGCAGCTCGCTTTGTCGGCGATGATGTTGACCGTGTAGACGGCGAGCACGTCCGGCCGGTCGGGGAAATAGGTGATGCGGCGGAAGCCCTCGGCCTCGCACTGCGTGCAGTAGATGCCGTTCGTGCGGTAGAGGCCCATGAGCTGCGTGTTGGCCTCGGGATTGATCTGCGTGGTGATCGTGATCTCGAAGGGCTCTGTCGCCGGCAGGTCGCGGATCGTCAGGCTGTCGGGCGATGCGTCGTAGCGGGCGGCGTCCATCTCCATCTGGTCGAAGAGCAGGCCGGTCATCACCAGTTCGTCGCCGTCGAGGACGAGCGGCGCGGCGGGATCGACGCCCTCGCGGCGATGGAAGATCAGCCGCGCCTCGACCTTGGTCTCCGTCGGGTCCAGTTCGAAGGTCAGGTCGACGCGCTCGAGAACGAAGTCAGTCTGGCGATAGTCCGCCAGGTGGATGATCTGGCCGTTCTCTGTCCGCATCGATATGTCCTGCTTTTTGCCGTCCGGTTCCGTGTCGCTGTGCATGACGATGCGGTCCGCCGGGACGGTCTGCCCCCAAGTTCCATGAATAGATATGCGTATTCACTTAACATCTCATTTCCAGCGGTCCCGCCAATTCACAAATTCGTGCCATGTCGGGACAGGCCATTTTGGGGACGTTCGATCAATATTATCCGCGACGCATCACCAGAATTGATCCCATCCGGCGGGCAATCCCGCTAAACTTGCAGGCCTCTGAATCGGTTCTCCGGTCTCCTCAACGCCTGGTGCCATGGCCTGCCGGCCGATGGCGAGTTTCCCGCATGGATTTGCATTCTCCCAATCCCATGAAGGGGATTTTCCTCAAGGTCGCCTCGGTGATGATCTTCCTGTGCATGTCGGCGCTCATCAAGGCGGCCGGCAAGGAGATTCCCGCGGGGCAGATCACCTTCCTGCGCTCCGCCTTCGCCATGGTGCCGATCCTCGTCTTCCTCGGCGTCAAGGGCCAGTTGCGCGACGCCTTCCGCACCAACGACATCTTCGGCCATTTCAAGCGCGGCTTCATCGGCATCCTGTCCATGGGCTTCGGCTTCTACGGGCTCGTGCATCTGCCGCTGCCGGAATCGATCGCGCTCGGCTATGCCCTTCCGCTCGTCACGGTGATCGTCGCCGCGGTCTTTCTCAAGGAGCGGGTGGGCGTTTACCGTTGGACGGCAGTGCTCATCGGCCTCATCGGCGTCGCCGTCATAAGCTGGCCGCGCCTCACGCTTTTCCGCGACGGCGGCCTCGGCTCGTCGGAGGCCATGGGCGTGCTCGCCATGCTGGCCTTTGCCTTACTAGGTTCCTGCGCCATGGTGCTGGTGCGCAAGCTGGTGCAGACGGAGCGCACGCCGACCATCGTGCTCTATTTCTCGCTGTTCGCGTCGGTCTTCTCGCTCGGCACGCTGCCGTTCGGCTGGATCGACCTCGGCTGGCCGGAGCTGGTCATGATGATGTTCGCCGGCTTCTGCGGCGGCATCGCCCAGCTTCTGCTAACGGCAAGCTATCGCTATGCCGACGTGTCGACCATCGCGCCGTTCGAATATACCTCGATCGTGCTCGGCCTCATCGTCGGCTATTTCCTGTTCGGCGACGTTCCGACGGCCACCATGCTGACCGGCACGGCCATCGTCGTCAGCGCCGGCATCTTCGTCATCTTCCGCGAGCACCGGCTCGAGTTGAAGCGCCGGGCAGAGCTCCGGCACCAGACGCCTCAGGGCTGACGCCATTCCGGCGTCGTCGTGTCCTCGACGAGATCTTCGGAGACGGCATCCGGCTGGAGCGCCGCGGCGGCCGCATCCGCGCCGAGCGGCTGCACGGCCATCGCCTGGTAGTCCGTCTTGCTGACGAGCCCGTCGGCATCCTCGCGGCGGCTGATGCGCCAGGCGGCATAGGCGCCGTAGAGCAGGAAATAGACCGCCAGCACCATGAACAGCGCGCCGGGGCCGAAGCGGTCCATGATCGGGCCGACCATCAGCGGGCCGGAGATCGTCCCGAACCCGTAGACGATCATCATGCCGGAGGAGACCTCGACATATTCGTCCGGCTGCGCGCGGTCGTTGGCATGCGCCACGTTCAGCGCATAGATGGGGAAGATGACCGAGCCGACGAAAGCCGCGACGACGTAGAGCAGCACTGGCGGCCCGCCGGAGACCAGCGCCATGACGAGGCAGGAGACGGTCCCGACGATGCCGCAGGCGACCATGACGAGCCGGCGGTCCATGCGGTCCGAGGCGCGGCCGATCGGGATTTGCGAAAGGGCGCTGCCGAGGAGGACGCAGGCGAGCAGCGTCGCGCCTTCCGCTGTCGAAAGCCCGGTGCGCTGGGTGAACACGCCGCCGAGGTTAAGCCAAGCGCCGGAGAGCGCGCCGGCAAGGAACGCGCCGACGACGGCGACCGGTGAGCGCCGGTAGAGCTTCGGCACGTTGAAGCGCGCCTGCGTCGGCGGCGCCGGCAGCGGCGAGGAGGTCAGCGCGGTCGGCAGCAGGGCGATGGAGAAGATAATGCCGCACAGGATGAAGAGCGTGGTGTTGGACGGATCGCCGAGCGGGACGAGATACTGCCCGCCGATGGTGCCGACCATCGTGGTGATCAGGTAGATGGAGAAGACCGAGCCGCGGTTTTCGTTGGTGACGCGCTCGTTCAGCCAGCTCTCGATGATGAGGTAGCTGCCGGAAATGGCAAAGCCCGATATGGCGCGGAACAGCATCCAGGCGCGCCAGTCGACGACGAGGGCGCAGAGAAGGATGCCGACGGCAAGCAGCGTGATCAGCGCCACGAAGACGCGTACATGTC
Organism: Shinella zoogloeoides; assembly: GCF_030733845.1. Lineage (NCBI taxonomy): Bacteria > Pseudomonadati > Pseudomonadota > Alphaproteobacteria > Hyphomicrobiales > Rhizobiaceae > Shinella > Shinella zoogloeoides. The sequence goes on from NZ_CP132311.1 coordinate 963,144, forward strand.
CGACGAGCAGAATGAATTTCGGGGTGACGATGCACGACAGCGTGAAGCCTATCGTATAGCCGGTCGCGATCATCGAGATCGTCTGCGTCGACCATCCCTCCGCGACCGCGCGCACCGGCACGACATAGCTTTGCAGGCCGAAGGCCACCATCATCAGAAGGGTGGACAGCATCAGGCTGAGGATCGACACAAGGCTCGCCAGCATGGGAGGCTCCGGGAGAGGCGCGATGGCGCGTTCGGTTTCGGAGTGTCGCTCTATTGCGGTGGCCGTGCCCTGTCTACTGCGACAGCGGCTGGCGTAAACCAAAAAAGCCTTTGGAAGCAGGGATTAATGGGAATTCCCGGAGGGGTTGTGCTAGGAAGGTGTGCCGGGTGCATTCCTGGCATATTGAAAGGAGGTGAGACGATTGAAAATCCGGCTTACGCTGGTCATCAGGTTCAGGACTTGGCGGTTCACCCTGACGATCAGCTAAGAAAACGGAGATCGGGCTTCGGCCCGGTCTCCACCGGAGGAACGTCGTCTCACCTCCTCGCGATGGAGATCATATCACGGCCAGGGCCGGTTTCAAAGCTGCCTCAGTTGGGCAGGAAGGCCTTGAGCGGGTCGCGGCGCTGGGCAGCGTCGCGCGGCAGGGAGGCCAGCACGGAATACTCCCGGGCGGCGTTCACGGCGGCGCGGATATCGGCGATGTCGGACATCAGCTTGCGGATATGAGCCATGGATGTGCTCCTCTGGTTGGGGGAGGCGCGGATGCGCCGTGCAGCCGATCAGCGTGTGATGAACTCGGAGAAGAGCTGCGCGGGACGGGTGATGCGGGCAAAACCGGTGGCCGTGAGCTGCTCGTTGGCCGGGGCAGCGATGCCGCCGAAGCCGTGGCCGGTGCGCAGCCCGGAATGGCGGAGCGTTTCGAAGCTCGAATGGATGGGCCGAAAGCGGGCGGTCATGGGTCGATTCCTTAAATCCTGTCCCTCCCGTCCTTCTATATTGCGCCGCAGCATTAATTTTGCAATGCGACATTCTGCCCGGCAGATATGTGCAATCCGCATGGCTGCTGAAACATTTTGTTCATGCTTGAGGCAGGTTCGCGGCGAATCTGGAGAACGTTAGAAGCGCTTCCGACCTAATGCATTGAAAAGATTGAAAACGCTTTCGCGGGCTAGCCGCCGAGCCCTGCACGAAAAGCGAGCAGGTCCTGCCAGGCGAGCCGCTTGCTGATCGGCGATGTCATCAGGTCCTGCGGATGAAGCGTCGCAAAAGCCGGCACCTTGCGCCCTGAAACGTCGATTTCCCGCCATTCCCCGCGCAACTGGTGGATCGTGTCGTTGGAGCGCAACAGGAATCGCGCGGCGAAATTGCCGAGAATCAGCAGGTGATTCGGCTCCGCCAGCGCGATCTGCCGCTCGATGAAGGGCCGGCAGATGTCGGCCTCGCGCTGCGACGGCGGACGATTGCCCGGCGGCCGCCACGGCACGACGTTGGTCAGCATGAGATCGGCGCGGGCGAGCCCGATGCCGGCGAGCATGCGGTCGAGCATCGCGCCCTGCCGGCCGGAAAAGGGCAGGCCGTCGCGGTCGTCGTCGGCATTCGGCATGGCGCCGACCACCATGACGGAGGGTTTCGCATTGCCCTCGGCAAAGACGAGGCAGCGGGCGCTGGTCTTCAGGTTGCAGCCGTTGAAGGCCTCCATGGCCGTGCGCAGATCCTCCAGCGTGCGGGCGCCGGCGGCGGCGGATTCGGCTTCAGCCACCGCCTGGCTGTCGGGGATCGCCACGTTCGGCATCGGGGCAGGGAGTGCGGGACGCGGCTGCTCCTGCCGTGCCGGCGCCTGGCGGCCTAGCTGCTGCTGCGGCACGGGCGCGGTCTCCCGCGGCGCCGAAGCGCCGCGCGCCGCGCGCATCGCCTCGAATTCGGCGATGCGGTCGACCGGTTCTTCTTCCAGCAGCCAGTCCACGCCCGCATCCGCATAGAAATGCAGAAGCGCTCTCAATTGCTCGGGGTGGAGGTCTCTGGCGGCGTTCATTTCCCTACCTTAGCGAAGCGGGCTTGCAGAGGAAAGCGCCGCGCTCACGCCGTCCACGTCGCGACGTCGTCGCTTTCGCCGATGAGGGCAAGACCGTGCGCGATCGACAGCAATTCGCCGCCGCTCTCGATCTTCCCGGCATCGAAGCGATTGGTGAAGATGCGGCGAACCGCCGGCACGAAGGAGGTGCCGCCGGTCAGGAACACCTTGTCGATCGCATCAGGCGCCGTACCGGTCTTTTCCAGCACCTCGTCGAGCGCCCCTTCGATGCGGGCGAGGTCCGGCGCGATCCATTGCTCGAAATCGGCGCGCTTCACCGTCTTGCGCCCGGCGGCGCCGAGCGGCGCGAAGTTGAACTCCGCCTCGTCGGACGCCGACAGGGCCATCTTGGTGGCCGAGATCGCCTGGTAGAGCGGATAGCCCTCGTCGTGCTCGACGAGGTCGATGAAGAGTTCCAGCTTCTCCGGCGCGACCGCCGAGCGGACCAGCGACTTGAGGTCGGCGAATTCGCGCGTCGTCTTGAAGATCGACAGCTGGTTCCAGCGCGCGAAATTGGCGTAGTAGCCGCTCGGCACCTCCAGCAGCTTGTCGAAGCTCTTGAAATAGGTGCCCTTGCCGATCTCCGGGGCGACGAGGTGCTCGATCATGCGCGAATCGAAATGGTCACCGGCGATGCCGACGCCCGAATGGCCGATCGGCGTCGCGGACAGCCGGCCCGCCTTTCGCTCGAAACGGATGAGCGAATAGTCCGTCGTACCGCCGCCGAAATCGGCGACGAGAACGGTGGCGTCGCTCTTCAGCGTCTGCGCGAAATAGTAGGCCGCCGCCACCGGCTCGTAGACATAGTGGATTTCCGGGAAGCCGAGACGGGTCAGCGCCGCATTGTACCGCTCGAGCGCCAGCGCCGGATCGGGGCTGGCGCCGGCGAACTGCACCGGCCGGCCGGCGATGATCCGCGCGGTCTCCGCCGGCCATGCCTCCCCGGCATAGGCCTTCAGCCGCCGCAGGAAGATTTCCATCAGGTCGTCGAAGGCGTGCCGGCGGGCGAAGATCAGCGTGCCCTGGAAGAGCGCGCTGGCCGCAAAGGTCTTGATCGACTGCAAGAAGCGGCAATCGCCGGGATTGTCGATGAACTGGCGGATCGCCGCCTGTCCGGCCTCGACCTTCAGCGCCTGCGCGCCGACGACCGGATCCTTCATGAAGGAGAGCGCGGTGCGCATCGTGTCGGTGGTGCCGGCGCTGCTGTCGAAGGTCATGGACCGCGTTTCGCTGCCGCCCGTCGCCAGTGCCAGAACCGTGTTCGTCGTGCCGAAATCCAGCCCTAGTGCCCGTGCCATCGCCGTGCCCCTGTCATCGTCAGAATGTGTTGAACCGGAGCGAGAAGGCTCCGCGCGCGAAAGGGCGCATGAAGCGCGCCCGCGAGAATTTGAGAGCGCGCCAGATGGCACAGGCGATGGAGATTGGCAAGGGGAAGGGCGGTCCTCAGACCGAGTGTGCGGCCCCGCCGTCACAACGCACGAGGCTGCCGGTGACGTAGCTTGCCGGCGCGCTGCACAGGAAGGCGGCGGTGGCGGCGAATTCCTCGACGGTGCCGTAGCGGCGGGCGGGAATGGCCTTTTCCGAGGCGGCGCGCACGTCCTCGATGCTCTTGCCGCTGCGCTCGGCAGCGGCCGCGTCGAGGCTTTTCAGCCGGTCGGTCATGATGCTGCCGGGCAGCAGCATGTTGGAAGTGATGCCGTATTCGGCGACTTCCGTCGCCAGCGTCTTCGACCAGCCGGCCAGCGCCGGGCGCAGCGTGTTGGAGAGCGCAAGGCCGTGGATCGGCTCGATCACGCCGGAGGAGGCGACGGTGAGGATGCGGCCCCAGCGCTGTTCCTTCATGCCGGGCAGCAGCCGGTTGGTGAGTGTGATGATCCTGAGCACCATGGAATGGAAATAGGTGGCGAGCTTTTCCGCGCTCATGTCCTCGGTGGAGCCTGGCGTCGGCCCACCGGAATTGTTGACGAGTATGTCGACCCCGCCCAGCTTCTCCTGGACCGCCGCCACGATGCTTTCCACGAAGGCCTCCTCGCCGAGGTCCGCCTGTACCCAGTCGGCGCGGCCGGCACCTTCCGCATTGATGGCGTCGCAATTGGCCTTCAGCACGTCCACGCTGCGCCCGCACAGGAGCACATGCGCGCCCTCGCGGGCGAGCGCCACGGCGATACCCTTGCCGAGGCCGCGGGAGGAGGCGAGGACGAGGGCGCGCTTGCCGGTGATGCCGAGATCCATGATGAAATCCTTGACTGTGGGCTCAATCGGCCCGGAAGGGCACCTTGCCCGGATTGAACAGGTTTTCGGGGTCGAAGGCGGCCTTGATCGCCTGCGCGACGGCGCGGCGGGCCGGATTGCCATAGGTGAGATAGGCGCGGCGTTTCTCCGTGCCAACCCCGTGCTCGGCGGAGAAGCTGCCGCCGGATTCGGCGATGCCCGTATAGACCGCATCCTCGATCGGCTCCTTCAGGGCCGCGGCGTTCGCGCTCTTGCCGATGACGGAAATATGCAGGTTGCCGTCCGCGACATGGCCGTAGACATAGGCATCGAAACCCGGATCCACTGTCTTCAACCGTGCCGTCAGGCCTGCGGCATAGTCGTCGAGGGCGCCGGGCGGCAGGGAAACGTCGTAGGAGGGGGCGGCCGGGTGGAGGCGGTAGATGAAATCGCTCTCTTCGCGAAGGGCCCAGAACCGGCGGGCCTGGTCGAGCGAGGCGGCAACGATGCCGCTCGTCAGCCCGTGCCGTTCCCAGAGGTCGGCAAGGCCCGCTTCCAGCGCGTCGCGCGCCTCCGCTTCGCTGGCGGCGGAGACCTCCATCAGGAGGACGGCTGCCGTCTCGTCCTCCAGCCAGTCGAGGTCGAAGCGGCGTTCCCCGGCGCTGTCGCGGAAATAGCGCGCCCACATCAGTTCGGCGCCTTCGAGCTGGAGGGCGGGCAGGGCACGGAAATGCGCGATGAGGGCGAGGGCAGAGGCGGCGTCCCTGACGCCGACCAGCGCGGTGGCGCGCATCGGATTGAAGCTGTCGAGCTTCAGCACGGCTCGCGTGACGAAGCCGTAGGCGCCTTCCGAGCCGATGAGGAGCTGCTTGATATCGGGTCCGGCGCTGACCTTGAGGACGCGCGTCAGGTCGCTGAAGAGGCTCCCGTCCGGCATCACGGCCTCGATGCCGAGCACCTGGTGGCGCATCACGCCGTTGCGGAAGGCGAGGATGCCGCCGGCATTGGTGGCGATCATGCCGCCGATCGTCGCGCTGCCGCGGGCGGCAAGGTCGATGCCGGGGGTAAGGCCGAAACCGGCTGCCGCCTCCTGCAAGGCCTGCAGCGTCACGCCGGCGCCGAGGGTGACGGTACGGGCGAGGGGGTCGATCGCCTCGATACGGTCCAGCCGCGCCGTGGAGAGAATCAGCTCGCCCGGCCGGCTGATGCCGCCGCCGACAAGGCCGGTGCGACCGCCCTGCGGCACGACCGGCACGCCGTTCGCGGCACACCAGCGCACCACGGCGGCGGCGGCCTCCGGCGTCGCGGGCACCGCCATGGCGCCCGCGCCGAAATTCCCGGGATGCTCGCCGGCGTGCCGGTCGGCAAGTTTTTCGCTTCCGATAAGGTGAAGGTCCTCGCCGAAATCGTTCAAGTCGCGCTGGAGCGATCGGATAATCTCGGACATGGTAACGACCCTCACCGGTGGCTGGCTGAAAAATGCCTAGTCCCGTGAGGAAACGGAATCAAGCGAGCTGGTAGCGGCGCGTGCGACAATCGGTTGACGTTTACGTTAAAGTAAATAAACTTTCGGTCCTATCATGACGTCATGCGCAATGCAGGGAAACTCTGTCGCAGAACGGCTCGACAAGGTTTCCCGTATTTGCCATGACAGGCCGACCGAGGGAATTTCCGCGACTTTTGAGGGGTTGCGGGGTGGAGATAAGAATGAGCGAAGAAATGGAACTCCCCGAACGCGAGAGCATGGAATTCGACGTGGTGATCGTCGGCGCGGGGCCTGCGGGTCTGTCCGCCGCGATCCGGCTGAAGCAGGTCAATCCTGATCTCACCGTCGTCGTGCTCGAAAAGGGCTCGGAAGTCGGCGCGCATATCCTCTCGGGCGCGGTCGTCGATCCCATCGGCATCGACCGCCTGCTGCCCGACTGGCGCGAGGACGACAGCCATCCCTTCAAGACCGAGGTCAAGGACGACCACTTCCTGCTGCTCGGCCCGGCGGGCTCCGTGCGCCTGCCGAACTTCGCCATGCCGCCGCTGATGAACAACCACGGCAACTACATCGTCTCGCTCGGCAATGTCTGTCGCTGGCTGGCGACGAAGGCGGAGGAACTCGGCGTCGAGATCTATCCCGGCTTTGCCGCGACCGAAGTGCTCTACAATGACGAGGGCGCGGTCATCGGCGTCGCCACCGGCGACATGGGCATCGAGCGGAGCGGCGAGCCCGGCCCGAACTATACCCGCGGCATGGCGCTGCTCGGCAAGTACACGCTGATCTCCGAAGGCGTGCGCGGTTCGCTCGCCAAGCAGCTGATCGCGAAGTTCGACCTCCAGAAGGATCGCGAGCCCCAGAAGTTCGGCATCGGCCTCAAGGAGCTCTGGCAGGTGAAGCCTGAGAACCACAAGCCCGGCCTCGTGCAGCACTCCTTCGGCTGGCCGCTCGGCATGAAGACCGGCGGCGGTTCGTTCCTGTACCATCTGGAAGACAACCTCGTCGCCGTCGGCTTCGTGGTGCATCTCAATTACAAGAACCCCTATCTCTATCCCTTCGAGGAGTTCCAGCGTTTCAAGACGCATCCGGCGATCCGGGGCACCTTCGAAGGCGGCAAACGGCTTTCCTACGGCGCGCGCGCGATCACGGAGGGCGGCTACCAGTCGGTGCCGAAGCTGTCCTTCCCCGGCGGCGCGCTGATCGGCTGCTCGGCCGGCTTCGTCAACGTGCCGCGCATCAAGGGCAGCCACAATGCGGTGCTGTCGGGCATGCTCGCCGCCGAGAAGCTGGCGGATGCGATCGCCCACGGCCGCGCCAACGATGAGCCGATCGAGATCGAACAGGGCTGGCGCGACAGCGCCATCGGCTCGGACCTGAAAAAGGTGCGCAACGTCAAGCCGCTGTGGTCGAAGTTCGGCACGGCCATCGGCGTCGCCCTCGGCGGCCTCGACATGTGGACGAACACGCTGCTCGGCTTCTCCTTCTTCGGCACACTGAAGCATGGCAAGACGGATGCGCAGAGCCTGGAGCCGGCGGCAAAACACAGCAAGATCGACTATCCGAAGCCCGATGGCGTCTTGACCTTCGACCGTCTCTCCTCGGTGTTCCTGTCGAACACCAACCACGAGGAGGACCAGCCGATCCACCTTCAACTAAAGAACCCGGAGCTGCAGAAGACCTCGGAACTCGACGTCTATGCCGGTCCGTCGACGCGCTACTGTCCCGCCGGCGTCTATGAGTGGGTGGAGAAGGACGGCAAGGACGTCTTCGTCATCAACGCGCAGAACTGCGTGCACTGCAAGACCTGCGACATCAAGGACCCCAACCAGAACATCAACTGGGTGCCGCCACAAGGGGGCGAAGGGCCGGTCTATCCGAACATGTAGTGTTCGGGGAGGCCGGGCCGCACGGACTCCCGCAGGAAAGAGCGCGGCGAAGGGGCCGGTCTATCCGAACATGTAAGTCGCTATTACCGTAAGAAGGCCGCTTTCTGCGGCCTTTTTCTTGCCACGCATCTTAACATCACCTGCAACCGCAGCGCGCTCCTTAACCCTCGATTAACCATAACCGCATAATTCTCAGCCCCGAGGACAGATATTCAAGGGGCTTTAACCATGTCGATTTCCCGCCGCGGATTCCTGCTCGGCGCATCTGCACTGCTCGCGGGCTGCGCGACGAACGGCACCAGCGACCGCGCCAACTACGGCGACCGCATGGACGAGAAGCACCCCCTGAAGGCGATGCCGCTCGACAAGATCAAGCCGGAGCTGCGCCGCCAGGAAGTCGCCTACGAGACCGGTCATGACGCGGGCACCATCGTCGTCGATACGCCGGCGCGCCGGCTCTATTACGTGCTCGGGGGCGGGCGGGCGATGCGCTACGGCATCGGCGTCGGCCGGCAGGGCTATTCGCTGGCCGGCAACGCCTATATCGGCCGCAAGGCCGAATGGCCGAGCTGGACGCCGACGCCGAACATGATCCGCCGCGATCCGAAGAAGAACCTGAAATATGCAGGCGGCGTGCCCGGCGGCATCAACAACCCGCTCGGCGCCCGCGCCATCTACCTCTACCAGAACGGCAACGACACGATGTTCCGCATCCACGGCACCAACCAGCCGTGGTCGATCGGCGAGGCCATGTCGAGCGGCTGCGTGCGCATGCTCAACCACGACGTCATCGACCTCTACGCACGCGTGGAGGCGGGCGGGCGCGTGCACGTCATCCAGGGACGGCGCGAGGCCTGACCCCGCACAGCTTCTACACCATGTCGTAACGAGGCAAGGCCGGCGGATGCCGGCCTTTCTCGTTTTCCGGTTTGAAAAAGCTGAATTGTATCATACCATTGCCGGCGTGATCTGCGGCCTGGACAAAGTCGGGACGTTCCCGCGGATTTGATGGTTCCATGACGCATTGGGATCAATGGCAGACGCATTCGTACCGGCATTCGACCCGGCAGCTGCAAAAGTCGAGGATGCGGTATCGCGGAATCCACGGGGCCTTGCGCCTCTTCGGGACGGACCGCGCAAGATCACGAGTCCGGTGGCGGCGGTGCAGCGGGCTCGAACGGCATAACGACACCGCCGCAAATGAGGGAACGGATATGAAACATCTTCTTGCTTCCACCTGCCTCGTCGCCGGCCTCATGGCCATGACGGGTGCGGCCCGCGCCGAATGCGGCGACCTGACCATCGCCAGCATGAACTGGCAGAGCGCCGAGGTTCTCGCCGCGCTCGACAAGTTCATCCTGACCGAGGGCTACGGCTGCAACGCCGAGGTCATCGTCGGCGACACTGTTCCGACCATCACCTCGATGATCGAGAAGGGCGAGCCGGACCTCGCACCGGAAGGCTGGGTCGATCTCCTGCCCGACGTCGTCAATCGCGGCATCGAGGAAGGCAAGCTGATCGGCGCGGCCGTGGCGCTGTCCGACGCTGCCGTCCAGGGCTGGTGGATCCCGAAATACATCGCCGACGCCAATCCCGAGATCAAGACGATCGACGACGCGCTGAAGCACCCGGAACTGTTCCCCGATCCGGAAGACAAGTCGAAGGGCGCCGTGCACAACGGCCCGCAGGGTTGGGGCGGCACGGTCGTGACCAGCCAGCTCTACAAGGCCTATGGCGGCGAGGCGGCGAACTTCACGCTGGTCGATACCGGCTCTGCCGCCGGCCTCGACGGCTCGATCGCCAAGGCCTACGAGCGCAAGGAAGGCTGGGTCGGCTACTACTGGGCCCCGACGGCGCTGCTCGGCAAGTACGAGATGGTGAAGCTGGAGCACGGCGTGCCCTATGACGCGGCCGAGTGGAAGCGCTGCAACACGGTTGCCGATTGCCCGGATCCGAAGAAGAACGACTGGCCGAAGGACAAGGTCCAGACGCTGGTGACCAAGGCCTTCTCCGAACGCGCCGGCGAGGATGTCATGGGCTACCTCAACAAGCGCGCCTGGTCGAACGACACGGTCAACAAGCTGATGGCCTGGATGACCGACAACCAGGCGAGCGGTGACGATGGCGCCAAGCACTTCCTGGAGGAGAACGAAGCCCTCTGGAAGGAATGGGTCTCGCCGGAAGCCGCCGAAAAGATCAAGGCAGCCCTCTGACCGCCTGATCGAGAAGGGGTGGCGCGTCTGTTCCGGCGCGCCGCCCTTCGCTTTCGTTTTAGCGCATGTCGTTGGCGCAAATCGATGCGCGTGTCCCGGCGGCATGCATCAGGGTTGGCTCAAATAATCCGGCGCAAGACCGGACGGAGCCGGAAGGGGATCGATATGGAATGGTTCACGAAATTTCCGACGATGGACGCGAATTCTTTGCGCGACCTGAAGAAGACGATCGACGAAGGATTTCGCACCTTCACCCGCGCCTATGGCGACGGCATCGAATCCGTCTTCGAGCCGCTGCAGCATTTTCTCATCTGGTCCGAGCGTTTCATGACGCGCACGCCCTGGCCGATCATCCTCCTGCTGATCGCGCTCGTCGCCTGGTTCGCCAGCCGTAACTGGAAGATCGTCGCCGGCAGCATCGCCACCCTTCTCGTCATCGGTTACCTCGACATGTGGGACGATACGATGAAGACGGTCTCGATGATCTTCGTCTGTACGGTGCTGTCCATCGTCATCGGCATACCGATGGGCATTCTCATGGCGCGGTCCGACCGGGTGCAGAACGTGATCAATCCCGTGCTCGACGTCATGCAGACCATGCCGAGTTTCGTCTACCTGATCCCGGTCGTCATGCTGCTCGGCATCGGTAAGGTTCCCGGCCTCATCGCGGTGGTCATCTACGCCATTCCGCCGATGATCCGCCTCACCAATCTCGGCATCCGCCTCGTCGACAAGGACGTGCTGGAAGCCGCCGACGCCTTCGGGTCTTCGAGCTGGCAGAAGCTGAAGAACGTGCAGATGCCGCTGGCGCTTCCCACCATCATGGCCGGCATCAACCAGACGATCATGATGGCGCTCGCCATGGTCGTCATCGCCTCGATGATCGGCGTGCAGGGCCTCGGCCAGCCGGTGCTGAAGGCGATCTCGAACCAGTATTTCACGCTCGGCATCTTCAACGGGCTTGCCATCGTCGGCATCGCGATCATCTTCGACCGCGTCAGCCAGGCCTTCGGCAAGCGCCTGCAGAAGCACCGCGAGATCATCCACGGTTGATCGAAAGCGCGACGACGCTAAAGGGCGCCCCGGTGAAAACCGCGGGCGCCCTTTGTCTTTAGGGATCAGTGTTTCGGCGAGAAGATGCCGGTGGAGAGCGCGACGCCGCCGCCGACGACGAGCGCGGCGACGATTTCCGCCGGCCCGAAGCTTTCGCCGAGGAAGAATGCACCGCCGAGCGTCGCCAGAACCGGCGTGATGGCGGTGAAGGCCGCGGCCTGGCTGCTGCCGAGCGCCCTGATCGCCGTGCCGTAGGCGAAGGTGGCGACGAGGCCGGAAAGGATGCCCTGGCTGGTGACCTGGAGCGCAAGGTCGGGCAGGGAGGCTTCGGCAAGGTGCGTGCCGAAGAGCGCGGCCAGCACGAGATGGATCAGGAACGACCAGACGGCGATGATGGCGGCGCCTTCGAGGGCGGAGAGCCCCGAGCGGCGGAAGGCGTGGGTGAAGCCGGCCCAGAGAATGGCGCCGACAGGCAGCAGCACGAAGCCGGTTGCCGTCATGCCGCTCTTGAACATGCTGGCGGCCAGCAGGATCGCGACGCCGGCAACGATGGCGCCAAGGCCGGCAAGGCGCATGCGATCCGGCCGCTCGCCGAACAGCGCGATGCCGATGACGGCGGTCGCCAGCGGCAGCGAGCCGCCGAGCAGGATGCCGCCGGGCGCGGCCGGCGTGACGTGCAGCGCGGCGGCCGTCACCTGGAAGAACACCGCCCCGGCGCCCGCCACCATGACGACGACAAGCTTGACCGGCACGCCCTTGGGCAGAAGCCCGGTGCGCAGCCAGATCGGCGCCAGCAGGATGGCCGGTACGCCATAGCGGATAAGGCCGATATCGATGGTGCCGAGCGGGGTTGCAGCCGTGTGGCGCGTCGCCAGCACCCAAAGCGCCCAGATCAGCACGGTGACCACCGCGCCCGCATAGCCGGCGATGAGCGGATTGGATTTTTCTTCGGAGGAGAGCGAGATCATGGCCATGGCGACATCCTTTCTGGGTGCGGCGCAATTCATGGCCGTAATTTAGCGCCGGATGACCTGGCATGTCCTTGCGAGTTGTGCCTAAAATGACATACTCTGCGCATGATCATGCCAATCAGGTCGTAGAAAGTTTTCGAATATGCCAAACCTTGATAAATTCGATATCGCCATCCTGAAGGTGCTGCAGGAGGATGCGCGCGCGACCAATGTGGAGATCGCCGAGCGGGTGAACCTTTCGCCGTCGCCCTGCCTGCGCCGTATCCGCAATCTTGAGAAATCCGGCGTGCTGCGCGGCTACCGCGCCGATATCGATCGCAAGGAAGTCGGCCTTGGTCTGACCGTCTTCGTGGAAATCAAGGTGGGGCACCACAGCCGGGAAAATGCGATGGCGCAGCAGGAGGCGCTGCTCGCCGTGCCGGAGGTCGTCTCGTGTTTCCTGATCTCCGGCAATGCGGATTTCCTGGCGGAAGTGGTGGTGGAGGATCTGGCCGGCTATGAAAAGCTGCTGACGGAAACCCTGCTGACCATGCCCGGCGTCACCGATATCCGATCCAACTTCGCGATCCGCAGCATCAAGACCGGCGGCCCGCTGAAACTGCCGACGTTGTAGCGAAGACTCCCACCGCAACCCACCGGCCGTTTCGCCGGCGGGCTGAGGTGGCTCGTCAGGAGGGCAGCGGGTCAGAACCCTTCGAGCACCAGCTTGCCGCGCGTGCGCCCGCTCTCGTCCATCGCATGGGCCTTCCGCAGGTTCGCGGCATCGATCGTGCCGACCGTCTCGGCGAGCGTCGTGCGGATGCTGCCCGCATCCACGAGGCGCGAGACCTCGTTCAACAGCCGGTGCTGCTCGATCATGTCGGGCGTCTGGAAGAGCGACCGGGTGAACATCAGCTCCCAGTGGGTCGAGACGGCCTTGCGCTTGAAGGGCATGACGTCGAGCGTCGTCGGATCGTCGATCAGCCCGAATCGGCCCTGCGGCGCGATGGCCTCGACGATGGCGCCGAAATGGTCCTGCGTGTTGGTCGTCGAGAAGACGAAGGCCGGCGCGCCGATGCCGAGCGCGGCGACCTCGCCGGCCAGCGGCCTGCTGTGATCGACGACATGGTGTGCGCCGAGGCTCTTCACCCATTCTGCCGTCTCCGGCCGCGAGGCGGTCGCGATGACGGTAAGCTTGGTCAGGCTGCGGGCGAGCTGCACCGCGATGGAGCCGACGCCGCCCGCGCCGCCGATGATGAGGATGGCATTGGCCGCGCCCGGCACGCTGTCGCGCACTTTCAGCCGGTCGAACAGCATTTCCCAGGCGGTGATCGCCGTCAGCGGCAGCGCGGCCGCGGCGGCGAAATCGAGCGAGGCGGGCTTGCGGCCGACGATGCGTTCGTCGACCAGATGGAATTCGGAATTGGTGCCGGGGCGGTCGATGGCGCCGGCGTAGAACACCGCATCGCCCTCCTTGAACAGGGTGGCCTCCGGCCCGGCCGCCTTCACGATCCCGGCCGCGTCGAAGCCGAGCACCCGCCAGCCGCCATCGGCCGGCGCAGCGTTGCGGCGCAGCTTCGTATCGACCGGGTTGACGGAAACGGCCCTGATTTCGACCAGCAGGTCGCGGCCTTTCGGCTCGGGCGTCGGCAGCTCGATATCGACGAGGGCGGTGTCAGAGGTGATGGCCTGCGGGGTCTGGTAGGCGATGGCGCGCATCGGGATCTCCTTTCGCGTTGAATGGAGACTAGATGAAGGGTAGCGTCATGTTACGCAAGAATGCACAAATAGTGTTCATAGTATCGAAAAGGATACCGTCTATGTCCCGCCCGCGCGCCAAGCTCACCAGCAATTTCCCGGGCTGCCCGGTCGAATCGACGCTCTCCTTCCTCGATGGCAAATGGAAGGGCGTGATCCTGTTTCACCTGATGGACGGCAAGCTGCGCTTCAATGAACTGCGCCGCAAGCTGCCGAGCATTACGCAGCGCATGCTGACCAAGCAGCTACGCGAGCTGGAGGAGGTGGGCATTCTCTCGCGCACGGTGTTTCCCGTCGTTCCGCCCCGCGTCGATTACGAACTGACGGCTGCCGGCCATAGCCTGGAGCCCGTCGTCCGCGCGCTTGCGGCCTGGGGCGCCAGGAACGTCGTCTGCGAAGACGGCCAAAACCGCATCCGCCTTGCCGATGAAACGAAAACGGCGTCCCCCGGAAGGGACGCCGCCTGATCTCCTGAATTTCCGGCCGTTATTCCGCCGGGCAGACGGGCGTTTCCGCGCGGTCCATCTTTTCCAGCGTCAGGGAGAGAAGGAAGACGCCGAAGCCGACGACGGCCGTCGCCGCACCGACGAAGCCCATCGAACCGTAGCCATAACCCGCGCTGATCGCCATGCCGCCGAAGAGGGCGCCGAGCGCGTTGGCGACGTTGAAGGCCGAGTGGTTGAGCGCGGCGGCAAGCGTCTGCGCATTGCCGGCAACGTCCATCAGGCGCGTCTGGAGCGCCGGGCCGACGACGAAGCTGCAGCCGATCAGGAAACAGCAGAGGCCGAGCAGGACGGGATTGTTCGCCGTCAGCGACAGGCTGACCAGCACGAAGAAGTAAAGCACCAGCGACCAGCCGATCGTGCGCATCAGCGAGAGGTCTGCGAGCTTGGCGCCGAAGATGTTGCCGATGATCATGCCGAAGCCGAAGATCGCCATGAACACCGGCACCATGCCGACATTGAGGCCGGCGACCTCCGTGACGATAGGCGAAATGTAGGTGAAGACGGCGAACATGCCGCAGAAGCCGGTCGCGGCGATGCCGAGCGTCAGCCAAACCTGCTTGCGCTTGAGGGCGGAAAGCTCGGTCAGGGCATTGATGCCCTTCGGCGCCTTGTCGCGCGGCAGGAAGATGGCGATCAGCCCAACCGTCAGGAGCCCCGTGATGCCGACGGCGACGAACATGTACTGCCAGTCGAGCAACTGGCCGAAGAACGCGGCGAGCGGCGTGCCGATCAGCGTGGCGACCGTGAGGCCGAGCATGACCTTGCCGACCGCCTGCGTGCGCTTGTTGACCGGGACCATCGAGGCGGCAACCAGGGCGGCGACGCCGAAATAGGCGCCGTGCGGCAGGCCCGAGAGGAAGCGGAAGAGCATGAAGCTCTCGAAGGTCGGCGCGACGGCGCTGGCAAGGTTGCCGAGCGCGAAAAGTCCCATCAGCACCAGAAGCAGGTCGCGGCGGCGGTAGCGCGCGCCAATGACGGCGATGATCGGTGCCCCCACCACGACGCCGAACGCATAGGCGCTGATGACGTAGCCGGCCTGGGCGGTCGTCACGCCGAAGGTGGTCGCGACATCCGGCAAGAGGCCCATGATGGCGAATTCGCCGGTGCCGATGCCGAAGCTGCCGACGGCGAGCGCCAGGATGATCAGGGTGACGGTGAGCGCTGCAAGCGGCGGCTGCCCGGAGGAGAGGGCGGCGTTGGACAGGGGATGTTCGGACACGGGGTGGCTCCGCAAGAGGTGGCCCACGCGCGAAAAACCAGCGACGGACCCGGCACGGGCGGCCACTCCTCCTGGCTGCTGATGCGGTATGGTCCGGCCGGAATGGCCACGATGGGGAAAATACGACGCGGCCGGCCGGCGCACTCCCGACGCAGGCGACCGGGCGGCAATATAGCAGAGTGGCGGGCGCTGCCTACTCCGATTTTTCACCTCACCCGAATTTGCCCCGCTCACGATTTATTGCGCCCTGTTGCGCGCGCGCCTGTGAATTGCCGCTTTCTCGACTATCTAATGGATCGATAGCCACCTTCAGGCGTTCCCGACCGTCACGCGGAGTATGTGAATGCGAGTTCAGGCGATTTTCAACAGGGACGGGGGGACGTTCCGCACCACCGACATGGATGCCTATGCCCGCCATGCGGAAGAGGTATTCTCGAAAGCGGGGCACCACCTCGATTGCGATATCGTAGAAGGAGCCGATATCGAGATGGCGCTGCGCCGCTGCGCGGATCGCACGGATCTCGACGCGATGCTCGCGGGTGGCGGCGACGGCACGGTCTCGGCTGCGGCCGGCCTTGCCTGGCAGAGCAAGATGCCGCTCGGCATCGTGCCGGCGGGCACGATGAACCTTTTCGCCCGCTCGCTGAACATTCCGCTCGATATCTGGCAGGCGATCGACGCGCTGGCGGACGGCGACATCGCCGCCGCCGATATCGGCACGGCGGATGACCGCGCCTTCGTGCACCAGTTTTCCGCGGGCCTTCATGCCCGCATGGTGCGCCTGCGCAACGCGATGACTTATCGCTCGCGCGTCGGCAAGATCGCGGCCAACACCCGCGCCGCCTTCGGCGTCATCCTCGATCCGCCGGAATTCGAGGTGGAGTTCAACGTGGATGGCGTCGAGGAGCACCGCAAGGTCTCCGCCATCAACGTCTCGAACAACCGCTTCGGCGAGAATGGCCTTCTCTATGCCGACGACCTCACGGGCGGCCATCTCGGCTTCTATACGACCAAGCCCCTGAAGCCGGCCGGCGTCGCGAAGCTCGCCTTCGACATCCTGCGCGGCAAGCTGCGCGAGAATGCCGACGTCACGGAAATGACCGGCACGGCCGTGGACCTGCATTTCCCGCGCGTCGACCGGGCGATCAACTGCGTGATCGACGGCGAATTGCTGCCGATGGACCGCGACGTGTCGATCCGGCTGCATCCGGGCGAATTGAAGGTGATCGTGCCGAAGGTGCAGGCAAAGAACATGGCGACGGCCGAACCGGCTGCCGCCTGAGCCGGTTAGATACGCGGCAGGTAGGTCTGGTAGTCGAAATCCGAGACCGTGCGCAGATAGGTGATGGCCTCCTTGCGCTTGGTGTCGCCGTAGAGCTTCTGGTACTCCGCGCCGAAGGCATCCTTGATGAAGGGCGATGCGGAAAATTCTTCCACGGCCGTCAGGAAGTCGTGGGTGAGGCGCTTGGCGTCCGGCGCGTCCTTGCCGGGCTCCGTCACCGGGCCGGGATCGAGGTCTTCGTCGAGGCCGAGCAGGATGCCGCCGAGGATCGCGGTCAACAACAGGTACGGATTGACGTCGGCGCCCGCCACACGGTGCTCGACGCGCGCGGCCGGGCCGTCCTTGTCCGGAATGCGGATCGCCGTGCCGCGATGGCCGAAGCCCCAGGTCAGGTCGACCGGGGCGAAGGAGCCCGGCTGGAAGCGGCGGTAGGAATTGGCGAAAGGCGCGAAGACGAGCTGCGCATCGCGCATCGTCTGGAGCATGCCGGCGCAGACCGATTTCAGCTTGGCCGGCTCGCCGCCTTTGGCATCGAGGATGTTCCGGCCGTCCTTGTCGATGACGCTGCAATGGACGTGCAGGCCCGAGCCGGCCTGGTCGGCATAGGGCTTTGCCATGCAGGTGGATTTAAGGCCGAAGCGGCGCGCGGCCTGCTCGGCGATGCGCTTGAGGTAGATGCAATCGTCGGCGGCAGCGAGCGCATCCGGCCGGTGCAGGAGATTGATCTCGAATTGGCCGGGGCCGAATTCCGCCGTCGTGGCATCGGCGGGCAGGTCCATGGCCTTCGCCCAGGCACGCACGGTCTGGAGATAGCCGTCCAGTTCATCCGTCGCGCGCATGTCGTAGAGCTGGAAGCCGTTGGGCGTGTCGCGATACATCAATCCGGCCGGCGGGCGCGGCTTGCCGGTCTCGCGCCAGTCGTCCTCGACCACGTAGAATTCGAGTTCGGTCGCCACGACCGGCGTCAAACCCCTGTCTTCGAAGCGCTTCAGCATGCGCGCGAGGATGGCGCGCGGGTCCATGAAGGAAGCGCTGCCGTCGAATTCGTGCATGGTGGCGAGCACCTGGCGCGAGCCTTCGGGCGCCCAGGGCATGGCGGTCAGCGAGCGGCGGTCGGGAATGCACACCCCATCGGGATCGCCGACGGAAAGGGACAGGCCTGTAATGTCGTCGTTGTCGTCGCCCCAGATGTCGAGCGACTGGGTGGAGGAGGGCAGGCGCACCGAGCCGTCCCAGATTTTCTTCTCGCCTTCGGGCGGAACCTGCTTGCCGCGCAGGTCGCCGTTCATGCCGACGAGGAGGATTTCGATGCGGGCCGGGGCATCGGTGGGGGCATTGGCGGGCGGCGAACCGGCTGCCGTCTTGTGGTTTGTCATGGTGCCTGCTTTGGTTTGGCGGGAGGCCTGGACAAGAAATTTTGCTTTCGCTCGATCTCTTGCCAAATGCCTGTTGTATGGGCATTTTCGTAACCCATTCTGTCCCGCCGTTCAATAAGGCGGGTCTACCCCTGAGGATGTAGTCAAATGTCGAAGACCAGTGCAGCAGCCGTATCCAACCTCGGTGCCCTCGATGCCGCCCATCACCTTCATCCCTTCTCGGACATGAAGAAGCTGAGTGCGACCGGCACGCGCATCATCGAGCGTGGCGAGGGCTCGTACATCTTCGACAATCACGGCAAGCGCTATCTCGACGGCTTCGCCGGCCTCTGGTGCGTCAATATCGGCTATGGCCGCAAGGAGATCGCGGACGCCGTCGTGCGCCAGATGAACGAGCTGCCCTATTACAACACGTTCTTCGGCACCACGACGCCGCCCGCCGTTCTTCTCGCCCAGAAGATCGCCTCCCATGCCGGCCCGAACATCAACCGCGTGTTCTTCACCGGCTCGGGTTCCGAGGCGAACGACACCTGGTTCCGCATGGCCCGCGTCTATTGGGGCGCCATGGGCAAGCCGACCAAGAAGGCGATCATCGCCCGCAAGAACGGCTATCACGGCTCCACCGTCGCCGGAGCCTCGCTCGGCGGCATGAAGTGGATGCACGAGCAGGGCGACCTGCCGATCGCCGGCATCCACCATATCGACCAGCCCTTCTGGTACGCGGAGGGCGGCGATCTCACCTCCGACGAGTTCGGCCTGAAGATGGCGCGCCAGCTCGAGGAGAAGATCGATGAGCTCGGCGAGGACAATGTCGCCGCTTTCGTCGCCGAGCCGATCCAGGGTGCGGGTGGCGTCATCGTTCCGCCGACCACCTACTGGCCGGAAATCGCCCGTATCTGCAAGGCGCGCAACATCCTGCTCGTCTGTGATGAAGTGATCTGCGGCTTCGGCCGCACCGGCCACTGGTTCGGCCACCAGCATTTCGGCGTCGAGCCGGATCTGGCGCCGATCGCCAAGGGCCTTTCCTCCGGTTATCTCCCGATCGGCGGCGTCATGGTTTCCGATCGCGTCGGCAATGTGCTGGTGGAAGAGGTAGGCGATTTCAACCACGGCTTCACCTATTCCGGTCACCCGGTCTGCGCCGCCGCCGCGCTGGAGAACATCCGCATCATCGAGGATGAAAAACTCGTCGAGCGCGTGCACGACGATATCGGCCCCTATCTCGCCGCCGGCCTGAAATCGCTGGAAGACCTGCCGATCGTCGGCGAGGTCCAGCAGGTCGGCCTGATGGCCGCCGTGCAGCTTGCCGAGGACAAGACGACGCGCAAGCGCTTCGAGGACAAGGAAAAGGCCGGCGTCACCGTGCGCAACCATTGCCTGGAAAACGGCCTCGTCCTTCGCGCCACCGGCGACCGCATGCTCTTCTCCCCGCCGCTGGTCATCACTCATGCCGAAGTCGACCAGATGGTCGAGATCACCCGCAAGGGGCTGGAACATGCCTGGAAGGTGATGACGGCCTGATCGGCATCAGGCGACCCGAAGGCCGAGATGTTCGGCCATCGGGTCGAAGTCCCTGTCGGCATGCAGCAGGCTGTAATCGTGCTCGATGCAATAGGTGCCGATGATGAGGTCCACGGTCTTGCGGATGGTTATGCCCTTTGAACGCAGTTTACGATAGTTGCCTGCGGCTTTGACCGCTATCTGCGGAGAGAGCATGGGCACCACCGTGTAGCGCACCAACCCCTTGTGAATGTTTGCCGCATGTCGGTCGTTGTGGGCTCCTCGGAGAATTTCGAGAAGAATGATGTCGCCCATGATGATCTCGGGGCCGTCGGACAAGGCTCTGAGGCGTGTCGTCTCGGGCGTGGAGGCGCCGCGCAGGGCAGCGATCCACACCGAACTATCGGCAATGATCATTGCGCCGCGTCTTTACCGAAATCCTCGGAAGGATCGATATCGGTTCGCATCGCGTCAAGGTCGCCTTCCCATCCCATGCCCCAAAGCTCATCCAAGGCTTGCCGACGATAGCCATTTTCGACGAATTGCCGCAGCGCGAGTTCGACGGTCGCTTTTTTCGTCGCCAAACCTGAAAGCTCCATAGCCTTGGCGATCAAGTCGTCATCGATCTCTATGTTGGTACGCATCTCAGCCTCATGTGTATGGGGTTGATCCATCATACACCAAGACGGGATCGCTCACAAATATTACTGGAACGCCGTCTCGAAGAAGCTCCGCAGCTTGCGCGAATGCAACTTCTCCGTCGGCATGCCCGCCAGCTTTTCCAGCGCCCTTATGCCGATCCGCAGGTGCTGGTTCACCTGGGTACGGTAGAAGGCCGTCGCCATGCCGGGGAGCTTCAGTTCGCCGTGCAGCGGCTTGTCGGAAACGCACAGCAGCGTGCCGTAGGGCACGCGGAAGCGGAAGCCGTTGGCGGCGATGGTGGCCGATTCCATGTCGAGCGCGATGGCGCGCGACTGGGAAAGGCGCTTCACCGGTCCGCGCTGGTCGCGCAGTTCCCAGTTGCGGTTGTCGATGGTGGCGACGGTGCCGGTGCGCATGATGCGCTTGAGGTCGTAGCCTTCGAGGCCCGTTACCTCTTCCACGGCGCTTTCCAGCGCCACCTGCACCTCGGCGAGCGCCGGGATCGGCACCCAGACCGGCAGGTCGTCGTCGAGCACATGGTCCTCGCGCACATAGGCATGTGCCAGCACGTAATCACCGAGCGTCTGGCTGTTGCGAAGGCCGGCGCAATGGCCGAGCATCAGCCAGGCATGCGGACGCAGCACGGCGATGTGGTCGGTGATCGTCTTGGCGTTGGAGGGGCCGACACCGATATTGACGAGCGTGATGCCGCCATGGCCCTTCTTCTTGATGTGGTAGGCCGGCATCTGCGGCAGGCGGCCGGGCGTGATGTTTGGCTCCGGCTTGTCGGCGCCGGCGGGCGTGATGAGATTGCCGGGCTCGACGAAGGCCGTATAGCCGTTGCCGCCCTCCGCCATCTGCTGGCGCGCCCATTCGCAGAACTCGTCCACATAGAACTGGTAGTTCGTGAAGAGCACGAAGTTCTGGAAGTGGTTGGCGCTCGTCGCCGTGTAGTGGCTGAGGCGGGCGAGCGAATAGTCAATCCGCTGCGCGGTGAACGGGCCGAGCGGCGAGGGCTCGCCGGGGCCGGGCTCGTAGGCGCCGTTGGCGATCTCGTCGTCGGTATTGGTCAGGTCGGGCGCGTCGAACAGGTCGCGCAGCGGCAGCTCGATGCCCCCGGCGATTTCCGCCTCGACATAGGCGCCTTCGCCGAAGGCGAAATGCAGCGGAATGGGCGTCGTCGATTCCGAGACGATGACGCGCACACCGTGGTTGCGCATCAAGAGGCCCAGTTGCTCCTTGAGATAGTGCCGGAAGAGTTTCGGGCGGGTGATGGTCGTCGTGTAGACGCCGGGCGAGGCGACGTAGCCATAGGAAAGGCGGGAATCGACATGGCCGAAGCTGGTCGTCTCGATGCTGACCTGCGGATAGCAGGCGCGAAAGCGCGTTTCCGGCGTGCCGGATTTGCCGAGCGACACGAAGGCGTCGGTCAGGAACGTCGTATTGCGTTCGTAAAGCGCTTGAAGGGCATCGACGGCGGCCACCGGATCATCGAAGGACTGGGCCTCGTAGGGTTCCGGCGTGGCGAAGGAAAGGGGTCTCGGCGAGAAGATTCGTTTGCTCATGAATCACTATAGTTGCTGTTATTTGACAAGCAAACGACAAGTTCGGCGTGCCCGCAAGCCTTATCGCGGAGCTGCCAGGATGATGCCCGCGCCGGCGAGCGCCAGCGTCGCGCCGGCGACGTCGAAACGGTCCGGCTGCATCCCTTCGGCGAACCACAGCCAGAGCAGCGAGGCGGCGATATAGACCCCGCCATAGGCCGCATAGGCCCGGCCGGCAAAAGCGCTGTCGACCTGCGTCAGCAGCCAGCCGAAAAGGGCAAGCGAGGCCATGCCGGGAAGAAGCCAGAGAATGGATTTGTCGAGCCGCCACCAGGCCCAGAAGGCAAAGCAGCCGGCGATTTCGGCAAGGGCTGCGAGGGAAAAGACAAGGAGGGACTTCATCCTGTGCTCCGGGCGCTCGGTGGTGGGCCGGCCGGGTTTAGCACGGATCGAGGACGTGGACAGTGCCGTGTCAGCTCATCGACTGGCGCTGGAGGGTGACGAAGAGCACCAGGCCGGCGCCCTGCTTTTCGATGCCGAGGCTGCCCGCATTGCTCCAGGCAAGCGCGCCGACCGGGGCGATCATCATCGCCGAAAGGGCAAGGATGCGCAGCGCGACGGCGGACGTGTGGATGAGGGCGGTCATCATCTCGGTTTCTTTCAGGAGCGTTTCGGTCGGTATCAGAGCGAGGCGCGGCACATTTCCGGCGCCGAGCATGCGGCGAGCTTGCCGGTGGTGTTGTGCGTGCTGCGGCGGTAATCGGTCTCGACGGCGGCGGCCAGCATGATCGCGAAGATGGCCATCAGGAGCGTGATGATGGTCAGGCGGCGAGCGAGGATGTCCATGGTGTTCCCCCATGTGGAATGTTTCGGTGTACCCCTTGTCGCATTCCGGGACTGAACGCTCCCTGAGAGGCCGGTTCATCTCCCGTTCAGGAACGGTGTGATTCGCCCTTCCGGCTCCTCAAACAAAAAAGCCGGCGTCAGGAACGCCGGCTTTCGTGAGGTGATGTGCGGGATGTCAGAGCCGCGACCAGGTCTGCGATTTGCAGAGAACCGCGAGTACGCAGCCCTTCATGCGCAGCGACTTGCCGCTGACCGAGCCGGAGCCGCTATAGGTCTTGTCCGTCTCGGGGTCGGTGATCGAGCCGCTATAGTCGTTGCCCGATCCGCTCAGCTTGCCGATGCTCTTGCCGGCATGCTTGCCCGTCTTCAGCGTGATGCAGAAGCTGCCGCCGCACTTGGCGATGGCGGCGGTCGCGCCGCTCGCCGTCTTCCAGTTGCCTTCGATCGGTTCCGCGGCAAGGGCGATGCCCGGAGCGACCAGAAGGGCGGCGGCGATCCATGTCCTCAGTTTCATTCTCTTCCTCCTCCAGAATGAGAGCCCGAATATATCTTACGCACACGTAAAGGTAAATATGCCCGATCGCTGGTTTTTCGCGTGTTTTCGGCGAGGCCGGACGGGAGAAAAACGAAGGCCCAGAACGTGCGGTCGTTTGCGGTGGTTAGCGAAAGGTTGAAATCGCCGGTTGAACAATCCGTAAATTTTGAAGCAAATCCGCCGGATTCCAGCGGCTCCGATGTTTAACGAAAACCCAATTTTACCAAGCGTTTGGATTTTGTTCGTCTCAAATTAAGCATGCATTTTAAGCGCATTTTGAAAGGCCCGCGGCATAGTGGAGCCATAAGACGAGCACGGAGAAACCGGCCGGCAAAACTCTGAAGGAAGACCATGCCGCAGAAGACGGCAGGCGCCAGAGGAGGCCCGAAAGGGCAGGTAAAACAGGATAATACGAGCAGTAAACCGAGTTAGACAGGGACAATCGAAATGGCACGCTTTGACTTTCAGACCACCGAAACGGCCGCCATGACGGGCGGTGAGAGCCGCGCTGAAATCTTCTGCGACATGGGCCTCATGTATGCCACGGGCCGCGGCTGCGACGTCGATCTGGTGCAGGCGCACAAGTGGCTCAACATCGCTGCCATCAAGGGTTGCGAACGCGCCGCCGAGCTGCGCGGCGACCTTGCCGCGACGATGACGAAGACCGACCTCGCACTGGCGCTGCGCGCCGCCCGCGAGTGGATGACGGTGCACTGATAGGGGCGCGTCGACAGCGGGCGGACGAGCATCTGCGGCCTAGAAGAAAAAGACCTGCGGGCCGCAGCAGACCGCCGCCTACTTGCCGACTGCCTTCAAGACCTTCGGCAACGCTTCCTCCAGCAACGCCATGTCGCCTTCCGGCCCCACGCTGATGCGGATGCACCGGTTGTGGGGGGCGACGCCCGGCATGCGGATGAAGACGCCGTGTTCCATCAGGCCGTCGACGATGGCCCGGGCGTGGGTGCCGTCCCGGCCGCAATCGACGGTGACGAAATTGGTGGCGGAGGCGAGCGGCGAGAGGCCGTTGGAACGCGCGATCCCCGCGATGCGCTCGCGGGACGCGGCAATGCGGGCGATGACGTCGGCAAGATAGGCCTGGTCCTTCAAGGCCGCGAGCGCCGCCTCGACCGAGACCCGCGCCATGCCGAAATGATTTCGGATCTTGTCGAAGGCCTGCGCATTGCCGAGCGTGCCGATCGCATAGCCGATCCGCGCGCCGGCAAGGCCGTAGGCTTTCGAGAAGGTGCGCATGCGCAGGATGTTCGGCTGGCCGATCAGCGCACCGATGGACGGAATGGTGCCGGCCGGCGCTGTCTCGCCATAGGCCTCGTCGAGAACGAGCAGCGTCGTTTCGGGAAGCGCCCGCGCAAAGGAGACCACGCTGTCGGCATCCCACCAGCTTCCCATCGGATTGTCGGGATTGGCGAAATAGACGAGCGGCGCCTCTTCGCGGCGCACGGCCTCCAGAAGGCCGTCGAGGTCCTCCCGGTCGCCGGAATAGGGCACCGTGACCAGCCGCCCGCCAAATCCGTTCACATGGTAGTTGAAGGTGGGATAACCGCCGAGCGAAGTCACGACCGGCGTGCCCGGCTCGATGACGAGGCGTGCGATCTCGCCGAGCAGCCCGTCGATGCCGCCGCCGACCGCGATATTGTCGCGCGAAACGCCGTGATGCAGGGCAAGCGCCTCGCGCAGCTCGAAATTCTCCGGATCGCTGTACATCCAGGTCGTCCCGGCCGCCGCACGCATCGCCTCCAGAACGGAAGGGGCGGGGCCGAAGCCGCTTTCATTGGCGCCGATGCGGGCTTTCACGGCAAGGCCGCGATTGCGCTCGATGGCTTCCGGCCCGACGAAGGGAACGGTTGCCGGCAGGGACTGGGCGAGGGCGGTAAAGCGGGAGAATGCGGACATGAAAGCGCCTGGAGATCGGTGGAACGGTCGGGAGGCCGCCAGCCGGTCGACGCAAGGCGCCCGCCGGAATCGGCTTTCCGTGGGCACCCTAGCCAATAAAGCGGGAAGGTGAAACGGTCAGGTGACGGCCGAGCCGATGCCGCGTCTTTCCACGCCGGCCATGTAGCGCCGCTCTTCCTTCTTGGGCCGGCTGCTGGTGCCGCCGGTAAAATAATCGGACCGCACGATCGTGTGCAGCAGCTCTTCGTCTATTTCCTTGATGAACTGCACGCCGATCCGGTTGTCGTTGCGGTAGACTTCCGCGCAGCCGATGCGCGAGGCGACGCCGACGATGGAGAGGTAGTAGTGCAGCGGCAGGCCGATGGTGGTGCTGACGGTGAAGCTGGCGCCGCCCTGGGAAATGTCGATCAGCCTGCAGCTGCGCATCTTCGGCGCGGCAAGGTCGAAGCCGACGGTCATCAGCATGCCCTGCCGGTTGACGCTAAAACGATCCCATTTGCGTTCGTAAAGTCCCGCTTTTGACCGCGGATCGGCACCGATACTCATGGTTACACTCCCGATAAGGACATCATGCCCGACAGAGGAGGGAGTGTTGCAGGCGATTGTTTTGTTTCGTTGAAACAAAAGCTTAAAAGTTTAATCGCCGCGTTTTTCCGAAAGTCCGGTCACAGCGCGTGCGTGTCCGGCTGGCGGCCTAGCACGGCGTTGAGGAAATCCGGGTCGAGGAACATGTTGAAGCGCACCACCAGTTCTTCGCCCTCGCGCTTGAACTCCGTGCAGGGGATGCCGTCGCGCACGCCCTGGATCTCCAGGTAGAAATTCTCCGGCAGCGTCAGCGTCTTGTTGACCGAGAGCATCGCGCCCGCGCTTGAAAGGCTGCGCACGAGGCAGGTATAGCGCATCGCCGTGCTGAGATGATGGCCGATCGGCGTGATGAAGCCGGGCCGGTCGATGCGATACTGGACAAAACTGCGCTTGGGATGGCGCAGGCGAAGCTGGTCGTGGATGTGTTCGAGGGGCATGTCGCCCTCCCGCTTCTATTGCCGGGTTTGAACTGTACCGAAACGGGATGGATAAAACGTGAAAGCGGCCGCGCGCATTTTAGCGAGCGGCCGCCGGTATTCACAATCGCGGATGAAGCTTACTGGAAGGCCTGGAGGCCCGTCTGTGCGCGGCCGAGGATCAGCGCATGGATGTCGTGCGTGCCCTCGTAGGTGTTGACGGCCTCAAGGTTCATGACGTGGCGGATAACGCCGTATTCGTCGGAAACGCCGTTGCCGCCGTGCATGTCGCGGGCAACGCGGGCGATGTCGAGCGCCTTGCCGCAATTGTTGCGCTTCATCAGCGAGATGAGCTCGGCCGGTGCACGGTGCTCGTCGAACAGGCGGCCGAGGCGCAGTGCGCCCTGCAGGCCGAGCGAGATCTCGGTCTCCATGTCGGCAAGCTTCTTCTGGATGAGCTGGTTGGCGGCGAGCGGCTTGCCGAAC
Organism: Shinella zoogloeoides; assembly: GCF_030733845.1. Taxonomy (NCBI): domain Bacteria; kingdom Pseudomonadati; phylum Pseudomonadota; class Alphaproteobacteria; order Hyphomicrobiales; family Rhizobiaceae; genus Shinella; species Shinella zoogloeoides. The sequence goes on from NZ_CP132311.1 coordinate 989,609, forward strand.
TGCTTGCGGTCGAGCGTGTACTGGCGGGCGGCGTGCCAGCAGAATTCCGCCGCGCCCATGGCGCCCCAGGCGATGCCGTAGCGCGCGCGGTTGAGGCAGCCGAAGGGGCCGGCAAGGCCCGCCACTTCCGGCAGCAGGTTTGCGTCCGGAACGAAGACGTCCTGCATCATGATCATGCCGGTGACGGAGGCGCGCAGCGAGAACTTGCCCTCGATCTTCGGCGTCTCGAAGCCCTTCATGCCGCGTTCCAGCACGAAGCCCTTGATCTTGTTGTCATGCGCGTCGGATTTCGCCCAGACGACGGCGACATCGGCGATCGGCGAATTGGTGATCCAGTTCTTGGCGCCGGAGATGAGGTAGCCGCCGTCGACCTTCTTGGCGCGGGTGATCATGGAGGAGGGGTCCGAGCCGTGATCGGGCTCGGTGAGGCCGAAGCAGCCGACCCACTCGCCGGAAGCGAGCTTGGGCAGGTACTTCTTGCGGGTCTCTTCCGTGCCGTAGGCGAAGATCGGGTGCATGACGAGCGAGGACTGCACGGACATGGCCGAGCGGTAACCGGAATCGACGCGCTCGACCTCCCGGGCAACGAGGCCGTAGGAGACGTAGTTGGCGCCGACGCCGCCGTATTCTTCCGGAACGGTCGGGCCGAGCAGGCCGAGCTCGCCCATCTCGCTCATGATCTCGCGGTGGAAGATCTCGTGACGGTTCGCTTCGGTGACGCGCGAGGCGAGCTTGTCCTGGCAATAGGCGCGGGCCGTATCGCGGATCATGCGCTCTTCGTCGGTGAGCTGGTCCTCCAGGAGGAAGGGATCGGCCCAGTCGAAGGGCGCCATCTTGGCGCGGGCCTGTTCCGGAGTGGCGCTGTGGTGCTCGCTCATTGCTTCATCCTGTCGCGTTTTGTCGTTGCAGAAGTGCTACATCAGCTTGTCCCTCTTCGAAAGGGCGGGAACGAAAAGGGCCGGCGAACACTTTGGCTATTTGTGAATGCCCTCATGAATGTGGAGAATGAGCCGGTCCGGCCGCATTTTTCCCTTTTCGCCTTTATCCTGCCGCTCGAGATGAGCTAGTAGCCTGACAATGAGCAATTCCCCCAAAAGGAGGCTGAGCATGCGCGACCGCTTCAAGCGATCAGTCGAGCGGCTGTTGCCGACCGAAGCCAAACTTGGCGATCTGTTCTGGCCGTTTTCCCGTGATCCCGAGCGCAAGGTGCCGCCCGTCCGGCGACGCCCCGCAGTCTCCTCGCCCCTCGTCGAAGTCACCGGGTTCGGCAGCAATCCCGGCGGCCTGCGCATGTTCGAGCATGTTCCGGAAGGCCTGCCCGCCGGGCGCCCGCTCGTCCTCGTGCTGCACGGCTGCCAGCAGGACGCGGAAAGCTACGACCGGGCGGCCGGCTGGGCGTTGCTTGCGGAAGAACGCGGCTTTGCCGTGGTCTACGCCCAGCAGCGCGAGGCCAACAACCCCCGGCTCTGCTTCACCTGGTTCCGTCCGAGCGAGGTGACGCGCGACCGCGGCGAGACGATGTCGATCCGCCAGATGGTGGCGTACACGGCGGAACGGGTGGCAAGCGATCCGGAACGCATCTTCGTCACCGGTCTTTCCGCCGGCGGGGCGATGACGGCCGCCATGCTCGCCAACTATCCGGCGCTTTTTGCCGGCGGCGCCATCATCGCCGGCCTGCCCTTCGGTGCCGCGCGCGATGCGTCCCGCGCCTTCGACGCCATGGCGGCGGCCCCCGAGCGCACCGCCCGCGAATGGAGCGATCTCGTGCGGGCGGTTTCGCCGCGCATCGCCCGCAAGCCGGCCATTTCCATCTGGCACGGCACGGCGGACGAGACCGTCTCGCTGTCGAACGGCCTTGCGCTCGCCGAACAGTGGCGCGACCTCTACCGCCTGCCGAAGGAGGCCTTCGTGGAAAAGCGCCTGAAGCGCCGGCGCACGCGCATCTGGCCGGACAAGGAGGGCAGGGCTCTCGTCACCTTCCACGAAATCGACGGCATGGGCCACGGCACGCCCGTCCTGACCGGCGAGGGCGGGGGGTACGCCGCTTCGGCCGAGCCCTTCATGCTGGATGTGGGCTTTTCGTCGACGCTTGAGATCGCGAAAGAGTGGGGGCTGACGCGCAAGTGGAAGCGGTAGGGTCTGCTCACCCCAGCAGCCATTCGTGCTCCCTGGCGTTGTGGAACTTCCACACCCGCTTCGGCCCGGCCATCACGTTGAGATAGTAGAGATCGTAGCCGTGGATGGTGGCGCAGGGGTGGTAGCCCTTGGGCACCAGCGTCACGTCGCCGTCCTCCACCGCCATCGCCTCGTCGAGCGACCGGTCGTCCGTATAGACGCGCTGGAAGGCAAAGCCCTGCGGCGGGTTGAGGCGGTGGTAATAGGTCTCCTCGAGGAGGCTTTCGTTCGGTAGGTCGTCTTGGTCGTGCTTGTGCGAGGGATAGGACGAGGTATTGCCGCTCGGCGTGATGACCTCGACGACGAGCAGCGAATGGGCCGAACCGTCGTCCTCCGGCATGATGTTGTGGACGTGGCGGACGTTCGAGCCCTTGCCGCGCGTGAGCTTCGGATGCGTGCCCGGCGGAATGGCCTTCGCCTTGTGGTCCCCGCCGCCCGGTGCCGAGCAGACGGCAAGTTCCAGGTCGGTTTCCGCCGTCACCGTCCAGTTCGAATCGGCCGGGATGTAGAGCGCGTGCGGCACACCGTCGAACGGGCTCATGCGCTCGCCGAGAATGCCGAAATCCTCGCCGCCCGCCGTCGCCTTGCCCTTGCCGGAAATCCAGACGAGGCAGACCTCGCGGCTTCCCGTTTCCGCCGCGACGATCTCGCCCGGCTTCATGCGGTGCAGGTCGAAGCCGACATAGGTCCAGCCGGCGCTTTCCGGCGTGACATGGCTGACGCGGCCATGCACGCCGTTCGGTTTCACGATGAGGTTCGGCATGGTTCGCTCCTATCCCTTCGGAAAGCCTTCCGTCTCGACGGTATAACCCGCCGCTGTCATCACGCGCATCAGTTCCGCGTAACCGACCTCGGCCATTTTCTGCGGCGGCGCCTTGCGCGGGTCCTGCTCGGCCTCCACGACGAACCAGCCCTCGTAGCCGTAATCCGCGAAACGCTGGACGATGGCGCCGAAATCGAGCGAGCCGTCGCCCGGCACGGTGAAGGCGCCGAGCGCCACCGCGTCTAGGAAGGATTGTCTGCTGCGGTCGAGCCCATCCACCACCGCCTTGCGGATATCCTTGACATGGACGTGGTTGATGCGGGCGTGGTGCCTGTCGATGGCGCGCAGCACGTCGCCGCCGGCAAAGGCGAGATGGCCGGCATCGAGCAGCAGCGGAATGCCTTCGCCCGACGCGTTCATGAAGGCGTCGAGTTCCGGCTCGGTCTCCACGACGGCGGCCATATGGTGGTGATAGGAGAGCGGCATGCCCTGGTCGCCGCACCATTCGCCGAATTCGGTGAGGCGGCGGCCATAGGCCTTCATCTCGTCGTCCGAGAGGCGCGGCTTGGTGGCGAGCGGCCTGGAACGGTCGCCCTGGATGGAGCGGCCGACCTCGCCATAGACGATGCAGGGCGCATCGACCGCCTTGAACAGTTCGATCATCGGCGCGATGCGGTCCTTGTTGGCCGAAAGCTCCTCGTCGACCAGCGTGCCGGAAAACCAGCCGCCGCACAGCGTGACGTCGGCTGCGCGCAGGATCGGCAGCATCTCCTCCGGATTGCTCGGGAAGCGGCGGCCCTGTTCCATGCCGGTGAAGCCGGCGCTGCGCGACTGGCGCAGGCACTCTTCGAGGGAAACGTCGTCGCTGAGTTCCGGAAGATCGTCGTTCCACCAGGCGATGGGCGACATGCCGAGTTTGGCTTTCATCTGTTGTCTCCTTGGAGAAGGCGCTCGGCCTCCCATGTTGTGGTCTCTGCCTCTCCTCCGTCATCCTCGGGCTTGACCCGAGGATCCACCCACACGGCACGCCTTGAGTTCGTGGCATGGATCCTCGGGTCAAGCCCGAGGATGACGGAGGAGAGGAGGAGGCGTTGTCTATCCTAGCCGACGTTCTGTGCCGCGCGCGCCTTCACATAGGCCTCGCGCGCCCGGTTGACCTCCCCGCGCGGGCTCACTTCCGGCACAGCCACGTCCCACCAGTGGCCACCCTCCTGAGTGGTGACCAGCGGGTCCGTGTCGATGACGATGACCGAGGTGCGGTCGTTGCCCTTGCTTTGCTGGATCGCCGTTTCGAGATCGGCAATAGAGGAGACCTTGACGGCGACCGCGCCCATGCTCTCGGCATGCGCCCGGAAGTCGATATCCGGCATGGTCTCGATCATCGAGTCCTTCAGGAGATTGTTGAAGTTCGCGCCGCCGGTGCCCATCTGCAGCCGGTTGATGCAGCCATAGCCGCGATTGTCCAGCACCACGACGGTCAGCTTCTTGCCGAGCATGATCGAGGTCGAAAGCTCGGAATTCATCATCATGTAGGAGCCGTCGCCGACCATCACGACGACATCCGCCTCCGGCCGCGCCAGCTTGACGCCGAGGCCGCCGGCAATCTCGTAGCCCATGCAGGAAAAGCCGTATTCCATGTGGTAGCCGCCCGGCTTCACGGCTTGCCAGAGCTTGTGCAATTCGCCGGGAAGGCCGCCGGCGGCGCAGACGAGGACCGCGTTCTCGCCGCCGATCGTGCGCTGCACTGCGCCGATGACCTGCGCGTCGGAGGGCAAGGCCGCATTGGTCGCGGCCGTCGCCCGGATCGCCGCCGCCAGCCACTCTTCCTTGCGCGTCTTCGCGGCCGCCTCGACCGCGGCCGGCGCTTTCCAGCCGCCGAGCGCTTCGGAAAGCAGCGTCAGGCCCTCGCGCGCATCGGCGACGAGCGGCTGGCTGTCATGCTTGGCGGCATCGAAGGCGGCGGTGTTGAGGCCGATCATCGTGACGCCGTCGTTCTTGAAGAGCGCCCAGGAGCCGGTGGTGAAATCCTGCATGCGCGTGCCGACGGCGAGGATGACGTCCGCTTCTTCCGCGAAGGCATTGGCGGCCGAGGTGCCAGTGACGCCGATCGAGCCCATGCAGAGCGGATGGTCGTCCGGCAGCGCCGACTTACCGGCCTGGGTGACGGCGACCGGAATGCCATGCATGCCGGCAAATGCCTTGAGTTCGGCGGTCGCCTGCGAATAGAGCACGCCGCCGCCGGCGATGATCAGCGGCTTCTGTGCCTTGCGCAGCGTGGCGATGGCGGCCGCGAGTTCGTCCGCATCGGGGCGGGGGCGGCGCTGCGTCCAGACCTTTTCTTCAAAAAGACTTGCCGGATAGTCGTAGGCCTCTGCCTGCACGTCCTGGCAGAGTGACAGCGTCACCGGGCCGCAATCGACCGGATCAGTCAGCACCTGCATGGTGCGCTTCAGCGCCGGGATGATCTGCTCGGGGCGGGTGATGCGGTCGAAATAGCGCGAGACGCAACGGAAGGCGTCGTTCACCGAGGCGGTGCCGTCGCCGAAATCCTCGATCTGCTGGAGGACCGGGTCGGGGATGCGGTTGGCGAAGACGTCGCCGGGCAGGAACAATACGGGCAGGCGGTTGACGTGTGCGACGCCCGCCGCCGTCACCATGTTGAGCGCGCCGGGGCCGATGGAGGTCGTGCAGGCCATGAAGCGCTGGCGGAAGCTCGCCTTGGCGAAAGCGACGGCGGCATGCGCCATGCCCTGTTCGTTGTGGGCGCGCAGCGTCGGCAGCTCCTCGCGCACCTGATAGAGCGCTTCTCCCATGCCGGCGACATTGCCGTGGCCGAAGATGCCCCAGACGCCGGCGAAGATCGGAACCGTCCTGCCGTCGACGACCGTCATCTGTGCCTTCAGGAAATGCGCGACGGCTTGCGCCATCGTCAGCCTGATCGTCTTGCCCATCGTATTCCTCCCAATTCTATTCTTACAGGCCGCGCGTGCGAAGCCATGCGTCGGTCAGTTCGCGGAAGCGGCCGGCCATGTCGGCAATCGCAGCCTCGTCGTCCATCTTGCCGGCCATCCAGGCGCGGGCGGCATCGACGAAGATCGTGCGGCCGACGGCAAAGCCCTTCACGGCCGGCGCCACCTTCGTCGCCTCGAAGGCTTTGACCAGCTCCTCCGTCGGTGCTTCCAGGCCGAGCAGCACGATACCACGGCAATATGCATCGTTTTTGGCGATCACCGTCTCGATGTTCCGCCATGCCTCGGGCGAAGCCTGCGGCTCCAGCTTCCACCAATCCGGCTTGATGCCAAGGTCGTAGAGCTCCTGCAGCGCGGTCGAGACCGTATCGTCCGTGAGCGGCCCGTTCTTGCCGGCGATGATCTCGATTAGCAATTCGCGCCCGACGCGCCGCGCCGCCTCGAAAAGCGTGCGCAGCTTCTCCTGCTGTTCGGTCTTGAGCGCCGCCGGGTCGTCCGGATGATAGAAGCACAGGCACTTGATGCAATGGTCGAGCGGCCATTCTACGAGCTGCGAGCCGATGTCCTGGCTGAACTCGAAGCGCAGCGGCTTGGAGCCCGGCAGCTCGACCGGCCGGCCGAGCCACGAGAAATTCCTGGTGGCGGCGTCGAAGAAGGCGTCGCGGCCGAAGCGCTCGTCGATCAGCATGCCGTAGCCGGGCCGGCCCTCGGCAACGCGTGCTGCGGCCTCGACCGTCAGCCGCTTGAATTCGGAAATCTTTTCATGCGGCACGTTCAGTTCGTCCGCGACATCGACGAGCTGCATGCGGTGATCGCAGGCGAGCGCCATCAGCAGCGGAATATCGCCCTGCTTGCGGTTCGTCGCCCAGTGGATGTGGTTGATCGCCTCGTCCTTGCGCAGCGCCCGGTGCCTGCTGCCGTTCTTGAGGAAGAATTCCAGCTCTTCCCAGCTCGGATATTCCGGCGAGCAGAGCAGGCGCGAGACGGCGAAGGCGCCGCAGGCATTGGCCCAGGTCGCGGAGGTCGCATGGTCCTCGCCGGTGAGCCAGCCGCGCAGGAAGCCCGACATGAACGCATCGCCCGCGCCAAGCACGTTGTAGACCTCGATGGGAAAACCCTGGCCGATCACGCCGTCTTCCCGATCGTCGGAGATCGGACCGTCATAGACGATGCAGCCCATGGCGCCGCGCTTCAGGACGATGGTGGCGGCGGAAACGGCGCGGATGGCCTTAAGAGAGGACAGCACGTCGTCGGCGCCCGAAGCGATCATGATCTCCTCTTCCGTGCCGACGATGAGGTCGCAATCCGGCAGGACCGATTTCATGATGGCCGAGACGCGATCGGATTTCACGTAGCGCTCGAAGCCTTCGGCATGGCCTGCAAGGCCCCAGAGATTAGGGCGGTAATCGATGTCGAAGATGACCTTGCCGCCGCTTTCCTTGGCGATGCGGATCGCCTTGCGCTGCGCGGCCTCGGTGTTGGGGCGGGAAAAATGTGTGCCGGAGACCAGCACGGCGCGCGAGGAGCGCACGAAAGCCTCGTCAACGTCGCCCTCGTCGAGCGCCATGTCGGCGCAGTCGGTGCGCACGAAGATCATCGGCGAAACGCCTTCGGCCTCGATGGCGAGCAGGACCAGCGCCGTCAGTCGCTCCCTGTCGGTGCGGATGCCGGCGACTTCGACGCCTTCGCGGGCGCACTGCTCGCGGATGAAACGGCCCATCTGCTCGTCGCCGACGCGGGTGATGAGTGCGGACTTGAGGCCGAGGCGGGCGGTGCCGATCGCGATATTGGCCGGGCAGCCTCCGACGGACTTGGCGAAGGAGGCCGTATCTTCCAGGCGCGTGCCGAGCTGCTGGCCATAGAGATCGACGGACGAACGGCCGATCGTGATGACGTCGAGCGTCTTGTCCTGGTCAATAGGGCGCATGTCTTCCTCCCGGTCTCGCGGCGCCGTCATGAAGGCGCGGCGGCATTGCGGAAAAATGAAACATGAATTCCATTATTCTGTCAATTCGGAATATTCATTCCGTTTGCATTCCGCAGCATTTCATCTGGAGGATCGCCGCAGACTGCGCCGCTTTTCAGCGATGGCGACGGGCAGGGCCATGGCGAGCGCCATCGAGGCGGACAGCGAGCGGAAGCCCGCATAGTCGGCTTCGGACACCTCGAACCAGTGCGTGGCGGAGGCGGCGAGGGGGGAGAAGACGGAATCGGTGATGGCGACGATCGGCACGCCCCGGCCCGCCAGTTCCTGCGCCTGGGCAAGGCTTTCGGCCGCATAGGGCGCGAAGCTGGCGGCGATGACGGCGTCCCTGCCGGTCGCGAACTGCGTCATTTCCGGATCGATACCGTTCGGCGAGGCGATGATCTGGTGGCGGATGCCGAGCTTGCCGAAGGCGTAGGCGATGTGGGCCGTCAGCGGATAGGAGCGGCGCTTGGCGACGAGATAGATGGTTTCGGCGCGGGCGAGCAGATCGACGGACTTCGAGAACGTCTCGCCGTCGATGGTGCTGGCGAGCCGGGCGACGGACTGGCTCGCGGCGGTGAGGAAGCCGGAAAGCAGTTCCATGTCGCTGCTCGCCGCCGGTCCCGCTTCGAGCGAGAGGAGGCGCTCTTCGTAGGAAAGTGTGCGATCCCGCAGCCGGGCGCGAAAAACGTTCTGCAGGTCGGAAAAGCCCTCGTAGCCCAGGTGGTGGGCAAGGCGCACCAGCGTGGAAGGCTGGACGTCGGCAGCCGTCGCGATGCTGGCGGCGGTGCCGAAGGCCATCTCGTCCGGGTTGGAGAGCGCATAGGCGGCGACCTGCGCCAGCCGCTTTGGCATGGTCGCCTTGCGCTCGATGATGACGCTGCGCAGGCTGTCGAAATCGCGGGGCACGCGCGCAAGGGCCGCTTCGCTGCTGGTCATGTATCCTGTCCTCCTCGGGCGGCCATTCTGCTACGAATGAAATAAATATTCCATATTCTAGGAAAAGATAGTTTTTGTTCCAAATCTTTCCCGCTATGCATGGCGTTCGGAGCGCCCTGCGGCGAGATATAGCGGATGGAGGACATGGCATGAAGGCCCTCGGGATTGGACTGATCGGCACCGGCTACATGGGCAAGTGCCACGCGCTCGCCTGGAACAATGTCAGCGCCGTCTTCGGTGACGTGGAGCGTCCGCGCCTCGTGCATCTTGCGGAAGCCAATGCGGATCTCGCCGCGGCCCGCGCCCGCGAATTCGGCTTCGAGAAAGCAACCGCCAACTGGCGCGACCTGCTCGCCGATCCCGGGATAGACGTCATCTCCGTCACTACGCCGAACCAGTTCCATGCCGAAATGGCGATCGCCGCGCTGGAAGCGGGAAAACATGTCTGGTGCGAGAAGCCGATGGCGCCGGCCTTCACGGATGCCGAGCGCATGCTCGCTGCCCAGCGCTCGTCCGGCAAGGTCGCCGTCATGGGCTACAACTATATCCAGAACCCGGTGATGCGGCACATCCGCTCGCTCATCGACGAGGGCGCCATCGGCACGGTCAACCACGTCCGCATCGAAATGGACGAGGATTTCATGGCCGACCCGGAAGCGCTCTTCTACTGGAAGAGCGAGGCGTCGTCGGGCTACGGCGCGCTCGACGATTTCGCGGTGCATCCGCTCTCGCTGCTCTGGAGCCTGTTCGGCCATGTCGAGGCGGTCATCGCGTCGCTGGCCAAACCCTATGCCGACCGCCCGCTGAAGGAGGGCGGCCGCCGCGCCGTCGAGAATCACGATATTGCGAGCGTGCTCCTGCGCCTTCCCGGCGGCATTTCCGGCGTGCTGATGGCCAACCGCTCGGCCTGGGGCCGCAAGGGCCGCATCGCCCTCCAGATCTACGGCTCGAAGGGCTCTATCCTCTACGACCAGGAGCGCATGAACGAATTCCAGCTCTATACGACGGATGGCCGCGCGAGCGAGCAGGGCTTTTCCACGATTCTGACGGCGCCGCATCACAAGCCCTACGACCGCTTTATCCCGGCGCCCGGCCACGGCCTCGGCTTCAACGACCTCAAGGTCATCGAGTGCCGCGAGCTGATCGCCGCCATTGCCGGCATGGCCTCCCATTCCATCGACTTCAACCATGGCCTGCGCATCGAGAAATCCGTGCATGCGATGGCGCAATCCTTCCGCGAGGGGCGCTGGGTGGAGATCGCGGCGGAATGAATTTTTCCTGAAAAAGCCAAAAAAATCCGGCTGCCCACTCATTGAAACAGCATGGGCCATACGTAATACTGGCGGCAATAATGCCGGAGGGAAGGGCATGTTCAAGCGAATACAAAAGCGCTGGGCGCCGGTCTTCTTTGTCTCGGTTGCTGTCGTTGTGTTCAACGCGAACGCCGCTGAGGCGAAACGCGTTGCATTGCTGATAGGCAACCAGAAGTACGAAGAGACGGCCCAGCTCAACAATCCTGCCAACGACGTGGAGCTCATGCGCGCCTCGTTCGAAAGCGCAGGCTTCGATTCCGTCAAGACGGTCCTCGATCTCGACCGCGCCGCCATGGTGAAGGCGCTGCGCGAATTCGAGGACGATTCGATGGATGCGGAAATGGCGGTGGTCTACTATTCCGGCCACGCCATGGAGATGAACGGGATCAACTACCTCATTCCCGTCGACGCGGCGCTGAAGAGCGACCGCGACGTCGAGGACGAGAGCGTCGCCATCGACCGCGTGCAGCGCTCGCTGGAAGGCGCCAAGAAGCTGAAGCTCTTCATTCTCGACGCCTGCCGCAACAATCCGTTCTCCCAGTCGATGACCCGCTCGATCGGCACCCGCGCCGTGACGCGCGGCCTTGCCCGCGTCGAGCCCGAATCGGCCGACACGCTGATCGCCTTCGCCTCCAAGGCCGGCACGGTGGCGCTCGACGGCGAGGGCAGCAACAGCCCCTTCGCCACCGCGCTCTCGAAATACCTGACCGAACCCGGCCTCGACGTGCGCATCGCGCTCGGCAAGGTGCGCGACGAGGTGGTGGAAGCCACCAACCGCGAGCAGGAACCCTTCGTCTACGGTTCGCTGGGTGGCGCGCAGATCTTCCTGAACATCAAGGAAGTGAACATCAACGTCACCAACAGCGGCAACACGCAGGAGGTCTCGCCGAACGGCCAGTCCGAGGCGGCGGCCGACTGGCAGAACATCCGCGACCTCGCCGACGAGGACCTGATCGCCGCCTTCATCGCCAAGCATGGCAAGGACCCGGTCTACAAGATGCTGGCGGAAAAGAAGCTCGCCAGCCTCAAGGAAGCCACCCAGAACGAAGGGCAGGATGCCGCGGGCATCGCGTGGGAAGCGCTCAAGGAGTCGACGGATGCGGCGGCGCTGCAGCGCTTCATCGAGCGCTATCCGGACAGCCAGCACCGCGGCGATGCCGAACAGCTCATCGCCGCGCTGGAGCCTAAGAAGGGCCTCAGCGTCGATCTCGCCTCAAAGGAAACGGCCGCCTCGCGCGACTGCTACCTGCTTGCCGGCGAGCCGCAGTCGCTGCCCGGCTTCATGGGCGTCAACTTCCTGAAGATCGATGCCAAGCGGGCGCTCGCCGCCTGCGCGCAGGCGGTCAACGAGAACCCGTCCGACGGCATGCTCGTCAACCTGCTCGGCCGCGCGCATGACGCCGACCGCAACTATGTCGAAGCCCGCCGGAACTACGAGAAGGCCATCGAACTCGGCAATATGTACGCGCTCACCAACCTTGCCTGGTTCTCGGTCTACGGCACGGACGGCCCGGTCGACGTGCCGAAGGGCCTGTCGATGCTCGAGAAGGCATCGATCGCCGGCAATTCCTACGGCCAGGCGTCGCTCGGCTGGCTCTACCGCGAAGGCTATGGCGGCACGCGCCAGGACTATAACGAAGCGGTGAAGTGGTATCAGCAGTCGGCCAACCAGGGCTATGCCAATGCCATGGCGACGATGGGCTGGTTCTACCGCGAGGGCCTCGGCGTCTCGCAGGACTATGTCCAGTCGCTGACCTGGTACCGCAAGGCCGCCGATGCCGGCGACGCCAACGCCATGTCCTCGCTCGGCTGGGCCTACCAGAACGGCCTCGGCACGGCGCAGAACTATGCCGAAGCCAAGGTCTGGTACGAGAAGGCCGCCAATATGGGCGATTCCTACTCGATGGCCTCGCTCGCCTGGCTCTACGACGTCGGCAACGGCGTGAAACAGGACTATGTGGAAGCCCGCTACTGGTACGAGAAGGCCGCCAATGCCGGCAGCGCTTACGCCATGGGCAACCTGTCCCGCCTTTACGACCAGGGCCTCGGCACGCCGGCCGATGCGAAGGAGGCCGTCCGCTGGGCCGCCGCCAGCGTGGAAAGCGGCGATGCAAACAAGCTGAAGGAGCTGAAGGAAACCCCCGGCAACTTCACGGTCGCCTTCCGCAGGGAAATGCAGGACCTGCTGCGCGAGCGCGGCTACTACAGCGGAACGTCGGACGGCGAGTTCGGCCCGGCGACCTTCGCCGCCATCGACAAGCTGGCGACCGGCCGCAACGACGGCTCGACCCTGTCGAACACCAACACGACGACGACCGATACCAGCCAGTCGACGGTCACCCTCAGCGGTTCGGATGCCGACCAGTGCTACGAACTGGCGGGCGAGCCGAACCTGCGTCCGGGCTTCCTCGGCAAGCTTTTCGCGCAGATCGACTATGGTCGCGCGATCCCGGTCTGCGAGGCGGCGCTCAACGCCAATCCGTCGGACAACTCGATCCGCAACATGCTGGGCCGTGCCCATGATGCCGCGCGCAACTATCCGAAGGCCCGCGAGCACTACCAGAAGGCCGCCGACGAGGGGAACCTCTACGCGCTGACCAACCTTGCCTGGTACTCGATCTACGGCACGGACGGCGCCGTCGACATGGCCAAGGGTACCCGCATGTTCGAGCAGGCCTCGAACGCCGGTAACCCTTACGCCCAGGCCTCGCTCGGCTGGCTCTACCGCGAAGGCTACAACGGCACGCGCAAGGACTATGACGAGGCGATCAAGTGGTATCGCAAGGCAGCCGAACAGGGCTATGCCAATGCGCAGGCCACGATGGGCTGGTTCTACCGTGAAGGCCTCGGCACGGCGCGCGACTACAACGCCTCGCTCGACTGGTACAAGAAGGGCGCGGAAGGCGGCGACATCAACGCCATGTCGTCCGTCGGCTACGCCTACCAGTCCGGCCTCGGCGTTGCGGTCGACTATGCCGAAGCCATGCGGTGGTACGAGAAGGCGGCCGCCCAGAACGACTACTACTCGATGGCCTCGATCGCCTGGCTCTACGACGTCGGCAACGGCGTGAAGCAGGATTACGTGCAGGCGATCAACTGGTACGAGAAGGCGGCAAACGGCGGCAACACCTACGCCATGGGCAACCTGTCCCGCCTCTACGACCAGGGCCTTGGAACGCGTGCCAACGCCAAGGAGGCCGCCCGCTGGGCCGCAGCCAGCGTCGAGGGCGGCGACCAGGGCAAGCTGCAGGAACTCAAGGGCTCGCCGGCGAACTTCACGCCGCAGTTCCGCAAGGAGTTCCAGGAAATCCTGAAGTCCCGCGGCTACTACAACGGCCCCATCGACGGCGACTTCGGCGCCTCGACGCAGAACGCGATCGACCGCCTCGCATCCCGCACCTGACCCGAAAGGCCGGGTGCCCGAAAAACAAAGCCGCTGGAAACGAACCCGTTTCCGGCGGTTTTTTTATTGTGATGCCCGGCAGGGGAATCAGTTCGTGAACCTGACGACACCTGAGAGAAGGGCGGCAAGTGCCGCGCGGATATGCACAGGCCGGCCGGCGAAAATGCCCCGGAAACAGGCAATGAAACGGGTTGCCGGCCGCATGGATCATTTCATTTCGCCGTGACGATCAAAAAGGCCTTGCAATCGCAAGCTCTGCCGCATAGTGAAACCGCGAGCGGAGAGGTGGCCGAGTGGTCGAAGGCGCTCCCCTGCTAAGGGAGTATACCGGAAACGGTATCGAGGGTTCGAATCCCTTCTTCTCCGCCAGTTTTCTCTTTCCCTTGTTTTCTTTCCCGCCACGGCACGGCACCTCGCGCTCTTTTGCGCGGCCGTCCGGCTTCGGTCATTCTGGCGGCAGTGCGCGGTGCTGATGCCGTAGGCCGGATGCGATTCTCCCATCGTCGTCGTCGCGGGAGAGGTTCGTCTCTTTATATACGTGACGGATACGGGGATCAGGCGAATGCCCACGACGGGCGCGCTGACAAGACTCGTGCATACGACCAAAAAATCTCTTGAGGATGCGACGGCATGGCGCCGACGGCCGATGCGAGGCTATCTGGAGATGCCATCGGGCATCGCGACTCGGTCCGAATCGAAGGGCTGGGCAAGCAGGCGATTCTCGTTTTTCGCCATCGCCGGGCGGGCTGCCGGTGCCGATCATGACGTGAGAAAATGCCGCTTTGCCACCTTGAAGGGCCGCATTTGCCGTCTTGTCGCCCCTGATGTGGCAGGTCGGGAGGGAAGATGGGGGTGGCTAAGTGCCCGCTTCATAAGGTATTTTGTTAATGATCCTTAAACTTTTAGCGATCTGCCCTGCCATTTTGTGTCCTTTGCGCAACAGCGTGGGGCGAAGGCGGACACAAACCCCATCTCCTTTCAGTTTGGAGATTGCTTACGGAAGCGCGTCTTGTATTTTCAGCATCGGAAGCAGGGGCGGTTGATCGTCCACTTCTTGAACTTGGGGATGGGGCAGGGAACGCTGTCCTTCAGCAAAAAACCCAGACCCGTTTGAAACTTTTTGACTGGAGGTCAGAAATGAACATCAAGAGCCTTCTCATCGGCTCCGCTGCCGCTCTCGCAGCAGTTTCCGGCGCACAGGCCGCCGACGCTATCGTTGCTGCCGAGCCCGAGCCGATGGAATACGTTCGCGTTTGCGACGCATTCGGCACCGGCTACTTCTACATCCCGGGCACGGAAACCTGCCTCAAGATCGGTGGTTATGTCCGCTTCCAGGTTAACGTCGGCGAGCACGCTGCCTACGACAACTCGAACGCGACCAACCCCTTCAACAACTCTGACTGGGATGCCGGCACGCAGGCTTACCTGACGTTCGACGCCAAGTCCGACACCGAATACGGCACGCTGACCGGCTACATCGCCCTCGAAGCTGACCTCGACGGCCCGTACGCTGGCGTATATGTCGACGAAGCCTACATCCAGCTCGGCGGCTTCAAGGCCGGTAACTACTACGGTCCCTGGGACAAGGGCCTGAACGGCGAAACCGAAGACCTGAACGACGACAAGATCTTCAACTCGATCTCGTACACGTATGAAGGCGGCGCCTTCTCCGCTTACGTATCGCTTGACGAACTCGAATTCAGCACGACCCGTCCGAACGGCGTTGGCGTCACCGGCCTCGTAACGGCTGCTCTCGGCGGCGTTTCCATCGACCTGCTCGGCTCGTACGACACCGAAGTCGAAGAAGGCGCCATCCGCGCCCTGCTCTCGGCTGAACTCGGCCCGGGCACGCTTCAGGTTGCTGGTATCTGGTCTTCCGACCCGAACGCCTACTACCGTACGGCTGAATGGACTGTTGCTGGTTCGTACTCCTTCAAGGCTACTGAAAAGCTGACGATCACCCCGGCTGCTCAGTACTGGAGCGATGTCGGCTTCATCGACGGTGTTGACCAGTGGCGCGTTGGCCTCACGGTCGGCTACGAAATCACGCAGGGCCTCGCAGCTCTCGCAACGGTTAACTACACCGACAACGACCTGACGGACGACAGCACCACCGGCTTCCTCCGCCTGCAGCGCAGCTTCTAATCTGAAGTTGAGCTAAAGATTGACCCGCAGTCTCTTCGAGACTGCGGGTTTTTCATTTGTGGCTTTGAAAAACGGCACGCCTTTCCAGTCCCCGCGGTTATCCCGGAGACTGGAAAGGCGTTATCGCTTAAAGGCGATCGAGAAACGCCTTTACCTTGGGAAACAGGCCGGGATGATGCAGGAGAGGGGCGTGGCCCTGGCCTTCGGCGACCACGGCTTGGACAGTCGGACGCTGCGCAGCCATGCGCGACAGGGTATCGGCTGAAAACAGCCTCGAATGTTCCCCGCGTACCGCGAGAACCGGCTTTTCCGCGAGAAGGTCGAACTGCGGCCATAGCGTGGGCAGCGGCTTGCTGAAATCGATCGCATGCAGCTGGTCCGCCAGCCTCGGATCGTGGTCGGCGACGACCTGTCCGTCCTTCACCGTATAGATGGCATCGGCCATCTCGCGCCAGTCGGCGCGCGTCAAGGCCGGGAAGGTCGATCCGTGGAGGTCTTCGAGCCCGACGGCCGCCGAACCGAAGGTCGCC
The DNA here is from genome assembly GCF_030733845.1 of Shinella zoogloeoides. Classification (NCBI taxonomy): domain Bacteria; kingdom Pseudomonadati; phylum Pseudomonadota; class Alphaproteobacteria; order Hyphomicrobiales; family Rhizobiaceae; genus Shinella; species Shinella zoogloeoides. The sequence goes on from NZ_CP132311.1 coordinate 1,005,812, forward strand.
GGCTGGGCGCGTTTGCCGAGATAGTCGCGGATATCCTTTAGTCCCTCGGCTTCGATTTCAGGTCCGATATCGTTGAGAACGACGCCGGCGATGAAGCCGGGTTGCGTCGCGGCCAGGATATGCAGGATCAGCCCGCCGCGCGACGTCCCGACGAAGACCCCACGCGCAATGCCGAGCGCTGCGCACACGGCGATCACGTCTCGGCATTCGATGGCGACATTGTAGTTCGCGGGGTTGGCGTCATAAGCGGAGAACCCGCGCCCGCGATAATCGAACGCGACGACGCGCCGGGGGGAAACGGGATCCTGCGAAAGCAGCACGGCGAATTGGTGGAAGTCGCGCGCATTGCGGCTGAGGCCCGGCAGGCAGAGGATGGGGAGGCGCGTTTTATCGCCGCGAACGGGCTGGTAATCCCGCACATGAAGCTGCAATCCGTCCGGAGCGGGGAAGAAGCGGCTCGTGGAATATATCATGGTTCGCATGCCTGCCTTTGTCTGCGGACAGACTAGAGAGCCGTCGCGTCCCGGGCAAGGTACCCGCTGCCGGGCAGGGAACCGGCTACCGCCCGACGCTGAGATCGTGCACGATGTCGGCCTGCTGCCCGAGCCGCGTCTTGTAGACCTGGTAGTTCTCCATGACGCGCTGCACATAGCCGCGGGTCTCGGAGAAGGGAATGCGCTCGATCCAGTCGACCACCTCGTCGATCGGCTTGCCGCGCGGATCGCCATAGCGGGCGATCCACTGCGGCACGCGGCGCGGGCCGGCATTGTAGGCGATGAAGGTCAGCACGTAGGAGCCGCCGAAATCGCTGATCTGCTCGCCGAGATAGTGCGCGCCGAGCGTGGCGTTGTAGGCGGCATCCGAGGTCAGTCGTTCCTTGGAATAGGCAAGGCCGTAGCGCTTGGCGACGCCCTGCGCCGTGCCCGGCATCAGTTGCAGCAGGCCCTGCGCATTGGCGGGCGAGACGGCGGCCGGGTTAAAGGCGCTTTCCTGCCGCGCGATGGCATAGGCAAGTGCCTTGCCCGAGCCCGCAATATTGGCGCCGTCGGGAATGACGCCGATGGGGAAGGCGAGGGCGGCGACATCGATGCCGCGCCCGAAGGCGATCTTGCCGATCTGCAGCGAGAGCTGGTGGTTTCCGCCCTTTTCCGATTGCGCGGCGAGCAGGGCAAGTTCGCCGGGGTTCACCAGTTCGCCGGCGAGTGCGCGATAGAGGCTGTCGGCGCGCCAACCGTGGCCGGCGGCCTGCAGCCGGGCGATCGCCTGCACGGCCTCGTGCTGATTGAAGCGCGCCCGCTCCTCCGCCGTCGGGGTCGGATAGGCGACGTTGAGCGTCTTGCGGCCGAGCCGCGCGGCGGCAAGCTGGCCGTAGAAGGTGCCCGGAAAGTTCGCCGCCTTGGCAAAATAGTCCTTCGCCTCGCCCGGGCTTGCCTTTTCGGCGGCGCGGCCGAGCCAGTACCAGGCGCGGGAAACGGAAAGCGGCCGGTCGGAAGCCTGCAGGATGCGCTGGAAATGCTTGGCCGCCGCTTTCGCGTCGCCGAGGTCGCGCAGCGCATACCAGCCGGCATGGAACTCCGCCTCCACGATATCCGAAGGATCGTTCGCGCCGTGATGCGCGGCCACGCGATAGGCGTCGCGATAGTCGCCGAGATCGGCAAGGCCGCGGCTGACGATGCGCTGCTCGTTCCACCATGCGCCCGGATTGACGAGGCGCGCCGGGTCTTCCGGCATGGCGGTGAAGAGCTTTCCGGCCGCGCGATATTCCTCCTTGTTCCGCAGGTGGCGGATGCGCAGGAAGGTGTATGCCGGATCCTTCTGCCAGCTTGCGTCCACGGCCTTGATCAGGTCGCCAGCATTCTTGGCCTTGCGAAGGACGGCTGCCCAGGCGCGGTAAAGCGACTGCGCCTTGCCGAGATCGCCGAAACGCTGCGCCTGGTCGATGCGGTCGCGGTAGAGCAGCATGTCCATGCGCGCCTTGTGGTCTGCCACGGTGAGCAGGGTGCCGAACTCCGCAAGGATCTGGCTTTCAAGGTCGCTGGAGAGCGCTTCCTTCTGCCAGAAGGAGCGCAGGATGTCGGTGGCGCGCACGGTATTGCCCGTCGCAACGAGAGCGCGGCTCAGCACGAGGGCGCCTTCCGCCGTTTCCGGCCGCGTCGTGCCGAAGGCGGCGAGGACGTCGGCGGTCGGCGGGTTTTCCCGGGCGAGCGCCCGCTCGGAATGGGTGCGCAGTGCCTTCAGGCCCGGCCAGCCCTTGAGCTCACGCTGGGCGGCGGCGATTTCGTAGGAGGGCACGCCGCGCTGGCCCGAAACGGCGATCGCCCAGGTCAGGATATGGCGGTCGAGGCTGTCGGCGGGCAGGCGGTTGCGGGCGGCGATGGCTGCGGCGGCATCGCGGTTGGAAAGTGCGTCGAGGCCTTCGCGCAGCTCGGCGCTCGCCGGCTGAAGGCTCTCCGTGCGCGGGATGGCGTTGGTGATGACGTCCTTCGACGGCATGTCGGCGGCAAAGCCGAGCGGCTTTATCGCGGGCATTGCCGTGTTCTCCGCTTCCACCGGCGTGGAGTGAAGCGCAAGGCCGGCGAGGCCTGCAAGCAACAAGGCGCCAAGGGCGAAACTGTTTGTCGAGATCATGCTATGTCCCGGATGCCTGACAGGCGGCCCGTCTGACCGTCTCTTTCCGCCTGATCCTTGACAATCAATTAACCCTTTGTTGCCTTAACGAAACCTTACCGGCAACGCTCACTAAGCCGTGAACGCCGGTGCCTTGAAAGCGACGGGCGAGGGAAGGCGAATATTCGCTCGCCATCGCCGTTTCGCCTTGATCATGCATGAAAAACGCCCCTCGCGCCGCTTGCCGCATGACTGTCACATGATTATTGTGCGGCAGTTTTTAACCACGGAATACGGCCAAAGCATGTATGCCTCCGGGCGGCTCTGGTCTCAGGAGTTCTCGATGTTCAAGGGATCCATTCCCGCTCTCGTCACCCCCTTCACCGATGCCGGCGCTGTCGACGAAGATGCCTTCGCCGCCCATGTCGAATGGCAGATCGGCGAAGGCAGCCATGGCTTCGTTCCGGTCGGCACCACCGGCGAATCGCCCACGCTGTCGCATGACGAGCACAAACGGGTCGTGGAACTCTGCATCAAGGTGTCCGCCGGCCGCGTGCCGGTCATCGCCGGTGCAGGCTCGAACAACACCAAGGAAGCGATCGATCTCGCCCAGCACGCCGAAAAGGCCGGTGCGGACGCGATCCTGGTCGTGACGCCCTATTACAACAGGCCGACCCAGAAGGGGCTGTTCGCGCATTATGCCGCGATCGCCGGGGCCGTGAAGCTGCCGATCATCATCTACAACATCCCCGGCCGCTCGGTGGTCGACATGACCCCTGAGACGATGGGTGCGCTTCACAAGGCGCATCCCTCGATCATGGGCGTCAAGGATGCGACGGGCAAGATCGAGCGCGTTTCGGAGCAGCGCATCGCCTGCGGCAAGGGTTTCGTCCAGCTTTCCGGCGAGGATGCGACCGCACTCGGCTTTAACGCCCATGGCGGGACGGGGTGCATCTCGGTGACGGCCAATGTCGCGCCGCGGCTCTGTGCCGAGTTCCAGGAGGCGACGCTTGCCGGCGATTATGCCAAGGCGCTGGAATACCAGGACAAGCTGATGCCGCTGCACAAGGCGATCTTCCTGGAGCCGGGGCTCTGCGGCGCCAAGTATGCGCTGCACCGCACGCGCGGCATGAACCGCACCGTCCGCTCGCCGCTCCTCTCGGCGCTCGAGCCTTCCACCGAGGCAGCGATCGACGCGGCGCTTCGCCACGCCGGCCTGTTGAACTGACATGGCAACGAAAGCGCGCCCGACGACGGTCAAGAAGATTGTAGCGGAGAACCGGAAGGCCCGCTTCAACTACGAGATCGTGGATACCTACGAGGCCGGTCTGGTGCTGACCGGTACGGAGGTCAAGTCGCTGCGCGAAGGCAAGGCGAATATCGCGGAATCCTACGCCTCGGACGAGGGCGGCGAGATCTGGCTGATCAATTCCTATCTGCCGGAATACCTGCAGGCGAACCGCTTCAACCACGAGACGCGGCGGCGCCGCAAGCTCCTGCTTTCCAAGCGCGAGATCCATCGCCTGCGCATCGCGATCAACCGTGAAGGCATGACGCTCGTGCCGCTCAAGGTCTACTTCAACGATGTCGGGCGTGCCAAGCTCGAGCTCGCGCTTGCCAAGGGCAAGAAGCTGCACGACAAGCGCGAGACGGAGAAGGAGCGCGACTGGAACCGCCAGAAGGGCCGCCTGCTGCGCGAGCGCGGCTGAAGCGGCTTCCGGCTTCCTCCTCAGAACTGGGTGTAAAGCTGCGCAATCATCGTCTGCTGGGCGGTGCGCGACAGCTGCGCGCTGCCCACTTCGGCCGGTACGTCCGGCGACGGGGCAGGGTTGGCGCTCGGCGTGCGCGCCGTCAGGAACGAGGACATCAGCGAGTTGAGATCGCCGCTGTCGATGGCGAGCCGTGCGCCCGGGTTGCGCTCCGCTGCGACCTGCTGGTCGGTGGTCGGCTGGGCGACCGGTGCGGCATAGGAGAGGGCGGAGATGCCCGGCAGGCCGTTCGGCGCATAGAGGAAGCCGAGGTCACCCTGGTCTTCAGCAACGTCGGAGGGCGTCGAGACGGTCGTCACCGGCTGCGGCAGGACGAGGGCAGCAAGCGCCGCCACGGCGGGGCGGTTCTCGGATGCATTGGCCGAACGCAGCTCCAGCGCGTTCGATACTGCCCGGTAGCTGTTGCCCGAGGCCGATACTGCGTCCACCATGTTCCGAATGCCCTGATACGAATGACTGTCCGATGTCGGGAATATCAGGAGAGTCTTGCAGAACGTTAATGGGCGGCCATCGCATTTGATTCAATGTTTAACAAAGCATTGAAAGCGGCGGATTTTCGGGGTTTCGAAGGCTGTGCGAGACGAAAAACCCCGGCACAGGGGCCGGGGTCCGCGTTTCTTTTCGAGGCAGGCCCCTATTGGGCGACGGTTTCCACAGGCTCGACCGTGCGCTGCGGGCGCTCGGACGGGTCGCGGCCGATTTCGGCCTTCAGCGAGCCGAGGTCGATGAAGTAATCGGCCTGGCGGCGCAGGTCGTCGGCGATCATCGGCGGCTGCGTCTGCATGGTGGAGACGACGGAGACCTTGCGGCCCCTGCGCTGCAACGCCTCGACGAGCGTGGTGAAATCGCCGTCGCCGGAGAAGATGACGAGGTGATCGACGGTCTCGGACTGCTCCATCGCGTCGATGGCGAGCTCGATGTCCATGTTGCCCTTGATCTTGCGGCGGCCGAGCGAGTCGGTGAATTCCTTGGCGGGCTTGGTGACGACCTTGTAGCCGTTGTAGTCGAGCCAGTCGATCAGCGGGCGGATGGAGGAATATTCCTGGTCCTCGATGAGGGCCGTGTAGTAATAGGCGCGCAGCAGGTAGCCGCGTTTCTGGAAGGCCTTGAGCAGCTTCCTGTAATCGATGTCGAAGCCGAGTGTTCTTGATGCCGCATAGAGATTTGCACCGTCGATGAAGAGGGCGATTTTCTCGCGGGGGTCGAACATGCCGGATAATCCTTTTAAATAGAAGTTGCGTTAAACGACTGATTTTTGCCCAAACGGCAGTTGCCCGGATGCACTATCCGGTTGAATTAATTCTTCTTCATATAATCTTCATTTAGGGCAGTGTCCGGCGCTTTCCAAGCAAACCTAGGTTGCGAAGGCGATTTTTCCGGCCGGCATCGTTTCAGCAAATTCAAAGGCTTCGGAATTGGGAAATAGTTCCCGCGCCTTACCCTATTTGTCCGATATTTCCGCGTTTTGCTTACCGTAACGGGAGGTGTCAATCACAAGTTACATGGGCTGCCTTACGACACCTCTCCGCCGGCGCCGGACAAGGAAAAACTTGAATTTGCCTTCCATTGCCTGTATCGGGCATGCAAACTCCTGAAATTCTCGATCACAAAGGACAGGCAATGGCCCGTGTCACCGTTGAAGATTGCATTGACAAGGTAGACAACCGCTTCGAGCTGGTTCTTCTTGCAAGCCATCGCGCCCGCCTCATCTCGCAGGGCGCCTCCATTACCATCGACCGCGACAACGACAAGAACCCCGTCGTGGCGCTGCGCGAGATCGCCGACGAAACCCTTTCGCCCGACGACCTGAAGGAAGACCTGATCCACTCGCTGCAGAAGCATGTGGAAGTGGACGAGCCCGAGTCCGACCCGGCAAGCCTGCTGGCGGACGACGCAACGACCGCCACCGTCGACGAGGACGAGGACCAGCCGGAAACGATCGCCTTCGACCGCATGTCGGAAGAAGAGCTGCTCGCCGGCATCGAAGGTCTCGTTCCGCCGGAAAAGAGCGACGATTACTGATTTCGGTTACCTTGCCGAAACCTTTGTTGTTGCGAATGCCGGTGCGCCCCTCTTAAGGTCGGGGCGCACTTTTCTTTTGCCCTGCCGGAAGCGGGGAGGAGCCGTCCGAGGATGATGCGTCAATATGAACTCGTCGAGCGGGTTCAGAAATACAAGCCCGATGTCAACGAGGCCTTGCTGAACAAGGCCTATGTCTATGCGATGCAGAAGCATGGGCAGCAGAAGCGGGCGAGCGGCGATCCCTATATCTCGCATCCCCTCGAAGTCGCCGCGATCCTCACGGACATGCGGCTCGACGAATCCACCGTCGCGGTGGCGCTGCTGCACGACACGATCGAGGATACCAGCGCGACGCGCGCGGAAATCGACGAGTTGTTCGGCGAGGATATCGGCGCGCTCGTCGAGGGCCTCACGAAGATCAAGAAGCTCGACCTCGTCTCCAAGAAGGCCAAGCAGGCGGAAAACCTGCGCAAGCTGCTGCTCGCCATTTCCGACGACGTGCGCGTGCTGCTCGTCAAGCTCGCCGACCGGCTGCACAACATGCGCACGCTGGACCACATGTCGCCCGAAAAGCGCGCCCGCATCTCCGAGGAGACGATGGACATCTATGCGCCGCTCGCCGGCCGCATGGGCATGCAGGACATGCGCGAGGAGCTGGAGGACCTTTCCTTCCGCTACATCAACCCGGAAGCCTACGAGACCGTCACGCGCAAGCTGGAGGAACTTTCCCGGCGCAACGAAGGCCTGATCCGCAAGATCGAGGACGAGCTGCGCGAGCTGCTGGTGACGAACGGCCTTGCCGAGGCGCTGGTCAAGGGCCGGCAGAAGAAGCCCTATTCGGTCTTCCGCAAGATGCAGTCGAAGTCGCTCTCCTTCGAGCAGCTGTCCGACGTCTACGCCTTCCGCATCCTCGTCGACGACGTTCCCGGCTGCTATGCGGCGCTCGGCATCGTGCACACGCGCTGGCGCGTCGTGCCGGGGCGTTTCAAGGACTATATCTCGACGCCCAAGCAGAACGACTACCAGTCGATCCACACGACCATCGTCGGCCCCTCGCGCCAGCGCATCGAGCTGCAGATCCGCACCAAGCGCATGCACGAGATCGCCGAATACGGCATCGCGGCGCATTCGCTCTACAAGGACAAGGAAGCGGTGAACGGCGACGTCGCCCCGTCGCCGCGCTCCAACGCCTATGCGATGCTGCGCCGGACGATCGAGGCGCTGGCGGAAGGCGACAATCCGGAAGAATTCCTGGAGCACACCAAGCTCGAGCTCTTCCAGGACCAGGTCTTCACCTTCACCCCGAAGGGCCAGCTCATCACGTTGCCGCGCGGCGCGACGCCGATCGATTTCGCCTATGCGGTGCACACAAATGTCGGCGACACCTGCGTCGGCGCCAAGATCAACGGCCGCATCATGCCGCTCGTCACCCGCCTCAACAATGGCGACGAGGTGGAGATCATCCGCTCCGGCATCCAGGTGCCGCCGCCGGCCTGGGAAGAGATCGTCGTCACCGGCAAGGCGCGCGCCGCCATTCGCCGCGCCACCCGCGCGGCCGTGCGCAAGCAATATTCCGGCCTCGGCTACCGCATCCTCGAGCGCACCTTCGACCGCGCCGGCAAGGTCTTCTCGCGGGACGGGCTGAAGCCGGTCCTGCACCGTCTCGGCCAGAAGGAGGTGGAGGACGCCATCGCCTCGGTCGGGCGCGGCGAACTCTCCTCGCTCGACGTGCTGCGCGCCGTTTTCCCGGATTATCAGGACGAGCGCGTCACGGTGAAGCCTAGCTCCGACGACGGCTGGTTCAACATGCGCAGCGTCGCCGGCATGGTGTTCAAGCTGCCCGGCAAGACCAAGGCTGAGCTGGAGCGCGGCGAAGGGGAGGCCGGTCCCGAGGCATTGCCGATCCGCGGTCTTTCCGGCAATGCCGAGGTGCATTTCTCCGCCGGCGGCGCCGTTCCCGGCGATCGCATCATCGGCATCATGGAGAAGGACAAGGGCATCACCATTTACCCGATCCAGTCGCCGGCCCTGCAGAAGTTCGATGATGAGCCGGAACGCTGGATCGACGTGCGCTGGGATCTCGACGAGGCCAACAACACCCGCTTCATGGCGCGCATCATGATCAACGCGCTGAACGAGCCGGGCACGCTCGCCGAGGTCACCCAGACGATCGCCACCAGCGACGTCAATATCCGCTCCATGTCGATGACGCGCGTCGCCGCCGACTTCACCGAGGTCCATATCGACCTGGAAGTCTGGGACCTCCGGCAGCTCAACCAACTCATGGGCCAGTTGAAGGAGCTGCAATGCGTCTCGACGATCAACCGCGTCTTCGTATGACGGTTTCCATGCAAATTTGTGGCAGCCTGCCTTGAATAGGGCAGGTTTGCCCAAGTTTTGACCAGTCGTTATGCGTGTCTCGCATGGCTGTATTGGGATAGTGTCGCTGGTGTCTGCGGGGCGACAGACCTATCTTCTGCATCGGGAGGTCAACCGAATGAGGTTTGCCAATGCTGAAGCAGTTCAAGAATTTCACCCGCGCCCTGCGCATTCCGTCCGCTGAAGACCGCGAAACCGCCTACCTGAACGGCGCTATCGACCGGATCGACCTGGAATACCGCCAGCGTCAGATCGACCGCGGCCTCTTCCGCAAGTCCTACTGAGACCAGCGGCTTTGTGTGGCGCACATGGTTGCGCCACGGCGACCGCCCGGCGCCATGACGGCGCCATTGAAATGCCACTAACGGATCGGCTATGTCTGGGCGATGTTGTTCAGGCGCCGAAAAAAACCTTCCTGGCCGGACCGATTGCGCGAATTCTTCTGGCCGCGCAAAGGGTTGACGCGCCCGGCGCGGTATCTCGCCAAGCGAATCCTGCGCCTTTCCGCCTCGCCCCACGCGGTAGCCGCGGGCGTCGCGGCCGGCGCCTTCTCCGCTTTCACGCCGCTCCTCGGTTTTCATGTCATCCTGGCGCTGGCGCTGGCCTACCTGATGGCGGGCAACCTGCTTGCCGCCGCGCTCGCCACGACCATCGCCAATCCGCTGACCATTCCGCTGATCGCCCTCGCGACCTTCCGGCTGGGCGAGGCGATGCTCGGCATCCAATCCGCCGAGGCGATTTCCGCATCCGAGCTCTTCCATAGGCTGGAGCATCTCGAACTGTCGGAACTCTGGCAGCCGGTGCTGAAGCCGATGCTGGTCGGCGCCGGCATTCTCGGCACCTCGGCCGCCATCCTTGCCTATTGCGCGACGCGCTTTGCCGTGCGCTCGTTCAAGGCGCGGCGCCACGCCCGCCTTGCATCCGCCGCGCATATCCCCGTCCTTTCCCGTGGAGACCATACCCTATGATCATCGGCATCGGCAGCGACCTCATCGACATCCGCCGGGTGGAGAAGTCGCTGGAGCGGTTCGGCGAGCGTTTCACGGAACGCTGCTTCACCGAGATCGAGCGGGCGAAGTCGGACGGGCGCAAGAACCGCGCGGCCTCCTATGCCAAGCGGTTCGCCGCCAAGGAGGCCTGTTCCAAGGCGCTCGGCACGGGGCTGGCGCAGGGCGTGTTCTGGAAGGACATGGGCGTCGTCAACCTGCCGGGCGGCAAGCCGACGATGAAGCTCACCGGCGGCGCGCACGAACGGCTTAAGCAGCTTCTGCCGGAAGGCCACGAGGCGCGCATCCACATCACCATCACGGATGACTTTCCGCTGGCCCAGGCTTTCGTGATCATCGAGGCGCTGCCGTCCGGAACGCCCGGATAACAGGCATCCCGCGTCTTTTTGACCGACACGATTTCCAACAGACAACCTTTCCTCTATAGAGGGCCCCATGTTTGCAAATAAGGAAAAGTCCGGCGTGGCAGAGAAGACTGAGAAGGCCCAGAGCGGCCTGTGGGAAAACGTCAAGGTCATCATCCAGGCGCTCCTGCTCGCCGTGGTCATCCGCACCGTGTTTTTCCAGCCCTTCACCATCCCGTCCGGCTCGATGATGCCGACGCTGCTCGTCGGCGACTATCTGTTCGTCAACAAGTTCTCCTACGGCTATTCGAAATATTCGCTGCCGTTCTCGCCGAACCTGTTCTCCGGCCGCATCTTCGCGAGCGAACCGGAGCGCGGCGACATCGTCGTTTTCCGCTTCCCGCCGAACCCCGACATCGACTACATCAAGCGTCTCGTCGGCCTGCCGGGCGACCGGATACAGGTGCGCGACAGCGAACTCTACGTCAACGGCGTGCCCGTCAAGCGCGAGCATAACGGCTTCTTCCGTGCCGACGACCAGTACGATACCGGCGAGGACGTGCCGATCTTCCGCGAGACCATGGACAATGGCGTAGCCTACGACACGCTGGACACCCGTCCGGGCACCGTCGGCGACAACACGCGCGAATTCATCGTGCCGGAAGGCCACTATTTCATGATGGGCGACAACCGCGACAACTCGGCCGACAGCCGCTTCGACGTCGGTTTCGTTCCGGCGGAAAACCTGATTGGTCGCGCCAGCCTGATCTTCTTCTCGCTCGGCAACGACACCTCGTTCAGCGAGATCTGGAAATGGCCGACCAACCTGCGCTGGGACCGCCTGTTCAAGGTCGTTGAATGAAGGGCGCCATTCCGCTGAACGACGCGAACCGGAAAGCCCTTGAAGACCTGATCGGTTACGCCTTTTCCGACAAGGACCGCCTCGACCGGGCCATCACGCATGCCAGTGCCCGCCCCGGCAAGGGCAGCAACTACGAGCGTCTGGAATTCCTCGGCGACCGCGTGCTGGGGCTTTGCGTCGCCGAGATGCTGTTCCGCACTTTTCGCGAGGCGAAGGAGGGCGAGCTTTCCGTTCGCCTGAACCAGCTCGTGAGCGCGGAAAGCTGTGCGGCGGTCTCTGATGATCTCGAGCTGCACCGCTTCATCCGCACCGGCGCCGACGTGAAGAAGCTCACCGGAAAAGCCATGCTGAATGTGCGCGCCGATGTGGTAGAGTCGCTGATCGCCGCGATCTACCTCGACGGCGGGCTTGAGGCGGCGCGGGACTTTATCCTGCGCAACTGGCAGGACAGGGCGGCCCGCGCGGAAGGCGCGCGGCGCGACGCCAAGACCGAATTGCAGGAATGGGCGCATGCCAGGTTCGGCGTGACGCCCAACTACCGCGTGGACGAACGTTCGGGACCGGATCACGACCCGCGCTTCACCGTGACGGTGGAGATAAAGGGCGTGAAGCCGGAAACCGGCATCGACCGCTCGAAACGGGCGGCCGAACAGGCGGCCGCGACAAAAATTCTGGAACGCGAAGGCGTCTGGCCCAAGGGCAGCGCCTGAAGCAATTCCAGCACAAGCGCGCAAGCGATTTTGCGTTTGGAATTGCGTAAACAAAAGGACGAGGCATTTCGTGGAAATGCTTCAGGATTGACGGACAAGATGACCGAAGAACAGAACAACCCCGCCGGGAACGGCACGAACGGCGAGGGCCCGACCCATTCGGGCTTCGTGGCGCTCATCGGCGCGACCAATGCCGGCAAGTCGACGCTGGTCAACCGCCTCGTCGGCGCCAAGGTGTCGATCGTCAGCCACAAGGTGCAGACGACGCGCGCCATCGTGCGCGGCATCGCCATCCACAACAACGCCCAGATCGTCTTCATGGACACGCCCGGCATCTTCAAGCCGCGCCGCCGGCTCGACCGCGCCATGGTCACGACCGCCTGGGGCGGTGCCAAGGATGCCGACGTGATCATGTTCCTGATCGACAGCGAGCGCGGCCTTAAGGGCGACGCCGAGACGATCCTGGAGGGCCTGAAGGAGGTCCACCAGCCGAAGATCCTCGTCCTCAACAAGGTCGATCGGGTGAACCCGGAGGACCTGTTGAAGCTCGCCGCGGCCGCAAACGAGGTCGTCAAGTTCGAGCGCACCTTCATGATCTCGGCGCTGAACGGTTCGGGCTGCGAGGATGTGCTCGACTATCTCGCCGCGGCGCTGCCCGAGGGACCGTGGTATTATCCGGAAGACCAGATTTCCGACCTGCCGATGCGCCAGCTCGCGGCGGAAATCACCCGCGAGAAGCTGTTCCTGCGCCTCCACCAGGAGCTTCCCTATTCCTCGCATGTCGAGACGGAGCGATGGGAGGAGCGCAAGGACGGCTCCGTGCGCATCGAGCAGGTGATCTATGTCGAGCGCGACAGCCAGAAGAAGATCGCGCTGGGCAAGAACGGCGATGCGATCAAGGCCATCTCCATGGCCTCGCGCAAGGAGCTGTCGGAAATCCTCGAACAGCCCGTGCACCTCTTCCTCTTCGTGAAGGTGCGCGAGAACTGGGGCGACGACCCCGCCCGCTTCCGCGAAATGGGCCTGGATTTCCCGACGTCCTGACGGAATGGGATTTCATTGGGGGACGCTCACTCCCCTCTGCCCTGCCGGGCATCTCCCCCTCAAGGGGGGAGATTGGATGGAGCAACGCTCTGCCCATTTCCAGCGCTATTGATTGAACGAGGCTCCTACCTCTTGCCGATCTCCCCCCTTGAGGGGGAGATGCCCGGCAGGGCAGAGGGGGGGTAGGCCGCGTCCACCAGCCTCAAGCCCGCGCCCGAAGCTCCAGCGTCTGCGTCATCTCGCGCGCTTTCTCCATCAGCCGCTGCATCGCCCAGATGCCAAGCTCCTCGATCGGCTGGGGCTTGCAGATGAGATAGCCCTGGTAGAGATCGCAGCCGGCGGCGGCGAGCAGGGCCATCTTCTCGGTCGTATCGACCCCCTCCGCGATAACGGACATGTCCTGCGCATGGCAGAGCGCGACGAGCGCGCGCAGCGTCGGCAAGGCGGCCGAGCGGGTCAGGCTTTCGACAAGCTCGCGGTCGAGCTTGATGGTCTCGGCCGGATACTCGATGATCTGCTGCACGGATGTGTAGCCCGCGCCGAAATCGTCGATGGAGATGCGGAACCCGCGTGCGCGCAGGATCTCGATGTTGCGGCGCGATTGCTCGCCGAGCTTCACCGCGAAGGTTTCCGTCAGCTCGATCTCGATCATGCGCGCTTCCACGCCATGCCGGTCGGCACAGGCGCAGAAATGGTCGCTGATCGACTTGGTGTAGAGTTCGGCGGACGAGATGTTGATGCAGAGGACCGTTTCCGCGCCGAAGAGCTTGCGGATCTGGCCGTACTCCGCCATTGCCCGGTCGATCACCCACCAGTCGATCTTGCTGAACAGGCCCGTCGTCTCGGCGATGGGGATGAATTCGTCCGGCGTCACGCGGCCGAGCAGGGGGGAGTTCCAGCGCAGCAGCGCCTCGCAGCCCGTCACCTTGCCGTGGCCGTCGACGATCGGCATGTAGACGAGGTGGAATTCGTCGTCCGGGTCGAGGATGCGCAATTCCTCCTCGATGCGGCGCTGGCGGTTGCGCTTTTCGTGCAGCGATCGCGAATAGCGGGCCGAGCCGTTCTTGCCCTGGGATTTCGCTTGGTACATGGCGGCATCCGCATTGGCGATGAGTTCCGGCAGGTTGCGGGCATCTTCCGGATAGACGGCGATGCCGATGCTGGCCGTCACCGGATAGGCCTTGTCCAGCACCTCGAAGCCCTCGGCGAAGAGGTCGAGGATCGCGTTGGAAATCTCGGTGATCGTGCCGCCGCCCGGCTGGCAGCGCAGCATGATGGCGAACTCGTCGCCGGAAAGGCGGGCGAACAGGCCATGCGGCAGCCCGCGCTCGGCAACGACGCGGTCGACGATGGCGGAGATGCGGTCGGCCAGCGTCTTCAACAGCTCGTCGCCGATCTTGTGGCCGTGCTTGTCATTGACGAACTTGAAGTTGTCGACGTCGATGAAGAGCAGGGTGCAGCCGATATCCTCGGCTTCCGCCTCCTCGATGATCTGCGTCGAGCGGATGTTGAAATATTCCCGGTTCGAGATGCCGGTCAGCGTGTCCGTCCAGGAGGCGTTCTGCACGAGGTCGAAGGACTGCATGGAGTGGTCGTGCAGCCGTTTGACGTTCGCCGAGAGGCGGCCGATCTCGCCGGCCTCGTTCATTTCCGGCAGCGCGCTGCGGCTGCCGGTCATCACGTCGGTGAGCTGACGGTCGAGGCTGGCGATAGGATTGGTGATGTAGCGGCGCACGAGCAGCAGCACGAGGCCGATGGTGAACAGGCTGAGCGCGATCGCGCCGAGCGCCAGCAGCGTCTTTAGCGTGGCGAGCCGGTTGTTGAGGAAAGCGGGATCCGGTGTCAGGCGGGCGAAGAGGGAAGGGCCGAGCGTCGCGGTCGCCGAAAGCGCGCCCTTCGCCAGGAACTGGTGCTGGCCGATATCGACCGTCGCGCCGTATTCCTTTTCGAGCGCCCGCTTCATGTCGAGGAAGGCTTTTGGCCGGACAGCCGTCTGCACCAGGATCGCGCCGCCCTTGGCGCTTGCTACCGGGCGGTTGAAGGTGAGCGGATCGATGAACTCGGAATGCACGATCAACGGCTCGATACCGGCCTCGTCGAGATAGTTCCAGGAGGAGAGCCGGGGGCTCGCGATAACCTGGCGGGCATGCTCCATCTGCTGCGGGGTGATTTCTGCGAACGGGTCGTCGCTGTCCTCGAAATAGTAATCGACCGTCAGCGGCGGGCGGATGATCGCCACCGAGATGAAGCGCTTGCGGTCGTCGGAGAGCGAGGTGATGCTCTGCTGCAGGCGCACGCCGAGCGCGGTGCTGCGGTAGGCCGCGTCGGGCTCGTTGATGAAGAGCCGGACCGCGCCGCCTTCGACCAGCGAATAGATGAAGCTGCGGTTCTGCGTGACCTCGTTCTGGAAGACGGCGGTCAGGAGGCCCATCTGCTGCCAGAGGCGCGCGCGCTCCAGCCCGAGGATCGAGGAGCTCTGGACGTAATAGATGAGGGAGGCGGCAAGCACGTAGCCTGCCAGCACGACCGGGAAGATGAGGGCGAGGGCGCGTTTACCGAGCGTCACTGAGTTGGGCCAGACTGCTGATGATGCGGCGGCGGGCCTGGACCGATTGCACGGTCAGTTCCTCCTGAAGCTGGCTCTTGGCCAGGATTTCCGGTGCGGCATAGATTTCGGGATTGGATCGGACGTCCTGCGGCAGCAGCGCCAGGGCGGCGGTGCTCGCGGTCGGCATGTTGAGCGTGATGGCGTTGCGCGCGCCGTTCTCGGCACTGCTGATATAGTCGACGAGCTTCAGCGCGAGCTCCTTGTTCTGCGAGCGCTCGCTGACGGCGATGCAGTCGAGCCAGGAGAGCGTGCCTTCCTTCGGCACGACGTAGCGCCAGAGGCCCGGCGCGGAGACCTTGTCGTTCAGGGTGTACTGGTCGCCGCTGTAGCCGAGCGCCATGTAAATGTTCGGCCCCTTGTCGGCGCTCTGGACCGAGGTGATGACGTAGTCGTAGGTGAGCACGTAGGGCAGCTGCGCCTTCATCAGCTCGTAGGCTGCCTTCAGCGTCTCGTTGTCGTTGGCGTTGACGGACTTGCCGAGCAGCACGAGCGGGGCGACGAAGGCCTCGGCGTGGTCGTCGTACATGGCGATATGGCCGCGCAGGCTCTCAGCCGGTTTCATCATGTCCGCCCAGGAGGTCGGCGGCGTGGTGATCTTGTCGGAGCGGTAGAGGATGCCCATCGTGCCCCAGAGATAGGGCACGCCATAGCCGCCGCAGCGTGTCGTCCAGCTGTCGGCATAGTCCTTCAGGGCCGGCACGTTTTTCGTGTCGACGGCCATGATGATGCCGCGGTTGCCGTAGAGCCTGGCGCCGTTCTCGTTGGTCACGACCACATCGACATTGCTGTTGGGGTCGGCGAGAATCTCGTCGCGCGCATCGCCGCTGTCGTAGAAGGTCTGGCGTACCTCGATGCCGGTCTTGGCCGAGAAATCCTTCAGGATCTGCTCGTCGATGTAGGATTCCCAGATGAGGAGATTGAGCGTCGCCGCGCTTGCCGGGGCAGCGATGGCGAAGGCCGTCGATGAGACTGCTGCAAGAAATGCGCCGCGCATGCCGAAGGCCCCGTTATCCCCTATGCCGGACAAGATAGGCGGCAAGACTTTATGAAGAGTTACAACCGGTAAGCTCCCCTTTTTGTCCGTTCAACCCTGATGCAGCCGTACCGCCGTGCTATCGTGATATATTGTGGACGTGACGGTCCTGCGGTTGGCCTTCCGCCGTGCGCTCACTATGGTCGCCCCGCACCATCCAGAGGAGTTCGACATGGCCCCGACACCGCTCAAGATCGCGAACCTGATCGCCGCCGAGATAAAGGCGACATCCGCGCAGGTTTCCGCCGCCGTCGGGCTGCTCGACGAGGGCGCGACCGTGCCCTTCATCGCGCGCTACCGCAAGGAGGTGACCGGCGGGCTCGACGATACGCAGCTTCGCGTTCTGTCCGAGCGGCTGACCTATCTGCGCGAGCTGGAGGCCCGCCGCGCCTCCATCCTCGAATCCATCGCGGGGCAGGGCAAGCTGACGGACGAGTTGACGGCCAAGATCGCCGCCGTCACGACGAAGGCCGAGCTGGAGGACATCTACCTGCCCTACAAGCCGAAGCGCCGCACCAAGGCGGAGATCGCCCGTGAACGCGGCCTCGGCCCGCTGGCCGATGCGATCCTGGCGGACCGCGCACTGGTGCCGGCGGAACTGGCGGAAAAGTTCATCTCGGCCGAGGTGCCGGACGTGAAGGCCGCGCTGGAAGGCGCGCGCGACATCGTCGCCGAGCAACTGACGGAAAATGCCGATCTCCTGAAGCGCCTGCGCGAATACATGAAGGACAACGCATACCTCCGCTCCCGCGTAGTCGAGGGCAAGAAGGAGGCCGGCGCCAAGTTCTCCGACTATTTCGACCATACCGAGCGCTGGGCGAACGTGCCGGGCCATCGTGCGCTAGCCATGCTGCGCGGCTGGAACGAGGAGTTCCTGTCGGTCGATATCGTCGTCGATCTGGACAATACCGAGCCGGTCAAGCCCGTGGAGCGCATCATCGCCTCCTTCTACGCCCTCGGCACGAAGCCGGGTGACAAGTGGCTGGCGGAGGTCATCGGCTGGACCTGGCGCGTCAAGCTCTCCATGTCGCTGTCGCTCGACCTGATGCGCGAGATGCGCGAGCGCTCCGAGGAGGAAGCGATCCGCGTCTTCGCGCGCAACCTCAAGGACCTGCTGCTCGCCGCCCCCGCCGGCACGCGCGCCACGATGGGCCTCGATCCGGGCATCCGCACCGGCGTCAAGGTCGCCGTGGTCGACAATACGGGCAAGGTGCTGGAGACGACGACGGTCTATCCGTTCCCGCCGAAGAACGACGTGCGCGGCACGCAGGCCGAGCTTGCCAGCCTCATCCGCAAGCACAAGGTGGAGCTGATCGCCATCGGCAACGGCACCGGCAGCCGCGAGACGGAGAAGCTGGTCGCCGACATGCTGGCGCAGCTCCCCGCGCCAAAACCCACCAAGGTCATCGTCTCGGAGGCGGGCGCCTCGGTCTATTCCGCCTCGGAAACGGCGGCGGCCGAATTCCCGAACCTCGACGTCTCGCTGCGCGGCGCCGTCTCCATCGCCCGCCGTCTGCAGGATCCGCTGGCCGAGCTCGTCAAGATCGAGCCGAAGTCGATCGGCGTCGGCCAGTACCAGCATGATGTCGACCAGGGCAAGCTCTCGCGCTCGCTCGATGCCGTGGTGGAAGACGCGGTGAACGCGGTCGGCGTCGATCTCAACACGGCCTCCGCGCCGCTGCTCGCGCGAGTTTCCGGGCTCGGAAAGTCGTCGGCCGAGGCGATCGTCGCGCATCGCGACGCCAACGGCCCGTTCGAAAGCCGCAAGGAGCTGATGAAGGTCTCGCGCCTCGGCGCGCGCACCTTCGAGCAGTGCGCCGGCTTCCTGCGCATCCCGAACGGCAAGGAGCCGCTCGATGCCTCCTCGGTACATCCCGAAGCCTATGGCGTCGCCAAGAAGATCGTCGCCGCCTGCGGGCGCGATGTGCGCGCGCTGATGGGCGACAGCGCGGCGCTCAAGACGCTCGATCCCAAAATCTTCGTCGACGAGCGCTTCGGCCTGCCGACCGTCAAGGACATCCTCGCCGAGCTCGAAAAGCCCGGCCGCGACCCGCGCCCGGAATTCAGGACCGCGACCTTTGCCGATGGCGTGGACGACATCAAGGACCTCAAGGTCGGCATGCTGCTGGAAGGCACGGTGACCAACGTCGCCGCCTTCGGCGCCTTCGTCGATATCGGCGTGCACCAGGACGGCCTCGTGCACGTCTCCCAGCTCGCCGACCGCTTCGTCAAGGACCCGCACGAAGTGGTGAAGGCCGGCGACGTGGTGAAGGTGCGTGTGACCGAGGTGGACGTGCCGCGCAAGCGCATCGGCCTCACCATGCGCAAGGACGGCGGCGCGCCCGCCGCCCGCGACAACGCTCCGCGCGGCGACAGGGATGCGCAGATGAAACCCAAGTTCAGCCAGGCCGCTCCCAAGCAGCAGGCGCCGTCGCAGGGTGCCTTCGGCGCGGCGCTCGCCGAGGCGATGAAGCGGAAGTAAGGCCAAATTTTCCTAATGGCTGCCGGCAGAAATCGTCGTTTGTTTTGACCCACCCGTTTGCGCATAGTCGCGGCATGGGCGGGCTCAACGGGCCGGCGGCGCAATGCGCCGCGGTGTCCGACAGACAGGAAAATGCATATGACGATCACGATTTCACGCCGGCGGGCGATTGCCGGCGCTCTCCTTGCCGTTCCCGCGGTTTCCATGCTCGCCGGCGCCGCGCGTGCCTCGGGCGGTAGCGGGATGGAAAAGCGGCTGGCCGAACTGGAAGCGCGCCACGAGGGCCGCATCGGCGTTGCCATACATAATCTCGCCACCGGCGCACGGCTCGGCCACCGCGCGGACGAACGCTTCCTGATGTGCAGCACGTTCAAGGCCCTGCTGGCAGGCCACATCCTCGCCCGCGTGGACCGCGAGGAGGAAACGCTCGACCGGCGCATCGTCGTGAAGAAATCTGACATCGTCGAGTGGGCGCCGGCCGTCGAAAAGCGTGTGGGCGGCGATGGTATGTCGATCGCCGAACTCTGCGAGGCGACGGTCACGCTCAGCGACAACGCCGCCGCCAACCTTCTTCTGGCCGCCTCCGGCGGGCCGAAGGCCGTGACGGAATTCCTGCGCGGCCTGGGCGATGACGTGACGCGCCTGGACCGCACGGAGCCGGCGCTCAACTATCACGAGACGCCGGACGACGAGCGCGATACGACGACGCCCGTCGCCATGGCCGAGACGCTGCGTAAGCTGCTCTTTACCGACGCGCTTTCGCCGCGCTCCAAGGCGCAGCTCGCCGCCTGGCTGGTGATGAACAAGACGGGTGATGCCCGCCTTCGCGCCGGCTTCCCGGCCACATGGATGACGGGCGACAAGACCGGCACGAACGGCGACAAGGCCGGAAACGCCAACGATGTGGCCGTCGCCTAGTCGCCGGATCGCGGCGCGGTCGTCGTCACCGCCTTTTGCGAAATGCCCGGCATTTCCGGCGACGAGCGCAACGCCGTCATCGCCGAGATCGGCCGCATCGCCGCCGAGGTCTGATCCGCGCGGGCGCCGCCGGCAGGGCGGCGCCTCAGCCGTCCAGCCCGTCTTTCAGCGCCGAGAGCACGTTCATCGCATGGCCGGCATACTGGCTGATCCAGCGGTCGTGGATCGCCTGGATCGGCAGGGCGTTGAGATGGTTCCAGCGCTCGCGGCCCTCGCGGCGCGCAATGACGAGCTCTGCCTCTTCCAGCACCTTGAGGTGCTGCATGACCGTGCAGCGGTCCATTTCCGGGAATTTCTCGCACAGCGCGCCCGTCGTCAGAGGGGCGTGCCGGATCGCGTCCAGCATCTGCCGGCGTTTCCCGTTGGCGAGCGCCTTGAAGACGGCTTCCTCTTTCGATTCGCTTGACATGTTATGTTTTTATAACATATTTTATCCCAGTACAAGATCGAGGAGGGCGGTACGCCCCGAAGGAGGACGGCATGACGCTGGAATTTCGCGTGAACGGGAGAATCGGCAAGCCGGTCGCCGAAGTCTTCGATGCGGTGGTCAATCCGCAAAAGCTGAGCGGCTATTTCACGACGATCGGCGGCGCGAGTGCGCCGCTCGTCGAAGGCACGACGGTGACGTGGTGGGACATGGCTCCGGTCATCGTCGACAAGGTGGAGAAGGACGCCCTTATCGTCTTTCGCTGGGACGCCATGGTCGACGAAGGGGAGGAGCCCTACAAGACGCGCGTCGAGATGCACTTCAAGCCACTCGACGACGGCGGCACGATGGTGACCATCGGCGAGACCGGATGGCGCGAGAACGAGCGCGGCCAGAAATCCTCCTACATGAATTGCGAGGGCTGGTCGCAGATGCTCGCCTGCATGAAGGCCTATGTCGAATACGGCATCAACCTGCGCGAAGGCTATTACCCGAGCGAGCTCAAGGGCGTCGTCGCCGCTGAGCAGCAGGATTTCATCTAGGAGCGTGTCATGACAGCGAAGATCAAGGGCGGCATCAACATCGCCATGAAGGTGCCTTCGCACCAATACGAGGCGACCATCGCCTTCTACCGCGACGTCGTCGGCCTTGAACCGTTCGACGACAAGCCGCCGGCCAGGGGCTTCTTGCTCGGGCCGAACCGGCTGTGGATCGACGAGGCGCCGAACTACAGCCAGGCCGAGGTCTGGCTGGAGCTCTTCACGCCGGACCACAAGATTGCCCTCGGGCATCTGGAGCAGAACGGCGTCGTTCGCTGCGATGCCGTAGAGGATCTGGGCGAGGGCTTTCGCGGCGGATGGGTCATGAACCCGGCCAATATCGTGCACATGGTGCGCGAGCCGGATGCCTGGTAGCAAAGCAATTCCAGGAAAAATGCGAAGCGGTTTTCCGTCCGGAATTGCGTCGACAAACTAGATGGCCGCGGGCGGCGCGAAGCCGTCGACCGCGGCCATCGGCACGGCCTGATCGGCCGGCGTCTGGTGCTGCAGCACGACGACGCGGCTGCCGCTCGGCACGCGGCCGTAGAGGTCGATGATGTCCTGGTTGAACAGGCGGATGCAGCCGCTCGAAACCGCCTTGCCGATCGACCACGGCTCGGACGTGCCGTGGATGCGGAAGAGCGTGTCGTTGCCGCCCTGATAGAGATAGAGCGCGCGCGGACCGAGCGGATTGGTCAGGCCGGGCTCCATGCCGCCCGCCCATTTGAGGTTCCGTTCGGGCTCGCGCTTGATCATGTTGGGCGTCGGCGTCCAGCGCGGCCATTCCGCCTTGCGGCCGATGCGCGCCGCGCCCTCGAATTCCAGCCCCGCCTTGCCGACGCCGATGCCGTAGCGCATCGCCATGCCCGCGTCCTGCACGAGGTAGAGGAAGCGGTTCTGCGTGTCGATGACGATCGTGCCGACCGGCTCGGCCGTCTGGTAGGCGACAAGCTGGCGGAAATATTTCGGGTTCACCCGGCTGATGTCCATGGCCGGCAGCGGAAAGCGTTCCTCGGGATGCGGCCCGTACATCGCGACATGGAGGGGGGCGGGCCCCTTCTTCACCGGCTTTGCGGTGGTGGCGCAGCCGCCGAGCGTTGCGGCAAGGGCGAGGAAGGTGAGGGAGCGGAGAGCCGCAAAAGAGCGGGCGCGAGACACACACATGAGTTGGGCACCTGTCATTTCAAGTCTGCAATCTGGCTTTAAGAGCCTTTCGGCGCTTCTTTGAAGGCAAAGCGGGCGCGGGCAGGGCGAGAAAAAAGCGAAATTATGGCAAGGGCTTAGGTGTTGCCATCGGGCCACGCTTCCTTCCGCCGCATCGCGGCGTCACATCCGCTTGCAGCCGGAAGGCCGAGGGCGTAAGGCTTCACCATGCAATGGAGTGATGAGGCCATCGTTCTGGGCGTGCGGCGCCATGGCGAGACGTCGGTGATCGCCGAGGTGATGACGCGTGGGCGCGGGCGGCATCTCGGCATGGTCCGCGGCGGCCGCTCGCGCACCATGCAGCCGGTGCTCCAGCCGGGCAATTCCGTGGACGTGACCTGGCGGGCGCGGCTCGACGAACACCTCGGCGAATTCCGCGTCGAGCCGGTCGAATTGCGCGCCGGCCGTCTGATGGAGACGGCGACCGCCGTCTACGGCGTGCAGGCCATGGCCGCGCTGCTGCGTTTCCTGCCGGAGCGCGATCCGCACCCCCATCTCTACGAGGCGCTCTCCGTCATCCTCGACCACCTGCACGAGCCGGTGGATGCGGGCGAACTCTTCATCCGCTTCGAGCTTGCCGTGCTGAACGACCTCGGCTTCGGCCTCGACCTCCTCGAATGCGCCGCGACGGGCACGCGGGAAAACCTTTGCTTCGTCTCGCCGAAATCCGGCCGCGCCGTCTCGCGCGAGGCCGGAGGCCCCTGGGCGGACAAGATGCTGGCGCTGCCGGCCTTCCTCGGCGACGAGAGCCGGCACGCGGCCGATGCCGCCGCGCTTGCCGACGGGTTCCGGCTGACGGCCTTCTTCCTCAACCGGCATGTCTGCGAGCCGCGCGGACTGGAGCTTGCAAGCGCCCGCGAGGGCTTCGTGCAGGCGGCGCTGAAGGCGCTCGGCGTGCAGCGAGACGATCAACCGAAAGAGGCAAGTGCATGACGGTCGAAATCTATCCGGGGCTGACGGTCGGCGGCATCGGCACGCTGCCGTTCGACGTGGTAAAGCGCGACGGCGGGCTGAAGGTGCTCAAGGCCATGCTCGCCGGCGAGCTTCCCGCGCCGTCGATGGCAAAGACGCTTGCCTTCAGCATGACCGAGGTGGAAGAAGGCCGCGTCGTCTTCGCCGGCATGCCGTCGGCCGATCACCTCAATCCGCTCGGGACCGTGCATGGCGGCTGGACGGCGACGGTGATGGATTCGGCCCTCGGCTGCGCCGTCTTCTCGGTCATCAAGCCGGGCGAGGCCTATACGACCATCGAGTTCAAGCTGAACCTCGTGCGCCCCGTTCTGCCCGGCATGGGCGTGGTGTTCTGCGAGGGAAAGATCGTGCATCGCGGCCGCACCATCGCCACCTCCGAGGCGTGGCTGCGGGATGGAAACGGCAAGCTGCTCGCCCACGGCACGGAAACCTGCGCCATCTTCCCGATCGAAAATCTGACGCGCTGAGCGCCGAACAGATCGCCGTCCTGAAACGTAACCCCGTTTGGCGTTTGGAAAAAACCGGGTAGTCTCCCGCCCGGACAGTGCCGCTCTGGAGTCGCAATGCTGGAAATCCTCTCCCTGGTCGCCATCGGCCTGGCTCTCTACACCCTCAATGCCTCGAAAAACAGCGCGCAGAAGATCGGCGACGAGGTGATGCGCCTCAAGCGCGAGATCGAGGCGCTGAAGGCCGGCGGCGTGACGGTGCCCTCCGAGACGGCCACCGACGCCGTCGCCGAAACGGCCGAGGCTGCGGGCGAAGAGGCGGCCGCGACGCCGGTGCCGGAGGATTTCTCCAGCCCCTGGGCGGCGAAGGCCGACGAAGCCGAGACGGGCCGGGCGATCTTCGGTGGCGGCCCCGCCGTGCCGGCTGAGGCAGCGGCGAGCGAGACGGCGGAGGAGGCGGTTGCCGTTCCCGTCGCCGCGCCGGTCAAGCCGAAGGAAAGCTTCGAAAGCCGCATCGGCGCGCGCTGGGCCGTCTGGGTGGGCGGCATCGCGCTCGCGCTCGGCGGCATCTTCATGGTCAAGTATTCCATCGAGGCAGGCCTGCTGAGCCCGGCCGTGCGCCTGTCGCTCGCGGCGGTCTTCGGCCTCGTGCTGATGGCCGTCGGCGAGTTCGTGCGCCGCCGCACCCAGCCGCTCATCGCCAATGCCTTCCAGAACGCCATGATCCCCGGCGTGCTGACCGCGGCCGGCGCGATCACGCTCTTCGCCGTCACCTATGTCGCCCACGAATTCTACTTCTATCTCGGCGCGCCCGCTGCCTTCGCGCTTCTTGCCGCCGTTTCCTTCGCGACGATCGGCCTGTCGCTGCTGCACGGCCAGGCGCTCGCCGGCCTTGGCCTGCTGGCCTCGATGCTGACGCCCGCGCTGGTCTCGACCAGCGAGCCGAGCCCCTGGAGCCTCTTCGGCTTCCTCAGCGTCGCATGGCTCGCCACCTTCGCCGCCGCGCGCATCCGCCGCTGGCAGATCGTGCCGGCGCTCGCCAATGGCGGCATGCTGCTCTGGGTCGTGCTCTATCTCACGTCGGCGGAGAATGTCGAGGTGATGCCAGTGCTCCTGGCGATGCTCGTGCTGGCGCTCGGCCACGGCCTTGTCTGGCCGGGCAGCATCACGGCGGACGACATGCCGGCACCGTCCGAGGCGGCTCCCGTCGGTCCGCTCGACCGCCTGTTCGCCCCGCCGGCCTTCGCCGTCTCGCTGACCGGCGCGCTGGCCATGGCCTTCCCGGCGCTGCTGCTGGCAAGCAGCGTGCCCGAAATCACCTCCGCCGATTACGGTTTCGCTATCGTCGTCATGGCACTGGCGCTGATCGGCGCCCTGCGCGGCTGGGCGATCTACCCGGCCATCCTGTCGGCCGTCGCGGCGGTGGTCGGCACCGTTCAGTTGGTCGGCCTGCCGAGCGGCGGTCTGGTCGACACGTTCGGAACCCTCGCGCCGCCGGTGCTGGATGGCGCCGCCTCGCTTCCGGTCCCGGTCCTCGGCCCTGTCCCCGCCAACCTCCTGCTGGTGCTGGCCGTCGCTTATGCCTCCGTCGGCCTTGCGGCGGTGCGCCTGCGCCTCTCCGGCTCGGGCCTGTTCGGCGCGCTCTGGAGCCTGCTTGCGCCGGCCGTGCCGTTCGCGATCCTCGCCATCAGCTTCTTCAATTTCGGCAACCTCTCCTTCGACCTGAAGCACGGCCTCCTCGCCATCGCCTTCGGCCTTGCCTTCCTCGCTGCAGCGGAAGGCTTTTCGCGCGGACGCGGGGAGGAGGAGGGGCTCTTCGTCCCGCAATGGACCTTTGCGGCCGGTGGCTTCGCCTTCCTCGTCCTGGCGCTGCACGCCCTGACGGACGGGCTCGTCACCACGCTCGGCATCATGGTTCTCGGCACGGCCGCCGTCTTCGCGACCCGCGTCCGCAACTGGCCCGTGCTGCCCTGGCTGATGGCGGGCGCGGCAGCCGTCGTCGCCGGCCGCATCGCGTGGGAGCCCACCATCGTCGGCGCCGCGAACCTCTCGAAGACGCCGGTCTTCAACCAGCTTCTGGCCGGCTACGGCATTCCCGCGCTGCTGCTCGCGCTCTCGGCCTTCGAGCTGCGCCGCTGGCCGGGGGTACGCATCCGCAACCTGCTGCAGGCGCTCGCCAGCCTGTTCCTGCTGCTGACGGCGGCGATCCTCGTGCGCCACGGCATGAACGGCGGCGTGCTCGACAGTTCGGTGCCGACGCTCGGCGAGCAGGCGACCTATACGCTGCTGGTCATCGGCGCCTCGGCGATCATGATGTCGCTCGACCTGAAATCGCCGAGCCCCGTCTTCCGCTACGGTTCGATGGTGGTCGGCGGTCTCTCGGTGCTGTCGGTGCTGAGCGCGCATTTCATCGGCCTCAACCCCTATTTCACCGGCGAACTGCTCGGCAAATGGCCGTTCGTCGACCTGTTGCTCGTCGGCTACCTGCTGCCCGGCATCGCCTATGGCGGACTTGCCCTTTATGCGCGCGATCGGCGGCCGATGCCCTATGTCACCATGCTGGCCCTGACCGGCGTTGCGCTCGTCTTCGCCTGGTTCACGCTCTCCGTCCGCCGCTACTGGCACGGCGAGGGCATTGCCGACTGGAAGGGCTTCCTCCAGCCGGAGACCTACACCTATTCCGTCGTCTGGCTGCTGCTCGGCGTGCTGCTGCTCGCCATCGGCTCGAAGGTCGATTCCAAGAGCATCCGCCTTGCCTCGGCCGGCCTCGTGCTGATCGCCGTCGTCAAGGTCTTCCTGATCGACATGTCCAACCTCGAAGGCATCCTGCGTGCGCTCTCCTTCATCGGGCTCGGCGCGGTGCTGATCGGGATCGGCCTGTTCTACCAGAAGATCCTCTCCGGAAAATCCGGGACGGGCGAGAAGGCGGAATTGAACGCGCCGTCGTGACAGGCTAGGTCATGGGGGATCACTTTCGGATGGCCCATGTCCTTCACCTGCCTCGCCGCCGCCTTCTCGCCTCTTGCGGATCTCGCCGAACGCCTGCTGCCGCAGGCCTTCGCCGCCGATGACGGCTCGCATGACGCCGCCCATCTCATCCGCGTGTGGAAGAGCGCCCGGCGCATCCAGGCGGAGGAGGGCGGCGATGCGCGTGTGCTCGCCGCCGCCGTGCTGTTGCACGATTGCGTGTCGGTGGAGAAGAATTCGCCGCTACGCCGTGAGGCCTCGCGCCTTGCCGCCGAGAAGGCCGCAAGCCTGCTTGCCGCCGAAGGCTGGAACGCCGGGGATGTGGCGGCCGTCTCCCATGCCATCCTCACCCACAGCTTTTCCGCCAATATCGCGCCGGAAACGCTGGAGGCGAAGATATTGCAGGACGCCGACCGGCTCGACGCCATCGGCATGGTCGGTGCGGCGCGCTGCTTCTACATTGCCGGTCGCATGGGCAGCGGCCTCTACGATCCGCTCGATCCGCTTGCCGAAAACCGGCCGCTCGACGACAAGGCCTTCGCCATCGACCATTTCGAGGTCAAGCTGTTCAGGCTGGCGGATGGCTTCCAGACGGCGGCCGGCGCACGCATGGCCGGCGAGCGCACGCAGCGCCTGCGGGCGATCCGCGATATGCTTCTGGATGAAATCTGAAGAAAAACATGCTTCTGTGCCGCCGGATTGAATCGGTTCGGCAAAGCGTTGAATCGAAATTTCAGGAAAGGTCGCCCGCATGAAGGTCGAGGGTCTGAACATTCATCCGCTGAAGAGCGGCCGGGCCATTCCCGTCGAAAGCGCGACCGTGCGCCTCGATGGCTTCGCCGGCGACCGGCGTTTCATGGTCGTCGAACCCGACGGGCGCTTCATCACCCAGCGCGAGCTCCAGGCGCTTGCCCGCATCGAGGCGACGGCTGTCGGCGACAGCCTGCATCTCGAAATGGAGGGCAGCCAGCTCTTCGCCAGCTTCGAGCCCGAGGACCGGCTGGACGTGCTGATCTGGGACAGCCCGGTGAACGCCGCCGTGGCGGACGAAGCGGTGAACGACGTCCTGTCGGATTGGCTCGCACGCCCGGTCAAGCTCGTGCACATGGATGCGCTGGCGCAGCGGGCAGAAGGCGAGGAATGGGCCGGCAGCCCGGCCCCCGTCGGTTTTGCCGACGGTTTCCCGGTCCTCGTCACGACAACCGGCTCGCTTGCCGACCTCAACAGGACGCTGGTCGCCAAGGGGCAGGAGCCGGTCGGGATGGACCGTTTCCGCACCAATATCCTCGTTTCCTGCGATGAGCCCTGGGCAGAGGATTTCTGGGAGACGATCGAGATCAACGGCATCGTCTTCGATTTCGTCAAACCCTGCGCCCGCTGCATCATGACCACGCAGGACCAGACGACCGGCGAGCGCATCGGCGGAAACCCGATCCAGGGCCTTGCCGAAAAGCGCATGTCTGCCGACCGTCGCGTGCCGGGTGTGCTCTTCGGCTGGAACGCGGTGCCGCGCGGCGAGGGCGAGGTCCGCCTGGGCGACGCGGTGACCGTGACGAAGACGCGCGGCGAGCGCTGGCCGATGAAGGTTCGGGCCTAGGTCATTCTTGCTGTTTCCGGCTTCCGGCGCTATGTATATCCCAATGGGATATCACATTGGAGGATTGCGCATGGCCAATTCGACCGTTTTCACCAGCAACCGCAGCCAGGCCGTTCGCCTTCCCAAGGCTGTCGCCTTTCCGGCGGATGTGCATGCGGTCGAAATCATCCGGATCGGCCGCAGCCGTGTCATCGTTCCGCAAGGGCAGAGGTGGGACGATCTTTTCCTGAACGGACCGCGCGCCAGCGACGATTTCATGAGCGAGCGGGAGCAGCCGGCACCGGAGGAGCGCGAGTCCTTCTGATGCTGACCTACATGCTCGATACCAATATCTGCATCTACGTGATGAAGACCTATCCGCCGGCCGTGCGCGAGAAATTCAATGCGCTGGCCGAGCAGCTTTGCATATCGAGCATCACGCTCGGGGAGTTGCACTACGGCGCTGAGAAATCGGCCCGCCGCGCGGAAAACCTGACGGCGATCGAACATTTCGTGGCGCGCCTGGAGGTGCTGCCGTTTGCCGACAAGGCTGCCGCGCACTATGGCCAGGTCCGCGCGGAACTTGAACGGGCGGGCACGCCCTGCGGCCCCCACGACATGCAGATCGGCGGCCACGCCCGCAGCGAGGGCTTGATCGTCGTCACCAACAATCTCAGGGAATTCGCCCGCATGCCGGGCTTGAGGGCCGAAAACTGGCTGTGATCGGCCCTGGAGCATCCTGCGAACAGACGGAATCGCCTTATCGCAGGACGCTCCCGCGCTCTCAAACCCACCCGCGCCGCTTGAAGTAGAGGAAGGGCATCAGCGCCGAAAAGATCATCAGCCCGACCGCCCAGGGATAGCCGAAATGCCATTGCAACTCCGGCATGATCTCGAAGTTCATGCCGTAGGCGGAGGCGACCAGCGTCGGCGGCAGGAAGACCACCGAGGCGACGGTGAAGATCTTGATGATCTGGTTCTGCTCGAGATTGATCAGGCCAAGCGTCGCGTCGAGCAGGAAGTTGATCTTGCCCGAAAGGAACGCGGCGTGGTCGCCAAGCGAGACGGCGTCGCGCTGCACAAGCTTCACCAGCTGGCGCATTTCCTTGGACGGCCGGCGGGCCGGGCTTTCGACCGCCGCATGGTAGGCGACGAGGCGCGAGATGCTGACGAGGCTTTCGCGCACGCCGCTCAGGAAATCGCCCTTGCGGCCGAGCTGCTCGATCAGCGCCTCGAGGTCCCGCGTCTTCTTGGTGGAGGACGCTTTCTTGCCGCGGAAGACCTCGCGCGAAATGCCGTCGATCTCGTTGCCGAGCCGTTCCAGCACGTCCGCCATGCGGTCGATCACGGCCTCGATGAGGCCGAGCATGACGTCCTCGCCGGTCTCGTAGGAATGGCCGTTGCCGCGCAGCGCGCGGTGGCAGAAGGTGGCGAAGGGCTTTGCATCCGCATGGCGCACCGTCACCAGCGTCGGGCCGCGCAGGATGAAGGTGACCGGCATCTTGGCCGGCTCGTCGCCGTCGAGATTGCTGAGTGCCGTCATGGTCATGAAGGTCGCGCCGTCCTCCTGGTAGAGGCGTGCGGAGAGCTCGATGTCCTCCATTTCCTCGCGCGAGGGGATGGAAAGGTGCAGCGCCGCCTCGACATCCTTCGCCTCCTCGGGCGTCGGGTTCAGCAGGTCGTACCAGAGGGCAGGGGAAATCGCCTGCTCGATGGCCGGGTTGGAAATTTCGCGCAGGCAAAAGCGGTCAGCCTTGCGGGCATAGATCTGCAGCATGCTTCACTCCTTTGAGGGCGTTCTCGCCGTCCGGAGCGAAGCCAGGGCTTCTACCGGACAGGTCGCTCGATTGCTCTCGATAGTCGACTGTCGGGGTCCATTGATCTTATCCGGGTTGGGTTGGCGTCTTGTGACGCGCGGGGTGGACATGCGCCCAAAATCCTGCCGCGTCAAGCACATCCGGCAGTCTGATGAATCAGGACTTCCATCAATGCGGTTGATCGCTCGGTCAATTAAATTCGCTTTTGTTAATTGATGGCCGGGCGTAGGTTCCGGGCACAGAATCCCGGAGATACACCATGTCTGCCCCATCCGCCGTTGCGGCGCCCGCCGCCACCCGGCCCATGCCCTGGCTCATCATCCTCGCCGGCTCGCTGATCGCCGTTCTCACCTTCGGCCCGCGCTCGGCCATGGGCTTCTTCCAGCTTCCCATGCTGCAGGACACCGGCTGGGATCGTACGACATTCGGTCTAGCCATGGCGTTCCAGAACCTTGCCTGGGGCGTCAGCCAGCCGTTCTTCGGCGCCATCGCCGACAAGTTCGGCACCTGGCGCGTGCTGCTGATCTCCGGCCTCGTCTATGCGCTCGGCCTCTTCCTCATGTCGCTCGGCACCTCGCCACTCTGGCTGCACGTCGGCGGCGGCGTGCTGGTCGGCCTCGGCGTCGGCGCGGGTTCCTTCGGCATCCTGCTCTCCGCCTTCGCGCGGAACGTCACGCCGGACCAGCGCTCCATGGCCTTCGGCATCTGCACGGCCGCGGGGTCGGCAGGCATGTTCCTCTTTGCGCCGCTCTCGCAAGGTCTCATCAGCGCCTATGGCTGGTCCGACAGCCTCGTCTATCTCGGCATCCTGATGTTGGCCGTGCCGCTCATCGCCATTCCGCTGCGGGGCAATTCCTCCTCCGGCATCACCGCCGCGAGCGAGTACAAGCAGACGATCGGCGAGGCGCTGAAGGAAGCGCTCGGCCACCGCAGCTACCTGCTGCTGACCGCCGGCTTCTTCGTCTGCGGCTATCAGGTCGCCTTCATCACCGCGCATTTCCCGGCCTATCTCGGCGATCTCGGCATCGACGCGCGCTATGCCGTGATCGCGCTGGCGCTGATCGGCTTCTTCAACATCATCGGCTCGCTTGCCGCCGGCTTCATCGGCCAGCGTTACTCGAAACCCTATTTCCTCGCCTATATCTACATCGCCCGCTCGGTCGCCGTCTCGGCCTTCATCCTGCTGCCGAAGTCGCCCGCCTCGGTCATCATCTTCGCCATCGTCATGGGGTTGCTGTGGCTCTCCACGGTGCCGCCGACCAATGGCCTCGTCGCCATCATGTTCGGCACCAAGCACCTCGGCCTTCTCGGCGGCATCGTCTTCCTGTCGCACCAGGTCGGCTCGTTCCTCGGCGTCTGGATGGGCGGCTATCTCTACGACCATTTCGGCACCTACGATCCGGTGTGGTGGCTCGGTGTGGCGCTCGGCATCTTCGCGGCGATCGTGCACTGGCCGATCGAGGAAAAGGGCGTCGCCCGCCCGGCCATGGCCTGAACGAAAACCATTGCCGCCGCCCGAAGGAATTCGGGCGGCGCTTCTTGCAAACCGTCACAAAAGTTTCTAAATCTGAACCACCGGCCAATGCCGGTTTTGTTTTACAGCTATTATGCTCAAAGTGAGCAAAATGGCGAAGCCACCGGAGACTGGTGGAGGAGGAGGGTTCCATGACCGTTCTGGCCCAGCATGCGGCGGCAGCCGAAGCCGCCGGTCCGCTCACCGCCGCGGAGCGCTTCGGCGTCATCGAGAAGCCGGACCTCACCTTTACGCCCGAGATCGCCCGCGAGACCGAACACCTCTACGAGAAGGTGAAACAGTTCATTCCCGCCTTCGAATGGCCGGTCTATGCGCCCTATGTCGCCGCCATCAACCGGTTGAAGAAGGAGCGCGGCGCGGTCATCCTCGCGCACAATTACCAGACGCCGGAAATCTTCCATTGCGTCGCCGACATCGTCGGCGATTCGCTGCAGCTCGCGCGCGACGCCACCAAGGTGGATGCCGAGATCATCATCCAGTGCGGCGTGCATTTCATGGCCGAGACCTCGAAGCTGCTGAACCCGGAAAAGACCGTGCTGATCCCGGATTCGCGGGCCGGCTGCTCGCTGTCGGATTCGATCACCGGCGCGGACGTGCGCCTCCTCAAGCAGCGTTATCCCGGCGTGCCGGTCGTCACCTACGTCAACACCTCGGCCGACGTGAAGGCGGAGACGGACATCTGCTGCACCTCGTCCAACGTGCTGGCGGTGATCGAGAGCCTGGAGAGCGACACGGTCCTCTGCATCCCCGACGAATATCTCGCGATGAACGTCGCCAAGCAGACGAACAAGAAAATCCTCACCTGGAAGGGCCATTGCGAGGTGCACGAGCGCTTCACGGCATCCGAGCTGCTGTCCTACAAGGAAGCCCATCCCGGCATCGAGATCATCGGCCATCCGGAGTGCCACCCGGATGTCATCGCCGTCTGCGATTTCGCCGGCTCCACCTCGGGCATGATCAACTATGTGAAGGACCACCGTCCCTCGCGGGTGCTGCTCGTCACCGAATGCTCCATGGCCTCCAACATCCAGGCCGAGCTGCCGGGCGTCGATTTCGTCAAGCCGTGCAATCTCTGTCCGCACATGAAGCGCATCACGCTGCCGAAGATCCTCGACAGCCTGGTGAGCATGACGGAAGAGGTTGTGGTCGATCCGGCGATCGCCGATCGCGCCCGCCTCGCCGTCGAGCGGATGGTGAACCTGAAGCAGTAGGCCGTCCTCCGCTCCGGAGGGAAAGGGGCGCGAATGCCCCGCGGTCAGTCTCCCGCAAGGGAGCGCAGCGGCGCGTCGGAGGATAGACACATGCCCATTGATAGTTTCCGCCCGCAATCCTGGAACGGCATCGACGATATCGTCATCGTCGGCGGCGGTCTTGCCGGCCTTTTCTGCGCGCTGAAGCTCGCGCCGCGTCCGGTGACCATCCTTGCGGCGGCCCCCATCGGGCAGGGCGCCTCCTCGGCCTGGGCGCAAGGCGGCATCGCGGCGGCCATGAGCCCGGGCGATACGTTCGAAAAGCATGTCGCCGACACGCTGGAAGCCGGCGCCGGCATCGTCGATGAAAAGATGGCGCGCTTCATGGTCTCCGAAGGCCCGGCGCGGATCCATGACCTGCTCGAATACGGCGTGCCCTTCGACCGCGACCTCGAAGGCAAGCTGCTGCTCTCGCGCGAGGCCGCCCATTCGGAGCGCCGCATCGTGCGCGTCAAGGGCGACATGGCCGGCAAGGCCATCATGGAGGCGCTGATCGCGGCCGTGCGCAACACGCCGTCGATCCGCGTGCTGGAAGGCTATGTCGTCGAGGAACTGGTGCGCGAGGGCCGCTTCATCTCGGGCGTCGTCGCAAGGCCGGATGCCGGCCAGTCGAAGAACCGCGTGCATTTCCCGGCCCGCGCCGTGGTGCTGTGCTCGGGCGGCGTCGGCCACCTCTTCGCCGTCACCACCAATCCGTGGGAGGCCTGCGGCCAGGGCGTCGGCATGGCGGCCCGCGCCGGCGCGATCATCGCGGACCCGGAATTCGTTCAATTCCACCCGACCGCCATCAATATCGGCCGCGACCCCGCGCCGCTCGCCACCGAGGCCCTGCGCGGCGACGGCGCGCATCTGGTCAATGCCGCCGGCAAGCGCTTCATGCTCGATATCCACGAGGATGGCGAGCTTGCGCCGCGCGACATCGTCTCGCGCGGCGTCTTCGCCGAAGTGCGGGCCGGCCGCGGCGCTTTCCTCGACTGCACCAAGGCGGTCGGCAAGCATTTCCCGGACATGTTCCCGACGGTCTACGCATCCTGCATGGCCGCCGGCATCGATCCCGTCACCCGGCCGATCCCCGTCGTCCCCGCCGTGCACTACCACATGGGCGGCGTGCTGACGGATGCCGAGGGGCGCACCTCGATCGACGGTCTCTGGGCCGCCGGGGAGGTCACCTCCACGGGCGTGCACGGCGCCAACCGCCTTGCCTCCAACTCGCTGCTGGAAGCCGTCGTCTTCGCCGCGCGCATCGCGGAGAACATCAAGGGCATGCTGCCGGAACCCAAGACCAACGACTGGGGCAAGAATGCCGGCGAGAGCGACGACCTCGTGACCATCGAGGACAGCCCTGCGCTCACCCGCCTGCGCCGCGTCATGAGCGACCATGTCGGCGTCATCCGCACCCGCGAGGGCCTTGCCGCCGCGATCCGCGAGATCGCGACGCTGGAACGCGAGAACAGCCGCATGCGCTTCCACAACATCGTCACCACGGCAAAGCTGATCGCGACGAGCGCTTACCTGCGCGAAGAAAGCCGCGGCGGCCATTTCCGCTCCGATTTTCCCGAGCAGAAGGCGAACTGGAAACACCGTACCTTCCTGACCCTTTCCGACGCGGAAATGGTGGTGGCGAACCTCTCGGAGACGGCGGCGGCGTAAGGGTTGGCAAAAATTGACAACCTTGATGCCGGTGCTAGAATTGCACGAGAGGATCGCGCCATGCCGACGTTGAATGTAAGCCTGACATCGGAATTTGCCGATTTCATCGAGGATGCCGTCGCGAGCGGCTCCTACGTGTCGGCGAGCGAAGTCGTGCGCGACGCGCTTCGCATGATGCGCCAGGAGCAGGAGAGGGAGGCGACAAAGCTCGCCTTGCTGCGCGAGGCGGTCGATACGGGTTTCGCACAATCCGAGCGGGGCGCGTTTTCCGACCGGTCCGTCAGCGATATCTTCGCCGCGGCCGTTCGTGAAAAATGATTGTCCGGCTGACGCGGGAGGCGGAACGCGACCTTGCCGAAATCGCGCGCCATACGGTGGCGACGTTCGGAGCCGACCAGGCGATGCGCTATGCCGCGCTGATCGAGCATGCGCTCGCCCTTCTGGCCGAAAATCCCGGCCGGCCGGCATCACGCGCGCGCGATGAGCTGCGTCCGGGCGTAAGGTCCATGCATCTTTCCCGTGCGGCGGCCAGGCGTCACGCCGCGTCCCATGTCCTCTACTATCATCTTGTAGCGGATGCGGAGGGCGAACAGGACATCGTCATCCTCCGCGTCCTGCATGAACGCATGGAGCCGTTGAAGCGGCTCGTCGACAACAGTCCCGAGAAGGATTCGCAGCCATGACCACTCCCTATCTCCCCGTGCTTTCTCCCCTGATGGTGGAAGAGCAGGTGCGTGCGGCGCTTTCCGAGGATCTCGGCCGGGCGGGCGATATCACCAGCCAGGCGACGATCGCGCCGGACATGGTGGCGAAGGCCGAGTTGAACGCGCGCGAAAATGGCGTCGTCGCCGGCCTCGATCTCGCCCGCGAGGCCTTCCGGCTGATGGACCCGTCGATCCGTTTCGAGGCCTTCGTCAAGGATGGTGACGCGCTCGTTCCCGGCGCGGTGATCGCAAGCGTTTCCGGGCCCGCGCGCGCGGTGCTTTCGGCCGAGCGGGTGGCACTCAATTTCCTCATGCATCTGTGCGGCGTCGCGACCCATACGGCGCACTTTGCGGCGGAAATCGCCCATACGCCTGCCAAGGTCTGTTGCACCCGCAAGACCATTCCCGGCCTTCGGGCACTGGAAAAATACGCGGTGCGCATGGGCGGCGGCTCGTCGCACCGCTACGGCCTCGACGATGCGATCCTCATCAAGGACAATCATATCGCCGTTGCCGGCGGCGTCGCCGGGGCCATCCGGGCGGCGCGCGCCTTTGCCGGCCATCTCGTCAAGGTCGAGGTGGAGGTGACGACGCTGGAAGAGCTCGAAGAGGCGCTGGAGGCGCAGCCGGACGTCATCCTGCTCGACAATATGGGGCCGGAACTGCTGCGCCGCGCCGTCGAGATCAACCGGGACTGCGCCGGCCTCACCGACGCCGCCTATGCCGGCGATCCGCGCCGCGTGAAGCTCGAAGCCTCCGGCAATGTGAACCTCAAGACCATCCGCGCCATCGCCGAGACCGGCGTCGACTACATCTCGACGTCAAAGATCACCATGGCTGCGCCGACGCTCGACATCGGGCTCGATGTCGTCGTGAGCCGATAGAGTTTGTCAGGGAAAAGCGGGAACCGGTTTTCCCGAAAAGACAAACGAAAACAAGAAAGGCTATCGTCTGTTTGGTTCGGAATGAACCTGACAGACTGTAGTGGGGAACACCCCATCGCACGGTGCGTTCCGGTTTCATGAGCAATCAACCGGAAGGATGCATCATGTTGAAGATCGTTGCGCTCGCCGCGGCAGGCGCCCTTGTGGCGGCCGGCGCCCCCACCATGGCCCAGCAGGCGAAGGACACGGCGCAGGCCAATTTCATCGACCGTTCCGGCACGGAAAACGGCCGCGCGACCATTACCGCCGGCCGCGACGGCGTGCTGTTCGAGGTGGAGGTTTCCGGGTTGCAGCCCCGCAAATGGGTGGCGCTCCACATCCATGAGAACGGCAGGTGCGACCATGCGGGCGGCCACGATTCGGCCGGCGGGCATTTCAATCCTGACGGCAAGGAACACGGCTTTGCCGCCGCGAACGGCCCGCATGCCGGCGACCTGCCGAACCAGTATGTCGCGGAAGACGGCGTGATGCGCGCTCAGGTCTACACGACGATGGTGCGGCTCGACGATGCCGAGAGCGGCATTCGCGGCCGGGCGCTCGTGGTTCATGCAGGTTCCGACGACTATCGCACCGATCCGGCCGGCGGCGCGGGCGATAGGCTCGCCTGCGCCGTGATCAAGTAAGCGGCTACTCGGCCGGGGCCGCGTCAGGCTCCGGCCCGTTCGGCGTGAGCTGCTGGCCGAAGGCGATGCGCACGCGGCGGTTCATCTCCCGTGTGGTCTTGAACCATTTGGGCGTCGAGACCCAGTAGCGCAGCATCAGCACGGCGGAGCTTTCTTCCAGGCTGTCGACATAGACCTTCGGCGGCGGCACGGATTCGATCATCGGGTCCTCGCGGGCGATGGCCAGCAGACGGTCGATCTCGTCGTCGATGTCCCGGTCGCTTGGGATATTCACCTTGAGATCGTGCTTGCGCGTGCGCTCCCGGCTGTAGTTGGTAACGGGCGTGTTCCACAGCGTCGAGTTCGGTGCCAGGCGATAGAGCCCGTCGCTGGACTTCAGCTCCGTGGCGAAGAGGCCGACCTCGGTGATCGTGCCGGAAACCTCCTTCGTCTCGATATATTCGCCGACCCGGAAGGGGCGCAGCACGAGCAGCATGATGCCGGCGGCGATGTTCTGCAGCGTGCCTTGCAGCGCAAGGCCGATGGCAAGGCCGGCGGCGCCGAGGGCGGCGATGATCGAGGCGGTCTGCACGCCGAACTGGCCGAGCACCGTCACGAAGACGAGCACGAGCACCGCATAGCGCAGGATGTTCGCGAAGAAATGCGCGAGCGTCATGTCTATGCCGCGCACATGCGATAGCCCGGAAAGCGCCCAGCGATGCATCAGCCGCGAGAGGAACCAGCCGAGCAGGAGCAGCACCAGCGCGCCGAGGATCGAGAATGAATATTGCACGGCGAGCGCGCTCGCCTGCATGAGCGCCGCGCGCGTCGCGACGATGATGTCGGTGGCCTGTTGTTCCATGGATCCTTTCCCCGTCGTTGACGTCGATTGGGGAATGGCACGGGCGCGGAGAAGTTCCAGCGGTTCTCCGCGCGCGTCTACCGCATGCCGACCTTGAGGCCCGGGGCCGGGCGCTCTTCCAGGATGCGGCGGCGGAAGCGGAAGAGGGCGGCGGGGCGCCCGCCGGTGGCGGCGGTGGAGCCGCCGGTCGGCTCGACGAGCTCGGCGCCTTCGACGAGCCGGCGGAAGTTCTGCTTGTGCAGGTGGCGGCCGGAAATGGCCTCCACGGTCGCCTGCAGTTCGGTGAGCGTGAATTCCGGCGCCATCAGCTCGAAGATGACGGGACGGTATTTGATCTTGCCGCGCAGCCGCGCCATGGCGGTGGCGACGATGCGACGGTGGTCGTGCTGCATGGCGGCGCCCGGCGAGGCCTGGCAGGGGCGGGCGCGGCCGTCCGTCACCGCCTCCTCGGCAAGGCCCGCCTCGTAGAGCAGTTCGTAGCGCTCCAGCACGCGCTCCTCGTCCCAGGGGAAATCGTCGAGGCCGAAGGCGAGGCGCATGCGGGTGAGCGGCAGCGGCGTCTGGTTGACGCGGTCCTCGGCCGGTGTCTCCGCGGCCCAGCGCTTCAGGGCGGGCAGGATCAATTGGTCGATCACCGCCGGGCGGCCCTGCCGCCAGTCCTCCCAGGGCAGATAGGCGTACCAGTCGCGCCAGCGCGCGCCGGCCTCCGCCAGCCGCTCGTTCGCCTCGGCGTCGGTGCGGGTGAGCGCGAGATAGCCGACCGAGACCATGTGGGTGCCGGCCTCGTCCGGCAGTTTCTGGCGGCCGCGGTCGCCGAAGGTGTAGAGCTGTTCGATATAGCCGAGCTTCAGCGCCGTCTGCGCCTCCACGCTGGCGCGCAGGCTCGTCTCGAAGGTGCGGTGCTGTTGCGGATCGAACGGGCCGAATGGCAGGGCATCGCGGGCATTGCCGCCGTCGCCGCCGATGGCAAGGATGCAGGGGCTGCGGCCGGAGATCGCGACGACCGCCGCATTGAGGCCGATTTCGACCGGCGGGCGGGCTCGGGCCTGCATCATGGCCGCACCGGCGCCGCGGAAAAGCAAAAGGGGCTGTCGCCGAAATAGTCCGCCCCGCGGCCGATGCCCTTCACGGCGGCCACGAGCCGTCCGTTGCGGCCCAGCACATGATCGCCGATCTCGATCAGCCGCGCATTCGGCGTCGCCTGCACGGAAGCGGCGCGCAGGCGCTGCGCGAGTTCATGCTCGTCCTGCTCCGGCTCCACGGCGAGCGCGGCCAGCAAGGCGGCGGCGGGCGAGCGGGAGACGCCCATCATGCAATGGACGAGCAGCGGCGCCTGCCGGTCCCAGCTTCTCGCGAAGCCGATGATGGCCGCCACATGCTCCTCGCCGGGGGCGACGAGCTTGCCGGTGCCGGCAAAGGCGATGTCATTGACGCCGAGGATCAGGTGGCGCTCGGCGGCGATCACCGCGGGGCGGTGAAAACCCTGTTTCGGCGCCACGAGGCTCAGCATCTCGCGACAGCGATGGCGGACGGCGAGCTCCGCGATCTTTCCAAGCGGGGCGACGACGATCGTACCCATCGTCACACCGCCGCGGCGAGGGGGCCGCGCTCGCGTTCCAGCGCCTCGAAACGCTCGGCAAAGCGCCGCTGCGCCTCGACGGCGGGAAGCGGCGCGATGTCGATCATCTCGACGGTGATGCCGCGCGGCGCGCCGAAGAATTTCGTCGCCTCGGCATGGGAGAAACCGGCAAGCTCCGTCGCCTCGAAGAAAGCGGCGACCTGGTCGGCCTTCTTGATCTTCGCCTTCAGGCCGGCGGGCGTGGCCGGCGGCAGGCCGAAGCGCAGGTGCACCGCCGCCTCCAGCCGCTTCTCCACCGTCTTGTAGCCGCCGCCGACCACCGCCTTGAAGGGCGAGATCATGTCGCCGATCACGTATTCCGGCGCGTCGTGCAGCAAGGCCATCAGGCATTCGCCGGCGTCGCAGCGGTTCTGCTGGCGGAAGATCGTCTCGACGACCAGCGAATGCTGCGCCACCGAGAAGGCATGGTCGCCGTCGGTCTGGCCGTTCCAGCGCGCGACACGGGCAAGGCCATGCGCGATGTCGGAAAGCTCGATGTCGAGCGGCGAGGGATTGAGCAGGTCGAGGCGGCGGCCGGACAGCATGCGCTGCCACGCGCGGGGCTCCGTCTTCGCTCGCACGGCTCCGCTCATTGCGCCGACACCTCGGAGGTGTCCGCAGCGAAGGTCAGGCCGGTCCAGGCGGGAAGTTCGACGGTGACGGGCGCGCCCGCCGCGGTGATCGGCGTGCCGCCATTAATGGCGTCGGCCGCCCGGTCGATGCGCACGATGGCAAGGCCGAGCGGGCCGGAAACGCTGCCGAGCGTGCCGATCGGCTTGCCGCCGGCAAGAAGCTCGGTGCCGGTCGCGGGCAGGTCGGCCTCGCCCCTGACGATGACCGGGCGGCGGCGCGCGGTGCTGCGGTGATGCATGCGGGAGACCACCTCCTGCCCGACATAGCAGCCCTTGCGGAAGGAAAGCCCGCCGCTGAGATCGAGCAGCACATCATGCGGAAAGGCATCGGAAAGCGCGTAGTCATGGCCGGATTCGGGAATGCCCGCGCCGATGCGCAGCGCCTCGTAGAGCGCAGGATCGTCGCTGCCGCCGTTCCCCGGCGTGCGGGAGAGCGCGATGCCGGCCTTGGCGAAACGGCCGTCGCGCGCCGCCTCCGCTTCCGCACCGTCCCATGCGATCGTCACCGTATCGCCCTCGGCAAGGCCGAGATCGACCGCGGCACGCAGCTTGTACATGGTCAGGCGCTTCAGCAGCGCATCACGCTGGCCTTCCGTCGTCTCGATCAGGAAGGCGTCCGCGCCGTCGCGGCGGATCAGGAAATCGAAGAGGACCTTTCCCTGCGGCGTCAGCAGCGCGCCGGGACGGATCTCGCCTTGCGGCAGGTCGGGCAGGTTGGTGGTGATCAGCGATTGCAGGAAGGTCTCGGCGTCCTTGCCGGATATGTGGAGGAAGGCGCGGCCGGAAAGCGTGACGGAAGGCATGATTCGATCCAGATTTCTCGCGCGCCGGCATCGTGATTCTTCGAGTCCGGCGCAGGCGGTGCACGATCGCACCTGTTGAAACAGAAGTAGAACGGCCCGGCGCCTTTCGCAAGGTCGCGGGGCCTTGTCCGGCGCTTCGGGATGGTTATGAAGACGCCTGATCAATAGGAACGATGACGTCATGAGCGCTTTGCCGACGCTTCCCCACGATGCATGGTCCGCCTGGCACCCGCAGGAGCTTGCGAACCGGCTCGCAGCCGTCGTGCGGCCGTGGTGCGTTGTCGGCGGCTGGGCGCTGGATCTTTGGCATGGCGAGGAGACGCGGCCGCACGAGGATCTTGAATTCACCATCCTGCGCGGCGATTTCGCCCTGTTCCGCGCCGCCTTGTCCGGCCTGCGGCTCCATGCGGTCGGCGACGGCCACGTCGAACCGCTCGGGGTGGGTGAGGCGCCGCCCGCCGATAAAGCGCAGGTCTGGTGCGAGGACGTCGCGGCGGCATGCTGGCGCGTCGACATGATGCTGGAGGGCGGCACGCCCGAGACCTGGGTCTACAAGCGCGACCCGGCGATCCGCCGGCCGCGCGGCGAGGTCGTGCATGTGACGGAGGGCGGCATTCCCTATCTCGCGCCGGAAGCCATCCTGCTGTTCAAGGCGAAATACCGGCGCGACAAGGACGAGGCGGATTTTTCCCGCGCGCTGCCCAAGCTCGACGCAGCGCAGCGGCGCTGGCTCGGGGCCTGCATCGCCAGGGCCCATCCCGGCCATGCCTGGCTGGAGGCGCTATAGGCTCATTCGCCGGTGAGGAAGAATTTCCACTGGCCATCGGGCGTGATGCCGACGCGGTAGAAATTGTAGCTGCCGAATTCCTGCATTTCGGCGAAATCGCCGGCGGTGACGATGCGCAGCAGTTCCACCTTTTCCGGCGGCGTGAGGCCGGCGAGCGGCTTTTCGGTGAAATAGGGCCAGACATACATCTCGT
Organism: Shinella zoogloeoides; assembly: GCF_030733845.1. NCBI lineage: Bacteria > Pseudomonadati > Pseudomonadota > Alphaproteobacteria > Hyphomicrobiales > Rhizobiaceae > Shinella > Shinella zoogloeoides. The sequence goes on from NZ_CP132311.1 coordinate 1,047,183, forward strand.
CCGCCGTGCCCTTGCCGACATGCGCGAAGCCCGTCGCAAGCACGTCGAGCAGGATCGCGAGCACCTCGATGCCCTCCGCATCGCCGGACTGGCCTTTCAGCGTCTCGACCGGCCCTTCCTCGCTCTCCACCAGCGAGACCTGCGTCTCGGTCATCCCCTTGCCGAGCAGGGGACGCAGGCGCTCGATATCGCCGGAGGCCGCGGCCTCGACGATGAGCTGGCGCATGCGGCGCACCGGCTCGGGCGCCTTTTCGATATCGTAGAATATCTCGGCCGGCACCTCCGGCTCTTCCACCGCCTTGTCGTCCGTGACGGCGGGGTCCTCGCCTGATGGCTCCGTCACCGACTGGTCCCTGCGAATCAGCGGATCGGGCATCGGCAGTTCGAGCGGGCCGATTTCCTGCTCCTGTTCCGGCTCTTCTTCCACAGGCGGCGACTTCTCGCCCTCGGCGGGCTGCTGCTGAACCTGGCCCTGCTCGTTCTTCAAGCCGCTGAGCGCAAAGGCGGGGCGCAGCGGCGCGGTGAGCGCCGTCGTCCCGAAAAGCACCGACAATACGATGAGGCTGCTGCGAAACAGCTTTTTGCCGTCAGCCGACGTCTGCATGACCTGTCTTTCCAGCCTATTGCAGGATGCGCCCGGGGGAGAATTCTCCAGCCAGCATGCGCTCGCGCAGCGATTCGAGCATCGCTTCTGCGCCTTTTTCGCCCTGGACGCGAATCGTCTCGCGCAGGGCAAGCGCGATCGCGGCGTCGGCGATGATTTCCGGTTCGATGCCGTCAGCCATTCCGTCGGCCCAGGCTTCGTTCTGGTATTCCAGAGCGGCCTGCATCTTCTCGTGCACGATCATCTCGTCGATATCGTTGAGAGTAGGTTCCATCAATCGGTCCATGCGCGGCATTCAGTTCTTACTGCACTGTTAACGACCTTAGCAGCCTTTTCCCAAAACGGCACTGGCTCCCGCGAAAACAGGTTAATTAAACACTAATTTCCGAAGCGTGCGGTAATTTCTGTGGCAAGTGTTGCACCTTCGTTACGGTATCTCTCTTCTGCGACAACCGCCGAGTCGGTGCAAGCCGTGTAGATGGCGGCGAAGGAGCGATATCCACGGTTGAACGCCGCCGTCAGCTTTTCCTGCCGCTTCGGCTCGTTCGCCGCTTCGAGCTCGATCAGCCGCTGCATCGAGGCGCGCCAGTTGTCCTCCGCCTTGTCCATGCAAAGGTTGCGCAGGTAGTGCACGGCGCCGACGATCTCGGAAAGGCGCTCCAGCCGCTCGTCATAGGGGGCGGGCTTCTCCTCGACGGCGGGGGTCGGCGGCGTTTCCTTGGCCTTGTCGCCCTTCGCCTGCTGGGCGAGGGCGGGTGCGGCGAAGGCGAGCGCGAGGAGGAGGGCGAGCCGAATCACCTTCATGCGCCGCGCCCCGTCCGCTCCGCTTCCAGCCGGAGGATGCATTCGCGCACGCTGTCGGGGGCGGGCATTTTCTCGATCTGCGCCGCCGTGTACCAGCCGACGCTCGCCGCATCGTCGGAGGCGACCGCGACGGCCATCGGATCCGCCTTCACCTTGAACACGGAGAGAAAGAAGGAGGGGCTGCCGGGACCGTCTTCGCGGCCGGGCAGGTCGTAGGTGGCAAAAAGCATCGGCTTTTCGCCCTGAATGCCGGTTTCCTCGAGAAGTTCGCGGATCGCCGTTTCGGCCGGCGTCTCGCCCTCTTCGCCGCGCCCGCCTGGAAAAGCATACATGGCATCCGACGGCGGCTTGCTGCGCAACACGAGCAGGTAGCGCCCGTCACGCTCGATAATGGCGGAGGAGGCAGGCTGGGGCTTCTTCGACTTCTTCATCGCTGTCCGGTTCGATTGCGCTTCATTGACCCCTTATAGGCAAAGTGCGATGACGACGCCATGTGTGGACGATTTGCATTGCTGGCGAAGACGGACCTCGCCGAGGCCTATTTCGACCTTGCCGAACTGGACGACCTGCCCGAGCGCTACAACATCGCGCCGACGCAGCCGATCCTGATCGTCGTCGCGGACGACAGGCAGAGGCCGGGAAGCAACCTGCCGGAACGCAAGGCGATGCTGGTGCGCTGGGGCTTCATGCCCGGCTGGGTGAAGGACCCGCGCGACTTTCCGCTGCTCATCAATGCGCGTTCGGAGACGGCGATCGGCAAGGCCTCGTTCCGCGCCGCCATGCGCCACCGCCGCATCCTCGTGCCGGCCACCGGCTTCTTCGAATGGCGCCGGCCGGAGGAGAAGGGCGCGAAGGCGCAGGCCTATTTCATCCGCCCGAAAAAGGGCGAGATCGTCGCCTTCGCCGGCCTCATGGAGACCTGGTCGTCGGCCGACGGCTCGGAGGTCGATACCGGCGCGATCCTGACGACGGCGGCGAACAACGACATTTCCCGCATTCACGACCGCATGCCGGTCGTCATCCGCCAGGAGGATTTCGCGCGCTGGCTCGACTGCAAGACGCAGGAACCGCGCGACGTGGTGGACCTGATGCGGCCGATCGACGATGGCTTCTTCGAGGCTATCCCCATCTCCGACAAGGTGAATAAGGTCGCCAATATGGGGCCGGATATTCTGGAACCGGTCGAGGAACGCGCTGAGATGCCGGCGAAGGAAACGAAAAAGGGCGCAGAAGCGCCCCCGTCATCGGATCAGCTCTCGCTCTTCTGAGCGATCAGTCGTCGTGCAACTGAAGCACGGCCGGAAGATCGCGCTTGCGGCGCACATCGGCGGACTTGATCTCCGGCTTGCAGCGCGTGGCGGCGACAACGGCGGGCAGGCCGAGCGGCTTGTAGCGCTCCTGCAGGTTCTCGTTGGCGGCGTGCTGTACCGGTTGTTTCTTTGCGGTCGACATTTCATTCTCCTGAGGTGGTTTCATCAGGCAGCCCCGTATATCCCCCGGTCGCTACCCCCGATGAGCCATGCATTTACAGGCCCCATTCGGCCAAATTCTGCTCAAATTTTGATCGCACTGCGGCGGCGGCCCGAAACCACCGGTTTTGGCGGTCAACAATTGTGACCGGCGCTAACATTCATTTTGCGGGATTCTGCCGCACTTTTACCAGCAGCGCGGCCGCCACGACGGCGCGGATGGCCACCGGATTGTAGCGGGCGACGAGGTTGGCCTCGGGGCGGGACGGGGTCTTTGCGGCGTTCATGATGCTGGTCCTTCGATCTGTTGGCCTGGTGCCTCTCTTCTTGCATGGAAGCGCCGGGCGGCCTGTCACCGTGGTAACAGGCGGAACGGACAGGATTTTCGCTCGGGAGGGCATGCGCCCGCTTGACCGCACGTCCGCGCGGCGCGATAAAGCAAGCCATGAAAACGGTACTCTGCATTCGCCGGAGCATTATTCGCTAGCGCACGCGCTGGCCCGGCCGTTTTCGTCCCCCAAAATCCCCGGATGACAACGACCCGGCCAGCCGGGTGCACGCATTTTGGGAGATTCCTATGGCCGATAAGCCGGTCCTGACGCTGTACAACACGCTCACGCGCTCGAAGGAGGCCTTCGCCCCCATCGATCCCGACAATGTGCGCATGTATGTCTGCGGCCCGACGGTCTATGATTTCGCCCATATCGGCAATGCGCGGCCGGTCATCGTCTTCGACGTGCTGTTCCGGCTGTTGCGCCATGTCTATGGCGAGAGCCATGTCACCTATGCGCGCAACATCACGGATGTCGACGACAAGATCAACGCGCGGGCGCTTCGCGATTTCGGCGGCGAGATCGCCGACGGCACGCTGTCGCTCAACGAGGCGATCCGCCGCGTGACGGAGAAGACGGCGAACCAGTTCCACGCCGACATCGTTGCGCTCGGCGCCATGCCGCCGACCTATGAGCCGCGCGCGACCGAGTTCGTCGAGCCGCGCGCGGACGGCAAGGTGGACATGATCACCTTGATTCAACGTCTCATCGAACGTGGCCATGCCTATGTTGCCAATGGCGAAGTGCTGTTCGACACGCAGTCGATGGCCGACTATGGCGACCTCTCCAAGCGCAATCTCGACGAGCAGCAGGCCGGCGCCCGCATCGCCGTCGACGCGCACAAGAAAAACCCCGGCGACTTCGTGCTGTGGAAGCTCTCCTCGCCGGAAGAGCCGGGCTGGGCCTCTCCCTGGGGCCGCGGTCGTCCGGGCTGGCATATCGAGTGCTCGGCCATGTCCGCCGCCTATCTCGGCGAGGTCTTCGACATTCACGGCGGCGGCCTCGACCTCATCTTCCCGCACCACGAGAACGAGATCGCCCAGTCGCGCTGCGCGCATGGCACCAAGGTCATGGCGAATGTGTGGATGCACAACGGCTTCCTGCAGGTCGAAGGCCGCAAGATGTCGAAGTCGGAAGGCAATTTCTTCACGATCGCCGAACTGCTGCACGAAGAAAAGTTCGGCGGCCGCAAATGGCCGGGCGAGGTGCTGCGCCTTGCTATGCTGATGACGCACTACCGCGAGCCGATCGACTTCAGCGTGAAGCGCCTCGAAGAGGCCGAGCGGCTCATCGCCAAGTGGCCGACAGGCGGCGACCCGGCACAGGGCCGCGTGGATGAGAGCGTTCGCGCGCCGCTGCTCGACGACCTCAACACGGTCGCCGCCGTGCAGGCCCTGCACGCGCTCGCCCAATGCGCCAACAACGATGCGCTGATGCTGCCGGTCTTCGCCGCCAGCGCCCGGCTTCTCGGCGTGCTGCCGAAGAAAGCGGAAGTCTCCAAGGCGCTGGAGGACAGCATCGACACGCTCATCCAACTTCGCCTCGAAATGCTGAAGGCGAAGAATTTCGCGGAAGCCGACAAGATCCGCGACGACCTTTCCTCGAAGGGCGTCCAGCTCAAGGACGGCAAGGACCCGGCAACGGGCGAGCGCGTGACGACGTGGGAGGTGAAGCGGTGAGGTTGTGTAGGGCTCGGTGAAGGCATATGCTTAGGCATATGCCGAAATCCATGGAGGTCGCTATGAATGCAAGACCGCAGGACGTGACTGAAGCAGCGCAGGAGCGGGAGGTGAAACTTTTCCGCAACGGCCGCAATCAGGCCGTTCGCATTCCTGTCGAGTTCGAACTTCCCGGCAACGAGGCGGTGATGCGCAAGGAAGGCGACCGCCTCATCCTTGAGCCGAAGCCGAGAAAAATGGGGTTGGCCGCCCTGCTTGCGACCTTTGAACCCTGGGAAGGCGAATTTCCGGAATTAGACGAAACGACGCCGCCTCCGGAGGATGTCGAGCTGTGACCACCTTTCGCTACATGCTCGACACCAACATTATTTCGGACATGGTTCGCAATCCCGAGGGTGCGGCCGCCGGCCGCGCGACCGCGGTGCCGACGGACGAACTCTGTACAAGCGCCATAGTCGCTTCGGAATTGCGCTACGGCTTGAGGAAAAAGGGAGCCGTTTCCCTGGCTCGCCGCGTCGAGGCCGTTCTGGAGGAGATCACGATTCTTCCCTACGACCCGCCGGTCTCCTTTGCCTATGCGCAAACGCGCGATGTGCTCGAACGCAAGGGACAGCCTATCGGCTATACAGACCTCTTCATCGCCGCCCACGCCCTGTCGCTCGACCTGACGCTAGTCACGGCGAACGTTCGCGAATTCTCGCGGGTGGAGGGTCTGAAGGTCGAAAACTGGTTGGAGCCGGAATCATGACCACACCCTTCTATACCGGCGGGTGCCAGTGCGGCGCCGTGCGCTTTCATGTCGAGGGAGCACTCGGCGATGCGTCGGTCTGTCATTGCCGCATGTGCCAGAAGGCGAGCGGCAATTTCTACCTGCCGCTCGTCTCCGTGCGGCAGGCAAGGCTCACCTGGACGCGGGGAGAGCCCAGGCGCTTCCAGTCGTCGAACCACGGCTATCGCGGCTTCTGCGCGGATTGCGGCACGCCGCTGACCTACGAGGCGCCGGATGGCGTGGCGCTCACCATCGCCGCCTTCGATGATCCGGCCGAGATTGCGCCGCGCATCCAGTGGGGCATCGAGGCGAAGCTGCCCTATGTTGATGCGATCCGTGACCTGCCGGGCGAGGAGACGATGGCCGATCAGGATGCGGCCTCCTTCCTTGCCGATCTCGTCTCCTACCAGCATCCCGACCACGACACGGACGAATGGCCGCCGGAGCGCAAGCCATGAGCATATCGCGCATCTTTACCGGCGGCTGCCAGTGCGGCGCGGTGCGCTACCGCGTCGAAGGCACGCTGGCCGATCCGCACCTTTGCCATTGCCGCATGTGCCAGAAGGCGGCCGGCAACTATTTCCTGCCGCTCGCCAATGCACCGCGCGAGAGGATTTCCGTCACCCGCGGCAAGCCCGGCTGGTTCAAGTCCTCGGATATCGTGCGGCGCGGCTTCTGCCGGGACTGCGGCACGCCGCTTTTCTATGAGGAACAGGGCTCGGGGCATATCAATGTGACGCTCGGCTCGCTCGACGATCCCGACGATCTGCGCCCCGCCGCCCAGTCCGGCGTCGAATCGCGCGTTGTCTGGTTTTCGCAATTGCCGAAGCTTCCCGAGCACGAGAGCAATGAAGGGGAATGCGGCGAGACGCGCCATGTGACGATCCGCGACTCGAACCGCCAGCATCCCGACTACGACACCGATCACTGGCCGCCGGAGGAGTAAGACATGACCGAAACCGTTCGTACCGGAGGCTGCCAGTGCGGCGCCGTCCGCTTCCGCATCAAGGGAGAGCTCGGCCGTCCGTCGATCTGCCATTGCCGCATGTGCCAGAAGCAGTTCGGCGGCTTCTTCGGCCCGCTCGTCACCGCCAAGGGCGAGACGGAATGGACGCGCGAGGAGCCGACCTACTTCCAGTCGTCGATCAACATCGCCCGCGGCTTCTGCAAGCAGTGCGGCACGCCGCTCACCTACAAGCATCCCGGCGGGCTGGAGATCGCCATCGGCGCCTTCGACGACCGCAGCGATCTGGCGCCGCAGATCCAGGTCAATTACGGCGCGCGCCTTCCGTGGGTCGAGGCGATCTTCTCCGCCCCGGTCCATGACGACCCGGACTATTACAGCCAGCAGGAGAAGATCATCTCCTTCCAGCACCCCGACCACGAAACCGAAAACTGGCCTGCCCACGGACTGAAATTATGAGCGAAGCCTTGCGTACCCTCTATCCCGAGATCGAACCCTATGCCTCGGGCCATCTCGACGTCGGCGACGGGCATCTCGTCTACTGGGAGCGCGTCGGCACGCCGGGCGCCAAGCCGGCGGTCTTCCTGCATGGAGGGCCTGGCGGCACGATCTCGCCGAGCCATCGCCGCCTGTTCGATCCCGACCTTTACGACGTGACGCTTTTCGACCAGCGCGGCTGCGGCAAGTCCACGCCGCATGCCTGGCTCGACGCCAACACGACCTGGCACCTCGTCGCCGACATTGAGCGGTTGCGCGAGATGGCGGGTGCGCGGGAATGGCTGGTCTTCGGCGGGTCCTGGGGCTCGACGCTGGCGCTCGCCTATGCGGAAAAACACCCCGAACGGGTGTCCGAACTCGTCCTTCGCGGCATCTACATGCTCACCAAAGCCGAACTCGACTGGTATTACCAGTTCGGCGTCTCGGAAATGTTCCCCGACAAGTGGGAGCGCTTCGTGGCACCGATCGCGCCGGAAGAGCGCCACGAGATGATGCAGGCCTACTATCGTCGCCTGACCGGTGACGACAAGGCGGTGCGCATCGCCGCCGCCAAGGCCTGGAGCCTCTGGGAGGGCGAGACGATCACGCTCTTGCCGGAGCCCGCGACGAGCGGCCGCTTCGGCGAGGACGAGTTCGCCGACGCCTTCGCGCGGCTGGAAACCCACTTCTTCGTCAATGCCGGCTGGCTGGAGGAAGGTCAGCTTTTGCGCGATGCGCACAAGCTGAAGGACATTCCCGGCGTCATCGTGCACGGCCGCTACGACATGCCGTGCCCGGCGAAGAATGCCTGGGCGCTGCACAAGGCCTGGCCGCGGTCGGAATTCTATCTGATCGAAGGGGCGGGGCATGCCTATTCGGAGCCCGGCATCCTCGACCGGCTGATTTATGCGACCGACACATTCGCCGGCAAGAAGTAAGACAAGACTGCCTCCCGGGAGGGAACTCATGAAAGACCGTATCTACCTTTTCGACACCACGCTGCGCGACGGCCAGCAGACCCCCGGCATCGACTTTTCCGTCGAGGACAAGATCGCGATCGCCGGCATGCTGGATGCGTTCGGCCTGGACTATGTCGAGGGCGGCTATCCGGGCGCCAATCCGACGGATACGGCTTTCTTCTCGAAGAAGCGCACCGGCAGCGCGAAATTCGTCGCCTTCGGCATGACGAAACGCGCCGGCGTTTCCGCCTCCAACGATCCCGGCCTTGCCGCTCTGCTCGGCTCGAGGAGCGATGCCATCTGTCTCGTGGCGAAGAGCTGGGACTATCATGTGCGTGTCGCGCTCGGCTGTTCCAACGAGGAGAACCTCGAAAGCATCGCCGAATCCGTGAAGGCCGTCGCCGCCTCCGGGCGTGAGGCCATGGTCGACTGCGAGCATTTCTTCGACGGCTACAAGGCCAATCCGGACTATGCGCTGGCATGCGCCACGACGGCTTTTCATTCCGGCGCGCGCTGGGTCGTGCTCTGCGACACCAATGGCGGCACGCAGCCTTCCGAGGTGCAGGCGATCGTGAAGGCGGTGGTGGCCGCTGGCGTGCCGGGCGAAAACCTCGGCATCCACGCGCACAATGATACGGGGCAGGCGGTCGCCAATTCGCTCGCCGCCGTCGAGGCCGGCGTGCGCCAGATCCAGGGCACACTGAACGGCATCGGCGAGCGCTGCGGCAATGCCAATCTCGTGACGCTCATCCCGACGCTGGCGCTGAAGGAAGCCTACAGTGCCCGTTTCGAGATCGGCATCGACTCGGAAAAGCTCACCGGCCTCACCAAGCTGGCACACACATTCGACGAGCTGCTGAACCGTTCGCCGGACCATCAGGCGCCCTATGTCGGCGCCTCTGCCTTCGCCACCAAGGCCGGCATCCACGCCTCGGCGCTCCTGAAGGACCCGCGCACTTACGAGCATGTCACGCCGGAAAGCGTCGGCAACCTGCGCAAGGTCATGGTGTCGGACCAGGGTGGCAAGGCGAATTTCATCAATGCTCTGAAGCTGCGCGGCATTACGGTCGGCAAGGACGATCCGAAGCTCGACCGCCTCATCCAGATCGTCAAGGAGCGCGAGGCGACCGGCTATGCCTATGAGGGCGCGGATGCGAGCTTTGCGCTGCTCGCCTATCGCACGCTCGGCTCGGTGCCGGATTTCTTCCATGTCGAAAGCTTCCGTGTCATGGTCGAGCGCCGCTACGACGTCAACGGCCAGCTCAAGACGGTGTCGGAAGCGGTGGTGCGCGTCGTCGTCGACGGCGAGACCATGATGTCGGTCGCCGAAGGCCACGGCCCGGTCAATGCGCTCGACCTTGCGCTGCGCAAGGACCTCGGCAAGTACCAGGCCGAGATCGCCGACCTGGAACTGGCGGACTACAAGGTGCGTATCCTCAATGGCGGCACGGAAGCCATCACGCGGGTCCTCATCGAATCGACCGATGCCTCCGGCGCGCGCTGGTGGACCGTCGGCGTCTCCGACAACATCATCGACGCCTCCTTCCAGGCGCTGATGGACTCCATCGTCTACAAGCTCCTGAAGAACCGCGGGGAGGCCGGAAGGGTTGCGGCGGAATAGCGCCAAGGTTCAGCGAAGCTCAATCATCCCTTCACCGGAATGAATTGGTGCATTCACGATCGTTGGAGTATCCGGTCGAGGAATCCGATAAATCGACGGGAATTGACACCATGGCCGACGCAAATTCCTCCAGCGGCCCCCAGGCAGGCGATTCGCCGCGCGGTTTCGTCTTCGCCCTGATCGCCTACGTGCTCTGGGGCTTCCTGCCCTTCTTCATGAAGGCGGTGGCGCATATTCCGGCATCCGAAGTGGTGGCGCATCGCATCATCTGGTCGGTGCCGCTGGCCGGCCTCGTGCTGATCTGGCTCGGCCGCACCAGCGAGATCAAGGTGGCGCTGCGCTCGCCGCGCATGCTGGCGATGGCGACGCTGACGGCGTCGCTGATCACCATCAACTGGGGCATCTATGTCTGGGCGATCGGCGCCGGCCGCGCCATCGAGACGGCGCTCGGCTACTATATCAACCCGCTCTTCTCGATCTTCCTCGGCGCCGTTCTCCTGAAGGAGAAGCTGGACCCGGCGCAGATGGTGGCCATCGCGCTTGCCGCCTGCGCGGTGGCGATCCTCGCCTTCGATGCGGGCGGCCTGCCGTGGGTATCGCTCAGCCTCTGCTTTTCCTGGGGCTTCTACGCCTTCTTCCGCAAGACGCTGCCGATCGGGCCGAACCAGGGCTTCTTCCTCGAAGTGCTGCTGCTCAGCGTGCCGGCGCTCGGCTACGTGATCTGGCTCGAAGCGTCGGGCAAGGGCCATTTCGGCGATACGGGCTTGGCCGACGTGCTGTGGCTGCTGGCCTGCGGCATCGTCACGGCGGTCCCGCTGATGATCTACGCCAATGGCGCGAAGCTACTGCGCCTCTCCACCATCGGCATCATGCAGTATATCGCGCCGACCATGATCTTCTTCATCGCCGTCTTCGCCTTCGGCGAACCCTTCGGCACGACGAAGCTCATCGCCTTCGCCTTCATCTGGGCAGCGCTTATCCTCTATTCCGGCTCGATGCTGCGCACGGCCCGCGCAAAGCGCGTAGCGGCGGCGGAACTCCGGGCCGCAGAATAGGCAAATGAAAAAAGCCGGAGGGGAAAATCCTCCGGCTTTCGCAATCTCTTGAAAGTGCGCTTCAGAGCCGCGCGATGATCTCGGCTTCGCCTTCGCGGTCGATCTGCCCCGCCCAATGGTCGAGCAGCGCCGCGACGATCTCCTCCGGCTCGTCGATGACGAGCGGCTGGACGAGATGGGCGGTGTGGATGAAGCCTTCGTCGGCCATGTGGCGGATGAGCTTCAGCATCGGATCCCAGAAGCCGCCGATATTGGCGAAGACCATCGGCTTGCGGTGCCGGCCGAGCTGCGCCCAGGTCATCACCTCGACGATCTCCTCCAGCGTGCCGATGCCGCCCGGCAGCGCGACGAAGGCGTCGGCGCGCTCGAACATCTTGTGTTTGCGCTCGTGCATGTCGGGCGTGATGATCAACTCGCTGAGCTGGCCGAGCGAATGACGCGTGGCCTCCATATCCACGAGGAATTGCGGTATGATACCGGTGACGCGGCCGCCATGCGAGAGCACGCCGCTGGCGACCGCGCCCATGATGCCCTTCGTGCCGCCGCCATAGACGAGGCGCAGGTGGTTCTCGGCCATCGCCTTGCCGAGCTGCCGCCCGGCGTTGATATAGGCGGACTCGCGGCCCGGCTGGGAGCCGCAGTAAACGCAGACGGATCGAATCGGCAGGGTTTGTTCGCTCATGGGGGGATTCAGACACCCGGCCGGGAGCCCGTCAAGGATAATGACGGAAAAACCTGGGCCACACGGCCCGGAACGTCCCCGCAACCTTGTGCTGGACACGGGGAATCGATAGCAGTTTGCTTAGGGGACTCCCCGGGAAACCGGGACAGAGAGAGAGTTGATGATGAAGAACAAGACCGGCCTGGTGGCTCTGATCGTGCTGGCGGCGGCAACGTTGCTCATGGTTTTCTTTGTGCTGCCCAACATGAACAAGGACAAGCCGGCGGAAACACCCGTAGCGACGCTCGTCGAAAAGCCGGCCGAGGGCGGCAAGACCGCCAAGGCGGATGGCCAGGAGGCAAGCGCCACCAGCGAAGAGGCGGCTGGCGAGAAGCCAGCGGGCGGTGAAGAAGCCGCCGGAACCGCAACCCAGGAAATTGCCAAGGCGGATCCGGCTCCGGCCGATGCCGCCGCCGGCTGGGTCACGCCCGCCTTCGATCTCCTGCGTGTCGAGCCGGACGGCTCCACCGTGATCGCCGGGCGCGGCCAGCCGAACACCAAGCTCGAAATCATGAACGGCGACACCGTCGTCGCCACGGCCGATATCGGTCCGGCGGGCGATTTCGCGGCTGTCTTCGAGCAGCCGCTGGCGGCCGGCGACTATCAGCTGACGCTCAGCACCAAGGATGACAAGGGCGTCTCCAAGACATCGGAAGAGGTCGCGACCGTGTCCGTGCCGAAGAACGGCGATGGCGAACTGCTCGCCATGGTGTCCAAGCCGGGCGAGGCGAGCCGCCTGATCACGGTGCCGGATGCGGCCGAGAAGGCGCAGAAGACCGTCGATCAGGCTGCCGGCGACACGGCTGCTACGACGGCGACCAGCACGGAGACCGCGTCGGCCGATAGCACGCCGACCGCTGGCGACACCGCAGGCGCGACCGCGACCGGTACGGCCGCCAAGGCCGAGGTTCGCGTTTCCGCGATCGAGCTGGAAGGCGAGCGCATGTTCATCGCCGGTACGGCCAAGCCCGGCGCTCTGGTGCGCATCTATGCCGACGACAAGCTCGTCGGCGAGGCGAAGGCGGACGAACAGGGCCGCTACGTGGCTGATGGCACGATCGATCTTTCGGTCGGCCGCCATACGGTCCGCGCCGACGTGATGAGCCCCGACGGCGGCAAGGTCGATTTCCGCGCCTCCGTTCCGTTCGACCGGCCGGAGGGCGAGCAGGTCGCCGTGGTGGCGCAGGACAGCGCGACCGGCGATGCCGGCCCGGCGCTCGGCCTCATCGGCGGCGGCACCTTCGACAAGCTGCGCACGGAAGCCGACAAGGCGGTGGCGCTCCTCAAGGGGCTCTATGCGAACGGCCGCCTGCCGAGTGCAGAAGAGCTTGCCGCCGCGCGCTCGGCGACGGAGATCGCGCTGAAGTCGCTGGCCGAGTTCCGGCCCGGTGCGGAAGAGGGGCAAGCTGCCCGCGACATGGCCGCCAAGGCCTCCGCCGCGGCGGCTGCCGCGCTCGCGCGTATCCAGTCGCTGCCGGCCGATGCCGCCGCCGTCGGCGATGCGCTCGGTTCGATCGAGACGGCCGTTGCCGACGCGCTGTCGCCGGCCATCGAAAAGGCACAGGCTGCCGCAAGCGACGTCACCGCTGCGGCGGATACCTCCATCGAATCGCTCGCCGCGCAGGCGACGGCGCTCCAGCAGCAGTTCGCGACGCTGTTCTCCGACGGCCGCAATGCGACCGCCGCGGAAATCCAGACCGCCCGCACGGCGCTGGAAGGCGCGCTCAAGGCCATCACCGGCTTTGCCCCGCCGTCCGGTGCGGCGGCCGACGTCACCGCGGCCATCGAGAAGCTGAAGGGCTGGGCTTCGACCGCGCTCGACCGCCTCGCAGCCGTTCCGGCAGGCGCCGGCAAGGAGGCCTACCAGCAGGCGCTCGTGGCGCTCGAGGGCATGCCGTCTCTGGTCGCCGCCGCTAATGCCGTGGCGAGCGCTACCGAAGGCGCGGCTTCCGCAACGGCAGGGTCGGCGACGTCCGAAACTGCCACGGCGGAAAGCGGCACGGCCACCGGCGGCCAGAATCCCGCCTCGGGCAGTGAGCAGGCGGTGGCCGAGGAGCCGGAAACGGTGGAACAGGCGCCGCTCAAGGAAAGCAAGACCTCGGTCATCATCCGCCGTGGCGATACGCTCTGGCAGATTTCTCGCCGCATCTACGGCAAGGGCGTGCGCTACACGACCATCTATCTCGCCAACGAGGACCAGATATCGAACCCCGACCGCATCATTCCCGGCCAGGTCTTCGGCGTGCCGGACAAGGCTGCCGAGAGCGATGTCGATGCGGAAAAGATGCACCGCAAGCATATGCGGGAAAATTGATCGCTGTTATTTCCCGCCGGCCGTTGCGAAACGGCCGGCAAGGTCCTATCTCCGCGATGCGGCGCCCCCCACCGGGCGCCGCATTTTCATTCAGGCGTCCTGAAGCAGTTCCAGCAAAAGTATGCGGCGGTTCCGGCCGCATCGCGTGAAATCCAGACATGAGGCCGGCGGCGGTCCGGCGGAGGCCAGCGTGGCAACGACGACGAAGAAGACGGTTTCGGCCGATGACAGCAATCTCCTCCACACGCTGGTGAACCTGTGGCCCTATATGTGGCCGAGCGACCGGCCGGACCTGAAGATGCGGGTCGTCTGGGCGACGGTCTTCCTGCTCGCCTCCAAGATCGTGCTGCTGCTCGTGCCCTATTTCTTCAAATGGGCGACCGATGCGCTGAACGACAAGCCGGACGCCGTCAGCCTGCTGCCGACGTTCCTCCTCGGCGCCGTCATGCTGGTGCTTGCCTATAACGGCGCGCGCATCCTGCAGGCCGGGCTCAACCAGCTTCGCGACGCGCTTTTCGCCAGCGTCGGGCAATATGCCGTGCGCCAGCTTGCCTACCGTACCTTCGTGCACCTGCACCGCCTGTCGCTGCGTTTCCATCTGGAGCGGCGCACCGGCGGCCTCTCGCGCGTCATCGAGCGCGGCACCAAGGGCATCGAGACGATCGTGCGCTTCACGATCCTCAACAGCGTGCCGACCTTCATCGAGTTCCTGCTGACCGCCGCCGTCTTCTGGCAGGGCTACGGACTGCAATATCTCGCCGTCACCGCCGTCACCGTCTGGCTCTACATCTGGTTCACGGTGCGGGCGAGCGACTGGCGCATCTCCATCCGCCGGTCGATGAACGACAGCGACACCGAGGCCAACACCAAGGCGATCGATTCGCTTCTGAATTTCGAGACGGTCAAATATTTCGGCAACGAGGAGATGGAGGCCCGCCGCTTCGACCAGTCCATGGAGCGCTACGAGAAGTCGGCGACCCAGGTCTGGACCTCGCTCGGCTGGCTGAACTTCGGCCAGGCGCTGATCTTCGGCGTCGGCATGGCGATCATGATGGCCATGTCCGCGCTTGCCGTGCAGCGCGGCGAGCAGACGGTCGGCGATTTCGTTTTCATCAACGCGATGCTGATCCAACTCGCCATCCCGCTCAACTTCATCGGCTTCGTCTACCGCGAAATCCGCCAGGGCCTGACGGACATCGAACAGATGTTCGATCTGCTTGAGGTGGAGCAGGAGGTGCAGGACAAGCCGGGCGCGGCGGCGCTTGCCGTTTCAGACGGCGCGATCTCCTTCAAGGATGTGCATTTCGCCTACGATCCAGCGCGGCCGATCCTCAAGGGCATTTCCTTCGATGTGCCGGCCGGCAAGACCGTCGCCGTCGTCGGGCCCTCGGGCGCGGGCAAATCGACGCTCTCGCGGCTGCTCTATCGCTTCTATGACGTGCAGCAGGGCACGATCACCATCGACGGGCAGGATGTGCGGGACGTCACGCAGAAGAGCCTGCGGTCGGTGATCGGCATGGTGCCGCAGGATACGGTGCTGTTCAACGACACGATCGCCTACAACATCCGCTACGGCCGCCCCGGCGCGAGCGACGAGGAGGTGACCGCCGCCGCCGAGGCCGCCCAGATCGGTCCGTTCATCCGCCATCTGCCCGAAGGGTTCAAGGCGATGGTGGGCGAGCGCGGCCTCAAACTCTCCGGCGGCGAGAAGCAGCGCGTCGCCATCGCCCGCACCATCCTCAAGAGCCCGCCGATCCTTATCCTCGACGAGGCGACGTCGGCGCTCGACACCCGCACGGAGCAGGAAATCCAGGCGGCGCTCGACGTGGTCTCGAAGAACCGCACGACCCTCGTCATCGCCCACCGCCTCTCCACCGTCATTTCGGCCGACGAGATCATCGTGCTGAAAGATGGCGTGATCGCCGAGCGCGGCACGCATGGCGAGCTGATGCAGCGCGAGGACGGCCTCTACGCCTCCATGTGGAGCCGCCAGCGCGAAGCCGTGCAGGCCGAGGAGCGGCTGAAGCAGGTGCGCGAGAGCGACGATCTCGGCATCGTCATGCGCGGCGCGCCGGCGGGAGAGTGATCAGTCGCTGGGGCCAGCAAAGAGGATCAGGTTGCCGTCCGGATCGACCACGATGAAGTTTAGCGCGCCCCAGGGCTGCGTCTTCAGCGTCAGGTGGAAGGACACGCCCACTGCCCGGTAGTCTCGAAAGAGCCGCTCGATGGCGGCTGCGCTGCCGAGCGTGATCGAGGCCGACAGCAGTTCTTCGCGCGCCCGGATATCCCCGACGAAGAGAGGCTCGCCGACGCGCCGCAGGCAGAGCCGCGCGCTGTCCCGTTCGACGACGCCGTAGAAGGGCGGGTCTCCATAGGTGAAATCGGCCGTGAAGCCGAGTTTTTCGGTGAAGAAGGCGAGGGACACGGCAAAGTCGGCCACATAGAGGACCGGCTCCGCGCCGGTGAGGATGGGCTGCTTTTCCGTTTCTTCGCTCATCGCCGTTTCCCTCCGGCAGTGCGATGAATGTCCGCTCCTGATTGCCCGATTGTCAATGGCACACCCCCCTTTGCCCTGCCGGGCATCTCCCCCTCAAGGGGGGAGATCGGCAGGAGGCAGGCACCTTGCTCAAAGCGCGACGCCAGCGATGGGCGGGACAGTGCTCCATCCAATCTCCCCCCTTGAGGGGGAGATGGCCGGCAGGCCAGAGGGGGGTATCCATCCGCTCACCTATCAAAAACCCATGCCAGCCGCGCGTCCGTTCTGGGGGCTATTCGCCGTGCTGCATTGCTCCCACCGCCATTTCACGCTAGGTCGATGGCGTGAAATCATCAGGAGATGTCGGAAGATGAGTTTGGTCGATACGATACGCAGCACCCTGGTGCCGATCCATCGGGAGGGCTGGAAGTTCGTGGCCGTCTTCTTCGTCGTGTCGCTGCTCCTCGGTCTCCTCTGGGAACCCTTGATGTGGATCGGCTTCGTGCTCACGGCCTGGTGCGCCTATTTCTTCCGCGATCCCGAGCGCCTGACGCCGCAGGACGACGACCTCGTCATCAGCCCGGCAGACGGCCGCGTCTCGGCCATCGCCATGGTGACACCGCCGGCCGAGCTGGAGCTTGGCGACCAGCCGATGCTGCGCATCTCGGTCTTCATGAACGTCTTCAATTGCCATGTGAACCGCGCGCCCATGCGCGGCCGCGTTTCGCGCGTCGCCTACCGCGCGGGGAAATTCCTCAATGCGGACCTCGACAAGGCGAGCCAGGAGAACGAGCGCAACGGCCTCGTCATCGAGAGCGCGCACGGCCCGATCGGCGTCGTGCAGATCGCCGGCCTCGTCGCCCGCCGCATCCTGTGCTGGACCTCGATGAACGACAATCTGGAGGCGGGCGAGCGCTTCGGCCTCATCCGCTTCGGCTCGCGCCTCGACGTTTTCCTGCCGGAAGGCGTGCAACCCCGCGTCAGCCTCGGCCAGACGGCGATCGCCGGCGAAACGGTGCTGGCGGAATTCGGTTCGGCCAAGGGCCCGGTCATCAGCCGTCGCGGCTAGGACGAGGGATTAGGAACTAGGCAGTAGGAACTAGGCAGTAGCCAATAGGGTTGTTGAACATTCAACTGCCTAACGCCTTCTGCCTACTGCCTCAATAACAACGAAGCGAAAAGAGATGGACACTCCGTTTCCACCCTATGAGCCGAATGGCCCGAACGACGAGGCGCGCGGTCCGCGCCTGCGGGAAATTCCGCTGCGTATCATCATCCCGAATGTCATCACGGTTCTGGCCATCTGCGCCGGCCTCACCGGCATACGGCTCGCCTTCGAGAACCGCTACGAGCTTGCCGTCGGCATGGTGCTGCTCGCCGCCTTCCTCGACGGTATCGACGGGCGCGTCGCGCGCCTCCTGAAGGCGACGTCGAAATTCGGCGGGCAGATGGATTCGCTTGCCGATATCGTCAATTTCGGCGTTGCGCCGGGACTCGTCCTCTATGTCTTCATCCTCGATCAGGCCCGCTCCTTCGGCTGGATCGCGGCGCTGATCTACGCGATTGCCGCGGGCCTGCGCCTCGCGCGCTTCAACGTGATGGCCGAGCGCGAGACCAAGGCGAAGTGGCAGACGGAATATTTCGTCGGCGTGCCGGCCCCGGCAGGCGCCATGCTGGTGCTGCTGCCGGTCTATCTCGGCTTTCTCGGCATCCCGCCGAGCCCGCTTTTCGCCTATCTTGCCTCCGGCTACACGATGCTGATCGGCTTCCTTTTGGTCAGCCGCCTGCCGGTCTGGTCGGGCAAGTCGGAAGGCAGCCGCATCCGCCGCGATCTCGTGCTGCCGGCAATCCTGCTCGTCGTGATCTATGTCGCGACATTGATGAGCTTCACCTGGGAGACCATGGTGGTGACGGTCGTCGGCTATCTCGCGACCCTGCCGTTCGGCGCGCGCTCCTGGCAGCGCAAATACGGCGGCTGGAGCGCACCGACGACACACGGCGCCAGCGAATTCCCCGAGGAACACGACGGCCCCTGATCCCGGGCCATCACATCCGCGTGAGCTTTGTCGAAGCCCTGTCCACCATCCGTGGGCAGGGCTTGATTTTTTGTTGCAGGTCGACTAACTAGCGAGCGAATAGATAGCAAGCTAATTATTTTTGGACTAGCGACATGAATATTACAGATCCGCGCGAGCGCCTTCTCGACGATCTCTCCCGCGTACAGCGCAAGATGCGCGCCCTTTTCGATGCCCGCGTGAAGGAGAGGGGCCTGACGCTGCCGCGTGCCCGCGCGCTGCTGATCCTCGGCCGCGGCGCACAGCTCAACCAGCGTGAACTGGCCGACGAACTCGACATCGAGACGCCGACGCTCGTGCGCCTGCTGGACGGCATGGAGAAGCAGGGCTTCATCGAGCGCCAGTCGGTGGAGGGCGATCGCCGCGCCAAGCAGATCGTCATGACGGCCTATGGCGCGACGGTGGCCGAAGAGGTGCTGGATCTTGCAAAATCCCTGCGCGCCGACGTGCTGAAAAGCATTTCAGCCGGCGACATGACGACGACTGTCAAGGTGTTCGCCGCCATGTCGGAGAACATCGCCAAGAGCTGTCGGGAGAGCGTGGAGGCATGAGCGCCGTTCCCGCCACCGATCCACGCGGGACGGAGGACGAGCTCACGGAGCCGGTGGATGTAAAGCCGGCTGCCCCGCCGCCGGCTCCCCCTCCAATGGCGCCGCATCGCGCCGCCGCCTACATGGCCGCTTCGACCCTGCTCGCCATGACGCAGGGCTTCGGCATGAACCTCGTCGCCGCAAACATTCCGCAGCTTCAGGGCCCGTTCGGCGCGACCAGCGCCGAAGCCGTCTGGCTGATGGCCGCCTACATGGCGCCGAACGCTTCCCTGTCGCTGGCGCTCATCAAGATCCGCAACCAGTATGGCCTGCGCCACTTCGCCGAGCTCGGCATTGCCGTCTTCCTCGTCGTGTCGGTGGCGCACATCTTCATCACGGACCTGCATTCCGCCATCGTGCTGCGCTTCTTCGCGGGCATTGCCGCCGCGCCGCTCTCCTCCCTCGGTTTCCTCTACATGCTGGAGGCCTTCACGCCGGCGCGCAAGCTGACGGTCGGCATCTCGCTGGCGCTGACCAATATCGGCCTTGCCGCGCCGCTGACGCGCCTCGTCTCGCCCGCGCTCATCGAGCTTGGCGGCGTGCGCGCGCTGCTCCACCTCGAAGTGGCGCTTGCCATGCTCGCCTTCGCGGCGATCTACCTCCTGCCGCTGACCCCGATCCCGCGCGCGAAGGTCATCGAGAAGCTCGATATCGTCAGCTATCTCTTCATCGCCATCGGCTTCGGCTCGGGCGCCGTCATCCTCGTCACCGGCCGGACCTACTGGTGGATGGAGGCGCAATGGATCGGCGAATTGCTGGTGGTCATGATCGGCGCGCTGACCGTCGCGGCCGTGCTCGAGCTCAACCGCGAAAAGCCGTTGATCGACCTGCGCTGGCTCGTCAGCCGCGAGGTCCTGCATTTCGCCGCCGTGCTCATTCTTTTCCGCCTTCTGCTCGCCGAGCAGACGGCCGTGGCCGGCAATTTCTTCCAGATCATGGGGTTGCAGAATGACCAGTTGACGGGCCTCTACGGCGCCGTGGCGCTCGCCACGCTGGCGGGCGGCCTGCTCTGCGCGGCGATCCTGAAGCCTTCCCGCGAACCCGGCATTCACATGGTAGCGCTGCTTCTGATCGCCGCCGGCGCCTTTCTCGACAGCCGGGCGACAAACCTCACGCGGCCCGAGCAGATGTATCTCAGCCAGGCGATGATCGCCGCGGGCGGCAGCCTGTTCCTGCCGCCGGCCATCGCCTCCGGTTTCACCATGGCCCTGCGCAAGGGGCCGCAATACATCCTCAGCTTCATCGTGGTGTTCCTGGTGACGCAAAGCCTCGGCGGCCTTGCCGGCTCGGCGCTCTTCGGTTCGTTCATCACGCTGCGCGAGAAGTTCCACTCGAATATCCTCGCCCAGTCCATGACATTGGCCGATCCGCTGGTCGCCGCCCGCGTCTCGCAGCTTTCCGCCGCCTATGGCCGCACGATCACCGATCAGGCCGTGCTGAAGGCCGAGGGCGTCGCGCTGCTCGGCCAGCAGGTGACGCGCGAAGCGAACGTGCTGGCCCATAACGACGCGTTCTTCGTCATCGCGCTGCTGGCGGTTGCTGCTGCCGCAGCCCTTGCCATCCACATGCTTTACATTCGTATCAGAGAGGCCAGCGCCCGCTCCGGCGGGCAGGCGGCCGTTGAAGGTTGACTGCCATGAAGAAATACATCCGCAACACCGCCACGAGCCTTGCCGTCGTGCTCGGCATCGCCGGCATCGGCGCCGTGCTCTACGCGTGGCAGCTCCCGCCCTTTGCCAGCGACGTCCAGACCACCGACAATGCCTATGTGCGCGGTTATGTGACGCTGATCAGCCCGCAGCTTGCCGGCTACGTGACGGACGTCCCGGTCAAGGACTACGAGACCGTGAAGGCCGGCCAGGTGCTCGCCCGCCTCGATGACCGCATCTACCGCCAGAAGGTCGAGCAGGCCAATGCCACGCTCGCCAGCCAGAAGGCGGCGCTCGCCAATTCCGAGCAGCAGGAAAACGCCGCCAAGGCGCGCATCGGCGCCAGCGATGCGGCCCTTTCCAGCGCCAGGGCGGCCCAGCGCCGGGCACAGGAGAACTGGAACCGCGTCCAGGAACTGTCCGACAAGGGCATCGCCACCCAGAGCGACCGCGAGCAGAGCCGCACCACGCTCGATCAGGCGGAAGCCGCCGTCTCGCAGTCGCAGGCCAACCTCGAAGTGTCCAGGCAGGACTTGCAGACGATCATCGTCAGCCGCGATTCGCTGCGCGCGGCGGTGGCGGGCGCGGAGGCGTCGGTGGAGCTCGCCAAGATCGACCTTTCCAACACCGCCATATCGGCGCCGCGTGACGGTATAGTCGGGGAAGTCGGCGTCAAGCTCGGCCAGTATGTCGCCGCCGGCACGCAGCTCATGGCTGTCGTGCCGCACGATACCTGGGTGATCGCCAATTTCAAGGAAACGCAGCTCGCCTATATCAAGCCTGGCCAGAAGGTCGAGGTGACGGTCGATGCCTTCAAGCACGCGACGCTGAAGGGCCATGTCGAGCGCTTCTCCCCCGCCGCCGGCTCCGAATTCAGCGTGATCAGGCCGGACAACGCCACCGGCAACTTCACCAAGGTCGCCCAGCGCATCCCCGTGCGCATCGCCATCGAGGATGGGCAGGATCTCGCCAAGTACCTGGCGCCGGGGCTCTCGGTGGTGGTGACGACGGTGGTGGAGTAGGCGAAGGGGGCGGCTGCCCCTCATCCCGCTGCCGCGACCTTCTCCCCGCAAGCGGGGAGAAGGGGATGCCGATCCGTTTTCCTGCAATCCGCAAGTATGAAAGATGGCAGGCGCGTGCAACATCTTCCTTCGCCCCGCTTGCGGGGAGAGGGTGCCGGCAGGCGGATGAGGGGCTTGGATAACGCTACCTATTCCGGCAGCCTATACTCTATGAGACGCCCCTGGCGCATGTCGAACAACTTGCCCGTCTCGGCGAAATCCGGTGCGACGAGCGGCAGGATGGCCTTGGCCACCTCCGAGGGGTGCTGCACCGTCGACGGGTCCTCGCCCGGCACGGCCTGGGCGCGCATCGCGGTGCGGGTGGCGCCGGGATCGAAGGAGGTGATGCGCAGCGTCGTGCGCTGCGTTTCGCCGGCCCAGGTGCGGGCAAGGGCTTCCACGGCGGCCTTGGAGGCGGAGTAGGGGCCCCAGAAGGGCTTGCACTTGTGTGCGGCGCTCGACGACAGGATGACGGCGCGGCCGGCATCGGACTTCAGCAGCAGCGGTTCGACCGAGCGGATGAGGCGCCACGTCGCCGTGACGTTGATCGTCATGACCTTTTCGAAGACCTTCGCCTCGACATGGCCGATCGGCGAGATGGTGCCGAGCACGCCGGCATTGGCCACGAGGATGTCGAGCTTGCCCCAGCGCTCGAAGATCGAGCCGCCGAGCTTGTCGATCGCCGCCATGTCCGAGAGGTCGAAGGGCACCAGCGTCGCGCTGCCGCCTACCTCCTTGATCGCATCGTCCAGTTCTTCCAGGCCCCCGACCGTGCGGGCGCAGGCGACGACATGCGCGCCGGCCCTTGCGAGTTCCAGGGCGGTGAAATAGCCGATACCGCGCGACGCGCCGGTGACCAGCGCGATGCGGTCTTTCAGGTCGATGCTCATGCTGCTGTCAATTATCCGTTGCTTGCCATTACCGAGATCTTCCGTCCCATCGTCTCGCCTTCCTTGTCAAGGAGGCGCGTCGGATAGTCGCCGGTGAAGTAATGGTCGGTGAACTGCGGACGGGCCGGGTTGCGGTCCTCGCCGCCAACGGCGCGGTAGAGGCCGTCGATGGAGATGAACTCCAGCGAATCCGCCCCGATGTGCTTGGCCATCGCCTTGACGTCGTTGTACTGGTTGGCAAGCAGCTTGTCGCGGTCCGGCGTGTCGATGCCGTAGAAGTCCGGGTAGAAGATCATCGGGCTGGCGACGCGGATATGCACTTCCTTTGCGCCCGCATCGCGGATCATCTGCACGATCTTCAGCGACGTCGTGCCGCGCACGATGGAATCGTCGACGAGGATCACGCGCTTGCCGTCGATCATCGCGCGGTTGGCGGAGTGCTTCAGCTTCACGCCGAAGGCGCGGATCTGCTGAGTCGGCTCGATGAAGGTGCGGCCGACATAGTGGTTGCGGATGATGCCGTACTCGAACGGGATGCCGCTTTCCTGCGCGTAGCCGAGCGCCGCGGGCGTGCCGCCGTCTGGCACCGGCACGACGACGTCGCCCTCGACCGGGTGCTCCTTGGCAAGGTTGATGCCCATATTCTTGCGCGCGACATAGACGCTGCGGCCGCCGACGACGGAATCGGGGCGGGCGAAGTAGACATATTCGAACAGGCACAGGCGCTCCGGCTGCGGATTGCCCGACTTCTTCGCCTCGATGGTGATCGAACCGTCCGGCTGGATCTCGCAGACGATGATCTCGCCGTTCTCCACGTCACGGATGTACTTGGCGCCGATGATGTCGAGCGCGCAGGTCTCGGAAGCGAAGATCGGCTTGCCGTCGAGCTCGCCCATGACCAGCGGGCGGATGCCCGTGGGATCGCGGGCGGCGATCAGCTTGGTGCGGGTGATGCCGAGCATCGAATAGCCGCCTTCCATCTGGCGGATGGCGTCGATGAAGCGGTCGGTCGTGGAGGTGTAGCGCGAGCGGGCGATGAGGTGCAGCACGACTTCCGTGTCGGAGGTCGACTGACAGATCGCGCCGCCGGCGATGAGCTGCCGGCGCAGCGTCAGGCCGTTGGTGAAGTTGCCGTTGTGCGCGACGGCGATGCCGCCGACTTCCAGTTCCGCAAAGAGCGGCTGCACGTTGCGCAGCGCCACTTCCCCGGTGGTGGAATAGCGCGTGTGGCCGATCGCCATATTGCCGGGCAGCTTCGCCAGCGTCGCCGGGTTGGTGTAGTGGTCTCCGACGAGGCCCATGTGCTTTTCGGTATGGAACTGCTTGCCGTCGAAGCAGACGATGCCGGCCGCCTCCTGGCCGCGGTGCTGGAGCGCATGCAGGCCGAGCGCCGTCAGCGTGGCGGCTTCCGGATGGCCGAGGATGCCGAAGACGCCGCACTCTTCGTGAAGCGTGTCGCCGTCGAGATCGTTATCGTGGCGAACGGGGAACTGAAAGTCGCTCATTGCTGCAAGCCTTTGCTCGGGACCGTAAGAGGTTGCATGGGGTACTGCGTTCGGTGTCCTCGGCCACGCCCATATGGGTATCGCCGAAAGCATTTGCCACCGAGGCCCGGGAGCGTCAGTGGCTTGATATCTGATCCTACCAAAAAATCGGGGAGCCTGCCTTGCCAAATCCGGCTGCGGCGGCTCCCCTGATCACTTATCCGTTCGTGGCGGGCGTCTCTTCGGCGGGCGTCTGGTTCGTACCGCCCGTCGCGGCGTCCGGATCTTCCGTCGTGCCGCTTTCGCCTTCGGTCGATTTGCCGCGCAGGCGATCGAGGATCGTCGCATCGGCGTCTTCCGGCAGCAGCGCCACGAGGCGCGAGCCGAGATTGTCGAGCAGAGGCTTGGACTTTGCGGTGGTCACCCAGCCCGGCTGCTGCTGCGGCGCGACGAGCCAGTTGAAGAACAGCATGGCGACGACGACGAGCAGGATGCCGCGCGCCGCGCCGAACAGGAAGCCGAGCGTCCGGTCGAGGGCGCCGACGCGGCTGTCGATGATGAAGTCGGCCATGCGCATGGTGATGAAGGAGATCACGATGAGCGCGACGAGGAACACGGCGGCGGCGGAGCCGACCATCGCGACCGTGTCGCTCGTCGTGTAGTCCTTCGCGTAAGGCAGCAGCACCGGATAGAGGAAATAGGCGGCTGCGGCAGCACCCACCCAGCTTGCGACGGACAGCACTTCACGCGAGAAGCCGCGCACCATCGCCAGCACGGCGGAAAACAGCGCGACGCCGATGACGATACCGTCGAGAATTGTGATGGGCATGTTCGTCCTACTCCAAACCCGAAATGTCCGGCTCCAAGTCCCGGTGCGGAGCGCACATTAACGAAAGGCGTCCTCGCCGTCCCGGTTTGGTACGCCAAGCCCGATGTTTCCCACAGGGCTTTGCATATGCCAAGAAGGCGTCAGACGTCCTCGTCTTCCCGTTTCAGGGCGCTTTTCGATCCGGCAATGCGCGCCACCAGATCCGGCAGGCTTTCGATCTCGCTCCAGCGGCTGCCACTGCCCTTGGGCAGATCGGCGGAACCGGCGGGCAACACGGCCTGCGAAAAACCCAGCTTTTCCGCCTCCTTGAGGCGCTGGGCGGTGTGCGCCACCGGGCGAATGGCGCCCGACAGGCTGACTTCGCCGAAATAGACGCAATCGGCCGGAAGGGCAAGACCGGCAAGCGAGGAAACGAGCGCGGAGGCGACGGCAAGGTCGGCGGCCGGCTCCGAGATGCGATAGCCGCCCGCCACGTTGAGGTAGACGTCGTGCTGGCCGAGCCGCACGCCGCAATGGGCTTCGAGCACGGCGAGGATCATCGACAGCCGCGCCGAATCCCAGCCGACCACCGCGCGGCGCGGCGTGCCGAGCGAGGTGGGCGCGACGAGCGCCTGCACCTCGACCAGCACCGGCCGCGTGCCCTCCATGCCGGCGAAGACGGCGGCGCCGGGCGATTTGGCATTGCGCTCGCCGAGAAAGAGTTCGGATGGGTTGGAGACTTCCCGCAAGCCCTTGTCGGACATTTCGAAGACGCCGATCTCGTCGGTCGGCCCGAAGCGGTTCTTGACGGTGCGCAGGATGCGGTAGTGGTGGCCGCGGTCGCCCTCGAAATAGAGCACGGCATCGACCATGTGCTCGACGACGCGCGGGCCGGCGATCTGGCCTTCCTTGGTGACGTGACCCACCAGCACCATGGCGGCGCCCGTCTGCTTGGCGAAGCGGATCATCGCCTGAACGCCGGTGCGCACCTGCGTCACCGTGCCGGGCGCGGCCTCCGCCGTGTCGCTCCACAGGGTCTGGATCGAATCGATGATGACGAGGTCCGGCCGCTTGCCTTCGCCGACGGTCGCGAGAATGTCCTCGACATTGGTCTCGGCGGCGAGCAGCACGTCGGTCTCGGCGGCCTGCAGGCGCTGCGCGCGCAGGCGCACCTGCGCCACCGCCTCTTCGCCCGAAACGTAGATGATGCGATGGCCCCGGCGGGAGAGGGCGGCGGCGGCCTGCATCAGGAGCGTCGACTTGCCGATGCCGGGATCGCCGCCGATCAGCACGGCCGAGCCGCGCACGAAGCCGCCGCCGGTCGCCCTGTCGAGTTCGCCGATGCCGGTGTGGATGCGCGGCGCTTCCTCGATTTCGCCCGACAGCGCCGTCAGCGCGACCGGACGGCCCTTCTTCGGCACCTTGCCGGGGCCGGAGCCGATGCCGCCCATCGGGTCTTCCTCGACGACGGTGTTCCACTCGCCACAGCCTTCGCATTTCCCGACCCAGCGGGAGTGAGCGGTGCCGCAGTTCTGGCAGACGAATTGGGTGCGGGCTTTCGCCATGAATTCTCGCTTTCGGCGCGCTTCGTGAATCGCTGCCGAAGCCATTAGCACAAAACAGGAACGTGTCCTATTTTTTCACCAGCTCGTAACGCCGTTCGTAGCGATGGCCGAGGCTGGTCAGGATTTCGTAGTCGATCGTGCCGGCGGCGCGGGCGACGTCGCCGATCGGCATGTTGCGGCCGAAGAGCTCGATGAAGTTGCCGGGGCGCACGCTGCCGGGCGGCAGGTCGGTGACGTCGAAATGGCAAAGGTCCATGGTGACGCGGCCGATCAGCGGCACGGTGCGGCCATGCAGCACGCCGCTTGCGCCCGCAATGCCGGCGGCGCGCAGCGGCACGCCGGAGCCGGACAGGCTGCGCATGTAGCCGTCGGCATAGCCGATGGCGGCGACGGCGATGCGCGTGTCGCGGGCAAGGGGTGTTGCGCCGTAGCTGACGCTCTCGCCGGCCTTCGCCTCGCGCACCTGCAGGATACGCGCCTCGGCGGTGACGACCGGCTTCATCGGGTTCGGCACGTTGTTGACGGCGCCGCCGCCATAGAGCGCGATGCCCGGGCGGGTGAGGGTGAAGTGGTAGTCCTCGCCGAGGAAGATGCCGGCGGAATTGGCGAGCGTCGCATCGATGTCGTCGAACGCCGCGACGACGCTGCGGAAGCGCTGGAGCTGCTGGCGGTTGAGGGCGTGGCCCGGCTCGTCGGCACAGGCGAGGTGGCTGAGCAGCATGATCGGCGAGAAGCTCGCCGGCCGGGCGGCGTCGTCGGCAAGCGCCAGCGCATCCTCGACCCTCAGCCCCAGCCGGCTCATGCCGGTATCGACATGCAGCACGCAGGGCAGGTCCCCGCCTTCGGAAACGGCCGTCATGAAGACGACGAGCTGTTCCTCCGAAACGATGACCGGAACGAGGTCGAATTCGAAGAACAGCCGCTCCGAGCCCGCCCACATGCCTGATAGCACATAGATGCGCACATCAGGCAGAACGACGCGCAGGGCCGCGCCTTCCGCCGGGGTGGCGACGAAGAAATCGCGCGCGCCGGCATGATGGAACGTCTTGGCCGCCGGCTCGAGCCCGATGCCGTAGGCGTCTGCCTTGAGCACCGCGGCCGTGCGGGCGGCGCCGGAGCGCCGCGCCATCGCGCGCCAGTTGTCCGCCAGCGCCGAAAGATCGATCGTCAGGCGGGCATGATCCGCCCCGGCGACGGGAAGGGCAGGGCGATTGTGCTGATGATGCGGGCTCATGACTTTGAATACAGCCTGTGGACCATGGCGGCAATATGCTCCCCGGGCGCATTGCCGCCGGGAAGGGGCCTCTCTATGGTGCGGCCCAAAAAAGGGGAAGACCATGTGGCGTGCTGTAGGAACGACCGTCGGGGCGATGGCGATCGCCGTGGCCTGCGAGGTGTCGGCCGTGGCCCACGAGACGCCGACGGATGCCGAGATGCGCCAGGCCCACGCCGTGCTGCTGGGGCTTGCGCAGGACGGCACGGAGCCGGAGCGCGAAAAGACCGCCGACATCTACTATTCCATCGTGGACAATCCAAATGCGCCGCGGCTGGTGACGCGCCTTGAGGTTTCCGGCGCGCCGTGCCGCGCGCGCACCATCTCCGCGCTGCAGTTCCCGGAAAAATGGGCGACGCTGACCCTTGGCCTCGTCGATCTCAGCCGCGTGGCCGCCGTCACCGCCTACACGTCCGTCGACGACCTGATCGCGGAGATCAATCCGGTTTCCATCGACGCGCCCGAGGCCGAGCAGGTCGTCCTCACCGGCAAGGGGCTCTATTGTTCGAGCCGTCTGTCGCTTTCCGGCGAAAGCACGGCCTCGGACGAGGCCTGCTCCGACAGGCTCGACCTGCCGATGATGGATGCGGAGCAAAAAGCGCGTGCCCGGCACGCGCTCGCGATCGTCGCGAATTTCTGCAAGGCCCCGGCATTCCAGAAGAAGTAAGGGCCTGTCCTTCTACTCAGTGTTCGTACTGGGTGAAGGAGGGGTCGGCGAGGTCGGTGAAGCGGGTGTATTCCGACTGGAAGGCGAGCTTGACGGTGCCGGTCGGCCCGTGACGCTGCTTGGCGATGATGACGTCGGCGGTGCCCTTCACCTGCTCGAACTTCATCTTCCATTCCTCGTATTTCGGATCGAACTCGTCGCGTGGCTCCAGGTTCTTCACGTAATATTCCTCGCGGAACACGAAGAGCACCACATCGGCGTCCTGCTCGATGGAGCCTGATTCGCGAAGGTCGGAGAGCTGCGGGCGCTTGTCCTCGCGGCTTTCCACCTGACGGGAGAGCTGGGAGAGCGCGATGATCGGTACGTTCAGCTCCTTGCCGAGCGCCTTCAGACCCGTCGTGATCTGGGTGATTTCCTGCACGCGGTTGTCGCTCGACTTGCCCGAGCCGGTCATGAGCTGGATATAGTCCACCACCAGGCAATCGAGGCCGCGCTGGCGCTTGAGGCGGCGCGCGCGGGCGGAAAGCTGGGCGATCGAGATACCGCCGGTCTGGTCGATATAGAGCGGCACCTTCTGCATCATCTGAGAGCAGGCGACGAGCTTTTCGAAGTCGGCCTCGGAAATGTCGCCGCGGCGGATCTTCGAGGAGGAGACTTCCGTCTGCTCGGAAATAATACGGGTGGCGAGCTGTTCGGAGGACATTTCGAGCGAGTAGAAGCCGACGACGCCGCCGTTTCTTGCCTTGAACGAGCCGTCCGCCTGCACTTCCGGCTCGTAGGAGGCGGCGATGTTATAGGCGATGTTGGTGGCAAGCGAGGTCTTGCCCATGCCGGGGCGTCCGGCGAGCACGATCAAGTCCGAGCGCTGGAGGCCGCCCATGCGGCCGTCCAGCGAATGGATGCCGGTGGAGATGCCCGAAAGGCTGCCGTCGCGCTCGAAGGCCTGGCCGGCCATGTCGATCGCCAGCGCGACCGCATCGTTGAACGACTGGAAGCCGCCGTCGTAGCGGCCGGTCTCGGCCAGCTCGAAGAGGCGTCGCTCGGCATCCTCGATCTGGGTCTGCGGCGGCATGTCGAGCGGGGCGTCATAGGCGATGTTGACCATGTCCTCGCCGATGTTGATCAGCGAGCGGCGGAGCGCGAGGTCATAGATCGCGCGGCCGTAGTCTTCCGCGTTGATGATCGTCACGGCGCCACCCACAAGGGCGGCAAGGTACTGCGAGACCGTCTGCTCGCCGACCCGCACGTCCGTCGGCAGGTGCGTCTTGAGCGTGATCGTGGTGGCGATCTTGCCCATGCGAATCATGTCGCCAGCGATCTCGTAGATCTTGCGGTGCAGCGGCTCGTGGAAATGGATCGGCTTCAGGAAGTCCGAAACGCGGTAATAGGCGTCGTTGTTGAGGATGATGGCGCCGAGCAACGCCTGTTCGGCCTCGATGTTGTTCGGTGCCTCGCGGTGGTGCAGCTCCGCATTGTCGCGACCAGGCAGCTTGCGCACGGCATCGTTCATCGTCCCGAATCTCCCGTCCCTGTTTCCTGAAGCCCGGTGGTTTGGTTTCTTTGGGCCCGAGGGTCAAGCGCTTCCGCCCTGGTCCATCCTTTAGACCCAGTCTTAGACTTTTCCACAGGCACCAAGGACACAGCAAGCCCGGATTGTGCCGGGCCTGCTGGCTTTCGGTTGACTCTCTCCCCGAATCTCAGAGCGAGGCCTCCTTCGGATACTGGCGCGCGCCGCGCCGGCTGCCCTTGGCGTCGCCCTCGTGCGTGCGCAGGCAATCCTCGCCGCGCCCGATATAGTCGCGGGTGAGCGGCATTGCCTGCTGGTCGTGCGAAAGCTGGAGCTGGAAGACGACGAGATTCTGCCAGCGGAAGGCGCTTTCCGATGCGGCGAGATAGAACTCCCAGATTCGGCAGAATTTTTCGTCATAGAGCGCCTTGGCCTCCTCGCGCCGCGCCATGAAGCGTTCGCGCCAGTGACGCAGTGTCTCGGCATAGTGCAGGCGCAGGATCTCCACGTCCGTCACCGCAAGCCCACTCTTCTCCACCGCCTGCATCACCTCGGAAAGGGCGGGGATGTAGCCGCCGGGGAAGATGTACTTTTCGATGAACGGATTGTTGGCGGAGGGCTGGTCGGTGCGCCCGATCGTGTGCAGCAGCATGACGCCGTCGCGCTTCAAGAGCGACGCGCTCTTCTTGAAGAAGGTGAGGTAGTTCGGCCGGCCGACATGTTCGAACATGCCGACGGAGACGATGCGGTCGAACGGTCCCTCGGTGTTGCGGTAGTCCTGCAGGAGGAATTTCACCTCGTCCGTCAACCCGGCCTCGCCCGCCCGCTTGACGGAAAGCGCGTGCTGCTCGTCGGAAAGCGTGACGCCCGTCACCTTCGCGCCGAGCTGGCGGGCAAGGTAGAGCGCCATGCCGCCCCAGCCGCTGCCGATGTCGAGCACGCTCTGGCCCGGCCGGTTGATGTTGAGCTTGGCCGCGATATGGCGCTTCTTGGCAAGCTGCGCATCGTCGAGCGATTGGTCCGGCCGCTCGAAATAGGCACAGGAATATTGCCGGTCCTTGTCGAGGAAGAGGTCGTAGAGCGCGCCTGTCAGGTCGTAATGGTGCTGCACATTGCGGCGCGAGCGCACGACGCTGTTCTTTTCGCGCGCCCAGCGGAAGAGATAGCGCAGTCGCTCCAGCAGGTGGTTCCAGCCGGTGTCGTAATACTTGAAATCGGGATTGCCGGTGAAGACGGCCTTGAGGAGACCATAGATGTCGCCCTCGACGATGTCGATATCCCCCGTGCCGTAGTGATGGCCGAGATAGTAGGCGGGGTCGATCGCGAGGCCCCACAGCGCCTTCTTCGTCTTGATGCGCATATGGACGGGATTGCCGGTGCCGTCGCCGAAGGACTGGCTGCTGCCGTCAGGGTAGGTGACCTTCAGGTTTCCGGTTTCGACGAGGCGGGAAACGAGCGCCTGTACAATGAATTTCATTCGCTAAACTCCGTCGCGCTGAAAATCTGGCGGAACGGGGCTGGGTGTGGTCGGAAACCGGCCTGGGAAGCGGCCCGACCGCCAATCCAGTCTAACGAAGTATAAATATTGATGCGAAATTCGGGATTTCAAGCCGTGCTTTTTGGCCCCCCGAACGAAAACGGGCCGGCAGAGCCGGCCCGTCGTCTGATATCAGGCTTCGTCTTCGTCGACGCCGTCAGCTTCCGGGTCGAAGAAGTCGGCAGCCGTCAGGGCGTCTTCGTCGACGCCGTAGATGGCGTCGGCCGAGGTCAGGCTTTCGCCCTTCGACTGGCGCTCGGCTTCTTCGGCGGAGCGGGCAACGTTGACTTCGATCGAGATCTCGACTTCGGCATGCAGGTGCAGCGCGACCTTGTGCAGGCCGATCGCCTTGATCGGCGTGTTGAGCTCTACCTGGTTGCGGCCGACGTTGAAGCCTTCGGCAGCCAGCACTTCGATGATGTCGCGGGCAGCGACCGAGCCGTAGAGCTGGCCGGTTTCGCCGGCGGAGCGGACGATGACGAAGGTCTTGCCGTCGAGCTTTTCGGCAACGGTCTGGGCTTCCGACTTGCGCTCGAGGTTACGGGCTTCGAGCGTCGAGCGCTCGGCTTCGAAACGCTTCTTGTTGGCCTCGTTGGCGCGCAGCGCCTTGCCGAGCGGCAGCAGGTAGTTACGGGCAAAGCCGTCGCGAACCTTTACGGTTTCGCCCATCTGGCCGAGCTTGGCGATGCGTTCGAGGAGAATGACGTCCATTTCAGAGTTCCTTTCGTTGAGTTCAGGTATTCGTGGTTTTCTTCTCTGCCGGGCCGGAGGGCGTCAGCGCGATGGTGCGCCGCGTGTCCATCAGGCCCAGGATGAGGATGACGAAGATCGGTATGGTGAAGAGCAGTACCGAGATGTAGGCGAGCCACAGGGCGAAGGGCCGCCAGGGCTTGCCCCGCGTCCTGAAATGCAGGCTCGCGAAGCCGGCAAGCACGAAGCCGGCCCCGAAGGTGCCGCAGACGAGCGCGCCGATGATCGCCGGCATGCCGCCCAGGAAGGTGAGCACCAGGCCGCCGAGGAAGAAGAAGATCGCGTTGCGGTGCATGCGCAGCGTGGACGGCATATCCTCGCGCGGGCGAAGCCCCTTGCCGGAAAGGCGAACGATGAAGGTGGCGATGTAATAGGCCGCAAACAGCAGGAAGACCCAGAGGGCGCCCTGAACCAGCGGCAGGGCCAGCGAGAAGATGGACTTCATCTGCGCCACGGCGCTCGCATCGGGATTGTAGAGCGGTTCCTGCGCCTTCAGCGTCTCGATGACGATGTCGACCAGCTTGCTGGCCATTTCGCTGTCATAGCCGACGATCGCGCCGACGGCGATCATGCCCAGCGTCACCATGACGGCGAGATGGGCGAGAATGTTGGAGAGCGGATACCAGGCAAGAGCGTCGTCCGGGCCGCCGAGCTCGGAGGCAGGGCGGGCGAGGTTGGCGAGATTGCTCAGCCAGCCGGCGGGGATCAGCGTGATGAGGACGATCAGCGCGGCGAAATGCGAGGACACCAGCGCCGAGGCGGTCACGCCGCCGGCGACGACCGCGATGAAGGCGCTTGCGTTGCCCCAGCCGAGGCCGGCGATCAGGATGGGAAGGGCGGACGCGGCGTAAAGCACGATCGCCAGCGACGACTGCGCGTTCGCGCTCAGCGACAGCAGAGCGGCGGTCACACCGGCAACAAGGCCGGTCGCAATCGAGGTTGGCGTCAAGGTCTTCACGTTCGCTGTCCTGTCCGGTCAGACAGTTAGAGGAGTTTCCTGACAGTTCGCTTCAGGACGGCTCCCCAACATGGGTTTTTGGCCCGAAAGGGCCGGCGGTTCCGATCCGCGCCCATCGCGGAAGGGAGAAAGGGAAGGCGGCAGAACCGTCTTCCCTCGAGTCAGATGCTGCAGCCCGACGTCGAGTCAGGCCGCAGGGAAAGCGTCCTTACGCTACGACGTAGGGCAGCAGGCCGAGGAAGCGAGCGCGCTTGATCGCCTTGGCGAGTTCGCGCTGCTTCTTCTGGGAAACGGCGGTGATGCGGGACGGAACGATCTTGCCGCGCTCGGAGATGTAACGCGACAGAAGACGGACGTCCTTGTAGTCGATCTTCGGAGCGTTGGCGCCCGAGAAGGGGCAGGTCTTGCGGCGGCGGTGGAACGGACGGCGTGCCGGAGCGGAGGAAGTATCAGCCATTGTCTTAGTCTCCTTCTGCTTCGATTACGCGCGGTCTTCGCGGGCCGGACGGTCGCCACGCGGCGGGCGGTCGCCGAAGTCGCGGCGCGGGCCACGATCGCCGAAGTCGCGGCGCGGGCCGCGGTCGTCGCCGTCACGACGCGGACGGTCGTCGCGGTCGCGCTTCTGCATCATAGCGGACGGGCCCTCTTCGTGGGCCTCGACGGCGATGGTCATGTAACGAAGGACGTCTTCGTTGATGCGCATCTGGCGTTCCATCTCGTGGATGGCGGCGGCCGGAGCGTCGATGTCCATCAGCGCGTAATGCGCCTTGCGGTTCTTCTTGATGCGGTAGGTCAGGGACTTGAGGCCCCAGTTTTCGACCCGGCCGACCTTGCCGCCGTGTGCTTCGATCACGCCCTTGTACTGTTCGACGAGAGCGTCGACCTGCTGGGCGGACACGTCCTGGCGGGCCAGGAATACATGTTCGTAGAGAGCCATGTGGCTTTGCCTTTCTTGCGTTAAACTACACCCGAAACCGGCGCCAAGCCTCAACGACAGTTCTCAGGGGCCGAGGCCCGAAGCAAGAAAAGCGTTAATCCAGACGGTCGAGAGCGGAGACACGGGAGGCCGGAGCCCTTGGCCCCAAACGGCAGATCTTGCGATTTGCCGGCCCTCCGTTCAGCCACCAGCCGGTGACCCGGGTGTTTTGAACAGCGCGCTTATACGGATTTTCAGGCCGAATGCAAGCCTTGAAGGCAAATGCGCGCTGCACCGTTCTGAAACGGGCGGGAACCAAATTGTGAACGATGCGTTGTTCAGTCCGATCCAACCAGATGGAGTGACCGACATGCAAGACCCGAACCTTGTCAATCGTCCGCCGGAAGATCGCGCGACGCGCCCGGTGGATGACCGCGGCCCGACCGTCGTCAATGCAAGCAATGGCAGCGGCACCGGCGGATGGGCCGTCGCCGTGATCCTCGCCGTCCTCGTGGCGGTAGGCATCTTCTATTTCGTCGGCAGCGGAACGCCGGGTGACGGAGTCGATCCCAACGCCAACACGTCGGCGATCGGCACGCAGGACAGCGCGCCGGCCGGCGGCACGGCCACCGATGGCCAGACGGGCGGCACGACCGGCGGCACCCAGCCGCTGGAAAGCCAGCCGAGCGGCGGCCAGCCGGCCGAAGGCGGCGGCGCGACCACGACCACGCCGTAACGTCACCCGCATGGGGCACTGGAGAAACCCGCCGGAAACGGCGGGTTTCTTCGTATTACCCCTTGGAACGCATGAAACTCTTTCAGGATTCGCAGGAGATTTCTTTCCGGCGATTTCGGCTAGCTTCCCGTGCCCGAAGTGGAGGCTTCGGAAAACCCATCACGCCGGGAGGAGAAGCCATTGGCGAACCATAGCGACCGCGCACAGGCGCCGCACTGCACAGACGTGTGCACCAGAATTCAAATCCGGGTGGAGGGCCGCGCATGAACGCCTATACCCATCCGGAAGTACCGTCACAGCCGGCAGACGAACTGGTCTTCGCGCTGGAGGACAAGCCGGCACCGCCGATCGCGCTTCTGGCCGCCATCCAGCACCTTCTCGCGATCATCGTTCCGATCGTCACGCCCGGTCTCCTGATCTGTCAGGCTCTCGGTGTCTCGGCGCGCGACACCAACATGATCGTCTCCATGTCGCTGGTTATTTCGGGCATCGCCACCTTCGTTCAGTGCCGCCGGTTCGGCCCACTCGGCGCGGGCCTGCTGATCGTCCAGGGCACCAGCTTCAACTTCGTCGGCCCGCTGATTGCCGGCGGCGTGCTCATGGTGAAGCAGGGCACGCCCGTGGAGGCCGTCATGGCCGCCATCTTCGGCGTGGTGATCGCCGGCTCCTTCATCGAGATGGGGCTCTCGCGCATCCTGCCCTTCGTCAAGAAGTTCATCACGCCGCTGGTCACCGGCATCGTCGTGCTGATGATCGGCCTCACCCTCATCAAAGTCGGCCTCATCAGCATGGGCGGCGGCTTCGGCGCGATGCAGTCGGGCACCTTCGCCAATGGCGAGAACCTGCTGCTGTCAGGCACCGTGCTGGCGCTGATCATCGGCCTCAACCGCGTCCCGGTCGTATGGGTGCGCAGCGCCGCGATCATCATCGCGCTTGCCGTCGGCTATGCGCTTGCGGCCGTGCTCGGCCGCCTCGATTTTACCGGCGTGCACCAGGCCGCCTGGTTCCAGGTGCCGACGCCGCTGCATTTCGGGCTGGATTTCTCCTGGACGCTGTTCGCCCCGATGGTCGTGATCTACCTCGTGACCTCGCTGGAGGCCATCGGCGACATCACCGCGACCAGCAAGATCTCCCGCCAGCCTGTCGAAGGCCCGGTCTGGATGGAGCGGGTGAAGGGCGGCGTGCTGGTCAACGGCGCGAACTCGTTCCTCGCCGGCATCTTCAACACGTTCCCGAGCTCCGTCTTCGCGCAGAACAACGGCATCATCCAGCTCACCGGCGTCGCCAGCCGCCATGTCGGCGTCTATATCGCCGGCGTGCTCGTGCTGCTCGGCCTCTTCCCGACGACCGCCGGCGTCATCCAGGCGGTGCCGGAGCCGGTGCTGGGCGGGGCCGTGATCGTGATGTTCGGCGCCGTCGCCGCATCAGGCATCAATATCCTCGCCGGCCTTCAGCTCGACCGGCGGGCGCTGCTGATCATCTCGATCTCGCTGGCGCTCGGCCTCGGCGTGTCGCAGGTGCCGGAATTCGTCTCGCACATGCCCAGTTTCGTGAAAAACGTGCTGGAATCGGGCGTGGCGACCGGTGGTCTCTGCGCGGTCTTCCTGAACTGGCTGCTGCCGGAAACGCAGGAGCCAAAGCCCGTCCACTGACGAATGCTCCGGGCGGCCCTTGAGGCCGCCCGGCACATTTTACATCGGCGCCGGATAGAGCCGGTGGATGCGGCGGATGCCGTTCATCACCTCCGCCGAAAGCGTCAGGTCCGCGGCGGCGATATCCGTCTTCAACTGTTCCATCGACGTCGCGCCGATGATGACGGACGCCATGAAGGGCCGAGTCAGGCAGAAGGCGAGCGCCATCTGGGCCGGGTCGATCCCGTTCTCCTTCGCCAGCTCCACATAAGCCCGCACGGCGGGTTCCTGATGCGGCTGGTAGCGGCCGCCGAGATCGCCGTTCTTCGTCAGGCGCGAGCCCTCCGGCCGCGCGCCGTCGAGATATTTTCCGGTCAGGAGGCCGGCGGCGAGCGGCGAATAGGCGAGAAGCCCCACCTCTTCGTGATGCGACAGTTCCGCAAGGTCGAGATCGTAGGCCCTGTAAAGCAGGTTGTACTCGTTCTGGATCGAGGCGACGCGCGGCAGGCCTTTTTCCTCGGCATGCTTCAGCATCTGCATCGTGCCCCAGGCCGTCTCATTGGAGAGGCCGAGCGCGCGCACCTTGCCGGCCTTCACGAGGTCTCCGACGGTTTCGACTGCTTCCAGCAGCTCGGCGGCGACCTTTTCGCGGTCCTGCTTCGACGGGTCGTAGCTCCAGGCATTGCGGAAATGGTAGTGTCCGCGGTTCGGCCAGTGCAACTGGTAGAGGTCGATGTAATCGGTCTTGAGGCGTGCGAGACTGTCGTCGATGGCCTGCAGTATGCCGGCGCGGCTCATCGGGGCGCCGCCGCGTATATAAGGACGGCCGGGGCCGGCGACCTTGGAGGCGAGCACGACCTTGTCGCGGTTGCCGCGCGCCTTCATCCAGGTGCCGATGAAGCGCTCGGTGTCGCCATAGGTTTCGGGAGAGAGCGGCGTGGTCGGGTAGAGTTCGGCCGTATCGACGAAGTTCACGCCCTGGGAGAAGGCGTAGTCGAGCTGTTCGTGCGCTTCCTGCTCGCTGTTCTGCGAGCCCCAGGTCATGGTGCCGAGGCAGATTTCCGACACGCTGATGCCGGTCCTGCCGAGCGGATTGTATTTCATGGGAGAGAAAATCCTGTCTTTGGAAAACGGCGCGAATGTAGGCAGGTCCCTGCGAAGTGCAAGACGGCAAACCGCAAATCCCTGTGCGAAGGCCTTGGAAAGCATGGGTCCGGCAAGGGCGAGGGCGGCCGCGAGCCTTGACTTGCGGGACGGGAATGTGAATGGAAAAGGAAACATGAGACGGGAGAAACCCCTATGAGCGTAGCATTCACCTTTCCCGGCCAGGGCAGCCAGGCCGTCGGCATGGGCAAGGATCTCGCCGAAGCGTTCCCGGAAGCGCGCGCCGTTTTCGCGGAAGTCGACGAGGCCCTCGGCCAGAAGCTTTCCACCATCATGTTCGAGGGGCCCGAGGAGACGCTGACGCTGACGGCCAATGCCCAGCCGGCGCTGATGGCCGTCTCCATCGCCGTCATGCGGGTGCTCGAAGCGCGCGGCCTGTCGCTGAAGGATCAGGTCTCCTATGTCGCCGGCCATTCGCTCGGCGAATATTCGGCGCTCTGTGCCGCCGGTACCTTCACGCTGGCCGATACCGCCCGGCTCCTGCGCATCCGCGGCAATGCCATGCAGTCGGCCGTTCCGGTCGGCGAGGGCGCCATGGCCGCGATCATCGGCCTGGAACAGGCGGATGTGGAGGCTATCTGCGCGGAAGCCTCCGCCGGCGGCTCCTGCCAGATCGCCAATGACAATGGCGGCGGCCAGCTCGTTATCTCCGGCTCCAAGCCGGCCGTCGAGGTCGCGGCAAGGCTCGCGACGGAGAAGGGCGCCAAGCGTGCGCTGATGCTCACCGTCTCCGCGCCCTTCCATTCGGCCCTGATGGCGCCGGCCGCCGACGCCATGCGCGAGGCGCTGGCCGCCGTCGAGGCGAAGGCCCCGGTCGTACCTGTTATCGCCAATGTGCGCGCCGCCCCGGTCAGCGATCCGCAGGAGATCGTCCGTCTGCTCGTCGAGCAGGTCACCGGCCAGGTGCGCTGGCGCGAGACGGTGGAATGGTTCGGCAGGAACGACGTCACGACGCTCTATGAGGTCGGCTCCGGCAAGGTGCTGACCGGCCTTGCGCGCCGCATCGACAAGTCCGTCACCGGCATCGCCATCAACACCCCCGCCGATATCGACAGCGCGCTCGCAGCGCTCATCGGCTGATCTCTTTTTCAAAGGAACGGAACCATGCTTGATCTTTCCGGCCGCAAGGCTCTCGTTACCGGCGCATCCGGCGGCATCGGCGAGGAGATCGCCCGCATCCTGCACGCTCAGGGCGCCATCGTCGGCCTGCACGGCACGCGCGTCGAGAAGCTCGAGACGCTTGCCAACGAACTCGGCGAACGCGTCCATATCTTCCCGGCCAACCTTTCCGACCGAGCCGAAGTCAAGGCGCTGGGCGAGAAGGCGGAAGCCGATCTCGGCGGCGTCGATATCCTCGTCAACAATGCCGGCATCACCAAGGACGGCCTGTTCGTTCGCATGAGCGATGACGACTGGGACGCCGTTCTCGAAGTGAACCTCACCGCCGTCTTCCGCCTGACGCGCGAACTGACCCATCCAATGATGCGCCGCCGCTACGGCCGCATCATCAACATCACCTCGGTCGTCGGCGTCACCGGCAATCCGGGCCAGGCGAACTACTGCGCCGCCAAGGCCGGCATGATCGGCTTCACCAAGTCGTTGGCGCAGGAGATCGCCACCCGCAACGTGACTGTCAACTGCGTGGCGCCCGGCTTCATCGAAAGCGCCATGACCGGCAAGCTGAACGACAAGCAGAAGGAAGCGATCATGGGCGCCATTCCCATGAAGCGCATGGGCACCGGCGCGGAAGTTGCATCGGCCGTCGCCTACCTCGCTTCGTCGGAAGCATCCTACATGACGGGCCAGACGCTGCATGTGAACGGCGGCATGGCGATGATCTGACGAGGGGCGGAGCATTCGGCAAAGCAGCATGAATAGCATGTTGACCGCTGGCGCACCGGCCATTTTCGGACTTTGCGGCAGGCATAAACCGTGTTAATCGGGCCATGACTGTCAGCAGTCGAGCGGTAAATGCCTGAGCGATCAGGCGATACGGAACCGTATCGTCTATGCCGCATTGCCGGTTGAAGGGATTGCCGGATGTGTTCTTGAGGCACATCGGGCGTGTTGAGTGTCCGGTGCCGTGACAGGCGCCGATCAAAAACAAAGGTCGAGGAATCCGACATGAGCGATATCGCAGAACGCGTAAAGAAAATTGTCATTGATCATCTGGGCGTCGATGCCGAAAAGGTCAGCGAAGGCGCAAGCTTCATCGATGATCTTGGCGCGGACTCGCTCGACACCGTCGAACTGGTCATGGCGTTCGAAGAAGAATTCGGCGTCGAGATCCCGGACGATGCAGCTGACTCGATCCTGACGGTCGGCGACGCCGTCAAGTTCATCGAGAAGGCCCAGGCCTGATTTGATTTGACTGCCGGCGGGCCGCCATCAGGCGGCCCGTCCCGGTCTCCTCCGGGAGGCCGCACCTCTTCATGAGGCAACGGATACAAGAATACGAAGGGTGGATCGCGGACGATGAGGCGTGTCGTTATCACGGGTACCGGCATGGTATCACCGCTTGGCTGTGGCACCGAAGTGACCTGGAGCCGGCTTCTGGAAGGCCGTAGCGGCGCTGCCAGGGTAACCACCTTCGAGGTCGATGACCTTCCCGCGAAGATCGCCTGTTCCATTCCGCTCGGCGACGGTTCCGATGGCACCTACAATCCCGACCAGTGGATGGAACCCAAGGAACAGCGCAAGGTCGATCCCTTCATCGCCTATGCCGTGGCCGCCGCCGACATGGCGCTTGCCGATGCCGGCTGGCATCCGAAATCCGACGACGACCAGATCGCGACCGGCGTGCTCATCGGCTCCGGCATCGGCGGTCTCGAAGGCATCGTCGAAGCCGGCTACACGCTGCGCGACAAGGGGCCGCGCCGCATTTCGCCCTTCTTCATTCCCGGCCGCCTGATCAACCTCGCCTCCGGCCAGGTTTCGATCAAGCACAAGCTGCGCGGCCCCAATCATTCCGTCGTCACGGCCTGCTCGACCGGCGCCCACGCGATCGGCGACGCGAGCCGGCTGATCGCGCTCGGCGATGCCGACGTCATGGTGGCGGGCGGCGCGGAATCGCCGATCTGCCGCATCTCGCTGGCCGGCTTTGCCGCCTGCAAGGCGCTGTCGACCGCCCGCAACGACGACCCCACCGCCGCATCCCGCCCCTATGACCGCGACCGCGACGGCTTCGTCATGGGCGAGGGCGCCGGCATCGTGGTTCTGGAAGAGCTGGAGCACGCCAAGGCGCGCGGCGCGAAGATCTACGCCGAGGTGATCGGCTACGGCCTCTCCGGCGATGCCTTCCACATCACCGCGCCTTCCGAGGACGGCGACGGCGCGTTCCGCTGCATGACCATGGCGCTGAAGCGCGCCGGCATTCCGGCGAGCGAGCTCGACTACA
Organism: Shinella zoogloeoides; assembly: GCF_030733845.1. Taxonomy (NCBI): domain Bacteria; kingdom Pseudomonadati; phylum Pseudomonadota; class Alphaproteobacteria; order Hyphomicrobiales; family Rhizobiaceae; genus Shinella; species Shinella zoogloeoides. Next base: position 1,088,085 of record NZ_CP132311.1, read on the forward strand.
TCAACGCGCACGGCACCTCCACCATGGCCGACACGATCGAGCTCGGCGCGGTCGAGCGCCTTGTCGGCGACGCGGCGTCCCGCATCTCCATGTCGTCCACCAAGTCGGCCATCGGCCACCTTCTGGGCGCGGCCGGCGCCGTCGAGGCGATCTTCACGGCGCTGGCGATCCGTGACAATATCGCGCCGCCGACGCTGAACCTCGACAACCCCGACGTCGAGACGGCGATCGACTTGGTGCCGCACAAGGCCCGCAAGCGCGAGATCAACGTGGCGCTGTCGAATTCGTTCGGCTTCGGCGGAACGAATGCGTCGCTGGTCCTGAAGCGCTACGACGCCTGATCCGGGCGCACGCCCCGGCGCGCCGCACACCCTGCTTTTGCCGTATTGCTCTGTTGGAAAGCGACGAGCAATGCGAGAACCCATGAGGACAGTCCGTGAGCGACACGAACGAACCCGGCGAGACACAGTTTGGCCGTGGCGAGGCATCCGGCCAGCCGCGCATCATTCCCAAGTCCGCCAAGGAGGCCCTCAGGCCTGAACAGGTGCCGGAACCGCCGAGCCGTCGCCGCTCGCGCAAGGCACGCAGCCAGATCGTCATCTTCCTGAATTTCGTCATGACCGTGGTGGTCTTCGCCACGCTCATCGGCGTCGGCATCTTCTACTACGGCGTGAAGAGCTACGAGGAGCAGGGGCCGCTGAAGGCCAACACGAACTTCATCGTTCGCGCCGGTGCCGGCACCAACGAGATCGCGGCCAATCTCGAGCGCAACAACATCATCACCGACGGCCGCGTCTTCCGCGTGCTCTCGCGCGTCTATCTCGACGGCGAGACGCTGAAGGCCGGCGAATACGAGATCAAGTCCGGCGCCTCGATGCGGGAGATCGTCGAGCTCCTGAAATCCGGCAAGTCCATCCTCTACAGCGTTTCCGTACCGGAAGGCCTGACGGTCAAGCAGGTGTTCAAGCGCCTTGCCGACGATCCCGTGCTTGAAGGCGACCTGCCGCAGGACCTGCCGGTCGAAGGCTCGTTGATGCCCGATACCTACAAGTTCTCGCGCGGCACCAAGCGCGCCGATATCCTGCACCAGATGCTCGACGCGCAGAAATCGCTGATCGACCAGATCTGGGAGCGGCGCGACGACGACCTGCCGATCGCCACCCGCGAGGAATTCGTGACGCTCGCCTCGATCGTCGAGAAGGAGACGGGCCGGGCGGACGAGCGTTCGCGCGTCGCCTCGGTCTTCCTGAACCGGCTCGACAAGGGCATGCGCCTGCAATCCGACCCGACCATCATCTACGGCATCTTCGGCGGCGACGGCAAACCGGCCGACCGGCCGATCTTCCAGTCGGACCTCGAAAAGCAGACGCCGTTCAACACCTATATCATCAAGGGTCTGCCGCCGACGCCGATCGCCAATCCGGGCCGTGCGGCGCTGGAAGCCGTCGCCAATCCGTCGCGCACGTCCGACCTCTACTTCGTTGCCGACGGCACGGGCGGCCACGTCTTTGCCGAGACGCTGGACGAGCACAACCAGAACGTCCGCCGCTGGCGCAAGCTGGAAGCCGAGAAGGCCGCCGAGGCCGCCAAGGAAACGGAAGCCACTAGTTCCCAGTAAGATGGGCGCGGCTCTCTTGAACGGCCCCGGCGCTTGCGTCCGGGGCCGTTTTGTCTGCGCATGTCACCTTTGATGTGGATCGCTACGCCTTCCGCGTGCTTGGCCGTTTCCAACCCCGTGAAACTGCTTCACTTTAATACGGGATGATGTCGCGCGTGCCGCGCGCACCCGGCTGCCCGTTCCGGCTTCTCGCCACGGGCGCCACTGGAGGCTGACATGACATTGCAATCGATGACCGGCTTCGCGCGGGTCGAGGGAACCAGCGGGCGTACGCGCTGGGCATGGGAACTGCGTTCGGTGAACGGCAAGGGGCTCGACCTTCGCCTGCGCCTGCCGCCCGGCTTCGAGGCGCTGGAGGCGGATGTGCGCCGTGTCGCGGGCGAGGCCTTCGCGCGCGGCAATCTCCAGGTCGGGCTTGCCACCAGCGTCAGCGAGGCGCAGGTGGAAGCCGTGGTGAACCAGGGCGCGCTCGCCGCCGTGCTGGCGCTGCGCGACCAGCTTGCCGGTATCGTCGATCCCGCACCGGTGAAGCTCGACACGCTGCTTTCCGTGCGCGGTATCGTCGATTTCCGGGAGGCCGAGGAGAGCGAGACGGAACGCACGGCGCGCAACGAGGACATCGCCGCGGGCTTCGCCGAAGCCGTCCGCTGTCTTGCCGACATGCGGCGCAGCGAGGGCGCGGCGCTCGCCGCGGTCCTGCTCGGTCAGGTCGCACGGATAGAGGCGCTGACGCAGACTGTCGAGGCCGATCCCTCGCGTAGCGTCGCGGCGATTGCCGAGCGCCTTTCCGCGCAGGTGACCATGCTCATGCAGGGCGCCACCGCGCTCGACCGTGACCGGCTGCACCAGGAGGCCGCGCTCATCGCCACCAAGGCGGACCTGCGCGAGGAGATCGACCGGCTGAAGGCGCATGTGGCGGCGGCGCGTGCGCTGATCGCCGAAGGCGGCCCGATCGGCCGCAAGCTCGATTTTCTCGCACAGGAATTTAACCGGGAATCGAATACGATCTGTTCCAAGTCGAACGCCGCTGCTGTAACGGCTGCAGGCATCGAGCTGAAGGTCGTCATCGACCAGTTCAGGGAACAGGTCCAGAATTTGGAGTAGGCCATGGCCGAGCATTCGAAGCAGATCAACATCGAGCGCCGCGGGCTCATGCTCGTGATCTCCTCTCCGTCCGGCGCCGGCAAGTCGACCATCGCCCGCAATCTGCTGGAGGCCGATCCGGGCCTCAGCCTTTCGGTCAGCGTGACGACGCGCCAGCGCCGCGCCAGCGAGATCGCCGGGCGGCACTACCACTTCATCAATCAGCGCGAATTCGAGCTCCGGCGTGATTCCGATTCCCTGCTCGAATGGGCCGAGGTGCACGGCAATTTCTACGGCACGCCGCGCGAGCCGGTGGAGGAGGCCATGTCCGCCGGCCGCGATATGCTGTTCGACATCGACTGGCAGGGCGCCCAGCAGCTCCAGGAGAAGATGCCGGCCGATGTCGTCTCGATCTTCATCCTGCCGCCGTCGATGACCGAGCTGCAATCGCGCCTGCATCGCCGCGCCGAGGATACCGAGGAGGTCATCCAGACGCGCCTTGCCAATTCCCGGGCCGAGATCGAGCATTGGCGGGAATACGACTACGTCATCCTCAACGATGACCTCTCCGTCGCCTTCGATGCCGTGCAGAGCATCGTCAAGGCCGAGCGCCTGCGCCGCGACCGCCGGCATGGGCTGTTCGAATTCGTGACCGGGCTGGTGACGGAAAAGCCGGTTTTGTGAGAGTGGCGGGTGTAACACCCCCCTCTGCCCCGCCGGGCATCTCCCCCTCAAGGGGGGAGATCGGCAAGAGGCACAAACCTTGCTCAAACAGCGACGTTAGAGACGGGCGAAACGGTGCCCCACCCAATCTCCCCCCTTGAGGGGGAGATGCCCGGCAGGGCAGAGGGGGGTAGCCACGGCTCCCACGCCGACGGCAGCGCTCAGAGCGCGTTCGCCAGCCGCACGAACTCTTCCACGCTCAGCGTCTCCGCCCGCCGCTGCGGATCGATCTCCGCCTTTGCCAGCAGCGCCTCGCCGCCGAGCGATTTCACGCTTTGGCGCAGCATCTTGCGGCGCTGGCCGAAGGCAGCGTGGGTGACGCGTTCCAGCGCGCTTGCCTCGCAGGGCAACGGGTTGGCGATGGGCTCCAGATGCACGACGGAGGACGTCACCTTCGGCGGCGGCGTGAAGGCCTGCGGCGGCACGTCGAAGGCCATGCGGGCGTCGGTGCGCCAGCCGCAGAGCACGCCGAGCCGGCCATAGTGGTCGTCATCCTCCTGCGCGACAATGCGCAGGCCAACCTCGCGCTGGAACATCAGCGTGAGCGATTCCCAGAAGGGTGGCCAGGCCTTCGGCAACAGCCAGTTGACGAGAAGCTGCGTGCCGACATTATAGGGCAGGTTGGCGATGATGCGCACCGGCTCGCCGGGCGCCAGCGCCTCGAAATCGGTCTTCAGCGCATCGCCCTCGATCACCGTGAGGCGGCCCGGATAGTGATCGGAGATTTCCGCCAGCGCCGGCAGGCACCGGGCGTCGCGCTCGATGGCGATGACCCGCTTAGCGCCGAGCGCGAGAATGGCGCGCGTCAGGCCGCCCGGCCCCGGGCCGACCTCGATCACCGTATGGTTCTCGATGGGGCCGGCGGTGCGGGCTATCTTCTGGGTGAGGTTCAGGTCGAGCAGGAAGTTCTGGCCGAGCGCCTTCTTCGCGTCGAGCCCGTGCCGCTGGATGACGTCGCGCAGCGGCGGAAGTCCGTCGAGCGCCGCCATCACGCCGTCTCCCGGGATGCGCGTTCGTGCGCCGCAAGCTCGGCGGCGAGCCGCAGCGCGGCGAGAAGGCTGTCCGGCTTGGCGATGCCCTTGCCGGCAAGGGCGAAGGCGGTGCCGTGGTCCGGCGACGTGCGGATAAAGGGCAGGCCCAGCGTCGCATTGACGGAATCGTCGAAGCCCAGCGCCTTGGCCGGGATCAGCGCCTGGTCGTGATACATGCAGAGCGCAACGTCATAGGTCGCGCGGGCGGCCTCATGGAACATCGTGTCGGCCGGAAGCGGGCCGATCGCCGCGATGCCGGCCACCTTCAGCCGCTCGACGGCGGGACGCACGATGGCGTCGTCCTCCAGCCCCAGCGCGCCGCTTTCGCCGGCATGCGGGTTGAGCCCGGCAATGGCGAGGCGTGGACGGGCGATGCCGAAGCGCTGGCACAGGTCCCGCGCGGTGATGACGGCCGTCTCGACGATGAGGTCTTCGCTCAGCGTCGCCGGGACGTCCTTCAGCGGGATATGGATCGTCACCGGCACGGCGCGCAGCTTCGGCCCGGCAAGCAGCATGACGGGGAGGAGGGTGTCCCCGCCCGTCGCCTTTGTCGCGAGATCGGCGAGGAACTCCGTATGGCCGGGAAAGCCGAAGCCGGCATCGTAGAGCACCGCCTTGGCGATCGGGTTGGTCACGACGGCGGCGGTGCGGCCCGCCATGGTCAGGGCGACGGCCGTCTCTATGGCGCCGGTGATGGCGGCGGTGTTGCGGCTGTCGGGCGCGCCAGCCACGACGGGCACGGCGCAATCGGACGCGAGCACCGGAATGGCCTCAGCGAAGATGGCCTCAGCCGTTTCCGGCTGTGCGGCGACGAGCGCGATATCGAGGCCGAGCACATGGGCGCGCGCGCGCAGAACCGCGGCATCGCCGATGAAGAGGAAAGGGGGAAGCGAAAGCCGGTGGCGGGCGGACCACAGGGCAAGCGTGATATCCGGCCCGATCCCCGCCGGATCGCCCATGGTGAGCGCCAGCGGAGGAATGTTCGTCGTCGTCATGGGGACCTGCCGGAAGAGCGATGCCGGCGTGTCCAGGGACAGGCGCCGGCAGGTTTGAGAGTGCGCCGCGTCTCCACGGCGCCCAGAATCAGCGTTCGGTGATCGTCGCCTTCTTGCGCAGTTCGGCGATGTACTTCTTGCTGTTCTCGTCGCCTTCGTTGCCCTTCGCCTTGGCGAGGTCCTCGGCGCGGAAGACCATTTCGGCGGCAACGTCGTCGTTCACCTGGCGCTGCTTGCAGATCGCCAGATATTCGACGCCGCGCTCGGTGACGCGCGTGCCCGTCGTCTGGCCCTTGGCCTTCTCGATCAGCGGCTTCCAGTCCTCGGGCATTTCCGGCGCCAGCACGCGGCCGAGATCGCGGATCGAGACGTCGTGCATCGTCGCGGCAAAGGCCTTGGCCTGGTCGCAGCCGGGGAATTTCGAGCGGGAGGCTTCCGCCTCCGCCTTGCGCTTGCCGAGGATGGCGTTGCGGCGCTTTTCCGGCACGACGAAGATGACCTGCTTGAGGAAGTATTCCGTCGTTTCCGGCTTCTTGCCGCCGTTCTCCTGCATGCGCTCGACAAGCGTCTTGCCGTTGTTCGTGCGGCCGAAGCGGGCGTTGACGACGCGCGGCCAGCTCATCTGCAGCGCGATGAACTGCTTGAAGTGTTCGGAGCCGACGCCGGCCTGGTTGAGGATCTTGGCGAGCTGGTCGGGCGACATCTTGTTGGAGGCCGCAAAGCGCGCATAGGCGGCATCGACCTCCGTGGTGCTGACGGATGCGCGGGCGCGCAGAATTTCCTCGCGCTTCAGCGTGTCGTCGATGAGCTGTTCGCGGGCGATGCTGCGCAGATTGCCCTTGGTGCGCTGCAGCTTCAGGAAGTTGACGCGGCGTTCGACGTCGCCGGAAGTGATCGCGGTGTTGTTGACGATCGCAACGACCGAACTTGCGGCCTGCGCACTGCCTGCCGGCGCAACGATCGTTACCGCTGCGGCCAGAGCGACGCCCATCATCATGGAGCGCACCACAGATTGTCTGCCCATCATGCCAGTCCCTCTTCCAAAACCCATTTCGTGCCCCCGCACCGTTCAAGCGGAGGGCGCCGGGAGAATTCATCTCCCGGATGTGCATAATACATGCGGCCAAACGATGACAAGAGCGGCCCGCAGGCCTGTCAGAAGCCGGCGAGCGTCGTATCGCCGACCTGGATATCCCCGATCGTGCGGAACATCAGGCGCGCGCCGATCGACCAGTCGTTCGCCGCGGTGCTCGATTTGTCGCGCGTCTGCTCGTAGACGATCGAGAACACAGTATCGCGGTCGTCATAGGATACGCCGATGCCGTTGCGCGAAACGATGTGGTTGCCGATGTCGTAGGTGACCGAGCCGAAGACCGACCAGTAATCGTGGAACTTGAACGCCGCGGCGCCCTGAATTTCGCTGGCGGTGTCCGTCAGGCCGTAGAGCGGCTGCGCGGCGATGCGCGTATAGGTGATCTCGGTCTCGAAGCGGGCGCCGTCGAAGCGCAGCGACGTATCCGAGCGGCGCAGCGAGAAGTCGTCCTTGTCGAGACGGGCGCTGGTCGAGAACGAAATGCCGCTCGGCAGATCGATGCCCGCCATGCCGACATAGTCGGAGGCATCCGTCTCAAGGCCGGAATTGGCGCCGGCATTGACGAGGTCGGGGCTGGCGAAGGAATTCACGCCGCCGAGATGGAAGGACTGGCCGACGATGCTGCGCAGGAGCACGCCATTGTCGAACGTACCGGTATAGCGCAGGCCGAGATTGGCGCGCGTGCCGCCCTCGATGCGGTCGAAGCCCGAGAATTTGTCGCGTTCGAACAGGTTGGTGGCGTCGAAGACGAAGCTCTGAGCATCCTCGTTCGGCAGGCCGCCGGCATTGTCCTCGTCCGGGCGCACATAGATCTGCGCGATCGGCTCGAACAGGTGCGTGCTGTAGTCCGTCGTCACGAGGACGGGATAGCGCGCCTCGAGGCCTGCGGTCAGCATGGTGCGGGTCGCGCTGTCGTCGGATTCGAACGTGCCGCCGTAACCGGCGCCCGGCGGGCGCATGTCGAGGCGGTGGATGTCGCCGCGGGCCGCCAGGAGCGGCGTCAGCACGAGGCCGCCCGGCACGACGAGCTGGCGTTTCCACTCCAGCTCGCTGGTCAGCCGCGTCGCGCTGCCTTCGAGGCCGCGGAAACGGTCGCGGCCGTTCACCGTGTAGCTGTCGGTAAGGTCGCGGTCGACATTGGTGAGGTTCGTCGTGACGCTCAGCTCGCCGCCGAAGACCGGCTGCGGCACGATATATTCGTGGTCGAGCGTCTGGGCGATCGCCTGCTTGCGCTCTGCCTGATCCAGCGGGTCGGCGTCCTGCACGTCGAAATAGAACGCGCGCAGGTCGAAGCTGTTGCGGCGGCCGAGGCCCGACAGGTATCCCTCGTTGACGAACGTGTCGCCCTTGAAGCCGTTGATTTCATAGGTGCGCGAGAAGTTGTTGTCGGTCTGCGCCATCACGTTCCAGCCGAACGTCCAGCGCGGATTGATCTGGAAGTGGCCGGTGGAGGCGACCATGCCGCGCAGACCGTCTTCTTCCCAGTCGCTCGTGTTCGGCGTGAACTGGTCGGCGTTCATCTGGCTGATGCCGGCGGCGCGCAGCGTGATCTGGCCGTTGTGGAACTGCTTGCGGAATTCGGCTTCCATGAGGAAGCCCTGGTTGGTCAGGACCGTGGGCGACAGCGTCGCATCCATGTCCGGCGCGATCGCGATGTAGTAGGGCGTCGTCACGCCGAAGCCGAGCTTCTGGGCATAGCGGAACTGCGGGAAGAGGAAGCCGGTCTTGCGCTTGACGGTATGGTCGGGAACTTCGAGCACCGGAATATAGGCGATCGGCCTGCCGAACATCTCGAAGCGCGCGCGCTCGAGGCGGATGGTCTTGGTGCGGCCGTTCTGCACGACGCGCTCGGCCTTCACCTCCCACAGCCCGCGATGGGTCGGGTCCGTGGCGCAGGGCGTGCAGGCGGTATAGACGGCGTGGTTGAGGATCATCTCCTCGCCGTTGACGCGCTCGCCGCTGGTCGCCGCCAGCTTGGTGAGGTCTGTGGTCTCGATGCGCAGGGCGTTGATGAAACCGTTGGCGAAATCGTCCGACAGGTCCATCTCGTCGCCGTAGACGCGGTTGCCGGTCGGCTCGATCAGCTCGATATTGCCGCGCGCCTTCACCCGGCCCGTCGTCTGGTCGTACTCGACCTCACGGGCAACCAGCTTGTAGCCGGCATAATTGATCTGCACGGCACCACGCGCGATGACCGTGTCATTGTCCTGGTTATAGACGAGTTCGTTCGCGGCGAGCAGCAGCTTGCTGTCGTCCGGGATGTTCGGCTCCATCGTCTGGATGTCCGACATCTGTGCATAAACGGGAACAGCGGAAGCGGGCATGAGGGCGCACATGGCCGCACCTGCAAGCAGGGCGGCTTTTAACCACCGATTCGTTTTGCGGTCGCCTGCCGCCACTAGCCGTCCTCCTGATGCAGAAGAATCGTCGCACCCAAGGACATTGCGACGACCACTGGGAGCCAGGCCGCAACGAACGGAGGAACAACACCGCTGCTTCCGAATGCCTTCACAAGCACGGTGACGACATAAAGCATGAAGCCTGAAAGGATTCCACCCAGAATCACCGCACGCGATTGATTAAACCGGCTAAATTTTAACGATACACAGGCGGCGATCAGCGTCATCGCAACCAGGAGCAGCGGCAGCGAAAGCATGGAGTGAAACTGCGTTTCCATGGCATTCGTCGGGAAACCGAAGGATTTGGCCGCCTCGATCTTCCGTCCGAGCTCGAAAAAGGCAATGCTTTCAGGCTTTTCCAGGCTTTCCTGAACGAATTCCCGTTTCAGGTTGGTACGAAGCTGTACCTCATCGAGACGGACGGGCAGTTCGCCGCTGCGAGTCTCGTGCACGTTCTTAAGAAGCCAGTAACCATCTTCCAAAGTGGCCGAGTCGGCGTCCTGCCGAAGCACGATGCGGCTGTCGTCGTCGAAGTGGATGACGGAGACGTTGAGCAGCCGCGTTCCATTGTCCAGAACGGCCTTCGCGCCGATGATCGCCTCGTCCTTTCCATAGATCTGGCGAAGCCACGGAACGGCGTTTTCGCCGCGCGCCGCGTTGGTCGCCCCCCAGGAGGCCTCGACCTCCTGCGCCTTCTTGCTGCCCCAGGCCGCGAGCGGATTGAGCGTCAGCACGGCGATGACGCCGAACAGGAATGCGCCGATGACGAAGGGGCGCAGGAACTGCCAGACGGAAATGCCGGCGGCGCGCGTCACGACCAGCTCGTAGCGCCGGTTGAGCGAGATGAGGGCGGCCATGCCGGCAAAGAGCGCGACGAAGGGCACTGTCTGCATCAGGATCGTGGGAATGCGCAGCGCCGTCACCATGAGGCCGGTCGACAGCGTATAGCCCGGCAGCGCACCCACGCGATTCGACATCTCGGAGAAGTCGATGATGAAGATCAGCGAGAAGATGCCGAGCAGGAACCAGATCGTCGTGACGATGTAGCGGCGGAAGAAATAGAGGCCGAGCGTGCGGATCATGGTTTGCCGCTCCCGCCGGCCGGGGTCGAGCCCGTCTTTATGAAGCGCGACAGCAGCCGGTCGCGCAGTTCCGTGACGCGGTCGCCGAGCGTTGCCGGAATCTCAAGGCTCTTGTTGCGCGCGAGATAGCGGATGGCGAGCGCTGCCGTGACGATCGGGATGAGATACATGATCGGTATGAAATAGAGGGATTCTTCCGCATTGTTCGAGGCATAGAAGCTCGCCCAGCGCACGAAGAGCGCCGTCAGCAGCGCCGTGATCATCGGATGCATGCGCGCCTCGCGGTGCGAGCGCGCATCGGCGCTGACGACGAGGGCGATCAGGCCGAAGACCATCGGGAACAGCCATTCGCTGAAGCGGCGGTGCAGCTCGGCGGTGAAGGATCCCGAATTGTTCTTGTATTGCGGGTCTTCCGGATCCGGACTGAAGAGATAGGGCAGGTCGCGGTCCTTGGCGCGGATGTTCGACGTGCCGGTGCTCTGGGTGAGGTCGGCGAGGTCGAAGGCGTAGGATGCGAACTTGATGATGGAGACGTTGCCGTCAGGCAGCTTGCGATGCACCTCGCCGTCCTTCATCACCAGCGCCGAGGAGTTTTCGTCCACCGCGCCCTCGCGGGCATAGTACACCATCTCGAAGCGCGGATCGCGCGTGTCGGCGACGAAGAGGCCATGCAGTACGCCGTTGTTGCGCCGTTCCGCCACCTGAACGTAGAGCCCGTCTGTGATCTTGCGGAAGGTGTTTTCCTGCACGACGGAGGAGAGCATGTCGGCATGGGCCGTCGCAATCATCTTGCGCACGGCCATGCGGGAATAGGGTTCTACGAAATTGTCGACGGCGAAGGAGACGAGGCTCATCGCCACGGCGAGAATCATGATCGGCCGGATGATCGTCGTGCGCGAGCTGCCCGCCGAATTCAGCACCGTCAGCTCCGAATCGGCATTCATGACGGTCAGCGTCTGCGACACGCCTATGACGAGCGCGAAGGGCAGGATGATCGGGATGACGGAGGGCAGGATCAGCGTGGCGAGCTTCAGGAAGGCGAAGATCGACTGGCCGCTGTCGGTGACGAGGTTGATGCTGCTGAGCGCCTGCGTCACCCAGACGATGCCCAGCAGGGGCAAAAGCGTGGCGATGAACATGAGCGACGCCCGCCGCAGGATATAGCGCTCGATCAGTTTCATTTTTCAGTCCGCACGTCCGACCAGCGGTTCTCGCCCCGCGTCCACGACGCCCATCAACGGAACTGCAATGGGCATATAAGCTTTCTTGAGGCTGACGCCATAGCGGAGAGTCTCCGCCCGGATGGAAAATTTATCGCGAACAAGCATGGCTAACGTTCTGTAAACAAGCCGGCGCATCTTGCCAAGCGCCGCAAAAGCGACAAGGAATTGGGGCGAACGGCGGCCTTTCCGGCCGAACGACCGGCCGCAAGGCCCACATGCGGAGTAAATCATGGCTTCCAAATTCGACATCGGTTTCGCAAAGACGGCGCGCGCATCCGGCGGTCTTGCGATCCTCCTCCAGAGTGCCGGCGGGCAGGCGGCAGGGCTTGGCGAGGTCGATCCGGAAGGTGTCGTGGGCCGTGCCGCGGGCGTTGCGAAATTCACCGGCAAGGCGCTGAAAAAGCTCGAGGTTCTGGCGCCGCACGGCGCGCCGGTCGACCACATCCTGGTGCTCGGCCTCGGCGAAGCGGAGAAGCTGACTGCCCACGACTGGCTGAAGGCCGGCGGCGCCGCCGCGGCCAAGGCCGGCCGCGCCGAGAAGGTGACGGTCTATCTCGATGCGCCTGACGTCACCGTCACGGCGAGGAACGCCGCCGACTTCGCGCTCGGCATGCAGCTCGGCGCCTACAGCTTCGATACCTACAAGACGAAAAAGGGCGAGGACGACGAGGCGAAGAGCGGCAAAAGCGTGAAGGTGACGATCGTCACCGCCGTCGCCAGCGCCGCCAAGAAGGCGAACGAGGTGTCCGACGCGGTGGCCGAAGGCGTGATTCTCGCCCGCAATCTCGTCAACGAGCCGGCCAACGTGCTCGGCCCCGTCGAATTCGCCGACAAGGCCAAGGCGCTCGAAAAGCTCGGCGTCGAGGTGGATATCCTCACCGAGCGCGAGATGAAGAAGCTCGGCATGGCGGCGCTGCTCGGCGTCGCGCAGGGCTCCGTGCGCCCGCCGCGCCTTGCTGTCATGCACTGGAAGGGCGGCAAGGAGAAGGACCGGCCGATCGCCTTCATCGGCAAGGGCGTCGTCTTCGATACCGGCGGCATTTCCATCAAGCCGGCCGCCGGCATGGAGGACATGAAGGGCGACATGGGCGGCGCCGCCGCCGTCATCGGCCTGATGCACACGCTCGCTTCGCGCAAGGCGAAGGCCAATGTCGTCGGCATCCTCGGCCTTGTGGAAAACATGCCCGACGGCAACGCCCAGCGCCCCGGCGACATCGTCAAGTCCATGTCCGGCCAGACGATCGAGGTCATCAACACGGATGCCGAGGGCCGCCTCGTGCTCTGCGATGCGCTCTGGTATTGCAACGAGACCTTCAAGCCGCAGTTCATGGTCAACCTCGCTACGTTGACCGGTGCGGTCATGGTGGCGCTCGGCAGCCATCATGCCGGTCTCTTCTCCAACGACGATACGCTTTCCGCGCGTCTCACCGCCGCCGGCCTTGCCACCCATGAGCGCCTGTGGCGCCTTCCGCTCGGCCGCGAATACGACAAGATGATCGACAGCAAGTTCGCCGACATGAAGAACACCGGCGGGCGCTATGCCGGCTCGATCACCGCCGCGCAGTTCCTCCAGCGCTTCGTCAAGGATACGCCTTGGGCGCATCTCGACATCGCCGGCACCGCCATGGGCTCGCCGACCGACGAGATCAACCAGTCCTGGGGCTCCGGCTTCGGCGTGCGCCTGCTCGACGAGCTTGTGCGTGCGAACTACGAGGGGTGAGGGCGGGGTGAGCGAGGTCCTCTTCTATCACCTGACGGAATCCAAGCTGGAGGACGCGCTGCCGCCGCTCATCGACAAGAGCCTTGAGCGCGGCTGGCGCGTCGTCGTACAGGCCGGCGATGCCGAGCGCCGCGATGCGCTCGACACCCATCTGTGGACCTTCCGCGAGGACAGCTTCCTGCCGCACGGCACGGACGAGCAAGCTTTCCCCGCCGACCAGCCCGTCCTGCTGACGGCGACGCCGGACAACCAGAACGCCGCCACCGTGCGCTTTCTCGTCGCCGGCGCCGAACCGCCGCCGCTCGACGCCTATGACCGCGTCATCTTCATGTTCGACGGCTACGACCAGGCGGAAGTGGAAACCGCCCGCGAGCACTGGAAGCGCCTGAAGGGCGAGGGGCACCAGCTGACCTACTGGCAGCAGAACGGCGACGGGCGCTGGACGAAGAAGGCTTGACATCGAGCGAGCCATAGCGGGGCGACGAGAATGCGGCCTCCAACCGCGTTCTTAGGGCGCACGAACCTCGACCAATATCCGTCCGGGGGCAAAGCAGTAAAACAGCCACATTCCGCGCATTTCACGCGGCGGCATCCAGATTTCCGTCCCCGCAGTCGTGAGGGCGGTATGGAGGCGATCGACATCCGCACGTGCGTTTAGAGTAAATCCCACGTGGTAGGTGTTTCGACCGGCGGTTGGTGTATCGGCGCCGCCGAATTTCGCAACCGGTCTGCTGATAACCAACTCCAGGCCGGCGTCGTCGCGGAGAATGGCTAGACCGCTGCCGCGGGTTTCCGTCGGCACCAAGTTGAAATGTGTAGCGAAGAAATCCCGCGTTTCCAAAACATTCGGTACGTGAAGGTCAAGGTGATCAAGGCGCATCATTTTCCTCCAAGGAGGCTAGCGCCGGTGTGGTAAGGCTACACAGACGCGAGCACCCTAGCATCATTGCCAGGGTTTCACGTCGTGGGTTCTCACGCGTTAGCGTGGAGCAGAGCTTCCATATGGAAGGGGACGGGCTTACCGGAACCGCCCCGGCCTTTTTCGACAGCACTTCGATAGCGCTTTCAGCACTCCATGGCTAGGACCAATCGACATTCAGTCGTTGCTGGCGTGCAAATGGCGCTTTCTCGTGCTTCCGGTACTGCGTACCGGAAGTGCACTGTGCTCCGGATCGCTGAAGGTTCTTTTTATGCTCGGGCGGGTTGAATGTTGAGAGCCGCCATGAGGCTTCCAACATTCAACCCTTGTCCTCAATCGTGAAACGCTTCGACGAACTTGCGTCGTCCCAGCATGAAGGCGTCGGCGACGTGGCGCAGCGGCGCGAGGTCGACGTCGGACTTTCCGGCTTTCACGATCTCGGCGAAGCGCTTGTAGAGCATCGGATATTCCTGCTCCGGCTCCTCGTGCACCAGCTTGCCGTCGATGGAGAGCTTCGCGCCGCCCTCAGACAGCACCATTTCGCCGGCCTCTGTTTGCGCCACGATGTCCCAGCTCTGCTTGCCGGTCTGGCGCCAGTCGAATTCGGCGGAAAGGTCGAGGCCCTTCGCGTCGGAGAAGGTCATCGACGCGGCAATGGGCGCGTCGCGGTTTTCCGGGAATTCCAGCGTGGCGGCGGTGATGAAGGCCGGGCGCGGCAGGATGTGGGTGACGATGGACAGCGCGTTGATGCCCGGATCGAACACGCCGAGGCCGCCGGCCTGCCATATCCATTCCTGGTTCGGATGCCAGTGGCGCACGTCCTCCTTCCAGATCACCCGCATGGAGCGGATCGTCGTTCCCGCGAGGAAGGTCTTTGCGGCCTCGACGGCCGGCGCATAGCGCGAGTGCCAGCTTGCAAAGAGCGAAAGGCCCTTCGATGCGGCGAGCGCTTCGAGGTCGGCGACTTCGGAGAGCGTTGCGCCCGGCGGCTTTTCGAGGAAGACGTGCTTTCCTGCCGAAAGCGCCTTTTCGGCCGCCTCGTAGCGGTATTGCGGCGGCATGCAGAGCGAGACGGCGTCGATGGCAGGGACGGCCGCGAGCATGTCGTCGATCGTCTTGAAATTGTCGATGCCGTCGACCGTGCCGTGGCGGCTGGCCGCGGCGATCAGCCTGTAGTCGCTGTTGTCAGCGACGGCCGGAAGATGCTGGTCGCGCACGATCTTGCCGACGCCGACGATTGCGAGATTGATCGGGGACATGGCTCCGCCCTCATTTGTATGATGATTTGGCGTTGTTGTAGCAGAACCCTCGGCCGGAGCAAGGCCGCCCCGCGCCCGCATTTGCCTATCGTTTGTGCAACGGGGCGAAAGCCGTATCCGCCTTTCGTCTAATACGGCCGCTGAAGCCGGGAAAACCCGGCTGCGGACTTGAAACGAGACTTGAAATCGGCACTTTGGCTGTGCTTGGCACCAAAGCAATAACACGCCATGCGGGGAGGAGTTCTCATGAAGACGCTGCTGGTTTTCAGCCGGCTCATCGACGCTGTCACGGAAAATATCGGGAAGGCCGTTGGCTGGCTTATCCTCGTTGCCGTGCTCGTCAGTGCCGGAAACGCCGTCGTTCGAAAGGTTTTCAACACATCGTCCAATGCCTGGCTTGAGGCGCAATGGTATCTGTTCGGCGGTGCCTTCATGCTCGCCGCCGCCTATACGCTGGCGCAGAACGAGCACATCCGGATCGACGTCGTCTACGGCAAGTTTTCACGCCGGGCGCAGCACTGGATCGACCTTCTCGGCCATTGCCTGTTCCTGATGCCCTTCGTGCTGCTGATGGTGTATTTCCTCGTGCCCTATGTCGCGATGTCCTACCGCTCGGGTGAAGGCTCCTCCAGCGCCGGCGGCCTGATCGTCTGGCCGGCCAAGGCCATCCTGCTCGCCGGCTTCATTCTTCTCGCCTTCCAGGGCGTCTCGGAGATCATCAAGAAGATCGCCATCATGCGCGGGGACATGGACGACCCGGCGCCTTATGTTCCGACCCACGCCCCGCTCGACACGGCCATTGCCGAGGAGAAGGGCGCATGATCGAGTTCATCGCGGAAAACCTCGCGCCGATCATGTTCATGTCGCTGATCGTGTTCCTGCTGCTCGGCTATCCGGTGGCGTTCTCGCTCGCGGCGAACGGTCTGCTCTTCTTCATCATCGGCGTGGAACTTGCGCCGCTGTCCGATTCGATCAATCTTTCCTGGCCGCTGCTCAATGCCATGCCGGAACGGTTGTGGGGGGTAATGTCGAACGACACGCTGCTCGCCATTCCCTTCTTCACCTTCATGGGGATCGTGCTGGAGAAATCCGGCATGGCCGAGGACCTGCTCGATACGATCGGCCAGCTCTTCGGGCCGATCCGCGGCGGCCTTGCCTATGCGGTCATCTTCGTCGGCGCGCTGCTGGCGGCAACGACCGGCGTCGTCGCCGCGTCGGTCATCGCCATGGGCCTGATCTCGCTGCCGATCATGCTGCGCTACGGCTATGACCGGTCGATCGCCTCCGGCGTCATCGCGGCCTCGGGCACGCTTGCCCAGATCATCCCGCCGTCGCTCGTGCTGATCGTCCTTGCCGACCAGCTCGGCCGCTCGGTCGGCGACATGTATGCCGGCGCCCTCATTCCCGGCCTCGTGCTGACCGGGCTCTATATGGGTTACATCCTGCTCATGACCTTCCTGAAGCGGGATTCCATGCCGGCTCTGCCGCTGGAGGCGCGTTCGCTCGGCTCCGGCGTCACGTCGCTTGCCATCGCGCTGGTCGTCGCCGCCGGCTTTGCCTATGCGGCCCATGTCTATCTCTATCCGACGCATGGCGAGAATGCCGATATCCTCGGCGCGACCGTCGGCGTCATCTTCATCTATGTCGTGGCGCTCGCCGACAAGGCGTTCAACATCAACATGATGTCGCGGCTGGCCCAGCAGGTCATCATCGTGCTGATCCCGCCGCTGGCGCTGATCTTCCTCGTGCTCGGCACGATCTTCCTCGGCATCGCGACGCCGACGGAAGGCGGCGCCATGGGCGCGGTCGGCGCGCTCGCCATGGCGGCGGCTAAGGGCCGGCTCAGCATGGAAGTGGTGCGCTCGGCGCTCACCGCCACCACGCGACTTTCGGCTTTCGTGCTGTTCATCCTCATCGGCGCCCGCGTCTTCTCGCTCACCTTCTATGGCGTGAACGGGCATCTGTGGGTCGAGCACCTGCTCGTCTCCCTGCCGGGTGGCGAGACGGGCTTCCTGATCGCGGTGAACCTGCTGGTCTTCTTCCTGGCGTTCTTCCTCGATTTCTTCGAGCTTGCCTTCATCATCGTGCCATTGCTGGCGCCCGCCGCCGACAAGCTCGGCATCGACCTCATCTGGTTCGGCGTGCTGCTCGGCATCAACATGCAGACGAGCTTCATGCACCCGCCCTTCGGCTTCGCGCTGTTCTACCTGCGCTCGGTCGCCGCCAAGGTGCCCTATCTCGACAAGGTGACCGGCAAGGTGACGCAGCCGGTGACGACGGGGCAGATCTATTGGGGGGCCGTGCCCTTCGTCGGCATCCAGATCGTCATGGTGGCGCTGACCATCCTCTTCCCGGGCATGGTCATGCACTACAAGGGCGAGGGCAGCGGCGTCGATCCGGCGACAATCAAGATCGAGGTTCCCGGCTTCGGTGGCGGCCAGGGCGGCTTGCCCGGCCTGACCCTGCCGGACAATGGCGGCGGCCTCGGTCTGCCGGGCGGCCTGCAGCTTCCCGCCGGCAATCCGCTGGAAGGCGGCGGCGAGGAGAAGCCGGCCGAAGGCGGCCAGCAAGGCACCGAGCAGAAGCCCGCCACGGACCTGTCGAGCCCGCCGTCCTTCAACTGAGGGACCGAGGAACCGCTGTGAAAGGGCCGGCGCAAGCCGGCCCTTGCTTGTTGAGATGAGGGGCATTCCAGAACGATAACGGCACAAGCAAACAAAAACCCCGGAGCATCGCTGCTCCGGGGTTCCTTGTTCGCGCTTGCGTCAGTGATTACAGCTTGTTGCCGCGCTGCTGGATCATCATGAACGTATCGTAGTTGTATTCGGCGATCTGGGCGTTGAGGTAATACTCGCCGCGGAACGCCTTGATCGAGTCCCAGATCTTCTTGAAGGTCGGGTTCGAGGCTTCCATCTCGGCATAGACCTCGTTGGAAGCGTCGAAGCAGGCCGACAGGATTTCCTGGCTGAACGGGCTCAGCTTCGCGCCGGCGGCGACGAGGCGCTTGATGGCGGAGGGGTTCAGGTAGTCGTACTTCTGCAGCATGTTCGCGTCGGTCGCCTGGCAGGCGGTGCGCAGCAGCGACTGGTAGGCCTTCGGCAGGCCGTCGAAGGCCGCCTTGTTGAACATGGCATGCACCGTCGGGCCGCCTTCCCACCAGCCGGGATAGTAGTAGTAGGGCGCGAC
Organism: Shinella zoogloeoides; assembly: GCF_030733845.1. NCBI lineage: Bacteria > Pseudomonadati > Pseudomonadota > Alphaproteobacteria > Hyphomicrobiales > Rhizobiaceae > Shinella > Shinella zoogloeoides. The sequence continues at coordinate 1,106,416 of NZ_CP132311.1, forward strand.
CTTGTAGAAGCCGAGCTTCTCGTCGTCATAGGGGCCGACCCATTCGGCGGCGTCGATCGTGCCCTTTTCGAGCGAGGGATAGATGTCGCCGCCGGCGATCTGCTGCGGCACGACGCCGAGCTTTTCGACGACCTTGCCGGCAAAGCCGCCGATGCGCATCTTCAGGCCCTTCATGTCGGCGACGGTCTTGATTTCCTTGCGGAACCAGCCGCCCATCTGCACGCCGGTATTGCCGCCGGGGAAGCCGACGAGGCCCTGGGTGGCGAGGAATTCGTTGAAGAGGTCGATGCCGCCGCCATGGTACTGCCAGGCGTTCATGCCGCGCGCGTTGAGCGCGAAGGGCACGGCCGCGCCGAGCGCCCAGACCGGGTCCTTGCCCCAGTAGTAGTAGGAAACCGTATGGGCGGCCTCCACCGTGCCGGCGGATGCCGCATCGGCGGCCTGAAGGCCCGGAACGATTTCACCGGCCGCGAAGACCTGGATCTGGAAATTACCGTCCGTTGCTTCGGACACGTATTTCGAAAGCACTTCCGCGCCGCCATAGATCGTATCGAGCGATTTGGGGAACGACGAGGCAAGACGCCAGTTGATCTTCGGATTGCTCTGCGCGAGCGCCGGGGCGGCAAGCACCGTGGCGGCCGCACCGCCGACGCCGGCCACACCGGCTTTCTTGATGAATGATCGACGATCCATAGTTTCCTCCCAATGGCGAACGGCGGATTTCCCCCGCTCTCGTGTCATCAGGCGCGAGATAACCATGATGGGGAAGGGGTTTCAAGCCGGGAAGGAAAGAAGGGGCAACGGGCCCTCTACGACTTTCGTCTTAGAAGGCGATTCCCGCTATCTGCCTGTTTTTTTTGCTTTTCTGGAGCGTGCGGATGGCCGGTCAGCCGGCCATCGCGTCTTCGTACTCGGCCGAAAGCTCCAGCCACTGTTCCTCGGCCTCGTTGAGCTTGTCGACGGCCGTCGCGCGCAGTTTTGCCTTCTCGGCGGCCTTTGCCGGGTTCTTCTCGTAGAGGACAGGGTCCGCAAGTTCCGCGTCAAGAAGCTGAATCTGCTTGTGCAGTTTCGCCGTCAGCGATTCGATTTCGTTGATCTTTTTGCGCAGCGGTGCGTATTGGGCACGGCGGTCGGCATTGGCCTTGCGCAGTTCCGCCTTGTTGGCCTCGCCGCCGGCGGAGGCCGGCTTGTCCTTGTCGTCCTTCTTGCCGGACTGGACGATGAGGCCGCGATATTCCTCCATGTCGCCGTCGAAGGTCTTGACCGTGCCGTTGTTGACAAGCCAGAGCCGGTCGACGGTGGCCTCGATGAGATGGCGGTCGTGCGAGATCAGGATGACGGCACCGTCATAATCGTTCAGCGCCTCGATCAGCGCGCGGCGGCTGTCGATATCGAGATGGTTGGTCGGCTCGTCGAGGATGAGCAGGTTCGGCGCGTCGAAGGCGGCAAGGCCCATCAAAAGGCGTGCCTTCTCGCCGCCGGAAAGATCCTTGGCGGCCGTCGCCATCTTCTCCGTCGCAAGTCCCATCTGCGCCACGCGGGCGCGCACCTTGGCCTCCGGCGCTTCCGGCATCAGCCGGCGCACATGCTCGACGGGCGACTGGTCGGGAATGAGGTCATCGAGCTGGTGCTGGGCGAAGAAGCCGATCTTCAGCCCCGGCGCGCGCTTGACCGTGCCGGATTCGGCCTCCAGCCGGCCGGAGATGAATTTGGCGAAGGTCGACTTGCCGTTGCCGTTCGAGCCGAGCAGGGCGATGCGGTCGTCATTGTCGATCCTGAGGTTGATCTGCTTGAGGATCGGCTGTCCCGGCGTGTAGCCGACCGCGCCGCCCTCGATCGCGACGATGGGCGAGGCGGGCTGCTTTTCCGGCTCCGGGAAGGTGATCGGCTGCACATGCGTCTCGACGACGGCGGCGACCGTGCCCATGCGCTCCAGCGCCTTGACGCGGCTCTGCGCCTGCTTGGCCTTGGTGGCCTTGGCCTTGAAACGGTCGATGAAGCTCTGCAGGTGCTTTCGCGCGGCCTCGTTCTTGGCCTTCGCCTTCATCTGCAATTCGTCGGCTTCGGCCTTCTGGCGCTCGAACTGGTCGTAGGAGCCGCGATAGAAGGTGAGCTTCTGCTGATCGAGATGCACGATGGCGTTGACGGCGGTGTTCAGGAGGTCGCGGTCGTGGCTGATGATGATGACCGTATGCGGGTAACGCCGGACATAGTCCTCCAGCCACAGCGTGCCTTCGAGGTCGAGATAGTTGGTCGGCTCGTCGAGCAGCAGCAGGTCCGGCTCGGAGAAGAGCACGGAGGCGAGCGCCACGCGCATGCGCCAGCCGCCCGAGAAGCTCTTCGCCGGGCGTTGCTGGGCCTCATGGTCGAAGCCGAGGCCGGCAAGGATGCTGGCCGCGCGCGCTTCTGCCGAATGGGCGCCGATATCGGTGAGGCGCGTCTGGATTTCCGCGATCCGGTGCGGGTCGCTTGCCGTTTCCGCTTCCTTGAGCAGGGCGGCGCGCTCCTTGTCGGCGGCAAGCACGATCTCGATCAGCGATTCGTCCGTGCCCGGCGCTTCCTGCGCCACCTGGCCGATGCGCGCGTTCTTCGGCAGTGAAATGCTGCCGGCTTCAGAGGCAAGCTGGCCTGTGATGACGCGAAACAGCGTGGACTTGCCGGTGCCGTTGCGGCCGACGAGACCCACCTTCACGCCGCTCGGCAGCGAGAGCGAAGCGTTGTCGATGAGGAGACGCCCGGCAACGCGGGCGGTGAGGCCGGAAATCGTGATCATGCCGGGTCTATAGGGCGGGGTGACAGCTTAAAGCAAGAGGCGGCAGGCCGGTTCAGCCCGCCCCGCCTGCGCGATAGGTGCGTCCCGCCCGCTCGGAGACCTCCGCCGAATAGATGCGCAGCGCAATGCTGGTCTCCGCCGCATAGGCGAGCGCCTGGTCGGCATGTTCGTAGAACATCGTGGGCGACTGGGCCGAATCGCTCATGGAGATGCCGGCGGTCAGCGTCAGGAATCCGGCGGGAAGCTCGCGGTCCAGGAAGGGGAATGGCTTTTCCGCGACGCGGGCCGCGATGCGCCGGGCAATGGTGACGGCGATCTCGCGGTCGACGTCGCAAAGCAGCAGGCAGAAGAGATCCGGGCCGGTGCGGGCGACGAAATCCGCTTTCTTCACCGAGCGGCGGAAGATGGCGGCGAGCCGCTTCAGCGTCTTTTGTGCGGCGCCTGCCGGATGGGTTTCGGCAAATGCCTTGAGTTGCTCGACGCGGAAGAGGAGAAGGGCGGTCGTGCCCCCGCTCGCCTCCTGCTTGAAGAAGGTCTTGAGGCGGCCGAGCAGCGCGGCATGGTTGGCAAGGCCCGTCACCGGGTCGTGGGTCAGCGCCTCGCGGGTCACCGACAGGCCGGAACGCAGACCGTCGAGATGCGCCTGGAGGTCGTCGATCCTTGCGGATGTCGCCCGGTCGCTCCCGAGGATATCGCGCACGAGGGAAAGGAGACGGACCGTATCGCTGGCGAAATCGGAAAGGCCGAGCACCGGGTTCCTGTCCATACGGGCGGCGATCTCCTCCAGCTCCTGCACGGCGGCGGCGCGCTGGCGATGGTTCTCCTCCGCCGCCCTGGAGATTTCCGTCAGCAGAAGTACGGCTTCTCCCGCGGCCTGCCCGGCGGCGAGCACATTGTGGCTCGGCAGCGAATGGCGCAGCGCGATCGCATCGAGGGAAGCCTGGTCCGGCGTCTTGCCGAGGGCCGCGATCTCGCGCGCAACGCCCGCATTGCCGTTCAGCGCCTCGAACAGCAGTTCGTAATTGCGCGGCAGCGGGGCGATGCCGAGATTGGCCATGACATGCGCGATGCGCGCCATGATGGGCGAAACGGCCGGTTGGGCGTCTTTGAGGGCTGGAGTGGCTTTGCTCGTCATGAAACGCCGTCAGGTGGGGCGCGGCGGAAGGCGTCCGCGCGCTGGGAGGTCAGTCGGCGTAACTATCGGATTGTGCGGTTAATTTTGCGTGTGCTGAGCTAAGGATTCAACCAAAGTTGACGATAGGCAAGGGCGCCCGTTTCATGGGGCGGCGCTGTCCCTGCGCCGCTCCGTGAAACCGGTGCCGTGTCAGGCGATGCGCCGGGCGAGCGGGATCGCCCGCATGACCTGGCTGATCATCGTCGAGCGCTGCGGTTTTGCGGCGCGCACCGCGCGGTTCTGCTGCAGGTCTCGCATCGCCGCTGCATACCCCTCCGCGCGCGCTTCCTGCAGCGCCACGTCGAGCGTCTTCTCGATGACCGGATAGCACTCTTCCGGCAAGTAGGCGTTCGGGGCGTCGGTGCCGTAAACGCGTGACATCTTGCAAAGCGTGCTTCCGAGCAGGGCGGCCCACTCTTCGGTCGTTCTTGCCATTGCTTTTCCTCTCTCCGGGCGAGGCACGCGCCATCCGGCGTCAGCCCCAATGGCAGCGACTATCCCATCACCGATCGCCCGAGCCTGTCACCTGGGTGACAGGGCGGAGCAGCCCCCAAAATCGATGCCGAGCGCTTCCATACCCCATCACTGTATCACTACTGTTGCAGGAACAGGAAGATGCTACTCACCCTAAAATTTACAGGAATTCCTTGCCCTCGGTACGAACGAAATAGATCAGGTCCAGCGTGATGCTCGGCCCGCCGAGCGCTGTCAGCATGGCGTGGCACTGGCCGCGATGGTGGGTCTGGTGGTTGAAGAGGTGGGTCAGCGCCGCGCCGAGCGGGTGGGTGACGACTGCGGGATTGGTGAGCGGGCTGTAGGTGAAGTCAGCTACGATTCTCTCTTTCGTCAGCGAAGCGGCGAAGGCTGCAAGGCGTGCATCCTCGGCCTGTCGGGCGGTTCTGAGGCCCGCAAAATCCTCGTGGAGGATCGTGTCGAGGCTCTTTGGGGCTTCCCCCTCGCCGGTAAAGCGCTTCATCCAGATGCGGTCGGCGGTGAGGAGGTGGTTCAGCGTGCCGTGCAGCGAGCCGAAGAAGGCGCCGAGATCCTTGCGATAGGCGGCATCGTCGAGCTTGCCGACCTCTTCGTAGAGCGCGCGGTTGGCCCAGGCATTGTAGGCGGCGAACATGCGGTAGTGGTTGAGCATACGGGGTCTCCCTGCAACGCCGCGACTATATCGCAGGCCGCCATTGCTCGCATGAATGCGATCCATGAAATTATCTGATTTGCACTCCTCGCCGCCCTGCGCTCCAATGCGCCGATCCGAACGAAGAGGTTTTCATGACCCGACTGCTCTACGCCCTTGCCGGGACCGACAAGGCCCGCCAGTTTTCGCCCCATGTCTGGAAGACGGTGATGTCGCTCGCCCACAAGGGGCTCGATTACGAGACGGTGCCGGTCGGCTTCACTGAGATCAAGGCGGTCGAGGGCGGTGCGACTGCGACCGTGCCGCTGCTGCGCGATGGCGACAGGCTGGTGCGCGACAGTTTCGAGATCGCGCTCTATCTCGACGAGGCCTATCCCGACCGGCCGTCGCTGTTCGGCGGGGAGGGCGGCAAGGCGATGGCGCGCTTCATCGAGAGCTGGTCGCAGTCGGCGCTGCACATGGCTGTCACCCGCATCGCCATTCTCGACATCCACAACCTGCTGGACCCGACGGATCAGGCCTATTTCCGCCGCAGCCGCGAGGAGCGGCTCGGCGCGTCGCTGGAGGATATCGCGGCCGCGGGCAGGGCGGAGATCGAGGGCTTCGCGAAGAGGCTCCAGCCCCTGCGCAACACGCTGAAAATCCAGCCCTTCATCGGCGGTGAGGGACCGCTTTTCCCCGACTACATCGTCTTCGGCGCGCTGCAATGGCTGCGCACGACGGCGGGCACGAGGGTACTGGCCGAGGACGACCCGGTCGCATTGTGGTTCGGCCGATGCCTCGATCTGCACGGCGGCGTCGGCCATCGTGTGACGGCAGCATGAAAGTTTGCCGCTGAATTCGCCAAACGCCGCGCCCCTCTTGTTTTGCGGGGCGTTGGCGGCTATTGAACCGCCACTTTCACCGGAAAACCAAGGGAAACGGGAAAATGGCGATTGAACGCACCTTTTCGATGATCAAGCCGGACGCGACGAAGCGCAACCTGACCGGCGCGATCACCAAGATGCTCGAAGATGCGGGCCTCCGCGTCGTGGCTTCCAAGCGCGTCTGGATGAGCAAGCGCGAAGCCGAAGGCTTCTACGCCGTTCACAAGGAACGCCCCTTCTTCGGCGAACTCGTCGAAGGCATGACCTCGGGCCCGACGATCGTTCAGGTTCTGGAAGGCGAGAACGCCATCCTCAAGAACCGCGAAGTCATGGGCGCCACCAACCCGGCCAACGCCGACGAGGGCACGATCCGCAAGACCCACGCTCTTTCCATCGGCGAGAACTCGGTTCACGGCTCCGACGCCCCGGAAACCGCTGCCCAGGAAATCAAGTACTGGTTCTCCGACACCGAAATCGTCGGCTGAATCGGTTTTTCCGGTTGCAGCCGGAAGCCTTTGAAATAATTTTTGGAACCGGGGCCGCAAGGCTCCGGTTTCTTCGTTTGGGCGTCAGGTCGGGCAGGTCGCCGTTTCGAAATGCTCCGGCGCCTTGCCGTCCTTGAAGACCTCCGGGTTCCGGTCGTAGCCGGGGCCGACCACGAGTGCCTTTGCCGGAAGGATGCTTTGGTCGACGTTGGAGGTCACCTGCGTTTCCAGGGATTGCAGTTGCGCGCCATCCGGGCCGATCACCGAGACCGTGACCTTGTAGGGCTGGTCCTTCTTCACGCAGGTGATGTCAGGGCTCTCCAGCACCACGCGCGGCAGGTTGGGGAAAATCCTGCGCTCCAGCGTCAGCACCGCGCCGCCCGCCGGATTCTCGAATTCGGCCTTCACGATGGAGCCCGCCGGCAACGGCTGGGTCTGTTCCAGCGTGACGAGATAGGTCGCATAGGCGAGGCGGTAGTTGAAGACGAACATCTTTCCGGTGAGTTTCAGCGGATCGGGGCCTGTTTCGCGCTGGCAGGCGGTGAGGAGGAGCGCGAGCGGCAGCAGGATCGTCAGCATGCGTCTCATGGGTCTGGCTCCTCGCGATTGCGGCGATAGTGGCGGCTCGCCTTCGCCCGGTTGCCGCAGACGGCCATGTCGCACCAGGCGCGTGAGCGGTTGCGGCTGCGGTCGAGGAACAGCCAGTGGCAGTTCGGGCAGATTTTCAGCCGTTCGGGCTCCGGCTGTGCGAGCAGCAGGAGGGCGGAGCGGGCGGTGGCCGTATCGAGCGCCCGCGGCCGCGCGCCGGACCGGCGCATGACCGCGGCGGTGGCTTCGAGCAGGTCGGCCAGCAGCGCCGGTTTCCCGGCACCCAGAACCTCCGCGCGAAAATGCCGGTCGATCGCCTCGCGCAGGTCGACCAGCCCGTCGCGCGCGTCGCCGCTCACCGCTTCGAGCGGGCCGAAGAGATGGCGTTCCGCCCCGTACCGGTTTGCGCCGCCGGGAAAGGCATCCATCACGTCCGGATCGGCGAAACGATCGATCCGCCGTTCGGGATCGGCGCGCAGCACCACGGAATTAGCGACATCGAGGGCGAGCGCGCCGCCGGAAAACCGATGCGGGGTCCAGGAAAAGGTCATGGCGATATTCTAACTGGTAAAAGCGATTTTGCCAGTTATAATTTCGCAAACGCGTGGAACACCCATGGCCTATTTTCTCCAGCAGATCGCCAATGCAGTGCCGGTCGCAGCGCTCTATGCGGTGCTCGCCTTCGGCTATTCAATTGCCTTTGCCGTCACGCGCCGCGCGGATATCGCCTATGGCGCGCTCTTCGCCTTCGCCGCGCAGATGTTCGTGCTGTTTGCCGGCTACGGCTGGAACCAGCTCTGGCTCGTCCTGCCGGCGGCGCTCGCCTTCGGCGCGGCGATCGCGCTCCTTTACGGTGTCGGTGCCGGCCTCGTCATCGGCCGCCATGTCATGCGCCCGCTCGCCTTTTCCTCCGACAACACGGTCGTGGTCGCCGCGCTCGGCGTGGTGCTGGTGCTGATGGAGACGGCGCGGCTCGCGTCGGAAACGCGCAGCCTGTGGCTGCCGCCGCTGCTCTCGACGCCGGTGGTCTTCTGGAACGATCCCGCCTTCCCGGTGGCGCTGACGGTTCTGCAACTGGCGAATACGCTGGCCATGGCTGTTATCGTCGCCATCGGCCATGTCTTCCTCGCCCGCTCCGCCTGGGGCCGGCGCTGGCGGGCTGTGTCGGAAGACCGGCAGGCGGCGGAACTGTGCGGCGTCGATGCCGCGGGCGTCTATCTCGCCGCCTATGCCGGCGCGGCGCTGATCGCCAGCCTCACCGGCATCCTCGCCGTCTCCTACTACGGCAACATGGATTTTGGCGCCGGGCTCGTTTTCGGCGTGAAGGTGCTGTTCATCGCCGCCATCGGCGGGGCAGGGGCGCCGCTGCTCTCGGCGCTCGGCGGCGCGGCCATGGGGCTCGCCGAAACCATCTGGAGTGCCTACGGCGATTTCCTGTGGCGGGACCTGGTGATCTTTTCTGCGCTGGTGCTGCTGCTGGTCATCTTCCGGCGTGAACGGCCGGTGCCCTGACGGGCTAAGACCACTTCTCCCGCGCCCGGTCGTCGCTTTCCTTGGCGTCGACCCAGCCGCCGGTGTTGCCGTCGGCAAAGTGCTCCTTCTTCCAGAAGGGCGCCGAGGTCTTGAGATAGTCCATCACGAAGGACGCGCCGTCGAAGGCGGCGTGGCGGTGCGGCGCGGCGGCGATGACGAGCACGATGTTTTCGCCCGGCGCGATCTTGCCGACCCGGTGGATGGCGGCAAGGCCGAGAAGCGAGAAGCGCTGCACGGCCTCCCGGCAGATGCGGCCGATCTCGGCCTCCGCCATGCCGGGATAGTGTTCCAGCTCCAGCGCGGAGAGTTTTCCGCCTTCATCGCGGCAAAGCCCGGTAAAGGTGACGATGGCGCCGGCTGCGGCCCGGTTTTCCGTGAGGCGCGCCGTCTCGGCCGCCGCGTCGAAATCCTCGTGCTGGACGCGAACGATGACCGGAACCGAGGCGTCGCCGGCCACGGGCTCAGCCCCCCGTCATCGGCGGGAAGAGCGCGATCTCGCGGGCGCCGGCGATCGGCTCGTCGTGCTCGACATGTTCCTGGTTGATCGCGATGCGGATGACCTTCTCGTGCTCCAGCGCATGGGCATAGTCCTCGCCCAGCGTCTTGAGATGCGCGAGAAGATCGCTGCCCGTCTTCACCGAGGCGGGCAGGTCGATTTCTTCCTCGCCCTTGCCGATCCGTTCGCGTACCCAGGCGAAATAGACGAGCCTGGTCATACTATTCGTCCACGATGTGCTTTAGGCCGGCGCGGAAATAGTCGTAGCCGGTATACATGGTGATGATCGCGGCGACCCAGAGCAGGGTGATGCCGATCTCCGTCGTATAAGGCAGGATCTTGTCGCCGGCGGGGCCGGCCAGCAGGAAGCCGATGGCCAGCATCTGGATCGTCGTCTTCCACTTGGCGATGCGCGTCACCGGCACGCTGACCTTGAGGTCGGCGAGATATTCGCGCAGGCCCGAAACGAGCATTTCGCGGCACAGGATGATGATCGCCGCCCAGATGGTCCAGCCGGCGATCGTGCCGTCGGCCGCCATCAGCAGCAGCACCGAGGCGACCAGCAGCTTGTCGGCGATCGGGTCCAGCATGCGGCCGATATTCGACGTCTGGTTCCAGATGCGCGCGAGATAGCCGTCGAAATAGTCGGTGATCGACGCCACGACGAACAGCCAGAAGGCCGTCCAGCGCGCGAAATCCGACGATTCCAGCCGCCCTTCGACGAAGAAGCAGAGCACGATCAGCGGAACGGCCACGATGCGGGCGTAGGTGAGGAGGTTCGGGATGCTATATGCGCGGGAAGCCATGGAATCTTCAGTCTCGACTATCTTAGCGGCTAGATGAGGTCTTTGTGACTGTGCCGTCAACCTTTGTTTCCGGCAATTCTTGGCGAATTTACGGAGTGCTGCGCAATAACCCGGCCCATCCCCGATTTGCCGCGGAAAAAAGCAGATTTTTCCGCGTGATGGACCTAAGTCGGTGGCTTGCCGTCCGTCGTGAAGGCGGCGGAGAAGACGCCGCCTTGCGAAAGCGTGCCGTCGCAGGCGACCGTCATCGGTCCCTTCGTGGGATTGCCGAAGCCGCATGTGCCCGTCGCGACGAAGACATCGGGCCGGTCCGGCGTGTCGGTGCGGCTCATGATGACCTTGTCGAGATGGATCACGTCCGTATCCGGCGTCGGGTTGTCGCCGTCCATGCCGCTGAAGGTGACGATGCGGCCGTCGTTCAGCACGAAGTAGAAGCCGACGCGCCCGTCCGGATACGCGACGTTGAGGAGTTTTGCCGAGCACGCGCCGGTGAGCTCCCGGTCGCCGACGACGAGCTTGCCGCAGGTGCCCGTCACGCTCACCATCTGGGCGTTGCCCACCTGGGTCTGCGCGGCGGCGGCGATCGGCATCGCGAAAAGGCCGGTCGCGCAAAAAAGGGTTCTCGTGAATGCGGTCATCGGTCCTCGCTCGTCGGTGAAGGAATGCCGTGCGGCCATCCTAGCACCGGCCGGCGCAAGGGCGCCAGCTATCCCGCCGCATTGTCGTGGAAGTGGTTGTAGACGATGCGGGCGACGCTTTCCGAAATGCCGTCGACGGCCATGAGGTCGGCCATCGCCGCGCGGGAGACGGCCTTGGCGGTGCCGAAATGCTGGAGCAGGGCGCGTTTCCTCGTCGGGCCGATGCCGCCGATCTCGTCGAGCGGGTTGCGGACCATCTCCTTCTTGCGCCGCGCCCGGTGCGAGCCGATGGCGAAGCGGTGCGCCTCGTCGCGCAGGCGCTGCACGAAGTAGAGTACGGGATCGCGCGGCGGCAGCGAGAAGTCCGGTATGCCGCGCATGAAGAAGCGCTCGCGTCCGGCCTCGCGGTCGGCGCCCTTGGCGACGCCGATCGCGATCACCTGGTCGGTGATGCCGAGCTCCTCGAGGATCGCGCGCACCGCCGTCATCTGGCCCTGGCCGCCGTCGATGAGGATGACGTCGGGCCAGGCGGGGAAGGGCAGGTCCGCCGCCTCCGCGCTCTGGTCCGCATTGCGGTCGGGCAGGCCTTCTTCCTTGATGAGGCGCTGGAAGCGCCGGGTCATCACTTCCTTCATCATGCCGAAGTCGTCGCCGGGCGTGATCTCGTTCGATTTGATGTTGAACTTGCGGTACTGGCCCTTCACGAAGCCTTCCGGCCCCGCCACCACCATGCCGCCGACAGCGTTGGTGCCCATGATGTGCGAGTTGTCGTAGATCTCGATGCGGCGCGGCACGTAAGGCAGCTTGAAGGTCGCCGCGAACCCTTCCAGCAGGCGGGATTGCGAGGCCGTCTCGGCCAGCTTGCGGCCATGCGCCTCGCGGGCATTGGCCACGACATGGTCGACGAGGTCCTTCTTCTCGCCGCGCTGCGGCACGGAGATCGTGACCCTGTAGTTGGACCGTTCGGACAGCGCTTGCGAAAGCAGGTCGATCTCCTCGACAGACTCGGACAACAGGATTTGCCGCGGACAGGGCTTGTCATCGTAGAATTGGGCGAGGAAGGCGTTCAGCACCTCGCTGCCGGAAAGCTGCGGGTCGGCCTTCGGGAAATAGGCGCGGTTGCCCCAGTTCTGCCCGGTGCGGAAGAAGAACACCTGGATGCAGGAAATGCCGCCCTCGTGATGGATGGCGAAGACGTCGGCCTCTTCCACCCCGGCGGGGTTGATGCCCTGATGGCTCTGGACGTGGGAAAGCGCGGCCAGCCGGTCACGGTAGACCGCGGCGCGCTCGAAATCGAGGTCCTCTGCGGCGGCGTTCATGGCCTCGGCCATGTGCGCCTTCACCTTCTGGCTCTTGCCGGAGAGGAAATCCTTCGCCTCCTGCACCAGCTCGGCATAGTCCGCATCGCGGATCTCGTTCGTGCAGGGGCCGGAACAGCGCTTGATCTGGTAGAGCAGGCAGGGCCGCGTGCGCGTCTCGAACACGCTGTCGGTGCAGGTGCGCAAAAGGAAGGCGCGCTGCAGCGAGTTGATCGTACGCCCCACGGCGCCCGCCGAGGCGAAGGGGCCGAAATAGTCGCCCTTGCGGCTGCGCGCGCCGCGATGCTTGAAGATCGCCGGCGCGCGGCTGTCGCCGGTCACGAGGATATAGGGAAACGACTTGTCGTCGCGCAGCAGCACGTTGAAGCGCGGGCGCAGGCGTTTGATGAGGTTCGCTTCGAGCAGCAGCGCCTCGGTCTCGGTGCGCGTGGTGACGAACTCCATGTTGGCCGTCTGGCGAATCATCTGCGCGATGCGGTTGGAATGGCCGCGGCCCTGCGCATAGTTCGTCACGCGCTTCTTCAGGCTGCGCGCCTTGCCGACATAGAGCACGTCGCCGTCCGCATTGAACATGCGGTAGACGCCGGGGCTGTTCGGCAGGCGCTTGACGAAGACCTGGATCAGCTCGGCGCCGATAACGCCTTCCGGTACGTCGCCGCCCTCGTTCCAGTCGATGCCGGGCGTGGCGACGGCGGGCGCGACGACGCTTGCGGCCGGGCTTTCCTGAAGCTCGTCCTCGTCGTCCGTTTCGTTCTCGTCGTAGAGGATGCCGCCATCCTCCACCTTCCGGCCATTCATTCCGCTATTCCCCCGACATCGGGTGTTTCCCAGGCGAGATGCTGCCCGCCATCGAGCGCTATCATTTGCCCCGTTATGGACGGCGTGTCGAACAAAAAGCGAACTGTTCGGCCAAATTCCGCAAGGGCCGGCCCCCGGCGCAGGATCAGCCCCTCCACCTGCGCCTGGAAATCGGCATCGTCCTGCCGCTCGTTCGGCAGCGAGGGGCCGGGGCCGATGGCGTTGACGCGCACGCGCGGCGCAAAGCTCTGCGCCATGGTGCGCGTCGCCATCCACAGGGCCGACTTGGAGAGCGTGTAGGAATAGTAGCGCGGCGTCGGGTTCCAGACCCGCTGGTCGATGAGGTTGACGATCGACCCCGAGACACCCTCCGGAAGCTGGCGCAGGAAATCGCGGGCGAGAATGGACGGCGCCTTCACATGCACGGCGAAGTGCCGGTCCCACAGCGCATCGTCGAAGGCATCGACGGTATCCGGCTTGAAGAGGGAGGCGTTGTTGACGAGGAGATCGAGCGGGCCGACGACCTCGGCGGCGGCCGCGATCAGCCGTGCCGTTGCTGCCCCATCCGCAAGGTCGCATTGCACCGCGGCCGCCGTCAGGCCGCGTCCATTGAGCGCGCGGGCAATAGCCTGCGCTTCCTCCAGGGACTCGTTTGCGTGGATGGCGACGGCGAAGCCGTTTGCCGCAAGGTCTTCCACGATGGCCTTGCCGATGCGCTTTGCGCCGCCCGTCACGAGGGCCGTCTTCAGGGGGTGCGTCAAGAAAAGTCCGTCCTGCCGATTCATTTGATTAACCGGCCAAAGATATAGACATCTCTGCGCAGGCTTAAACTCCCCCTGAAAATTGGTTGCGGAAAAATTAATCGCAAAAGCAGATTCAAAGTAATTTGAAGTATATTTTACCGTTTCTCCTGAATGTTGAAATTATGGTTAACAAATTACCTGTTGTTCAAAAGTCACATCAAATTTGTGCCGCGTGTGCGCCACAATCATTTCACATTTTAGCTCTTTCAATTCCTCAATCTTTATTCAATTTCCCCTCAACCGGGCGGGACTGAAATGGAATGACGACCCCCGATAGCCTCCCACAAAGAGGGCGTCGTTTAGTAAAGGAGAATAACATGCGTACACTCATCGCCACCCTCGTCGCTTCGACCGTTTCCATGGTCGCTTTCCAGGCTGCTCACGCTGCCGATGCCATCGACGAAGTTCCGCAGGCTCCGGCCGCTGAATATTCCGAGCCGGTCTCGACCGGCAACTGGGCCGGCGGTTATGCCGGTGGTACGGCCAGCTGGCAGCGCGGCAAGTTCAACGCGCAGGGCAACAACAACGCCAACGGCTTCGGCGGCGGCGTTTATGGCGGCTACAACATGCAGAGCGGCCAGATGGTCTACGGTGGTGAAGCCGACCTGAACTATTCGGGCATCGACTCCTCCAACGCCGGCCTGACCGCCAAGCAGGGTGTCAACGGCTCGATCCGTGGCCGCGTCGGTATCGACCTGAACCCGGTTCTGGTCTACGGCACCGCCGGTGTTGCCGGCACGAGCGCCGAAATGAAGAACGCCGTCGGCAAGGACGACCGCAACCTCGTCGGCTGGACGGCCGGCGCCGGTGTGGAAGCCTTCGTGACCAACAACATCACGGCGCGCGTCGAGTATCGCTACACCGACTACTCGAAGAAGGACTTCAACGTCGGCGGCACGAACGTTCGTTCGGGTCTCGAAGACCACAGCGTCCGCGTCGGTATGGGCGTGAAGTTCTAAGCCTGACGGTTTATCGACAATGCAGAAAGGCCGGGCGAAACCCCGGCCTTTTTGTTGGTCTCAACCTTTGAACTTGGCGTAGTCGGGGAACACGGCCTCGAAGCGCGCGAGGTAGCGCTTCAGCTTCGGCCGGCCGCGCTGCCATTTTCCGGCAAAGCGCAGCTCGATGTAGCGCAGCATGGCGGCGAGCGCGAAATGGCCGGCATGCGGCTTCTTGCCGAGGCGCGGCATGTTGGCTTCGAGATGATCGAGCGCGCGCTCCACCTTCTGCCACTGCCGGTCGATCCAGGGCTGGTGGATCTTCTCCTCCGGCCGCAGGCGGCGCTCGTAGACGATGGCGAGCAGGCTGTCGCAGACGCCGTCGGCTGTCGCCTCCACGATGTCGACCTCCGTGCGCTTCGCGGCATTGCGCGGATAGAGCGAGCCGCGGGTCTGGCGGTCGATATAGTTCATGATCGCCCGGCTGTCATAGACGGCAAGGCCGTCGTCGGTGACGAGCGTCGGAATCTTGCCCAGCGGGTTGGCGGCCAGAAGCTCAGCCGGATCGGCATTGGTGTCCACGACGACCGATTCGGCCGGCAGGCCGGCATAGTGCGCCGCCATGCGCACCTTGGTGGAGTAGGGAGAGGCATCGGAATAGAAGATCTTCATCGGCTGGGTCCTATCTAGCGGGCAATTGTTCGATGGATCGCGCACGGCAGGCCGCGCGGTCGACGGCAGGGCAGGCGCGGAAGGAAAGGTCGGCATTCATGCAGATGCGGACTTCCTCGAGCCGCCCGTCCTCGCAGGTCACGGCAATCCCCTTGCGATCGAGACCGGGATTGGCGGCAATGAAGGTTTCTTCCACCGAATCGGGCGAAAGGCGGGCGCTGCCGCGCTGCGCTTCCATTTCGGCCGGTATGCGGATGCGCTCGAAGGCGGCGCGC
Source organism: Shinella zoogloeoides (assembly GCF_030733845.1). Taxonomy (NCBI): domain Bacteria; kingdom Pseudomonadati; phylum Pseudomonadota; class Alphaproteobacteria; order Hyphomicrobiales; family Rhizobiaceae; genus Shinella; species Shinella zoogloeoides. Next base: position 1,121,724 of record NZ_CP132311.1, read on the forward strand.
GTGACGGCGAAATAATCCTTCTGGCCGAGGCCCGAACAGCTACCGTGCTTGCGCCACTGGTGGCCGATCAGGCCCATGGAAGGAATGATGTCGAGAACGGTGCGGCCGAGGCTTTCCGGCACCCGGTCCGGCTCGCGTGTCGGGCAATATTCCGGATAGCCACGCTCGTTCTGCGGCCAGAGGCCGTGCACGATGAAGCCGTTGTTCTCGCCGCGCCGGCACTGCTGCGTCTTGCCGGCCGAATCGTTGCCGGCGCACCAGGTCGGCGACCAGGACAGCGAGAGCACGTAGAAATCGAAGCCCTTGCCGCGCGGCAGCTTCGCCTCCTGCTGGGGCGCCTTGCGGCCGGCCTCCGTCTTCGGCTTTTCGGCGGGCTTTTCCTCGCCGCAGCCTGAAAGCACGGCCATGCTCGCGAGGAGCAGCCAGGCGCATCTGACGAGGGTGGAGGAGGGCGGCAGGCTCATCGCGAGGCTGCGAGGAAAGGCGTCATGAAGGTCTCCCGGTTCGGCGCGCGATTGTTGCCGCCGAACGGGAAAGGTCAAGAGGCCTTCGTTTCTCCCGCGAGCCAGAAGGCGCGCGCCGAGGCGAATCGGTCCTGCGCCAGCCGTTCCTTCAGGAAGGGCAGGAGAACGTCCAGCTCCTGCTTCAGCGTATAAGGCGGATTGACGACGATGAGGCCGGAACCCGTCAGCCCCGTGGTTTCCCGGTCGCTCCGCACGGTGAGTTCCGCGCAGAGCATCTTGGGTATGCCCGTTTCCTTCAGCGCCTTGTGGAAGGCGGCAATGGGCGCGTTCTTCTTCAGCGGATACCACAGGCAATAGACCCCGCCGGCAAAGCGGCGCACGGCCTTTTCCAGTCCCTCAACCAGCCGCTCGTATTCCCCCTCGATCTCGAAGGGCGGATCGACCAGCACGATGCCGCGCTTCTCCTTCGGCGGCAGGTGCGCGCCGAGCGAGAGCCAGCCGTCGAGCCGGGTGATGCGGCTCTGGAAGTCGCCGTCGAAGAGGCGGTGCAGCGTCTCGTAGTCGTCGGGATGCAGCTCCATGGCGGAAAGACGGTCCTGCGGGCGGAAGAGCATGCGGACGAGTTTTGGCGAGCCGGGATAATAGGTTAACCCGCCGTTCGGATTCAGTTCGTGAACGGCTTTCAGGTACGGGGCGAGGATGTCCGCGACGGCGGCGGGCATCTCGCCGTCGAGCAGCCGGCCGATACCGTCGCGCCATTCGCCGGTCTTCTGCGCTTCCTCGCTGGAAAGATCGTAGAGCCCGATGCCGGCATGGGTGTCGAGCACGCGGAAGGCCTTGTCCTTGGCCTGCATGTAGGCGACGAGGCGCGCGAGCACGGCGTGTTTCAGCACGTCCGCGAAATTGCCGGCATGGTAGATGTGACGATAGTTCATGCGGCTCCCCGCGGCGATCAAGCGCCCTGATGCGACGATGAATTGTTGCGATGGTAGAATGATTTGCCTTTTGGCCATCCACGCTCTGCAATATAGAAAAGCCATGAACGTTGCGACCCCCCATCTTGGAAAACCGCGGATCGGCCATTCGGCCTGCCCGCACGATTGTCCCTCCACCTGCGCGCTCGATATCGAGATAGGCGCGGACGGCCGCGTCGGCCGCGTCAAGGGCAGCGCCGACAACAGCTATACGGCCGGCGTCATCTGCGCCAAGGTCGCGCGCTATGCCGAGCGCCTCTACCACCCCGACCGGCTGATGAAGCCGCTGGTACGCAAGGGCGCCAAGGGCAGCGGCGAATGGGCCGACATATCCTGGGAGGCCGCGCTCGACGCCATCGCGGAAAGCTTTGTCAAGGCCGAGCAGGCGCACGGCACCGAGGCCGTCTGGCCCTATTACTACGCCGGCACGATGGGCCTCGTGCAGCGCGATTCCATCGAGCGCCTGCGCCACGCCAAACGCTATTCCGGCTTTTTCGATTCCATCTGTACGAACCCGGCCTGGACCGGCTTCGTCATGGGCGCGGGCACGCTACGCGGTCCCGATCCGCGCGAGATGGCGAAGTCCGATTGCGTGGTGATCTGGGGCACCAATGCCGTCTCCACGCAGGTCAACGTGATGACCCATGCCGTCAAGGCGCGCAAGGAGCGGGGCGCGAAGATCGTCGTCATCGACGTCTACGACAATCCGACCATGAAGCAGGCCGACATCGCGCTGAAGCTGAGGCCCGGCACGGATGCGGCGCTCGCCTGCGCCGTCATGCATGTCGCCTTCCGCGACGGTTATGCCGACCGCGCCTACATGGAAAAATATGCCGACGATCCCGCCGGCCTCGAAGCCCATCTTGCGTCGCGCAGCCCGCAATGGGCCGCCGCGATCACCGGCCTCACCGTCGAGGAGATCGAGGCCTTCGCGGCGCTCGTCGGCCGGACGAAGAAGAGCTTCTTCCGCCTCGGCTACGGCTTTACCCGCAGCCGCAACGGCGCGGTCTCCATGCATGCGGCGCTCTCCGTCGCCACCGTGCTCGGCTCCTGGCAGCATGAGGGCGGCGGGGCGTTCCACAGCAATTCCGGCATCTTCCATCTGCGCAAGAGCGAGCTGATGGGCACGAAGTTCGTCGATCCGGATATCCGCATGCTCGACCAGTCGCAGATCGGCCGCATCCTGACCGGCGACGCCGTCGCGCTGCGTGATCGCGGCCCGGTGACGGCGATGCTCATCCAGAACACCAATCCGGTCAACGTTGCGCCCGAACAGCGCCTCGTGAAGCAGGGTTTTCTGCGCGACGATCTCTTTGTCGCGGTGCACGAGCAGTTCATGACCGATACGGCCAAGCTCGCCGATATCGTGCTGCCGGCCACCATGTTCGTCGAGCATGACGACATCTATCGCGGCGGCGGCCACCAGCACATCCTGCTCGGCCCGAAACTCGTCGAGCCGCCGGCGACCGTGCGCACCAATCTCTTCGTCATCGAGGAACTGGCCAGGCGCCTCGGCATCGACACGCTGCCGGGCTTCGGCCTTTCGGAGCGCGAGCACATCACGCGCATGCTGCCCTATTACGAAACCGACTTCGACGGGCTGAAAGAAGAGAAGTGGATCGATTGCCAGCCGGATTTCGAGACGGCGCATTTCGTGAAGGGGTTCGGCTTCCCGGACGGCAAGTTCCGTTTTCGCCCGAACTGGACGAACACGCCGGCGCCCAACAGGCCGCCCAAGGTGCTCGGCGCCTTCGGCCCGCATGAGGCGCTGCCGGCCTTCCCCGATCAGGTCGACGTCATCGAGACGGCGGACGCGGCGCATCCGTTCCGCCTCGCGACCTCGCCGGCCCGCACCTTCCTCAATTCCACCTTTTCCGAGACGAAGGGGTCGAAAGAGCGCGAGGGCCGGCCGGAGGTGATGATCCATCCGCAGGACGCGGCGGCAAACGGGATAGCGGAAGGCGACGTCGTGCGCCTCGGCAATGGGCGCGGCGACATCCGTCTGCATGCCAAGGTGACGGATAGCGCCAAGCCCGGCGTGCTGATCGCCGAGGGCATCTGGCCGAACTCCGCCCATCTCGACGGCGAGGGCATCAACGTGCTGACGGGCGCCGATCCCATCGCGCCCTATGGCGGGGCGGCTTTCCACGATAATCGCGTCTGGCTGCGCAAGACCTGAACCGAAGGATCCTTCATGCCGGTAGACAAGCAGTCGCCCGCCCGCATCGTCGAGCAGAACACGGTGTGGAAGCGGTTCATTCACCTGCGCACCGTCGTTGTCGAGCAGACCCGGGCGGACGGGCGCGTGGAGTTCCTCGATCGCGAGGTGCACGACCATGGGGCCGGCGCAGCGATCCTTCTCGTCGATCCCGCGCGGCAATCGGTCATCCTGGTGCGGCAGTTCCGGCCCGGCGCCTTCTTCGGCGGCCATGCGGACGGCTTCCTGCTGGAGGTTCCCGCCGGCCTGCTCGATGACGACAGCCCCGAGACGGCGATCGCGCGTGAGGCGATGGAGGAGACCGGCTATGCGGTGCGCGACCTGCGCCATCTCTTCGACACCTTTTCCAGCCCCGGCACGCTGACCGAGCGCATCTCCTGCTTCGCCGCCCATATCGATACGACGAAGCGTGACGGCAAAGGCGGCGGCGTGGACGGCGAAGGGGAGGATATCGAGATCGTCGAGATGCCGATCGACGAGGCCTGTGGCCTGATTGCCACCGGCGGCATCGTGGATGCCAAGACGATCATGATGCTGCAATGGCTGATGCTGAACCGCGCCGAATTCGGTTGACAGGGTTGGCGGGGAAATCAGGGCTTGTGCCGGATCACCCCCCTCTGCCCTGCCGGGCATCTCCCCCTCAAGGGGGGAGATCGGATGGAGGACCGTTTCGCCCATCTCCACCGCCATTGATTGGGTTAGGTTCCCGCCTCTTGCCAATCTCCCCCCTTGAGGGGGAGATGCCCGGCAGGGCAGAGGGGGGCATCTGCGCCGGTGCTTCCGTCCCATTCGCACCCTGCGGCCCGCCAAGCCTTGACAAACGGCCGCCGCCATGCGCTTTTCCGCGCGATTTTTCTTGGGTAACTGCGCCGGGCTTTTCCCGCGCGGCCCTTCAGCATTTCAGGATACCACGATGCACCCTTACCGCAGCCACACCTGCGCCGCTCTCCGCAAGTCGGATGTCGGCGGCACCGTCCGTCTTTCCGGCTGGGTCCACCGCGTTCGAGATCATGGCGGCGTGCTGTTCATCGACCTTCGCGACCATTACGGCATCACCCAGGTCGTCGCCGACCCCGACAGCCCGGCCTTCAAGAAGGCCGAGACCGTGCGCGGCGAATGGGTGATCCGCATCGACGGCACCGTCAAGGCGCGCACCGAGGACACGGTCAACAAGGGCATGCCGACCGGCGAGATCGAGCTCTATGCGCAGGAGATCGAAGTGCTCTCCGCCGCCAAGGAGCTGCCGCTGCCGGTGTTCGGCGAGCCGGACTATCCGGAGGACGTGCGCCTCAAGTACCGCTTCCTCGACCTTCGCCGCGACACGCTGCACAAGAACATCGTCAAGCGCACGCAGATCATCTCCTCCATGCGCCGCGGCATGGGCGAGGCGGGCTTTGCCGAATATACGACGCCGATCCTGACGGCCTCCTCGCCGGAGGGCGCGCGCGACTTCCTCGTGCCGAGCCGTATCCACGAGGGCAAGTTCTTCGCCCTGCCGCAGGCGCCGCAGCAGTACAAGCAGCTTCTGATGGTCGCGGGCTTCGACCGCTACTTCCAGATCGCGCCGTGCTTCCGCGACGAGGACCCGCGCGCCGACCGCCTGCCGGGCGAATTCTACCAGCTCGACGTCGAGATGAGCTTCGTCACCCAGGAAGACGTCTGGGAAACGATGGAGCCGATGATGACGGCCGTCTTCGAGGAATTCGCCGAAGGCAAGCCCGTCACGAAGCAGTGGCCGCGCATTCCCTATGACGAGGCGATCCGCAAGTACGGCTCCGACAAGCCGGACCTCAGAAACCCCATCGTCATGCAGGCCGTGACCGACCATTTCGCCGGCTCCGGCTTCAAGGTCTTCGCCAACATGATCGCGTCGAACCCGAAGGTCCAGGTCTGGGCGATCCCGGCCAAGACCGGCGGCAGCCGCGCCTTCTGCGACCGCATGAACGCCTGGGCGCAGAGCCAAGGCCAGCCCGGCCTCGGCTACATCTTCTGGCGACAAGAAGGATTACCCTCAGGTGAAGCGGTGATCGTAGATGTTTCCAGCTCAGGCGGCAAAATGCCGTCTGATGCTGAGTTTGAAGCAGCAGCGAAAAACAAGCCGAACTATTCGACTAAGATTGTTGGCGCCGGCCCGCTGGCGAAAAACATCGGCGAGGAGCGTACGGAAGCCATCCGCACGCAGCTCGGCCTCGATGACGGCGACGCCTGCTTCTTCGTCGCCGGCGATCCGGCCAAGTTCTACAAGTTCGCCGGCGAAGCCCGCACCCGCGCCGGGGAGGAACTGAACCTCGTCGATCGCGACCGCTACGAAATGTGCTGGATCGTCGACTTCCCGTTCTACGAATACAACGAGGACGAGAAGAAGATCGACTTCGCGCACAACCCCTTCTCCATGCCGCAGGGCGGCCTTGAAGCCTTCGACAGCAAGGATCCGCTGGAGCTGAAGGCCTATCAGTACGACGCGGTGTGCAACGGCTTCGAAATCGCCTCGGGCTCGATCCGTAACCAGTCGCCGGAACTGATGGTCAAGGCCTTCGAGAAGGTCGGCCTCTCGCAGAGCGACGTGGAAGAGCGCTTCGGCGGCCTCTACCGCGCCTTCCAGTACGGGGCCCCGCCGCATGGCGGCTGCGCCTTCGGCATCGACCGCGTCGTCATGCTGCTCGTCGGCGCGAAGAACCTGCGCGAGATCTCGCTGTTCCCGATGAACCAGCAGGCGCAGGACCTGCTGATGAACGCGCCGTCGCCGGCAACGCCGACGCAGCTTCGCGAACTGGCGCTGCGCGTCGTCCCGTCCAAGAAGGACTGACGACAAGAAGGCGGGAAGGGCATTGCCGTTCCCGCCGTTCGGAACAGTTGGGCGCCATACCCGTTCTCTTCGCGTCAAACACAGGAGAACGAACATGCGCAACAAGCTCACTCTTGCCACGGCGGCAGCGCTTCTGACGCTGTCCGCCTCGGCCTATGCCCAGAGCACCGTCATCGTCGAGGAGACCGATCCGGTGATGACCGAATCCACGGTCGTGGTGCCCGGCGAGGTCCGCACCTATGTGCTGGAACAGCAGGTTCCGTCCGTCGCCTACGAGGGTGACGTGCTGATCGGCAAGGTCATTCCCGACAGCGTGGAAATCCATACGATCGACGGCCATGCCGACTATGCCTATACAGTCGTCAACGAACGCCGGGTCATCGTGAATCCGCAGACGCGCACCGTCGTGCAGATCCTCGAATAGCATCACGGCGATGATCAGGAATCCGGCGCGCCGCGCCGGGTTCCTCCTGCAAGGTTGCAAAGGCGCGAAAGCCGCCACAAAGCCGCGAATTCGCCGTCAGTCGATCCCAATTTCGCGCGCAATCAGTCGAAATGCACCCCTAGCGTGAAGTCCCGCCCGAAAGAGGCGATTCACGACTGGAGGGACTTTTCATGACGACGACCGAAGCGGACGATCCCGTCCCCACACAATTCCAACCGACACGCTATCCCGAGCCGCGCGGCAATCTCTCGGCGTTCCTGCGCTCGCCGGGCGTCAAGTTCATCATGATCGGGATCATTTCCGTGGCGCTGCTGGTGCCGCTGCTGCTCGTCTGGGGGCTGACGGAAGAGCGGGCCCAGCGGGCCAAGGATGTCTCCAACCGCATCGCCAATGGCTGGGGCGGTCCGCAGGCGATCAACGGGCCCTATATAGCCGTGCCTTTCGACGTGCAGCGCAGCCGCCAGGTAGATGGGCGCACGGTCGTCGAGGAGGTGACCGAATGGGTTCTCGTCATGCCGGAGACGCTCGACGTGACGGCGGACCTGAAGACGGAAGAGCGCCGGCTCTCGATCTATGCGCTGCCCGTCTATAACGGCGCGCTGACGCTGAAGGGCCGCTTCGGCGGCAACATCCTGCAGGACCTCGCGCAATTCTCCGGCACGCCGCAGCTCGACCGTGCCATCCTGGTGCTCAACATCAACGACATCACCGGCATCCGCTCCGATGCCGGCGTGAAGATCGACAACGGCGCGGTGCGGCCCTTCGATCCCGGCATGCGGCAGATCTCCGCAATGGCCGAGACGGGCGTGGACGGCTATGCCACGCCGCAGAGCAATGTCGGCGTGCACCGGGCCATCGAGCGCCCGCTCGTCGAAAAAGGCTTCGCCTTCGAAATCGCCCTGTCGCTCAACGGCTCGCGCAGCTTCGCCGTCGCGCCGGCCGGCCAGACGACGAGCTTCGCCGCCAGGGCCAACTGGCCGCATCCCGGCTTCGAGGGCCTGTTCCTGCCGGAGGAGAAGACCGTGACGCAGTCGGACTTTTCCGCCAAGTGGACGATCCCCTATCTCGCCCGCGGCGTCGACCGCGTCACCGCCGGCCCGACGCTGCCGCTTGCCGGTAGCATGATGAGCATCAACCTCGTCGAGCCCGTGCAGTTCTACCAGGTGGTCTCGCGCACGCTTAAATACTCGATCGGCTTCATCTCGCTGGTCTTCCTCGCCGTCTTCGTCGTGGAGCTGAAGGGCGGGCGCATGGTGCACTGGATCCAGTACGTGCTGACGGGCCTTGCGCTCATCGTCTTCTACGTGCTGCTGCTGGCGCTGGCCGAACACACCGGCTTCACCATCGCCTATGCGGCGGCGGCGCTGGCGACGACGCTGCTCGTCGCCGCCTATCTCGGCAGCGCGACGGGCAGCCGAAGGAACGGCCTCGCGCTTGGCACCGTGCTGCTCTCGGCCTATGGCGTCATGTATCTCGTGCTGCGGGAAGACGAATATGCGCTGCTCGCCGGCGCGCTGATCTCCTTCGTCACCATCGCCGCGACCATGTACGCGACGCGCCGCGTCGAATGGGCGGGGGCGACCACTCCCTCCGGCACGACCGCCTGATCTCAAGAATATCCCGCCCGGTGCCGGTCATCGGGCGGGTCTTCAATGCATGAAATGTTGCCTCCCGGCTGGCGGCGTTCTATACGGGGCCATTCACCCCGGACCCGGTGAAACTCCGGGTGGCTCTTCTGGCCGCCGATCCGCCAGACAACGCAAAAGCATCAAACCAGTTCACATGCCGGATACCGTCCGGTCTGGATGCACTACTCTTGCGGATATTTTCATGTTCAATCTGATAGCCTACAAGCGCGAGTGGTTCTCGAACATTCGCGCCGACATTCTCTCCGGCATCGTCGTCGCGCTCGCCCTCATTCCCGAGGCCATCGGCTTTTCGGTCATTGCCGGTGTCGATCCGAAAGTCGGGCTCTTCGCTTCCTTCGCCATCGCCTGCGTCTCCGCCTTCACCGGCGGCCGCCCGGGCATGATCTCCGCGGCGACGGCCGCCACCGCCGTCCTCATGGTCACGCTGGTGAAGGAGCACGGCCTCGAATATCTCTTCGCCGCCACGCTGCTGATGGGCCTGATCCAGATAGGCGCCGGCTTCCTCAAGCTCGGCCGTGTGATGCGGTTCGTGTCGCGCTCGGTCATCACCGGCTTCGTCAATGCGCTGGCGATCCTGATCTTCATGGCGCAAATGCCGGAACTCATCGGAGTACCGGGCCTGACCTATGTCATGATCGCTGGGGGGCTTGCGATCATCTACCTCTTTCCATACGTCACCAGGGCCATCCCGTCGCCGCTCGTCGCCATTCTGGTGCTGACCGGCATCGCTTATTGGGGCGGGCTGGACCTGCGCACCGTCGGCGACCTCGGCGAGCTGCCCTCCGCCTTGCCGATCTTCGCCCTGCCGCAGGTGCCGCTGACCTTCGAGACGCTGCAGATCATCTTCCCCTATTCGGTGGCGCTGGCCGCGGTCGGCCTGCTCGAATCGCTGCTGACGGCCCAGATCGTCGACGATATGACGGACACACCGAGCTCGAAGAGCCAGGAATGCATCGGGCAGGGGGCGAGCAACATCGCCTCCAGCCTCATTGGCGGCATGGGCGGCTGCGCCATGATCGGCCAGTCGGTGATCAACGTCACCTCCGGCGGCCGCGGGCGGCTTTCCACCTTCGTCGCCGGCAGCTTCCTGCTGTTCCTCATCCTCGTGCTGGACGATCTCGTGCGCATCATCCCGATGGCCGCGCTGGTCGCTGTCATGATCATGGTCTCGGTCGGCACCTTCTCGTGGCGCTCGATCCTCGACCTGCGCCGCAATCCGCTGTCGTCCTCCATCGTCATGCTCGCGACGGTCTGCACCGTCGTCGGCACGCACGACCTTGCCAAGGGCGTGCTGGTCGGCGTTCTCCTGTCGGGCGTGTTCTTCGCCAGCAAGGTGGCAAAGCTCTTCCACGTTCGTTCCGTGCTGAACGATGCGGGCGATGAACGCATCTACCATGTCGACGGCCAGATATTCTTCGCCTCGGCGGAGAGCTTCATCGCCGCCTTCGATTTCGCCGAGCCGCTGCGCAAGGTCACGATCGATGTCACGCGGGCGCATCTGTGGGACATCACCGCCGTCGGCGCGCTGGACAAGATCGTCCTCAAATATCGCCGGCAGGGCATCGATGTCTCGGTGGCCGGCGTCAACGAGGCGAGCGCCCACATGCTCGACCGCTTCGCCCTGCACGACAAGGAGCACGCGGCCTTCTCGGCTGAAGGCGGGCACTGAAACGAAAAAGCCCGGAGCATTGCTCCGGGCCTTTCATTTTGGAGGCTATGAACGGCTCGTTACTGGTTGGCCGTGACCGTGACGCCGAGGACCTGCGGAATGGTCTGCGGTGCGCCCATCGCGGCGCCCATGATCATCGGGAACGGCACCGGCTCCTTCGGCTCGGCGCTGATCTTCAGGCTCTTCGGGTCGTCGAGATAGGTGTTTACGGCTGCCGATATCTGGTTCTGCAGGTCGGGCATGTTGAGCTGCGCGATCATGATCGGAACCAGGCCCTTCAGCGACTGCGCCATCTGGTCGCCCGTCACGCCCTGTTCGCCGCCGGCATAGTCGAGCAGCTTCTTGGTGATCGAGGCATCCTCGAAGGAGATCGACGCATTGTTGAAGGTAAGCTGCTGGACGAGGCCCATCATGGACATGCCCATGGCAGCGTTCGCCTCTTCCTTGTTCGGGTTCGCCTCGGCTGTCTTGAGGGCTTCCTGCAGGCTCTTCAGGAAGTCGAGCGTGTAGCCGGAGAAGGCGAGCGTCACGTTGAGGCGGCCGATATCCTTGAAGTCGAAGGCGTATTCGTCGACGGTCATCTTGCCGCTTGCCAGTTCCCAGCTACCGGACATGCTGACCTTGCCTTCCAGCGAGTGGAGGGCGAGCTTGTCGAGCGTTTCCTTGGCCTTGGGGTCCTCGACCGAGGTGAGGTCCGCCTTGAGATCGGACATCGTCGCGTCGAATTCGAGGCCGGCATCGTCGTCCATGCGGGTGATGTTCGCTTCCATGCCGGACATGGAGAAGACTTCCTTGCCCTTGGCGGAGACGCTGACCGGGCCGGCGGTGGCCGATTCGTACATCAGCAGCGATTCGAGCGTGCCGGGAACGACCTTGCCGGGAATGACGACGCCGGTGATCGCGAGGTCCTGCGCCGTCACCGTCGTTTCCTTCTCGGTGACGTTGATGTCCTCGAACGAGACGGTCTCGACCGTGTAGCCGCCTTCGCCGTCTTCCTCGACGCCTTCCATGGTGACGGTGCCGAGCGGCACCGGCGCCTCGGCGCCCGTCGCCTTCAGCTCCGTGCCTTCCAGCGTCACGGTCGAGCCGTCGACGCCGACATTCGAGGAGCTGATCGATACGCCGCTGGTGGCATAGGTGGCATTCAGCTTGGCCAGCAGATCCGCGCCATCGAGCGCGAAGGCGGGGCTTGCCAGGGTGACGAGCGCTGCGCCGGCGAGGAGGGTGCGGAAATGGGAGGTGCGCATCATGAATAGGCTCTCTTTCTGGATTTCTTGGACGGCTGCCTTGCCGTTACCGCTCCTATACGGGCGGCGCGGCAAATATATTCATGCTGCGTAGAGTTTCCATGGAATTCTCCATTGCGGCCGGCAGATTTCAAAGAAGCTTTACAAACCGCTATCCACAGGCCGATTGCCCGGATTCCTTGCCGCGAATCGGTCAAGCGTCTAGTCAAGACCCATGGGACAAAACACTTTGCCGCCGGACGGCGGAGACGACAACATCCAACCGGTCGATCTGAAGGCGGCGCTGGAAGAGCGCTACCTCGCCTATGCGCTGTCGACCATCACGCAGCGCGCGCTTCCGGATGTTCGCGATGGCCTGAAACCGGTCCATCGCCGCATCATCCACGCGATGAGCGAACTGGGTCTCAGGTCCAATTCCGCCTTCAAGAAATGCGCGCGTATTGTCGGCGACGTCATCGGTAAGTTCCACCCGCACGGCGACCAATCGGTCTACGACGCGCTGGTGCGCCTCGCGCAGGATTTCTCGCAGCGCTACCCGATCGTCGACGGGCAGGGCAATTTCGGCAATATCGACGGCGACAACGCGGCTGCCTACCGATACACCGAAGCGCGCATGACCGAGGTCGCCTCGCTGCTGCTCGAAGGCATCGAGCAGGACGCGGTCGATTTCCGCCCGACCTACAACGAGGAGGACGAGGAGCCGGTCGTCCTGCCGGGCGCCTTCCCGAACCTGCTTGCGAACGGATCCTCCGGCATCGCGGTCGGCATGGCGACGTCCATTCCCTCGCACAACGTCCACGAACTGTGCGACGCCGCGCTCCATCTCATCCGCAATCCCGACGCGGAGGTGGAGAAGCTGGTCGAATTCGTGCAGGGCCCGGACCTGCCGACCGGCGGCATCATCATCGACAACCGCGAGAGCATCGTCGAGGCGTACAGGACCGGCCGCGGTGGTTTCCGTGTGCGCTCGAAATGGCAGACGGAGGACCTCGGCCGCGGCGGCTACCAGATCGTCATCACCGAGATTCCCTATCAGGTGCAGAAATCGCGGCTGATCGAGAAGATCGCCGAACTGCTCATCGCCCGCAAGCTGCCGCTGCTCGAGGATGTCAGGGACGAATCGGCCGAGGACGTGCGCATCGTGCTGGTGCCGAAGAGCCGCACCGTCGATCCGACGATCCTGATGGAATCGATGTTCAAGCTCTCCGAGCTGGAGAGCCGTATTCCACTCAACATGAACGTCCTGTCCATGGGCCGCGTGCCGCGCGTCATGGGCCTCAAGGACGTGCTGGTCGAATGGCTCGCCCACCGGCGCGAGGTTCTGCAGCGCCGCTCGCGGCATCGCCTGGCCGCCATCGACCGACGCCTCGAAATCCTCGGCGGCTACCTCGTCGCCTATCTCAACCTCGACGAAGTGATCCGCATCATCCGCGAGGAGGACGAGCCGAAGGCCTCGCTGATGGAGACCTTCTCGCTGACGGACGTGCAGGCCGAAGCGATCCTCAACATGCGCCTGCGCTCCTTGCGCAAGCTGGAGGAGTTCGAGATCCGCACGGAATTCGACACGCTGTCGAACGAGAAGGCGGAAATCGAGGCGCTGCTCGCCTCCGACGAGAAGCAATGGCAGACCGTCGCCTGGGAGATCGGCGAGGTCCGCAAGAAATTCGCCAAGGCGACGGAGCTCGGCCGCCGCCGTACCCAGTTCGCCAGCGCCCCGGAGGCCGATATCGAGGCGATCCAGCAGGCGATGATCGAGAAGGAGCCGGTCACGGTCGTCATCTCGGAAAAGGGCTGGATTCGCGCGCTGAAGGGCCATATCGCCGATACGTCCGGCCTCCAGTTCAAGGAGGGCGACGCGCTGAAGGTGGCTTTCCCGGCGCAGACGACGGACAAGGTGCTGATCGTGACGACGGGCGGCAAGGTCTTCACGCTCGGCGCCGACAAGCTGCCGGGCGGCCGCGGCCATGGTGAACCGCTGCGCATCATGGTCGACATGGAGAACGACCAGGACGTGCTGACCGCCTTCGTGCACGATCCGTCGCGCAAGGTCATCGTCGCCTCGCAGGCCGGCAACGGCTTCGTCGTTTCGGAAACCGAGATGGTCGCCAACACCCGCAAGGGCAAGCAGGTGATGAATGTCGGCATGCCGGATGAAGCCAAGCTCGTTGTGCCGGTGCGCGGCGATCATGTCGCCGTCGTCGGGGAAAACCGCAAGATGCTGGTCTTCCCGCTGGCACAGCTTCCGGAAATGTCGCGCGGCAAGGGCGTGCGCCTGCAGCGCTACAAGGACGGCGGCGTTTCGGACCTGCGCTGCTTCGCCATCGCCGACGGCCTGACGTGGGACGACAGCGCTGGCCGCAACTTCGTGCGTTCGAAGGACGAACTCGTCGAATGGATGGGCGACCGCGCCACCGCCGGCCGCACCGTGCCGAAGGGTTTCCCGAGAAGCGGCAAGTTCAGCGGCTGATCAACCGGAATAGGCGACGCTGACGTCGCGCAGAAAGCGCGCCGTCAATGCTTGGCGAGTGCCTGAAGCGCTTCCTTGTATTTTTTCATGGCTTTGCGTGCGGCTTCCAATTGCTTCGCCGTCTTTTCGTCGTCGGACAATGAGTGATCGTCTCGTTGTTCCTTGTTGTCCGCCATGGTCGGCGCCCCTTCATACCTTTGCATCGGGTACAGGATGAAAGTTTACCACTTCATCCCGTGAACGGAAACTCCGCCGCCGTGTCGCCGTCTCGGGCAGCGCGGGCTCTGGAGCGCATCTGCCAGAGCGAGTGGGCGAGGAGGGCGAGGATGAGAATGGAGCCGCCGATGAGGGTTTGCGTGGTGGGCGTTTCGGCAAAGACGATCCAGACCCAGATCGGCGCGAGCACCGTTTCCAGCAGATAGAACATGCCGACTTCCGGGGCCGAGAGGTAGCGAGGACCTGTCGCAAGGCACCAGAAGGCGAGCGGGATCATGATGAGCCCGTTGAACAGGATGAAGCCGGGATTGGCGATCTGGGAGCCCGTATCGGGTAGGAGGACGAGGGCCGCGATGCCGGGGAAGATCGCGGTGACGAGCGGCACGAAGCCCATGTCCATGCCGCTGCGCCGGCTGAGGGTGATGGCGGATGCCAGCAGGAAGGCCGAGCAGGCCGCCATGGCGTCACCGAAGAAATTGCCGCTTTCCAGGCCATCGTGCACGATCAGCGCCACGCCCGCGACCATCGCCGCCATGGTGAGAAGCGTGGCGTTCGACGGGCGCTCGCCGAGGAAGATCCAGGAGAGGATCGCCGCGAACATCGAGGTGAAGGCGAGGATGAACACGACGTTCGCCGTCGAGGTGTTGAACACCGCCAGCATGAAGGTCAGCGAATTGATGCCGTAGAGCAGGCCGATCAAAAGGCCCAGCGGGCCGGGAACCAGCGCCACACGCTTGCCGAGCGCGAAGCGGACCACGGACCAGGCGAGAAGCGCCATCACGAAGGTCGCGATGCTGCGCGTCGCCAGAACCGACCAGACCTCGCCGTTGGCCGAGCGGATCAGCGGAATGTCGAAGGAGAGGGCAAGGCCGCCGATGGCGGTGATGAGAAGGCCCTTGCGGTGAAGGGCGGGATCGCTTGTTGGGGACACGTCGGGACCGATTCCAGGTTATGTGGCGGTGTTTTCGCCATCATAGCGCTCCCAGCCGCGCGGCATCAGGTGCTCCTGCGGCAAAAACTTTGTTTTATAGTCCATTTTCCGCGATCCCTTGACCCAGTAGCCGAGATAGACGTGCGGCAGGCCGAGCGCCTTCGCCCGGCGCACATGGTCGAGGATCATGAAGGTGCCGAGCGAACGGTCGGCGGCTTCCGGATTATAGAACGAATAGACCATGGAAAGGCCGTCGCCCATGCGGTCGGTGAGCGCCACGGCGAGCAGTTCCCCCTGCGGGCGCTCCCGGAGGCCCGAACCTTCCTCGCGCAGGCGATATTCGATGATCTTCGTGTTGACGTGGGTATCCTCCACCATCATGGCATAGTCGAGCACCGACATGTCCGACATGCCGCCCTTCTGGTGCCGGGAATCGAGATAGTAGCGGAAGAGGGAATATTGCTCGCTGGACGGCTCGGCCGGATATTCGCGCGAGACGAGATCGCCGTTCAGCGCCAGCACGCGGCGCATGGTGCGCCGGGGCTCGAACTCGTTGACGAGGATGCGCACGGAAATGCAGGCGCGGCAGGTTTCGCAGGCCGGGCGGTAGGCAATGTTCTGCGAGCGGCGGAAGCCGCCCTGGGTCAGGAGATCGTTCAGCTCGGGCGCGCGCTCACCCACCAGATGGGTAAAAACCTTCCTCTCCATCTCCTGCGGCAGATAGGGGCAAGCCGCCGGCGCGGTGAGATAGAACTGCGGAGAGGATGTTGCCTGCGTATTCATCGGCCGTGAGGCGACTCCGTCGCTATGTGACGCTTCTATGCCAATACCATGGCTCAGTTCAGAAAAAGGTCAACTGCCGCATGCCAAAAGGGTTTTGGCCCGCCCGGCTTTGCCGATCCTCAATAGCGGTCGCGGCGGACCATGACGGTGCCGAGCAGGAGATCGTGCAGCAGGCGGCCGCGATCGGTGAAGAGGCCGACAAGCACGATGAACGGCGTCAGCAGCGCGTTGCCGATCCAGAACAGCACAAGATGCACGATCGCCGTCAGGAAATCGACCGGTCGTCCGTCGACGCGTGCGAGCGCGAGGCCCATTACGTTCATGCCGGCGCTCGCCTGGCTGGGACCGCCCATCGTGAGGCCGAAATAGAGCATGGCGACGATGGCAAAAAGCGCCGGATAGAGGAAGAAACCGAGGCCGAGCGTCAGGATGCCGAGAAAGAACACCACGACGGCCGCCGGAATCCACAGGAGGGCGACGATCGCATAGTCGATCAGAAAGGCGAAGATCCGGCGCGACAGCACGCCGCGATAGGCCTGCCAGTCCGTCGTCGGAACCCGCGTCTCGTTGAAATCAGCGCTCATCTGCCTGTCTCCCGAATGGAACATGGCTTTCATATGGGGATGCTGCGATGGAAAACAACGGTGGGCAGGTGATGACAAGTGCAGCGTTACCTCTCCTCCGTCATGCCGGCCTTGAGCCGGCCTCCAGCGCACTCACGTCCGTGAGTGCAAAAGATCTGTCATCGCGGAGGGCAGCGGGTTCTCTCACCGCGCGGACGCGCGGCGGCTGAAGGCCGGCATGACGGAGGAGAGGATGGTGTACGAGGTCCGGCATCCAGGGTGCAGAGACATCGCGAGGCGACGCATCCCTGCTCAGCCCTTCTTCGCCAGGTGCCGCGCCACGTCCATCGCGAAATAGCTGAGGATGCCGTCGCAGCCGGCGCGCTTGAAGGCGAGCAGCGTCTCCAGCATGACGCGCTCGCCGTCGATCCAGCCGTTCATGGCGGCGGCTTTGATCTGGCTATATTCGCCGGAGACCTGATAGGCGAAGACCGGCAGGCCGAAGGCCTCCTTCATGCGCCAGCAGATGTCGAGATAGGGAAGGCCGGGCTTGACCATCAGCATGTCCGCGCCTTCCTCGACGTCGAGCGCCGCGTCGCGGATCGCCTCGGTGCCGTTGGCGGGGTCGATGTAATAGGTCTTCTTGTCGCCCTTCAGCAGGCCGCCGGTGCCGATGGCATCACGATAGGGGCCGTAGAAGGCGGAGGCAAATTTCGTCGCATAGGACATGATGCCGACATTCTGGTGGCCGGCCTCGTCGAGCGCCCGGCGGATCGCGCCGATGCGCCCGTCCATCATTTCCGATGGCGCGATGATGTCGGAGCCGGCATCGGCCTGCACGACGGCGGCCTTCGCCACCAGTTCGACCGTCTCGTCGTTGACGATGACGTCGCCGCGCAGCACGCCGTCATGGCCGTGGCTGGTGAAGGGGTCGAGCGCCACGTCGGTGATGACGCCGATGTTTGGCACGGCCTTCTTGATGGCGCGCGTCGCCTCGTTGATCAGGTTGTCGGCGACGAGGCTGTTCGACCCGGTCTCGTCGCGCAGATGCATTTCGATATTGGGGAAGGTGGTGATCGCCGGAATGCCGAGATCGGCCGCCTCTTTCGCCGCCTCGACGAGCCTGTCCACGCTCATGCGGTTGACACCAGGCATGGCGGCGACCGGATCGACCACGTTGGTGCCGGGCACGACGAAGACCGGCCAGATCAGGTCGTCGACGGTCAGGCGGTTTTCCTGCACGAGCCGGCGCGTCCAGTCGGCCTTCCGGTTGCGGCGCATGCGGCGGTGGCCGGTGATCTCGTCGACGATGTTCCTTGTGCCGGTCATGATGCCGTTCCTCGCTGGGCCGTTTGGGCTGGGGTCGTTTGGCGCGTATTACCACGCCGGCCCCGTCAATCAAATCGCGCGCAGGGGAGGGGAACTGCGGCATATGGCCGTGCAAGATATGTTTTGCGGGCTTTATGCCCGATGGTCTTGCCCTTACTGTCCGCGGCATGGTTGCTGATTCTGCCAAAGGCCCAAGACCGAGCCTGACCGACACGCTCTTCATGCTGTTCCTGCGGCTGGTGGCGGTGGCTTCGCTGTGGTTCGCGCTGCAGTACTGGGCGATGCTGACGGGCTTCTCCTTCAGCGGGCGGGGGCGGTTCGATCTCCTGCCGCCGGCCTGGAAGGCGGCGTCCACGGCGCTCGCCGTGCTCTTTCCCGTTGCCGCCGTCGGCCTCTGGCTTCTCGTGTCCTGGGGGCCGGTGATCTGGCTCATCGCCGCGGCCACGGAAATCGCCATGCATGAGGTCTATCCGTCCATTTTCGGAATCAACCGGCTCCTGGTTTTCATGCACCTCGCCGTTGCCGGCGTCTTCGTGCTTTTCCACCTGGCGCTCTTCATCCAGCGCCGCCGCCAGAGCCGCACGGTAAGAAGTGATTCACCCTGAGACAGGGTCGCGTTCTGGTAAGGCGCTGTTAAGGCTGCGGTTTAAGTAGAATTTTAGATGCATTCGTTAGGTTCTCACTCAAGGCGGGAAAACAAACCACACCGCCAAACAAAACAGTGAGGCAGTAACCATGAACACCAAGATCAAGACGCAGCAGGTCCCCGCCGTCGATCCGCAGGAAGACGCGATCCGCAACCTCTACCTCGAATCCCTCCACCTCGTCGAACGCCTGCACCGTCGCCTGCTCGACGTCATCAAGGACGAATTCGACCGCGCCGGCCGCTCCGACGTCAACGCCGTCCAGGCGCTGCTGCTCTTCAACATCGGCAACTCGGAACTGACCGCAGGTGAGCTGCGCTCGCGCGGCTACTATCTCGGCTCGAACGTCTCCTACAACGTCAAGAAGCTGGTCGACCTCGGCTTCATCAACCACCAGCGCTCGCGCATCGACCGTCGTTCCGTCCGCATCAGCCTGACGGAAAGCGGCCAGGAAGTCGCCGAGACCGTTGCCAAGCTCTACGAGCGTCATATCGGCTCGATCCAGAAGGTCGGCGGCATCGGCGAAGGCGAATTCAACCAGATGAACAAGCTGCTCCAGCGCCTCGACCGCTTCTGGAACGACTCGATCCTCTACCGCCTGTAATTCCGGGCACCATTTCCGACCTCCTCCATGAAAACCGGCCGCGTCCCCTGCGCGTCCGGTTTTTCACGTTTGCATTTCCTGTCGTCTTTTCGTCTTTCCTCCTCCCGATGAACTTCACAACGTCGCGCGATCCGCGTCTACGCCTCCAAAGCCTCCCAGACACGAATTGGCCATATTGCTATGACACCCGGACACTGGGCTTAAGGTATGCGCGGACGGCAGGGCCGGTTTGCGTTTGTTAACCCTGTTCGTGATAGCTGCATCGGGTATGGACCCTTCAGGTCGATGTGCCGCGTGCACCTCGCCGCAGATGGCGGCGTCTCAGGAGATGGTAGGATAGATGTCTCGCAAAACCGGAATTGATGTGTTCTCGCGCCGCGCTTTCCTGCGCTCTGCCGCAACCTTTGGCGCTGCCGCCGTGGCCGGGCCGACGCTGGCCCAGACGGCGCTCGACGACATTCTCAATGCTCCGCGCCGCGGCAACTGGGATGACCAGTTCGATGCCGAGGCTTCGCGTACTGCCGTCACCGTAGTCTCCAACAATCCGATCTTCGGTTCCGGCAGTTCCGGCTACCTCCAGCAGGCGATCGTCAACTACCAGAGCATCGTCTCGAGCGGCGGCTGGCCGACGGTCAACACGCAGCAGAAGCTCGAAATGGGCGTTGCCGATCCGGCCGTGCAGCAGCTTCGCCAGCGCCTGATCATCTCGGGTGACCTGCCGCCCTCGGCCGGTACGAACGGTGCCTTCGATTCCTACGTGGACGGCGCCGTCAAGCGCTTCCAGGCCCGTCACGGCCTGCCGTCCGACGGCGCCGTCGGCGAGTATACGCTGAAAGCGCTGAACGTTCCTGCCGATGTCCGCCTCGGCCAGCTCCAGACGAACCTCGTGCGCCTGCAGGCGATGTCCGGCGATCTTGGCCGCCGCTACGTCATGGTTAACATCCCGGCCGCCTATATCGAAGCCGTCGAGGACGGCCGCGTCGCCTCGCGCCACACCGCCATCGTCGGCAAGATCGATCGCCAGTCGCCGGTGCTGAACTCCAAGATCTATGAGGTGATCCTCAATCCCTACTGGACCGCGCCGCGTTCGATCATCCAGAAGGACATCATGCCGCTGATGCGCAAGGATTCGACCTACCTGTCGCGCAACTCGATCCGCCTCTTCGACGGTTCGGGCGCCGAGGTTTCGCCGGAGACGGTCGACTGGAATGCCGAAAAGGCACCGAACCTGATGTTCCGTCAGGACCCGGGCAAGATCAACGCGATGTCCTCGACGAAGATCAACTTCCACAACGAGCATCAGGTCTACATGCACGATACGCCCCAGCAGGGCCTGTTCAACAAGCTGATGCGCTTCGAATCGTCGGGCTGCGTGCGCGTGCAGAACGTGCGCGACCTTTCGCTCTGGCTGCTCAAGGACACGCCCGGCTGGTCGCGCCAGCAGATGGAGGCGACCATCAAGAGCGGCGTCAACACGCCGATCAAGCTTGCCGAGGAAGTTCCTGTTTTCTTCACCTACATCACCGCCTGGTCGGCCAAGGACCGCGTCGTGCAGTTCCGCGACGACATCTACCAGAAGGACGGCGCCACCGAACTCGCCCTCCAGACCGGCTACAACCAGGAAGGCGGACAGGCCGTCGACAGCGACCTCCTGCCGCAATAATCGGGATAATGTGAAAACGACGAGCCGCATCCTCCCGAAGGAGGGTGCGGCTTTTTGATTCCGAGATGGGTGGAATGGCCGGTCGCTTGAAAATGTGTCCTCTATGGGGTACATTTCCTTGATGTTCACCCTGGTCGCGAGCAGCGTATTCGAGAAATGGTTCGGCGGCCTCAAGGATTACCGTGCGAGCGCTCGCATTCGCCAGCGACTTGCCCGGCTGGAGCAGGGGCATGTCGGAGATGCAAAGCCCGTTGGCGAGGGCGTCAGCGAGATGCGTATCGATCACGGCCCGGGCTATCGCGTCTATTTCATGCGCAGCGGTTCGGTCGTCATCGTTCTCCTCTGCGGTGGGGACAAGGGAAGCCAGAGCAGGGACATCAAGGAAGCCAAACGGATCGCGCGGGAGTGGAAGGAGTGAAAATGGAAGAGAAGACAACGTTCAAACCGTTCGACCTCGCGCATAATCTCGACAGTGAGGAAGAGATCGTCGAATTCCTCTCGGCAGCCTTCGAGGAGGGAGACGCGGCACATATTGCCCATTGTCTCGGCATCGTCGCGCGCGCGCGCAACATGGCGCAACTCGCTCGCGACGTTGGCATGAGCCGGCCGGCGCTCTATAAAGCGCTGAGCGGCGAGGGGAATCCGGAATTCGCGACCGTCATGAAGATCATGCATGCGCTCGGCATCGGCATCGCGCCGGTATCGCGCAAGGGCGATGAGGCGGCCTGACAGCGCGGGAGCCGCGAAGGCGCTTGTCGCTTTTATCGCATAAGGCGTGCGGAAATGGCGCAAACCGTGGAGCGGATATTGCCCTTGCCATGCGAGGACGGTAAACACCGTGCCACCCACCCTTAAGGAGCCTCGAGGATGAGCCAGTCTTCCGCCACCGACGTTTTCTTCACGCGTTCCCTTGCCGATACCGATCCGGAAATCTTCGGCTCGATCCAGAAGGAACTCGGTCGCCAGCGCCATGAGATCGAACTGATCGCCTCGGAGAACATCGTTTCGCGCGCCGTGCTCGAAGCCCAGGGCTCGATCATGACGAACAAGTATGCCGAAGGCTATCCTGGCAAGCGCTACTATGGCGGCTGCCAGTTCGTCGATATCGCGGAAGAACTTGCCATCGAGCGCGCCAAGAAGCTGTTCGGCGTCAACTTCGCCAACGTGCAGCCCAATTCCGGCTCGCAGATGAACCAGGCCGTCTTCCTCGCGCTCTTGCAGCCGGGCGACACCTTCATGGGTCTTGACCTCAATTCGGGCGGTCACCTGACGCACGGCTCGCCGGTCAACATGTCCGGCAAGTGGTTCAACGTCGTCTCCTACGGTGTGCGCGAAGGCGACCATCTGCTCGACATGGACGACGTCGCCGAGAAGGCGCGCAAGAACAAGCCGAAGCTCATCATCGCCGGCGGCACCGCCTATTCGCGCATCTGGGACTGGAAGCGCTTCCGCGAGATCGCCGATGAAGTCGGCGCCTACCTGATGGTCGACATGGCCCACATTGCCGGCCTCGTCGCCGGTGGCCAGCATCCGTCGCCGTTCCCGCATTGCCACGTTGCCACGACCACGACGCACAAGTCGCTGCGCGGCCCGCGTGGCGGCGTCGTGCTGACGAACGACGAGGATATCGCCAAGAAGATCAACTCGGCCGTCTTCCCGGGCCTCCAGGGCGGTCCGCTGATGCACATCATCGCGGCCAAGGCCGTCGCCTTCGGCGAAGCGCTGCAGCCGGAGTTCCAGGAATACGCCGCACAGGTCGTCAAGAACGCCAAGGCGCTTGCCGAGACGCTGAAGGCCGGCGGCCTCGACATCGTCTCCGGTGGCACCGACAATCACCTGATGCTGGTCGACCTGCGCAAGAAGAACGCGACCGGCAAGCGTGCGGAAGCCGCGCTCGGCCGCGCCTACGTCACCTGCAACAAGAACGGCATCCCGTTCGACCCTGAAAAGCCGTTCGTCACCTCGGGCGTCCGCCTCGGCACGCCGGCCGGCACGACCCGCGGCTTCAAGGAAGCCGAGTTCAAGGAAATCGGCAACCTGATCGTCGAGGTTCTCGACGGCCTGAAGGTCGCCAATTCCGACGAGGGCAATGCGGGCGTCGAGGCGGCCGTGCGGGAAAAGGTCGTCAAGCTGACGGACCGCTTCCCGATGTATCCCTATATGTAACCCGTAAGGATAGAGAATGCGCTGCCCCTATTGCGGTTCGGAAGATTCGCAGGTGAAGGATTCCCGTCCCGCAGAGGACGGGGCCGCCATTCGCCGCCGTCGCATCTGCCCGGATTGCGGCGGTCGTTTCACGACCTTCGAACGGGTGCAGCTACGCGAGTTGATGGTCGCCAAGAAGACGGGCCGCAAGGCCCCCTTCGACCGCGACAAGCTCCTGAAATCCTTCGAGATCGCGCTTCGCAAGCGGCCCGTCGACCGGGACCGCATCGAACGCGCGGTCTCAGGGATCGTCCGCCGGCTGGAAAGCTCCGGCGAGACGGAAATCTCGTCCGAGGAAATCGGCCTCCAGGTGCTGGAAGCGCTGAAGGCGCTCGATGACGTGGGCTTCGTGCGCTACGCCTCGGTCTACCGCGACTTCTCCCATGTCGACGATTTCGAGAAGATTCTCGCTGAAGTCGCCGCCAAGATCGCCCGGGATCCGGGCGCAGACGGCTAGATGTCCGGCCGCACGGAAGACGAGCGCTTCATGGCGGCGGCGATCCGCCTCTGCCGCCGCAATCTCGGCCTGACGGCCACCAATCCCTCCGTCGCCTGCCTGATCGTCAAGGACGGCGTGATCGTCGCGTCCGCCGTGACGGCGCCCGGCGGACGCCCGCACGCGGAAACGCAGGCGCTGGCCGAGGCCGGCGAGGCGGCGCGCGGCGCGACGGCCTATGTCACCCTCGAACCCTGTTCGCACCACGGCAAGACGCCACCCTGCGCCGATGCGCTGATCGCCGCCGGTGTCGCGCGCGTCGTCGTCTCGGTGACCGATCCGGACGAGCGCGTGGCGGGCAGGGGGCTTTCGATGCTGCGCGACGCCGGCATCGCCGTCGAGACCGGCGTGCTGGAGTCGGACGGCCGCAATGCGCTTGCCGCTTACCTCACTCGCCAGACGAAAAAGCGGCCGCATGTGACTCTGAAACTTGCCGTTTCCACGGATGGCATGCTCGGCCGGCTGGGGGCGGGACAGGTAGCGATCACCGGCCCGGCCTCGCGCGGACAGGTCCATGTCCTGAGGGCGGAGACGGATGCGATCCTCATCGGCATCGGCACGGCGCTCGCCGACGACCCTGAACTCACCTGCCGCCTGCCGGGCCTCGAAACCCGCTCTCCGGTGCGCATCGTGCTCGACCCGCGGCTGGAGCTTTCCCCCGCGTCGAAGCTGGCGCGGACGGCGCGGCAGGTGCCGGTCATCGTCGTGACGGCGAAGGACAGGAAGAGCGAGCCGGCATTTGCCGCGCGGCAGGAGGCGTTGGAGGCACTCGGCGTCGAGGTGCTGATCTGCGATCCGCGCGAGCTTGACGCTCTGCTCGCCGCGCTCGCTACGCGCGGCATCTCCTCGCTTCTTGTCGAGGGCGGCGCGCGCGCGGCGCGATCCTTCCTCGATGCCGGTCTCGTCGACCGGATCATGCTTTTCACCGGCGCGGCGGCTATTGGCAAGGAGGGGGTCGCATCCCCATTTGTTTCCGGGCGGATGCCGGACGGGTTTTCGCTTCGCCATGCGGCCCGCTATGGTGCGGACAGTTTGCAAGAATACGAAAGAGACGATTGATGTTTACCGGCATTGTCACGGATATCGGAACGGTGGAGAAGGTCGAGCCCATGAACGAGGGGGTCCGCCTGCGCGTGCGCACCAACTACGACCCCGCCACGATCGACATGGGCGCCTCCATCGCCCATTCCGGCACCTGCCTCACGGTGACGGCACTGCCGGAAGAGGGGGCCAATGCCCGCTGGTTCGAGGTCGAGGCTTGGGAAGAGGCGCTGCGCCTGACGACGATCGCCACATGGAAGCCCGGCACGCACATCAATCTCGAGCGCTCGCTGAAGATCGGCGACGAGCTCGGCGGCCACATCGTCTCCGGCCATGTCGACGGCAAGGCGGAAATCCTCTCCATCGAGGCGGAAGGGGACGCGACGCGCTTTCGCATCCGCGCGCCGGAGGGGCTGGAGCGCTTCGTCGCCCCGAAGGGCTCGATCGCGCTCGACGGCACCTCGCTCACCGTCAACGCGGTGGATGGCGCCGTCTTCGACGTGCTCCTCATCCGCCATACGCTGGAAGTGACCACCTGGGGCGAGCGCAAGGCGGGCGACTTCGTCAACTTCGAGGTCGATACGATGGCGCGCTACGCGGCACGGCTTGCGGAGTTCCCCACGCCCAAGGCGTGACGGTGGCGTGACAGCCGGGAGGCTTCGTTCGATATCGAGACAGGAAAGGCCGAGGATTCCGCGCTCCGGGTAACGATATCGATACTTCTCGGCTTCTAGGGTGCGTGCATCGGACCCTTGGAGACCGTTCACGCATGACGCCTGACTACAACACGCTCCTCCTGGCGATCGGGCTGTCCGGCTTCTGCCTTTCGGCGACGCTGTTCGCCACATGGATGTCCGCCCGCGTCGAACGCTTCCTGCTTTCCTGGTCCCTCGGCATCGGCTGCATCGTGCCTGCTGTCGCCACCTACAGCTTCTATTTTGAAAACCCGGATTTCCGCATCGGCTGCATGGCCTTCATGCTTCATTTCCTGGGTTTCGCTTTCATCTACGGTGCCGCTTACCGCTTTCGCACCGGGCGCAGCGGCCGCCGACGCATGGTCGCGGTCTTCGTGGCGGGGTCCGTCGTTGCGCTGCCATGGCTCGTGGTCGGCTATGACGGGGTCGGCTTCATCGCCCTCAACCTGTTTGTGGCCGGCTGCCTTGCCGCAACGGCATCGGAATACTGGTATGGCCGGAAAGAGGCCCCCCTGCCGCTGACGGGGATCGTCGTTCTCTACCTGCTGACGGCCGTGTCCTTCGTTCTGTGCGCCGCCGTGCTCATCCATGACGGCCAATGGGTGATGGGCCACGCGCCGAGCAATTGGGCGGAAAACCTCAATCTCGTCATGGCGATCATCGGCATCACCGGCATCGGCGCCATGTCGCTGGCGCTGAACCAGTGGCGTGTCGCCGGCAGCCACCAGCGCGCCGCCAATACGGACGCCCTGACGGGTCTCCTGAACCGTCGCGCGCTTTTCGAGCGCTACGGCGAGGAGGCCGTCAACGAGCACAGGGCCGCCATCGCCTTCGACCTCGACAGCTTCAAGTCGGTCAACGACCGTTACGGCCATGCGGCCGGCGATGCGGTGCTGAAAGTCTTCGCGGACGTGCTGCGCGATGCCTGCGGCACGGCGGCCTGCGTGGCGCGCCTTGGCGGGGAGGAGTTCATCGTCGTGCTGGACCGGACCTTGGCGGAGCGGGCGCAGCGCGTCGCCGAGCACGTCCGTTCGGATTTCGCGGCAAAGCTCATCCCGATCGGCGGACGCTCCATCACCTGCACCGTGAGCGCTGGCATCGCCCTGGGCAATGCGCAGTGCACGAGCTTCGATTCCCTGCTCAGCAATGCCGACAAGGCGCTCTACATATCCAAGCGCAACGGCCGCAACCTCGTTTCGCTGGCCGCCTGACCGGTCTCACGCGCCCGGTTCGCCCTCCCAGTAATCGACCTCTTCGCCTGCGCGGCCGATGGTGCGGAACTCCGTCGTGCCGCCCGTCGATACCCGTGTCTTGGCGAGGAATTTGCCGGAGTCGGGATATTCGCAGATCTCCGTCGCCGCGATGGAGGAGATGGAGAGATATTTCAGCGGCACCGTGCCCGTATTGACGATCTGATGCGCCGTTTCCGGTCCACCGGCCGGTGCGCCGAGCACGTCGCCGGGGCCGATCAGATGCCGCTCTTCGCCAAAGCGGTAGGTGCCGTGGCCCTCGAGGATGACGAAAAGCTCGTCCTCGACGTGATGATTATGGAAGGGACATCCGGACTTTCCGGGCGGCACTTCGCCATATCCGATGCCGAGGTCCTTGAGGCCGAGCAGGGCGCCGAAGGAGGTGTCGCGGGATTCGTAGAAGGTGCCCTGCGTCCAGTGCTCCAGTTGCAATTTCGCAGGATTGACGATCGGCGGATTTTGCGTGCTCATGGAAGGTCTCCTCGCATGGATAGACATCGTTCGCATTTTGTTCCAGAATGTCAATCGGCCGTCCGGCGGTGAAAGTCCACCAAAGGGTGAAAAATCCACAAATGGCTTGCCAAGCTCCGCCTGTCGTGGTTTGACCGCCGCCTCTGCCCGCATTTGCGTGGCCCGCCTCCAATTTTCAGGTGCTTCATGGCCAACACCGATAATCCCCATCTTCTCATCGTCGAGGCCCGCTTCTACGACGACATGGCCGATGCGATGCTCGACGGCGCCAAGCATGCGCTCGCCGCTTCCGGCGCCACCTACGACATCGTGACCGTCATGGGCGCGCTGGAAATCCCGGCCGCGATCTCCATGGCGCTCGACGGCATGGAAAACGGCGGCACCTGGTATGACGGCTTCGTCGCTCTCGGCATGGTCATCCGCGGCGAGACCTACCATTTCGACATCGTCGCCAACGAATCTAGCCGCGCGCTGATGGACCTGTCCGTCAGCGAGGCTCTGGCCATCGGCAACGGCATCCTGACCGTCGAGAACGACGAGCAGGGCTGGGCGCGTGCGCGCCGTTCGGAAGGCGACAAGGGCGGCTTTGCGGCCCGCGCGGCGCTGACCATGATCGAACTGAAGAAGAAACTGGGCGGCGAACAGTGACGACGGACAAGGACCAGCAGCCGGTAAAGCCGGCCAACCAGCGCGGCGCGGCGCGTCTTGCCGCCGTGCAGGCGCTCTACCAGATGGACATCGGCGGCACCGGCGTGCTGGAGATCGTCGCCGAATACGAAGCGCACCGCCTCGGCCAGGAGCTGGACGGCGACACTTACCTGAAAGCGGATGCCTCCTGGTTCCGCTCGATCGTCTCGGGCGTCGTGCGCGACCAGCGCCAGCTCGACCCGATGATCGGCGCGGCGCTGCAGGATGACTGGGCGCTCTCCCGTCTCGATTCCACCGTGCGCGCCATCCTGCGCGCCGGCACCTTCGAGCTCAGGGAACGCAAGGACGTGCCCGTCGCCGTGATCGTCACGGAATATGTCGAGATCGCCAAGGCGTTCTTCGAAGACGAGGAACCAAAGCTGGTGAACGCGGTGCTGGACCGGATCGCCAAGCAGGTCCGGCCCGATACACGTAAATAAACGGTAGATGAGATGAGCACTGGTACGGTCGAAGGTCTTGAACGGGAGCTTTCGGCCGCACGCCGCAACGTCTTCCTGCTGATGTTTGCGCAGGCGCTGCTCGCCTCGGCTGGCCCCATCGCCTTCTCCGTCGGCGGCCTTGCCGGCTACAACCTGCTCGGCGAGGACAAGTCGCTCGCCACCGCCCCGCTGACCGCCTTCAATGTCGGCGTGGCGCTCGGCGCCATCCTCGTCGCGGTCGCGGCGCGCATGCTCGGCCGGGCCTATGGCTTCATCGTCGGCGCGCTCATCGGCGCGGCGGGCGGCCTGATCGCCGCCATCGCGCTCTTCCGCGGCGATTTCTGGCTGTTTGCCCTCGGCTTCGTGCTCATCGGCATTTCCGGCGGATTTGCGCAGAAGATCCGCTTTGCCGCGGCCGATGCCTCGCCGTCCTTCTACAAGCCGCGCGCCATCTCGTGGATTCTCGCCGGCGGCGTCATTTCCGCCGTGCTGGGGCCGCAGGTGGTCATCCTCACCAAGGACCTCTTCGAGCCGGTGCTCTTCGCCGGTGCCTTCGTGGCGCTGGTGCCGCTCTGCGGCGCGGCGATCCTGATCTTCCTGTTCCTGCGCCTGCCCGACCACAAGGCGGCCGGCGCCGCGAGCGGCGAGGCCGTGCGCCCGCTCCGCGAGATCGTGCTGACCCAGCGCTTCCTGACCGGCATGGTCTGCGGCATCTCCTCCTATGCGCTGATGACCTTCATGATGACGGGCGCGCCGCTCGCCATGGTCATCGGCTGCGGCTTCTCGCCGGAAATGGCGACGCTCGGCATCCAGTGGCATGTGCTCGCCATGTTCGGCCCGAGCTTCTTCACCGGCATGCTGATCCAGCGGTTCGGCACGGAGAAGGTGGTGGCCGCCGGCCTCCTCATCCTCATGGCCTGCGCGGCCGTCGCCCATGCGGGCATCGCGCTGTGGAATTTCTGGGGCGCGCTCATCCTGCTCGGCATCGGCTGGAACTTCGGCTTCATCGGCGCCACCGCCATCGTCGCCTCCAGCTACCGCCCGCACGAGGCCGACAAGGTGCAGGGCTTCCACGACATCATCCTGTTCGGTGCCGTGGCGCTCGCTTCCTTCTCCTCGGGCAAGGTGTTCAACGCCTATGGCTGGCAGACGATCAACCTGATGTTCTGGCCGATCACCGGCATCAGCCTGGTTCTCGTGCTGCTTCTGGTTTTGCGCTCCCGCCGAGCGGCAGCCTGAGCCGTCCCACCGACCGACGCCGAAAAATCCAGCGCACGGCAGCGCTTGCCGCAGTGCGGCGGCTTGACGCAACCGATTCGCAATCGCAATCTGGCCGCGCGCCGGCTCCTGGCTTGTGAGGAGGCAAGAGGGAGCGGACGCGTTCCGGTTGCGGGGAGAGGACCCCGTGGCCTCCAAGGAGGACAGAGCGAAATGACCATATTGCTTGGCGTTATCGCATGCGGGTTGCTTTCGGTGGTCTATGCCATCTGGGCGACACAGTCGGTGCTTGCCGCCGACCAGGGGAATGCCCGCATGCAGGAAATTGCAGGTTATATCCGGGAAGGGGCGCAGGCCTATCTCACCCGGCAGTACAAGACCATTGCCGTCGTCGGGGCCGTCGTCTTCATCGGCACCTGGCTTCTGCTTTCCGCAACGGCCGCCATCGGCTTCCTGATCGGCGCCGTGCTGTCGGGCGTTGCCGGTTTCATCGGCATGCATGTCTCCGTCCGCGCCAATGTGCGCACGGCGCAGGCCGCATCCGTCAGCCTGTCCTCCGGCCTCGACATCGCCTTCAAGTCGGGCGCGATCACCGGCATGCTGGTGGCCGGCCTCGCGCTTCTCGGCGTCTCGATCTACTACTGGATCCTCACCGGCATGCTGGGCCAGGAGCCGGCCTCTCGCGAGGTCATCGATGCGCTCGTCGCGCTCGGCTTCGGCGCCTCGCTGATCTCCATCTTCGCCCGTCTCGGCGGCGGCATCTTCACCAAGGGCGCGGACGTCGGCGGCGACCTCGTCGGCAAGGTGGAAGCCGGCATTCCCGAGGACGACCCGCGCAACCCGGCGACCATCGCCGACAACGTGGGCGACAATGTCGGCGACTGCGCCGGCATGGCCGCCGACCTCTTCGAGACCTATGCGGTGACGGTCGTCGCTACCATGGTGCTCGCCGCGATCTTCTTCGCCGGAGCCCCGGTTCTCGCCAGTGCGATGATCTATCCGCTGGCCATCTGCGGCGCCTGCATCATCACCTCGATCATCGGTTCCTTCTTCGTCAAGCTCGGCGCGAACGGCTCGATCATGGGCGCCCTCTACAAGGGCCTCATCGTCACCGGCCTGCTGTCCGTCCTCGGCCTCGGCGCGGCAACGTCGCTGACCGTCGGCTGGGGTGCCATCGGCACCGTCGCCGGCAAGGAGATCACCGGCACCAACCTCTTCATCTGCGGCCTTCTCGGCCTCGTGGTGACGGCGCTCATCGTGGTGATCACCGAGTACTACACGGGCACCAACAAGCGCCCGGTGAACTCCATCGCCCAGGCGTCGGTGACCGGCCACGGCACCAACGTCATCCAGGGCCTTGCCGTCTCGCTGGAATCGACGGCGCTGCCGGCGATCGTCATCGTCGGCGGCATCATCGCCACCTACCAGCTTGCAGGGCTCTTCGGCACCGGCATCGCCGTCACCGGCATGCTCGGCATTGCCGGCATGATCGTGGCGCTCGACGCCTTCGGCCCCGTCACCGACAATGCCGGCGGCATCGCCGAAATGTCGGGGCTCGATCCGGAAGTGCGCAAGTCCACCGACGCGCTGGACGCCGTCGGCAACACGACGAAAGCCGTCACCAAGGGCTATGCGATCGGTTCGGCGGGCCTCGGCGCGCTCGTGCTTTTCGCCGCCTATTCGAACGACCTCGCCTATTTCGCGGCGAACGGCGACAAGTATCCGTATTTCGCGGATATCGGCACGATCTCCTTCGATCTCTCCAACCCCTACGTGGTGGCGGGTCTTATCTTCGGCGGCCTCATCCCGTACCTCTTCGGCGGCATCGCGATGACCTCCGTCGGCCGTGCGGCGGGCTCCATCGTGGAGGAGGTGCGCAGGCAGTTCCGTGAGAAGCCCGGCATCATGGCCGGCACGGAACGGCCGGACTACGGCCGCGCCGTGGACCTCCTCACCAAGGCGGCGATCCGCGAGATGATCGTGCCCTCGCTGCTGCCGGTGCTGGCGCCGCTCGTCGTCTATTTCGGCGTGCTGCTCATCTCCGGCTCCAAGGCCTCGGCCTTCGCGGCGCTCGGCGCCTCGCTGCTCGGTGTCATCGTCAACGGCCTGTTCGTCGCCATCTCCATGACGTCGGGCGGCGGCGCATGGGACAATGCCAAGAAGAGCTTCGAGGACGGCTTCGTCGACAAGGACGGCAACCGCCACCTGAAGGGTTCGGATGCCCACAAGGCCTCCGTCACCGGCGATACCGTCGGCGATCCCTACAAGGATACGGCAGGCCCGGCCGTCAACCCGGCCATCAAGATCACGAACATCGTGGCCCTGCTGCTCCTGGCAGTGCTCGCCTGATCCATTCGAGGCGCAAACAAAAACCGCGGGGAGCGATCCCCGCGGTTTCCTTTTGGGTTCTTCCGGCAGACGCGATCAGTCAGTGCCGAGGACGTTCTTGATCATGCCGCCGGGGTTCGCGCCGCCGCGCAGGAGCTGGCCGAGGAAGGTCACTTCGGCGCCGCCCGTCGGCGTGACGCGCGAGATCATGTCGAAGACCTTGCCGTCCTGCAGCGTGTAGTGCCCGAGGCGTTCGACATTGCCGTCCTTGTCGAAGTAGACGGCAAGCACGCTCTGCTCGACGATCTTCGGCTTGAGGAAGGCAGCGGCGCGCTTACGCTTCTGCGAGATATAATAGAAGACTTCGTTGTCGAAGGTCGCGGTCGAGGACGGCGTGCCGAGCGAGAGCAGAACCTGCTCGCGCGAAGAGCCAACCGGTGCCAGCGCCAGCGTTTCCTGATCGACGACATAACCCTGATACAGGACCTCGCTGGGGCCCTGGCAACCTGCGAGCGCGGTAGTGGAGAGGGTGACGGCAATGGCGGCGTTACGCAACAGCTTCATATTGACAGAATCTCTCTTCACAACATCCCCGGGACGATGATGGCCGCGCAGCCATTGCAATTCATGCCTGCTTCGGTAAACCAGCTTCGACCGTCATGCAACAAGACATGCGACGGCTCCATGGTTTGAATCGGGCAAAACTAGGCTTTATGATGATTTTCGGCCTGTTCGGCAAAAAAAACGGCAACCGGCGTATCGTCGAAAAGCAGTACGCGACCCTGACAAAGGCCGCGCGCCATCCCTATCTCTATGAAACGCTTGACGTTCCGGATACCGTCATGGGCCGTTTCGAGATGCTCTCGGCCGTGCTGATCCTTTACTTCCGGCGCACGCGCGCAAGCGGGACGTCGGGGCAGGAGATCGCCCAGGAGATCGTCGATGCCTTCTTCGAGGACGTCGATCATTCGATTCGCGAGCTTGGCGTCGGCGATGTCGGCGTGCCCAAGCGCATGAAGAAGTTCGCCGGCATGTTCTACGGCCGCCTGGAATCCTATGCGGCCGCGCTCGATGGCGGCGACCGCGAGGGCCTTGCCGCAGCGCTCCGGCGCAACATCTATCCGGCGGCGGGCGAGGGCGCGCCCTCGATGGCGGGACTGGCCGCCTATCTCTTTGCCGCCGAGAAGGCGATGGCGAAGGTGGGCGAGAACGAGATTGCGGTCGGTGCGCTCGACGTGGCGGAGCCCGGCCCCGAAGAAGAGGCCGCGTGAGCGGCCCGAAGGCTTTGAGATGAAGAAAGACGACGAAACGCCGTTCTCCTATCCGGTCAAGGTGGGGCATATCTCCGCCAACCCGGTCGAGGTGACGATCAGCGCTGATGCCGAGGAGCGGGCGGGGCTGGCCGAACTCTGGTCCGTGCTGGAGGTGAAGGCGCTCTCGGCGACCTTCCAGGTCCTGCGCTGGAAGCGCGACGGCGTGCGCCTCAAGGGCCGCGTGACCGCCGATATCGTGCAGGCCTGCGTCGTCACGCTCGATCCGGTCGAATCGCATATCGACGAGCCCGTCGAGGTAATTTTCGTGCCCGAAGGCTCCAAGCTCGCACGGCTTCCGGCTGCGACCGAGGGCGGTGAAATGCTGCTCGATCCCGATGGCCCGGACGCGCCGGAAATCTTCACCGGCGACACGATCGATGCCGGCGTCGTCGCGGCCGAACATGCCGCGCTCGCCATCGATCCCTATCCGCGCAAGCCCGATACGGCCTTTGCCGGCCATATCGAAAGCAGCGAGGAGGATAACCGCAAACCCTCGCCCTTCGCCGTTCTGAAGGACTGGAAAAAAGACTGAACGGCTCCATAAGCGCCGGATAATTCAGTTGTGCCCCCGGCGAAAAGCGGTATTTTGGCCGAATTCCGCTATGGTGGCCCTCTGCCGCCGGAACAAGAAACAGGCCAAGAATTAAGGCAAGACTCGCGTGGTCAGAATTTCCGTCGACGTCATGGGTGGCGATTTCGGTCCGAAGGTCGCCATCCCCGGCGCAGCCAAGGCCCTCGAGCGTCATCCCGAAATACGCTTTGTGCTCTATGGCAATGCTGCCGAATGCGAGCCGCTTCTGGCGCAGCATCCGAAACTGAAGGCTGCAAGCACGTTCCATCATTGCGACGTGGCCGTCGCCATGGACGAGAAGCCGAGCCAGGCGCTGCGCCGCGGGCGCGGCAAGTCCTCCATGTGGCAGGCGATCGACGCCGTGGCCAAGGGCCAGGCCGATGTCGCCGTTTCCGCCGGCAATACCGGCGCGCTGATGGCCATGTCCAAGTTCTGCCTGCGCATGATGGCCAATATCGAGCGCCCCGCCATCGCCGGCATCTGGCCGACGCTGAAGGGCGAGAGCATCGTGCTCGATATCGGCGCGACGATCGGCGCGGACGCCAACCAGCTCTTCGACTTCGCGCTGATGGGCGGCGCCATGGCGCGCGCGCTGTTCGAGATCGACAAGCCGACGCTGGGCCTGCTCAATGTCGGCGTCGAGGAGATCAAGGGACAGGAAGAGGTCAAGGCCGCCGGCCAGCTCATCCGCGAGGCCAATTTCGACACGATTGACTACTATGGCTTCGTCGAGGGCGACGATATCGGTCGCGGTACGGTGGACGTCGTGGTGACGGAAGGTTTTGCCGGCAACATCGCGCTGAAGGCGGCGGAAGGCACGGCGCGGCAGATCGCCGAGTATCTGCGCGCCGCCATGTCGCGCACGCTCCTTGCCAAGCTCGGCTACATCCTCGCCAAGGGCGCCTTCGACCGGGTGCGCGAGAAGATGGATCCGCGTAAGGTCAATGGCGGCGTGTTCCTCGGCCTCAACGGCATCGTGATCAAGAGCCATGGCGGCACGGACGCCGAGGGCTTTGCCGCGGCGGTGGATGTCGGCTACGACATGGTCCGCAACGGGCTCAAGGACAAGATCGAGAAAGATTTGCAGAAGTATCACGCGGGCAGGCCTGTCGAAGGCGCCCAGGGCGTGAACGACGAGGTATAGAATGATTCGTTCAGTGGTCCGCGGTTTCGGCTCGGCGCTTCCCAAGCGGGTGCTCACCAATGCCGAGCTGGAAAGCATGGTCGACACGTCCGACGAGTGGATCGTGCAGCGCACCGGCATCCGCCAGCGCTACATCGCCGGGGAGGGCGAGACGACGGCCTCGCTCGGCGAGGCCGCCGCACGCGCCGCGCTTGATAATGCCGGCCTCACGGCCGCCGATATCGACCTCATCGTCGTCGCGACCTCGACGCCGGACAACACCTTCCCGGCGACCGCCGTCAACATCCAGAACCGCCTCGGCATGCACCACGGCTTCGCCTTCGACGTGCAGGCGGTCTGTTCCGGCTTCGTCTATGCGGTGACGACGGCGGATGCCTATATCCGCGGCGGCCTTGCAAGGCGCGTGCTCGTCATCGGCGCCGAGACCTTCTCGCGCATCCTCGACTGGACCGACCGCACGACCTGCGTGCTCTTCGGCGACGGCGCCGGCGCCATCGTTCTGGAAGCGCAGGAAGGGGCGGGGACCAATGCGGACCGCGGCGTCCTGACCACGCAGCTGCGTTCCGACGGCGCGCACCGCGAAAAGCTCTATGTCGATGGCGGCCCGTCCACCACGGGCACGGTCGGGCACCTGCGCATGGAGGGCCGCGAGGTCTTCAAGCATGCGGTGGGCATGATCACCGACGTGATCGTCTCGGCCTTCGACGCGACCGGTTTTACCGCCGACGACATTGACTGGCTGGTGCCGCACCAGGCGAACAAGCGCATCATCGACGGCTCGGCGAAAAAGCTCGGCATTCCGCTCGAAAAGGTCGTCGTCACCGTCGATCTGCACGGCAACACCTCTGCGGCGTCGATCCCGCTGGCCCTTGCGGCAGCGGCGGAGGACGGGCGCATCAAGCAGGGCGACATCGTGCTGCTGGAAGCCATGGGCGGCGGGTTCACCTGGGGCGCGGTGCTGCTGCGCTGGTAGTTCGCTTCCTCGCCTCTGGCGAGGCTACGGCAAACCAATGCGGGACCTCTCCGCGGGGCCGCTTGACCGGAGGGGGCAAGGACAATACTCTCCGTCCCTAACCATACGCTTTCAATAGGAAATCGGTGAGGAACGATGAGCGGCAAGACGGTGACACGCGCAGATTTGGCCGAATCGGTTTTCCGGAAGGTCGGCCTTTCCAGAACCGAATCGGCAGAGCTTGTCGAAACCGTGATCGACGAGATCTGCAACGCCATCGTGCGGGGCGAGAGCGTGAAACTCTCTTCCTTCGCGACCTTCCAGGTGCGCGACAAGAACGAGCGCATCGGCCGCAATCCGAAGACCGGCGAGGAAGTGCCGATCTCGCCGCGCCGGGTGATGACCTTCAAGGCATCGAACGTGCTCAAGCAGAGGGTGCTGAAATCCCATCTCTCGCGCAAGGCGAAACAGAAGCCGGCTTCGCCCGCTGCCTGACGATTTTCGTGCTGATTGCCGGGCGACGGCAATTTGAAACTTGAATATCGCCCGACAACCCGCTGAAATGAATGCGATTCGCGGGCACGTATCTGTGCCGGCGGCGCAAGCTTTCATCGAGGGTAGAATGGACAAGAGTCCGGACGCTTTCCGCACCATCAGCGAAGTCGCCGACGATCTCGACCTGCCGCAGCATGTGCTGCGTTTCTGGGAGACGCGGTTCACGCAGATCAAGCCGATGAAGCGCGGCGGCGGCCGGCGTTACTATCGCCCGGAGGACGTGGACCTCCTGAAGGGCATCCGCCATCTGCTCTACGACCACGGCTATACGATCAAGGGCGTGCAGAAACTGCTCAAGGTCAACGGCAACAAGTTCGTCGCCGCCATCGCAAGCGGGGACCTTGCGACCGTCGAGGCGCTTGCCGCGGCGAGCCACGAGGACCCCACGCCGCCGAAGGCCGGCAGCGACGAGGACCAGATCGTCGGCCGCGCCAAGGCCCCGGCAAGCCGCCGCTTCTTCTCCTTCGTCGGCGGCAGCGACGAGACGCCGGAAATCTCGCTCGGCAAGACGAGCGTCGGCAAGGAGGACCGCGCGCTCCTTCAGGAAGCGCTCTACGACCTTCTGGAATGCAAGCGCCTGCTGGACCAGGTGCGCTGAGGCTTCGACCAGCCCGCCAGTTGCCTCCTGTTCGACTATCAAGGCAGCTGGAACCGCCCTGCAAACGGCGGCCGTGCGGCGATCCGCACCTTATGCAAGAAGATGGCCGTTCCTCCTCATTATTCTACGCGCCTGTCCGGCTCTTTCGTTAATCACGCAAGCGTCATTCCCGTTGCGGGACCGGCTTCCAGCCGCGGGTAAACCCGCGCCCCATTGCCGCCCGTGTCAATTCGAGCTGGCGCCGCAGGTGGGCGCAATCGGCAAGGAGGGTGGCGATCGTCGCCTGCGCGTCTCCTCCATGCCAGGCGAGGGCGGCGCTTACGGCATCGTTCTCGTCGGCGTTCCTGTCGATCTCGGCTTCGTACTCGGGAAGCGGTCGCACGTCTGCATTCTCCTGTGAGGGCACAGCAAGCCATTGAAAATATATGAAAGAGCAAAAATCCCAAAGGGATGTTCTTATTATGTTCCAATGAACGGCAGAGTCAAGCCACGTATCTGAACGGCGTCCATTCATGAAAAAGCCCCGCACAATGGCGGGGCAAACAAACGTCACGCTTGGCTCTCGTGACGCGGGGGGAGTGCTCGCAAATGACAAGCGAGCGAAGGCACTCTACGACTTTCGTCTAATGCCGGGGAAGGTCTGCTTTGGCGATTCCGGTACGGTTTTGAAAAGATTCATGGCGCGCCAGGGATCATTGACGGTTGGCGGAACATTCCGTATCGCTGAAACGTTAGGGCGGGCCAAAGATAGGAGAATGCATATGTCTATCATCAAAACCGGGCTTGCAGTCGCGCTGCTTGTCAGCGGCGCCACGTTCACCTCTCCCGTCGCGGCGCAGGATATTGAACTGCAGATCGGGCCGGACGGCGTTCGACCCATTGTCCGCGACCGTGACCGTGACCGCGACAGGGACCGCGATTTCCGGCGTGGCGGGTGCAGCCCGCGGGAAGCACGGGCAGCAGCGCGCGATGAAGGATTGCGGCGGCCCGAGGTCGTGCGCGTAACGGACCGCAGCGTCACCGTCGAAGGCTTCACGCCGGACGGGATCGACCGTATCCGCTTCGCCAACCGCCGGGGTTGCCCGATCATCTGACCGCTTATCCGAACCCCGCCGACGGCGGGGTTCTTGCTCCCGGCTTCGAGAACGTCTCGTCTCGAAAGAACTTTCCGGCCGTCCCTTCCTTTTTCGCGCGACGAGCGAACTTTCCCCTTGCATCCAAATACCCGAGAATATAGAGGTTTGCGCGGTCCGGAATGTAGCGCAGCCCGGTAGCGCACTTGACTGGGGGCGCGGTCTACAGAGGCCGAATTTCTCTTTTATTTTCAGAGCTTGCAACAACATCCTGTATCCCCGTGGGGGTTTTGGTGGGACTTGCAGCATCCATTGCCGCCGCCAAGTCGGCCATTACCGCGTGCGCGTATTTCGCCGTGGTCGCGACATCCTCGTGACCGAGCATCTGTTGAACCACCCGGATATTCGATTTACGTAACGTCCGTGTCGCCATCGTATGGCGCGTGTCGTGGAAACGGAAGTCCACCACGCCCGCTTTCGGAACTGCGCGCCGGAAGGCAGTCTTCAGGCCCGCTTCCGTCAGCGGATAGCGCTTGCCTCTCACGAGACCCTTCCGCTTGTCGGTGCGGGACGCCACATAGGTGAATACATGGCTTTCGTTATGTCCGATACAGTCCTCAATGATCTGGCGAAGGCGGGGGATCAACGGCAAGGTACGTGACTTGTCTCCTTTGCCGGTAACGGTGAAACGCCCGCCGTCGAGGTCCACATGTTCCCACCGCAGGCCGAGGATTTCCATGCGTCGGCACCCGCTGGCGAAAGCGAAGGCGGCAGCGGCATCGTAGCCTCTGGCAAGCTTGTCTTGAATGGCGTTCTCTTCCCGCTTACTTGCTTCGCGGATGCGCTCCTTCGGCTCCTTCAGCATATGCTGCGACCACTGGACATCAGCCACGAGAGCCTTCCAGATACGACGAGCGCGGTTGAGGATATGCCGGAGTGGTTGGGTAACAGTACGGTTGACGGTGCCGTTTGAGACACGGCCTGTTTCCTTGTCGGTAACGTTGTACCGCACTTCCGTGCGGCGCTCAGCGACGAGTTGGGCGACCGTATCGTCGCCGATGTCATGCAGAAACGTCGCTGGCCCGATTTTGTCCTGAAGCCATTCGAGGCTTCGCAGGCTGGTTTCCGCATTGGCGTGATACTGGGCAATTTCGTTCCAGTAGCGCGTTGCCGCCCGTCCGAAAGTCATATACTCGCTGTTGGTCGCCTTCGCTTGGCGAAGTTGGTTCTGAACCTTTTCGCGGACGCTCTTCTCTACCTTTTCGGCGTCGCGTTTCGCAGATTTTCCCGTATCGCCTGAGTATCGAGCGCCTCCACACTGGAAGTCATACGAATAGGTTTCCCTACCGGGGCGCTTGTAGACGGACATTTCGCCACTCTCCTGCGAGCCTTGAACGTGGCAATGCTTTCGGGTTCGAACCGCATCTGAGGTTTGGCCTGTCCGTTGCCGACATTGATGAACGGGAGATCGCCAGCGTTGGCGAGGTTACGGACCTGATGCACCGAGATGCGCAGTTCATTGGCGACATCTTCCGGGGTGAGCAGAGCGCTAGCAGAGGGTGTAGCGGTTCGACTTGCCACCCCATCACCCCGGATGAAGGCCATCACGTCCGTCGCCACGAAAACCTGTTCCCCATCGGCACGTGTAAGGCGACGCAGACGAGAATGCGGAATTTCCACGACCTCCGCCACGGTTATGCCGAGCAAATGCGCGACATGCGTTGTGAACAGAAAGGGTGCGTTCGGCACGGGATAGAGATGCGGTAAAGCCCGCATGTCATGTTCTATCGATTGCCGGAGCCACTCGATGCGGGGCAAGCGTCGTCCTTGTTGGGGATCACCTTCGACAGATGTGTTCGAAACGAAAGATTGCATATAGGCGGCGCTCGATAATATCGGTCCGCCAGCCGCCCGGTTACGAGCGCCGTTAAAGCCGGACAGCCGGCAGACCGAGGATGTGAATGCTGTTTCCAGCACAGTGAAATTGCCACGGAACGGGACGAAAAATCAAGCAGAAATCAGTCTAAGTTATTGTTTTTATTGTGATAGATATAAGATTTCGGCATCCGCCAAACCGTGCAATATGTTGCAAAATTCGCCTTCGGACATAGAGGGAGGCATGTTTCTGCTCAGGCAATGGACACTACTGCACACAGGTAGTTGACGGCTCCAATCGCCACGCAGGCCGAAACAAGGGAAAGGAAGTGGAAAAGCGTACGGCTTCTACATAGAAGATTTTGGCCCCCGCCTTTTTAGAAACCTCCTTCAAGGCAGACACGACATGACCGATCTGATCGACAGGCTTATCTCCGGCCTTACGGTGACGGAGAACGATGCCAAGCAGGACCGCATTCAACTGAAGTTCAAGCGCTGGACCTTTCAGGGCAATATGTTGCAGTTCGGGAGGTTCAGCACACGCCTGTCCCGCACGTTCGATGTGGATGGCGTGCAACGGCGTATATTCAATAAACGTCAGGGAGAGGAACGCCGCGCCATATGGCCGATTACAGGCGGCACCGGCAGCAGGCGCTATGTGACCCCACCGGGAGTACCGCTCTTCTCCGGGCGGCTAAGGGGGTATCAGCAGCAGTCCGGGCCGGATCAGCCGATCAAGACATGGCACTTGATCGCCGAACTTTCCCTTAACCCGACCCGCACCGTGCTCCATGAGCGCGATCTGCTTTTGCTGGCGACGCTCGAAAGGGATATGAAGCTCGCCATCCCTGCTCCTCTCTTCGCTGGGACGACACCCGCGTTGGGCACGACACTGCCTTTCATCAGCGGCGACAATTTCGAACGAGGTTCACGGCTTCACAGATTGGCATTCCGGCAACCGAACTGGGGGATCAACGTTGAGCGGTATTGGAAAGGTGTCGTGGACCTATTCGACACGACGCTTGCAGCCGCAGCCGATCATGCTGGCGGGGCGATCTACCAGGTCGGTCAGAAGCTCACCCTCCAGACCATGGAAACCTACTGGGAGTTTGCCGACCCCGATCCGATTGCAACAGTTGCAGCGCTTGAGCGTCCATTCCGCTCTCTCGGTTCGAAGTCTTCCGTGGAATGGTACACGTTCCCGGAGGCAGCAAGGGCAACGTTACGCAACCGGGGTGTAATCATCGCCGATGACGACAACGCTCCCGTCATCAAGGTTCACGTGGCCAAGGGCACGCAGATCAAGGCCTACGCCAAGACCGCTGCGAGCATTCGTTTCGAGGTGACGCATACGCAGGGATCGGCGGACATCGGCGCATATACCGCGACGGATATGGACGGGTTATTCCGGTGGATACACCGAACGACGGCCGGATCGACAATACGCCTGAATGCGCTTCTCGACCAGTTAGGACGTGCGCTGTCCCCAGCATCCAAGCGTCAATACCAGCCGCAACGCCTCCTGTACGACCTCTATGAGGTCTATCACGACTGGCCTTTGGCGCTGCGAACCTTCGGTATACTCATCAACGCGGGAAAGATCGAAGCAAGGCAGAACTCACCACTGGGAGACGACGTAGAAAGGCTCGTTCGGAAAAAGATCATCCACCGCGTTTCTCCCCCACACTCCAACGTGCGGATTTTTACTGTCACCGAGCGTTACAAAGATGCGCTCGCAGCTCTACAGGGTGGTTAATTTCTCTGTCGGACTAAAGGCATTGAAACATGTTGCAAGGCCAAGGAGATAACAATCAGTCGACGGGAAAATGTCATAAGTCCACCATCTCGCAACTAGAGGCTTCCTTATGGCGCGGCGGACTTGTACGCCGCGCCCAAGCCGCGAGATGGTGGACCGTATCGCGTTCCCGGCGACTTAGAGCTTTGCGCGTACCCTTTTGATGGTGCCCTCCGGCTGGGGCCTGCGCACTTCCTTGAAGCCTGCGCCGGGACCGAGGATGATGGTGTTCGGCCCTTCGAAGCCGATGCAGGTGTCATAAGGTTTTAAATCGTTGTTCAGGGTCAGCAGGCTGCAATAGAGCGGACGTCCGTCTTTGCCCCGTCGATCTGCAATGAACCGGCGACCGCCGCAAAGACATATTGATTGAAGGCATGATCCTGTACGACGGTCGCCCGCGTAAACTCTATGGCGTCATAGCCTTCAGAGCTGGGCGTGATCGGATCAACCGAGACGCAGGCGGTGAGGGGTGCTAGGCAAGCAGCAAGGGTTGCAATTTTCCGCATCAGAGCAATCCTTTGTCATGGCATACAGTTAGGATGGCAATTTTTTCAGTCTCAGACCCGGCAATGCCAACGACGGCGAAAAACGTCTTCGGACCTTCGCCGACCAGCATGCCGCTGTAGGGCTGATCGCCGGTGTAGCCGCCGTAGCTATTCTTGGCATTCAAGGAGCCGCAGACCTACACGAAACTGTCAGGGTCTTTCATCGCTACCGCTCCGCCAAAGATCGCGCTTACCGGGTCTTTCAGTCGTGCTCGCACGCCGTCGACGATTGCGGCCCGCTCGACCTCGGAAAGGGTGTATTGTCCGCTCCCGCTCG
This sequence comes from Shinella zoogloeoides, assembly GCF_030733845.1. Lineage (NCBI taxonomy): Bacteria > Pseudomonadati > Pseudomonadota > Alphaproteobacteria > Hyphomicrobiales > Rhizobiaceae > Shinella > Shinella zoogloeoides. Next base: position 1,163,925 of record NZ_CP132311.1, read on the forward strand.
GCACATCGGCAGGCTCCACGTCAAAGCTTACCTGCGCGCCCTTGCCAGCGGCTGCGCCGCATCCCATATCGGCGCTTCCCTCTCCGAGACGAAAGCCACATTCCATCACCATGGATCGGATGTCGTCTGCATCGGGTTCGGAACTGGAACGCGGCAGCTTTGCGGCCGTCGCTTTGCATTGGACTTCCGCCTGATCCAGAGAGGCTTCAATGGTCATGCGCTTCGGCGTTTCGGCAACCACACCTTCAAGGCAGACAATAAAGTCGAGCACGGCCCAGTTCTTCGAACTTGTGACGTAACCAGCATCTTGGCGATCATAAGCAAAGCCAGAGCCGAGAGACGCCATATAGAGCGCGAGTGCCGCGAGGGCGGTATATGAGCGCCGTCCCGTGCTTGTATCCCATCGCCGTTCTGATGCGTGCATTTTAGACCTGTGGGTGCTGGTAAATCTGGTGGTGGGGGATGATGACACCTTCCGGCAGAGGGACACGGGCGAAGATATCAGCTATTTCCGGACCGTGCGTGGCCCGTAGCTCGCCCGCGAGGTCAACGGGAACCAGAGACAGTCGGGCGAACCATTCCTCGCCCGTGACCGCGTATCGGTCCACAATCCGCCGCCATGCATCGGGCTTGTTGAACCGCTGATGCAAAACCATATGGATCGAATGGTTGAGGGTGTACGGCTCCCAACTATAATAGCTTTCCGAGTGCAATCTCAGCATGGTCGTACTGCCTGAAATGCAACAAGTTGCACCACGCTCCGCCCAGCTATTGTCGATCCGCCACATGATCAATTGCCAGCCGCGAACCCGTTCCACATGCGTGAAGCCGTTGTAAACTGGAAGCTCTCCCCATGGCCATTTTCGCAGCCCCTTCATGAGGGTATGCCTCCCATTGTCACGACGTTGGCCGCTGACGCGAACGAAGCCGATAGAGCGACCATGACGCCCTCGACCTGAGCCGCGAGCGCTGCGACAATCTCCGGCTTCTCCGCTCCCGGAGTGATGATCAGCGGGATTAGGATGCGACGCGGGCTCTCTATAACAGTGGTCCAACGGGACTCGCTTACCGCCTCTCGCCGGAGGAAGGAGATCACCTCTGGCGGCGCGTATTGGTCGAAGCGCAGCCAGATCGGCGAGTGCTTGTGCGCAAGCCAAGCCGTGCAGTCAAAGCCGAGATAGAACACAGTCTCTCCGGAGCGCAGATAGCGCCCGAAATAGCCGTGCCCTCCGCCTGCCTGTAGTCCTTTGCGGTCACAAAGACCGGAGCCGACAAGCTCTTCGCCGAGATCGTTGACGAGATCGCAGAATTGCAGGTAGCGGCGCGGTGCGTCGATGCCGGTCAGTTCCTCGTCCCGCAGCGGCAGGAAGGCGTTGCTATCCATCCGCTCGCAAAGGCCCTGAAGCTGGCGAACGTCTTCCAGCCGTTCCGTTTCGCGTGCTGCATCCATCTCCCGGACGATAGCGGCGAGCACGGTCCGCCAACTGGTGAGAACGAAATGATGGCCGTTGCCAAAGGTCGCACACCATAGTTCCGGCTGCACCTCGCGCCGAGGCGAAACGGCATATTCCCCGCCCTTCAGCCGCCGCGTAAGCTCCGCCCAGAGCGAAGCCATCCGCGCCGCAGGTATGATGAAGAGAAGCACTGCCGGCCGATCTACGGAAAGCCGAGCGGCATAGGTCAAAGGCTGGTGCTGGGTCAGCCCGGCGTGGAATTTTGTTTCGGCAACGACGTAGCGCTGAAGATCGCCGCCGTATCCCTCGACGTCGGGCCTACCATCGTCCTCGGCGACGGCTTGGGTCGCGAACGATAGATCGGCAGGCAGTTTCAGCCCTCCGGCTTCGGCGATACCCCTGAATGCCGCCCGCGCTGCCGGAGAGCGTTGCAGGATGAAGCCCAAGGCCTCAATCGCGATGTTCTCGGGCGATGGCGCGAACCTCGTCGCAAGGTGTGCGAAGAGCGTTTCCGTCATTTGCTAGCCGCGCCACCCGGCTTGCCGTCACCGTTCAAGAACCAATCGCACTCTGGGCTGTTGGCTTTCAGAACCTCCGTAAGGCCCGTCGTGTCGAAGACGGCCGTTTTTGGCATTTCTTTATATGGTTGTGTCTCAAGCACGAGGCGATTGGATGCTCGCACCTCGTTAACGAACTCACGCGGCATCGTAGTGCGTGTGATTTTGGGATCGGCTAGGATTTCCCACATATCCGATGAAGGCTGAGCATTTCCGACCCGGTATACGATGGGTTGATACTTTTCGGCCCCGATTTTCTCGCCGCTGAGATAGTCCTGCCAGATCGCTGCGACAGCGGAAGACCTTTCGTTACAAAGCACGCCGAAGACGACCCCACTATCTTCAGCGGTGAGAACAATGCTGACGTCTATCTCGTCCGAAATAGGGTCGGTGCTTTTGGTCACTTCCCATTTGCCGAAGTTTGGCGGGGCCACGTTCGACGTGTCCGATGAGGTCGTCGCCCGCTCCTCATTCGCCGATTGGCTGTCGCCAGCTTCACATGCTGTCAACGTTCCGGCCAGAATGCCACAAACGAGCGCCCGAGCAGCCGTCGCGCGCAAATCTCCGATACCGGTAAAAAACATAGTGCCCCACTTGGGGCGGTCGTCGCGGGTTCGTCCCCCGCGAAATGCCCCTTCGATCTCTGGTGATCGGGGAGTTGCAAACCGCATGACACGGCCCTGCGGCCTTTAGTTCAGAGAACCTGTTGCATACGCACGCAGGCTCCCCGACCATAAAGGTCGAAGAGTGGTACCATCTCGGCGGCACCAGCCTAGTCATGTGAGGTTTGCACGCCTCGAAGCGGCACGTACCGCTCTGCATTCTTATTCGCTTGGTTGGCCATGTTTGTCAAAGGGGAAGCTATCCGAGGCTTCTCGCAGCCGCAAAACTGAATTGCATCCGAAGAGGCGTAGCTAGGCATTTTACGTTGAGCTGCCTCCTTAAGGCGAGCCCAACAGCGGTAAGCAAAGGGTATTAGATTTTTTCTCGTCAAGATATTGCCGCTCCCCACTAGACAACACGCTGAGTTGTATACGAAACTTCGCACGGCGGACGATCGCTCACGAGAACCGTGATCATACAGAACTAGTCATATGCCGGAACTGGATTTGATCTCGACGCACGGAGCAGGGATAAAAAACATAAGTTCTTGCGGTTCCTCGGGCGCAAATTAGGCCCGAGGCAAAGCATTGTTACAACTGAGTGGGAATAGGGCTCGAACCCTTCACCAATCTGAACGCACGGATGAACAAGTGTTCAAAAGCTGGAAAATACATAACTTCAAATCATTCAAGACCCCCCCAGAAATACCTCTAAGTAAGATTAACATTCTTGCCGGCGCAAACAGCAGCGGTAAAAGCACAATCATTCAAAGCATTCTCTTGCTCAAGCAAACCGTACAATATGGGGCCCAAGATAGAGGCGTATCACTAAATGGACCCCTATTGAGGATGGGAGAGTTTTCCGACATTCGCAATTTTGATGCAGAAGGTGAAAGCATATCTATAGAGTTCGAAATAAAACCTGAAAATCAAGGTGAATTCAATGCATGGGGCACCCACAGGACGTCGTCTTTCCTTCCATCTGGACTGAATGATGTTGATTACATTAGGTCTAGGACTGTAATTAGTCAGGTATTTGTTCAAGAGCGCACTGATCCATCAATAAAATCCAAATTGTTTCTAGATCAGGTTGATTTCAGCGCCACCTTTAAGGACGACAAAGAGAATACCACGCAAAATATATCTCTTCGATCCACATATAGAGGACACGATGATGATAATAGTAAAGCCGCGCCATTTGATGTATTCTCCGCGTCACTAGATGATCAAAGTATTGATCAGCTATCGTCCACTCATCCTAAACTTGAAGTTCTAGGTGGAAGTGCCAGACACTTTCTTCCCGATTATGTCTTATTAAGGTATGATGCGGCAGTCCAAAAGGCTGGTGAGATTGCTACCTACCTTTGCAGCAATCCCTCGAGCATGTTTGCACGAAATAGCCAAGGCGACGAAATTCTTCCCATAGGGGTTCTGACCGTCCTCAATGAATGGCTCACTTTAAAAAGAGCGACGATAATTGAAACTGAGGAGCCCGTCAGTGCGAGTGAGGCACGCCACCGGATTGCCCCAATCTTGTTTGGGAGCACAAGGCGCGACGTAAATACCCTTGATATTTCTGGCAAAACTCGCTCAGAACAAGCCGTGCTGCGCAGTATGCTCACAGAGGCACTAATAACTGAAACAACATCCAATCCGACATTTGATCTCGACATGCCGCGAGTGTTAAAGGCGGCTAGCGACTATGTTCGACGGTTCTTTCAGCAGGGGGTTAGATATTTGGGGCCACTGAGAGATGCTCCACGCCCCGTCTATCCGCTTGAGGCACTAGAGAGTACAACGGACGTTGGATACCGCGGCGAGCACACCGCTGCCGTCTTTCAACTTAACAGCTACTCCTCGGTTTCGTTCCATCTTCCGCCAACTGATGATTTCGACAGCAACTACTTTGAATACGCAACTCCTGAAACGCACACTCTGCATGATGCCGCCGTTAAGTGGTTAGGTTATCTGGGTGTAGCTGATGAGTTAAAAGCGACAGATAGTGGTGTTTTCGGCAATCGCTTGCAAGTATCAACGGGGAATGTCGACCGTTGGCACGACCTAACAAATGTCGGCGTTGGCGTAAGTCAGGTTCTTCCCCTTGTGGTTACCTCTCTACTCGCGCCGGCGGGTAGTCTTCTAATATTTGAACAGCCAGAGCTTCACCTGCACCCCCGCGTCCAAGCGCGTCTTGCCGACTTCTTTATTTCGCTAGCCCTCAGCGGAAAGCAGATGATACTTGAAACCCATAGTGAATACCTAATCGACCGGTTACGCTTGAGGATCGCCCTTGCCGAGCGTGACGACGTTCGCCATCTGGTCAACATTCTGTTCACGGAGAAGCATGACGGGAAAAGTGAAATTAGACCGATCGAGGTGTCTGAGTTCGGTGCAATTTCAAACTGGCCAAAAGATTTCTTTGACCAAAGTCAGAACGACGTAGCACGGCTCATCAAAGCGGCCGCTCGGAAGCGGGCCAATAAGAGCAATAAGCAATGAGTATAATTTACCTTGATACCGCGATATTGGCCGTTCCAAATTATGCAGTTGACGCAAAAACTGGACAGGAAATAATAGATAGATTAATTCATTTCTCTGATATTACTGACCAAGAACTACCATTAAAGCTAGTAATCTCAGATTATGCGGAAGAAATTCTATGGGGTCAAAATCTTGGCCCAGACTACGAGCAAATTGACCAGTTTCTAGAAATAATGGAGCTAAAGCATATATATTCAACACATGATCTTTTGCAGAGATATCATACTATTCTACAAATATGCTTGAGGGCGTCAGAAGCAAGCCCTATTGATGCGAAGTCTGTTAGCGATTTTCGCTCGGATCCGGCGCTTCCAGATCTATCGCCAACTCAAATGATGCACGAAACACAAAGGATTTTTGCTAGCGCTGCCGCGGTGTCTACACTGTCACAGCGGATTTGGGTCGGCTCGGCATTCGACAGTTCAACTGAAGAGCGGTTCGATATTGAAGCTCAACTTGATGAATTTGGAGGATGCCACTGCGAGATGATGGATAAACCACCGATAAAAGTGGCTAGCCCTGTTGTTGCGTTGACACACCTGCGCAACATCGTATCCGCTGAGTTCGCGGATTACACTTGGCGTTCCGCTCGCAACGCTAGCGATCTCCACTTTGCAATAACTTTAGGTGCGCTAGCGCTTCAGATTGCCGGAGGCGAAGAGCTTAGCTATGGAAAGCTCAAGCCGTTCGCGCTTGGCTCGGAGTTTGCCGCAAGTCTGGAAGGCGTGGAATGCGCTCGGGACGGGCGCTTTTCATCGACACTCCGAGAACTCTGCAGCCAGATTGTGGCTGGGAAATGCAGCCGTCAAATTAATCCTTTTAGTCTTACTGGCCAATATTCAAGGGACTTCGACGGAGCAAAGGCTTGGCGCACCCACGTCACTAATGGGGGGCTGGCGCTGCGACTTATGCATTGGGCCACGGAAGATATGATTGAGTTTGCGAACGTGGATGTAAAGAAAGGCGAGAAAATCGAGAAAGGGGCTACGCGCCCGGCGGCCGCATTGAACTTCAGCAATCACTTCGGATGAGTGGATGAAAATGCTGACGCGTTCTCTAGGCTGTTAAACGCTTCGCGATCTTTGCAACAGTTGCACGGGATGCACCTGTTACGCTCTGGACCTGGGACCAAGACATTCCGGCCCTCAGCATGGAGGCAATACCTGCGTTGCGCTTGACGTCCTCGACGCGGCCACGATAGCGGCCTTCTGCCTTGGCTTTAGCTTGCCCTTGCGCCTGTCGGCACCGACGATCGTCGTAATCCTTTCGAGCTACGGCAGCGAGGACATCCAACATCATGGAATTGATAGCGCTGAACATCCTTCCGGTGAAATCGTCGGAAGGCGCTGCCAACATCCATGATGTAGGAAGATCAAGAGCGACCACTCGCACCTGCCGGGCGTCGAGTTCTCCTCGAAGGTTCTGCCAGTCCGATGCAGTTAGACGCGACAGGCGATCCACCTGCTCGATTAGAAGGATGTCGCCGGGCCGGGCATCCGATAGAAGACGGAACAGTTCGGGACGGGCGAGTTTCGCGCCGCTTTCGTTCTCCACATATGTAGATGCAATAATTAGGCCCCGCTCTTCTGCAAACGCCTCAAGCTGAGCGCGTGCGCGGGTAGCGTCCTGTTCATCAGTTGACGCGCGGAGATAAGCTCGGGCGAGCATGGAAACCTCTTCGGTTTAGTTAGGGTGGTTTCCATAATGGCGGTTTATTTTAGATAGTCAAACGCTCAAAATGAACCAGATAAATGCTGGTTCAGGATCAGCACACCTCAACTAAACCATTGATCATAACCGAGGATATTTCTACCTAGACCTGAATTCCACGTCTCCACGAGGTTGTGAAATTCAACGTTTGTATCAATGATCGGCGTTCTCTTCACCGTCAGGTTCACCTCGCACGACGCGGATTAACCTACGGAACTCGCTGTCATCGCTGCTGTTCTTCCATCGATTTACGAACCGACACACAATTTGCAAGTTGTCCTTCTCATAGTGGCCGCTACTGTCGATCCTGTCGAGTGAGCACAGCATTTCCCTGTCATCCTCGTCACCATCATACTGGAGACGGAGGTTCGTGATGGCGCAGAGGCCGTCCTGTTCGGTGAGAAGAGCGTCGAGAAACGGCATCAACTCATGCTCAGGGATAAGAAGGTCCTTGTTCTTGACGGTCCTCAACACCTGTTGGCCGTTGGCGAAATCGACTGTGCCCTTCGCGGTTGCCGCCATGCGCCAGATCGCTTTTTGGCGAGCGTTGAATGTGGTGCCGGGGTTCTTCTTGCGCCGTTCGACCTTTGCTTTCCAATCTAGCCGGGAATGCCATGGGTTGATATCGTCGCCATCGATCAGTGCCAGGGCGTACTCGGCATTGTCGGGCTTCAGCTGCTGGAGCGTCCCTTCGGTAAACAGGAACTCCTGCGCCTTGGGGTGCAGCCCAGCCCATTCGAGCCGGTTACCTTTACGGCTCTTGTTCGACCAGGGTTGGCACGGCTTGTGGCAGATGATTACGTCGCGACGATCTCCGACAGTCTCCTTCAGCGGCTCGAAGGTCGCAGGATCGGGTCGCGAGGTTGTCCACCAGAGTTGATCCTTCTCCCGGTGTAGCCAGATGTCGCCTTCACTCTCAACGATTGTCGTCATCAGATTGAACCATCGAGAGGCAACCGGACGGGTCGGCGTTTTTCCCGCCGCCGTCTTGTGCAACTTCATACGGTTCTGAATATAGCTCTCGCGGTCGCCCGCCTCCCAAAAACCTTGCACTGCGACATCATTCGTCGTCGCGATGGTGCCGCGAGCCAGACAGTCGGGCCACGCATAATTCTCGCGTCCGAAATTAGCAATGAAGACCTTCATGTCGCCTTGGCCTGCCGGCCGCGCTTCAACTTCGGTGCGGCTCCGCGCTCAGCCCTGATCCGATCCAGTAACACGTTGGCGGGTTCGTCCTCGGGGTCTTGCGGCACGAGTTCGCCCCGGAAGGCCTTGGCGAGAACGGCCTGATCGAGACGGTCGATCAGCCTGCCGGCGCTGGTCACCTCGGAGGCGAGGCGGTCGATCTTCGAGAACGCACCCTCAATCCAATTGGCGACTTCCAATTGTCGATCTGCATCAGGATAGGCCCACGGCGCGGCCATAATGCTTCGCTGGTAGATCGCACACACACTCGTCGTCGCGCTTTTCTGCGAGTGAAGGTATGCCCGAAACTGCGGAGAGATCATCTGGTAGAAAGCAAAAGCCGGGATGACCTCCGATCTGAAGCGAAGCCTGAGTAGATTGTTGTTGTACAGATAGCCTGATGGCCTGCCGCTCCAGATCGCCACCTTTCCGACAAGTTCAAAACTATTGCGAGTATTGAACAGCAGATCGCCGTCGCGCAGCTCGTATCGGGCCATTTCTGCGGCGTCGGCATTTACTAGCGTGAGATCATCGTCATTCCACCGACCATCTAGATCGTAGTGGTTCATTCGAATGTAGGGCACGCCATGAATGGTTGACTGATCGCTCTTCCCGCGAACAAGCCCTATCAGCGCATCCGTCAAAACATTTTCGAGTTGAACCTGCCGCCACTCCGCCATTTCAACGGAATTGAAAGCTGCCGCGAGCACGGCCTGCTTGTACTTCTCGACGAGGCGGGGGATGTGGTCGAGGTGATCGCGGGCCCGTCTGGATTTGCCGCTGAGGCTGTCGATCTTCGCCACAATCCGCCGCTGTTCGGGGAGTGGTGGGAGGGGAACGAGGGTCTCTAGGACTTCGGATTTGCTTAATTCAACCTGATTGGTCGAGCCGGACTGCATCTCATCGAGCTTCGACTGGACTAATGGCGATTGGATAAGCCGGTGTAGGTACTCAGGCAATGTCGCTGGGTTCGTCCGAACAATCGTAACATGGCTATCTGCAACGGCACGTGGGGCCGTCACTAGTGGCCGGAAAATCGCAGCACGACCTATCGTTCCGGTGCCGGTTGAGTTCCAGAGAATGTCACCGTCAACTAAGAAACGCTCTGCCGTCCACGATGCCCACTGAGACGCGTCAACATACTTGAGGTAAGCCTCATTAACACCGGTCCAGCGAACGCACTTCTGGTTTATCACCGGGAGATCGCTATGGGACGCGTATTTTGGGGACTTGCCTCGCTGAACATACTCGGTCACATCTTCAATCGTGGCTTCGGCCCAGCCTTGTGGCAGCTTACTCATTCAGCCGCCTCCGCGATGGCAGCGGCCTCCTCGACGCTATCCGGCTCGATTTCCTCCGACAGTGCCTCGATCTCTTCAAGAGCGGCCTTGAGGTGGCCGATGATGGCGGCCGCGATGTCCTCCGGCTCGGTCAGCGCCTCCTCGGCTTCGGCCTCGGTATCGCGCAGCCATGCGATGTCGAGATTGTCGTTGCGGGCGGTGATCGCTTCTCGGGTAAACATGCGCCAGCGGCTATCCTCGGCCTCATCCTTCCGCCCGGCCCTGCCGTTCGGATCGGAACCATAGGCGGTCTCGAACTCGGCGAAGTCGGCCACGGTCAGCGGGCGGGTCTTGCCGAAGGCAGGCATGTTGGCCCGCATGTCATAGACCCACACGACGCTGGTATTGCCCTTGTCGGTCTTACCGCGCTGGAAGAACAGCACGTTGGTCTTGACGCCCTGTGCATAGAAGATGCCAGTCGGCAGGCGCAGGATCGTGTGCAGGTCGCAAAGCTCCATCAACCAGGTACGCAGACGCCGCCCGGTATTGTCCTCGAACAGCACATTGTCCGGCACGACCACAGCAGCGCGGCCACCGGCTTTGAGGGCGCGGACGATGTGCTCGACGAAGGCAAGCTGCTTGTTCGATGTGTCCGCCGTCACCGAGAAGTCGGAACGGGTTGGGCGACCGCCGCCCTTTTTGGTGCCGAACGGCGGATTGGTCAGGATCAGATCGGCCTTGGGCAATGCCTCGCCATCCGGCGACAGCGTGTCGATGTTCACCACGCCGCCCTCGACGCCGTGCAGCAGCAGGTTCATCATGCAGAGCCGATGCGTGTCCGGCACAAGCTCACCGCCGACGAAGGCATTGTTGCGCTGGAAGTGCGCCTGCTCGGGCGAGAGCTTGTAAAGATCGTCGGTGTGATCCTTGATGAAGCGGTCTGCGGCGACGAGGAAGCCCGCCGTGCCCGCTGCCGGGTCCTGCACGACCTCTCCGGGCTGCGGCTGCATCAGCCGAACGATGCAATCGATCAGCGGTCGCGGCGTAAAATACTGCCCCGCGCCGGATTTCTTGTCGGCGGCATTCTTCTCCAGCAGCCCTTCATAGAGATTGCCGAGCCCTTCCTCGCGGGCGGAGAACCAGTCAAGTTGGTCAATGTTGGAAGTCAGCGCCTTGAGGTTGGTCGGCTTCCGAAGCCGCGTCTGCGCATCGGTGAAGATCGCGCTGATCAGGCCGTCCCTGGCCTTGCCGAGATCGAGCAGCATCGCCTTGTAATAGTTGAGCTGCTCCACGCCCTCGCGCTTGGCGAGGATGCCCCAGCGATAGCCGTCAGGCAGCCGATCCTCGCGCCCCGTCTCCTCCAACATCTTCAGGAACAGCAGGTAGGTCAGCTCGGTCACGTACTCGTTGTAGGTGACGCCATCGTCACGCAGGACATTGCAGAGGCCCCAAAGCTTGGCAACGATGTCGGTGGTGGTTGTCATCAGGCGGTCTTCTTCCACATTTCTTCATTGATCCCGGCAAGGATGTTTTCAAGCTCCCCGCCGAACACCTTGTTGAGACGGTTGAACCCTCCATCGGCGATGAACGGCTCCTTGTCGATGGCCTCGCGGTCGACAATCACTTCTTTTTCGATCTGCTCACCGATCCGCGACAGCCAGCGTTTTTGCGGATCGGTCCACGAGCGGCTCGCCATAATCGAGCGCATCGCCGATCTGACGCGATCCTCGTACGGGGTCAGCGGATCGCCAATCGCCGCCTGACGCACGAAGCCGATGATCGAGGCGGCGATCTCCTCGTTCTTCGCATCCGCCCAGGCACGACGCAGATTGGCTTCCGAATAGCCCCTGCGGTCGAGCGCCAGGCGCAGCTCCTTCAGATCTGCGCGAGTGAGATCGCGGGGGCGCGTCACCACCAGCTTGAGCGCGGCGATGCTGTTCACGTTGTCGTGGACGAAGGCGGTGAAACTATCGAGGAAGTCTTCGGGCTTCTCAGCTTCGCCATAACCTCGCGTTACAGCAACAACTTCATCGCTGTGCGGCGAGATCGGCACAATACGCGGATTGCCGTCATCGCCCTGCCAATCGAGGATCGGGCCAATGGCAGCGCGGTCTGTCAACCAGGCGGAAAGTGCCGGCGCGTCGCCAGCCAGCAACCGCTGCAACATCGCTTCCGGCGTTTCGCCCGCGACAGCCTCAAACCGCTGCCGCGCATCCTCGGGCAGTTTCTTGAGACGGCGACGAAGTTTTACGGCCATCTGCTCGCGGATTGCCTCCCGCTGGTGATCGTCGGTCGCCTCGACCATCTCGCGGACAAGCTGCTCGAAGCTAATCGACGGGTTGACGACAATCGGCTTCATATCCGTTAGACCTTGCAGATGCGGATAAAGGTCGACGGCGTCGAAGATGCGGAACACCTCCTTGCCAATCTCCGGGCATTGCCGCGTCGCTCGCCCGATCATCTGTTCGTAGAGGATGCGGCTATTAACCCGGCGCAGGAAGACAAGGTTGGTGATCTTCGGTATATCGACGCCGGTGGTCAGAAGATCGACGGTGACAACGATCTGCGGATTGGCGTCGTTGCGGAACGAGCGGATCAGGGTCTGCACCTTATCGACGCTGCCGGTGATCTTCTTCACCGCCGCATCGTCGATCTCGCCGTAGGCGTCGCTGAACGCCTTCTTGATCGCATTGACCACCATGTCGGCGTGGGCATCGGTAGCAGCGAAGATCAGTGTCTTGCCAGGCAGCGCCGGGTCGATGTGCCTGGCTAGCTCTTCGGCGACCACACGGTTAAACTCCGGCGTAATCACCTGTTTGTTGAACTGCTCCACCTCAAAGTGGATTTCGTCCGGCAGCGTTGCTGTGTTGATCTCGCCGGTTTCCGGCACAAGATACTCGACCTGCTCGCCTCCAGCAAAATCGATGCCCGACCGGGCGAGCGCGGTTTCGATGCGGATCGGCGGCTCGTGGTCGATCAGATGGCCGTCGATGACAGCCTCGCGATAGGAATAGCGGAAGATCGGCTCGCCGAAAATGTCGGTGGTGTGCAGGGCTGGCGTCGCCGTCAGGCCGATCTTCACGGCGTCGAAGTATTCGAGCACCCGGCGATACTTGGAGATATAGTCGTCCTGCCCCCGGAAGCTCATTTCGGCGTCCGACATCTCCCGGTCAAGCAGATAGCCGCGATGGCACTCATCAATGACCATTAGGTCATACTGGTCGACGGGTGGAGCCTCCGAGGTGTCGGCGGCGAAGAGGACACGCTTCACCAGCCCCTGGATCGTGCAGATATGAACTTTGGTTTCCAGATCGGGCGTAACGTCTTCCAGTCCCTTGAGGCCGAAAATCTCGGCGAAGGTCTTGCCTGATACGACCTTGGTGGTCGAGAATTCACCTTCGGTCTGGTGGCCGAGGGCACTGCGATCCACGACGAAGCAGATACGGCGGAAGCGTTTGGCTGACAGCAGCCGGTAGAGCATGGCGATGGCGAGCTTGGTCTTGCCGGTGCCGGTCGCCATCGCAACCAGCATGGACCGCTGTTCGGCAGACAGTGCGGCCTCCACGGCACGGATCGCCGTTTCCTGATACGAGCGCAGAGGAAAACCAAACTCGAATGGCTTTGTTTTGAGTGTGGCAGTGGCCGTGTCGAGATCGATCTCCAAAAGCCGCGCTATGCCATCCGGCGTCAACCAGTCCACCAGCGCACGGCGATGATTGGCGCTGCGCCGGGTATCGCGAAACCAGATACCGCTTTCGGTCTCGATCTGCTTCAGATAGGAGCGGCCATTGGCGGCGAAGACGCAAGGGACCCGATGCTCCCCCCAGGGTCCACCCGCCGACACAAAGTCTGAGCTGTCCCTGATCCCGACCGAATAGCGTTCGGCCTGGTCGATGGCGGCGGAGACATTCTTGCGGCGGCGCTTCGCCTCAACGACGCCCACCAGCATAGTGCCTACGAAAAGCGCGTAGTCGGCAGGACCGCTAGCTGTGGGCCATTCGGCAATCGCCATGTTGCGCCCCTTGGCGGGACGTACACCGGCGCTGTAGCGCAGCGTTTTGGTGTCCGCTTCCCAGCCACGATCTCGAAGCTGCTGATCGATCAGGGCGCGGGTCTGGCTCTCATCGAGGTCGATCTTCGCGGCTGCCTGCTCACCGCGTTCGACAAGCTCCTGCACCTCGACGCGGGGGGCAGCTTCCGCCGCTGCCTGAATACCTGCGAGCTTGGCAGCGATGGCCTCCTTCTCCGCCGCGCTCTCCTGGGCAAGCTGTTCCCAGATCGCTCGCTCCTCCGCCTCGCGCTGCAACCGTTCCTCGACTGTCTCACGGGCGCGAGCCTGCTCCTCGGCCTCAAGGCGAGCAGCGGTGGCGGCGTCGTCACTTTCGACCACCTTGCGCCGCAGCGCATCGATCTCCCGGCGCAGTGGCGCCGTGGCATCGACAGGCTCGCGAGGCGGAACAAAGGCGCCGGGAGTGAAGCCGGGTTGCTTTCCGTATGTGCGATGGAACCAGACGCCGAGCGACCGGGCGAACTTGAGCGAGGTCAGCGCGTTGGCGTGATCGCCCTTGGCCTCGTGAACGGCGGTGTTGCCCGCTTTGCGCAGAGTATGGAAAACGTCGGCAACCTCCTTTGGGATGATCCGTTCGTAGGACAGCCGCCGCAAGGTTTCGTCAAAGGTCTCTCGCTCGTTACGGTAGGAGGCATGGCGAGCGGCGATCAACTTCGCCATGAGTTCGGCGAATTGGCGGAGCTTGACAATTGCCGTCGATGGATCGCCGCTGAAATACTGTTCAGCGAGCCCGCCCAGTGTCACAAGTCGATTGTCATGCGCCGCAAGAAAATCAAAGTTCAGTGATGCAACCATATCCGCCCCCGTGGCCGCAATCCTTGCACGAGGCCGTTAACTTTTGTCCAGCGCCAGGTGTTATTTTCGGCTCTGTTATTGAGATTTATCCCAGATGAGACCGAGCTGTTCGAGAGGTTGGGCACCGGCGGAAATCGTCGAGCAGCGTTCCGCAGTAACTGTCCAGCTTCGGCATCAAAATGTCACAACCCTGTACCAGGAGGTCAAGAACGCGCTGAAGGTGAAGCTTAATGCTTGACAATGGAGATAGCGCAAATCCGAAAATTGCGTGCAACAGGTTGCAAGATGGCGCGCCAGACTTCAATGGTGCCACTTGGTGCCAGATCGAACGACAAGTTACCGACATACCGCCACCAAGCCACATACAAAGCTGTCATTTGACGTACTCCACCGGAGAACGGATATTGGAAGCAACCATCTGAATTAACTTAACTTATCTCACCGCAGAAGAACGTGGCGATAATCACATCTCTAAATTGACATCGTAGGCGTCTCAGTTTCACCCCTGTCACGCCGACCATCCTCCTCAAAGCCTTTGCGGCGTCAATGCTCACAACCAAGTCGCGAGATAACAGTATCGGCTATGAAACCTTCTCACGCAGCCAAGATGCCAGACCGGTGTTGAGAACCGTACGCGAAGCCTCTGCGGCCCGATGAGGGTCACTCTATCCACCTTGCGGTACTCGTCTATATCGCCGGTGTGCCAGATGAAGAACATCTGATCATAGGTCTCCGGTGCCTAGCGGCAAAGCAGAAATCGTCCGCTACCGCCTCCTATGGGTTACTGACATAATGGCCCGCCTTCATCATGACCTCGACCAGCGTTGCCGTCAGGCGGTTGAGTTCGGTGTGCTGTGACGCCTGCTCTGGTGCATAGCGAGCGATCAGGTATTCCCGACGTTCCGTTAGCGCTTGAAGGTGATCGGCAGTTTTCTTGCGAAGCTTGAGCCGCGTGAAGAAAGTTGGGTCTGCGAGGTTATGCATCCGCCCGCGTATCTGCGAAGGTGCTACTCCCTCATGCCGCAGGACAGCGTTTAGATAAAGCTCGATGGCGTGAATGGCGCAAAGCCGTGCTGGCGCAAATGACAATGGATCGGGCGCGCTCGCGTGTTTAAAGAGTTCCATTGCGGCATTGTAATAGGCATTGCCGAGTTGGACGATTGCAAAGGCGCTGGCATTCTCGCCGGGATATGAGTTGGTGGATGATACAGGTTCCATATCGATACCTGAAGTTCGAGGTTCTGTGATCTGATCGCAGCCGCGATGCAGGTTCTTCGATAGAACACTGTAGGTTAAATCCACCTCAAGACGCTAAAGCTTCATGGCTTGATTGCCAGTTCGGTACCGCAGCGCTCTTTGCTCACCTCTCAACAGGCATCAAAACGTTCAGAAAAAAGGTAACCTGTACGTGAACTTTCTACGAACATTCGGTGGGACTTTTGGTGGGACTTCTCGTCGGGAAAGTCCCACCAGCCCAACTTTTTTGCCAATTCGTTCTCATTTCCCCAAAACGGGGCTTGCGTCCAAATGCCCGAGAATATAGAGGTTTGCGCGGTCCGGAATGTAGCGCAGCCCGGTAGCGCACTTGACTGGGGGTCAAGGGGTCGTGGGTTCGAATCCCGCCATTCCGACCATTTTCTCTCCTCCCTGACATATGCCGAAGTTCCCTCATGGAACTTTACGCGCCTTTTTGCGTTTCCTCGCCGCCGGCCGCTCGCGCCGGTCACCTGGAGCTTGAGGAGACACGCATGGAAGACGCAGGTATCGGCTGGATCGCGGCCATCATCATCGGCGGTGTCGCCGGTTGGCTCGCCGAGATGTTCATGAAGAGCAATATGGGCGTGCTGATGAACATCGTGCTCGGCATCATCGGCGCGGCCGTGGCCAACCTTTTGCTGGGGCTAATCGGCGTATCGCTCGGCGGCTGGCTCGGCTATCTCGTCGCCGGCTTCATCGGCGCCTGCATATTGATCGCGCTGGCGCGGGCGATCAGGCGGTAGCATCAAGCCATACGGTTTTCGAGGGCCGTCTCTTCGCGGGAAGGGGCGGCCTTTCTATTATGCGACCAGCCCGCGGTAGATGGCTTCCGTCTCGCTGATCATGCGCTCCAGGCTGTAGTCCAGGCTTCGCGCGCGAGCCGCGGCGGCGTGGCGGGCGAGGCGATCGGGATCGCAGAGCCGCAGCATGGCGCCGGCAAAATGCGCGGGGTCGTCGGCATTTTCCACCAGAAGGCCGTTCTCGCCATCCTTCAGCACCGTGGAGGCGCCGCCGACATCGGACAGAACCAAGGGTTTTCCGGCAGCGGCCGCTTCCAGCATGGCATAGGACATCGCCTCGTAGCGGCTGGGCACGACGAGCGCGTCGATCGCCGCCATCGCCTGTGGGCCGGTAAAGCGCGCGGTGAGGTGGATACGGGATGCGTGGTCGCTGGCCTCGATCTGGCGATGGACGGCGCTTTGCATTTCGCCGGTGCCGATCATCAGCAGGTGGGCATGCGGCACGCGGTCGGCAAGGAGTTCGAAGGCCGCCACGAGGCGCTCCGGCGCCTTCTGGTGGCTGAGGCGGCCGACGAAGCCGAAGAGCAGGGCGCTTTGCGGTATGCCGAGGGCAGCACGGATCGCAGCGCCGGAATCGGATGGCGGCGTATCGACGCCATTGACGACGATGGCCAGCCGCTCGCGTGCCATGCCGAGCGCGCGGGCATGGGCGTATTCGTCAGCCGAAACGCAGATCAGCCGATCCGTGAAGGAGCGGGCAAGCAGTTTCTCGATCGAGCCGTAGACCTTGCGCCCGACGATGCCGAGACCGGGATCCATGGTGCGGAAGGCGTGCGGCGTATAGACCCGCGGCACATGCCGGCCGGGCAGGCGGATGCGTAAAAGCGCGCCCGCCTTGGAACTGTGGCCGTGGATGATGTCGAAGGGGCCAGTGCGGCGCATGACGGTACGAAGCGCCCACCAGGTGCCGAAATCCGAAAAGCCGGGCCGCCGCGCCATGGCGACGGCATGCATGCCGGCAAGCCCGAGCGAAGCGAGTTCGTCCACGAAACGCGCCTCCGCCCGCACCGGCGAATAGACGGCATGGACGATATGGCCGCGCGCCTGCATGCCGCGACAGAGATCGATGAAGTGGCGGCCGGACCCGCCGCCGCTCGGCTCCAGCACCTCCATGAGGCGCAACTGCCGCACGTTTCGGTCTGTCGAGGGGCTCATCGCGGGTGGGTGCCCATCTTGATCAGCCGGTTGTGGCGCCGCTCCAGCGCGAGACAGCCCCATACGACGCCCAGCAACAGATAGAAGTGGCGCCAGTGGTCGGTATCGATGACGAAGCCGATCGCGCTATGGCCGAAGAGCGTGATGAAGGCGATCATCAGGAAGGGCTGCCAGGGCCGGTCGCGCAGGAGGTTCCTGAAGGCGGCGGCAAGCGTCCATGCCATCAGGACGAGGTAGCAGGCAAAGCCGAGCCAGCCATAGGTGGTCAGCGATTTCAGGTAGATGTTGTGCTCGTCTTCCGGAAACATCGTGCTGAACACCATGGGGCCGATGCCGAGCGGCCGTTCCATGGCCATCAGGAAACCGATGCGATGGCGCTCGAAGCGGCCGAGATGGCCGCCGTCATAGTCCTGCACGAGCTGGGTTCGGCTGGAGAAGAGATCGGCCACCTTGTCGAACTGCAGCGCGACGATCAGCGCGACGATCAGGAGGGCGGCGGCCAGGAGGCTGAGAACGAGGATTTTCAGCCGGAAGGCGCCGGTGCGCTCCTTGAGCAGCATGACGAAGACGAGCGCCACGACGCAGAAGAGATAGAGCGCCCAGGCCGCGCGCGAGAAGGACAGGAAGACGCCGAGCGCCAGGATCAGCACGCCGACCACCTTCAGCGGCGCGCCGAGAATGCGGCCCGAAAGCAGGCCGTGCATCAGGTAGAGCGAGGGCGCGATGAGGAAGGGGCCGAAGACGTTGGGGTCCTGGAAGGCGCCCTTGGCGCGATCGTAAAGCGTGAAGGCCTCGGCGCCGGGAAAGGCGTGGAAATAGCCGAGGATGCCGAGCATCGCGGTGATGAGGGCGCTCGCCACCCAGGCCTTGAAGATGAGTTCGAGCCGCGTCGGCTTCGCCTCCACGATGGCGGCGAAGAACACGCTGGACAGCGCCAGGAACAGCGAGACGGCGACGTAGATCGGCCCGCCCGAGAGATCCTTCATCACCGTCAGCGAGAGCATGCCGCCCACATTGAAGAGCAGGAGCAGCACGAGCAGCGGCGCGATGCCGCGCGAGATGCGCAGGCCCACGATCGCCCAGAGGCCGATGAGGCCCGCCATGAAGAGTTCGTAGGGTGCCGGTTCGCTGATGACGAAGCCTGACAGGAACACGCCCACGAAGACCAGCAGGGAGCCGAGGATGCCGAGGGCCGCGAGCTGCGGCCGAAAGGGCGGGACGTAGGGGAGGGCCGCGTCGCTCAATAGGCGTTTTCCGTATTGAGCAGACGGATCGGCGTCAGGAACAGGATCTTCAGGTCCAGCCAGAGTGACCAGTTCTCGATATAGTAGAGGTCGAACTCGGTGCGGAAGCGGATCTTGTCGTCATGGTCGATCTCGCCGCGCCAGCCGTTGATCTGCGCCCAGCCGGTGACGCCCGGTTTCACGCGGTGGCGGGCGAAATAGCCGTCGACGACGTCGACATATTTGCGGTCGTGCGAGCGGGCCTCGATGGCGTGCGGGCGCGGGCCGACGAGGGAGAGCTCTCCCTTCAGCACGTTGAAGAGTTGCGGCAGCTCGTCGATCGAGGACTTGCGCAGGAAGCGGCCGACGCGGGTCACGCGCGGGTCGCCCTTCGTCACCGCGGCGCGCGCCGTCGGATCGGAAAGATGCGTGTACATCGAGCGGAACTTGTAAACCTGGATGATCTCGTTGTTGAAGCCGTGGCGCTTCTGCATGAAGAGGATCGGGCCGGGCGAGGAAAGCTTCACCGCGATCGCCGCGCCGATCAGCACCGGCCAGAGCAGGAGGAGCGCCACGACGCTGAAGAAGATGTCGAAGATGCGCTTGGCGACATTGTCCCAGTCGGCGATCGGCTTGTCGAAAATGTCTAGCATCGGCAGGCTGCCGACCTGGGAATAGCTGCGCGGGCGGAAGCGCAGGCCCTTGGCATGGGCGGCGAGACGAATGTCCACCGGCAGAACCCAGAGCTTCTTGAGCAGCGTCAGGATGCGCGTCTCGGCCGACAGCGGCAGCGAGATGATCAGCATATCGATGCGCGCCAGGCGGGCGAACTCGACCAGTTCGGCGACATTGCCGAGCTTGGGATAGCCGGCGATGATCGAGGGCGAGCGGCGCTCGTCGCGGTCGTCGAAGATGCCGCAGATGCGGATGTCGTTTTCCGGCTGGTGCTCGAGCGTGCGGATGAGCTCCTTGGCCGGCTCGCCGCCCCCGACGATGACGGCGCGCCGTTCCATCGTGCCGTTGCGGGCCCAGCGGCGGATCGCATAGGCGATCACCTGGCGTTCGACGACGAGGTAGACGGCGCCCGCCGCGAACCAGGAGGCGAACCAGACGCGGGAATAGTGATCGCCGGACTTGAAGAAGAAGAGCACGAGCGCCATGGCGGCAAAGGCTATGGCCCAGGCGGCGAGGATGCGCGGCGTCATGCGCAGCGGCGAGCGGAGCGCGGGAACCTGATAGGCATCGGCAAGCTGGAGCAGCAGCACGCCGATCGCCGCGCCGCCGACCAGCACGGCGATATAGAGCATGGTCATGCCGATGCCGACATAGGCCGCGTGGATGGAATAACCGATGGCCACCAGCGCCGCGAATTCGCCGAGGCGGAGCAGGCCGGTGATCATGGCCGGCGAATAGGTATCCTCGCGGAACTGCTGCGCGATCTTCTGGGCGAGCGGGTTGAGCTCGACGACCGTGTCCTCCGCGCCGTCCGAGGACGCACCCGCCCGGGTTTCCGAGACCTTGCGCCGGAAGGCTTCGGGATCGAAGGATTCGGATTTGTCGACATGGTTCATGGCACGCACCTGTGGAGGCTTTCCCCCGGCATAGCATGAAGCCCCTAAGAAACGTTTACGGGGGCAGGTGGGGCAGTTCTCAGGAAGTGTATCGCTTCCCGCCATTCTGCCCGGCCAGGAGATCGCGGTAGAGGTGGAGCAGCGAGCCTGACATGGCGGAGGCGGAGAAGACTTCCTTGAAGGCGGCGGGTTCCGGCATGACCTTGCGCAGCCAGGCCGGGTCGCTGACGGCCTGCGCCATGACGGTGGCGAGCGACTGGGCGTCGCCGGGCTCCGTCAGCGCGATGCTCTCGCGCCCGAGGATTTCGGGAATGCCGCCGACGCGGCTGGCAATGACCGGCTTGCGCGCGGCAAGGGCTTCGAGGACGATATAGGGCATCGCCTCGGCGCGGGAGGGGACGACCACGTTGCGGGTGAGGGCGAAGGCGTCGCGCGCCTTCATCGACGGCATGAGCCCGATGCGCCGGCCGAGGCCGAGCCGGAGCATCATCTGCTCGTACTTCTCCTTGTCCGGTCCGTCGCCCACCATCAGCGCCGAAAGCGGGCGGCCGACGAGGCGTTCGGTGCGGGCGAAGGCGTCGATGAAGACGTCCGGTCCCTTCAGGTCGCGCAGCATGCCGATATAGAGGAAGTCTACCGCGTCCTCACGCGGATAGACCGTCTCGAAATCGCGGTCGTGGATGCCGTTGTAGATGCGCTCGGCCCGCACATGCGGCCGGCCGACGCGGGCGATATAGGCATCCTTCTCGTAGTCGCAGACGAAGGTGAGCGCATCGCCCAGCCGTTCCAGGATCCGCTCGGCCGTCAGGATCGTCAGTCCTGCGGCCGTGCGGTTGGTGTAGTGCAGGCTGCCGCCATGCGGCGAATAGAGGCGGGCTACGCGATACCTGTTGACCCGCAGGGCTGAGCCGATGAGCCGGGCAATGGCGCCACCCTTGGCGCCGTGCCCGTGCAGCACATCCGGCCGCAAACCTTTTATTTCACGATAACTTTCCCGAAAGGCGCCCACGTCGCGCGGGCTGATCGACCGGCTGATCGGCAGGCGCACGAGGCCGAGCGGAAGATAGGGGCGAATCTCGTCGAAAAGTGAATCCTCGAACGAGCCGCCCGTGAGGCTGTCGCAGATGATGCCGACGTCATGGCCCGCCTTGAAGTGGAACTCGGCAAGGTCGCGCACATGGCGGAAAATCCCGCCGATGGGAGAGCGAAAGCAATGAATGATGCGCAGCGGCCCATCGTCCACCATGATGGTCAGAAGAGCCGTTCGCGAACATAGATGGTGTCGCCGGCGAGGATCGGATCGGAGATGGAGACGCGGCCGGTGATGATCTTTCCATTGATCTTGCGGGTCACGTCGACGTCGCGCTGGTTGGCGCGCGGTGAGAAGCCGCCGGCAACCGCGATGGCATTCTGGATCGTCATGCCGGCGACGTAGCTGTACTGCCCGGCCTGGCCGACTTCGCCCATGACGTAGATGGAGCGGTAGCGGTCGACCTCGATGGAGACATCCGGATCGCGCAGATAGCCCTGCCGCAGCTTCGCCGCGATGATGCTTTCCAGCTCCTGAATCGTCTGACCGCGCGCCGGCACCGCGCCGATGAGCGGGAAGGCGACATAGCCGGCCTGGTCGATCGTGTAGGTATTGCTGAGGCCGGTCTGCTCGAAGACGGTGATGCGCAGGCGATCGCCGCTGTCCAGCCTGTAGGGCTGAATGGTCGCCTCGTGGAAGGCCTTGGGGGCGGGGCGATAGCCACCGCAGCCCGAGACGACGGGTGCGATGAGCGCCAGCGCGAGCAGCATGCCCTTGTTGATCGTTGCGAAACCCATTCGCGGTTCCAATCCCAAATCAGAAATCTGGCTCCGTTATCGATCCGTTAGGGTTAATGGCTGGTAAAGGCGAACCCGCTTTCGACGAGGTGAGGTCAAATTTTTCGCGCAAAAGAAGAAAAGATTGAGAATGACAACCGACGATAATTAACTCTTGCGTTACCATGTTTGTTTACCGTGCGCGGAAATCGTCGTGGTTGGAGTTGGGATATGTCGGGCGTTCACGAGAGGCAGCAGGATGTCGATATCGACCTTGGCGGTCTGTTCGGCGCGATCTGGCGCAACCGCATGCGCGTCCTGCTGGCGACCGTCGCCTGTGCGGGGGTGGCCTTCGTCGGCGCGAACCTGATCGCGCCGAAATACAAGAGCGAAGCCCGGCTTCTCATCGAGACGCGCGAGCCCGCCTTCACGACGGGGCAGGACCGTGCGCAGGGCCGCGAGCAACCGGCCTTCGACGAGCTCGGCATTGCCAGCCAGGTGCAGCTCCTGCAATCGGCCGACCTGATCAAGCAGGTCGCGCGCAACATGAAGCTCTATGAACTGGAAGAGTTCGACACGACCGCGAAACCCTCCGCCGTCTCCGATCTGCTCGTGCTCCTCGGCATAAAGAAGAACCCGCTCGATCTTCCCCCCGAGGAGCGTGTGCTGAAAGAGTTCTCCGAGAAGCTGGTCGTCTACCAGGTGGAGCGCTCGCGTGTCATCGGCATCGAGTTCTCCTCGAAGGATCCGCGGCTTGCCGCCGAAATCCCGAACGAGATGGCGAAGGTCTATCTCTCCCTCCAGAGTGGTGCCAAGCTCGATACCAATTCCGAGGCGACGCGCTGGCTGGAGCCGGAAATCGCCAACCTGCGCGAAAAGGTACGCGAGGCCGAACAGAAGGTCGCCGAATACCGTTCGCAATCCGACCTGTTGCCGACGGGCGAGAATTCCACTTTCGCGGTTCAGCAGCTAAACGACATTTCGGCGGAAGTCGCCCGCATGCGCGGCGAGCGCGCCAATGCCGAAGCGCGGGCGGAAAGCGTGCGCGCGGTGCTGAAGAACGGCGGCGCGCCGGACACGCTCACCGATGTCGTCGGCTCGCAGATGATCCAGCGGCTGAAGGAGAGCGAGGCGCAGATCCAGGGCCAGATTTCCGACCTTTCCACCTCGCTGCTGGAGGGGCATCCGCGGCTGAAGGGCCTGCGCTCGCAGCTCACCGGCATCCGCGGGCAGATCAAGGCGGAAACCCAGAAGATACTGTCCAGCCTCGAAAACGAGGCGAAGACGGCCGCCATGCGCGAAACGCAACTCGTGCAGCAGCTCAACACGCTGAAGGCGAACGCCGCGCGCGCCGGCGAGGACGAAGTCGGCCTCAAGGCGCTGGAGCGCGAGGCTGCCGCCCAGCGCCAGCTGCTTGAAACCTACCTTGCGCGCTACCGCGAGGCGACGTCGCGCACCGACAGCAGCTCGACGCCGGCCGATGCGCGCATCATTTCCGCCGCCGTCGAACCGACCGAAGTGTCCTTCCCGAAGGTCGTGCCGATCACCATCGTCGGCGGCGTTGCCGGCTTTGCGCTCAGCGCCATCGTCATCCTGCTGGCCGAGCTCTTCTCGGGCCGTGCGCTGAAGCCGGTGGGATCGGCCGCGACCGTGCCCTATCGCCGGGAAGATGACGACGAGGAGATGGAATCGGTCGCCATCGTGCACGAGCCTGCCGTCCGGAACCCGGCGGCCCGTCCCGAATACGGCGCTATCAAGGATATCGGCGTGCCCGCACGGTCGCTGCTGTCGGATATCGGCCCTGCCGAAGAAGACGAGGACGAAGCGGTTGAACCCGCCTTCGCCGAGCCCGGCCCTGAAGAGGACGGCGATTTCACGGTCGCTGCCGTTGCCCGGCATCTGATCGAGAACAACATTTCCGTCACTGTCTCCGTTTCGCCCTCCGGCGACCGGGGCTCCACCGCGACCGTCATGCTTGCCCGCCATATTGCGGAACAGCATCGCAAGACGCTGATCATCGACCTGACGGGCTCGGCCTGCCCGACGCGCCTGATGGCGCAGTCCGTGCACCTTCCCGGCATCACCGATCTTCTCGTCGGCGACGCCGCCTTCGGTGACATCATCCACGGCGACCGGCTCTCCGGCGCGCATATCATTCCGCGCGGCAACGCCAATATCAAGCGCGCCATGCGCGGCATCGACCGGCTGGCGATGGTCATCGATTCGCTGTCCGACGCCTACGACACGGTGATCGTCGAATGCGGCCCGGCCGAGGTGGAAGGCGTGCGCCGCCTGACGCGCGGGCAGGAGACGGACATCATCCTCTCCATTCCCGGCGCGGACGAGGACGAGATCGTCGACCTCATCGGCGCCTTCGGCGAGGCCGGCTACAACGAGATCGTGCTGATGACGGGCGAGGGGAGCGAACCGCCCCACCATCCGGGCCGCCGGGCGGCCTAGTGGCGATAAAGTATGCCGGCCGGGCTATTGCGGTTGCGACGAGGGCGCGACCGGGTCGAGCTGCGTATCGCTCGGCGAGGCCGTGCCTGCGCGGGAACCGGAGATGGAATACGGGCTCGCCTGCGGCGTGCCTTTGGTATGCTTGAGCCAGCAGCCGCCGACCGTGCCAGGCGGCGGCGTACAGAGCGTCCACACGACGCATTTCGGCTCCGCCACGCACAGCGCCTGGCACGCGGCCCAGTCGCCGCCGGCAATGTCCCGCCCGATGATATCGTTTCCGAAATAGTTGATCTGGTGTTCGATGCCGTCGGACGCCATGGCGACGCCGGGAAGGATGAGGGCAAGGACGGGAAGAAGTCTTGAAAGACGGCGCGTGCTGCTGGGCTTCATGGCCTTTTCCGCTATTTCGAGAACAGGCCTCAACTCTAGGGCAAGATGTTCGCCGCTGTCATCCCCGCGACGGTCTTTCTTCGCAGCACCGATGAGATCAATCGGTTTCGCCGCCGCGCGCCGCTTCCGCCCGGCCGAACCGCATGCGCTGCACGAAGGCATAGACCTGCGGGTTCTGCTTGATGAGGCGTTTGGCGGCGGTCTTCGCCCGATGCGCGGCCGCCGCCGCCCGGCCGGCCACCGTGACGGGGAAGAGCAGGTCGTGCTGAAGCGTCTCGATCCTGCACCAGGAGCGCTTGTAGGGCTGGTCGCCGATGCCGAAATCGAAGAGCGGCGCGCCTTCGCGGCACAGTTGCTCGATCACCAGATGAAACAGGAATTCGCCGGGGCTGGCCTCGGCCGCGACGCTGTCGTCGATCGAGCCGAACTGGCAGATGACGTGATCGCCTTTGCGCGAGAGGCCCGTCATTGCCGCAATATGCCCCTCGTGCTCGCCCTTGAGGCGAAGGGCGTGGAGCCGAAGGCAATAGTCGCCGTCTGCCGCCGGAATGGCGGCGAGCTTGCGGAAGAAGGCGCGGGTCGGTTCGTCACGGAAGACGTCGGGCAGGCCCATCGTCTCGAAGCGCGCGCCCTTCTGGCGAAAGAACGTTTCCAGCAGGACGAGCGATTGCTCGCCGCCTTGCGCCACCATATGTTCGTAGCCGCCGACTGCCGCCAGGCGACGCTCGGAACTGCGGGCCTTCTTGCGGCGGCGCTTGGCGTTGAGCTGCGCCAGCGTCCCGTCGAAATCCTCGAAGAGTTCGAGCTGGAAGGCCGCATTCTGGTTCAGCGCCGCGGGCAGGCCGGCAAAGGGGCTCGTCCCGCCGCGCCATTCCAGCGGCATCTTTTCAAGCAGCAGGAGATCGAAGGAGCGGGCAAGCTCGCCGCGGGCACGCTCCAGCGCCTCACGCAGCCGGATTCCGGCGCCGGGAGCACGGAATGCCTTGGTATAGAGGCCTGTATTGATGTTGCTGAAGGCGGTGCCGATCAGGTGTGCGGTGCGAATCGGCCCATGTCGCACGATTTCGAGCGGCAGGATGAACTGGGTGCGCCCCTCGCAGAACCCCTCGACGATCAGCGGCTCGCAGCCATGCGTCTCCACCCAGGCCCGGCACCAGTCATAGCTTTGATGCAGCGAAAGATGGCCTTGCGCCTCGATGGCGCGCCACGCGCCTTCGAGCGGTTCCATGCGGCTATGCAAGCGAAGGGAAAGCGGCAGCGCGCCGGCGCTCTCCAGCGCCGGATCGACAAGCGCGTGCTCGGACGCCTTGATCTGCAGTTGCATCACTCCGACCTTTGCCTGGACCAGCGACCCGTATCATCGCGGCACGATAGGTGCCAACTTGCGAAAATGGGTTAAGTTTGGCGGCGGCCTGCTGCCTGCCTCGCCGAAATCGGCGGGCGCGGTTAGCGATTTCATAACGGTGGCGTCATCGCGCGAACGGCCGTCTACTCGTCGCGGGGCTTTCCGGGCTTCTCCATCCACTTGATGATCAGCATGGCCGGCAGGATCCAGAGCAGGCCGGTCACCGTGAAATAGAGGAGGTGGATGTACCACGGCGATTGGCCGAGCGTCGCGGCGGCGACGGTCGTGGCGACCAGCGCATAGACGAGCACGAGGATGATGATCAGTACCGTGCCGATCAGTTTGCGAAGGCGAGGGGGCATTGTCGGTCTTTCAGTTTCGGAGCGGCGGCGTGGCCGCGACGGCATGCCGCAAAGGTTCGGGCCTTGTTTTGCACGGGCCGGTCAGGCAAATCAACGCTGGAGCAGTTCGGGCAAAAGCGCGCAGGTGGTTTTGCCGCCGAAATTGCAGGGAAAGAGCCAGAATGGCGGTGTTGCCGCCGTGCTGACAGGAGCCGAGAGAATGAGCGCCACGACCGCGAACGCATACCGCAGCTTCAACGAGACGGACAGGACCGACCGCAATCGTCGGCAGGTGCGCCGCTGGCTTGGCTTCGTCCTGTTCTCGCTGTTCGTGCTGGTGCTCGTCGGCGGTGCGACGCGGCTGACCGAATCCGGCCTCTCCATCACCGAATGGAAGCCGATCCACGGCGTCATCCCGCCGATCACCGCCGCCGAATGGCAGGAGGAATTCGACCTCTACAAGCGCATTCCGCAATACGAACAGATCAACAGGGACATGACCGTCGACGATTTCAAGACCATCTTCTGGTGGGAATGGGCGCACCGGCTTATCGCGCGCTCCATCGGCTTCATCTTCGCCGTGCCGCTCGCCTTCTTCTGGCTGACGGGGCGTATCGAGAAGAAGCTGCGCTGGCCGCTGGTCGGCCTCCTGGCGCTCGGCGGCTTCCAGGGCTTCATCGGCTGGTGGATGGTGTCTTCGGGCCTTGCCGAGCGCGTCTCGGTCAGCCAGTACCGGCTGGCCGCGCATCTCACCATCGCCTGTCTCATCTTCGCCTGGACGGCCTGGCTGATGCGCGCGCTCTCGCCGCACAGCGACGATGCCGCGCCGACGGCGACCTCGCGGCGCATGGCCGGCATCATTGCCTGCATGGCGATCTTCCAGATCTATCTCGGCGCGCTCGTCGCCGGCCTCGATGCGGGCCTTACCTACAACACCTGGCCGCTGATGGACGGCGCCGTGGTGCCGGGCGGCCTCTTCGTGCAGCAGCCTTGGTGGATCAATCTCTTCGAGAACCCCAAGACCGTGCAGTTCGTCCACCGCCTCGGCGCCTATGTGCTGTTTGCGCTGGTACTCGTCCACATGCTCTCGTCGCTGCGCGCCGCGCCGGAAACGACGCATGCCCGCCGCTCCCTCGTGCTCTTCGGCCTCGTCTGTCTCCAGGCGACGATCGGTATCCTGACGCTGATCTGGCAGGTCCCGCTCGGCTGGGCGCTCGCCCACCAGGGCGGCGCGCTGGTCGTGCTCGGCTTCGCGATCGCGCACTGGCGCGGGTTCTATGGGGAAATGGAACGGCACGAGCGGCAAGGGCTGTGATCAGCCCTTCAGCATCAGGTCCATGTTCTGCACCGCGGCCCCCGAGGCGCCTTTGCCGAGATTGTCGAGCAGGGCGACGAGGTTGACGTGCGGGGCGCCGGCGGTGCCGAAGACGTAGAGCTTCATGCGGTCGGTATCGGCAAGCTCGACGGCGTTGACGCGGGCGAGCGCCGCGCTTTCCTTGAGGCCCACCACCTCGACGATGTCCTGGCCGGCATAGTGGTCGGCCAGCGCCTCATGGATCGAGCCGAGCGAGGCATGGTCGTTGAGATCGGCGAGATAGAGCGGCACCTGCACGATCATGCCCTGCGCGAACTTGCCGACGGAGGGTGAGAAGAGGGGCGCGCGGGACAGCATGCCGTGCACCTGCATTTCCGGAACGTGCTTGTGCTTGAGCGGCAGGCCGTAGAGGAAGTGCGGCGCGTCGATGTGCTCGGGGTGGCCGGCATCCTCCATCTGCGCGATCATCTGCTTGCCCCCGCCCGTATAGCCGGAGACGGCATTGACCGTGACGGGATAATCCTCCGGCAGGATGCCGGCGAGGCGCAAGGGACGAAGAAGGCCGATCGCACCGGTCGGATAGCAGCCGGGATTGGCGACGTAACGGGCATCCGCGATCTTCTTCGGCTGCTCCCGGTCCATCTCGGCAAAGCCGTAGGCCCAGTTCGGATCGACACGGTGCGCGGTCGAGGTGTCGATGATGCGCACCTGGTTGTTGCCGGACACCATGGCGACCGCTTCCTTCGCGGCATCGTCCGGCAGGCAGAGGATCGCGACGTCGGCGCTGTTCAGCAGGTCTTCGCGAAGCTTGGCATTGCGGCGCTCGGCTTCGGGAATGGAGAGCAGGTCGACATCGTTGCGGCCGGCCATGCGCGTGCGGATCTGCAGGCCCGTCGTGCCGTGTTCACCATCGATGAAGATCTTCGGTTTCATCTGCAATCCAATCCTGTCAAAGCCCTGTATGCGGCCGATATAGCCCCTTGCCTTGTCGCATTCAATGCCGCCTTGGCGGCGTTCGGCACTGCCGCGTCAGCGGCGCTCGGCGAGCCATTCAGCGCGGTGGCCGAGCATGTACATGGCGATGGTCGAGCCGGCGATGGCGGTGATATCAGCATGATCGTAGGCCGGAGCCACCTCCACGACATCCGACCCCACCACGTTCAGCGCGCCGAGCTTGCGCAGCACGGAGAGGATTTTTGCGCTCGTCGGGCCGCCGGAGACGGGCGTGCCGGTGCCCGGCGCGAAGGCCGGATCGAGGCAATCGATATCGAAGGTCAGGTAGCTCGCCTTGTCGCCGACATGGCGGACGATCGTGTCGGCAATGTCGCCGGCGCTCATGTCCTCGACATCGTAGCCATAGAGAATGCGGATGCCGCAATCCTCGGGCGCGTGGGTCCTGATGCCGATCTGGATCGAGGTCGCGGGATCGATCAGCCCTTCGCGCACGGCGGTGCCGACGAAGGAGCCGTGGTCGATACGGCCCTTTTCATCCGCCCAGGTATCCTGATGCGCATCGAACTGGACGAGGGAGAGGGGGCCGTGCTTTTCCGCATGGGCGCGCAGCAGCGGCAGCGTGATGAAATGGTCGCCGCCGAGCGTCAGCATGTAGGCGCCGGATTTCAGGATCTTCCTGGCCTCGCGCTCGATCGTTCCCGGCGTCTTCTGGTGGTTGCCGTAGTCGAGCAGGCAGTCGCCGTAGTCGATGACGGCCATCTCCTCGAAGAGGTCGCGCTCGAAGGGATATTGCGGGTCGTTGTCCATGATCGCCGAGGCACGGCGGATGGCCTGCGGTCCGAAGCGCGCGCCGGGGCGATTGGAGGTCGCGGCGTCGAAGGGAATGCCCCAGACGACCACATCGACATCCTTCAGCACCTTTGTGTAGCGCCGGCGCATGAAGGAGAGGATGCCGGCATGGGTC
The DNA here is from genome assembly GCF_030733845.1 of Shinella zoogloeoides. NCBI lineage: Bacteria > Pseudomonadati > Pseudomonadota > Alphaproteobacteria > Hyphomicrobiales > Rhizobiaceae > Shinella > Shinella zoogloeoides. The sequence continues at coordinate 1,193,699 of NZ_CP132311.1, forward strand.
GGGTCCGAGGCGGCGCTTTTCAGCGTCTTGGCCGTGATGGCGTGGTCGATCGTCTTGTTGGCCATGAAAGTCCCTCTAGAGCATTTCCAGCGAACCTATGCAGCGGAAATGCGAAAAACCAAATGTGGCGGGACGTTCGCCAATCGCTGCGTTCAAGGCAAGGGATATTTGCGGATTTTACCAGGCGAAAACGAAAAGGCCGGGGCGAACCCCGGCCTTTCCTGAAGACAAGTCTTCCGAGCGATCAACGCTTGGAGAACTGGAACGAACGACGGGCCTTGGCCTTGCCGTACTTCTTGCGTTCGACGACGCGCGAGTCGCGGGTCAGGAAGCCGCCCTTCTTGAGGACCGAGCGCAGGCCCGGCTCGAAGTAGGTCAGCGCCTTGGAGATGCCGTGACGAACGGCACCGGCCTGGCCGGAAAGACCGCCGCCGGCGACGGTGGCGTCGACGTCGAACTGGCCGTCACGGGCAGCCGCGAAGATCGGCTGCTGCAGGATCATCTGCAGGACCGGGCGGGCGAAGTAGGCTTCGAACGACTTGCCGTTGACGGTGATCTTGCCGGAGCCCGGCTTGACCCACACGCGGGCGACGGCGTCCTTGCGCTTGCCGGTGGCGTAGGAACGGCCCTGGGCGTCAACCTTCTTGACGTGAACCGGGGCGGAAGCGGCCGGAGCTGCAGCGGCGACGCCGAGGTCCTTGAGCGAGGAGAGGTCGGCCATTATCAGGCGCTCCTTGTGTTCTTGCTGTTCAGCTTGGCGACGTCGAGAACGACGGGCTGCTGGGCTTCGTGCGGGTGGTTGGAGCCGGCGTAGACGCGCAGGTTCTTCATCTGGCGACGGCCGAGCGGGCCGCGCGGAACCATGCGTTCGACGGCCTTCTCGAGGACGCGCTCCGGGAAGCGGCCTTCGATGATCTGGCGAGCCGTACGCTCCTTGATGCCGCCCGGGTAACCGGTGTGCCAGTAGTACTTCTTGTCGGAGTACTTCTTGCCGGTGAAGACGACCTTGTCGGCGTTGATCACGATGATGTTGTCACCATCGTCGACGTGCGGCGTGAAGGTGGCCTTGTGCTTGCCGCGCAGGCGGTTTGCGATGAGGGTAGCGAGGCGACCGACAACGAGGCCTTCGGCGTCGATGAGGATCCACTGCTTCTCTACCTCGGCGGGCTTCTGTACGAAGGTTGCCATAGGAGTAGCTCTTTCTTTGAGGTCCCGAAGCCTTGCGGCAGCGGGCGTTTCTTGTTGCTTGGTTTGGCGCCTTGCGGATGCCAAAAATCGAACGCGGCCCGTGGGGACCGCGATCTGGAGCGGCTTATAAGCGAGAGCCGATTTGGCGTCAAGGGATGCGCCCCTGGCATCGTCAAAGATAGACTAATGAAAACAACTGGTTATCGTTGTGGTGTGTGGATACCACAAATTATCGCGGCGGAATCGAATAGGTCGCGGTCGCATGCGCCACCAGATCGTCGCCGTCCTCGTCGAAAATCGACGCTTCCGCGACCGCCAGCCGCTTGCCGAGTTTCAGGATCTTGCAGGTGCAGGAGAGAGGGCCGGGCCGGGGCTTGCGCAGAAAGTTGATGTTGAGGCTGGTGGTGACGGCAAGCGCCACCGCGCCGATATGCGCCAGCACCACGCAATAGGCGCCGACATCGGCGAGCGCGAACAGCGTGGGGCCGGAAATAGTGCCGCCGGGACGCAAGTGCCGGTCGTTGGGCAGGAGGCGTATGACGATCGTGCCGGCCGCCACATTCGTCACCTCGAAGACCTTGCCATCCGTGTGAAGCTGCGGAAAATCCTCTTCGAGGAAGCGGTTCAGTGCCTCCGGGTCCATGATCGGCGTCAGTTCCATGGCATGCATCTCCTGTCGCCTGCTTTACAGACCGATTTCCCGGCCGCGGCAAGCCCTCTCAAAGTCTATGCCGGCGTGCTTGAAACCATCGTGCCCGAGGCGTAGGACCACCGGGGACGAAAAAAGGAGGCGATCATGGCGGATGTGGTGTCGTTCAGGAAAGAGGAGGCCGCCGGCCTCGTGCGGGTCGAGCGTTTCGAACCGATCCTGCGGATCACGCTCAACAATCCGCCGGCGAACGCCCTTTCCATCGCCGTCATGACGGCGCTTGGCGAGGCGCTCGATGCCGCGGCGTCCGACGAGGCGATCCGCATCGTCGTGCTGGCCTCTACCGGCAAGGTGTTCTCCGCCGGCCACGACCTCAAGGAGATGACCGCGCATCGCGACGAGGCCGACGGTGGCCGCGCCTTCTTCGAAAAGACCATGCGCATGGCCGCCGACATCATGCTGAAGATCGCCGCGCTGCCGCAGCCGGTGGTCGCCGAGATCGACGGGCTCGCCACGGCCGCCGGGTGCCAGCTCGTCGCCAGTTGCGACCTCGCGATCTGCACCGATACCTCCGCCTTCTGCACGCCGGGCGTCAATATCGGCCTCTTCTGCTCGACGCCGATGGTCGCCGTCACCCGCGCCGCGCATCCCAAGCAGGCGATGGAGATGCTGCTGACCGGCGAGACGATCGACGCCTCGACCGCCAAGGATTTCGGCCTCGTCAACCGCATCGTCCCGCAGCAATACCTGCGGCAGGTCGTCGACAAATACGCCGCCGTCATCGCCGCCAAGTCGCCGCAGGCGCTACGCATCGGCAAGGCCGCGATGCGCGCCCAGGCCGGCCTGCCGCTGCCGCAAGCCTACGACATCGCCGTCGCGACGATGGTGGACAACATGTTCGCGGACGATGCGAAGGAGGGGATCGGCGCATTCCTCGGTAAGCGCATGCCGGAGTGGAAAAAAATCTGAGGCTTTCCGGTGGATGTACTCCGGGAAGCGTAGTATGCTTCCCGGATGATCAAGTCGATTGCGGATACGGCAACCCGGCAGTTCATTGAAGCGGGCAAATCCAGGTTTTCCGGGCTCGATTCCGCAAAAGCCATGGCTCGTCTCAATGTTCTCAATGCCGCTCGCAATCTGGACGATATATCGCCACTTCGTCGATCGGGCTCCATAAATTGACCGGCGACCGCAAGGGGCAATGGGCGATGGCGATCAACGGGCCGTGGCGTCTTTGTTTCCGTTTCGAGAACGGGGACGCTTACGATGTCGAGATCGTTGACTATCATTGAAGGAGAAGATGGATGTTCGAGGTTCATCCCGGTTCCATCCTGAAGGAAGAGCTGGAGGCGCGGGAGATGAGCGGCAATGCGCTTGCGCTCGCGCTGAGGATCAATTCCGGCCGTGTATCGGAAATTATAGGCGGCAAACGCGGGATTTCTGCAGATACCGCGCTTCGTCTAGGGCGTTACTTCGGTAACGATCCGCAGTTCTGGTTGGGGCTGCAAGCGACCTATGACCTTGCCGTTGCACGCCGGGAGAGCGGCGAGAAGATATTGCGGGAAGTTCTGCCGGCTCAGACGGCGGCGTAGTTCACGCCAGCTTCAGCACCAGCACACCCGCCGCGATCACCGCGCCGGCGATGTAGCGCCAGATGCTGGCCTTCTCCTTCAGGATGAAGACGGAGATCAGGAGGGCGAAGAGGATGGCGGTTTCGCGTAGCGCCGCCACGGTGGCGACCGGGGCCTTGGTCATTGCCCACAGCGCAAGGCCGTAGGAGGCAATGGAGCCGGCGCCGCCGAAAAGGCCGCGGGCCCAGTTGCGGCGGACATGACTCTTGACGGTGGCCGTGCCGCGTCGTGTGATCGCCCATGCGAACAATAGGACCGGCGGCAGGAGCGACATCCAGAGCGTATAGGAGATGGCGTTGCCCGAAATGCGCGCACCGGCCCCGTCGACGAAGGTGTAGGTTGCGATGACGATGGCATTGGCGAGCGCCAGCAGGATGGCGTGCCGGCCGCCGTGCCGCGATTCGAAGGCGAGCGTCAGCACGCCGGCCGAAATGACGAGCACGCCGGCCATCGCGGTCGGTGAAAGGTGCTCTCCCAGAACGAACCCGCTCGTCATCGCCACGAGAAGCGGCGCGCAGCCGCGCATCAGGGGATAGACGAGCCCGATATCCCCGGCCCGGTAGGCCGCCGCGACGAGCTGGAAATAGGCGAATTGCAGGACGGCCGAAACGAGGATGAAGGGCCAGGCCTCGGGCTTCGGCAACGGCACGAAGGGCAGGAAGGCAAGGCCGACGGCGCCGGCGCCGAGCGCCACCATCGCCGCATCGAGCGATTTGTCCGTGCCGGATTTGACGATGGCGTTCCAGGTCGCATGCAGGGCTGCGCCGAACAGCACGAGAAAGAGGACGTCTAACGGCAATATGGGACCTCGGAGGGGGCATGCGGAAGGGGAGCGGCCTCTTCATCCGCCCAAAACCGGCGATTTGCAATCGCGATTTTCGTCAATTGCCGGCCGGATACCGCCAAAACCGCGAAATATGCGCCGTATTGGCACGGTTCGCCCGGACGGCCGCTCGAAGGGACGGTCGCCTTCTTTAATAGTTTGGGCTAGATTAAGGCCGCCAAGACGAACGAGGGACGGTCGCGAACGCCGGAGGAGGCAGCGATGAACCACGATCACTATTCCGACAGTTATATCCGCCACATCCTGAAATCCGTGCAGACGATCGCCGTGCTCGGCGCTTCGCCGCACGATGGCCGGCCGAGCCATGGCGTCATGGGCTTCCTGCTCGGCAAGGGCTATCATGTCATCCCGGTCAATCCCGGCCATGCCGGCAAGACGATCCTCGGGCAGACGGTCTATGCCCATCTTGCCGACATTCCCGAGCCGATCGACATGGTCGATGTCTTCCGCGCCGCGAACCAGTTCCCGGCGGTGGTCGACGAGGTGCTGGCGCTGCGCCCGCTGCCGTCGGTGCTCTGGGGCCAGTTCTCCGTGCGCGACGATGCGGCGGCCGCGCGGGCCGAGGCGGCGGGCATCCGGGTCGTCATGGATCGCTGCCCCGTCACGGAATATCCGGTGCTGATGCTCAAGGCCTCCTGACGGCGTCCATATTGACTTCACGTTGCGTTACCCCAATTCTCCGCGCAGAAACGGGACAGCGCCATGAATCACGATTCCTATCCGGACTACTACATCGCCGACATCCTTCGCTCGACGAAGCTGATCGCGCTTGTCGGCGCCTCTCCGAACCCGGAGCGCCCGAGCTACCGGGTCATGGCCTTCCTGCTGCGCAAGGGCTATCGGGTGATCCCGGTCAATCCCGGCCAGACCGGCAAGGAAATCCTCGGCCAACCGGTCGTCGCCCGGCTTGCCGACATCGTCGAGCCGATCGACATGGTCGACGTCTTCCGCGCCGCCGATGCGCTGCCGTCCGTCGTCGAGGAGGTGCTGGCGCTTTCCCCGCTGCCGAAGGTCATATGGGGCCAGCTCTCCGTGCGCTACGACGAAGCCGCTGCCGTGGCGGAGGCGGCCGGCGTCAAGGTGGTGATGGACCGTTGCCCGGCCATCGAATATCCGCGCCTCGTCGCCTGAGATTTTCGCACGCGCAAAGCGCTTTGTCGCACCCGCGCCTTTGTGGAAAATCTTTCTTTGACCGGCCCCTATCTGTCTGAAATAGTCCCGGGAAATTCAGCCAGGGAGGCCATTTCATGACGAAGAACAAGCCCGGATTTGCCACGCTCGCCGTCCACGCCGGCGCGCAGCCGGACCCGACGACCGGCGCGCGCGCGACGCCGATCTACCAGACCACCAGCTTCGTCTTCAACGATACGGACCACGCCGCCTCGCTGTTCGGCCTGCAGGCTTTCGGCAATATCTACACCCGCATCATGAACCCCACGCAGGCCGTGCTCGAAGAGCGCGTCGCCGCGCTCGAAGGCGGCACGGCGGCACTCGCCGTCGCGTCCGGCCATTCCGCCCAGCTTCTCGTCTTCCACACGATCATGCGCCCCGGCGACAATTTCATCGCCGCGCGTCGCCTCTATGGCGGCTCGATCAACCAGTTCGGCCATGCCTTCAAGAGCTTCGACTGGCAGGTGCGCTGGGCCGATACGGGTGATCTCTCCTCATTCGAGAGCCAGATCGACGACAGGACCAGGGCGATCTTCATCGAGAGCCTGGCGAACCCCGGCGGCACCTTCGTCGACATTGCCGGCATTGCCGAGATCGCCCATCGCCATGGCCTGCCGCTCATCGTCGACAACACGATGGCGACGCCCTATCTCGTGCGCCCGCTGGAGCACGGCGCCGACATCGTCGTGCATTCGCTGACCAAGTTCATGGGCGGCCACGGCAATTCCATGGGCGGCGTCATCGTCGACGGCGGCACCTTCGACTGGACGGCCTCCGGCAAGTATCCGGCGCTTTCCGAGCCGCGGCCGGAATATGGCGGCGTGGTGCTGCACGCGACCTTCGGCAATTTCGCCTTCGCCATCGCCTGCCGCGTTCTCGGCCTGCGCGATTTCGGCCCGGCCATCTCGCCGTTCAACGCCTTCCAGATCCTGACCGGTATCGAGACCCTGCCGCTGCGCATGCAGCGTCATTGCGACAATGCGCTCGTCGTCGCCAAGTGGCTGAAGGGACACGACAAGATTTCCTGGGTCACCTATGCCGGCCTGGAGGACGATCCGAACCACGCCACCCAGCAGCGCTATTCGCCGAAGGGCGCGGGCGCCGTCTTCACCTTCGGCCTCAAGGGCGGCTATGAAGCCGGCAAGCGCTTCGTCGAAGGGCTGGAAATGCTCTCGCACCTTGCGAATATCGGCGACACGCGCTCGCTCGTCATCCACCCGGCCTCGACCACCCACCGCCAGCTCAACGAGGAGCAGCAGGTGGCGGCCGGTGCCGGTCCCGATGTCGTGCGCCTGTCGATCGGCATCGAGGACGTCGCCGACATCATCGCAGATATCGAGCAGGCACTGGCCAAGGCTTGACATCCTTCGGGCGGCCCGGCCGCCCGTTTCTCTTCATTGAACGGACAAGAGCATGAGCAAGGCGCAAACCTTCGACATCTCCGGAATCGAACCGGAAGAGGGCCGGCCGGCGGCCGACCGGCTGATATCAGGCGATCCGGTCTTCACGAGTTGGAACATCGAGGAGGCCGAGGGCGGCATCTATTCCGGCATCTGGCAATCGACGCCCGGCAAGTGGCGCATCCAGTATGACGAGTGGGAATATTTCCACATTCTCGAAGGCCACTCGATCTTGACCTCCGACGACGGCGAGACTTTCGACCTCAAGGCAGGTGATCGGCTGATCCTCAGGCCCGGCTTCAAGGGAAGCTGGGAAGTCGTTGAAACGACTCGCAAGGACTACGTCATCCGGCTGTGATCACCAGGTCAGTTCCAGGGCCTCCAGCCCGTAGAAGTGGTAGACGTCCTTGACCGCCGGGGCCTTGGCGATCTTCAATCCAGGCAGCCGCTGGAAGAGGATGGGCAGGGCGATGTTGAGTTCAAGCCTTGCCAGCGGCGCGCCGATGCAGAAATGGATGCCTGCGCCGAAGGAGAGGTTAGCGCCCTCGTCGCGATCCGGCCTGAAGGCCAGCGGGTCGGAGAACTTCCGCGGGTCGAGATTGGCGGCGGCGAGGATCATCGCCACCTTGTCGCCGCGACGGAACGAGATGCCATCGAGTTCGACATCCTCGAGCGCATAGCGCTGGAAGATGTGAACGGGCGCGGAGATGCGCAGGCACTCCTCCACCGTGCGCTCCGTCGTCTTCGCATCGGCAAAGAGCGTGGCCGGATCGGCCCGGGTTTCCAGGATGGTGCGCACGGCATTGCCGATCTGGTGCACGGTGGCTTCATGGCCGGCATTGAGCAGCACGATGGTCGTGGAGATCAGCTCGTCCTCGGTGAGAAGCTGGCCTTTGTGTTCCGTGTGCACCATGTGCGAGAGCAGGTCGTCGCGCGCCTCGGCCCGCCGTTCGGCGATCACGCCGCGCACATAATCCGCGAATTCCCTGGCTGCCCTGTCGGCGGCCAGTTCGTCCTCGCGCGTGCGGCCGAACATGTACATGCGCACATAGGCATGCGACCATTTCAGCAGTTGCGGCCCCATTTCGTCGGGAATGCCGATCATGCGGGCGATCATCGTCACCGGCAGGATGTCGGCGAAGGCGGACAGCAGCTCGACGTGCCCATCCTTCTCGAACCGGTCGATGGCTTGGTGGCAGAGCGCAATGATCTCCGGCGTCAGCCGCTCGATCGTGCGCGAGACGAAGGCGCGGTTGACGAGGGTGCGCAGCCGCGTGTGCTCCGGCGGTTCCAGCTCCAGCAGCGACCAGGCTTCCGCCGCATCGAAATGCCGGACATGGTCTTGCGGCGCCGGCAGGCCGAGTTCCTCGCGCGTCGCCACATGCAGGATCTGCCGCCCGAAGCGGCGGTCGCGCAGAAGGCCGTTCACATGGTCGTAGCCGGTGAAATACCACTGCTTCTGCTCCTCCCACCAGAAGGTGGGACAGTGCGCATGCAGCGCCGCATAGACCGGATTGGGATCGCGGTAGAAATCGGGATTGCGGCCATCGAGCGATACGCGGCGGCTTGTGGGATCGATAGCGAGGAAGGGGAATGGCGTCGTTGTCATGGCCCATCGGTACCGAATTACAGCGTCGAGGAAAACCAGAATTTGCTCATGGGGCGATAATGAACTAAGTTCATCGGACTAAGTCCATAGGAGGCGAAATGCGCATCGTCAACATTCACGAAGCGAAGACGCATCTCTCGCGCCTTGTCGAACAAGCTGCGGGCGGAGAGCCGTTCGTGATCGCCAAGGCGGGAAAGCCGCTGGTCCGGGTCGTACCGTTGGAGGAGCCCGTCGTGAAGCCGGCTCCCAGCCGCTTCGGCTTTCTTCGCGGCCACCTGAAGGTGCCCGATGATTTCGATACGATGGGCCAGGATGAGATCGAGAAGATGTTTTACGGTGAGAAATGAGACTTCTGATCGACACGCATCTCCTGATCTGGGCCGCTGACGGGATCGAACGCCTCAGTGCCGAGGCAATCGAACTGATGGGCGATCCGGAAAACGTGTTGATCTTCAGCGTCGCAAGCATCTGGGAGGTTGCGATCAAACAAACCTTGAGCCGCTCCGATTTTTCTGCCGATGCCTCCCTGATGCGTCGAGGCCTCCTGGAAAGCGGTTACGAAGAGTTGCCGATCAATGCAGCGCACGCGATCGCGGTGGCGAACCTGCCCGGCATTCACAACGATCCATTCGATCGCATGCTCATCGCCCAGGCGGGTACGGAAGGCCTCCTGCTGCTCACCGCGGATCGGCGTCTAGCGGCCTATCCCGGACCGGTGCGGCTCGTTTAGCCCTATTTGCCGGCAGCAACGCCCTCCCGACGCGGATCGGCGGCGCCTCTGAGGCCTTCGGCGGAAAGCTCGATGGCATGCAGGCCGGAGTTCATCTCCGAGAGCTTCACCTCGTAGCCGAGCGCTTTCAGCGGCTCGGCCAGCTTCTCGGCATCCGTGCCGGCTTCGAGGTCATAGGGGCCGAAGCGGTTGATGAGGTGTGGCATGGCGACGATCTCGCCGACATCCATCTCCCAGTCGATATAGGCGACCAGCGCCTGCGCGACATAGCCGATGATCTGGCTGCCGCCGGGCGAGCCGATGGCGAGCAGCGGCTTGCCGTCCTTCAGCACGATCGTCGGCGACATGGAGGAACGCGGGCGCTTTCTCGGCTCCACGCGATTGGCGACGGGCAGGCCCTCGTCGTGGGTCTTGAAGGAGAAGTCGGTGATTTCGTTGTTGAGCAGGAAACCGCCGGTCATCAGCCGCGAGCCGAAGCCGTTCTCGATGGTCGTCGTCATGGAGACGACATTGCCCTCCTTGTCGACGATGACGAAATGGCTGGTAGAGGGCAGTTCGATCGCGGCGTCCCGGCCGAAGTTGGAGGCGTGGTCCCATTCCGGCTTGCCCGATGTCGCGGCATCCTCGCCGAGCGCCTTGTCGCCGTCGAGCAGCCCGGCCCTTTCGCCGAGATAGGACTTGGCGAGGAGCCCCTTGATCGGCGCGGGCACGAAATCGGTATCGGCGAGGTAGCGTTCGCGGTCGGCGAAGGCGAGGCGCTGGGCATCGCCGATCAGCCGCCAGCTCTCCGGATTGTCCTTGCCGAGCGCTCTGAGGTCGAAATTCTCGAGCATGCCGAGCATCTGGCCGATGGCGACCGCGCCCGAGGAGGGCGGCCCCATGCCGCAGACCTCGAGCGCGCGATATTCGACGCAGACCGGCTGGCGCACCTTCACCTGGTAGTTGGCAAGGTCGGCAAGCGAGAGCACGCCGGCATTCTTGCCGGCCATGCGCACCGTATCGACGATCGCCTCGGCGATCGCGCCGCCGTAGAAGGCCGGCGCGCCGCCCTTGGCGATGGCCGAAAGCGTTTCGGCATAGGCGGGGTTCTTCAGCACGGTGCCGGCTTTAAGGGGCGTGCCGTCGGCGCCGAAGAAATAGGCGGTCGTTGCGTCGAAGGCCTTCAAGCGGTCACCTTCCGCGGCGATCAGGCCGGCAAGGCGTGGTGAGACGGTAAAGCCGTCGCGGGCGAGCTTTTCCGCCGGCGCGAAGAGATCCTTCCATGGCGTCCGGCCCCAGCGGTTGTGCGCCTCCTGCATCAGCATGACGGTGCCGGGCGTGCCGACCGAACGGCCCCCGACGACCGCATCGAAGAACTGCATCGGCTCTCCCTTGTCGTCGAGGAAGAGTTTCGGCGTCGCCTCCATCGGCGCCGTCTCGCGGCCGTCGAGCGTGACGATGCGCTTGGCGCCCGCGTCGTAATAGACGAGGAAGGCGCCGCCGCCGAGGCCTGAGGATTGCGGCTCGACGAGGCCGAGCACGGTCTGCACGGCCACCATCGCGTCGATCGCGCTGCCGCCGGCGGCAAGGACCTGTTCGCCCGCTTCCGCGGCAAGCGGATGGGCCGCCGCAACCATATGCTCCTTCGCGGTCACCACCTTCGCCGAGGCGAGGCCGGTGGCGCGCTCGGGCGCGACCGTGTCGGACGCCTGCTGGGCAAGTGCGTCCGGGACTGATAGAAGAAGGAGCCCGAGGGCTGCGATCGTTCGTGTCGACATGGCTGCCTCCATACGGCTTGAGGGGCGGCGGGCGCCCGGAAGAGCGGGGCGAGGCGGATGGCCGGATTCATCCTTCCTTCACCCTGTCGGCCGTTCGGTTGTGGAAATCCCGTTTCCGCCTCGCGCCGATTAACCGCATTCTGGCATAGAGCGCCGCAAAACGCTTGGCCGTCTTGAAGTCCGCTACCCTGACACTCTATGTAGGGAGGACGAAACTTGCTGATTCCCAATGCTTGGCGATGGGTCTCAGGGCACTTGAGATGAAGGATTGACATGAGAAATCCCGTAGATACCGCCATGGCTCTGGTGCCGATGGTCGTCGAGCAGACCAACCGCGGCGAGCGTTCCTACGACATTTATTCGCGTCTCCTCAAGGAACGCATCATCTTCCTGACGGGTCCGGTGGAAGATCACATCGCCACGCTCGTCTGCGCGCAGCTTCTCTTCCTCGAGGCGGAAAACCCGAAGAAGGAGATCGCGCTCTACATCAATTCGCCGGGCGGCGTCGTGACGTCGGGCATGGCGATCTACGACACGATGCAGTTCATCAAGCCGGCCGTGTCGACGCTCTGCATTGGCCAGGCCGCATCGATGGGCTCGCTGCTGCTCGCCGCCGGCCACAAAGACATGCGCTTTGCGACGCCGAACGCGCGCATCATGGTGCACCAGCCCTCCGGCGGCTTCTCCGGCCAGGCGTCCGATATCGAGCGCCATGCCAAGGACATCCTCAAGATGAAGCGCAAGCTGAACGAGGTCTATGTCAAGCACTGCGGCCGCACCTACGAGGAAGTGGAACAGACGCTGGACCGCGACCATTTCATGAGTGCGGACGAGGCGAAGGACTGGGGTCTTGTCGACCGCGTCATCACGAGCCGCGAGGCGATCGAGGGCACCGACGCCGCGTGAATTCAAGGCTTTGTGTGCGGCTGAGGCATATTGTGACACATTTGTAATGGTCACGGGGCTTTATCCGCACCATAAAGCCGTTAATATTGGCCGTTAATGCTATGTTGATTTGTAACGGCCTAGCATTCGGTATTTCGGTGGGGGATTCGTTGCCACCGGTTTGGGCTTGAGCCTGTCCGGTCAGTACCCCTGGAGCCTTCGAAGGGCTGCGCGAGCGGCTCCCCGAAGGCGGTTTGAGTGGTCCGGCCATCTTCCGGGAGATGAACGGCGTGCTGGAAGGAAAGTGATATGAGCAAGGTCAGCGGCAGCAACGGCGGCGACTCCAAGAATACCCTTTACTGCTCCTTCTGCGGCAAGAGCCAGCACGAGGTCCGCAAGCTGATTGCTGGACCGACGGTATTCATCTGCGATGAATGCGTCGAACTGTGCATGGACATCATCCGCGAGGAGAACAAGACCTCGATGGTGAAATCCCGCGACGGCGTTCCCACGCCCCAGGATATCATCAAGGTCCTCGACGAATATGTCATCGGCCAGCAGCAGGCCAAGCGTATCCTGTCGGTGGCGGTGCACAACCACTACAAGCGCCTGGCGCATGCCGCCAAAGGCTCGGACGTGGAACTGGCGAAGTCGAACATCATGCTGGTCGGCCCGACCGGCTGCGGCAAGACCTATCTCGCCCAGACGCTCGCCCGCATCATCGACGTGCCCTTCACCATGGCCGACGCCACGACGCTGACCGAAGCCGGTTACGTCGGCGAGGACGTGGAGAACATCATCCTTAAGCTGCTGCAGGCGGCCGACTACAATGTCGAGCGCGCGCAGCGCGGCATCGTCTATATCGACGAAGTCGACAAGATCTCGCGCAAGTCCGACAACCCGTCCATCACCCGCGACGTGTCGGGCGAGGGCGTGCAGCAGGCGCTTCTGAAGATCATGGAAGGCACGGTCGCCTCGGTTCCCCCGCAAGGTGGCCGCAAGCATCCGCAGCAGGAATTCCTGCAGGTCGACACGACGAACATCCTGTTCATCTGCGGCGGCGCCTTCGCCGGCCTCGACAAGATCATCTCCGCCCGCGGCGAGAAGACCTCGATCGGCTTCGGCGCCCAGGTTCGCTCGCCGGAAGATCGCCGCGTCGGCGAAGTCCTGCGCGAACTGGAGCCGGAAGACCTGGTCAAGTTCGGCCTCATCCCGGAATTCATCGGTCGTCTGCCGGTCCTGGCGACGCTCGAGGATCTCGACGAGGATGCGCTGATCCAGATCCTGTCCGAGCCGAAGAACGCGCTGATCAAGCAGTACCAGCGCCTGTTCGAGATGGAAGATGTCGAACTGACCTTCCACGAGGACGCACTGCGCGAAATCGCCAAGAAGGCGATCATCCGCAAGACCGGCGCACGCGGCCTTCGCTCGATCATGGAGAAAATCCTGCTCGATACGATGTTCGAGCTTCCCACGCTGGAAGGCGTACGCGAAGTGGTCATCTCCGACGAAGTGGTGAAGGGCGCGTCGCGTCCGCTCTACATCTACTCGGAACGCACCGACGAGAAGGCCAACGTTTCGGCTTGATCTCTTGCAAACCGGTTCAGGAAGGACCCGCCGCTGGCGGGTCTTTTCGTTTCAGGTCAACTCGTGACATTTCGGGACTGGCCGCCTCGGGCCGGACGGAGCATGATGCGGGACGATCCGCCTCTATATGAGCCGTTGCGAAACGGCACGCGGCGGGCGAATATGGCAGACTTCGATTCTGTTTCGCGTAAGCTCCGGCGGCATTGCCGGGGGAAGGCCGCAAGTTCCGCGACAGCGCGGAAGACTAGACTTCCTTCCGTTGGTTCGTCTGGTCCGGCACGGGGTGGGGCACTCCGTCGTCGGGCTTGAAAAAGCGTTAACTGAACGCCACTTGTGGATGGAAAAGATCGCCGGCCCGGTGTCCCCAAGCACCGATTGGACCGGTTCCCGGAAACGGGACGTTTGAAAGGAAATGACATGACGAAGAAGACGTCTGCGCCGCACGACTCCACGGCCTTCCCGGTCCTGCCCCTGCGCGACATCGTGGTGTTCCCGCACATGATCGTGCCGCTGTTCGTCGGTCGCGAGAAGTCGATCCGCGCGCTGGAAGAGGTGATGGGCACCGACAAGCAGATCATGCTTGCCACCCAGATCAACGCTTCCGACGACGATCCGGAAACCGACGCCATCTATCGCATCGGCACCGTCGCCAACGTTCTCCAGTTGCTGAAGCTGCCCGACGGCACCGTCAAGGTGCTGGTCGAAGGCCGCGCGCGCGCCGAGATCGACGGCTATACGGAGCGTGAGGAATTCTACGAGGCGATGGCCCATGTGCTGGCCGAGCCGGAAGAGGACCCGGTCGAGATCGAGGCGCTGTCGCGCTCGGTGGTCTCCGAGTTCGAGAACTACGTCAAGCTCAACAAGAAGATTTCGCCCGAGGTCGTCGGCGCTGCGAGCCAGATCGAGGACTACTCGAAGCTCGCCGACACGGTCGCCTCGCACCTCTCCATCAAGATCGTCGAGAAGCAGGAAATGCTCGAGACGACTAGCGTCAAGCTGCGCCTCGAAAAGGCGCTCGGCTTCATGGAAGGCGAGATTTCCGTCCTGCAGGTCGAAAAGCGCATCCGCTCGCGCGTCAAGCGCCAGATGGAGAAGACCCAGCGCGAGTACTACCTCAACGAACAGATGAAGGCGATCCAGAAGGAACTTGGCGACGGCGAGGACGGCCGCGACGAGATGGCCGAACTCGAAGAGAAGATCGCCAAGGTCAAGCTCTCCAAGGAGGCCCGCGAGAAGGCGGATGCCGAACTGAAGAAGCTGCGCCAGATGAGCCCGATGTCGGCGGAAGCCACCGTCGTGCGCAACTATCTCGACTGGCTGACGGGCATTCCGTGGGGCAAGAAGTCGAAGATCAAGACCGACCTCAACGCTGCGGAAAAGGTCCTCGACGAGGATCATTTCGGCCTCGACAAGGTCAAGGAGCGCATCGTCGAATATCTCGCCGTGCAGGCCCGCTCGACCAAGATCAAAGGCCCGATCCTGTGCCTCGTCGGCCCTCCGGGCGTCGGCAAGACCTCGCTCGCCAAGTCGATCGCCAAGGCGACCGGCCGCGAATATATCCGCATGGCGCTCGGCGGCGTGCGGGACGAGGCCGAGATCCGCGGTCACCGCCGCACCTATATCGGCTCGATGCCCGGCAAGGTCATCCAGTCGATGAAGAAGGCCAAGAAGTCCAATCCGCTCTTCCTGCTCGACGAGATCGACAAGATGGGCATGGATTTCCGCGGCGACCCGTCCTCGGCCCTGCTGGAGGTGCTGGATCCGGAACAGAACTCGACCTTCATGGACCACTACCTGGAAGTCGAATACGACCTGTCCAACGTCATGTTCGTGACGACGGCGAACACGCTGAACATTCCCGCGCCCCTGATGGACCGCATGGAAGTGATCCGCATCGCCGGCTACACGGAAGAGGAAAAGCTGGAAATCGCCAAGAGGCACCTGCTGCCCAAGGCGATCCGCGACCACGCGCTGCAGCCGAAGGAATTCTCGGTCACCGACGGCGCTCTGATGGCGGTCATCCAGCAGTACACCCGCGAGGCGGGCGTCAGAAACTTCGAGCGTGAACTGATGAAGCTCGCCCGCAAGGCGGTGACCGAGATCATCAAGGGCAAGTCGAAGAAGGTCGAGGTCACCGCGGAGAACATCCACGACTTCCTCGGCGTTCCGCGCTTCCGCCACGGCGAAGCCGAGCGCGAGGACCAGGTCGGCGTCGTCACGGGCCTTGCCTGGACGGAAGTCGGCGGCGAACTGCTCACCATCGAAGGCGTCAGCCTGCCGGGTGGCAAGGGCCGCATGACGGTCACCGGCAACCTGAAGGACGTGATGAAGGAATCGATTTCGGCGGCGGCCTCCTATGTCCGCTCGCGCGCCGTCGATTTCGGCATCGAGCCCCCGCGCTTCGACAAGACAGACATCCACGTGCACGTACCGGAAGGCGCGACGCCGAAGGATGGCCCGTCGGCCGGTATCGCCATGGCGACCGCCATCGTCTCCATCATGACCGGCATTCCGGTCTCGAAGGATATCGCGATGACGGGCGAGGTGACGCTGCGCGGCCGGGTACTGCCGATCGGCGGCCTCAAGGAAAAGCTGCTTGCAGCGCTTCGCGGCGGCATCAAGAAGGTGCTGATCCCGGAAGAGAACGCCAAGGATCTGGCGGACATTCCGGACAATGTGAAGAACAGCATGGAGATCATTCCGGTATCCCGTATGGGCGAGGTGATCAGCCATGCGCTGCTGCGCACGCCCGAGCCGATCGAGTGGGACGGTACGGCCGAAGCGGCCAAGGTTCCGGCGGTCGAATCGGCTGAAGACGGCGCCGCTGCAATCGCGCATTGAGCGTTATCGCGGGGCGCTACGCCCGGCTTTTTCAAGTCAAACAGCAAAGGACCGGCCCCTGGGCCGGTCTTTTTCGTTGAAAAGAGTGTGTAAACCCCGGATTCTCAGGGGATTCCGACGAAATTTTCTTGCGGGGAGAAGGGCGATGCGTATTCTGCCCCCGACTTGTAAGAGTCGTTTCAAACCGTAAGAAAGGGGTGGAAACATGAACAAGAATGAACTCGTATCCGCAGTGGCTGAGAAGTCCGGCCTCTCCAAGACGGACGCAGCATCTGCTGTCGACGCCGTTTTCGAGACGATCCAGGGCGAACTCAAGAACGGCGGTGACGTTCGTCTCGTCGGTTTCGGCAATTTCTCCGTATCGCGCCGCGAAGCCTCGAAGGGTCGTAACCTTTCGACCGGCGCCGAGATCGAGATCCCGGCTCGCAACGTGCCGAAGTTCTCGGCCGGCAAGGGCCTGAAGGACGCCGTCAACGGCTGATCCGATGCGGCTGCATGATCCTTCAGACCATGCGGCAGCCTTGAAGTTCTGCAGCGCTTCCTGTGCGTCATCCGTGGCGCGCGGCGCTGCGGGCAGAGCGGTTATCCACTCCGCCGCAAATCCTGAAGTTCAGGGCAGGGGTCCGGTTTTCCGGACCCCTTTTTATTTGCGGGGCAAGGGACGGGATGACACGCCATTGTCATCGGCCTGTAACACGAAAGCCGCAGAACCGCCCGGTTCCTATTGACCGGATTCCGGAGGTTTTCATGAAGACCCGTTCGCTCACCGCCGCGCTCGCGGCGGTCCTCGCCGCATCGGTGGCCCCCGCCGCCAGCGCCGAGCCCGTATTCAATCGCATTTCATCCTTCGCCGTAGCCGACAACCTGCCCGAGGGCGTGGATAAGGCGATGCCGACCTCGTCCGAAATCATCGCCGCCTCCGAGGACGGCAATACGCTCGTCTATTCCGACAGCCCGAACAAGGCGATCGGCTTCATCGACATCACCGACGCGAAGGCCCCGAAGGCCGGCGGCTCCGTCTCCTTCGACGGCGAGCCGACCTCCGTCGCTATAGCGGCCGGCAAGGCGCTCGTCGCGGTCAACACCCGCGAGAGCTTCGTGAAGCCGTCGGGCGTTCTCACCCAGGTCGACCTCGCCTCGAAGGCTATCGACGCGACCTGCGATATCGGCGGCCAGCCGGATTCCATCGCCCTCAACAAGGACAAGACGATCGCCGCGATCGCCATCGAGAACGAGCGCGATGAAGAGGTCAATGACGGCGCCATCCCGCAGATGCCGGCCGGCGATCTCGTCCTGCTGTCGCTCAAGGACGGCGTCGTCGATTGCGGCTCGTTGAAGCGCGTGACGCTCACCGGCCTTGCCGCGGTTGCCGGCGAGGACCCGGAGCCGGAATTCGTTGCCTTCAACGGCCTCGACGAAATCGCCCTCACGCTGCAGGAAAACAACCATATCGTCATCGTCGACGGCAAGACCGGCGCCGTGAAGAGCCACTTCTCCGCCGGCACCGTCAGCCTCGAGGGCGTCGATACCAAGAAAGACGGTGCGCTGAAGTTCACCGGCGAGGTCAAGGACGTCGCCCGCGAGCCGGACGCCGTGAAGTGGCTCGACGACAACCGCCTCGTCGTCGCCAACGAGGGCGACTGGAAGGGCGGCGCCCGCGGCTTCACCATCTTCGACAAGGAAGGCAAGGTTCTCCACGAGAACGGCGCCGGCTTCGAGCGTGAAATCGCGAAGATCGGCCACTACCCGGACAAGCGCAACAAGAAGGGCGTGGAGCCGGAAGGCCTGGAAGCCGCCAAATTCGGCGACGACAACCTGTTCTTCGTGCTGGCCGAGCGCGCTTCCATCGTCGGCGTCTACAAGGACACCGGCACGGAGCCCGAACTTCTCCAGCTTCTGCCCTCGGGCGTCGGCCCGGAAGGCGCGGTCGCCATTCCGGCCCGCAACCTCTTCGTGACCGCCAACGAAAGCGACCTCGTCGAGGACGGCGGCGCACGCTCGCACGTCATGATCTACGAGCGCGCGGAAGGCGAGGCGACGTATCCGCAGATCGTCTCCACCGAGAAAGACGGCGAACTGATCGGCTTCGGCGCGCTGTCCGGCCTTGCGCCTATCAAGGACAAGCCGGGCATGCTCCATGCCGTGAACGACTCCTTCTACGCCTCGCAGCCGACGATCTTCACGATCGACGCCACGCAGAAGCCGGCGAAGATCGTCGATGCGCTGCGCATCACGCGCAACGGCGCCGCCGCTCAGAAGCTCGACAGCGAAGGCCTGACGCCGGACGGCGAGGGCGGCTTCTGGCTTGCCAACGAGGGCGATGCCGACAAGCTCTACGCCCATGCCATCATCCACGTGAACGAGAAGGGCGAGATCGAGAAGGAAATCGCCATCCCCGCCGAGCTGCGCGCCGGCGAGAAGCGTTTCGGCTTCGAGGGCATCACCAGCGTCGGCGAAGGCGACGACATGGTGCTCTGGATGGCCATGCAGCGCGAATGGGGCGACGACGAGAAGGGCTTCGTGAAGCTCGTCTCCTACAAGCCGTCGTCCAAGGAATGGGGCGCGGTGCGCTATCCGCTCGAAAAGACGGAAAGCGGCTGGGTCGGCCTCTCCGAGATCACGGTGAACGGCGACTATGCCTATATCATCGAGCGCGACAACCTGATCGGCCAGGCGGCCAAGCTGAAGAAGCTTTACCGCGTCGCGCTCGCCGACCTGAAGCCGGCCAAGCTCGGCACCGAGCTGCCGGTCGTGAAGAAGCAAGAGGTCCGCGACCTCATTCCCGACCTGAAGGCCGGAAACGGCTACGTCGTCGACAAGGTCGAGGGCTTTGCCATCGACGCCGCCGGCAACGGCTTCGTCGTGACGGACAATGACGGGGTGGACGACTCCTCCGGCGAGACGCTGTTCTTCGGCATCGGCCCGATCAACGCGATGTAAGCCGGGACCACCCGAAAGGCGACAAACAAAAAAGGCCGGGATCCTGCGATCCCGGCCTTTTCGGTTTTCGATGCCGCCCGGCTCAGCCGACGGCGTGGAGGGAGCGAACGGGTGCCGCGTCGGCAATGCCCTCGCTCTTGTCTCGTTCCCGTTGCAGCTCCTCGGTCTTCTCGCTGAGACAGCGGATGATTTCCTTCATATGCTGCTTCTGGTCTTCGGTCAGAACCGCGAATATGGCTTCGATCGTCTTGTGCTGCGGCTGCTGGGCGGCCGAGATGACGGTCCGGCCCATATCCGTTATCGAGACGATCTTGGCGCGTCGGTCCTTCGGATCGGGCTCGCGCTTGACCAGCTTGTCACGCTCAAGACCATCGATCGCTTCCGTCACCGTACGGGGTGCGAAACCAAGAGCGCAGGCGATGTCCGTGGAGCGCTGCGGGCCCTGGCATTCCAGCAAAAGCAGGAACTTGCTGCGGGCGAGCGATACGCCTTCGTCCATCATGCACTCATTCACCAGGCGACTCACCTGATGGTAGAGTTTGAACATGCCTTGGGAGATTTCTATCGTGCTAGTCATGAGGTGGAATATAGGTATTATGAGGGACCATGTCAAATGATCACGAAGTTTTTCGGAGAATTTGATCATAGATATTGAACGATGCCTGTAAATGCGAACGGTCAGGCAACAGGTCGGTTTTCTTACCTCTTCTCCGGCTTTTTCGGGGGGAAACGATTTCTTTCCTGCATAACCTGCCGAGCGTTGCTGCAAGCATTGACCCCGCGGAAGGCGGAGGCGATTGTCCGGCATGCCTTTCCGCTTCCTTCATACGGCCGACCTCCATCTCGATTCGCCGCTCACCTCGCTCGCATTGCGCAATGCTGACCTAGGCGACCTCGTGCGCGGGGCGACGCGCAAGGCGCTGGAGCGCATCGTCGATCTCGCAATTTCGGAGGCGGTGGATGCGGTCATCATCGCCGGCGACCTCTATGACGGGTCGCAGACCTCCATGGCGACGGCGCTCTTCCTGATGGGCCAGATGCGCCGGCTGGAGGCGGCCGGCATCCGCGTGTTCCTCATCCGCGGCAACCATGATGCGCAGTCGCAGATCACCCGGGAGCTGACCTTCCCGCCGAACGTGCACGTCTTCGACGGCCGCGGCAAACCGGTAAGGGCAGGGGCGCTCGCCAACGGCCGCGAGGTGCATGTCCACGGCGTCAGCTTCGCCAATCCCCATGCCCCCGCCTCACTGCTGCCGACCTATCGCGCGCCGGTGGCGGATGCCCTCAATATCGGCCTCATGCACACCAGTCTCGCCGGCGCGAGCCGCCACGATCCCTATGCGCCTGTCGGCATACCGGACCTGACGGCGCACGGTTTCGATTATTGGGCGCTCGGCCATATCCACCAGCGCCGCGTGCATCTCGAAAAGCCCTGGATCGTCATGCCCGGCAATCCGCAGGGCCGCGACATCAACGAGGGCGGGCCGAAGGGCGTGACGCTCGCCACCATTGCCGAGGACGGCACGATCGCCTGCGAGGAACGCCTCGTCGCGCTCGCGGTGTTCGAGCGGCTTTCCGTCGATCTCTCTGATATCGACGACTGGTCCGCCATGCTCGACCGCGCCGAAACGGTGCTGGGCGAGGCGAGGGCGGCGGCCGGCGGTGCCCATCTCGTCGCCCGCCTCATGCTCACAGGCGCGACGTCGCTCGCCTGGCGCCTGCGCCGCGACGAGGACCTGCTGCTTGCGGAAATCCAGAACCTTGCCGCCTCGCTCGGCGAATGCTGGATCGAAGCGGTGGAACTTGCCGTTTCGGTGCCGGCGGCGATGGCAGGCTCCGATGCCGGCCCGGTCACCGAGCTTTCACGCCTGATGCGGGAGGATGTGGTCGGGAGCCATGCCTATCGCGCGGAACTGCGCGAGACGTTGGCCGATCTTCTGCGCCAGCTTCCAAAGGAGGCGCGCAGCCTGCTGGCGCCGGATGAGGCGGCGGAGGAGGCGTTGCTGTCCGATCTTGCGCTGCAGGGCTCCGACGCCGTGCTTGCCCGCCTCGGCGGCGAGAGCGAGAGGGCATAGCGCATGCGCCTCGATCGCCTCGATCTCGTCCGTTACGGCAAGTTCACCGACCGCAGCCTCGACTTCGGCGTGCCTAAGCCCGGCAAGCCGGATTTCCACCTCGTGCACGGCCCCAACGAGGCCGGCAAGTCGACGCTCTTCTCCGCCTATCTCGATCTTCTCTTCGGCATCGAGAAATCGAGCGCCTACGGCTTCCTCCATCCCTATTCGCTGATGCGCGTGGGCGGGCGGCTGACCGTCGGCACGGAGCGCCACGAGGCCTATCGCCTCAAGCGCAACCAGACCTCGCTCGTCGCGGCCGACGACCGGCCGTTGCCCGACGCGCTCTTCGCCCCGGTGCTCGGCAGCATGGATCGCGGCGTCTACCGCACCATGTTCTCGCTCGACGACGAGAGCATCGAGAAGGGTGGCGAGGATATCCTGAAGAGCGAGGGCGAACTCGGCGCCATGCTTTTTTCGGCAAGTTCCGGCCTTTCCGACATGGCCACCGGCCTTGCTGCGCTGAAGGCGGAAGCCGACGAATTCTACCGGCCCTCCGGCCGCAAGCATGGCCTGTCCGTGCTCAAGGCGGAGATCGAGGCGCTGGCCACTGAACGCAAGACTCTGGACGTTGCCGCCCGCGACTATGGCGTGCTGGTGCGCGAACGCGACGCCGCGGCCTCCCGGCATGCCGAGGTGACGGCCGCCCGGAGCGAAGCGCGCGCCGTGCTGGCGCAGGTGGAGCGCAGCCTTTCCGCGCTGCCCTATCTTCGCCGCATGCGGGCGCTGCGGACGGAACTCGGCGCCTTCGACCTCGGAGCGTCGCCGCCGGCCGGCTGGCGCTCCCTTCTCGGTGACCTTGCCCGCGAGGAGGCGGAGATTGCCGCCCGCACCGCGCGGGTCGTCACGGAGCGCGAGCGGCAGGAGGAAGAGCGCGAGGGGCTGCCGGAGGACGACGCCGTGCTGGGCGCGCAGGCGGATATCGCGGCGCTCTCCGGCTCGGCGCTCGAAGCGCGCTTCCGCACGGCGGCGATGGACCTTTCGCACCGCGAGGCGGATCGGAGCCGGCTGGCCGTGACGATCGGAACGGGCCTCGCCGCGCTCGGCCTTTCGCCGGAGGCCGATCCGGCAAAAGTCCTGCTTGCGCCGGGACTTGCCGAGAAATTGACCGCCCTCCTGTCGCGCCGGGTTGCGCTGGCCGAGCGCTCGGAGGCCGCGCTTCGCGAGCAGGCCGAGGCGGAAAAGGCGCTGGAGGCGGCAGGCGGCGGAGCCAATGCTCTCGCTACGGACGAGTCAGGAGAAGAAGAGGCGTTGCAGACCACGCTCGGCGCGATCCTGCGCGCGGCCCGCGCCGCCGATCTTCCCGCGCGCTTGCGTGATGCTCGTCGCCACGTCGCTGTCGCGCGGCAGGAAGCGGACGATGCGCTGGCCCGCCTTGCCCCCTGGACAGGCACGGCGGCGGCACTCGAAGGCATGCATGTCCCGGCATCGGCGGAAATCGAGGGCCTGCACGACCGGTTCGACGCGGCGACCGAAACGTTGCGGCGCCAGCGCGAGCAGGTTGCCGCGCTTGCCTTGGAAGTGGCTACCGCCAAGGCGACGCTCGATGCGCTCCGCAAGGCAACAGGTGCAGCGGGAGAGGAAGAGGCCGGCCGATTGAGAGCGGCGCGCGAAGCGGCCTGGCAGGCCCATCTGGGCCGTCTTGACCGGGATACCGCCGCACAATTCGAAGATGCCATGCAGGCGGACGACCGCGCCATGGACGCGCGCCTGCGCAATGCCGACCGTCTCTCGGAACTACGCGTCCTCGAACGCACCACGGCCGAGGGCAGGGCGCGGCTCGAAACGCTGCGGAATGAAACGACACGCCTGGAGCAGGCAAGGGCGGAGATCGCGGCGGACGTAGCCGCGTTCGCTCGCCGCCTCGACCTGCCAGAAACGACGCCGCTGGCAGAGACGACCGCCTGGCTCGAAAGGCGGGCTGTGGCGCTGGAGAAATTCAGTGAACTTGCGCGCCGGACGCTGGAGGCCGATCTGGTCGAGAAGGAAGCGGGAGATGTTCTCTCCCGGCTGTCCGCCCATCTTCCGGCCGCGCTCGCCAGGGACACGGCTATCGACGAGGCACTGTTCCTGGCGGAGGACCGGCTGGAGGCCTTGAAGGCCGCACGAATCGCGCGGCTTGCCGCCACGGAGCGTCTGGCGCGCGCGCAGGCCGATGTCAAAACTCGCCGCAAGACCGCGGAAGAGGCGGTCTCTGCGCTCGCGGCATGGCAGGAGGCATGGAGAGGCGCGATTGCCGGCACATGGCTGGCGACGGACGGGGCCCCCGCCGAGCCCGAGCGCCTCGCCGCGCTGCTGCCGGCCTTGCAGGCGCTCGGCCAGAATGTCGAGCGGCGAAACGAGCTGGATCACCGCATCGCCGCCATGCGCCGCGACCAGCAGGACTACGCCGCCCAAGCGCGCCGGCTTGCCGAGCGGCTGTCCGAACCGTTTGATGCGGACGAACCGCTGTCGACCGTGGCCGGTCTCGTCCGCCGTCTTGCGGCAGCCGGGACCATCCGCGAAAGGCGCGAGGCCATCGACAAGGCGTTGCTGCGGCTCGATGAGGAGGGGGGGGCGCTGGAAGAGCGCCGCTCCGTCCTGACATCGCGACTGTCGGAAATCTTCGCCTTTCTCGGCTGCGACACGCTCGCGGAAGCGGGGATGCTGCTCGAAGCCTACCGCAAGCGCGACGACGTCCTTGGCCGGGTCGAAGATGCGGCGCGCGATCTTGCGCAGCAGATGCGGGCGGAAACCGCCGAGGAGGCCGAGGCGCTGCTTGCGGCGGTCGACGAGGACCAGCTTGCCCGGGAAAAGGGCGACCTTTCCGCCCGGCTGGACGAGTTCGACCGCGAGGTGGAGGAATTGCATGCGGCGCGGGCACGGGCGGAAGAGGCGCTTGCCAGGATCGCCGGCAGCGACGAGGCGGCCGCGCTGGAAGAACGGCGGCGCACGGCGCTGATCGAGCTTGCGGAACGGTCGCGGCGCTATCTTTCAACGCGCGCCGGCATCATGGCGGCCGAGCAGGCCCTGCGGCTCTATCGCGAGCGCCATCGCAGCGCGATGATGGAGCGTGCCTCGAAGACGTTCCGCGATATCACCGGCGGCGAATATGCAGGCCTTTCGACGATGCTGGAAAAGGACAGCGAGTTCCTCGTCGTCAACGCGGGCGCAGGCGGCTCGAAGCTCGTCAGGGACCTCTCCAAGGGCACGCGCTTCCAACTCTATCTTGCGCTGCGCGTCGCAGGGTATCACGAGATCGCCGCCAGCCGCGAGATCGTGCCCTTCATCGCCGACGACATCATGGAGACCTTCGACGACGCGCGCGCGCTGAACGCGTTGCGCGTCATGGGCGACATGGCGTGTGGCGGGCAGGTGATCTACCTCACGCACCACCAGCACCTGCGCGATCTCGCGCGGCAGGCCTGCCCGGACGTGACGATCCATGAATTGTGAGGGCTGAAACGTTTGCACTCTCAAGAAAGCGTTAATGTCCGGAACTTGACTTGCCCTGTGGTAAATGGTTCTTGGCGCACCATCGGCACCGCTGCGAAGCCTGCTTCGCGCGGCGCTCCGCCTTTGCGAAACGGACAGGCATGACGATGAGGACCGGGAAAGAGGCGACCATGTGGGAGCGGGGTTTTGCACCCGTCGGCTTCCTCGTGCTGCTCTTCACGCTGTTCCTCTCGCAGTTTTCCCTGCCGGAAAACGCCGGCAATGCCGGCCCGCCGCAACGCGCGGCAGCCGAAGGCGGCGTCGCGCCGTCGCCGCTTTCCATTGCTGGCGACGACCTCTGGTTCCCGGCGAGCGGCCATGCCGAACGGCGGGTCGCCAAGGCGAAGACCGGCTTGCCGGAAGGCGATGCCGGCGGCAAGGCGTTCGTTCCGGGCGCCGGTGCGCTGCTCTATCCCTTTGATACCGCCTCGTCCGAGGTCTTTACCGCTGCCGATGACGCGACGCCGATGCCTTCCGGCCATGCCGCGTTCCGCAGCCGCGCGCCTCCGGCTCTTGCCGCGTAAGGCCTTGTGGCGTCGCTGACGCCGCGCCATTCGATTGAAATTTCGATCCCAGCGGACGGCGCCGATCCATCGTGGCGCGCTATCCGGCAGTTGAAGTGGAACACCCCATGAAAACCTCCAAATGGGCATTGTTTGTCTCCGCCGTCATCATCCTCTTCGGGGTGCTCGCGGCCGTGCCCAACGTGCTGACGCCTGAACAGCAGGCGAAATACGGGCGTTTCCTGCCCGCCAATCCCGTGACCCTCGGCCTCGACCTGAAGGGCGGCTCGCACCTCGTGCTCGAGGTCGATTCCGCGGCGCTGCGCAAGGCGCGCATGGATGCGCTGCTCAACGATACGCGTGCCATCCTGCGCACGGCCGGCGAGCGCGCTTCGGCCGCCCGCCTCGCCGGCACGACGCTGACCGTGACGCTGCCGGACCAGGCGGCGCTCGACAAGGTGCTGCCGGAAGTGCGCAAGCTCGCGACGCCGACCTCCACGCTCGGCTTCGGCACCGGCTCCTCCGATATCGACGTCGCCACCAGCGGCCTCGTCATCAACGTTACGCTGACGGAAGCCGGCATCAACGAGCGCATGTCGGCCGCCGTCGAGCAGAGCCTTGAGATCATCCGCCGCCGCGTCGACCAGGTCGGCGTTGCCGAACCGCTCATCCAGCGCGTCGGCGGCGACCGCATCCTCGTCCAGCTTCCGGGCCTGCAGGATCCGACGCGCCTGCGCCAGCTTCTCGGCTCGACTGCGCAGATGAGCTTCCACATGGTCGACCAGACCGTGGACCCGAACAGCGTCGCCCCGCGCGGCGTGATGATCCTGCCCGGCGCCAACGATCCCGGCAAATATGCCGTGGAAGAGCGCGTCGCCATTTCCGGCGACCGCCTGGCCGACGCGAAGGCCGGCTTCGACCAGCGCACGAACGAGCCGATCGTCTCGTTCAGCTTCGATTCCACCGGTGCGCGCCAGTTCGCGGAAATCACGCAGGCCAATGTCGGCAAGCCCTTCGCCATCGTCCTCGACGGCAAGGTGCTGACGGCGCCGGTCATCCGCGAGCCGATCATCGGCGGCCAGGGCCAGATCTCCGGCAACTTCAACCCGCAGGAAGCGACCGTTCTGTCGGCGCTGCTGCGCTCCGGCGCCCTGCCGGCACCGCTCACCATCATCGAAGAGCGTACCGTCGGCCCGAACCTCGGCTCGGACTCCATCCGCATGGGCCTCTATACCGGCTTTGCCGGCCTTCTCGCCGTCGTCGTACTGATGCAGGTGCTTTACGGCTCCTGGGGCCTCATCGCCAATCTCGGCCTCGTGCTGCACACGGTGCTGACCATCGGCCTGCTCGGCATCCTGGGCTCCACGCTGACGCTGCCCGGCATCGCCGGCATCATTCTCGGCATCGGCATGGCGGTGGACGCCAACATCCTCATCAACGCCCGTATCCGTGAAGAAACGGCGGCGGGCGCGGGTGCGATGAAAGCGCTCGATGTCGGTTTCAACAAGGCCTATGCCACCATCGTCGACGGCAACATGACGACCATGGTCGGCATGATCCTGCTCTTCATGTTCGGCTCGGGTCCGGTGCGCGGCTTCGCGATCACCATGATCATCGGCCTTGCGATCTCGATGTTCACCTCGATCACCTTCGTGCGCTTCCTGATGCGCGAGGTCGTCTCCCGCCGCAAGATGAAGAAGATCGAGATCCACTCCCTCTTCGGGCAGGTCTGGAGCATTCCGAGCTTCTCCTTCATGCGCGGACGCTACATCGCCATCGCCATGTCGGCGTTCATCTCGACCAGCTCGATCATCCTCTTCTTCACGCCCGGCCTCAACTACGGCATCGACTTCGTCGGCGGCATCCAGGTGGAGGCGACGTCCAAGACGCCGATCGACCTCGCTCCACTGCGCGCGAAGATGGAAGGCCTCGAGCTTGGCGAAGTGGCGCTGCAGGAATTCGGCCAAGGCACGTCCGTCCTCGTTCGCGTCCAGCGCCAGCCGGGCGGCGAAGAGGCGCAGACCGCAGCGCTCCAGAAGATCCGCGACGGCGTTGCCGAAGTGATCCCGGACGCCAATTTCGAACGTACGGAAGTGGTCGGCCCGACGGTCAGCACCGAGCTTGCCCGCTCCGGCTTCCTTGCCGTCGGCCTCGGCATGCTGGCGATCCTGATCTACATCTGGTGGCGCTTCGAATGGCACTTCGCCGTGGGCGCCATCGCGACGCTGATCCTGGATATCACCAAGATGATCGGCTTCTTCTCGCTGATGCAGATCGACTTCAACCTGACGGCCATCGCCGCCGTTCTGACGCTGATCGGCTATTCGGTCAACGACAAGGTGGTGGTGTACGACCGCATGCGGGAGAACCTGCGCAAGTACAAGTCGATGCCGTTCTCCGATCTCATCGACCTGTCGATCAACCAGGTGGTCATGCGATGCATCTTCACCTCGGTCGCCGTGGCGGTCTCGCTGCTGCCGATGGCGATCTGGGGCGGCGATACGGTGAAACCCTTCGCCTGGCCGATGCTGTTCGGCGTCATCGTCGCCACGACCTCGTCGATCTATATCGGCGGTCCGATCCTGCTCTTCCTCAGCCGCTGGTGGAAGGATCGCGATACCGCGCGGGCGGTCACGACCGGCACGCCGGCCCCGGAAGCTTGAAACCGGAAGCTTGAAACCAGAACGGGCGCCCTTGAGGCGCCCGTTTCGTTTCAGGGAAAGCGGGAGGGGCTGAAGGTCTCCGCCCCGATGCCCTCGCGGGCAAGCGGTTCCGGCACCGCGCTGCCGGTGAGGAGGGCCGCGGCATGACTGCCGAGGGCGGGCGAGGTGAGGATGCCGTAGCCACCCTGGCCGGCGAGCCAGAAGAAGCCCGGTTCTTCCCTGGCGAAGCCGACGACGGGAAGGCGATCCGGGGAGAAGCTGCGCATGCCGGCCCAGCTCTTGAAGACGCGGCGCACGCTCAGCGTCGTCGCCTCCTCGATATAGTGGGCGGCATAGGCGATATCGAGTTCTTCCGGCTGCACGTCCGCAGGCTCGCAGGGCGTGGCATCGGCGGGCGAGGCGAGGAGGCGGCCACCCTCCGGCTTGAAGTAGAACTCTTCCTCGATCTCGTTGATCTCCGGCAGGCGGCTGGCGTCGATGCCCTCCGGCAGGTCGACGGTGATGGCCGTGCGCCGGTGCGGCACGATGTTCCTCGGCCGGACGCCGGCAAGCTCCGCGACCGTATCCGCCCAGCCGCCAGCCGCGTTCACCAGCACGCCTGCGGCGATGGTCTCCTCGCTGGTCTCGATCAGCCACGTTTCCGCGACGCGCCGCGCGCTGGCGAACTGGCGGTTTTCGAGGATCTGCGCGCCATGCCGCCGGGCATGGCGGGCATAGGCCTGCAGCAGGGCATCGACCTCAATGTCCCAGTAATCAGGATCGAAATAGGCTGCCGCAACATAGGCGGGATCGAGGATCGGCGCGCGGGCAACGAGGGCGGCTTCCTCGAGCCACTCGACGCCGGCGCCGAGTGCCCTGGCCTCCTCGAAACGTTGCCGCACCAGCGTCTCCTTGCCGTGCGTGCCGAAGAGCACGCTGCCGCGCGCAATGAGGAGCGGCACGTCGGCAAAACCTTCGGGCGGTGTCGTCAGGAAAGCATGGCTGGCGCGGGCAAGCGCATTCACCAGCGGAGCGTTGTCGCGCAGGGTGAATTCTGCCGCCGAGCGGCCGGTGCTGTGGTAGCCGAGTGCGTTCTCCCGTTCCAGCACGACGACGGAGCGATGTGGGCTCAGGAAATAGGCGAGCGAAAGGCCGGCAATGCCGCCGCCGATGATTGCGATGTCGTAAGTCTGCATGGCCGCTCCCTCGATCTCGATAGAATAGGCCTACGCAAGCCCCCGGCATTCTTCAAATTTATAGAGGTGAAGGCGGATATCAGCCGGATTGATGCGGCTCGCCCCAGCGCCACGGCGGCACATCGTTCATATGGGCGAGGAAGGCCCGTTCGGCGGGGTTGAGCGCCGAGCCGGGATTGGTGATGCGGAACGTCTCCGTCACCGGCAGATCGTCATAGGGCGGAAGCTGCCAGAGCTCGCCCGCTGTCAGCGCCGCGCCGGTCAGGTGCGCGGGCAGCATGCCGATGCCCGCATTGGCGACCACCAGCCGCAGCACTTCCTCCACATTGAAGGCGAGTGCGCGCACCTGCTGGCCGAAGGAGCCCACCGCGCGCACCGCCGTCACCGGTCCCATATGCGGCCCGCCGAGCACGTCGGCGAGGAAGCTGACATAGGGCTCGCCGCGCAGATCCTCCAGCCGCGCATCGAGGGCGCCGAACAGCCGGTGCCCGCGTCCGCAATAGAGCGCATAGCGTTCGTAGCAGAACGGCACCTTCTCCAGCCCATCGGGGATGATGCCGTCCGAGAGCCCGAGCGTCGCCACGCCCCGCTCCACGGAGCGGATGACGTCGGTCGTCGTCTCGACCGTGACGCCCACGGTGACGCGCGGATGCAGGCGGAAGAAATCGGCGATCGCCCGGTCCCAGGCGGGGTTCATCGCATGGCTGACGGCGTGGATGGTGATGTGGCCGGAAATGTCTTCGCCGGAGGGTTCCATCGCCTCCGGCAGGCGCACGATGGCAGTGAAGATGTCATGGCAGAGCGCATGCAGGCGCTCGCCGGCTTCCGTCAACTCGAAGCGGCCCGGGCTGCGGTCGATCAGCCGATGGCCGACCGACTGTTCCAGCCGCTTCAGCGCCATGCTGACGGCCGGTTGCTGCAGCAGCAGCCGGTTGGCCGCCCGCGTGATCGAGCCTTCCTCGACCACGACGACGAAGGTGCGCAGGAGGTTCCAGTCGAGATTGTGGGCGAAGCGTTCGAGGCGGTTGATCGGCATGCGTGTAGCTAGGACGGCGGCGGCAGGAAAGGCAAGGGCCGGCGGCCCGGCGACCGCCAACAATGTGATCGGGCGGGCGTGTTTTTTTCGGAACCAAATTTGCCCCGGGCGCATTGCGCCTCCCGAAATGAAGGGGAAATGCGTTATGTGGGAACGGTTTAGCACCAGCGGGCTCGCGGGATCCTATGTCGACGAGCCGCTGGCTTCAGGCGTGAAGGCGCGCATGGAGTTCCGCCCGAGACGGGCAATGGACCCGTATCCGTTCGTCGTCAGCCTGACGGAGGAAGGCGAGGAGGAAATCGGGCTTTCGCGGGTCTACCGCCTGGTCGCTGTCCGGCCCGAGCCTTGACCGGAACGGGGAAGGAGGCGGCCGGAGCCGCCCCCTGATACCTTACTTCATCGTGTAGATGTCGATGGAGAAGTACTTGTCGTTGATCTTCTGGTAGGTGCCGTCCTCGCGGATGGCCTTGAGGGCCGCATTCAGCTTCTCGCGCAGGTCGTTGTCTTCCTGGCGAACCGCGATGCCGACGCCTTCGCCGACGAACTTCTTGTCGGTGATCGGCTCGCCGATCAATTCGCAGCAGGCCTTGCCGTCGTCGTTCTTGGTCACCCAGTCGAGCAACGGGATCATGTCGCCGACCTGAAGGTCGAGGCGGCCATTCGCGATGTCGAGGTTCACTTCGTCCTGCGTGGGGTAGAGCTTGATCTCGGCATCCGGATAGACGGCTGCGGCATAGTCCGCCTGCGTGGTGCCGGACTGGGCGCCGATCGTCTTGCCCTTCATGCCTTCATTGGTGAAGTCGGTGATGCCGGCGCCCTTCGGCGCGGCATGGGTCATGGCGGCGAGATAGTAGGGGTCGGTGAAGTTGACCTGCTTCTTGCGCTCTTCGGTGATGAACATCGAGGCGATGATCATGTCGTATTTCTTGGCGACGAGGCCGGGAATGATGCCATCCCAATCCTGCGCGACCACTTCGCATTCGACCTTCATCTTCTCGCAAAGCGCAAGTCCGATCTCGACGTCGAAGCCGCCGAGCTTGCCGGCGGAATCCTGGAAGTTGAAGGGCGGGTAGGCGCCCTCCGTGCCGATCTTCAGCGTCTCCGCGGAAGCCTGAGCGGAAAGGAGGGTGGAGCCTGCGAGAGCCAATGCGAGCAGTGTTTTCTTCATGGTCGTTCCCCTGTTCTGATTGTGACCGGTGGGAACGGTAGCGCGGGGCCGCGCATAAACGAAATAGATAGCCATGATGTTCGCTATCATTCCCGTTTATGCGCTTGCTGGCTTACCAGCGGGCGTGCACATGCGGTGCGACGAGCCGGTAATAGATCTCGCGCGTCGCCTCCATCACGTCCTCGGGAATGGCCGGCAGGCTTGCCGCACCGGCATTGGCCCTTGCCTGCTCGCCGTTGCGCGCGCCGGGAATGACGACGCTGACGGCCTCCGCCATCAGGATCCAGCGCAGCGCGAAGGCGGCCATGGTGGCGCCGGCCGGCACCAGCGCACGGATTTCCTCGACGGCCTGAAGCCCGGCCTCGAAGGGTACGCCGGCAAAGGTCTCGCCGACGTCGAAGGCGTCGCCCTGACGGTTGAAGTTTCGGTGGTCGTCGGCGGCAAAGGCCGTGTCGCGCGTGATCTTGCCGGAGAGCAGGCCGCTTGCCAGCGGCACGCGGGCGATGACGGCGACATGGCGACGGGCGGCTTCCTTGAAGAAAAGCTGCGCCGGGCGCTGGCGGAACATGTTGTAGATGATCTGAACGCTGACGACGCCGGGATATTCGATCGCCTTCAGCGCCTCCTCGACCTTCTCGACGCTGACGCCGTAATTGGCGATCTTGCCGGCGGCCTTGATCTCCTCCAGCGCCTGGAAGACCTCGGGGCGGTAATAGACCTCCGTCGGCGGGCAATGGAGCTGTACGAGGTCGAGGCGCTCGACGCCGAGATTCGTCAGGCTCCGGTCGATGAAGCCTTCGAGGTTTTCCCTGGTGTAGCCATCAGCGACATGCGGCGAGAGCCGGCGCCCGGCTTTTGTGGCCACCATCGGGCGCTGGCCGCCACGCTCCTTAAGCACGTCAGCGATGATCTTCTCCGAGCGGCCGTCGCCATAGACGTCGGCGGTGTCGATGAAGCTCATGCCGGCATCGAGCGCGGCGTGAAGCGCGGCGCGGCCGTCCGCTTCGCTGACATCGCCCCAGGCGCCGCCGATCTGCCAGGCGCCGAAGCCGATATCCGTGGTGGTGAAACCCGTGCGGCCGAATTTGCGATGTCTCATGAAAATATCTCCCGGCAAAAATGGATGTGCCGGGAGGTAGCACTCCGCTCGGGAGCGGACAAGGAACGACGCTCAGGCCGCTGTGATTTCGACGAGATAGAAGGCGGCACTTTCGCCCGCCGGCAATACTTCGGCCGTTTCCGCCCCGTCGAGCAGGAGGGCGTCGAGCGGCTGGAGGCCGACGAGCCCCGCTTCGGTGGAAACGCCAAGCGGTTCGAGCGCCAGCAGCAGGCGCTCGCCCAACAATGCCGCGAGCGGCTGTGCGCCGTCGGCGACATGATGCGTGAGCCTGTGTCCGAAAACCCCGCGCCGCGTCATCACATTGAGGTCGGTGATCGGTCCACCCGCAAGGCGCGCCGTGGTCGGTGCGTCGGCGGGGAAAGCGAGGGGCTCGGATTGCGGTGTCAGCCGTTTCTCGCCAAGCCTCTCGATGGAGAGGTCCATGCCGTCGCCGGAAAGCACCGCCAGCGTGCGGTCGATGCCGGGAAACACGGAGAACGGCCCGTCGCTGGCCACCGTCGCCATGCTGACGCGCCAGCCGAAATCCGCAAGGCTTGCGCCCTGCGGATGCACGATCACCTCGACCGTCTCACCGCCGCCGTTCTTCCACGGCATGCGGCGATGGTCGCTGTTGCGCATGAGGCGCGTCATCAGGCGAGCCAGCCCATGGAGACGGCAATCCAAGCCACCGGCGCGGTAACCAGGATGCTGAGCGCGGTGCGGATATACCAGATCACGATCAGGTCACGCATGGACAGCGGGATGGAAGTCGCCAGGACGCAGGGGATCGAGGCCGACAGGAACAGGACCTGGCTGACCGAAACCACGGCGGCGACGAACTTCAGCGCGATGTCCGCATCTTTCAGCAGGATCGCCGGCAGGAACATTTCGGCAAGGCCGGAGGCCATCGACTTGGCGGCAAGCATCGGGTCGGCGAACTGCGCGATCCAGGTGAAGGGATAAAGCGTGAGGCCGATGATGTCGAAGAGCGGCGTATATTTCGCCGCCAGCAGGCCGAGAAGGCCCACGGCCATGATGCTCGGCAGGATGAGCGAGGCCATGCGCAGTCCGTCGAGGAAGGTATCGCGCAGCAGCGAAAGCAGCGGCGGTGCGGCCTGCGCCTGGTCGATGCCGACATCGATCGCCGTCTGGATGCGGGACTTGCCGGTCGGAAGGGCCTGGTCACGGTCGGCCGGATGCTCCTTGCCGGCAATCGGCCACAAGCGCGCGGTGATGGCCGACACCACGAAGGTCACGACGAATGTCGTCCAGAAATAGAGGTTCCAGCTACCCATCAGGCCGAGCGTCTTGGCGACGATGATCATGAAGGTGGCCGAGACGGTCGAAAAGCCGGTCGCGATGATGACGGCCTCGCGCACCGTATATTTGCCTTCCTTGAAGACGCGGTCGGTGATGAGCAGGGCCAGCGAGTAACTGCCGACGAAGGAGGCGACGGCGTCGATGGCCGACCAGCCCGGCGTGCGCCAGATCGGCCGCATGACGGGCTGCACGAGCACGCCGGTGAATTCCAGGAGGCCGTAGCCGATGAGGAAGGCGAGCGCCAGTGCCCCGATCGGCACGATGAGGCCGACGGACAGAACGAGCTTGTCGAACAGGAAGGGCAGCATGTCAGGCGCGAAGAAGATTTCCGGTCCGATGCCGGCGAGGTACATGCCGGCAAGGACGAGGCCGAGCACGCGCAGGACGGAGAAGATCATCTCCGTGGTGTTCTTCTTCCATGTGCCCCGGATGAAGGGGCCGACCGCGCCATAGGCAATGAGAAGGCACACGAAGGTGACGGCGACGGGGCGCATCCCGGTGGCGAGCGCCGTGGCGGCATGGTCGAGCAGGATCGTCGACTTGCCCGCGATCGTGACCGGCACGAAGAAAAGGAAGATGCCGATCAGGCTGAAAATAACGAGTTTGAGACCGGCGCTGGCCCGCGAGCCGCCGTCGTTGCTGGTAATGTCTGTCATGGGGTCCTCCTCCCGTCGAGGGAAACAAAAGGGGGCGGCATGACGCCGCCCCGAATGGTTCGATCAGTTGCCGAGGATGCCCGGCAGGCGCAGGCCCTTTTCCTTCGCGCAGTCGATCGCGATGTCGTAGCCCGCATCCGCATGGCGCATGACACCGGTCGCCGGGTCGTTCCACAGGACGCGGCCGACGCGCTCGGCGGCCTCATCCGTGCCGTCGCAGCAGATGACGACGCCCGAATGCTGCGAGAAGCCCATGCCGACGCCGCCGCCGTGGTGGAGCGACACCCAGGTCGCGCCGGAGGCGGTGTTGAGCAGGGCGTTGAGCAGCGGCCAGTCGGACACGGCGTCCGAACCGTCCTTCATCGCTTCCGTCTCGCGGTTCGGCGAGGCGACGGAACCCGAATCGAGGTGGTCGCGGCCGATGACGATCGGAGCCTTCAGCTCGCCGTTCTTTACCATCTCGTTGAAGGCGAGGCCGAGGCGGTGGCGGTCGCCGAGGCCGACCCAGCAGATGCGCGCCGGCAGGCCCTGGAAGGAGATGCGCTCCTTCGCCATGTCCAGCCAGTTGTGCAGGTGCTTGTTGTCGGGCAGCAGCTCCTTCACCTTGGCGTCGGTCTTGTAGATGTCCTCCGGATCGCCCGAGAGTGCGGCCCATCGGAACGGGCCGATGCCCTTGCAGAACAGCGGGCGGATATAGGCCGGCACGAAGCCCGGGAAGGCGAAGGCGTTTTCAAGACCTTCTTCCTTGGCGACCTGGCGGATGTTGTTGCCATAGTCGAAGGTCGGGATGCCCATGTCCTGGAAGGCGATCATCGCTTCCACATGCTCGCGCATGGAGGCGCGGGCGGCCTTTTCGACGGCCTTCGGGTCGCTCTCGCGCTTGGCCTTCCATTCGGCCATCGTCCAGCCCTTCGGCAGGTAGCCGTTGATCGGGTCGTGCGCCGAGGTCTGGTCGGTGACCATGTCCGGACGGATGCCGCGGCGGATCATTTCCGGCAGGATTTCGGCAGCGTTGCCGAGCAGGCCCACGGACTTGGCTTCGCCGGCTTTCGTCCAGCGGTCGATCATCGCCATGGCTTCGTCGAGCGTTTCGGCCTTTTCGTCGATGTAGCGAGTGCGCAGGCGGAAATCGATCGAATCGGGATTGCACTCCACGGCAAGGCACGAGGCGCCGGCCATGACGGCGGCGAGCGGCTGGGCGCCGCCCATGCCGCCGAGGCCGCCGGTCAGCACCCACTTGCCCTTGAGGTTGCCGTTGTAATGCTGGCGGCCGGCCTCCACGAAGGTCTCGTAGGTGCCCTGCACGATGCCCTGCGAGCCGATATAGATCCACGAACCGGCCGTCATCTGGCCGTACATGGCAAGACCCTTCTTATCCAGCTCGTTGAAATGGTCCCACGTCGCCCAGTGCGGCACGAGGTTGGAGTTGGCGATCAGTACGCGCGGGGCATCCTTGTGCGTGCGGAAGATGCCGACCGGCTTGCCGGACTGCACGATCAGCGTCTCGTTCTCTTCCAGATCGCGCAGCGAGGCGACGATCTTGTCGAAGTCGGCCCAGGTGCGGGCGGCGCGGCCGATGCCGCCATAGACGACCAGTTCGTGCGGGTTTTCCGCGACGTCGGGGTCGAGGTTGTTCATCAGCATGCGCAGCGGCGCTTCGGTCAGCCAGCTCTTGGCTGTGCGCTCGGTGCCGGTGGCGGCGCGGATTTCGCGGATGTTGTGGCGGGGATTGTCGGTCATGGCTGGTTCTCCCGGATCAGCGTTTGAGGGTGGAGGCGAGCGCCTCGATACGGTGCAGAATGTCTTTCAGGTGAATGCGGAGCCGTGCGGCCTTTTCCGCGTCCAGATCGAAGGGCGGGACCTCCGTGGCGAGGTGGCTCACCTGGGCGAGCTCCATCTGGATGGCGTGCACGCCGGTTTCCGGCTTGCCGTAATGGCGCGTCGTCCAGCCGCCCTTGAAGCGGCCGTTGAGGATGCTCGTATAGCCCTCGGCCGCCGCACAGGCCTCGACCATCGCCGTCTCGATCGCCTTGTCGCAGGTGCGGCTCATGTCGGTGCCGATGTTGAAGTCCGGCAGCCGTCCCTCGAAGAGGAAGGGGATGAGCGAGCGGATCGAGTGGCAGTCGTAGAGGATCGCCACGCCGTGGATCGCCTTCACGCGCTCGATCTCGGCGGCAAGGGCCGCATGGTAGGGCGCGTGGAAATTGGCGAGCCGGTAGGCGATGTCAGCCTCGGTCGGCGCCTTGCCGTCTTTCCAGATCGGCTTGCCGTCGAAATCCGTTTCGGGAACGAGGCCGGTGGTGTTCTGGCCGGGATAGAGGCTGACGCCGGCGGGATCGCGGTTGGCGTCGATGACATAGCGGTGGAAGGTGGCGCGCAACGTCGTCGCTTCCGGCAGCAGGCCGGCATAGAGACGCTCGATGTGCCAGTCCGTATCGGCAAGGATGCGGCCGTTGTCATCAAGGCGTTCCCAGATATCGGCCGGAACGTCCGTGCCGGTATGCGGGAAGGCGAGAATGACGGGCGAGGTGCCCTGGTGGAGTTCGAAGACGGCCACGTTATGCCTCCAGCACCGGCAGGATGCCCTTGGAGACCGACGCGGCGAGCGCGCCGGAAGAGACGAACGTGCTGGCGCTGGCGAGATCAGGCGCCATGTAGCGGTCTTCCTCCAGCGTCGAAACGACGGTGCGCAGCGACGCCACGACCTTCTGAAGTTCCGGGCTGGTGGTCAGCGGGGCGCGGAACTCGATACCCTGCGCGGCCGTCAGCGCCTCGATGCCGACGATGGCCGAAAGGTTTTCGGTCATGCGCAGCAGGCGGCGGGCGCCGTGGCAGGCCATGGAGACATGGTCTTCCTGGTTGGCGGAGGTGGGCGTCGAATCGACCGAGGCGGGGTGCGCCATCTGCTTGTTCTCGCTCATCAGTGCGGCGGAGGTGACTTCCGCGATCATCAGGCCGGAGTTGAGGCCGGGCTTCTTGGCGAGGAAGGCCGGCAGGCCGAAGGAGAGGGCGGGATCGACCAGCAGCGCGATGCGGCGCTGGGCGATGGCGCCGATCTCGCAGGTCGCAATCGCGATCTGGTCGGCGGCGAAGGCGACGGGCTCGGCATGGAAATTGCCGCCGGAAACGACGCTGTTGTCGGAGAGCACCAGCGGATTGTCGGTCACGGCATTGGCTTCGATTTCCAGCGTGCGGGCGGCCGAGCGCAGGAGATCGAGGCAGGCGCCGTCGACCTGCGGCTGGCAGCGGATGCAATAGGGGTCCTGCACGCGCTCGTCGCCGGTGATGTGGCTTTCGCGGATGACCGAGCCGGCGAGCAGCGCGCGCAGCGCGGCGGCGGCGTCGATCTGGCCCTTGTGGCCGCGCAGCGTGTGGATATCCGGATGGAACGGCGCGGAAGACCCCATGGCGGCATCGGTGGAAAGCGCGCCGGTGACGAGGGCCGCTTGCGCGGCCCGGTGGGCGCGGAAGAGGCCGGCGAGCGCAAGGCCGGTGGAAACCTGCGTGCCGTTGATGAGAGCGAGGCCTTCCTTGGCGGCCAGGACGACAGGCTTCAGGCCTGCCTTTGCGAGGGCGTCGCCGCCGTGCAGGCGTTCGCCGGCATAGAAGGCCTCGCCTTCGCCGAGCATCACGGCCGTCATGTGGGCGAGGGGGGCGAGGTCGCCCGAGGCGCCGACGGAGCCCTGTTCCGGGATGACCGGAACGACGCCCTTGGCCTGCATGGCCTCGAGAAGGCGAACGATCTCGATGCGCACGCCCGAAGCGCCGCGGCCGAGCGAGATCAGCTTCAGCGCCATGACGAGGCGTACGATGTTTTCGGCCAGCGGTTTGCCGACGCCGCAGCAGTGCGACAGGATCAGGTTGCGCTGGAGCGTGGCGACGTCGGCCGGGGCGATCTTGATGGAGGCGAGTTTGCCGAAGCCGGTATTGATGCCGTAGACGGGTTCGTCGCCGGCGGCGATTTCCGCGATGCGCGCGGCGGCCTTCTCGATGCCCGCGTCGAAGGAGGCGTCGAGCCTGGCGGCCTCGCCGGTCCAATAGATGGTTTCAAGGGTTTTCAGGGGCACGGAGCCCGGGTGAAGCGTGATCGTCATGGTTCATTCCCCGATGCAGCGCGAAGCTGCGACTTGACTGAATTAATGTCCGCTGCGGATACGGGCATGCAGGGGGTTGAAGCCCATGCGGTAGACCAGTTCCGCCGGCCGGCCGATGTCCCAGAGGACGAAATCGGCCCATTTTCCGGCTTCGAGCGTTCCCACCTCGTCGACGAGGCCGAGCGCGCGGGCCGCCTCACGGGTCGTGCCGGCGATGCATTCCTCGACGGTCATGCCGAAGAGGGTCGCGGCCATGTTCATGGTGAGCAGCAGCGAAGTGAGCGGCGAGGTGCCGGGGTTTGAATCGGTGGCGACGGCCATCTTCACGCCGTGCTTGCGGAAGAGATCGACCGGCGGCTTCTTCGTCTCGCGGATGAAGTAGAAGGCGCCCGGCAGGATCACGGCGACGGTGCCGGCTTTCGCCATGGCGGCCGCACCCGCATCGTCGGTATATTCGAGATGGTCGGCCGACAGCGCGCCGTAGCGGGCGGCAAGCTCGGCGCCGTGGAGGTTGGAAAGCTGGTCGGCATGAAGTTTCAACGGCAGGCCGTGGCCCTTGGCGGCATCGAAGACCCGCGCCATCTCGTCCGGCGAAAAGGCGATGCCCTCGCAGAAGCCGTCGACGGCGTCGGCAAGCCCTTCGGCAGCAATGGCCGGCAGCATCTCGTTGACGACCTTCTCCACATAGGCCGTCTTGTCGCCGTTCATTTCCGGCGGCAGCGCGTGGGCGCCGAGGAAGGTGGTGCGCACGGTGACGTCGCGCTCCTCCGCGATGCGGCGGGCGGCGCGCAGCGATTTCAGCTCGTTTTCCGTGTCGAGGCCGTAGCCGGATTTCAGTTCAACCGTCGTCACGCCCTCGGCGATCAGCGCGTCGAGGCGGGGCAGGGTCTGGTGCACGAGATCGTCCTCGCTGGCCGCCCTGAGCGCCTTGACCGAGGAGACGATGCCGCCGCCGGCTCGCGCGACTTCCTCATAGGAGGCGCCGGCGAGGCGAAGCTCGAATTCATGGGCGCGGTCGCCGGCATGCACGAGATGGGTATGGCAGTCGATGAGGCCGGGGGTGATCCAGCGGCCTTCGCAATCGACGCTTTCTGCGGCGGCGAAGGCGGCAGGAAGCTCGGCTTCCGGCCCGGCAAAGGCGATGCGCCCGTCGCGGACGGCAATGGCGCCGTTTTCGACGATGCCGAGGCCCGGCAGGCTCTCCTTCAGTGTCGCGAGCCTTGCATTGCGCCAGACGCGGACCGTGTCCTTTTCCGTTCCCATCACCATGATTGCCTCTTCCCTGTGATGAATATAATGTATATACATAATCGCAACGGACGCAAGAGCCAATTTGACAAGCGGCGTCGAGCGTGTGCAATCGGGAGAGGAGACAGGCCGTGGCCGTCATTCATGCAAGACAGGCGCTGCTTACGGGCGGCTGGGCGAAGAACGTTCGTATCGGCATCGAAGGCGGCCGCATCGCGACGCTCGAAACGGATACCGCTCCCGCGGCAGGCGAAGAGCGCCACGACACTGTGGTCGCCGGCATGCCGAACCTGCACAGCCACGCCTTCCAGCGCGGCATGGCGGGCCTTGCGGAAACGCGCGGGCCGGGCAGCGACTCGTTCTGGAGCTGGCGCAATGTCATGTACCGCTTCGCGCTTTCCATGACGCCCGACGACGTCGAGGCCGTGGCCGCGCAGCTCTATGTCGAGATGCTGGAGGCCGGCTTCACCCGTGTCGGCGAATTCCACTATCTGCACCACGACAAGGACGGCGGGCACTACGGCGATATCGGCGAGATGGCCGCGCGCATCGCCGCGGCGGCATCCGAAACAGGCATCGCGCTGACGCTGCTGCCCGTCTTCTATGCCCATGCCGGCTTCGGCGGCACGGCGCCGGGCGAGGGCCAGCGCCGCTTCATCAACGACCGTGATTCCTATGCCGCCCTGTTGGAGCGCTGCCGCGCCCTCACGAATGCCTTGCCGGATGGCGTCACCGGTGTCGCGCCGCACAGCCTGCGCGCCGTCACGCCCGACGAACTGACGGCTGTCGTCGCCATGGCCGGTGACAAGCCGATCCACATCCACATTTCCGAACAGGTCAAGGAAGTGGAGGACAGCGTCGCCTGGTGCGGCCGCCGTCCGGTGGAATGGCTGCTCGACAACCAGAAGGTCGATGGCCGCTGGTGCTTCATCCACGCCACGCACATGACCGACGCCGAAACGCAGGGCATGGCGGAAGCCGGTGCCATTGCCGGCCTTTGCCCGATCACGGAAGCCAATCTCGGCGACGGCACTTTTCCGGCGCCCGATTTCTTCGCCGCCGGCGGCCGGTTCGGCGTGGGCTCCGATTCGAACGTGCTGATCGGCCTGCCGGATGAGTTGCGCCAGCTCGAATATTCCCAGCGTCTCGCCCATCGCGCCCGTAACGTGCTTGCCGCACCGGGCGGCTCGACCGGCCGCGCGCTCTTCGACGGCGCGCTGGCCGGTGGCGCGGCCGCTCTCGGCGCGCAATCGGGGATCGCCGTGGGCAATGCGGCCGATTTCGTCAGCGTCAAGGCCCGTCACGGTCTCGATCCGGTGGGTGACGCGCTGCTCGACGGCTGGATCTTTGCGAACGGCGCGGATGTCGATTGCGTCTGGGTGAACGGGCGCAAGCAGGTCGAGGGCGGCCGGCATGTGGCGCGTGCGGCGGTCGGCCGTCGCTTCACTGCGACGATGCGGGCGCTGACCGAGGCCTGAAGGTATATTGAAAGGCGCATCGGCCTTTCCTATGAGGTTTCAAGACCGGGCGAATCTGCGCCCGGAGCGGAGGCGACCATTTCCATCGACGAGGATAGAATCGCGGTCGAGGCCAAGGAGCCTTCGCTGCATCGCCGTATCCTGGAGGATGTGGAGGGCAGGATCCTGTCCGGCGAATGGCCGCCCGGCTACCGCATTCCCTTCGAGCACGAACTGACCGAACAGTACCAATGCTCGCGCATGACGGTGAACAAGGCGATCACCGAACTGGTCAAGCGCGGCCTCATCGAGCGCCGTCGCAAGTCCGGCAGCTACGTCACGCATCCGCACGCACAATCCGCCGTCCTCGAAATTCACGACATCCGCCTGGAGGTCGAATCGCTCGGGCTGCCCTACCGGTATGAGCGCCGCACGCGTGTCGACCGCGCCGCGAAGGCCGCCGACCGGCGCCTTATGGACCTGCCCGAACCGTCGCGCCTGACGGAAATCGCCGCGCTCCATTTCGCCGGTGCTCAGCCGTTCTGCCTGGAAGACCGCCTCATCAACCTCGCGGCCGTGCCGGAAGCCGAGGAGGAGACCTTCACCGATACCGCCCCCGGCGCCTGGCTGATCAGCCGCGTGCCGTGGAGTGCCGCCGAACACCGCATCCGCGCCGTCGGCGCCGATGCCCGCGCCGCCGAACTCCTGGCGATCGCGCCCGGCACGCCCTGTCTCGTCGTCGAGCGCCGCACCTGGAGCGGCGGCCTCTACATCACCCATGTGCGCCTGACCTATCCCGGCGAAAAACACGAGCTCGTCGCCGAATTCGCCCCGACGCATCCCAAACAGGGGGTGTGAACCGAAGGGTTCACGAAGGGGTGGACGCAGAACGCCCGCTCTGTCACAAGGATTTGCAGAACGCGACTGCCGATAGTTTTAGATCGGGGTCGGGCGACCGATTGACGTCACGTCGCTGCCGCGAGATCACGCTGGCCGTTCTGCCTTGTTTTTTCCTTCGTGTGATCGGCCAGCCATGACCAAGAAGCCCAAACTGGAGCATTCCGAGCTTTCGGGAGAATATACCGAGGACGATATCACCGTCCTCGTCGACATCTATCGCCCGGCCGGTACGCAGAACGACTGGAAGCTGGAAGTCATCACCCAGAACGAGGACCTCTTCGAATGGGACGAGCCCTTCGCGACGGATCGCGAGGCGTTCGACGAGTTCCTGGCGACGATCGCGCGGGACGGGATAAAGTCGTTTCTGGAAGAAGAAGACACGCCGACCACGCATTGAACCGCCGGAATCGCAGCGGAAGCCTCGGGAGCGGGGCTTTTACGCGCGAAGATCGGACCGGACAGGAGAGGACGGCCCGGTCGGCAGCATGCTGGCGCGAAGCGGCGGCCTGCAACTCGGAAAATATGGCGGAAGTTTCGGGAAAGAATGGTGGGCGATGACGGACTCGAACCGCCGACATCCTCGGTGTAAACGAGGCGCTCTACCAACTGAGCTAATCGCCCGCCGCGTTGGTGGCTGTGATCTATGCGGAACCGGATTGAACCGCAAGAGGCAAATGCCAAATTATTTTACATTTTTTTGAGCAGGCGGCTGGAAGCAAAAGGGTGTGGAAACATTTCGCGGCGCGTCATTGTTTTGTCTTGAAACCTGCTTGACACCCAAACACGAACCCCGTAGTTAGCCGCTCATCGAACGGCTGAGGCCGCTCGGGACGGATGTCTTTCATCCGGACGCTTTCGAGGATGCGGGTGTAGCTCAGTCGGTTAGAGTGCCGGCCTGTCACGCCGGAGGTCGCGGGTTCGAGCCCCGTCACTCGCGCCACTCGAAGGGCCGGACGAACATGCGGGACCGAAAGGTCGAAAAGATGCGCGGGTGTAGCTCAGTCGGTTAGAGTGCCGGCCTGTCACGCCGGAGGTCGCGGGTTCGAGCCCCGTCACTCGCGCCATTTCTTTTCCTTCCAGATCGTTATGCGGTTTTCTTCACGCAGCGCCTGAGCGGCGTTTCGCTGAAGATTCTTGCCTTTTCCGACGAA
The DNA here is from genome assembly GCF_030733845.1 of Shinella zoogloeoides. Lineage (NCBI taxonomy): Bacteria > Pseudomonadati > Pseudomonadota > Alphaproteobacteria > Hyphomicrobiales > Rhizobiaceae > Shinella > Shinella zoogloeoides. Next base: position 1,236,988 of record NZ_CP132311.1, read on the forward strand.
TGTTTTTCGCCGCTTTCCCGTCTTCGTATAGCTTGCCGTCGAAGAGGGGGATTCGCATGCGTTATGTTACGATGGCTTTGACGGGTGTCGCCGCGCTCGTCGCGCTCAGCATCCTGTTCGGCTCATGGTTCACCATCGACCAGGGCGAGCGTGGTGTGATCCTGCGCTACGGCGCCGTTTCGGGTACGGCCGAACCGGGCCTCGGCTTCAAGCTGCCGCTCATCGATTCGGTCGTGCGAATCTCCGTGCAATCGAAGGCCGTCGTCTACGAGAAGATGGAGGCCTACAGCCGCGACCAGCAGCCGGCCGATATCCGCCTTTCCGTGAATTATCGCATCCCCACCGACCGCGTGCAGGACGTCTATGCCAATTACGGCGGCGAGGACGGGCTGCTCTCGCGCCTCATCGAGCGCAAGGTTTTCGAGGAGACGAAGACTGTGTTCGGCCGCTTCAATGCGGTGACGGCCATCCAGGAGCGCGGGCGCCTCAACGCCGAGGTCGCGACGGCGATCCAGGAGGGCGTGTCCGGCCCCGTCGTCATCGACAGCGTGCAGATCGAGAACATCGATTTCTCCGAAGCCTACGAGGCGAGTATCGAGCAGCGCATGCTGGCCGAGGTCGAGGTGCAGCGCCTCCGGCAGAATGCCGAGCGTGAGAAGGTGCAGGCCGAGATCACCGTGACGCAGGCCCGCGCCCAGGCCGACGCCCGCCGCGCGGAAGCGCAGGCGCAGGCCGATGCCGTGCGTCTGGCGGCCCAGGCCGAATCGGAAGCGATCCGGCTGCGCGGCGAGGCCGAGGCAGAGGCGATCAAGGCGCGCGGCGACGCGCTGAAGGACAATCCGGGCCTCGTATCCTTGACGCAGGCGGAACGGTGGGACGGCCAGTTGCCGCGTACCATGCTGCCGGGCGGGTCGATCCCCATGCTCAACCTCAATGCAAACTAGGCGGCGAGGGGCTTTTTCTTCGCACCTGCGGCGAAACGCCCCGCACGCCGGCACTCCTGAATTCGTAACGATTTAAATGGCTTTGCCAACGGCTTTTCCGGGTGACCCGGAAAAGAGCACAATGATTGCGGCGAAAGCCGGACAAAGCCTTGCGCGGGGACGCTCACTGCGCTAACGACGTGGCGTTGCAACATACTTTCTCGGCTTGCAGGTCTTTGGGCCAACAGGCGTCTCTCCGGCGCCGTGAGCAGGCAGGATGGACGCCAATGACTGAACTTCTCGGTTCCTATATCCCGATCGCCATCTTCATCGGTATCGCGCTTGTGATCGGCATTGCCTTGCTGGTCGCGCCGTTTGCCGTCGCCTACAAGGCCCCCGATTCGGAAAAGCTTTCCGCTTACGAGTGCGGCTTCAATGCGTTCGACGATGCGCGCATGAAATTCGACATCCGCTTCTATCTGGTGTCGATCCTCTTCATCATCTTCGACCTCGAAGTGGCCTTCCTCTTCCCCTGGGCCGTCTCCTTCGGCGACATGGGCTGGTTCGGCTTCTGGTCGATGATGGTCTTCCTCGGTGTCCTGACCATCGGCTTTATCTACGAATGGAAGAAGGGGGCACTCGAATGGGAGTAGCTCATACCAACAACACGCTTGTTGCCCAGCAGCCGAAGGGGATCATCGATCCCAATACCGGCAAGCCCGTCGGCAGCAACGATGCCTTCTTCGGCGAGATCAACAACGAGCTCGCCGACAAGGGTTTTCTGGTCACTTCCACGGACGAACTCATCACCTGGGCCCGCACCGGCTCGCTGATGTGGATGACCTTCGGCCTGGCCTGCTGCGCCGTCGAGATGATGCAGCTTTCCATGCCGCGTTACGACGTCGAGCGTTTCGGCTTCGCGCCGCGCGCCTCGCCGCGCCAGTCCGACGTCATGATCGTCGCCGGCACGCTGACCAACAAGATGGCCCCCGCGCTGCGCAAGGTCTACGACCAGATGCCGGAGCCGCGCTACGTCATCTCGATGGGCTCCTGCGCCAATGGCGGCGGCTACTATCACTATTCGTATTCGGTGGTGCGCGGCTGTGACCGCGTGGTGCCGGTAGACATCTATGTACCAGGCTGTCCTCCCACAGCGGAAGCGCTCCTCTACGGTGTGCTCCTGCTGCAGAAGAAAATCCGCCGGACCGGTACGATCGAGCGTTAAGGGCAGGGGACTTAGAAGATGAGCGAAGCCCTCCAGGAGCTTTCCTCCTATATCGGCGAAGCAGTCGGCGGTCTCGTCGCCTCCGCCGATATCGCCTATGGCGAACTCACCCTGAAGACGGACGGCGCACGCGTCATCGATCTTCTGACGTTCCTGCGCGACGACGTGCAGTGCGGCTTCGTCAACCTCGTCGATATCTGCGGCGTGGACTGGCCGGCCCGCGCCGAGCGTTTCGACGTGGTCTACCACCTCCTGTCGCCGCGCCAGAACCAGCGCATCCGCGTCAAGGTCGCGACCGGCGAGGACCAGCCCGTTCCCTCCGCCTGCGCGGTCTATCCGGGCGCCGACTGGTTCGAGCGCGAAGCCTACGACATGTACGGCATTCTCTTCACCGGCCACCCGGACCTGCGCCGCATCCTCACCGACTACGGTTTCGAGGGGTACCCGCTGCGCAAGGACTTCCCGACGACCGGTTTCGTGGAAGTGCGCTATGACGACGAGGTCAAGCGCGTCGTGTACGAGCCTGTCGAACTGAAGCAGGAATTCCGCAACTTCGACTTCCTCTCTCCCTGGGAAGGCACCGACTACGTGCTGCCGGGCGACGAGAAGGCGAAGCAGAACTGATTTTGGGTCAGGTGACCCGATAGGGCGCCGACCTCTGGAGCAAGCGGTATGAACGAGCACAACGTTCGCAATTTCAACATCAACTTCGGGCCGCAGCACCCGGCGGCACACGGCGTGTTGCGCCTCGTGCTCGAACTCGACGGCGAAATCGTCGAGCGCGTCGATCCGCATATCGGCCTGCTGCACCGCGGCACCGAGAAGCTGATCGAGACGAAGACCTATCTTCAGGCCGTGCCCTATTTCGACCGCCTCGACTACGTGGCGCCGATGAACCAGGAGCATGCCTTCGCGCTCGCCGTCGAAAAGCTGACGGGCACGGAAGTGCCGATCCGCGGCCAGCTCATCCGCGTGCTCTATTCCGAAATCGGCCGCATCCTTTCGCACCTCCTCAACGTCACCACGCAGGCCATGGACGTCGGCGCGCTGACGCCGCCGCTCTGGGGCTTCGAGGAGCGCGAGAAGCTGATGGTGTTCTACGAGCGTGCCTGCGGCGCGCGCATGCACTCGGCCTATATTCGTCCGGGCGGCGTGCACCAGGACCTGCCGCACGAGCTGGTGGAAGACATCGGCAAGTGGATCGACCCGTTCCTGAAGACCGTCGACGATATCGATGAACTGCTCACCGGCAACCGCATCTTCAAGCAGCGTAACGTCGATATCGGCGTGGTGAAGCTGGAAGACTGCTGGGCCTGGGGCTTCTCGGGCGTCATGGTGCGCGGTTCCGGCGCGGCGTGGGACCTGCGCCGCTCGCAGCCCTACGAGTGCTATTCCGACCTCGACTTCGACATTCCGATCGGCAAGAACGGCGACTGCTACGACCGTTACGTCATCCGCATGATCGAGATGCGCGAAGCGGCCAAGATCATGCGCCAGTGCGTCGACCGCCTGCTCGGCGACGCCAAGGTCGGACCGGTCTCCTCGATCGACGGCAAGATGGTTCCGCCGAAGCGCGGCCAGATGAAGCGTTCGATGGAAGGGCTCATCCACCACTTCAAGCTCTACACCGAAGGCTATCACGTACCGGCCGGTGAAGTGTATGCGGCCGTCGAGGCGCCGAAGGGCGAGTTCGGCGTCTACGTCGTCGCCGACGGCACCAACAAGCCCTACCGCTGCAAGATCCGCGCCCCGGGCTATGCCCATCTCCAGGCGATGGATTTCATCTGTCGCGGCCACCAGCTCGCCGACGTCTCGGCGATCCTGGGCTCGCTCGACATCGTGTTCGGCGAGGTTGACCGCTGATGCCGGCCGCAGCCCATGCCATGAGCGTCGCCATGCCGACCGCCGCCCTTGCGCTGGCGGCCGGGCGTTGCGGCGTGTCGGCGGGCTGCGCCATCCTATTCCTTCAGAACGACACGTCGGCTCATGCCCGCGGCTTCGCCAACACGGCGGAAACGCAGCGCCGGCAGATTAACTGAGACAAGGCGTTACAGAATGTCCGTTCGTCGACTAGCCGATGACAATGTCCAGCCCGCCAGCTTCGCCTTCACCAAGGAGAATGCGGCCTGGGCAAAGGCAACGATCAACAAGTATCCCAAGGGCCGCCAGCAATCGGCGGTCATTCCGCTGCTGATGCGGGCGCAGGAGCAGGACGGCTGGGTCACCAAGGCCGCGATCGAATCCGTCGCCGACATGCTCGACATGGCCTATATCCGCGTGCTCGAAGTCGCGACCTTCTACACGCAGTTCCAGCTTCTGCCGGTCGGCACGCGCGCCCATGTCCAGGTCTGCGGCACGACGCCCTGCATGCTGCGCGGCGCGGAAGACCTGATCAACGTCTGCAAGAAGCGCATCCATCCCGAGCCCTTCCACCTCAACGAGGGCGGCACGCTCTCCTGGGAAGAGGTCGAGTGTCAGGGCGCCTGCGTCAACGCCCCGATGATCATGATCTTCAAGGACAGCTACGAGGACCTGACGCCGACGCAGCTCGAGCACATCATCGACCGTTTCGACGCCGGCAAGGGCTCCGACATCACGCCCGGCACGCAAATCGACCGCATCTATTCCGCGCCGGTCGGTGGCCTCACCAGCCTCAACGAGCCGGAACCGGTCGCCAGGAAGACGACGACCCGCGCCAAGAAGGCGGACGAGGACAGCGTCAGCGTTCCCCCGTCCAACGCCGCCCGCGCGAAGACGGACGCCGAGGAAACCGATCCGAAGCTGAAGACCCCGGCCACCGCCAAGGCGGAAGCCGCTGCCAACGCTGAGGCCAAGGGCGACACGCGCGCCGAGGGCGGCGATGCGGCCGGGCTCATCGGCAAGCCTTCGCTCGACGACAAGAGCCGCCCCGCCGGCATCGCGCGTCCTGCCACCGTCGACGACCTCAAGCTCATCTCCGGCGTCGGCCCGAAGATCGAGGGCACCCTTCACGAACTCGGCATCTTCACCTTCGCGCAGGTCGCCGCCTGGAAGAAGGCGGAGCGCGAATGGGTCGATGGCTATCTGAATTTCAAGGGCCGCATCGAGCGCGACGACTGGGCCAAGCAGGCCGAGGCGCTCGCCAAGGGCGGCGAAGCGGAATACATCCGCGTCTTCGGCAAGAAGCCGCGGTAAAGGGGTGAATCATGCTTAAAGACCAGGATCGCATCTTCACCAATATCTACGGCACCAAGGACAGGTCGCTGAAGGGCGCCATGGCCCGCGGCCATTGGGACGGCACCAAGCAGCTCCTCGAAAAGGGCCGCGACTGGATCATCAACGAGGTCAAGTCCTCGGGCTTGCGCGGCCGCGGCGGCGCCGGCTTCCCGACCGGCCTAAAGTGGTCCTTCATGCCGAAGGAATCCGACGGCCGTCCGCATTACCTCGTCGTCAATGCCGACGAATCCGAGCCCGGCACCTGCAAGGACCGTGATATCCTGCGCCACGATCCGCACACGCTGATCGAAGGCTGCGTCGTCGCCTCCTTCGCCATGGGCGCCCATGCGGCCTATATCTACGTGCGCGGCGAGTTCATCCGCGAACGCGAGGCGCTGCAGGCGGCCATCGACGAATGCTACGAGGCGGGCCTGCTCGGCAAGAACAACAAGCTCGGCTACGACATCGACGTCTACGTCCACCACGGCGCCGGCGCCTATATCTGCGGCGAGGAAACCGCGCTGCTCGAAAGCCTGGAAGGCAAGAAGGGCCAGCCGCGCCTCAAGCCGCCGTTCCCGGCCAATATGGGCCTTTATGGCTGCCCGACGACGGTCAACAATGTCGAATCCATCGCCGTGACGCCGACCATCCTGCGCCGCGGCGCGGCCTGGTTCTCCAGCTTCGGCCGTCCGAACAACGTCGGCACCAAGCTGTTCATGATGTCCGGCCACGTCAACAAGCCCTGCACGGTCGAGGAGGCCATGGGCATCTCCTTCCGTGAAATGGTGGAGAAGCACGGCGGCGGCATCCGCGGCGGCTGGGACAACCTGCTCGCGGTCATCCCCGGCGGGGCGTCGTGCCCGGTCGTCAAGGGCGAGGACATGATGAATGTCACGCTGGACTTCGACGGCCTGCGCGACGTCAAGTCCTCCTTCGGCACCGGCGGCATGATCATCATGGATCGCTCGACGGACATCATCAAGGCGATCTGGCGCATCTCGGCCTTCTTCAAGCACGAGAGCTGCGGCCAGTGCACGCCGTGCCGCGAAGGCACCGGCTGGATGATGCGCGTCATGCAGCGCATGGTCACCGGCAATGCGCAGAAGCGCGAGATCGACATGCTGTTCGACGTCACCAAGCAGATCGAGGGCCACACGATCTGCGCGCTCGGCGATGCTGCGGCCTGGCCGATCCAGGGCCTGATCCGCAACTTCCGCCCCGAGATCGAGGCGCGCATCGACCAGTACACGGCCAACGCCATGGCGCACGGCGCCGTGCTGGAAGCGGCGGAGTAAGACGATGAAGAAGCCGGTGGGACAGGAAGCGCATGCAACCGACACCCCGCCGGCGACAGCCGCCGGCGACGACCCGTTCGGTCTGGCGCCTTGGCTGAAGGAAATGCCGGATGTGCGGCTGCACCCGCTGATGACCCACCCGGTGGCGGCAATGGTCGCGACCAGCGCCATCGGCTTCGGCATCGCAGGCCAGATGGCCGGGGCGATGCTGGGCGTGATGCAGAGCGCCGCGGAGCGGACGAAGGTGATGTTGGACGATGCGGCCGAACGGGCCGCAGGGGTCGAAGCCGCAGAGGGGATGGCAGCGCCGGTGAAGGCGAAGCCGGAACTGCGGGTGGTTCCGAAGGCCGATCTGCCGGCCGTGGAACCGAAGGTGAAGGTGGCGCGCGAGAAAAGCGCGACGCCGAGGGCGGAGAAAGCCGTCAAGGCCGATGACCTGAAGGCGATTTCGGGCATCGGGCCGAAGCTGGAGCAGGTGCTGAACGGCATGGGGCTCAAGCGTTACGCCGACATCGCGGCCCTGACGGACGCGGATGCGGCAAGGATCGAAGCCGAACTCGGGTTCAGCGGGCGCATCGCCCGCGACGGCTGGGTGGAGCAGGCAAAGGCGCTGGGTAAGGGCAGGGGATAACCCGCCGGACCCGGCAGAGAAACAAAGGCCGACGGAAAGGGCAGGGCCCGGACCGGACGCCGGAGAGAATGGCGCTGGCGCGACGCGGGGTTCCCACGTCAAAAGCGGGAATTGAGATATGGCAAAGCTGAAAGTCGACGGAAAAGAAATCGAAGTCCCGGATCACTTCACGCTGCTTCAGGCGTGCGAGGAGGCCGGCGCCGAAGTTCCGCGCTTCTGTTTCCACGAGCGGCTGTCGGTTGCCGGCAACTGCCGCATGTGCCTTGTCGAGGTGAAGGGCGGCCCGCCGAAGCCGGCGGCCTCCTGCGCCATGAGCGTGCGCGATCTTCGCCCCGGCCCGAACGGCGAGTCGCCGGAAGTCTTCACGACCACGCCGATGGTCAAGAAGGCGCGCGAAGGCGTGATGGAGTTCCTGCTCATCAACCACCCGCTGGATTGCCCGATCTGCGACCAGGGCGGCGAATGCGACCTGCAGGACCAGGCGATGGCCTTCGGCATCGATAGCTCGCGCTACGCCGAGAACAAGCGCGCGGTCGAGGACAAGTATATCGGCCCGCTCGTCAAGACGATCATGAATCGTTGCATCCACTGCACGCGCTGCGTCCGCTTCACGACGGAAGTGGCCGGCATCACGGAGCTTGGCCTGATCGGCCGCGGTGAGGATGCCGAGATCACCACATATCTCGAACAGGCGATGACCTCCGAACTGCAGGGCAATGTGGTCGACCTCTGCCCGGTCGGCGCGCTCACCTCCAAACCCTTCGCCTTCACGGCCCGCCCGTGGGAGCTGAACAAGACCGAATCCATCGACGTCATGGACGCCGTCGGCTCGGCGATCCGCGTCGATACGCGCGGCCGCGAGGTCATGCGCATCCTGCCGCGCGTCAATGAAGAGATCAACGAGGAGTGGATCTCCGACAAGACCCGCTTCATCTGGGACGGCCTGAAGACCCAGCGCCTCGACCGTCCCTATGTCCGCAAGGACGGCCGTCTCCAGCCTGCAAGCTGGGCCGAAGCCTTCGGCGCCATCAAGGCTGCCGTTGCCGGCAAGCCGGGCGACCGCCTCGGCGCGATCGCCGGCGACCTTGCCTCTGTTGAGGAAATCTATGCGCTGCGCGAACTGATGACCGCGCTCGGCTCCACGAACGTCGACTGCCGCCAGGACGGCTCGGCGCTCGACCCGTCGCTCGGCCGCGCTAGCTACCTCTTCAACCCGACCATCGAAGGCATCGAGCAGGCCGACGCGCTGCTCATCGTGGGCGCCAATCCGCGCCTCGAAGCCGCCGTGCTCAACGCCCGCATCCGCAAGCGCTGGCGCATGGACAATTTCCCGATCGGCGTGATCGGCGAAGAGGGCGAGCTGCGCTACGGCTACGAATATCTCGGCGCCGGTACGGACACGCTCTCCGGCCTCATCGACGGTTCGGTCAAGTTCGCGGCCAAGCTGAAGAAGGCCGAGCGCCCGATGATCATCGTCGGCCAAGGCGCTCTGTCGCGCGCCGACGGCCTTGCCGTTCTTTCGGCCGTCTCCGCCCTGGCGGAAAAGGTCGGCGCGGTGAAGGCGGAGTGGAACGGCCTTGCCGTGCTGCACACCGCGGCTGCCCGCGTCGGCGGCCTCGACCTCGGCTTCGTGCCGGGCGAGGGCGGCAAGACGGCGGCGGAGATGCTCACCGGCACGGACGTGCTGTTCCTGCTCGGCGCGGACGAGATGGACTTCTCCCGCAAGACCGCCTTCACGGTCTATATCGGCTCGCACGGCGATAACGCGGCGCATGTCGCCGACGTCATCCTGCCGGGCGCGACCTATACCGAGAAGTCCGGCACCTGGGTCAACACGGAAGGCCGCGTCCAACTCGGCAACCGCGCCGGCTTTGCGCCGGGCGATGCCCGCGAGGACTGGGCGATCCTGCGCGCTCTGTCCGACGTGCTCGGCAAGAAGCTGCCCTTCGATTCGCTCGTGCAGCTGCGCGCAAAACTGTACGCAGCCCACCCGCATTTCGCCGAGATCGACGCGATTGCAGCCGGCGACAGTGCCGATCTTTCCGCCCTTGCGAAAAAAGGCGGGAAGATGGCGAATTCCGGGTTTGCGTCTCCGATCAAAGACTTCTATTTGACGAACCCGATAGCGCGCGCCTCCGCGGTCATGGCCGAATGCTCGGCTCTGGCCCGCAACAATTTCAAAGTCGCGGCGGAATGAGCGCGAAGGGATAAAGCATTATGGACGCTTTCATTTCGACCTACGTTTGGCCTGCCGTGATCATGGTCGCCCAGTCGCTGCTGCTTCTGGTCGCGCTCTTGGTCTTCATCGCCTACGTGCTCCTTGCCGACCGCAAGATATGGGCAGCCGTCCAGTTGCGCCGCGGCCCGAACGTCGTCGGCCCCTGGGGCCTGTTCCAGTCCTTCGCCGACCTTCTGAAGTTCGTCTTCAAGGAGCCGGTGATCCCGGCTACCGCCAACAAGGCGATCTTCCTGCTCGCCCCGCTCGTCTCCGTGACGCTGGCGCTCGCCACCTGGGCGGTCGTGCCGCTCAACAACGGCTGGGTGATCGCCAACATCAATGTCGGCATCCTCTACATCTTCGCGATCTCCTCGCTCGAAGTATACGGCATCATCATGGGCGGTTGGGCTTCGAACTCGAAGTACCCGTTCCTCGGTGCCCTGCGCTCTGCCGCGCAGATGGTCTCCTATGAAGTGTCGATCGGCTTCGTCATCGTCACGGTCCTGCTCTGCGTCGGCTCGCTGAACCTGACGGACATCGTCATGTCGCAAAGCGACGGCCTCGGCACGCGCCTCGGCCTGCCGGCCTCCTTCCTCGACTGGCACTGGCTGGCGCTGTTCCCGATGTTCGTGGTGTTCTTCATCTCGGCGCTCGCCGAGACGAACCGCCCCCCCTTCGACCTGCCGGAAGCCGAATCCGAACTCGTCGCCGGCTTCATGGTGGAATACGGCTCGACCCCGTACATGATGTTCATGCTCGGCGAATATGCCGCCATCTGCCTGATGTGCGCCCTGACGACGATCCTCTTCCTCGGGGGCTGGCTCCCTCCGGTGGACGTCTGGTTCCTCAACTGGGTGCCGGGCATCATCTGGTTCGTCCTGAAGGCGTCCTTCGTCTTCTTCATGTTCGCGATGGTGAAGGCCTTCGTGCCGCGCTACCGCTACGACCAGCTCATGCGTCTCGGCTGGAAGGTCTTCCTGCCGATCTCGCTGGCCATGGTCGTCATCGTTGCATTCGTGCTGAAGCTCACGGGCTGGTCCGCATGAGGACCGCCCTGACCCTCAGCAGCATTGGAGCTTGAAATGGCTAGTCTTTCGCAAGCCGTAAATTCGCTGTTCCTCAAGGAATTCGTCGGCGCATTCTTCCTGTCGATGCGCTACTTCTTCCGCCCGAAGGCGACGGTGAACTATCCCTTCGAAAAGGGCCCGGTCTCTCCGCGCTTCCGCGGCGAGCATGCGCTGCGCCGCTACCCGAACGGCGAGGAACGCTGCATCGCCTGCAAGCTGTGCGAAGCCATCTGTCCGGCTCAGGCCATCACCATCGAGGCCGGCCCGCGCCGCAACGACGGCACGCGCCGCACGGTGCGCTACGACATCGACATGGTGAAGTGCATCTATTGCGGCTTCTGCCAGGAAGCCTGCCCGGTCGACGCCATCGTCGAGGGACCGAACTTCGAGTTCGCGACCGAGACGCGCGAAGAGCTCTACTACGACAAGCAGAAGCTCCTTGAGAACGGCGATCGCTGGGAGCGGGAAATCGCCCGCAACATCGCTATGGATTCGCCTTACCGCTGATCTGCAGCGGGAAGGAAAAATGAAAGCACGTGCCTGACGAACGGTCGTCAGGCTTCGACGGGGGAGGGGATCCTTCTCCGGGGAAGACGAAAAGGCACCAAAATGGGTCTGCAGGCTCTATTCTTCTATCTGTTCGCCTTCGTGGCGGTGGCGTCCGCCTTCATGGTGATCGCGTCCAGGAACCCGGTCTATTCCGTGCTGTTCCTGATCCTCACCTTCTTCAATTCGGCGGGCCTGTTCCTTCTGACGGGCGCCGAGTTCCTGGCGATGATCCTGCTGGTCGTCTATGTCGGCGCCGTCGCGGTTCTCTTCCTCTTCGTCGTCATGATGCTCGACATCGATTTCGCCGAGTTGCGTGCGGGTGCTCTCGAATACGCACCGGTCGGCGCGCTGATCGGCGTCATCCTGGCGATCGAGCTTGTCGTCGTGGTCGGCGGCTCGACGCTCTCGCCGGAGATCGCCGCCAATGCCTCGATGCCGATCCCCCCGGTCGCCGAGCGCCAGAACACGGCCGCCCTCGGCGACGTGCTCTACACGCATTACGTCTACTTCTTCCAGATCGCCGGCCTCGTGCTGCTCGTCGCCATGATCGGCGCCATCGTGCTGACGCTGCGCCACAAGCCACACATCAAGCGCCAGAACATCTCGCAGCAGGTCGCCCGCACGCCGGAAACCGCCGTCGAGGTCGTCAAGGTGAAGCCGGGACAGGGCATCTGAGGCCGCGCGGACAAGGAAAAGCATCATGGAAATCGGTATTTCCCACTATCTCACCGTCAGCGCCATCCTCTTTACCCTCGGCGTCTTCGGCATCTTCCTGAACCGGAAGAACGTCATCGTCATCCTGATGTCGATCGAGCTCATCCTGCTTTCGGTCAACATCAACATGGTCGCGTTCTCGCACTTCCTGAACGACATCGTCGGCCAGGTCTTCGCGCTGTTCATTCTGACCGTCGCGGCTGCGGAAGCGGCCATCGGTCTTGCAATTCTCGTCGTCTTCTACCGTAACCGCGGTTCGATCGCCGTCGAAGACGTCAATATGATGAAGGGCTGATCGGGTCATGGATACCATCATCAAGGCAATCGTCTTTCTTCCGCTGATCGGCTTCCTGATCGCCGGCATCGGTGGCAACGCCATCGGCGCCAAGGCGTCGGAATACGTCACGTCCGGCTTCATGATCATCGCCGCCGCGCTCTCCTGGATCGTCTTCTTCGACGTCGCCATGGGCGAGACGGAAGTGATCAAGGTCAGCGTGCTGCGCTGGATCCAGTCCGGCAGCTTCGATGTCGAATGGGCGTTCCGCGTCGATACGCTGACGGCCGTCATGCTCGTCGTCGTGAACTCTGTCTCGACGCTCGTGCATATCTATTCGATCGGCTACATGCACCACGACCCGCATCGGCCGCGCTTCTTCGCCTATCTCTCGCTCTTCACCTTCGCCATGCTGATGCTGGTGACGTCCGACAACCTGCTCCAGATGTTCTTCGGCTGGGAAGGCGTGGGTCTCGCGTCCTACCTGCTGATCGGCTTCTGGTACAAGAAGCCGTCGGCCTGCGCTGCCGCCATGAAGGCCTTCATCGTCAACCGCGTCGGCGACTTCGGCTTCGCGCTCGGCATCTTCTCGGTCTTCGTGCTGTTCGGCTCGATCAATTTCGAGACGATCTTCGCGACGGCTGCGACCTACCTGCCGGCGGAAGGCGCGGCGGATGCCGCCGAGCCCGTCATCAACCTCTTCGGCATGAGCCTCGACAAGTCGCATGCGCTGACCGCCACCTGCCTCCTGCTCTTCATGGGCGCGATGGGCAAGTCGGCGCAGTTCTTGCTGCACACCTGGCTGCCGGACGCCATGGAAGGCCCGACCCCGGTTTCGGCCCTCATCCATGCCGCGACCATGGTCACCGCCGGCGTCTTCCTCGTCGCCCGCATGTCGCCGCTCTTCGAACTGTCGCATACCGCCCTGATGGTCGTGACGCTCATCGGCGCCATCACCGCCTTCTTCGCGGCCACCGTCGGCCTCGTGCAGAACGACATCAAGCGCGTCATCGCCTATTCGACCTGCTCGCAGCTCGGCTACATGTTCGTGGCGCTCGGCATCGGCGCCTATGGCGCGGCGATCTTCCACCTGTTCACGCACGCCTTCTTCAAGGCGCTGCTGTTCCTCGGCGCCGGTTCCGTTATCCACGCCGTCGATGGCGAACAGGACATGCGCTACATGGGCGGTCTCAGGAAGCATATCCCGATCACCTTCTGGATGATGACGATCGGCACGCTGGCGCTGACCGGCGTCGGCATCCCGGGCACCGTCATCGGTTTTGCCGGCTTCTTCTCGAAGGACGCGATCATCGAGAGCGCGTTCGCCTCGCACAGCCCGGTCGCCGGCTTCGCCTTCGTGCTGCTGGTCATCGCCGCGCTCTTTACGAGCTTCTACTCCTGGCGCCTGGCCTTCATGACCTTCTTCGGCAAGCCGCGCGCCTCCGCCGACGTCATGCACCATGTGCACGAATCGCCGGCCGTGATGCTGATCCCGCTCTATCTGCTGGCCGCCGGCGCGGTCGTTGCGGGCGTGATCTTCGTGGAATACTTCTACGGCCACCACTACGACGAATTCTGGCAGGGCGCGCTCTTCACGCTTCCCGACAACCACCTCGTGCACGAATTCCACAATGTGCCGAAGTGGGTGAAGTGGAGCCCGTTCGCCGCCATGGCCATCGGTTTCGTCACTGCCTGGTACATGTACATCCGTTCGCCGGAAACGCCGAAGGCCCTCGCGGAGCAGCACCGAGGTCTCTACCAGTTCCTGCTCAACAAGTGGTACTTCGACGAGCTGTACGACTTCATCTTCGTCCGCCCGGCCAAGGCGTTCGGCCGCTTCCTCTGGAAGAAGGGTGACGGCGCCGTCATCGACGGCTTCGGCCCGAACGGTGTCGCCGCCCGCGTCGTGGATGTCACCAACCGCGTCGTGCGCCTCCAGACCGGTTACCTCTATCACTACGCATTCGCGATGCTGCTGGGTATTGCAGCACTCGTCACCTGGATGATGCTCGGGAGTTCCCTCTGATGACCGATTGGCCCATTCTTTCAGCGGTCACCTTCCTCCCGCTCGTCGGCGTGGCGCTCCTGCTGCTGACCCGCGAGGACAGCCCCTACGGTCGCCGCAACATCCTGAACGTCTCGCTGCTGACGACGGTCTTCACCTTCGTGCTGTCGCTCTTCATCTGGTTCGGCTTCGACTATTCGAACCCGGGCTTCCAGATGGTCGAGAAGCATGAATGGCTCGGCACCGGCATCTCCTACCACCTCGGCATCGACGGCATTTCCATGCTGTTCGTCATCCTGTCGACCTTCCTGATGCCGTTCTGCGTGCTCGCGAGCTGGAACACCATCGAGAAGCGCCTGAAGGAATACATGATCGCCTTCCTGCTCCTGGAAGTGTTCATGGTCGGCGTCTTCGTGTCGCTCGACATCGTCCTCTTCTACGTCTTCTTCGAAGCGGGCCTCATTCCGATGTTCATCATCATCGGCGTGTGGGGCGGCAAGGATCGCGTCTACGCCTCCTACAAGTTCTTCCTCTACACGCTGCTCGGCTCGGTACTGATGCTGCTCGCCATCATGGCGATGTACTGGCAGGCCGGCACGACCGACATCACGGAACTGCTCGCCTACAACTTCCCGGCCCATATGCAGACCTGGCTGTGGCTCGCCTTCTTCGCCTCCTTCGCGGTGAAGATGCCGATGTGGCCGGTGCACACCTGGCTTCCGGACGCGCACGTCCAGGCGCCGACGGCCGGCTCGGTCATCTTGGCCGGCGTTCTCCTGAAGCTCGGCGGCTACGGCTTCATCCGCTTCTCGCTTGCCATGTTCCCGCTGGCCTCCGACTATTTCGCGCCCTTCGTCTTCGCGCTGTCGGTTATCGCCATCATCTACACCTCGCTGGTGGCGATGATGCAGGACGACATCAAGAAGCTGATCGCCTATTCGTCGGTCGCGCACATGGGCTATGTCACCATGGGCATCTTCGCGGCAAACGCGCAGGGTCTCCAGGGCGCCATCTTCCAGATGCTCTCGCACGGTATCGTCTCCGGCGCGCTCTTCCTCTGCGTCGGCGTGGTCTACGACCGGCTGCACACCCGCGAGATCTCGGCCTATGGCGGCCTCGTCAACAACATGCCGAAATACGCCGTCGCCTTCATGATCTTCACCATGGCCAATGTCGGCCTGCCCGGCACTTCGGGCTTCGTCGGTGAAATCATGACGCTGGTCGGTGCCTTCCGCGCCAACACCTGGGTCGCGCTCTTCGCCACCACGGGCGTCATCCTTTCGGCCTCCTATGCGCTCTGGCTCTACCGCCGGGTGATCTTCGGTGCGCTCGAGAAGGAAAGCCTGAAGGCGCTGCTCGACCTTTCCGGCCGCGAGAAGCTGCTGCTCTATCCGCTCGTGATCCTCACGATCTTCTACGGTGTCTATCCGGCGCCGGTCTTCGACGTGACGGCGGCTTCGGTCGACGCGCTTCTCAACCAATACTCCGCGGCTCTGCAGGCGGCGCAATCCGTTGCGCTTTCGGCGAACTGACGAGGGGACTAGAAGACAATGACTGCTGATACAATCCTCGCCAGCCTTCAGCTCTCGACGCCGGAGATCATCCTCGCCGTCGGCGCCCTGGTCCTGCTGATGATCGGTGTTTTCTCGGGCGAACGGTCGGGCACGACCGTCACCGGGCTTGCCGTCGCGCTGTTGATCATCGCCGGCCTCTGGCTGGTTCTCGCCACGGGCGAGGGCCAGGCCTATGGCGGTGCCTTCGTCTCCGATGCCTTCGCCAAGTTCATGAAGGTGCTGTCGCTGATCGGCTCCATCACCGCCATGGTGATGACCGTCGGCCATGCCCGTTCCGAGCAGCTCGACCGTTTCGAGTTCCCGGTGCTGATCGTCCTGTCGACGCTCGGCATGCTGCTGATGATCTCGGCCAACAGCATGCTGTCGCTGTACCTTGCGCTGGAACTTCAGTCGCTCGCCCTCTACGTGGTCGCCGCCATCAACCGCGACAGCCTGCGCTCCACCGAAGCGGGCCTCAAGTACTTCGTGCTCGGTGCGCTGTCCTCGGGCATGCTGCTCTACGGCATGTCGCTGGTCTACGGCTTCACCGGCCATATCGGCTTCCAGGAAATCGCCGCGGCCCTGACGGCCGAGGGCCGCTCGCTCGGCCTCGTCTTCGGCCTGGTGTTCATCCTCGCCGGTCTTGCCTTCAAGATCTCGGCCGTGCCGTTCCACATGTGGACGCCGGATGTCTATGAAGGCGCGCCAACCCCGGTCACCGCCTTCTTTGCTGCCGCCCCGAAGGTCGCCGCCATGGCCATGCTGGTGCGCATCGTCATCGACGCTTTCGAGCCTGTCGTCGCAGACTGGCAGCAGGTCGTGGTCTTCATCTCGGTCGCCTCGATGCTGCTCGGCTCCTTCGCGGCCATCGGCCAGCGCAACATCAAGCGCCTGATGGCCTATTCGTCGATCGGCCACATGGGCTACGCGCTCGTCGGCCTCGCCGCCGGCTCCATGGCGGGCGTGCGCGGCGTCGCGCTCTATATGCTCATCTACATGGTCATGACGCTCGGCACCTTCGCCATCATCCTCGCCATGCGCCGCAAGGAAGGCGGCAATGTCGAGAATATCGACGATCTCGCCGGCCTTTCCTCGACCAACCCGTTCATGGCGACCGTCATGACGATCCTGATGTTCTCGCTAGCCGGCATTCCGCCGATGGCAGGCTTCTTCGCCAAGTACTTCGTGTTCATGGCGGCCATCGAGGCGCAGCTCTATACGCTCGCCATCATCGGCGTGCTCTCCTCGGTCGTCGGCGCCTACTACTACCTGCGCATCATCAAGGTGATGTGGTTCGACGAGGCGACCGGCGAATTCGCCCGCACCTCGGGCGAACTGAAGCTGGTCTTCGGTCTTTCCGGTCTCTTCGTCGTCGGCTACGTGCTGATCGGCGGCCCGATCGGTGCGGCCGCGGAAGCCGCGGCGCGGACCTTCTTTTGAGCAGGTCCGAAAACCCGGGCCGGTTGTCGCTTGACGATTTCCGGCACGAGGCGCTCGATGCGGTCGGCTCGACCAATACGGAATGCCTGGAGCGCGCCCGAAAGGGCGCGCTTTCCGGTCTCTGGATCACGGCTGTTCGCCAGACGGGCGGGCGTGGGCGGCGCGGCCGTGCCTGGTTCTCCGAGCCGGGCAACCTCTACGCCTCGCTGCTGATGATCGATCCCGCGCCGATGGACCGGCTCGGCTCCCTGCCGCTTGCCGTCGCCGTCGCCGTGCAGGATGCGGTCAGCCGCATCATGCCGCTTGACGCGCCGGAGGTCGTGGTCAAGTGGCCGAACGACATCCTGGTGGACCGCCGCAAGGTCTGCGGCATCCTGATCGAGGGCGAGACGCTGCCGGATGGCCGCCACGCGCTGGTGATCGGCTGCGGCATCAATGTCGCCGTCGCGCCCGATGCCGGCCTCTATCCCGTTGCGACGCTGCGCGATTTCGGGGCGTCGGCTTCCCCTGACGAGCTTTTCGCCTATCTCTTCCAGTCCATGGCCGAAACGCTGTCCTTGTGGAGCCGCGGGCGCGGCATTGCCGCCGTCATGGAGCGCTGGAAACAGGTGGCGGGCGGCATCGGGGAAAACATTACGGTCAATCTGCCCGACCGTTCGATTTCCGGGCGCTTTGCCGGAATTGATGATACAGGTCTCCTGAAACTGGAGACGGATGACGGCGGCACGCGACTGATCGCGGCCGGCGACGTTTTTTTGGATAGGACTTTTTGAACCCAATGGCAAAAGAAGACGAACTGGTGTTCCTGCCGCTCGGCGGCGTCGGCGAAATCGGCATGAATTTGGCACTCTACGGCTACGGGCCGAAGGCGAACCGCCAGTGGATCATGGTCGATTGCGGCGTCACCTTCCCCGGGCCGGACCTGCCGGGCGTCGATCTGGTGCTGCCCGACATCCGCTTTCTCGCCAAGGAGCGGGAAAAGCTCAAGGGCATCATCATCACCCACGCGCACGAAGACCACTATGGCGCGCTGAACGAGCTCTGGCCCGGCCTCAATGTCCCCGTCTATGCCTCGCCCTTCACGGCCGGCATGCTCGAGGCCAAGCGTGACTACGAGCGCAGCCGTACCGAAATCCCGGTGACGATCTTCAAGCAGGGCGACCGCATCAATGTCGGTCCCTTCGAGATCGAGGCGATCGGCGTCAACCACTCCATTCCCGAGCCCATGTCGCTGGCGATCAAAACGCCGCTCGGCACCGTTATCCACACCGGCGACTGGAAGATAGACCTCGACCCGTCGCTCGGGCCGCTGACGGACGAGACGCGCTTCCGCAAGCTCGGCGACGAGGGCGTGCTGGCGCTGATCTGCGACAGCACCAATGCGGTGCGCGACGGCGTCTCGCCGTCCGAGCGCGAGGTGTCGGAAAGCCTCACCAAGATCATCGAGGCCGCCGAGGGCAGGGTGGGCATCACCACCTTCTCCTCGAACGTCGGCCGCATCCGCTCCATTGCGCAGGCCGCGGAAGCTGCCGGCCGCGAGGTGCTGCTGCTCGGCAGCTCCATGAAGCGCGTGACGAATGTGGCGCGCGATATCGGCCTCATGGAAGGCTTGAAGCCGTTCATCGAGGAAGACGAGTTCGGCTACATCCCGCGCGACAAGGTCGTCGTCATCCTGACGGGCAGCCAGGGCGAGCCGCGCGCCGCGCTCGCCAAGATCGCCCGCGACGAGATGCGCAACGTCGCCTTCACCGATGGCGACACGATCATCTTCTCCTCGCGCGCCATTCCGGGCAACGAGAAGGCGATCAACGACATCAAGAACGGCCTGGTCGAGCAGGGCATCAACATCATCACCGACGCCGAGGCGCTGGTGCACGTCTCCGGCCACCCGCGCCGCC
This sequence comes from Shinella zoogloeoides, assembly GCF_030733845.1. Lineage (NCBI taxonomy): Bacteria > Pseudomonadati > Pseudomonadota > Alphaproteobacteria > Hyphomicrobiales > Rhizobiaceae > Shinella > Shinella zoogloeoides. The sequence goes on from NZ_CP132311.1 coordinate 1,255,975, forward strand.
ACGAGCTGCAGCAGATGTACGGTTGGACGCGCCCGAAGATGGTCGTGCCCGTGCATGGCGAGGCGGTGCACCTGACGGCCCATGCCGAGCTTGCCGAACAGTCCGGCATTGCCGAGGTGCCGCGCGTGCGCAACGGCGATGTGCTGAAGCTCGCCCCCGGCGCGCCCGAGGTCGTTGACCAGGTGCCGCACGGCCGCATCTTCAAGGACGGCAGTCTCATCGGCGATTACGAGGAGATGGGCATCGGCGACCGTCGCAAGCTCGCCTTCGTCGGCCATGTCGCCGTCAGCATCCTGCTCGACAGCCGCTACGATTTCCAGGGCGACCCGGAGGTCGAGCCCTTCGGCCTGCCGCAGTTCGACGACGAGGGCGAGGACATGGGCGACACGCTCTACGACGCCGTGCTGGGCGCCGTCGAAAGCATCCCGCGCGCCCGCCGCAAGGACCTGGAGATGGTGCGCGAGGCCGTGCGCCGCGCCGTGCGCTCCACGGCGAACGAGATCTGGGGCAAGAAGCCTGTCGTCACGGTGTTCCTGACGAAAGTCTGATTTCCGGCTTGCGGTTCCGATGATACCGGAGGGGCATCCCCCTCATCCGGCCCTTCGGGCCACCTTCTCCCCGAGGGGAGAAGGGAAGTGGAAGCGTCTCGTTTTCCCCTTCTCCCCAGCGGGGAGAAGGTGCCGGCAGGCGGATGAGGGGGCGATTCCCAAGGACGGCCATAAGGAGAGAACAGCATGCTCGGAAAGGTCAACCACATCGCCATTGCCGTGCCGGACCTTGCCGCCGCCACGGCGACTTATCGCGATACGTTGGGCGCAAGGGTCTCCGCGCCGCAGGCCCTGCCGGAACATGGCGTGACGGTGGTTTTCGTGGAGCTGCCGAACACCAAGGTGGAACTGCTGGAACCGCTCGGTGAGGCTTCGCCGATCGCCACCTTCCTCGAAAAGTCGCCCGCCGGCGGCATGCACCATATCTGCTATGAGGTGGACGACATCCTCGCCGCCCGCGACCGGCTGGTGGCGAGCGGTGCGCGCGTGCTCGGCGACGGCAATCCGAAGACCGGTGCCCATGGCAAGCCGGTGCTGTTCCTCCACCCCAAGGATTTCCTCGGCACTCTGGTCGAACTCGAACAGGTGTGACAGCACGCCGCCTTTTCGGCGTTTGAACTTCCCGCGCGACCGGCGTACAAGACGCGCTGTCGCACGAGGACCGTCCATGCAGTTGTTTTCCTACTTCGCCGTCTATTTCATCGTCTGGTGGATGACGCTTTTCGCCGTCTTGCCCTTCGGGCTGAAGACGCAGGCGGAAGCCGAAGAGGTCGTTCCCGGCACGGTCGAGAGCGCGCCGGCGCGCTTTCGCGGCGGGCGCGTGGTGCTGATGACGACGGCCATTTCCGCCATCATCTACGTCGCCTGGTACATTTTGTCGGTGCGCCTTGGCTACGGCATCGACTCGATCCCGCAATTCATGCCGGACTTCAGGTAAGCGCCTGCCATAGAGATTAAGGGTGGCGCCTAAGCCGCAGGCAAGCCATTCCCTGTTTTCGGGCTGCTTTGGAAAAGTCTTCCGTTGGCCCGTTCTCCCGGTTGCTGTCCGAAAACCCGTTTCAACCGTATTTCGCGCGTGGTCCCGCACGTCTAACGAGGTTTTCCTTACCTAGCGTGAGGCGGAGTGTCGCAGAGAGAAGGATGTGCGCGGCTTTGACGCATGGACCCCCATGCGCAAATCGGCGAAGAAGCGGGGGCGGTCGGCAAAAGGCAAAAAAAAACAAGGCCAAAAGCCTTGTTTTACAGGTATCGCGTGATCTCTATCCGTTGTGCGGTGGCAGCGTCTGCGCGCGCCAAAGATCTGATCCTCCCAAGACTTGACCGCGAAATGGCAAGAATTTGTACTTCTTGCCTGTTTTGTGGACTGAAACTAGCCCAAAGCTTGGGCGTTGTCATCCGCTTTTTTTGCATTTTTGCTACAGTGGAATAAAATTTTTCCGTTGACAGGAGGCGCGCAATTTCCGTTATTGGCGCCCCCATTTTTCTGCCACATTTGTCCGGGCTGCCGCAGAGTCGTGGACGGTGCTTCGCGGCTTGGCTCCGTCGTGGCCAGCCGGGTTTCCTTCCTCCGGCGAAGCGTTTATGAACGCGTGAAAATCAACGTCATTTTGCCCGATTCCCCGAATAGGGCGGATCAGTCACCCTGGAACCCGATATGCGCCTTTCCCGCTTCTTCCTGCCCATCCTCAAGGAAAACCCCAAGGAGGCCGAGATCGTCTCCCACCGGCTCATGCTGCGTGCGGGCATGGTCAAGCAGCAGTCCCAGGGGATCTATACCTGGCTGCCGCTCGGCAAGCGCGTCCTCGACAAGGTGAACGCCATCATCCGCGAGGAGCAGAATCGCTCCGGCGCCGTCGAGCTTCTGATGCCGACGCTGCAATCCGCCGAACTCTGGCAGGAAAGCGGGCGCTATGACGCCTACGGCAAGGAAATGCTGCGCATCAAGGACCGGCAGGAGCGCCCCATGCTCTACGGCCCGACCAATGAGGAGATGATCACGGATGTCTTCCGCTCGTTCGTGAAGTCCTACAAGGACCTGCCGCTCAACCTCTACCATATCCAGCTCAAGTTCCGCGACGAGATCCGCCCGCGCTTCGGCACCATGCGCTCGCGCGAATTCCTGATGAAGGACGCCTATTCCTTCGACCTTAACCGCGAGGGCGCCGAGCACGCCTACAACCGCATGTTCGCGGCGTATCTCCGCACCTTCTCGCGCATGGGCCTGCGCGCCATTCCGATGCGTGCCGATACCGGCCCGATCGGCGGCAACCTCAGCCACGAATTCATCATCCTTGCCGATACGGGCGAGTCGGAGGTCTTCTGCCACAAGGACTTCCTGAATTTCGACGTTCCGGGCGTGGATACCGATTTCGAGGACGTGGCGGGCCTGCGCGGCATCTTCGACAAGTGGACCTCGCGCTACGCCGCGACCTCGGAAATGCACGACGCGCCGGCCTTCGAGGCTATCCCGGAAGGCGAGCGCCTGTCGGCCCGCGGCATCGAGGTCGGCCACATCTTCTATTTCGGCACGAAATATTCCGAAGCCATGGGCGCCAAGGTTCAGGGCCCCGACGGCAAGGAGCACACGGTGCACATGGGCTCCTACGGCATCGGCCCGACGCGCCTCGTGCCGGCGATCATCGAGGCCTCGCACGACGAGAACGGCATCATCTGGCCGAAGGCCGTCGCGCCCTTCGAAGCGATCGTCATCAACATGAAGTCGGGCGACGCGGCCTGTGACGCGGCCTGCGAAACCATCTACGGCGCGCTGCAGAAGGCCGGCGTCGATGTGCTCTACGACGACAAGGACGAGCGTGCGGGCGCGAAGTTCGCGACCGCCGATCTCATCGGCGCCCCGGTGCAGGTCATCGCCGGCCCGCGCGGCGTTGCCAATGGCGAAGTCGAGATCAAGGACCGCAAGACCGGCGAACGCGAGACGCTGACCATCGAAGCGGCCATCAACCGCCTGACATCAGGCAATTGATGCGGACCGGGGGCAACGGGAGGAACCATGGCTGACGCAGCGAGCGGTGTATCTGCAACGGAGGCGCCTGCCTTCACGAAAAGCCGCCCGTTCTCCGCTTTCGAGCGGATGGTCGCCTGGCGATATCTGCGCTCGCGGCGCAAGGAAGCCTTCATTTCGGTCATCGCCGGCTTCTCCTTCATCGGCATCATGCTGGGCGTTGCCACGCTCATCATCGTCATGGCGGTGATGAACGGTTTCCGCACCGAGCTGATCTCGCGCATCCTCGGCATCAACGGCCACATGATTGTCCAGCCGATCGACACGCCGCTGAACGACTATGCCAAGCTCGCCGAGCGGCTTTCCGCCGTTCCCGGCGTCACGATGGCGATCCCGCTCGTCGAGGGCCAGACGCTGGCCTCCGGCACGGCCGGGGCGGGCACGGGCGCGCTGGTGCGCGGCGTGCGCGCCGATGACCTCGCCAAGATGAAGGCCGTTTCCGATCACATCAAGGAAGGCGACCTCGTGGGCTTTGCCACGGGCGGGGTCGCGATCGGCGCGCGCATGGCCGAATCCCTTGGCCTCAGCGCCGGCGGCCAGATCACGCTCGTCGCGCCGGAAGGCGACGTCACGCCGCTCGGCGTGAACCCGCGCGTGAAGACCTACACGGTCTCCGCGGTCTTCGAGATCGGCATGTCGGAATATGACGCGTCGATCATCTACATGCCTCTGGAAGAGGCGCAGCTCTATTTCAACGCCGAAGGCATCGTGCAGTCGATCGAGCTGTTCGTCTCCAACCCCGACGATGTCGATGCGCTTCGCCAGCCGATCGAGGCGGCGGCCGAGCGGCAGATCTTCGTGACGGACTGGCGCCAGCGCAACCGCACCTTCTTCTCGGCGCTGGAAGTCGAGCGCAACGTCATGTTCATGATCCTCACGCTGATCGTGCTCGTCGCCGCGCTCAACATCATTTCGGGCCTCATCATGCTGGTGAAGGACAAGGGCAGCGACATTGCGATCCTGCGCACCATGGGCGCGACATCCGGCGCCATCATGCGCATCTTCTTCATGACCGGCGCGGCGATCGGCACGGTCGGCACCTTTGCCGGCGTCCTGCTCGGCGTCATCGTCTGCCTCAATGTCGAATCGATCCGGCAGTTCTTCTCCTGGATCTCGGGCACGACGCTGTTCAATCCGGAACTCTACTTCCTGAGCCAGCTTCCGGCCGACATGAACGTTGGCGAGACGGTTTCGGTCATCCTCATGGCGCTCGCGCTTTCCTTCATCGCGACGATCTTCCCCGCCTGGCGCGCCTCCAAGCTCGATCCGGTCCAGGCCCTGCGGTACGAATAGGAAAGAACGCCATGAACGCGCGCCTCGCTCTGGAACTCAAGGGCATCGAACGGCACTACGGCCAGGGCGAGACCCTGCTGACGATCCTCAAGGGGGCGGATTTCGCGCTGAGGAGCGGCGAGACCGTCGCGCTCGTCGCGCCCTCCGGCACCGGCAAGTCGACGTTGCTCCACATTGCCGGCCTGCTCGAAAAGCCGGATGCCGGCGAGGTTCTGGTCAACGGCCATTCCTGCGCCGCGCTTTCCGACGACCAGCGCACCACGATCCGCCGCGGCGAGATCGGCTTCGTCTACCAGTTCCATCACCTGCTGCCGGAATTCACGGCGCTGGAAAACATCATGATGCCGCAACTGATCGGCGGCCTCTCCAGGGCGGATGCGCGCGAGCGCGCCGCCCAGCTTCTCGACTACATGCGCATCGGCCACCGCGCCGATCACCGCCCCTCGGAACTATCCGGCGGCGAGCAGCAGCGCGTGGCCATCGCGAGAGCCGTCGCCAATGCCCCGCTCGTCCTTCTCGCCGACGAGCCGACCGGCAATCTCGATCCCGAAACCGCCGGCTACGTCTTCGAGGCGCTTGAGGCGCTTGCCCGGCAGTCGGGCCTTGCCGCGCTGATCGCCACGCACAATCACGAACTTGCCGGCCTGATGGATCGTCGCGTGACGATCGAGGACGGCCTTGTGCGCGAGCTCGCCTGAGCCCGCGCCGCCTGCCTCGTCACCCGCCTGTCTGACTAGTTGTCGAGCCCGCAGATCGAGCGGCCGATATCGTCCTTCCAGTCCTTGAGCAGCACGAACTGCGCCTTGCCGGCGACAGGGCCGCCGCTCGTCTTGCCCTTGCCCGTCAGGACATTGAGGTCGCATTCGGCCCCGGCGTCCGGGTCGGTCGTGTCGTAGGAGGAGAAGGTGTAGCCCGCGACGATGAAGTCGAAATTGCGGTAGGCGATGGTCAGCGACTGCCGCCAGCGCTCCCGGCCGATCGAATCGTTCTTCGTCGTCAGCGTGAAGGAGCCGTTGGCGAGCGCCGTCAGCTCCGGCTCCTGCCCGTACAGCGTCAGGCTGCCCCAGACGCTGTTCGGCAGGGATAGGGCGAGCGTCAGCCGGTTTTCCTCGGGCTTGGCGACATAGACATAGATCCCGTTATCATCGCCGCCGTCGTCGCCGGGCGTCGCCACCACGGCAAGATCCGGCGTGCCGTCCTTGTTCCAGTCGCCGCTCGCCATGGCGATGATGCGGTCCGCCGGAAAGTCGGCCGCCACCGCGGCAGCGGGCAGGGTGGCCGAAAGCAGAAGGGCGGCAATCCAAGGTTTCATTCTCTTTTCCTCCGTGTGGTGGACGCGACCTTATTGCGCGCGACGACGTCGGTCCAGAGGGCCTGTGGAAAGCTGTTGACATGGGAACAATAATAGAACAAAATGAAAACATAATAGGAAAGGGAGCCACAATGACCGATTTTCTTCGTGATCTTGCTGCATTCACCTCCATGGCCATGTTCGTCGCCACCTTCTCCGTCATCCTCTTCGGAATCTGACGGTCACCATTCAATCCCGCAACACTGCGACCGGCCACGCGCGTCCTGCGCGTGGAAATCGGTTACAACATGTAGAGATCTCTGGACGAGCCGGGTCCGAATCCGCTTAAGCTTCCAGCCTTGACCGGAAGGAAGACATGATGGCGGACGAAGCGCGGATGACGGACGGCGAGACGATTGGGCAAACGCCGGAATTCGTGCACCTGCGCGTGCATTCGGCCTTCTCGCTTCTTGAGGGGGCTCTGCCTATCAAGAAGATCATCGGAAAGGCGACGTCCGACCAGCAGCCGGCGATCGCCATCACCGACACGAACAACCTGTTCGCGGCGCTCGAATTTTCGCAGAAGGCGATCGGCGAGGGCATTCAGCCGTTGATCGGCTGCCAGCTGTCGATCGACATGGAGGACGAGGGCGACGGCGAGCGGCGCGGGCCTCAGGCCCAGCTTGCAAAGCTGCCCTCGATCGTCCTGCTTGCGGCGACCGACGCCGGCTATGCGCGTCTCGTCGATCTCGTCAGCCGGGCCTATCTCGGCGGCGAGGGCGGCCAGTCGGTTCGCATCGCGCAAAGCTGGCTCGAGGAAGAGGGTTCCGAGGGGCTTATCGCGCTGACCGGCGCGCGCGGCGGGCCTGTCGACATGGCCTTCCTCGCCGGGCAGCCCGCCGTGGCGCGGGCGCGTCTCCAGGCATTGAAGCGCGTCTTCGGCGACAGGCTCTATATCGAACTGCAGCGGCACGGGCGCTACGACAAGCAGCACGAGCGGCGCATGGTCGAGCTTGCCTATGCGCAGGACGTGCCGCTGGTCGCGACCAACGAACCGTTCTTCCCGGCGCCGGACGATTACGATGCGCATGACGCGCTGATGGCGGTGGCACACAATGCGATGGTGTCGGACGACAACCGCTTCCGCCTGTCGCCCGACCATTACCTCAAGAGCCGCAAGGACATGGCGAAGCTCTTTGCCGACCTGCCCGAGGCGCTGGAGAACACGATCGAGATCGCACGGCGCTGCTCCTTCGTGCTGAAGACGCGCGGCCCGATCCTGCCGCGGTTCACCGGTGCGACGGACGATCCGGAGGAGGCCGAGCGCGCCGAATCGGCGGAGCTGCGCCGGCAGTCGGTGGAAGGGCTCGAAAGCCGCATGGCGCTGCTCGGCCTGACGCCGGGCTATACCGAACAGGACTACCGCGAGCGGCTGGATTTCGAACTCAGCGTCATCGAGCGCATGAAGTTCCCCGGCTACTTCCTCATCGTTGCCGACTTCATCAAATGGGCCAAGCAGCAGGACATTCCCGTCGGGCCGGGCCGCGGCTCGGGTGCGGGCTCGCTCGTCGCCTATGCGCTCACCATCACCGATGTCGATCCGCTGCGCTTCTCGCTGCTCTTCGAGCGCTTCCTCAACCCGGAACGCGTCTCGATGCCGGACTTCGACATCGACTTCTGCCAGGACCGCCGTGAAGAGGTGATCCGCTACGTGCAGCAGAAATACGGCCGCGAGCAGGTGGCACAGATCATCACCTTCGGTTCGCTGCAGGCGCGCGCCGCGCTGCGCGATGTCGGCCGCGTGCTGGAAATGCCCTATGGCCAGGTCGACAAGATCTGCAAGCTCGTGCCGAACAATCCGGCCAACCCGACGCCGCTTCATAAAGCAATCGAGGAAGAGCCGAAGCTGCAGGAAGAGGCGGAGAAGGAGCCGGTCGTCGCGCGCCTGCTCGACATCGCCCAGAAGATCGAGGGCCTCTACCGCCACGCCTCGACCCACGCCGCCGGCATCGTGATCGGCGACCGGCCGCTCTCCAAGCTCGTGCCGATGTACCGCGATCCGCGCTCCGACATGCCGGTCACGCAGTTCAACATGAAATGGGTGGAGCAGGCGGGCCTCGTCAAGTTCGACTTCCTCGGCCTGAAGACGCTGACGGTCCTGAAGACGGCGGTCGATTTCATCCGCAAGCGCAACATCGAGGTGAAGCTCGAAAGCCTGCCGCTCGACGATCAGCTAAGCTACGAAATGCTCTCGCGCGGCGAAACGGTCGGCGTGTTCCAGGTGGAAAGCGCCGGCATGCGCAAGGCGCTGATCGGCATGCGGCCCGACTGCATTGAGGACATCATCGCGCTGGTGGCGCTCTACCGTCCGGGCCCGATGGAGAACATCCCGGTCTACAACGCCCGCAAGCACGGCGAGGAGGAGATCGAGTCGATCCATCCGATGATCGACCACCTCCTGAAGGAAACGCAGGGCGTCATCGTCTACCAGGAACAGGTGATGCAGATCGCCCAGGTCCTGTCGGGCTATTCGCTCGGCGAGGCCGACCTTCTGCGCCGCGCCATGGGCAAGAAGATCAAGGAGGAGATGGACAAGCAGCGCGCCCGCTTCGTCGAGGGCGCGGTGAAGAACGGCGTGTCCAAGCCGCAGTCCGATCTCATCTTCGACCTCCTCGCCAAGTTCGCGAACTACGGCTTCAATAAGTCGCACGCCGCCGCCTACGCCATCGTCTCCTACCAGACGGCCTATCTGAAGGCGCATTACCCGGTCGAATTCCTCGCCGCGTCGATGACCTACGATATGTCCAATACGGACAAGCTGAACGATTTCCGGCAGGATGCCGGCCGTCTCGGAATCGAGGTCATCCCGCCCTCCATCCAGACGTCCTTCGCCCATTTCGAGACCGGCGAGAACCGCATCTACTATGCGCTCGCGGCCATCAAGGGCGTGGGCGAGGCGGCGGTGCAGCACATCGTGCAGATCCGCGGCGATGCGCCTTTCAAGTCGCTCGAGGACTTCTGCACGCGCATCGACCCGAAATTCGTCAACCGCCGCGTCTTCGAAAGCCTCATCGTCGCCGGCGCCTTCGATTGTTTCGGCCATGACCGCGCCGCCATGATCGCCGGCCTCGACCGCCTGCTGGGCGCCGCCCAGCGCGCGCAGGAGAACAAGGCGAGCGGGCAGGGCGATATTTTCGGCATGGGCGCTGCGACAGGGCCGGAGGTGATCACGCTGCCCGCCTACACGCCCTGGCTCGCCTCGGAGAAGCTGCACCGCGAATTCCAGGTGCTTGGCTTCTACCTGTCGGCGCATCCGCTCGATACCTATGCGCCGATCCTCGCCAAGATGCGCGTGCAGACCTTCGGCGACTTTTCCGCCGCGGTGAAGCGCGGCGCCACCGCCGGCCGCCTTGCCGGCACGGTAACCTCGAAGCAGGAGCGCAAGACGCGCACCGGCAACAAGATGGGCATCGTCGCCTTCTCGGATTCCTCCGGCCAGTTCGAGGCGGTGCTGTTTTCCGAAATGCTCAACCAGTACCGCGACCTGCTCGAGGCGGGCAAATCGCTGGTGATGACCGTGCAGGCGGAAGAGCGGCCGGAGGGCATCGGCCTGCGCATCCAGACGCTGCGCTCGCTTGAGGAGGAATCGCTTCACACCCAGAAGGCGCTACGCGTCTATGTCCGTGATTCTGGCCCGCTGCGCTCCGTCGCGGCCCATCTCAACACCAAGGGCGACGGCCTCGTCTCCTTCATCGTCATCAAGGACAGCGGCCAGCGCGAAATCGAGGTGGAGCTGAACGAACGCTTCCGCATCTCCCCCGAAATCGCCGCCGCCATGCGCTCGACGCCGGGCGTGCTGGATGTGGAACTGGTCTGAGGGAGCGCCTCCGCTTTTGGACAATTCTCGGCACGATTGGAAGAAAGCCGGCATGCAGCGTGGTCGCATCATTCTATTGAACGGCACTTCGAGTTCGGGGAAAACAACGCTCGCCAAGGCTCTCCGGGCGGCAATGGCTGAACCCTTCTGCTACTACGCTTCGGACCAGCTCGCAGAGGGCGGTTTCCGGGCCATCAGACAAAAGGCGCGGGACGCCGGACTTCGGGATGAACGCGCCAGGTTCTTTGACGGCTTTCATCGCTCGATCGTCTCTTTTGCCGAAGCGGGCAATGATATCCTCGTCGAACATATCGTCGAGGAGTCCCACTGGGCTCAGCAGCTAAAGAACCTGTTCACGCCCTTTGATACTTTCTGGGTGGGCGTGCATGCCCCTCTTGCCGAGATAGAGCGGCGTGAGCGCGAGCGTGGCGACCGCGCGATCGGTGAAGCCCGGTATCACCTGAAAACGCACGACTACTGCCAATACGACATCGAGGTCGATACGACACAGCCGAGTGATTCCGTCGTGGCAACAATAATCGAGGCATGGCGCTCGCGCCCGTTGGCGTCCTCATAGGGCGCGAGGCTTTACCCTCGATTTCAGTTCACAACCGTAACTGAAGACTTCTTCTTTTTCTTCTTCTTTACCCTCTGCACCGCCGAGGCATCGGCCTTCTGCACCTTTCGCGTCACGGTGATGAAATCCGTGCCGTCGCCGGTTTCCGGGCCGAGGCCTATGTCGGAGATGGAGAGGGAGGCGCCTTCGCCCATCAGGCTGGAAATGCGGGTGCGCATGTCCTGCGGAATGTCGAAGCGGTCGAGCGTCCTGGCAATGGCGTCCGGTGCGGCTGCATCCGCCTCGGTGGTGATGCCGAGGCGCTTCAGCGTCGCGGGCGAAAGCTGGTTGTCCATGCTCACGCCATACCATTCGGCCTTGCCCTTGTCGGCATCGACCTCGCGGGCGAGCAGGAAATGGGTGCCTAGCGCGATGTGCGGATCACGGATGGTGATCGGCTCCTCGACGACGGGCTTGAACTTCTGGCGCACGAGGATCTGGCCGTTCGGCGGCGTGCCCTTGCCGGCCTTGGCATAGACGGCGGCGAGAAGTTCCGGCGTCACCATGCCGTCTTCCTTGAGGCCTTCGGCAAGCTGGAATGCGCGGATGGCCGTGACGGTCTGCTTGCCATGGCGCCCGTCCGGCACGCCGGCATCATAGCCGAGCGAGGTCAGCAGCGTCTGCAGGTCGATCAGCATCTCGCGTTCGCCGCGGCGGGTGATGAGGATGCGGATGGGGTCCTGCTCGGTTCTCTGGACGATCGGCGTCAGCACCGACGGCTTCGGATCGGTCATCGCCACTTCGACGCTCTTGCCGCCCGCCTCGATCAGGGCCGGGCGCAGGCCGGCATTAAAGAGCAGCGGCGTATCCGGCACCACGACGGAGGGCTTGAACAGCAGGGCATGCACGATGCGCTGCGGCGCGATCTCGCGGTCCGTGATCAGCACATGGCCGCCGCGCCGCGTGAGGCCGAACAGCGATTTGGCAAAATCGTTCGGCAGGCGGACACATCCGTGTGAGGCCGGATAGGACGGCACGCTGTTGGAGGCGTGCAGCGCTATGCCCGACCAGGTCAGCCGCTGCATGAAGGGCATCGGCGCGTTGTCATAGATGTTAGAAAAGTGCGAACGCTTCTTCTCGAGGATGGAGAAGATGCCCGTCGGCGTCGAATGACCGGCCTTGCCGGTGGAAACGCGCGAGGTGGCCACCACCACGCCGCCATCATAGATCTTCAGCTCCTGCAGGTCCTTCGAGACCATGATCTGCAGCGGGCCTTCCAGCGTTCCCCCGAGCGCGGTGGCGCAGCTCAGCATCAGGCCCAATATGCTCATGCCAGTCGCAAGGCGAAACTTCATGCTACCCATCCGTACGCAATACAAACCGGCAGGGAGCGTAGTGCATCTCGCTTAAAGAAGGCTTGATGCGTTTGGGTTACTGCCTGATCCCATGCCATCCCGATGCAGGGAAGAACGCCGGCTTGCCGGGATTTATTCGGTGGGATCGTCGATTTTTCCGGCGGTCTTGAATGTCAACTTTCCGTGAAAGCGCTCGGGGCCGGATTTGCCGAACGTATAGCCCGTCTCGACGCTCGCCTTGCCGAATTTGTCGCGCAGCATGTTCATTGCGGCCTCGGCCGCGGCGCGCCGGGCGGCGGCGGGATCGACAAGGTCCGGCGGGTCGGCGCGATCGGGATCGGCAAGATCGCTGACGCCGATGCCGATCAGCCGATACTTCGTGCCGTCCACCTCCTTGCGCAGCAGCTCCAGGCCGGTGCGGAAGATCCTGTCGGCAAGCATGGTCGGGTCTTCCAGCTTGCGGTTGCGCGTGCGGCTCTTGAAGTCGGCGGTCTTCAGCTTGAGCACGACCGTATGGCCCGAAATGCCGGATTTGCGCAGGCGTGCGGCGACCTTTTCACTAAGCCGGCGCAGATGCGTGACCAGTTCGTCATAGCCGCCGATATCGTCGAAGAAGGTGGTTTCCGCCGAAACGCTCTTGGCCGGGTCGTTCGGGTGCACCTCCCGGTCGTCCTGCCCGCGCGAGAGGTTGAAAAGCCGCTTGCCCATGATGCCGTAGCGGCGCATCAGGTCGGTTTCCTCCATGGTCTGGAGCTGGCCGACGCTGCGGATGCCGTCGCGCTCCAGCGTTTCGGCGAAGGCCTTTCCGACGCCCCAGATGAGGCGCACCGGCTTGTCACGCAGGAAGCCGAGTGCCTCGGCCTCGCCGATGACGGAAAAGCCGCGCGGCTTGTTGAGGTCCGAGGCGACCTTGGCGAGGAACTTGCAATAGGAAAGCCCTACCGAGAGGGTGATGCCGACCTCCTTCTCCACCCGCTGGACGAACCGTGCGAGCACGCGGGCAGGGGGATCGTGGTGCAGCCGCTCCGTGCCCTTCAATTCGAGGAACGCTTCGTCGATGGAGAGCGGCTGCACGAGCGGCGTCAGCTCCTGCATCATCGTGCGCACCTGGCGCCCGACGGTGACGTATTTCTCCATGTCCGGCTTGATGACGACGGCGTTCGGGCAGGCTTCCAGCGCCTTGAACATCGGCATGGCCGAGCGCACGCCGTGAATGCGCGCGACGTAGCAGGCCGTGGAGACGACGCCGCGCTTGCCGCCGCCGATGATGACCGGCTTGTCGGCAAGGTCCGGATTGTCGCGCTTCTCGATCGAGGCGTAGAAGGCGTCGCAATCGATATGGGCGAGCGTCAGGCTGTAGAGCTCGTCATGATAGACGAGGCGCGGGCTGCCGCAGGCCCGGCAACGGCGCAGGCCGGCGGGCTGCCCGGCAAGGCAGTCGCGACAGAAGCCCGGAAAACGCGTGGCGGCGATGCTCATGGTTGGGAACAAATATTGAACATCGCGACATTACTGCGTAAGTTCGTGAGTCTCAATAGTCGCTCGGGTCGAACGCATGACAGTACACAGGCAGGCATGGAGCCGCCTCGCGCGGCCGGCATATCAGAAATCGTCGTCGCCGGCAGGGCCGGAAAGCACCGCATGGGCGCGCACGACGGCCTCCGGCGTGACGCCCGTCGCCGCGCTGAAGGCAAGCAGCGTCGGCTCGTGTTCCATCAGGAAATCGACGAGGCCGGCGAGGAAGCCGGGATCGCCGACAGCATGGCGCACTTCCGACGGCGCGACGCCGGTGAGGGCGAGGAAACGGGAAAGCAATTCGGGTTCGCCCGCAAGCCAGCCGAGGATGGCGACGGCAGTTGCTTCCGCGTCCTGCAACGCGGGTGTATCTTTTTGGCTTTTCATCGTTTTTCCTCGGGAAATTTACCTTTTAATCAACCAAGTGACGCTAACGTGACTGCGGTCGGGCTGGGTGATTTCGGCTTGCCGCAACTTATCTATCTTAGGGCAGGTTGCAAGGCCGGTCAGAGGGACAGGGACAAACGATGCCCAAACAGGTCATGATTGTCGAGGACAACGAGCTCAACATGAAGCTCTTCCGGGACCTCATCGAGGCGTCCGGCTATACGACCATCCAGACCCGGAACGGTATGGAAGCCCTTGATCTCGCACGCAAACACCGGCCGGACCTGATCCTGATGGACATCCAGCTTCCGGAGGTTTCGGGCCTGGAAGTCACCAAGTGGCTGAAGGAGGACGACGAGCTGCACGTCATCCCGGTGATCGCCGTCACGGCCTTCGCGATGAAGGGCGACGAGGAGCGGATCCGGCAGGGCGGCTGCGAGGCCTATGTCTCCAAACCGATTTCGGTGCCGAAATTCATCGAGACCATCAAGACCTATCTCGGCGACGCATGAGGCGAAGAAGGGCATGACAGCACGCATCCTCGTCGTTGACGACATTCCGGCCAATGTGAAGCTGCTCGAAGCGCGGCTGCTGGCGGAGTATTTCGACGTGCTGACGGCCGAGAACGGCTACGACGCCCTGTCCATCTGCGAGCGCACCCAGGTCGATCTCATCCTGCTCGACGTCATGATGCCCGGCATCGACGGCTTCGAGGTCTGCGAGCGGCTGAAGGCCAATCCGCGTACCGCGCACATCCCCGTCGTCATGGTGACGGCGCTCGACCAGCCGTCGGACCGCGTGCGTGGCCTCAAGGCCGGCGCCGACGATTTCCTCACCAAGCCGGTCAACGACCTGCAGCTCATGTCGCGGGTCAAAAGCCTCGTCCGGCTCAAGACGCTGACGGACGAGCTGCGCATGCGCTCGGCGACCGCGCGCGCCATCTCCATGGAGGAGGGGCTGGATACCCATCTGGGCGACGAGCCGGGCGATGTGCTTCTCGTCGACGGGCGCGCCAGCTCGCAGGAGCGTATCGCGCGGTCCCTGAAGCCGATCGCCGACGTGACCTGCATGTCCGATCCGCAGGCGGCCCTGTTCCAGGCGGCCGAGAGCAATTACGAGCTGGTGATCGTCAACGCGAATTTCGAGGACTACGATCCGCTGCGCCTCTGCTCGCAGCTGCGCTCGCTGGAGCGCACGCGCTTCCTGCCGATCCTCCTGATCGCCGAACAGGGTCACGACGACCTCATCGTGCGGGCGCTCGACCTCGGCGTGACCGACTATCTCATGCGACCGATCGATCCGAACGAGCTGATCGCCCGCAGCCTCACCCAGATCCGCCGCAAGCGTTGCAACGACCGCCTGCGCGCCAGCGTGCGACAAACGATCGAGCTTGCCGTCACCGACGGCCTGACGGGGCTGCACAACCGCCGCTATCTCGACAACCACATGAAGCTCCTGATCGACCGAGCGTCCGCGCGCGGCCGGCCCCTCTCGGTCTGCATCACGGATATCGACCGCTTCAAGCTCGTCAACGATACCTATGGCCACGATGCCGGCGATGCGGTGTTGCGCGAATTCGCCAATCGGGTCCGCTCCGCCGTGCGCGGCGCCGACCTTGCCTGCCGCTATGGCGGCGAGGAGTTCGTGCTGGTCATGCCCGATACGTCCGCCGACATGGCGGCAGGGGTGGCGGAGCGCCTGCGCATGATCGTCGAGCAGGAGCCGTTCCGCGTTCCCGGCACGGACGTTTTCCTGTCAGTCACCGCCTCGCTCGGCACCGCGTCCATGCTGCCGGCGGGCGACAACCCGGACGCCCTGTTGAAACGGGCCGACACGGCGCTTTACGAGGCCAAGCGGTCGGGCCGCAACCGGGTCGTGGCCGCAGCCGCCTGAAACCGCCTCCGACCCCGGTTGTCCACAGGCCCGGGCGAACTTAGGCATTTACCTTAAATTTCGGGCGGTTGCCCCTGAGTGCCGATCTCCGGATGCCGTTGCGAAGCCATTTTTTCTTCGCTGCCGCTGTGGCGAAATTTAGCTATAAATCGTACCATTTATTTTTGACGATACTTATCAATGCGTTGTGTCTTATGCAACCTCGCCGCGTGCTGTCTCGCCATTTATAGAGGTTGCGAAGGTGATCGCTTAATGGTTGCAATCGATCGACGCGGTATTGTTGTCTTCTATAACGTAAATGCTGCTGTCTGGCACAGTTACAACCTTCCCGGTTAACTATGAGACAAGGAGCGGGGGCGTGAGCGTTAAGAATTCGTTGATTTTTTTTCTTTTTGGCGCGATGCTCAACTCATGGGCGGCAAATGAGCCCGCACAACCGGTTACCCCATGATGCTAGGTCCGCCGCATCTCCTGGGTCGTGGGGTCGGTCGGTCAGCTACGATAAAAACGGAATCCTCGTGCCGTCGTCGTGCCTGACCGACCCCCATTCGACGCCGCTCCCGGCAAGGGGGCGGCGTTTTTGATTCGGACCCGAATCGAAAATGCGAACCATTGCCAAACGAAAAGGCGCCGGACGTTTCCGTCCAGCGCCTTTGCGAACCTGTCAGGCTTCCAAGATTACTTGATCTTGGTTTCCTTGAATTCGACGTGCTTCTTGACGACCGGGTCGTACTTCGTCTTGGTCATCTTGTCCGTCATCGTACGGCTGTTCTTCGTTGTTACGTAGAAGAAACCGGTGTCGGCCGTCGACAGCAGCTTGATCTTGATGGTGGTAGCCTTGGCCATGGTCGTCCTGCCTTTATCAAAAACGAAGCCGCGGACAGCCAGTCTGCTCTACGGCTTAAATCTGCGCGGAAACTACAAATCGCGCCCGAAAAGTCAACCCCGTTTCGGGCGGAAAACAATCCGGGCGAGAGAAAGTACGAGGTAAAAGCCGAAGAAGGCGACGATCGCCCAGGCAAAACCGTCATTGCCGGAGACATCCATCGCTGCGCCGATCGCCTGCGGTCCGATCACCGTGCCGACCGCATAGCAGAAGATGAAGGCGGCGTTGGCGGCGGCGAGGTCCGCGCCGACGAGGCGCGAGCCGAGATGGCTGAGGCCGACGGTATAGAGGCCGGCCACGCAGCCGCCCCAGACCAGCAGCACGCAGGCCATCAGCAGCCAGTTGTGCGATATGACGGGCAGGGAAAGCGATCCAAGCAGGCCGATGGCGGCCATGATCGTAAGAAGCCGCCTGCGGTCGCGCATGCGGTCGGAGAGCATGCCGAGCGGAATCTGGAAGGCCATGTTGCCGATGCCCATGACCGTCAGCAGCAGCGCGGCCTGCGCCTCGGAGAAGCCGGCGCGGGTGGCGTAGATCGGCAGGAGCGAAAGACCGCCGACCTGCACCGCGCCGAAGATGAAGACCGCCGCGGTCGCTGTCGGCACGAGAAGGATGTAGCGCATGAAATGCAGCTCCGGCTTCTCGTCGATGATCGGGCTCTCATCGCGTGCGATGAAGATGGGGATGGCGGCAAGCAGGATGATGATCGCGCCGACCACGAAGGGCAGCGCGCCCTCGCTGCCGATCAGTGAGAAGAGCAGGGGGCCTGTCGCAAAGCCGAGCGACAGCACGGTGGCGTAGATGCCCAGCACGAGCCCGCGCCGGCGCGGTGGCGCTGCGGCGTTGATCCAGAATTCCGACAGGATGAAGAGCATGGTGGTCGCGCCGTGAAAGACGAGACGGAGCGGAAACCAGAGCCAGAAGTTCTCGATATAGTAGAAGCCGAGCCCGCTGATCGCGGCGAGCACGATGGCGCCGAGCATGATCGTGGAGGTGCCCCACGCATGGGCAAGGCGCGTCGTGCAGGGTGCCGCGACCATGGCTGCGACACCGGCCATGGCCGAGTTGATGCCGATGAGCGTCGAGGAGATGCCGCGCTTTTCCATGATGATGGAGAGAAGCGGAAGGCCGAGGCCCATGGCGATGCCGACTGCGGAAATGGCGGCGATGGCCGCAATGAGAGACCGCCGGTGAATTTTCTCCCCCGGGCCGGAAGTGCCGGATTGCGGCTGCGTCATATGCGGTTGATCCTCAAAGCAGATCTCTCAGGAAGCGCCCGCGCTGGGTATAGTACAGCGGCACGGCTCTTCCAAAGGGTAAAGTCCTGTCTTCCTGAATGCTTTTTTGAAGCTCTTCAAGGATCAATACGGTTATGTCGGGCATCTCGATGCCCTTGTGGTCAAAAATATCGACCCAGCGCAAATCTTCCAGCTCATGGCTGGCGGTCGCGCCGGCCGGATCGATGTCGGCTTCGTCGGTGAAAAGCGTGAAGAAGCGCGTATCGAACCGCCGCACCATGCCGGCGGGTGTGATGGCGCGTGCAAGGAAGCGGAGGTGGGAGAGATCGGGCTGGAAGGGAAGCGCGCCCGCGGCGGGTTCGGCCAGCGGCGTGCCGACCGTGATGCCGGCTTCCTCGTAGAGTTCGCGGATCGCCGCAACGCCGAGCGCGCGCAGGCGCGAATCGGAACAGCGCGTCCCTGTCTTCAGGGCCAGCCTCTCGCAGGCGAGCGCGTTCAGCGGCTGGGCGACGGGAACGAGGCGGTCGGTAGCGTCGCGCCGGCCGCCGGGAAAGACATAGACGTCGGGCATGAAGACATGCTTGCTGCTGCGCCGACCGACGAGCACCCGCACGCTTGCGCCCGACCGGTCGAGAAGCAGGATGGAGGCCGCATCGACGGGCCGGACCGTTGTCATGCCGTCCGGTCGCCGTAGGTGGTTGCCGCGTCCGTGTCCGGCTCCCCCGGCTTGTCGCCGAAGCCGTGCATCTTCAGCGCCCATTGCAGGCCTATGGCGCCGCCCTTGATGGGCTGCAGGAGCAGGAGTGACAGGACGATGGTGATCGGCGCCCAGATCGCCAGATGCTGCCAGGTAGTGAGCGGCCAGATGAGGTCCGTCGCCATGTAGCCGCCGAGGACGATGTGTCCGACGATGGTGATGACGAGATAGGGCGGCAGGTCGTCGGCGCGCTGGGGCGTATAGTCCTCGCCGCAGGCCGCGCAATGATCGACGGGCTTCACGAAGGAGCGGAAGAGGCGGCCGGTGCCGCAGGCCGGGCAGCGGTTCAGCATGCCGCGCTTGATGGCGCGGCCGAGCGGGCGTTCGGCCGGCGCGGGGGCGTTGGTGTCGCCGAAATGCACCGGGCTGCCGGTGGTCTCGTTCGCCTGCATTGTCGTTCCTTCCTGCCGGCGCATCTGCACCGGCCTAGCGTCTTCCCCTGGGCGGGCGCGTGCCCGGCTGGCGATGCGCCACGCTGCCCTTGCGTCGGCCTGACTTGTGGAAGGAGCGCACCGCCGTCGGCATCTTGCGCCCCTCGCTGATCATGTCGAACCGGAGCGCGCCGGCAAGCGGCACCGCTTCTGCGAGCTTCACGCGCACCTCATCGCCAAGACGGTAACCGAGCCCGGTCTTTTCGCCGGACAGCGCCTGATGGGCCTCGTCATAGATGTAGTAGTCGCGTCCGAGCATGGATATAGGCACGAAACCGTCGGCACCATAGGCGGGCAGGGTGACAAAAAGTCCCGCCTTGGTGACGCCGGAGACGCGTCCGTCGAACTCCTCGCCGATGCGCCCGGCAAGATGGTGCGCGATGAGGCGGTCCACCGTGTCGCGCTCGGCCGCCATGGCGCGGCGCTCGAAGGTCGAGATTTCCGCCGCGATATCGTCCAGCACGGCCTCTTCGTCCGGCGTGATGCCGCCTTCGCCGAAGCCGAGCGAGCCCACCAGCGCCCGGTGTACGATCAGGTCCGCATAGCGGCGGATCGGCGAAGTGAAGTGGGCGTATTTCATGAGGTTGAGGCCGAAATGGCCGATGTTCTCCGGGTTGTAGATCGCCTGGCTCTGCGAGCGCAGCACCATCTCGCTCACCATCTGCTCGAAGGGCTTGTCCTTCGCCTGCGAGAGGATGCCGTTGAAATGGTTGGCGCGCATGTTGCCGCCCTTCACCAGCGAGATGTCGAGCGTCTGCAGGAACTCGCGCAGCGTCTCCTGCTTGGCGAGCGAGGGCGCGTCGTGCACGCGGTAGACCAGGGCCTGCTTCTTCTTCTCCAGCGTCTCGGCGGCCGCGACGTTCGCCTGGATCATCATCTCTTCGATGAGCTTGTGCGCATCGAGCCGCGGCGGCACGACGACCCGGTCGACGGTGCCGTCCTCCTTGAGGAGGATCTTGCGCTCGGGCATGTCGAGCTCGAGCGGCTGGCGACGGTTCCGGCCGACCGTCATGATGCGGTAGGCTTCCCACAGCGGCTTCAGGATCGTCTCGAGGATGGGGCCGGTCTTGTCGTCAGGCGCGCCGTCGATGGCGGCCTGCGCCTGTTGGTAGGAGAGTTTCGCCGCGCTCTTCATCATGATGCGGTGGAAGGTGTGGCTCGCCTTGCGGCCTTCCTTCGAGAAGACCATGCGCACGGCGAGCGCCGGACGATCCACGCCCTCCTTGAGGGAGCAGAGGTCGTTCGAGATGCGCTCCGGCAGCATCGGCACGACGCGGTCCGGGAAATAGACCGAGTTGCCGCGCTTCAGCGCCTCGCGGTCGAGCGCCGATTTCGGCCGTACATAGTAGCTGACATCGGCGATGGCGACGGTGACGATGACGCCACCGGGATTGTCGGGCGACGTGTCCGGCTCGGCGAAGACGGCGTCGTCATGGTCCTTGGCGTCGGCCGGGTCGATGGTGATGAGGGGGAGGCTCCGCCAGTCCTCGCGGTGCGACATGGTCGCGGCGCCGGCGGCCTCCGCCTCGCGGATCACCGCATCGGGGAAGATGTAGGGAATGCCGTGGGCGTGGATGGCGATCATCGAGATCGCCTTTTCCGAAGCGACCGAGCCGATCACGCCCTTGATCTGCGCGCGCGGCAGGCCGAAGCGGCCCATGCGCACGACGTCGATCTCCACCAGGTCGCCGTCCTTGGCGCCCGCCGTGAACTCGGCATCGACCTCCATCTCCTCGCCGCGCCGGTCGATCGGCATGATGCGCCCGCCGCCGCCCGGCTGAGCGCGGAAGACGCCCATGCCGGAATTCTTCTTCTTGTCGAGAACCTTGATGATCCGCGCCGTATAGGCCGGCCCGCCACGCTCCTTCGCCGGGAAAATCTTTGCGAGCACCCGGTCGCCGAGCCCGCCGACGGGCGCCTTGTCCTTGCGCGCGCCGCCCGACTGGCGGATCAGCACGGCGGGCGCGACGCCGGCATCGTCGAGCCATTCCGCCGGGCGGCCGATCAGTTCGCCGTCGACGTCGCGCGTCGTGATGTCGAGCACGGCGACGGGGGGCAGGGCGCCGGGGCGAACGAGCGACTTGCGGCGCTTTTCCAAGAGTCCGTCTTCCTCGAAGGACTTCAGCAGCGCCTTCAACTCGACGCGCGCCTCGCCTTTCAGGCCGAACGCCTTGGAAATCTCGCGCTTGGACGCCTGTTCCGGATGATCCGCGATGAAGCGCAGCAGCACGTCGCGCGGCGGGACGACACCGTGGATGATCGGGCTATTGTCTGCCGGCGGCAGGTCACGATCCGCGCGGCCGGGCCGCTTGGAGTGTCCTGCCCGGCCGCGTGGTTCTCTTGTCATGCCGTCAGGCCTTCTTTGCCTTGGATGCGGTTTTCGGTTTCGCCGCGGCTTTCGCCTTCGGTTTCGTCGCCTTGGCGTCGTCCGACTTGGCGGCCTTGGTGGTCTTCGCCGCTTTCGCCTTGCCCTTGGTCGGCGTCTTGCCGGCCTTGTCGGCGATCAGAACGAGCGCTTCCTCCATCGTGACGCTGTCGGCGGCCTTGCCCTTCGGCAGGGTCGCATTGACCTTGCCCCAGTTCACATAGGGACCGTACTTGCCGTCCCGCACCGTGATCGGGCCGCCGTCCGGATGATCGCCGAGCGTCTTCAGCGCGGCCGGCGTGCCGCGCGAGCGTCCGCCCGGTCCCTTCGACTGCTTGTCGGCAATCACGGTCACGGCCCGGTTGAGGCCGATCGAGAACACGTCCTCGACGGTTTCGAGATTAGCGTAGCCGCCGTCATGCAGCAGGAACGGCCCGTAGCGGCCGATGCCGGCGGAGATCATCTTGCCGCTTTCCGGATGCTGGCCGATGTCGCGCGGCAGCGAGAGCAGGGCGAGCGCCTTCTCATGGTCGATGCTTGCCGGCGTCCAGCCCTTGGGCAGGCTGGCGCGCTTGGCCTCCTTGCCGTCGCCGCGCTGGACATAGGGGCCGAAGCGGCCGGAGCGCAGGGTGATCTCTTCGCCCGTATGCGGGTCCTTGCCGAGGCTCTGCGGCTCGTTCGAGGCGGCGGCCTCCGCATCCGAGCCGTTGTCGGCGGAAAGCTGGCGGGTGAAGTTGCATTCCGGATAGTTCGAGCAGCCGACGAAGGCGCCGAACTTGCCGAGTTTCAGCGACAGCTTTCCGGTGCCGCAGACCTGGCAGACGCGCGGATCGCTGCCGTCTTCCCGCTTGGGGAAGACGAGCGGCGCGAGTTCCTCGTTGAGCGCGTCGAGCACGTTGGTGACGCGCAGTTCCTTGGTGTCCTCGATCTGGGAGAAGAAATCCTTCCAGAAGTCGCGCAGAACCTGCTTCCAGTCGAGTTCGCCGGCCGAGATCTTGTCGAGCTTTTCCTCGAGATCCGCCGTGAAGTCGTATTCGACATAGCGGGTGAAGAAGCTTTCGAGGAAGGCCGTGACGAGCCGGCCCTTGGCTTCCGGGATAAGCTTGCGCTTGTCGATGGTGATGTATTCGCGATCGCGCAGCGTGGCGAGCGTCGCGGCATAGGTCGACGGGCGGCCGATGCCGAGCTCTTCCATCTTCTTGATGAGCGAGGCTTCGGAATAGCGCGGCGGCGGCTCGGTGAAGTGCTGCGTGGCATTCACCTTCTGCTTGGCGACCGCTTCGTTGGCGTTGATTTCCGGCAGGCGGCCGTCCTCGTCACCGTCGTCGGACTGTTCGCCGTCTTCCTTCTGGTCCGTATAGGCGGCAATGAAGCCGTCGAAGCGGATGACCGAGCCGGTGGCGCGCAGGCCCGCCCTGTCCTTGCCGTTTGCCGCCTCGATCTCGACCGTCGTGCGCTCGATTTCGGCAGAAGCCATCTGGCTGGCGATGCCGCGCTTCCAGACGAGGTCGTAGAGCCGCAGCTGGTCCGGATCGAGATAGCGCTTCACCTGGTCGGGCGTGCGGTCGAAGGAAGTCGGGCGGATCGCCTCGTGCGCTTCCTGGGCGTTCTTCGCCTTGGTGGAATAGAGGCGGGGCTTTTCCGGCACGTAGCGCGCGCCGAACTGTTCGGCGACGGCGCGGCGGGC
This sequence comes from Shinella zoogloeoides, assembly GCF_030733845.1. Taxonomy (NCBI): domain Bacteria; kingdom Pseudomonadati; phylum Pseudomonadota; class Alphaproteobacteria; order Hyphomicrobiales; family Rhizobiaceae; genus Shinella; species Shinella zoogloeoides. The sequence goes on from NZ_CP132311.1 coordinate 1,279,076, forward strand.
CGCGTCGATCGCCTCGGGCGCCATCTGCACGCCGTCGGTACGCATATAGGTGATGAGACCCACCGTCTCGCCGCCGATGTCGATGCCCTCATAGAGCTTCTGCGCGACCTGCATGGTGCGCGAGGCGGAGAAGCCGAGCTTGGACGAGGCCGCCTGCTGCAGGGTGGAGGTCGTGAAAGGCGGCGACGGGTTGCGCCTGGTCGGCTTGGCCTCGACGCTTTCGACGCGATAGGAAGCGCCGTCGAGCAGCGTCTTCAGGCGGTTCGCCTCCTCGCCGTTGCCGATCGCCTTCGGCGCCAGGCGCTTGCCGTCGGCCGAGACGAGGCGGGCCTCGAACTCATCGCCGCGCGGGGTCTTCAGCAGGGCGGAAAGGTTCCAGTATTCCTCCGAGACGAAACGCTCGATTTCCGCTTCCCGGTCGCAGACGAGGCGCAGCGAAACCGACTGCACGCGGCCGGCCGAGCGGGCGCCCGGCAGCTTGCGCCAGAGCACCGGCGACAGGTTGAAGCCGACGAGATAGTCGAGCGCACGGCGGGCGAGATAGGCATCGACCAGCGCGATGTCTATGTCGCGTGGATTGCGCATGGCATCGAGCACCGCCGACTTGGTGATGGCGTTGAAGACGACGCGCTGGACCGGCTTGTCGCCGAGCACCTTCTTCTTCTTGAGCACATCCAGAACATGCCAGGAGATCGCTTCACCCTCGCGATCCGGGTCGGTTGCGAGAATGAGGCCGTCGGAGGATTTCACCGCGTCGGCGATATCCTTGATGCGCTTGGCCGAGGCGCTGTCCACTTCCCAGGACATTTCGAAGTCTTCGTCCGGACGAACGGAACCGTCTTTGGCCGGCAGGTCGCGGATATGCCCGAAGGAGGCGAGCACCTTGTAGCCGGGGCCAAGATATTTGTTGATCGTCTTGGCCTTGGCAGGCGATTCCACAACTACAACATTCATCGTCATTTCTCTGATACCGGGTGCCGCGCGGTTGGATGGGCGGCGAAAGAGGGGCGTTCTGCGCCGAAAAGTCGTGTTTCGACATGAACAGGGAAAGCGTTCGGGTCAAGAGGTAGGGGTGAAATAAGTGGATACAACGCGATACAACCAAAAAGAGCTAAATTAATGGATGCACTTATTGGTGCAATTGACATATGATAAAATACAACCAAAGAGAGTGAATTGGGTTGTTGCAATTATAAATAATCGTTGTATCGTCTTTGGGGTACAGGAATCACAACTTGCGGATGATTCCAAGTCATGGATGCAACGGGGAAGCCATGAACCCAAAACCAACCAAGCCCGCCCTTCCGCCACACACGGCCGAAGAGAACATTGCCTACATTCGTCAGATGCTGGGCGAGTTGCGTACCGTCGCGCATAATGAAGGTGCCGACATGCTGCGCTACTTTATAGAGATGGCTTATGTCGAAGCCGGCGATATCCTGGCCGGCTTCCGGCCTGTCTCACTCCGGAACGATCGAGACGCCCCCGCTGGCATGTCGCTGAAGCCGACCGGCAAGGTCAAGCTCTAGGAGAACGAGATAAACGGTCGCGGCCGCGATGCCGGTATGGCGGATGATCTCGTCTATTTCGGCCGGCACCTGGCTCAGCGCCTCCGCGATCCGCTCCCGCTCGCCCTCGCTGGGCGGGAGCCGCAGGGCAGGGGAAATGTCCTCATCCGGTTCGCCGGCACCCGGGCGAGGGGTAAAGAGATCCGGCTGCGAGAGCGGCCGTAAGCCTTCCAGCACATCGTCGGGCGTCGTGGTGATCGTCGCGCCGTCCTTTAGAAGGCCGTTCGTTCCCTCGCAGCGCGGATCGAGCGGCGAGCCCGGCACCGCAAAGACCAGCCGGCCGAAATCCGCCGCATTGCGCGCTGTGATCAAGGAGCCGGAGCGCAATGCGGCTTCCACCACAGCCAATCCGAGCGACATGCCGGCGATCAACCGGTTGCGGCGGGGAAAATCCCGCGCCCGAGGCTCCCAGCCGAAGGGCATTTCGCTGACGGCGAGGCCCTGGCCGTCGGTCAGTTCGTCCAGCAGGTGGATATTTTCGGGCGGGTAGGGCTTGTCCAGGCCGCCGGCCATTGCCGCGATCGTGCCGGTGTCGAGGCTGGCACGGTGGGCGGCCGTATCGATGCCGCGGGCGAGGCCGGAGACGATGGAATAGCCGACGCGGCCGATCTCCCGCGCCAGCAGGCCTGCGAACTTCATGCCGGAGATCGAAGCATTGCGCGCGCCGACGATGCCGACCGCCGGTGCCGCTGCCACCTTGAGGTTGCCCTTGACGGCGATGAGCGGCGGGGCGCCGTCGATCTGGCGCAGCAGCGGCGGATAGTCCGGCTCGCCGATGCCGACGAAGGCCGCGCCGTGACGTTCGGCGATTTCCAGCTCCCGCTCCGCATCCGCCTTGCCGGCGACGCGGATGTTGCGCGAAGCGCCGCCGCGGCGTGAAAGTTCCGGCAGCATTTCCAGCGCCGTCTCCGCACTGCCGAAATGATTGATGAGTTCGCGGAAGGTGACCGGCCCGACATTGTCGCTGCGGATGAGGCGCAGCCAGGCGATCCTCTGTCTTTCCGTCAGCGCAATTCCCCGTGTCCCTGCGCTGCGGTCGTCCATGGCTACCCCTTGCTGCCGATCTTGCTTTCCGTGCCGCTCATCAGGCGGCTGATATTGGCGCGGTGTTTCCACCAGGTGATCAGCGTGAGGACGGCGAACAGCAGTGCCACCTTCTCGTGACCGGTAAACCACAATACAACCGGAGATACGAAAGTTGCAACCAGCGCCGAAAGGGAGGAATAGCGCGTCAGAAAGGCAAGCCCGATCCAGACGACGGCGAACACGGCGACCATCACAGGCACGAGGCCGAGCAGCACGCCGACATAGGTCGCAACGCCCTTGCCGCCCTTGAAGCCGAGCCAGACCGGGAAGAGATGGCCGAGGAAGGCCGCGAAGCCCGCGGCGATGCCGGCTTCGAGCCCCCATCGCGAGGCGATCGCCGCCGCCGCTGTGCCCTTCAGGGCGTCGAGCAGCAGCGTCGCTGCGGCCAGTTTCTTGTTGCCGGTGCGCAGCACGTTCGTCGCACCGATATTGCCGGAACCGATCTTGCGCACATCGCCGAGCCCCGCCATGCGGGTGAGGATCAGGCCGAAGGGGATGGAGCCGAGAAGATAGCCGAAGGCGAGGGCGGCGAGCGTCGGCATCGCGCCGAGCTGCCAGGTGAAGATGTCGGACACGTTTGTTCTCCCCCGGAACCATGCTTCAGTGCCGCCCGCCGGGACTGTCCCTTCCAGCGAGCGGCGGTGCAGACGCCTAGCTCAGCGAATGCACCCGTTTGCCGGCAACATAGGTGCTAACTGCGCGCCCCGTAAAGCGGGCATCTTCGAAGGGCGTGTTCTTCGAGCGCGAGACGAAGCGGTCCTTGGTGGCGAGCCACGGCTCGTCGGGATCGATCAGCACGATGTCGGCGCGCGCGCCCGGCGCCAGCGTGCCGGCATCGAGGCCGAAGATTTTCGCAGGGCGCGTCGAGAGCGCATCGATCAGCCGCATCAAGGAGACTTCGCCGCTGTGGTAGAGGCGAAGCGCCGCCGCCAGCATGGTTTCAAGGCCGATGGCGCCATCCGCTGCGTCCGCGAAGGGCAGGCGCTTGGTATCGACGTCCTGCGGGTCGTGCGAAGAGACGATGATGTCGATCTCGCCCCTTGCGAGCGCATCGACCATCGCCTTGCGGTCGTCCTCGCCGCGCAGCGGCGGGGAGAGCTTGAAGAAGGTGCGGTATTCGCCGATGTCGTTCTCGTTCAGCGCCAGGTGGTTGATCGAGATGCCGCAGGTGACGTTGGCGCCGCGCTCGCGGGCGATCTTCACCGCCTCGGCCGATTCCGGCACGGAAATCTGCGCGGCGTGATACTTGCCGCGGGTCAGGCCCGCGATGCGCAGGTCCCGTTCGAGCGGGATCAGCTCCGCCTCGCGCGGGCTTCCGGAAAGGCCGAGCCAGCTTGCCAGCAGGCCCTCGTTCATCACGCCGCCCGCGCCAAGATGCTTGTCGCGGGTTTCGAGCGCGATGACGCTGCCGAATTCGCGCGCATAGGTCATGGCGCGGCGCAGCACCTGCGCATTGTGCATGGGGTTGCGGCCATTGGTGAAGGCGACGGCACCGGCGGCCTGGAGCAGGCCGAACTCGGTCATCTCGTCGCCCGCTAGGCCCTTGGTGAGGGCGGCGGCCGGGTGGATGTTGACGATCGCCTTGTCGCGAGCGTTCTTCAGCACAAATTCGACCAGTGCGATGTCGTCGATCACCGGGTCCGTGTCCGGCATGGTGATGAAGGTCGTCACCCCGCCGACGGCGGCCGCGCGCGAGGCGGATTCGATCGTCTCGCGGTGTTCGGCGCCCGGTTCGCCGACGAAGACGCGGGCATCGACGAGGCCGGGGGCGGCGATGAGGCCGCGGCCGTCGATCACTTCGGCGCCTTCAGGCGCGCCCTGGTTCTGCGCGCCGCTGCCGATGGCGGCGATCTTCCCGTTCTCGATGACGATGGCCCCGTTCTCGTCGAGGTCGCGGGAGGGATCGAGGATACGAAGGTTCTTGAGGACGGTCGTGCGGGTCATGCGCGGGGTCCCTGGTTCTGCGATAGGAGAAGCGTTTCCATCACGGCCATGCGGACGGCGACGCCCATCTCGACCTGCTGCTCGATCACGCTCTGCGGGCCGTCGGCGATCTCCGAGGCGATCTCAACGCCACGGTTCATCGGGCCGGGATGCATGACGAGCGCATCCTCCTTCGCCGCCTTCAGCTTTTCGGCGTCGAGGCCGTAATAGTGGAAATATTCGCGCACCGACGGCACGAAGGCGCCGGACATGCGCTCGCGCTGGAGGCGCAGCATCATCACGACATCCGCGTCCTTCAGGCCTTCCTCCATGGAGTGGTAGACCTCCGCGCCCATGTCCGCGATGCCGGAGGGCAGCAGCGTGGCCGGCGCGACGACGCGCACCCGCGCGCCCATGGCGTTGAGAAGCAGGATGTTCGAGCGCGCGACGCGCGAATGCAGCACGTCGCCGCAGATGGCGACGATGATGCGCGAGAGCTTGCCCTTGGCGCGGCGGATGGTCAGCGCGTCGAGCAGGGCCTGTGTCGGGTGCTCGTGCTGGCCGTCGCCCGCATTGACCACCGCGCAGGAGACCTTTTGCGCAAGGAGCGCGGCGGCACCGGCGGAGGAATGGCGCACCACCAGCACGTCGGGGTGCATGGCGTTCAGCGTCATCGCGGTGTCTATCAGCGTTTCGCCCTTCTTCACCGAGGAATTGCCGACCGACATATTCATCACGTCGGCGCCGAGGCGTTTTCCCGCGAGCTCGAAGGAGGATTGCGTTCGGGTGGAGGCTTCGAAGAAGAGATTGATCTGCGTCAGGCCGCGCAGCGTCGACGTTTTCTTCTCCCGCTGCCGGGAGATTTTCACCGCCTCGTCGGCGCGGTCGAGCAGGAGGGTGATTTCCTGCTCGGTCAGACCCTTGATGCCGAGAAGGTGGCGATGCGGAAAGAAGTCCATGGGGGCTCCGCCTCAACTGTCGTGGATACGCGCGGTCTATAGAGCGTCGATCCCACGCGGGCAAGGCGAAGAGGGCCGGCATTCGTTCCTTCCCACTCTTTTGTGATGATCCTGGCGTCGCAGGCCGCAACGCCCCGTTTCGCGGCGTCGCGACTTGGGCTAGAACCCGCTCATGACTCGCGACACCGAACAGAAACTCGCCGATCTCAACCAGCCGCCGCTCTGGTCGGGCATCAACGCCTATCGCTCCGACCCGCTGCTGGTCGACGCCACCGACGCCATGCCGAAGGGGCTGCGCGACGAGTTCGACGCGATCGGCCGCTACGTCACCTCGCCGGAGGCGCAGGAGCTCGCCCGCATGGCCAATGAGGGCGTGCCGAAGCTGCGCACCCACGGGCCGCGCGGCGAGCGCATCGATGTCGTCGATTTCCACCCCGCCTGGCACGCGCTGATGCGCCGCTCCATGGCGAGCGGCCTGCATTCCTCGCTCTGGGAAAACGTCGCCGAGGAACAGGGCAGGGCGCACAAGGCGCGCGCCGTGCGCTTCTACCTGACGGCCCAGCTCGAATGCGGGCATCTTTGCCCGCTGACCATGACGAGCGCATCGGTCGCCGCCCTTTCCACCTCGCCGCAGGTGCAGCGCGAGTGGGGCCGGAAAATCCTGTCGCGCAAATACGATTCGGCGAACAAGCCGGCCATGCAGAAGAGCGCCATCACGCTCGGCATGGGCATGACGGAAAAGCAGGGCGGCACGGATGTGCGTGCCAACACCTCCACGGCCGAGCGCGTCGGCGAGGGCATCTACCGGCTGACGGGCCACAAATGGTTCATGTCGGCGCCGATGAGCGACGGTTTCGTCATGCTGGCGCAGACCCGCGAGGGCGTCGGCTGCTTCCTCGTGCCGCGCCTCCTGGAGGACGGCTCCAGCAACGGCCTGCGCTTCCAGCGCCTCAAGGACAAGATCGGCAACCGCTCCAACGCGTCGTCCGAGGTCGAGTTCTCCGATACGTTCGGCTTCCTGCTCGGCGCGCCGGATGCCGGCATCCGCACAATCCTCGACATGGTGACGCTGACGCGGCTCGACTGCGCGCTGGCATCGGCCGGCATCATGCGCGCCGCGCTGGCCGAAGCCGTGCACCATACCCGCGGCCGCCATGTTTTCGGCAAGCCGCTCGTCGCCCAGCCGATCATGACGCGCGTGCTCGCCGACATGGCGCTTGACGTCGCCGGCGCGACCGCGCTTTCCCTGCGCCTCGCGGAGGCCTTCGACAAGGCGCGCGACAGCGCGGAGGATGCCGCCTATGCCCGCATCATGACGCCGGTCACGAAATACTGGTGCTGCAAGATCGCCCCCGCCCTCATCTACGAGGCGATGGAATGCATCGGCGGCAGCGGTTATGTCGAGGAACGCCCCATCGCGCGGCACTACCGCGAGGCGCCGGTCAATGCGATCTGGGAAGGCTCCGGCAATGTCATGGCGCTCGACCTGATGCGCGTCATCGGCCGGGGCCGGGACCTGTTCGAAACGCTCTTCGCCGGGCTTGCCCGCGATCTCGGCCCGGCCGGCAAGAAGACGGTCGACGTGCTGCGCGCCTGCCTGTCGCTGTGCGAGCGCGACGAGGGGGCCGCCCGCATGCTGGTCGAGCAACTGGCGCTCGCCGCCGCCGCCGCCGAACTCTACCGGGCCGGTGCCGGCCGCATCGCCGATGCCTTCCTGGAAACGCGCCTCGCCTCCGGTTGGCGGTCGACCTACGGCATGCTCGATTCGCGCTTCGATTCGGCCTACATCGTCGATCTGCTCTACCCGCCGGCGAGATAGGCGGTCGCCGCGAGCACGATCGGGATGGTGAAGAAGGACGCGATCGTCTGCAGCGTCGCGACGGCCGCATAGAGCGGCGCATCGCCGCCCATCTGCTTGGCCAAGACATAGCCGTTCATCGCCGTCGGCACGCTGGCGCCCATGGCGATGGTCAGGAGCGGTTCGCCGCGCATGCCGAGGGCGTAGGCCGCGCCCGTCATGATCAGCGGCATGAAAATCAGCTTCAGGACGACGGGCAGAGCGGCAAGCGGGCGCGGTTTCAGCGCGTCGGCGAGCTTCAGGCCCGCGCCGACCATGATGAGGCCGAGGCTGAGGGAGGTGCCCGCGACCAGTTCCGCCGCCTGCATCAGCGGCTGGTAGATCGGGATTTCGAAGAGGTTGACCGCTACGCCCAGCATCGAGCCGATGATCATCGGGTTGGTGAGGATCTTCTGCGCGAAGGTCTTCAGGCTCCGCGTGCCCCCGCCGAACCAGACGAGCACGCCGATGTTGTAGAAATTGATCGGGATGATGATCAGCGTCGCCACCAGCGCGACGAGCGCGAGGCTCTGCGGCCCGTAGAGCTTTTCGGCGATCGCCAGCGCGATGAAGGCGTTCCAGCGCGTCGATGTCTGGAAGACGGAAGTATAGGCGGGCGCCGAGACGCCGGCCGAGCGGAAGAGGGGCCAGGCGAGCGCCAGAAACAGCGCGATGAGCGTCACCGACCCGATGGAGCCGATCGCGATGTCGCCCGCGGCGATGCCGGAGAATTGCGCATTGGCGAGCGTCGTGAAGAGCAGGGAGGGGAAGAGCACGAAGAAGCCGAGCTGTTCGAGCCCGTTCCACATGTCGCGGTCGATCAGCCGCCAACGCTTGAGCAGCGCGCCCAGCACGACGAGCAGGAAGACGGGGAGGATGCTTTCGAAGATGGGGAGCATGGAACCGGATCGGCTGGAGTGGAACTGCCGCTCATTCCATGTCGGGGCGGGCAAGGCAAGGGTGGTCTCGTCGGCGGGCCATGTGGAAATTAACCTTAATGCAGGGTTTACGTTGCGCGATCAGGGTTAACGGGCAAAGGTGATGTTTACCTGGTGTTAACCATGTGAAGCGAGTGCGTGATATGGCCAGGACGGCCCGGATTTCGGTCATGACGACCCTGTTTTCCTTCGCGGCGGTGGATATCGTCGTGCCGCTCATCGTGCTCGCCGCGGGCATTGCCGTCAGCGAAGCGATCTTCGCCGCCGGCGACCTGCTTGCGATCGACAGGAGGGCGGCATGAAGTGGTTCCTGATTCTCTGGGCGTTTCCCATCGCGCTGCTCGGCAGCTGGTACGGGCTTTCCTACTACGACATGAATTTCGGCATCTTCATGCTGACGCGCGATGCGCATGACCTGGTGTTCCAGATCTACGGCAACATCCTCGGTATCCCGCCGGAGAGCATTCCGCCGCTGGTAGCGCGCGCCATCGTCGTCGACAGCTTCATCGTGCTCGGCATCGTCGCCTTCCGCCGCCGCAGGCAGATACTCGCCTGGTGGCAGGCCCGCCGTCAGTCGTCGCCGGCTCTCGCCAGAGACGAAAGCCTGTCGAGCGCGCCCTGAAGGATGAAGGAGGCGGCGGCCGAATCGATGCGTTCGGCCCGCTTCTTGCGCGACACGTCCATCTCGATCAGCGTGCGCTCCGCTGCCACCGTCGACAGCCGCTCGTCCCAGAACACGAAGGGAATATCGGTCTTGTCCGCCATGGAGCGCACGAAGGCGCGGGTCGCCTGGACGCGCGGGCCGGCGCTGCCGTCCATGTTCATGGGCAGGCCGATGACGAAGGCGGCGACCTTCTCCTTCGCCGCGAAGGCCAGCAGGACCTCGGCATCCTGCGTGAACTTCACGCGCTTCAGCACCGGCCGCGGCGTCGCCAGCCGCCGGCCGAGGTCGGACACCGAAAGGCCGATCGTCTTCGTGCCGAGGTCGAGGCCCGCGACCGGCTGGCCGGGCAGGAGCGTTTCGGCGAGTTCTTCCAGTGTCAGCGTTGCCATGGGAAAACCTCTCAGCGCTTGCGCACGAATTCCGTGCGCAGCACCAGGCCCTTGATAGCGTCGTGCCGGCAGTCGATCTCTTCGGGATTGTCGGTCAGGCGGATCGTCTTGATGACGGTGCCCTGTTTAAGCGTCTGGCCGGCGCCCTTCACCTTCAGGTCCTTGATCAGCACGACCGAATCGCCGTCTTCAAGCACGGTGCCGGATGCATCGCGCACCACGTTCTGCGCGGCCTTGTCCGCCGCGATTTCGGAGGCAGGACGCCATTCGCCGGTGGCTTCGTCGTAGATGTAATCGTCGTCGCTCATCGCGCGGTTCCTTCAATATGGTGTAAGCCACGCTTATAACGTCCCGGCCATGGATGGAAACGGCCTTCGTCGCTTCTATATTGCGACAGGCAATCAATCGGGAGAACACGCATGAAAATCACCTGGCTCGGCCATTCCGCCTTCCGGATCGAAACGGCGAAGGCCAGAATCCTCATCGACCCGTTCTTCACCGGCAATCCCGCCTTCGACGACGCGACCCGCAAGGATGCCGTCGCCGGCCTCACCCATGTGCTGCTGACCCACGGCCACGGCGATCATGTCGGCGACACGATCCAGATCGCGAAGGAAACGGGCGCGACCGTTCTTGCCAATGCCGACCTCGCCGCCTGGCTCGGCGCGAAGGGCGTGGAGAAGGTCGACATGGGCAATACCGGCGGCACCGTGCATTTCGACGGTTTCTCCACCACCTTCGTCAATGCGCTGCATTCCTCCGCGCAGATCACCGAGGACGGCGTTTCCCATTCGCTCGGCAATGCCAACGGCCTCGTCCTGCATTTCGAGGACGATCCGACGCTCTACCATATGGGCGACACGGACATCTTCTCCGACATGGCGCTGATCAACGAACTGCACCAGCCGGAGATCGGCCTCGTGCCGATCGGCGACCGCTTCACCATGGGCGGTGCCGTGGCCGCGCTCGCCTGCCAGCGCTTCTTCACGTTCGACACGGTCATTCCCTGCCACTACGGCTCCTTCGGCATCATCGACCAGACGGCCGATCTCTTCGTCAAGGCGATGGATGGCGCGGCCACGAAGATCGAGGTACCGAAGCCCGGCGGTTCCGTCTCGCGCTGAGCGGCCGGAAAACGGGCGAGGGGGCGTGGAAGGGACCATTCCCCCGTTGCGCCCCTTGGGCTGGGTCATTATAGCGGGTAGGAAATTTCCTATCGGAGACCATCCATGTCCGTAGATCTAGCCACCGTGAAGCGCGTCGCGCGCCTTGCCCGCATCGCCGTCAGCGAGGAAGAGGCAAGCCGCATGACCGGCGAACTGAACGGCATCCTCGGTTTCGTCGAGCAGCTTTCGGAAGTGAATGTCGAGGGCGTCGAGCCGATGACCTCTGTGACGCCCATGGCGATGAAGAAACGCGAGGACGTCGTCAACGACGGCAGCAAGGCGGACGACATCGTCGCCAATGCCCCGGCGTCCGACCGCAATTTCTTCCAGGTTCCGAAGGTTGTGGAGTAATCCTTGACCGTCACCATCGCCGTCGAAAGCCCGTTGCAGGATGAGGTTCGCACGCTGATCGCGGAGCTGAACACGGTTCTGCTCGCGCTCTCGCCGCCGGAGGCCTGCTATCACCTCACCGTCGAACAGATGGCCGAGCCGACCGTCACGGTCTGGATCGCCCGCGACGGCGACACGGTCGTCGGCTGCGGCGCGCTGAAACGCCATTCCGAGACGGTGGGCGAGGTGAAGCGCATGTTCACCCGGCCGGACTGGCAGGGGCGGGGCATCGGCCGGCGCATCCTCGGCGAAATCCTAGCGACGGCCGAACGGGAGGAACTGGAAACGCTCGTCCTCGAAACCGGCGACCAGCATCCGGCGGCATGGGCGATCTACGAGAAGGCGGGCTTTTCCCGCTGCGGCCCCGTGCTCGACTACCCGGCCTCACCCTATTCCGTATTTTACCAAAAGCAGCTTCTTGCTGCCTGACCCGAAGTGACCGAAGCCATGACCGACCTGACCCGCCTGACCATTGCCGAAGCCCGCGAAAAGCTCGGCGCCAAGGAGATCACCGCCGTCGAGCTGACGGACGCCTATCTCGGCGCGATCGAAGCGGCCAACCCGGCGATCAACGCCTATGTCACCGTGACGCCGGACAAGGCGCGCGAGATGGCGAAGGCCTCCGACGGCCGCATCGCCGCCGGCAAGGCCGGTGCGCTGGAAGGCATCCCGCTCGGCATTAAGGACCTCTTCGCCACCGAAGGCGTGCACACGCAGGCCTGCAGCCACATCCTCGACGGCTTCCAGCCGAAATACGAATCGACCGTCACGCAGAACCTGTGGAGCGACGGCGCCGTCATGCTCGGCAAGCTGAACATGGACGAGTTCGCCATGGGCTCCTCCAACGAGTCGTCCTACTACGGCCCGGTCAAGAACCCGTGGCGCGCGAATGGCTCCAACGCCGACCTCGTGCCCGGCGGCTCGTCCGGCGGCTCGGCCGCGGCGGTTGCCGCTTACCTGTGCGCCGGTGCGACGGCGACGGATACCGGCGGCTCGATCCGCCAGCCTGCCGCCTTCACCGGCACCGTCGGAATCAAGCCGACCTATGGCCGCTGCTCGCGCTGGGGCATCGTCGCCTTCGCCTCCTCGCTCGACCAGGCCGGCCCCATCGCCCGCGACGTGCGCGATGCGGCGATCCTCCTGAAATCCATGGCCAGCGTCGACGCCAGGGACACGACCTCCGTCGATCTGCCGGTGCCGGATTACGAAGCCTCGCTCGGCCAGTCGCTGAAGGGCATGCGCATCGGCATTCCGCGCGAATACCGTCTCGACGGCATGCCGGAGGAAATCGAGGCGCTCTGGCAGAAGGGCATCGCCTGGCTGAAGGATGCCGGCGCCGAGATCATCGACATCTCCCTGCCGCACACGAAATACGCCCTGCCGGCCTATTACATCGTGGCGCCCGCCGAAGCCTCCTCGAACCTCGCCCGCTACGACGGCGTGCGCTACGGCCTGCGCGTCGACGGCAAGGACATCGTCGACATGTACGAGAAGACCCGCGCTGCCGGCTTCGGCACGGAGGTCAAGCGCCGCATCATGATCGGCACCTATGTGCTCTCGGCCGGCTACTACGACGCCTATTACCTTCAGGCCCAGAAGGTGCGCACGCTCATCAAGCGCGATTTCGAGCTGGCCTTCAATGCCGGCGTCGATGCGATCCTGACCCCCGCCACGCCGTCCTCCGCCTTCGGCATCGCCGACGAGGACCTGGCCTCCGATCCGGTGAAGATGTACCTCCAGGACATCTTCACGGTCACGGTCAACATGGCGGGCCTGCCGGGCCTCTCCGTGCCGGCCGGTCTCGACCACAAGGGCCTGCCGCTCGGCCTCCAGCTCATCGGCAAGCCGTTCGAAGAGGAAGTCCTCTTCAAGACGGCGCATGTCATCGAGCAGGCCGCCGGCCGCTTCTCGCCCGCCAAGTGGTGGTAAGGGGCGCACTTTAGCCCCGAACAAACGCGTGCGCCAAAACGTGTCGTAACGGCAACACTTGCCGTTACGGGAGCCTGCGCCTGCGTCTTTTTGCTTGATCCTCCCGAAAGTTGAGAATAAACGCGCCCTCCCGGTCGTTCAGCCGGTGCGGATGTCAACGGATGGAGTTTTCCGCTCCTCCCGCGCGGGGCGGCCCTGCCGTCGTCGTGTACGGATGCCGCGCCGAGAAGACCGGTTTGCGGACCTAGCTCAGTGGTAGAGCGCCGGACATTCCTCCGGAGGTCGCGGGTTCGATTCCCGTTGTCTGCTCCATTGGATAGCTCAGTGGTAGAGCATCAGACCATTACTCTGACTGTGGAAGGTTCGAATCCTTCTCCAAAAGTGCTGACTCGAAATCAGCGACAGCCTTCCAAGCTGTTTTCAATCCGGTCCGGGGACCGGACTGCGGACGGCAGACCGGGGTGGGGCCGAAAGGCCCTTTCCCGGAAAGCCCGATGCCTGACGTTTGCGGTCCGGTTCTCGGTGACGATCAAGCCGCCTCCCGGCCAGCAAGGGACCGCACGGTTCCCGCGCCCGCCCGGACGCTGCGCGATCCTCTCCCGAAAACCCGCCGCCGATGGCCGTCAGCCGGTTCCCGGATCATCTATCGAATACCCCGCCCGCAGGTTCCCCGGGCGATCAGGGTTCCCCAGGGAACGGACAACGAAAGGACGATCGGTTCATGACGTAGCGTATGACCGAAGGAGTAGAAGAATGACGATGTTTCTCGATATGATTTTGGGGCGCACGCGCGTCCTCGTGAAGGCCAACGAGCGCGTGCTCGCGCTCTACAGGGGAGAAGTCCTCGGCATTTTCGGCGCGGGCGAACACAGCCTGCCGAACCGCCGCGGCATGCTCGAACTGGAGCGTCACGACGTGAACCGGGCGGCCTTCGTCTCGGCCTACGAGAAGCCGTTGTTCGATACGCTTCCGGAGGTCGCACGCCGCGAACTGGTGGTCTTCCGCACGAACGCGCGTGAAATCTCGGTCGTCGAACGCGACGGCGAGCTTCACACGGTGCTCGCGCCGAACCAGAAGCTCGTGGTGTGGAACGCTGCCGGTCCGTGGGCCGAGACGCGCATCGACCTGACTGAGCGGCTCGACGTCGATCCGGAGCTGATGCGCCGGCTGACGCGGGCACGCCGGACGGAACTCGTCACGGCCTTCATGGTCAATGACGGGCAGGTCGGCCTGCTTTTCGTCGACGGAACGCACCAGCGCATGCTGGAGCCGGGCCTGCACGCCTTCTGGAACGTCGGCAAGACGATCCAGGTGCGCGTGGTGGACCTGAAGCGCCAGTCGCTCGACGTGACCGGCCAGGAACTGCTCACCCGCGACAAGGTCACGATCCGGGTGAACATTTCGGCCGAATACCGCGTCGTCGATCCGCTGAGGGCCGTCTCGGAGGTCAAGGACTTCGCCGATGCGCTCTACCGGGCGCTACAGTTCGCCTTCCGCCAGACGCTCGGCACGCTGACGCTCGACCAGATCCTTGAACGCAAGGTGACGGTCAACGCGGAAGCCGCCGAGAAGGTGCGGGCCGACATGGCGGCCATCGGGGTCGAGGTCTCGGCCATCGAGCTCAAGGACGTGATCCTGCCGGGCGAGATGCGCGATATCCTCAACCAGGTCGTCGCGGCGGAAAAGCAGGCCGAGGCCAACGTCATCCGTCGCCGCGAGGAAACGAACGCCACCCGTTCGCTCCTCAACACGGCCAGGGTGATGGCGGAAAATCCGGTCATGCTGCGGCTGAAGGAGCTTGAAGCTCTCGAAGCCATCGCCGGGAAGGTCGAGCGCCTGACCATCCACAACGGGACGGCGGGCCTGATGAACGACCTCGTCCAGCTCCGCGACAAGTAGGGGACCGCCCGGCCGAAAGGCCGGGCGATTCTCTTTTGCGCCTTCCCCATCATCGCCGTGGATGGCCGATTTCCCTCTCTCGCCAATCGCCCCGCGCGATGCTTTCATAGGGGTGGAGAGAACCGCCCCATGATCACCGTCCGCAATGCCCGTCAGGAGGATGTCAACGCCCTTGTCGAGATCGGCGTCAGGGCGTGGGAGCAGGCCGTCGTCGGCGTCGCCGACCTCCAGGTGCGGCGCGACTATGCGCGCAACGCCTTCCAGCAGTTCCTCGTCAGTCATTGGCTGCGCGTGACGGTCGCCGAGTTCGACGGCGCGCTCGCCGGCTGGGCGTCCCGCGAGGCGCTGGACGACGAGATCAGCGATCTGTGGGTCGAGCCGCAGCACCAGAAGATGGGCCTCGGCGCGGCCCTGCTCGCCGCCATGGAGGCGGAGATCGTCGCGGCCGGTTTCGAGGCGGCGCGGCTTCAGACCCATGCCCGCAATGTCGCCGCCGTGGCTTTCTTCCAGAAGCATGGCTATGCGGTGAACTGGCTTTCCGTCGATTATTCGGCCCGCCTCGACCGGGATGTGGAATCGGTCGGCCTGCGCCGGCAGCTCGTGGCGGACGAGCCGTCCGGCTACGGACCGGGCGGGTTTTGAGGGGAGGCGCGTGCTCGCCGCGCCTCCCGCTCCGTCACTGGTTGTCCTGCTGCGATCGCACCAGTTCGAGCCCGCGCTGGGTGATGCGGTAGGGCCTGCCACCGGACGAGGCGATGTAGCGCCGGCGCTTCAGCTTGCGGAAGAGCTCGATGTCCAAGCCGCCCGCCCGCCAGCCCTCCCGGGTGACGCAGGCGACGGTGACGATCTTCCTGGTTTCGTCTTTTTCGATTTCGATCCTGCCGCCCTGGGCGAGCAGGTGGAGTATGCGCTGTTCGGCGCGGGAAATGTCCATGGTCCTGAAGATCCGTCTGGCGTTCGAATGAACGCAAAAAAACGTTCCGCCACCCGATGGTGGCAGGGTTCATCGTTTTTCCGACCCTGCACGCAAGCTGTTGCGGGCAGGGTCCTCAGCGGGCCTCAGACGAGCTAGACATCAAAACTCCATTGCGGATGCCCCGAAATAACCGGGACACCCCGAAAGGTCAATGCGACGGCCAGATCAGCGAATGGTGCAGGAAGACGCCGGTCTTCACGCCATTGGCCGAAGCCAGCGAGATGTTCGCCGCCCCGAGCGCGATATCGCCGGCCGCATAGAGGCCGGGCAGGGAGGTCTGGCCGGTGTCGTCGGTGTGGAGGATGGTGCCGACAGGCGTTTCCTTCAATTCGAGGCCGCGATCGGCCGGAATGGTGCTGCGTACCCGCGCCTCCGGCATGACGAAGAGCGCCTTGATCAGCGTCGGGATGCCGGGGCCGGTCTCGACGGAGAGCATGCCGTCCGGTCCGTCGGCGATCGCCGTGACACGGCCCGGCCGCAGTTTCACATTGCGCTGAGCAAGCAAGGCAAGCGCTTCGTCGTCCGGTTCCGGCGTCATGTTGGTGAAGAGCGTCACATTGCCCCAATCGGCGACAACCGCCGCGAACCGGGCGGCGTCCGCCGTGCGGGCCAGCACGCCGACTTCTCCGCCGCCGACCTCGTAGCCGTGGCAATAGGGGCAATGCAGCACCGTCTTGCCCCAGCGCTCCGCAAGGCCGGGTATGGCCGGCAACCGGTCCTCGAAACCGGTGGCAAGCAGCACGCGCCTTGCATCGAGACGCCCGCCATCACCGGTGATGACGGAGAAGGCATCCTTCTCGCCCTCGAGCCGCTCGGCCGGCGCGTCGCGGAAGGTGACGGTCCCGTAGGCGGCGAGCTGACGGCGGGCGTCCGCGAGGATGTCGCCGCCCGGTCGGCCGTCCTGCGCGAGGAAACCGTGCGAATGCGCGGCGAAGCGGTTGCGTGGTTCGCCGGTGTCGAGGATGGTGATGCGGCGGCGGGCGCGGGCAAGCTGCATGGCTGCGGAAAGGCCGGCAAAGCCTCCGCCGATGATGATGGCATCTTCGGTCATGGTTCATCCTTTCTGGTGGGCATGAGGCATCGTTCGCCCGGCGGCTGCCGGTCGTTCGATGCAGATGTTGGCGTGACTGCCGCTAGCCGGTTTCGGGCCGGCAGCTTTTGGCAGCGGCGCGGAAATCGACCGCAAGGTCCGCCAGCGTGGTGCTGGCAAAGCGCGCCATCAGGATCGCTTCCGCATCCTTCAGCGCGTCGCCGATCACCCGGTTGACGGATTTCTCGACCACGCAGCCCGGCATTTCCGTGGCCGGGCCGATCTGGAAGAGGATCGGCTCCCCGAGCGCGTTGTAGATGTCGAGCAGCGAAATCTCGGCGAGCGGCTTGGCGAAATGCCAGCCGCCGCCATGGCCGCGCCCGGATTGCACGATGCCGGCCTCGCGAAGCCCGGCCATGGTGCGCCGGACGACGACGGCATTGGTGTCGAGGCAGAGCGCGAGATCGTCCGAGGTCATCGGCTCCTCGCGTTCCGCCATGTGCATGAGTGCATGAAGCACGGCGGAAAGGCGGCTGTTTCTTTTCATGTAACAATAATAGTTACGAATATCGCTGCATGTCAACACGCGCTGTCTGAAGGCATGTCAGCCGGCGTGCAGCGTCCGGTAGAGGGAAGCCGCAAAGACGAGAGCGGCCGGGATCAGCGCCGCATGCAGAATCAGGATCGCCATCAACTGTGTGCGGAACGGCTCCTTGCGGGTCTTGTGCCGCAGCAGTCGTTGCGCGGCAAAGGCGCCCAGGCTGCCGCCGAGGAGTGCGAACTGCAGCGGACGCGCTTCGGAAACGCGCCAATGGCCGTCACGCGCGGCTTCCTTGTCCCACCAGAAGACACAGAACGTCACCAGGTTGAAGAGAAGAAAAATGATGAGAAGCGTCGTCGTCGTGCCCATCGCACCCTTTTAGCCGGTCATCCTTGCGACTTGGCTAATGGCGGCGGGTCGCACCCGCTGAAAACCTTGCGCCGCCTGCCCATATGTTCTACCGAGACAGCACCGAAGACACCACAGCAAGAGCCTAAAATGACCCTCGTCGACGTCCGCACCCCCGATCCGAAACGCTTCATCCCCGGCGCCACCGGCGATTGGGAAGTCATCATCGGCATGGAGGTTCACGCCCAGGTCCTGTCCAATTCCAAGCTCTTCTCCGGCGCCTCGACGGAATTCGGCAAGGCGCCGAACGCCAACGTCTCGCTCGTCGATGCCGCCATGCCGGGCATGCTGCCGGTCATCAACGAGGAATGCGTCCGCCAGGCGGTGCGCACCGGCCTCGGCCTGAAGGCCGAGATCAACCACCGCTCGATCTTCGACCGCAAGAACTACTTCTATCCCGACCTGCCGCAGGGCTACCAGATATCGCAGTTCAAGGACCCGATCGTCGGCGAGGGCAAGATCGTCATCTCGCTCGGCCCCGATCGTCAGGGCAATTTCGAGGATATCGAGATCGGCATCGAGCGCCTGCACCTCGAGCAGGATGCCGGCAAGTCGATGCACGACCAGCACCCGACCATGTCCTATGTCGACCTCAACCGTTCGGGCGTCGCGCTGATGGAGATCGTCTCCAAGCCGGACATGCGCTCGTCGGACGAGGCCAAGGCCTATATGACGAAGCTGCGCTCCATCGTGCGCTATCTCGGCACCTGCGACGGCAACATGGACGAGGGCTCCATGCGTGCCGACGTCAACGTCTCCGTGCGCCGCCCGGGCGAAGCCTTCGGCACGCGTTGCGAGATCAAGAACGTCAACTCCATCCGCTTCATCGGCCAGGCGATCGAATACGAAGCCCGCCGCCAGATCGGCATCCTGGAGGACGGCGGCTCGATCGATCAGGAAACCCGCCTCTTCGATCCCGGCAAGGGCGAGACGCGCTCGATGCGCTCGAAGGAAGACGCGCACGACTATCGCTATTTCCCCGACCCGGACCTTCTTCCGCTGGAATTCGACAACGAATTCGTCGGCAAGCTGCTCGCCGACCTGCCGGAACTGCCTGACGACAAGAAGATCCGCTTCGTCAAGGACCTCGGCCTCTCGGTCTACGACGCCTCGGTGCTCGTTTCCGAAAAGGCGATCGCCGACTATTACGAGGCGGTTGCTGCCGGCCGCGACGGCAAGATTGCCGCCAACTGGGTCATCAACGATCTCCTGGGCGCCTTGAACAAGGACGGCAAAGCCATTGAAGAGACACCGGTTTCGCCCGATCAGCTCGGCGGCATCATCGATCTCATCAAGGACGGCACGATCTCCGGCAAGATCGCCAAGGACCTCTTCGAGATCGTCTGGAACGAGGGCGGCAACCCGGCCGAGATCGTCGAGGCGCGTGGCCTGAAGCAGGTCACGGATACTGGCGCAATCGAGAAGGCCGTGGACGAGATCATCGCCGCGAACCCCGATCAGGTCGAGAAGGTCAAGGCCAAGCCGACGCTCGCCGGCTGGTTCGTCGGCCAGGTGATGAAGGCGACCGGCGGCAAGGCCAACCCGCAGGCCGTGCAGGCCTTGGTCAAGGCCAAGCTCGGCATCGAGGACTGATCCCGATGTTTTTCGTCCGCACAGCTTCCGAGCGCGATCTGGCGAAAGTCAGCGCGCTTCTGGGCGAGACGTGGCACGCGACCTATGACGCGCTTTACGGCGCGGACAAGGTGAGCGAGATCACCGCGCGCTGGCATTCCGTGCCGGCGCTAAAGGCCCGGCTGGCGCGCAAGGACAGCGAGTTCGTCGTTGCCGACAACGGCAGGGAACTGGGCGGCATGGGTTATGCCGCCATGGCGAAGGACCGGCCGAAGACGGCGTTCCTGCATCAGCTCTACGTGCTGCCGCGCTACCAGAGGCAGGGCATCGGCCGCGACCTGTTCGCCGAGCTCGAAACCTGCTTCCCGGATGCCAATGCCATGCTGCTGGAGGTCGATCCGCGCAACGAGGCGGCCGTCGCCTTCTATGGTGCGCACGGCTTCGTCAAAGTCGGTGAGACGCAGCACACAGCGGACGGCATCTCCGGTGTGCCGCTCCATGTCTACGAGAAGCCGCTCGGCGGCTGACCGCGGCGAAAAGCCGTGGGCGAAGGCGTGGGAATCGCTGGACATTCCGGCGGTGTCGCGCCATAAGCGAAAGAAAATATCACCCGCTTCATGCGGGCGAACCATCAGTCTCGGGCCGCGCTTCCGGCATGGCCCTGCCAAGGACGCCAGCCCATGAACCTTCTCAAGCAGATTTTCACCTGGTGGAACGGTCAGACGATCGGCACCCGCTTTCACACCTGGCGCTTCGGCACGCGGGTCGGCGAGGACGAGTTCGGCAACGTCTACTACCAGGGCGGCGCCAAGGATTCCGAAGGCCGAACCCGCCGCTGGGTGATCTACAACGGTTATGCCGAAGCCTCTGCCATCCCGCCGGGCTGGCACGGTTGGATGCACCACCGCACCGACGTTTCCCCGGCCGACGAGGACTACAAGGCGCGTGAGTGGCAGAAGCCGCACCGCCAGAACCCGACCGGCACCTCGCAGGCCTACCGCCCGCCGGGCTCGCTTGCCGCAACCGGCGAACGTCCCCGCGTGACCGGCGACTATGACGCCTGGACGCCGGGTAGCTGATACCGATTTGGCCACATTTCGCCGGTAGCTGGAAGCCACCGGCGAGCGCCGGAGCGGATCGCAGGAGACGGCATTCATGACATCAGGGTTTTCACGGGCAAACGCCGGACGGCGCCTTCTTTCCGTCGCGCTTGCAGCGACGGCCGCCGGCCTTGCCATGGCGCCGGTGGCAGCAAAGGCCGCGCGCATGGAAAATCCGGTCGCGGTGTTCTCCGGCATCGACAAGATCACCGGCCGCATCACCAATTTCGACGTCTATATCGGCGAGACCGTGCAGTTCGGCGCGCTTCAGGTGACGCCGAAGGTCTGTTACAGCCGCGACGATACCGAAGCGCAGAAGGTGACGTCCTTCGTCGAGGTCGACGAGATCACGCTCGACCGCAAGATCCGCCGCATCTTCACCGGCTGGATGTTCGCAGACAGCCCCGGCCTCAACGCCGTCGAGCACGCCGTCTATGACGTGTGGCTGACGGAATGCAAGGCCAAGTCCGACGTGCCGCCGCCGGAAGACGGCGAAGCGGCGGCGCAGTAACGTTCTTCAACCCCTCAAAACGGCAGGTGCGGTGACGCCAGCGCGTTCGCCAGCATGTCCTCGTATTCGATCTTCGGCACGTCGATCGCGCCGAACGACTTCAGATGCTCGGTGGTGAACTGCGTGTCGAGCAGCCGGAAGCCGTTCGCCTTCAACCGCTCCACCAGCGCCACGAGGCAGATTTTCGAGGCATCCGTGCGCCGGGAGAACATGCTTTCCCCGAAGAAGGCCGCCCCCAAAGAGACGCCGTAGAGCCCGCCGACGAGTTTTTCGCCTTCCCAGGCTTCAACCGAATGGGCGTGGCCCATGCGATGCAGGGTGCCGTAGAGGGACCGGATCTTCTTGTTGATCCAGGTCGACGGGCGGTCCGGCGCGGCCTCGGCGCAGGCCGCGATCACCGCGTCGAAGGCGGTGTCGAACCGGATGTCGAACGGTTTCTTGCGGACCGCCTTGGCGAGACTGCGCGAGACGTGGAATTCATCGAGCGGGATGACGCCCCGCATGTCCGGCTCGACCCAGAACAGCTCCGGGTCGTCTGCCGAATCGGCCATCGGGAAAAGCCCGATGGAATAGGCGCGCAGCAACAGTTCCGGCGTTATCTCCGGGTGGCGGCTGCGACGCCCTGCCATGACCGGCGCCCCTCAGGCGTCGGTCTTGTCGGCCAGATAGTTTTCCAGCCAGTGGATGTCGTAATCGCCGTTGGCGATGTCCTGGTTGCCGATCAGGTCCTGGAAGAGCGGCAGCGTCGTCTTGATGCCGTCGATGACGAACTCATCCAGCACGCGGCGCAGGCGCATCATGCATTCGACGCGGGTGCGGCCGTGCACGATGAGCTTGCCGATCAGGCTGTCGTAGTAGGGCGGGATCTTGTAGCCCTGATAGGCGCCCGAATCGACGCGCACGCCAAGGCCGCCTGGCGCATGGAAATGCGTGATCGTTCCGGGCGAGGGAACGAAGGTGCGCGGGTCTTCGGCGTTGATGCGGCACTCGATGGCATGGCCGGAGAACACGATGTCCTCCTGCCGCACCGACAGGCCGGCGCCGGAGGCGACGCGGATCTGCTCGTGCACGAGGTCGATGCCGGTGATCGCTTCGGTGATCGGGTGCTCCACCTGCAGGCGGGTGTTCATTTCGATGAAATAGAACTCGCCGTTCTCGTAGAGGAATTCGACCGTGCCGGCGCCGCGGTATTTCAGCTTCATCATGGCGTCGGCGCAGATCTGGCCGATCTTCATGCGCTGCTCGACATTGAGCGCCGGGGAGTTGGCTTCTTCCCAGACCTTCTGGTGGCGGCGCTGCAGCGAGCAGTCGCGCTCGCCGAGATGCACCGCATTGCCCATGCCGTCGCCGACGACCTGGATTTCGATGTGGCGCGGCTTGCCGAGATACTTTTCCATGTAGACGGCATCGTTGCCGAAGGCGGCGAGCGCCTCGGAACGGGCGGTCGAGACGGCTTCCTCGAGATCGGCTTCGGATTTTGCGACCTTCATGCCACGGCCGCCGCCGCCGGCGGTGGCCTTGATGAGCACGGGAAAACCGATCTGGCGGGCGACTTCCAGCGCGTTCTCCGGCTTCACCTCGCCGTCGGAGCCGGGAACGACGGGGATGCCGAGTTCCTGCGCCGTCTGCTTGGCGGTGATCTTGTCGCCCATGATGCGGATGTGTTCGGCCGTCGGGCCGATGAAGGTGATGCCGTGCGCGTCGAGGATTTCCGCGAACTTGGCGTTCTCGGACAGGAAGCCGTAGCCCGGATGCACGGCGTCGGCGCCGGTGATCTCGCAGGCCGCGACGATCTGGTGGATGTTCAGGTAGCTTTCGCGCGACGGGGGCGGGCCGATGCATACGCTCTCGTCTGCAAGGCGCACATGCATGGCGTCGGCATCCGCCGTCGAATGCACGGCAACCGTGGCGATGCCCAGCTCCTTGCAGGCCCGAAGGACCCGAAGGGCGATTTCGCCGCGGTTGGCAATGAGGACTTTGGAGATCATGGGGGCCGCCTTATTCGATGACGATCAGCGGTTCGCCGTATTCGACCGGGCTTGCATCCGAAACGAGGATTTCGGTGACCTTGCCGGAGCGCGGCGCCGGAATCTGGTTCATCGTCTTCATGGCTTCGATGATGAGGATGGTCTGGCCTTCCTTGACGGTGGAGCCGACCTCGATGAAGGGGCGGGCGCCCGGCGCCGGGGAAAGGTAGGCGGTGCCCACCATCGGCGCGGTCACGGCGTTCTTGTTGCTGCGGGCGTCGGCGACAGGGGCGGCGGCCGTTGCGGCCGGGGCAGCGAAGGCGGGAGCCGGGGCGGCGATCGGCGCCTGGACATATTGCGGCGTGCCGGCGCGCGAGACGCGGATGCGCAGGTCGTCCTGCTCCACTTCGATCTCGGTCAGGTCCGTCTCGTTGAGGATGTTGGCGAGATCGCGGATCAAGACCTGATCGATGCCGTTTTTCTTGTCAGCCATGGAATGAGCCTCTGGTTCTTCTTATGTCGTGATGGACGAAAGCGCATGAAGCGCAAGGACATAGCTTTGCGCGCCAAAGCCGCAGATGACACCCTTGACGGCGGGTGCGATCATCGACTTGTGGCGGAATTCCTCGCGGGCATGCACGTTGGAAAGGTGCAGTTCGACCACCGGGATCTTCACGGCGCGGATGGCGTCGTGCAGGGCGATCGAGGTGTGGGTATAGGCGCCGGCATTGATGGCGACGCCGGCGGCGACATCGCCGGCCTCATGAATCCAGTCGACCAGGTCGCCTTCGTGATTGGACTGGCGGAATTCGACGGCAAATCCCAGCTTCCCGCCCTCCGCCTTGCAGAGCGCTTCGATATCGGCGAGCGTCTGGCCGCCATAGATACCGGGCTCGCGCTTGCCGAGGGCGTTCAGGTTGGGGCCGTTGAGCACGAAAAGGGTTGAAGCCATTCGTCATTCCGCATGCTGGATGGAGGATTACCTATAGACCGGCGGTTCCCGCAGGGAAAGCCCCAAGGGCAGGGGCTTTTCCGGTCGAAAGGGCTGTCCACAAGCAGCAGAGGCTGAACACGGCCAGCATGGCAGGAAGATGGCGATTGTCAGCAGGTCGCCTTGCCGCAGGAGCGCACATTGGCGATCTTCTCGCGCAGATCGTCGGCGCCGACGGCGCCGAACACCATCTCGTTGCCGAGCACGTAGGACGGCGTGCCGGTGATGCCGAGGTCGTTTGCCAGCGAATAGGCCTCGCGCACGGCGTCGTCATGCGGCTTGTCGGCCATGGTCTTGCGGATGTCCACTTCGGAGATACCCATGCCGACGGCAAGCGCGATGGCGCTCTCTTCCGTCGCGCGGCCTTCGCCGCCGAGCAAGGTCCGGTGGAATTCGCCGTACTTTTCCGGCGAAAGGTCGCGCACGGCGGCGCTCACCTTGTGGGCGGCGAGCGAATCGGGGCCGAGGATCGGCAGTTCCTTCAGCACGAAGCGGACGTTCTTGTCTTCCTTCAGGATATCGTCCATGTCGGAGAGCGCGCGCTTGCAGTAGCCGCAATTGTAGTCGAAGAACTCGACGATGGTGACGTCGCCCTTCGGGTTGCCGAGCGCGATGTCGTAGGGCGAGGAGAAGATCGCCTTCTCGTTGTCGGTGATGGCCGACTGGGCCTTGGCCTGCTGCTGGGCTTCCTGCTTCTTCTGCAGCGCCTCCTGCACGTCAACAAGGATTTCCGGGTTCTCGACGAGATATTCCTTGATGAACTCGCCGATCTCCTTCTTCTGCGCATCGTCGAGGGCGAGGGCCGGAAGGGGGGCTGCGACCGCGATGGTGAGAGCGACGGTGGCCGCGAGCTTCGTCTTGAATGTCATGTCTGTCCTGTCCTCGTCGTGATGCGCCGCTGAAGTGCCATTGGCAGCGCCCGCGCGTCAATGCGCCTGCGGTCGCTTTCAACGACCTTATGGTCGCTCCCGCGCAAACGATAGGGCAAAAGCGGCGGATTTTCGGCCCTCGCGGGATTGTGAAGGGGCAAGTCTTGCGGCAGGAAGGCACAACGAAGAACTGGAAGCAAAGCCCATGAAACTCTCCCGCCGCGGCGCCGTCGAACCCTTCCACGCCATGGACGTGCTCGCCGAAGCGACGAAACGGCGGGCGACGGGTCGGCCGGTCATTTCCATGGCCGTCGGCCAGCCGGTGCACCCCGCGCCGGACGCCGCCCGTAAGGCGGCCCGCCGGGCCCTGGAGATCGGCCGCATCGGCTATACGGATGCGCTCGGCCTCATTTCCCTCCGTCGCGCCATTTCGGATTTTTACCGGGAGCATCACGGGGTTTCGGTCGATCCGGGCCGCATCGCCATCACGACGGGCTCCTCCGCCGGCTTCAACCTCGCCTTTCTCGCGCTGTTCGACGCCGGCGACCGCGTCGCCATCGCGCGTCCCGGCTATCCCGCCTATCGCAACATCCTCGCCGCGCTTGGCATCGAGACGGTGGAAATCGAGGTGAGCGCCGAAAACGGCTTCACGCTGACGCCGGAGGCCCTGGAGACGGCTGCAGCCACTCATGGACGCATCGACGGCGTGCTGCTGGCAAGCCCCGCCAATCCGACCGGCACCGTCACCGGCCGGGCCAGACTTGCGGCGCTCTCAAACTATTGCCGGGAGAACGGCATCGCCTTCATCTCCGACGAGATCTATCACGGCCTCACCTTCGTCGGCGAGGAGGCGACGGCGCTGGAATTCGGCGACGAGGCTGTCATCATCAATTCCTTCTCGAAATACTATTGCATGACCGGCTGGCGGATCGGCTGGATGGTGCTGCCGGAGGCGCTGGTGCGCCCGGTCGAGCGCATCGCCCAGAGCCTCTACATCTCCGCGCCGGAACTCTCGCAGATCGCGGCGGAAGCGGCGCTCGGGGCAGAGGCGGAGCTCAACGTCTACCGTGACGCCTACCGCGTGAACCGCGACTTCCTCGTCAAGCGCCTGCCGGAACTCGGCTTTTCCATCGCCTCGCCGATGGATGGTGCCTTCTATGCCTATGTGGATGTCAGCCGGTTCACCAATGACAGCATGGCCTTTGCCCGCCGCATGCTGGCCGAGACCGATGTCGCGGCGACACCCGGCATCGACTTCGACCCGAAGGACGGCCACCACACGATGCGCTTCTCCTATGCCGGCGCCTTCGAGGAGATGAGCGAGGCGGTCGACCGCCTCGAAGCCTGGCTCGCCTGATTGCGAAAAACGATTCCGTTCCAGGACCTTGAGGCCGGAAACGGAATCGGAGTTTCAGGAACCTGAATCCCTTTCTCAGGCCCGGTTGATCGAAACGCCGCCATCGACCAGCATCGCCGTGCCGGTGGTGAAGCTGGAGGCGTCCGAGCAGAGGAAGAGCGCGGCTTCGGCGATTTCCTCCGGCTCGGCGATGCGCTTGAAGGCATTGAGCCCGGCAACGAATTGCCGCGCTTCCGGCGTGTTCGCCACGTCCCGGCCCATCGGCGTATCCGTCGCGCCCGGCAGCAGGGCGTTCACGCGGATGCCCTTGGGGCCATATTCCGAGGCGAGCACCTGCACGAGGCCGACAAGACCGGACTTCGACGCCGCATAGGCGGCAAGCCCCGGAAATCCCGCCGTATAGCCGACGAAGGTCGAGGTGAAGACGATGCTGCCGCCGCCGCGCGCCTCCATGGCCGGCAACTGGTATTTGGCCGCGAGAAAGCCGCTGGTCAGGTTGATGCCAAGCACTTCCTGCCATTCCTCCATGGAAAGGTCCGGCAGGGCGCCGACCGGCCCGGTCGTGCCGGCATTGTTGAAGGCAATGTCGAGGCCGCCGAATTCCTTCTGCGCGGTCGCGATCAGGGCCTGGTGATGGGCTTCCTCGCTGACGTCGCCGGGAACGGCGATGGACATTCCGCCTTCCGAGCGAATCTCTTCCGCAACCGCATCGAGCCGTTCGCGTCCGCGGGCTGAAAGAACGAGTTTTGCCCCCTGCCGGGCAAAGAGCAGGGCGGCGGCCCGACCGATGCCGGAGCTTGCACCGGTGACGATGGCGACCTTGTTGTCAAGACGGGTCATGAGGTCTTTCCCTTACTGGTTTCCGACGACGCGGATGTCGCAGAAGGGCGCAGGCGGAACCACCCGATTCCCGCTTGCCAAGAAAAAGGCCCGGTCGAACCGGGCCTTCTCAATTTCCTGACTATGAGCGGGCTTTTTAGAAGAAGCCGCGGCGCTGCCACCAGCCGCCCTTCTTGGGCTTTTCGGCGTCGTCTTCGGGCGCGGCTTCCTTGGCCGTCGAGGACTTCACCACCGGCTGCGACGCGATCTTGGAGATGTCGCGGTTGGCGCGGACCGGCTTGGCCGGCTCCTCGAGATCGGCGGATGCCTGCTCGACTTCCGGTTCGGCCGGCGTGGCGTTCTCTTCGACGGCAACCGGAGCTGGCTGCGCTTCGATCTCGCTGCGGGCGGCCTCGTCGGTCGCGGCTTCTTCCACGACCTTTGCGCGGCTGCGGCGGGCACGCTTCGGCTTTGCCGGCGCTTCCTCGGCAACGGCTTCGACGGGTGCTTCCTCGGCAGCGGCAGCCACTTCGGCAACCTCGACCTCGACAGCCACTACCTCTTCGGCAGCATCGCCCTCTTCGGCATCGCCGTCCGCCTCGTCGCCCTCGGCGCCGGCTTCGACCGAGCCATCCTCGGGACGATTGCGGCGGCCACCGCGCTTGCCGCGACGGCGGCGCTTGCGGCGCTGCTCGGCGGTCTCGTCGGCCTGGGCCTGCGTTTCTTCCGCGCCCTCGTCGCCTTCGGCATCGTCGTCGTCGAGCGCGTCTTCGTCACCCGGCTGCTCGCCGCCGAAGGAGGCGGTGTCAGTGCCTTCGCCATTCTCGCGGCCACGACCACGGCGACGGCGGCGACGCTTGCGCTTGTTGCGGCCGTTCTCGTCGGAGGTGGAAGCGGACGGCGCGCTCTGAGCGGCGGCGGCCGGACGGGCTTCGTCCTCTTCCTCGTCGATCTCGTCCTCGATCACGACGTCGTCGTCTTCCGGTTCCGGCTCGAAATGCAGGATCTGCTCGATCTTGACCGGGTTCTCGACGGCTTCGCCGCGGTCGATCGCAAAATGCTGCGCACCGACATGGGCATCCGCCTCGATGATGATCTGGACGCCGAAGCGGCCTTCATAGTCGATGATCGTGCCGCGCTTGTGGTTGAGCAGGTAGAGCGCGATGTCGGGCGTCGTGCGCACGACGATGTTGTGCGTCGTGTTCTTGAGGAGGTACTCCTCGATGCCGCGCAGGACGTGCAGCGCGACCGACGACTGCGAGCGGATATGGCCCGTGCCGTTGCAGTGCGGGCAGGTCTGCATGGTCGATTCGAGGACCGAGGCGCGGATACGCTGGCGCGACATTTCGAGCAGGCCGAAATGCGAGATGCGGCCGACCTGGATGCGCGCGCGATCGTTCTTGAGGTGGTCCTTCAGGCGCTTCTCGACGGAGCGGTTGTTGCGCTTCTCCTCCATGTCGATGAAGTCGATGACGACGAGGCCGGCAAGGTCGCGGAGGCGAAGCTGGCGCGCCACTTCCTCGGCGGCTTCCAGGTTCGTCTGCAGCGCGGTCTCCTCGATGGAGTGCTCGCGCGTCGAGCGGCCGGAGTTGACGTCGATCGAGACGAGCGCCTCGGTCTGGTTGATGATGATGTAGCCGCCGGACTTCAGCGTCACCTGCGGCTGCAGCATGCGGTCGAGCTGGGCTTCGATGCCCGAGCGCGAGAAGATCGGATGCACGTCGCGATAGGGCTGGACGACCTTCGCGTGGCTCGGCATCAGCATCTTCATGAAGGCTTTCGCCTCCTTGTAGCCTTCCTCGCCGGCAACGACGATCTCGCTGATGTCTTTGTTGTAGAGGTCGCGGATCGAGCGCTTGATGAGCGAGCCTTCCTCGTAGACGAGGCAGGGTGCGGTGGAGGCGAGCGTCAGCGTGCGCACGTTCTCCCACAGGCGCATCAGGTATTCGAAGTCGCGCTTGACCTCGACGCGGGTGCGGTTGGCGCCGGCGGTGCGCAGGATCACGCCCATGCCCTGCGGAACCTCGAGGTCGCGGGCGATCTCCTTCAGGCGCTTGCGGTCCTGCAGGTTGGTGATCTTGCGGGAAATGCCGCCGCCGCGCGCCGTGTTCGGCATCAGGACGGAATAGCGGCCGGCGAGCGACAGGTAGGTGGTCAGCGCCGCGCCCTTGTTGCCGCGCTCTTCCTTGGCGACCTGCACGAGCAGGATCTGGCGGCGCTTGATGACTTCCTGGATACGGTACTGCTTGCGCGGCTTGCGCTGGACGCGGTCCGGAACCTCTTCCATGGCGTCTTCGGCGCCGACGGATTCGATGACTTCTTTCTCTTCGCCGTTGTGATCGTCGTCATCGTCGTCGTCATCGCGGCGACGACGACCGCGCGAGCGCTCGGCCGGCTCGGAAACCTCGTCGGTGTCGACGGCCATCGCCATCGCGCCGCCGGGCGTCTCGTCGTCGCTGCCTTCGGCAGGGGCGGCGGCTTCTTCGGCGGCCGGGACGTCCTCGGTCTTCGCCTTGGCCTTGCGGGTGCGGCGCGGCTTCTTCGGCTTTTCGGCCGGGGCCTCTTCCGCAGCAAGGTCCGCGGAGGCCTCGACGACCTCGGCTTCCGCGACGGCTTCGACCGGGGTCTCTTCGACGGCGGCGACGGCTTCGGCATCGATCTCGGCCGGCGCATCCTTCTCGTCGGACGCGCGGGTACCCGTTTCGATGGGCTCGATGTCGTCGTCGCGGCGATGCTCCTCGGCCTCGGCCCTCAGCAGGGCCTGACGGTCGGCGAGCGGAATCTGGTAGTAGTCCGGGTGGATTTCGGCGAAGGCCAGGAAGCCGTGGCGGTTGCCGCCGTAATCGACAAAGGCCGCCTGGAGCGACGGTTCGACGCGCGTGACCTTGGCAAGGTAGATATTGCCGCGGATCTGTTTCTTGTGTTCGGATTCGAAGTCGAATTCTTCTATGCGGTTTCCGCGTACGACAACGACGCGCGTCTCCTCAGCGTGAGACGCGTCGATAAGCATTTTTTCTGCCATGTAGATTGAGCTCCTCGGCGCAACCGCAATCCTGACGGCGAACTGTTCCCTGAAAGGGAAGTGCCGGGGGAGGAGAGGGATGCGCCGGATAAGTAAGTTCCCGTTAGGCTCCGGTGAGGGGTAAGCGGACGGAGGAAGGTCGGTACGCGAGCGTCCCGGTGCCTGTTACCCTCTGATAAAATCCGCTGCGACAACATCAACGTCCAACGAGAATGCCTGTGCCATAGACCAAAACGGTCCGATGAAATTGCCCTTGGGGAAGGGCGAGTGGTGGAAATCCACCTTGACTGTTCCGGCCACCGCCGGTTTACGCGATCTAGTCGGCCGGGAAAAAGCAGCGCGACGGCGGATGAAGGCCCGGTTCGGCGCCAAGGTCCCGTAGGGGGTGGCTGCCTGCTCTAAGCGATTCTATCCCGTCTATTCTTTTTCCCTGATTTTGCTTTTATGGCGGATATGTCACAATGGCAAGGGAAAAGCCCGAAGCGCCATAATCTTGATGGATTTGCCGGCTGTGTGCATCGTTGCGTCGGCGCGGCCTTACGGCAAGCTTTGGTTAACCATATGAGGGCATCTATGAAGCTCGTCCTGCACCGCATCGCGCGGTTTCCACGCGTTTGAACGGACTGCGAGTGGTGATGCTACGCCTTCTGACCGAAAAGATCCTCTCTGTCGCTGCAGCCGCGCTTGTCGCCGTGCTCAGCCTTTCGGTCGTGACGCCGGCCTTCGCCGTGTCCGCTTCGGCCGCGCCGCTGCTCGCCTTCGGCGCCCGCATCGCCGGCGACGACGCCCGAACGCGCCTCGTCATCGATTTCGACCGCAAGCCGGACTTCAAGGTCCACTACGTCGCAAATCCCTACCGCGTCCTCATCGACCTGCCCGAGACGGCTTTCGGCATCAAGGCGGAGGAATTCGAGGCGCGCGGCATCTTCTCCGACATCCGCTACGGCACCATGGCCGCCGGCCGCTCGCGCATCGTGCTGACGGCGTCGCGTCCCGTCGGCGTGGTGCTTGCCAAGGTTCAGGAAGAGCAGGGGGGCGCAAGCTACCGCCTCGTTATCGATACGGCCATCGTCACCGACAAGGCATTCCAGGGCCAGATGGAAAAGCAGAGCTGGCAGGAGGCCTCGGCACCTGCGACGGCGGAGACGCCGGCGCTGCTGCCGGGCAGCCGCGCGGACGGGCCCTTCGTCATCGCGGTGGACGCCGGCCACGGCGGCATCGACAACGGCGCGCGCGGCGGCGTTACGAAGACCGAGGAAAAGAACGTCACGCTCGCCTTCGCCCGCCAGCTGGCCGAGGCGCTGAACAAGCTGCCCGGCACGCGCGCCGTCCTGACCCGCGAAAAGGACGAATTCCTCTCGCTCTCGCAACGCGTGCAGTTCGCCCGCAACGAAGGCGCCAATCTCCTCATTTCCATTCACGCCGATACGCTGAAGCAGAAGGATATCCGCGGCGCGACGGTCTACACGATCTCCGACAAGGCCTCCGACAGCCTTGCGGCGAACCTTGCCGAACGCGAGAACCTCTCCGACCAGATCGCCGGCATTTCCTTTGCGGACGAACCGGCCGAAGTCGCCGACATCCTGCTGGACCTGACGCGCCGCGAGACGCAGGCCTTCTCCATCAACCTTGCGCAGAGCGTCGTCAGCACCTTCAAGAACGAGGTGCTGCTGATCAACAATCCGCATCGCCATGCCGGCTTCCGCGTGCTGACCGCGCCGGACGTGCCTTCGATCCTGCTCGAACTCGGCTTCATGTCGAACAAGGACGACGAGCAGCTTCTGATCGATCCGGCCTGGCAGAAGAAGGTTGCCGGCCTCATTGCCAAGGCGGTGGACGAATATCGCACCACCGTCGTCGCGAACGGCGGTTAAGCTTGTCCGGCGATGCCGGGAGCGCATGGGCGCGGGACGTGCTAGTGTCGCCTGTGCCGGAAAAGTGACATCGGCCGCCATTGTGCGGTGGCGAAGCCGCAAGGCATGCTGTAAGCCCTATTTTCCTCACATTCCGATCGCTACAGGGATCGGTAAAATGGGGCGACTCGTCTTCGGACAAGCTGGGCGCAGCGGCCGGAATGGCCCGCGGCAATACAGGCCGGGCAACGATCTGCCCGATGAAATTATAAGCATAAGGCATCGGTAACTGGCTCATGATCAGACTGATTGGATATTTCTTCGGGATTGGCGCCGTGTTCTTCCTCGGCGTGGCGGCTGTGGTCGCGCTCTATCTCGGAAGTGTCACCAAGGATCTTCCCGATTATGAAGTGCTGAACAGCTATGCGCCGCCGGTGACGACGCGCATGCATGCCGGCAACGGCGCGCTGATGGCCGAATATGCCCGCGAACGCCGCCTCTACCTGCCGATCCAGGCGATTCCCGACCGCGTGAAGGCCGCCTTCCTCTCGGCGGAAGACAAGAACTTCTACCAGCATCCCGGCGTGGACGTGACGGGCCTCTTCCGCGCCATCGTCGTCAACCTGCAGAACATGGGTTCCGGTCGCCGCCCGGTCGGCGCATCGACGATCACGCAGCAGGTCGCCAAGAACTTCCTGCTCTCCTCCGACCAGACGATCGACCGCAAGGTGAAGGAGGCGATCCTCTCCTTCCGCATCGAGCAGGCCTATTCCAAGGACCGCATTCTCGAGCTCTACCTCAACGAGATCTTCTTCGGCCTGAACTCCTACGGCATCGCCGGCGCGGCGCTCACCTATTTCGACAAGTCCGTCACCGAGCTGACGGTCGCCGAGACCGCCTATCTCGCCGCCCTGCCGAAGGGCCCGTCGAACTACCATCCCTTCCGCCGCACGGAAGCTGCCATCGAACGCCGCAACTGGGTCATCGACCGCATGGTCGAGAACGGTTACGTCACCCAGAGCGACGGCGCGGAGGCCAAGGCCCAGCCGCTCGGCGTGACGCCGCGCCACCGCGGCACCTATCTCTTCGCCTCGGACTATTTCTCCGAAGAAGTCCGTCGGCAGATCATCGAGCGCTACGGCGACAACGCGCTTTACGAGGGCGGCCTGTCCGTGCGCACGTCGCTCGATCCGCGCATCCAGATCGCCGCGCGCAAGGCCCTGCAGCGCGGCCTGCTGACCTATGACGAGCGCCGCGGCTTCCATGGCCCGATCAAGACCATCGAGATCGGCGGCGACTGGGGCGTGGAGCTTGCCAAGATCGATTCGCTTTCCGACGTGCCGGAATGGAAGCTTTCCGTCGTGCTCGCCGTCGACGAGGGCGGCGCCGATATCGGCCTCCAGCCGCGCAAGGAGGCGTCGGGCAAGGTCGTCGAGGAGCGGGTCACCGGCCGCATCGAGGCCAAGAACATGAACTGGGCCTATCGCTCAGCCAAGGGCGACCGCAAGACGGCGAAATCGCCGGCCGGCGTCTTCAATGTCGGCGATGTAGTCTATGTCGAACCGATGGAAGGCGGCACCTATCGCCTGCGCCAGCCGCCGAAGGTGCAGGGCGGCCTTGTCGCCATGGACCCGCATACCGGCCGCGTGCTCGCCATGGTCGGCGGCTTCTCCTACGGCCAGTCGGAATTCAACCGCGCAACGCAGGCGATGCGCCAGCCGGGCTCCTCCTTCAAGCCGTTCGTCTACGCGGCGGCTCTCGACAACGGCTATACGCCCGCCTCGGTCATCATGGATGCGCCGATCGAGATCGTCGCCGGCGGCCAGGTCTGGCGCCCGCAGAACTACGGCGGCGGCGCGGCCGGTCCCTCGACGCTGCGCCTCGGCATCGAGCGCTCGCGCAACCTGATGACCGTGCGCCTTGCCAACGACATGGGCATGAACCTCGTCGCCGAATATGCCGAGCGTTTCGGCATCTACGACAAGATGTATCCGGTGCTGTCCATGTCGCTCGGCTCGGGCGAGACGACCGTGCTGCGCATGGTCTCGGCCTATGCCGTGCTCGCCAATGGCGGCAAGCAGATCAAGCCTTCGCTGATCGACCGCATCCAGGACCGCTACGGCAAGACGATCTTCCGCCACGAAGAGCGTACCTGCGAGAACTGCAACGCCAACGACTGGGAAAAGCAGGAAGAGCCGACGCTGGTCGACAACCGCGAACAGGTTCTGGACCCGATGACCGCCTACCAGATCACCTCGATGATGGAAGGCGTCGTCACCCGCGGTACCGCGGCCGGCAAGATCAAGCTCGACCGTCCCACGGCCGGCAAGACCGGCACGACGAACGACGAGAAGGACGCCTGGTTCGTCGGCTATACGCCCGATCTCGTCGCCGGCCTCTATATCGGCTTCGACAACCCGGCGCCGCTCGGCCGTGGCGCCACCGGCGGCTCGCTCTCCGCCCCGATCTTCAACGAATTCATGCAGGCGGCGCTGGAAGGCACGCGCCCGACGAAGTTCATCGTGCCCGAGGGCATGCAGTTCATCGCCGTCAACCGCAAGACCGGCATGCAGGCCAATGAGGGCGATCCGGACACGATCATGGAGGCCTTCAAGCCCGGCACCGGCCCGGCCGACGTCTTCTCGGTCATCGGCGGCGAGGAATTCGCGACACCAGAGGAAATCCTCAAGAGCTCGCCGCAGGCGAACCAGGCGGTGAGCGGCGGCAGCGGCGGCCTGTTCTGATCGGACGGCATGCTTTTGGAGGGCGGGCGCGGGGCTTTACATCCGCGCCCGCCCTCTCTATTTCGGGGCCAACGAAACAGCATCGAAGAAACGGACATGCGCGCGGAAATCGAGAACATCGTCGACGAGATCAAGCAGGCCATAAGCCTGCTGAGGAGGCATCTTTGACTGGGATCAGGCGCTGAGACGACTGGACTGGTTGAACAACAAGGCAGAGGACCCGACCCTCTGGAACGATGCCCAGGAGGCTCAGAAGCTGATGCGCGAGCGCCAGCAGCTGGACGAGGGCATCAGTGGCGTAAAAGCCATCGAGCAGCAGCTCAAGGACAATATAGAACTCATCGAACTCGGTGAGGAGGAAGGCGACGCCGCGATCGTCAAGGAAGCCGAGGATGCGCTGAAGGCCGTCAAGGTGGAGGCCGCGCGCAAGCAGGTCGAAGCCATGCTTTCCGGCGAGGCCGACGCCAACGACACCTATCTCGAAGTGCATTCCGGCGCTGGTGGCACGGAAAGCCAGGACTGGGCGAACATGCTTCTGCGCATGTACACTCGCTGGGCGGAGCGCTCGGGCTTCAAGGTGGAGCTGCTGGAAGTCCATGACGGCGAAGAAGCGGGCATCAAGTCCGCGACGCTCCTCGTCAAGGGGCACAACGCCTATGGCTGGCTGAAGACCGAATCGGGCGTGCACCGTCTCGTCCGCATCTCGCCCTATGACAGCAATGCGCGGCGCCACACCTCGTTCTCGTCGATCTGGGTTTATCCGGTCGTCGACGAATCGATCAACATCGAGGTCAACGAGAGCGACTGCCGCATCGACACCTACCGTTCGTCGGGCGCCGGCGGCCAGCACGTCAACACGACCGACTCGGCCGTGCGCATCACGCACATCCCGACCGGCATCGTCGTCGCCTGCCAGCAGGAGCGTTCGCAGCACAAGAACCGCGCCAAGGCCTGGGACATGCTCCGTGCCCGTCTCTACGAAGCAGAGCTGAAGAAGCGCGAGGAAGCCGCCAACGCCGAAGCCGCCTCGAAGACGGATATCGGCTGGGGCCACCAGATCCGCTCCTACGTCCTCCAGCCCTACCAGCTGGTCAAGGACATGCGCACGGGCGTCGAAAGCACGGCGCCGTCGGACGTTCTCGACGGCGAGCTCAACGAGTTCATGGAAGCCGCGCTTGCCCACCGCGTGAACGGCGGTGCCGACGCCGTCGTTGACGACCTGAACTAAGGTTGGCGCGAAATGCTATTGGGGAACGGGCGCTTCGGCGCCCGTTTTCAGTTGGTGGCGCGCTCGATCTTGATCTCGCCGAGGTCGTCGATCAGCACCGTCCAGCTTTCGGGTTCCGCCGCCTTCGGATCCGTCTTCAGGTAGACCGTGGCGAAGAGGCCCGGCTGGGTGGTGATCCCGGTCGAATTTTCCGGGCGGATGTCCGTGATATAGGGCTTCATCGCCGAAAACTCGTCCAGCACGGCGGAAGACGCGATCTTCGGACCGTCGGCGGTCGCCTCGATCTGCTGGAGATGGACCTGTGCTGTGCCGTCCGGCTGGCGCACGGCGATGAGCTTGTAGTAGCCGCGGCGTGAAGTCGCCGGTTCGGCCGTTTCCGGCTTGGCGGTAGCCGTGTCCTGCTGCGTGTCGTCCTCGGCCGGTTCTTCCCAGAAGCCGGTGCTCACCACGAAGGTGATCGTTTCCGAAACGGGGGAGGCATCCTCTGCAAAGGCCGGCCCGCCGGCTATGATGAGGAAGGCGAGGGCGCTGGCAAGCATGGGCCGTTTCATGGCGAACTCCTGTCCGGATGGGTCGCGGCATCAATAATCGAATTGTTCGGCAAGAATCCGGTCGGACCAGGAATGATCCGGGTCGGAGAGGATGCGCGCCGAAAGCCCCACCGATTCGGCGATGCGCACAGACGTCACGGACTTGACCTCGGTATTGTCGGCCACCGCGTTGACGGGCCGCTTTTCGGCTTCCAGCACCTCGATCTCCACCGTCACCTTGTTCGGCAGCAGCGCGCCGCGCCAGCGGCGGGGCCGGAACGGGCTGACCGGGGTGAGCGCGAGAAGCGGAGCCTCCAGCGGCAGGATGGGGCCGTGGGCGGAAAGGTTGTAGGCCGTGGAACCGGCGGGCGTCGCCAGAAGCAGGCCGTCGCAGATCAGTTCCTCCAGCCGCATGCGCCCGTCGATGCTGACCCGCAGTTTCGCCGCCTGGTAGGACTGGCGGAAAAGGTACACTTCGTTGATCGCCAGCGCCCGCCGTTCCTGTCCGCTCGCATCGCTCGTCACCATTTCGAGCGGCCGGAAGGCGTTTTCCACCGCATGCTCGATCCGCGCCTCGAGATCCTGCGTCTCGTAGCGGTTCATCAGGAAGCCGATGGAGCCCCGGTTCATGCCGTAGACGCGTTTGCCGGTATTCATCGTCGTGTGCAGCGTCTGCAGCATGAAGCCGTCGCCGCCGAGCGCCACGATCACATCGGCCTCTTCCGGATCGGCATTGCCGTAGATGGCGATCAGCTCGTTGCGCGCTTCCTGCGCTTCGCTCGCCTGCGAGGCGACGAAGGAGAGGGAGGTGAATTTACGCGTCATGCCCTGATCCCGCATCCTCGCTGCAAGCCCGGAACATTTCCGCTTTTCTCCGAATCGCGAAAACGCCCTGTCTTTTGTTTTTACGCAATTCCGGCCGCAAAACCGCTACGCGATTTGCTGGAATTGCCCTAGCCCACGGCGGGCCGGTCTTTGTCGCATGCCTTTACGGCACGCGCATCTGAAAAATATGACAATGGCGGGATGGGCGGCAGCGGCGCGATCGCACTCAGGATTTCCGGCCGCCCGTCTGCGCGTCGAGGCTTTTGAGCGCGGCCTGGCCGGCGACGGCCGCCTGCAAGGCATTGGGGAAGGGGCCGTTTAACGGATAGGTCACGCCGTAATGGGTCAAGGCGAAATAATAGTGCCCGTTGCGCCCCTTCTCCACCGTGACCTTCGAGACAGGTTCCTTGCCCGCCGTTTCCTTGTCTGCCGCCACGTCCGTTCCTCCCGCAAGATCGCTCCGCGCCGCCGCCGGCCCTGTCGCCGGCATCCCGGCACGAAACGGGATTGATGATGCCGCAAGGGCATCGTTGAGCTATAGACGCCTATAGGCCAGTCGGCCCCGAACGGCAATGCGCCGTCATGTGGGAGCGGCCGCCTTCCGATTGATGATTAGCTATCCAGGGAGAATGGCCCGCGTCAGGGTTCGCAACCGCACCGCGGATCGGCCCGGCGCCGTTCCATCACGAGCGTCGCGATGGCAAGTCGTTCCTCAACCGCATCGCGTTCCGCGATCAGCGTGCGCAAGGCTTCCAGCGCATCGCCATCATGAAGGGCGAGGATTTCGACCGCTTCCTTGCGGTCCGTCTCGTCCGTGCGTCGCAGCGCCGGCATCATTGCAGCCGCAGCTCCAGTTGCTTCTTGCTCTTCAGGACATAGAGCGGCTTGGCAGAGGCTGCGGCCTTGCGCTGAAGTTCAAGACGGTTCTGCATCTGCCGTTCGCGCAGGGACCGGCAGGCTTCGAGAATGGCATTTCCGCGTTCCAGAGCATCGTTCTGCATCGTTGCGTCCTCCGAATGTTCTCTTTATGTTCCGTTTTGCGTGAACAGTCAAGAAGCAGATCGAGAACGAGATTCAAGGCTGAGGAACCGGAGCAGGGCGCGCTTCGTGTGGTTTTTCGCCGCCGAAATCTGCAACGCCATCAATGTGTTGCACCATACGGCGTGATCACGAAGCCGTGAAAAAAGCGACGGCAATGAAACTCTCGTCGCGCCTCGGTCGTTACGACACCGGAAGTAACCCATGGAAGGAATTGAAAAATGACCAGCTCCATCAAGGCACTTTTTGCATCCGCTCTCTTCGCCGCTTCCGTTCTCGGCGGCTCGCAGGCCCTGGCCGCCGGTGACGGCGAGTATTATCAGGGCGTAACCCCGCCCATGGCCGACGGCATGAACCATGCCCAGTCCGCTGAAGGCGACGGTGTCGATCTGTTCTCGACGCAGAGCATCAACAAGCCCGACGAGGGCGCCGACCCGACCAGCGGGGAAATCAGCCCTGCCGACGGCGACTATTACCAGGGTACCGAAGAGCAGCGCTAGTTCCGGCTCTCGGTTCCAATACTGGATGAACAAAGAGCGGACGCCTCGGGCGTTCGCTTTTTTATGGAATAAATAAACCTCCACCTACGGTGGAGGACTGGACTGGTTCTACATTGTCGTTGAGAGACCTCCGCGCTTGGACCGCTAGATTGGCCGAGACATAGAACGGAGGTTTTATGGACGAACGATCGCAATCACACGCGACGTGGGACTGCAAATATCATGTGGTCTTCGCGAGTAAGTACCGAACGAAGCGCCTTTACGGGGACGTAAGGCGTGAGTTGGGTGATCTGCTGCATAATCTTGCTCGACAAAAGGGATGCGAGATCAGGGAAGGGCACTTGATGCCCGACCATGTGCACATGCTGATATCGATCCCGCCGAAATACTCGGTGTCTTCGATTGTCGGCTTTT
This sequence comes from Shinella zoogloeoides, assembly GCF_030733845.1. NCBI lineage: Bacteria > Pseudomonadati > Pseudomonadota > Alphaproteobacteria > Hyphomicrobiales > Rhizobiaceae > Shinella > Shinella zoogloeoides. The sequence continues at coordinate 1,318,119 of NZ_CP132311.1, forward strand.
TGAAAGGCAAGACGGCCCTTTACGTGGCCAACAAATATGCCCGCAAGCGGCGCTACAAGGGCTATCACTTTTGGGCGCGTGGGTACTTCGTCTCTACGGCTGGCTATGATGAGCAGGTCGTCAGACGTTATATCCGTAATCAGGAAAAGGCCGACAAAGCTTCCGACTTTGCCGACCTCTTTAACCGTAGCTACTAACACATAGCAAAACCGCTTCTAGCGGTTCAAGCGCAGCGTTTCAAACCTCCACCTCTGGTGGAGGTCATGACTTGTATGGGGAATGGGGCGCCGGAAACGGCGCTGTCAGCCTACCGAAGATATGGAAATGGTGCCCCCAGCACGACTCGAACGCGCGACCCCCTGATTACAAATCAGGTGCTCTACCAACTGAGCTATAAGGGCACTCTGCGAGGGAGTTAGCATATTCTCCGCCGCTGTAAAGCAAAAAGGGCGTTTCAGATCGACCAGTTGCTGTCGGAGGCCGCCCTGGGGACGATTTCCTGGCAGCGTTCCATCGAGCGCGGCAGGTTTTCGGCCAAGTGGTCGATGAGGGCGCGAACGGCAGGCAGCATGCCGTGGCGCGAGGTGAAGACGGCGTGCACGGCCGATTCGGCGCTCGTCCAGTCCGGCAGAACCGGCGTCAGCAGGCCGCTGCGAAAACCGCGCTCGACAATCATGTCCGGCAGCAGGCCGAGGCCGACGCCCTCGATCGTCGCCCGCTCCAGCACGCTGAAATCCGAGCAGGTCAGCACCGGCGAATGGGAGACGTCGTGCACCTCGCCATTGGCGTGGTACAGCGTCCAGATGGCGCGTGGGTTGTTTTCCTGCATGGAGAGCGTTGGCACGCGGCCGATCGTGTCGAGATCGATCGGGCCGTAGCGCTCGAGAAAGCGCGGGCTTGCCGCGAGATAGCGCCGCGTGCCGCCGAAGCGGCGCACGATCAGCGATTGGTCGGTATCGTAGCTGTCGCGCACGCGCAGCGCGACGTCGATCCGTTCCTCGATGAGATCGACCGGCCGGCCGGTGGTGAGGATGGAGAGGCGCACCAGCGGAAAGCGCTTCATGAAGCCGGGCAGGATATCGGCCACGACAGGCGCGAAGCCCGGCGGCATCGACAGGCGGACGGTGCCCGCCGGCTCGGCCTTGGCGACGGCGACGACGGCTTCGGCCGCCTCCACGCCTGACAGCACCGCCTCGCAGCGCTCGTAGAAGGACTGGCCGATATCGGTGACGGCGAGTTTGCGGGTCGAGCGTTCGATGAGCCGCACGCCGAGCTGCTCCTCCAGCGCCGCGATCCGCTTGCTGATCTTCGATTTCGGCACGGAGAGCGCATGGGCCGCCGCCGTAAAACCCTTGTGCCGCACGACGGCGGCGTAGAGTGCGAGATCGTTCAGGTCCTGCATGGTGTCTCTCCGATGGATGCCTGATTTATTGTTTCCCATTTGAAACGGTCAATTGGATTTTTGCTGTCTAATCACGCGATTGTTTTCGGAACATATGTGTTGCACCCAATTCAAGCAAAGGTGTTGACCCATGAACGTTCTCCATATCGACTCCGGCATCCTCGGAGACCATTCCGTATCCCGCCGCCTGACCGCGGCCGTCGTCGCCCAGATCAAGGCCGAGCAGCCGGGCGCCACGGTGACCTATCGCGATCTCGTCGCAAGCCCGCTGCCGCATCTTTCCGGCGCCCACCTGATGGCGGCCAATGCCAAGCCGGAAGACGTCGATGCCAGGATCGCGGCCGACGTCGCCGAGAGCCAGGTCGTCCTCGACGAATTCCTCTCTGCCGACACCATCATCCTCGGCGTGCCCATGTACAATTTCTCCCTGCCCAGCCAGCTCAAGGCCTGGATCGACCGCGTCGCCGTCGCCGGCAAGACGTTCCGCTATACGGCCGAAGGGCCGGAAGGCCTTGCCAAGGGCAAGAAGGTCATTATCGTTTCTACCCGCGGCGGCCACTACAGCGCCGGCCCAGCGGCTGCAATGGACCACCAGGAGAGCTACCTGAAGGTCGTGCTCGGCTTCTTCGGCATCACGGATGTGGAAGTGGTGCGCGCGGAGGGCCTGAACCTCAGCGCCGATTCGAAGGTCGAAGCCATTTCCGAAGCTGAGCGCACCATTTCGGGCCGGGCCAACCTGCGGCTCGTCGGCTGACGATAAACTCCGAAACGCAAAGGCCCGCCGGCTGAAACCGGCGGGCCTTTGCGTTTTTCCGTGCCGGCGGTTCAGCCGAAGAGATGGCGGTGCGTGGCGTAGAGCGCGATGGCGGCCGCATTGGAGACGTTGAGCGACTTGATCGCGCCGGGCATGTCGAGACGGGCGAGCGCCTTGCAGGTGGCGCGCGTCTTCTGCCTTAGGCCCTTGCCTTCCGCGCCCATGACGAGCGCGATGCGCTGGCCGGACAGCGTTCCCTCCAGCGGCGCCGGCCCTTCCGAATCAAGGCCGATCGTCACGAAGCCGAGCTTGTGCAACTCTTCCAGCGCATCGGAAAGGTTGGTGATCTGGACATAGGGGATGAGTTCAAGCGCGCCGGAGGCGGTCTTGGCGAGCACGCCCGATTCGGTCGGCGAATGGCGCTGCGTGGTGATGACCGCGCCGGCATTGAAGGCGACGGCCGAGCGCATGATGGCGCCGACATTGTGCGGGTCCGTGACCTGATCGAGCACCAGAAGCAGCGGGCTGTCCTTCAGCGCCTCGAGCCGGCGCACCGGCAGCGGGCGCGTTTCCAGCATCACGCCCTGGTGGATGGCGTCCGCGCCGAGGACCTTGTCGAGATCGGAGGGAAGCACGGTCTCGACCGGGTAGGGCAGCGTCGAGAAATCCGGCAGCTCCAGCCGCTGGGCGGCATTCAGGCTCACCGAGAGCTTGATGATCTTGCGCTCGGGATTGTCGAGCGCCGCGCGCACGGTGTGCAGGCCATAAAGATAGACCTGGTCCGGGGCGAGGGTGGGCGGCTTCCAGCCTTCCGCCGGCTTGCGGCGGCGGTCGTCCTTCGGCGTCGGGATCTCGCCGCGCTCGCGCTTCTGGTCGCGGTGCGCCCGGCGCAGGTTGGCGTAATGGGTGTCTTTTGCGGACTTGCCGCCGGTGTCATCTTTGCTCATGCGGCCATATAAAGCATGTCGTGCGAAAGTGTGCAGGGGATTTGCGATAAAGGCGGGTGAAATTCGAAAGCCTGCCGGCTGCATGCGGTCACTCCGACAGGACCGGCGCGTCATGAACGGCTTGCGTCCGGCATTTGGGGACGATGACGTTTTTCGCAATTTTTTCCGTGACGTCGTGTTGACAGGACGAATTGTGCCCGTCATATACGCCGCCAGATCGAAGGCGCCGCCGAGAGGCACTGCCCGCCGGTCGACACTGGTCGCATGATCCCGACGGAATATGGAGGGATGCCCGAGTGGTTAAAGGGGACGGACTGTAAATCCGTTGGCTCAGCCTACGTTGGTTCAAATCCAACTCCCTCCACCATTCCGTTGCTTCGGATCATGACCACCCCGCGGGTATAGCTCAATGGTAGAGCAGCAGCCTTCCAAGCTGAATACGCGGGTTCGATTCCCGCTACCCGCTCCAATATTTCAATAATTTACGAAACCTGGTGCCACTTGCGCCTTCAGCGCCGGCTGTTCGCGCCTGCACTCGCATTTTCGGGATGCCGCCGCGGCTGGCCCTTGATCCACCTCGTAATCCATGCCTCTATTCAACCTTGAATGGGCGAGGGGCTTCGACGTGCAGGCTTCAGGTACCAGGACGGTCGTCTCGCGGCGGCGAAACGCCGGCGCGGGCCTGGTCTTACCCCGTCCGCAAGACGCAACGGAAAGCTTGAGGGCTGGTAATTTGCCGAAGAATTCCATGCGGGTCGGTCCCGGCTATCCACAGGTCGTCGTGCTCGTCGGAGCGACGGGCGATCTCTCGCGCCGCAAGCTGCTGCCGGGCCTGTTCCATCTCATCAATGCCGGCTTCATTCCGGGCTGCCGGATCATCGGCGTCTCGCTCGACGATATGGACGCCGGCGGTTTCCGGGCCATCGCGCGCGATTCGCTCGACAAGTTCCTGACACGCAAATTCACCGAGGCGGAGTGGGAGGCGTTTTCCGCGTCCCTCGATTATGTCCCGCTTTCCGCCGGCGCCGATGTGCTGAAGGCGGCGGTCGAGAGGGCGGAGGAAGCGCTGGGCGCCGAGACGCGGCGCATTCACTATCTCTCCGTGCCGCCGAATGCCGCTCTGCCGGCCGTGCAGCTTCTCGCCCAGGCCGGGCTGACGGATCGCTGCCGCATCATCATGGAAAAGCCCTTCGGCACCGACCTTGCCAGCGCGGTGGCGCTGAACAAGAAGCTGCACGAGGTGTTCGACGAGAAGCAGATTTTCCGCATCGACCATTTCCTCGGCAAGGAGCCGGCGCAGAACATCCTGGCCTTCCGCTTCGGCAACGGCCTGTTCGAGCCGATCTGGAACCGCAACTTCATCGATCACGTACAGATCGACGTGCCGGAGACGCTCGGCCTTTCCACGCGCGCGGCCTTCTACGAGACCACCGGCGCCTATCGCGACATGGTGGTGACCCATCTGTTTCAGATCCTCGCCTTCATGGCGATGGAGCCGCCCACTGCGCTCGAGCCGGCGCCGATCTCGGAGGAGAAGAACAAGGTGTTCCGCTCCATGCTGCCGATCGAGCCGCGCGACGTGGTGCGCGGTCAATATATCGGCTACCGCAAGGAGCCCGGCGTCGATCCGGAAAGCGACACCGACACCTTCATCGCCCTCAAATGCGCCATCGACAACTGGCGCTGGGCCGGGGTGCCGTTCTTCCTGCGCACCGGCAAGCGCCTTGCCGAAGGACAGCGCATCATCTCGATCGCCTTCCGTGAGCCGCCGAAGTCGATGTTCCCGGCCGGCTCCGGCGTCGGCGCGCAGGGGCCCGATCACCTCACCTTCGATTTGGCCGATGCCTCCAAGGTCTCGCTCTCCTTCTACGGCAAGCGGCCCGGCCCGGGTTTCAGGCTCGACAAGCTCTCGCTGCAATTCGCCATGAGCGAAACCGGCCTGATCGGCGAAGTGCTGGAGGCCTATGAGCGCCTGATCCTCGATGCCATGCGCGGCGACCATACGCTTTTCACCACCGCCGAGGGCATCGAGCGCCTCTGGGAGGTCTCCCAGCCGCTGCTCGACAATCCGCCGCCGGTCCGGCTTTACGACCAGGGCGGCTGGGGGCCGAAATCGATCCACCAGCTCATCGCCCCGCATGCCTGGCGGCTGCCCTTCGAGCGGGCCTGGCGGGATTCGGCAAAGGTCGATTGACGATCGGCGGGGATGTTCCGCTGCGGGATGGCTGGTTCGCCGTCCATGGCAATGCGGGAAAGCCGGAATTCGTTGGCCGCTGTCAGCTTCACCTATTCACTTCACACATGCAATCAGCATCCCGTAGTAAGGCTTTGCCTTGAAAACGTGATTCTGCGTCACGATATGCGGATGATCTGGCTTGCCTCAGCTCGTTTCCGGCATTTTTCGCTCTGCATTTAAGGCTTGCGCATTCGTTGCGAAAGCCTTAAACGCCTGCCAAACCGGAAGGGCCGGTTAGCCCAACTTTCGATCAGTAGGAAAGAAAACATGGCAAAGAGCAAGTTTGAGCGCAACAAGCCTCACGTAAACATCGGCACGATCGGCCACGTTGACCATGGTAAGACGTCGCTGACGGCAGCGATCACGAAGTACTTCGGCGAGTTCAAGGCGTACGACCAGATCGACGCTGCCCCGGAAGAAAAGGCACGCGGCATCACGATCTCGACGGCGCACGTCGAATACGAGACGCCGAACCGTCACTACGCGCACGTCGACTGCCCCGGCCACGCCGACTACGTCAAGAACATGATCACCGGTGCAGCGCAGATGGACGGCGCGATCCTGGTTTGCTCTGCCGCCGACGGCCCGATGCCGCAGACGCGCGAGCACATCCTGCTCGCCCGCCAGGTCGGCGTTCCCGCGATCGTGGTGTTCCTGAACAAGGTCGACCAGGTCGACGACGCCGAGCTTCTGGAGCTCGTCGAGCTTGAAGTGCGCGAACTTCTGTCGTCCTACGACTTCCCGGGCGACGATATCCCGATCATCAAGGGCTCGGCTCTTGCTGCTCTCGAAGATTCGGACAAGAAGATCGGCGAAGACGCGATCCGCGAGCTGATGGCCGCTGTCGACAGCTACATCCCGACGCCCGAGCGTCCGATCGACCAGCCGTTCCTGATGCCGATCGAAGACGTGTTCTCGATCTCGGGCCGTGGTACGGTCGTGACGGGCCGCGTCGAGCGTGGCATCGTCAAGGTCGGTGAAGAAGTCGAGATCGTCGGCATCCGTCCGACGTCGAAGACGACGGTGACCGGCGTTGAAATGTTCCGCAAGCTGCTCGACCAGGGCCAGGCCGGCGACAACATCGGTGCGCTGGTTCGCGGTGTGAACCGTGACGGCGTCGAGCGTGGCCAGATCCTGTGCAAGCCGGGTTCGGTCAAGCCGCACAAGAAGTTCATGGCTGAGGCCTACATCCTGACGAAGGAAGAAGGCGGCCGTCATACGCCGTTCTTCACGAACTACCGTCCGCAGTTCTACTTCCGCACGACGGACGTGACGGGCATCGTTTCGCTGCCGGAAGGCACGGAAATGGTCATGCCGGGCGACAACGTGACGGTTGCCGTCGAGCTGATCGTTCCGATCGCGATGGAAGAAAAGCTGCGCTTCGCAATCCGCGAAGGCGGCCGCACCGTCGGCGCCGGCATCGTAGCCTCGATCGTTGAATAACGATCGTTGACGATGGCGTAAGCTTGCCGACGGTCTTCAAGGATGTGCAAATGGCGCGCAAGCGCGATTTGCACGCGGCGCCGGCATCGTAGCCTCGATCGTCGAGTAATTCGGGTCTCTGACCTGATGAGAGCCCCGCGGGAAACCGCGGGGCTTTTTTGTTTTGAAAGCGTGTCCCGCGGCAGGCTTTTTTAGCTGGCCGGCATAACTCGCCAGTTCTGGGGATAGAGCCGCCTGACGGCAGCAGGTAGATTCGCGTCATCGCTTCGAGCGATTTGGCCGATGGGTGTAGTGCCCTCTGGCCCGGCGCCTGCGGATCGTTGCGGTCCGGTGTTTTGTGAAGGCGTCTCTGCGCGTGGCGGGCATGGTGCCTTGCCGTGCGCCCTACGGAAATCACGAGACAGGCCCGCATTGTCATGACTGTTTTTGCTCGTGCGGCGCGCGCAGCGCTCGCTCTTTCCACGATTCTTGCGATTCTGCCGGCCGGGCATGCCTTGGCTGGCGATTCCCTCCTGATCTGGTCGCCGAAAAAACTCTCCAGCCATGCCTATCGCCTGCGCACGGGGGCAAGGGCCGCGGCAGGCAGGGATGTCAGCGGCGGTATCGACTTCTCCGTCGCCACGTCGTCCAACGGCCGCATCCACAGGACGCGCGACAATGCCCGGCTCTGGGCCGAAGCGCGCGGGCAGGGGCGTTCCGGCGCGCAGCGCAGCGCGTCGGCCGGCTACAATCCGGTGACGGGGCGCATCTCGGCAAGCGCCGCCGTTTCCCGCAGCTGGATGCCGACGCGTTCCGTGGATATCGTGATCGAGCCCGTCGTGTCCGCCGATACGACCATGCGGCACGGCTATGGCGGGACGGTGCGCGTGACGCAGAAAGCCGAGGTGCGGGCGCTGCGCACCGGCACATCCTTCATCGCCTCCGGCACCGTCTCGAGTGCAAACAAGACGATCAACACGGAACTGTGCATCGAGCAGCGCCTTTTCGACGGCTTCAATCTGACCGCGACGGTGCGGCGGCAGAATGCCGAGCTGACCGGCGCGCTGCGGGCAAGGCTCGGCTTCAGCTGGTAGGGCGCTTTACCCATCCTGGCTGTGAAAAAATCTCGCCTTCGGGCTTGCCAAGTCGCCCCGTGCGCCGTAAAGACGCCATGCCTTGCCGGCGACGGGCGTTTCGCCACGAAGCAGCAAGCACTTAGGGGTATAGCTCAGTTGGTAGAGCGGCGGTCTCCAAAACCGCAGGTCGGGGGTTCGAGCCCCTCTGCCCCTGCCATTTCAGCCGGACAGCGCGGACGACTTGCAGCGACGGTGGCAAATGGCGTGACGGTAGACGCCGTCTAAATTCGTGAAAAGCCCGGTTGCCCCTTGTGAAAAAGGGAATCGGGCTTTATGTAGGGCAAAACAGACACGCGGTGCGTGGGGCTGATAGTTCAGCTTTACGTGCCGTAATGGCGTGGATATTCAATGGCATCGAAAACGAATCCGATTGCGTTTCTGCAGCAGGTACGCTCCGAGACGGCGAAAGTGACTTGGCCTTCGCGGCGCGAGACGATGATCTCGACCGTCATGGTTTTCGTCATGGTCTTCCTTGCTGCGGTGTTCTTCTTCGCTGCGGACCAGTTGATGGGCTGGCTGATCGGTCTCGTCCTGAACGCTGGCGCTTGATTGCTTGGAGATGAACATGGCTTCCCGTTGGTACATCGTCCACGCCTATTCCAATTTCGAGAAGAAGGTCGCGGAGGATATCGAGAACAAGGCCCGCCAGAAGGGTCTCGACCATCTCTTTGAAAAGATCCTCGTGCCGACCGAGAAGGTTGTCGAGGTGCGTCGCGGCCGTAAGGTCGATTCGGAGCGCAAGTTCTTCCCCGGCTACGTGCTGGTGCGGGCGAACCTGACGGACGAAGCGTACCACCTCATCAAGAATACGCCGAAGGTGACGGGCTTCCTCGGTTCCGACAACAAGCCGGTTCCGATCCCTGACAGCGAGGCGGAGCGGATCCTGTCGCAGGTCCAGGACGGCGTCGACCGTCCGAAGCCCTCGGTCTCCTTCGAGATCGGCGAGCAGGTTCGCGTTTCCGACGGTCCGTTCGCTTCGTTCAACGGTATCGTCCAGGACGTCGACGAGGAGCGTTCGCGCCTCAAGGTGGAAGTGTCGATCTTCGGTCGTGCTACCCCGGTCGAGCTGGAATACGCCCAGGTCGAGAAAATCTGATTTCGCGGCGCCTTCCGGCGCTGCTCATGAAATCCAGTCTTCTCCGGAGGATTGGTGGCGGAGTTTTCCGCCAATCGCGTGGAAGGGCAGGCGGCCTTAAAGCCGGGCGCCGCGTCCGCACCACGCAACCGCAGCCGCCGGCCGTCGGGTCGGCATCATGGGCCGGGCGACCGGCCGCATTCTGAAAGGCAGAGAGAAATGGCTAAGAAAGTTGCAGGCCAGCTCAAGCTTCAGGTCAAGGCAGGATCGGCAAACCCGTCCCCGCCGATCGGCCCGGCGCTTGGTCAGCGTGGCATTAACATCATGGAATTCTGCAAGTCGTTCAACGCGGCTACGCAGGAAATGGAAAAGGGTATGCCGATCCCGGTCGTCATCACCTACTACCAGGACAAGTCCTTCACGTTTGTGATGAAGCAGCCGCCGGTGACCTACTTCCTCAAGAAGGAAGCCAAGATCACGTCCGGCTCGAAGACCCCGGGCAAGGGCGCGACCGTCGGCAAGCTCACCAAGGCTCAGATCAAGTCGATCGCCGAAGCCAAGATGAAGGATCTCAACGCCGCCGATATCGAAGGCGCGATGGCAATGGTCGAGGGCTCCGCCCGCGCCATGGGCCTGGAAGTGGTAGGTTAAGACCATGGCCAAGATTGCAAAGCGTCTCCAGAAGATCCGTGAAGGCATCGACCCGACCAAGCTCGTCGCCCTGTCGGACGCCATCGCCCTCGTCAAGGAACGTGCGACCGCAAAGTTCGACGAAACCGTCGAAGTCGCCATGAACCTCGGCGTCGATCCGCGTCACGCAGACCAGATGGTCCGCGGCGTCGTCAACCTGCCGAACGGCACGGGCCGCGACGTTCGCGTCGCCGTCTTCGCACGTGGCGCCAAGGCTGACGAAGCCAAGGCCGCCGGTGCAGACGTCGTTGGCGCCGAAGACCTCGTCGAGATCGTCCAGGGCGGCAAGATCGATTTCGATCGCTGCATCGCGACCCCGGACATGATGCCGCTCGTCGGCCGCCTCGGTAAGGTTCTCGGCCCGCGCGGCATGATGCCGAACCCGAAGGTCGGCACCGTGACCATGGATGTCGCCGGCGCCGTCAAGGCGTCCAAGGGCGGCGCCGTCGAGTTCCGCGTCGAGAAGGCTGGTATCATCCATGCCGGCATCGGCAAGGCTTCCTTCGACGCCAAGGCTCTGGAAGAGAACATCAAGGCATTCGCCGACGCCGTCATCAAGGCGAAGCCGACGGGCGCCAAGGGCAACTACGTCAAGCGCGTAGCCATCTCTTCGACGATGGGTCCGGGCGTCAAGATCGACCCGTCGACGGTTGCCTGATCTAGGCGCTTAATTCCGGTCCGGCTCCGGCCGAACCGCAACAGAATTCCCGGCCTTGTCTGGCCGGGAATTTCCGGGCTCAAACCCGGAACTCCTGTCCGAGATTGCAGGTGGTTATCCCTTAATCACTTTAGCCTGCATGAGACGGGGTGAGACCTGGATTTCATTCAGCGTCGGATGACGCCGGAATTCGGTTCGAACCTACCTTACCTTGTGTCGCGGCCTTCGGGTCGAGCGCGGGGGGACAGGATCCTCGAGCGTCGCTCGGGATCCCTTTTAAAGCGGATCCCTGGCGGCAAAGGTAAACCCGGCAGGTCCCCGTGAGAACTCACGGTCCTGTCAACTGGAGATAGGCACAGTGGAAAGAGCGGAAAAACGCGAATTCGTCACGGAGCTGAACGAAGTCTTCAAGGCTTCCGGTTCGGTTGTCGTGGCCCGCTACGCCGGTATCACCGTCGCACAGATGAACGATCTTCGTACGAAGATGCGTGCAGCGGGCGGTACCGTCAAGGTCGCGAAGAACCGCCTGGCCAAAATTGCCCTTCAGGGTACGGAGTCGGAAGGGATGTCTGATCTCTTCCAGGGTCAGACGCTCATTGCTTACGCAAATGATCCGATGATTGCTCCCAAGGTAGCCATGGATTTCGCCAAGACCAACGACAAGCTCGTTGTTCTCGGTGGCGCCATGGGTGCGACCACGCTCGACGCAGAAGCAGTCAAGTCGCTCGCGACTCTGCCTTCGCTCGACGAGCTTCGCGGTAAGCTCCTGGGCCTGCTTGCAGCCCCGGCTACGCGCGTCGCCACGGTCGTTGCAGCACCGGCAAGCCAGCTTGCCCGCGTGTTCGCCGCCTACGCCAAGAAGGACGAAGCCGCTTGAGGCGGTTTTTCGCTGTAAATCAAACCAACCAGTTCGAACCGAATATAAGGAACTATGACAATGGCTGATCTCGCAAAGATCGTTGAAGACCTCTCTGCTCTGACCGTTCTGGAAGCTGCTGAGCTTTCCAAGCTGCTCGAAGAGAAGTGGGGCGTTTCGGCTGCTGCTCCCGTAGCTGTCGCTGCTGCTGGCGGCGGTGCTGCTCCGGCTGCTGCCGAAGAAGAAAAGACCGAATTCGACGTGATCCTCGTTGACGCTGGCGCCAACAAGATCAACGTCATCAAGGAAGTCCGCGCCATCACCGGCCTCGGCCTCAAGGAAGCCAAGGACCTGGTCGAAGGCGCTCCGAAGCCGGTCAAGGAAGCCGTCTCCAAGGCTGAAGCCGCTGACCTCAAGAAGAAGCTTGAGGAAGCCGGCGCCAAGGTCGACGTCAAGTAATATCGGAATGCGGTGGGAGAGGGTTTCGACCCTCTCCCATCGATCCTTTCCGCTGAACTGATTACCCAAAAGCCGCTGAAAACGGCTTTTGGGTAATGGGTTCTTCAAGAGGATGGTCTTCACCCGCGAGATTGGGCAATCCGGCCCGTCGACCGGCGGCAAGACGAGATTGAACCAACCCATGATAGACGGGATCGACTGGCCAGCGAACCCCGTCCGTTGCAGGCCCGGATGCAAATTTTGAAGGAGCGACGATGGCTCAGACCCTTTCGTTTAACGGTCGTAGGCGCGTACGCAAGTTTTTTGGTAAAATCCCCGAAGTCGCAGAAATGCCGAACCTCATCGAGGTTCAGAAGGCGTCTTACGACCAGTTTCTGATGGTTGAAGAGCCCGCCGGCGGTCGTCCGGACGAGGGCCTTCAGGCCGTTTTCAAGTCGGTTTTCCCGATCACGGACTTCTCCGGCGCTTCCATGCTCGAATTCGTCTCCTACGAATTCGAACAGCCGAAGTTCGACGTTGAGGAATGCCGCCAGCGTGACCTGACCTACGCAGCGCCGCTCAAGGTGACGCTGCGCCTCATCGTGTTCGATATCGACGAGGATACGGGCGCCAAGTCGATCAAGGACATCAAGGAACAGAACGTCTACATGGGCGACATGCCGCTCATGACGGATAACGGCACCTTCATCGTCAACGGCACCGAGCGCGTCATCGTCTCCCAGATGCACCGTTCGCCGGGCGTGTTCTTCGACCATGACAAGGGCAAGAGCCACTCTTCCGGCAAGCTGCTCTTTGCAGCCCGCGTCATCCCGTATCGCGGTTCCTGGCTCGACATCGAGTTCGACGCCAAGGACATCGTGCATGCGCGCATCGACCGCCGCCGCAAGATCCCCGTCACGTCGCTGCTCATGGCGCTCGGCATGGACGGCGAGGAAATCCTGTCGACCTTCTACACGAAGTCGCTCTACCAGCGCGACGGCGAAGGCTGGCGCGTGCCTTTCAATCCGGACGCGCTGAAGGGCCAGAAGGCCGTCGCGGACATGGTGGACGCAGACACCGGTGAAGTCGTCGTGGAGATCGGCAAGAAGCTGACGCCGCGCCTGCTCAAGCAGCTTTCCGAAAAGGGCCTCAAGGCCCTCAAGGCGACCGACGACGAGCTGTACGGCAACTACCTCGCCGAGGACATCGTCAACTATTCGACGGGTGAGATCTATCTCGAAGCCGGCGACGAAATCGACGAGAAGACCCTTCCGGTCATCCTGTCGGCCGGTTTCGACGAGATCCCGGTTCTCGACATCGACCACATCAATGTCGGCGCCTATATCCGCTCGACGCTTGCCGCGGACAAGAACGAGAACCGCCAGGACGCTCTGTTCGACATCTACCGCGTCATGCGCCCGGGTGAGCCGCCGACCATGGATTCGGCCGAAGCCATGTTCAACACGCTGTTCTTCGATGCGGAGCGTTACGACCTCTCCGCCGTCGGCCGCGTGAAGATGAACATGCGCCTTGACCTCGACGTCGCCGACACGGTCCGCACACTGCGCAAGGACGATATCCTTGCCGTCGTGAAGATGCTGGTCGAACTGCGCGACGGCAAGGGCGAGATCGACGACATCGACAACCTCGGCAACCGCCGTGTCCGTTCGGTCGGCGAACTGATGGAGAACCAGTACCGTCTCGGCCTGCTGCGCATGGAGCGCGCGATCAAGGAACGCATGTCCTCAATCGAGATCGATACGGTCATGCCGCAGGACCTGATCAACGCGAAGCCGGCGGCTGCCGCCGTTCGCGAATTCTTCGGTTCCTCGCAGCTCTCGCAGTTCATGGACCAGGTGAACCCGCTTTCGGAAATCACCCACAAGCGCCGCCTTTCGGCTCTTGGCCCGGGTGGTCTGACCCGCGAGCGCGCAGGCTTCGAAGTCCGCGACGTTCACCCGACCCACTACGGCCGTATCTGCCCGATCGAAACGCCGGAAGGCCCGAACATCGGTCTGATCAACTCGCTCGCAACCTTCGCCCGCGTCAACAAGTACGGCTTCATCGAAAGCCCGTACCGCAAGATCATCGACGGCAAGGTCACGACGGACGTGCTCTACCTCTCCGCCATGGAAGAGGCCAAGTACCACGTCGCCCAGGCCAACTCGCCGCTGGAAGCCGACAACTCCTTCGCTGAAGAGTTCGTCGTCTGCCGTCACGCCGGCGAAGTCATGCTCGCCCCGCGCGACCAGATCAACCTGATGGACGTCTCGCCGAAGCAGCTCGTTTCGGTCGCGGCCGCGCTCATCCCGTTCCTCGAGAACGACGACGCGAACCGCGCGCTCATGGGTTCGAACATGCAGCGTCAGGCCGTGCCGCTGCTCAGGGCCGAAGCCCCGTTCGTCGGCACCGGCATGGAACCGGTCGTCGCCCGTGACTCGGGCGCCGCCATCGCGGCCCGCCGCGGCGGCGTCGTCGACCAGGTCGATGCGACGCGTATCGTTATCCGCGCCACCGAAGACCTCGATCCGTCGAAGTCGGGCGTCGATATCTACCGCCTGCAGAAGTTCCAGCGTTCCAACCAGAACACCTGCGTCAACCAGCGCCCGCTGGTCACCGTCGGCGACGTTCTGAACAAGGGCGACATCATCGCGGACGGTCCGTCGACCGACCTCGGCGACCTCGCGCTCGGCCGCAACGCGCTCGTCGCGTTCATGCCGTGGAACGGCTACAACTACGAAGACTCGATCCTGATGTCCGAGCGCATCGTCTCCGACGACGTGTTCACCTCGATCCACATCGAGGAATTCGAAGTCATGGCCCGCGACACCAAGCTGGGTCCGGAAGAAATCACGCGCGACATTCCAAACGTTTCTGAAGAAGCGCTGAAGAACCTCGACGAAGCCGGTATCGTCTATATCGGTGCAGAGGTTCAGCCGGGCGACATCCTGGTCGGCAAGATCACCCCGAAGGGCGAAAGCCCGATGACGCCGGAAGAAAAGCTCCTGCGCGCCATCTTCGGTGAAAAGGCCTCCGACGTTCGCGACACCTCCATGCGCATGCCGCCCGGCACCTTCGGTACGGTCGTCGAAGTTCGCGTCTTCAACCGCCACGGCGTGGAGAAGGACGAACGCGCGATGGCGATCGAGCGTGAAGAGATCGAGCGTCTGGCCAAGGACCGTGACGACGAGCAGGCGATCCTCGACCGTAACGTCTACGGCCGCCTGATCGACATGCTGCGTGGCCACGTCGCCGTCGCCGGCCCGAAGAGCTTCAAGAAGGGCACGGAACTTTCCAACGCCATCGTCTCCGAATACCCCCGCTCGCAGTGGTGGATGTTCGCCGTCGAGGACGAGAAGGTTCAGGGCGAGATCGAAGCGCTCCGCGGCCAGTACGACGAATCCAAGTCGCGTCTCGAACAGCGCTTCATGGACAAGGTCGAGAAGGTCCAGCGCGGCGACGAAATGCCCCCGGGCGTCATGAAGATGGTCAAGGTCTTCGTCGCTGTGAAGCGCAAGATCCAGCCGGGCGACAAGATGGCCGGCCGTCACGGCAACAAGGGCGTCGTCTCGCGCATCCTGCCGATCGAGGACATGCCGTTCCTCGAAGACGGCACGCATGTCGACATCTGCTTGAACCCGCTCGGCGTGCCTTCGCGCATGAACGTCGGCCAGATCCTCGAAACCCACCTTGCCTGGGCCTGCGCCGGCATGGGCAAGAAGATCGGCGACCTGCTCGACGAATATCGCAAGACCATGGACATCTCGGACCTGAAGCGCGAGTTGACGGAAGTCTACGAGAGCGAAGCCAAGGACGAAGTCGCTCATTTCGACGACGACGCCCTGGTCAAGCTCGCCGAGCAGTCCCGCAAGGGTGTCTCGATCGCAACGCCGGTCTTCGACGGTGCGCATGAGCCCGACGTCGCCAGCATGCTCGAGCGTGCGGGCCTCAACTCCTCCGGCCAGTCGGTTCTCTACGACGGCCGTACGGGCGAGGCTTTCGACCGCAAGGTCACCGTCGGCTACATGTACATGATCAAGCTGAACCACCTCGTGGACGACAAGATCCACGCCCGTTCGATCGGTCCCTACTCGCTCGTTACCCAGCAGCCGCTGGGCGGCAAGGCGCAGTTCGGCGGCCAGCGCTTCGGGGAAATGGAGGTCTGGGCGCTCGAAGCCTACGGCGCCGCCTACACGCTGCAGGAAATGCTGACCGTGAAGTCGGACGACGTGGCGGGCCGCACCAAGGTGTACGAGGCGATCGTGCGTGGCGACGACACGTTCGAGGCGGGCATTCCCGAGAGCTTCAACGTTCTCGTCAAGGAAATGCGCTCGCTCGGCCTGTCGGTCGAACTTGAGAACTCCAAGGTCGATCCCGCTGCGGAAGCCGGCCAGCTTCCCGACGCCGCGGAATAAGCCTGATCGGGTGCGCGCCGAAAGGCGCGCACCGTTTCCGCCTCGGCCCGGACGGGCAGGGGCGGCTCATCCGTTTCAAGCAGCCTTGCGGCACCCGGGTATCGCCGCAATTGGTTGCTAAGCAGAGGGCCACTGGCCCACGAAGGAGATAGGCATGAACCAAGAGGTCATGAACCTTTTCAACCCGCAGGTGCCTGCGCAGACGTTCGACTCCATCCGTATCTCGATCGCGTCTCCGGAGAAGATCCTTTCCTGGTCGTACGGCGAAATCAAGAAGCCGGAAACCATCAACTACCGCACGTTCAAGCCGGAGCGCGACGGCCTGTTCTGCGCGCGCATCTTCGGGCCGATCAAGGACTACGAGTGCCTGTGCGGCAAGTACAAGCGCATGAAGTACAAGGGCATCATCTGCGAAAAGTGCGGCGTCGAAGTCACGCTGTCGCGCGTTCGCCGCGAGCGCATGGGCCATATCGAGCTCGCCGCTCCCGTCGCCCACATCTGGTTCCTGAAGTCGCTTCCCTCGCGCATCTCGACGCTGCTCGACATGACGCTGAAGGATGTCGAGCGCGTTCTCTATTTCGAGAACTACATCGTGACCGAGCCGGGCCTGACCGCGCTCAAGGAAAACCAGCTTCTTTCCGAAGAAGAATACATGATCGCCGTCGATGAATATGGTGAAGACCAGTTCACGGCGATGATCGGCGCCGAGGCCATCTACGAGATGCTCGCCTCGATGAACCTGGAAAAGATCGCCGGCGATTTGCGCTCTGACCTGGCCGATACCACGTCGGACCTGAAGCAGAAGAAGCTGATGAAGCGCCTGAAGATCGTCGAGAACTTCATGGAGTCCGGCAACCGTCCGGAATGGATGATCATGAAGGTCGTTCCGGTGATCCCGCCGGATCTGCGCCCGCTGGTTCCGCTGGACGGCGGCCGTTTCGCGACGTCGGACCTCAACGATCTCTACCGCCGCGTCATCAACCGCAACAACCGTCTGAAGCGCCTCATCGAGCTGCGCGCACCGGGCATCATCATCCGCAACGAGAAGCGCATGCTTCAGGAATCGGTTGACGCCCTGTTCGACAACGGCCGCCGCGGCCGCGTCATCACCGGCGCCAACAAGCGTCCGCTGAAGTCGCTGTCCGACATGCTCAAGGGCAAGCAGGGCCGCTTCCGCCAGAACCTGCTCGGCAAGCGCGTCGACTATTCCGGCCGTTCGGTTATCGTGACCGGTCCGGAACTCAAGCTGCACCAGTGCGGCCTGCCGAAGAAGATGGCGCTCGAACTGTTCAAGCCGTTCATCTACGCCCGCCTCGACGCCAAGGGTTTCTCCTCGACCGTCAAGCAGGCCAAGAAGCTGGTCGAGAAGGAAAAGCCGGAGGTCTGGGATATCCTCGACGAGGTCATCCGCGAGCATCCGGTTCTCCTCAACCGCGCACCGACGCTGCACCGCCTGGGCATCCAGGCCTTCGAACCGATCCTGGTCGAAGGCAAGGCGATCCAGCTGCACCCGCTCGTCTGCACGGCCTTCAACGCCGACTTCGACGGTGACCAGATGGCCGTCCACGTCCCGCTCTCGCTGGAAGCCCAGCTTGAAGCGCGCGTGCTGATGATGTCGACGAACAACATCCTGCATCCGGCGAACGGCGCACCGATCATCGTTCCCTCGCAGGACATGGTTCTCGGCCTCTACTATCTGTCGATCCTGAACCAGAACGAGCCGGGCGAAGGCATGGCCTTCTCCGACATGGGCGAACTGCACCATGCGCTGGAAAACAAGGTCGTCACGCTGCACGCGAAGATCCGCGGCCGCTACAAGTCGGTCGACGGTGAAGGCAAGCCCTACACCAAGATCTACGAGACGACCCCCGGCCGCATGATCATCGGCGAACTGCTGCCGAAGAACGGCAACATCCCGTTCGACATCTGCAACCAGGAAATGACCAAGAAGAACATCTCCAAGATGATCGACACGGTCTACCGTCACTGCGGCCAGAAGGACACGGTCATCTTCTGCGACCGGATCATGCAGCTCGGCTTCAGCCATGCCTGCCGCGCCGGCATCTCGTTCGGCAAGGACGACATGGTCATTCCGGACAGCAAGGCGAAGATCGTCGGCGACACCGAAAACCTGGTCAAGGAATACGAGCAGCAGTACAACGACGGCCTGATCACCCAGGGCGAGAAGTACAACAAGGTCGTCGACGCCTGGGGCAAGGCCACCGAGAAGGTCGCGGAAGACATGATGGCCCGCATCAAGGCCGTCGAGTTCGACCCCGAGACCGGCCGCCAGAAGCCGATGAACGCGATCTACATGATGTCCCACTCGGGCGCCCGCGGTTCTCCGAACCAGATGCGCCAGCTGGGCGGCATGCGCGGCCTCATGGCCAAGCCCTCGGGCGAGATCATCGAAACGCCGATCATCTCGAACTTCAAGGAAGGCCTGACCGTGAACGAGTACTTCAACTCGACGCACGGCGCCCGTAAGGGTCTGGCGGACACCGCCCTGAAGACCGCGAACTCCGGTTACCTGACCCGCCGTCTCGTCGACGTCGCGCAGGATTGCATCGTCACGCACACCGATTGCGGCACCGACAAGGGCCTCACGATGACGGCGATCGTCGATGCCGGCCAGGTCGTGGCTTCGATCGGTACCCGCGTTCTCGGCCGTACCGCGCTCGACGACATCGACCACCCGCTCACGGGTGCACGCATCGTCGATGCGGGCCGGATGATCCTCGAGGCCGACGTCGTGGAGATCGAGAAGGCTGGCATCCAGTCGATCCGCATCCGCTCGGCGCTGACCTGCGAGATCCAGACCGGCGTCTGCGGCGTCTGCTACGGTCGCGACCTTGCACGCGGCACGCCCGTCAACATGGGCGAAGCCGTCGGCGTCATCGCGGCACAGTCGATCGGCGAGCCGGGCACCCAGCTCACCATGCGTACCTTCCACCTTGGCGGCACGGCGACCGTGGTCGACCAGTCGTTCCTGGAAGCATCGTATGAAGGCACGGTGCAGATGAAGAACCGCAACATGCTGCGCAACTCCGACGGCAATCTCGTCGCGATGGGCCGCAACATGGCGATCACCATCCTGGACGAGCGCGGCGTGGAACGTTCCTCGCAGCGCGTCGCCTATGGCTCGAAGATCTTCGTGGACGACGGCGACAAGGTGAAGCGCGGCCAGCGTCTCGCCGAGTGGGACCCCTACACCCGTCCGATGATGACGGAAGTCGAGGGTACCGTTCACTTCGAAGACGTGGTCGACGGCATCTCGGTTCTGGAATCGACGGACGAGTCCACCGGCATCACCAAGCGTTCGGTCATCGACTGGCGCTCGACGCCGCGCGGCTCCGACCTGAAGCCGGCCATCATCATCAAGGACAAGAATGGCGCTGTCGCCAAGCTGTCCCGTGGTGGCGAAGCCCGCTTCCTGCTCTCGGTCGATGCGATCCTTTCCGTCGAGCCGGGCCAGAAGGTCTCCCAGGGTGACGTTCTTGCCCGCTCGCCGCTGGAAAGCGCCAAGACCAAGGACATCACCGGTGGTCTGCCGCGCGTTGCCGAACTGTTCGAAGCCCGTCGTCCGAAGGACCACGCCATCATCGCCGAGATCGATGGTACCGTCCGCTTCGGCCGCGACTACAAGAACAAGCGTCGCGTGATGATCGAGCCGGCGGAAGACGGTGTCGAGCCGGTCGAGTACCTGATCCCGAAGGGCAAACCCTTCCACCTTCAGGACGGCGACTACATCGAAAAGGGCGACTACATCCTCGACGGCAACCCGGCGCCGCACGACATCCTGGCGATCAAGGGCGTGGAAGCACTCGCTTCCTACCTCGTGAACGAGATCCAGGAAGTCTACCGACTGCAGGGCGTTGTGATCAACGACAAGCACATCGAGGTGATCGTTCGCCAGATGCTGCAGAAGGTCGAGATCACGGATGCAGGCGACTCGACCTACATCGTCGGCGACAACATCGACCGTATCGAGCTGGAAGACGTCAACGACAGCCTGATCGAGGAAGGCAAGAAGCCGGCTTACGGCGAGCCCGTCCTCCTCGGCATCACCAAGGCCTCGCTGCAGACCCCGTCGTTCATCTCGGCCGCTTCGTTCCAGGAGACCACCAAGGTCCTCACGGAAGCTGCGATCGCCGGCAAGACCGACGGCCTGCAGGGCCTCAAGGAGAACGTCATCGTCGGCCGCCTCATCCCGGCCGGTACCGGCGGCACCATGACCCAGATCCGCCGCATCGCGACGGCCCGCGACGAGATGATCCTCGACGAGCGCCGCAAGTCGACCGGCGCTGGCGTCGCAACCCCGATGCTGGCGGACCTCGCCGGCGGCGAGGGTGCCGCAGCCGAATAAGGCTGGAGGAGGGCGGTTCGCCGCCCTCCCGCCCAAACAAAAAAGCCGCCCGGCATCCGGGCGGCTTTTTGCGTTTCGGGTTTCCGGAATTACGCGAAGCGGATGATCGCCACTTCGCCTTCCAGCGCGCCCTTGTAGGCGGAGGCGTGCGGCTCGTCTTCGGGCTCGCCCGTCAGGGTGCCGATCTGGTCGAGGTCGGCTTCCAGGAAGCCTTCTTCCGAAAGCGCGTTCAGGGCCTCGCGCACGGCGCTGTCGTCGTCGGGCGCGCGCAGCATGACGTGGATGTCGATACCCTCGTCGCCCTCGCGCTCATAGGCCTTGCCGATGATGATGAAGACCATCGGATCGTCGAGCGTGTTGTTGTCGTTGTCGGCGCTGGACGCCATGGCGGGCTCCTTTCGGGTCAATGATGTCCGTTCTATAAAGGGTAGGGCGGACGGACCCAAATGCAAAATCGCTGCTGCCCACCAAAAGGTGTAGCCGGGAGAATCGGTGGGTGCATTTGCCGAGCGCCGACTCTTCCGGTTGATTCCGTCTTCAGACATTCTTAATGTTCTCCGGCGATGCCTGTACGGGTCGAAAGCGCCCGCCGCAGGGCAGGGCAGGCCGCTAAAAGCCCTGCTTTTCAGGCAGGCCAGCCATTCCGGGCCGCGATTCTTTCGCCTCGCCCCTTGACCTTTTGCCCTTGAGACAGTAGACCGCACGCCATCAGAGCCTATGTGAGGCTGGCTGGTTCGGAATGACTCGTTCTGAAGTTCGCCTCAAACAGGGCTCGACGCACGTTGAGAACATGAATGCTGCACGCATGACGCGGTTATAGCGCGTCCTCTGCCTATCGAGGTCATCCGTGACAAGCGGATCGGCCTTTTATTGCGCATGAACACGCGTGTGGCCATGTATCAGCCCGCAAGGGTCACGATGTACACGCCCGCAAGGGTAACGATTAGAATTACAAGGGATGGGTCTATGCCTACCGTAAACCAGTTGATCCGCAAGCCGCGCCAGGCGCAGGTAAAGCGCAACAAGGTTCCTGCTCTGCAGGAAAACCCCCAGAAGCGCGGCGTTTGCACCCGCGTCTACACGACGACCCCGAAGAAGCCGAACTCGGCTCTGCGTAAGGTCGCCAAGATCCGCCTGACCAATGGCTTCGAAGTCATCGGCTATATCCCGGGCGAAGGCCACAACCTGCAGGAACACTCCGTCGTCATGATCCGTGGCGGCCGCGTGAAGGACTTGCCGGGCGTGCGTTACCACATCATCCGCGGCGTTCTCGACACCCAGGGCGTCAAGAACCGCAAGCAGCGCCGCTCCAAGTACGGCGCGAAGCGTCCGAAATAATACAGTAACCGGCGCCATTTCGCTGGTCAGATCAGTTCCAAGTTTGAGAGACAAAAAGTATGTCCCGTCGCCATAGAGCAGAAAAGCGCGAGATCAACCCGGACCCGAAGTTCGGCGACCTCGTAGTCACCAAGTTCATGAACGCCATCATGCTGGACGGCAAGAAGTCCGTCGCCGAAACGATCGTTTACGGCGCCTTCGATGTCGTTCAGGGCAAGGCCAAGCAGGACCCGGTCACGGTGTTCCATTCTGCTCTGGACAACGTTGCGCCGCACGTCGAAGTGCGTTCGCGCCGCGTCGGTGGTGCGACCTACCAGGTTCCGGTCGACGTCCGTCCGGAGCGCCGTCAGGCTCTCGCAATCCGTTGGCTGATCGCAGCTGCCCGCAAGCGTAACGAGACGACCATGGTCGAGCGCCTTTCCGGCGAACTCATGGACGCAGCGAACAACCGCGGCAGCGCCGTCAAGAAGCGCGAAGACACGCACAAGATGGCTGACGCCAACCGTGCATTCTCGCACTACCGCTGGTAACCGAAACTAGACGTCTCGAAAGGAGTCCCAGATGGCTCGCGAATACAAAATCGAAGACTACCGAAATTTCGGTATCATGGCGCACATCGACGCCGGCAAGACGACGACGACCGAACGCATCCTCTACTACACCGGCAAGTCCCACAAGATCGGCGAAGTCCATGACGGCGCCGCTACGATGGACTGGATGGAGCAGGAGCAGGAACGCGGCATCACGATCACGTCCGCTGCAACCACGACCTTCTGGAAGGGCCGTGACGGCAAGACCCGCCGCTTCAACATCATCGACACCCCCGGCCACGTCGACTTCACCATCGAAGTCGAGCGTTCGCTGCGCGTTCTCGACGGCGCCATCGCGCTGCTCGACGCCAACGCCGGTGTCGAGCCGCAGACGGAAACCGTCTGGCGCCAGGCCGAGAAGTACAACGTTCCGCGCATGATCTTCTGCAACAAGATGGACAAGACCGGCGCGGACTTCTACCGCTCGGTGTCCATGATCAAGTCGCGCCTCGGTGCGACGGCAGTCGTTATGCAGCTGCCGATCGGCGCTGAAAGCGACTTCAAGGGCGTTATCGACCTCGTCGAGATGAACGCTCTCGTCTGGCGCGACGAATCGCTCGGCGCCCAGTGGGACGTCGTCGAAATCCCTGATGACATGATGGCCAAGGCCGAGGAATACCGCGAGAAGCTCATCGAGACCGTCGTCGAAATCGACGAAGCCGCGATGGAAGCCTATCTCGAAGGCAATTACCCGGACAACGACAAGATCCGCGAACTCGTTCGCCGCGGCACCATCGACGTGAAGTTCCACCCGATGTTCTGCGGTACCGCGTTCAAGAACAAGGGCGTTCAGCCGCTCCTCGACGCCGTCGTCGACTACCTGCCGTCCCCGGCAGACATCCCGGCGATCAAGGGCATCGACGTGAAGACGGAAGGCGAAATCGAGCGTCACGCCGACGACTCCGAGCCGCTCTCCATGCTCGCGTTCAAGATCATGAACGACCCCTTCGTCGGTTCGCTCACCTTCGCCCGCATCTATTCCGGCAAGCTCGAAAAGGGCACGTCGGTCATGAACACGGTCAAGGAAAAGCGCGAGCGCGTCGGCCGCATGCTGCAGATGCACTCCAACTCGCGTGAAGACATCGAAGAAGCCTTCGCAGGCGACATCGTTGCTCTCGCCGGCCTCAAGGACACGACCACGGGCGATACGCTTTGCGATCCGCTGAAGCCGGTCATCCTCGAGCGCATGGAGTTCCCGGAGCCGGTCATCCAGATCGCCATCGAGCCGAAGACGAAGAACGACCAGGAAAAGATGGGCCTCGCCCTCAACCGCCTGGCCGCCGAAGACCCGTCCTTCCGCGTCAAGACCGACGAAGAATCCGGCCAGACGATCATCGCAGGCATGGGCGAGCTTCACCTCGACATCATCGTCGACCGCATGCGTCGCGAGTTCAAGGTCGAAGCCAATGTCGGCGCCCCGCAGGTTGCTTACCGTGAGACGATCACGCGTAAGACCGAAAAGGACTACACGCACAAGAAGCAGACCGGTGGTACCGGCCAGTTCGCCCGCGTGAAGCTCGTATTCGAACCGAACCCGGACGGCGAAGATTTCCTCTTCGAATCCAAGATCGTCGGCGGTGCTGTTCCGAAGGAATACATCCCGGGCGTTCAGAAGGGTATCGAAAGCGTTCTGTCCTCGGGTCCGCTCGCAGGCTTCCCGATGCTCGGCGTCAAGGCGACGCTCATCGACGGCGCCTTCCACGATGTCGACTCCTCGGTCCTCGCCTTCGAAATCGCATCGCGTGCATGCTTCCGTGAAGCTTCCCGCGAAGCCGGCGCGCAGTTGCTCGAGCCGATGATGAAGGTCGAAGTCGTGACGCCGGAAGACTATGTCGGCGACGTCATCGGCGACCTGAACTCCCGTCGTGGCCAGATCCAGGGCCAGGAATCGCGCGGCGTCGCCGTCGTGATCTCCGCCAACGTGCCGCTGGCGAACATGTTCAAGTACGTCGACAACCTGCGCTCGATGTCGCAGGGCCGCGCCCAGTACTCGATGGTCTTCGACCATTACGCGCCGGTTCCGTCGAACGTCGCACAGGAAATCCAGGCAAAGTATTCCGGTCAGAAGTGACCGGGATACGTCCCTAATCAGTTGTAGGAATTCCCCTTCGCGGGATCAGGAATGGAGAGCCGGAAATGGCAAAGAGCAAGTTTGAGCGCAACAAGCCTCACGTAAACATCGGCACGATCGGCCACGTTGACCATGGTAAGACGTCGCTGACGGCAGCGATCACGAAGTACTTCGGCGAGTTCAAGGCGTACGACCAGATCGACGCTGCCCCGGAAGAAAAGGCACGCGGCATCACGATTTCGACGGCCCACGTCGAATACGAGACGCCGAACCGTCACTACGCGCACGTCGACTGCCCCGGCCACGCCGACTACGTCAAGAACATGATCACCGGTGCAGCGCAGATGGACGGCGCGATCCTGGTGTGCTCTGCCGCCGACGGCCCGATGCCGCAGACGCGCGAGCACATCCTGCTCGCCCGCCAGGTCGGCGTTCCCGCGATCGTGGTGTTCCTGAACAAGGTCGACCAGGTCGACGACGCCGAGCTTCTCGAGCTCGTCGAGCTTGAAGTGCGCGAACTTCTGTCGTCCTACGACTTCCCGGGCGACGACATTCCGATCATCAAGGGCTCGGCTCTGGCTGCTCTCGAAGATTCGGACAAGAAGATCGGCGAAGACGCGATCCGCGAGCTGATGGCCGCTGTCGACGCATACATCCCGACGCCCGAGCGTCCGATCGACCAGCCGTTCCTGATGCCGATCGAAGACGTGTTCTCGATCTCGGGCCGCGGCACGGTCGTGACGGGCCGCGTCGAGCGTGGCATCGTCAAGGTCGGTGAAGAAGTCGAGATCGTCGGCATCCGCCCGACGTCGAAGACGACGGTTACCGGCGTTGAAATGTTCCGCAAGCTGCTCGACCAGGGCCAGGCCGGCGACAACATCGGTGCGCTGGTTCGCGGTGTGAACCGTGACGGCGTCGAGCGTGGCCAGATCCTGTGCAAGCCGGGTTCGGTCAAGCCGCACAAGAAGTTCATGGCCGAAGCCTACATCCTGACGAAGGAAGAAGGCGGCCGTCATACGCCGTTCTTCACGAACTACCGTCCGCAGTTCTACTTCCGCACGACGGACGTGACGGGCATCGTTTCGCTGCCGGAAGGCACGGAAATGGTCATGCCGGGCGACAACGTCACGGTTGCCGTCGAGCTGATCGTTCCGATCGCGATGGAAGAAAAGCTGCGCTTCGCAATCCGCGAAGGCGGCCGCACCGTCGGCGCCGGCATCGTAGCCTCGATCGTCGAGTAAGACTTAAGGCCTCAGGCCGCTGAAATAGGAAGGGCAGGGTGCAACCCTGCCCCTCCGGTCTTTGAAAATTTAGCGGACTGGCCTTTCGGCAATTGTGTTTTCGTGCGCGTTCCTTTATGGAACCGCCAGAATCAAAAAACTGCGTATTCCCAAGAGAATCGCGCGGATAACGAACTAAGGAAAAGTCGTATGAACGGCCAGAACATCCGCATCCGCCTCAAGGCGTTTGACCACCGGATCCTTGATGCCTCCACGCGTGAAATCGTGTCGACGGCAAAGCGCACCGGCGCAAGCGTCCGCGGCCCCGTTCCGCTCCCGACCCGTATTGAAAAGTTCACGGTCAACCGGTCGCCCCACGTCGACAAGAAGAGCCGCGAACAGTTCGAGATGCGCACGCACAAGCGCCTGCTCGACATTGTAGATCCGACCCCGCAGACCGTCGATGCCCTCATGAAGCTCGACCTGGCGGCCGGTGTAGACGTAGAGATCAAGCTCTAAGTCCGGCGTAAGCCGAAATAACAAGGAAGGTACGTGGCGTAAGCCGACGTCTTCTGAAAACGGGAAACCCGACGGCCTTTAAGCCCGAGTGGAATCCTTAAACCAAGGGGCATGGCAGGGCTTCACGACCCTGTCAGGACTTCTAAGAGGATTGAACCATGCGTTCAGGTGTGATTGCACAGAAAGTAGGGATGACTCGCGTCTATAATGACGCAGGTGAGCACATCCCTGTGACAGTACTGCGACTGGACAACGTCCAGGTCGTCGCTCAGCGTACCCAGGACAAGAACGGCTACACGGCCGTCCAGCTCGGCGCCGGCACTTCCAAGGTGAAGAACACGGTCAAGGCACTGCGCGGCCAGTTCGCCGCAGCAAGCGTCGAGCCGAAGGCCAAGCTCGTCGAATTCCGCGTTTCGGAAGACAACCTCATCGACATCGGCGCGGAACTGACCGCCAGCCACTTTGTCGCAGGTCAGCTCGTCGACGTTACCGGCACCACGATCGGTAAGGGTTTTGCCGGTGCCATGAAGCGCCACAACTTCGGCGGCCTTCGTGCAACGCACGGCGTTTCCGTTTCGCACCGCTCGCACGGTTCGACCGGTAACAACCAGGACCCGGGCAAGGTCTGGAAGGGCAAGCGCATGGCTGGTCACATGGGCCAGACGCGCGTCACCACCCAGAACCTCGAAGTCGTCTCGACCGACGAAGAGCGTGGTCTCATCCTCGTCAAGGGCGCGGTCCCGGGCTCCAAGGGCGCCTGGATCATCGTTCGCGACGCCGTCAAGTCCGGCACCCCGTCCGACGCTCCGCGTCCGGCCGCCGTGCGCGCCGCAGCCAAGTAAGGGAGCCTGATCATGGATCTCAAAGTCACGACCCTCGAGGGGAAGGACGCCGGCAAGGTCTCCCTCTCCGACGCGATTTTCGGCCTCGAGCCGCGCGAAGACATCATTGCCCGCGTCGTCCGCTGGCAGCTCGCCAAGAAGCAGCAGGGCACGCACCAGTCGCTGACCCGCGCTGAAGTCGCGCGCACCGGCTCCAAGATGTACAAGCAGAAGGGTACGGGCCGCGCTCGTCACCATTCGGCTCGCGCTCCGCAGTTCCGCGGCGGTGCCAAGGCTCACGGCCCGGTTTCCCGCAGCCACGCCCACGATCTGCCCAAGCAGGTTCGCGCGCTCGGCCTGCGTCACGCTCTCTCGGCCAAGATCAAGGCTGACGACGTCATCATCGTCGACGACCTCGTCGCGAAGGAAGCAAAGACGAAGGCTCTGGCCGGCGTGTTCGCTTCGCTCGGCCTCACCAATGCCCTCATCATCGGCGGCGCGGAACTTGACGGCAACTTCAAGCTCGCAGCCCGGAACATCCCGAACGTGGACGTTCTACCGATCCAGGGTATCAACGTTTACGACATCCTGCGCCGCGGCAAGCTCGTGCTCTCCAAGGCTGCTGTAGAAGCCCTCGAGGAGCGGTTCAAATGACGGATCTTCGCCACTATGATGTGATCGTGTCTCCCTCGATCACCGAAAAGTCGACGCTGGTCTCCGAAAACAACCAGATCGTCTTCAACGTCGCCAAGCGCGCTTCCAAGCCTGAAATCAAGGCTGCGGTCGAAGCACTCTTCGGCGTCAAGGTCACGGCTGTGAACACGCTCGTCCGCAAGGGCAAGGTAAAGCGTTTCCGCGGCTTCGCCGGCCGGCAGGGAGATGTCAAGAAGGCTATCGTCACGCTCGCTGACGGTCAGTCCATCGACGTCTCCACCGGGCTCTGATCGAGCACTCGGCTAAAGAGGAAACAAGAAAATGGCATTGAAACACTTCAATCCGACCACTCCGAGCCAGCGCCAGCTGGTCATCGTCGACCGGTCGGGCCTTTACAAGGGCAAGCCCGTCAAGGCTCTGACCGAAGGTCTCTCCAAGAGCGGCGGCCGTAACAACCTCGGTCGCATCACTGCCCGCTTCATCGGCGGCGGTCACAAGCGTACCTACCGTCTCGTCGACTTCAAGCGTCGCAAGTTCGACGTCGAGGGCACGGTCGAGCGTCTGGAATACGACCCGAACCGTACGGCGTTCATCGCTCTGGTGAACTATGCCGACGGCGAGCAGGCCTACATCCTGGCTCCGCAGCGCCTGGCAGCCGGCGACAAGGTCATCGCGTCCAACAAGGCCGTTGACGTCAAGCCCGGCAACACCATGCCGCTGCAGTACATCCCGGTCGGTTCGATCGTCCACAACGTCGAGATGAAGCCGGGCAAGGGCGGTCAGATCGCCCGTTCCGCCGGCACGTTCGTTCAGCTCGTCGGCCGCGACCAGGGCATGGCGATCCTTCGCCTGAACTCGGGCGAACAGCGCCTGGTTCACTCGTCCTGCCTCGCAACGATCGGCGCCGTATCCAACCCGGACCACGGCAACATCAACGACGGCAAGGCTGGTCGCACGCGCTGGCGCGGCAAGACCCCGCATAACCGCGGCGTCGTCATGAACCCGGTCGACCACCCGCACGGCGGTGGTGAAGG
This sequence comes from Shinella zoogloeoides, assembly GCF_030733845.1. Lineage (NCBI taxonomy): Bacteria > Pseudomonadati > Pseudomonadota > Alphaproteobacteria > Hyphomicrobiales > Rhizobiaceae > Shinella > Shinella zoogloeoides. Next base: position 1,346,761 of record NZ_CP132311.1, read on the forward strand.
CCGCACCTCCGGTGGTCGCCATCCGGTGTCCCCGTGGGGCAAGCCCACCAAGGGCAAGCGCACCCGCTCGAACAAGTCCACGGACAAGTTCATCATGCGCTCGCGCCACTTGAAGAAGAAGTAAGAGAGGTTAGTCAGAAATGGCTCGTTCAGTATGGAAAGGCCCGTTTGTTGACGGCTATCTTCTCAAGAAGGCTGAGAAGGTTCGTGAAGGCGGTCGCAGCGAAGTAATCAAGATCTGGAGCCGTCGCTCCACGATCCTGCCGCAGTTCGTCGGACTCACCTTCGGCGTCTACAATGGCTCGAAGCACATCCCGGTGGCCGTCAACGAAGACATGGTCGGCCACAAGTTTGGTGAATTCGCTCCGACCCGGACCTACTACGGTCACGGCGCGGACAAGAAGGCGAAGAGGAAGTAACGATGGGTAAGGCTAAAGCCGAACGTCGGCTGAAGGATAACGAGGCGCAGGCCATCGCGCGCACGATCCGCGTCAGCCCCCAGAAGCTCAACCTGCTTGCTGCGCTCATCCGCGGCAAGAAGGTCGACCGGGCTCTCGCCGAGCTTGAGTTCTCGCGCAAGCGTAGCGCCGAGACCGTCAAGAAGACGCTTGAATCCGCGATCGCCAACGCAGAAAACAACCACGACCTCGACGTGGACTCGCTGATCGTCGCGGAAGCGTATGTCGGCAAGTCGATTGTCATGAAGCGCTTTGCCGCTCGTGGCCGCGGCCGCGCATCGCGGATCGAGAAGCCTTTCTCGCATCTGACGATCGTCGTCCGTGAAGTCGAAGCCAAAGGGGAGGCCGCATAATGGGCCAGAAGATTAATCCAATCGGTTTCCGCCTCGGCATCAACCGTACCTGGGACAGCCGTTGGTTCGCCGACAACGCCGAATACGGCCAGCTGCTCCACGAAGACCTGAAGATCCGCGCTTTCGTCATGGAAGAGCTGAAGCAGGCCGGTATCGCCAAGGTCGTCATCGAGCGCCCGCACAAGAAGTGCCGCGTTACGATCCACTCGGCTCGCCCGGGTCTGATCATCGGCAAGAAGGGCGCTGATATCGAGAAGCTCCGCAAGAAGCTTTCCGAGATGACGAACTCCGAAACGCACCTCAACATCGTTGAAGTGCGCAAGCCGGAAGTCGACGCGACCCTCGTCGCCCAGTCGATCGCCCAGCAGCTCGAGCGCCGCGTGGCCTTCCGCCGTGCGATGAAGCGCGCTGTTCAGTCGGCCATGCGTCTTGGCGCCGAAGGCATCAAGATCACCTGCGCCGGCCGTCTCGGCGGCGCGGAAATCGCCCGTACGGAATGGTACCGCGAAGGTCGCGTTCCGCTTCACACGCTGCGTGCGGACATCGACTACGGTACGGCTGAAGCCGAAACCGCATTCGGCATCTGCGGCATCAAGGTCTGGATCTTCAAGGGCGAAATCCTTGAGCACGACCCGATGGCCTCTGAGCGTCGCGCAAGCGAAAGTGACAGCCAGGGTCCCGCAAGCCGTGAACGCGGCGACCGCGGCGACCGTCGTCGTGAAAACGCGTAACAGTCGCGTTTGGCAGCCAATATCGGAGAAGTAAAAAAATGTTGCAGCCAAAGCGTACCAAGTACCGCAAGCAGTTCAAGGGCCGCATCAAGGGTGTCGCCAAGGGCGGCTCCGACCTCGCTTTCGGCGAGTTCGGCTTGAAGGCTCAGGAACCGAATCGCGTGAACGCTCGCGAGATCGAAGCGGCCCGCCGCGCGATCACCCGTTACATGAAGCGTGCCGGCCGTGTGTGGATCCGCGTGTTCCCCGACGTCCCCGTCACCGCCAAGCCCACGGAAGTGCGCATGGGTAAGGGTAAGGGTTCGGTCGAATACTGGGCGGCCAAGGTCAAGCCCGGCCGTATGATGTTCGAGATCGACGGTGTTTCCGAGGAGATCGCCCGCGAGGCGCTTCGTCTCGGCTCGGCCAAGCTCTCGGTCAAGACGCGCTTCGTACAGCGCATTGCAGAGTAAGGAACGAGAGCGATGAAAGCCGTAGACGTTCGGGCGCTCAGCGCCGATCAGCTCAACGACGAGCTTGCCAAGCTGAAGAAGGAGCAGTTCAACCTGCGCTTCCAGAAGGCGACCGGCCAGCTCGAAAAGACCTCGCGCATCAACGAAGTCCGCAAGGATATCGCGCGCGTCAAGACCATTGCCCGCCAGAAGGCGGCAGAAGCCAAGGCCTAAGGACCAGAAAAATATGCCGAAACGCATTCTGCAGGGCACCGTAGTCAGCGACAAGAACGACAAGACCGTTGTCGTTCGCGTCGAGCGCCGCTTTGCTCACCCGCTGCTTCAGAAGACCGTTCGCCGGTCCAAGAAGTACAAGGCGCATGATGAAACCAACCAGTACAAGGTCGGCGACGTCGTTTCCATCGAGGAATGCGCCCCGATCTCCAAGGACAAGCGCTGGACCGTCGTATCGGCCCACGCTTAAAAACACCGCTTTTCGCGCCTGGCCCTTGCGTCTGGCGCGAAAGTCTGTATGAAGCAGCGCAAGGACGCTCGGAATCGCGAGCGTTCTTTTGCTTTGAGCGCACGGAAGGTCCGTCGGTTCGCCGAAGGGAAACCACCCTGGCAACACACCATCCCGCGCGAAAACATGAATTTCCATAAGCTGGAACAGGGGGCCCCTCCTTAATCAAGAGAGGCCCAACCGGTCCGGTAAAACAAGAAGGCGACCTGACATGATTCAGATGCAGACTAACCTCGACGTCGCGGATAATTCCGGCGCACGTCGTGTCATGTGCATCAAGGTGCTGGGCGGCTCCAAGCGCAAGTACGCTTCGGTCGGCGATATCATCGTCGTCTCGATCAAGGAAGCGATCCCGCGCGGCCGCGTGAAGAAGGGTGACGTGATGAAGGCGGTCGTCGTTCGTACCGCCAAGGACATCCGCCGCCCCGATGGCAGCGTCATTCGTTTTGACAACAACGCAGCCGTCCTGATCGACAACAAGAAAGAGCCCATCGGCACCCGTATCTTCGGACCGGTTCCGCGCGAACTTCGTGCAAAGAACCACATGAAGATCATCTCGCTGGCTCCGGAAGTACTCTAAGGAGCGATGGCTATGCAAAAGATTCGTAAGGGCGACAAGGTCGTCGTACTCACCGGCAAGGACAAGGGCCGTACCGGTGAAGTTGTTCAGGTCATGCCGAAGGAAGACCGTGCGGTCGTCAAGGGTATCAACCTGGTGAAGCGTCACCAGCGCCAGACCCAGACCCAGGAAGCCGGCATCATCACCAAGGAAGCTTCGATCCATCTGTCGAACATCGCGATCGCCGACCCCAAGGACGGCAAGCCGACCCGCGTCGGTTTCAAGGTCGAAGGCGACAAGAAGGTTCGTGTTGCAAAGCGTTCGGGAGTGTCGATCGATGGCTGACACCAAGTATGAGCCGCGGCTCAAGAAGGAATATGTCGAGCGCATCCGCGCGGCACTGAAGGAGCAGTTCTCCTACGCCAACGAGATGCAGATCCCGCGCCTCGAGAAGATCGTCATCAACATGGGTGTTGGCGAATCGACCGGCGACTCCAAGAAGCCCACCGTGGCTGCCGCCGACCTCGCAGCGATCGCCGGCCAGAAGCCGGTCATCACGCGTGCACGCAACTCCATCGCCGGCTTCAAGCTGCGCGAAGGCATGCCGATCGGCGCAAAGGTCACCCTTCGCGGCGCCCGCATGTTCGAATTTCTGGATCGCCTCGTGAACATCGCGCTGCCCCGCGTACGCGACTTCCGTGGTCTGAACCCGAAGTCCTTCGATGGCCGTGGCAACTTCGCCATGGGTATCAAGGAGCACATTGTGTTCCCTGAGATCAACTACGACAAGGTTGATCAGATGTGGGGCATGGACATCATCGTTTGCACGACGGCAACGACGGACGACGAAGCCCGGGCTCTTCTGAAAGAGTTCAGCTTCCCGTTCCGCGCCTGACCGTAACGACAAGCGTAAAGAAGGATAACTGTTATGGCTAAAACCAGCGCAGTCGAGAAGAATAACCGCCGCCGCAAGCTGGTCGCCAGCCAGGCTGCCAAGCGTGCCGCCCTCAAGGCGATCATCCAGAACCAGTCTCTTCCGATCGAAGAGCGCTTCAAGGCAACCCTGAAGCTTGCCGAAATGCCGCGCAATGGCTCCAAGACCCGCATTCGCAACCGTTGCGAAGTCACGGGCCGTCCGCGCGCATTTTATCGCAAACTCAAGATGTCGCGTATTGCGCTTCGTGAACTGGGCAATCTCGGCAAGGTGCCGGGCATCGTCAAGTCGAGCTGGTAAGGAGACGGGCACATGTCAATGACTGATCCTCTGGGCGATATGCTCACCCGTATCCGCAACGGCGCCGCACGCCGCAAGTCGAGCGTTTCCACGCCGGCTTCCAAGCTTCGTGCACGCGTCCTGGACGTCCTTCAGTCCGAAGGCTACATCCGCGGATATTCGGAAGTCGAATTCGGCAACGGCAAGGCCGAGCTGAACATCGAACTCAAGTACTATGAAGGCGCGTCCGTGATCCGCAAGATCGACCGCGTCTCCAAGCCGGGCCGCCGGGTCTATGTCTCGGTCAAGTCCATCCCGCAGGTCGCGAACGGCCTCGGCATCACCATCCTTTCGACCCCGAAGGGCGTGATGGCCGATCACCAGGCACGCGAACAGAACGTTGGTGGCGAGATTCTTTGCTCGGTCTTCTAAGACTGGGCAAGGATCTCCATAACGAACAGACAGGATAAAACAATGTCTCGTATCGGTAAGAAGCCCGTTCAGGTTCCCGCTGGTGTCACCGCGACCGTCGATGGTCAGAAGGTCACCGCGAAGGGCCCGAAGGGCGAACTGTTCTTCGTCGCCAATGACGAAGTTTCGGTAAAGCTCGAAGACAACGCCGTTGTCGTTCAGCCGGTCAACGCGTCGAAGGACGCTCGTTCCAAGTGGGGCATGTCCCGCACGATGGTCGAGAACATCTTCAAGGGCGTCAAGGACGGCTACGAGCGCAAGCTCGAAATCAACGGCGTCGGCTACCGCGCGTCGCTCCAGGGCAAGAACCTGCAGCTCGCACTCGGCTTCAGCCACGATGTGGTCTACCAGACGCCGGAAGGCATCACCATCGCTGTTCCGAAGCCGACGGAAATCATCGTTTCCGGCATCAACAAGCAGCAGGTCGGCCAGGTCGCAGCGGAAATCCGCGAATACCGTGGCCCCGAGCCCTACAAGGGCAAGGGCGTCAAGTATGCCGAAGAGCGGATTGTCCGCAAAGAAGGCAAGAAGAAGTAAGGATCACGCGAAATGGCTAGCAGGAAAGAAGCTCTCCAGCGCCGCGCCAACCGCGTGCGCCGTTCCATCAAGGCGGTCGCCAACGGCCGTCCGCGCCTGTCGGTTCATCGCTCGTCGAAGAACATCTACGTACAGGTCATCGACGACGTGGCCGGCACGACGCTTGCGTCCGCCTCCACGCTCGACACCGATCTGCGCTCGTCGCTGAAGACGGGCGCCGACACGGCAGCAGCCGCTGCCGTCGGCAAGCTCATTGCAGAGCGCGCTGTCAAGGCTGGCGTCAAGGAGGTCGTTTTCGACCGTGGCGCCTTCATCTATCACGGCCGCATCAAGGCTCTTGCCGAAGCTGCTCGTGAAGGTGGTCTGACCTTCTGATCCCGGCCGGGCGCGCAAAGCGCCCGCCGACCAGTTCATAGGGTACTGGTCGCTTCCATTCGCGAAATGGGGGCGACTTTCGTCAATCTGCCGATTGCACCCGGAAAAGAAAAAGGAAAAGGACAATGGCACAGGAAAAGCGCGGTCGCGATGACCGCCAGAACCGCGAAGAGCGCGACAGCGAGTTTGTCGACAAGCTCGTCGCGATCAACCGCGTCGCGAAGGTCGTCAAGGGCGGCCGTCGTTTCGGCTTTGCAGCTCTCGTCGTCGTCGGCGACCAGAAGGGCCGCGTCGGCTTCGGCCACGGCAAGGCTCGTGAAGTTCCGGAAGCGATCCGGAAGGCCACCGAAGCCGCCAAGCGTGACCTCATCTTCGTACCGCTGCGCTCGGGCCGCACGCTGCACCACGACGTGCACGGCCGTCACGGCGCCGGCAAGGTTCTGCTTCGTTCGGCCAAGGCCGGTACCGGTATCATCGCAGGCGGTCCGATGCGCGCCGTCTTCGAAACGCTCGGCGTTCATGACGTCGTCGCCAAGTCGACCGGTTCCTCGAACCCGTACAACATGATCCGTGCGACGTTCGACGCTCTCAAGAGCCAGATGCACCCGAAGGACATCGCAGCTCAGCGCGGCATGAAGTACGCCACGCTGCAGGCTCGTCGTCAGTCGGCTGGCGTTGCCGCTGAAGAATAAGGAGCACTGATCCATGGCTAAGAAAGAAACCGCCAAGAAGACGGTGACTGTCGAGCAGATCGGCAGCCCCATCCGCCGTCCGGCCGTACAGCGCGCTACGCTTGTCGGCCTGGGCCTCAACAAGATGCACCGGGTTCGCACGCTGGAAGACACCCCGTCTGTCCGCGGCATGATCCGTGCCGTCCAGCACCTCGTTCGCGTCGTCGACGAGAAGTGAGGGAGTGGAGATCATGAAGCTTAATGAAATCAAGGACAACGAAGGCTCCTCGAAGGACCGCAAGCGCGTAGGTCGCGGTATCGGTTCGGGCAAGGGCAAGACCGGTGGTCGCGGCGTCAAGGGTCAGAAGGCCCGTTCGGGCGTTGCCATCAACGGCTTCGAAGGCGGTCAGATGCCCATCTACCGTCGCCTGCCGAAGCGCGGCTTCAACAACATCTTCTCGTCCGACTTCGTCATCGTGTCGCTGGGCCGCGTCCAGCAGGCAATCGATGCCGGCAAGCTCGACGGCAAGGCGACTGTTGATGCGGCAGCCCTCAAGGCCGCCGGCGTCATCCGTCGCGTCAAGGACGGCGTCCGCCTCCTGGCTGACGGCGAACTGAAGGCCAAGGTGGCGTTCGAAGTCGCCGGCGCCTCCAAGCCTGCTCTCGAAAAGGTCGAGAAGGCTGGCGGTTCGGTCAAGCTGCTCTCGGCAGCAGCGGAAGCCGCCGAATAATTCGACGAAATTATCGCCCGGTGTGCTTCACACCGGGCGATTTTGCTCCCATATGTGAGCCTCACGACGACATCAGGGAACCTTTTCCTCGTCGTTATCCGGAAGAAGGACTACCGCGCCACTCGCCGCCCATGACGAGCAAAGGCCGCTGTAGAATTTTGAATCTGCTACATAATTCCTTAGACCGATCCCGATCTAAGGAATTATGTAGTGCGGTGAGGCCGGGATTGCTTGACAATCCGCGTTTCAACCGGTTTAGGCTCCATCCGCCCGATTGCTGCAACGGCAGGCGGGCACGACGAATTTCAGCATCTGCCATCGGTCCGAGGAGGGCCGGGCGCAAATGCCAAACGGATCAGCCATTCCGGACCTGGCCGGGCTCCCCGCCGCCGGATCGGCTTCGCGGAGAAATGCATGGCTTCGGCAGCGGAACAACTCGCCTCTAATCTCAACTTCTCGACTTTCGCGAAAGCGGAAGATCTGAAGAAGCGTCTCTGGTTCACGCTGGGCGCGCTGCTCGTCTATCGCCTCGGCACCTACATCCCGTTGCCGGGCCTCAATCCCGACGCCTTCGCGCAGGCCTTCCGCGGCCAGTCGGGCGGCATCCTCGGCCTCTTCAACATGTTCTCCGGCGGCGCCGTCGAACGCATGGCGATCTTCGCGCTCGGCATCATGCCGTACATCTCCGCATCGATCATTGTGCAGCTCATGACCTCGGTCGTTCCTTCGCTGGAACAGCTGAAGAAGGAAGGCGAGCAGGGCCGCAAGATCATCAACCAGTACACCCGCTACGGCACGGTGCTGCTCGGCGCGCTGCAGGCCTACGGCATTGCGGTCGGCCTCGAGAGCGGGGCAGGGCTGGTCAACGATCCGGGCTGGTTCTTCCGCATTTCCACCGTGATTTCGCTGCTCGGCGGCACCATGTTCCTGATGTGGCTCGGTGAGCAGATCACCTCGCGCGGCATCGGCAACGGCATCTCGCTGATCATCTTCGCCGGCATCGTCGCCGCGCTGCCGTCCGCGCTCGCCGGCACTCTCGAACTCGGCCGCACCGGCGCGCTTTCGATCGGCGTGATCATCGCCGTCGTCGTGATGGCCGTCGGCGTCATCGCGCTCATCGTCTTCGTCGAGCGCGCGCAGCGCCGCCTGCTGATCCAGTATCCGAAGCGCCAGGTCGGCAACCGCATGTTCCAGGGCGACACGTCGCACCTGCCGCTGAAGCTCAACACTGCGGGCGTCATCCCGGCGATCTTCGCGTCGTCGCTTCTGCTGCTGCCGGCAACCCTCGCAGGCTTCTCGAACACGGCCGAGCTGCCCTCCTGGGCGACCGCCGCCATCGCGGCCCTCGGCCATGGCCAGCCGCTCTACATGCTGCTCTATGCCGGCATGATCGCGTTCTTCGCCTTCTTCTACACGGCCATCGTCTTCAATCCGAAGGACACGGCCGACAACCTGAAGAAGCACGGCGGCTTCATTCCGGGCATTCGTCCGGGCGAACGCACCGCGGAATATATCGACTACGTGCTGACCCGCATCACGGTCATCGGCGCGGTCTATCTGATGTTCGTCTGTATTCTTCCCGAAATCCTCATCGCGCAGACCGGGGTGCCGTTCTACCTTGGTGGTACGTCGCTTTTGATTGTTGTCAGCGTGACCTTGGATACTGTAGCACAGATACAGGGTCACCTGATTGCTCAGCAGTATGAGGGGCTGATCAAGAAGTCGAAGCTGCGTGGAGGAAAGAGGGGACGATGAGACTGATTTTTCTGGGACCGCCGGGTGCTGGCAAGGGGACTCAAGCCAAGCTCCTGACGGAGAAGCACGGTATTCCGCAGCTCTCCACGGGTGACATGCTGCGCGCGGCCGTCGCCGCGGGCACGGATGTCGGCAAGCGGGCGAAGGCCGTCATGGATGCCGGCCAGCTCGTCTCCGACGCGATCGTCAACGAGATCGTTTCCGACCGAATCGAGCAGGCGGACTGTGCCCGGGGCTTCATCCTCGACGGTTACCCGCGCACGGTTCCTCAGGCGGAAGCCCTCGACGGGATCCTCGCCGGCAAGGGCCTCCAGCTCGATGCCGTCGTCGAGCTCAAGGTCGATGAGGATGCGCTGGTCAAGCGCATGGAGAATCGCGTGGCTGAAACGGTCGCCGCCGGCGGCACGGTTCGCTCCGACGACAATCCGGAAGCCTTCAAGCGCCGCCTGACGGAATATCGCGAGAAGACCGCGCCGCTGTCGAACTACTACGCTTCGACCGGCAAGCTTCAGACGGTCGACGGCATGGCCGATGTCGACAAGGTGACCGCGCAGATCGCCGGAATCCTCGAGAACGCCTGATATCAGGTTAAAAAGGCCGGCCGGGGAGTTGACTTTTTCGGCCGATTCCCCTTAAGACAGCGCCAACTCGCGACATACCATTGCGATCGGCGCGGATTTCCAAGAACGAAGTCCGGGTGCGGTCGGTTTCGACATGTCCCGAACATCGAATAAGCAACGCGGCTTTCGTGGCCGTACCGAATGAAGAAGACCACTTGCCGGATGGCAACTGGAAGCAAGGAGAACAGGCGTGGCACGTATCGCTGGCGTCAACATCCCGACCGCGAAGCGCGTAGTCATCGCGCTGACCTATATTCACGGGATCGGCCCGAAGTTTGCACAGGAAATCATCGAGAAGGTCGGTATCCCGGCCGATCGCCGCGTGCATCAGCTCACGGACGCAGAAGTCCTGCAGATCCGCGAAGCCATCGACCGCGACTACCAGGTCGAAGGCGACCTGCGTCGCGAGACCTCGATGAACATCAAGCGTCTCATGGACCTCGGCTGCTACCGTGGTCTGCGTCACCGTCGTGGCCTTCCGGTCCGCGGTCAGCGCACGCACACCAACGCCCGCACCCGCAAGGGCCCGGCGAAGGCCATCGCAGGCAAGAAGAAGTAATTTCCCGGAAACGGGGAAGGGGAGGCTGGCGCTTCGCGCCGGCCTCTTTTGAGTTTCGAGCGGGGCTTGAGCATCGCGCTTTTGCCCCGGTCGGTGGAGCTGCTGGCACTACGGCAGTGACGATATCGCCGCACGCATCGCCTGTGGGCATGCGTGCATATTGCTATTCAGGGCGGGAGCTTGCTCCGGCCCGGTGGAGCCGCTGGTATTACGGCGGTGTCGAGATCAACGAAAGGACTACCCATGGCCAAGGAAGCCGCACGCGTCCGCCGTCGCGAACGCAAGAACATCACCTCGGGTGTTGCTCACGTCAATTCTTCGTTCAACAACACGATGATCACCATCACCGACGCACAGGGCAACGCGATTGCCTGGTCGTCCGCCGGTGCGAAGGGCTTCAAGGGTTCGCGCAAGTCGACCCCGTTCGCTGCCCAGATCGCTGCCGAAGACTGCGCCAAGAAGGCCCAGGAACACGGCATGAAGTCGCTGGAAGTCGAAGTCTGCGGTCCGGGTTCCGGCCGTGAATCGGCTCTGCGCGCCCTCCAGGCTGCCGGCTTCATGATCACGTCGATCCGCGACGTGACCCCGATCCCGCACAACGGTTGCCGCCCGCGCAAGAAGCGCCGCGTCTGAGCATCGCATTCGAACTGCTGCGCAAGCCGGCTGACGGCTTGCGTGGAACTTCAGGGCTCGGTCGTCACGATTGGATGGTGGCGGCGAACGGAAGGCAAAACATATGATCCAGAAAAACTGGCAGGAACTGATCAAGCCGAACAAGGTGGAATTCACCTCCTCCGGCCGCACCAAGGCAAGCCTTGTTGCCGAGCCGCTGGAGCGTGGCTTCGGCCTGACGCTCGGCAACGCGCTGCGTCGCGTTCTCCTGTCGTCGCTGCGCGGTGCGGCTGTGACCGCCGTGCAGATCGACGGCGTCCTGCACGAGTTCTCCTCCATCCCGGGCGTCCGGGAAGATGTGACGGACATCGTGCTCAACATCAAGGAAATCGCCATCAAGATGGATGGCGACGATTCCAAGCGGATGGTCGTGCGCAAGCAGGGCCCGGGCGTCGTAACGGCTGGTGACATCCAGACGGTCGGCGACATCGAGATCCTGAACCCCGAGCATGTCATCTGCACCCTCGACGAGGGCGCGGAGATCCGCATGGAGTTCACGGTCAACAACGGCAAGGGCTACGTCCCGGCCGACCGCAACCGCTCCGAAGACGCGCCGATCGGCCTCATCCCGGTCGACAGCCTTTATTCGCCGGTCAAGAAAGTGTCCTACAAGGTGGAAAACACCCGTGAAGGCCAGGTTCTCGACTACGACAAGCTGACGATGACCATCGAAACCGACGGTTCCGTCACCGGCGAAGACGCGATCGCGTTCGCGGCCCGCATTCTTCAGGACCAGCTCTCGGTCTTCGTCAACTTCGACGAACCGCAGAAGGAAGCCGAAGAAGAGTCGGTCACCGAGCTCGCCTTCAACCCGGCGCTTCTCAAGAAGGTCGACGAACTGGAGCTTTCGGTCCGTTCGGCGAACTGCCTGAAGAACGACAACATCGTCTATATCGGCGATCTCATTCAGAAGACCGAAGCCGAAATGCTTCGCACTCCGAATTTTGGTCGCAAGTCGCTCAACGAGATCAAGGAAGTTCTCGCTTCCATGGGCCTGCACCTCGGCATGGAAGTGCCGGCATGGCCGCCCGAGAACATCGAAGATCTCGCCAAGCGCTACGAAGACCAATATTAACACCATCAAACGGCAGGCAACTGCCTGCATGTGAAGGAGAACCGAGATGCGCCACCAGAATTCGGGTCGCAAACTCAACCGTACCGCCAGCCACCGCAAGGCGATGTTCGCCAACATGGCTGCTTCGCTCATCCTGCATGAGCAGATCGTAACGACCCTTCCGAAGGCGAAGGAAATCCGTCCGATCGTCGAGAAGCTCGTCACCCTCGGCAAGCGCGGCGACCTGCACGCTCGCCGTCAGGCGATCTCGCAGATCCGCGACGTTGCCGTCGTTTCGAAGCTCTTCGATGCGATCGCAACCCGCTATGCCAACCGTAACGGCGGCTACCTGCGCATCATGAAGGCCGGCTACCGTCACGGCGACAACGCCCCGCTCGCCGTCATCGAGTTCGTCGAACGCGATGTCGACGCCAAGGGCGCCGCCGACAAGGCTCGCGTTGCTGCCGAAGCGGAAGCTGAAGCCGCCTGATCCGACAAGCGTTCATCCGAACGCCATGAAGCCGGACGCTCACGCGTCCGGCTTTTTTGTTTGCGTAGGTCTTAAAGCAAGATTTTGGAAACCATGTCCCTAGGCATTGTTTTCAACCCTCCGCTCTAAAGTTCCGGCGGGGTTTAATCGAGTTTGAATGATGGGCGAGAATTTCGCATTTCTGCTGCCGGTGGTGCTCACCCTGTTCGGCGTGGCGTTTCTCGTCGTCGGGCGTTTCGGCAACCGCGCCGCATTGTTCTGGGGAACGGGCTATCTTAGCGCCGCGTTCGGCTTTCTCGTGCCGCTTCTCGGAGTCGTGGTGCCTGTTCCCGCAGTGGCGTTGGCGGCGGATGCCGCGTTCCTCTGCGCCTTTTTCTTTTACAGCCACGCGCTCGTCACCCATTTCGCCGCGCCGCGGCTGGTGAACGTCCGTCTTGCCGTCGTCGCGACCGCCTATGCGGGCGCCAGTCTAGCGGTGCTTGTCGGCCAGAGCCTGCGCTTCGAGCTTTTTATCAACGACATCGCCTGCAGCACCCTCCTGGTGCTTGCATTGCTCTCTTCCTGGCGGCGCTCGAACAGCTGGATCGACCGGGCGCTTTTCGGCGCGGTGATGTTCGTCATTCTGGAAACGACCGTGCGGACGATCGTTTTCTTCGTCATGGCCGGTACGCTCGCCATGGGGGAGTTCATCGGCTCGTCCTACGCCTATGTCATGCAGGTTACGGCGACGATCGGTGCGCTGGTCATGGCCTTGACGGCGCTCGCCTCCGTCGCGCTGCGGATCGTCGAGCGGCACAGGAAGGCAGCGGAGGAGGATCCGCTCACCGGTCTTCTGAACCGTCGCGGTTTCGAGCAGCTTGTCGGCGCGGGGAGAGGTGTCGCGAAGACGGAGGCCGCGATCGTCGTCGCGGATATCGACTAGTTCAAGTCGATCAACGATCACTATGGCCATGCCGCTGGCGACGAGGCGATCCGAGAGGTCGCGACCCTGCTGAACACGCTTGCCTGGCCGGGACTGGCCGTCGCCCGGTTCGGCGGTGAGGAATTCATCGCCCATCTGCCGAACTGCCGCCTGCAGGATGCCCACACGTTGGCAAACACCGTACGCATCGCCTTGTCGGAACGGGACCTCGGGCATATCGGCATCGATCGCTCGATAACGGCGAGCTTCGGTGTGGCAATCACGTCCGCCAGCGACCATACGATCCATGATGCGATCAGTCGCGCCGATCGCCTGCTCTATCTCGCCAAGAGCAGCGGTCGCAACCGCGTCGTCAGCAATCCCGCCGATGTGCCGCTGCAAGCGGGCCCGAAGCTGTTCGTGGTCTAGCGGCTACACGGAGCGGGCTTCGCCCTGAAGACGTGTCCCCTCCGGCCGTGCGCGTTTCTTCCCGCGGATCATCGGCCGGATCAGGCGATAGCCGAGAAGCAGCGCCACGAGCGCGATATAGGTCCAGGGCTCCAGCCCGACGACCTTCACCGACATGGCGAAATGCAGCGCACCGGCGGCGGCGATGACGTAGACCAGCTTGTGCAGCTTCACCCAGCGCGGCCCGAGCCTGCGGATCGACCAGTTGTTTGAGGTGAGGGCGAGCGGGATCAGCATCACCAAAGCGCCCATGCCGATCGTGATGAAAGGCCTTTTCGCGATATCGACGATGATGGCGGAAAGGTTGAGGTACTGGTCGAGCACCATGTAGGTCGAAAAATGCATCAGCACGTACCAGAAAGCGAGGAGCCCGAGGGCGCGGCGGTAGCGGATCCAGTTGATGCCGAAGAGGTCGCGGATCGGCGTGATCGCCAACGTCGCGATGAGGAAGCGTAGCGCCCACAGGCCGAGCAGGTGTTCGAATTCCTTCACCGGATTGCCGGGAAGCCTTCCGGTCGCGCCCAGCCAGAACCCGTAGGCGGCTGGCAGGAGACCGGCGGCATAAAGCAGCCAGATCGATGCCGCATGGTATTTGCGGGGCAGGGCGGGCAGGCCGACCATCAGTAGTTCGCCCTGAGATCCATGCCGGCATAGAGGCCGGCCACCTCTTCGCCATAGCCGTTGAAGGGCAGGGTCGGGCGGCGGTTCGCGCCGAAGAAGCCGCCTTCGCCGATGCGGTTCTCGCTCGCCTGGCTCCAGCGCGGGTGATCCACCTCTGGATTGACGTTGGCGTAGAAGCCGTATTCGCTGGGTGCCGAAAGGTTCCAGGTGGCGGGTGGTTGCTTGTCGGTGAGCGTGATCCTCACGATCGACTTGATGCCCTTGAAGCCATATTTCCACGGCACGACGAGACGCAGCGGCGCGCCGTTCTGGTTCGGCAGCGTCTTGCCGTAGACGCCGACGGCAAGGATCGCCAGCGGATGACGGGCTTCGTCCAGCCGCAGGCCCTCGACATAGGGCCAGGGCAGCGGCTGGAAATAGCCCGACTGTCCCGGCATTTCCTCCGGCCGGACGACCGTCTCGAAGGCGACATATTTCGCGTCGCCCAGCGGCTCCACCTTGTCGAGAAGGGCGGCGAGGGGAAAGCCGCTCCAGGGGATTACCATCGACCACGCCTCGACGCAGCGCATGCGATAGGTCCGCTCCTCGAGCGGCATGGCGAGAAGCTCCTCGAGCCCGAACTCCTTCGGCTTGCCGACGAGGCCGTCCACCTTCACCGTCCAGGGCGTCGGCTTGAATTTTTCCGAATTGGCCAGCGGGTCGCCCTTGCCCATGCCGAACTCATAGAAGTTGTTATAGCTGGTCACGTCCTTTTCCGGCGTCAGCGCCTCGTCGACCGTATACTGGCTTTTCGACGCCTTCAGCGCTTCGGCAAGAGCCGGTGTTCCCGCCGCCGCGAGCGCGCCACCGGCGGCAGCGGCCAGAAACGAACGGCGATTGAAAAAACAATGTTCGGGCGTGATTTCCGAGGCGGCGATACGGGGCGGGCGGTAAAATGACATGGCGGGGCTCGATCTGTTCGGTTGCTTGCCTGATACCTACGTAAACGACGGCCGTGTTGTTTCAACGGCGGGCAAAGATTTCCAGCGACCACTTTTTCGTGCTTTCGGTGTGACCTTTCGCGAGTGGGAACGCCGCGCGGTTTGCCTTTTTTCCCGCGAAATCCTATCTGAACGTGGCGCGGAAACGAAGGAGACTCGTCCATGCTGAAAATCCGCATCCTGCTTGCCGCCCCTGTTGTCGCAGCCCTTGCCCTTTCGATGCCCGCCGCGGCCAAGGAGCGCACCGTGCCCCAGTCGCGCACGGAGATGCAGCTCTCCTTCGCGCCGCTCGTCAAGCAGGTCGAGAACGCCGTCGTCAACGTCTATGCCGAGCGCGTCGTGGAGCGCCGCTCGATCTTCGACGGCGATCCCTTCTTCGAGGAATTCTTCGGCCAGCGCATGCCGAACCGCAGCGAAAAACAGTCCTCGCTCGGCTCGGGCGTGATCGTCGGCACCAACGGTATCGTGGTGACGAACAACCACGTCATCGAGGGTGCGAGCGACATCAAGATCGCGCTGGCGGACGGTCGCGAATACGAGAGCACCGTCGTGCTGAAGGACGAGCGCGTCGATCTGGCCGTGCTGAAGATCAAGGGCGATGCCGAGTTCACGGCACTGCCGCTCGGCGACAGCGACGCCGTGCAGGTCGGCGATCTCGTGCTGGCCATCGGCAACCCGTTCGGCGTCGGCCAGACGGTGACGAGCGGCATCGTCTCGGCGCTTGCACGCAACCAGGTGCGTGCTGGCGATTTCGGCTTCTTCATCCAGACGGACGCCTCGATCAACCCTGGCAATTCCGGCGGCGGCCTCATCAACATGAACGGCGAGCTGATCGGCATCAACACCGCCATCTTCTCGCGCGGGGGCGGCTCGAACGGCGTCGGCTTCGCCATTCCCGCCAACCTCGTGAAGACCTTCGTCGCGAGCGCCGAGAACGGTAGCGCCACGTTCGACCGCCCCTTCGTCGGCGCGACCTTCGACGCCGTGACCTCGGAAGTCGCCGAAGCGCTCGGCCTCGACCGTGCCCGTGGCGCGCTCATCTCGCAGGTCCAGGCCGGCAGCCCGGCGGAAAAGGCCGGCATGAAGCCCGGCCAGGTGGTCACCGCCGTCAACGGCATCCAGGTCGAGCATCCCGATGCGCTCGGCTACCGCCTCACCACCGTCGGCATCGGCGGCACGGCGCGCATCACCGTCATCGCCGACGGCAAGGAACAGGAGCTGACCCTCTCACTCGACCGCGCGCCCGAAACGACGCCGCGCGACGAACGGCTGATCGAAGGGCGCAATCCCTTCTCCGGCGCGGTGGTCGCGAACCTTTCGCCGCGTGTCGCCGAGGAACTGCGCATGCCGACCAGCAAGACGACGACCGGCGTGGTGGTCACAGAAGTCAATCGTGGATCGCCCGCCGCCCGCATCGGCCTCAAGCCGCGTGATATCGTCATCGAGCTGAACGGCACGGCGGTCGACACCACCGAAACGCTCGCCTCGCTCGTCGGCGAGGACCCGTCCATCTGGCGCGTCGAGATCGAGCGCGACGGCCAGCGCATCCGCCAGTTCTTCCGATGAGCGACCTTTTCGCCCCGCGTGAACCGGAGGATATGGCGGCAAAGCGGCCCTTGGCCGATCGCCTGCGCCCCCGCACGCTGGGCGAAGTGTCCGGCCAGGAGCAGCTGACCGGCCCCGACGGCATTCTCTCGCGCATGATTGCGGCGGGCTCGCTCGGCTCGATGATTTTCTGGGGCCCGCCCGGCACCGGCAAGACGACGGTCGCGCGCCTGCTCTCGGGCGAGACCGGGCTCGCCTTCGAGCAGATTTCCGCGATCTTCTCCGGCGTCGCCGATCTCAAGAAGGTCTTCGAGGCCGCCCGCATGCGCCGCATGGACGGCCGCCAGACGCTGCTCTTCGTCGACGAGATCCACCGCTTCAACCGCGCCCAGCAGGACAGCTTCCTGCCCGTCATGGAGGACGGCACCATCGTGCTCGTCGGCGCCACGACGGAAAACCCGTCCTTCGAGCTCAATGCCGCTCTTCTCTCCCGCGCCCGCGTGCTGACCTTCAAGCCGCATGACGAAGAGAGCCTTGAGGAACTTCTGAAGCGCGCCGAGGCGGTCGAGGAAAAGCCTCTGCCGCTCGACGAGGAGGCACGCGCCTCGCTGCTGCGCATGGCCGACGGCGACGGGCGGGCGGTGCTGACGCTTGCCGAGGAGGTCTGGCGCGCGGCGCGTTCAGGTGAGACCTTCGGTCAGGACGATCTCTTCCGCATCGTGCAGCGCCGGGCGCCGGTCTACGACAAGTCGCAGGATGGCCACTACAATCTCATCTCCGCCCTGCACAAGGCCGTGCGCGGCTCCGATCCAGACGCGGCGCTCTATTACCTTACCCGCATGCTGGATGCCGGGGAGGATCCGTTGTTCCTCTGCCGGCGCATGGTGCGCATGGCGGTTGAGGATATCGGCCTTGCCGACCCCCAGGCGCTGGTCGTCTGCAATGCGGCCAAGGACGCCTACGACTTCCTGGGCTCGCCGGAGGGGGAGCTTGCGCTGGCGCAGGCCTGCGTCTACATCGCCACCGCGCCGAAATCCAACGCCGTCTACACCGCCTACAAATCGGCCATGCGCGCGGCCAAGGAGAACGGCTCGCTGCTGCCGCCCAAGCACATCCTCAATGCGCCGACCAAGCTGATGAAGGGCGAGGGCTACGGCGAGGGGTATCGCTACGACCACGACGAGCCTGACGCCTTTTCCGGCCAGGACTATTTTCCGGAGAAGATGGGCCGCAGAACCTTCTACGACCCGCCGGAACGCGGTTTCGAACGCGAGTTGCGCAAGCGGCTCGAATGGTGGGCGAAGCTGCGCAAGGAACGGGGCTAGTCTTTCCAGCCGAAACGGCATCGCTTCAGCGTGATGATATTTTAAGCGGCGCTGAAACGCGGCGCCGGCTTTTGCGGCGCCTGGGGCACGACCTTGATGGACGACTCCGCCTTGCCCGGATGCCCCTCCATATCGACCACCACATGCCAGTGGCCGCTCTCCGGGATTTTCAGCCGGATGGGCGATTGCTTGGCCACGCCGCCGAGGAACTTGTGCTGGCGGGTGTTCTTGAAGAGGTCGAAATTGGCATGGCTCATCAGCCGCACATTGGCGATGGCCGAGAGCGTGATCTCGATCACCGTGCCGCCGCGCTGCATGCCGAGGTCGTAATGCGAATAGGAGAAGCTGTGTGCCATCGTCTGCCCGGTTGTATCTGGTTTTGCGCTAATGTTCGCATGCGCGGGTTAATGTTCCCTTCCTCCCCACTTCCACTTCGATCTTGAGATAATCCAGCTCTTTCAACGGATTGCGCCGGAAAGCGGATTCGATCCAGCAACGACCTGAATCATTTTCGCACGCTTTTCGAGAAAAATTTCTATCTCCTGTCGGCGCCGGTGTTTCGCCGGCGTCCTTGGTGCATGAAGCCGGCGGGTCGCCGGTTGGAGCTTGAGGAGAACGACATGCCGAAGATGACCATCATCACCCTTCTGACCGCCGCCCTTGCCGCCTTCGCGCCGGCGGCGGCGGCCGAGGAAATCAAGGAGAATCCGTTGCAGGGCGTGGCCGGCAAGCCGGACAAGGCGGGCCATGTCGAAGTCAACGGCATCAACTACTACTACGAGATCCGCGGTAAGGGCGAGCCGCTGCTGCTGCTGCACGGCGGCCTCGGCCAGATCGAGATGTTCGGCGAGAACCTCAAGACCTTGCAGGAAAGCCGCCAGGTGATCGGCGTCGATCTCCAGGGGCATGGCCGCACGCCGCTCGGCAACCGCCCGATCGAAATTCCCGCCATCGGCGCTGATATGGCCGAACTCGTCACGAAGCTCGGCTACGACAAGGTGGATGTGCTCGGCTATTCCTTCGGCGGTGGTGTCGCGCTGCAGATGGGCGCGCAGGCGCCGGACAAGGTGCGCCGCCTCGTCATCGCTTCGGCACCTTTCGCGAGAAACGGCTTCTTCCCTGAAATGATCCCCCAGCAGGAGGCGGTCTCCAGCGCCATGGCCGAGATGATGAAGGAGACGCCGATGTACAAGTCCTATGTCGCCGTCGCGCCCGACGCCTCCGCATTTCCGAAGCTGCTCGATGCGATGGGTGCGGCCATGCGCGTGGAATACGATGCGTCGGATGCCGTGGCAAAACTCTCCATGCCCGTCATGCTGATCTTCGGCGACAGCGACATGATCCGCCCGGAGCACATCGTCGAGTTTTACCAGAAGCTCGGCGGCGGCCTGAAGGATGCCGGCTGGATGCGCGAGCACATGTCGAAGAACCGTCTTGCCATCCTGCCGGGCCTGACCCACTACGAGACCTTTGCCGCGCCGGCGCTCGTCAGCACCGCCCTGCCGTTCCTCAACGGCGAGACCGGCGCGCAAAGCTGGGCCGGGCAGGTGGACGAAAACTGATCTTCACGAGGAAGACATGAAGCCCGGATACGCAGAGCGCATCCGGGCTTCATTGCGTCCGTGAGGCCGTCTGCCGGCAGGAGCCGCGCAACGATCGACCCACAATCGGGGGCTCCGCCCAGCGGCAGACGCGGACGCATCCGGGTATCGGGTTACCGGTGGTTCGTTCCATCCAGTAACCGGACTGTCGCATGGGAGGGATTGGCTTGCTGTTCCGCGGGGAACAGGCTCAGAGGGTTTCGGTCCACGCTTTCACCGTTTTCGCCATGGTGACGAGGTGATCGGCGGCGGAGAAGCCGGAAATGCTCTTGCGCGGCTTGAGGTCGTGGTCGCCGTCCTCCAGCCAGAGCAGGCGGATACGCTCGGGCAGGCCGTAACCCGCCACTTCTTCTCTCGTGCCGAAGGGATCGCGCGTGCCCTGGCAGATCAGCGCCGGTACGGTCAGCGTCATCAGGTGCGCGGTGCGCAGCTGCGCCGGCTTTTCCGGCGGGTGGAAAGGATAGCCGAGGCAGAGCAGGCCGGCGACAAGGCCTTCCGCGTGGAGCGCGTCCGCCACCATGCTGGCGACACGCCCGCCCATCGATTTTCCGCCGATGACGAGCGGCCCCTTCGCTTCCAGCGCGGCGACGGCGGCGCGAAATTCCGGGTTCAGTGTCTCGGCCTTCGGCGGCGGACGGCGGCTGCCCTCGGTGCGCCGCGCCGCCATGTAGGAGAACTCGAACCGGGCGACGCGCAGGCCTTCGGCGGCAAGCGCGGCAGCGGCGGCGTTCATCGACGGCGAATCCATCGGCGCGCCGCTGCCATGGGCAAGAAGCAGCGTGGCGGGTGCATCGTCCGGCCCGGTGAAGAGAAAGGGAATGCTCATCGTGCCCGTTTCACACCGCTCGTTTCACTTGGCATGGTCCTTCACGTCGCCGGGCGCGATCGGATCGCTGGCGGGAAAGGTCTCTTCCAGCGCTTCTTCCAGGTAGTCGTCCTGCTCGTCCTTGGAGTTCTTCTCCTTCTGGCGAGCGCGTTCCTTCTCGAGCGATTCCTTCGGGCTGTTCTTTTCTGTCGGCATCGTTTTCTCCCTCGATCTATCCCTAAGATAGGGTGTTTTTCGCCAAGGGCGAGAGCTCAGTTTTCGGGCAGGGTGAGTTCGGCGATGACAGGCAGATGGTTCGACCCGAACGCCGGACCGACACTCCGCGCGCGCAGAAAAATATCCGGCGAGACGACGATATGGTCGATCGAGGCGCCGATATAGGCGAGGGCGTCGAGCTTCATGGAAAAGCGTGTGACCGGTTGCAGCCAGCCGCCGGCAGTGGAGGCAAGGCCGGCCTGCGCGAGGAAGCTGCGGAAGAAGGGCGACCAGGTGGGCGTGTTCCAGTCGCCGGCGACGATGACCGGCGCCTTTTCGAGATCGCCCTTCACCGCATCGGCGGTGGCGGAGAGATAGGCGTTGCGATCGCGCCATTGCCAGAGCCGGCGCGGCGTTTCCGGGTGCAGGGCGTAGAGGAAGAGCGGCTTGCCGTTGAGCGCGAGCTCCAGCCGGAGCGGCTGCTTGTAGGCATGCTCCTCGGTGAAGGCGCGCTTCAGCTCCGTCTCGGCGCGGATGGGAAGGTTGGAGAAGACCTTCAGGTCGTCGCGCTCGCGGCTGTCGGCACTGCTCTCGTATGGATAGAGCCCGGACGTGGAAATGGCCTTGTCCCACGCCTCCGTGGTTTCCTGCAGCACGACGATATCGGGCTTTTCCCGCCGCAGGAGGTCGATGAAGACCGCCGGGTCCTCCGCATTCTCGACGAAGAGATTGGCGGTCAGCACCTTCAGGCCGCCGGCGCCGGCGCCCGCGCTGCGCGCAGTCGATACGTCCGTGGCCGGAATGATCGCCACGGCAAGGCCGAGAAAGGCGATGACGATCGCCTTGATGCGCCGCGTCACCAGGGCAGCGACCGTGAGGAGGACGCCGCCCGTCACCACATAGGGCCAGGCGAAGGTGAGGAGGTCGACGAGCCAGAACCGGTCGGCGGCCAGCACGACCACGCTGACGGTGAAGAGATAGGCGATGACGCCCGGCAGGACGAGGACGCGGTAGGCGAGGGCGACCGGTCCCCGGCGCGGTGCTATCGGCATCGACTGTTCCTTCTGCATCACGGGATTCGGGCAGGTCGATTCCCGTAACGGGAGGTTTGCATGTACCGCGCGGATGGCGGTGCTGCAATGAGGTCGTGATGGAGAGGGGTTGCGGGGCGTATCCGTTGCAAGAAAAAAGCCCGGGATTGCTCCCGGGCTTCTCCATGACATTTTCTCCGGCGGTCCTTAGCTGCAGCCGCTCGTCGCGCCGCAGGTGTCGCACTTCTCGCAGGTGCCGTTGCGCACCATGGTGAAGTTCTGGCACTCCGAGCACATGTTGCCGGTGTAGCCCTGGGCGATCGAGCGCATGCGGCGTTCGGTTTCGAGCTTCTTGGCGTCGGCCTTGGCGCTGGCGGCGTCGGCGGCTGCCTTGTCGGAGAAGAGGGCCGTGATGCCTTCGGGGGCGTCGTCGGCGACTTCCTCTGCGATCTCCTCGGCAAGCTCGGCGGCGCGTTCCTCGTAGTCGCGCTTGAAGGCGACGATCTCGGAGGTGGCGACCGCCGTCGCCGGTTCCAGCTTGCGGGCAGCGTTGCCGGCAAAGGCGGTGACGTTGCCGGCCGACGAGGCCTTTGCAGGCGCGGCGGTGGCGGCACCCTTCGGTTCGCCGAGCGCGCGCTCGCTCTGGCCGCCCTGGACGAGCGTCGGCTTGTGGCCGCGCGTCCAGCCGGTGGAGATCAGGTTGGTCTTGCCCTCCTGGATGCCCTTGCCGAGCGCCGTGTTGGAGAAGTCCGACGTGTCGACATGCGCAAGGTCATGGCGGCCGAGATAGGAGACGGCAAGCTCGCGGAAGACGTAGTCGAGGATCGACGTCGCGTTCTTGATCGCGTCGTTGCCGATGACCATGCCGGCCGGCTCGAACTTCGTGAAGGTGAAGGCCTCCACATATTCTTCCAGCGGCACGCCGTATTGCAGGCCGAGCGAGATGGCGATGGCGAAGTTGTTCATCATCGCACGGAAGGCGGCGCCTTCCTTGTGCATGTCGATGAAGATCTCGCCGAGGCGGCCATCGCCGAATTCGCCGGTGCGCAGATATACCTTGTGCCCGCCGATCACGGCCTTCTGGGTGTAGCCCTGGCGGCGGTTCGGCAGCTTCTCACGGTCGCGCACCAAGCGCTCGACGATCTTCTCGACGATCTTTTCCGTGACCTGCACGGCCTGGGCGGCAGCGGGGGCCGCGACCAGCGCCTCGATCGCATCGTCCTCGTCCTCCGCGTCCTCGATCAGCGAGGCGTTCAGCGGCTGGGAGAGCTTCGAGCCGTCGCGGTAGAGGGCGTTGGCCTTCAGCGCGAGCTTCCAGGAGAGCATGTAGGCGTTCTTGCAGTCCTCGACGGTCGCCTCGTTCGGCATGTTGATCGTCTTGGAGATGGCGCCCGAGATGAACGGCTGGGCGGCCGCCATCATGCGGATGTGGCTTTCGACCGACAGGTAGCGCTTGCCGATCTTGCCGCACGGATTGGCGCAGTCGAAGACCGGCAGGTGCTCGGACTTGAGGAAGGGCGCGCCTTCCAGCGTCATCGCACCGCAGACATGGATGTTCGCCGCCTCGATCTCCTTCTTCGTGAAGCCGATATGCTCCAGGAGGTTGAAGGACATGTCGGAAAGCTGCTCGTCGGAGACTTTCAGGGTCTCCTTCAGGAAGTCGGCGCCCAGCGTCCACTGGTTGAAGGCAAACTTGATGTCGAAGGCGGATTTCAGGCCGGCATTGACGGCTTCGATCTTGTCGTCCGGGAAGCCCTTGGCCTTCAGCGAGCCGGGGTTGACGGCCGGCGCCTGGTTGAAGTTGCCATGGCCGACCGCATAGGCCTCGATCTCGGCGATCTGGCTTTCCGAATAGCCGAGCGTGCGCAGGGCTTCGGGAACGGCGCGGTTGATGATCTTGAAGTAGCCGCCGCCGGCGAGCTTCTTGAACTTCACCAGCGCGAAGTCGGGCTCGATGCCGGTCGTGTCGCAGTCCATGACGAGGCCGATCGTGCCGGTCGGCGCGATGACGGTCGTCTGGGCGTTGCGGTAGCCGTGCTTCTCGCCGAGTTCGACGGCCTTGTCCCAGGCAGCCTTGGCATGAACGATGAGGGTCTGGTCCGGGCACTCGTCATGAACGAGCGCGACCGGGTTGACCGAAAGCTGCTCGTAGCCGGCCGTTTGGCCATAGGCCGCGCGGCGGTGGTTGCGCATGACGCGCAGCATGTTGTCGCGGTTCGGCGCGAAGTTCGGGAAGGGGCCGAGCTCGCTCGCCATTTCGGCGGATGTCGCATAGGAAACGCCCGTCATGATCGCGGTCAGCGCGCCGGCAATGGCGCGGCCTTCCGTCGAATCGTAGGGAATGCCCGAGGACATCAAAAGGCCGCCGATATTGGCGTAGCCGAGGCCGAGCGTGCGGTATTCGTAGGAGCGTTCCGCGATCTGGCGCGACGGGAACTGCGCCATCATGACCGAGACTTCGAGCACGATGGTCCAGAGGCGGACGGCGTGTTCGTAGTCGGCGATGTTGATGTTCTTGGTGGCTGCATCCTTGAACTGAAGCAGGTTCAGCGAGGCGAGGTTGCAGGCCGTGTCGTCGAGGAACATGTATTCCGAGCACGGGTTCGAGGCGCGGATCGGGCCTGCAGCCGGCGAGGTGTGCCAGTCGTTCATCGTCGTGTTGAAGTGCAGGCCCGGATCGGCCGACGCCCAGGCGGCGTAGGAGATCTGTTCCCAGAGGTCGCGGGCCTTCAGCGTCTTCATGACCTTGCCGTCCTTGCGGGCGGTCAGGTTCCAGTCGCCGTCATTCTCGACGGCGCGCAGGAAATCGTCCTTCAGCGAGACGGAGTTGTTGGAGTTCTGGCCGGAAACGGTGAGATAGGCTTCCGAATCCCAGTCCGTGTCGTAGGTCTTGAACTCGATATCCTTGTAGCCCTGCTTGGCGAACTGAATAACGCGCTTGATGTAGTTTTCCGGAACCTGGCTCTTCTTGGCGGCGCGGATCTCGCGCTTGAGGGCCGGGTTCTCCGCCGGGTCGTAGCAGCGGTCGCCTTCGGCCGAGCAATTGACGCAGGCTTTCATGATGGCCTTGAGGTGGCCGGCCACGATCTTCGAGCCGGTGACGAGCGCTGCCACCTTCTGCTCTTCCTTGACCTTCCAGTTGATGTAGTCCTCGATATCGGGATGGTCGATGTCGACCACGACCATCTTGGCGGCGCGGCGCGTCGTGCCGCCCGACTTGATGGCGCCGGCGGCGCGGTCGCCGATCTTCAGGAAGCTCATGAGGCCGGAGGAGCGGCCGCCGCCCGAAAGCTTTTCGCCTTCGCCGCGCAGATGCGAGAAGTTGGAGCCGGTGCCGGAGCCGTACTTGAACAGGCGCGCTTCACGCACCCAAAGGTCCATGATGCCGTTCTCGTTGACAAGATCGTCCTCGACGGACTGGATGAAGCAGGCGTGCGGCTGGGGATGCTCGTAGGCGGACTTGGACTTGGTGAGCTTGCCGGTGAAGGGGTCGACATAGAAATGGCCCTGGCCGGGGCCGTCGATGCCGTAGGCCCAGTGCAGGCCGGTGTTGAACCACTGCGGCGAGTTCGGGGCGACGCGCTGCGTGGCGAGCATGTAGGCAAGCTCGTCCTTGAAGGCGGCAGCGTCTTCCTCGGAAGCGAAATACTTGCCCTTCCAGCCCCAGTAGGTCCAGGTGCCGGCGAGGCGGTCAAAAACCTGGCGGGCGTCGGTTTCCGAGCCATACCGCTCATTTTCCGGCAGCGCCTTCAGGGCGTCGGTGTCGGGTACGGAGCGCCACAGGAAGGAGGGAACGTCGTTCTCCTCGACCTTCTTCAGGCGCGCGGGTACGCCGGCCTTGCGGAAATACTTCTGGGCGAGGATGTCGGCGGCGACCTGGGAGAACTGCGCCGGCACGTCGATGTCGGCCAGGCGGAACACGATGGAGCCGTCCGGGTTTTTGATCTCGCTGACGGCCTTGCGGAATTCGATCTCCGCATAGGCCGACTGGCCGGGTTTGGTGAAACGACGTTCTATGCGCATTGTCCGTTGTCCTTCGCTGCCGCATCCTGCCTTGAAAACAGGGCGCAATTATCCCCGTCCGGCCGCAATGCAATTGCAGCCAGCCCAAATCATCCAGTCCGTGCGGGAAACCCGATTGATCTCGAGTTCCTGTATCTTGCGATGAGTATGGCTGCAAACACTAAATATAGTATCAACAGCTTCTTTTTTCCAGACCTAAAGGTCACGCAGGCGCACTGGAAACCGGGCGCAGAAAGCACCCTTGCGGCAGACGGATCATCCGCCAGCCACATGCGCATGGAAACGCGATTTCGAGAGGAGGACCGACCTCGTAACAATACGGTCCAGTCGCCGCCGCAACTTGGTTTTCATTAACCCCATCAGGCCGATTCCCGTCAAGGGCTGGTTTGTGAACGAAGTTTGAACTCTATATCTTGTGGCTGCCATCTGTGGAAAATGGGGACATCCCCCAAGGCCTGAAAAATCAGCGGGTTCGTGCCGAAAGGTGAGGCGGCGTGCGATGCGACTGTGGAAAAGCAAAAAAAATCACGGGTGAAAAGACGGCTTTTTTTGCTCTCGCGACTTCGAGGAATAGCCATTCAGATCAAGCTGTGATCCGTGGATAAAGTGATTCCCTTCCGTAAGGTCAGGATCAGAACACGCGGGCCGATTGAGCGGTTCGCCTAGAGCGCGTCGAGATTGAGGCCGACGGTAATGGCGCCGATCACCGCGCCGGTTTGCGGGTCGCGGATGGGGAGGCTGGCCTGCGACTGCATGAGCTGGGTGGACTCGTCCCGCGCCGCCTCCTCGACATGGAGCGTGCCCGCGCCGAAAGCGATCTGCCATTTCGCTTCGTCGCCCTGCCAGTAATCGGAGGTGACGTCGCTCTGGCCGACGTTGAGGCCGCGATTGTCCATGACGAAGATTTCGGTGACCAGCCCTCGGCGGCGCGCTGGCGGCCCTTGAGATAGAGCGACAGGGGGTTGGAGAGCTGGGCATCGATCATCGGTCGTTTCGCGGCGGAAAGCTCGCTCCGCCAGCTCGCATCCAGTTCATCGATCTCTGCCTGGCCAAGTCCCGCATGGGCGGCGTTTTGCGCCAGGATCGCGTTGACGATCGCCGGCTCCTGCAGCCAGGGCAGGACATTGGCGTTGACGTAGTCAGTAACGGCGCTGGTGCGGATATCCGTCTGCCCTTCGGCGGGGCCGGTAAGGAGCGCGGCGGCGATGAAAGTTGCCGCGAATGCCCGCCTTGCCTGCCACATGGTTGCCTGTGCCTTCCGCGATCGAGCCGGGCGGTAAAAACAGGCATCATCGTGAGCGGGAATTGCGGAAAGATTAAGCCGGCGGGACGGCCCGCCGGCTTGCCGTGAGATCATCGTTTGAAAGAGTGTCGGCGTGTCAGCCGTTCGTGCCCTTGGCGATCGGCTCCTGATAGGTGAAGCCCATGTCCCAGGGGAAATAGATCCAGGTGTCCTGGCTGACCTCGGTGACGAAGGTATCGACCAGCGGTCGGCCCTTCGGCTTGGCGTAGACGGCGGCGAAATGCGCCTTCGGCAGCATGGCGCGCACTTCGGCGGCGGTCTTGCCGGTGTCGGTCAGGTCGTCGACGATGAGGATGCCTTCGCCGCCCTCCTGGCTCAGTTCCGGGGAGATGCCCTTCAGCACATGCATTTCGCCCTGCGAAACATAGTCGTGATAGGAGGCGACGCAGACCGTCTCGATGACGCGGATGTTGAGCTCTCGCGAGACGATGGCGGCGGGCACCAGGCCGCCGCGGGTGATGCAGACGATCGCCCGCCATTCACGCCCGCCATCGGCCAGCCGCCAGGCGAGCGCGCGCGCATCGCGGTGGAACTGGTCCCAGGATACGGGAAAGGCTTTGTCGGGCAGCGACATGACAGGGGCTCCTGATAGGCGGAAAAAGAAGATTCCACCTCTCTAATGCAGTTTGCCCGCCAAGGAAATCGTCGCCCGGTCGCGAAAACCGGGCGATCCACAGCCGTTTCGGCCTATCTCGACATCAGCGTCGGCACGCGGGCATTGCGCATCATGGCGCTGGTGACGCCGCCGAAGAGGCGCTGGCGCAGCCGGGAATGGCTGTAGGCGCCCATGACGATGAGCCCGGCATCGATTTCCGTCGCGCGGCGGTTCAATGCATCGGCCACCGAATGGCCGTCAGAGGCTCCGGAGGTGACCGTGGTCTTGATGCCGTGGCGCGCAAGGGTGGCGGCTAGTTCCGCCCCGCAGAAATCGCGCGACTGCATGATGTTCTCGGGCGGATCGACGGTGAAGATCTCGACTTCCCGGGCAGACGTGAGGAAGGGCAGGGCGTCGAAGGCGGCGCGTGCCGATTCCCGCGAGCCGTTCCAGGCGAGCAGCACGCGTTCGATGGGCGCGGGGCCGGACGGCGCGTTGGAGATGAGATAGACGGGGCGACCGCTTTCGTAGAGCATGTCCTCGATGTCTTCGCGCGACGGGCCGTCGACGTCGGGGTCGAACTGTCCGGCAATCACGATGTCGGCGCCGCGGGCGCTGTCGATGACGCCCGCCGAGGCATAGCCGGCGGTGCCGGTGAAGAGACGCCATTCATAGGAGATGTCGTCGCGCTCGCAGCGCGAGCGGAATGCCTGCTCGACTTCGCGGGACTGGCGCTGGGCGCGCTCCTGCAGGTCCATGACGGCATTGGGATCGGGATATTCCATGGGTGCGATCAGCGTGACAACGACCGGGATCTCCGCATGGATGCCGATGACATGCCCACCCGTCCGGCGCGCCAGCGCCAGCGCGTGGTCCGTCACCTTGCCGGCGTCCTCGGCGGCGCTCAGCACCGCCACGATGGTCTTGTAGGTCATTTCGGCCTCCTGTTTTCGCTTTACGAAGCCTGCGCCCGCCATGCCGCCAACACCTTGATCCGGATCAAGAGACCGCCTTGGCGGCGGCGATTTCGGCGATCATCGCCAGTATATCACGTTCGGCCGCTTCCGCCGGAGCATCCGTGCGGCTGCGGATGACGATTTCCGTCGAGAAGCGGTTTTCCGAAAAGCGCGGATAGGAGCCGATGCTGGTCTCGAGATGGTTCTTCTGGATTTCGGCGAGCGCGCTGCCGATATCGCCTTCGCCGAAGGGCGAGGGGACGGAACGCGAGAGCATCGGCTGGCCGCCCTGAAGTTTCGGCACGATTGTGCTCAGCATGGCGGTGAAGACCTGCGGCACGCCGGCCATGACATAGACATTGCCGATGTTGAAGCCCGGTGCCGTCGAGACGACGTTCTCGATGTGGACGGCGCCCTCGGGCATGCGGGCCATGCGCTGGCGGGCCTCGTTGAACTCGACGCCGCGCTTTTCATACATGGCGCCGAGCAGTTGCATGGCAAGCGCATCGTGCAGGCACGGCACGCCGAAGGCCTTGGAAATGGCGTCCGCGGTGATGTCGTCATGCGTCGGGCCGATGCCGCCGGAGGTGAAGACATAGGTATAGCGCGCCCGCAGCGCATTCAGCGCCTCGACGATGGCGTCCTCGTCGTCGCCGACGATCCGCACCTCCTTGAGATCGATGCCGGCCAGGAACAGCACGTCGGCGAGCTGGCCGATATTCTTGTCCTTGGTGCGCCCGGAGAGAAGCTCGTCGCCGATGGCGAGCATGGCGGCGGTGGCGATAGGGCTGGAACTCATGGGCGCTCTCTGAATTTCGGACAGAAATGCCGACCGGAAGCGGCGGCATTGTCAATGGCAGGTGAACAGTCTGTCGACCGGGCGGCTCCTGTGTCGGCGCCACCGCAAAGTGCTACATCCAAGGCGACGCCGCAATCAAGCGGAAAGCCCCTTTGCAACAGGAGACGACGATGGCGAAAGTTCTGGTTCTTTACTACTCGGCCTACGGCCATATCGAGACGATGGCCTATGCCATGGCGGAAGGCGCAAAGTCGGCCGGTGCCGAAGTGACCGTGAAGCGGGTGCCGGAACTGGTGCCGGAAGACGTCGCCAAGGCTTCTCACTACAAGATGGACCAGAAGGCCGAGATCGCTACGGTCGACGAGCTTGCGGGCTATGACGCCATCATCGTCGGCGCCGGCACGCGCTACGGCACCGTCGCCTCGCAGATGCGCAACTTCTGGGACCAGACCGGCGGCCTCTGGGCGCAGGGCAAGCTGGTCGGCAAGGTCGGCTCGGTCTTCACCTCGTCGGCCACCCAGCACGGCGGCCAGGAATCGACCATCCTCGGCTTCATCCCGACGCTGATGCACCACGGTCTCGTCGTCGTCGGCCTGCCCTATGCCTTCCAGGGCCAGATGGGCCTCGAAGAGGTCAAGGGCGGCTCGCCCTACGGCGCCTCCACGATCACCGGCGGCGACGGCTCGCGCCAGCCTTCCGAAATCGAACTCGAAGCCGCGCGCTACCAGGGCGCCCACGTCGCCAAGATCGCCGGCAAGCTTTCGGCCTGACGTTCTCCTGAAACGTCGCTGAAGAAGAGGGTGCGGCCAGCGTCAGGGGCCGCACCCTTTTTTGTGTTTGAAAACAGGCTTGCCGTGACCGGCCTCTTGATCCCACTGACTGCGTCAGTTACCCACTCCTGCAAGCGGGCGTGGCGAAACTGGTAGACGCAAGAGACTTAAAATCCGCAGAGAGTAGTCCCGGTACCGAAACCATCCCGGCGCAATCGCCCTCAACCCCTGAGAAACCAAGCTGAATTGGGCCCCGTTGCGGGCCCTTTTTCTTTTTCCAAAATAGTCCCCTTATCGGAACAAAATTTTGTGACCAAACGCGGTTTTGGACACGAGTGCCCGATTGGTGACCATCCTGTGTCCAACTAGGAGCCCCGCCGTGACCCGTAGCCCAATCCATCCCCGCCGCAGCGCTTATCCACAGCCGGCCTGATCGTGTGAATAAAATCCTATCGCACCTTCCCAACCAAAGGCCGATGTGACTATATGCCTAACCAGAACGGATTGAGAACAAAATGACCGACCTCATGCAGCAACAGATCGAGCTTGAAGAGCGCATGCCCGACGTGACCCCGCACACGCTGCGCCACACTTGCTGCACCCGTCTCGTCCTCGGCGGCGTGGACGTGAAGCGCGTCATGGAATGGATGGGGCACACGGCCATCGTCACGACCATGCGCTACATGCAGATCAAGCCGACCTCGCTTGAGGAGATCGTGCATGTTCTGGAGGCAAAGCCCAAGCCCCCGCATCTGGAGCTTGTCGCCTCGGCCTAGCCGCTGCTAAGGGGTCCCACTCGACCCCATAGCAAAGGCCCCAAATGCCCCGAGACTTCCTCAAAGAGCCTATTAGTTGGCTATTCGTCCTCTCCGCCGTGATCCTCCTGCTCAATGCAGTGGGGATTTGGCCATGGGGTCCGTTTAGCCCCCACTAGCCCACCACCAAAACTGTTCTTCCTCCAAGCCCTCGGCCACCACCGGGGGCTTTTTCTTTGTCCAACGAAAGGGAAATCACATGCTGAAAGACCTCGAATGCTTCGTCCACCCGCCGCAGGGCTTTGGTGCCATCCTCGCGATCTCCGGCAAGCTCGTGGATGCCGAGTGGGGCGCGGTCCCCTTCAAGTACCATCCGGCGACCGAAACCCTCTCGTTGATCCCCGGTGACGTGGCGGCGGTCGAACTGACCACGGACGCTCTGAACGCCCTCGGCGTCTTCATGCAGTCGATGAACGATCTCCAGCGCGGCGGCGTCCGGTCCCACTACTCTTTCGAGGACTGCAAGACGGTCGTCGGTCACGTCTTCGACAGCCTCGGCCTCGAATGCGTCATTGCCACCGATGGGGAAGCCGAATGGTCGGCCGGCCGGTTCCACCCGGTAACCCTGCGCGGCCTCGCGCCCGGACTTGTCGGCACCCGCGCGGACATGATCATCGCTGACGAGATCGCCGGGACCGCATGACGCGGGAACGCTCGCGCGAAGTTTTCAGGTGGGGCGAGTGGTGGCGGAAAGTCCAGCCGCCGTGGGTCAAAGGTGCCCGCCCTGCCGCACGATACATCCCCCTCAAGGCCCCCTAAGCGGGGCTTTTTCTTTGGAGAAACCAATGCAACATCAAGAGACCGCCTCCGCTCTCCCACTCTTCGGGGACTGGGCCGGGGAAGACATAGCCGCGATCATCCGGGACTTCGACGCCCCGTCCGAGGCCCTTGAAGGGGCCGTGATCATCGCCGCCGAATACACCTACGAGGACTACAGCGGCTCGGCTGCCGTTATCTATCAGGCTGCGGACGGGCTCCTCTACGAGGTGCACGGGGGACATTGCTCCTGCTACGGGCTCGAAGGCCAGTGGGAGCCCGAAGAAGTGCCCCGTGAAGCCCTCGCGCATCGCTTCTCCCGCGCCAACCCCGGCGACACGGACGCATTCCGCGCCGCTGTCCGCGACTGGCTCGCATGATCTCCGCCCTCATCGGCCGCGCCGTGATCGTGGCCGTCTTCGCCCTCGGCATCTACGCCGTCGTCCAGTTCCTCAACTCCATCCCCACCAAATCCTCCACCAAAAAAGGAAAACGCAATGTCCGTTAAAATCGTCGCTCTCGGTGTCTCCGCTCTCGCAATCGCTGCCCTCTCGTTCGGCTCCTTCTTCGTGGTGGATCAGGGGGAGCGCGGCGTCGTCACCCGCAACGGCCAGATCGCCTACGTTGCCGACCCCGGTCTCCACTTCAAGATGCCGTTCGTGGACGGCGTGACCACCATCGACGCCCGCTCGAAGGCGAAGTCCTACGAGGCCATCCCGAGCTACAGCGCGGACCAGCAGACGGCCACGCTCGCGGTCTCGGTCAACTATGCGATCCCCGGCGACAAGGCGGGCCTCGTCTACGCCGAGTACGGCACCGAGGAAAACCTCCTGAGCCGGCTGGTCGAGCGCAAGCTCATGGCGGCGGTGAAGAACACGTTCGGCGGCTACACGGCGTCCCGCGCCATCACCGAGCGGGCCAAGCTCACGGCTGACATCCAGTTCGCCTTGCAGGAGGCCGTGGAGGGCCCTGTCGTGATCGAGGCGGTGCAGATCGAGAACATCGACTTCTCCGACGCCTACGAGGCCAAGATCGAAGAGCGCATGAGCGCCGAGATCGAGGTCCAGAAGCTCCGCCAGAACGCCGAGCGCGAGAAGGTGCAGGCGGAGATCACCGTCACCGCCGCGAAGGCCACGGCCGACGCCACCCGTGCGCAGGCGCAGGCCGACGCCGATGCCGCCCGTCTCCGGGGCGAAGCGGAAGCCGACGCGATCCGGGCCAAGGGCGCGGCGCTCCGGGACAACCCGTCCCTCGTGGACCTCACCGCCGTCGAACGCTGGAGCGGCGTGCTCCCGACCACGATGGTGCCCGGCTCGTCGGTTCCGTTCGTCAATGTGGGGAAGTGACATGGCGCGATCCAAGTACATCTACACCCTGTACGAGGACTTCCAAGCCATCGCCCATTTCACCGTGAAGCACGAGGCCATCCGGTACTGGGAGCACAAGCTCGGCCGGAACCCGGCGATCACGATGGAGCGTTCGCAAGACGGCGGTCCCGTCGAGAAGGCCGTGGTGGTCCATGACTGGCAGACCGGCGACGAATGAAGTTCGGCGTCCTGTTCCGCTTCGCCAGCTTTTGGATGGGGGCCCATTGGTCCCCATTCAATCGCCGCCTGTGTGTCAATCTGGTTCCGTGCGTGACGTTTTGGGTCGCGCTGGAGGGAGGGAAAGTCCCTTGAAGTTCTGCAAAGACTGCCGGTTCTACCGGGGAAATTACTGCTACGCCCCGGAGACCGCGATGCCCGATCCTGTCAGGG
Source organism: Shinella zoogloeoides (assembly GCF_030733845.1). NCBI lineage: Bacteria > Pseudomonadati > Pseudomonadota > Alphaproteobacteria > Hyphomicrobiales > Rhizobiaceae > Shinella > Shinella zoogloeoides. The sequence continues at coordinate 1,380,231 of NZ_CP132311.1, forward strand.
GGCCGCAAGCCCAATGGGCCGATCTGGCTCGGAAATATGAGTGCGGCAAGTTGGTCGCGAAGTTTTTCCAGCCGCGCATGATCGCCCGAGCAATCAACGCCCTGAAAGGCTGGAAGTGATGGCCGAGAACCGCGTTGGCGTCCACATTCTCGCGAATCGGGCGGGCCTCACATACAGAGACACCAAGCGCCTCCTGATGGAGATCATGATGAACACCCCTCGGGCCGCTTCGGCGGCTCGCACCCTCGCAATCGGAATTGGCGGAGAGCAGCATGAGCGCCCGCTTTGCAAACGGAACGCCGATCCGGCGCCGTGGGGGACCGTCCAGTGAGAGAGCGCGACTTGATCATCATGGACGACATTGAGGACCGAACACCGCCAGACCGGGAGCGGATGAAGACGGCCCTCCTATGGTTCAGTCGGGAGCTTGGTACGGACGGCGGGACTCGAACCCGCACGGCACACGGCCAAGGCATTTTAAGTGCCTCATGTCTACCATTCCATCACGTCCGCGCACCAGCAGAAGCCCATATATCCGCTGCTTCGGAGCCGGTCAAACGGTGTCCAAAACTTGTGACCAACCCGTGACCACGGTGGCCGGCATGTGTGCCATTTGTGACCCCGCAAGGGACCTCAACCGCCTGAGATACCGGCGTTCCGGTGTTCTCACAGAAAACTTAAAATCTCTCGGCCTTGGCTGTGCGGGTTCGATCCCCGCCGCCCGCACCAGCAAGCGCTGTTCAAAGCAGGGCTCGTTTCCAAGCCCTGCAAGCTTCTTCGCTATCCTGAAATCGCGTTGAACACCCAATAGAACACGGCCGAGATCACCGCGGCCGAGGGCAGTGTGACGATCCAGGCAATCACGATGTTGCCGGCGATGCCCCAGCGCACGGCGGTGACGCGGCGGGCGGCGCCGACGCCGATGATGGCGCCGGTGATCGTGTGCGTGGTCGAGACCGGGATGCCGAGCCAGGTGGCGCCGAAGAGCGTGATCGCCCCGCCGGTCTCCGCGCAAAAGCCCTGCATCGGGTTGAGGCGGGTGATCTTCGAACCCATCGTGTGCACGATGCGCCAGCCGCCCATCAGCGTGCCGAGCGCCATGGCGGCCTGGCAGGTGATGACGACCCAGAACGGCACGTAGAACTCGCCGCCGAGATAGCCTTGCGAGTATAGCAGGACGGCGATGATGCCCATGGTCTTCTGCGCATCGTTGCCGCCATGGCCGAGCGAATAGAGCGAGGCCGAGATGAACTGCATGACGCGGAAGGTGCGATCGACGGCAAAGGGCGTCTGGCGCACGAAGAGCCAGGAGACGGTGAGGACGAGGATCAGCGCCAGGAAGAAGCCGATGGCCGGCGACAGGAAGATGGCGCTCGCCGTCTTGATGAGGCCGCTCCAGACGACGGCGTCGAAGCCGGTCTTGGCGAGACCCGCGCCGACGAGCCCGCCGATGAGGGCATGCGAGGAGCTTGACGGGATGCCGAAGATCCAGGTGACGACGTTCCAGATGATCGCGCCCATCAGCGCCGCGAAGATGACCAGCGGGCTGACGATGGAGGGATCGATGATGCCCTTGCCGAGCGTTTCGGCGACATGCAGGCCGAAGAACAGGAAGGCGATGAAATTGAAGAAGGCCGCCCACATGACGGCATATTGCGGGCGCAGCACGCGCGTCGAGACGATCGTGGCGATCGAGTTGGCGGCGTCGTGCAGGCCGTTCAGGAAATCGAACAGCAGCGCGATGCCGACGAGGCCGACCAGCAGCGGAAAGGCGAGTGTGGCGTCCATCAGACGTTCTCGATCACGATACCGCTGATTTCATTGGCGACGTCCTCGAAGCGGTCGACGACCTTTTCGAGTTCCCCGTAGATCTCGCTGCCGATGATGTAGGACATCGGATCGGATTTGCCGAATCGCTTGAAGAGGTCTTTCAGGCCCTGGTCGTGCAGCTCGTCCGAACGGCCCTCGACGCGTGTGACCTCCTCTGCAATGGCGCTGAGGCGGCCGGCATGCACGCCCACCTTGTCGAGCAGCGGAATGGCCTCGGCGATGAGATGCGCCGCCTTGACGACGGCCTCGCCCATTTCCTGCATGCCGGGCTGGAAATCCGTCTGCTCGTAGAGGCGGATGGTCTTCACCGTCTTGTGCATCATGTCGATGGCATCGTCCATCGACTGGATCAGGTCCTTGATGTCGCCGCGGTCGAAGGGGGTGATGAAGGAGCGGCGGACGGCGAGCAGCACTTCGCGTGTGATGTCGTCGGCCTGGTCCTCCAGTTCGACGATGCGGTCGCAGTGCTTTTCCAGGTCGGGACCGCCGGCAAGGGCCGCGCGGAGGGATTCGGCGGCGCCGACGACGGTACGGGAATGCTGCTCGAAGAGATCGAAGAAACGGTCTTCGCGCGGCATGAGTTTGCGAAACAGCGAAAGCATGGATGCCCCTTACGTGGCTGGGGTTGTCATGCGGCTGTCATAATTGAGCGGGAAGGCGCTGGAAAGCGTTGATTCGCCGCTTGTCACAATTCTCTTGGCTCTCGGTAAACGGATAAAAGAATGATCAAGGCACGATCTTGAACGGCTGCTCGCTGATGGCGACGGCCCCGCTGGCGGTGTCGCGGAAACGGTAGCGCAGCACGTAGTCGCCGATGGGCGGGCCGCTGAGATTGAGCGTCAGTTTGGCGAAGACTTCCTGGTTGCGCACGCTGCCCTTGAAGTCGAAGGATCCGAAAGCCTTCTGTTCGGCGAGCTTCGTGCCCTTCGGGTCTAGCAGTTCGAGATCGACGGTGAAGTGCGATTCCAGAAGCCCGCCATCGGCGGGGCGCCAGGTCAGGCCGACCGGTTCGACATAGGAGATCAGCGCTTCGCCTGCCTTGAAGTTCGCCTCCGGCCGGGCCGCGTACATGCCGTATCCCTCCGGCGGGGCGGAGACGAAGACGGCCTTGCCGATCGAGAAGGGCAGGGTGGCGGCGAACGTGCCGAACGCATCGCGGATCGTGTTGTGCGCGCCGACCGTATCGCCGGCTGCGGCCTGTTCCTCCGCCTTCTTCGCCGCATCGGCAAGCGGGCCGGCAAGCGCGAGCGTCGGCGCGAGCGCGGCGGCAAAGGTCATACGCAACAGGGACTTCGACACGGACATTCAGACTTCCTCCAGCCGGATGGCGGCAGGATGCGTAGAAGCGCGACAACAGTCAAGAACGCCCGGGAGGCTGCCCTAAATCAGTTTTTCCAGAACAGCGGCGTCAGAATGACGAGGACAGTGAGGATTTCGAGACGGCCGAGCAGCATGAGGAAGGACAGCACATAGAGCGCTGCGTCATGAAAACCGGCGAACGTCCCGGCAGGGCCAATCGCCTGCGTAACACCGGGACCGACATTGGAGAGCGACGTGGCCGCCGCGGAAATCGATGTCAGGACGTCGTAACCGAGCAGGGCGAGCGTGATCGCAGCGAAAGCCGCCACCGCGATATAGGTGAGGAAGAACAGAAAGACGTTTCGCTGCAGGTCGGCATCGACCGTCATTGGGCCGTAGCGTACGGCATGGATGCCGTTGGGATAGATCAGGCGGTAGAGGCCGGTGCGGATGAAGTTGAAGAGGATGATCAGGCGGTAGGCCTTGAGACCGCCCGCCGTCGAGCCCGAACAGCCGCCCATGAAGGTGGCGACGAAGGCGAGCGCCACGATGAAATGGCCCCATTGCGTATAGTCGTCGCTGGCAAAACCCGTCGTCGAGAGGATCGAGGAGACGGTGAAGAAGGAATGGGCCAGCGCCTCGTGGAAGTCGACGCCGTTCTGCAGGCGCTGGAAGACGCTGGCCGCGATCGCGAACAGCACGAGATAGCCGAGGAAGACGCGGATCTGCGGGTCGCGCCAGGCATCGACGCGCCCGCGCACGACGAAGAGGATCAGTACCGAGAAGGGCAGGCTGGAGAGCGTCATGAAGAAGGTGGCGGCCCAGAGCAGGGGCAGGCTCTTGAAGTAGCCGAAGGACGAGTCGTGCGTCGAGAGCCCTCCGGTGGCGACCGTGGACATGGCGTGGTTCAGCGCGTCGAAGCGGTTCATGCCGAGCGCGGCGTAGACGACGGCGCAGATGAGGGTGATCGCCACGTAAATGGCGAGGAAGGCGCGCGTATAGCTTGCGATGCGGGCGAAGGGCTTGTCGGCGGTGTCGGACGATTCGAGCTTGAAGAAGGACATGCCGCCGACGCGCAGATACGGCATGATGAAGAGGCCGAGCGCGAGGATCCCAATGCCGCCGAGCCAGTGCAGCAGCGAGCGCCACATCAGGATGCCGGGCGGTGCATGGTCGAGGCCGGTGATGACGGTGGAGCCGGTGGTGCTGATTGCCGAGACCGATTCGAAGAAGGCCTGCGCGAAGGTGAGGTCGAGCGAGGACAGCCAGAGCGGGATCGCGCCGATGATCGACGCGCTCAGCCAGAGCAGGTTGACCACGAGGAAGCCCATCCGCTTGTTGAACGGCGGCGGGCCGGCGCGCGTCGCGGCGGCCGTGGCGAGCGAGAGGCCGCCCGTGAAGAAGGCGGAGAGGAAGAAAACCTCCGAATCGGGATGTCCGTAATAGACGTCGATGAAGGCCGGAACGAGCATCGCCACGGAAAGATAGATTCCGCTGATGGCGGCAATGTTGATGGCGGACCGGAAGATCGTGGCGTTCAAGGAAGGGGTCCTGCCGGCTGGCTCAAGTTCTCGTCGCTAAAGGCCGCGCGGCCGGGACGGGTGGTGTCCGTCGCCGCGATATGCAATAGCCTTTGCATTGTCCAAACTCAAGGATGGCATCGAGCGGCATGAAACCGGACGTCGACGCAGCCTGCGAAGCTTTGCGCGGGCTTTTTCCAGAAACACCCCTCCAACTCAACGAACATCTCTCCGCCCGCTACGGCGCGGAGATCTACCTGAAGCGCGAGGACCTTTCGCCGGTGCGCTCCTACAAGATCAGGGGTGCCTTCAACTTCTTCCGCAAGGTTCTGGCGAAGGCGGATGGCGCGCGCAGCTTCGTCTGCGCCTCGGCCGGCAATCATGCACAGGGCTTCGCTTTCGTCTGCCGCCATTTCGGCGTGCCGGGCGTGGTCTTCATGCCGGTGACGACGCCGCAGCAGAAGATCGACAAGACGCGCATATTCGGCGGCGAGTTCGTGACGATCAAGCTTGTCGGCGACTTCTTCGACCAGTGCTACAAGGCCGCCCGCGACCATGCGGAGGCGACCGGCGCGCTGATGGTGCCGCCCTTCGACCATGCCGATATCATCGAAGGGCAGGCGACGGTGGCGGCGGAGATCGTCGCACAGCTCGGTGAGGGCAAGCTGCCGGACCTGGTGGTCCTTCCGGTCGGCGGCGGCGGGCTTGCCTCGGGCGTGACCGGTTATCTCGAGGGGGACATGGGACCGTCGAGCTTCCTGTTTTGCGAGCCGGCCGGCGCACCGAGCCTCAAGCGGAGCCTCGAAAGCGGCGCCGTGGTGACGCTCGACCAGGTCGACAATTTTGTCGACGGTGCCGCGGTCGGGCAGATCGGCGCGCTCAACTTCGCAGCGCTCAGCCGGTTTTCGGCCGACCAGGTCATGCTGCTTTCGGAAAACGCCATCTGCGTGACGATGATCGACATGCTGAACGTGGAGGGCGTGGTGCTGGAGCCGGCCGGCGCACTATCGTTGACGGCGCTGGATGCGCTCGGCCGCGAGGCGCTGGAAGGCAAGACGGTGGTCGCCGTCGTCTCGGGCGGCAATTTCGATTTCGAGCGCCTGCCTGATGTCAAGGAACGCGCCATGCGTCATGCGGGACTGAAGAAATACTTCATCCTGCGCCTTGCCCAGCGCCCCGGCGCGCTGCGCGATTTCCTGAACATGCTCGGACCGGACGACGACATCGCCCGCTTCGAATACCTGAAGAAATCCGCCCGCAATTTCGGCTCGATCCTGATCGGCATCGAGACGAAGGCACCGGAGAATTTCGCAGCGCTCAAGAAGGCCTTCGACGCGGCCGGCATGCGCTATCAGGACATTACCGAAAACGAAATCCTCGCAAATCTTATCATCTAGGGGCATGGGTCCGGCGACGCTCTCCCCTTGGAGGGCGCTGCCGCCTGTGCTAGAGCATTTGCAGCAAAAGTGCGCAGCGGTTTTGCGTCCGCAATTGCGTGAAAACAAGGAGATAGGGAGTTTTCGCGATTCGAGGAAAAGCGGAAATGCTCTAGCAATCGGCCATGGCATCGTTCTTTTCAAAACTCTTCGGTCGCGGTGGCGACTCGGCAGCTCCCGCGAAGATCGCGGAGGAAACCGAGGCCTATAACGACCTGACCCTCGTGGCGGCTCCCATTCCCGAAGGCGGCCAGTACCGGCTTGCCGGACGCATCGAGAAGCGCGACGGCGAGCGGGTGCTCGTTCGCACCTTCATCCGCGCCGATCTCTTCTCCTCGCGGGACGATACGGTCGCTTCGACCTTCCGCAAGGCAAGGCAGATCGCCGACCAGCACGGCGCCTCGCTCTTCAGCGACGGCGCGGAGAGCCGGCAGGTCTGACCGCCAGGCGCGTTCGCCACCCGAAATAATCATATGAAAATGTGCGAAGGCGCTGGAGAACCGGTGCGTTTGCCTGTATCCGCAGGAAAACGACTTGTTGCGGACGTTCCGATTCAGCTGGCTGGCGGGACGTCGGGGAAACTGCGGACCGCCCATGGGTACTGAAAACCTGATCCTGCTTCTCATCGAGGCCGGTTTCTATTTCGTCTTCATGGTGGGCATCCTGCATCTGCGCCACCAGATCGGCATCGGCGTTTTCGTCGCCGCACTCGGCGTCATGCACTTCCTGGAGACCTATCTGGCGGCGGTCTTCTATATCGAGCTGCCGTTCGGCGTTATTTCACCGGGCTCCTCGGTGCTCTTTTCCGGCAAGCTGATGATGATCCTTCTTCTGTATGTGAAGGAGGACGCCGCCGTCGTTCGCGCGCCGATCTACGGCCTGCTCGCCGGCAATTTCCTGACGGTCGGCCTCAGCCTGTTCCTGCGCCACCACCAGACGATCGGCGCGGTGCCGGGCCGCATCGCCGATCTCGCCTTCATCGACGAGATGGGCTGGCTGATGCTGTGGGGCACGATGCTGCTCTATGTCGATTCGCTCGCCATCATCCTGCTTTACGAGCGCCTCGGTCGGGTCTTCAGGAAGAACACGGCCATGCGCTTCTTCGTCTCCGGGGTCGCGGTGCTGACCTTCGACCAGATCGGCTTCTATGCGGCGCTGCATTTCCTCAACGGCGCGCCGGTCGAAGTGTTCTGGGGCGGCTGGATCGCGAAGATGATGGCGGCCTGCGCCTATGCGGTGCTGATCACGGTGTATCTCTACTATTCCCGCATATCGGCGATGCCCGTCTCGCCGCGTCCCATCTCGGATATCTTCGCCGACCTCACCTTCCGCGAACGCTACGAGGACCTGCTCGACCGTTCGGGCCGCGATGCCCTGACCGGCGTCTATGACCGCAGCCGGCTGGAATTCGAGGCGCCGCGAATGCTCTCGGCGATGCTGGCGGCCGGCAAGCCGATGGCGCTGATGATCATCGACGCCGATCATTTCAAGGACGTCAACGACCGTTTCGGCCATCTCGCCGGCGACGGCGTGCTGCGCGACACCGCGGCCTGCCTGCAACGGGCGCTGCGCGGCGGCGACCGCATCTTCCGCTTCGGCGGCGAGGAATTCGTGGTGATCTGCGAAGATATCGAGCCGGAAGTCGGGGCAGAGCGGGCTGAAGAGTTGCGGCGCACCGTGGAGGCGGAGATCCGCAGGCCTGACGACGTGCCGGTGACGGTCAGCATCGGCATCGCCAACAGCTACAATGACGGCACGACGCTGAACGCGCTGCTGTCGGCCGCCGATGCCCGGCTCTACGCCGCCAAGAATGCCGGACGCAACCGCGTCATCTCGCACTAGATTTCCGGCTGTCGCGCCGGATTGCCGGAACATCGGCCTGTCACAAAAGTTTCATCTGTGCTTCCTATACGAGTGGATGGAAGCCCCGAAAACGCGGCGGCTAGTCAATGGGAGCGGTGCATGGCGGGAGCTGTCGGAAGCGATCCCATGCCAATCGACCGGCTTCAGGAACGGCCGTTCGTCCTTGCGCCGCGCGTGCCGTCGTCCTTCTCGTCCATTCCAGCGTTCCTTTCGCACGCTCCGAGGCCGAAACGCGTCCGGAGCGCAATTTCCACGATCCATGGATACCGGTCATGTTCGACGACAATCATCTGAACCGCATCAAGGCGGAAATTGCCGACAGCTTCGACGAGGAGCTGGAAATGCAGATCGAGGAGGAGCGGCTGGACGACCTCATCGCCGAGGGCATGTCCGAACCGCCGGCGCAGACGCTGGAGCGCCGGATCTATTTCCGCGAGCTGTTCCGCCTCCAGCATGAGCTGGTCAAGCTGCAGGACTGGGTGCAGCACAAGAAGCTGAAGGTCGTCGTTCTCTTCGAGGGGCGCGGTTCGGCCGGCAAAGGCGGCGCCATCAAGCGCGTGACCCAGCGCCTCAATCCGCGCATCTGCCGCGTCGTCGCCCTGCCGGCACCGACCGAGCGCGAGCGCAATCAATGGTACTTCCAGCGCTATGCGCCGCATCTGCCGAGCGCCGGCGAAATGGTGCTGTTCGACCGCTCCTGGTACAACCGCGCCGGCGTCGAGCGCGTCATGGGCTTCTGCACGCCGGACGAGCTGGAGGAATTCTTCCGCTCGGTACCGGAATTCGAGCGTATGCTGGTGCGCTCCGGCATCGTGCTGATCAAATACTGGTTCTCGATCACCGACGAGGAGCAGGAATTCCGGTTCCGCATGCGCATCCACGACCCCTTGAAGCAGTGGAAGCTCTCGCCGATGGACCTCGAAAGCCGCGTCCATTGGGAGAACTACACCAAGGCCAAGGAGGAGATGCTGGAGCGAACCCACATTCCCGAGGCGCCGTGGTGGATCGTCGAGGCCGTCGACAAGAAGAGGGCGCGGCTGAACTGTATCGCCCATCTGCTTGCTCAGATTCCCTATGAGGACGTGCCCAAGGCGCCCATCGATCTGCCCGAGCGTGTGCGGCATGACGATTATATCCGCCGCCCGCCGCCGGACGAGATGTACGTACCGGAAGTCTACTGAGCAGGCCCTTGAACCTGCTGGACCAGACGCAGAGGGGGCTGACGCCGGGGCTCGTCGGCGCCTACCGGGGATCGCCCGGCGGGCCGGTGGTGCCCGTCGCGCCGCAGGATATCGATGCGGCGCTCGCGTCCGCGGACGGCTGGGTCTGGCTGCATGTCGATCTGGTCGACCAGCGCATACAGGGCTGGCTGCCCGCGCGCTGCACCTTGCCGGCGGCGGCGCGCTCCATTCTGGAAGGGCATGACGAAAGCCTTGTTCTTGGCCACGAGGCAGGGACGACGCATGGCGTCATCGCCGATCTGCAGCAGCAGGAAACCGAACGCGCCTCCACCACCGTCGGCCGTCTGCATTTTGCCCTGACGGAGCGTCTGCTGGTCACGGGCCGGCGGCACCCGGTGGAAGCGGTGAACCGGGTGCGGCGCTCCTTTGCCGAGGGTTTCAGCCCCGCAACGGCCTACGAGCTTTTCGAGGCCATGGTCGCCGCCTTCTGCAAGAATACGGCGATCAAGCTCAAGGAGGCGGCGGGGCTGCTCGATGCTGTGGAGGACCGGCTGGTCACAGAACGGCTGAGCGACGAGCGGCGCAGCCTCAAGGAGGTGCGCCGCCTCGCTGTCTCCTTGCACCGCCCGGTCGCGGGCATGGTGGCGCTGTTCGAGGAGGAGGACCGGGAGGACTGGACCCTCTCCGAACACGCCCATGCCGTGCTGCGGCGCCTGTCGATGCGGCTGGAGCGGCTCGACCGCGAGATCGTCATGGTCAACGACCGCGCCCGCCTGCTGCAGGAGGAGATGGCGGCGGAATTGCAGGACGAATCGAACCGCAGCCTCAAGGCGATGGCGGTGATGAGCGCCCTGTTGCTGCCGGGAACGCTTGTCGTCGGCGTGTTCGGCATGAACACCGCGGGCCTGCCGTTCAGCCAGGGCGAAACGGGGTTCGGCTGGGCGATGATGCTGGGCATGGGCGCCACCGCGCTGTTCTACTGGCTGCTGCGCCGGGCCGGCATCAACCTGCGATTCTAGAAGCGCAAATCCGCTAGGGGTTGCTCCCTAGACCCCGACATTCGGCCGATCGATGATTTCGCGCAGCGCGAAGCTCGAATTGATCTTCACCACATGGGGCAGGGCGGAAAGCCAGTCGCGGTGGATGCGCTCGTAGTCTTCGAGGTCCTTGGCGGCGACGCGCAGGATATAGTCGTATTCGCCGGACATCAGGTAGCAGACCAGCACGTTGGGGCAGAGTTTTACCGCCGCCTCGAATTCCGCCAGCGTCTTGGCGAACTGGCCGGACAGCGAGATGTGCACGATGGCGATCATCTTGTAGTCGAGCGCCTTCGGCGAGACGCGGGCGTGATAGCCGTTGATGGTGCCGGATTTTTCGAGGATGTCGAGCCGGCGCGAGCAGGCCGACGGCGAGAGGCCGACGCGCTCGGCAAGCTCGGCATTGGAGATTCGGCCGTTCTGCTGGACGACCTTCAGGATCGCAGCATCGATTGCATCCAGACGCGACATTCGAATTTTCCCCGAAAATTCCGCTGATAACAGAAGAATATTCGACATTGGCCCGTTTCGCAAACCGGCTTTGCAAGGACATTGCACGCCGCCTCTGCTTCCATGGTGTACCCGCCGAAGAGCGGCACGAGAAAACGGGAACATCACTGGGAAAGGAACGCGCATGCGTGTCGGTTGTCCGAAGGAAATCAAGAATCATGAATACCGGGTCGGTCTGACGCCCGGTGCCGTGCGTGAATATGTGGCGCATGGCCACGAGGTGCTCGTCGAGACGAAGGCCGGCGCCGGCATCGGCGCTGACGATGATGCCTACCGCGCCGCCGGCGCGAGGATCGTGCCCACCGCCGCGGACATATTCCAGAAGTCCGACATGGTGGTGAAGGTCAAGGAACCGCAGCCCGCCGAATGGGCGCAGCTCCGCGACGGACAAATTCTCTACACCTACCTGCATCTCGCCCCCGATCCGGAACAGACCAAGGGTCTGCTCGCCTCCGGCGTCACCGCCATCGCCTACGAGACGGTAACGGACGAGCGCGGCGGCCTGCCGCTGCTGGCGCCGATGTCGGAAGTCGCCGGGCGCCTTTCCATCCAGGCCGGCGCGACGGCGTTGCAGAAGGCCAATGGCGGACGCGGCATCCTGCTCGGCGGCGTGCCGGGCGTGCTGCCGGCCAAGGTCGCCGTCATCGGCGGCGGCGTCGTCGGCCTGCATGCGGCGAGGATGGCCGCGGGCCTCGGCGCGGACGTGTCGATCCTCGACCGCTCGATCCCGCGCCTGCGCCAACTCGACGACCTCTTCGGCGGCCGCGTCCACACGCGCTATTCGACCATCGACGCGCTGGAAGAGGAGGTGTTCTCCGCCGATCTCGTCATCGGCGCCGTGCTGATCCCCGGTGCCGCCGCGCCCAAGCTCGTGACGCGCGAAATGCTTTCGGGCATGAAGAAGGGTGCGGTCATCGTCGATGTCGCCATCGACCAGGGCGGCTGCTTCGAGACTTCGCATGCGACGACCCATTCCGACCCGACCTACGAGGTCGACGGCGTGGTGCATTATTGCGTCGCCAACATGCCGGGCGCCGTGCCGGTCACGTCCGCCCATGCGCTCAACAACGCCACGCTGCACTACGGCTTGCAGCTTGCCGACAAGGGGCTGAAGGCGATCGCCGAGGATCGGCACCTGCGCGCCGGCCTTAACGTGCACAAGGGCCGCATCACGAACCAGCCGGTCGCCGATGCGCTCGGCTACGAGTCCTACGCGCCCGAAGCGGTGCTGAACGTCGCCTGATCCGTCAGGAACCAATTGAGAAAAGGGGCCTGGAGCGATTCGGGCCCTTTTCATGCGCGCTCGACACGGCACTGGTAGCAATTGTTGCGCGCCGAGCGGATGTGCAGATAGGCGACGTCCTCCCGCGCCAGGAGCGTTGCCGCATAGTCGGGAATGCCGGCGGTCGGGACCACGGCGCCGGTGCCGTAGAGAATGCGGTTTTCCGCCGAGTAGCCGCGGACGATATAGTCGCGGCTCGTCAGCATCGGCGGCATCTCTTGCGACGGCTCGTGAGCCTTGCAAGGCTCGGCGTGCAGGAAGATCGGCCCGGTTTCCGCATAGGGTTGCAGGGCTGGGAAGGGGCGGTGGGCGAGGATGAGATAGGGTTCGCCCGCACCGACCGGCCGCAGGCAATGCCGGCAGGGCACGCCGTCACCATCGGAAACCTGTCGTTCGGGCTTCATTCCATAGGCGTCAGCGCCACCTTTCCAGTAGGCGGTTGCGGTTTCGGTCGGCATGGGCAGGAAACGAATGGACATGGCAGGGGCTCCGGTTGGTGTGCCTGGAGATTCCACGCCTTCGCGCCGTCCCGACACCCGTTTCCTGCCGGCAAATCAAAACCGCCGGCACGAGTCCGGCGGCGAAGACGGATTTGCAGGGATATTACCGGACGAACTCGTCGATGCGGCGGAGCGTGACGCGGCGGTTGCGCCATTCCTCGTTCTGCGTCGGCACGAGCAGGTATTCCTCGCCGTAGCCCACGGTTTCCAGCGCCCGCGAGGGGATGCCGAATTCCTGCACGAGCACCCATTTCAGTGATGCGGCGCGGCGTTCGGACAGGACCTGGTTGGAGGAGGCCGAACCGACGGCATCCGTATGGCCCTCGATCAGGAAGACGGCGCGACGGCGGCGGCGCAGGATGCGCTCCATGGCGCGGGCGATCTGGCGCACCTTGCGATATTCCGAGCGCGGGATCTCGGCCGAGGCGAATTCGAAATTGATCGACTGGATATCGATGGAGGGCGCGGCGCGGCGAAGGTCCGCACGGCGCTTGAATTCACGGACCGTCACGCGTTCCTCGTCCCGCATGCGGCGGGCCGGGGCGGCGTCGAGGCGGCGCAGGATCATGTCCTCCGACGGTGTTTCCTGCGCGAAAGCGAGGCCGGAGAAGGCGGGGGCGGCGAGGGTGGCGGCGAACGCGGTCAGGAATGCGCGGCGTTGCATGGACGATGTCTCCTTGTCTTCGATCATCTGGATCTTCGGTCATCTGGTGGCCGGAAAGTGCCATGGACGATCTGAAGGAAAGATGAACCGGCCGTTGGGTGCCGTTCAGGGTGTTTAACGCCGTTCGGCCGGCATCAGACAGTCGCGCTTGGCGAGCGCCAGGAGCTCGGCGTCGGAGAGCGGAACGATCTCGGCATCCCGGGTTCCGACCGGCGAGAAGCCGAACATCTGGTAGAGCTGGAGCGCGCGCGGATGGTCGAGATTGTTGGTGGTGACGGTCACGCGTCGGGGCCCGAGCGCCCAGGCGGCATAGAGCGTCTGGAGCAAGAACCATTTGCCGATGCCAAGGCCCAGCGCCCGCTCGAAAAGGCCGAAATGCGAAAGCTCGATCGTCTCCTCGTCGACCTGCAGCAGCTCGAAGAAGCCGGCCGGCGCGCCGTTGACATAGAGCACCGTCACGCTGTTGCGCTTGTCGTTGAGGGTCGCGGCCAGCGTCTCGTCGTCCATGCGAAGCCGGTCGACCCAGTGCCAGCGGCTGCCGACCTGCCGGTAGAGGAAACGATAGAAGGCAACCGGGATCTCCGGCGCGCTGAGGATTGCGGTGTGCACGTTGACGGGCACCGGCAGGCTCTGCTTCGGCGGCGCCGTCATTTCGAGCGCGGTGATGTGCACCGCGATCGGCGCGCTCTGGACCTTCTTTGCCATGCTCAATCCTTCCCGGTGACGACGGGCGTGTCGTCACGGCTGCCCCATTCGGACCAGGAGCCATCATAGAGCGTATTGTTCTCGTGGCCGAGCGAATGAAGCGCCAGCGTGATGATGGCCGCCGTCACGCCCGAGCCGCAGCTGGTGACGACCGGCTTGGACAGGTCGATGCCGGAATCTTCGAAATGCTTGCGCAGGCTCGCAAGGTCCTTGAATTTGCCGCCATCGGAAAAGCTGCCCGACGGCATGCTCTTTGCGCCGGGCATATGGCCGGAACGCATGCCGGCGCGCGGCTCGGCTTCCGCGCCGGTAAAGCGGCCGGCGCCGCGGGCATCGGCTATCTGCTTCGACCCGGTCGACACGATGCCGCGCATCTCCTCGAAGGAGGTAACGGCATAGGGATTGAAATTGGTGTGGAAGACGGCCGGCGCCGGCTCGGGCAGGTCGGTCTGAAGCGGCTTTCCCTCCTGCTTCCAGCCGTCGATACCGCCATCCATGACGAAGACGTTCTTCGCGCCCATGATGCGAAACAGCCACCAGACACGCGGCGCGGTGAAGATGCCGGGGCCGTCATAGACGACGATCGTGTCCGTATCGGCAATGCCGAGCTTACCGACTTCGGCGGCGAAGAAATCCGGCGAGGGAACCGTGTGCGGCAGCTTGCTGGAATGATCGTTGATCACGTCCTGATCGAAGAAGACTGCGCCGGGAATGTGCCCGGCCGCATATTCGGCCGCGCCGTTGCGGTTTTGCGCCGGCAGATACCAGGAGGCATCGACGATGCGGAATTCCGGCGCGCCGAGTTGCTTTTCCACCCAATCCGCGGAGACGACGAACTTGCTCTTGTCGTTGGACATGGTCTTTTCCTTTCAGGCGTCGGAACCGGGCGCACCGAAGCGGATGCGGAACCGGCGGTTCTCCTTGCCCTTCTTTTCGATCTTGGCGATGTGGATGGCGCCCACTTCCTGCGTTTCGGAAACGTGCGTTCCCCCGCAAGGCTGGCTGTCGACGGAGGAATTCTCGCCGATGCAGACGAGGCTGACGCGGCCGAGGCCCATCGGCGGACGCACGTTCTTGGATTTCACGATGCCGGGATTTGCGGAAAGCTCCGCGTCGGTGATCCACTGGACGAAGACCGGATGGTTCTCCGCGACGAGCTTCATCAGCTTCGCCGTCACCTCGTCCTTGTCGATGGTGTCTGTCATGTCGAAATCGACCCGGCTGTCCTCCTCGCCGACGGCGGCGCCGGTGATCGGATAGGGGCAGACGACGGAGAGCAGGTGGCAGGCGGTGTGCATGCGCATCAGCTTGTAGCGGCGCGCCCAGTCGATATGGGCGACGACCGCCTCGCCGACGATCGGCAGCGCCTCGCCCTCCAGCGGGCGGTGGATCACGATGTCCTTGCTTGCGCCCGTCACCGCCGGGCCGAGCGCTATGCGGCTGCCGTCGGCGCGCTCCAGAAAGCCGCTGTCGCCCGGCTGGCCGCCGGATGTCGCGTAGAAACAGGTCTGGTCGAGCTCGATGCCGCCGTCCTCGTGCACCGCCGTCACCACCGCCTCGTTTGTCGAAAGATAGAAATCGTCACGAAAGAGGGCGGTGGTGGGAAGGGACATGAGACCTATTCGACCGGCTGGTAGGGGACCTTGATCGCCGATTTCGCCTTCAGCCATCCCGGAACGGGCAGGCCCTTCGAATCGAGGAAGTCCGCATTGAAGAGTTTCGACTGATAGCGGTTAGCATAGTCGCACAGGATCGTCACGATCGTGTGGCCGGGGCCGAGGTCCCTTGCCAGGCGGATGGCGCCGGCAATGTTGATGCCGGAGGAGCCGCCGACCGCGATGCCTTCCTTCTCGATCAGATCGAAGACCAGCGGAACAGCCTCGGAATCCGGGATGTTGTAGGAATAGTCGGGCGTGAAGCCCTCGAGATTCGCCGTGATGCGGCCCTGGCCGATGCCTTCGGTGATCGAGCTGCCGGCGGATTTCAGCTCGCCGTGCTCATAATAGTTGTAGAGCGCCGCGCCATCCGGATCGGCAAGGGCGATCTTGATGTTCGGGTTTTTGGCACGCAGGCCCGCCGCGACGCCGGCCAACGTGCCGCCGGAACCGACAGCCGAAACGAAGCCGTCGACCTTGCCGTCCGTGTCGCGCCAGATTTCCGGGGCGGTCGTCTCGATATGGGCGTCGCGGTTGGCGACATTGTCGAACTGGTTGGCCCAGATCGCGCCGTTCGGCTCGGTCCTGGCAAGCTGCTCGGCGAGGCGGCCGGAAAGCTTCACATAGTTGTTGGGGTTCTTGTAGGCGACGGCCGGGACCTCGACGAGCTCGGCGCCGAGCAGGCGCAGCGCGTCCTTCTTTTCCTGGCTCTGGGTCTCGGGGATGACGATCACGGTGCGATAGCCGAGCGCCTGCGCGACCAGCGCAAGCCCGATGCCGGTATTGCCGGCCGTGCCCTCGACGATGACGCCGCCGGGACGCAGCGCGCCGGAACGCTCCGCCGCACGGATGATGGAGAGCGCCGCGCGGTCCTTGACCGACTGGCCGGGGTTGAGGAATTCCGCCTTGCCGAGAATCTCGCATCCCGTCGCGTCCGAGGCGCCCTTGAGGCGGATCAGCGGCGTGTTGCCGATTGCATCGAGAACGGACGGAAGAATGGACATGGCAGACGAGCCTCGCGCGTTATGTACCTAGACTGAAAGCGTCTTTTCCGCCTGTGGAGGCCGCTTTGCAAGCAATGGCGTTCCTCGTGGAAGGGCTTCCAGAGGGATTTTTTCTACCGGAAGTATCAGGCGAGGGGCCGCGTATAGACCACCTGCCGTACATCGATGTTCTTGGCACGGAAACCCGCCTCGCAATAATAGAAATAGAACTCCCAGAGCTTGCGGAAGCGCTCGTCGAAGCCGAGCGGCACGATCCGCTCCCAGGCCGCCCAGAAGCGGTGCCGCCATTCGGCGAGCGTGCGGGCATAGTCGTGGCCGAAGCCGATATCGGAGGCGGTCGACAGCCCGAACTGGCGGCCGAGCGAGGAAAGATGCTCGCGGGTCGGCAGCATGCCGCCGGGAAAGACGTATTTCTGGATGAAATCTGGGTTCGCCTTGTACTCGGCATAGGCCTCCTGAAGGATGGTGATGATCTGCAGCCCGGCACGCCCGCCCGGCTTCAGGCATTCACTCAGCTTGGAGAAATAGTCCGGCCAGTATTTTTCGCCGACGGCCTCGAACATCTCGATCGAAACGATGCGGTCATAGGTGCCTTTCTCGTCGCGATAGTCCTGGAATTTCAGCTCCACCCGGTCGGCCAGGCCGGCCTTGGCCATGCGCTCGCGGGCAAAAGCGAGCTGTTCGCGGCTGATCGTCAGGCCGGTGACCTTGCAGCCGATCTCGCCTGCCGCGAATTCCGCAAAGCCGCCCCAGCCGCAGCCGATCTCCAGCACATGGTCGTCCGGCCCTATCCCGGTCGCTTCCGCAAGCGCGCGGTACTTCGCAAGCTGGGCGGAGGTGAGGTCGTTCGCGCCGCGCGAATAGAGCGCGGCGGAATAGGTCATCGTCGGATCGAGCCACTGCGAGTAGAACGCGTTGCCGAGATCGTAGTGCGCGGAAATATTGCGCTGCGAGCCGCGCCTTGTGTTGGCGTTCAGCCAATGGCGGAATTTCTCGACGAGGAGAAGGAGGCCGCGCGGGCCGTTGGTGTAGTTGCGCACGACATTGCCGTTGATGAGGATGAGCTCGAGGAAGGCGCCGGCATCCGGGCTCTCCCAGTCGCCATCCATGTAGCTTTCGGCAACGCCGATCGTGCCACCGCTGACGGCGCGGTGCACGAGGTTCCAGTTGTTGAGCTTCACGGCGGCGTCCGGGCCGGGCGCCTTTCCGCCGATCACGAAGGTTTGCCCGCCCGGTATCGTCATTTCGAGCGTGCCCGCTTCAAGGCCCATGAGGCCGCGCAGGACCATCTGGGCGCGGAACGGCAATCGCTTGGTGCGCTGTGCGAAATTCTCCGCCGTCAACCTGTCGCGGCTTGAAAATGCCTTTTCTGAAATCGTTTCATTCGCCATCGATTGCCCCTGTGCCAACCCGACGTAGGGGAAGGCTAGCCGCAATACGCCGAAAGGCCAAGTCGTGAATCGTGGCGGATTGCTTCATAAATATGCGAGCGGCCGGCGAGAAAAGGACCGGATTTTAACGAACTGTTAGCAAGCATGGTTAATTTTGCGTCTATCCGGTGCGCGGCGGGAACGGAAAACCCCTTCGCCCGTTTGGACGGAAACTGGAGATATAACGATGCTTTTCGGACTGTTTCAGGCAACTCCTACCGACGACGATGACATCGCCACCGGCACGTATGCGGATGGGGTGATCGGAACGCCGCTCAGCGAGCTTTCCATCCGCCCGCGCGAGCGCAGCCAGGCCTTCCGCCGCAGCGCCCATGAACGCGACTACGGCACCGCCCGCATCGCCGGCCAGACGGTCGCTGGAATGGTACCCTGAATTTTCTGCCGCCGGGAACAATGGAAGTCCCGGCGAATTTCTCTTCCGGCCGCATCGGAGGAGACCGCCATGACCCACCATATCGACAATCGCCAGTTCACCCCCCGGCAGACGCGTCATGTCCTCGATGTCATCGAGCATTGCCGCAAGAACGGGTTGGACAAGGCGCAGGAGCGCAAGCTCCTCCTTCTTTTCGGCCGCTTTGCCAGCCGCCACGAACTCCAGATGAACATCAAGCACCCGCCGACCAAACTTCGATAGCGGCAATCTCTCGCCGGACGCGCGGCCGCATTGTCAGATGCGGTTTTGCGGCATATGGCGAAAAGCAGAAGGGGCCGCGCTTTTCAGCGCAGCCCCTCGAAATCTGGCTCCCCGGGCCGGATTCGAACCGGCGACCTGTCGATTAACAGTCGAATGCTCTACCGCTGAGCTACCAGGGATCATCCGCTCGCTGCGGAGTGAGCGCGTAATACAAATGCTGGATCGATTTGCCAAGCGCTTTTTTGACAAAAAAATGCACCGGACTTGATTGATTGTGGAGAAGTCTCCAACTGGGAGAGGAACGAGCCTTGGAAAACCGGGCTTTGCAGCGAAACGGACACTGAATGACGGCGCAAAAAACAAATATGCATTTCGGCATCGATCCTCGCACGCACGAGATCGTCATCGGATCCTTCCGCATGAAACTGCCGGAATCGCGCTGGCTGCGCACCACGATCGGCGTGCTGCTCATCCTCGGAGGCATTCTCGGCTTCCTGCCGGTGCTTGGATTCTGGATGGTACCGCTCGGCCTGCTCGTGCTCTCGCACGATTCCCATTTCGTCCGCCGCCAGCGCCGCCGTCTCGCCGTATGGTGGGCCAGCCGCAAGGCACGCCGCAACACGCGCTGAGGCAAACGGCATTTCTTGCAGCCGGCCGCCGGACCTGCTCTAACCCCTTGCATCGACTTGAGGTGAGGGGTGGGCATGGACTTGCTGGTGAAGGGCGTCGTGATCGGGATCGGCGCGACGGTGCTGATGGATATCTGGGCGGTGCTGCTGTGGAAGGCGTTCGGCCAGGCGCGGCCGAACTGGGCGCCGGTGGGGCGCTGGTTCTGGCACCTGAAGAACGGCACCGTCTTCCACGACGATATCGGCAAGGCCGAGCCCTATGCCAACGAACTGGCGCTCGGCTGGATCGGTCACTACGCCGTCGGCATTCTCTATGGCGTCATCCTGGCATTGATCGTGGGGTCCGCCTGGTTCGCCGCGCCGACCTTCCTGCCTGCATGGATTCTCGGCATCGTGACCGTCGGGGCAGGCTGGTTCCTGTTGCAGCCGGGCCTCGGCATCGGCTTTGCCGCCTCGAAACTGCCGAACGCCAACACGGTGCGGGTCCTCAATCTCGTATCGCACACCGTCTTCGCCCTCGGCCTCTACGGAACGGCGCTTCTCATTCGCTGAATGGAACGAATGAAAACGCCACCGCGGCAAAAGCTGCGGTGGCGTATTTTTTTTAGCGGGAGGCGGCGACGCCGAGGATCAGGCCGGTGGCGACGCTCATCAGGAGATAAGAGTTGTCCACCTTCACCCACTGCTGCCCGCGGCCGGGCTTGCGCAGGCCGTAGCGGTGGTAGTCACGGACGGGCGGGCGGCGGTTCCAGTCGGAATAGCGCTCGCCCTTGCGCCAGTTGTGCCGCTTCTTGGCATTTTGCTTGTCCCAGGACGAAGAATAGCCGGGCTTGCGGTCGTGGCCGTAGTGCTGCTGGGCCTGCGCCATCGGTGCGGCGGCAAAGGAAAGGGCAACAGCGGCGAGAAGGGTGCGGGTCAGGAGTTTCATTGGGAGGTTCCTCGTTGTTGATGGGAGGAAACTAGAGCCCGGTCGATGAACGAAAACTGAATGAAACATTACAATGCTGTAATGAAAACAGTCACTTAACGCATGTGGCAATTTCGTGGCAGCCCACCTCACGCCGATGCATGAGGCAGGGGGGAGGCTTCGATCGGAAAGGCCCTGTCATAGACGATGTTGAAGACGAAGGCATAGACCAGGTAGAACGCAACGACCGCGATATCCAGGATCAGGGCTGCCAGCAGGCCGATGCCGAGATACCAGGCCATGAACGGGATGAGGATGACGATCAGCCCGGCCTCGAAGAGCGCCGTGTGCGCGACGCGAATCGGCATCGTCTTGGTCACGCTGCCGCGAATGCGCAGCATCGCCTTGTCGAAGCCCAGGTTGAAAACGAAATTCCACACCGTTGCCGCCGTTGCGGAGACGATGCCGATGACGCCCATATGCCCGATCGGCTGGTCGAACAGCAGGGCAGCGCCCGGCGTGAAGATTGCCAGGCCGATAAGTTCGAACATGACCGCATGCCGGACACGATCGCTGAAGGTACGCATTTTCATTTCCTCGTCTGTTGTCGGCTATATGACTATCTGATATTCATGGGAAGAAAAGTTAGATACTATCTGAAATGAAGATAGATGACCGTTTCCCTCGAACAGCTTGACGCCTTCGTCACCGCCGCCGAACACGGCTCGTTCTCGGCCGCCGCGCGGCATCTGAGAAAGGCCCAGTCGGCGGTGAGCCTGCTGGTTTCCTCCCTGGAGGACGATCTCGGGATCAAGCTGTTCAGCCGCGCCACGCGCAATCCGACGCTGACCGAGGCGGGCAGGCGGCTGCTGCCGGAAGCAAAGCTCATTCTCGACCGCCGCGAGCATCTGATCGGCGTCGCCCGGGATTTCGAGGAACATGTCGAGACCCGTCTCGCCGTCGCCATCGACGAGCTTTACCCGGAACCTGCCGTCGGCGCGCTGTTTGCCGCCTTTGCGGAGCAATTCCCCTATGTCGAACTCGAATTGCTGTTTCCGCCGACCAAGAATGTCGCTGGGCTCGTTCTGGAGGGAAAGGCCGATCTCGGCGTGATGTGGCGCCAGGAGGATCTGCCGCCGACGCTGGGTTTTCATACGATCGGCTGGATTCCGCTCATTCTCGTCTGCGGCCGCAACCACCCGCTGGCAGGGGCGCCCGTCACTTGGGAGGAACTCAAGCGGCACCGCCAGATCATGGTCACCAAGCGGAGCGACGGTATGGAAACGCACCGCCTGCGCGTCGCCGCCGAGGTCTGGTGGGTCGAGAGCCATTGGGTCATCCTGCAGATATTGCAGCGCGGCGTCGGCTGGGCGCTGATCCCGGCCCATATCCTAACCAATTCGCCGCTCGTGTCCGAGCTCGCGACGCCGTCGCTGCAATTCGACGAGGGCGCGCACCCCGTCGCGCTGGAACTCATCTGGAACAAGCAGCGCCCCGCTGGTCCCGCCACGCGATGGCTGCGGGAACAGTTCGCGGCGACCGGAATCAAGAGTGGCGTGGCAGAGGCGGCGCCTGATATCGCCGACCTTATCACCATTCCATGATCCCTATTCGGGAGCGTTTGGCACTCGACGATATCAGATAGGCGAATACCAAGACGGGTCGGACCATCCGGCGCCGGCCGCTGAGCGGCTTTCAATAAATCATTGATATCGAAGGATAAATTGGAGGCCTCGCCGAGAATCGAACTCGGGTGCAAGGATTTGCAGTCCTCTGCGTCACCACTCCGCCACGAGGCCGTCCGTTTGCTTTAAAAGCGAGTGGTGCCGGGCGTTTAGAACGAATTTAGAATAGGTGCAAGAGGCTTAGTTCTGAATGTCGTCCCTTTTTTCACCCGCGCGGTTCTTTCTGCGGAATTTGCAGCTTTGCAGGCCGGACCGGCAGTCAGAAATCGCGCAGGAACGGATGAAGGATGTCCGCGGCGATCAGCGAAGCACCATCGTTCGACAGGTGATCGTCGTCCGAATAGTAGCGTTTGCCGCCGAATTGCACCACGCAGCGGTCCTTGACGAAGGTGTCGCAAAGGGCGCGGTCGGGATGCACATGGGCGACGGCAGGGCCTGTTATCCCGTCGAGCACGGCACCGGAAAAGGCGTTGCGGCTACGGTATCGCTCGTAGGAGGTCGTCACCTCCTGGGGAAGACGGCCGTCTTCGAGATAGCGGAGGAAATTGTATCGCTTGATGTCGATGCCCGTTTCCGGGATCGGATGCACGATCGACAGGGGAAGACCCGTCGCTTCCAGCTTTTCGAACATGCGCTTCACCGCCCGTTCCTTCGCGGGCGCCAGAATGCTTGGTTCGCCGCTTTCGTCCCGTGCCTCGTAGATCCGTTCCTTGTCCAGCTCGACGCCGCCTTCGCCATTGTCGAAGGTCAGGCGGTCGATCTTACCCGGCACGGGATAGAGCCTGTAGTTCCAGCGGATGGCGACGATGATCCCGTCGGCTTCGCGCTTGAGGAAATCGAGGGTCTCGCCGAATGCCCGAAGGCAGGTCGCGAACCGGTCGTCGGGAAGACCCTCCACGGTGATGTAGGGAATGGGCTCGCATTGCGTGATGTTGACGCGCAGGCCGCGGATGTTGAGGCGCTTGAACTCCTGGTCCAGCGTGCCGCGCAGCGCATCGGCATGGGAATCGCCGTAGAGCGCGATCGTTTTCCGGCCCTCCGGATCGCCGAAGGCGCAGCCCGGCGGAACGCTCGATCCGTTGATGGTGAAATAGGTGCAGGCGGCACCGTCCTGCAGTTCGGGCGTATCGAGCAGCGCCACGACCTCGGCGGGAAACCGGCCGGGAAACCCGCCGGTCCTGACGGCGGCAAAGCCGAGCGCGGCAACGAGGATGAGCCTGGCGACCGCCAACGACAGGACACGCCCCGCATCCAGCCGGTGAAGGCGCTTGGCGGGTATCTCGATGAATTTCCAGGTGAGGACGCCGAGTGCGACCGATATGGCCGCCAGCCCCAGCTCGTCGGCAAGCGAAAGGGCATGGAGACTGCGCAACCGCGCAAAGGCGAGGACCGGCTGGTGCCACAGATAGATGCTGTAGCTGGCAAGGCCGATAAGTTGGAGCGGCCGGCAGGCGAGAAACCGGTAACCGAGGCTGCCGCGCCGCACGAAAAGGAGAACGAGAACGGTTCCCAGCACCGGCACGAGCGCGTTATAGCCGGGAAACCGGGTCGTGCTGGTGAACAGGAAGACGGAAACGGCGATGGCACCAAGCCCGACGGCGGACAGCAATTCGGCCACGCGGTTGCCGATCGCATCGAGGCGCGCGGATATGCCATGGCCCGGCAGTGCGGCGACAATCGAGCCGGCGAGGATTTCGAAGGCGCGCGAGGGAAGCAGGAAATAGGCCGCTTCCGGATAGTGGCGGACCATCTTGCCGGACAGGTAGAGCCCCGCAACCGCCATCACGATCAGGCAGGGCAGGACCAGCCGCGGGGCCAGCTTCCAGATCAGGCCCAGGATGATCGGGAAGAGGATGTAATACTGTTCCTCGACCGCGAGGCTCCAGGTGTGGAGGAGGGGTTTCAGTTCCGCCTGGACGTCGAAATAACCGCTTTCCTGCCAGAACAGGAAGTTGGAGGAGAAAGTCGCGACCGCGACGATGCTGTTTGCGAATTTCCGGAAATCCTGCGGCGGCATCCACAGCCACGCGGCGGCGAAACTGGCGATGGTGACGACGGTCAGCGCCGGCAGGATGCGCACGCAGCGCCGCCGGTAGAAGTCGACGATAGAATAGGTGCCGTGCTGGTGGGCGTCGAGCAGGATGCGCGTGATGAGATAGCCGCTGATGACGAAGAAGACGTCGACCCCGACATAGCCGCCGCTCACCCAGGGCACACCCGCATGGAAGAGGATCACCGGCACGACGGCGATGGCGCGCAGGCCATCGATTTCCGTGCGGTAAGCGGTCTTGGAAGAGGCGGCGTCTGACATGTCTATCCCGAAGCGGTTTTCTGGTATCTGCCGAAACCTGCTGCAAGGAAACGCGCCGGCCGGTCGGCAATCGCTGGGATTGCACGGGGATAGCCCGTACCATTGCCATCGCAATGTCGGCAAGATGCGCCGGCTCGCTGGGGAATTTGAGCTGGTGGGGGCGACGCGCCCGAAAGCGCGCCGCCGGTTGCTCTACTGCGCCGGGGCGCCTTCGAGGCCGACCAGGGCGATCTTGCCATAGCCGGCGCCGCGCAGGAGGTTCATGACGTCCATGACGTTGCCGTAGTCGACGGCCTTGTCGGCGCGCAACAGGATGCGCGCATCCTTGTTGCCCTCGGTCACGGCGTCGAGCTCGGGGCCGAAATTGTCGCGGGCGATCGTGCCGTTGCCGATCGAGACCGTGAGGTCCTTCTTCAACGTCATGAAGACCGGCTTGTCCTCGCGCGGCGTCGGCTGGGCGACGGAGGAGGGCAGGTCGACATTGATGTCGACGGTGGCGAGCGGCGCGGCCACCATGAAGATGATCAGCAGCACCAGCATGACGTCGATGAACGGCGTCACGTTGATTTCGCTGTTTTCCTCGAGGTCGTCGCCGCCGCCTTCCTTGATCTTGCTGGCCATCGGCTCACCCGATCTTCACGACGGCCGCGCGCTCGGCGCGCTGCGCGGGGTGGCGCTGGGCGCGGCGCACGTCGAGGTCGCGGCTGGCGAGCCGCTCGATGGCGGCCGAGGCATCGGCGAGGTTCTGGCGGTAGCCGGTGATGGCGCGGGCGAGGAAGTTGTAGATCACGACGGCGGGAATCGCGGCGACGAGGCCGATTGCCGTTGCAAGCAGCGCTTCCGCGATGCCGGGTGCGACAATGGCAAGGTTTGTGGTCTGTGCTTTCGAAATGCCGATGAACGAGTTCATGATGCCCCAGACGGTG
The DNA here is from genome assembly GCF_030733845.1 of Shinella zoogloeoides. Taxonomy (NCBI): domain Bacteria; kingdom Pseudomonadati; phylum Pseudomonadota; class Alphaproteobacteria; order Hyphomicrobiales; family Rhizobiaceae; genus Shinella; species Shinella zoogloeoides. Next base: position 1,405,260 of record NZ_CP132311.1, read on the forward strand.
CCGAACAGGCCGACGAAGGGCGCGGTGGAGCCGATCGTGGCAAGCAGACCCGTGCCCTTGGCGATGCGGCGGCCGGCGTGCACTTCCATGCGGGTGAGGCGGGAGGCGATGCGTTCCTTGACGCCGCCGTCGGATACATGGTCGAGCACCGCTTCGGAGGCATCCATTTCATCGCGCGCGGCGCTGATCATGCGGGCGACCACGCCGCGGTTGCGGCCGAGGGCCTCCTGGCCGTCCTCGAGGCCTCTAGCGGCGATGAGGCGGCGGACGGCCTGGCTTGCCGAGCGCTGGGCGCCGCCGAGTTCGGCGATCTTCACCAGGAGGACCGTCCAGGTGACGACGGAGGCGAAGGCAAGGCCGATCATCACGCCCTTGACGACGATGTCGGCCGCCATGAACATGCCCCAGGGCGAAAGGTCGTGCGGCAGGCCGGCCTGGCGTTCGTCCGCGGCAGCCGCGCCGTCGTCGAGCGCGTCGAGTTCGGTCGCCTCTTCGCCGTCAGGAGTGGCGCCGGCGTCCGTGCCGGTCACGGCGTTTGTCGAATTGTCGGTGGAGCCTTCGCTCGCCGTGGGGCGACCGGTCGTTTCCGTTGTGGTTGTGGTCGTCGTCGTGGCGGCGCCTGTGCTGGTGCCGGTCGACTGGCCGGCTTCCGGCTGGCTGTCCGTCTGGGTCGAAGGGGCCTGCGCCGAAACGGCGTGCGGGGCGGCGAGCGCCATCAGGATGATCGCGGATAGCAGTCGAAACCGTTTCAGCACGGCGTATTCCTCTTGCATGTCTCAGTTCAAGCGAAGCCCGTTTCATGGAAGCGGGCAGGGTGCGGACGCCGGGCGTCCCTAAAACCTGAGTGCTCAATACGACATTCTATATGGGGCAGGCAACAATATGTTGAGTAATTTATTCATGATAAGGGGCGGAATTTCCAGCAAGCATGACGGCCTGGCGACTAGGACGCGGTTTTTGCGCGCAACCGGCCGCCGCCTATGGACACCCGCCCCGAAAGCGCACTAAGAGAATTGCAACGCATCCGGCATGGCCGGGCCTTTGCGCCGGTCTTCGCCGTTTTATTCCAAGGGCTAGAGATGATTGACTACAAAGCAGCGCGCACGAAGATGGTGGACAACCAGATCCGTACGACGGATGTGACGTCGCACGAGGTGCTCGACGCCTTCCTGACTGTCCCGCGTGAAGAGTTCGTGCCCGCGGCGGTGAAGCCGCTCGCCTATATCGACGACGACAGCCAGGTCGCGCCCGGCCGCTACCTGATGGAGCCGTCCCCGCTCGCCAAGCTGGTCCAACTCGCCGAGATCGCCACGAGCGATGTTGTGCTGGAAGTCGGCTGTGCCACCGGTTACGCCTCCGCCGTTCTGTCCAGGCTCGGCAGCTCGGTCGTCGCGCTCGAAAGCGATGCCGATCTTTCCGCCGTCGCGACGGAAACGCTCGCCCGCCTCGGCTATGACAATGTCGCGGTCGTGACCGGTGATCTCGAAGCCGGCTACGCGCCGGAAGCGCCCTATGACGTGATCTTCGTGCACGGCGCCGTCGAATTCGTTCCGGAAGCGCTTTTCGCGCAACTTCGCGACGGCGGTCGTCTCGTTGTCGTCGAGGGCTACGGCAATGCCTCGCAGGCGCGCCTCTACATCAAGGAAAGCGGCCGCGTCGCCGAACGCAACGCCTTCAACACCGCCGTCAAGCCGCTGCCCGGCTTCCGCAAGGCGAAGGAATTCGTTTTCTGACAGCGCTTCTGGAGAATTGAGTGCTTCAAAGGCCCGTCGCATCACGCGGCGGGCCTTTTGCGTGGGGTGCCTGCGCGGCCCGTCTCCCCAGACCTCGCCGCTTGGCATGGCAAACAAATCTGTGCATCACTGGGAACACATGATTCGCGGCGATTTAGTTCGCTGCCGGACTCGCCTAGGGTTTTCCGGATGTCGGGCACGCCTCTTGCGGCAGGCTGCGGACGCCGCAGAGAACGGGGATAGAAATGGCTCAGCCAAATGTAGCGCGTGAACCGTCCATGGATGAAATCCTGGCGTCGATCCGCAAGATCATCGAAAACAACGAAGCCCAGCCGGACCTTGCGCCCGACGCCGGAGACGACGAGGGCTTCGACATAACCGCCGAGAGCCATTCGAGCCTGCTGGACCACCCTGCGGTGGTCGAGCAGTTCCATGCGGAAGAGCAGCGTTCCGTCATCCAGCCGCTTCCGCGCGTGGAGCCTGCACAGGGCGGTCAGCCGGCGATGTCGCTGGCCGATGTCGCCGCGCGTGTGCGCGCCGCTTCGGAGCGCCACGTCGCAGCCAACCGGGAAACCGTCGAGCGCGAGCCTGTCGCGGTCGAGCCGGTACAGGCCGTCGCGCGCGAAGAAAGCCCGCTTATGGCGGCGAATGCGGTCGCTGTAGAGCCGGTGGAAAAGGTCGAGGTTGTTGCCGAGAAGGAAGTCGCCGGGCGGGTTCAGGTCGCCGAGGTGCCGCCAGCCGCCAGCCGCGACATCGCCGCGCTCGTTTCGCCGGCGGTGAGCGAGCGCGTCGCGCAGTCCTTCGGCGCGCTGGCCGAGGCGATGGATGCCGGGCCGCGCCGCTCCTTCGACGAGATCGCCGAAGAGATGATGCGCCCGATGCTGCAGGAGTGGCTTGACGATAACCTGCCGACGCTTGTCGAGCGGCTGGTGCGCGAAGAGATCGAACGGGTGGCGCGCGGCCCGCGCCGCTGACCGACGCCGTCATTCTTTAACGAAAAGATGATTTGAGCCGCGCCGGACCCCCGGTGCGGCTTTTCTTCTGATATTGTTGACTCCATGCCGGCCATCCGGTTTACAAAACCCACCGATAAACAGCAGGCCACGCACGAAAATGCTTGAAAAAAACTATGATTCCGCAGCGGTCGAGCCGCGCATCGCCAAGACATGGGAAGATGCGGATGCATTCCGCGCAGGCGAGGGCGCAAAGCCCGGCGCCGGGACCTTCACCATCGTGATCCCGCCGCCGAACGTGACGGGCTCGCTGCATATGGGCCATGCGCTCAACAACACGCTGCAGGACATCATGGTCCGCTTCGAGCGCATGCGCGGCAAGGACGTGCTGTGGCAGCCGGGCATGGACCATGCCGGCATCGCGACCCAGATGGTCGTCGAGCGCAAGCTTGCGGCCGAGAAGCTCCCCGGACGGCGCGAGATGGGCCGCGACGCCTTCGTCGAGAAGGTCTGGGAGTGGAAGGCGGAATCCGGCGGCCTGATCTTCAACCAGCTGAAGCGCCTCGGCGCGTCCTGCGACTGGTCGCGCGAGCGCTTCACCATGGACGAGGGCCTGTCCGAGGCCGTGCTCGAAGTCTTCGTCTCGCTCTACAAGGAAGGTCTGATCTATCGCGGCAAGCGTCTCGTCAACTGGGATCCGAAGTTCGAGACGGCGATCTCCGATCTCGAAGTCGAGAACCGGGAAGCCGACGGCCATATGTGGCATTTCAAGTACCCGCTCGCCGACGGGGCGACCTACACCTACGTCGAGAAGGATGCCGACGGCAACGTCGTCTTCCAGGAAGAGCGCGACTACATTTCGATCGCCACCACGCGTCCCGAGACGATGCTCGGCGACGGTGCGGTCGCCGTTCATCCCACGGACGAGCGCTATGCGCCGATCGTCGGAAAGCTCTGCGAGATCCCGGTCGGCCCGAAAGAACATCGCCGCCTCATCCCGATCATTACCGACGAATACCCGGAGAAGGATTTCGGTTCCGGTGCGGTCAAGATCACCGGCGCGCATGACTTCAACGACTATCAGGTCGCCCGCCGTAACAATATCCCGCTCTACCGGCTGATGGACACGCGAGCCTCGATGCGCGCGGATGGCGAGCCCTATGCCGTCTACGCGGCGCAGGCGCTGGAGATCGCCAAGTCCGGCGATGTCCCCGGTGAGGCCGAGGTCGACGACATTAACCTCGTCCCCGACGAATATCGCGGCCTCGATCGCTACGAGGCCCGCAAGCGCATCGTCGAGGCTATCAACGCCGAGGGGCTGGCGGTCACCGTCAAGGATGCGGAAGGCAACGACATTCCCTATGTCGAGAACAAAAAGGTCATGCAGCCGTTCGGCGACCGCTCCGGCGTCGTCATCGAGCCGATGCTGACTGACCAGTGGTTCGCCGACGCCGCCACGCTGGCCAAGCCCGCGATTGCCTCCGTCCGCGAGGGCCGCACCAATTTCGTTCCGAAGAACTGGGAAAAGACCTACTTCGAATGGATGGAGAATATCGAGCCGTGGTGCATCTCGCGCCAGCTCTGGTGGGGTCACCAGATCCCGGCCTGGTACGGCCCGGACGGCCAGGTCTTCGTCGAGAAGACCGAGGAAGAGGCGCTGCACGCCGCCATTCAGCACTACATCGCCCATGAAGGTCCGTGGAAGGCCTGGGTCGAGGAGAAGCTGGAGAACTTCGCGCCGGGTGAAATCCTGACGCGCGACGAGGACGTGCTCGACACCTGGTTCTCCTCCGCGCTCTGGCCGTTCTCGACGCTCGGCTGGCCGGAGCAGACGCCGGAACTGGATAAGTACTACCAGACCGACGTTCTCGTCACCGGCTTCGACATCATCTTCTTCTGGGTCGCCCGCATGATGATGATGGGCCTGCACTTCATGAAGGACGAGGCCGGCAATCCGGTCGAGCCGTTCCACACCGTCTATGTCCATGCCCTGGTGCGCGACAAGAACGGGCAGAAGATGTCGAAGTCGAAGGGCAACGTCATCGACCCGCTCGAACTGATCGACGAATACGGCGCAGATGCGCTGCGCTTCACGCTGGCCATCATGGCCGCGCAGGGCCGTGATGTGAAGCTCGACCCGGCCCGCATCGCCGGCTACCGCAACTTCGGCACCAAGCTGTGGAACGCCACGCGCTTTGCCGAGATGAACGGCGTGAAGAGCGATCCGCATTTCGTGCCGGAAACGGCCTCGCTGACGATCAACCGCTGGATCCTGACAGAACTCGCCCGCACCGCCCGCGACGTCACCGAGGCGATCGAGACCTACCGCTTCAACGACGCTGCCGGCACGCTCTACCGGTTCGTCTGGAACCAGTTCTGTGACTGGTATCTGGAACTGCTGAAGCCGGTCTTCATTGGCGAAGACGAGGCCGCAAAGGCGGAATCGCAGGCCTGCGCGGCTTACGTTCTGGAGGAGATCTACAAGCTCCTGCATCCATTCATGCCCTTCATGACGGAAGAGCTGTGGGCGCACACGGCCGGCGAGGGCAAGTCGCGGGAAAGCCTCATCTGCCATGCCGAATGGCCGTCGCCGGCCTATGCGGACGATGCGGCCGCCGACGAGATCAACTGGCTGATCGATCTTGTCTCCGGCATCCGCTCGGTGCGCGCCGAAATGAACGTGCCGCCGAGCGCGACCGCCCCGCTCGTCATGGTCGGTGCCAATGCGCAGACCAAGGCGCGGCTTGCGGTGCACGACTCGGCGATCCGCCGTCTCGCCCGCGTCGAGATTATCCGTCTCGAGGATGCGGCTCCCAAGGGTGCGGCGCAGATCGTCATCGGGGAGGCGACCGCCTGCCTGCCGCTCGGCAACCTGATCGATCTTGCGGCCGAAAAGGCCCGCCTCGAAAAGGCGATCGACAAGGCGAAGGCCGAAGCCGCCCGCATCGAGAGCAAGCTTTCGAACGAGAAGTTCGTTGCCAATGCCAAGCCCGAGGTGGTCGAGGCCGAACGGGCGCGCATGGCCGAACTCGATCAGCAGCTTGCCAGCCTCTCGGTCGCGTTGACCCGCGTCAGCGAAGCCGGCTGATTCTCTCGATCGTCATTGCCGGGACCTGAAAACCGCGCCGGCAGCTCCGGCGCGGTTTTCTATTCGTCGGTCGGCCCGCAAAACTTCGGCTGTGTTCAAAATGTGACATAGTGGCAGGGTAACGAAAAATTTATCTCTTCAGGAGCACCATTCGCCCCATGCATGAGAATGCTGTTTCTCTCAGCTGCATTGCTGAGGGGCTTCAGAAAAATCTTACGTAATTTAATGACCGGCCACCGGAAATCATCGGCAAAAACTGGGGTTTGCCAAGCCGGCACTAGTCTTCGATAGTCATTCTTGGAGAAGCGCGGGACGGAGGCAGCTGTCGGCCGCGCGACATGCTCGCAGGGGAGGATTGAATGCGTAAGAAGAATTTCAGCGTCGGGGCGGTTGCGGCGGTCACGCTTTTGACGGCCACGGCAGCTCATGCGGGCGGTCTGGAACGTGCCGGCTACAATATCGATCTGCTGTTCGAACCGTCGGGCTACGCCATCGAGACGGGCGTGACCTACGTCAACCCGCAGCGCAAGCTGAACAATGTTCGCGATACAAATCCGGCCGATGGCACCAATGCCGGTCGTCCGAGCAACGCCATCGATGCGACGGAAGGCTACTGGGTTCCGCGCATTGGTTTCAAGGCCGGTCTCGGCGATGCAGTCGACTGCATGTTCGATTATTCGCAGCCGTGGGGCGCGCACCTTAATCAGGGCAGAAACTGGGTCGGCGCGAACGAAAATATCGAAACCAAGATCAAGAGCGACAACTACGCGGCAACCTGCTCGTATTCCTTTGATGCCGGCCCGGGCCAGTTGCGTATTATTGGTGGCGGCTTCTATCAGGAGCTTTCAGGGTTTCAGGAGCGCCTGGCGGCAGAATTGCCGGCCTTTCTGGGGACGGGCATAGGCCGTCTGGATTTGAAGGGTGATGGCTGGGGCTGGCGCGCCGGCGTGGCTTACGAAATCGAAGAATATGCCCTGCGTACGAGCCTCGTTTACAACAGCGCCGTCGATCTCGACAATATTACAGGTACCCTGAATCTGACTGGCGTTCCCTCCATCGTGAACCCTCTCAACCCGCTACTTGGCCGTACAACACCCGTGTTCGGCGCAGCTACCATGCCTGACTCGCTTGAGTTCAAGTTTCAGACCGGCGTTGCTCCGGGCTGGTTGGTCTTCGGCGGCGTGAAGTGGACCGACTGGAGCCAGTTGCAGAGCCTCCCGTTCTGCCCGGAATCGACGAGGGCTGTGGCTTGCCGCACGCGCGGCGCAACGGAAGCGACATCGCTCGACCTCTTCTATCGCGACGGTTGGACGATTTCCGGTGGTGTCGGCCACAAGTTCAATGAACAGTGGAGCGGTGCCCTTAGCCTGACTTGGGACCGCGGCGTCTCTACGGGTCTTGGAACCCATTCTGATACCTGGACACTTGGCGCTGGCGTTTCATATGCGCCGACCGAAAACGTTGAGTTTCGTGTCGCTGGCGCCCTCGGCGTGCTGACGAGTGGCTCGTCGGGCCCTGTCGTACGCGATGGCCAGACCTTCGGTCGCGCGAGCTACGATTTCGACAACGACCTCGTTTCCGCAATCTCGACCTCCCTCAAGGTTAAGTTCTGATCGGCGGACCTTAAAAACGATCAGAATCGGGCCCGGCGTCATCGCCGGGCCCTTTTTCTTGGTTAACGTTTCCTTGCCTTCGATAGCGCTTGATGGGGAAATCACAGCAACGCCTGAAAATATGTGACGGAATCGCAACACATTATTTTCCAGAGTTTGCTACACCCATAGGCAAGCGACGAAATGTCCATTTCCCGCCACAAACGGGGCGCAGCGATAGGGGCATCAAGACGCGTGGAACCGCGCCAAAGGAAACGATGAGCCAGCCGATGTCATTGTCGCCGGACCTGCCGGAAGCCCGCACGAGACCCGTGCGTTTCCGGCTCGGCACAGCAAGGAAGGCCAGGCGCGGAATTGTTGAAGTGATGCCCAAGTCCGAGTTGATGCCGATGAAAGTACTGGTAATGGGCCTTTGCCTGTCGCTGTCCTCCTGGATGGCACCCCAGGCCCTCGCATTCGATCCGCAGTCCGGCGTCAGCAAGGAGAGCGGTCCCTTCGCCCTCTTCAAATTCGGTTTCTTCTCCTACAAGGAGGGGCGCAAGAGCGATGCCGTCGAGGCCTATCGCTACGCGGCGGAAAAGGGCCATACCGGCTCGCGCTGGGCGCTCGCCAATATGTATGCCGACGGCGACGGCGTGCCGGAGAACGATCTCGAAGCCTTCAAGATCTACAGCGAAATCGCGCAGGCCGGCGTCGAGCCGGACTCCGAGGATACGGGCTATTTCGCCAACGCCCTCATCGCGCTCGCCAGCTACTACCGCCGCGGCATTCCCGACAGCCCCGTCAAGATCGACCTTACCCAGGCGCGCCAGCTCTACTTCCAGGCGGCCTCCGCCTTCGGCATTCCGGAAGCGCAATTCCAGCTCGGCCGGATGATGCTGACGGGCGAGGGCGGCAGCGTCAGCGTGCACCAGGCTAAGAAATGGCTGAACCGCGCGCGCAACAACGGCCATGCGGGCGCCATGGGCCTGTTCGGCAACATCCTCTTCCAGGAAGGCGACTCGGCCCGCGGCCTTGCCTTCATGACTGCCGCGCTCGACCATTGCCCGCCGAAGGACTGTGCCTGGCTTCAGGCCAATCAGGAAGAAGCCTTCTCCGTCGCCACGGAGGAGGACCGCCGCAAGGGCGTCGCGCTGGCGCAGAACATCCGGTTCAATCCCAACGAATAGAAAAGCCCGGCAAAGGCGCGCTGCGCATGGCAGCCCGCGCCTGAAACAGGTGTTTCAGGCTGCGAAATCCAGCACCGCCACCACCGGCACATGGTCCGACGGCTTTTCCCAGTTGCGAACATGTTTTTCGACGCCCGTCGAGACGAGCCGGTCCGAGGCTTCGGCCGACAGCATCAGATGGTCGATACGGATGCCGAAATTCTTCGGCCAGCATCCCGCCTGATAATCCCAGAACGTATAGAGCGGCACCGCATCGTTAGATGCGCGCACGGCATCGGTCAGGCCGAGATTCTCGAGGCGGCGGAAGGTCTGGCGGGTCGCTGGCAGGTAGAGCGCATCCCTTTCCCAGACTTTCACGTCCCAGCAATCGTGCGGTTCGGGAATGACATTGTAGTCGCCGGCAAGGATCAGGGGCTCTTCGAGCGCCAGCCGGTCCTCGGCAAACGCGATGAGCCGTTCCATCCAGGAGAGCTTGTAGGGATACTTGACCGGATCGTCCGCCGGGTTACCGTTCGGCAGGTAGAGCGAGCAGAAACGGAGCACGCCACCCTCGACGGAGAACACGCCCTCGATGAAGCGCGCCTGTTCGTCGCCATCGCCGCCGGGCAGGCCGCGGTTGACTTCGTCGGGCCGGATCTTGGAGAGGAGGGCGACGCCGTTGAAACCTTTCTGGCCGTGCGTCTCGATATGGTATCCTAGCGCCTCGATCTCGCTGCGCGGAAAACCCTCATCGACGGTCTTGATCTCCTGCAGCCCGACGATGTCGGGGTTCGATTCCTTGAGCCAGGCGACGAGATTGTCGATGCGCGCCCGCACGCCGTTGATGTTCCAGGTGGCAATCTTGATCGGCATGCGGGTTTCCGTTTTGTTTGGGTAGAAAATCAGATCGAGAAGCTGGTGCCGCAGCCGCAACTGGCGACGGCGTTCGGGTTCTTGATCTGGAAGGACTGGCCGAGCAGGTTGTCGATGAAGTCGATCTCCGACCCATCCATGTAGACGAGGGAGAGCTGGTCGATCAGTACCCTGGCGTCGTCCTTCTCGAGCACCAGATCGTCGTCCTGCTGGTCCTCGACGAGATCGAATTTATAGGAGAAACCGGAACAGCCGCCGCCTTCCACGGAAACGCGCAGGGCCTGCTTTTCCGGCGAGGAGCCGAGGATAGAGGCGATGCGCCGCGCGGCAGCGTCGGATATGGTTACGGACTTGTCGGTCATGTCTGCCTCCTGCCGGGGTCAAGATCCGGAGAGAATCGCTTTTCCACGTACGGCCGGCGATTGTGCCGTCAAAGATCCGACCCGCTGGGTGCCGCGAAAGCAAGATATTGGAAATACTTGTCTTTCAGGCGCCGCTTGCGGTCGGACTTGCCGCTATGCACACTATAGGTATGAAGGCATTGAGGCCGCGTCAATGGGCGGCGTGAATGCAGGTGACGAATGACACTGGACAGACATGCGCTGGGTTTCGGCGCGGGACAACGCGCCATCTATGCTTGCGACCCCTGGGCAACGCGCGGGCGGCTCTTTCCGGAGCCGGAAAGCCCGACACGCTCGGATTTCCAGCGCGACCGCGACCGCATCGTGCACACCACCGCCTTTCGTCGCCTGAAGCACAAGACGCAGGTCTTCATCGCCGCCGACGGCGACCACTACCGCACGCGCCTGACGCATACGATCGAGGTGGCGCAGATCGCCCGTGCGCTCGCCCGCGCCCTGAAGCTTGACGAGGACCTTGCCGAGGGCGTCGCGCTGGTGCACGATTTCGGCCATACGCCCTTCGGCCATACGGGCGAGGATGCGCTGCACGCGGTCCTGGAGCCCTTTGGCGGCTTCGACCACAATGCCCAGTCGCTGCGCATCGTCACCAAGCTGGAACGGCGCTATGCCGAATTCGACGGGCTGAACCTCACCTGGGAAAGCCTGGAAGGCCTCGTCAAGCACAACGGCCCCCTGATCGCCCCGACCGGCGAGTGCACGCATGGGGACGATGTCCCTCGGCCGATCCTCGAATATTGCGCGATGCACGATCTGGAACTCGGCAGTTTCGCGAGCCTCGAGGCGCAGGTGGCGGCGATCGCCGACGACATTGCCTACAACACCCATGACATCGACGATGGCTTGCGCTCCGGCTACCTCACCTTCGAGATGCTGGAGGAGGTGCCGTTCCTCGCCAAGCTGATGCGCGACGTGCATGAGCGCTACCCGGGCCTGGAGGCGTCGCGCTTCACCCATGAGATCATGCGCCGTCAGATCACCGCGATGGTGGAGGACGTGATCGGCTACGCCCAGCGGGCGATCGCCGAGGAACGCCCGGAAAGCGCCGACGACGTGCGCAAGGCGCACCGGTGCCTTGCGACCTTCTCCGAGGAGATGGCCGTCACGGACAAACAGATCAAGAAGCTGCTGTTCTCGCGCATCTACCGGCATCCGGAGGTGATGCGGGTCAGGGCCAATGCCGCCTCGATCCTGACGGACCTTTACCACGCCTATATGGACGACCCGCAGCTCATGCAGGGGCACTACTGGGTGGACCGCATCGCGACCATGCCGGAAACGGCGCGTGCCCGCCATGTCGGCGACTATCTGGCGGGAATGACCGACAACTACGCGATCAGCACGCATCGCCGGCTGTTTGACCATACCCCGGAATTGCGATAGTCAGCCGCCCACCTGAACTTCTTCGCAGAAATGGCCCGGATCGGGCCGCTGCGCGCGGATGGATGAGATGAACCTTTTTACAGACTTCGACAACAGAATCAAAAACGTACTCGAAGGACTTGAGATCGTCCGTGAAAAGCGCGCCGAACTCGATTTCGGCCGCATCAGCGTCGAGCCGCCGCGCGATGCGAGCCATGGCGACGTCGCGACCAATGCGGCGATGGTTCTCGCCAAGCCTCTCGGCCTCAATCCGCGGGCGCTGGCCGACCTCATCGTGGCCGAACTGAAGAACGACGCGGAAGTCGCCGACGTCAGCGTCGCCGGCCCCGGCTTCATCAATGTGCGCCTTTCCGTCGCCTATTGGCAGAAGCTGCTTGCCGCCGTCGTTTCGGCCGGCACGGACTATGGCCGCGGTTCGCTCGGCGCCGGCCGCAAGGTCAATGTGGAATATGTCTCGGCCAACCCGACGGGGCCGATGCATGTCGGCCATTGCCGCGGCGCGGTGGTCGGCGATGCGCTCGCCAACCTGCTCGCCTTTGCCGGCTATGCCGTCACGAAGGAATATTACATCAACGATGCCGGCTCGCAGATCGACGTGCTCGCCCGGTCCGCCTTCCTGCGCTACCGCGAGGCGCTGGGCGAGACGATCGGCGAGATCCCGTCGGGCCTCTATCCGGGCGACTATCTGGTCCCCGTCGGCGAGGCGCTGGCCGCCGAACACGGTACGACGCTGCGCGCCATGCCCGAGCACCAGTGGATGCCGATCGTCAAGGAAACGACGATCGCCGCGATGATGGCGATGATCCGCGAGGACCTTGCCGCGCTGAACGTCAAGCACGACGTCTTCTTCTCAGAGCGCTCGCTGCATGCCGGCAACGGCGCGCCGATCCGCACCGCGATCAACGACCTCACCTTCAAGGGCCACGTTTACAAGGGCGTGCTGCCGCCGCCGAAGGGCCAGCTTCCGGAAGACTGGGAAGACCGCGAGCAGACGCTCTTCCGCTCGACGGAGGTCGGCGACGACATCGACCGCCCGCTGATCAAGTCGGACGGCTCCTATACCTACTTCGCGGCCGACGTCGCCTACTTCAAGGACAAATTCGACCGCGGCTTCGACGAGATGATTTACGTGCTCGGCGCTGACCATGGCGGTTACGTCAAGCGCCTGGAGGCCGTCGCGCGCGCCGTCTCAGAGGGTAAGGCGAAGCTGACCGTGCTGCTCTGCCAGCTCGTCAAGCTCTACCGCAACGGCGAGCCGGTGAAGATGTCGAAGCGCTCCGGCGATTTCGTCACGCTGCGTGATGTCGTCGACGAGGTCGGGCGCGATCCGGTGCGCTTCATGATGCTTTACCGCAAGAACAGCGAACCGCTCGACTTCGATTTCGCCAAGGTGACGGAGCAATCCAAGGACAACCCGGTCTTCTACGTGCAGTATGCCCATGCACGCTGCATGTCGGTGTTCCGCCAGGCGGCCGAGGCGTTCCCGGGCCTCGACATCGGCTCGCTCGACCTTGCCGGCGCGATTGCCGGCAATATCGAGGATCCCAGCGAGTTGCAGCTCCTTGCGAAGCTTGCGGAATATCCCCGCGTCATCGAAGCTGCGGCACTTGCGCAGGAGCCGCATCGCATCGCGTTTTACCTCTATGATCTTGCCAGCGCATTCCACGCGCACTGGAATAAAGGTAAAGAGCAGCCGGAATTACGGTTTGTTAACGATAAAAATAGAGAATTGACCATCGCCAGACTTGGGCTGGTGCACGCGGTCGCCTCTGTTCTTAAGTCGGGCCTGTCCATTACAGGCACGGCTGCACCGGACGAGATGCGGTAACGTCACCATTTGCCCACAATAAGCTGGCAAATGCGTCTTTGTAGCTTGTGAGTGGGAAGCAGTATGGCAGACAAGAACTTCGCGCGAAGCGGAACCGGTGATACGGGCCTCTTGGCGGATGATGATCCGTTGAGCGAGCTTGCCCGTCTCGTCAACTTCGAGCCTCGCCCCGTCCAGGACGTGAACAAGTCCTTTTCCGAGACGGCTCAGGCTGCGCCTCGGCATGAGAATCCCGTTTTCGCTCTCGAAGACGAGCTCATGCGCGCGTTCGAGCAGTACGACGCGCCGAGCCGCGTCGTTGCCGAGCCGGCTGTCGCCGAGGCGACGCCCCGCCATGTCGAGCCCGTTTTCGAGGAGCCGACGCCGGTCGCGGAAGACCGCGCAGCGTTCATCGATGAAGTGCCGACTCGCGAGGCAGTCGCCAGCGAAGCGCGCCATCACCGCGAACCACAGTTCGCGCAAGAGGTGTTTGCCGACCCGGAGCCTGCCGTCGAAGTCGAGCCGGAACCGGTCGCTGATCCGGCGCTGCTTCTCGCCGACGAGCTTGAGGCTGCCGTCCATGACGTGCCCACGGTCGATGCCGAGCCGACTGTCCATGCGGGCCGCCAGTTCGCCGATCGGTTCGAGCCGCGCTTCGAGGAGCCGGTGCGCCATGAACCTGTCGTCGAATCCCGGCCGGTCGAATCCTCTCAGCTGGACGATCGCCAGCCCGCCTTCCTCGGCCTCCAGCCGCTTGCCGCGGATGAGGGCCTGGCCGACGACGTCGGTCTCGATCTGGAACGCGAGCTGGAGCTTTCGATCGGCGACAATTTTGCCGATGATCTCGTGGCGGTCGACCGCCCGGAAGAGCGCGTTGCCGAGGCCGTTTTCGCAGAGCCGCAGCCGGTCGCCGTCGAGACGGTGGAAACCAATGTTGAGCCGAGCTTCGATGGCCTGATGCCCGTCGATGCCGACATCGCGCAGGCCGAGCCCTTCAAGGCCGAAACGGCCTATGCCGGGGAAGAGCCGCAATTCGTAGCGGAAATGCAGTTCGAGACGCGCGAAGAGCGCGCCCGCGCCACGGCTGAGGCCGAATTGCAGTGGCAGGCCGGGGCCGCCGAGCCTGTGTTCGAAGCGGATCCGGGTTATCAGGTCGCCTCCGTCGAGAAGGGCCGCGATTACGACAGCGATGAGCTGCTCGCCGAGATCGAGCGCTTTCCTGTGCCGGAAAGCCGCTCTCCGTTGTCTGCCGAGACGGTCGCCGCCGCTGCCGTGGTCGCGCGCAGCAACACGCCGGCCAATATTTCCTCGATCTTCGGCCGCGCGACGCCCACCGTTCATCGCGAGCCTGTTGTCGCGCGGACCGTGACGCCCGTCGTCGAGCCTGTGAAGGAGCCGGCGAAGGCCGTTGAGGTTCCGGTCGAAACGCGCCGCGAACCGGTCGTTGTGCCGACGCCGGCTGCCGCCGAGCCCGAGCTCGATTTCGAGAACATGGAATTCGACCTGTCGGACATCGACCTCGACCTGTCCGATTTTTCGCTGGACGAGCAGCCGGCAAAGCAGGAGGTCAAGCCTGTCGAAGTGAAGGCGGAGGTCGCAAGGCCCGTCGAAGTGGCAAAGCCGGTCGTGGTGGAAACGCCCGTTCGGCGCGAGCCGGCGGTTGCCGTTCCGGTATCCACCTATACGAAACCGCAGACCGTTCCCGTCGAGACGAACGACGGAGCGCTTCCCTTTGACCCGACGATGATCGCCGAGACCGACGTCGGCGTGTCCCCGGTCACCGAACTCGACGTGCCGCAATTGCCCGCCATCGAGAAGGAAAAGCCGCCGGCCTACCAGCCCGACTACGATTTCGACATCGATGCGGAAATGGCGCAGCTCTTCACCGAGCCGGCCGCAAAGCCGCGCACCGAGGACCTGCAGGCAGGCGTTGCCGCCAGTGCCGTCGCTGCCGCCCAGCCGGTAACCCAGATCAACGATGTCGACGATTTCGAGCGCGCGCTGGAAGAGGACTTCCGCCGCTCGCTGAAGCAACCGGAGCGCATGGCGATCCCCGTCGATCCCGGCCAGGCGAACACGCTCTATGCCGGTGACGGCTACGACGACGAAACGGTGCGTCCGCGCCGCGGCATGCTGATTGCCGCCTCGCTCGCCGGTCTCCTGCTCATCGGCGGCGGCGGCGTCTATGCGTGGTCCACCTTTACCGGCGGTGCGGGCACTTCCGGTGAGCCGCGCGTCATTCTCGCCGACAAGGAGCCGGTCAAGATCGTGCCCGAGGAAAAGGGCGGCAAGACCGTGCCGAACCAGGACAAGGCTGTCTATGACCGCGTGGCGGGCGATACCGCCAGCACGCCGCAGCAGGAACAGCTCGTCACCTCGACGGAAGAGCCGGTCGATGTCGTGCAGCGCACGCTGACGCCGGAAACCTTGCCGTTCGACGGCTCGGAAGACGGCACCGATACGGCAAGCACGGCCGATGACGAAAACCGTCTGCTGCCGGGCGTCGATGACGCGGAAACCGCAGCGGCCGACGCCAACAAGGCGCTCGTCTCGCCGCGCAAGGTCAAGACCATGATCGTCAAGCCCGATGGCACGCTGGTCGCCCGCGAGGAGACCGTCAGCGAACCGGCGGCGGAAACCGTCGGGCTCGACGCCAAGGCGACCGCGACGACGGGCCGCGCGTCCGGCGAGGCATCTGCCACGGCGAACGCCACGATCGACGCCGACGCCTCGCTGCGCGCCGAACAGCTTGCGACCGAAGGCCAGCCGCGCTCGGCGCTTGCCGAAGCGGCCGATGCCGAGGTTGACGACACCGCGCCGGTGCGCACCGTCAAGACGACGACGATCGGCGCGGCGGAAACCGCGACTGCCACCGCAACCGCAACCGACGACAAGACGCCGCTTCCGGGCACGCGTCCGGTCAACGTCGTCGGCACCGTTACCGAGAACGGCAATCTCGCCGGCACGGAAACCGCCTCGGCGACCCAGACCCAGCAGACGCAGGTCGCACCGGGCAGCTACGTGATCCAGATCGCCTCGCTGCCGTCGGAAGCGGAAGCGCAGAAAAGCTACAATTCGCTGTCCTCGAAGTTCTCGAGCGTCATCGGTGGCCGCGGCGTGGATATCAAGAAGGCGGAAATCCCGAACAAGGGCACCTACTTCCGCGTCCGCATCCCGGCCGGCTCGCGCGAAGAAGCCAATTCGCTCTGCAGCCGCTACAAAAGCGCCGGCGGTAGCTGCCTCGTCACCCGCTGAGGCTGGCGATGATTTCTGAGGACGCGCGGACCCGTTCCGCGCCTCTTCGATTCCGACGTAGACCTCACCCTTCGTCTTTCCCCAACGAACCTCTAAGATTGCCGACATGAGCGAATCGAAATCCTTCATTTCGGGCTGCAAGGGCCTGAGCCTCACCGCCGACGAGAAAGCCTTCTTCCGCGACGAGCGACCCTGGGGCTTCATCCTCTTCGGCCGCAATATCGGCGAACCGGCGCAGGTCGCGGACCTGACGGCCGAGATGCGCGACTGCATCGGCGGCGGTGCGGACATTGCCGTGCTGATCGACCAGGAAGGCGGCCGCGTCCAGCGCATCAAGCCGCCGCATGCCCAGCAATATCCGAATGCCGCCGCGCTCGGCGCCATCTACCGCGCGGACGCCGAAAAGGGGCTGCGCGCCGCATGGCTGATGTCGCGGCTGCATGCCTTCGATCTCCTGCGCCTCGGCATCAACGTGGATTGCCTGCCGGTGCTCGACGTCGCCGTGCCCGGCGTGCATGACGTCATCGGCAACCGCGCCTACGGGCAGGAGCCGGAAATCGTCTCGGTCATGGGCAAGGCGGCGGCCGAAGGCCTCAAGGCCGGCGGCCTGCTGCCGATCATGAAGCACATTCCGGGCCACGGCCGCACCATGGTCGATTCCCATCACGACCTGCCGGTCGTGCATGCAGGCCGGGAGGAACTGGAGGCCTGCGACTACGTGCCGTTCCGGCGCATGAAGGACGAGTTGATGGCGATGTCCGCCCATATCGTCTTCACCGCCATCGACGGCGACAATCCGGCGACCACGTCGGCGCGGGTGGTCGAGGAGATCATTCGCGGCCATATCGGCTTCGATGGCCTGCTGATGTCCGATGACGTCTCCATGAACGCGCTCGCCGGCGATATCGCGACAAGAAGCCGGGGAATCATCGCCGCCGGCCTCGACATGGTGTTGCATTGCCATGGCATCATGGATGAAATGATTGCCGTGACCGAAAACACGCCCGCGCTGGCCGGCGACAGCTTGCGGCGGGCAAATGCGGTGCGCGCGGGCTTTCCGACGCCTGATGGGGCGGACGAACAGGCTTTACGCGAGGAGTTCAATGCCATGATCGCGGTAGCCTGACGGCTGCCGCCGGAGCGTTCCGGCAATGGCCACGGCGGCTTTGCCGGGATTGCGGCGTAGAAAGAGGGGCGACGTGCAGGCAACGGGGTCGAAGCCGCCGAAGAAGGGGCGCGGCGCGGATGCGCCGATGGAGGACCTGTGGCAGGAAGGCGCCGAGGGGCGGGGCCTTTCCGAGGAAAGCCTCGTCGTGGACCTTGCCGGCTTCGAAGGCCCGCTCGACCTCCTGCTGCACCTTGCCCGCACGCAGAAAGTCGATCTCACCCGTATTTCCGTACTGGCGCTTGCCGAGCAGTATCTCGCCTTCATCGACAAGGTGAGGAAGATCCGCATCGAGCTTGCCGCCGACTATCTCGTCATGGCGGCTTGGCTCGCCTATCTCAAGTCCCGCTTGCTGATTCCCAAGCAGGCGAAGGACGATGGTCCCTCGGGCGAGGAAATGGCGGCGAGCCTTGCCTTCCGCCTCAAGCGGCTGGAGGCGATGCGCGATGCCGCCACGCGGCTCGTCAACCGCAATCGCCTTGGCCGCGACGTCTTCGCCCGCGGCATGCCGGAGCACATCCCGACCGAGCGTCGCTCGACCTTCGAAGCCTCGCTCTACGACCTGCTGAGCGCCTATTCCTCATTGCGCCAGCGCCACGCGATCACGCAGGTCACCATCGAGAAGCGGACCGTCTGGTCGCTGTCCGATGCACGCGAGATCCTGCAACTGCTCGTCGGCGATTTCGACGACGACTGGACGGTGCTCGACCATTTCATGCTGCGCTATCTCAGCGATCCGGCCGAGCGCACGACGGCGATCGCCAGCGCGTTCGCGGCGACGCTGGAACTGGTCCGCGAGGGGCGGCTGGAGCTTCGCCAGGACGGCGTCTTCCAGCCGATCTACCTGCGCCGCGGCCCGAAGGCCGGCGAGACCGGCGAGGACGGGAGCGCCGGGGGTGATTGAGAACGATGACGCATCGCCCGAGGCGGATGGCGGCACGATCGTCGATCCGCGCCGGCTGCACGAGGCGGCGCGCGTTGCCGAGGCGCTGGTCTTCGCCTCCTCCGGTCCGGTCTCCGGGGCCTATATCGCCGAGCGGCTGCCGCGCGGCGTCGATATGCTGCATGTGATGCGCGAATTGAAGGGGCTCTATGCGGGGCGCGGCGTCAACCTTGTGCAGGTGGGCGATGCCTGGGCCTTCCGCACCGCGCCGGACTTGTCCTTCGTCATCCGCACCGACGAGACGGAGGTGCGCAAATTGTCGCGCGCCGCGCTCGAAGTGCTGTCGATCATCGCCTATCATCAGCCTGTGACGCGCGCCGAGATCGAGGATATCCGCGGCGTGCAGACATCCAAGGGCACGCTCGACGTGCTGATGGAGGCGAGCTGGGTGCGTTTTCGCGGCCGCCGGCGCTCGCCGGGCCGCCCGGTGACCTTCGGCACCACGCGGGATTTCCTCGACCATTTCGGCCTGGAGGAATTGCGCGACCTGCCGGGCCTCGACGAGCTGAAGGGCGCCGGCCTGCTTTCCGGCCGCATTCCCTCCAATTTCCAGGTGCCGCTCCCGCTCGGCGAGGATGAACTGGCGGAGGACGAGGACCCGATCACCCAGCTCGACCTCGAAGAGCTCGGACTCTTGACACCGGGCGGAAAAGAAGACGAATAGACGAAGCTTATGACAGGCTGTACCGTCGGCGCCCCGCGCCAGCGGCAGGGAAAGACTTCGCAAATGGCTTCGGACCCGTCAGGTTCCAACGGCATCGAGACGAGACGGGCATCGGCGGTGACCTTCGCGGCGCGCCTGTCGTTCGAGGATATCCACCACAGCTACCACAACAAGGAAACGGTCCGCGGCATTTCGCTGACGACGGAGCCGGGCGAAGTGCTGTGTCTGCTTGGTCCGTCCGGTTCAGGCAAGACGACGCTCCTGCGCATCGCCGCCGGCATCGAGGCGCAGACCGCCGGCCGCGTGCTGCTCAACGACCGCGAGATCGCCGGCCCAAACGTCTTCCTGCCGCCCGAGCGGCGTGGCGTCGGTCTGATGTTCCAGGATTTCGCGCTCTTTCCGCATATGTCGGTGCTCGACAATGTGCGGTTCGGACTGACGGCGCTGCCGCGCGCGGAGGCCGAGGCGGAAGCGCAGGCGGCGCTCGAACGGGTCGGCCTGTCGCATTATGCCCAAAAGTTTCCGCACATGCTGTCGGGCGGCGAGCAGCAGCGCGTGGCGCTTGCCCGCGCCCTCGCGCCGCGCCCCTCGGTCCTTCTGATGGACGAGCCGTTCTCCGGCCTCGATTCGCGCCTCAAGGATTCGATCCGCGCCGACACGCTGGCGATCCTGCGCCATTCGCGCGCCAGCGCCATGGTCGTCACCCATGACGCGGAGGAGGCGATGCGCATGGGCGACCGGATCGCGCTCTTGAAGGACGGCCGGCTCGTGCAGGTCGGCACGGCGGAAGACCTCTACCTCAATCCGCGCAGCATCTTCGCCGCGGCCTTCTTTTCCGAGATCAACGAATTTTCCGGCCATGTGCGCGGCGGCGTTGTGGAAACGCCGCTCGGCAACGTCGATGGCCGGCGTTTTTCCGACGGGCAGACGGTGCGCGTCGCCGTGCGCCTGTCGGGCCTCAGCGTACGCGAAGAAGGCGGCGAGACGCCCGCGCGCATATTGTCGCGGCGCTTTCTCGGCGTGGTCGAACTGCTGGAACTGGCGGTTCCCGGCGCGGACCGGCCGGTCCGGGCGCGCGTTCGCGCGGACCAATTGGCTGCCGGATTGCGCGACGTCACGCTTTCGGCTAACCACCGCGACATACTGGTATTTGAAAAAGACGTCTGAACGTCTTAAATCGGGTTCAGATTTCAACGGGAGTTACGGGAATGGGTTCTTTCAGCATCTGGCATTGGCTGATCGTTCTGGTGGTTGTGCTGCTGCTGTTCGGCCGCGGCAAGATTCCGGAACTGATGGGCGATGTCGCCAAGGGCATCAAGAGCTTCAAGAAGGGCATGTCCGACGAGGACGCCGCTTCGACCGACAAGGCGAAGACCGTCGATCACAAGGCCGACGAGGTCAAGTGACCGGCATCCGGCCGCGAACGGTGGTTCGCGGCCCATGAGGACAATACCCTATGCTTGACGTCGGCTGGACCGAAATACTCGTCATCGCCATCGTTCTGATCATCGTGGTGGGTCCCAAGGACCTGCCGCAGATGCTGCGCACGTTCGGGCGCATGGTCTCCAAGATGCGCGGCATGGCGAGCGATTTCCGCCAGCAGTTCGACGAGGCGTTGCGCGAAGCCGATCTGGAAGACGTCAAGAAGACGATCGGCGAAGCGCAGAAGCTCAATCCGCTCAACACGATCCGCGAGGCGGTTAATCCGCTTCGCCAGATGGGCGAGGAGATCAAGGCCGATCTCCAGAAGTCGACCAGCAGCGTTTCGACGCCAGTGACAGCCGCCAATCCGGCCGACAGTGTCGCCGCCGCGCCGGTCGCCGTGCCGTCGGAAGCGCAGAAGCCGGCCTCCGCCGAGCCTGTCGCCGCCACTCCACTGAAGACGGGCGCGACAAGGAAGACGGCGGCGAAGAAGGCCGCCGAGGGCGCCGAAACAACGGCAAAGCCGCGCAAGGCGGCAGCAAAGGGTGAGGCCGAGACGAAGGCAGCCGCCAGGCCGGCCGCGAAGGCAGCCGCCGGCAAGACGGCCGCTTCCGCCAAGTCCAAGACTGCGAAGACCAGGAAGGACAAGGCATGAGCGGCGATATCGAAGACAAGCCCCAGCCGCTCATCGAGCATCTGATCGAGCTTCGCCAGCGCCTGCTCTGGGCGGTCGGCGCGTTTTTCGTCGCCTTTCTCGTCTGCTTCTACTTCGCCAAGCAGCTCTTCAACCTGCTCGTCCTGCCCTTCAAATGGGCGGTGGAGTGGGCGGGGCTTTCCCATCGCAATGTCGAGCTGATCTATACGGCGCCACAGGAATTCTTCTTCACGCAGATCAAGGTCGCCATGTTTGGCGCGCTGGTCATCGCCTTTCCGGTCATCGCCCAGCAGGTCTACAAGTTCGTGGCGCCCGGCCTCTACAAGAACGAGCGCGCCGCCTTCCTGCCGTTCCTGATCGCATCGCCCATCCTTTTCCTGATCGGCGCGGCGCTCGTTTACTTCTTCTTCACGCCCATGGTCATGTGGTTCTTCCTGGCGATGGAGCAGGGCGGCGGCGAAGGGCAGGTCTCGATCCAGCTTCTTCCGAAGGTTTCCGAATATCTCAGCCTGATCATGTCGCTGATCTTCGCCTTCGGTCTGGTCTTCCAGCTTCCGGTCATCTCATCGCTTTTGGTTCGCACCGGCTTCATCGATGCAAAGGCGCTCGCCGACAAGCGCAAATACGCGATCGTCATCGCCTTCGTCGTGGCCGCCGTGCTGACGCCGCCCGATCCGGTTTCCCAGATCGGCCTTGCACTGCCGGCCATCCTTCTCTACGAGATTTCCATCTACACGGCCCGACTCATCGAACGGCAGCGGGCGAGCGCCTCGAACGCGAAGGATGCGGAAAACGAGGTCGTTGCAACACCGGGTGAGGCCGACTGAGGCCTCGCCGGCGGCGTTGCCGCAGGTCGCTGCCGGGCGTAAGTGGGTCTCAATCCACGGAAACGCCTGGAACGACAATGCTTGATATCAAATGGATCCGCGACAATGCCGATGCTCTCGACGCCGCTCTGGCAAAGCGCGGCGCGAGCCCCCTTGCAGCGACGCTGATCGACCTCGACGAGAAGCGCCGCAGCGTCATCCAGAAGGCGCAGGACATGCAGTCGCGCCGCAACGCGGCCTCCAAGGAGATCGGCGCGGCCATGGCGAGCAAGAACGGCGAGCTTGCCGACAAGCTGAAGGCCGAAGTCTCCGCCATCAAGGAACAGCTTCCGGCCGCCGAGGAGGAAGAGCGTCAGGTCACGGCCGAGCTCAACGACGCTCTCTCGCGCATCCCGAACATTCCGCTCGATGACGTGCCGGTCGGCTCGGACGAGGCGGGCAATGTGGAAAAGGGAAAGTGGGGCCAGAAGCCCGGCTGGAACCACAAGCCGCTGGAACACTACGAAATCGGCGAAGCGCTCGGCTGGATGGATTTCGAAGCCGCCGCGAAGATCGCCGGTTCGCGCTTCACCGTACTGAAGGGCCAGCTTGCGCGTCTTGAACGCGCGCTCGGCCAGTTCATGATCGACGTGCACACGCAGGAACATGGCTATACGGAAGTCCATGCGCCGCTGCTCGTGCGCGACGATGCCATGTACGGTACCGGCCAGCTGCCGAAATTCTCCGAGGACCTGTTTCGCACGACGGACGGCCGCTGGCTGATCCCGACGGCGGAAGTTTCGCTCACCAATCTCGTGCGCGAGGACATCCTCGATCAGGAGAAGCTTCCGCTGCGCTTTACCGCGCTGACGCCGTGCTTCCGTTCGGAGGCGGGCTCGGCCGGCCGCGACACGCGCGGCATGCTGCGCCAGCATCAGTTCATGAAGTGCGAACTCGTCTCGATCACCGATGCGGAAAGCTCGATCGAGGAGCACGAGCGCATGACGGCCTGCGCGGAAGAGATTTTGCGACGCCTCGACCTGCATTACCGCATCCTGACGCTCTGCACGGGCGACATGGGCTTCGGCGCCCGCAAGACCTACGACCTCGAAGTCTGGCTCCCCGGCCAGGACACCTACCGCGAAATCTCGTCCTGCTCGGTCTGCGGCGATTTCCAGGCGCGCCGCATGAATGCGCGCTATCGCGGCAAGGACGACAAGGCGACGAAGTTCGTGCACACGCTGAACGGTTCGGGCACGGCTGTCGGCCGCGCGCTGATCGCCGTCATGGAAAACTACCTCAACGCCGACGGCTCGATCACCGTGCCCGAGGCCCTGCTGCCCTATATGGGCGGCCTGAAGAAGATCGAGAAGGCCGCCTGAGGCGGAAGACGAGATGCGCATCCTTCTGACCAATGACGACGGTATCCACGCCGAGGGCCTCGCGGCCCTCGAGCGTATAGCCCGCGAACTGACGGACGACGTCTGGATCGTCGCGCCCGAGACGGACCAGAGCGGCCTTGCGCACTCCCTGACGCTGTCGGAGCCGCTTCGTCTCCGGAAGATCGACGACAAGCGTTTCGCGCTGCGCGGCACGCCGACAGACTGCGTCATCATGGGCGTGCGCGAAGTGCTCGACGAGAAACCCGACCTCGTCCTCTCCGGCGTCAATGTCGGCGCCAACATGGCCGATGACGTCACCTATTCCGGCACGATCGCCGGCGCCATCGAGGGCACGCTGCAGGGCATCAAGTCCATGGCGCTGAGCCAGGCCTACAACCACGCCGGCGGCCGCGTCGTGCCGTGGGAAGTGGCCGAGACCTTCGCGCCGAAACTCATCCGGCAGTTGATGGACGTCGAGCTTCCGGACTGGACCTTCTTCAACCTGAACTTCCCCAACTGCGCGCCGAAGGACCTTCAGGGTGTCGAGGTGACGGCTCAGGGCAAGCTCGATTTCGGCCTGACGATCGACGAGCGTGCCGACGGCCGCGGCCTGCCGTATTACTGGCTGCGCTTCGGCGAGCGGAAGGGCGACTTCCGCGCCGGCACGGACATCCACGCGGTCAAGAACCACAAGATTTCAGTGACGCCGCTGAAGCTCGACCTCACGGATTACACCGTGCTCGACCGCGTTCAGCGCGCGCTCATCGGCGAGGATGCGGATTGAACACGGGCCGGGTGATCGAGAAGGAGGGGTTTGCCGCGCTGGCGCTGCGCCTGCGTGGCCAGGGCATCAACAATCTCGACCTGCTGACGGCCGTGGAGCAGACGCCGCGCACGCTCTTCGTGCCGCCGCAATTTGCCGGCGAGGCCTATTCGCGCCGTGTCCTGCCGCTCGACTGCGGTTCCTTCATGGAGGGCATCGATCTTGCGGTGCGCCTTCTGCACCTCCTGAACCTGAAGACCGGGCAACGCATCCTTGAAGTCGGCACGGGCAGCGGCTTCACCGCCGCCGTCATGGGGCGCCTGACGGAACGCGTGCTGACGATCGACCGCTACCGCACGCTTGTGACCAGCGCGCAGCAATCCATCGAGAAAGCCGGTATTCGCAACGTCATCGTGCGCCAGGCAGACGGCAGCAACGGCATGCCGGGCGAGGGGACCTTCGATCGCATCCTCGTCACTGCCGCCTTCCCGGCCTTGCCGCGCTTTTTCGCCGAACAGCTCGTTTCCGGCGGCATGCTGATCGCACCGGTCATCGTCAGCGAAACCGAGTGCCGCATGCTGAAGCTGGTGAAGACCGGCAGCCGCTTCGACCGCGAAGACCTCTTCTCGGTGCCCTACCTGCCGATCGTCCCCCAGATGGCGCAGGCCCTCTAGCCAATCCATTCCGTTTTCCCGGCTCGGCAGGCGCGCGCCCGCTGAGTCTCGTGTCGTTTTGCCCGGATTCCCTCCGGCCTATTGCCGTGCGTTGCACGAATTTCGCATGAAAATACAGCGCGTTAACCTTTTGTTAATTGGCGCAAGCTTCGCGCAAGCTTCGAGGCGTAGGCCGGAGACGAAGCAGAAGGTTCCACGCAGAACGCCGGTTTTCCAGAGGGTTCGGCCGTTCCGATGGAGAGGGAAATGTACGTCTCGAACAGGATCGCCAGCGGCTCGACCAATGACAGCCTCGCCTATCTCGCGACGAAGGCTGCCGGCAAGGCCGTCGAGGAGAATGCCGAAGCCGGCTCGACCGCGCATCTTGCAGGCGGCAGCTCCGATCCGTCGGCCCATGTCGGCCTTTCCGTCGATGCGCTTCTGGTACTGAGCGTTGCCAGGGAAGAGACGGCTTACAGTCAGCCGGCGCTTACCGAGGCCGAACGCAACAATCTCGACACCGCGGCGCTCGAAAAGCGCGAGCACGACGCCTACGGCCACTTCCTCGATGCCGGCGACCGAAAGGGCTACTACCGCGCCTATATCGAATATTTCGACAGCATGCCGCCGCAGGATCAGCGCAGCGCGCGGTATGCCGGTACGCGCGAGCCCGCCATCGCCGCCTTGCGCGCCATTGCCTATAACGAAAGCGCGCTTGACATGTCGGCGCCCGATGCCGCGCTTGAAAACGCCACCGAGGCCGGCGAACGCACGGCCCGGCGCGCAACGCCCATTTCGGCGATCTTGCAGCCGAGCCTCGGCGACCTGGAGAATGTCGCCCGCGTCAACGGCCGCATCTCGCGCGCCGACAGCATGTACGCGACGGGTTTTTAAGCGGTTTCGACACTCGCCTTGCCGTGCTTCGGCAGGGCCATGGTTATCAATTCATCAAAAAACCATAGTGACTGTGCCGGCTTTAACCAGCCAGTAACTCTAACGCGCTTTAATCGGCCTACATCAAGTAGCGTACCGATTGGGTTGTTTCATGCGTAAGAGTGTATCGCCGAGTTTTGCTAGGACTGCGACCCGCCTCATGGTGGCCGCTCTGCTGGCCAGCGCCGCGACCGGGTGCAGCTCAGACGTTTCCCGTTTTGGCGGCCTCTTCTCCGGTTCCGGTCAGGACAATATCACCACCAGTTCGGTTCCGCGCCGCACGCTCTTCGGCGGCGGCGATACCAATCCGGTACCGCGCGGCGATATCGGCAATGGTGGCCAGCAATACGCTTCCGGCGGCCAGATGGGCACGCGGAACGAGGCGCTGAACCAGCCGTTCCCGGATCAAGGTACGGTTTCCTATGATCCGATCAACACCTCGACCACCAACGGTTCCGGCACGCGGTTCGCCACGACGCCGATGACCGTCCAGCGCGGCGAACTTGCCAATCCGACGGCGGGCGTCAGCCGGTCGACCGAGCGCCAGGCGTCGCTTGGCGAGCGCAAGGCGAAGGCCATCGTCGAGGATGCCGACAACCTCACGACTGCGACGGTCAAGAGCAAGGCGGGCTGGTCGACGAACAATGCGCCGGTCGTCATGCTGCGCCAGGGCGAGAGCGTGAAGACGCTCGCCAACCGCTACGGTGTGCCGGAAAAGGAAATCCTCGCCGCCAACGGCCTGAAGCGCGCCTCGGACGCCGAGCCGGGCCAGCGCATCGTCATCCCCACCTTCAGCACCACGTCGAGCGCCGCGAAGGCTTCGACGGACCACACGCTGAAGGTCGACAACAAGCTGCCGACGCCGGAGCGCAAGGGCGAGCAGAACGTCGCCATCCTGCCGGGCACGTCCACGCGGGACAAGGTGAAGTCGGAAAGCGGCCAGACGAATTCCAACGTTGCGGACGCCGGCGAAGGCAAGGGCAAGGGCGGTTACGAAGTGAAGCCGGGCGATTCGCTCGCCAAGATCGCGCGCAGCAACGGCGTTTCCGTCGATGCGCTGAAGAAGGCGAACGGCCTTGAGACCGCTTCGATCCGCATCGGTCAGAAACTGGTCATCCCGGCCGGCGGTGCTGCCGCTGAAACGACGACCGACAAGACGGTGACCGCCTCCGTTCCGGTCAACAAGGAAAAGAAGGTCGAGACGAGCGAGAAGAAGCCGGAGAGCTACAAGGCGCCGGTGAAGACGGTCTCGGTTTCGGAAGCTACCGAAAAGTCCGACGTGACCGACGAAGCGCCCGAATCGACCGGCATCGGCAAATATCGCTGGCCGGTGCGCGGCGCGGTCATCGCCGGCTACGGTGCGAATGTCGAAGGTAACCGCAACGACGGCATCGACATCTCCGTACCGGAGGGCACGCCCATCAAGGCTGCCGAGAACGGCGTGGTCATCTATTCCGGCAGCAGCCTGAAGGAACTCGGCAACGCGGTTCTGGTGCGCCACGACGACGGTACCGTGACGGTCTACGGCCATGCGGGCGAACTGAACGTCCAGCGCGGCCAGAAGATCCAGCGCGGCCAGACGGTCGCCACCTCCGGCATGAGCGGCAACGCCACCCGCCCGAAGGTCCACTTCGAGGTGCGCAAGAACGCCACGCCGGTCAACCCGATGACCTTCTTGGAATAGGGTTGCCCCGACAGATTGCGATAAGAAAGGCCCGGCTCGTCCGGGCCTTCTTCATTTGGCGAGCGACTTTCCGAGGCGGCCGGCGAGGTCCTGCACATATTGCCAGGCGACGCGGCCCGAACGCGAGCCGCGGGTCGTCGCCCATTCGAGGGCTTCGGCGTGCAACTGCTCCTGCGGCAGGTCGAGGTCGAAATGGCCGGCATAGCCGTCGATCATTTCGAGATATTCGGCCTGGCTGCACTTGTAGAACCCGAGCCAGAGGCCGAATCGGTCGGAAAGCGAGACTTTTTCCTCCACGGCTTCGGACGGGTTGATGGCCGTCGATTGCTCGTTCTCGATCATGTTGCGCGGCAGGAGATGCCGGCGGTTGGACGTCGCATAGAGCAGCACATTGTCCGGCCGGCCCTCGACGCCGCCGTCGAGCGCGGCTTTCAGCGACTTGTAGGACGTGTCGTCATGGTCGAAGGAGAGGTCGTCGCAGAAGAGGATGACCGGGAAGGGCGCCTCCTTCAGGACGTCCAGAAGCGTTGGCAGCGTCGCGATATCCTCGCGGTGCACCTCGATGAGCTTCAGCCCGCCGCCGGTTTCCCGCGCGGCGAGCGCATGCACGGATTTCACCAGCGACGACTTGCCCATGCCGCGTGCGCCCCACAGCAGCACGTTGTTGGCGGGTAGGCCGCGGGCGAAGCGCACCGTGTTGTCGACGAGGATGTCGCGCACATGATCGACGCCGCGGATAAGGTCTATGTCGATGCGGTTGGGGCGCTTGACCGGCTGCACATGCAGGCGGGCCGGCGCCCAGACGAAGACGTCGGCGGCGTTCCAGTCGTTGACGGCGGGAGCGGGGCCGGCGAGGCGTTCCAGCGCGGCGTTGATGCGGCCGATTTCGGCCAGCAGAAGCTTGACGTGATCTTCCTGCAATGTCTCTCTCCTCATGCTTCCTGCCGGGTAGCATGCGGCGGCGGGTTGCGAAAAGGGGGAAAGCGCTTGAAAAACGAGCGCTTCTCGGTCTCGTGTGTTGCATTCAATGCCTGCTTGCCTATATTCCGGCAACCGAAATGGCCCTTCAGGCCGCGCAAATCCAAGATTTCAAGGAGTAGTTGATGTTCATTACCGAGGCCTTCGCCCAGACGGCGGCACCCGGCGGAGCAGGCGGCGCAGACATCCTCATGTCGATCCTGCCGTTCCTGCTCATCTTCGTGGTGATGTATTTCCTCATCATCCGTCCGCAGCGGGCTGCCATGAAGCGTCGCGAAGAGCTTCTGAAGAACATCCGCCGCGGCGACCAGGTCGTCACGGGCGGCGGCATCGTCGGCAAGGTCACCAAGGTCGTCGACGACAGCGAGCTTGAGGTCGAAATCGCCGAGGGCGTGAAGGTCCGCGTCGCACGCAGCGGCATCAGCGAAGTCCGCGTCAAGGGCGAACCCGTCAAGGAATAAGCTTGGCCTGCCGCTCGGCCGGGGATACTCTCGGCCTTGCGGCCCGACTGGTTTTCAGCCGGCGCCGTCGCCGCACCTAAGTCGAGACCGCGATGCAGCAATCCGCCCGCTGGAAGACCTTGTCCCTCTGGCTTGTCCTCGTGGCGAGCCTCCTTGTCATCCTGCCGAGCCTTCTGCCGGCGCGTGCGGCCGCCAGCCTTCCCGGCTGGCTCGCCGCCCACCGCCTCGTGCCCGGTCTCGACCTGACAGGCGGCTCCCGCCTCGTCCTCGACGTCTCCCGCGCGGACATCACTGCCGAACGGCTTCGCGCCGGAGTGGAGACGATCGGCAACGCGCTGCGCGCGGCCCGCATTCCCTACAGCGATCTCAACGGTGCGGACGATACGATCGACGTGGCCGTGACGGCGGCCGATCGCGTCGATGCGGCGCGCCAGACCTTGACCGGCCTCGGTCTCGGCTCGCTCAGCGAGCCGGAAAGCGGACGCTTCCGCATCGTGTTGCCGGCCGCGGCCATCGATGAGGCGGTCAGCGCGGCATCGCTCGGCGCCGTCGATGCGGTGCGCCGCCGTGTCGAGAGCCTCGGCATTCCCTCTCTCCTCGTGGTGCGCGGCGAGCGCGATCGCATCGTCGTTTCCATGCCCGGCCTCACCGATCCCCAGCGCGTGAAGGATATGCTGGCGCAGGTCGGCCGGCTGTCCGCCCGGCTTGTTGATGACAGCATGCCGGTCGACACGGCGATCGAGGAGGGTGCCCCGGCGGGATCGGAAGTGCTTTATTCCACCGGCGAGCCGCCTGTCGGCTACCTGGTGAAACAGGAAGACCTGTTCACCGCCGTGGATGTCGCCTCCGCGCAGCCGGCGGCCAATGACGAGCCCTTCGTCGAATTCGTGCTGAAGGGGGAGGCGGCCGACCGGCTGTCCGCCTTCACGCAACAGAACGGTGGCCGGACCATCGCCATCCTGCTCGACGGCCAGGTCATCTCGACGTCGCAGATCCAGGGCGCCATCAGAGATGGCGTCGGCCGCCTCTCGGGCGATTTCGATGCGGAAGGCGCGGCCAACATCGCGCGCATCGTCGCCAGCGGACCGCTGCCGGCCCCGCTCACCACGCTCGAGGAGCGCTCGATCGAGCCGGCGCTCGGCACGACCTCGGTCGATACTATAGTGCTGGCGCTCGCGGTCGCCGTTGCGGCCGTCGTCGCCTTCATGACGTTCTTCTACGGCGTTCTCGGCGTCATCGCCTCCGTAGCGCTGTTCTTCAACATGCTTTTGACTTTCGCGGTGCTCGCACTCATCGGCGCGCCGATCTCGCTGTCCATGATCGCGGGCGTGGTGCTCACCGTCGGCCTTGCGGTCGATGCCAGCGTGCTGATCTTCGAGCGCATCCGCGAGGAAACCAAGAACGGCCGCTCGCTGCGCGACGCCATCGATATCGGCTTCGGCCGCGCCCGCGTGACGGTGCTCGATGCGTCCGCGACGATGCTGATCGCCGTCGCCGTGCTCCTGCTGCTCTCCGCCGCCCCCGTGCGCGCCTTCGCACTCGCCGTCGGCATCGGGCTTCTCGCCACGCTCTTCACCACCTTCACGCTGACGCAGCGCCTCGTGCGAGCCTGGCTCGGCCGCAGCCACGCCACGCACCTGCCGAAGGGCGTGCGCACTGGTCTTTTCGACCGGCTGAACCTGCGCTTCATGGCCGTGCGCAACGTGGTCTTCCTGGCGACGGCGGCGCTCTCGCTCGTCATCGCCGGTCTTCTCGTGGTCGGCGAACTCAGGCTCGGCATCGATTTCACCGGCGGCGCGGCGGTGGAGATCCAGGCCAAATCCGGCAATGCCGATCTCTTCGACGTTTCCGCACGCCTTACCGACGCCGGGATCGACATCCTCAGCATCGACACCCATGGCGACGCCCGCCGGGCCCTCGTGCGGCTGAGCGCACAGGGCGAGGGGGAGAATGCCGAGCAGACATCGGTGCTCGTCGCCCGCGGCGAGCTGGAGGATGCCTATAATTTCCGCCGCGTCGAGGTGGTCGGCCCGTCCATTTCCGGCGAGCTGATCGATACGGCGACGCTCGGCTTCGTCGCCGGCCTCCTGGCGCTCGTTGCCTATATCTGGATCCGTTTCGAATGGCATTTCGCCATCGGCGCCGTGATCGCGCTCGCCCATGACGTCTTCTTCACGCTTGGCTTCCTGGCGATCGCCGATATCGAGTTCAACGTCAGCGCCGTCGCGGCGCTGCTGACCGTCGCCGGCTATTCGCTGAACGACACGATGGTCGTCTATGATCGCATCCGCGAGAACCTCAGGCATTTCAAGCGTATGCCGCTGCCGATCCTGATCGACGACGCGATCAACCGCACGCTGTCGCGCACCGTGCTGACATCGGCGACGACGCTGATCGCGCTTGCCGCGCTCGCGCTTTTCGGCGGCGAGGCGATCCGCACCTTCGCGCTGACGCTGCTCTTCGGGGTGGCCATCGGCACGATTTCCTCTATCTACATTGCCGGACCGATTCTCATCCTGTTCCGCCTCAGGCCGGAACGCTACCGCCCAGGCAAGGGCGGCAAGGAGACGGTCACGGAGGCGACGGGAGCCAATGGCTAAAGGCATCGAAATCCGGGAGGCGCATTTCCCCGGGCGTGCGCCGATCGACGCATATGGCAATGGCGGCTTCCGCTTTGCCGACATGTCGCATCGCGGCTCCATTCTCTGCCTGCCCTCCGGCATCTACGGCTGGGACAAGACGGAAGGCACGCTGCTGACCGTCGCCGACCTGCAGCGCGTGCTGGAAGAGGCGGGCGAGATCGAGGTGCTGCTTGTCGGCACCGGCAAGGAAATCCGCCCGCTGCCGCCGGAAATCAAGGCGGCGCTGAAGGAGCGCGGGATCAGCTCCGATCCGATGAGCACCGGCGCTGCCGTGCGCACGTTCAACGTCATGCTTGCCGAGAGCCGGGCGGTCGCCGTCGCGCTCATCGCGGTTTGAAAGCGGTTTTCTGGACGTGAGCGACAAGACACAAGACAATTATGCGCACTGTTTGACGGTGCTGCGCGACACCGATCGCGACCGCTACCTCGCCTGCCTGCTGGCCCCGGCGGAAAAGCGGGGTGCGCTTGCCGCGCTCTACGCCTTTAACGCCGAGATCGCGCGGGTGCGCGATGCCGTGCGCGAGGCGCTTCCCGGCGAAATCCGCCTGCAATGGTGGCGCGACCTGCTGGAGGGCGAGGCCGACGGGGACGCCATGGCCAACCCGCTTGCCGCCGCGCTGATGGCCTGCGTCAAGGAGCACCGCCTGCCGGTCGCCGTACTCACCGACATGATCGAGGCGCGGATTTTCGATCTCTACAACGACCCGATGGAAAGCCGTGCGGCACTGGAAGGCTATGCGGGCGAAACGGCGTCCGCGCTGGTCCAGCTTGCCAGCCTCATTCTCGACCCGCAGGGCGCGCCGAACTCGGCGGAGGCTGCCGGCCATGCCGGCGTCGCGCAGACGGTCGCCGGCGCTCTGCTCATGCTGCCGATCCACCGCCGCCGCGGGCAGGTCTACCTGCCGGCCGATCTCCTCGCCGCGACGGGCCTCACGCCGGAAGCGCTGCTCGACGGCAGCGACAAGGCCGCGGCCGCGCGTGCGGTGGAGGCCTTCGTCGGCCTCGGCCGCGAGCATTTCGCCAAGGCGCGTGCTGCGGGCGGCGTCTCGCCGGCCAATCGCCCGGCCTTTCTGCCTGTCGCGCTGGTCCCGCCTATCCTGAATGCGGCCGCGAAAGCGGGAGCCGGCGTCCTGGACCGCTCCCTCCAGCCTGCCCAATGGCGCCGGCAATGGTGGATGTGGCGGGCGCTGCGCCGCGGTCCGTTCTGAGGAGACCCGTTTCCTGGGGATTTCTGGCCGGTCAGCAACCATTATGCACGTTTGGCCGCTTTGCTTGACGGGACGCAAAACTGGCGCAAGCCTTGTCCGCTACAGCGACGGGATGTTTTTCGCGGAGGAGTGGAGAGATGCTCTGGACCATCACCATCGCCTGCCTGTTGCTGGCCGGCCTGATCTTCCGTCAGAGCTTCCGCAACCGGAACGAGGCGGCCGAAATGGCGGGCGAGGATGCGGGCCTTGCGATCGTGGAATTCGGCCGTGCTTTCCCGGAGGAGGCGATCCGTGCCATGATCAGCACGGCGAACGGCCGCACGGTCTTCCTGCGGCTGCATGACGGCAAGGCGGGCGTCATGCACGCCCACGGCCATCACTATACCTGCCACCTGATCGAGCCCGGCGCCGTACGCGTCGCCGGCGCCGGCCCGAAGCGGCTTTCCGTGCAGTTCTCCAATGCCTCCTTCGAAGGCGGCACATTCGAGTTCCGCGACGAGAAACAGGCGGCCGAGGTCTCCCTCTGGCTGCTTGGCAGTTTCATGCCGGGCATGGCAGGCCCACGCCCGCAGATCGTCGGCCAGCCGAACTGATATAATTCAGCGGAGTACTGTACGAGTCAGCGCCCGAGCCAGCGGGCGCAGTCTTCCAGCGCACGGGCGGCGGTCGCCTGCTTCTTGGCGAGCGCCTTGTCCTTGCCGCGGAACCGCTTCATGCCCTCCGGCTTCGTCACCGCGCCGGGATCCAGCGGTGGGAACAGGCCGAAATTGACGTTCATCGGCTGGAAGGAGCGTTTTCCCGGCTCGTCGTCGGAAACGATATGGCCACCGGTGATATGGTTCAGCAGCGCACCGAAGGCCGTGGTTTCAGGCGGCAACACCGGCGTCTCGCCGCGGCGCTCGGCCGCCGCGAAGCGACCGGCCAGCAGGCCGATGCTGGCGCTTTCCACATAGCCCTCGCAGCCGGTGATCTGGCCGGCAAAGCGCAGGCCCGGCCGACCCTTCAGCGTCAGCGAGCGGTCGAGCAATGTCGGCGAATTGATGTAGGTGTTGCGGTGCAGGCCGCCGAGGCGGGCGAATTCCGCATTCTCCAGGCCCGGAATGAGGCGGAAGATTTCGGCCTGCGCACCGTATTTCAGCTTCGTCTGGAAGCCCACCATGTTGTAGAGCGTGCCGAGCGCGTTGTCCTGCCTGAGCTGTACGACGGCATAGGCCTTCACCGTCGGGTTATGCGCATTGGTCAGGCCCATCGGCTTCATCGGGCCGTGGCGCAGCGTCTCGCGGCCGCGCTCCGCCATCACCTCGATCGGCAGGCAGCCGTCGAAATAGGGCGTGCCTTCCCATTCCTTGAAGCCTGTCGTGTCGCCGGCGATCAGCGCGTCGATGAAGGCGTTGTACTGCGCCTCGTCCATCGGACAGTTGATATAATCCTTGCCCGTGCCGCCGGGGCCGACCTTGTCGTAGCGCGATTGGAACCAGCAGATATCCATGTCGATGCTCGCCGTATGCACGATCGGCGCGATGGCGTCGAAGAAGGCGAGCGAATCGGCGCCGGTGCGCGCCTGGATCGCGGCGGCGAGCGAGGGGGCCGTCAGCGGTCCGGTGGCGATGATCGCCTGGTCCCAGTCCTCCGGCGGCAAGCCCGTCACTTCCTCGCGCGTAATGGTGATCAGCGGGTGGCTTTCGAGCGCCGCGGTGACGGCTGCGGAAAAGCCGTCGCGGTCCACGGCAAGCGCGCCGCCGGCCGGCACCTGGTTTGCGTCTGCCGAGCGCATGATCAGCGAGCCGGCGAGCCGCATCTCGGCGTGCAGCACGCCCACCGCGTTGCTGGTCGCGTCGTCGGAGCGGAAGGAGTTGGAGCAGACGAGCTCGGCAAGACCGTCCGTCTTGTGGGCATCCGTGCCGCGTACGCCGCGCATTTCATGCAGGATGACGGGCACGCCGTTCTCGGCGATCTGCCAGGCGGCTTCGGAGCCGGCGAGGCCGCCGCCGATGACGTGGATGGGGACTGGGGAGGTGATCTTTGTCATGGGCGGTTCGTTACCATGGCGGCCGGCGCATTCCAAGGAAAAGCGCGGCTTTGCTGCATGGCCCCGGAATCAAAAACGGCACCGTATGGTGCCGTTTGAAGCGTTCCTCGCGCGTCGCCGTTTCCGGCCGCAGCGTCGGAAACCGGCAATGTCTTAGCGGAAGGACCGCGAAGCGATGTCACGGATGTCGTAACGGGTCAGGCCGATGTCCGAGAGCGTGTGGTTCGACAGGTTGCCGAGTTCGTTCAGGGTGCGGCGGTAGGAAATCCAGTTCTTTGCAATGCGGATCGGGTTCATGGTCTTGTCCTCGAAGTGTTTGGCCGGGAGGTCCGTCTCACCGGCTCGTGACGCCTATATACGCGACACTTATGCTAGTGTGCAGTGCAAAGAAGATGCAGCTGCTATGCATTTGTGCAATAAGGTGGCCATAATTACGCCAAAAGGGTAAAAGCGCCTTTGTTTCAGTCGGATAGGGGCCGTGGCAGCCACTGGCCGAAACGGTCTGTTTGTCGCACTTGGAAAATTGCGACATTGTGCGCCGCAAAATGGCGCGCGGAAAACGAAAACGCCCTCCGGCGGAACCGAAGGGCGTTCGAAAAAGATCCGAAAGGATCGTCAGGCTTACTTGGCAGCCTTGCGAGCGATGTACGGGATATCGCTGCGGCCGATGCCGAGGTCGCGAAGTTCACGGTCGGTCATGCGGCCGAGTTCGCTGACGGTCTGACGGTACTTGCGCCAGTTGTTGAAAGAGCGTGCCAGGTTCATGTCTTTACCCCTTTCTTGGGCTTCCTACTGGGCGGCCGCTCGTCCTTGGCGCCGCCCTGATCTGATGGAATGGAATATACGCTGCGCCGCCGAAAAGAACAGCGCTGGAATAGCACGGCACCTATGCGATTGGTGCATGTCAAGCAGAAATTTAGGCGGGATTCTGGCGAAAATCCGGGCTTTTTGACACAATGGTAAAGGTTGCCATGCATTCACGTTCGAATGCGGTGCGAAATCAGCTGGCGGCGTGCGGGGGGATTTGGGAGGCAGGCCCATGCCCCGCGCAAAAAATAACGCCCGCTGGGGGAGGAGATCCAGCGGGCGTCATATTGATGATTGGCAACTGGGAGGAGGAGTGTTGCCAATCGTATCGGAGGGACGCTGGGAGGAGGAGTGCGTCGCTCCGAATTCCTGTTCGATCCCCGTTGCCGGAGTGTCGGGTCTTTCGGCTTCACGCCGGGCGTTCGACCAATCCGCCCTCCCGTCTTCTGTCGCCTGTAAGGCGCCTGATTTCGGGCTGGATCATCTCTGATCCGATGACTTCACTATAGTCGGGCCTTTCGATTTTGTGCAGTGCAATATGGGAATGGATGATATGCGCCCGCTGCATGCCCCAAATCGGGAAGCCAATCGGCTTCCTGTTACTAGATTTGCCATGGATTTCTTTATTTCTCGTTAATCTTGGTGGGCGCAGGCGCCGTTCCAAGAGCGATTTAGCGATGATTTGCCCGATTTGCGGATTTCTGCTTCGATTGCGAATTTTTCGCAGCCCTATATCGTCCGGTTGACAAGGCCGGAATCGGCCGGATCGAACGGAGCGGAAATAGATGTACAGGGGCAGGCTGGAACGCGATCTCAAATTATGGGCGACGCAGGGCCTGATCGACGCACAGACCGCCGGGCGCCTGCTCAAGGAATATGATTCCCGCGAAAGCTCCTTCAGTCTCGGCCGCGTGCTGATGATCATCGCAGCGCTGCTTGTCTCCGCCGCCCTTCTGCTGCTGATCGCCGCCAACTGGGATGTCATTCCGCGTCTTGTCCGGCTCGTCGGCATCGTGGCGATCATCTGGGGTGCCTATCTTGCGGGCGGCGTGCTCATCCTGCGCGGGGCGGAGCGGCTTGCCGCCGCTTTCCTGGTGCTCGGCACGCTCGCCTTTGGTGGCGCGATCGCGCTGGTCGGGCAGATGTACCATCTTTCCGGCGATACGTTCCAGGCGATGCTCGTCTGGTTTGCCGGCGCGGTGGTCGCGGCGGCGCTCTTCCGCTCCGGTGCGGTCACGGCGATTGCCGGGTTCCTCGCCTTCGTCGTGGCAGGAGCAGACTGGACGCAGTCCTACAATGCCGACGAAACGGTGCTGCTATGGCTGATCCCGCTGATGGCCGTGATCATCATCCTGCTTGTGCGCTATACGGGCGCCGATCGGGTCCGCCATCTTGCCTATCTGCTGCTCGTGGCCTGGCTTGGCTATATATATGGCGAGAACGAGTCGCCGGTGACCGCCATCGCCATCGCCGGTCTCGGCGCCGTTGCCTATCTCGCTGCCGCCGTACCGCAATCGCCGCTTCATCGCATTGCCCGCAGCGCCGGCGCCGCGCCGGCCTTCTATTCCTATCTTGTGCTGCTGCTCGGCCTCCTCGTGCTTCATGCGGAATTCGACGGCGTCGCGTACCGGCTGTTCCTCGGCATCATCACGCTCGTCGCGGCCATCGCCGGCATTGCGCTGTCCGGCAAGGAGAACGGCGCGGTACGCTATCTCGGTTATGCCGCCTTCGCGGCCGAGACGCTTTACCTTGCCTCCGAAACGATCGGCTCGATCATCGGCACCTCCGGCTTCTTCCTCGTCTCCGGCGTGGTGGTGGCACTGATCGCCTGGGCGGTGATCGCGCTGGAGCGGCGCTTTACCGCCGCGCAGACGAAAGTGGAGGCCTGAACCATGACCGGAACCCGGTTCTTCCGTCTTTCGCCACTCGTCGCCGCCATTGTCGCCGCTGCGCTCCAGACCGCCGTCATCGGCTACATGGTCGAGAGCCGCGCCTCCATCCTGCGCAGCGGCGCGGATATCAAGCTGAAGACGCTGCCCGTCGATCCGCGCGATCTCCTGCGCGGCGACTATGTGATCCTGTCCTATCCGATCTCGACCATCCCGAAGTCGATCGTCACCGGCGAGGTGCCGCAAGGCGGCACGCGCGGCCGCCTTGCCGTTCGCCTGCAGCCGGGCGCCGATGGCCTGTGGACCGCCACGGAGGCGAGTTTCGGCACCCTCGCGCCGCAGGAGGGCAGCGTCGTGCTGCGCACGCTGCCGCTCGATTTCTACACGTCCGTCGCGGGCGGCATTCCCGATACGCTCTTCGTCCAATACGGAATCGAGCGCTATTATGTGCCGGAAGGCGAGGGCAGGGTGCTGGAGGATGCCCGCAACCAGGAAGAGCTGGAGGTGGAGGTGCGCGTCGGAACGGACGGCACGCCGCAGATCGCCCGGCTGATCCTGAAAGGCGAGCCCATCTACGACGAACCGCTATATTGACCGCAAGCGGCCGGGAGAACGGACGTTCGGCCGCATTTTTCCTTTGATCCGCCGGAAACGGGTGATATAGAGACGCCGCGCTCGGAAGGCGCCATGGGAGCGACTTCGAGCCGCCCTTGGCAAGCGGTTTCTGAGACGCGGGTATGGTGAAATTGGTAGACACGCCAGATTTAGGTTCTGGTGCCGCAAGGCGTGGGAGTTCAAGTCTCTCTACCCGCACCAGAGCCACCAAACGTGGAAACGAGAGGTTTCCGCGTGCAGTGGGCATTGTAGAGCGCCATTTTGCTTGCCAAAAGGCCACCGAATTCAGTAAAGCCACTGCCGGCAAATGGACCGGCGGGGTGCTCGCCATAACCGGCAGGCCGGTTTGAGCACCGCCAACTCGAAATGAAGGTTTGAACATGCAGGTTATCGAAACGCTCGCTGAAGGGCTGAAGCGCGAAATCAAGGTCGTCATCCCGGCCAAGGACATGGAAGCTCAGATGAACGAGCGTCTTGAGGATGTGAAGGGCCGTGTCCGCATCAACGGCTTCCGTCCGGGCAAGGTGCCGTTCGCACATCTCAAGAAGATGTACGGCAAGTCCGTCATGGCCGAACTCGTCAACGAGATCGTCCGCGACCGTCCGTCTTCGATTCTCTCCGAGCGTGGCGAAAAGTCCGCGACGCAGCCGGAAGTCGCGATGACCGAAGATCAGGCCGAAGCCGAGAAAATCCTCGCCGGCGAAGCCGATTTCGAATTCACCCTGTCCTACGAAGTCATTCCGGCCATCGACCTGAAGGACAATTCCGGCATCGCCGTTACTCGCGAAGTCGTTGACATCGACGGCGCGGAAGTTGACGAGCAGATCCTCAAGATCGCCGAAAGCGCCCGTTCCTACGAGACGAAGAAGGGCAAGGCCGCTGACGGCGACCGCGTCACCATCGACTATCTCGGCAAGGTCGACGGCGTCGCCTTCGACGGTGGCAAGGACGAGGACGCAGAACTCGTTCTCGGCTCCAACCGCTTCATTCCGGGCTTCGAAGAGCAGCTCGTCGGCCTCAAGGCTGGCGACGAGAAGGTCATCACCGTGAACTTCCCGTCCGACTACCCGGCCGCCAACCTCGCCGGCAAGGAAGCTACCTTCGACATCAACGTCAAGGAAGTTGCCGCTCCCGTCGACGTCGAGATCAACGACGAGCTCGCCAAGAAGCTCGGCCTCGAATCGGCCGACAAGCTGCGCGAAATCGTCCGCGGCCAGATCGAAAGCCAGTACGGCTCGGTCACCCGCCAGAAGGTCAAGCGTCAGATCCTCGACCAGCTCGACGAGATGTACAAGTTCGACACGCCGGAGCGCCTAGTCGACGCCGAGTTCGAGAACATCTGGCGCCAGATCAACACGGACCTCCAGCAGTCCGGCAAGACCTTCGCCGACGAGGACACGACGGAAGAGGCCGCGCGCGAGGAATATCGCAAGCTCGCCGAACGCCGCGTCCGCCTCGGCCTCGTTCTCTCGGAAATCGGCGAAAAGGCCGGCGTCCAGGTAACGGACGAAGAGATGCAGCAGTCGCTCTACCAGCAGCTCCGCCAGTTCCCGGGCCAGGAAAAGCAGATCCTCGAATACTTCCAGAAGACCCCGGGTGCCGCCGCATCGCTGCGCGCGCCGATCTTCGAAGAGAAGGTCGTCGATCACCTGCTCGGCGAGATCAAGGTAACGGACAAGACCGTTTCCAAGGACGAGCTGATGGCTGACGACGAAGAGGGTTCCGAAAAGGAAGCCAAGAAGGCGCCCGCCAAGAAGAAGGCTGCCGCCAAGGCCGAAGCTGCGGAAGGCGAAGAAGCCGCTCCGAAGAAGAAGGCCCCGGCCAAGAAGAAGGCCGCTGAAGGCGACGCCGAGTAATCGGTTCGACAACCGCGTATCGAAAGGCCGCCTCCGGGCGGCCTTTTTGTTGGCAGCTAGGAAAAGGCGCCACGTGTCCTGACGGATTTCACCCGAGGGTCAGCAACAGCGCCCGGTGATCCGAAACCTCCGGCGACTCGACCACCGTAAACGCGGCAACCCGCACCTGTTGGTTCACCAGCATGTAATCGGCATAACGTCCCGGCTTTGTATAGAGCGACGTGCGCGTGTCGGTGAAGCCGTTGCCGGTGACGAGGTCGGCAAGACCGAGGCGGGCGAGGGTCTTGAAGGTGTTGCTCTCGGGCAGGATATTCAGGTCGCCGCAGAAGACGAGCGCTTCGTCGCTGCTGTGCAGGCGCTCGATCAGGGCGACGAGCGCTTCCGCCTGCGCCTCCCGGCAAGGCGTGTCGCCTTTGCCGTTCTCGGTTCGCAGGCCATGGCACTGCACGATGCAAATCGGCCGGTCCGCCTCGTAGTCGTACAGGCGGAAGGCATGCGCATTGCGTGAGCGCGGATGGGAGCCGAAGCCATGCGGCGAGAATGTCTGGTGCACGAAGTCGAGCGCCTGGCCGATGACGGGGAAGTCCTGCCGGATGAAGGTGGCGAGCCCGAATTCCTGCCAGCAGGCCTCATCGCCATCCATCAGTTCGCCGCGCATGGAGGGCGCGAAGAAGCCGTCATGCGCGGGCAGGGCGGCGGCGATGTCCTGGTAGAGATTGGCGCGCTGCTGCAGTTCGACCGCGCCGTCGCGATAGGTCAGCCAATCGGACCGTGCGCCGATGGCGCGCGGCACTTCCTGCAGGCAATAGACATCGGCGTCGACCTTAATGAGGTAATCGATGAGCGGGGCGTGCAGCATGCCGCCCCAGACGTTCAGCGACAGGATTTTCATGTGCCGCTCCCTTGGGCGGGGTCAACCCGTCTGCGACAGGTCGCCCATGCGGTTCCAGGCGTCGAGGCCGGCGATCTTGTAGGCTTCGGCGAGTGTCGGGTAGTTGAAGGTGTTCTCGACGAAATATTCGACGGTCCCCTTCAGGTTCAGCACGGCCTGGCCGATATGCACGAGCTCGGTCGCGCCTTCGCCGACGATGTGCACGCCGAGCAGGCGACGTGTCTTCAGCGAGAAGATCATCTTCAGGAGCCCGGAATTAAGGCCCATGATGTGGCCGCGGGAGGTCTCGCGGAAGCGCGCCATGCCGCATTCATAGGGAATGCCGCGCTCCTTCACCTCTTCCTCGGTGAGGCCGCAGGTGGAGATTTCCGGCACGGCATAGATGCCGTAGGGGAAATACTTCGGCGGCTCCTTGGCGATGGCGCCGACCGCGACGCGGGCGGCGATGCGCCCCTGCTCCATCGACGTGGACGCAAGGCTCGGGAAGCCGACGACGTCGCCGGCGGCGTAGATATGCGGCACTTCCGTCTGGAAGGTCTCGGGGTTCACGCTGAGGCGGCCGCGCGAATCGGCCGTCAGGCCCGCGGCGGCAAGGTTCAGGCTGTCCGTCGCCCCAACGCGGCCGGCGGCATAGAGCACCATGTCGCAGGTGACGTGGCGGCCGTTGTCCATCGTGATCTCACACTTGCCGTTGGCAAGTTTCTCGACCTTGTCCGCCTTCTGGCCGAGGATCAGCTTCATGTTGCGGTCGCGCAGGTCGTGGATGAACTCCTCGACGATCTCGCGGTCGATGAAGTCGAGGATGGTCGATTTCGGATCGATGACCGTGACCTGCGTGTCGAGCGCCGAGAAGATCGTGGCATATTCGATGCCGATGACGCCCGCGCCGATGACCGCCATGGAGCGCGGCAGTTCCTTGATGTCGAGCAGTTCGTCGCTGTCGAGCACGCTGACGCCGTCGAAAGGGATGCTTTCCGGGCGATAGGGTTTCGTGCCGACGGCCAGCATGATGCTCTTGCCGTTGACATGGATGGTCTCGCCGTCGTCCTTGACGATTTCCATGGTCTCCGGCGTGAGGAATTTCGCCTTGCCGCGGATATGCTGCACGCGGTTGCGGGCAAATTGGTGTTCCAGCACCTCGACCTCGTGGTCGAGCGTGATGAGCAGGCGACGGCGCAGGTCGTCGGCGCTGATCTCCTGCTTCACGCGGTAGGCGCGGCCGTAGAAGCCGCGCTCGCGCCAGCCGGAAAGGTTGAGCGCGGTCTCGCGCAGGGTCTTGGAGGGAATGGTGCCGGTATGCACCGAAACGCCGCCGACGCGCTTGCCCTGTTCCACGACGAGAACCTTGCGCCCGAGCTTGGCCGCCTGAATGGCGCCGCGCCGGCCTGCGGGGCCGCTGCCCACGACAACGAGATCGTATTCCTGCATGTGAGATTGCCTCAGTCTTCAGCGGGAAGAATCGCATTGCATTGCAGCAATTGTCTTTACCGCGCAAATTTCGTCAACCGAATGTGGCAGGGAACCGTTTCAATCGGATGAAGGTCCGCTCATCCGATTCCGGGAATCCTACATAAGTCTCA
The DNA here is from genome assembly GCF_030733845.1 of Shinella zoogloeoides. NCBI lineage: Bacteria > Pseudomonadati > Pseudomonadota > Alphaproteobacteria > Hyphomicrobiales > Rhizobiaceae > Shinella > Shinella zoogloeoides. The sequence goes on from NZ_CP132311.1 coordinate 1,447,559, forward strand.
GTCCTTTGAGACTGGCATGCCCGTCCTTGCCGATGATGATGTGGTCATGCACCGTAATACCAAGCGGACGGGCGGTTTCCACGATCGTCTTCGTCATATCGATGTCCGCGCGCGACGGCGTCGGATCACCGGAGGGATGGTTATGCACCAGGATGATGGCGGTCGAGGATAGTTCCAGCGCACGGCGCACCACTTCGCGCGGATAGACGGGCGTGTGATCGACCGTGCCGCGACCCTGCACTTCGTCGGCAATCAGCGCGTTGCGCTTGTCGAGGAAGAGGATGCGGAACTGCTCGCGCGGCTCATGCGCCATGGCGGCGTGGCAATACTGGATGACCGAGGACCAGGAGGCGAGCACGGTCTTGTTGCGGATCTCGCTTTTCAGCGTGCGCTGGGCGACGGCGGAGACGAGCTTCAGGTCGAGCGCCACCGCCTCGCCGATGCCCTTGACCTCCTGCAGCAGCGCCGGCGTCGCGCCGAAGACGCCGGACAGCGTGCCGAAGCGGTCGAGCAGCGCCTTGGCCACCGGCTTGGTGTCGCGGCGCGGGATCAGGCGGAAAAGCAGCAGTTCGAGGATTTCGTAATCGGCAAGCGCCGTGTCGCCATGGTCACGGAAGCGGGTGCGCAGGCGCTCGCGATGGCCGTGATAATGCTTGTCGTCCGCCTCGGGGATGGCCTTTGCAGGTGTCGTGCGGGCCGGGCGCTCGAAGAAATGGCCGCGCTCGTCGACAGGGTCGAAAAGATCGTCGGCGATCGCCGGGTCGTCCACCGGGCCGGCGGCGGGTGTCGTGTCCGGGCGTCCGCGCGATCCTGTCATGAGCGGCCTTGCGCGGGAAGGCCGGGGCGATCGAGGCCGCCGGGCGAAAGCGTGAAGATTTCGCAGCCGTCCGCCGTCACGCCGACGGTGTGCTCGTACTGGGCCGAAAGCGAGCGGTCGCGCGTCACCGCGGTCCAGCCGTCGGACAGCACCTTCACATGCGGGCGGCCGAGATTGATCATCGGCTCGATGGTGAAGATCATGCCTTCCTTCATCTCCGGGCCCTCGTTGGAACGCCCGTAATGCAGGATGTTGGGCGCATCGTGGAACAGCCGGCCGACGCCATGGCCGCAGAAATCCCGCACGACCGAGCAGCGCTCGGCTTCCGCATAGACCTGGATCGCCTCGCCGATCGCGCCCGTGCGTGCGCCGGGCCTTACCGCCGCGATGCCGCGCATCAGGCATTCGTGGGTGACTTCAAGAAGGCGCTCGGCGGCGCGCTTGATCTCGCCGACGGGGTACATGCGGCTCGAATCGCCGTGCCAGCCATCAAGGATATAGGTGACGTCGATATTGACGACATCGCCCTCGCGCAGCGGCTTGTCGTTGGGGATGCCGTGGCAGACGACGTGGTTGATCGAGGTGCAGCTCGACTTGGTGTAGCCGCGATAGTTCAGCGTTGCGGGCAGGGCGCCGTGGTCTATGCCGAACTCGAAGACGAAGCGGTCGATGACGTCGGTGGCGACGCCCGGCTTAACCAGCGGATAGAGTTCGTCGAGGCAGCGGGCCGTGAGCTGGCAGGCCTTGCGCATGCCGGCAAAGGCATCGGCGTCGTAAAGGCGGATCACGCCCGTGTTCTTCGGCGGCGCGGCGGTCGCGTCGATATAGGTCACCATGGTCGAACTTTCGCTAGTCTTTCCGAACGTTCATAAAGCAGGCAAACCGGGTTCGTCCATGGCGATCGATGCCACAGGCTGGATTTGCTGGGATGTAACCGCGCATTTCACCGCATAGGCCTCCACGCCGCGCGACAGCGCCCGCCGAAAGCCGCTGGCATAGGCCGGGTCGAGGTCCGCGCAGATGCGGAAGCGCTCGCAGTCCTCGCGCTGGACGAGATAGAGCATGACGGCGCGAAAGCCGGCCTCGGCCATGGCGCCGAGTTCTTCCAGGTGCTTTGCGCCGCGCGCCGTCACCGTGTCGGGAAATTCGGCAAGGCCGGCCGCGCGGCGGAAATGCACGTTCTTCACCTCGACATAGGCCGGCGGCCGGCCGTCGCCGGACAGAAGGATGTCGATGCGCGAATTGCGCCCGTACTTGCGTTCGCGCTCCACCACCGGATAGCGGCCGAGATCGGCGACGAGGCCGGCAAGGATCGCTTCTTCGGCGAGACGGTTCGGCAGGCCGGTATTGATGCCGACGACGGTGTCGTCCGCTTCCACCAGTTCGAGGCGATGGCGGTGCTTGCGGGTCGGGCTGTCGCTCGTCGACATCCAGATGCGCGAGCCCGGTGCGGTGAGCCCGCGCATCGAGCCGGTATTGGGGCAGGAGCCGGTGATCGCCGATCCGTCGTCGAGGACGGCGTCGAACAGGAAGCGCTTGTAGCGCTGAACGAGGGTGCCGGAAACGAGCGGCGGATCGAATATCATGCGGCGTCAGGCACGCACACGCACATAGGAGCCGGGCGCTTCCTCGATGGAGTTCATCGTGCCGCCGGTCTTGCGGGCCGGCACCATGCGGTCGTCCTCGGCCTTGATCCATTCATGCCAGTGCGGCCACCAGGAGCCGGGCGTTTCCGTCGTCTTCTTCACCCAGTCCTCGAATTCGCCCTTCACCGGGCCGCCCGTCCAGAACTGGTACTTCATCTTGTCCGGCGGGTTGACGACACCGGCGATATGGCCGGACCCTGCCATCACGTAGGTCACCTTGCCGCCGAAGAACTTGCTTCCGACGAAGACCGATTTGGCCGGCGCGATATGATCTTCCTTGGTGGCGAGATTGTAGATCGGAATCTTGACGTCCTTCAGCGAAATCTTCTTGCCGGCCAGCACCATCTCGCCCTTGGTGAGAGTGTTGTTCAAGTAACAATTCCTGAGATAAAACGAGTGGTTGGATGCTGGCATTCGTGTGGAATCTGAATTCCAATACAAAAGGTCGAAGGGCATTGGATCCTGGCCCTTCAGGTAGTTGTTGACGAAGTAGGGCCAGATCAGCTCGGAGGCGCGCAGCATGTTGAAGGCGGTCGCCATCTTGGAGCCGTCGAGATAGCCTGTCGCCTTCATGCCGCGTTCGATGAGGTCGATCTGCTCTTCGTCGGCGAAGACCTTGAGATCGCCCGCATGGGTGAAATCGACCTGCGTGGTGAAGAACGTCGCGGAGCGGATGCGCTTGTCGCCTTCCTGGCCGTGCAGCGCGAGCGTCGCGGCCAGCAGCGTGCCGCCGACGCAATAGCCGATGGCGTTGACCTCTTCCTCGCCGGTCGCCTGGCTGATCGTATCGAGCGCAAAGCCGATGCCCTCGCGCGCATAGGATTCCCAATCCTTGGCGGCGTGGCGCTCGTCCGGGTTGACCCACGAGATCACGAAGACGGTGTGGCCCTGGTCGACAGCCCATTTGATGAAGGACTTCGCGGGGTTGAGATCGAGGATATAGAACTTGTTGATCCATGGCGGGCAGATGAGGAGAGGGCGCTTCAGCACCTTTTCCGTCGTCGCATCGTACTGGATGACCTGGCAGACGTCGCTCTGCGCCAGCACCTTGCCCGGCGTCAGCGCCATGTTCTCGCCGATGGCGAACTTGCTGGTGTCGGTCTGGCGCATCTTCAGGTCGCCCTTGCCGGCGGCGATGTCCTCGGCGAGCATCTTCATGCCGCGCACGAGATTCGCGCCGTTGGAGGCGACCGTCTCGCGATAGAGCTGCGGGTTGGTGGTGATGAAGTTGGTCGGCGAAATGGCGCTGGCGATCTGCTTCACGTAGAAGCCGGCCTTGTGGCGCGTGTGCTCGTCGAGCCCTTCGGCGTCCGCCACCAGCTTTTCCGCCCAGTCGGAGGTCACGAAATAGGCCTGCCGCAGGAAATCGAAGAAGGGGTTGTTGACCCAGTCCTCGTCGGCAAAGCGCTTGTCCCTGGCGTGCGGGTCGGGCGCCGCCTCGACCTCCTGGCCGCCGAGGCGGTTCAGCGTGCGCGACCAGATATTGAAGTAGCTGCCGAGCAGCATGGTCTGCGCCTCGAGCGTCCGGCGCGGGTCGGTCAGCCAGTATTCGGAAACCTTGGAGAGCGTCTTGACCATGTCGACCATCGGTTCGGACACGGTATCGACCTTTTCGCCGCTCTCGCGGGGGGCGAGCCAGGCGGAGGCCGCCTTGCCGAGCTGCTCGACGGTGCGGGCGAAATTGACCGTCAGGGCCTCGGGATCCTTGACGATATAGGGCTCGACGGCGGCAGGATCGAAGGGCTGAAAACCGGGCTTGTTTCCGGCCGCATCGCGTTCTCTCGCTTTGCTGTCCTCGGCCATCGCTCCCTCCCGATTTTATTGTCGCTTTTGTATTTTTACATTCGGTCCGAAACAGATTACAAGGGCCCCGAAGCCTTTCGCCGCACGATCCGGACAAGATCGTTTCGTCAGGAGCATACAGCCACATGGCGTTCGAATTCAGGCGCATCAGCGCCGCCCTTCTCATGGCCGCCATGCCGGTGGTTCTCGCCTCCTGCGCGTCGTCCGCTTCTTCAGGGGCGCCTGCGACAGTCAATGCCGGTGCCAACCGGTCGGGAATCTATCCAGACATCACCGCGATCGTCAGCGCCGAGACGCAGCAGATGAGCGATCAGGAAGCGGCCGATACCGCCGCGCGCCTGTCGGCGCTGTCGCATCGCCGCAGTTCCGGCGCGATTTCCGAAGCGGAATACCGCCGCCAGCTCGCCGAATTGCAGGCCTTGCGCGACAGCCACGGCAAGACGACGCTTTCTGAAATCGAAGGCGCGAAATAGCGCTTGCCTTTCTTGCCGTTTGGCAGCAAAGCGGAGGACGGTCATTTGGCCGCCGGTGCGGGCGGAGCGCCTTCATTTTGAACGCTTTCGCCCTTACCCAGTTACTTGAATCGCGCGGAGTTTTGCGTCGTCCGGCAGGGCCGCCGGAGGGGCTTCGCGCCCAACGGGGTTGAAGATGGAAGAGTTTCACAAGGTCCGGCGTTTGCCGCCGTATGTTTTCGAACAGGTCAACCGTTTGAAAGCAAGCGCGCGAGCGGGCGGCGCCGACATCATCGACCTTGGCATGGGCAACCCCGACCTGCCGACCCCCAAGGCGATCGTCGACAAGCTCTGCGAGGTCGTTCAGGACCCGCGCACGCACCGCTATTCCTCCTCGAAGGGCATTCCGGGCCTGCGCCGCGCCCAGGCCGCCTATTACGCCCGCCGCTTCGGCGTGAAGCTGAACCCGGAGACGCAGGTCGTTGCGACCCTCGGCTCCAAGGAAGGCTTCGCCAACATGGCGCAGGCGATCACCGCGCCCGGCGACGTCATCCTCTGCCCGAACCCGACCTATCCGATCCATGCCTTCGGCTTTCTGATGGCCGGCGGCGTGATCCGGTCCCTGTCGGTCGAGCCGGACGAGAGCTTCTTCCCGCCGCTCGAGCGCGCCGTGCGCCACTCGATCCCCAAGCCGCTGGCGCTGATCATCAATTATCCGTCGAACCCGACGGCACATGTCGCGAAGCTTGATTTCTACAAGGACGTCATCGCCTTCGCGAAGAAGCACGACATCATCGTGCTGTCCGACCTTGCCTATTCGGAAATCTATTTCGACGACAACGCGCCGCCGCCGTCCGTGCTGGAAGTGCCCGGGGCCATCGACATCACCGTCGAATTCACCTCCATGTCGAAGACCTTCTCCATGCCAGGCTGGCGCATGGGCTTCGCCGTCGGCAACGAGCGCCTGATCGCGGCGCTGACGCGCGTCAAATCCTACCTCGATTACGGCGCCTTCACGCCGATCCAGGTGGCCGCGACGCACGCGCTCAACGGCGACGGCTCTGATATTGCCGAAGTGCGCAACGTCTACAAGCGCCGCCGCGACGTGATGGTCGATACGTTCGGCAAGGCGGGCTTCGAAGTGCCGCCGCCGGCCGCCACCATGTTCGCCTGGGCGAAGATTCCGGAAAAGTTCCGCCACCTCGGCTCGCTGGAATTCTCCAAGCTTCTCGTCGAGAAGGCCGATGTGGCCGTCGCGCCCGGCATCGGCTTCGGCGAGATGGGCGACGACTATGTGCGCCTCGCACTGGTCGAGAACGAGCACCGCATCCGCCAGGCGGCGCGCAACATCAAGAAGTTCCTTTCCACGGCGGACGAGACGATGCACAACGTCATCTCGCTAAACGCCCATCGCTGAAAATCCGCCCTCCGCGCTTCAAGCGGAGGGCCTTCTTCCAAACGTATAGGACATGACCATGGCTGATGCCCTGAAGATCGGCATTGCGGGCTTGGGTACCGTTGGTGCCGCGCTCGCGAAGATTCTCGTCGAACGCAGGGACATGCTCACGACAACCTGCGGCCGGCCGATCGAGATCGCCGCCGTCACGGCGCGCAGCAAGGGCCGCGACCGCGGCGTGGACCTTTCTTCCGTAGAATGGTTCGACGATCCGGTCGCGCTCGCCCGCGACGCCGATATCGATGTCTTCGTGGAACTGATGGGCGGGGCGGGCGATCCTGCTTATGCAGCCGTCAAGGCGGCGCTCGGGCGCGGCGTCCATGTCGTCACCGCCAACAAAGCGCTGCTTGCCGCCCACGGCGTCGAGCTTGCCGGCATTGCGGAAAAGCACGGCTCGCTGCTCAACTACGAGGCGGCGGTCGCCGGCGGTATCCCGGTCATCAAGGCGCTGCGCGAGTCGCTGACGGGCAACACGATTTCCCGCGTCTACGGCATCATGAACGGCACCTGCAACTACATCCTGACCAAGATGGAGAAGGAAGGCCTCAGCTTCGAAGCCTGCCTGAAGGAAGCCCAGCGCCTCGGCTATGCCGAAGCCGACCCGGCCTTCGACATCGAGGGCAACGACACGGCGCACAAGCTGTCGATCCTGACGACGCTCGCCTTCGGCACGAAGATCGCGGCCGACGACATCTATCTCGAAGGCATCACCAACATCTCCATCGACGATATCCGCGCCGCCGCCGATCTCGGCTACCGCATCAAGCTGCTCGGCGTGGCGCAGAAGACCGATACCGGCGTCGAACAGCGCGTGCATCCGACCATGGTGCCGCTCGACAGCGTCATCGCGCAGGTCGATGGCGTGACGAATGCGGTCGCCATCGAATCCGACATTCTCGGCGAACTCCTGATGGTCGGCCCCGGCGCCGGCGGCAACGCCACGGCCTCGGCCGTGCTCGGCGATATCGCCGACATCGCCAAGAGCCGCCCCGGCGCGCAGACCGTTCCGGCCCTCGGCCGTCCAGCCGCGGCACTCGCGCCTTACAAGCGCGCGCAGATCCGCAAGCATCACGGCGGCTACTTCATCCGCCTGTCGGTCGAGGATCGCACGGGCGTCTTCGCCAGCATTGCCAAGCACATGGCGGAAAACGGCATTTCGCTCGAATCGATCGTGCAGCGCGCGCAGTCGACGACCGAATCGACCGATCCGAAGACGATCATCCTCGTCACCCATGCGACGATGGAGGATTCCGTCCGCAAGGCGGTCGCCTCCATCAAGGGCGAGGGCTATCTCGTCGGCGAGCCGCAGGTGATCCGCATCGAACGGCCGAAGACGGCTTGATCGCTGCCTCCCATCGCGAACAGCGCCGTGCCCGCCTCCGCCCTTGCGCCGGAGCGCGGGCACTGGTCTTTTAGGGCCCAGCAGGAGCGGCCATGAGCATGTTGGAAAATGCAGATCCCGTCAGCCGGGCTTTTCTCGGCGTCGAGCGCTCGGCGACGGGCCAGCGCTGGATGGCGCGCCTCGACCAGGCGGGGGAGAACCGTGCGCTGGCGATGAGCCAGACCCACGGCCTGCCGGACCTGATTTCCCGCGTGCTGGCGGGGCGGGGCGTGCCCTTCGAGACGGCGCCGGAATTCCTCGATCCAACGCTGCGCCGCCTCATGCCGGAACCCTTCAGCCTGATGGACTGCGAGGCCGCGACGGAGCGGCTGGCCCGCGCCATCGAGCGGCGCGAGCGCGTCGCGATCTTCGGCGACTACGACGTGGACGGCGCGTCGTCCTCGGCACTGCTCTATCGCTTCCTTGCGCATTTCGGCGTAGAGGCGGAAATCTACATTCCCGACCGCATCTTCGAGGGCTACGGGCCGAATCCCAATGCCATCGGTCAGCTCATCGAGCGCGGCGCGCAGCTCATCGTCACCGTCGATTGCGGCTCGACGAGCCATGAATCGCTCGCCGTGGCCCGCGAACGCGGCATCGACGTCGTCGTCATCGACCATCATCAGGTCGGCGAGGACCTGCCGCCGGCTCTGGCGCTCGTCAATCCGAACCGTGAGGACGATCTTTCGGGGCAGGGACACCTTTCCGCCGCCGGCGTCGTCTTCCTCGTTCTGGTGGCCCTGCAAAGGCTGCTGCGCCAGCGCGGGGATGCCCGCGCCGCGAGCTTCGATCTCCTCTCGATGCTCGACCTCGTGGCGCTCTCGACGGTCTGCGACGTCGTTCCGCTGAAGGGGCTCAACCGCGCCTATGTGGTGAAGGGCCTCGTTGCCGCGCGCCATCTCGGCAATGCCGGCTTGACGGCGCTGCTGAAGCAGGCGGGCATCGGCGGACCGGTAACGCCCTACCATCTCGGCTTCCTCGTCGGCCCGCGCATCAATGCGGGCGGGCGCATCGGCGATGCGGCGCTCGGCAGCCGGCTCCTCACGCTGGACGAGCCGGGCGAGGCCGAACGTATCGCCAAGCAGCTTGACGAGCTCAACCGCGAGCGTCAGGCCATGGAGGTGGCGATGCTCGCCGAGGCGGAGGCCGAAGCGCAGGCGGAATACGGCACGGGCGAGAATGCCGCGGTGATTCTGACGGCCCGCGAGGGCTGGCATCCCGGCGTCGTTGGCCTTCTCGCCTCGCGCCTGAAGGACCGTTTCCGCCGCCCCGCCTTCGCCATCGCCTTTGATCCCTCGGGCAAGGGCACGGGATCGGGACGTTCGATCAGCGGCTTCGATCTCGGCCGCATGGTGCGCGCCGCCGTGGAGGAGGGCATCCTCGTCAAAGGCGGCGGCCATGCCATGGCGGCGGGCCTGACGGTGGAGCGCGGCAATCTCGGCCGCCTGCGCAGCTTCTTTGAGGAGCGCGCGGAGCGCACCGTGCGCGATCTGGTGGCCGTCGAGACCCTGAAGATCGACGGCGCCCTCAGCGCGAGCGGCGCGACACTGGCGCTTGCCGACCAGCTCGAACAGGCCGGCCCCTACGGTTCCGGCCATCCGCAGCCGATCTTCGCGCTGCCGGCGCACCGCATCCGCGACGTGCGCCCCGTTGGCGTCAATCACCTGCGTATCGGCCTTGAAGGCCCCGACGGCGGCCGGCTCGACGCGATGGCCTTCCGCGCGGCGGAAGCCGATCTCGGGCTTTTCCTGATGAAGGAGCGCGGGAAAGCGGTGCATTTCGCCGGCACGCTTTCGGCCGATAGCTGGCAGGGAAGCCGGCGCATGCAGTTCCGCATCCTGGACGCCGCGAAGGCGTTCTGACGGATAAGATTTCGATGATGATGCGAGGGAAGACCGTGGCACGCCCTAGGGGAGTCGAACCCCTCTTTTCAGAATGAAAATCTGACGTCCTAACCGATAGACGAAGGGCGCGTGCGGTGGGCGTTTTCTAGTCGGCCCCGCCGATTTGCGCAAGCCTTAAATGCAGGAATTTTCAGTTTTTTCCCGCTTGCACAACCACGCGATTCCACTCTCCGAGCGAGATGAAGCGATCTGGACTGCGAGGGAAAGTGGCACGCCCTAGGGGAGTCGAACCCCTCTTTTCAGAATGAAAATCTGACGTCCTAACCGATAGACGAAGGGCGCGTGCGGTGGGCGTCTTCTAATCAGGCCCGGGCGGATTCGCAAGACGAAAAATGGCGTTCGGCGGAACTTTTTCAATAACCTGAACAGGTCATGTCAGATCAGCGGAATTTCGCGCGCAAACGGTCAGGGCTTCCGCCCCGTCACCCTCACCATGACATAGGATGGGTAGGTGCGGTTCCACTCCTCGAGCATATCGTAGGGCACGATATGCTCCGGCGGGACGATCATGCACTGCTCGCCATATTCGGCTGCATCCACCACCAGGCCGGCATCCTCGAAAATAAGCCGCAGGGCTTCCTTGCTGAATCGGAAGAAATCGTTGGGATGGCCGTGGATGGGAAAGCACTGGTGCGTCACGACGAGAAAGGCCCCACCGGGTTTCAAGACGCGTGCCACTTCCTTAGCCGCGATCCAGGGTCTTTCCAGATGCTCGAAAACCGCATCGGCGATAAAGCAGCCGAAACGGTCACTCCATTCAGGCGGCAGGGCATGGAGGTCGCCCAACATATCGACATCCAGGCCATCGCGAATGTCGAGCCTGATATAGTCCTCATGCGGAACCCAGGGGAAGGCGCCGCGGCTGTGTGTGCTGCGCGTCGGATCGGATCTGCGTGTGCCGACCTCCAGAACGCTCATGGGTTTGTTGGCGCGGATATTCTGGTTGAAGATGCCGTATGGGTCGACCTGTGGCGTATGAACCTGCGGCGACAGCATCGGTTTTGGTTGCGGCGCAGCAGCCTGTCGCCTGGAGAAAATCCTCAAGATGCCCCTCGCAATGTTCGGGTTGTGGAACCACACGTTGAATCTCTCTAACAGAAACCCGTCGGCGTCTCTATCGCATCCAGCATGTCGCTGTTGGCGATCCCATGGTTTTCGTTGGGCTGGAGCAGATTCCAGGCGAAAAACGATATCGTTCGCCGAAATGCAGCAGGATCATATTTCTGGAGAGGACCGTGGCACGCCCTAGGGGAGTCGAACCCCTCTTTTCAGAATGAAAATCTGACGTCCTAACCGATAGACGAAGGGCGCATGCGGTGGGCGTCTTATAGAAGGGCCTTTTGCCTTCCGCAAGCGGGAAAAAGCCGTTGCGACAAAAAAATGAAAAGCCGCCCGGAGGCGGCCTTTGATGCGGGAAATGGCATCCATCCCAGTGGTTTAGCGGTATCCGTCACTTGCGCCGACGGCAGCGCCAGTTCCAGTCACGCTCCGGCCCGATGTCGATATGCACGGATTCGGTATGGCAATAGGTGCCGACGCCGCCGCGGCCCGGCATGCTGCGCAGGTAGTCCGCAAGCTCCCATTTGGTCACGCCGGAGATCTGGATGTCCGCTGCCTCGCAGCGCGTGTGCAAAGACTGTTTCGCACGGTTGACCTTGATGCCGCGCAGGCCGGAGGTGACGATGATCGGCTTGTCATAGTGCTTCTCGATCGTCTTCAGCACCTGCAGCAGCTCCGGCTTGAAACAGCCGGTCTTCACCTTCTCGGTCTGCAGCCAGAGGCCGTTCGGCGCAAGGCGCGCAAGGCCGGCAAGCGAGGCGACTTCCTTGAACTGCGGCGCATCGTCCTCGACCTCCTCGGCCTCGGAATGATCCGTCGAATCGGTCGCCATAAGCGCATTGCCGGTCTTCACGCCGGGCAGGGTGCCGAGCGAGGCCATCTGCGTGGTGTTGGCGGTGTCGCGGTTCAGCACGCGGCGCGGCTTTTGCGCGAAGCGGTCGCCGTCGAATTCGCCCTTGGCCTCGCGCTTGCTGGCGAAGAGCGAGGCGAGCGTGAGCGTCTTGCGATTTTGGTCTTTCGTCTGCGTCGCCGTTTCCGGCAGGGCAACGGCGGCGCCGTCCTCCGCCGGCGCGGCGAGCGCCATGTCCGCCGCGTTGCCGTTCGCCGTTTCCGCGACGAGCGCCGTGCGCGCCGTCTTCGGGATCGGGACGTTCTCCGGCAGGATGACGGCTTGTTCACCGCCCGGCGTCACGAGCGGCTGCTGCGCGGACGAATCGACCCGCGGCATGTCCTCGACGGGCAGGCGACCGCTCTGGTCGCCGCCCTGCGCCGCGCCGGAACTGGCATAGAGACTGTTGACGGCTGCGTTCGTGCCTCCGGTCTGCGCGCTATAGGCCGTGCCGGTCGGCGTGACCTGGCCGCCGTTGGAATAGATGCTCGCCTTGCCGGCATTGAGCGTGGTCGGCTGCATGACGAGGCCGGCCACATCGTTGCCCGCTTCGCCGGCTGCCTGCTGGTCGGTCGCGCCTGCCGCATCGGCCGTGGCATGTGCACCCTGAGCCGATCCATCGGCAGCCACCACCGGCGTAGTGGTTTCGTCGCTGCTGCCTTCGGCGACGGTCTCGTCGCTTTCCTGCGCGGCCTTCATGTCCGCGCGCATATCCGTGGAGACTGCGGAAACGCAGCCCGAGAGCGTGGCAACCGAGACGGCCAGCAGCAATCCATACCGCAGCGTCTTGAGGCGCGGCCACTTTCCCTGCGTGTCCTGCAAAGGCTTTCCCCCGCTTTCGACGTTCGGGCCCCCGGTCTTGCCGCCGGTCGGGCCATTTCTTCAAACAGTCGCAACCGCAATTGAGAAAAGCCGAAAAGGGCCAAGTTGCGGTTGCTGCGATGTTACCGTTTCGGCCGATCCTGTAAAGGCCGAAGCGTGTGAAGCCGTGGAACGCGGAACGGAAGCATCCGGCTCGGGAATCGGCCGGAAACGCCCCCTCACGCTGGCGATCGACCGGAACGGCAAGAATCTTCCGGTCAAATAAGGCGAAACGATGGTTTCTTACCGTCGATATAGGGCGCCAGCTTTGCCCGGAGCTTGCGTCAGATGGCTTACCAGGCGCCGGTATTGCCCATCGAGGCCCAGGGCTCGGCCGGTGCGAGGCTTTCGCCCTTCTGGAGGATTTCGATGGAGATGCCGTCGGGCGAGCGCACGAACGCCATGTGGCCGTCGCGCGGCGGGCGATTGATGGTGACGCCGTTGTCCATCAGCTTCCGGCAGATCGCGTAGATATCATCGACCTCGTAGGCGAGGTGGCCGAAATTCCGGCCGCCGGCATAGTCCTCGCTGTCCCAATTGTAGGTGAGTTCCAGGCAGGGCGCCGCGTTTTCGCGCGCCGCCGCGACATCCTCCGGCGCTGCCAGGAAGATCAGCGTGAAGCGGCCCTTTTCGTTCTCGTAGCGGCGAACCTCTTCAAGACCGAAAAGCGTGCAGTAGAAATGGAGGGACTGGTCGACGTCTTTGACGCGGACCATCGTGTGAAGATAACGCATGGAAAAATCCTCTAAAAGGGAATCGCCTGAAGATTAGGTTTTTGTCAGCCTCAGGCAAGCCTTGCGGCCTACCAATGGTGACAGCAAAACTTTCAAGGGGGCTTGCGCACTCGCATCGGGACAATGTTATTCTGGTTATCAAGAATCAGTTAACCGTAACTCATGTGACGCGTAAACGAGGGGCTGGCAGGTCATGGTGGACAGGGTGTCTTCAAAGGAAATCACAGCGCGTGATGACCAGAGCAATGACGCTGTCGATCTGATCGAGATCACCGGCGTCATCAAGTGGTTCGACGTCGCCAAGGGCTTCGGCTTCATCGTGCCCGACAACGGCATGCAGGACGTGTTGCTGCACGTCACCTGCCTGCGCCGGGACGGCTATCAGACGGTGCTGGAAGGCACGCGCGTCGTCGCGCTGATCCAGAAGCGCGACCGCGGCTACCAGACCTTCCGCATTCTTTCCATGGACCAGTCGACGGCCGTGCATCCCTCGCAGATGCCGCCGGTCAAGACCCATGTGCAGGTCACGCCCTCGAGCGGGCTGGAGCGTGTGCTGGTGAAATGGTTCAACCGTACCAAGGGCTTCGGCTTCCTGACGCGCGGCGAAGGCACGGAAGACATCTTCATCCATATGGAGACGCTGCGCCGCTTCGGCCTGACCGAACTGCGCCCCGGCCAGGTCGTCCTGGTACGCTTCGGTGATGGCGACAAGGGGCTGATGGCTGCGGAAATCCACCCCGACATGCCGGCTCCGGGCGGCAGGGCGCATTGATGATGCGCTTGGCGCGGGGCCTTGGTGCGGCACGTCTGGCAAGCGCCGTCATGGCGCTTTTTCTTTGCGTTTCCGTCACCGCCGCGCGCGCGGAAGAAAAATTCGACACGCAGCCGCTGACGATCGTCACGAGAGACGGCAAGAGCCATGCCTTCACGGTGGAGCTTGCCGTGACGCCGCGCCAGCGCGAGCAGGGGCTGATGAATCGCAGGGAGATGGCCGAGGACCGCGGCATGCTCTTCGCCTTCGGCGAGACGCGGCAGGTCTTCATGTGGATGAAGAACACCTATCTGCCGCTCGACATGCTGTTCCTCGGCAAGGACGGCAAGATCCGCACGATCAAGGAAAACGCCGAGCCGCTTTCCGAAGCGATCATCGATTCGAAAGGGCCGATCGACTACGTGCTGGAACTGAACGGCGGCACCGTGAAACGCCTCGGCATCCGCACCGGCAACCGCGTCGAGAACGAGCTGATTCAGTCCCTGCGCAAGGCGCAGTAGAAGGCCGGCGGCCAGTTTCTGTCAGCAATCAAAGAGAATGCGGACGATCTGCGGGCGAATATGGCGACCCCTGCAGGGCTCGAACCTGCGACATTCTGCTTAGAAGGCAGATGCTCTATCCAGCTGAGCTAAGGGGCCGATGGGACCTCAGTGGGTCCAGGGCTGCATGCGGTTGAAGCGGAAGTTGTCCGGATAGGCGACGCGCTTGCGGGTCGCTTCCTTCGGCTCGATCAGGCGGTATTCGATGCCCTTGCGCTCGGCATAGGCAATCGCCTCCTCGCTGGTCTCGAAGGTCAGCTTCACCTGCTGGAACATGTCGCCGGAGCTCGTATAGCCCATGATCGGGTCGATCGTCCGCGGTTTTTCGGCATCGAACTCCAGAACCCATAGATGAGTCTTGGCCTTGCCGGACTGCATGGCTGTCTTGGCGGGACGATAGATCTTCGCGGTCATCGAAGCGGCTCCAGAATTCTCGCATAAAGGCGCACCGTTCCGCCGGCGCGCGTTCGAGAATGCATAACCCGAATTCCGTAAAGGGGAAATGACCGGAAGAGCATTTGGCATCGAAACGCCCGCCGGACGTGGTCGGAGTGGAGAGATTCGAACTCCCGACCCTCTGGTCCCAAACCAGATGCGCTACCAGACTGCGCTACACTCCGTCCGTCCCGGCGATGGGGAGATACACGCATCCGCTTGACGTCGCAACAGCAAATGGCCTCTTTCTGGATGTTGTTACAGGGAAACTGTCTTTCCGGGCGATGGCGATTCGGCCCGATCGTCGCAGATAAAGAATGCCGCGAGAATATATGCTCAAGAAGATCCTGTTCATCACCCTCCTGCTGGTCGCCGCCCTGTTTGCCTACACCAAGGTCATGGCCCGCATCGGCTCGGGCGAGCCGCCGCAGATGCGTGCCGCTGACCAGCGGGCGGATCGGATCACGGTTGAAAAAGCGAAGCGGCAAATGACCCTTCTGCGGGACGGTAAGGTCCTGAACACGTATCGCATCTCGCTGGGGCGCGATGGCGACGGCGGGCACAAGCGGCGGGAAGGCGACCAGAGGACGCCGGAAGGAACGTATGTCATCGACTGGCGCAATCCGCGATCGTTGGCGCATCTGAGCCTGCATATTTCCTACCCGGATGCGAAGGACAAGCAGGCCGCGGATGCCGCCGGCTACGCTCCCGGCGGCAATATCATGATCCACGGCCTTGCCAATGGCTGGGGCTGGCTCGCGCCGGTGCATCATCTCTGGGACTGGACCGACGGATGCATCGCCGTCACCGATGCGCAGATGCGCGAGATATGGGCGACGGTGCCCGACGGTACGCCGATCACCATTCGCCCGTAATCGCTGGCTCGGCTCAAGGGCCGGCCGGCGCTTCCTTCAGTTCGCAGGCCGTGGTGCCGATTGTCATCGTGTTGCCGCGCCAGTCGATCGTGCCGCCGAGCCAGGCGCGCAGCCAAATGGCGGGCATCATGATGTCGCGGACGAGCATCGCCGGAACAGAAAAGAGGGAGAGGCGCCAGCCCTTGGCGAAGGCGAGGCCGATTTCCGGCAGGTAGACGGCGGCAAGAACCAGCAGGATGACGGGGGCGAGCGCCGTGTCGCCGAGGAGGGCCGCAGTGACGGCCAAAAGCAGCGGCGGCAGGATGCCGAGCAGGATTTCAGGCGCGAAGAAGCAGGGGAAGGTGACGCGGCGCAGGCGCGACCAGCGGCACTGGCGCGACCAGATCTCCTGTCCGGTGCGGCGACCGAGCGGCTGCTCGAAGGGCGAGGAGACGAGATGGACCTGAAGGCCGAGCCGGTTGACGAGCTTTGTCGAGGCCGCATCCTCGGCGATTTCCGCGTTCAGCGCCTGGATGCCGCCGTTCGCGTCCAGCATGGGCTTGTACCAGAGCATGCTCTTGCCTTGCGCGAAACCGAGGCCGAGCGCCTCGCCGGCATATTGCCAGCGCGCCTGCTGGGTGTTGAGGAACATGCATTCCACCTCGGCCCAGAAGCCATCCGGCCGGGAGCCGAGCGGCGTCGAGCAGACGACGCCGGAATTGTCCCGCCAGCCGGCCATCAGGTGCTGGATGTAATCAGGCGGCATCAGCACGTTGGAATCGGCAAGGATCACCCAGTCGTGCCGGGCGGCCTGCCAGCCCTTGACGCAGTTGTTGAGTTTGGGATTGGCGCTGATGCGGTCGTCGCCGACAAGGATGCGCGATGCGACATGCGGATGGGCGGCCGCCGTCTTCTCTATTTCCGGAATGATCGGATCGCTGCCGTGGGCGACGCAGAAGAGCAGTTCGTAGCTCGGCCAGGTGAGGCGGAAGGCGCGATCCAGCGTCTCAGCGGAAAAGTTTTCGATGCCGCGAACGGGGACGACGATAGAGACGGGCGGCTTCTTGCGGATGTCTCGCGGCGGCGCATCGGTCGCTTTCAGCCGCCTGCCGGCGATGAGGATGCTGGCGAGGTTGGTCGCGACAAGAGCGCCCGAGGCAAGGGCGAGGGCCTGAGCCATGTCCATTCACGCGTACTCCGATGGGCGCCGGCCATGCGGGGCGGCTGCCGGGTGCATTCACGCGGGAAGAGACATCATCGTCACATGACAGGGGAATGACGCGACATTCGCAAGGGGCCGATCGTCTCCGCCATGGGGCGGAGACGAGGTGTTTTGCGCGAATTACGACAGGAATTCCGCAGTCGTCGTGACCTTGCCGTAGCCGAATTCGAGCGCCGACATGATCGTGGCGTGGACCTGCGCGGCCGGCACGACCGAATCACCGAAGGCCTTGTCGCGCGTCGCGCAGGCGTCGTGCACTACGGTGAGGTTGTAGCCGAGATCGGCGGCGGCGCGGGCCGTCGCATCGATGCAGACGTCGCTCATAGCGCCGACGACGACCACGTCCTCGATACCGCCTGCCTTGAGGGTCTCTTGCAGCACCGTGTCGCGGAAGGAATTGGGGTAATTCTTGACGACGACCGCATCGCCCGCCTGCGGCGCGATGGCGGGAATGGGCTCGATGCCATCCGTATTGGGCGCGAAGAGCGGCGAATCGGCCTCCTTCGCGATGTGATGGACATGCACGATCCGGTCGCCTTTGCCGCGTGCGGCTTCCACGACCCGCGCCGCATTGGCGGTGGCGGCGTCGATGCCGGTCAGCGCGAAGCTGCCGGTGGCGAGATAGTCCTTCTGCAGGTCGACGATGATGATGGCGCGTTTGCTCATGAGGGTTCCTTCCGCTTCACGATTGATGATGTGGACATAGTGCCCTCCGCCTGCCATGTCTGGCCATTGGCGATACCGACATAATCAAGGGTGAAAGTGACATGGCCCGCGCTGCCGAAATCGGACTGGTGCTCTATCCCGGTGTCCAGATGGCCGCCGTTCTCGGCATGACTGACCTGTTCAATGCGGCGACAGAGCTGGCCGGCCGGAAGGGGCGGACGGGGTCGACATTGCTTGTCAGCCACTGGCGGCTTGAAGACGGTAAGCCGGTGCGCACCGACGCGAGCAATGCGCCAGGCGAAGCGCCGCGGCCCTGCGTGCTCGTGCTGCCGCCGGCGCTCGGCGATCCGATCGCGCGGGCGGACGCGGCGCCCTTTGCCGCGTGGCTGCGGCAGTGCCATGCCGGCGGCATCCAGCTCGCCTCGATCTGCGCCGGCGCCTTCCTGCTCGGCGAGACGGGGCTGCTGACGGGGCGCACCATCACCACCAACTGGGTGATCGCCGAGACCTTCGAGGTGCGCTTTCCCGATGTGCGGGTCGATACGGACCGGCTGCTCAGCGATGACGGCGATATCGTCACGGCCGGCGGCGTGATGGCCTGGGTGGATCTCGGGCTCAAACTGATCGACCGCTTCCTCGGCCCGACGATCATGCTGGAGATCGCCCGGCAGTTCGTCATCGATCCGCCAGGGCGAGAACAGCGCTACTACAGCACCTTTTCGCCGCGCCTGCTGCATGGCGATGCCGCCATCCTGAAGGTGCAGCATTTCCTGCAGGCGAGCGAGGCGAAGGAGATCGGCCTCGATGTCCTCGCCGCGCAGGCGGGGCTGGAGGAGCGCACGTTCCTGCGGCGGTTCCGCAAGGCAACGGGGCTGACGACGACGGATTACTGCCAGCGGCTGCGGGTGGCCAAGGCGCAGGAGCTGTTGCAGTTCACCACGCGCTCGGTCAATCTGGTGGCGGTGGATGTCGGCTATAACGACCCCGGCGCCTTCCGGAAGGTTTTCGCCCGCATCGTCGGCCTGACGCCGGGTGAGTATCGCAAGCGCTTTCGCTCGTAAGCTATTGCGGGCGCTGGCGATTGCGCACGACGGTGACGGTGCAGGGCGCGTGCGCGGCCACCTCGCCGGAGACGCTGCCGAGCATGGAGCGCATGGCCGATTCGGCGCGGGCGCCCATCACGATATGGTCGACATGATTCTCGCGTGCATAGTCGAGGATGGCGTCGGCGGGCGAGACGGCCTCCAGCACATGGAAGGTGATGCCGCCGCCGGGCGCCGGCAGGCCCGTCGACCAGTTGCGCAGCTCCACGAGCCGCATCACATGCTTGTTGCGGCCTTCCTCGTCCAGCGATGTGTCGATGGCGATGCGGTTGATCTTCAGGACGTTGATGCAGGCGATGCGGGCCTGCGGCGTGTTCTCGATGATGCGGATAACCGTCCTGTGGATCGCCGCGGCGCGTTCCGGTGTGTTGGCGGCAAGATCGATCGCGACGGCGACGATCGGCGCATCGGCAAGCTGGGCCTCCGCCGTCTGCGGCTTGACGGTCTCGATCGGCACCGGATTGAAGCGGCGGCGCAGCACCATGCCGAACGGATCGCGCTTCATCTTCTCCGCCCGGGCCGTCAGCTTGACGGCGGGAAGGTCCTGCAGGTCGAGGGCGAGCTGGGCCGCGCTCGGATAGCGCCAGGCGGGGTTCACTTCCAGGCAGCGCAGGATGACTTCCTGCAAGGCCGGCGGAATGGCGCCGTTGCGGGCGCGCGGCGGCAGCGGATCGCGCCAGAGCCGGCGTTTCAGGCCCTTCAGCCGCTGGGGATCGCCGAAGGGCCGTTCGCCGGTCGCGAAGAAATACAGCATCACGCCGAGCGCGAAGAGATCGCTGCGGAAATCGCTGCGCGTGCCCAGCACCTGTTCGGGCGCCATGTAGGGCGCGGTGCCGTAGGGCAGGCGGAACTGCTCGTCCATCAGGTCCGGCAGGTGGACGTGGCGGGCAAGGCCGTAGTCGATCAGCACAGCCTCGCCGCTCTCGCGGAACATCACGTTGGAGGGTTTCAGGTCGAGATGCACGACATGCTGGCGGTGCAGCGAATCGAGCGCGACGGCGACCTTCGCGCCGATGGCGACGACCTCCTCCGGCGGCAGCGGCAGGCGCTCGAGCAGCGGATAGAGCGAGGTGCCGGGTAGGCGCTCCATGACGATATAGGGGAGCGTGGCGAAATCGCCGTTGGCGACGAAGCGCGGCACATGCGGGCCGGAAAGCCGCGGCAGGATCATCTGCTCCATCTCGAAGCCTACGATGGCCGCGGGGTCGTCGCCTTCGCCGATGACCGGCACCTTCATGAGGATCGGGAAATCGATATCCGGCCGGCTGACCTGCCAGATGCGCGCCATGCCGCCATTGTGGGCGATATCCTCGATTGTAAAGCCGTCGATCACGTCGCCGGGTTTCAGCCGCGCCTTCATCATCTAGCGTCCCCGCAGCAGGCGGTCGGCGAGGGAGGAGGGCAGGCCGGCGGCGCGGATCTTGTCTGCGGCCTTCTCCATGTCATAGGCGGCGCGCTGGAAGCGCAGTTCCGCCTTTTCCGTGTCGTAGAGCGCGAAGGCGGCGGCGGGATTGCCGTCGCGCGGCTGGCCGACGGAGCCCATGACGGCAAGCCAGCGGCGCTGCGGCAGCAGCGGCACCGGCGTGGCGGCGACGGGACAGAAATGCGTGACCCTGCCGCCCGGCGCGGTGCAGTATAGCGCGGGCTTGTGCACATGGCCGCAAAAGCTGACGCGCGCCTCGCAGGCGGCAAGGTGCTGGCCGGCGTCGCTGGCATCGAGCACATAGTTCCAGTCCGACGGCGCGCTGGCATCGGCATGGACGAAGAGGCAATCGCCCTCTCGCGCCTTGAAAGGCAGGGCGGCGAGGAAGGCGCGGGTTTCGCCGCCGAGTTGCCGGCGCGTCCATTCGAGCGCGAGCGTCGCCGCCGCGTTCATCGAGAAGGAAGGGTTTCCAACCGCATCGTCATGGTTGCCGCGCAGCACGATGGCGCCATCGGCGGCGAGCTGCATCGTCCGCTCGGCGCACCATTCCGGATCCGCGCCGTAACCGACGATATCGCCGAGCAGCACGAACCGTTCCGCACCCACCGCCCCGGCCGCGGCGAGCACCGCCTCGAACGCCTCGCGGTTGGCATGGATATCGGAGAGAATGGCAAGCAGCATGACAGTCCGGCCTTCGCAGATAGCCGCAGGACCATAGCGCGCCTTGCAAGCCTCATCCATTCAACGGAAGGGGAATAACGCGCTGCCGGATTGGCGTTTCGTCAGGAACCCGGGCCCTTGAAGGCGAAAAGATCGGCATCCGCATCGCCATGGCCGGCGATGTCAGCCGAGACGATCTCGGCGGCGATCTGGCTGAAGGTGATGCCGTTGCCGCCGAAGCCCATGACGGCGAACGTGTTGGCAAGGCCGGGAACGCGGCCGATCAGCGGCAGGCCGGTGCGCGTCGTGCCGAAGGGAGCGGCCCATCTATATTCCGGCTCCGGCAGGGAAAGGCCGAGCAGGGCTTCGACCTTGCGGTGGATGGTCTTCGTCTTGTTCCTGAGCTTTTGCGGCGAGGCGTAGGCATCCTCGCTCTCCTCGTCCTCGCCGCCGGCGATCAGCCGTCCGTCGCGCGAACGACGGAGATAGAGATAGGGATCGGCGCCTTCCCAGACGATGCAGTCCTTCAACCAGTCCGGCAGGTTCGTGCCCGGCGGCGTGGCGAGCGCCCAGGTGGAGATGATGGCGTGATCCTTGTTCGCGACGGACTCGAGGAATTCATAACCGGAGCAGAAGACGGCATGGCGGGCTGAGAGGATCTTGCCGTCAGCCGTCGCAAGGAAGACGCCTTGCGCCGTCGAGCGCAGGTCGGTGATTTCGAGCGGGCTCACGAGCTCGACGCTCCGTGCCATCGCTGCCCGCAAAATGCCGGCGGCCATCTGGGCCGGGTTCGCCGAGGCGGAGATGTCGCTGAGGATCGCGCCGGTGCGGTCGAGGTGGAAATGCTCGGCAAGTTCGGCGGCATCGAGGAAATCCGCCTCGATACCGGTCGCGTGACGGGCCTCGACCTCGGTGCGCAAGGCCCGGCTGCCATATTCGGTGCCGGCAAGGAACAGCGTCTTCTTGCGCTCGAAGCCGCAGGACAGGCCGAGATCGGCGACGATGCGCGTGAGCTGTTCGACGGCGCGGGCGGAGCGTTGCCAGGCGCGCCGCGCCTCTTGCTCGCCGATCATGCCGGAAAGCCTGGAGAGGGGAATGTCGATCTCGTGCTGGATCATCGCGGTGCTCGCGAGCGTGCTGCCGTGGACGGGCTGGCGTCGGTCGACGACGAGCACGCTGCGTTTTCCGTCGGCCAGCGCATGCGCCATGAGCGCGCCGGAAATGCCGGCGCCAACGATGACGACGTCGTAGTCGCTGCGAGACGGCGTTTTGCGTGTCTTGAGGGAAATGCGCGGCGAGTCGGCCCAGACGGGACGGGATTCGTGCAGATCGCGCTTGCGGGTGATGTCGGGGGATTGGGAAATGGCACTGCTCCGGTCAGAAGTCCTTTGGAATGGCTGGGGAACGGAAAAGTTCCGGTGGCCCTTCACGCGCGGTGCTGGTGCTTGCATTGCGCGCCGAAAGCATGCAAAGCACGAGGCGCCTGAAACACGACCGGATTTTGCCCATGACCGTGAGTTCGAGAACGCCCCGCCCGATTGACCATCTGGTGCTGCCGGTGTCCGACCTCGCAATCGCGCGCGACCGCCTGAGCGCGCTGGGTTTCACCGTCGCCAGGGACGCGCGCCATCCGTTCGGCACGGAAAACTGTTGCGTCTTCCTCTCCGACGGCAGCTATCTGGAACCGCTTGGCATCGCCAATCGGGAGGAATGCGAGGATGCCGCGCGCAAGGGCAATGTCTTCGTCGCGCGCGACCAGGCTTTCCGCTTTCGCCGTGGCCTTGAAGGTTTTTCCGGCATCGCCATGGCGACGGGCGATGCCTGGGAGGACGACCAGCGCTATGCGGCGGCCGGCCTTTCCGGCGGTGAGGTGCTGGAATTTTCCCGCGACATGCTGTTGCCGGACGGCACGAGCGCGACCGGCAGTTTCCGCCTCGCCTTTGCCGCCGACCTGCGCAGCCCCGATTTCTTCTTCTTCGCCTCGCAGCGCATCCTGCCGCTGCCCTCCGATCGCAAGTCGCTGGAGGCGCACGAGAACGGCGTTGTCGCGCTTGCGGAGGTCGTGCTGTCGGAGCAGAATCCGACCGACTTCCAGTATCTGGTGCAGGAGGCGACCGACGAGCGCGAGGTCGAGGCCTTGTCTTTCGGCATGTCGGTGGATACGCCGCGCGGCCGCATCACGGTGCTGAACGATGCCGGTCTCGAAGGTTTCTACGGAATATCGCCGGTCGCCGGCACGGATCGGGGCCTGAAGGGGCAGGCGCTCGTCTTCAAGGTTACCAGCCTTGCCGAT
Source organism: Shinella zoogloeoides (assembly GCF_030733845.1). Taxonomy (NCBI): domain Bacteria; kingdom Pseudomonadati; phylum Pseudomonadota; class Alphaproteobacteria; order Hyphomicrobiales; family Rhizobiaceae; genus Shinella; species Shinella zoogloeoides. The sequence continues at coordinate 1,470,528 of NZ_CP132311.1, forward strand.
TGTCGCCGCTTGCTTGAGCAGCGCGGCGTCGCCTTCCGCGAACGGGACGACCGTCTGCTCGTGCCGCCGGCGCCGGGGCAGGGCGTCCTCTTCGTCTTTGGAGAATGACATGAAAACCAATTCCACCGTCATCGTCGGCGAAGGCGTCAAGAAGGTCACCTTCGCGCAGGACAAGCGCTTCTCGCTGATCGCCGGCCCCTGCCAGATGGAAAGCCGCGACCACGCCTACATGATCGCCGGCACCCTCGCTGAACTCTGCGGCAAGCTCGGCCTCGGCCTCGTCTACAAATCGTCCTTCGACAAGGCCAACCGGACGTCGATCGCCGGCAAGCGCGGCATCGGCCTTGAGAAGGCGATGGAAATCTTCGCCGATCTCAAGAAGGATTTCGGCTTTCCGGTGCTGACCGATGTTCACACCGAGGAACAGTGCGGCCTCGTGGCCGGCACGGTCGATATCCTCCAGATCCCGGCCTTCCTGTCGCGCCAGACCGATCTTCTGGTCGCTGCCGCCAAGACCGGCCGTGCGATCAACGTCAAGAAGGGCCAGTTCCTCGCGCCCTGGGACATGAAGAACGTGCTCGCCAAATTCACCGAGAGCGGCAATCCGAACGTGCTCCTGTGCGAGCGCGGCGCCTCCTTCGGCTACAACACGCTCGTCTCCGACATGCGCTCTCTGCCGATCATGGCCTCGCTCGGCGCGCCTGTCGTGTTCGATGCGACCCATTCCGTGCAGCAGCCGGGCGGGCAGGGTGGCTCGACCGGCGGCCAGCGCGAATTCGTGGAGACGCTCGCGCGGGCGGCGGTGGCTGTCGGCATCGCCGGCCTTTTCGTCGAGACGCATGAGGATCCGGACAATGCGCCCTCCGACGGCCCCAACATGGTGCACCTGAAGGACATGCCGCGGCTTCTCGAAAAACTGCTGGCCTTCGACGCGATCGCCAAGGGTTGAGACTTCAAACGGATGACACGGAGACGTGCCATTCGTTTTTTCTGGCGCCATCACGCCATTGTAATTTCCACATGGTCGATTAGAAGTGGATTTTAATCGATTAATAAACCCCGAACCAGGACGATATCCATGACTGCTATCATCGACATCATCGGCCGCGAGATTCTCGACAGCCGCGGCAACCCCACCGTCGAAGTGGACGTGCACCTCGAGGATGGCAGCTTCGGCCGCGCGGCCGTTCCGTCGGGCGCCTCGACCGGCGCGCATGAAGCCGTCGAACTGCGCGACGGTGGCAAGCGCTACCTCGGCAAGGGTGTCGAGAATGCCGTTGCCGCCGTCAACGGCGAGATCTTCGAGGCGATCGGCGGGCTCGACGCGGAAGACCAGATCCAGATCGACCAGACCATGATCGAACTCGACGGCACGCCGAACAAGGCGCGCCTCGGCGCCAACGCCATTCTCGGTGTGTCGCTCGCTGTCGCCAAGGCTGCCGCGGAAGCGGCCAACCTGCCGCTCTACCGCTATGTCGGCGGTCCGAACGCCCGCATCCTGCCGGTGCCGATGATGAACATCATCAATGGCGGCGCGCATGCCGATAACCCGATCGACTTCCAGGAATTCATGATCGTGCCAGTTGGCGCCGACAATGTACGCGATGCCGTGCGCATGGGCTCTGAAGTCTTCCACACGCTGAAGAAGCAGCTCGCCGCCGACGGCCACAACACCAATGTCGGCGACGAAGGCGGCTTCGCGCCGGGTCTCGCCTCCGCCCCGGCCGCCCTCGACTTCATCATGAAGTCGATCGAGAAGGCCGGCTACCGTCCGGGCGAGGACATGTTCATCGCGCTCGACTGCGCCTCGACCGAATTCTTCAAGGACGGCAAGTATGTGCTGGAAGGCGAAGGCCGCACGCTGGAGCCGGGCGCCATGGCCGATTACCTTGCCGAACTCTCGGCAAAGTACCCGATCTTCTCGATCGAGGACGGCATGGCCGAGGACGACTGGGACGGCTGGAAGGCGCTGACCGACAAGATCGGCAAGAAAGTGCAGCTCGTCGGCGACGACCTCTTCGTGACGAACTCGGCGCGCCTGCGCGACGGCATCAAGATGGGTGTTGCCAACTCGATCCTCGTCAAGGTCAACCAGATCGGCTCGCTCTCCGAAACGCTCGACGCCGTCGAGACCGCGCACAAGGCGAGCTATTCGGCCGTCATGTCGCACCGCTCGGGCGAGACGGAAGATTCCACGATCGCAGATCTGGCGGTCGCCACGAACTGCGGCCAGATCAAGACCGGCTCGCTCGCCCGTTCGGATCGTACCGCCAAGTACAACCAGCTCATCCGCATCGAGGAGCAGCTTGGCGCCCAGGCGAAGTATGCCGGCCGCGGCATCCTGCGCGGCTGATCGCAAAACAGTTTTTCCGCAATGGCGAAACCCGCATCTCCGGATGCGGGTTTTTTCTTTGACCGGTCCATCATGGTCAATGGTCGGTTAACCGCTTGCCGCTAGTGTCGATCCCGTATTGCGTATCGGGGCACGGACATGTGGACCAAACATCATAAAAAGCGGAAATTCGGCCGGCTGGCACTGCCGGTTATTACGGTCGCATTCCTTTCCTACTTCGGCTATCATTCCGTCCATGGTGACTTCGGTCTGCGCGGAATGGAGGATTTCGAGCGACAGAGAGTAGAGCGACAGGCGCGTCTGGACGTGCTCGTGCGGCAGCGCCAGATCCTGGAAAAAGAGGTCGCCCTGATGAGTGACGGCTCGCTTGAACGCGATATGCTGGACGAGAAGGCGCGCTCGTATCTCAACATGTCGCGGAACGACGAAATCGTCATTTTCCACTGAAAAACTCGATTAACCGAAATCTTGTTAATCGTAAATCTGCCTTACTAATCAGCGGCTTACAAAGAATATAAGCCATGCATTTATGGCATTGCTGAGGTGGAATTTCTCCCCTATGGTTTCCTCAAAGGGCAAACATAGGGAGGAACGAATGGCTCCGCGTAAAACCGCGTCCACGTCCAGCCGCAAGACTGCGGCAAAGCCTGCGAAGAAAGACTTCACTGGCGGCACCATCGCCGAATTCTCCAAGGAAGACGATCTCAAAGCCTATCGCGAGATGCTGCTGATCCGGCGTTTCGAGGAAAAGGCCGGCCAGCTCTACGGCATGGGCTTCATCGGCGGCTTCTGTCACCTTTACATCGGCCAGGAAGCTGTCGTCGTCGGCATGCAGCTGGCACTGAAGGAAGGTGATCAGGTCATCACCGGCTATCGCGACCACGGCCACATGCTCGCTTGCGGCATGAGCGCGCGCGGCGTGATGGCGGAGCTGACCGGACGCCGCGGCGGCCTTTCCAAGGGCAAGGGCGGCTCCATGCACATGTTCTCCAAGGAAAAGCACTTCTACGGCGGCCATGGCATCGTCGGCGCGCAGGTCTCGCTCGGCACTGGCCTCGCCTTCGCCAACCGCTACCGCGGCAACGACAACGTCTCGCTCGCCTATTTCGGTGACGGCGCCGCCAACCAGGGCCAAGTCTACGAGAGCTTCAACATGGCGGCGCTCTGGAAGCTGCCGGTGATCTACGTGATCGAGAACAACCGCTACGCCATGGGCACGGCCGTCTCGCGCGCCTCCGCCCAGACCGACTTCTCGCAGCGCGGCGCTTCCTTCAACATCCCCGGCTTCCAGGTGGATGGCATGGACGTGCGCGCGGTCAAGGCCGCCGCCGACGAGGCCGTCGAACATTGCCGCTCCGGCAAGGGTCCGGTCATCCTCGAAATGCAGACCTACCGCTATCGCGGCCACTCCATGTCCGACCCGGCGAAGTACCGCTCGAAGGACGAGGTGCAGAAGATGCGCTCCGAGCACGACCCGATCGAGCAGGTGCGTGCCCGTCTTCTGGAAAACAACTGGGCAAGCGAAGACGATCTCAAGCAGATCGACAAGGACGTCCGTGACATCGTCGCCGACAGCGCCGATTTCGCGCAGTCCGATCCGGAGCCGGATGTATCCGAACTCTACACCGACATCCTGCTGTAATCCGGGGAGGGACACCAATGCCAATCGAAATTCTCATGCCCGCCCTGTCTCCGACCATGGAGGAGGGCACGCTCTCCAAGTGGGTCAAGAACGAGGGTGACACCGTCAAGTCCGGCGACGTCATCGCCGAGATCGAAACCGACAAGGCGACGATGGAAGTCGAAGCCGTCGATGAAGGCGTGATCGGCAAGATCCTGATCGCCGCCGGCACCGAAGGCGTCAAGGTCAACACGGCGATCGCCGTGCTGCTGCAGGATGGCGAAAGCGCCGATTCGGTCGCGGCCCCCAAGGCCGCCGCCGCCGAAAAGCCTGCGGAAGCCGCCGCGCCTGCTGCTCCGGCTCCGGCCGCCGCAGCGCCGGTTCCGGCCGCGCCGAAGGGCGAGACCGCCGCCGATCCGGATATTCCGGCCGGCACCGAAATGGTGATGACGACAGTGCGCGAAGCGCTGCGCGACGCTATGGCGGAAGAAATGCGCCGCGACGATAACGTCTTCGTCATGGGCGAGGAAGTCGCCGAATACCAGGGCGCCTACAAGATCACGCAGGGCCTGCTGCAGGAATTCGGCGCCCGCCGCGTCATCGATACGCCGATCACCGAGCACGGCTTTGCCGGCGTCGGCGTCGGCGCGGCCATGACCGGCCTGAAGCCGATCGTCGAGTTCATGACCTTCAACTTCGCCATGCAGGCGATCGACCAGATCATCAACTCGGCCGCCAAGACGCTTTACATGTCGGGCGGCCAGATGGGCGCGCCGATGGTCTTCCGCGGCCCGAACGGCGCGGCGGCCCGCGTGGCGGCCCAGCATTCGCAGTGCTATGCCGCCTGGTACAGCCAGATCCCCGGCCTCAAGGTCGTCATGCCCTATACGGCTGCCGACGCGAAGGGTCTCCTGAAGGCGGCCATCCGCGATCCGAACCCGGTCATCTTCCTCGAAAACGAAATCCTCTACGGCCAGAGCTTCGAAGTGCCGAAGATGGACGATTTCGTGCTGCCGATCGGCAAGGCGCGCATCCACAAGAAGGGTAACGACGTTACCGTCGTCTCCTTCGGCATCGGCATGACCTATGCCATCAAGGCGATCGCCGAACTCGAGAAGGAAGGCATCGACGTCGAGCTGATCGACCTGCGCACCATCCGCCCGATGGACCTGCCGACGGTCATCGAATCGGTCAAGAAGACCGGCCGTCTCGTCACCGTCGAGGAAGGCTATCCGCAGTCCTCCGTCGGCACCGAGATCGCAACCCGCGTCATGCAGCAGGCCTTCGACTATCTCGATGCGCCGATCCTGACGATCGCCGGCAAGGACGTCCCGATGCCCTACGCCGCGAACCTCGAAAAGCTGGCCTTGCCGAATGTCGGCGAAGTCGTCCAGGCGGTCAAAACCGTCTGCTACAAGTAAGGGGAGGGCTGAGGTATGCCGATCAACATCACGATGCCGGCGCTCTCGCCCACCATGGAAGAGGGCAATCTGGCCAAGTGGCTCGTCAAGGAAGGCGACACCGTGAAATCCGGTGACGTCATCGCCGAGATCGAGACCGACAAGGCAACGATGGAAGTCGAAGCCGTCGACGAAGGCACGGTCGCCAAGATCGTCGTGCCGGCCGGTACGGAAGGCGTGAAGGTCAACACCCTCATCGCCATCCTCGCCGCTGAGGGCGAGGACGTCTCGGCCGCTGCTGCCGGCGGCGGTTCCGCGCCGAAGGCGGAAGCCAAGGCGCCCGAAGCCAAGGCGGAAGCGCCGAAGGAAGCCGAAAAGCCGGCGGCTGCCGCCGCTCCGGCCGCGGCCGCCTCGGCAGGACCGGCCCCGGCCAGGGACGGCAACCGCGTCTTCTCCTCGCCGCTCGCCCGCCGTATCGCCAAGGAAGCCGGGATCGACATTTCCGCGGTTTCCGGCTCCGGTCCGCATGGCCGCGTGGTCAAGAGCGACGTCGAGAAGGCCGCGGCCTCCGGCGGTGCCAAGCCCGCCGCTGCAGCAGCGCCGGCCGCTGCCGCGTCCGCAGCCCCTGCCGCCGCGCCGAAGGGCATGTCGGAAGAGGCGGTGCTCAAGCTGTTCGAGCAGGGCTCCTACGAGCTCGTGCCGCATGACGGCATGCGCAAGACCATCGCCAAGCGCCTGCAGGAATCCAAGCAGACGATCCCGCACTTCTACGTCTCGGTCGACGTGGAGCTCGACGCGCTGCTGGCGCTGCGCGCCCAGCTCAACGATTCGGCGCCGCGCAAGGAAGACAAGCCGGCCTACAAGCTCTCGGTCAACGACATGGTGATCAAGGCCATGGCGCTCGCGCTGCGCGACGTGCCGGATGCCAACGTCTCCTGGACCGACAGCAACATGGTCAAGCACAAGCACGCGGATGTCGGCGTCGCCGTCTCCATCCCGGGTGGCCTGATCACGCCGATCATCCGCAAGGCGGAAACGAAGACGCTCTCCACCATCTCCAATGAGATGAAGGACCTCGGCAAGCGCGCCAAGGAACGCAAGCTGAAGCCGGAAGAGTACCAGGGCGGCACGACCGCGGTGTCCAACATGGGCATGATGGGCGTCTCGAACTTCGCCGCCGTCGTCAACCCGCCGCATGCGACGATCCTCGCAGTTGGTGCGGGGACGGAGCGGGTCGTGGTCAAGAAGGGCGAGATGGTCATTGTCAACGCGATGACGGTCACGCTCTCCACCGACCACCGCTGCGTCGATGGTGCGCTCGGCGCCGAGCTTCTCGGAGCCTTCAAGCGTTACATCGAGAACCCGATGGGGATGCTCGTCTGATAGCGGGGTGCGGCCATGAAGACGGTTCTCTGCTACGGCGACAGCCTGACCTGGGGCTACAACGCGGAAACGCTCGACCGGCACGCCTTCGAGGATCGCTGGCCGAGCGTGCTCGCCAAGGCCCTGGGGCCCGGCGTCACCGTGATCGCGGAGGGCCTCAACGGCCGCACCACCGCCTATGACGACCACCTGGCGGATTGCGACCGCAACGGCGCGCGCATTCTGCCGACCATCCTGCACAGCCACGATCCGATCGACCTCGTCATTCTCCTGCTAGGTGCCAACGACATGAAGCCGGCCATCTGCGGCACGGCCTTCGGCGCTGTGCAGGGCATGGAGCGGCTGGCGGAGCTGGTGCGCCACCACGCCTGGTCGTTCGGCGCGCAGGAGGGGCCGGAGATACTGATGGTCTCGCCGCCACCGCTCAGCGAGACCGCCAACACCGCCTTCGCGGCGATGTTCGCCGGCGGCGTGGAGCAGTCGGCCATGCTGGCGACGCTCTATGCGGACCTAGCGGACGAGATCGGCTGCGGCTTCTTCGATGCGGGCTCGGTGGCGCAAACGACACCGCTCGACGGCGTGCATCTCGATGCGGCGAACACGCGGGCGATCGGCAAGGGTATCGAGCCGGTCGTGCGCATGATGCTCGGACTTTAAGGCATTTCCGGCAGAAGCGGTTTGCGACCGCAATTGCATTGGAATGAACTGATGAGAACAAGACGCGGCGCTTCGTTCCCGCGCAACAAGTGAGGCAGGAAACGACATGGCTCAATCCTACGACGTCATCGTAATCGGTTCGGGGCCGGGCGGCTACATCGCAGCGATCCGCGCGGCGCAGCTTGGCCTGAAGACGGCCATCGTGGAGCGCGAGCATCTCGCCGGCATCTGCTCCAACTGGGGCTGCATCCCGACCAAGGCGCTGCTGCGCTCGGCCGAGATCTTCCATTACGCCCAGCATCCGGGCGATTACGGCGTGAAGATCGAGGGTTCGGTGACGCCGGACCTGAAGGCCATCGTCGCCCGCTCGCGCGGCATCGCCCAGCGCATGAACGGCGGCGTCGGCTTCCTGATGAAGAAGAACAAGGTCGACGTCATCTGGGGCGAGGCAAAGCTCACCAAGCCGGGCGAGATCGTCGTGTCCAAGACGACGAAGGCGATCCAGCAGCCGCAGGCGCCGTTGCCGAAGAACGTCCTGCCCGAAGGCACCTATACCGCCAAGCACATCGTCATCGCCACCGGCGCCCGCCCGCGCGCGCTTCCGGGCATCGAGCCTGATGGTAAGCTGATCTGGACCTATTTCGAGGCGATGAAGCCGGAGGAAATGCCGAAGTCGCTGCTCGTCATGGGCTCGGGCGCCATCGGCATCGAGTTCGCCTCCTTCTACCGCACGCTCGGCGTCGACGTCACCGTCGTCGAAGTGATGAAGACGGTCATGCCGGTCGAGGATGTCGAAATCTCGGCGCTCGCCAAGAAGCAATTCGAAAAGCAGGGCATGAAGATTCATCTGGAGGCCAAGGTCGCCAAGGTCGAGAAGGGCGCCAACTCCATCACCGCCCATGTCGAGATGAAGGACGGCAAGGTCGAGAAGATCACCGCCGATCGCATGATCTCCGCCGTCGGCGTGCAGGCGAACATCGAGAATATCGGCCTCGAGGCGCTGGGCGTGAAGACCGACCGCGGCTTCATCGCCATCGACGGCTACGGCAAGACGAACGTGCCGGGCATCTACGCCATCGGCGACGTCGCCGGCCCGCCGATGCTGGCCCACAAGGCCGAGCACGAGGCCGTCATCTGCATCGAGAAGATCGCCGGCCTGCCGAACGTCCATCCGATGGACAAGTCCAAGATCCCGGGCTGCACCTACTGCCACCCGCAGGTCGCCTCGGTCGGCCTCACCGAAGCCAAGGCCAAGGAGCAGGGCCGCGATGTCCGCGTCGGCCGCTTCACCTTCGCGGGCAACGGCAAGGCCGTGGCACTCGGCGAGGACCAGGGCATGGTCAAGACGATCTTCGACAAGAAGACCGGCGAACTTCTCGGCGCGCATATGGTGGGCGCGGAAGTGACCGAGATGATCCAGGGCTTCGTCGTCGCCATGAACCTGGAGACGACCGAGGAAGAACTGATGCACACGATCTTCCCGCATCCGACGATTTCGGAAACGATGAAGGAAAGTGTGCTCGATGCCTATGGGCGTGCACTCAACGCTTGAACGTGCTAAAGCCCGCCTCCACATGAGGCGGGCTTCTCGAATTTTGGTCCGCAAGACAGGCGTAGAAGCCTGCTAGGAAGTGGATAACATGGTCACCATTCTCGACCGCACCAACCTGACGCCGGACGCCAAGCGCGTGCGCCACCCGGAAAAGGCCAATCGGCCAGATACCGAGGTGCTGCGCAAGCCGGAATGGATCCGCGTCAAGGCGCCGGTTTCCAAGGGCTATCAGGAAACGCGCGATCTCGTGCGCTCCCACAAGCTCGTGACGGTCTGCGAGGAGGCGGGCTGCCCGAATATCGGCGAGTGCTGGGACAAGAAGCACGCGACCTTCATGATCATGGGCGAGATCTGTACCCGCGCCTGCGCCTTCTGCAACGTGGCGACGGGCAAGCCGAATGCACTCGACATGGAGGAGCCGGAAAACGTCGCCAAGGCCGTCAAGCAGATGGGCCTTTCCCATGTCGTCATCACCTCCGTCGACCGCGACGACCTGGAAGACGGTGGCGCGGAGCATTTCGAGAAGGTGATCTGGGCGATCCGTGCGGCATCGCCGCTGACGACCATCGAGATCCTGACGCCCGACTTCCTCAAGAAGCCCGGTGCGCTGGAGCGCGTCGTCGCCGCCAAGCCAGACGTCTTCAACCACAATATGGAAACCGTGCCGGGCAACTACCTCACGGTTCGTCCGGGCGCGCGCTACTTCCACTCCGTCCGCCTGTTGCAGCGCGTGAAAGAACTGGACCCGACGATGTTCACCAAGTCGGGCATCATGGTGGGCCTCGGCGAGGAGCGCAACGAAGTGCTCCAGCTCATGGACGACCTGCGCACTGCCGACGTCGACTTCCTGACCATCGGCCAGTATCTCCAGCCGACCCGCAAGCACCACAAGGTGGATCGCTTCGTGACGCCGGACGAGTTCAAGTCCTACGAGACGGTCGCCTACACCAAGGGCTTCCTGATGGTTTCGTCGAGCCCGCTGACGCGCTCCTCGCACCACGCCGGCGACGACTTCGCCCGCCTCAGGGCCGCCCGCGAGCGCAAGCTTCTCGCCGCTGCGGAATAGACATTCCCGCCATCATCCTTTAAGCCCCGCCGTCCTGCCCGACGGCGGGGTTTTTCGTTTCGGGGATGGCGATGACGGTTTCGATGACGATCGAGGAGGCCGCGAGGCGGCTGAAGACGGCGGAGCGCGTGCTGGTGATCGGCTGCTCGGGCGGTGGAAAATCGACGCTGTCGCGGGCGCTCGCCGCGCATTTCGGGCTCGAATACCAATCGATCGATCGCGACGTGCGCTGGCTGCCGGGCTGGTGCGAGCGTGATCCGGCGGAACGCCGGCAGATTCTTGAGGCGCTTGTCGCGCGTGAACGCTGGGTGATGGACGGCAGCAATCCATCCACATTCGATCTGCGCGTGCCCCGTGCGCATCTCGTGGTCTGGGTGCGCCTGCCGCGCCTTGCGTGCCTTGCCGGCGTGGCGCGCCGCGTCTGGCGCTACCACGGCACGGTGCGCCCCGAAATGGCGCCGGGCTGCCCGGAGCCGCTGCCGGACCGTACGTTTCTCGATTACATCTGGAATTTTGAGAGGAAATCCGCGCCGGGCTTCATCCGCAAGCTGGAGCAGCACGGCGCCGGCATTCCGCTCGTCACGCTAGAATCGCGCACGGATACGCGGCGCTTCCTGCGGTGCGCGGGCGTCGAAGGAGGGCGGGGATGATGGAACGGATCGCGCCGGAAGAGGCGGCCGAAAGGCTGAAGACGGCGGAGCGTGTGCTGGTGATCGGCTGCTCGGGCAGCGGCAAGAGCACGCTGGCGCAGAAGCTCGTCGCGCATCTGGGCCTGCCCTACGTTTCGATGGACCGGGAGATATTCTGGCTGCCCGGCTGGCAGATGCGGCCGCGGGCCGAGGCGCTGGCACGCCTGCAGGACATCGTCGCGCGGGAGCGCTGGATCCTGGACGGGACCAGCCCCGGCACCTTGCCGCTACGCCTGCCGCGCACCGATCTCGTCTTATGGCTGCGCCCGCCGCGCGCGATGTCGCTCTACGGGGTGATTTCGCGCTGGCTGAAGTTGCGTGGCCGCTCGCGGCCGGAAATGGCGGACGGCTGCCCCGAGAAGATCGACCTGAAGTTCCTCACCTATGTCTGGAACTTTGAGAAGACCGAAAGCCCGGAGATTGCGGAAAATCTTGCGGCATATGGACCCGGCGTGCCGGTTTGCGTGTTGAAATCGCGCGCCGAGAACGACCTGCTACTTGCAAGAGTTGCCGCGGTTTATTAGCTCTCGGCCATGCCCCAGTTCGAAACCCGCAGGCCCGTTCCCCATACGCCCGACCAGATGTTCGACCTCGTCGCCGATGTCGAGCGCTATCCGCAGTTCCTGCCGCTCTGCGAGGGGCTGACCGTGCGCTCGCGCAAGGAGCGCGACGGCAAGGAACTGCTGATCGCCGACATGACGGTCGGCTACAAGGCGATCCGCGAGACGTTCACGACGCAGGTGCTGCTGAACCGCGCGGAACGGGCGATCGACGTCAAGTATATCGACGGGCCGTTCCGCTACCTCGACAACCGCTGGCGCTTCGAGGCGCTGCCGCAAGGCGGCTCGACGGTGCATTTCTTCATCGACTACGAGTTCAAGAGCCGCATCCTCGGCGCGCTGATGGGCTCGATGTTCGACCGGGCCTTCCGCATGTTCACCGATGCCTTCGAAAAGCGCGCTGACGCGATCTATGGCGGCAAGGCGTCAGTCGGCTGAGATTTCCATGAGCATTTCCAGGGCGGTGCGGACCGTGGCGAGCCGCACGGCGCTGCGGCCTATGTCGCCGTAGCGCATTTCCCGGTGCAAGGTCGCATGGCCCGTGCGGGCGGCGGCCAGATGCACGAGGCCGACGGGTTTTTCGTCTGAGCCGCCGCCGGGGCCGGCAATGCCCGTCACCGCGACGGAGATATTGGCGCCGGAGTTCCCGATTGCGCCCTCGGCCATTTCGATGGCAGTCGGGCGGGATACGGCGCCGTGGGCCTTCAGCGTCGCATTGGCAACGCCGATCATCTCCCGCTTCGCCTCGTTGGAATAGGTGACGAAGCCCCGATCGAACATCGCGGAGGAACCGGCGATCTCGGTGATGGCACTGGCGATGAGGCCCGCCGTGCAGGATTCGGCGGTGGCGACCAGCAGCTTGCGCTCGGTGAAATCAGTGACGATGCGCCGGGCGGCGTCCTCGATATCCTTCGGCCAGATGCTCATGCGTCGGTTCCCTTGTAGACGACGGTCGCGGTGGCGATCGCGGCAATGCCCTCGCGCCGGCCGATGAAGCCGATCTTCTCGTTGGTCGTCGCCTTGACCGAGCAGCGGTCGATGGAAATGCCGAGGAATTCTGCAAGGTTGCGGCGCATTTCCTCCCGGTGCGGGCCGACCTTCGGCGCCTCGGCGATCAGCGAGACATCGGCATTCATGATCGTGCCGCCCTTCGCGCGCACGATGCCGGCGGCATGCTCTAGGAAGATGCGCGAGGCCGCGCCCTTCCATTGCGGGTCGGACGGCGGGAAATGATCGCCGATATCGCCCGCGCCGCAGGTAGCGAGCAGGGCGTCGGTCAGGGCATGCAGCGCCACGTCGGCATCCGAGTGGCCGGAAAGTTTCTGGTCGTGCGGGATGAACAGGCCGCAGAGCGTGACGCCGTCGCCCTCGACGAGCTGGTGCACGTCGTAGCCGTTGCCGGTGCGCACATCGGGAAGGCCGTTTGAAAGGCGCTGGTCGGCCATGGTGATGTCCTTTTGTAAGGTGAGCTTGACGTTCCCGGCGCTGCCTTCGACGAGATGCACGCGAACGCCCGCCCATTCGGCAATCGAGGCGTCGTCGGTGAAATCACTGCGGCCGGTGGCGCTGGCGCGGCGGTGCGCCTCCAGAATGGTGGCGAAGTGGAAGGATTGCGGCGTCTGGGCGGCAAAGAGGCCGGAGCGCGAGACCGTTTCGGCGACATTGCCGTTGGCGTCCGCCCGTTTCAGCGTGTCGGCGACGGCGACGGCCGGAAGAACGGCGCGGGCGCCATGGTGGAAGGCGGCAAGCGTGCGCTCCAGGATGGCGGGCTCGACGAAGGGGCGCACGGCATCCTGGATGAGCACGTGGCTGATCTCCTCGCCCGCAAGCACTTCGAGGCCGGCGAGCACGGATTGCTGGCGGGTCGCGCCGCCATGCACCACGGTCAGGCGATCGCCAGCGGGCAGGGATGCGGCGCGGGCGGTCTCGAACAGCGCCGCGTCATCGGGATGTATCACGACCACGATATGCCGGGAATGCGGCCAATTGACAAAGAGATCGAGCGTATGGGAGATGACCGGCCTTCCGCCGATGCGGCGGTATTGCTTGGGGCCTTCGGCATGGCTGCCGGCCCGTTCGCCCCGCCCGGCAGCAACGATCACCACACCGCAGGATAGCGCATTTTCCGCCTGCATCTCGGTCCCGGACCTCCGTTTCAAAGCGTTTTGAGGTGGTTTAGCCGGAAGGATGGCGCAATTCCAGCGCTGAACGGAAAATTGCGGGTCCGTGTGATTGCGGCTTGGCAAGAACGACAACAATGGCTAAAAATAGTGCAAAGAAATGACCTGCTTGAAAGATAAGCATTTGGCGACCTCCACCCTGTCAGCGCCGCTCGCGATCGGCAGCCAGACCCTGCGGAACCGGATCGTCCTGGCGCCGATGTCCGGCGTCACGGACCTGCCGTTTCGCGATCTCGCCTGGCGTTTTGGCGCGGGGCTGGTCGTGACGGAAATGGTGGCGAGCCGGGAGCTGGCGCTCAATGCACGCGAAAGCTGGTCGCGCATCCGCAATTGCGGCATCCGTCCGCACATGGTGCAGCTTGCCGGGCGCGAAGCGCACTGGATGGCGGAGGCCGCGCGCATCGCCGAGGGCGAGGGCGCCGACATCATCGACATCAATATGGGCTGCCCCGCCAAGAAGGTGATCGGCGGCTATTCCGGCTCCGCGCTGATGCGCGATCCGGACCACGCGCTCGGGCTCATCGAGGCGACGGTCAGTGCCGTGAAGGTGCCGGTGACCGTCAAGATGCGGCTGGGCTGGGATCACGATTCGCTCAACGCACCGCATATCGCATCCCGCGCCGAGGCGGCGGGCGCGGCGATGATCACCGTGCACGGGCGCACGCGCATGCAGTTCTACGAGGGCAGAGCCGATTGGGACGCGATCCGCGCGGTGCGCGACGTGCTGTCCATTCCGCTCGTCGCCAATGGCGATGTCGATACCGCCGAGGACGCGCAGGAGATACTGCGCCGCTCGGGCGCCGATGCCGTGATGGTGGGCCGCGGCGCGCAGGGCCGGCCTTGGCATCCGGCGGTGCTGGCCGGCGCGTGCGCGCCTCCTTCGACAGAAGAGGTCGCGAAGGTCGCGGTGGAGCACTATCGCATGATGCTCGATTTCTACGGCGCCGAGGCAGGATTGCGCCACGCGCGAAAACATGTCGGCTGGTATCTGGAGCGCTTTGCGCCCGGCCTTGCGGGCGCCGCGAAGGCCGAGATCATGACGGCGCGCGACAGTGATTTTGTTGCCGATCGGCTGGCCGCGGCGCTGCTGGGCGATGCGGCATCGACGCTCGGAGAGGCCGCATGACCGGCAAGGGCGACGACCAGACTGCCGCGAAGGCGCCGGACCTGGCGCTTGCAGTTCTCAACGCCATCCAGAACCCGGTGATCCTCGTTGATGCGCAGGGGCTTATGGCATTTGCCAACTGGGAGGCCGAATCCTTCTTCGGCGCGAGTGCGAACCATCTCTCCCGCCACACTGTCTCGAGCCTCATTCCCTTCGGTAGCCCGCTGCTGACCTTGATCGACCAGGTACGCGAGCGCCGGGCGCCGGTCAGCGAGTACCGCGTCGATCTCAGCTCGCCGCGGCTCGGCGCGGACAAGCTCGTCGATATCTACGTGGCGCCGGTGACGACGGAGCCGGGCTCCGTGGTGGTCGTCATCCAGGAACGCTCCATGGCGGACAAGATCGACCGCCAGCTCACCCACCGCACCGCCGCCCGCTCGGTGACCGGCCTCGCCTCCATGCTGGCGCATGAGATCAAGAACCCGCTATCGGGTATCCGCGGGGCCGCCCAGCTTCTGGAGACCTCGGTGCTGGACGAGGACCGCGCGCTGACGCGGCTGATCTGCGACGAGACGGATCGCATCGTCTCGCTGGTCGACCGCATGGAGGTGTTTTCCGACGAGCGTCCGGTGGACCGCGTGCCCATCAACATCCATTCCGTGCTCGATCATGTGAAGGCGGTGGCCAGGGCAGGCTTTGCCCGCAATATCAGGATCACGGAACTCTACGATCCGTCGCTGCCGCCGGTCTACGCCAATCGCGACCAGCTCGTGCAGGTCTTCCTGAACCTCATCAAGAACGCCTCGGAAGCGATCGGCGACCGGCCGGACGGCGAGATCCAACTCACCACGGCCTACCGGCCGGGCATCCGGCTCTCGGTCGCCGGCACGCGCGAGAAGATTTCGCTGCCGCTCGAATTCTGCGTGCACGACAACGGCACCGGCGTTCCGGCGGATCTGGTTCCGCATCTCTTCGATCCCTTCATCACGACGAAGACCAACGGCTCCGGCCTTGGCCTTGCGCTGGTCGCCAAGATCATCGGCGGCCATGGCGGCATCGTCGAATGCGACAGCCAGGGCAACCGCACCACCTTTCGCGTGCTGATGCCCGCTTCGCGCGGCGTCAGCGAAGACGACGACTTTCCCAAGACCAAAGGACATGATTGATGACAGGCGCCACAGTCCTCGTTGCCGATGACGATGCCGCGATCCGCACGGTTCTCAACCAGGCTCTCAGCCGCGCGGGATATGACGTGCGCATCACCTCCAACGCGGCCACCCTGTGGCGCTGGATTTCCGCCGGCGAGGGCGACATCGTCGTGACCGACGTCGTCATGCCCGACGAGAACGCCTTCGATCTCCTGCCGCGCATCAAGAAGGCGAGGCCCGACCTGCCGGTTCTCGTCATGAGCGCGCAGAACACCTTCATGACAGCGATCAAGGCCTCTGAAAAGGGCGCCTACGACTACCTGCCGAAACCCTTCGACCTCACCGAGCTGATCGCGATCATCGGCCGGGCGCTGGCCGAGCCGAAGCGCAAGCCGGTGCGCCTCGAAGACGACACGCAGGACGGCATGCCGCTCGTCGGCCGCTCGGCGGCGATGCAGGAAATCTACCGCGTGCTCGCCCGCCTGATGCAGACGGACCTGACGCTGATGATCACCGGCGAATCGGGCACCGGCAAGGAGCTCGTCGCCCGCGCGCTGCACGACTACGGCAAGCGCCGCAACGGCCCGTTCGTCGCCATCAACATGGCGGCCATCCCGCGCGACCTCATCGAATCGGAACTTTTCGGCCACGAGAAGGGCGCCTTCACCGGCGCGCAGAACCGCTCGACCGGCCGTTTCGAGCAGGCCGAGGGCGGCACGCTCTTCCTCGACGAGATCGGCGACATGCCGATGGACGCGCAGACCCGGCTTCTGCGCGTGCTCCAACAGGGCGAATATACCACTGTCGGCGGTCGCACGCCGATCCGCACGGATGTGCGCATCGTGGCGGCGACCAACAAGGACCTGAAGCAGTCGATCAACCAGGGCCTCTTCCGCGAAGACCTTTACTATCGCCTCAACGTCGTGCCGTTGCGCCTGCCGCCACTGCGCGACCGGGCGGAGGATATACCCGATCTCGTGCGCCACTTCGTGCAGCAGGCGGAGAAGGAGGGGCTGGATGTCAAACGCTTCGACCACGAGGCGCTGGAACTGATGAAGGCGCATGCCTGGCCGGGAAACGTACGCGAGCTGGAGAACGTCGTGCGCCGGCTGACCGCGCTCTACCCGCAGGACGTCATCACCCGCGAGATCATCGAGACGGAACTGCGCGCCGACATTCCGGACAGCCCGATCGAAAAAACCGTGACGCGCACCGGCACGCTGTCGATCACCCAGGCCGTCGAAGAAAACATGCGGCAATATTTCGCCAGCTTCGGCGATGCCCTGCCGCCATCCGGGCTCTACGACCGCGTTCTGGCCGAGGTAGAGTATCCGCTGATTCTCGCCGCGCTCACCGCCACACGCGGCAACCAGATCAAGGCGGCCGACCTGCTTGGCCTCAACCGCAACACGCTGCGCAAGAAAATTCGCGAACTGGGTGTGTCTGTGTACAGAAGTTCCCGCACTGCTTGACTTTACGGCAGAGAGCGTTGCATTTTGGCCACAATCTGTTGCTTGAGGGTAACAGAGGGGTTGGTGGTCGAATAGGTCCACGCGCCTGGCCGTCGGGAATGCGGGTGCGAATGCGGCCGGTCCCTCACACGGCCGGCGCCATCCCGGAAAACTCGACAGAACGCCGATGCCCGCCGGGCGAGCGGCCGGGGAAGCGATGCGGCAGATGACGGAAGGCGTGAGCCTGCTTTCGGAGGGACAGGATGGCGGGGCGGTTGCCGATCGGCGCGCTTCCTTTGCCTTGCCGGGTCTTTTGCTGGCCGGCGGCGCGCTCGCCGCGGCTACCGTATCGCTTTTCATCCTGCTCGGCCTGACGCCGATCAAGCCCGAGGCCAATGTCGTCATTGCCTCGGCGGCGATCAACGCGATCTTCATCGTCGGCCTGATGTTCCTGATCGGCCGGGAGATTACCCGGCTGTTGCGGGCTCGTAGTCGCGGCCGCGCGGCGGCGCGGCTTCATGTGCGCATCGTCGCGCTGTTCTCCATCGTCGCGATCACGCCGGCCGTGCTCGTCGCCATCTTCGCCTCCATCACGCTCGATGTCGGCCTCGACCGCTGGTTCTCGATCCGCACCCAGTCGATCGTCAGCTCCTCGCTGAACGTGGCGCAGGCCTATGTGCTGGAGAATGCGAGCTATCTCCAGGGGCAGACGGCGTCGATGGCGAACGACCTCGATCGCAACCGCCAGCTCTACAGCCTCGACCGCACCGGCTTCATCGACCTGATGACGCGCCAGGCGCGCGGGCGCGGCATGCTCGGCGCCTTCCTGCTGCGTGCCGACGGATCGACGATTCTCCAGGCCAACATCCCGATCGAGAACCCGCTGCCGCCGGTTCCGGAGGAAGCGCTCAAGGCATCGGCCGCTGGCCAGCCGACGCTGATCCCGCCGGGCACGACCAATCTCGTCGGCGCGATCATCAAGCTCGAGAACCTGTCCGACGCGTTTCTCTACACGATCCGCACAGTCGATCCCGAAGTCATGCGCTCCATGCGCCTGATGGAGGAGAACACCGCCGAATACCGCGCGCTGGAAGCGGGACGCACCACGCTGCAGATCGCCTTCGGCGTACTCTATCTCGGCTTCGCGCTGATCGTGCTGCTCGCCGCGATCTGGACCGCCATCGCGGTGGCGGACCGCATCGTCCGGCCGATCCGCCAACTCATCGGCGCCGCCGACAGCGTGGCATCGGGCAATCTCGACGTCAGCGTGCCCGTCCGCGTGGCCGATGGCGACGTCGGTAACCTGTCGCGCACCTTCAACAAGATGATCGCCGAAATCCGCGCGCAGCAGGACCAGATCCTCGATGCGAAGGACGAGGTGGACCACCGCCGCCGCTTCATTGAGGCGGTGCTGTCTGGCGTGACGGCCGCCGTCATCGGCGTAGAGAGTGACGGCCGCGTGACCATCGCCAATCTTTCGGCGGAAATCCTGCTTGGCCGGGAAGTGAGCGATCTCATCGGGCGCCCGCTGGCCGAGGTCGCGCCGGAAATCGCCGCCGTGCTGGCGGAGGGCTCCACCCGGCACCGCCACGACTACCGCAAGCAGATCAACATCATGCATGGCGGCAAGGAGCGGACGCTGAACGTGCAGGTAACGCGTGAGGAGGCGAAGGATGCGCAGGAATCCTACGTCGTCACCATCGACGATATCACCGACCTCGTCATCGCGCAGCGCTCGACCGCCTGGGCGGACGTGGCGCGCCGCATCGCCCACGAGATCAAGAACCCGCTGACACCCATCCAGCTTTCCGCCGAGCGCATCCGCCGCCGCTACGGCAAGCAGATCGACCAGGAGGACCGCGCGGTCTTCGACCAGTGTACGGATACGATCGTGCGCCAGGTCGAGGATATCGGCCGCATGGTAGACGAGTTCTCCGCCTTCGCGCGCATGCCGAAGCCGACGAAAGAACGCTCGGACCTGCGCGGCATCCTGAAAGATGCCGTCTTCCTGCGCGAAATGGGCAATAACCATGTCGCCTTCCAGAAGGATCTCGGCGAGGTGGCGCTGACGGGCCTGTTCGACGCGCGCATGCTCGGCCAGGCCTTCGGCAATCTTATCAAGAATGCGGTCGAGGCGATCGAGGCGCTGCCGCCGGACGTTTCGCGCGAGGAACGCAAGATCCTCGTCCGGGCAAAGGCGGAAGATGCCGGCCGGCGTTTCGTCGTCGATGTCATCGACAACGGCAAGGGCCTGCCGACGGAAAACCGGCATCGCATTCTCGAACCCTATATGACGATGCGCGAGAAGGGCACAGGCCTCGGCCTCGCCATCGTGAAGAAGATCATCGAAGACCATGGCGGGCAGCTCGAACTGCACGATGCCCCCGCGGATTTCGACAACGGCCACGGGGCAATGATCCGCGTGATCCTGCCTTATGAGGAAATTGCGGCCGTCGATGCGGACAATAAGAACAAGGAAGTGAGCCATGGCGTCTGATATTCTCGTAGTGGACGACGAAGAGGACATCCGCGAGATCGTCTCCGGCATCCTTTCTGACGAAGGGCACGAGACGCGCACCGCCTATGACAGCGACAGCGCGCTCGCCGCCATAAGCGACCGCGTGCCGCGCCTCGTCTTCCTCGACATCTGGATGCAGGGCAGCAAGCTCGACGGGCTGGCGCTGCTCGACGAAATCAAGAGCCGCCATCCGGACCTGCCCGTCGTGATGATTTCCGGCCACGGCAATATCGAGACCGCCGTCTCGGCGATCCGCCGCGGCGCCTACGACTTCATCGAGAAGCCTTTCAAGGCCGACCGGCTGATCCTGATTGCCGAGCGGGCGCTGGAAAATTCGAAGCTGCGCCGCGAGGTGACGGAACTCAAGAAGCGTTCGGGCGACCCTGCCGAACTGATCGGCACCTCCGTCGCCGTTTCGCAGCTTCGCCAGAACATCGAGAAGGTGTCCCCGACCAACAGCCGCATCATGATCCTCGGCCCTTCCGGTTCCGGCAAGGAGCTGGTGGCGCGCATGATCCACCGCAAGTCCAGCCGCGCCGGCGGTCCGTTCGTCGTGCTGAACGCGGCGGCGATCACGCCGGAGCGTATGGAGATCGCGCTCTTCGGCACGGAGGGCACGCCCGGCCAGCCGCGCAGGACCGGCGCGCTGGAGGAGGCGCATGGCGGCATCCTCTATCTCGACGAGATCGGCGAGATGCCGCGCGAGACGCAGAACAAGATCCTGCGCGTGCTCGTCGACCAGCAGTTCGAACGCGTCGGCGGCTCCAAGCGCGTGAAGGTGGACGTGCGCATCATCTCGTCCACCGCCTACAACCTCGAAAGCCTGATTGCCGAGGGCGGTTTTCGCGAGGACCTCTACCACCGCCTCGCCGTCGTGCCGGTGCGGGTGCCGCCGCTTGCCGAGCGGCGCGAGGATATCCCGTTCCTCGTCGACATGTTCATGCGGCAGGTCAGCGAGCAGGCGGGCATCCGCTCGCGCAAGATCGGCGACGACGCGCTCGCCGTGCTCCAGGCGCACGACTGGCCGGGCAACATCCGTCAGCTGCGCAACAATATCGAGCGCCTGATGATCCTCGCCCGCAGCGACGGCCCGGATACGCCGATCACCGCCGACATGTTGCCGACGGAAGTGGGCGACATGCTGCCGAAGATCTCCACGCAGGGCGACCAGCACATCATGACGCTGCCGCTTCGCGAGGCGCGCGAGATGTTCGAGCGCGACTATCTCATCGCGCAGATCAACCGTTTCGGCGGCAACATTTCCCGCACCGCCGAATTCGTCGGCATGGAGCGCTCCGCGCTCCATCGCAAACTGAAATCGCTTGGCGTATAAGGCCCTCAGGGATTTGAGGGATTCGACGTCATGAAAGTCATCATCTGCGGCGCCGGACGCGTCGGTTACGGTATCGCAGAACGGCTCTCGGAAGAGGGCAACGACGTTTCGGTCATCGACAACCAGCCTTCGCTGATTGCCGCCATCACCGAGACGCTCGACGTCAGCGGCGTCGTCGGCCATGGCGCGCACCCCGAAGTGCTGGCGAAGGCCGGCGCCGACCAGGCGGACATGCTCATCGCCGTGACGCTGTTCGACGAGATCAACATGGTCGCCTGCCAGGTCGCCCATTCGCTGTTCAACGTGCCGACCAAGATCGCCCGCATCCGCTCGCAGAACTATCTGGCGCCGGAATATTCCGACCTGTTCTCCCGCGAGAACCTGCCGATCGACGTCACCATTTCGCCTGAGGTGGAGGTGGGCAAGATGGTGCTCAGGCGCATCTCCTTTCCCGGCGCGACCGACGTCGTGCGCTTTGCCGACGACCGCATCGTCATGGTCGCCATCGAATGCATGGAGGATTGCCCGGTCGTAGAGACGCCGCTGAAGCAGTTAAGCGAGCTTTTCCCCGATCTCAGCGCCACCGTCACGGGCATCTTCTCCAACGGCAAGCTCTTCGTGCCGAACTCCTCGGACCAGCTTCACTCCGGCGATCTCGCCTATGTGGTCTGCGACAAGGGGCATGTGCGACGCACGCTGGCATTGTTCGGCCACGAGGAGCAGGAGGCGGCGCGCATCGTCATCGCCGGCGGCGGCAATATCGGGTATTTCGTCGCCAAGGCCATCGAGGACTACCAGCCCAAGACCCGGCTGAAGATCATCGAGAGCGACCGCGAACGGGCCGTGGCGGTCGCCGACAAGCTGCGCAACGCCGTCGTCCTGCATGGCTCCGCGCTGGACCAGAAGATGCTCTTGCAGGCCGATATCCAGGACGCGGACCTCATCGTCGCGCTCACCAACAACGACCAGATCAACATTCTCGGCAGCGTGATGGCCAAGCGCCTCGGCTGCAAGCAGAACCTCGTCCTGATCAACGATCCGGCCTACGAGGATTTCACCAAGTCGCTCGGCATCGATGCGCATATCAACCCGCGCGCCGTCACGATCTCCGGCATCCTGCAACATGTGCGCAAGGGGCGCATCCGCTCGGTCTATGCGGTGCAGAAGGGCTCGGCCGAAGTGATCGAGGCCGAGGCGCTGGAAACCTCTCCGCTCGTCGGCAAGCCGCTGCGCGAGATCGAGCTGCCGCCCGGCATCCGCATCGGCGCGATCTATCGCGACAAGGCGGTGATCCGGCCGGACGGCAACACGAAGATCAAGGCGAAGGACCGGGTCGTGCTCTTTGCCGCCGCGGCCGCCGTGCGCCATGTCGAACAGCTCTTCCGCGTCAGCATCCAGTACTTCTAGGGTCTTCCATGCCTCGCTTCGCCTATGTCAACGGTCGCTATGTCCGCCATGCCGAGGCTGCGGTCTCCATCGAGGACCGCGGTTTCGTCTTCGCGGACGCGGTCTACGAGGTCTGCCAGATCCAGCAGGGCCTGATCGTCGATCTGACACGCCATCTCGACCGCCTAGACCGCTCGCTCGGCGAAATCCGCATCCGCCCGCCGATGCCGCGCGCGGCGCTTGTGGGCATCATGCGCGAGGTGCTGCGCCGCAACCGCGTCGTCGATGGCATGGTCTATCTCCAGGTGACGCGGGGCAGGGCGAAGCGCGACCATGTGTTCCCGTCGCCGGAGGTAAGGGCATCCTTCGTCGTGACGGCGAAATCGATGAACCCTGCCGTGAACGCGGCGAAATATGCGGCGGGAATCAAGGCGATCACGGTCGCCGAGAACCGCTGGGGCCGGGTCGATATCAAGACCGTCGGCCTCCTGCCGAACGTGCTGGCCCGCCAGCAGGCGAAGGAGGCGGGCGCGCAGGAAGCGATCTTCGTCGACGCCGACGGCAACGTGACCGAGGGCGGCGCGACGAACCTGTGGATCGTCGACAAAGTGGGAACGCTTGTCACGCGCCCCGCCGACCACGGCATCCTCAAGGGCATCACCCGCACCACGCTGATGGATGTGGCGGAAAAACTGGGTATCGCGGTCGAGGAGCGGCGGTTCTCCGTGGCGGAGATGCTGGAAGCGCGGGAAGTTTTCGTCACCGGGGCGACGACGATCTGCCTGCCGGTGGTTTCCATCGACGGACACACGATCGCAAACGGCCATCCCGGCATGACCGCGCAGAAAATCCGGGAGGCCTTTTTCGCCGTTGCGGAGAAGACCGCGATTTGATACCAAAATCGACGGTCCCGGAATTTCTTGCCGGGCACGGGGACATTTTATTATCAGTCAACCGGTCTCAAGGGCCGGCAATCAGAAAGAAGCGGCGCCATGGCGGAACGTTCTCAGAACCTGCAGGATCTTTTCCTTAATACCGTTCGCAAGCAAAAGATTTCCCTGACGATCTTTCTCATCAACGGGGTCAAGCTGACCGGGGTTGTCACCTCCTTCGACAATTTCTGTGTGCTGCTCCGTCGCGACGGTCACTCGCAGCTCGTGTACAAGCACGCGATCTCGACCATCATGCCGGGCCAGCCGCTGCAGATGTTCGAGACCGAGGAAAGCGGCTCCTGACAGGACCCAAGACCATTAAAAAATCCGATACAAGCAAGGATTCCATCGTTCCGGAGGCTGAGAAGCACCGGGACGACATGCGCGCCGTCGTCATCGTTCCGGTGTTGAAGGTGTCACGCGCGAAATCCGATTCGACGGCGGCGAGCGTCCGCTCGGACGAGGCGCGCCTGGAAGAGGCCGTCGGTCTCGCGCGCGCCATCGATCTCACCATCGTCCATTCGGCCATCGTGCCCGTCAGCCAGCCTAAGCCCGGTACGCTGCTCGGCACCGGCAAGATCGAGGAGATCAAGGCGGCGCTCGACGAGAACGATGCCGGCCTCGTCATCGTCGATCATCCGCTGACGCCGGTGCAGCAGCGCAACCTCGAGAAGGAGTGGGCCGCCAAGGTCATCGACCGGACGGGCCTCATTCTCGAAATCTTCGGCCGGCGCGCCTCCACCAAGGAAGGCACGCTGCAGGTCGAGCTTGCCCATCTCAACTACCAGCGCGGCCGCCTCGTCAGAAGCTGGACCCACCTTGAGCGTCAGCGCGGCGGTGCAGGCTTCATGGGTGGCCCCGGCGAAACGCAGATCGAAGCCGACCGCCGGCTGCTGCAGGACAAGATCGTCAAGCTGGAACGCGAGCTGGAGCAGGTGCGCCGCACGCGCCAGCTTCACCGTTCCAAGCGCAAGAAGGTGCCGCATCCGATCGTGGCGCTGGTCGGCTACACTAATGCCGGCAAGTCCACATTGTTCAACCGCATAACCGGGGCAGGGGTGCTGGCCGAGGACATGCTCTTCGCCACGCTCGATCCGACGCTGCGCCGCATGAAGCTGCCGCAGGGCCGCACCGTCATCCTCTCTGATACGGTGGGTTTCATCTCCAACCTGCCAACCCACCTCGTCGCCGCCTTCCGCGCGACGCTGGAAGAGGTGCTGGAAGCTGATCTCATCCTCCATGTGCGCGACATGTCCGACCCGGACAACGGTGCGCAATCTACGGACGTGCTGCGCATCCTCGCCGATCTCGGCATTGACGAGAAGGACGGTGCGGAACGCATCCTCGAAGTCTGGAACAAGATCGACCGGCTGGAGCCCGAGGCGCGCGACGCGCTGGTGCAGAAGGCGCAGACCCAGCCGAACGTCATCGCCGTTTCCGCGATTTCGGGCGAGGGCATCGATCGTCTGCTCGGCGAGATCAACCAGCGGCTTTCCGGCGTGCTGGTCGACCGCGACGTCGTCGTGCCGGTCATGCAGTTGCAGCTTCTGCCGTGGATCTACGACCACTCGATCATCGATTCCCGCGAAGACCTCGAAGACGGCAATGTGCGGCTGGAACTGCGGCTGACGGAAACCGAAGCCACCGAACTCGACCGCCGGCTTGGCAACGGGGCGAAGCGGGTCGTCGAGGATTGGGAGCGCTGACGTGGCGTTACGTATTTGACGTAACGTTACCCAAGCTGCGCTCGATCCTCTTGGCCGCCTGCCAAAGCTCTTCCATGCGCTCCAGCGTCGCCCCTTCGAGGCTTTCGCCATTGGCCGAAAGGCTGTCCTCTATGTGGGAAAAGCGGCTGCGGAACTTGGTGTTCGTGCCGCGCAACGCCATTTCCGGATCGGCACCGACATGGCGGCCGATATTGACCAGCGCAAAGATCAGGTCACCAAGTTCGTCGGCAACGGCGCGTTTGTCGTCGTTGCGCAGCGCCTCGCGCAATTCGCCGATCTCCTCCTCGATCTTGTCGAGGATCGGCGCGGGCTCGGACCAGTCGAAGCCGACCTTGGCCGCGCGTTCCTGAAGCTTCAGCGCTTCGACGAGCGCCGGGAAGGAGCGCTGCACGGAGCCGAGATAGCCGGTGAGCGGATCCTCCGGCAGGCCGCGTCTGGCCCGGCGCTCCTTGCGCTCGCGCTTTTCCGCCTGCTTGATCTCGTCCCATTGCAGCTTCACCGCTGCGGGCGTGTCCACGTCCGAACGGGCGAAGACATGCGGATGGCGGCGGATCATCTTTCGCGTGACGGCCTCTACGACGCTGCCGAAATCGAATTCGCCTTGCTCCTCCGCCATGCGGGCATGGAACACGACCTGGAGCAGGAGATCGCCCAGTTCCTCGCAGAGGTCGTCCATGTCGTTCCGCTCGATCGCGTCGGCGACCTCGTAGGCCTCCTCGATCGTGTAGGGCTTGATCGTCTCGAAGGTCTGGACCACGTCCCAGGGGCAGCCGGTCTGCGGCTGGCGCAGGGCCGCCATGATTTCGATGAGGCGTTCGATGTCGCGGCTCGGCTGCATGGCGTTCTCGGTTCCGCTTTCGGAGTGTATGCGGCATCCTTAGCGGTCGCCGGCGCGGCGAGGCAAGGGCGGCCGGTGACTTATGCTCAAAATGCGGGGCGCCAGAGCAAAACAATACCGCCCTCCCTAGGCATTGGAATTTCTGTTTCTTTTGTTCCTGGCCGATTTTCGCGATAGTGCGCACACTTCAACCGGACCGAGCCATGACCGAAGCACAGCAAAAGCTTTCGACATTCCCGGCGTTCTTTCGCACCAGCGGCAGGACGGTCGTTGTCGTGGGCGAGGGCGACGAGGCCTTTGCCAAGGCCCGGCTGCTCTTCAATACGGATGCCCGGATCGTCGTCCTGGCCGAAGAGCCGGAAAGCGATTTCGCCCGCTTCATCGCCGACAAGGGCCTCGTTCTCGTTCGCGCGCCCTTTTCAAGGGATGCCATCGCGGATGCGACGCTCGTCTTCGCGGCAACGGGCGACCCGGCCGCCGACCGGGCCATCTCGACCGCCGCGCGCGACCTCGGCATCCCGGTCAATGCCGTCGACCAGCCCGATTATTGCGATTTCTTCACGCCGGCCCTCGTCAACCGCGCGCCCGTCGCCGTCGCGATCGGCACGGAAGGGGCGGGCCCCGTCCTCGCCCAGATGATCCGCGCGCAGGTCGACCAGATGCTTTCCCCGTCGCTCGGCCGGCTGGCCAGCCTTGCCAACGGCTACCGCGCGGCCGTCGACCGTGTGTTGCCGCGCGGCGTGACGCGCCGTGTCTTCTGGCGCCGGTTCTTCCAGGGCGCCGTCGCCGATGCCGTCAATAATGGCGATATCGAGCAGGCTCGCCGCGCCGCCAACGCGCTTTTGAACGCGCAGGGCAAGGCCGCGGGCCATGTCTGGCTCGTCGGCGCCGGCCCCGGCGCGGAAGACCTGCTGACGCTGCGCGCGCAGCGCGTCATGATGGAAGCCGACGTCATCGTCTTCGACGCGCTCGTGCCGCAGGCCATCGTCGACATGGGCCGCCGCGATGCAGAGCGCCTTTCGGTCGGCAAGCGCAAGGGTTGCCATTCCAAGTCGCAGGAAGAGATCAACGACCTGCTGGTCGGGCTCGGCAAGTCGGGAAAACGCGTCGTGCGCCTGAAATCCGGCGATCCGCTCGTCTATGGCCGCGCCGGCGAGGAAATGGCCGCGCTCCGCCAGGCTGGCGTCACCTACGAGATCGTGCCCGGCATCACGTCCGCCTTCGCCGCCGCCGCCGATTTCGAGCTGCCGCTGACGCTGCGCGGTGTCGCTTCCTCGCTCGTCTTCACCACCGGCCACGACCTCACCGGCGCCGTCCTGCCGGATTGGGCGCGGCTTGCGATCTCCGGCGCCACCGTCGCCGTCTATATGGGCCGCACCGTGGCCGCCTCCGTCGCCGCTCGGCTGATGGATGCGGGCCTGCCGGCCGAGACGACCGTCGCCGTCGTCGAAAATGCCAGCCGCCGCGAAAAGCGGCTACTGCACGGCACGCTCAAGGACCTGCCGGGCCTCGAATATCGCGACGAACTCGCCGGCCCGGTCATGGTGATCATCGGCGATGCCGTCGCTGGCGCCAATTTCGAACATTCCGCACCGCTTGCCGCGCGCGAGCTCGTGCGCAGCAAAGCAGCATTGGGAGCATGACATGGCCGACAAGGTTCTGACAGCCAACCGCCTTTCCGACGGTGTCTCCGTCTGGCTGGATGCCGCCGGCAACTGGAACGAGCGGCTCCAGGCTGCTTTCGTCGCCCGCCACAAGGAGGCCGTCGAGGCGTTGGAAGCGACGGGCAAGCAGGCCTATGCCGACAACAAGGTGGTTGACGTCAACGTCGTCGATATCGAAGAGGTCGATGGCGTATTGAGGCCGCTGCGCATGCGCGAGCGCATCCGCGCCGAAGGCCCCACCATCGCCTATGCCGCCGGTTATGCCGGCTTGATCGCGACGGCCGCGCCGGCCGCCTGAGGACCATTGCATGTACCGCTACGACGAATTCGATCACGCCTTTGTCTCCGGCCGCGTGGAACAGTTCCGCGATCAGGTCGGTCGCCGCCTGTCGGGCGAGCTGGCAGAGGATGCCTTCAAGCCGCTGCGCCTGATGAACGGCGTCTACCTGCAACTCCATGCCTATATGCTGCGCGTCGCCATTCCCTACGGCACGCTGAACGCGCGCCAGATGCGCATGCTGGCGTACATCGCCCGCAAATACGACCGTGGCTACGGCCATTTCACCACGCGCCAGAACATCCAGTACAACTGGCCGAAGCTCTCCGAGCTGCCGGATGCGCTGGCCGATCTCGCGACGGTCGAGATGCATGCGCTGCAGACCTCGGGCAACTGCATTCGCAACGTGACGGCGGATCATTTCGCCGGCGCTGCGGCCGATGAGGTCGCCGATCCCAGGCCCTATGCGGAAATCCTGCGCCAGTGGTCCTCCGTCCATCCGGAATTCTCCTTCCTGCCGCGCAAGTTCAAGATCGCCGTCACCGGTGCGGAGCGTGACCGCGCGGCCATCCAGGTGCACGATATCGGCCTGCACCTGAAGCGGGGCGAGAAGGGCGAGATCGGCTTTGCCGTCTATGTCGGCGGCGGGCAGGGCCGCACGCCGCTGATCGCCAAGAAGATCCGCGACTTCCTGCCGGAGGAAGATCTCCTGTCCTACACGACGGCGATCATGCGCGTGTACAACCTGCACGGCCGGCGCGACAACAAGTACAAGGCGCGCATCAAGATTCTCGTGCATGAAATGGGCGCGGAGGAGCTGTCGCGGCAGGTCGAGGCCGAGTTCGCAGAACTCAGGGACACCGAACTGAAACTGCCGGAAAAGGATGTCGCCGCCATCTCCGCCTATTTCGCGCCGCCGGAGCTTGCCCCCCGCGCCGAGGGCTGGGCCAACCTTGCGCAATGGAAGAAGGCCGACCCGGACTTCGCCCGCTGGGTGCAGCAGAACGTTGCGCCGCACAAGCATCCCGACTACGGCATGGTGACGATCTCGCTGAAGCCGATCGGCGGCATTCCCGGCGATGCGACCGACGGACAGATGGAGGCCGTCGCCGACATCGCGGAAGAATATGCCTTCGACGAAATCCGCGTCAGTCACGAGCAGAACCTGATCCTGCCGCATGTCGCGCTGGCCGATCTCGAACCCGTCTATCGCGGTCTCGTGGCCGCGGGGCTTGCGACCGCCAATGCCGGGCTCATCACTGATATCATCGCCTGTCCCGGGCTGGACTACTGCGCGCTGGCCAACGCCCGCTCGATCCCGGTCGCGCAGGAGATTTCCACGCGCTTCGGCTCGCCGGAGCGTCAGGCTGAGATCGGTGAGCTGAAGATTAAGATCTCCGGCTGCATCAATGCCTGCGGCCATCACCATGTCGGTCATATCGGTCTGCTCGGCGTCGAGAAGAAGGGCGAGGAACTCTACCAGATCACGCTCGGCGGCTCGGGTGACGAGCACACGTCGATCGGCGAGATCATCGGCCGCGGCTTCGAGCCGGAGAAGGTGACGGATGCCATCGAGGTCATCGTCGACACCTATCTCGGCCTTCGCCTCGATCCCTCGGAAACCTTCCTTGTCGCCTATCGTCGCGTCGGGCCGCAGCCTTTCAAGGACGCACTCTACGGCGACAAGACGGCAGCGGCGGCCTGAGGAGATGGTCATGACGAAAATCTGGAACGAATCCGGCTTCGTGGCCGACGATCCCTGGATCATCGAGACGGAAGAAACCAAGGCGGGCTCGAACGAGAAGGCGCTGCTCGGCCTCGGGGATTTTCTGGCGAAGGTTTCCGAGACGGACGAGACGGGCCTCGGCGTGGTGATCAATCCGGCTGATGACGTGCGCAAGCTGGAGGGGCATCTCGACCGGCTGGCACTGGTCGCCGTCGCTTTCCCGGCCTTCAGCGATGGCCGCGCTTTCAGCCATGCTTCCCTGCTGCGCTCGCGCCTCGGCTTTACGGGCGAGGTGAGGGCGGTCGGTGACGTTTTGATCGACCAGATTCCGCTGATGCTGCGCTGTGGCATCGACAGCTTCTCCGTCAGCAATGCGACCGCGCTGAAGCGCCTTGCCGAAAACCGCCTGCCGGGCATCGACAATCACTACCAGCCGACCGCGCGTCCCTCGCAGGATGTCGGCTCCTATAGCTGGCGCCGCCGGGCCTGATTTTTCAGGCCCGACCGGCGAAAGGCCGCAATCGTGGTGTAGTCTTGCGCCACATCAAGGACAGGCGCCGGCCGTTGCGCGAAAAGGAAGCTCGCGGCAAACTATTGCGCGGCCAATCGGCGCATTGGAACGGAATACCTTCCTTTGCCGGTCAAGATGTAATATCTGCCTATCGTCAAATTTATTCCGACGCAGCCAGGATCGATCCCGAAATGAACGCACCTGCCAAGACCGAAGATTTCGTTCCCGCCATTCCCGCCGGCGTTTTCGCCGAGACGGTGACGAGCGTGCAGCATTATACGGATCACCTGTTCCGCTTCCGCATGACGCGCCCGGAAAGCTTCCGCTTCCGCTCCGGCGAATTCGCGATGATCGGCCTGATGGTAGGCGAGAAGCCGGTTTACCGAGCCTATTCGATCGCAAGCCCCGCCTGGGACGAAGAACTGGAATTTTTCTCGATCAAGGTGCCGGACGGCCCGCTGACCTCGCATCTCCAGCAGATCAAGCCGGGCGATACCGTGCTGATGCGCAAGAAGCCGACCGGTACGCTCGTTCTCGACGCGCTGACGCCCGGCAAGCGGCTCTACATGTTCTCGACCGGCACCGGCATCGCGCCCTTCGCAAGCCTCATCCGCGATCCGGAAACCTACGAGAAGTTCGACGAAGTCATCCTGACGCACACCTGCCGCCAGGTCGCCGAGCTGAAATACGGCTTCGACCTCATCGAGGAAATCCGCAACCACGAATTCCTGGCGGAAGTCGTCGGCAACAAGCTGCGCCACTATGCGACGGTGACCCGCGAGGACTATCCGTTCCAGGGCCGCATCACCGACCTCATTTCCAGCGGCAAGATGTTCGCCGACCTCGGCGTGCCGCATTTCGATCCGGCGATCGACCGCGGCATGATCTGCGGCTCTGCCGCGATGCTAAAGGAAACCAAGGCCCTGCTGGAACAGGCGGGCCTTACCGAGGGCGCCAACAACAAGCCCGGCGAGTTCGTCATCGAGCGCGCCTTTGTCGACTGAGGCGTTCGGCATCAATGCGAAAGGGCGGCCCTCGGGTCGCCTTTTTTGTTTTCAGTTCGACAGGTAATCGAGCAGGTCCGTCATGGCGGCGGCAGCGGCCGCTCCGTCGGCGTTGCGGATCGCGCGTATGACCTTCACATGGAGGTCCACCGAACGGTCCATATGCCGGTTGTCGGCGCGGGCGAACCAGAGCCGGCGCGCATGGGTCTGCAAGGGGGCGAGGGCGGCCGTCAGGAAACGGTTGGGGCAGGCTTCCTCGATGATCTCGTCGAAGGCCTTGTCGGCGGCGAGGAACCCTTCCATGTCGGAGCGGATCGAACAGGCGGTCATCGTCTGCGCGCAGGCGACCAGCCGCTCCCTGTGCTCGTCTCCGGCATGGCGCGCGACGAGGTCTGCGGCGAGCGGTTCGAGCTGCCGACGCGTCGCCATGACCTCGGCATGATCTTCCGGCCGGATCGCCGAAATCTGCAGGCCGGCGCGCGGACGCACGGCGATCAGTCCCTGCCATTCCAGCTTCTGGATCGCCTCGCGCACCGGCGTGCGGCCGTGACCCGCTAGATCGATGAGCTGCTTTTCCGTGACGAGCGAACCCGGCTTCAGCCGGAGCGTCACGATCAATCCTTCGAGGGCGAGATAGGCGAGGTGAGCTTGCGACGCCGCGGTTTCCGTCATTCCAAGTGTCCAGCTGATATATCACATGGTGGCATGTCGCAAATCGGATGACAAGCTGGCTGGTATATCAGAGCGGTTGAGGGCGTCTTTCGTGGTGGGATTTGGCCGGAAAGGCAAAACGGTCTGGATATAGTGCGCAGAGACGTTCAAACGGGGTGATGGCGAGGGACACGTACCGACCGAAAACGGGAGCCATCGCGAAATGATGCACGTATAAGCTGCTGCCTCCGCTGTTTCTATGTGCTTCGTTCCGTTGGCATATTAGGTGTCGGCAAGGGTTTTGGCGGTCTTGCACAAATGCACCCGAATAAAGCCGCAAGCCCGCCCGTCGATAGGAGGATTGCGGTTGACGAATGCCATGGGCCTTGCCAGCATGCCCTTCGTTCGAACCGTCCAGTTGCATTTGTGGGGGCATACGTTGACTGCGGGTTCTATCATCGCGACGATTCTGATTGTTTTTGCCGGCCTGCTGGCCGTGCCGGCCGTCAGCCATACCAATGCGGGCACGACCTTTTCGCTGATGGCGTCTTCCATGGCCTTCGTCGCCATGGGGATAGCGCAGTTCATGGCCACGCGCCCGCCCTTCATCGAAAGGCTGTTCGGCGGCCTCGACCGCATCTACCAGTTCCATCGCAAGATCGGCATCGCGGTGCTCTGTCTTATCCTGGTGCACTACTTCGTGGCACCGGACTTCCAGGGGCTTTCCGTGACGAGCGGCCTCAACGTTCTCGCCAAGACCGCCGGTGAATGGGCCTTCTACGGCTTCGTCTTCCTGCTGGTCCTCAGCCTCGTGAAGGTGATCCCCAAGACGCGCTTCCAGATTCCCTATCAATACTGGCGCATCACGCATCGCTTCATCGGCCTGCTCTTCGTGCTCGTCGCCTTCCACCAGATGTTCATCAAGCGTCCCTATGACGGCACGGCGTTCCTCGCTACCTATCTCAACCTCTTCGCGTTGGTCGGCATCGTCAGCTACGCCTACACGCAACTGCTGCCCTGGCTGCGCACGCGAAAATACGAGGTGGCGAATGTCGAGCGTCACGATGGCGCGACGATCATCACGGGAAGGCCGAAGGGCCGCAAGCTTAAGGCGCTGCCGGGGCAGTTCGGTTTCTTCCGGGTCGACAAGTCCGGCCTGCGCGAGCCGCATCCCTTCACCATCGCCGGCATCGAGGATGACGGCACGGTCCGCTTCGCCATCAAGCCGCTCGGCGACTACACCAAGGCGCTACGTGAGGCGGTGGCGGTCGGCGACGGTTTGACGCTCGAAGGCGGCTACGGCCATTTCAATCACAAGCGCGGCGGCAAGAAGCAGATCTGGCTTGCCGGCGGCATCGGCGTCACGCCGTTCCTCGCGATGGCAAGCCGGCTGAAGGGCGACGAGGGGCAGGATATCCACATGGTCTACTGCGTGCGCGACGGGGCCGAGGCGATCGGCCTCGATACGTTCCGCGCGCAGGCGGAAAAGCTCGAGAACTTCAACTTCGTGCTGCACAACTCGGCGACGGACGGCCGCTTCGATGCGACGAAGCTGGTCTCCAGCACCAGCATGAACCCGGCGGAAGCCGACCTCTGGTTCTGCGGCCCGCCGCCCCTGCGGCTGGCCATAGAAAAGGGATTGAAGGAGCTCGGCAAGGCCCCGCGCCGCGTCGAGTTCGAGCGTTTCGAGTTTCGGTAGAGCATCCAGCAGCAGGACGAAGCGGTTTCGTCCTGAATTGTGTGAAAAGAGCGAATTTCCAGCCGGTGCGCCGGCCTCTTGGAGCGAAGGGAACAAGCCATGCGCGTGTTCAACACATCACTTATCCGACCGGGCACGCGGCTCGCGGCAGCGCTTGGCTTGGCGCTGGCGGTCTTCTGTCCCGCCGGGGCTTTCGCCATCGACCAGTTCGCGCCGGATGCCTACGGCACCTACAAGGCGGATGCGGAGAACGGCAAGGTCCTGTTCGGCGCTGCCGGCTGCGGCGCCTGCCATGGTTCCGGCGATAATACGGAACTGCTTTCGGGCGGCATGGAAATGCAGACGGCGATCGGCAAGTTCTTCGCGCCGAACATTTCCGCCCATCCGAACGGCATCGGCGGCTGGTCCAATGCGGACTTCCTGAACGCCGTGATGGTCGGCCTCAAGAAGGACGGCGACAATCTCTACCCGGTCATGCCCTACACCTCCTACGGCGGCATGAAGCCGGAGGACGTGCTCGACATCAAGGCCTACATCGAGACGCTGCCGCAGTCGGACGCCGCCTCGAAGGAGCACGAGATCGCTTTCCCCTTCAGCCGCCAGACGACGATCACGCTCTGGAAGCGCAGCCACTTCACCGTGCAGGCCTACCAGCCGCGTGAGGAAACGCAGATGGAGCGCGGCCGCTATCTCGTGGAAAATGTCGGCGGCTGCGGCGATTGCCACACGCCGCGCACCACGACCTACGGTCTCGATCTCGCCCGCGCCTATGAAGGCGAGAAGGGCCTGACCGGCGCGGTCGCCCCCGATATCACCAAGGCGCGCATGAGCGGCCTTGCCTCGCATGAAGTGTTCACCAAGGGCCTCATCGAAGAGGGCAAAAAACTCTCCGGCTCGCCCCTGTCGGATCCGGTCATGCGCCGTTTCGCACAGGGCCTTTCGGCACTGTCCGACGAGGACAAGCAGGCGATGTACGCCTTCCTTGCCGACCGCGAGGTAAAGGTGACGCCGGTCGCCTCAAGCGCCACGCCCGTCTGCAGCGAGGCGACGGCCGAAACCGCGCTGGGCGCGGGCGGTGGCAACGCCGAGTTCGCCTCGGCGGCGGATGCCTTCATCGGCAAATATTGCCGCAACTGCCACGGTCCGGGCGAAAGCTCGCAAGGGTCCTTCCCCTCGGGCGACCTTGCCTCGATCGCGGCCAATGCTGCCTTCGTGACGCCGGGCGATGCCTCCAAGTCGCTGCTCTACACCAGCGTTACAAGCGGGCGCATGCCGCTCGGCAAGCGCCCCAGCGACGAGGAAGTGCAGAGCCTTGCCAACTGGATCAATTCGCTGAGCCAATCCTCCATCCCGACCGCGGTCTCTGCGACGCAGACCCAGCGCGTTCGCCCGATGCTGAAATATCTCGACTTCGTGGAACTGGCGCTACGCGATATTTCCCAGGTCGACGAACACGACCAGCCGTTCATGCGCTACTTCAGCTATCGTGACCAGTACAACGGCATGATGAGCTGCGAAACGCATGAGACGTTCCTCAAGCGCATGACGGTGCTGGCCGGCGGCTTCAAGAAGCTGCTGAACTCGCTGTCCTATGGTCCCGAACTCGTCCTGCCCGAGGAAGTGGAAGGCTCGGATGGCCTGCTCGTGCGCGTCGATCTGCGTGATCTCGAATGGAGCCAGGAAGACTACGACTTCCTGATCAATGAATATTTCTACGGCGTCGATCCGACGAGCGATGCGCAACTGCATTCCCTCGCCAAGGCGACGCAGACGCAGCTTCCGATCATGCGCGTCGACTGGTTCATGAGCAACGGCGCCCGGCCGAAGGTCTACAACCGTCTCATGAAGCTGCCGACCAACATCATCGAGCTGGAAAAGCGCTTCGGAGTGAATGTCGACGAGAACATCGAGCGCCGCCGCATCGTTCGTGCAGGCTTCGCCGATGGCTCTTCGGGCGTTTCCGACCACAACCGCATGCTTGAGCGCCACGACATGCCCTTCGGCGGCTATTACTGGAAGTCCTACGACTTCGCCGGCGATGTCGGCCGCCAGTCGCTCAAGCGCTTCCCGGCAGGCCCTGACGGGGTTCGCCTGAAGGCCGGGCTCGAACCCTTCGAGCACGACGGCGGCGAAATGATCTTCTCGCTTCCGAACGGCATGCAGGGATACTACCTGTCGACGAACAAGGGCGACCAGCTCGATATCGGCCCGACGGCGATCGTCTCCTTCCGCAAGAGGCCGATCGGCAAGGGCGTGGAGATCATCAACGCACGGTCCTGCTTCGACTGCCATTTCGACGGCATCCTGTCCAAGCGTGACCAGCTTCGCGAGCACATCGAGACATCGACGCTGTTCTCGAAGGACCAGCAGGACGAACTGCTTGCCGTCTACGTGCCGCAGGAAGAGCTCAACGAGGTCTACAAGCGCGATACTGACCGTTTCGTCGCCGCGCTCGATCGCCTCGGCATCACCGAACCGACGGCCGGCGGCGGCAAGACCAGCCTGAAGGCTCCCGGCGGCGCCGAGATCTTCACCTATTTCGCCGACAAGTATGAGGACGAGTTGAATTTCGAGCAGCTCGCTGCCGAATTCGACATGACGCCGGAAGAGTTCGCGTCGGACATCCGCCGCCTCACCGACGTCAATGCGCTGCGCATCGGCATCGACTGGGTCGCGACGCTCGAATCGGGTGCCACGATCCCGCGCGTCGAGGTCGAGGAGCAGTTCGCCTTCATGCTGCAGCCGCTGCTGCAACTCGAGCCGCTGAAGCGCGGCGTCAACCCGGAGGCCGTTGCCACCAACAACACCGGCTACACCCAGCCGGCCGTCGACAACACCGCCGGTCAGCAACCCGAGCAGAAGCAGGAGCCGGTTTACGACAAGCCGACGCAGACCGATACGGCCTATGTCGTGCCGGCCTACAAGCAGGACGACAAGGCGCAGGCCGACAAGGTGAAGCTTGCCCTGCACGTGCCGTCGACGAGCGCGAAGGTTGGGGACTATCTGAGCTTCGAACTCAGCACGAACCACGCCTGCGAGCTTCAGGTCGTCTATGTGGAGGATACCGGCAATGTCGAGATCATCCCTGATGTGATGATCGGCAGCACGACGCTCAATCCCGGTGAACGCCGCCTCATCCCGCAGCCGGGCACGGGCAACCTGACCTTCGATTCGCCGTCGCCCGGCGAGACGATGATCGCCTTCTGCAAGATCGGCGGTCTCGGCGACCAGAAGCTGACGGCCGAGAAGGCCAAGCAGCTGGTAGCCGGCTCGAAGCAGCCGACGACCCGCGGTCTTGCCGTCAACCTCGCCAAGCAGGCGGAGGCGGACAATGGCGCGGCCGGTCTCCAGATGGTGACCTTCGAGATCAAGTGATAACAAGGGCAGGGGCCTTCGGGCCCCTGTCCATTGATTTGCAAGAAAATGGAGGGCTGGACCGACAATGCTGATGCGATCCTTTGATATTATCCCAAGCGCAAAACCGCTCGGCAGCCTTGCGGGGATCGCTCTCGCATCGACAATCTTCGTCCTGGCCGGGGCCGCACCAGCCACTGCTGCCTGCGATGCCTTCACCGGCGTCATCGAGGCGTTCAATGCGGGCGACGAGCAGAAGGCACGCTCCATCGCCGAAACCGCTGGCACGGCCAATTGCAGCGCCAACGAGCGCACGCTGGTCGGCCGCGTCGCCGCGCTCGCCACCTTCAACCGCATCGCGACCGCGGTCGGAAACGGCGAGAAGCTTTCCGATCACCAGCAGGATCTGGAAGCGCTTCAGAAACAATATGGCGGTCCCTGGCAGGTTTACGATGCGCTCGGCGATCTCGCCCGCGAGCGCAAGGACTACGAACAGGCGGCCCGCCTTTACCAGCTCGCGCTGGAGGACGGCTCGAACGAGACGCTGACGCCCGACTGGATGGCGCCGGACGAGCAGTACATCCTTCGGCTCGACAAGCTCGCCGGCGAAATGCGCCTTGCCTCGCCGCGCCCGGTACAGCTCTCCATGCGCGGCGGCTGCAAGGTCTCTTTCCGCGGCGTGTCGATCAAAAAGAAATCGACGCCGGTGCGCTACGTCTTCGGCACCGCGGATTTCACGCCGGAGGGCGTGACGGCGGCAAAGGACCTCTCCGAATGCCTCAAGTCCGTCAAACCCGTCTCGATCACGCTGATCGGTCATACGGACCCGGTCGGCTCGGCGGATGCGAACTACAAGCTGTCGCTGGCGCGCGCCGAAACGCTGAAAACCTATCTCGCCGGGGCCGGTTATGCCGGCACGATCGCCACCGTGGGCAAGGGCGAGGACGAGCCCTTCAAGCCGGACGATGCCAGCGCCTATGATACCGAGATGCTGAACCAGCTTCATCGCCGGGTGGAAGTGGACGTGAAATGATGAAGGCTCTACCCCGGCTTCTCGCGCTTTCCCTTGCCGTCGCGCTTCCCGGCCCGGCATTCGCGGCGCAGACCTATGCGCTCGTCGTCGGCGTCGATCAGTATCCGAACGATGTCAGCCTCGACGGGGCGGTGCGCGATGCCGAGGATGTCTATCGCTCGATGAGCGCGGCCGGGTTCAAGGTCGTGAAGTTCACCGATGCCGAGGCCCGCAAGGACGACATCCGCAAGGCCTGGACGGACATGGTGGCGACGGCGGCGGCGGGCGACACGATCATCTTCACCTATGCCGGCCACGGCGCGCAAATGCCGGAACTCATCGCCGGCGACGAAGCGGACGGGCTGGACGAATTCCTCCAGCTGCCGGGCTTCGACCGCAACCGCTACGAGGAAACCTCCGGCGAAATCATCGTCGACAACGAAATGAATGCCTGGTTCTCCGAGGCCGAAGGCAAGGGCGTGCATGTGCTTTTCGTTTCCGACAGCTGCTTTTCCGGCGGCATGAGCCGGTCCATCAAGGGCAAGAGCCGGCTGGCGCCGGCCGTGACGGTCAAGCTCGCGCCGCCCTCACAGGAGGCGATCGAGGGCGCGAATCTCAAGGAAATCAATTTCAAGCAGGTGACGGTTCTCGCCGCCTCGCTGGAGAGCCAGCCGACGCCGGAGGTCATCATCGACGGCGAGCCGCGCGGCGCGCTGAGCTGGAGCTTCGCCCGCGCCGTGGAAGGCAGCGCCGACCGCGACGGCAACGGGATCATCACTCGCATCGAGCTGGAAGACTATATCTTCTCGAATGTGAAGAACCGTTCCGAAGCCTTGCAGGTGCCGAACTTCATGCCGCAGGTGGCGCGCTCGGAGAGCGAGGTCGTGGTCACGCTGACGCGCGGCATCCCGGTCGCGACCGCAGACACCGGCACAGCCACGACGACGAGCGATGCAGGCGGCGCCGCCGGGACGGACAAGGTCATCAAGCCGGCGAGCGATCTCGGCTGGACCGGCAAGATCGCCCTTGAGATCGACGGAGACGCGCAGAAGCCCGCCAATACGGACGGCATAGGCACGCCGTTCCGCTGGGACGTGGCGAGCGGCGTGTTCTACACGCCGAACGGCGACGTCGCCGCCGAAAACGTCGGCCCGGACCGCATCCAGGCGGTGGTGGACAAGTTCGTGCTGCTCGATTTCCTGAAGGCGATGGCGAGCCAGAACCCCGGCTCGGTCTCGCTGACACCGGTGAAGGACATCTATGCGGCCGGCACGCGCCTGCGCTTCGATGCGCCGCCCGGCCGTTACCCCAACATGCTTGTCTTCAATCTCGCCAATACGGGCGAGGTGCAGTTCCTCGACATGCAGGCGGCCGGTACCGACAGCGCGCAGTTCAAGCTGACGGACGTCGAGGTGGTGAAGCCGTTCGGCGCCGACCATCTCATCACGATCTGGACCGCCGAACCGGTCGATGCCATCGGCGCGGTGCTTGCCGACCGCAACGTGACCGCCGCAACCCTGCTGCAGGCGCTGCAGACGCGCCTCGACGGCAAGGAGGCGAGCGTCGCCATTCAACCTCTTTACACGCGGGAAACGCTCTGATGATCCGTTATGCCGCCGCTCTCCTGTTTTCGCTCTCGCTATTTTCCGCCGCCGGCGCCGCGGATCGCGCGCTCCTGATCGGCATCGGCACCTATGCCTCGCTGCCGGAAAAGATGTTCCTCGAAGGCCCGAAGAACGACGTGCCGCTGATCGAGAAGCTCTTGAAGGAAAAGCAGGGTTATGCCGCCGATTCGATCCGCGTGCTGCTCGACAAGGATGCGACGCGCGCGGCGATCCTGGCGAGCATCGATGAATGGCTCATCGCCGGCACGCAGCCGGGCGACCGCGTCTACATCTATTTCTCCGGCCACGGTCTCCAGGTGAAGGACCAGAGCGGCGACGAGGAGGACGGGCTCGACGAGGCGCTCTCGACCTATGACATCGCCGCCGGCGATGGTGACTGGAACAATGTCATCCTCGACGACGAAATCGACGCCATGCTGGCGAAGCTGAAGGACCGCGACGTCTCCATCGTCATCGATGCCTGCCATTCCGGCACGATCTCGCGCTCCCTGTCGACGCAGGTCGGTGAGGCCATGGAGAGCGCGCGCTTCCTCCCGCGGCCCCATGCCAAGCCGGTTGAAGAGGTGAAGATGCGCGGCCTGCGCATCGACGTCGCCGTCGTGGACAAGCCCGATATCGTCAAGGAGAACGGCGTCGAGGCCTGGAGCGCGGCATCGTCATATCAAGTCGCTTGGGACGATACACGCCTGCCGCCGGAAGAGCGGCACGGCGTCTTCACGCTGTCCTATGTCAACGGCCACGAGATTTCCACCGCCGACAGCAACGGCAACGGCATCGTCTCCAATGCCGAACTGCTCGAATATGTGAAGAAGCAGTCGCAGACCTATTGCGCCGCGCAGAGCGCCTGCCAGGGCCTCGATCCGCAATTGGAGGTCAACTACGCGCTGCTCGGCGCCAGCGCCGTCACTCCGACCGCCGAGACGACCGGCCAGCAGACGCAGCAATACCAGCAGCCCCAGACGGGCGGCGATACCCAGCAGCAGACGCCCGACTATAACCAGCAGCAGGCCCAGAGCGCGGATTATGGCAAGGTCGAGCAGGTGAAGGTCGAAAACACCCAGCAGACCGCCTATGTCGCCGCCAATCCGGTGGATGCGGTGGGCGACATTCTCGGCAAGGCGCAGACCGGTGAGGTCACGGTGGCGCTGTCGTCGGACTACCTCAAGAGCGGCGAAAGCTTCCGCATCACGGTCACAAGCAAGACCGGCGGCCATCTCATCCTCTACGACGTCGACAAGGACGGCAAGGCGACGCAGATCTTCCCGAACGAGGCGGCCCAGAAGATCACGCCGCTGACCGCGGGCATGCCGCTCACCATTCCGGACGACTATTACGGCTTCGACTTCGAGGCGGAAGGCCCGAGCGAGAACGTGCTGGTCGCGATTGTCGTCGCCGACGACGTCGATCTCACCAAGATCGCGCCGAACGACTATGGCCTGAGCAAAGAGCTCGACGCCCGCA
Source organism: Shinella zoogloeoides (assembly GCF_030733845.1). Lineage (NCBI taxonomy): Bacteria > Pseudomonadati > Pseudomonadota > Alphaproteobacteria > Hyphomicrobiales > Rhizobiaceae > Shinella > Shinella zoogloeoides. The sequence continues at coordinate 1,511,411 of NZ_CP132311.1, forward strand.
CGACCATCGCCGATATCGCCGGCACCCTGAAGCAGACATGGACTCGGGACGCCGAAAACCGCAGCGTCAACTGGTCGCTCGGTCTGCTGAAATACACGGTCTATTGATGAAATCGGTCACGCCATTTCCGCAGGAATGCGGCGTGGCCGACCGCCCGTTGTAAAAGCTGTTTCGGGTGCATTTTCCGGGTTGACCCGACACTACCTCCTGCATATGTTCCGCGCACTTCCGCGGGGCGCCTTCTGTCCCGCTCGGGAGCGCGTAGCTCAGCCGGTAGAGCAACTGACTTTTAATCAGTAGGTCCAGGGTTCGAATCCCTGCGCGCTCACCACCTTCCTCCTGAAAAGACATTTCGCCGCGTTCTCCAAAAGGTGATTGGCACGAGTGGTTCGGCGCGGCTATCAGAGGTCGCAAACGAAGGTGCGGGCAGGGCCGCTTCGGGCTCTAGCCGCTTCCTTCGGACGTCGCGGAGTAGTTCCTTGTCGATTGCCGATATTTCCCTTCTGAGCGCGCTTCTGGCAGGGGCGTTGTCGTTCCTCTCGCCCTGCGTGCTGCCGCTCGTGCCGCCCTATCTCTGCTACATGGCGGGCATTTCGGTCGATCAGTTCCGCGGCAACGAGGCGGTGGCGGTGCGGCGCGACACACGCGGCGCGGTGCTGCTGGCGGCATTCTTCTTTACGCTCGGCTTTGCCACGGTCTTCGTCGCGCTCGGCGCCGGAGCCTCGACGATCGGCATGGTGCTGCGTCGGCATCTCGATATCCTCGCGCAGATCGGCGGCGTGATCATCATCCTGATGGGCCTGCATTTTCTCGGCCTGCTGCGCATCGGCCTCTTTGCCCGCGAGGCGCGCTTCCAGGGTGGCGGCAAGCCGGCGACCGCCTCCGGCGCCTATATCATGGGCCTTGCCTTCGCATTCGGCTGGACGCCCTGCATCGGTCCGGTGCTCGGGGCGATCCTCGGCATCGCGGCGGCGCGCGAGACGGTCGGCGATGGGGCGATCCTCCTCGCCATCTATTCGCTGGGCCTTGCCGTGCCGTTCTGGATCGCGGCGGGCTTTTCCGGGGCCTTCATGCGCTTCCTCGTGCGCTTCCGCCGCCATCTCGGCGCCGTCGAGAAGATCATGGGCGTGCTGCTGATCCTGACCGGCCTTGCCTTCATCTTCGGCTATATCAGCGCCGTCGCCATCTGGTTCCAGCAAACGTTTCCCATTCTCTCGCAAATCGGCTAGTCGGGTTCATCAGCCTCAGCAAGCGGGAGCAGGGCTCGGCCCATGGCGGATATCATCGGACTGGTCCTGCCGTTCTTCGGCATGATTCTCCTCGGCTACGTGGTCGCGAAGATCACGAAGCAGCCGGTCGAGGCGCTCGGCTGGCTCAACACGTTCATCATCTACATCGCCCTGCCGGCGCTGTTCTTCAAGCTGGTGGCCAAGACGCCGATCGAGCAATTGACGCGCGTCGATTTCATCGTCGCCAATATCAGCGCCACCTACCTGATTTTCGGGTTGATCTTCGCCATCGGTCTCTGGCTGCGCCGCGCGACGATCGGCGAGGCGACCATCCAGGGGCTTGCCGCGGCCTATGGCAATATCGGCTATATGGGCCCGGGGCTGGCGCTGCTTGCCTTCGGCGAACCGGCGGCAGTGCCCGTGGCGCTTGTCTTCTGCTTCGAGAACATGCTGCATTTCATGGTCGCGCCGGCCCTGATGGCTCTGGCGGGCGGCGAGAAGCGGCCGATGCTCCAGATCGTCGGCGGTATCGTGCACAAGATCGTCACGCATCCCTTCATCATCGCGACGGCCGCCGGTTTCGTTGCGGCCTTCGCCGGCTTCGAGCCGGCCGCGCCGCTGCAACGGCTGATCGACTACCTGGCGCAGGCCGCCGCGCCCTGCGCGCTCTTCGCCATGGGCGTCACGCTGGCGCTGCGGCCGCTGAAGCGCGTGCCGGTCGAGATCGGCTACATCGTGCCGGCAAAGCTGCTCCTGTTGCCCGTCACCATGTATCTGGTGCTCGGGCTTGCCGGCAATTTCGATCCGGTCTGGGTGTTCACGGCCGTGCTGCTCGCGGCCCTGCCGACGGCGACCAACGTCTTCGTCATCGGCCAGCAATATGGTGTCTGGCAGGAGCGCGCGTCCGCCACCATCCTCATCACGACGGTGCTATCAGTCGCGACGGTGACGATCCTGCTCTACCTGATCAAGTCAGGCCTGCTTGCGGGCGACCCTTTCCCGTAAACCATCGCGAAACGCCTTCAGCGAACCGAGCGGCTCGATGCCCTCGCGCATGACGATGCTGCGCAGCGGCCCGAGCGCCGACAGAAGATGCAGGCCGGCGGAACGCAGGAACTGCACGGGCAGGAAATCCGAAAGCAGCGAGCGGTTGAGCAGATCGACGCTGAGCGTGCGCGAACGGATGTCCGCCTGCCGCTTGCGGTCGAAACGCTCGCCGATGGAAGCGTAGGCCGACGGCTCGCTGTCCTGAAGAAGGTCTTTGAGCGCCATGATATCGCGCAGGCTGAGATTGAGGCCTTGCGCGCCGATCGGCGGGAAGGCGTGCGCGGCCTCGCCGACAAGTGCAAACCGCCCCTTGCCGAACCGCTCGGCCGTCATGCCGGAAAGCGGAAAGCTCTGCGCGCCGCCTTCGACGGTGACCTTGCCAAGCATGGACTGCATGCGCTCTTCCACCGCCTGGCCGAGGTCGGCGGCGGGGAGGTCGCGCAGCCGCGCGGCTTCCTTCGGCGGCAGGACCCAGACGAGGCTGGAGCGCCGGCCGGGCAGGGGAACCTGGGTGAAAGGACCGCTTTCCGTGTGGAACTCCGTCGAGACATTGCCGTGCGGCCGCTCGTGCGAGAAATTGAGCACGAGCGCTGTCTGCGGATAGGACCAGGCGCGCACGCCGATGCCGGCGCTTTCGCGGATCTTCGATTTCCGGCCATCGGCGCCGACCACGAAGGCGGCCATGACGCGCTCGCCGTCGTCCAGCACCAGTTCGACGCCGGTATCGAACGTGTTGGCGGCCGTCACGCCGTTTTCCAGCCGCACGATGCCGGCCTGCGCCGCAAGGCGGGCATCCAGCACGGCCAGGAAGGGGGCGTTCGGAATATTGTAGCCGAAGGCGTCGAGGCCGACCTCGCTGGAGCGGAAGGCGACGGGCGGCGCGCGCAGGAGCCGCGATGTCCCGTCGACGATCTGCATGGTCTCCAGCGCGGCGGCGTGGCGCGCGATCTCGTCCCACAGGCCGAGCGTCTTCAGGAAGGCGATGGACTGGTCCATCAGCGCCGTCGTGCGGCCGTCGCCGGCGCGCGCGGGCGGGGCGATCAGCACGACGCTGCGCCCCGATTCGGCAAACGCCAAGGCGGCAAGGCTGCCCGCAAGACCGGCGCCGACGACCGCGATATCGAATTGTCTCATGACCGATCTCCGAAGGGGCAAGCGTTTCCCACAGCTTTGCTGTGCTTCTACCGGTCAAGACTAGGGCCGCAAAGAGGCAATTTCCATGGGATGAATCGGCGCAGGCCGCCGAACCGGCCGATGGCCGGCCGATTTTCGCTGGCGATGCCGGTCAATCAATGCATATTACCGGCAGTGACCGCACAAGAGGGCGTGTTCGGCGGATCGCGGCCGAGGAAAAGCCCCAAGGGATGGACAGCGAACGGCAATGAAGTTCTTCAACTACAAACGCGTACCCTACGCGGAAATCCGTGCCTTTTCCGTCCATATCCTGACGGCATCCGGTTCGTTCCTCGCCTTCCTCGGTGTCGTGGCCGCAGCGGAGCACCGCTTCGTGGACATGTTCTGGTGGCTGGGCCTGGCGCTGCTCGTCGACGGCATAGACGGGCCGATCGCGCGAAAGGTGCGCGTGAAGGAAGTGCTGCCGAACTGGTCCGGCGACACGCTGGACAATGTCATCGACTACGTGACCTATGTGCTCCTGCCGGCCTTCGCGCTCTACCAGAGCGGCATGATCGGCGAGCCCTGGTCCTTCGTGGCGGCGGGCGCCATCGTGATGTCGAGCGCCATCTACTATGCCGACATGGGCATGAAGACGGACGAATACTTCTTCTCCGGCTTCCCGGTCGTCTGGAACATGGTGGTGTTCACCCTCTTCGTGATCAAGGCGAGCGAACTGACGGCATCGATCGTCGTCTTCGTTTCGGTCTTCCTCACCTTCATGCCGATCAACTTCCTCCACCCCGTGCGTGTCGAGCGCTTCAGGGCGGTCAATCTGGCCGTCTTCTTCCTGTGGGCAATCCTCGGAATCTACGCGCTTCTCCTGCATTTCGACACGCCGGCCTGGGTGGTCTGGGGCGTCGTGGCGACGGGGCTCTATCTCTATGTCATCGGCGCCGTGCTGCAGGCCTTCCCCGGTCTCGGCCGACGCTAGAGCAAAAGGGAGAATGACATGACCAAGGCGATCGTCGTCCGCAGTCTCGGCGGACCGGACGTGTTGAAGCTCGAGGATGTGCCGCTCGCCGCGCCGGGCCCCGGCGAAGTGCAGATCCGGCAGGCGGCCGTCGGCCTCAACTTCATCGACGTCTATTTCCGCACTGGGCTCTACAAAGCGGAGCCGCCGTTCATTCCGGGCAAGGAAGGGGCGGGCACCGTCACGGCGCTCGGAGAAGGCGTGACGGATTTTGCCATCGGCGACCGTGTCGCCTATGCCTCGGCGGATGGCGCCTATGCGGCCGAACGCAATGTCGCGACGAAACATCTGGTGAAGGTGCCGGACGGCATTTCGCTGGAAACCGCCGCGGCCATGATGCTGAAGGGCATGACGGCGCAGTACCTGCTGCTCCAGACCTATCAGGTGAAGCCCGGCAGCGTGATCCTGTTCCATGCGGCGGCCGGCGGCGTCGGCCTGATCGCCGGCCAGTGGGCGAAGGCGCTCGGCGCCACCGTGATCGGCACAGCGGGCTCGCAGGCGAAGATCGACCTGGCGCTGGCGCATGGCTACGACCACGTCATCGACTACGGCAAGGACGATTTCGTGGCCCACGTGCGCGAGCTCACCAACGGAGCGGGCGTCGATGTCGTCTATGATTCCGTCGGCAAGGACACGTTCCCCCAATCGCTGGACTGCCTGAAACCGCGCGGCCTGTTCGTCAGCTTCGGCAATTCGTCCGGCCCGGTCGACGCCTTCAACATGGGCCTGCTGTCGCAGAAAGGCTCGCTCTACGCGACACGGCCGACACTGTTTGCCTACATCGCCACGCGCACGGCGCTCGATGCATGTGCAAACTCGCTCTTTGATGTTGTGCAAGGCAACAAAGTGCGTATCAATATTAATCAGACTTATTCGTTGGCGGATGCTGGGCGCGCGCACACGGATCTGGAAGCAAGAAAAACGAGTGGAACGACATTGCTCATTCCCTGACACGACCCGAATGGGCGGCAAGGGCTGGGATTGCAGGAAAGAGGGGCAGATTTGTCAGCCGTTGGAGCGTCCGAGGGCAGGGGCAGTCCGTTGCTGGCTGTTCGCAGCCTGACAAAACTATTTGGCTCGTTTGCCGCCTGTAACGGCATCGACCTCGACATCCAGCCCGGCGAGATCCACGCCCTTCTGGGCGAAAACGGCGCAGGGAAATCCACCCTCGTTAAAATGCTCTTCGGCGTGCTGTCGCCGACCAGCGGCGAGATCCTGTGGAAGGGCGAGCCCGTCCGCATCCCGAGCCCCGGCGCCGCGCGGCGCCTCGGCATCGGTATGGTTTTCCAGCACTTTTCGCTGTTCGAGGCGCTGACGGTGGCGGAAAACATCGCCCTGTCGCTGAGCCCGGGCATTTCGCTTTCCAAGGTGGCCGAAGAGGCTTCGCGCCTCTCCCATCTCTACGGCCTGCCGCTCGATCCGAAGGCGCATGTCGCGGACCTTTCGGTCGGCGAGCGCCAGCGCATCGAGATCGTGCGCGCTCTCCTGCAAAACCCTGAACTCATCATTCTCGACGAACCGACCTCCGTGCTGACGCCGCAGGAGGCGGACCGCCTGTTCGAGACGCTCGCCAAGCTGAAATCCGAGGGCCGCTCCGTCCTTTACATCAGCCATCGGCTGGAAGAGGTGCAGCGCATCTGCGACCGCGCGACGGTGCTGCGCCACGGCAAGGTCACCGGCGCCTGCGATCCGCGCAAGGAAACGCCGGCCTCGCTCGCCCGCATGATGGTCGGCAGCGATGTCGCCTCGGTGAGCACGGCCGGCACCAACACCAAGGGCGAAGTGTTGCTGGAGGCGCGGCATCTCAGCGTGCCGGCGCGCACGCCCTTCGCCGTCGCGCTCAAGAATGTCTGTCTCAAGGTGCGGGGCGGCGAGGTCCTGGCCATCGCCGGTGTCGCGGGCAACGGCCAGGGCGAGCTTTTCGATGCGCTGTCCGGCGAATATCCGGTGTCCGACGCATCCGCCGTCTTCATTCGCGGCAAGGGCGCCGGCAATCTCGGCATCACCGCCCGGCGCCTGATGGGCGCGGGTTTCGTGCCGGAGGAGCGCCATGGCCATGCCGCCGTGCCGGGCCTGCCGCTTTCCGACAATCTCGTGCTGGCGCGCAACCAGTCGGACCGCAAGACCTTCCTGTCCGGCGGCGTGCTCGGCATCATCCGCCATGCCGTCGTGCGCATCGCGTCGCGTCGCATTTCCGAGACGATGGATGTGCGCAAGAGCGGCGAGGACCCGGCGGCGGGCTCCCTTTCGGGCGGCAACCTGCAGAAATACATCGTCGGGCGCGAGCTGGACCGCCAGCCGGCCGTGCTGATCGTCAACCAGCCGACCTGGGGCGTCGACGCCGGGGCGGCAAGCCGTATCCGGCAGGCGCTGGTGGACCTTGCAAAGGCGGGCTCGGCCGTGCTGGTCATCAGCCAGGATCTCGACGAGATCTTCGAGGTCGCGACGGAGATCGCCGTCATCAGCGAGGGCCGACTGTCCGATGCCTATCCCGCGCACGAATTGACGCGTGAAAAGATCGGTCTCCTGATGGGCGGCATGTACGGCAAGACGGAAGGCGAGGAGGCGGCCCATGCGCATTGAACTCGAAAAGCGCGCCAACCCCTCGACGCTCTATTCCATCCTGTCGCCCTTCCTGGCGCTGGGCCTGACGGTGATCGCCGGCGGCATCATGTTCGCCCTGCTAGGCAAGAGCCCCGTCGCCGCGCTCTACAGCTTCTTCATCGAGCCGCTGCTCGACGTCTGGTCGCTGCACGAGATCGCCATCAAGGCCGCGCCGCTGATCCTGATCGGCGTCGGCCTTTCCGTCTGCTACCGCTCCAACAACTGGAACATCGGCGCCGAGGGCCAGTTCATCGCGGGCGCCATCGCCGGCTCCATCGTGCCGGTCGTCTTCCATGAATGGCATTCGCCGCTCGTGCTGCCGCTGATGCTGATCTGCGGCATGATCGGCGGCGCGCTCTATGCCGCCGTTCCCGCCTTCCTCAAGGCGCATATGAACACCAACGAGATCCTGACGAGCCTGATGCTGGTCTATATCGCCCAGCTCTTCCTCGACTGGCTGGTGCGCGGTCCCTGGCGCAGCCCGGACGCCTACAATTTCCCGGTGACGCGCGACTTCGCGCCGGAAGCGATCCTGCCCGAGCTCATCGCCTCCGGCCGGGCCAATCTCGGCTTCGCCTTCGCCATCATCGCGGCCGTCGCCCTCTGGATCATGATGCGCTACACGCTGAAGGGCTTCGAGATCACCGTGCTCGGCCAGTCGGAACGGGCAGGGCGCTTTGCCGGCTTCTCCTCCAAGCGCATGATCTGGTTCTCCATGCTGCTGTCGGGCGCGCTGGCCGGGCTTGCCGGCATCTCCGAGGTCAGTGGCACCATCGGCAAGCTGCAGCCGATCATCTCGCCCGGCTACGGCTTCACCGCCATCATCGTCGCCTTCCTCGGCCGCCTCAATCCGCTCGGCATCATCGCCGCCGGCCTGTTCCTGGCGCTCACCTATGTCGGCGGCGAGGCGGTGCAGCTGACCCTGAGCGTTTCCGACAAGGTCACCCGCGTCTTCCAGGGCCTGCTGCTCTTCTTCGTGCTCTCCTGCGACACGCTCATCCAATACAAGATTAGGCTGGTCTTTTCCCGCCTCGGCCGCACCAGTGAAGGGGGAGCGCACTGATGGGTATCGTCGAAGCGATCCTCCTGACCGTCATCACCGCGGCCACACCGCTGGTTCTGGCGTCACTCGGCGAACTCGTCGCCGAACGCTCGGGCGTGCTGAACCTCGGCGTCGAGGGCATGATGGTGATGGGCGCCGTGCTTGCCTTCGCCGCCACGCAGGTGACGGGCTCGCCCTATGTCGGGATCCTCGCGGGCATCGCCTGCGGCGCGCTCTTCTCGCTGCTCTTCGGTTTCCTGACGCTGACGCTCGTCGCCAACCAGGTGGCGACCGGCCTTGCGCTCACCATTCTCGGCCTCGGCGTTTCCGGCCAGATCGGCGAACCCTATGTCGGCATGTCCGGCACCAAGCTGCAGCCGATTGCGATTCCGCTGCTTGCCGATATCCCGTTCCTGGGACCGCTGCTGTTCCGGCAGGACCTGATCTTCTACCTGTCGATCGCGCTGATCTTCGGCGTGAACTGGTTCCTGTTCAGGAGCCGCGCCGGCTTGAAACTGCGTGCGGTCGGCGACAGCCACGCCTCGGCCCATGCGCTCGGCGTCCACGTCATCCGCACGCGCTATCTTGCCGTGATGTTCGGCGGCGCCTGTGCCGGCCTTGCCGGCGCGCAGCTCTCGCTCGTCTATACGCCGCAATGGGTGGAGAACATGTCCGCCGGACGCGGCTGGATCGCGCTGGCGCTCGTCGTCTTCGCCTCCTGGCGGCCCTGGCGCCTGCTTGCCGGCGGCTACCTCTTCGGCGCTGTCTCGATCAGCCAGCTTCACGTCCAGCCGCTGAACCTCGGCATCCCCTCGCAGTTCCTGTCGGCGCTTCCCTATGCCGCCACGGTTGTCGTATTGGTGCTGATATCACGCAACCGACGCACCACGTTGATCAATACACCCGCCTCTCTGGGCAAGCCCTTTGTGCCAGACCGGTGAAAAGAACAAGAAAACGGGAAACAACCACTTCCAACCTACAGAGGATAAAATGAAGAAAATCATTCTCGCTCTCGCAACATCGGCCGCCGTGCTCGGCTTTGCCGCCGCAGCCAGCGCCCAGGATAAGACGAAGATCTGCTTCATCTATGTCGGCTCCAAGACAGATGGCGGCTGGACGCAGGCGCACGACATCGGCCGCCAGGCGCTGCAGAAGGAGTTCGGCGACAAGATCGAGACGCCGTTCCTCGAAAGCGTTCCGGAAGGCCCCGACGCCGAGCGCGCGATCGAGCGCATGGCCCGCTCCGGCTGCGCACTGGTCTTCACCACCTCGTTCGGCTTCATGGATGCCACCGTCAAGGTTGCCGAAAAGTTCCCGGACGTGAAGTTCGAGCACGCGACGGGCTTCAAGTCCGCCCCGAATGTCGCGACCTACAATTCGCGCTTCTATGAAGGCCGCTACATCCAGGGCCTGATCGCCGCCAAGATGTCCGAGAAGGGTGTCGCAGGCTACATCGCCTCGTTCCCGATCCCGGAAGTCGTCATGGGCATCAATGCCTTCGTGCACGGTGCGCAGTCGGTGAACCCGGACTTCAAGGTCAAGGTCATCTGGGCCAACACCTGGTTCGACCCCGGCAAGGAAGCCGACGCCGCCAAGGCGCTGATCGACCAGGGCGTCGACATCCTGACCCAGCACACGGACACGACCGCGCCGATGCAGGTCGCCGCCGAGCGTGGCATCAAGGCGTTCGGCCAGGCGTCCGACATGATCGCTGCCGGCCCGAACACCCAGCTCACCGCCATCGTCGACACCTGGGGCGCCTACTACATCAAGCGCACCAAGGCCGTGCTCGACGGCACCTGGAAGTCGGAGCAGGTCTGGGATGGCCTGAAGGACGGCATCCTGACCATGGCGCCCTACACCAACATGCCCGACGACGTGAAGAAGCTCGCCGAAGAGGCCGAAGCGAAGATCCGCTCCGGCGAACTGCACCCCTTCACCGGCCCGATCAAGAAGCAGGACGGTTCGGATTGGCTCGCCGAAGGTGCCGTCTCCGATGACGGCACGCTCCTCGGCATGAACTTCTACATCGCCGGCGTCGACGACCAGCTGCCGAAATAAGCGGCGAACGCATTCGACATGCGGGAAGGCGTCTCGAAAGGGACGCCTTTTTCGTCTGTGACAGGGATGCGACAGATCATCCTTTGCGGAATCGGCGGGGCATTCTATACCTGCCGGATGGTTCCGGGACAAAAGGGGTGGTCCGGAACGGAGGAGGGGAAGGTTCTTGCGCAAGGGTTTGCTTGAGACGGTCATCAGCGGGATGAACACGCGCACCAGCCATGCGCAGGTCGTCAACGCGCTGGGCCGGGCCATCATCGCGGGCGAATATCCCGTCGGCGCGACTTTGCCCGGCGATGCGGAGCTTGCCGCCCGCTTCAAGGTCTCCCGCACGGTACTGCGCGAGGCGATGAAGACGCTGGCCGCCAAGGGCCTCGTCGTGCCGCGCGCGCGCATCGGCACCCGCGTGACACCCAACACGCAATGGAACCTCTTCGACAGCGATATCCTCACCTGGTATTTCGCCGTCGGCATCAACGAGGATTTCCTGCTGCACCTTTCCGAAGTGCGGCTCGCGTTCGAACCGCACGCGGCAGCGCTCGCGGCCCGTCACGCCACGGAGGCCGATATCAGCCAGATGATGCGGCTTGCCGTCGCCATGGGCGATCTGGAGCATACGGCGGAATCGCTCGCGCTCGCCGATCTCAAGTTCCATCTTTCGGTGCTGGAAGCATCGCGCAACCCGTTCCTGCGTACCGTCGGCAGCCTGATCGAGGCAGCGCTCGTCGGCGCCTTCAAACTCAGCTCGCCCGCGGCCGATCGCGGCAAGATGGGCGACGTCGCGGCCACGCATATTCGCATCGTCGAGGAGATCGACAAGCGGGACGAGGATGGCGCGCGGCGCGCGATGGAGAATGTCATCAAGGTCGGCCGCGAGCGGGTGGTGCAGGCGCTGCGCGACGGAAAATAATCACCTCCCGTCGCGTGGACCGCTCAGTCGTCGTTGCTGGCGTTCAGCTCTTCCGGCCGCTTGCCTTCATCCGCTGCCCGGATGGCGACCTGGGCCGCTCCCATTGCCTGATAGAGATTGAACAGCGCCTCGCTTGCCCGCGCGGCCAGCCGAAACCATTCGGTATTGCCGGCAATGGCGGGATGATGCAGCAACTGGTCGTCGACAAGATCGAGCACGATGGAGGTCGTGTGCACCGCCTCGTGGAAGCCGAAGGAGCCCGAGGCGTAATGCGCGAGCAGGTCCGGCGGCGTCATGGCGCGCTCTTCGGCCAGGATGTCGAGCTGCTTCAGCCGTTCGTCCTCAAGTTCGATGTCTGTGCTTTCCAGCATGGTCGCCTCCGTTGCCTTGTCGCGTCAGAAGTAATCGATTCGTACACGCCGGTGGACCAAAAGAAGCGAACGATCCGGCTGGATGCGATAGGTCTCGACCACCCGCCGCCCGAAACTGTCGTGGAAGATATGCTCGAACGTGCTGCCGACCGGCGCCTTCGTGAGCTTCGTGCGCGGCTGGCCGCCATAGGTGATGCTGCCTGGGATGGGCTCGACGCCGACGCCGGTGCCTCCCGTCGTGCAGGAGGCAAGGAAAAGAGCGGCAAGCAGGGGCAGGGCGATACGCATCATGGCAAGCTCCTTCGCGCGCATCCTAGCAGATCGGGCGTCATAGGAAACGGGCGGCCGAAGCCGCCCGCTTGGTTGTGTCAGCCCTGCGGCGTAAGCGTTACCGACGTGCCGGTGGCCGCGAGATTGAGCCCGATCTGGCCGCTGACGCTGACCGTCTGCAGGTGGATCGATCCCGACGTGCCGCCGATGAGGATGTTGGTGCCGACACCGACACCCACCGTCGCTTCCGCTGTCGCGCCCTGGTAGAGGCCGCCGAGCGAACCCTGATGGTAACCGGCCGTCGGCGCGAAGACCGCCCAGACGATGCGGCCCTGCGTGGTGAAGCCTAGGTCGACGCCCATCTTGCGGATCACGCCGGAATAGGCGTCCTGCTCGCCATTGGTCGCGCTGAACACGCAGTCCACGTTCTTGGCCGAGCCGATCACGTAGCCGACGCCGCCGCCGACATCGCAGCTCAGCATGCCGATCTTGACGCCGTCGCGGGCGCCCCGGTCGACATAAACAGGCGTTTCATCGCGGATCACCATGTCTGCTGCGCCAGCCGTCGTCGCGAAAGCCTGCGCAAGGGTAAGCGCGAGGGCAGTTCCAAGCTTCTTGTTCATCTGTGCACTCCTTCTAACTGGCACGATAATGGCGAATCCGGTGCATTGGTTCCCGGCCGCCCGTCATCTCATGGCGAAGATCGTGGCGGAGTGTGGGCGCGCAAGCCGCCGCCCACAGCAAGAAAACCCGCGTTCACGCCTTTCCCGTCACACCTGGTTGATCGTCGGCAGATGCGAGATCACCTCGTCGCGGCTCCGCTCGGCGAGCGGGGCGATATGCGCGTTCCAGAATGATTCGGCGGCCGGACTGTCATGTTCCCACTTGCGGGTGGTCAGGTGATTGTCGTCGATCTTCGCAAGCCGCCCGCCGCCAAGGCGACGATATTCTGCAGCGAGTTTTGCGGTGCTTGTCTGTTCCATGGCCGGCTCCTCTTCATGAGAAAACCGAAAGCGGCGGGTGGCCCCATTGTTCCGGGCAACAAAAAAGGCCGGGGCGAAAACGCACCGACCTTCCTCATTCATCACCTGTTCACCCGTGCCAGTACATCCGTGGTCAAAAGCATCAGGCGATGACGGCAATTGCGAGCGGCAGACGCTTTCCAGCGCTCTCAAGCAATGCCGATGACGGTGATATAGGAGGCCATTGTGTCCAAAACAAGGGCTTGGCTTTAAAAGCTTTCTTCCGGTGTCGCGCCGCACGTTGACGGAATGGGCAAAACTGCTAAAAAGCCGCTTCGCTTGAAGGAGCGGCGAACGGGCGCAACCAGGCCGCGCGGCTTTTCCGAAACCGGGAAAAGATTGCTCCCTTGCCAGCGGAAGAGTGTCCGAGTGGTTTAAGGAACCGGTCTTGAAAACCGGCGTGCGGGAGACCGTACCGTGGGTTCGAATCCCACCTCTTCCGCCAATTTCGGCTTCCATCTCTTCCCTATCGTGTCCAAACGTCCTATTTTTCAGGCGTTGCGGTTGGACCGACGTTTCCATGCCTTTCCCATTATGCCCGCCGATACCCGCCAAAAAGGGGGTATGCGAGCGGGTATCGGGAAACGGGAAAGCGGGTATTTTGGAAAAGCGATGCTGACGGACGCTCAAATCAAGAAGGCCAAGCCAGCTGAGAAGGCGTATCGCCTTGTCGACGGCAACGGCCTGCACCTCTTCGTGACGCCTTCGGGAGGAAAATTGTGGCGCTACCGCTACAAAGTCGAGGGGGTAGAAAAGCTCCTCACGCTTGGTAAATACCCGCTCGTCAGCCTTCAGGATGCACGTGCAGCTCGTGACACCGCCAAGTCCCATCAGCGCGCCGGGAAAGATCCTGGCGTCGTCAAGAAAATCCAGAAACTGACCGGCGGCCGAAGCGGCAAGGCCACTTTCGAAGAACTCGCCCGCGAATGGCATGCCTTGCAAAAACCTCGCTGGGTTGAGCGCCACGCCGACGACGTTCTAAATTCTCTGGAGCGCGACGTCTTTCCTCACCTCGGCGACCTGATACCCGCCGAAATAACACCCGCTACCGTGCTCGGCGTCCTGCGAATGACCGAGAACCGGGAAGCAAAGGAGACCGCCCGCCGTCTCCGGCAGCGAATATCCGCTGTGTTCGTCTATGGCATCGCGTCGGGCCGCGCTGATCACGACCCTGCAGCCATCGTTACCAAGGCAATGGCGCCCTTGAAAAAGGGCAAGCAGCCCGCAGTGATCGATCTGGAAGGCGTACAGGGGATGCTAAGGCAGACCGAGGGCGTTCCCGCCTACGGAGTAACGAAGCTCGCCGTTCGCCTCCTGGCGCTTACTGCGGTGCGTCCTGGCACGCTGGCGACGACGCCCTGGTCGGAATTCAACGACTTGGATGAGAAGGAACCGATCTGGCGTGTACCTGCCGAACGGATGAAGGTGAAACTAGAGCACAAGAACGACGAGGCGCGCGACCATCTCGTGCCACTCTCGCGCCAGGCCGTCGAGGTTATTGCCGCAGTTCGGTCTATCACAGGAAAGGGGCCTTTCGTCTTCCCGAACGCCAGGCACGCGCACAAGCCGATGAGCGAGAACGCCATGGGTTATTTGCTGAACCGCGCCGGCTATCACTCCAAGCATGTGCCGCACGGCTTCCGGTCCAGCTTCTCGACGATCATGAACGAGCGGTTCCCCGCCGATCGCGCCATCATCGACTTCATGCTGGCCCATGTCCCGAAGGACAAGGTCGAAACCGCGTACAACCGAGCCCTCTATCTGCAGCGCCGAATTGCTTTGGCGCAGGAGTGGGCAGATCTCCTCATGAAGGAAGCCCCGCCAGCGGTGGACTTGCTGAAGGGGCCAGTGAAGATACTGAAGCGGAGGTAAACCTATTCGGGGTGGTGGATCGGCAAAGCGCTGATCCACCTCTGCACGTCCGACATTTTCCACCGAACGACGTTGCCGCCGAGGTTAAGCGGCCGCGGGAATTCGCCGGCATCCATCTTGCGATAGATGGTCGTCGAGCCGAGCGTGGTCACTTTCATGACGTCCCTCAGGCGGAGCAACGTTTCAATCGGCTCGCCCGCCGGCGCCGGTGAGGCTTCGGGCGAAACGCTCATCGGCCGTTCTCCCCTGCCATGAGTTTGTATGCCGGCGCGTACACGCGGACGTCCTCGATCTCGTCGTCTTCGAGGTCGAAGTCATCATCCATGGCGTCGAGAAGGTCGATTGCGTCGTGGATCCACCGCTCCAGTTCGGAACGGCGGAAGTTTTCGATGGCGAGGCTTCTCATTCCGCCGCCCTCTTCATGAACCCCGGCCGGTCCAGAGGCTCGGCCAGAACCGCCAGCATTGCGACTTGGCCGGAGACGATCTTGGCGAGGGCATAGGCGCGGTCGAGTTCGTGGTTGCGTACCTCGCCGGTGCCGAAATCCATCTCGGCCATATGAAAGACCATGCATTCGGTCAGGTGGTGCAGATCGTGCAGCGCATAAAAGAGATCGGAGAGTGACAGCTTTTCCTCGTCGACCGTCACAGAAAGAGAGGGGAACAGGTTGGAGCTCATAGGCTTGTCCTCCGCTTGTACTCGGCATCGAGCCACCCGAGCGCTGCCTTCATCATTGCGGGAATGCGCGGCGTGTCGCCGGCCTCGTAGTCCTCGATGGCGAGCTTCAGCGCGTCGATGGCCTCGCACAGGTCGACCGCCGGCCGATCCCATTTTTCGATCTTCTCGATGAGCGGCCAATAGGTGACGGGAAATTCTGTGTCGGTGCCGCGCTCTTCCGCCTCCCTTTGATTGGCGAGCTGTGTGAACATCTCCGCCCGATAGCGGTAGATGGTCGCGGTGAGGGAAAGTTCGGTCATGCCGATGCCCTCCCATCCAGATAGGCCAACGCGGCACGAAGGGCGCCCTCAGCGACCATGTCGTGGATAGCATCCTCGTCGAACGCAAGACGGATTGCTTCACGGACGCCGGCAACGCTGGTGACTGTCGGTGCCGCCTCGATCAGCAAGTCTTTTTCCTTGCCGTAGACCGCATCAATGAGGGCGTTCTCCTCGGCGAGGCTCACGTCTTCGCCGATTTCCAGATCGTTAAGCGCGACGACTGCTTTCCGATAGGCGGTGATCGCCACCAGAAGCGGGTCCTCAGCCGGCGCCATGGCCGGAGCCAGATCGATGAAGGAGGCGACGAACTCCACTGCTTGCTCAAAGCTGAGATCGCCGGAAGCCTTCCGCGCGGCGAGGTATCGCGCCTTGAGCAAGATCGTGTTGATTGAGGTTGCCGGGTGGCTGGCAATCTCGAAGTATCCGTCGTTTCCCTTCTGCGACAGCGCGTCCCCGCCGGCATTCTTGAACGCCACGGTGTCGTCGTCGTGCTTGCATAGAAGCGCCGAGAATCGCGCTTCGATTTCGATATGCTCGTTGATGAGCTTGGTCAGGCTTTCCAGCTCGGCCGGGTTGTCCATCGGAAGAACCGGGAGCGTCGGGTCAAAGACAAAGGGTTTCATCGAGCGCCCTCCAAATCCAAGACGGTGACGCTGAGCTGCGCGGACGCTGCGACAAACCGGGGAAGGTCTTCAGAATATTCCGCGGCGCGCTGGATCAGCAGCCACGCGCGGTCCTCTGCGTCTTCCGCGGTGCGCGGCCTTGCATCCTTGGCAACCTGTTCGACCATGGCGATGCAATCGTTGAAATGGTCGAGTAGGCCGTCGCCGATCTGGCCGGCGGCATTGTAGCCGTAGGTTTTGCCGGCAAATCGCTCCTGGTTGAGGAGCCCGAGGGCAACTTCGCTGACGGTGACAAACATCGCCATCAGCGCGCGCAGTTCCTTCATGGAGAGTTTCTGTACTTCCTCCACGCTGAGCCGGTGCCGGATCTCGGGCCGATCGGTCCCCATGATCAGCGTTGAAATTTCGGGCACAGTTGTGCTATTGGACTGCTTGTCCATTTTTGACATCCTATGTGTCGATGTGGATCTCAGCAGCGGCGGGGATCGGTCGCCAAACTTCTTCCCCGCCTGCTGCTCACTCTCCGGCCGGTGCCGGCATTTCCTTTTCCAGTCCGACCTTTATAAGCTGGCGGATCGCTTCCGACCGGCTCCCGATGCGTTTGCCGAAACGGTACGCCTCGATTCGCTGGAGCAAACTCGCCTCCATGACCATCGGGACGCGTTCCTCTTTCGGTTCCTTCTCCATGCTGCGCTCCGTAAATCGTTAAATGATTAAGTTGCGCAAGAAAACGTTAACCTCTGTGTGATATCCCGTCAATCGTTTTCTTGCGCAACTTAATCAGAGGTGTATAACTCTCCCATGGCCAGACCCAAAAAGACCGAGGGCGAATTGAAAGATCAGCGTGTTCCGCTGGTCATGTCGCCGTCCGAACTTCAAGAACTCGATGATTGGATGCACGAGAACCGCATCCGCTCTCGCGGCGAAGCGATACGGCGACTTTGTCAGATGGGCATGGCGTTTGATCGGAACTACGAACAGATAGATCAGGCTCTGAACGAAGTTGGCGAGCTCATCGGGAAATATCTCGATATTGTGCACGACGAGAAGGCCACTGCCGAGATGCTCGAAGAGTTCGTAAGCGGTGCGATCTACCCGTTCTATGAGGCGCACAGAAGGTTTGCAGCCGCTGCCGTTCCTGCGGAACTTTACAAGGGCGGGCCAAACGTTAGCGCGGCGCGCGAGAAGGTTCTTGCCTGGGTTGAGGGCTCCCAACGAATTCACGACGATCTCCTCGCAAAATTCGAGGAGATTGATGCCGAGGCGGACGACTGACGCATCAGGCCTCCTCCTCTCGTGTGCTTGCGTATGCGGGGGCGTTGACTAGCGTTGATGCGGCGTCGGTAAATGGCACGTCGACGTCCTGCGCAGCCGCGACGAACGAGGAGTGCGGCCAAGAGTTTGGCCATGGTGGTCAGTACGTTCATAACGGCTCCGGTTGCGGATTTAGTACATTATGTACGCACACCAAGTTTTGCGAGTCAAGTACGTTTTGTACGATGTGGGGCCGAAAAAATATTTCCACATTCGGCCGAGAATCGATTCGACTCACCGCGCATGTTCTGCTTTCAATAGGAACGAAAGGAGAACGAAATGGGCTTGGCGGTTCCTGCGGCGACAGCGCCGTTTACACTTCACTTGCGGTGCGACAACTGCATGCGGGAGAGCACGAGAGACATTCGCTTGCCGGTGGGCGAGGGCATTCCTCGCGATGCCGACGAGCTAATCGAGAGCGCCTTTCTCGGCGATCTGAAGTTCAATTGCCGGCCGTGTGGCGGCGTTATCGCGCAGCTCGTCGGCATCGAAGGAGGATACAGCTGTGGCTATTGAGCAAGACGTCCTGGAATTCATCATTGTGCCGCCGTACGAGCGCCGGGCGGCGATATTTGCGTCCAAGGAGAGGATGGAGGCCTATTTGGGCAACCGGTTCCCTGGCTACAGCTTCAAGATCGCGCGGCTTGGCCCGGTCGGCGATGATGAGGATTTTTGCATTCTGCCGGTAATGAACTTCATCGACGGGGAGGGCGTGTCGAGGATGTGCAATGAACCGAAGCCCTGGCTGATTGCGGAGATTGGCGTGACGTGCAGGGAGTTTGATGCCTGCGGCAGGCGTTCATTCGCGGCCTGACGCCCACTAGAAAGTCCGCCGGAAGGGGCGGGCTAATGAAGGGAGCTAAAGAACCATGCCAGAGCGAGAATCCGCTCAGCGCTTGATGTGAAGTGTCGGAGTGCTGCAGTAGTGATCGAACTGCGAGGCAACGCAATTGCAGACGCTTCTCATCTGACGGAGCATTTTTCGGACGTCCGCGTGTGTGTACCTGCGACCGATGTTTGCCGCAGTATCCCGCCCGTGGGCAATTTGATTTCGATGGTCAACGACCTCATTGATCCGGGAGATGTGCTGCAGGTCGCGCACGAGACGGCGGCGTATATTGAAGACTGCAGCTATAGTCTGCAGGTGGCTATATCGGAAATGCGAACCATCATCGGGGATGTTGGTGTCCAACGCTATCTCTGCAGGTGTCTTCGCGGACGCTTTTGCGAACAGCTTTTGCCTCGCTCCCCAGACCCCTTTGGACCCCACATCGCGCACGGATCGAAGTTCAGGGTCTAGGTAGAGTGATAGCAGCGTCGGCGTGAGGTCACTTACCCGATATCTTCGAGAGTTAACGGCATCAATTGCGAGCCGTACAGAACTTCGGACTGTAAACTCATAAATTGAGTACGCCTCCACAAACATATGACCTTTGGCTGTTGCCCCAACCTGTCCTTTGAACGGTTTTGTTTCCGAAAAATACGCGTCCGCTACTTCGAACCTTGCAGAAACCTCAGAGATTAGCGACTGGAACATACGGCAGACCCAAAAAACGATCCCTGCAGAACTCAATACGCTCCCTTACTGCAGACCTGGTGTTTGTAGCTCCAGTTGTTGCCTTGCGAAGCTCAGGCGATGCCATCCAAACTTCGGTTTGGATGTTGTTAATTGTTCCAGCCTGACGCATTGCAAGCGCCGCCCCCACAGCCACCCCTTCAAAAAGGTTCAGAGGTGTTGTCCCCTTTCTCCCTGGCCGCAATATTCCGCCCGGGAAAACTGTAGCGAGCGCGCTGAATACACTCATGAACTCAGACTTGCGTGACAGCAGGTGGGGGCCGGTAAAATTCTCGCTGGCGTCCCGCATGTACCCGTCGAGGAAATCTTCAACGCTATGATCGAATTTCTGATATCGATCTAGGAATGCGAAGAACCTCAGGACACATTCTTCGCGCGTTCCATCCATATCCTGCTTTGCTGTTAGCCTCACTGCGGTGTGGCATTCTGCGGTAGCCGCCAATTCCTCCAGCATACTGGCAAATGGACCATGGAAAACGCTATCTCGTATTTCCTGTTTTGTTAGTACAATCCCGCCCGTGTTCAATCGCTCAAACAAGTCAATTCGAAGAATTTTGTCGCTTTTGTCGTTAAGGACAACAACCTTAAGAGGGCGTGTTCGGAGGTGTTGCTGCAGGTGAGGGGGGAAATCATCAAAGGTGAGATCGTTGAAATGCGATAATTTCTCCAGCCCCGTAAGGACCAGCTTCTGGCCGACCTTCAGTTTGGAGCGCAGCTGCTCTGACCCAGCAAACTTCGCGACAGCGCTTAGGCGTTGAACACCGTCCACCACTTCCCAAGTATTGTCGGTATTTGTCGCCATAAAGAGGTTAGGAATAGGAATGCCTAATGCGAGAGACTCGATCAATTGAGAGCATCTTACTGGGTCCCATCGAAAATGACGCTGATATACGGGAGCAACTGATATTTGCTCATCACCCAACATTCGAAGCAACTCTTGCAGCTGAATATCGAATGTGTCGAAATCAACCGATCGGCGCTGCTCACTTAGCTGTAGGGCCAGCTTCTCAGTGCTAATTTGTGCCATTTACCCTCCTTGCCGCCTTTATACGGCGCTCAATCTGGTTCGCTGACGCTAAGGCCGCCCCCTTACGCATCGCCGTCCGGCCGAAGATGAATCTCAATCAATTCCCGTGCCGCATCGAACACGCCAGTGTCGTCATCGCCTTGGCCTTCCTCAAGCATTAGCAACGCATGCTCGTAGATTTCCCGCTCGCCTTGTTCGTCTAGGATGCCCATACGTCGAAGGCGGAAGACAAGGGCAGCTGCTATTGCAGATGTGGCGAGCCCTACAGCTCCGGCGGAGAGGATGGCGGGATCGCGGGGCGGTATGGGTTTGCTCATCTCTGGAACCCCGGCATCTCGTTCATAACCCGCCGCACAAGGCCGATAACCTGCACCGTCACGCCGTCGTCGGCTTCGTGCTCCCGCTGGATGACGATCGGCTTATGCTTCGGATTGGTAGACCGCGGATGGAATTCCGTCCGATCGGAGTAAAGCTCCAACTGCTTCACGGACCATTCGCGGAAATGCCCACTGTCGCGCGTGCGCTCGACGACCACAACCATGCCGGATTTCAGTTCGACCAGGTGCTCCACGTCATCGTAGGCGAGGCAGACGAGCCGATCGCCCTCAAGGATCGGACGCGGCTTCAAGTCGTTCATGCTATCGCCCGAGCAGTCGAAGAGAAGTTGTCGAGCGTTCGGGAAAAGATCGTCGCGAGGTAGGGCCACCTCGATCCGTTCGGACTGGTCGAATTCATCTATTTCGCGGAACGTGCCCGCTTCCACCCTTCCAGCGACGAGGCCGGCCGTCATGCCGACGCGCGATAATGATACTTCACTTAAAGCGCTATCGGTCATCGTCGCCTCGCCGTCGTTGAACAATATCCAGCCGGCGGAGACCCCAAACAGCTCGCCGTACTTTTCGGCGGCCTTCCTGGAAATCGGCCGGTTGCCGTTCTCATGACTAATAAGCGTGTTCCTGTTTATGTCTCGCGGGAAAGCACGAGCGGCTTCGCTCGGGCTGCTGAAGCCGGCCTTGGCTCGGGCTTCCTGAAGGCGATATCGCGGTTCGTTTTTCATTCGTACATCCTGCCCCAATTTCGTCGTACAAGGCGCACGATTGACGCTTGCATTTCGTTCGTACGATATGTACGATTACAAAATGATTAACGCCCCAAAGACGATTGCTGAACTTATCGGCGAATGGCCGACCGTCCGCGAATTCGCGTCAGACATCGAATGTGGCCTTGAGGCCGCATTCCAAATGAAGAAACGAAACCGCATCGCTCCGCATCACTGGGCGCGTGTGATTTCCGCTGCCGAGGCGCGCCGGATCGCTGGTGTCAACTACGGGTGTTGATTGCCACTGAGAACTGACCCGGCATAGCCCGATATTTCCATTGAGAATTGACCCATGTTTCAACCGTCCCTCGCGAGTTTTCAGCGGGGGCTGTGGAGTGATCGACATGGCGTTACTGAGCGTGATCCGGCGCTGGCATCTTCGAGAGCATCTATCGATCCGAGAGATATGTCGCCGGACTGGCCTTTCGCGGAACACGGTCCGCAAATACCTGCGCCTTGATGGCGGGGAGCCGAAGTTTAAGGTGCCGGAGCGACCGAGCAAGCTCGATCCGTTTGCAGATCGGCTGTCGGCATGGATGAAGACGGAATCGAAGAAGGGCCGCAAGCAGAAGCGGACGATCAAGCAACTGCATGCCGATCTGGTCGGCCTCGGTTATGAGGGCTCTTATAATCGGGTTGCAGCCTTTGCCCGAGAGTGGAAGGCGGACAGGCAGAGGGAACTTCAGACCACAGGACGCGGCACGTTCGTGCCTCTGGCCTTCGAACCGGGCGAAGCGTTCCAATTCGATTGGTCGGAGGACTGGGCCATCATCGGCAATGAGCGCACCAAGCTGCAGGTCGCGCATACGAAGCTGAGCTACAGCCGCGCCTTCATCGTGAGAGCCTATCTCCTCCAGACGCACGAGATGCTGTTCGATGCCCACAACCATGCCTTCCGCGTCTTTGGCGGCATTCCTGGCCGTGGCATCTACGACAATATGCGCACGGCGATCGACAAGGTTGGTCGCGGGAAGGATCGCGACGTCAACGTGCGCTTCATGGCGATGGCCAGTCACTATGTGTTCGAACCCGAGTTCTGCAATCCGGCGTCCGGTTGGGAGAAAGGACAGGTCGAGAAGAACGTTCAGGATGCCCGTCATCGTCTCTGGCAGCCCACGCCGCGCTTTCCGTCGCTGGAAGCGTTGAACGTCTGGCTGGAGCAGCGCTGCAAGGAATTGTGGGCGAATACCCCGCACGGACAGATGCGCGGCACCATCGCCGACATCTGGGCTGAGGAGGCTTTGGCATTGATGCCTGTCTCCCGGCCGTTCGATGGCTTCGTCGAGTATACCAAGCGCGTCACGCCGACCTGCCTCGTTCATCTGGAGCGCAATCGCTACAGCGTTCCTGCCTCCTTCGCCAATCGGCCGGTGAGCCTGCGGGTCTATCCGGATCGTGTCGTTGTCGCCGCGGAGGGCCAGATCGTCTGCGAGCATCGCCGGGTCATCGATCGCTCTCATGACCGACCGGGACAGACCATCTACGACTGGCGGCATTATCTGGCGGTGGTGCAACGCAAGCCGGGCGCTCTTCGCAATGGTGCACCCTTTGCCGAACTGCCCGATGCGTTCCGAGCCTTGCAGCAGTACCTCCTGAAGAAGCCGGGTGGTGACCGCGAGATGGTCGATATCCTGGCCCTTGTTCTCCAGCACGACGAACAGGCCGTGCTATCGGCGGTCGACATGGCGCTGAAGTCCGGCGTCCCCACGAAGACGCACGTGCTGAACCTGCTGCATCGCCTCGTCGACGGCAAATCCTTCACACCACCGACCATCGACGCGCCTCAGGCCCTGACGCTCACCAACGAGCCGAAGGCCAATGTCGAACGCTACGATGCGCTCAGAAAGACGGAGGCTCGCCATGCGTCATAATCCAGCAAGTGGCGCTGTCGTCATCATGTTGCGGCAACTGAAGATGCACGGCATGGCCCAGGCCGTCGGCGAACTCACCGAACAGGGATCGCCAGCGTTTGAGGCCGCCATCCCGATCCTGTCGCAGCTTCTCAAGGCCGAGACGGCGGAACGCGAAGTTCGATCGACCGCCTACCAGCTCAAGACGGCACGCTTTCCAGCCTATCGTGACCTGAACGGCTTCGACTTCGCCAGCAGCGAGGTCAACGAGGCGCTGGTGCGTCAGCTTCATCGCTGCGACTTCCTCGGCGACGCCAACAACATCGTCCTCGTCGGCGGTCCCGGCACGGGCAAGACGCATATCGCCACAGCGATCGGTGTCCAGGCTATCGAGCATCATCACAAGCGGGTTCGGTTCTTCTCGACCGTGGAGCTGGTCAACGCGCTCGAGCAAGAAAAGGCACAAGGGCGTTCCGGCCAGATCGCCAACCGCCTGGCACACTCCGATCTCGTCATCCTCGACGAACTCGGTTACCTGCCGTTCAGCGCTTCAGGCGGGGCGCTGCTCTTCCATCTGTTAAGCAAGCTCTACGAGCACACGAGCGTCATCATCACGACCAACCTGAGCTTCAGCGAATGGGCCAGCGTCTTCGGCGATGCCAAGATGACCACCGCGCTGCTCGACCGCTTGACCCACCATTGCCACATCCTCGAAACCGGAAACGACAGCTTCCGCTTCAAGAATAGTTCGGCTCATGAGCCCAAAATGACGAAGGAGAAAAGGAAGAGCTTGACCGCAACCATCGACCCGAACGACATCTAATAAACGGGTCAATTCTCGGTGGAAATGCCGGGTCAGTTCTCAGTGGCAATCAACAGTTGAAACTCTCGACATAGCCGTTTTGCATTGGCCTTCCCGGCGCGATGTAATGCCACTCGACCTTGTGATCCTTCGACCAGGCCAGGATGGCATTCGAGGTCAGTTCGGTCCCGTTGTCTGAAACAATCATGCCGGGCTTGCCTCGTCGCTCGATAAGCGTCGTCAGTTCCCTCGCGACACGGCGACCTGATATCGATGTGTCCGGGATCGCCGCCAGGCATTCGCGCGTAACATCGTCGACCACATTGAGGATGCGGAAGCGCCTGCCGCAGGCGAATTGATCGTGGACGAAATCCAGTGACCAGCGGGCATTCGCCTTTGCTTCGACGAGGATCGGCGTACGCGTGCCAACAGCACGACGCCTGGCTTTGCGCTTGCGCACGGAAAGACCTTCCTCGCGATAGAGCCGGTAGATGCGGTTGACACCGGAGGCCTCTCCGTCTCGCCGAAGCAGAATAAACAGCCGTCGGTAGCCGAACCGTCGTCGCTCATTGGCCAGATCGCGCAGCTTCGTTCGCAATTCGACCTCAGTCGGTCGAGAGGATTGATAGCGGATCGTCTTTCGGTCGGCGGATATGATCTGGCAGGCCCGCCGTTCCGAAAGGCCCATGATGGCCTTCAGGTGCGCGACAGCGTCGCGCTTGGCGGCAGGCCCTACCATTTTTTTGAAAGAAGCTCGCGGAGTGCGGCTGTATCCAGCATTTGTTCGGCGAGCAACTTCTTCAGCTTGGCATTCTCGTCTTCAAGCGCCTTCAAACGTTTGGCCTCCGACACCTCCATGCCGCCGTATTTGGCTTTCCAGTTGTAAAAGGTCGCCTCGGAAATCCCGTGCTTGCGGCAAAGATCAGCGGCCTTAACGCCCGCCTCCTGCTCCTTCAGCACCCCAATAATCTGCTCTTCCGTAAATCGCTGCTTCTTCATAAGTCCGTCCTCGATGGGCCGAACTCTAATCCAATCTGGAGGAAATTCTCAGGGGCAGGTCATCACCCACCAGGGCAAGGTCGAACTGCTGCTGGAACTCTTCGGCCGCGCGACGCTCGCGTCGTTCGATCCAGACGACCTGGCGCCTGGGGATAAATTCCCAAAAGCGAGTTAGGGTGTTGAATATATTCCTGCGACTTGCTACATTCCGAAAATCACGCGAATGGCTGCCGCCGGACCTCTCGAAGGGAATACTCGCCGGGCCAATGCTGGAAATCGCGTCCAGCGGAGTGCGAAGCTTTACCCAAAATCAGGCAAGCCAGACATCCAGAGCGATCAGGCACGCCACGGCGACATTCACAGAGACGTAAGACGCCAAGTCTTCGTATATGCGCTGACGGTGGTTCATTATCATGTCCTTCCTGCCTGTGAACTCGCAGGATGGCGCGTCGTTCCGTCTGGTAGAGCTTGGATTTGCGTTTTGCAGAGCCTACCAGCCAATCACGAAGGCAGCCACCAGGAAGGCCACAGTGGCCAATCCGGTGATGAGAAGCACGAGGATTTCCTCCCCAGCGGGATAGAGCCATCGGCTGAGACGATCGGCATATGAGCGGCGCTGAGACTCGTTCGACATGGGAGGACGGTAGGGCAGGCCGAGCGCGGAGCGCAACGCCTCGTGGTCCTTTGGGTTAAGAACCACAACTGTGTGTCCCGGTTCGGGACTCTGCTCATCCAGAAGACGTAGTGCGTCGCATCAATTCATTGATCGGTCGACAAACGTTCTGCGACTGTTCGCTTCATTTTAGCAAGTGAATTTAGCCGGGTAATCATGCCAAGGGGCTATTCGGAGCGATTGATCGCGTTGGATGTCGGTGCGACGTTCGTCTCGCCCGGTGTCCAAAATATGAAATACACGGCGGCAATCAGCAGGGCGATGCCCAGGATCGTGACTACGAACCGGCTCATACCTGCCTTAGCTTTCTCATCAGTGTCCTTCATTTCGGGGGCAACCACCAATAGCAGGGAATGTTCCTCAAGCCGGTTCAAAGCCACTGCCACGCGGCCCACAAGATGCAGTATACGGCGACACCGATAACGAGACACATCACGAAGTCCCGAGCCATGACGAGCACCCCCGCGCCCTGACAGGGAAACTAGGATGCGCGAGATTAGGGAAGAAGTCGAGCCAGAGACCGAGCAGCAAAGAGATCGGGACGGCGGAAAGCCATTCGTGATAGCCAGGGGGATGTCCTAGGCGTTACTTGCCGACTTATGCCGCAGCCGAGCCCGGGCGGCTACCTGCGGGATCGGAACCGGTCCTCCGTCGCGTTGAGGCAATTCGTATGAGCAGCTTAATTCGCGTTGCCGGCGGCTATGGACGACCGTATCCCTGCCCAGCTATCGGCCCCGGGCGGCATTCCCCTTTGTGGTCAAGCACACCCACCATGAAGCGCCGAAGAATCCCGCAGGACTGCTCTGCCAAAGGACCGGCTAACGGTGTCATCCGGGATGTAACGTATCCAGCCTTGTGAAGCATCTGATTGAGGATGCGATTACTCGCCGGGTTAAAGTCTACGTTGCAGATCATGGAAGACATTGCGTCATCCTTTCGATAGAGCGGGCCTGGCCCGCCTTTCAGGGAGAAGGGTCGGGACGGTCGCCAGTTGCTTGCTTGGCATCGACGGCGAGAGCTCGGTAGATTTCGTCGTACGAAACCTGAAGACGTTGACGCGCCATCGAAGAATCGGAGAGACGTGGTATCTCTAGATGGGTGGCCACACGCTTGTACGCAGGAAAGCTCAACCCAGCTATGAGTTCTTCATCGACGATAAGTCGATAGGTCCCAGCCTCCAGCGGTTCGATTAGCGGCTCAAGGTGGAACGGACGCGTAAAACTGATTTCGGTCTCTGTAGTCCTCATGACAAGTCCGTTCCAAGATTGAGGGGCGTGCGCCGCAGCTCCGTTGTCTGCCGTCGGCGGCGCCCTGTAGGCTGCGCTTCGAAATCGCGCTGCTGTTTTTCGGCCTGTCAGGCGGAGGCCTACCAAAGCCAGCCGTCCATGAGAATGTAGACGATCATAAGTAGGCTTGCGCCAACAACGAACTGCGAAGCTGTGGTAGTAATGAAATATCGATTTTGACGAATAGCAAAGTCGGAAGACATATCGTCCTCCTCTCGTTTGGGGCCAGGGTAGCAAGCCCTCAAACAGCAGCGCCCGTAATGATGGCTGCTGGAATAACCACCTTGCGCGCTTACCGAGACGTTAGCAAGGAATCAATTAAGGTCATTTGGAGCCCGCTCCAGCCTGTCGTCCGGTGGCCGGTTTTCGGCAACCGTGTGTAGTCGCCGATGTAAGGTCCTCCATCTCACGATCCGTAGGCGCCCTTATTGGGATGGCGCGGCGCTTCTGAATTTACCGGTGTTTGCCCCTCTCTGAGGTCCGGCTTGCCAGCGGTGCCAGACACACGTTCGGCGTCGCCGCTTCCCTTGGTCGGCGTCGGTTGTCTATGTTCCCTAGCCGAGGGATGTGTCCCGTCAGAGATGCTGCCGGGGTGAGGGTCCTCAACGATAGGCGTTGGCGTTACGAGTTTGTGGTTTTCGGTCTTGGCCATGACTGCTCTCCTTTTGGGAAGAATGCAGGCATGTCCTTGCCAGTTCCGTAGGGGAACATATCCAAGCATTCCCTAGGCCTTCACGACGTGACGAGAGGACATCGTCAATGGGTCATCTCAACGGGGAATGCCTCCTTAAGAGAGTTGGCTACGGTGCAGATCCGCCATGCTTCTTCGATGATGGGACTTGGATCGTCACCGTCCCGCATTTGCACACGAACTGACAACACGGCTCCAGTGGCGACCAAGGGCGCTCCATCAAGTTCGATCGTGACGGAGACGGCAAGCTCATCGATGTCGCGGCCGAGCTCGTGGGACACATATCGAAGGTCGTTGCAGTAGCATCCGCCGATAGCCAATGCGAGTAACTGCGCACCATTAAATCCGATGCCTGCGCCGCCTGCTTTGCCACATGGCCGATCAACGACAACCGTGTGGCTTCCGGCCCAACCGATGGCGGCCTGGGTCCCGGCAATGTTCCGCAGCTCCACTGTTGATGCAACCACTCGAGCCTCCCAGGGTTTTGTCTGCGGAACAAACTGCGACACATAGTGGGAAGAGTCGATAGCTATGCCGTCACCCCCTCCCACCCATCGCCCTCCTACGCAAGGCGACGATCAATAGGAAATCGACATGATCGGTATGAACCTTCGTTGCCCCATCAACCGTATCGCCGGAACAGTCGACGCTCAAGCCGTCCAGGCCGACGGCAGAGCGCTGGTCCGCATCAATGATCATTGGCTTGAGGTCGAGAACTTGCGTGGTGCCTAAGCGCTATAGGCCAGAGCACCAGGCGCTCTACAAGCATCCAGCTTGGCAGTCGCTCCGCAAGAGGGGCTTCCTTCGCGATAACTACACCTGCCAATGGCATGGCTGTAGCAAGTTGCTGATAGGGAAGGGCAAGGAGCCGAACGCTCCTGTTGCTCATCACAAGCAGGACCACAAGGGCGACCTTTCGCTCTTCCTCGATCCTGAGAACATTATGGCTGTCTGCAACGAATGCCACGACGGCCCCGTCCAGCGGCACACCAATCGCGGCTATGTGCAGGGGCACGATGAGAACGGGCGGCCGCTCGATCCTGATCATCCCTGGAACCGGAGCACACCATGAACGAAGAGCTTGAACTGGCGCTGACCTACTGGCGGACCATGGCCCCTCAGCCGAAGGCACTCGTCTATGTGGCTGCCATCAAGGCCAAGCTGAAGGGCGAAGAGACCGACGCCATCGTCGTCGACCACGAGCTTGCCAACGCTATCAGCCGCGGAGCTTCTGTCGCTCGCGCCAAGGGCATCATGGCAGATGTCATTAAAGCCGATAAGCCGATCGAACGTGATGAGAAGGGCGATGACGCGCCGAAGGGCAGGCGAGGCCGGAAGGTGAAAAGCGCTGCGGCGTGAAACACGATGTTTCACAGGGGGCACCCCCTCGAAGTTTAAAGAGGGGTCGATTCCTCCGCATCCGCGTCCCCCCTTCATTTGCACTCAGATCAGCATCGAAAGGGGGGTAGGGTGGTCAAGGTAGTTCAACCCGCCTATGGCCGGGTCTTCGCATCCGACGAGGCAGCCGCGGAGCTTGCAAAAGTGCTCTGGAAAGAGACGGTCGCGGCGCTCAAGGAATGCGACGCGGTGACAGCCCCGAACCTCGCGCGCGCCGATCGCTATGTCCGAGCGAAAGTCGAGTTCGAAACCATTCATCCGATCGCATTCGAGCAAGGCCCTGTCCTGAAAGGGGAGGAAGGCGGCGAGTATTTCAACTACCGCTGGGCTGCCTGCGAAAAGCTGAACGAGCGGATGCTGAAATTGGAAAAGGCGATGTTCGGTGAAGCAGCAGTCAAAGCGAGCACGAAAAAGCCCGCCGCCGGCTCCACTGCCGCCGACGAGTTCCTTGGACCAAACCACGGCCTACGCCAGTAAGGTCGTCAAGGGCGAGATCATCGCCGGCCGGTTCGTCCGCGCCGCATGCAAGCGCCACCTCGACGACCTGAAGAACGGTCACAAGCGCGGGCTCCGCTTCGACGTCGACCAGGCCGGCAGAGCGCTCCGGTTCTTCCCGGCCATGTTCACGGTCACGGCCGGCGAGAAGGTCGGTCAGCCGTTCCATCTGCTGGACTGGATGACGTTCGTCGTCGGGTCGCTCTTCGGATGGCGCGATGCGTCCGGCACGCGCCGCTTTCGGCACGCGTGGATCGAGACAGGGAAGGGGCAAGCCAAATCCCCGCTCATGGGCGCGATCGGCCTCTACATGATTGGCTTTTGCGGTGTGAAGCGCGCGGAGGCTTACGCCATCGCCAACGACCTCGATCAGGCGAAGGTGCTGTTTTCCGACGCTGTGGCGCTGTGTCGGGCACCGATTCCTGGCAAGGACGGGGCGAACCTGCTTACGGAAAAAAGAGTTCTGATCCGGGGCACGTCCGACAACGCGTGGAAGATAGAATTTCCGGCCTCGGAATCCAAATTTCTCCCGATGGCCTCCAGTGACACGATTTCAGGCCCGAAGCCGATCGCGGTCTTCGGTGACGAGATCCACGAGATGAAGACTGATAAGGCCATCCAGTTGTGGAAGGCCGCTATCGACAAGATGCCAGGCGACCCGTTGATGGTACTCGGCACCAACACACCGGCAGTTGACCAAGCCGTCGCAACGGACCTTTCGCAGTTCTACCAGCGGGTGGCGGAGGGCGTGATCAAAGACGACAGCGCCTTCTCGTATATCGCGCGTGTCGATGAGGCGGACGATCCGTTCAATGATGAAACGTGCTGGGTGAAAGCTCTCCCGGCGCTGGGGATCACCTATCCCATCGACAATGTCAGGCGCCGTGTAGAGACGGCCAAACACATTGCATCGGAAAGGCTGGCAACAGAACGCCTCTATTTCGGAAAGCCGGTCGGTTCATCCGGCTTCTGGCTGCCTGATGAGCAGGCTTGGCGGGCTTGCTTGGGGCCGGTGGATGAGAAGGATTACCGCAAAATTCCGTGTTTTCTTGCACTGGATTTGTCGCAGAAAAACGATTTGACCGCTCTTTCGGCTTGCTGGCGGGCGGACGACGACACGCTCACCGCCAAGACTTGGTATTGGACGACAAGGAAGGGATTGGCGCGGCGCGAGGCAGAGGACCGCATTCCCTACACGGCTTACGAGGCCGAGGATTACCTGACGATCTGCGAAAGCGAGACGATCGATTACACCTTTATCGCGGGGCAGGTCGCGAAGCTCAAGGCCGAGCACATGGTCGACAGCCTGACCGTCGATCCGGCCTACGTCTCATCCTTCATCACTGCATGCGATGACATTTCGCTTCCTGTTTGGCGGTACATGGGGCCGAAGGAGAAACCGGGCTCCGGCCTGAAGATCGTCACCCACGCACAGGGCACCAAGATTGCCTTCGAGGATCGGCAGCTCTGCATGCCGCATTCGATCAGCCGCATGACGGACAAGATCCTGAAGGGCGAAATCCTGGTCGACGACAACAAGCTCACGGATGTCTGCGCTTCGAACGTGGTTCTGAAGGCCGACGGGATTGGAAATCAGATGTTCGACAAAAGCCGCTCCCGCGGACGCATCGACGGCATGGTGTCGAAGGCTATGGCTGTCGGCGCGTCGAAGTCCGACAAGAAAACCAAGGGCAGCTACATGTCGCGCGGGGTGCGCGTCGCATGAAGTGGCCTTCTCTCTTCCGGAAAAAGGATCGGGACCTTAACGGCAACCGGTTCTATCAGGAGTATGTCATCGAGCGCGAAATCATCGCGACCGAAAAGCACCTGAAGGTGACGGCCGCGCTGGCTGCTGGCCTCCGCATCGCCGAGGGTGTCGCGGCGATGCCGATCATCACTGGCCTGAAGTCGTACGACGACATGGGGCGGATGATCCGAATGCCGGTGGTCGAGGGCGAGTTGGCGGAACGGCTCGGGCACAAGCCCAACGACTACATGACGCCGATCGAATTCGTAGAGTGCCTGACGCTGCATGCCGTCTTCGACGGTGTCGGCCGCGCCTATATCGATCGCGGCTACCGGGGTCGCATCAAGCGCCTGATCCCGATCGTTGACGGACAGGTTCGTGCGGTCCGAGACCCCGAGACGGCGAAGGTGACCTATAGCGGCACCATTCCCGGCATCGGCTCGGTCGACGGCCTGACTCGCGAAGACTTCATCGAGATTTCAAATCCACGCTGGGACGATCTCGAAGGTTTGGACATCACCTCCGAGATCAAGAAGGTTCTCGGGCTTTCGATGGCGCTTGAAGAACGCCAGGTCGATGACAGCAAGCAGAAGATGGTTCGCGGGTATATCACCAGCGAGCAGGTACTTGGTGACGAGGCGGCGGCAGCGGTTGAAGCGGCGCTGAAGGACAGGCTTCCCGGCACGCCAATATTTGACAGCGGCGCCAACTATAAGAGCATCGTGCCGACACAAGCCGAAATGGAGCTTCTGTCCACCCGCAAATTCATTATCGAGGAAGTGGCGCGGGCCTACGGCATTCATCCCATTTTCCTTGCACATGACGCCGCGGGTCAGTCGCTCACCCGTATCGCCGACGCGATGGACTATCACGTCACGGTCACGCTTCAGCCGTGGGCGCGGCGCTGGGAGCAGGGCATCGCGTTTTCAATGCTCAAGTCGGACCAGTTCGTGAACCTCGACGAGACGCAATTCTATCGTGGCGACCTCAAGACCGTTGGTGAATACGCCGCCAAGGCGCTCGGCAACAACACAGCCTGGGAAACCCAGAACGACATTCGCGTGCGGATGGGTAAAAACCCGCTCAAGGGCGGCGACGAACTACCGAAACGAAGCGAGGCAAGAAATGGACCTGGAAACCA
Organism: Shinella zoogloeoides; assembly: GCF_030733845.1. Taxonomy (NCBI): domain Bacteria; kingdom Pseudomonadati; phylum Pseudomonadota; class Alphaproteobacteria; order Hyphomicrobiales; family Rhizobiaceae; genus Shinella; species Shinella zoogloeoides. The sequence goes on from NZ_CP132311.1 coordinate 1,543,704, forward strand.
AGTTCTCCCGGCTTGAGGAGCAGTCGGTCAAGGAGGACGGCACGTTCTCCGGCTATGCCTCGAAATTCCATCTGGTCGACCTGGGCGGTGACATCACGTTGCCCGGTGCGTTCAAGAAGAGCCTGGCGACTCGTCGGCCCAAGATGCTGTGGGGCCACGACCCAGACCAGCCCATCGGCGTTTGGTCGGTCGTCGAAGAAGATAGCGTCGGCCTGCGCGTCGAGGGCAAGCTCCTCCTCAAGACGGCGAGAGGGCTTGAAGTCCATGAAATGATGCGGGCCGAAGTCGTCGACAGCCTGTCGATCGGCTACCTGACGCGCAAGTCGGAAACGCGTGGCGGAAATCGCGAGCTGATCGAGGTTGATCTCTTCGAAATCTCGGTGGTGACTTTCCCCATGCTGGAAGCCGCCACGATCGATGCGGTGAAGAGCATCAATGACGTAATTCAGGCGACGAAGACGTCCGGCGACTTCGCGCCCCTCAAACGTGCGGTGGAAGGTGCCTTGCGTGACGCAGGCTTCCCGGCATGGCTGGCCAAGGCCCAGGCGGCTCTTGCGCCGCAAGCTCTAGGCGATGGACAGCGCGACGCGTCCGCCTCGGAGATCGCAAAGCTGATCAAGGAAAAGCTCAGCTTCTAAACCTTCCATCGACCACAGGAGTTTATGATGGACCTTGAAATCAAGGCCGCGCTGGATGCTGCGGCAAAGGAAATCGGCGACAAGCTCAAGGAAGTCACCAACGAGCAGAAGTCGCTTTCGGAAAAGCTGGCGGAGCTTCAGACGAAGCAGGCGTCGGGTAATGACATCACCGACATCAGGGGCCGCGTCGAGGACAGCCGCAAGGAGCTCACGGAGCTCGGTGAGACGGTTACCGACCTGACCAAGAAGCTCAACGCACGCCGTGACGACACGAAGTCGATCGGCCGCGTCATCGCGGAGACGAAGGACTTCGCCGCCAGGATTCGTGGCCGCGAAACCGTCGAGATCAAGGACATTACGTCCGCCTCGTTCGGCACGGTCACCCTCCCGGCCGGCGTCCGTCGTCAGAACCGCGGTATAATCGAACCGGTCAACCAGGCGCTGTTCCTGCGCGACGTCATTCCGACGCTCGCAACGACCGCCGCCGTCCTCGAATACCTCCAGGAAACCGGCTACACCAACAACGCAGCGACGGTCGCCGCTGGCGCCCTCAAGCCGCAGTCCGACATCACCTTCGCCGCCAAGACGGCGCCGATGGTCAAGATGGCGCACTGGTTCCGTGTGAACGAGGAAATCCTCGATGACGTTGACGGTATGGAGGGCTACATCAACCAGCGCGGCATCTACGGCCTCCAGCTCAAGGAGGAAGGCGAGGTCATCAATGGCGACGGCACAGCAAACCATGTCGACGGCCTGATTGCCAACTCCACCGTCTACAATCCGGCCATCGTTCCCGGCATCACGCCCGCGAACGCCATGGACGATATCCGCGTTGCCATCGCGCAGGTATCGGAAGCCGATCTCGTGGCAACCGCCGTCGTCATGAACCATCTTGACGCCGCGGCGCTCGACCTCGCGAAGGATGCCGATGGCCGCTACCTGCATCCCGCCTTCGCCGGCAATACGGCCTGGGGCCTGCCCGTGGTCCGCACCAAGGGTGTCGCACAGGGCAAGTTCCTTGTCGGCGGTTTCGTCGGCAACACAATCCTCTGGCAGCGCAAGGGCATCGAGATCCGCCGCTCCACCGAGGACCGCGATAACTTCATCGCGAACAAGGTGACGATCCTCATCGAGGAGCGCATCCAGCTCGAAACCCTCCGTCCGGAAGGCATCGTCTACGGCGACCTTACCGAGCCGACCCCGTAAGCACCCAGCGAGGGCAAGATGAAGATTGAGCAATCCGGCGAGCCGGTAGGCGAAGTCCTATCGCTTGCCCTCGCCAAACAGCATTGCCGCGTCCGTCATTCCGATGACGACACGATATTGCAGCATTACCTTGAAGCCGCGGTCGATTGGGTGGAGCGCGCCTGCCAGACGGTTTTTCTGGAGACGGAATTCACCGCGAAGGGCCGCACCTTCGACCTGATTTTCAAGGGGTATCCGAACGCCGATATCCAGTCCGTCACCTATCTGGACCCCGTCGGCGTGGCCGGAACGGTGACGGATTACGAGATCCGCGACGGTGCGCTCTACATCGAAAACGCGCCCGAGATTTCGGAAGCAACGGTCGTATTCAAGGCCGGCCTCGGCGCCGGCAACATCCCGCCCAAGTTGGCGCAGGCGTGCTTGATGCTCGTCGCCAGCTTCTATCTCCACCGCGCTGACGTCACCGCCGACATGACCGGTAGCGTTCCGATGGGCGTAAAGGCCATGGTTGCCATGCACAGGAGCTTCGCATTCGCATGATGGACGCGGGAAAGATGGATTACCTCGTCGCGTTCGAGCAACCCATGAAGGTTGACGACGGACATGGCGGCAAAGAGCAAGGGTGGGGGAACCCGGTGACGGCCGATGCTTCCTTCCGCTTCCTGCGCGGCGGCGAGACAGTGCAGGCCTCGCGGCTTGCCGGCAAGCAGCCAGTCGTCGTCACGGTGTATGACAATTCACAGACGCGGGCCGTCAAGACGTCCTGGCGGATGCGCGACCAGCGCAGCGGTGAAATCTACAACGTCCGCTCCGGGCCTGTGCCGACCGATGATAGGCAGTATCTGGAATTCACCGTCGAAGGCGGGGTTGCGGTATGAGCGTTTCCGTCTCGTTTCAGGATCTTGTGCTCGCCCGTCTCAAGGCCGCGCCCGCTGTCACAGCCATCGTCGACGACCGTATCGTCGATGGGAATGATGATGGACTCGATTTTCCGAACATCACCTTCGGCGCATCGGATTTTACGCCTGGCGATGCGGACTGCATCCGCGGCCGGGAAGAAACCTTGCAGATCGATTGCTGGACGCGCGAAGGCGGAAAGAAGTGGCCGTGCCGCAAACTGGTAGATGCTGTGAAGGGGGCTCTTCATGACGCCGAGGCGGAACTCGGCTCCGGCGCCCTTGTCTTGATGCGTGTTGGTCTCGTCCGCGTCTTCAGCGATCCGGACAATGTTACCACTCACGGCGTCGTGCAGGTTACCGGTGTCATCGAGGAGTAGGGCAGATGGCAAGAGTGAAATTTATCGAAGATTTCGACTACAAGCCAACCGCTCAAGTAACTGTCGCATATCTGGCTGGCTGGAGCGGTACGGTTAAACACGACTGCGCCGAAAAGGCCGTCGCGGCGGATAAAGCTGTATTTCTCGACGGCAAGTCGAAGAGAGATGTCACGGTTGATCGTCAGGCCTCCGACGCGTCGCGTAATCAGCTTCTTGCGCATAGCGGGCGGGCAACGTGACAGCCAACATCAAAGGGCTGAAACAGCTTCAGAGAAAGCTTGATCGCCTTCCTTCCATCGTCAAGGAACGCATCCGTGAAGCCTTGGAGGATGGAGCGAATGAAATCGTCAACATGGCGAAGTCTCTCGTTCCTTCGGACACCAGCGCATTGCGCGACAGCATCGGATGGACATACGGGCAGGCCCCGAAAGGGGCAATGACCCTCGGGAAAGTCCAGGCCATCGGCGGCGATCTGACAATCACGATCTACGCCGGCAATAGCGAAGCCTTCTACGCCCGCTGGGTCGAGTTTGGCACGGCGGCGCATACGGCCGGCGGGAGGTTCGAAGGCGCCACCATCCCGGCCATTCCCGCGAGCCCATACTTCTACGTCAGCTTCCGAGCCTTGCGCCGCAGGGTGAAGAGCCGCGTCACCCGATCGATCAACAAGGCCGCGAAAGACGTTGCGGCCGGTCGATAAGTCAAACCCGTGCGGCTCGCCGCTCTTCACCGCCATAAAGGAGTAAGACCATGGCACCTCCCGTAACCGCGCGCTTTGGAAAGTTCCGAGTTCTCCTCGGCAACAGCGCCGATCCTATCGTCTATGCTGCACCTTGCGGCTTCACGTCCAAGTCTCTGACGCTCGGCAAATCGCTTTCAGAGGTGTCCATTCCGGACTGTGACGATCCCGACAAGCCGATCACGATCGGCCGCGACGTCGAAAGCACGACCGCATCGATTTCGGGTGACGGCGTGCTGGCTGCTTCCGCTGTTCCCACCTGGATCGCCGCCTACAAGAGCACCGAATCCGTGCCGGTGAAGGTGGAGATCGAGTTTTCGACTGGCACCGTGACGTTCACTGGCCGCATGCATGTCGAAACCCTCGAACTCGGCGCCGAGCAGGGTGGCCGCGTCACCATCTCGGTCTCGCTCCAGTCCGACGGCGAGCTCGTCGACACGAATACCTTCACGCCATGAGTCGCGACGCCTCGATCACGCTCACCTGGGCGGACGGCGACTTCAAGTTTCGCCTCGGATGGGGCGAGCTTGAGGAGCTTCAGGAAAAGACGGACGCTGGCCCGCAGGTGGTTTTGCAGCGTCTCTATGCCGGCACATGGCGCGTCGAGGACATCTCGAATACGATCCGCCTTGCGCTGATCGGTGGAGGCATGTCCCCGGAAGAAGCGGTGAAGAAGGTTCGGTTCTATGTCGAGCAGCGGCCACCGGCTGAGAGCGTGCCGATCGCCCTCGCTGTCCTGTCTGCCGGGCTGATCGGCGCACCGGATGAAAAGCTGGGGGAGCTAGAAGCGCCAAGTCGGAAGCGCGGGAAGTCGAGCTCCCGAACGGCAAAATCCGATTTGGCGCCATCTACGGGACTGGTGCAGCGATAGGCTTCTCTCCCCAGCAAGTGCGCGCGATGTCAATGTGGCAGTACGCGGCGGCGGTCGAGGGCTACATCAAGGCCACCACGCCAGAAGACGGCAAAATGTCGTCGTCAGAAGTCGATGAAGTCTGGCGGTGGATGCAGGATATGGACGGCACCCGTTAGTAGTCGGATGCAGTAATTTGGCAGTCAGCCTTTTCGGCATCGTCCGGCTGCAACACATAGGTCTTTCCATAATCCGAAGCTCTTGCGGCGATGTTCTGAGCAACTACGTTCTCGGTCGTGACCGCCTTCATCTCCTTGTTAAGGAATGCGCAAGTAGCACGAACGAAGGCCAATTCCTTATCCAGGTTGTTTGTGAACTTCACCACGATTTCCAAGGAGCCGTTCGAAAGCTTGCGGAAGTTGTCGACGTTCATTTCCACATCAGCCGCACTTGCCTGCGTGGCCGCCAGAACGGCCAGCCCGAACGTCGCATACTTCATCGTCAATCTCCTCCCGAATCTAAAGCAACGGTGAACCGTTCATGGCCGCAACTGATCTCGAACGCCTTGTGGTGCAGCTCTCGGCTGACATTAAGAAGTATGAGAACGCGCTCAGCCGCGCAATGGGGCAAACCAACAAGCAGGCGAGGCAGATCGAGGCGCGCTTCGCGAAGATGAACAAAAACATCACCACCGGCTTCTCGGCTCTAAGTCAGAAGATGGTAGGAGCATTCGCTGTCGCCGGTGGGATCAAAGGGCTTCAGACGCTCTTGGACAGTGCAACGCGCATCGACAACGCGCTGAAGGTCGCAGGCCTTTCGGGCGCCGAGTTGGAGAAGGTATACGATCGGCTCCGCGACAGTGCTGTCAAGAACGCCGCGCCTTTGGAGACGATGGTCGAACTGTATGGCCGTCTTAAGCTTGTGCAGGGCGAGCTGAATGTTTCGGGAGCGCAGCTAGAGGGGTTCGTGGACCGGATCGGTGTCGCGCTCCGGATCAATGGTAAGTCAGCGGCCGAGACGAGTGGCGCGCTAACGCAACTCTCCCAGGCACTCGGCGCCGGAACGGTTCGTGCAGAGGAGTTTTCGAGCATCCTTGAGGGCGCTCTGCCGATCGCGCAGGCCGCCGCCGCGGGGTTGAAGGAGGCGGGCGGATCAGTCGCCAAGCTTAGACAGCTCGTAGTTGACGGGAAAGTCTCGTCTGAAGCGTTCTTTCGAGCATTTGAAGCTGGCTCCGTCATCCTTGAAGACAAAGTTGCCGGCGCGACCCTCACAACGTCACAGGCGCTTGAGAACGTCCATACCGCTCTCATCAATGCAATGCGCGACTTTGCCAAAGGCAGTCTTGCCGCAAAAGATTTGGGGGACGCCTTTCAAATCATGGCCGACCGTATAAACGCGGCGGATTTTCAGGCTTTCGGGGAGGAAGTTCGCACGGCGATCAAATGGATCAGCCAACTAAAGAACGCCCTCAGTTTCACGGAGAACCTGGGCGCAAACTTCGGCGCCGCCACGGGTCTTGATCAGTTCGGTGTCTGGCTCTCCGAGAAGACGGGACTGGATATTGCAACTGATCGCGCGAAGGAGCGGAAGGGCTATTGGGAGAAGCTTGCCGAGGAGGACATCAAGGCCCGCAATGAGGCGTATGCCGAAGTCTTCAAAGACCCGACGAAATACGGCCCGCAGTTGCCCAAGACTGCGAACTTCCAGGTTCCGTTCGATCCGCTCACAGGCCTGCCGTCCGCTCTGAAGTCTCCCGTCAAACAGGTGTCCATTGAGGAGTATGCCGCCGCATCTTCAGGCAAGAAGGGCAGGAAGGGGTCAAAGCGCGCCGATGACTACGCGCGCGAGACCGAACAAATCCGTGAGCGTACCGCAGCTCTAAACGCAGAGACCGCTGCGCAGGCCGGCATCAATCCTCTGATCGACGACTATGGCTTCGCGATCGAGAAAGCCCGCGCCAAACAGGAACTGCTCACGGCGGCGCAGAATGCCGGCAAAGAGGTTACCCCAGAGCTGGCAAAGGAGATTGAGACCCTGGCAGGCGCTTATGCCACCGCGACGGTCGCCTCGGAGCAGCTTGCCGAGAAGCAGGACGAAATCCGCGAGCGCGCGGATGAGGCCTTGGCGACCGCGAAAGACGTCGTGTCCGGCATGGTCGACGGCTTCATGGAGGGCGAGAAGGCAGCCGACATCTTCGCCAATTCGCTCAAGAAAATCGGCAGGGCGCTCGTCGACGACGTGCTTTCCAACGTCTTCAAGATCCAGAAGGCCGGCAGCGGTGGCGGCCTCTTTGGTGGCGGCGGTGGGTTTTTTAGCTCACTGCTCGGCATGTTCTCGCCGCAGTGGCAACTGGCCTCCAGCGGAGGCATCGGCCTCTACGACAAGGGCGGCTACACCGGCGGCGGCGGAAAATACGAGCCGGCCGGCGTTGTCCACAAGGGCGAGTATGTCTTTGATCAGGAAGCAGTGCGCAGGGCTGGCGGCCCGGCCGCTCTCGACGCCGTTCGCCGCGCTCTCAAGGGGTACGCGAACGGCGGCTATGTCGGCGCAAGCATTCCGGCAAAGCTCCCCTCGGCATCGCCGGGCATCTCGATCGACGCGCGCACGACCTTCCAGGCCAGCGGCAACGCGCAAACGGACGGCGAGATGATGCGGGCGCTTGCTCGTAGAGACGCGGAGCTTCCGGGCCTTATCATCAAGACGGTTCGCGAAGCTCAGAAGCGGCGGGGCCTGTAGCCATGGCAATCACATTTCCGCGCGAGCTGCCAGCCGTCGACTTTGTGACGGCGGATATGATCTTGCGCATGGGCGTGACAGCCTCACCGGCCGGCGGCGGTCTCATCAACTACACGGACGTAATCCCGCCAGCATGGGAGGTCACGTTGACGACGCGACCGCTGCTCATGTCGCAATATGCCGAGGTGGAGGCCTGGTGGCTTTCGCTTCGCGGCGGCTTGCGGCGGGTGCTCTTCCGGCATCCGCTGGTGTGCTACCCGACAGCGCACGGCCAGAACAAGGCGCCGGCCGAAGATGCCGGCAATCTCGTCAGCGTGGCCAGCGGAAACATTCTTTCCGTCGATAACGTGGCGGCAGGTCTCGTTCTAGGCCCGGGTGACCGCCTAGGATTGGAACGGGCTGGACGTTACCACCTCGGCCGCGTGACGGAGGTTGCCGGCGCCGGAACTTCGCGCACGATCACGATTGAGCCTCCGCCCTTCGCGACGGTCTCGCAGGCCGGCGCCGTCGTGCGCTTCGCCCAGCCGGCGCTTGTCATGCGCCCCGTGCCGGACAGCTTCCAGGCGCCGCGCAGCGGGCGGTTCTACACGGTCTCTTTCAAGTTGGTGGAAAGCGCATAGGTCAGGGATTAGTTAGATGGCGATCCACTTTCTGCTTGCTCTATCAGAGCAAGCGCCACCTGCATGGCCTCCCCAATGGACTGTCTCCTTTCAGGGGTCATGTTCCGAACTGGAAGCGAAAAGGATACTGGAAAGCTTTCAACGGCTAACCGCACCAATAACACGTCCAGATCGTCGGAAACCTGATGCATACTGAGCGCCAGTCCGTTGGCTTGAACTAAGGTGCCAGGCCCGCCTTCACGGGTCGAAGGTTCACCCAAACATTGCGCGACCCAAACCAGAAACTCTTGAGGTGACGTTACAGGGATCGTCACTGACGACTTGTTGCCGGCTACAGTCTTCCCAGAAATCGTGAACTGCTTCTTCTCGGCGTCATAGTCGCCTTCGAACGGTAATGCGAACTTCATCTTTCCCCTCCTAGAGCGCGCCGCTCAGGGGAGCACGCAATCAACTCAGAGTCGAGTCATCCAATGCTCTCTAACGACGTGAAGGCTCTCTATGACGAGGGCCGCATCCGTACCCGGCAGATGCTCCGTTTCGACTTCGGCACGGGCGCCTATGGTTTCATCGCCGACAATGACGAGCTGACCTATGCCGGCCTCGTTTACAAGCCGTTCGGCTTGATTGAGGTTTCCGACCTCGGCGGAGGGACAGGCACCACGGCGGACGGCAATTTCACGCTGCGCCTTGCCGAAAGCCGCGACGATGGCCTGACGCCAGCCGTGTTGACCCAGATCGAGGCGGAGGACTACCGCGACCGGCCGGTGCGCGTGATGGATGCCCATTTCCATCCGGATACCGGCGCGCTTCTTCAGGTCGAGACGGTTGCCCGCGGCTATCTCGACACCATCTCGCACCACTTTGCCGAAGACGGCGGCGCATACATCGAGGCGCAGTGCGAAGGTCGCCAGCTCGACTACAGCCGCAAGAACGGCCGTTTCCGCAGCTCGGCCGATCAGCGCCGCCGCGACGAGGGCGACAAGTTCTTCGAGCATGCCGGCATGGCTGGGCGCGTCGCCATGATCTGGGGGCGCGCAGGGCCGAATGGCGCGCAATCCGCTCCCTATCGGGGCGACTGGAACGGCGCGGTGGCGCGCGGCTTCCTCGGACTATTCAGGTAGGCATTCATGAGACATCCGGACTGGATTAAGCGCCTCAACACTGTTGTGGCGAAGCACCAGGCGTTGCCTGCGCAATATGGCGTGTCGGACTGCTATCTGATCCCCGACGACGCGGTCGAGGCCGTGACGGGCAAGCAGATGTATCCGGGCGCCCGTCGCTACAAGACGCCGGCTGGCGCTGCCAAGCAGCTTCGCAAGCGCGGGTTTGAAACCGTGCGCGACGCCTTCGCTGCGAGATTTCCCGAGGTCGAAGGCGGGCCGCTGCGAGCACAGCGCGGCGACATCGGCGTCTATGACAACAAGGGCGAAATCTCCGGCGGCGTCTTCACGGCGCTGGGCTTCATGGTCCGTGGGCAGGAGGAAATCATCTTCCTCCCGCCGACCGCCGCTCTCGCAGCCTTCAGGGTGGAATAATGCCTTTTCTTGTTCCGCTTGTTGGCGCCATCACGACCGCGGTCGCCAGCATAGGCATCGTCGGCCAGCTCGCGCTTGGTCTCGGCCTGCAATTCGTTGCCGCGAAGATCGAGAAGAGCCGCGCGAAGAAGGCGCAGCAGCAGGCGGGCGGCGTCCAGTTTGAGCGCCAATACGGTGAGAATGTGCCGCGGCAGGTGGCTTGCGGGCGTATCGGCATCGCCGGGCACGACTGCTACGTCAACACCTATGGCAACGCGAACAACGTCCTACAGCAGGTCTATGCTTTCTCGGACTTCCCTTGCGACGGTCTCGCTAAGGTCTGGGCCGACGGCAAGGAGCTGAACATCGTCGATTTCGGCGGCGGCTACTACAAGGTGGTTGGCGGCGACTATGACGAAATCGTCGCCTTCCAGTGGTACGACGGAACGCAGACGGCGGCGAGCGGCCCGCTGATCGCCAACTCCAACCCGTCCGGGCGCTGGACCAGCGACCATGTCGGCACGGGCATCTGCTACCTCATCGTGTTCCTGACCTATCAGAAGGACAGGCTCAACCAGCCACCGGAGTTCTTCTTCGAGCTTCGCGGCGCTCGCCTCTATGACCCGCGCAAGGATTCGACGGCCGGTGGTGTTGGCGCGCACCGCTGGGGCAACTACGCCACCTACGAATTCACCGAGAACCCCGTCGTGATGGAGTACAATTATCGCCGGGGCTTCGCGGTCAACGGCGACCTGTTTCTCGGCATGGGTATGCCGGCCTCCGATCTCCCGGTCGATCGCTATGCCATCGCGGCGAACATCTGCGACGAGACCACCTCGGACGGCCCGCGCTATCGCTGCTCGGTGATTTTCAACGCCGACGTCGAGCATGGCGACAACATCGATGCCGTCATGCAGGCTTGCGGCGGCATCGTCGTTGATGGCGTCGATGGCTCCTGGCCTCTCATCGGAACGGACCAGCCGATCGTCGAGACGATCACCGATGACGACCTGATCAGCACCGAGCCGGTACGCTACCAGCGCTACCGCTCCATGGCCGATCTTGTGAACTCGGTGCAGGGCACTTATCCGGAGCCTGCAAACATGTGGTCTCCGGTCGGCTACGATGCGCAGAGCAGCGCGTCTCAGGTCGCGCTTGACCGCCGCACCCGCGACTTCAAGCTCGACTTCCAGACCGTGCCTTACAAGCCGCAAGCCAACCAGCTTGCCGCCATCTATTACAAGGAGAACCGCTTCGAGGGCACCGCAGAGATCGTGGTTCGTCCGCGCTTTCAAACGGTGAGGGCCGGCGACTGGATTCGCTGGAACTCTGAACTCTATGGCGATCGGACGTGGATGGTTTCCAGCCGGGCCATCAAGGCGCTTTCGAGCGACGGGCCTCGCAACGTCGTCCTGTCGCTGGTGGAGCGCGGCGGGTCGATTTATGACCCGGTGGGCGTCCTGCCGCCGACTGTCCCATTTCCGCCGGGGGAACCCATTTATGTCAACGCGCTTCCGGACTTCGCGATCATCCCGACGATTGCTGTCGGCGCGGACGGTCGGAGCTATCCCGCGTTCCGTCTATCCTGGTCCGCAAGCGTCGATCCGACCGTTGCGTCCGTCGAATTCCAGTGGCGGATCAAGACCGAGCCGACGAACATCTTCCGGCGCATCGTGCCGGCCGACGCCCTAATTGCATTCATTCAAGAGGGTATCCTCAGCCTGACGGAATATGAATTCCGCTACCAGCTTCTTGTTGAGGGCCGCGTTCCGCCGCCGGCCTCGGCATGGATCAGTCGGACGTCGCTCGATGGCGGGCACGCGGACCTTGCCGTGGAACTGGACCGGCTTGGGCAGAGTGCGCTAGACCGTTTCGAAGAGATTCAGGCCGAGATGGACGATTTCTTCCGTCCGCGTCTGGTGGAGCTGACGGAGGCGTTTTCGCTTCAGGGGGCGCTCGGCGAGACGCGGCGGCAGGAACTGCTTGCCTCAATCGGCCAGTCCTTTGCGGAGATCGTGCAGGAGGCCCGTGTACGGGCGAGCGAGGACGCTGCCCTTGCGCAGTTTTACACCTCGCTCTCGGCGCAGGTCGGGAACAATCTTGCCCGCCTTATTACCGAAGAAACGGCGCGGGCTACCGGTGACAGCGCGCTTGCCAACAGCCTGGGCATCCTCTCGGCGGACGTCGGCGCAAACCTCGCTCGGCTCATCACGGAAGAGACTGCCCGTGCGAACGGCGACAGTGCGCTTGCCAGCAGCGTCAGTGACCTATCGGGGCAAGTCGGCACCAACCTTGCCCGCCTGATCACGGAGGAGACGGCGCGCGCCAACGGTGACAGCGCTCTGACGACAAGCGTTTCGGACCTGACGTCGCAAGTCGGGACGAACCTCGCTCGGCTCGTTACGGAGGAGACCACGCGCGCGAATGCGGACAGCGCTCTTTCGTCCTCGGTTACCGGCGTGTCCGCCGACCTTAACGGGCGTTTCGCGCAGGGTCTCATGACCTTGCAGGCGGCCGCCAGTCAGGCTGGGGTTGATGCTCGCTTTGCGATCATGCTGCGCGCGGGCACGGGTGCGACGTTCAAGGAGAGCGGGCTCTATCTGGAGCTTTACACCGAAGGCGGCGTCCAGAAGAGCCGGGTGGCGATTATCGCCGATCAGTTCATTGTTTCCGATGGAATGACTTCCGCCAAGCCGCTCGCGTTCGTCGGCGGCATACTGAAGCTGATCAATGCACAGATCGAGCAGGCGCAGATTGAAAATCTGATCGTCGGCACGCACAACATCGCGCCGGAAGCGGCGACGGCTATGGCGGCGGGGGATGGCTATAGCGTCACCTTCGGCAGCTCTTTCACGACGATCGCTGCAGTTGATCTCGTTCATGGTGCCGGCAATCCGAAGGTCACAATTGATTGGGCAGTTTTAACGCCCGGCGTGGCGGTGGAATATAGGGTTGTCAACGCCAGCACTGGGTACGTGATGTTCACCTACAGCTTCCCGGCAACAGCGAACAACTGGTGTTGCCTTGCCCAAGACGTATCAGACAAGTCGGCGCTCCTTTCGAGCCTGTACTATCTGCAAGCAAGATCATTTTCGGCCGGTAGCTTTACGCATCCGTTCGCGATCATCCGAGCAATCGCGCTCAAGCGCTGAACTCATCCCAACATCATCGCAGGATTGAACAATGACCCTCGCCTATACCACGGGGACCATCACTCTCACGAACGGGTCCAAGGCCGTGACCGGCATCGGCACGGGCTGGCAGACCGCCCTTATCGCCGGGGGCGTCATCTACCCCGACGCCTCGGGCAATGCCCTGCCGATCAAGACGGTCAACAGCAATACCAGCATCACGGTGGACGTCGCCTGGAAGGGTGCCACGGGTACCTACAGCTATGCCATCGTCCGCGATACCGCCTATCTGCAACAGCTCTCGGTCAATGCGCAGGCGCTGGCGACCTATATTTCCCGGCTGGACAGCGCATCCCTCGGCGCGCTCGCGGCGCTTGCCGGCACGCTCGGGGCGGGAAAGGTGCCGCGCGGCCTCAGCGGCACGACCATGGAGTGGTTCACGGTCAGCGACTTCATGAAAACGGTGCTCGATGACGCCGATTTCGCCGCCGCGCTCGCTACGCTCGGCGCGGACAGCGCCGCAAATCTCATCAAGGGGATAATCCCGGACGCGCGCTTGCCGACGCGCCTGATTAACTCCACCAGGGTTCTGGATGCCGTACCGGGTGGTTGGGATACGGCGACAGAGCCGGGTTGGTATACCGGCCGCGCCGGGACGGAGAACGCCCCTGGCGGCCAATCCTACATGGGGCAGGTCATGCGCCATAACTCGGCGGGGTTTATCCGGCAGGAGCTATGGGATTCCACCGGAACGCTTGCCTTCTACAGGTTCCAGATCAACAGCGTTTGGCAGGCTTGGCGGCCGACGCTTTGGCGGAGGACGGCTGTTGGTACGGTTTCGCAGGACGAGAGCAGTGCCGCCATTGTCCAGCGCGGCAGCAACGCCAATGGCGAATTCGTCAGGTTCGCGGACGGGACGCAAATTTGCTGGAAGACCATCAACAACCTCGGCCCGATCAATCAGGCATCGGGGACGCTCTTTATCTCGGGCGCCTATTCCGTCGGGGTTACTGCCGCCTCGTTCGTCGGCACGCCTGTCCATAATTTCAACGCGGCCGGTAATGGCTTTTCGGCGCTGATCTACCAGGGGGGCGCGACGAGTTTCTATCTCGCCAGACCGAACTCTTCGCCCGCTACAGACTACGGGGTGGCTGTCGTTTCAACAGGGAGGTGGTTCTAATGATCATCAATCTTTCTCCGTCCTTCGGGGCAGCGCCAATTGCCGTCACCAAGGTGGGCGACCTCCTGGAGATCAACGGGGCGTCTTTCGATTTCTCATCTTTGCCGGAAGGTGCAGAGCTGGAGGAGGCCACGGTTGAGGCTATTCCGGGGGGCTACTTCACCGGCCCTGTCCGGCGCGTCAACGGCGATCTCTCCCTCACGATGATCCTTCCTTACGCCTCGGAAAATCCATCGCCGGCTGTGGCTTTCCCGTCGCCGATCGTCGACCCTCCGGATGGTGTGATTGTGCTGCCGGAGGACGCGCCGCCGCCGGAAGAAGAGTTTATTGAACCACCACATGGGGAGGAGAACGACGATGTGGACGCCTGATCCCGCAACGATCATCACGGCCGAGCACAAGGCCACTGCCGCGCGCGCCGAGCTGGAGCGCGCCATTGACACCGAGCGAGATCGTCGCATTGACGCCGGGTTCGTCTTCGTCGGCACGCACTTCCAGTCCCGGCCGGGCGACCGCGAAAATATTGCCGGCGCTTCGACGGCCGCGCTTGCGGCGATCTCGGCCGGCGCGGCTGAAGGCGACCTGCGCTGGCATGGCGGCGATACCGATTTTTGCTGGATCGCCGAGGACAACGGCCTCGTGCCGATGGATGCGCAGACGATGTTCAACTTCGGTCAGGCGGCCATGGCACACAAGCAGGCGATGATTTTCGCGGCCCGGGCCCTCAAGGATCGCGAGACGATCCCCGACGACATCACGGCCGATATCTATTGGCCGTAGCTCGACCTCAAACGGGCGGCGGAAGAATGACCCATAGCGCGACGATTGCCGCCCCGACGACATAACCGACAATCTGCCATCTGCTGACTTCGCGCATGTGAAGTTCTCCGTCCCCAGCCCATCGCCATACAACGTCTGGTGGGCCTTCGCTATGGCGCGAAAGCCACAGGCGCTTCGCATCTTAGAAAAAAGGAAATTACCATGACAACGATCTTGGTTATCCAAGAGCGCTTGATTGCGCTCGGCTATAAACCCGGGACGGCCGACGGCATCGACGGGCCGAAGACGCGGGAGGCGGTGAAAGCCTTCCAGCGTGACAAAGGCGTGACAGCGGATGGCAAGGTCGGCCCGGTGACCCACACCTTGCTGTTCGAGACAGAGACGCGGTCGGCCGCCGCTTCAACGTCTGCTGCCGCTGTTATTGAAAAGCAGGCGAAGGCGACACGGAAGATCGTCGAGATCATCGTGCATTGCACGGCCACCCCGGAACGGCGGGACTATTCGCTCGAGACAATCCGCAAGTGGCACCTCGAACGCGGCTGGAACGATATCGGTTATCACTATGTCGTTCATCCCGACGGCGTGATCGAGGCGGGACGGCCGGAGGCTAAGGTCGGCTCTCACGTCGCCGGCCACAACTCCGGTACTCTCGGCATCGTCTATGTCGGCGGCGTGGCCGCAGACGGGAAGACGCCCAAGGACACGCGCACGGCGGCGCAGAAGGCAGCGCTGCTGGATCTCGCTAAGGCGCTGATCGCCAAATATCCAGCCATCAAAAAGGTGACCGGCCACAACCAGTATGCCGCCAAGGCCTGCCCGTCGTTTGACGTGCGCAGGGACCCGCTCGGCGCTCTCGTCTAACCCCATCAGAAGGAAAACCAGCCATGAAATCCGTCGCACTCATCGTCGCGGCATGGGTCGCGCTGTCCGCTTGCCAGACTACCAAGCTTGACGACGCGGTCAGCAAGAGCCTGCCGAAGGCCTGCGCCGCGCTCGATACCGCTTACGTCGCCTTCACGGCCGCTGCTGCGGCCGACGCCGTGGGCGAGCGCACCGTCGGCAAGGTTGAAGCCGCCTATGCCGGCGTCGCCATCGTCTGCGAAGACCGGGCCAGCGCGACGGCGACCGATGCGCTCGTGCGCGTGATCGCCGCCTCGGCCGTCGTCGCCGCGGCGCTCAAGCAGGCCTCCTGATCCCCTCAACTCACGAAAGGACACGACCATGAACAAGGTATCGAAAGCAATCGCGGCTGCTGCTGGCGGCGCCATCGGCGGCGGCGTCTCGGGCGCCGTCTTCCTGCCCGAGGGCTCGCCCTGGTACGCCTACGTGCTGATGGCAGCCATCACGACGGCGCTGCCGACCCTGCTGACCTATTTCGCACCCAAGAACGCTGCCTGACAGGGACGAGGAGCGGATGACCGAGGAGAGAACCATGGGCATCACCCGTGCGAGAACGATGGAATGGAACTTGAATACGGTCATCCAGCTCGTCACGCTGATCGGCATGTGTGTCGGCGGCGTCACGATTTGGGTCGACAAGAGCCGGGACATCGAGGAGCTTCAGAATTGGCGCGGTGGGCACGAACAGTACCACAAGGAGCGCCTAGCCGAAGTGAAGGCCGGGGAGGGCAGGGCGGAGGAGCGTTTTCGCTCTATCGAAAGCGAGGTCCGCAAGATCGACCAGCTCAGCTACCGCGTGACGGTGGTGGAGCAATCGACAACGACCACCGCGACTGCGATCAAAGAGCTGCAGAGCCTCGTCAGCCAGCAGGCGGGTGACATCAAGGTTGTGCGCGAGATCCTCCAACGCATCGAGGCCGGGCAACGGGAAGGGATTGATCGGCGCTAGAATGAGAACGCCCGCGGCGAGGCATTTGACCCCGCCAGAAAAGCCACGTCTCGACTTTCAAGTAGAGGCTCAAGTGCAAGCGCCATCTTTTCGAGCCGCTTAGCGACTTCACTGGAATCGGCGGGCGTTCGAGTTTCGAGGCGCATGGTAACCTGCATCGTCGTCACTAGTTTTTTTCGACGCCGGTTCCAGCGTCACCGAGTAATGCACGCGCGCGGCCAGTCGTGTTCAGGGCGATGTTTTGCACGTATGAGAGGCCCGCGCAAAGCAGGCCTTTCAAGTCGACGTAGAAAAAAAGAAGAAGCCTAGTTGTGGACGTACAGGTAATACCTGCCGTTTTCATACCTCGGTGGAGCGTACTGAGCGCCGACACACGCCCCTGTGTCGTTGTACCTCACGCGAACTTCGGTGGATTGATTGGCGCCGAGAGTGAAATTCGAGTGGCCGTTTGCGCCATCGTTATACCAAACAGTGCATCCGACTGCGTAACTGAACGGCCCATACTTGGTAAAGCCTTCGCATCCGCGCACATTCGTGTAGCAATTCGTGGTTAGTGCGTCTATCTTGCCGCCTTTTTCTACCTGCTGCGGCTCCTTATCATCCAAAAGAGGAGATATCTGCTTGTCTTCCTGCGCGTAGGCAGCGCTCGCGACCAGGAGAGAAGCCGAGAATGTCAATGCAAGCAATTTCATCATGACGTTCCCCTATTTTTGCGGTCAATTTGAAAGAATGCTCAAAGGAATTTCACTGATCTAATTCTGTTTCGCCAATCTCCCGCGCCAGTGAAGCAATTGTCGAGATCGCAAGCAATTCTGTCGTTGCGAATGATCATGCATATTCGTCCATAGGACGGATTCTCACAAAGAGAAACCGGTCCTCCATTTATAAAAACTCTGATTGATTTAGCATCTATTTCGGTCGGCAAAACGGGAGTGTCTTGCGTCACTTTAACGCGAACGCCGCCTTGTCCAACGAGTGTTACAGAACGCTCCTGCGCGGAAGCCGCTACAAGATGTTGTCCCAGAAATATTACTGCCAGTAATCCAGTGCGCAAAATGAGCTTGACGCTCATCCCCGAAGAAGCATGTGTCATTGCTTCACCCTCTCACATGAGCGAGTATAGGCAACCAGATATCTTCGCTTGAGTCAACATTACGTAGAGCTAATGCGAAAAAATTCCCGCACGGCTTGTGCCTTCAATCGACTTGTTGGCTGTTCGGATCTGAACGTGACCTGCCCATGTGATCTCGTGATGGTGCCGTCGTCGCGGTGACCGTATCTCGTTTCGGTATGCGGAAGCTTCGGCTTCTTTGGCATGTCGTCACCTCAAGCCAGAATATCGTGATACACAACCGGCACAATAGCGGGGGGCGGCTCGCTGTGGAGGCCGCCATCAACCCTCGCGGGCGTCGTCTCTTCGCAGAGCGGTTTTCGGCAGTCAATCTCGGCCGGGTAGACCGGAAAAATACTTCCGCGCGACGTCCTCGATGACGGCACGGTGGATGATCGGATCGTATGATCCATCGGGGTAGTTTTCGAGCAGGTACTTGGCAAACGATTTGCGTGCTTCAGGGCGTCGATCGAACCAAAGCTCCGAAGTTATTTCCTCGAAGACCCTCTGCATTTCTGCGAGTTCTTCGGGCTGATAGACACCGCGTCCGACCCCAAATGATGTCATTTCTGTCGCCCCCGTCATTGCTGAGCGGATTGTAGGCAGTTTGAGCAGCGCCGCAAGGAACAATGGCGGGAGGTATCCATTCCCAACCGCGCCGAGACGGTGCTGATTAACCTGAATCGTTTGGGTTAACCGACGCTAGCAGTGGTCTGTTGGCGGTCACTGACCGTATATGCAGGTCGGAGGACACGGTCATGCAATATGAAAATGGAATGCAGATCATCTATGACGTCCTGAAGAAGGGCGTCTTCGTCGAGTTTCGCGGCAAGTCCGAATACCTGGCCGGGCCGTTTGCAAACCAGCGAAGTGCGGTCGCTGCCGCGGAAGCTTATTGTCGGGAACGAGGTTGGAGTTCAAACCCGGAACGAACCTGACGTTTCATTGTGCTCCTTAGAATATTCTGGAGCCTTCGCGTCGCGCTCCAATCGCAGTGCTCGTAGCCTGTTCGTCTTCGCTTCTCGGGCTTTCCGCGCC
Organism: Shinella zoogloeoides; assembly: GCF_030733845.1. Lineage (NCBI taxonomy): Bacteria > Pseudomonadati > Pseudomonadota > Alphaproteobacteria > Hyphomicrobiales > Rhizobiaceae > Shinella > Shinella zoogloeoides. The sequence goes on from NZ_CP132311.1 coordinate 1,562,372, forward strand.
TCTTCACCTAGCTGGCGAGCGACACGCGCGCTCTCGTCGAAATTACCCCAAAGCGAACCCGTCGGTGCTCGCTTTCGCTCTTTTTCCATCGGATCGAACTCCTGACATCCCGCGCCTGGCACGCTGCCTCACTCCTTTCTCCAGATAGGGCGCGAATATATTGGGCCAAGAAAGAAAAAAGCCCCGCGCGGGGCGGGGCTAGTCGCTGTCAAAAAGTGGCGCCTACGAAACGACCGACGAAGGAATTTGTTCCGCACGGCCCGGTCCATCTTCGTACCGAGGAAGACAGAGCCGGCGCGTCAGACCGGCAAGGCCGCGTATTTCGCTCTGATTTCGGCCGGCCAATAAGGGTAGTGCCGTTCGCACCACCACTGCGTCGTCGCAGCCCTGCCGGACGTATATCCGAGGCCACCCCATTTGGCGCAGCCAGGATGCTCGCAAAGGTGCTCTGTAACGCCGGCTGCGGTCGGCTGCTTGCTGTTGATCTCATCGGACATGAATTTGGTCTACGCCGAGTCGGTTATCAGCGCCAGCCGCGCGGGCTGAGGTGAGCGAGCCAGCGGATTTCGTTTTCGACACTCGCCGGCCGTGGCCCCGAGCGAGCCAATCATCGTACCAATCGTGGACAGCCTTCGCGTCCCCTCTAGCTTCGGCGCGAGCAAACGTCGATTTGCAGGCGGCCACTTATTGGGCTCAAATAGTAGCACATACCTGGCTGCCCGACGACCGGCTTCGGCTTGCATCGGCCCCCCGCCCGAACCTGAGATTTATTGCACTCCTTGCAAACGCCAACGGCGGCATTTCGTGCTATTTTCAACGCAGCGACCGTAGGCGCGTCCAGTCGTTTCCGTGTTGCGCGCGCAAATCTCGAAAGGGCGGCTTGTGATGCTGCGCCCCAATTTCCGTCGATAGCACCGCGATAACAGCCCGCTCTTCGCAACTCCTTCTGAAGGGCGACGGCCACCTTCTCTTCTTCAATCTCATTTTCAGCGGACTCTTCAACAACGGTCGAGGTGACGGGCGAAAACGCATCGTCTGGCAAGGCGCTGCTCGACAGATAGAACTCCTCCTCAAGTGAGCTCAGCAACTGAGGAGATTGGCGGCTATCTGTCGCTAACCTCACCTGCTTTATTACTCTCTTGAAACTGGTGCCGATTTCCAATCCCGGGGCGCCTAAATGATCGATGAGAGCGCGGGTGAACGGCGAGTTTTGTCCATCTCCGTCCGATGCGACTTGGCCGGGAGATGCCGCGAACGCCACCATTGTCCCCGCGCTCGAGGCAGCGATTGGCGCCAAGCCACGCGAGGATACGCTCCTGAATGTTCCGTCGGTGTTTCTATTCAGGGCTTCGGCGAGTGGATTGTTTCGACAAGCATCGAGGAAAACCAATGTAGTCTTCGCCCGGCTTTCAATCGCACTTATGATGCTGGCAAGAGGCACAGTTTCTGCAGGGATATCGAGTTCTGAGCCCAGCGTGGCGTCAACACCCAGCAGGTAGTTTTCACCTTTGAACTGCATTCCGTGGCCTGCAAAATAGAAGAGCGCTGTATCGGTTCTGCCAAGTTCCTTTGCAAAACGACTGAGTTCTTCTGCCAACTTTCTGCGGTCCGCGTTCAGAACCAGCTTCGCATCGAAGCCGTTCTGCTGCAAAAATGAAGCAAAGTCTGTCGCATCCTTTGACGCGTTGGGCAACTGTCCTACTTTGGAATAGTCGCTGCTACCCACCACAAGCGCTAACCTACGCGCATTCGCGGGTGCGGGCGCGAAACTTACACAAAGAGCAACTACAAAACTCAAAGCGACGAGGAAGATCTTCATGCAGACCCCACTTTAGGCAAGCCTCACAATGAGACAGAACGTACATGAAGCGTGTAAAATTCGGAACAAGCGTTATGCTGATCGCTATCAACTCTTGCAGAAAGCTCCGAACTTCGACCCGCGATCCGGTGTGTCTAGCGCGATGGACCCATCCCATTTCTCTGGGCGCACATGAAACCCGGCAGTATAATTGACGCTTGGTGAAGCGTCCGCACATCGTCGCTACAACTCAGGCCGGATCGTCGGCCGGGTCAGGATCTTCCCGGTAGCAAAGCTCTTGCTGATCGGCAATATTTCTGACCGCGGCGAAAGCAACTGCCGGCGGCCAACCCGCCTGAATTATCTCGTCGATGAGCGTGCGGACCGGCCCCTCGATGACGAATTCGCAGTCGATCTGCATATCGGCGTCGCCGAGAGGCTTTCGAGGAGAGGGTATGCGCTGTGTCATGTGATCCTCCATTGCTTTGGAGGATAGGGCGGCGCATCGAACCCGACAAGGCCCGCGGGAGCTACGGAGCCAGTCTGTCACTTATGTCTATCTGTGGCACCCATCGACCGCGTGAGCGCATCCGCAACAGTTTTACGTCGACCATAAGGCCGGCTACGTGAGCGCGCCGGATTGCCCAATTGAGGATCCGCATAGCTTCGGCCATGTGCTCAATGGCTTCGGCCTGTTCTTCGTCTCTCGAATAATAGTTGTTCGCTTCCATCGGCCCACCTTTCGAGCCACACGGGTAGTCCGTTCGCGTCGAGTGGCCCTATCTTGCGCGCGACGGATTCTGGTCTCTCGCCGCTCCTGGCAAGTCCTTCATCATACCAGTCTTCGACCGCCTTTGCGGCTTCCCAAGCCTCCACGCACCTTCCCGAGTGCGGCATAGGCCGCTGAAACTTTCCCCACGCCGAGCAATTTCCGCTCCACAGGAACATGCCGCGCTTAAGACTGGTTCGATCTCGCGACACCCGACCGATGCAAAGCCCGTCGTGGTAGGCTGACCAGTCTTCCTTCTCTTCGCCCGGCCAAGTCAGGACCCAGTGGTATTTGCGGCGCCATGTGGGTTTGGCATCGTGATTCACTCCCGATCCGTCTGTGGCCGCCAACCTCGGACGAAGCCGCGACTGTAAGCCCGGCCGGCTAGCTCAAGCTGCCAACGCAGGTAGGCGCAATCGGCAAGCAGTGTGGCGATAGCGGCGCGGGCGTTACCATCGTGCCAAGCCAATGCGTCATCAATCTCGTTTCGGTCATCAACTTGTTTGTCGAGCGGGCGCACGTCGTCGTTCTCCTGTGTCTATGCCATAGCAAGGCATCATATCTTCGGGATCAGATTAGCGGCCGCATCGCCGGTGTGTTCTCAATATGTTCTGGTGGCGGAAAGAGTCAACCGCTATCCAGACGCCTATGCTTTTCCCTTTGGCCTACTTTGTTTCCCCAGCGCCTTGCGCCCACGTTTCGCTGAGCCCTCTTTGGCCGGCTTCGTCAGGCGCCATTGAAGTTCAGCAACTAATCGCTGCTCTTCCTCTTCATCCACTTTGTCCCAAAAGTCTGTGTCGTCGTTCCACGTTTTGAGAACGTTCAGCATTTGCGGAGAAGTCTCGATGTCACGAAGTATCAGGACCCAGCCGCCCGGATTAAGAAAATAGCGACGGAGTACGGAGTGAAAAACAGGTGGACGGTGAAGCGGGGAGCATAAGGTGTCTCCAACATTGGGACATGCGCCCATGACCTCAAAGGGTTGATCCCACCAGAACTCCAACTCGGCATCTTTGCCTAAAATGTATGCTCGAATGCGCGTCACTGGCTACGTGCCCCTGATGCTTATAGGGAGATTGCCATGCAATGATCGTCGGGCGCGAAATGAGGGCGGATATAAGTCAAAACTCACTCAAGCGATGTGTCGTTTTGGTGGCTCGGAGTCTGTTGGCTTCAGGCGCGCCCGTTCCCTCCTTCTCTACGCGCTCGACTTCGTTGAGGAGAATCCGAACTAATTTTCCGTCCAGCCTAAAATGCGCCAGTAGCCCAGCCTTGATGAGATTTCGCACGTGTTGCTCGGAGCAGTGCCAGCGTTTCGCGAGGGTCGTGGGGGAAAAGACTGGTGGCGCTTCAACACTGGTAGCTTCCAGGTCTTCTGTGGGCGCAACGAATGGCTGTTGATGGACGTCGATCTGAATTGAGCCATCCGAGCGTAGGTACACAGAAACGCCTTTTTCGATGGCAATATCCGAGGCTGCGCGAACTTCATCTGCCGACCATTTGCCGACCATCTGTGCCATGATTATCCTCCAAAATCGGCAGGCCCCCCCGCCCGGGTTTCGCTTCTTGGAACGTTATGCCACCAATTAGGAAACGCTCACATGAAAATACGATATTGACCAGACCTCTCCTCATTACGCAGGTCCAAGTCGCCGCCATCTGCAGAGGCGCAGCAAAGGCAGGTTTCGTCGCAGAACTTACCATCGGGGAAGTTACCGTGCGTTTGATGCCGGAGGCCATGGTGAATTCAGAACGGCCGTGGGAGCCCAAGGTAAACAAGGGGCGAGGCTATCTTTGACTTAGTATCGGCACGGGGAATGTACCCTGAGTAAAAAAGTTAGCCGTGCGTTCTACTCCGCAGCGTCTATTGGCGGCATCTGCGCAAAATTGCGCACATCCCGCGACCGGCTTAGTTTTCAGCCGGTTGCTCTTCCTGTTGGTCGCCCTCGGTGAGGAGATACCCTTGCCCGATCAACCAGTCTCGGGCGATCACCGCAAGCGCTTCCTCGCGCGTGATGTCCTGTTCCAAGGCAAAGCGGTCTAGGGCTTCTTCGACCTCCGGCGTCAGTTCCATCATTCCATCTCCCGAAACGATCATAACGGAAGCCGCTCGGCAGGACGTGCGGAACGCTTTGCGGCTCCCGGCCTGCATCGCAGCAAGCATTTTGAGATATGGCGCTGTTTGCGCGGGAGGCAATTGAGCGTCCCGCGCAATTACACCGGAAGAAGGCGGGTATTTAAGCGGGTATTTTTATTGACGAGGTATAAAATAGTTCTCTGAAATCAAACATTAACCGCGAATAGATTTACGGTCACCTCTTCCGCCATTGCGTTCTTATCGTGCTCGAAGGTTCGCATAGTGGCACCGGGGCGAGGAGTAGCCGTTACACGGTGCCGGTCCTGAAACTCAAGGCAGATTTCAGTCTGGTCGCAAGCTGCTTGTGACGCCGTTCGCCGATGTGAGCTATTGCGATCGCAACCGGGATCGGAATGAGGATGGCGGCCGTGGCGCCATACCAGGCGCTATCGGGCCAGAGCCTGAACAGCGCCTCCTGAATCGGGTGGTGAACCAGATAAAGCGAGAAGCTGAAGTCGGCGACGTAGCGGATGAACGACCTGAGCTGCCTGCGATCCGCCGTAAAAGCCGTCGACTGCGTGAAAGCGCATATTCCAGCGAACGCGACGGCGACCCAAATATAGGCCGGCAGATTGTACTCGGCTTCCGGTTCGATCGATTTTCGCAGGAGATACAAGCCGATGGCGACCATCGCGATCGCGGTTGCCGGCGGGATTCTGACTCTGGACACCAAGTAGTAGGCGACGAAACCCAAGAGCCACATATACGATATCTGGTTGCCCGGCCGGATCTCGAACGCGATGCCGAGATAGATGTACGGCACCCACGAGACGAGGATGGCGCCGAGGATCAGGACAGCCGACTGTTGCCTCAGGCCGAAGAACAGAAACCCCGCAAAAAGGTAGATATGGAATTCGACCGCGAGGGACCAGAGATGCGAGGCGGTCTGCATGCTCGGCACGCAGGCGATTTCACACCATGTAGTGCCAAACGCGTTCAGCATCAGCACGTGTTGCAGCCAGTTGGCGAACGTGAATGGATCCTCAAGTCTTCCGGCTTTCTGAAGTCCCCAGCCGATAATTCCGATGAGCAGCATCGCTGGGAAAAATGAGCTGTAGATTCGTGCGAACCTGTCGATCAGGAACGATGCGACGCCTTTGTCCTGCGAGCGGTCCAGAACGAAGGCGATCAGGAATCCGGATAGAACGAAGAAGCCGATAACCGCGAGGTTCTGGATATACGGAAACGCCGGCGGCTGAAGGAACAGTGCCACGCCGAAAAACGAAGTGGCATGCCCGATCAGCACGGCAAATGCGGCAAGGCTGCGCAGAAGATCGAGTATTAGTGACGTGTCGTTGTGTTCCGGATTGAGGTCTAGTGCCATTCTCACGATATCCGCTTGCCCAGTCTGTCCCGCTATATGACGAGCGTGCGACGAGCAACCGATTTTCATGCCTTTGAACGTTCAACATGCGTCATTCCCGCCGTTCCGCATTCCATGCGTCGGCGCGTCAGATCGAGGTCGTTCCCGATGGTCCCGTGATGCTAGCGAGCGCTATCCGTCACCTGGGGCTGGATCGTGGATCCGTCGTCCGGTTGGGCGGGGGGCGGCTCGGCTTCTATGAGAAGCACGCTGACGATGAGGGCGGCGAGGGTGCCGAGGAGGATGACGAAGAGAAGGCCTGATTTGTCCATGGTTCGAATTCTAGGGCGCAATGCGATGGATTCGAGGCAAGGACGGGCTTCGATGCGCAATCGACGCCGTAGGGAGGCAGCGCGAACCGCGCAGTGTTGTCTCGCTTCGTGCCACCTTGCGGCGATCGGCGCGCGAGCGGCTACAACTTTTCCCGACTTGTTGCTGACGCATTGTCGTCTTAAGGTTTTTGCGCAACCGAAAGCAATGTTGCCGGCTGGATGCGAAAAAAAGGGGAGGACGCAATGGACGTGCTTCGAGACCCCACGCATATCGGCATGTTTGAGCCCCAGGACCTTACGGTTCTGAAAGGCGTGTTCACGCGATTGACGGCATCGAACGATCTCGGCCTCGACGAGGCGCGGGCCCGTTCGCTCGCCCGCTCGATCATTACGCTCTATCGACACGGCGTGCGTGATCCCAACCAGCTTTTCGACGTTCTGCAAGTAGAGGCGTCCTGACGCCGAAGAGATGGTAGAAACAAGCGCTCGCCGCGTATTCGGCGGGCGCCTTTAACCATGTGGAAACCATAAATCATTGATCCTTGCCCTCGGGCTCCCATTCATTCGCAATTTTGCCATCTTATTGGCATGATTAACGTACTGTTATTTACTGAGTGACATTGACGGCTAACTTGCAGGGGCAAGGCAGTTGGCTGGCGCATCGTCGGGGACAATAGCGGCGTGGGACATAAAAACTTCGAGAAGAACGCGAGCCGGCTCGGCAAGGGCCTTCGGCTCATCGCAATTCCTCTGGTCTGCGCAGGCCTTGCCGCCTGTGCGACGACGACGCCCGCCCCCAAGAAAAAGGTCCGCAGCAAGGAGTTCTTCTCCGAATCCGAATATGGCGTGAAGGCAAGCCCGCGCGTCGTGGAGGAGGGGCAGGCGGTGCCGAAGGGTGGCGGGCGCTACCAGCTCGGCAAGGCCTATCAGGTCCGCGGCAAGTGGTATAAGCCGAAGGAAGAGCCGGGCTACAGCAGGACGGGCCTCGCATCCTGGTACGGTTCGGCCTTCCATGGCCGCAAGACGGCGAACGGCGAGGTCTACGACAAATACCACCTGTCTGCCGCACATCCCACATTCCCGCTGCCGAGCTATGCGCGGGTCACCAACATGGAAAACGGCACCTCCGTCGTGGTGCGCGTCAACGATCGCGGCCCGTTCCATGAGGGCCGCGTGATCGACGTTTCGTCCAAGACCGCCGATCTGCTCGACATGAAGCGCACCGGCACGGCCAAGGTACGCGTGCAATATGTCGGTAAGGCGCCGCTCGAGGGCAACGACATGCCCTATCTCATGGCGTCCTACGTGACCAAGGGCTCGCGCGTTCCGGCGGTCGATCCGGGCGGCCAGATCGCGACGGGCGTCATGGTCGCTTCGGCAGACAACAGCACCTTGCCGGGCGTCGGCGCAGGCGAGGGCACCTTGACCGTTCCCGCCGAAAGCACGATGACGGCGCTTGCCAAGACAACCCCGGCAAGCGAAGCGTTCCAGGCGATGGAACAGTTTGCCCTGCTGCCCGAAATCGGCCCGCTGCCGATCGAACGGCCGAACTTCGTTCCGCAGCTTTCCGCCGACCCGAGCTATGCGGCAGCCTATGCCGACGAGCGCGTGCGTGATGCAGCCGGCGCCTTCGACGCTATCCTGACGATCGACGGCACGCTGACGCGGCTTTCCGCGCTCGCCGACAACGCGGGCTGATGAACGGGCTTTACGGCCGCATGCCCAAAGCCGTTTGCGCAATGCGCGCGGCTGTGGGAGGGTGATGCATCCGGAGTCGCCATGCATCGCCGCCTATTCGCCTGCCTCGTCCTTTTCCTGTGTTTTTTCACCGCCGCGCATGGCCAGTCGGCGGCGCCGCAGGCCGGTTTCGACGTCAAGGCGAAGCAGGTCTACCTGATCGAGGCGGAAACCGGCACGGTGCTGTTCGCCCGGGCGGAAGACGACGCTGTTCCCGCTGCCTCGCTTGCCAAGCTGATGACCGTGGCGACGGTGCTCAAGGCGATCGCCGGTGGGGAAACGACGCTCGAAACGCAATACCCCGTCACGGAACATGCCTGGCGGACCGGCGGCGCGCCCTCGCGCACCTCCACCATGTTTGCCGCGCTGAAATCGAGCGTGCGCGTCGAAGACCTGATCCGCGGCATCACGGTGCAGTTCGCCAACGACGCCTGCATCATCCTCGCCGAAGGCATTGCCGGGTCGGAGACCGCCTTTGCCGAGCGCATGACGGCGGAGGCGAGGGCGCTGGGCCTGCAAAAATCCACCTTCGCCAATGCCACCGGCTTGCCGAACCCGGCCAACAAGGTGACGATGCGCGAGATGGTGACGCTCGCCCGACACCTCCAGACAACGTATCCGGGCTCCATGCGCTACTATCTCGAACCCGAATTCGAGTGGAACAAGATAAAGCAGCGCAACCGCAATCCGTTGCTGGCGCTCAATATCGGCGTGACGGGCTTCGTCACCGGCTTTTCGGAGGAGGGCGGCTATTCCATCGTCGCGGCGGTGAACCGGGATGGCAAGGACCTGCTGCTCGCCATGGGCGGCATGGAGAGCGAGAAGGCGCGCATCGAGGAATCCCGGCGTATCATCGAATGGGCGCTTTCCTCCTTCGAGCGGCGCACGCTCTTCAAGGAGGGCGAGACGATTGCCGATGCCAGCGTCTATGGCGGCGATCGCTCCGTCGTGCCGCTGGTCGCGGGCGAGCAGGTGGATGTGTTCCTGCCGAAGGACAATTCGCAGCGGCTCGTCGCCCGCGTCGTCTATACTTGGCCGGTGCGCGCGCCGGTGGAGCCGGGAAAGACCGTCGGCACGCTGAAGATCTGGAACGACAAGCAGCTTCTGCGCGAGGTGCCGGTCAAGACGGCCGGGACGGTGAATGTCGGCACGCTGCGCGCCCGCGCGCTCGATGCGCTGATCGAACTCTTCTTCTTCTGGATTTGACGGGGTGGGGCGGGCTGAAAAGCGTTTCGTCTGCCGGAAACATGGGTTAGTAGTGGTCCGACTCGGCTCCGGCCCATCGGATTTTGTCAAAGGGCGACCCTGGCGCCCACTGGAACGGAAGTAGGATTTGTCTGCCGCACCCGGTTTGTTTGTCACGTTCGAAGGCGGCGAAGGCGCTGGAAAGTCGACACAGATCCGGCTTCTGGCAAACGCATTGCGTGAGCGTGGCCTGACCGTGCTGATGACGCGCGAACCGGGCGGCTCCAAGGGTGCGGAGGCGGTGCGCCACGTTCTTCTCTCCGGCGCGGCCGAGCCTTACGGCATCCGCATGGAGGCGATCCTCTTCGCCGCCGCGCGCAGCGACCATGTCGAAGAGGTCATCCGCCCGGCGCTGTCCGCCGGCACGGTCGTGCTGTGCGACCGTTTCATGGATTCTTCCCGCGTCTATCAGGGCATCACCGGCAATCTGGAACAGCCCTTCGTCGAGGCGCTGGAGCGCGTGGCGATCAACGGCGTCGTGCCCGACTGTACCGTCATCTTCGACCTTCCCGCCGCCGTCGGCCTCGAGCGCGCCCGCAAGCGTGCCGCCGGGCCGGACGAACAGCCCGACCGCTTCGAGAAGGAAGAGCTGGAAACGCACGAGAAGCGCCGCGAGGCCTTCCTCGATATCGCCGAGCGCGAGCCGCTGCGCTGCCGGGTGATCGACGCCACTAGGACGCAGGAGCAGATCGCCGCCGAGGTGCTCGCCATCATCGAACCGCTGCTGCCGATCAACGCCCACGGCCAGCCGGATCCGGAGCCCGTATCGTGAGCGAGGAGCGTCCCGGCATTCTCGACGGCGCCGTGCACCCGGCCGAGCAGACGAAGCTCTACGGTCATGCCGAGGCGGAGCAATTTCTGGCGCGCTCCTACCGCTCCGGCAAGGGCCATCACGCTATCCTGATCGAGGGGCCGGAAGGCATCGGCAAGGCGACGCTTGCCTTCCACTTTGCCAATCACGTTCTGCACCACCCGGAGCCGGCGCAGGCGCCGGAGACGATCGCCGATCCGTCGCCCGCGTCGCCCATCACCCGTCAGCTCGCCGCCGGCGCCTCCCACAATCTGCTGCATCTGACACGGCCGGTGGACGAGAAGACCGGCAAGGTGAAATCGGCCATCACGGTGGACGAGGTGCGCAAGGCCGGGAAATTCCTCGCCCAGACCTCCGGCACGGGCAACTGGCGCATCGTCATCATCGATCCGGCGGACGACCTCAACCGCAATGCCGCCAATGCCATCCTGAAGATCCTCGAAGAGCCGCCGAAGCGCTCGCTCTTCCTGGTGCTGACCCATGCACCGGGAAAACTCTTGCCGACCATCCGCTCACGCTGCCTGCCGCTCGCGCTCTCGCCGCTGTCGGAAAGCGACCTTGCCAGCGCCCTCGACAGCCTCGGCGCCGCGCCGTCGGGCGCGCGGGCAGGGGAGGTTCTCTCCGCCGCCCATGGCAGCGTCTCCGAGGCGCTGAAGCTCACGAACTACGGCGGCTTCGATATCGTCGAAGCCTTCCGAGCCATCGTCGACGCTCCGGCCGAACCGCCACGGCGCGACGTGCACAAGCTCGCCGACGTGCTTTCCGCCAGGGACAGCGACACCGTCTTCTCGTTCTTCTGCCAGCACGCCACCGATTTCGTCACCGCCGCCGCCCGCGCCGCCGCCCTTTCCGGCGACATCGCCCGCGCCGACCGCCTCGCGCACCTTTCCTCGCAGCTCGGTGAGCGCATCGCCATCGCCCAGGGCTACAACCTCGACCGCAAGCAGACGATCATCACCATGCTCGACGACCTCCGGGCGTCGCGCTAGATCAAAGCGGAAACTTGCTGTTCCCCTCTGCGCCCGCATGGTCTAATACCTTGCGGCATTGCACAACCGAAGACAGATACGCTCCCATGACCGATACGAACCGCTTCTACATCACGACCGCCATTTCCTATCCGAACGGCAAGCCGCATATCGGCCACGCCTACGAGCTGATCGCGACGGATGCCATGGCGCGTTACCAGCGGCTCGACGGGCGCGATGTGTTCTTTCTGACCGGCACGGACGAGCATGGCCAGAAGATGCAGCAGACGGCGCGCAAGGAAGGCATCGAGCCGCGCGATCTCGCTGAGAGAAATTCTGCCGAATTCAAGCAGATGGCCGTTCTTCTTAATGCATCGAACGATGATTTCATCCGCACGACCGAGGAGCGCCACTACGAGGCCTGCGCCGAGATCTGGCGCCGCATGGAAGCCAATGGCGATATCTACAAGGGCGGCTATGCCGGTTGGTATTCCGTGCGTGACGAAGCCTACTATCAGGAAGGCGAGACGGAGAAACGCGACGACGGCGTGCGCTACGGCCCGCAGGGCACGCCCGTCGAATGGGTGGAGGAGGAGAGCTATTTCTTCCGCCTCTCCGCCTATCAGGACAGGCTGCTGAAGCACTACGAGGACAACCCGGACTTCATCGGCCCCGCCGAGCGCCGCAACGAGGTGATCTCCTTCGTCAAATCCGGCCTCAAGGACCTCTCGGTCTCGCGCACGACATTCGACTGGGGCATTCCGGTTCCGGGCGACCCGGCGCATGTCATGTATGTCTGGGTCGACGCGCTGACCAACTATATCACCGCGACCGGCTACCTCACCGATCCCGAGGGTCCGCGCGCCAAATACTGGCCGGCGAACATCCACATCATCGGCAAGGACATCATCCGCTTCCACGCCGTCTACTGGCCGGCCTTCCTGATGTCGGCCGGCCTGCCGCTACCGGGCCGCGTCTTCGCCCACGGCTTCCTGCTCAACAAGGGCGAGAAGATGTCGAAATCGCTCGGCAACGTGGTCGATCCGGTCAACCTGGTGAACCATTTCGGCCTCGATCCGATCCGCTACTTCTTCCTGCGCGAAGTCTCTTTCGGCCAGGACGGCAGCTATAGCGAGGAGGGGATCGCGACGCGCATCAACTCGGACCTTGCCAACGGCATCGGCAACCTCGCCAGCCGCTCGCTGTCGATGATCATCAAGAACTGCGACGGCAAGGTGCCGGAATGCGGCGACCTCTCGGAGGCCGACCGCGCCATGCTCGCCTCCGTCGATGCGCTGCATGCCATCACCCGCGAGGACATGGGCAGGCAGCAGATCCACAAGGCGCTGGCCGCGATCATCGCCGTCGTCTCGGAAGCCGACCGCTATTTTGCCGGCGAGGCACCCTGGGCGCTCAAGAAGACCGATCCCATCCGCATGGGCACCGTGCTCTATGTGACGGCGGAGGTCGTGCGCCAGATCGCGATTCTCCTGCAGCCCTTCATGCCGGAATCCGGCCGCAAGCTGCTGAACCTCGTCGCGGCCCCTGTCGACAAGCGCGATTTCGCGGCGCTCGGCGAAGCCGGCCGTCTCGTCAGCGGCACGCCGCTGGAAGCGCCGTCCCCGGTCTTCCCGCGCTATGTCGCACCCGAGGCGTGACGCCGAGATGCTGATCGACACCCACTGCCATCTGGATTTTCCGGATTTCGAAGCGGAGCGCGACGATATCGTCGCGCGGGCGCACGCGGCCGGCGTGAAGCAGATGATCACCATCTCGACCCGGGTACGAAAGTTCCCGGCCATCCTGGCGATCGCCGAGAAATATCCGTCGGTCTTCTGCTCGGTCGGCACGCATCCGCACAATGCCGACGAGGAGCTGGACATTCCGGTTTCCGAACTCGTCGAACTGTCGAAGCATGCGCGCGTGGTGGCGATCGGCGAGGCGGGTCTCGACTACTTCTACGACAACGCGCCGCGCGACGCGCAGGCCATCGGCCTTCGCAACCATATCGCGGCGGCGCGCGAGACGGGCCTGCCGCTCGTCATCCACAGCCGTTCGGCGGACGAGGACATGGCGGCGATCCTGACCGAGGAGATGGGGAAGGGGGCGTTCCCCTTCCTGCTGCACTGCTTCTCCTCCGGTGCGGACCTCGCCCGTGTCGGCGTCGAACTCGGCGGCTATGTCTCCTTTTCCGGCATCCTGACCTTCCCGAAGTCGGAAGAGCTGCGCACGATCGCGAAAACCGTGCCGCTGGAGCGCATGCTGGTTGAGACCGACGCGCCCTACCTCGCGCCGAAGCCGTTCCGCGGAAAGCGCAACGAGCCCGCCTATACGGCGCATACGGCGGCCGTCCTGGCCGAAACCATGGGCGTCAGTACGGACGAGATCGCCCGCATCACCACCGAAAACGCTTTCCGCATCTTCTCCAAGATGCCGCGGGTGTAGCCGTGGCCTATACGCGGCGCTTCACCATTCTCGGCTGCGGCTCGTCTCCGGGCGTGCCGCGCATCACAGGCGACTGGGGGGCCTGCGATCCCGCCAACCCGAAGAACCGTCGCACCCGCGCCGCCTTCCTCGTCGAGCAGTTCGGCCCGCAGGGCGTGACGACCGTCGTCATCGACACCGGCCCCGATTTCCGCATGCAGATGATCACCGCCGGCGTCGAGGCCATCGATGCGGTGCTCTACAGCCATCCCCACGCCGACCATATCCACGGCATCGACGACATAAGGGGCTTCGTGCAGCAGAACCACGCGCGGGTGCCGATCTGGGCCGATGCGGCGACGATGGAGCGCATCCGCGAAGGCTTCGGCTATTGCCTGAGGACGCCCGCCGGCAGCATGTATCCGCCGATCGTGACGGAGAACCTGATCGAGCCGATGGACGCGCCCGTGAAGATCGAAGGGCGAGGGGGCCCGATCACCTTCCAGCCCCTCCTCCAGATCCACGGCTCCATCCATTCGCTCGGCTTTCGCATCGGAAATGTCGCCTATTGCAGCGACATCAGCGATTTCCCCGACGAGACCATGCCGCGGCTTGCCGGTCTCGACATGCTGGTGATCGACGCGCTGCAATACCGCTATCATTCGAGCCACCTGTCGCTGAGCCAGGCGCTGGACTGGATCGAGCGGCTGAAGCCGGCGCGCGCCATTCTCACCCATATGCACGTGCCGCTCGATTACGACACCGTGCAGAAGGAAACGCCCGACCATGTGGAGCCGGCCTATGACGGTCTTAGCTTCGAGGTCGCGCTTGCCGATGATCAGGTGAAATAAGGCGCCAGGTTCGTGCGGATGCGGTCCAGAACCGTTTCGCCGGAAAGATCGGGCGTAAACGTCTTTCCGGTAATCTGTTCAAAGGCTTGGATGTAAACCTTCGAGGTCTGCTCGACGAGCCCGCGCGGGATTTCCGGGATCGGATCCTTGTAGGGATCGCAACGCTCCGTGACCCAGGCACGCACGAAATCCTTGTCGAAGCTGGCCGGCCGGCCGCCCTTGGCAAAGCTCTCTTCGTAGCTGTCGGTGATCCAGTAGCGGCTCGAATCCGGCGTATGGATTTCGTCGGCGAGCACGATGCGGCCGTCCTTGTCCGTGCCGAACTCGTACTTGGTGTCGACGAGGATGAGGCCGCGCTCGGCCGCACGAGCCTGTCCGCGGGCAAAGAGCGCCAGCGCATAGCGCGAGACCGTTTCCCATTGCTCCGGCGTCAGCAGGCCCTGGCTGAGGATTTCGTCGCCGGAGAGCGGCTCGTCGTGGCCGCCGTCGAAGGCCTTGCTGGTGGGCGTGATGATCGGTTCGGGAAGCTTCTCGTTGTCCTTGAGACCATCCGGCAGCGTGATGCCGTACATCTGGCGTTCGCCCTTGCGGTACTTCGTCAGGATCGAAGTGCTGGTCGTGCCGGCGAGATAGCCGCGCACGACGATCTCGACCGGCAGGATGTCGAGGCGCGTGCCGATGACGACGTTCGGATCCGGATAGGCCAGCACATGGTTCGGGCAGATGTCGGCGGTTTCCTCGAACCAGTAGCGCGCCGTCTGCGTCAGTACCTGGCCCTTGAAGGGAATCGCCGTCAGGATGACGTCGAAGGCGCTGAGGCGGTCCGTCGCGATGATGATGCGGCTGCCGTCCGGCAGGTCGTAGTTCTCGCGGACCTTGCCGTTGTAGCGGTTCGGCAGTTCCGGGATATGGGCGTCGGAGAGAATGCGCAAATCGCTCATGGAGGAGGCTTTCGCTGTTGGTTCCGTCTGCCGTTTCGCTTAAGACTGCCGATGGTTCCGGGTCAAGGCGGAAACCGGATTTCCAGAGGCTTTCAGGGCTTTTGGTGTGTTATATAGTTCCATAATCTATCTTATGTGATTTAGGTATCACAAGGGGGTGGCTTCCCTTTCGACCGTCACCGCGCCAATATCCCTCAGCTCTCGAATCTCCCGATTCCGTCTCGTTATCGCCAGTTCCCTAAGCCGTGATGCCGAATGCCTGACACGCCTGTGCTCGAAACCGACCGTCTCATCCTGCGTGGCGCCCGGCTCGATGATCTCGATGCCGTGACGGCGCTATGGGCGCTGCCTGAAATGGTGCGCTACCTTGGTGGCGTGCCGCAGTCGCGCGAGCAGTCCTGGGTGCGGCTTCTGCGCCATATCGGTATGTGGGATGTCATGAAGTTCGGGTTCTGGACTGTCACCGAGAAAATCTCCGGCCAGTTCATCGGGCAAGCCGGATTCCACGAGATGCGACGCGCCCTCACACCCAGCATCGAAAATACAATGGAAACCGGCTGGGGTTTGCATCCGGATTTTCAAGGTCGCGGCTATGCCAGCGAGGCGCTACGGGCGATGTTGTCCTGGGCGGTGGAAAACCATCCGGACAAGAAGGACACCTGCATCATCAAACCGGAGAACGCGGCGTCTATACGTCTTGCCGAGCGGCACGGATTCCGGGAGTTCGCGCGCTCGCCCTATCTGGAGGGCGAGGTCATTATCTTTCACAGGCAGTAGTGGCGTACCCCTGCCCTTTATAAGTCTGTAGCGATAGCTTAGCTAGGCGCGACATCATATTGTTTTTAAATAGCAAAATAAATACGCATTGGTAATTTCAGCTTCATGAAATACGCCGCGACCCTGTGCCCCCTGGTGTGTTATTCTGTCGCCTTCGGAAAAGGAGTGTGCGCCATGAAATCGCCTGCCGCCGTTTTCCTTTGCGTCTGCTTGTCCCTGATCCCGTTTGCCGCGCGGGCCGAAGAGCCGGTCGATACTGCGCAAGGCATCATCCAGAGTCAGATCGAAGCCTTCCTAAACGACGATGCGAAGACCGCCTATTCCTTCGCCTCTCCCACCATTCGTGGAAAATTCCAGAGCGAGTCTGCCTTCTTCGACATGGTCAAGAAGGGCTATGCGCCGGTCTACCGGCCGGGCAATTTCGCCTTCGGACGCTCCAAGGTCGAGGGGGACATGGTGGTGCAGGAGGTGCTGATCTCCGGGCCTGATGGCAAGGACTGGACGGCGCTCTACCAGCTCGTTAAGCAGCCGGACGGCAGCTACAAGATCAACGGCGTGCACATGGTGCGCGCCGCGCCGGGACCGGAAATCTGAGCCGGCCCGTCAGAGGGGCGCCAGATCGCCCCTCGCCCATTCCTCCTGTGTCTCGGCCATGAAGTCGGCGAAGCGGCCTTCCTCGATCGCCTTGCGGATGCCGGCCATCAGGTCCTGGTAATAGGCGAGATTGTTCCAGGTCAGCAGCATGCCGCCGAGGGATTCGTTGGCGCGGATGAGATGGTGCAGGTAGGCGCGCGAATAATCGCGCGCGGCCGGGCAGTTCGATTCCTCGTCCAGCGGGCGCATGTCTTCCGCGTGGCGGGCGTTGCGCAGGTTGATGCGGCCGCGGCGGGTGAAGGCAAGGCCATGGCGGCCCGAGCGGGTCGGCATCACGCAGTCGAACATGTCGATGCCGCGTGCGACGGATTTCAGCATGTCATCGGGCGTGCCGACACCCATCAGGTAGCGCGGCTTTTCCGAGGGCATATGGGCGATGGTCGTGTCGATCATGTCGAGCATGACCTCCTGCGGCTCGCCCACCGCAAGGCCGCCGATGGCGTAGCCCTTGAGGTTGAGGCCGGCGAGCGCCTGCGCGGATCGCTCGCGCAGATGCGGGATATCGCCGCCCTGCACGATGCCGAACATCGCCTTGCCCGGCTGGTCGCCGAAGGCCACCTTGCAGCGCTCGGCCCAGCGCAGCGACATTTCCATGGCACGCTCGATTTCCTTTGGCGATGCCGGCAGCGCCACACATTCGTCGAGCTGCATCTGGATGTCGCTGTCGAGCAGGCCCTGGATCTCGATCGAGCGTTCCGGCGACATGTGGTGCAGCGCGCCGTCGACGTGGCTCTTGAAGGTGACACCCTGCTCGTCGAGCTTGCGCAGGCCGGAGAGCGACATGACCTGGAAGCCGCCGCTGTCGGTGAGGATCGGGTGCGGCCAGCGGATCAGCTCGTGCAGGCCGCCGAGGCGCGCGACACGCTCCGGGCCGGGACGCAGCATCAGGTGGTAGGTGTTGCCGAGGATGATGTCGGCGCCGAGTTCGCGCACCTGGTCGAGATACATCGCCTTGACCGTGCCCACCGTGCCGACGGGCATGAAGGCCGGCGTACGGATCGTGCCGCGCGGCATGGAGACCTCGCCGCGCCGTGCCTTGCCATCGGTGGCGATGAGTTTGAACTGGAAGGTTTCGGTCATCGGTCGTCCCGGAAAAGCAGGCTGGAGTCGCCGTAGGAATAGAAGCGGTAGCCGGTCGCGATGGCATGGGCATAGGCGCCGCGCATCGTCTCCAGCCCTGAGAAGGCCGAGACGAGCATGAACAGCGTCGACTTCGGCAGGTGGAAATTGGTCATCAGCATGTCGGCCGTGCGGAAGCGGTAGCCGGGCGTGATGAAGATACCCGTCGCGCCGGACCACGGCTTGATCGTCCCGTCTTCTGCGGCCGCGCTTTCCAGCAGCCGCAGCGAGGTCGTGCCGACCGAGATGATGCGCCCGCCCCTCGCCCGCACGGCATTGAGCGCGGCGGCCGTCTCCTGCGAGACGTAACCGATCTCCTCGTGCATGACGTGGTCCGTCGTGTCGTCCGCCTTGACCGGCAGGAATGTGCCGGCGCCGACATGCAGCGTCACGAAATGCCGCTCGACGCCGAGCGCATCGAGCTTTTCAAAGAGTGCGTCGGTGAAATGCAGGCCGGCCGTCGGGGCCGCGACGGCGCCCTCCTCGCGGGCATAGATCGTCTGGTAGTCACGCCGGTCGGCCTCGTCGTCCTCACGCTTGGAGGCGATGTAGGGCGGCAGCGGAATATGGCCGACGGTGGCGATGGCGCGGTCGAGTTCCGGCCCGGAGGCGTTAAAGTGCAGGGTGACCTCGCCGCCCTCGCCCTTCTCCTCAATGATCGCCGACAGACTGTCGCCAAAGGCGATGCGATCGCCGAGCTTGATCCGTTTTCCCGGCTTGGCGAAAGCCTTCCAGCGGTCGCCGGCAATGCGCATATGCAGCGTCGCGGAAACCTTCTGGCCGCCGGCGCCTTCGCGGTGGCGAATGCCCTCCAGCTGGGCGGGAATGACGCGCGTATCGTTGAAGACCAGCGCATCGCCCGCGCGCAGCAGCGACGGTAGATCGCCGACGGCGCGGTCCTCGTAGGGCTTATCGGCGCCCGGCTGCACGACGAGCAGCTTCGCCGCCTCGCGCGGCGTCACCGGGCGCAACGCGATGTTTTCTTCCGGCAGATCGAAATCGAAAAGGTCGACACGCATGGCTGACCTCAGAGGAAGCGGATCATGAGGGCGCCGGCAACGAGCAGCAGGGCGCCGCCAATGCGGCCGACGGAGATTTCACGAACCGCCATGCCGAGGAAGCCGATGCGATCGAGCAGGATGCCGGCAAGAAGCTGGCCGGAGACGGCAAAGGCCATGACGGCGGCAGCCCCGATGCGCGGCGTCAGGAAGATGGCGGTCGTGACATAGACCGTGCCCAGCGCGCCGCCGGCGATGTAGAGCCAGAGGTCGGGGCCGCGCCAGTCGGGCGAGCGGCCCTCGAACGAAGCGGTGGCAACGACGACGAGCGCCAGGATGATCGCACCCGACAGGAAAGAGACGCAGGCGGCAGCCACCGGCATGCTGAGCCCGCGGCCGAGCAGCGCATTGATCGGAGCCTGAATTGCGATGCACGCGCCGGCCGCAATGCCGAGCAGCGCCCAGAGGAAAGCAGCCATATCGACGTCTCTTGAAAAAGGGCAAAGAAAAACCGCGCCCGCCGGGGCGAGCGCGGTCGAAATCGAGGGTTTTCTATCAGGCCGCTACGTCTGCGGCAACCTTCATCGAGACGATGGTGTCGGGATCGCGCACCGGCTCGCCGCGCTTGATCTTGTCGATGTTTTCCATGCCTTCGATGACCTGGCCCCAGACGGAATACTGCTTGTTGAGCCAGGGGGAATCCGTGAAGCAGATGAAGAACTGCGAATTGGCGGAATTCGGCATCTGGCTGCGGGCCATGGAACACGTGCCGCGCACATGGCTCATGTTGGAGAATTCGGCCTTCAGGTCCGGCTTTTCGGAGCCGCCCATGCCGGCGCGGGCCGGGTTGAAGTCCTTGCCGCCGGTCTTGCCGTACTGCACGTCGCCGGTCTGGGCCATGAAGTCTTCGATCACGCGATGGAAGACGACGCCGTCATAGGCGCCTTCGCGCGTCAGTTCCTTGATGCGCGCTACGTGCCCGGGCGCAAGATCCGGAAGAAGCTGGATGACCACCTTCCCCTTCGTGGTCTCCATGATGATGGTGTTTTCCGGATCCTTGATCTCGGCCATGGTCTTTCTCCTTCTAAAGCCTGCCCCGCAAATGGGTCGCGATTGCGCGATTGCAACAGGCGGAAAATCAAAATATGAGGCTTACTTGCCGACGGTGACCTTGACCATGCGGTCCGGATCGGTGACCGAGCCGTTGTTGGCGTCGTCGCCGCGCTTGATCTTGTCGACATTCTCCATGCCGGAGACGACCTTGCCGACGACCGTGTACTGGCCGTTCAGGAAGTCGCCCGGGGCGAACATGATGAAGAACTGCGAATTGGCGGAATTCGGGTCCTGCGCGCGCGCCATGCCGACCGTACCGCGCTCGAAGGGCACGTCGGAGAATTCGGCCGGAAGGTCCGGCTGGCTGGAGCCGCCCGTGCCGGCAGCCTGCGCCTGATAGCCGTCCGCCATGTCGCCATACTGCACGTCGCCGGTCTGGGCCATGAAGCCCTCGATCACGCGGTGGAAGGCGACATTGTCATATTCGCCGGCGGCGGCGAGCGCCTTGATGCGTTCGGCGTGCTTGGGCGCCTTGTCGTTCAGCTCGATGACGACAGGGCCGTCCTTCAGCTGGATCGTGATGAAATCGGCGGCCTGGGCCATGGCGGTGCCCGCGAGGAACAGGGCGCCTGCGAAGGCGAGACGGAGGATGTTCATGATAGCTCCCTTGAGGGGTTCAGGATGATTGCGCTCAGCCCTTCTTGCGGGCCTTGAGGGCCGTAAAGACGGGCGCCGGAACGAAGGCACTGACATCGCCGCCCATCGCCGCGATCTGGCGGACCAATGTGGCGGTAATGGGCCGAGAGAGGGCGCCCGCCGGCAGGAAGACGGTCTGCACGTCCTCCGCCATCTGGCGGTTCATGCCGGCCATCTGCATTTCGTAGTCCATATCCGTGCCGTCGCGCAGGCCCCGGATGAGGAGCTTGGCCTTGTGGGCACGGGCGGCATCGACGACCAGGTTGGAGAAGGAGACGACGCTGACATCCCCTGCCCGCTCCGGCAGCACTTCGGCGATCGAAAGACGGATGAGCTCGGCGCGTTCCTCGAAGGAAAAGAGCGGTGTCTTGCCGGGGTGGATGCCGATGGCGACGATGACCTTGGGCGCCACGTTCAGCGCCTGGACCAGCACGTCGATATGGCCGTTGGTAATCGGATCGAAAGAGCCAGGGTAGAAGGCGACTGTCATCGGCGGGGTCCCGTTTGCCGCCTTTTGTCACGGACCGTGCCGTTTCGCAAGGGTGCGGCCCGTCGCATCCCGAACTGTCCCCTGTGAAGAACATGAACTGTGCGTGAATGGGCCGTTCAAGACGATTTCAGGCAAGCCATGTCTAAATGGCGGCATAGGGGTCGGGAACAAAGGTCGCAGTCGCGCATTCTCCTGACCGAACACAGTGGAACCAGTAATGCGTTTCCTTAGGCTTGAAGGAACACAAAAATGGCACTCGCTCTACTCTGCATGACCATGTTCATCGCGCTCACCGCTGCAACGATCCATGCTTTGCGCGAAGAGGATCGGCCGGCTACGCCCCGGGTCGCCGCACGCGGCAAGTGGCTGCGTTGATCGGGTAAAGTAGGATGGCCGCACTCACGATCCTATTCACAGTCTTCATCAGCGCCGTGTTCACCTTCGACTTTGCGCGCACGATCCTGGAACTCAAACGGGACCGCGCGGAACTGAAGGCGGCAAGACTGAAAACAGAAGCAGGCGGCTTCGGCGTCTAAGAACGCCTCCCTGCAACGCCATGCGCCGTAAGGCGCAAAGGATGATGCAGCACGTATGCCGCCGTCAAAGCGGGCAGCCTTCCCTCCGGGTTGCCCGCGTCAAATGAAAAGCCGGACGGTCGTTCCCTGCCCGTCCGGCTTTTCCATGTCTAGAATGGCCCGAGGCGTTTATTCCTCGGTAGGCGTCGCTTCCGCGGCGTCGATATCGTCCTCGATCATCTCCGCATCGTCCTCGCCTTCCGGCTCGCTGATGCGCTCGACCGAAACCACCTTCTCATCCTTGGCAGTGGAGAAGATCGTCACGCCCTTGGTCGCGCGGCTGGCGATGCGGATGCCGTCCACCGGCACGCGGATCAACTGGCCGCCGTCGGAGACGAGCATGAGCTGGTCCTTGTCCTCAACCGGGAATGCGGCGACCACTTCGCCGATCTCGTTCGTCTTGGACGTGTCGGTAGCGCGGATGCCCTTGCCGCCGCGGCCCGAGGTGCGGAAGTCGTAGGAGGACGACCGCTTGCCGAAGCCCTTCTGCGAAACCGTCAGCACGAACTGCTCGCGCGCCTTGAGCTCCTGGTAGCGCTCTTCCGTGAGGTCGCCGATCTCGCCTACCTCTTCGCCGACCAGCGCGATATCCTCCTCGTCGACGCCGCTGGCGCGGCGCTCGGCGGCGGAACGCTTAAGGTAGGCCGCGCGCTCCCATGGCTCGGCATCGACATGGCTGACGATGGTCATCGAGATGATGCGGTCGCCCTTGCCGAGCGAGATGCCGCGCACGCCGACCGAATTGCGGCCGGCAAAGACGCGAACGTCATCGACCGAGAAGCGGATGCACTGGCCGAGCGCGGTCGTCAGCAGCACGTCGTCGCTCTCCGTGCAGGTCTCGACGTTGAGGATCTCATCGCCGTCTTCCTCCAGCTTCATCGCGATCTTGCCGTTGCGGTTGACCTGGACGAAGTCGGACAGCTTGTTGCGGCGAACCGTGCCGCGGGTCGTCGAGAACATGACGTCGAGGTTTTCCCACGTCGTCTCGTCCTCGGGCAGCGGCATGATCGTCGTTATGCGCTCGCCGGGTTCCAGCGGCAGCATGTTGATGAGCGCCTTGCCCTTCGACTGCGGCGTGCCGATCGGCAGGCGCCAGACCTTCTCCTTGTAGACGATGCCGCGCGAGGAGAAGAACAGGACCGGCGTATGCGTGTTGGCGACGAAGAGGCGGGTCGCAAAATCCTCGTCCTTCATGGCCATGCCGGAGCGGCCCTTGCCGCCGCGGCGCTGCGCGCGGTAGGTGGCGAGCGGCACGCGCTTGACGTAGCCGGCATGCGACACGGTCACCACCATGTCTTCGCGGGCGATCAGGTCCTCGTCGTCCATGTCGGGACCGCCCTCGGCGATCTCGGTGCGGCGCGGCGTGCCGAATTCGTCCCTGATGGCGGCGAGTTCGTCCTTGACGATCGTCATGATGCGCAGGCGCGAGGAGAGGATGTCGAGATAGTCCTTGATCTCCTCACCGATCTTGTTGAGTTCCTCGTCGATCTCGTCACGGCCGAGCGCGGTAAGGCGCGCCAGACGCAGCTCGAGGATGGCGCGGGCCTGCTCCTCGGAGAGATTGTAGGTGAGGTCCTCGTTGATGCGATGGCGCGGATCGTCGATGAGACGGATCAGCACATCGACGTCCTTGGCCGGCCAGCGGCGCTCCATCAACTGCTCGCGCGCCGTCTGCGGATCGGGCGCGCGGCGGATGAGGCTGATTACCTCGTCGATATTGGCAACCGCGATGGCAAGGCCCACCAGGACATGGGCGCGGTCGCGCGCCTTGCGCAGCAGGTATTTCGTGCGGCGGCTGACGACCTCTTCGCGGAAGGCGACGAAGGCGCGAAGCATGTCGAGCAGCGTCATCTGCTCCGGCTTGCCGCCGTTCAGCGCCACCATGTTGCAGCCGAAGGAGGTCTGCAGCGGCGTGTAGCGGTAGAGCTGGTTGAGGATGACCTCGGCATTGGCATCGCGCTTCAGCTCGATGACGACGCGGTAGCCGTCGCGGTCGGATTCGTCGCGAAGGTCGGAAATGCCCTCGATGCGCTTGTCGCGCACGAGTTCCGCCATCTTCTCGATCATCGACGCCTTGTTCACCTGGAAGGGAATCTCGGTGACGATGATCTGCTCGCGGTCCCCGCGCATCGGCTCGATCGTGGCGCGGCCACGCATGACGACGGAGCCTCGGCCGGTCTCGTAGGCCTGACGGATGCCGGCGCGGCCGAGGATCAGCGCGCCGGTCGGGAAGTCAGGCCCCGGAATGTGCTGCATCAGGTCGAGCAGATCGATCGCCGGATTGTCGATCAGCGCGATACAGCCGTTGATGACTTCGGAAAGGTTGTGCGGCGGAATGTTGGTCGCCATGCCGACCGCGATGCCGCCCGCCCCGTTGACCAGGAGGTTCGGGAACTTGGCCGGGACGACGACGGGCTCGCTCATCGTGCCGTCGTAGTTGTCACGGAAGTTGACCGTTTCCTTGTCGAGGTCGTCGAGCAGGGAATGGGCGGCCTTTTCTAGGCGGCATTCCGTGTAGCGCTGGGCCGCCGGCGGATCGCCGTCGACGGAGCCGAAGTTGCCCTGGCCGTCGATCAGCGGCAGGCGGAGCGACCAGTCCTGCGCCATGCGCGCCAGCGCGTCGTAGATCGCGCTGTCGCCGTGCGGATGGTATTTACCCATCACATCACCGGTGACGCGGGCCGACTTCACGTATTTCTTGTTCCAGTCGACCCCCATCTCGCTCATCGAGTAGAGGATGCGCCGGTGCACGGGCTTGAGGCCGTCGCGCACATCGGGCAGCGCGCGGGACACGATCACGCTCATGGCGTAATCGAGATAGGACCGCTGCATTTCCTCGATGATGGAGATCGGCTCAATGCCGGGAGGGTTCTTGCCGCCGGGTGTCGATTGTTCTGTCAATTTCGGTCACGATCGTTGTTCAGAATCAGATGCAATTTTATAGCCTACCGATGCTCCAAGCGCCAATTTCGCCAGGGGTTTTGAACAGGCTTTTCCTGTAAATCCGCCAATTTGCGCATTTTCATGGTCTTGCCGGCAGGACTTTGTCACCGCCCTTCCCTTGCGGCTCGCCCTCGCCTAACAATGCGGGCACAAGGCCATCGCAAACGGCCGCGCAACGGCGAGGGGAAACGCCTTCCATGCTGAACATCGATCTCGTGGTCAATGCGATCACGACCCTGCTCGTGACCATCGACCCGCCCGGCCTCGCCCCGATCTTCCTGGGGCTCACCGTGGGCATGACACGCCCGCAGCGCAAGCAGGTGGCGCTGCGCGGCTGCATCATCGCCTTCTGCATCCTCGCCGTCTTCGCGGTGACGGGTTCCGGCGTCCTCTCGCTGCTCGGCATCTCCATCGGCGCCTTCCGCATTGCCGGCGGCCTGCTCCTGTTCTGGATCGCCTTCGAGATGATCTTCGAGCGCCGCAACGAGCGCAAGGAGAAGACCAGCGAGGTGGCGATCACCCGCGACCACATCCACAACATCGCCGTCTTCCCGCTCGCCCTGCCGCTGATCGCCGGCCCCGGCGCGATCTCCGCGACGATCCTCACCTCCGGCTCCTTCCCTTCCGCGCTCGAACGCGGCGTCCTCATCGGCGTCCTGGCGCTCTGCATCGGCATCCTGTTCCTGTCGCTGGTCATCGCCGAGCGCATCGACCGTTTCCTCGGCAATACCGGCCGTGCCATCCTCACGCGCCTGCTCGGCGTCATCCTCGCGGCGCTGGCGGTGCAGTTCGTGGTCGACGGCGTGAAATCCGCCTTCGCTCTCTGAGCGGGCGGAGAATGGTCGCGCACGCCGGTTGCTAGTGCCGCCGTGCTTTCCATTCGCGTGCCAGAATGGCGTAGATATATTCGTCGCCCCAGGTGCCGTTGAAGCGGTCGTTTTCGACCAGATGAGCCTCGCGCCGCAAGCCGAGGCGTTCGACGACCCCGACCGAACCCTTGTTCCCGGTATCCAGCCGCGCGAAGATGCGATGAAAGCCGAAGGCGGAGAAGCCCAGGTCGATCATCGCGGCAACGGCTTCCGTCGCATAGCCCTGGCCGGCATGGACGGGGTTGAAGATATAGCCGACTTCGCCCTGCAGCGCGTCCTTGCTCTCCAGTTTCAGCAGCACCTCGCCGAGCAGCATGTCATCGCCCTTGCGCGTGACGGCCAGCTTGAACACATCGCCATCCTGTTCGAACTCAGCGTTCAGCAGCCTCGCGAACCGCTCTTCCAGCGCCGTTGCCTCCGGCGGGTCGGCATAGAGGTAACGATAGACGTCCTGCCGGGAATGGTAGGAAGCGAAGGCGGAAAAGTCGCCGGGGGCAAATTTCCGAAGCACGAGCCGTTCGGTCGTGATGGGCAAGTCTGGAAAAGCGATCATGCCGGCTGATCTAGGTGGCCATGGCAACGCATGCAAGGGAACGGCCTGTCGCCACCGCGGAACATGTTCAAGGGTTGTCGGCGAACCATTTGACGATGGCCGGCATGTTCTCCTCGAAGCCGCCGGGCAGGAAAACGTTG
Organism: Shinella zoogloeoides; assembly: GCF_030733845.1. Classification (NCBI taxonomy): domain Bacteria; kingdom Pseudomonadati; phylum Pseudomonadota; class Alphaproteobacteria; order Hyphomicrobiales; family Rhizobiaceae; genus Shinella; species Shinella zoogloeoides. The sequence continues at coordinate 1,588,555 of NZ_CP132311.1, forward strand.
AGCAGACCGACCCGCGCGTCCGAGCGGTTCTCGAAGTCGTGCAGCACGGTCGCCGGAATGCGCACGAAGCTGCCGGCAGGGGCCTCCAGCCATTCCTCGCCAGCAAGGATACTGGCGGTGCCCGCAATCACATAGAAGAGTTCGACATTCGCCGCGTGGGAATGGGCGCCGGGCCCGGTCGTATGCGGCTCCAGCCACCATTCGGAAACGCTGTAGGCGTCAGCGGTTTCCCCGTGATCCGCCTTGAAGACCGCGTGCATGCGCCCGAGCGGATAGGCCCGCCCTTCGCCAGGCCGCAGGAAAAGCACGTCCGCAGCCGTCTTCTCGTCCCTCATGACACGCCCTCCTCCGGCGCTGCCCGTCATGAGCACCAAAGAAAAAGACCGGCGCGCGGGCCGGTCTTTCTTTCGTATCCTCAGAACGGGATGTCGTCGTCCATGTCGCGCGACAGCGAGCCGCCCGAGCGGCTTGCACCGCCGCTGCTGCCGCTGCCCGAGGACGGACGCGAGCCGTAATCGTCGTAGCTCGGCGCACCGCCGCCGAAATCGCTGCCGCCACGGCGATCGCCGCCGCCTTCACCACGGCCGTCCAGCATGGTCAGCGTCGAGCCGAAGCCCTGCAGCACGACTTCCGTCGAATAGCGGTCGTTGCCGGTCTGGTCCTGCCATTTGCGGGTCTGTAGTGCGCCCTCGATATAGAGCTTGGCGCCCTTCTTCACATATTGCTCGACGACCTTGCACAGGCCCTCGTTGAAGACGACGACATTGTGCCATTCCGTCTTCTCGCGGCGCTCGCCGCTGTTGCGGTCGCGCCAGGTCTCGGAGGTAGCGATGCGCAGGTTGGCGATCGGCCGACCGTCCTGCGTGCGCCGGATTTCCGGGTCCGCCCCGACATTGCCGATCAAGATCACCTTGTTGACGCTTCCAGCCATACCCTTGCTTCCCGTTGTCGCGCGGGCGACGGTGCCCGACATCATTTCACTATACGAATGCGGCATCTTATAAGCTGCCGTTGTCAGGCGCCGCCCCGCGCAAGTGGTAATCCACAGATCAATTGCAAATTTTGTTCTTTTTTTGTTCTAATAATTCCCTACACTCTTGTCAACCGAATCGGAAACGGGCACGGAATCCTCTGACGACGCATGGACAGGCTCGAACCTGTTCCTACATAGGGGGGCCAACCCTATTTAGGATGCGCAACGACTTCTGACGCTGGATATCATGAGCGAACTCAAGACTATTTCCATTCGCGGCGCACGCGAGCACAATCTCAAGGGCATCGACCTCGACCTGCCCCGCAACAAGCTGATCGTGATGACCGGGCTTTCGGGCTCCGGCAAATCGTCGCTTGCCTTCGACACCATCTATGCCGAGGGCCAGCGTCGCTATGTCGAAAGCCTTTCGGCCTATGCGCGCCAGTTCCTCGAAATGATGCAAAAGCCTGACGTCGACCAGATCGACGGCCTGTCGCCCGCCATTTCGATCGAGCAGAAGACGACCTCGAAGAACCCGCGCTCGACCGTCGGCACGGTCACCGAGATCTACGACTACATGCGCCTGCTCTTCGCCCGCGTCGGCGTTCCCTATTCGCCGGCAACCGGCCTGCCGATCGAGAGCCAGACGGTCAGCCAGATGGTCGACCGGGTGCTGGAATTCGGCGAAGGCACGCGCCTTTACATTCTCGCGCCGATCGTGCGCGGCCGCAAGGGCGAGTACCGCAAGGAACTCGCCGAGCTGATGAAGAAGGGCTTCCAGCGCGTCAAGGTCGACGGCCAATTCTACGAGATCGCCGACGTGCCGGCGCTCGACAAGAAGTACAAGCACGATATCGACGTAGTGGTCGACCGCGTCGTCGTGCGCGCCGATCTCGCCTCGCGTCTGGCGGACAGTCTTGAAACCTGCCTCAAGCTCGCCGAGGGCCTGGCGATCGCGGAATTCGCCGACAAGCCGCTCCCGCCGGAGGAAACCGCGGCCGGCGGCTCGGCCAACAAATCGCTGAACGAGACGCACGAGCGCGTGCTGTTTTCCGAAAAGTTCGCCTGCCCGGTCTCCGGCTTCACCATCCCGGAAATCGAGCCGCGGCTCTTCTCGTTCAACAATCCCTTCGGCGCCTGCCCGACCTGCGACGGCCTCGGCAGCCAGCAGAAGATCGACCCGGACCTGATCGTGCCCGAAAGCGAGCGCACGCTGCGCGACGGCGCCATTGCGCCCTGGGCGAAATCTTCCTCGCCCTACTACAACCAGACGCTAGAAGCCCTCGGCGCCGCCTACGGCTTCAAGCTCTCCAGCCGCTGGTCGGAGCTGTCCGAGGAGGCACAAGGCGCCATCCTGCACGGTACGAAGGAAAAGATCGAATTCAACTATAAGGACGGCGCCCGCTCCTACAAGACGGTCAAGACCTTCGAGGGCATCGTGCCGAACCTGGAGCGCCGCTGGAAGGAGACCGACAGCGCCTGGTCGCGCGAGGAGATCGAGCGCTACATGTCGGCCGCCCCCTGCCCGGCCTGCGACGGCTATCGCCTGAAGCCCGAAGCGCTGGCGGTGAAGATCAACAAGCTGCATATCGGCGAGGTCACGCAGATGTCGATCCGCGTGGCGCGCGACTGGTTCGACGTCCTGCCGGAAAAGCTCAACACCAAGCAGAACGAGATCGCCGTCCGCATCCTCAAGGAGATTCGCGAGCGCCTGCGCTTTCTCAACGATGTCGGCCTGGAATATCTCTCGCTCTCGCGCAATTCCGGCACGCTGTCGGGCGGCGAGAGCCAGCGCATCCGCCTCGCCTCGCAGATCGGTTCCGGCCTGACGGGTGTGCTCTACGTGCTGGACGAGCCCTCCATCGGCCTGCACCAGCGCGACAATGCGCGCCTGCTCGACACGCTGCGGCACCTGCGCGACATCGGCAACACGGTGATCGTCGTCGAGCATGACGAGGACGCGATCCTGACGGCGGACTACGTGGTCGATATCGGCCCGGCCGCCGGCATCCATGGCGGCGAGGTCATCGCGCAGGGCACGCCCGGCGAAGTCATCGCCAATCCGGCATCGCTTACCGGCAAGTACCTGTCCGGCGAGCTTTCCGTCGCCATTCCCGGCGAGCGCCGCAAGCCGAAGAAGAAAAAGGAAATCAAGGTCGTCGGGGCGAAAGCTAACAATCTGAAGAATGTCACCGCCTCCATACCGCTCGGCGTCTTCACAGCGGTGACGGGCGTTTCCGGCGGCGGCAAGTCGACCTTCCTGATCGAGACGCTCTACAAGTCCGCCGCCCGCCGCATCATGGGCGCACGCGAAATCCCGGCCGAGCACGAGCGCATCGACGGTTTCGAATATATCGACAAGGTCATCGACATCGACCAGTCGCCGATCGGCCGCACGCCGCGCTCCAACCCGGCGACCTATACCGGCGCCTTCACGCCGATCCGCGACTGGTTCGCGGGCCTGCCGGAGGCGAAGGCGCGCGGCTACCAGCCGGGCCGCTTCTCCTTCAACGTCAAGGGCGGACGCTGCGAGGCCTGCCAGGGCGACGGCGTCATCAAGATCGAGATGCACTTCCTGCCCGATGTCTACGTCACCTGCGACGTCTGCCACGGCAAGCGCTACAACCGCGAAACGCTCGACGTCACCTTCAAGGGCAAGTCGATCGCCGACGTGCTGGACATGACCGTCGAGGAAGGCGTCGAGTTCTTCGCCGCCGTTCCCGCCGTGCGCGACAAGCTGGTGACGCTGAACCAGGTGGGCCTCGGTTATATCAAGGTCGGCCAGCAGGCCAACACCCTGTCGGGCGGCGAGGCGCAGCGCGTCAAGCTCGCCAAGGAGCTGTCGAAGCGCTCGACCGGCCGCACGCTCTACATCCTCGACGAGCCGACGACGGGCCTGCATTTCCACGACGTCGCAAAGCTGCTGGAAGTGCTGCACGAGCTGGTCAACCAGGGCAATTCGGTCGTCGTCATCGAGCACAATCTGGAGGTCATCAAGACCGCCGACTGGATCATCGACTTCGGCCCCGAGGGCGGCGACGGCGGCGGCGAGGTGATCGCGGAAGGCACGCCGGAAGATGTGGTGAAGGTGGAACGCTCCTATACCGGCCATTTCCTGAAGGAGCTGCTGGAGCGCCGGCCAATGAAGCGGGCGGCGGCGGAGTAGCCGATGATCCTGATCGGCCAGTACGATTCGTCCTATGTGCGCCGCGTGGCCATCGCCATGCGGCTTTACGATCTGCCGTTCGAGCACCGGCCCTGGTCGGTGTTCAGCGAGGGCGACAAGGTGCAGGCGCTCAACCCGTTGATGCGCGTGCCGACGCTGGTGCTCGACGATGGCGACTTGGTGGCCGACAGCGCTTCCATCCTCGATTACGTCGATGGCCTCGTCCCGGCGGAAATGCGCCTGTTGCCGCAGGCCGAGCCGGAGCGCCGCCAGGTCTTGAGGATCATGGCGTTTGCGACCGGTTTGGCGGACAAGGGCGTCAGCCTGTTCTACGAGCAGCACCTGCACGAAACACCTTCCGCCTATTTCGTCGAGCGCTGTCGTGCGCAGATCCTGGCCGTGCTTGCCGCGCTGGAAGCGGAACGCGCCACGCGCCCGGGACCGTACTGGTTCGGCCGCATCACCCATGCGGATATCGCTGTCACCTGCGCCTGGCGCCATGTGGGCGAGGCCCATCCGGGCCTCATCGATCCGGCCGCCTTCCCGGCCCTCGCCGCGCATGCAGCCGGCATGGAAGACCTGCCGGTGTTTCAGGAGATTGCACAACCGTTCATCGCGCCGGCTTGAGGCGCCGCCATCTGTCTGTCGAGGAGAATTGACATGAGCACATCCGGCACCATCAGAACCGGCATCGGCGGCTGGACCTTCGATCCGTGGGAAGGCACTTTCTACCCGGAAAAACTGCCGAAGAAGCGGCAGTTAGAATTCGCCAGCCGGGAACTGACGGCCATCGAGGTGAACGGCACCTACTACGGCTCTCAGAAGCCGGAGACCTTCGCCAAATGGGCCTCCGAAGTGCCCGACGGCTTCATCTTCTCCCTGAAGGCGAGCCGCTTCACGACGAACCGCAAGGTGCTCGCCGATGGCGGCGAGTCGGTCGAAAAATTCCTGACGCAGGGCCTTACCGAACTCGGCGACCATCTCGGCCCGATCCTCTGGCAGTTCCCGCCGACGAAGAAGTTCGAGCCGGAGGATTTCGAGGGATTCCTGAAACTCCTGCCGGAGAAGCTGGACGGCCTCGCGCTGAAACATGTGCTCGAGGTGCGCAACGATACGTTCCTTGTGCCGGAATTCGCCGCGCTCGCCCGCAAGCACAAGGCCGCCATCGTCTATGCGCAGCATGAGGACTATCCGGAGATCGCCGACGTGACGGCGGATTTCGTCTATGCGCGCCTGCAGAAGGGCTCGGACGACATCAAGACCTGCTATCCGGAAAAGGCGCTCGACGAATGGGCGGCACGGCTCAAGGACTGGGCCGCCGGCGGCGAGCCGTCCGACCTGCCGAAGATCGACCCCGACACCAAGCCGGCAAAGAAGGCCCGCGACGTCTTCGCCTTCTTCATCACCTCCGGCAAGGTGAACGCGCCGAACGGCGCGCGTGAACTGCAAAAACGGGTGGGCTGAAGCTTAGCCGCCTGTACGGCCGGTCGGCAGGTGGAGACCGGCCATAGCGAAATTCGAGTCTTCTCGACCGCACCGATGACGCCTCATGCCGTCGGCCAAGGCGGAATAGCGCCCGGCAGGTCTTCCGCCGTCAGCCCCTCGCCCGCAATGCGCCCGGCCTGGCCATGACGCCAGACGGCGCTGGCGGCGGCCTCGAAGGCGGGCAGGCCCTGCGTCAGATGGGCGCCGACAATGCCGGCCAGGACATCGCCGGAGCCCGCCGTCGCCAGCCATGGCGGCGCGTTCTCGTTGACCAGCACCCGGCCGTCCGGCGCGGCGATGACCGTATCGGCGCCCTTGAGGATCATGACGGCGTTGCTGCGTGCGGCGGCCTTCTGCGCCCGCTCGATCTTCGAGAGGGTCTTGTCGCCGGCAAGGTCGGGAAACAGCCGGGCGAATTCGCCATCGTGAGGCGTCAGCACCAGCCGGGGCCCTCCTTCCGCGAAAAGCTCGAAGAGCGCGCTCGGATCGTCCCGGAAGGCACTGATGCCGTCGGCATCGAGCACGAGGCGGCGGCCGCCTTCGGCAAGGCGCCGGACATAACCCCTCGCCTTGTCCGCACCCCCGAATCCGGGACCGAGAACGAAGGTCTTCAGGCGCTCATCCTCCAGGAGGGATTTGAGATCGTCGTCGTCATCGAGCGGTTTGAGCATGATCCCGGTCAGGTGTGCCGCATTGGCGGAAAGCGCATCGCCCGGCGACAGGATGGTGACGAGGCCGGCGCCCGCGCGAAGACCGGCCATGGCGGAGAGCCGCGCCGCGCCGGTGGCGGTCGCCGGGCCGGAAAAGACGGCGAGATGGCCCCGCACATATTTGTGCGTCGCGCCCGTCTGCGCCGGCGACGCAAGACGCCAGATGGCCGGCATGTTCACCCGCATATGGCCGGCATGACCGGCAAGAATCCGCCCGGGAATGCCAATATCGAAAACTTCCATCTCGCCGGCAAGCGTTCGTCCCGGCAGGAGAAGGTGGCCGGGCTTGCGGCACATAAAGGTGACGGTCGCTTCCGCCTCGAAGGCCGCACCCCTCACCTGTCCCGTGCGTCCATCGACGCCGGACGGCAGATCCACCGCCAGCACCGGCAGGGCATTCCGGCGGACAGCCTCGATGAGCCGGATGACGTCGGCCGGAAGGTCGCGCGCCAAACCTGCGCCGAACAGCGCATCGACCACGACATCGCCCGGCTGGGGTTCATAGTCCGCGAGCGGCGCGACCGTGCCGGTAAAATGAAGGAAGGCCGCTGCGGCATCGCCCTTCAGCGTGGCAATATCTCCAAGGACGTGGACCGCTATGACCGCTCCCGCCGCCCGCAGGGCGCGCGCGGCGACAAAACCGTCGCCGCCATTGTTGCCGGGGCCGCAGAGCACGGCGAACCGCAGGGCACCAGGAAAGCGGCGCAGCGCCGCGGCGGCGACCGCCTGCCCCGCCCGCTCCATCAGCCCGTAGCTCGACAGGCCGGATGCCGCGGCCATGCGGTCGATGCGGCCCATCTCCGCGGGCGTTATGATCAGCGTGTCGATTTCCTTGTGCATGGCCCACCATGCCTGCAAAGGCACGACCGAGACAAGCGCGATCTCCGCCTTTGCCGAAAGCCCTTTAAATAGGCATTTGCATATTCAATATGCTCAAATTTGCGCCTTTTCGCGCGAAGCCTGCCCGCCTTCGCGCCATGCCGTGTCTACCGAGACGGAAAGAGACAATTTTTAGGCAGATTTCCCTTCCCCTTTTTCCCGGAAAGCCGCAGTATCGCCGCCGTGAGGACGAGCGGGATCGTAGCGGAAACGGATTTCATTCCATCTGGCACGCATCCTGCTTCAAGTTGGCATGCTACATGCATTCAAGTGAGCAGCGGGCGCAAACCTCGCGCAAACGGGAGAAGCGGAGAGACATTTTCTCATGAAGAAGATCGAAGCGATCATCAAGCCTTTCAAACTCGATGAGGTGAAGGAGGCTCTTCAGGAAGTCGGCCTGCAGGGTATCACCGTCACCGAGGCGAAGGGCTTTGGACGCCAGAAGGGGCACACGGAGCTTTACCGTGGCGCCGAATACGTTGTCGACTTTCTGCCCAAGGTGAAGGTCGAGGTCGTGCTGGCGGACGAGAATGCGGAGGCCGTCATCGAGGCGATCCGCAACGCGGCCCAGACCGGCCGCATCGGCGATGGCAAGATCTTCGTCTCCAACGTCGAGGAAGTCATCCGCATCCGCACCGGTGAAACCGGCGTCGACGCCATCTAATCCGCCCGGCCGTCCGGCCGCGGCTTCCACTCGTCATCACACACAGGAACCATACTAATGACGACTGCCAATGAAATCCTCAAGCAGATCAAGGAAAACGACGTAAAGTTCGTCGATCTGCGCTTCACCGACCCGAAGGGCAAGATGCACCACGTCACGATGGACGTCGGCTGCGTCGATGAGGACATGTTCGCCGACGGCGTGATGTTCGACGGTTCCTCGATCGGCGGCTGGAAGGCCATCAACGAGTCCGACATGGTGCTGATGCCCGACCCGGCGACGGTTCACATGGACCCGTTCTTCGCGCAGTCCACCATGGTCGTCATGTGCGACATCCTCGATCCGGTCTCGGGCGAATCCTACAACCGCGACCCGCGCGGCACGGCCAAGAAGGCCGAAGCCTACCTCAAGGCCTCGGGCATCGGCGACACCGTCTATGCCGGCCCGGAACCCGAATTCTTCGTCTTCGACGACGTCAAGTACAAGGCCGACCCGTACAATACCGGCTTCAAGCTGGACAGCTCCGAACTGCCGTCCAACGACGACACCGACTACGAGACGGGCAACCTCGGCCATCGCCCGCGCGTCAAGGGCGGCTACTTCCCGGTCCCGCCGGTCGACAGCTGCCAGGACATGCGCTCCGAAATGCTGACGGTACTCACGGAAATGGGCGTCACCGTCGAAAAGCAGCACCACGAAGTGGCGGCCGCCCAGCATGAGCTCGGCGTCAAGTTCGACACGCTCGTGCGCAGCGCCGACAAGGTGCAGATCTACAAATACGTCGTACACCAGGTCGCCAATGCCTATGGCAAGACGGCAACCTTCATGCCGAAGCCGATCTTCGGCGACAACGGCTCGGGCATGCACGTCCACCTGTCGATCTGGAAGGATTCCAAGCCGCAGTTCGCAGGCGACGAATATGCCGGCCTTTCGGAAAGCTGCCTCTACTTCATCGGCGGCATCATCAAGCACGCCAAGTCGATCAACGCCTTCACCAACCCGACGACGAACTCCTACAAGCGTCTCGTCCCCGGTTATGAAGCGCCGGTCCTGCTGGCCTACTCGGCCCGCAACCGCTCGGCATCGTGCCGCATTCCGTTCGGCACCGGTCCGAAGTCCAAGCGCGTCGAAATCCGCTTCCCCGATCCGCTCGGCAACCCCTATCTCGGCTTCGCCGCCATGCTGATGGCCGGCCTCGATGGCATCAAGAACAAGATCCATCCCGGCAAGGCCATGGACAAGGATCTCTACGATCTGCCGCCGAAGGAGCTCAAGAAGATCCCGACCGTCTGCGGCTCGCTGCGCGAAGCGCTGGAAAGCCTCGACAAGGACCGCAAGTACCTGACCGCCGGCGGCGTGTTCGACGACGACCAGATCGACTCCTACATCGAACTGAAGATGGCGGAAGTCATGCGTTTCGAAATGACCCCGCACCCGGTCGAGTTCGACATGTACTACTCGGCCTGATCGGCCGGTTTCCTCCCGTCTCCGGACGGGAGGTTGCCCACATGGAAAACCCGGCCAGTGGCCGGGTTTTTTGTTATGGAATAAATAAACCTCCACCTACGGTGGAGGACTGGACTGGTTCTACATTGTCGTTGAGAGACCTCCGCGCTTGGACCGCTAGATTGGCCGAGACATAGAACGGAGGTTTTATGGACGAACGATCGCAATCACACGCGACGTGGGACTGCAAATATCATGTGGTCTTCGCGAGTAAGTACCGAACGAAGCGCCTTTACGGGGACGTAAGGCGTGAGTTGGGTGATCTGCTGCATAATCTTGCTCGACAAAAGGGATGCGAGATCAGGGAAGGGCACTTGATGCCCGACCATGTGCACATGCTGATATCGATCCCGCCGAAATACTCGGTGTCTTCGATTGTCGGCTTTTTGAAAGGCAAGACGGCCCTTTACGTGGCCAACAAATATGCCCGCAAGCGGCGCTACAAGGGCTATCACTTTTGGGCGCGTGGGTACTTCGTCTCTACGGCTGGCTATGATGAGCAGGTCGTCAGACGTTATATCCGTAATCAGGAAAAGGCCGACAAAGCTTCCGACTTTGCCGACCTCTTTAACCGTAGCTACTAACACATAGCAAAACCGCTTCTAGCGGTTCAAGCGCAGCGTTTCAAACCTCCACCTCTGGTGGAGGTCATGACTTGTCTGAAACGTGCAGCGCCGATCTTGCGATGGGCCTATTGCTGCAGCCTCTGCTTGAGCAGGTTCAGGTATTCCTCGTTGGAATCGTCGGTATTTTCGCCGGAAGCCGCGCCGCCCGCCGGCTTGCAGGACGGCTTGTAGTCGAGCGCCATGCCCGCCTTTACGCAGACGCCCACCTGCCAGCCCGGCGGCAGCGCCGTCAGGTCGACCGTCTTCCATTTCGGATGACCCGTCGTCTTCAGCTTGTCGAGGCCGCCAATGATGAGGTTCGAGAAATCCGCCACCGTCTTGCAGCTGTCGCGATGATAGGCGTTGCGCTTGGTGTCGTAGTCGTAGGTCATCATCACGGCCTTGACCGCGACGAGGTCGACCGGCTGGTCCTGGAAGGAATAGGTGCCGGCCTCGATGCGCGAGGGCGTGTAGGTGGCGAGCAGCGGCGCCTCGGTGATCGGCACGAGATGGAACTTCGCCTTGTCGATCGTATTGCCTGTGAAGAGCGATGCGGGCGCGCCGGCCACGTAGAAGAAGGCGTCGATCTCGCCGGAGAGCAGCTTGGGCAGCGCCTCGTCCGGGTTGATGTCCATACGCGCGCCGGCCCTCACCTGCAGGATGTCCATGATGAGCGTCGCGGTCAGGAACGTGCCGCTGTCCTTCTTGCCGACGGCGACCTTCTTGCCGGTAAGGTCCTTCATGCTGGCGATGTCCTTGCGCGCCAGGACATGGATTTCCTCGTTGTAGAGCGGGAACATGATGCGCACGCCCTTAACCGCCTTCTGCACCTCGGGGTCGTTCGCCTCGAACGTCTTCAGATATTCCAGCACGTCGCTCTGCACGATGCCGAACTGGGTGTTGCGCCGGTTGCGCACGCCGACGAAGTTTTCAAGCGATCCGGCACTTTCGACGACGTTCAGCTTCAGGCCGCATTCGGCGCCGAGCGATGCGATATCGCGGCCGATCTTGATATAGGTGCCCTGCGGGCCGCCGGTCATGATGTTGCGCTCGAATTCCTGCGCCGATGCGCCGCCCACCGAAAGCGCAAGGCCGAGCGCGGCCGCCAGAACAGATCGCTTCATCCAAGATCTCCTTCCCAAAGCAGACGGCCAAGCCGCCGCAGAACTAGCAGTCGCTGTCGAGCCCGCGCATCAGGTTGCGCAGCGTCAGGACCGGCACGCGCTTGAACACGCCGCCAAGCGCGTTGGTGACGCATTCTCCAGAGACCAGCGTGCGCTCGAGCTGGTCGCGTTGGCTGCTGGTCAGGCGGTCGAGGCCGGGCGTGCCCTGCATCGCGTCGGCCACCAGCGCAGCGTTGCGCGGGTTGCGGCCGTCCGCCGGCTTGGCGTTGTCGCGCGCGGGCTTCTGCGCGCTGTCCTCCGGCCCGTTCGGCTGCGCGGACCGGGCGGCGATCTCCAGCGCGCTGATCCGGGCGGTAAGCGCGCCGTTGCGTGCATTGAGCGTGGCGATCTCCCGGTCCTTGCGGGCGATCTCCGCACGCAGCGCCGGCAGGTCCTGCGTGCGGATTTTCTCTTCGGCGCGCTGGGCTTCCTCAAGCTGCGCGCGCAGCGTATCGGCTTCCGCTTCCAGCCGCTCCGTTTCGGTGCTTTGCGCCGCAACCTGCTGGCTGCGCGCCTGGTCCAGCGCCTTTTCCAGCCGCGCGATCTGGTCGCCTCGGACGGAAAGCTGGCGTTCGCGGTCGAGCACCGTTTCCTCGGCCCGCTTCTTCAGCGCTTCGGCATCGGCGACGCGCTGTGCGGCAAGTTCCAGGTCGTTCTTCAGCCCCGGTACGATCTCCTGCGTCAGCTTGGCATTTTCTGCGGCCGTCGCCGCGGCATCCGTAGTGCCGGCATCGTCGCTGTTGCGCAGGGTCTCGACCTGACGCTTGAGGCTTCCGTTTTCCTCGGCCAGGGCCTGCGCCTTCTGCGTGCTTTCCTCGACCTGTGCGACGCGGGCATCGAGTTCCCGGGTGAGATCGGCGATACGCTGGTCGCGCTGTTCGATTTCGTTGGTGGGAACCGCGCCGTCCATCATGCGGAAGGCGCCGTAGCCGCCGGCAGCGCCGAGCGCCAGGCTCACCACGGAGGCAAAAAGCACGCCGCCGAGCCCCGAGCCGCTGCTCGCCGCCGGTCCGTTGCTGCTCCTGCCCCACTGATTGTTCATGCCATCCGATCCGTCCGAGACGTTGTTCTTCGAGGTACGCCGAAACGGCGGGAGGTGCAAGCGCCGCACGTCTCTGCCTGTAAAACGTGCGAGGCATCGGAACTATTGATGTTTCAGCGAAATTACCCAAATATAAGAGGAAAGGTAGGTACGCCATGAAGATGCGTGACGCAAAATTTGCCATCGGCGATGTGGTCCGCCACCGGGTTTTCCCGTTCCGTGGCGTGGTCTTCGACGTCGATCCGGAATTCGCCAACACCGAAGAATGGTGGAACGCCATTCCGGCCGAAATCCGGCCCTCGAAGGATCAGCCCTTCTACCATCTCTTCGCGGAGAACGACGATTCGGAATATGTCGCCTATGTCTCCGAGCAGAATCTTGTCGCCGATGACAGCGGCATGCCGATCCGTCACCCGCAGGTCCGCGCGCTGATGGATGTGGACCAGGGCCATTATCGCTGGAAGGAACAGAGCGGTATCTTCCACTAGGGCACACTGCGCTCTAGCCGCTCCGACCACCCCCCAAATGCAAAAAACCCGGCCGATGGCCGGGTTTTTCGTATCGGATGAAGGTCCCGATTACTGGCTCTTGGCCGCCTTCTGGGCGTCTTCGAGCTTCTTGCGAGCTTCCTCGGCCTTCTTCTGCATTTCTTCCTGCAGCAGGCGCTGGCGCTCTTCGAGCTGCGACTGTTCGATCGGCTCGCCGTCGAAGACACCGGTGAAGCCCTCGAGCGAGATCTTGATCGGGTTCGGGGCGCGCTGGAAGTTGATCGAAGTGAAGACCACCTCGCCGCCCTTCTTGAGGCTTGCGATCATCTGGTCGGTCAAGAGCATTTCCGCGACGCACTTGTCGGGCATGCAGATCGCGTAGTCGATCCGCTGGCCCTTGCCGCCGTCGATCTGCATCTGGACGCCGGCCGGGATGAGGCGTGCGCTCGGAACCGAGATCTGCATGATTTTGCGGTTGGTCTTGCCGGTGACGGTGATGAGGCCGACGGCCGTGATGAGCTGGCCGCTGTTTGCCGTCAGCAGGTTCTGCACGATGCAGACATCGTTGTCTTCCTGCTTGGTGCAGACCTTGAACCAGCCCTTCGGCGGCGCGGCCTGCTGCTGCTGTGCCAGCGATGCGGACGGCGCAGCCGCCATGGCAACGGAAGCAGCAAAGGCGGAAAGCACGGTCCGCTTGATGAGTTTGGATGTGAAGATCATAACGAGTTCGGTCTCCTGAAAATCCGGTGCCGGAGCGACGACGCCCCTCCTGGGCCCCTCTAGGGCGTTTTGGTCAGCCGTGCGCTCTCCTGTCGGCGAAATGAGGCATTTGCATGACCCGCTTCGGCGTAACCTGTTACAATGGGCCGCGCCGGATATCCAGCCTTTCCTTGCGAAAATCCCGCATGCCTTCTATTTCCCGCCCCGTCACGCTACCGTCCCGTTCCGGGCGGCTATAATGAACGAGAATCATCCGGACCTGACGAGGAGAGACCCTTGCGCGCCTTCCCGATGGCTGTTGCCGTCTCAATGCTTTGCCTTGCCGCCACGCCCGGCTTTGCCGCGCCCGTGCACGGGATCGCGATGCACGGTGAACCGGCCCTGCCGCCGGATTACAAGCATTTCAGCTACGTCAATCCGGATGTGAAGAAGGGCGGGCGCATCGCCTATGGCGTCGTCGGCACCTTCGACAACCTCAATCCCTTCATCCTCAAGAGCATGCGCACGACCGCACGTGGTGTCTGGGATCCGGAATTCGGCAACCTCGTCTACGAATCACTGCTGCAGCGCTCGCGCGACGAAGCCTTCACCATGTACGGCCTGCTCGCCGAAACGGTGGAATGGGACGACGACCGCACCTTCGTGCAGTTCAACCTCAATCCGAAGGCGCGCTGGTCGGACGGCGAGCCCGTGACGCCCGAAGACGTCATCTTTACCTTCCAGCTTCTGCGCGACAAGGGCCGCACGCCCTTCAACCGGCGCCTCGAAAGCGTGGCCAAGCTGGAGAAGGTCGGCGAACGCGGCGTGCGCTTCACCTTCAACGATAAGGCCGACCGCGAAATCCCGCTGCTTCTCGCCCTCTCGCCGATCCTGCCAAAGCATGCGATCGACGTCGAAACCTTCGAGCGCACGTCCCTCGCCGCTCCCCTGGGCTCCGGCCCCTACAGGGTGACGCAGGTGAAGCCCGGCGAGAAGGTCGTTTTCGTCCGCAACCCGGACTATTGGGCCAAGGACCTGCCGTCGAAGATCGGCTTCGACAATTACGACGAAATCTCCGTCGAGTATTTCCTGCAGGACAACACGCTGTTCGAGGCCTTCAAGAAGGGCGAGATCGACCTCTACCAAGAGGGCAATCCGACGAAATGGGCGCGCGGCTACGATTTCCCGGCCGCCGTGTCCGGCGCCGTCGTCAAGGACGCGGCCAAGCCGAAGACGCCTTCCGGCATGCTCGGCTTCGTCTTCAACACGCGCCGCCCGGTCTTCCAGAACAGGGAATTGCGCAAGGCATTGACGCTGGCCTTCGATTTCGAATGGGTGAACCGCAGCCTTTTCGAAAACGCCTACAAGCGCACGGAGAGCTACTGGCAGAATTCCGAGCTCAGCTCGATGGGCGTGCCGGCCGACGCGCGTGAGCGCGAGATCGTCGGCACGGCCATTTCCCGCATAGAACCGGACATCCTCGCCGGCACGCACCTGTTGCCCAAGACGGACGGCTCCGGCCGCGACCGCAAGGTGCTGCGCGAGGCGATGGATTATTTCGAGAAGGCCGGATACGCCATTAAGGGTGGTCGCATGGTCGATGCCAGCGGAAAGCCGCTGACCTTCGAGATCATGACGCAGAATGCCGACCAGGAGAAACTGGCGCTCGCCTACCAGCGATTCCTCAAGGCGCTGGGCGTCAGCGCCGGCATCCGCACGGTCGATGATTCGCAGTACCAGAGCCGCAGCCAGACCTTCGACTATGATGTGATCATCAGGGCGTTTCCCTCGTCGCTCTCGCCGGGTGTCGATCAGATAAGCTATTGGAGCTCGATCACCCGCGACCGGCAGGGCAGCTCGAACTTCGCGGGGCTCGCCGATCCCGATGTCGACCGCATCCTCGAGGCCATGCTGAACGCACGCACGGCGGAGGATTTCCGCTCGGCCGTGCGCCTGCACGACAGGATGCTGCTTTCGGGCTACTATGTCGTTCCGCTCTACCATCTCGGCGAGCAATGGGTCGCCCATTCGAAACGCATCGCCCGGCCGGAAACGGTTCCGCTCTACGGCTTTCAGTTCCCGACATGGTGGGACGAGCGGGCACAGTAAAGAGGCTATCCCCAGAATTGGGGTTACCTCCAGGTAACCTGTTGAAAGCGGCGGCGGGCGCGACTATCTCGGCGGTAAGTTTGAACCGGAATTTTCCGGCGTCTCGAAAGGATAACCGGATGGAAGCCATTACGATCGATGTCGTCTCCGACGTCGTCTGCCCCTGGTGCTACCTCGGCAAGAAGCGGCTCGACAAAGCCATCGAGAGCGTGAAGGACGAACTGGCCGTCGCGGTGACCTTCCGCCCCTATCAGCTCAATCCCGACATGCCGCCGGAAGGCGTCGATCACAAGAAGCACCTCGCCGAAAAACTCGGCGGGGCCGATGCCGTCGAGCGCGCACACGACATGCTGGCCGGTCTCGGCCACGAAGCCGGCATCGATTTCGATTTCCCGGCGGTGAAGATCAGCCCGAACACGCTCGACGCCCACCGCCTGCTGCGCTGGGCGATGATCGAGGGCTCCGAGGTGCAGGGCCGTGTCGCGCTCGCGCTTTTCAAGGCCTATTTCGAGGAGGGCCGCAATGTCGGCGACCGCGCCGTGCTGCTTGACGTCGCCGAAGCCGCCGGCATGGACCGCGCCGTCGTGACAGCCCTCTTCTCGGCCGGCGCGGATGTCGATTCGGTCAAGGAGGAGATCGACATGGCCCGCGACATGGGCGTCACCGGCGTTCCCTGCTTCATCATCGACAACAAATATGCCGTGATGGGCGCCCAATCGGTGGACGTCCTGACCGATGCCTTCCGCGAGATCGCCGCGATGAAGGCGCAGGAACGCGTCGGCAAGAACTGAGAGGCGGCAGCCGGATGAGGGGCAATCCTGACCTCAGCCCCCCTGCTTCGCTAGCCCTGCAAGCTGCGTCATCACCTGTGCCGCGCCCGTCAGGCGCTTTTCCGGCGTCGGGTAGTCGCGCGCAAGGAAGAGGCTCTGGTCGGGCCTGATTTTCGCCAGCGTGCCCTGCTTGGCGATGTAGCCGACCAGTGCCGCCGGATTCGGGAATTCCTTGTTGCGGAACTGCACGACGACGCCCTTCGGCCCGGCATCGAGTTTTTCGACATTCGCCACGCGGCAGAGCGACTTGATGTACACGATCTTCAAGAGGTGCTGCACCTCGATCGGCAACGGGCCGAAGCGGTCGATCAGTTCAGCGCCGAAGGCGTCGATGTCGCCGAGCTCCGTGATTTCCCCGAGGCGGCGGTAGAGGCCGAGGCGCAGGTGCAGGTCCGGCACGTACTCGTCGGGGATCATGACCGGCGTGCCGACGGAAATCTGCGGCGACCAGCCGCTGTCGGCGACTTCCTCATCGCCCTTGATCTCGGCGACGGCCTCTTCGAGCATCTGCTGGTAGAGCTCGAAGCCGACCTCCTTGATATGGCCGGACTGTTCCTCGCCGAGCAGGTTGCCGGCGCCGCGGATGTCGAGATCGTGGCTCGCAAGCTGGAAGCCGGCGCCGAGCGTATCGAGCGATTGCAGCACCTTGAGGCGGCGTTCGGCCATGCCCGTCAGCGTGCGGTTGACCGGCAGCGTCAGCAGCGCGAAGGCGCGCACCTTCGAGCGTCCGACGCGGCCGCGAAGCTGGTAGAGCTGCGCAAGGCCGAACATGTCGGCGCGGTGGATGATCATCGTGTTTGCCGTCGGCACGTCGAGGCCCGATTCGACGATGGTCGTCGACAGCAGCACATCGTACCGGCCTTCGTAGAAGGCGTTCATGATGTCCTCGAGCTCCGTCGCCGGCATCTGGCCATGCGCGACGGCGACCTTCAGCTCGGGCACGTCCTGCCGCAGGAAATCGTGGATTTCCGAGAGGTCGCTGAGGCGCGGGCAGACGTAAAAACTCTGGCCGCCGCGATAATGCTCGCGCATCAGCGTTTCGCGGATGACGAGCGGATCGAACGGCGAGATGAAGGTGCGCACCGCCATGCGGTCGACCGGCGGCGTGGTGATGAGCGAGAGCTCGCGCACGCCCGTCATGGCGAGCTGCAGGGTGCGGGGGATCGGCGTCGCCGAGAGCGTCAGCACATGCACGTCGCTCTTCAGTTCCTTCAGCCGCTCCTTGTGTTTCACGCCGAAATGCTGCTCCTCGTCGATGATAAGCAGGCCGAGATTGGCGAACTTGATCGATGAGCCGAGCAGCGCATGGGTGCCGACGACGATGTCCGTCTTGCCCTCGGACAATTCCTTCTTCGTCAGCGCCAGTTCCTTCGAGCCGACAAGGCGGGAGGCCTGTTGCAGGCGGATCGGCAGGCCGCGGAAACGATCGGAGAAGGTCTTGAAGTGCTGGCGGGACAGGAGCGTCGTCGGCACGACGACGGCGACCTGCACGCCGTTCATCGCGGCGATGAAGGCGGCGCGCAGCGCCACTTCCGTCTTGCCGAAGCCGACGTCGCCGCAGACGAGCCGGTCCATCGGCCGGCCGGCGCCGAGATCCTCGCGCACCGCATCAATGGCGTTCGCCTGGTCGTCCGTCTCGTCATAGGGGAAGCGGGCGGCGAATTCGTCATAGATGCCGTCGGGCGCCGACAGCACCGGCGCGTGGCGCACGAGGCGCGCGGCGGCGATCTGGATGAGGCCATTCGCCATGTCGAGCAGGCGCTTCTTGAGCTTGGCCTTGCGCGCCTGCCAGGCGACGCCGCCAAGCTTGTCGAGCAGCGCATCGGTGCCCTCGCCGCCGTAGCGCGAGAGCAGGTCGATGTTCTCGACCGGCAGGAAGAGTTTCGCTTCGTCCGCATAGACGAGCTCGAGGCAGGCATGCGGCGCCCCCGCCGCCTCGATGGTGCGAAGGCCGACGAAACGGCCGATGCCGTGCTCGGCATGCACGACGATAGAGCCCTCGTCGAGGCCGGCGACCTCGGTGATGAAGTCCGCGCCGCGCTTGCGCCGCTTGGCGCGCCGCACCATGCGGTCGCCCAGGATGTCCTGTTCGCCGATGACGACGATATCGCCGGCCTCGAAACCGCTTTCGAGGCTGAGCACCGCAGAACCCGCCTCGCCCGGCTTCAGCTTGCGCAGATCGGAGAATTTCCCGACCGGCACGATATTGCCGAGGCCGTGTTCGGAAAGCACCTGCAACAGGCGGTCCAGAGAGCCCTCCGACCATCCCGTCACCAGGACCTTCGCGCCGGCGGCCCGCTTGTCGGCAATGTGCTTGACCGTCTGGTCGAAGACGTTGACGCGGCTGCCGTCGGCATCCTCGCTGCCCGCCGGTCGCGCCCAGCGCATGCCCGGCCGCGCCGCGACGGTTTCGACATGCCGCGCCTCGCCTTCATGCTCGTTGAAGGGCGAAAGGCGGATGGCGTTGCGTTCGTCGAGTTCGCGCGCGAAACGCTCGGCATCGAGATAAAGCTGGCCGGGCGGCACGGGCTTGTAGGGCGTGGCCTGCGCCACCTGCCCCTTGCCGGGCGTCGCGGACGCCGTACGGGCGTCGTAATAGTCGCGCACGAGCCGCGAGCGCTCGACGGCCGCCTCCCGCACCGTATGGTCCGTGACGATGCGGAAGCCCTGCAGGTAGTCGAACGCCGTTTCCAGCCCGTCGTAGAACAGCGGCAGCCAATGTTCCATGCCGGCATAGCGCCGGCCCTCGGAGACTGCCTGATAGAGCGCGTCGTCCCGCGTCGCCGCGCCGAAGGAGGCGAGATAGTGCTTGCGGAAATGCGAGATCGTCTCCGGCGTCAGCGTCACCTCGCTCATCGGGTTGAGGTCGAGGGAACGCGCCTGGCCGGTCGTGCGCTGGCTCGCGGGGTCGAAGGAACGGATGCTTTCCAGCGTGTCGCCGAAGAAATCGAGGCGTACCGGCTCGAGGCTGCCGGGCACGAAGACGTCGAGAATGCCGCCGCGCACCGCATATTCGCCGACTTCGCGCACGGTCGCCACACGGTCGAAGCCGTTGCGCTCCAGCCGCGCGGCGACATCGTCCATGCGGATCTGATTGCCGGGCCTTGCCGAGAAGGCGAAGCTTTCGATGATGTCACGCGGCGCCGTCTTCTGCAGCATGGCATTGACGGTGACGAGCACGATGGCCGGATGCGGCTTCTTCTGGTGGGCGATCAGCGCCGAAAGCGCGGAAAGCCGGCGTGCGGACACTTCCGCGCTCGGCGAGACGCGGTCGTAGGGCAGGCAGTCCCAGCCGGGCAGGGTCAGCACCGGAATGTCGGGCGCGACGAAGCCGAGCATCTGTTCGAGGTCGGAAATGCGCTGGCCGTCCGACAGCACGTAGGCGACGGGGCCGGAAGCGCGGGCAAGGTCGGCAAGGATCAGCGGCTCGACGCCCGAGGGCACCGCGCCGATCGTCATCGGCCGCCCGGCGGCCGCGACGCGTTCAGGGGAAAATCCGGGAATCATGCGCTGATGTCTTTGAAGAGGGGCGAAAAATCGGGGCGGTAGGCGGCGATGCGCGGAAAGAGGCCGTCCTTGAATTCGCCCGGCACCGGCTTTTCGCCGGTCACCCATTTGACGAGGTCGTTGTCCTCCTCGGCCATGATGCGTTCCAGCTCGTCGAGCTCCCTTTCGGAGAGCGTCGCGATCTCGGCATCGGCGAAGCCGCCGAGCACCAGGTCCATCTCGCGGATGCCCCTGTGCCAACAGCGGAAAAGGATGCGCTTGCGGCGCGCGTCGATCCCGGCGCTCGAGCGTGTCGTTCCCGTCATGATCGTTCTCGCTTTCCAACCCGCAATGCAATTTTCCGTAGGCAATTCCGGACGGAAAACCGCCCGCACTTTTCCTAGAATTGCTTTCGT
This sequence comes from Shinella zoogloeoides, assembly GCF_030733845.1. Lineage (NCBI taxonomy): Bacteria > Pseudomonadati > Pseudomonadota > Alphaproteobacteria > Hyphomicrobiales > Rhizobiaceae > Shinella > Shinella zoogloeoides. The sequence goes on from NZ_CP132311.1 coordinate 1,608,776, forward strand.
CGCGCTTCTATAGACCGGCAAAAGCCGCTTGTCAGCCTTGCCAAAGCGTCCTTCTCCGGCGATTTTGGCCGCCATGCGTCCCGCCCTTCTCGATCCGCTCTTCGCTCCCCTCTCCTCGCTTCCGGGCATCGGCCCGAAGCTGGGAGATCTGTTCGCGCGCCTGCTCGGCCAGGAGAGCATCGAGGACTGCCGCGTCATCGACCTCGTCTTCCATTTCCCGCACTCGATCGTCGACCGGCGCAACCAGCCGGGCATCGCCCATGCGCCGCAGGGCGTCATCGTCACGATCACCGGGCGCGTTGACCGCCACCAGCCGCCGCCGCCCGGAAAGTCGAGCCAGCCCTACCGGGTGTTCCTGCACGACGAGACGGGGGAACTGGCGCTCACTTTCTTCCGGGTCAAGGGCAACTGGCTGGAAAAGGCGCTGCCGATCGACGAGACGATCGTGGTCAGCGGCAAGGTCGACTGGTTCAACGGCCGCCCCTCCATGGTGCATCCCGACTACATGGTCCGGCTCGGCGAGGCGGAAAACCTGCCACTGGTCGAGCCCGTGCATGGCCTCACCGCAGGCCTCACCGCCCGCGTGTTGCGCAAGGCGGTAGAGGCGGCCATCGCCCGCGTGCCCCACCTGCCGGAATGGATCGAGCAGACGCTGTTGCAGCGCCAAAGCTTTCCCTCCGCCTTCGACGCCATCCACCGACTGCACGACCCGCGCGACGAGACGGACCTCGATCCGCAGGCTCCCGCCCGCCGGCGGCTTGCCTATGACGAATTCCTCGCCGGGCAGATCTCGCTCGCCCTCGTTCGCCAGCGCCTGCGCAAGGTCGCCGGCCGCCCGGTGAAAGCAACGGGCGCCCTCAGCCGTCCGGTCATAGATGCCCTGCCCTTTTCGCTCACCAACAGCCAGCGGGCCGCGATCGCCGAGGTGCTGAAGGACATGGCCGGCGAGCAGCGCATGCTGCGGCTGCTGCAAGGCGATGTCGGCGCCGGCAAGACGGCGGTCGCGCTGATGGCGATGCTCGCGGCCGTCGAATCCGGCGGGCAGGCCGTGCTCATGGCGCCGACGGAAATCCTCGCCCGCCAGCATTTCGCCACGCTCTCGCGCATGGCGGCGCCTTCGGGCGTCACCATCGACGTGCTCACCGGCCGCACGAAGGGTCGCGAGCGCGACGCGATCCTCGAACGCATCGCTTCCGGTAAGACGCAGATCGTCATCGGCACGCATGCGCTCTTCCAGGACAACGTCGCCTACAGGGACCTCGTGCTTGCCGTCGTGGACGAGCAGCACCGCTTCGGCGTGCACCAGCGCCTGCGCCTGACCGCCAAGGGCATCTCGCCGCACATGCTTGTGATGACGGCGACGCCCATACCGCGCACCCTCGTGCTCGCCGCCTTCGGCGACATGGACGTGTCGAAGCTCATGGAGAAACCCGCCGGCCGCAAGCCGATCCAGACGGTCGTGGTGTCGCAGGAGCGTGTCGGGGATATCGTCGATCGCCTGCGCGCCGCGCTCGCCGAGGGCAAGAAGGCCTATTGGATCTGCCCGCTGGTCGAGGAGACGGAGGAAAGCGAACTGATGTCCGTCGAGGAACGGCATGCGACGCTCGCCGGTATTTTCGGAGATGCCGCCGGCCTCGTGCACGGCCGCATGAGCGGACCGGAGAAGGACGCCGCCATGCTGGCCTTCAAGAATGGCGAGACGCGGCTTCTGGTGGCGACGACCGTGGTGGAGGTCGGCGTCGACGTGCCGGACGCCTCCATCATGGTGATCGAGCACGCCGAGCGCTTCGGCCTCGCCCAGCTTCACCAGTTGCGCGGCCGTGTCGGGCGCGGCGAAGAGGCGTCGAGCTGCATCCTGCTCTACAAGGGACCGCTCAGCGAAAACGGCCGGGCCAGGCTCTCCATCCTGCGCGAGACGGAGGACGGCTTCCGCATCGCCGAGGAAGACCTGAAGCTGCGCGGCGAAGGCGAGCTTCTCGGCACGCGGCAATCCGGCACGCCCGGCTTCGTCGTGGCGAGCCTCGAAGCCCATGGCGACCTGCTGGAGATCGCCCGCAGGGATGCGGCCTATGTGCTGGAGCGTGATCCCGACCTGACGGGAGAACGCGGCGAGGCGATCCGCACCCTGCTTTACCTCCACCGCCGCGACGAGGCGATCCGCTTCCTGCGCGCCGGCTGAACAAGCGAGCACGCCCCACAAAATCGTGATTTCGCCGGGAGCGCGCGTGAAGGCATACTTCCCATCGCACCAGCGAAGAAGGAGAAATGCCATGAAGACAGTTCTCGTAGTCGCAGCAATGCTCGGCCTCTCGGCATCCGCAGCCTTTGCGGATTGCGCCTGGCACAACCAGACGTCGGCGGAAGCCAAAGTCGACAAGACCATCACGACCGCGAGCGTGACCACCACCGAAAAACAATCCCGCCTCTCGGCGGAGGCCGATCGGATCGTTCTGGACGAGCAGCAGGACGCTGACGTCAAGGAATAGGTCGTTCCGGGCCGCCCCGCTTATAGAGTTTGTCAGGGAAAAGTGGGAACCGGTTTTCCCGAAAAGACAAACGAAAACAAAAGAATTTAGAGCATGTCTGGTTCAACCTGAACCTGATATGCTCCAGGGGCGGCTCGCCCTACCCTTTCTTCTTGGTCTTTGCCTTGGCCTTGCGCTGCTCGTCGCTCTCGACGAGTTGCAGCGACTTTTCCGGCGGCGTGACGAGGCCGACGGAAATGATCAGCTTGGCGGCATCTTCCGCACTCATGTCGAGCGGCACGATTTTTTCCCGCGGTACGTAGACGAGGAAGCCGGCCGTCGGAAACGGCGTCGGCGGCAGGAAGCAGGCGACCATGTCCTTGCCCATCGCCTTGAATTTCGTCGCGATCTCGCCGCGCGCATCCGTCGCCACGAAGACGATCGCCCAGAGGCCGGCGCTCGGATATTCGATCATCGCCGCCTTGTTGAAGGAATTGCCCTTGTCCTTCAGCACCGTCTCGAAGATCTGCTTCAGGCTGCGGTGCACCGTGCGCACCAGCGGCGTGCGGTTGAACAGCGAATCGCCGAACTCCACGACGGTACGCCCGATCAGGTTCTTTCCGAGGAATCCGACAAGCGTGATCAGCACGAGCGCGATGAGCAGCCCGAAACCGGGGATCGCAAATTGCAGGTAGTTTTCAGGGTTGTAGGAGGCCGGGATATAAGGCTTCACCCAGCTGTCGGCCCAGCGGATAAACGTCCAGGTCAGCCATATGGTGATGGCGATCGGCGCGCAGATGACGAGCCCGGTCAGGAAATTGTTGCGCAGCCGCATGGCCAGCGACTGTCTCGGAACAAGGTCGGTCATCTAAGGTCCAGTGCAGGGCGAGCGTGGGAGTCTGCTCAGCCGTAGAAACCCGGATGATAGGAAACGGTTCCCCCGCCGTAAACCGGTGAAAATGCCATACGCATGAAATACTCCGGCGGCACGCCGTCGAGCGTCAGCTTCGGGTCCGGCGCGAATCCGAAACGGCTGTAATAGGCGGGATCGCCGAGCAGCACGCAGCCCGTCGCACCGAGCGCCTTCAACCGGTCCAGCCCCTCGCGCACTAGCCTGCCGCCTATTCCCGCGCCCTGCCGGGACGGGGCGACCGCGATCGGGCCGAGGCCATACCAGCCCCGGCTGCCGTCGGAGACGGAAACGGGCGAAAAGGCGACGTGGCCGACGACAGCGCCTTCCACTTCTGCGACCAGCGAAAGCGTCAGCGCTCCGGCCGCGCGCAGCCGGTCGATGATCACATGTTCCGTCCCGTCGGCATGCGGTGCGCTTTCGAATGCCGTCTGCGTCAGTACGCGGATGGCGTCGATATCCGCCGCGCGCTCCGGGCGGATGATCATTCGACCGTCACGGACTTGGCAAGGTTGCGCGGCTGGTCGACATCCGTGCCCATGAAGACCGCCGTATGGTAGGCGAGCAACTGGATCGGCAGCGAGTAGATCATCGGCGCGATGATCTCGTCGACATTGGGCAGCACGATCGTCGCCATCGTGGGGAGCTTGGAGGCGGCCGCCCCCTTCTCGTCGGTGATGAAGATGATCCGGCCGCCGCGCGCAGCCACTTCCTGCATGTTCGACACGGTCTTCTCGAAGAATCGGTCATGCGGCGCGATCACGATGACCGGCATGTTCTCGTCGATAAGCGCGATGGGGCCGTGCTTCAGCTCGCCGGCGGCATAGCCCTCGGCGTGGATATAGGAGATTTCCTTGAGCTTCAGCGCGCCTTCCATGGCCAGCGGATAGCTGGTGCCGCGGCCGAGATAGAGCACGTCCTTGCACTTGGACAGGTCGCGCGAAAGCTGCTCGATCGCCGGCTGGATGGTGTTCAGCACGCTTGCCATGATGCGCGGCATCTCGGCGAGATGGCGCACCAGTTCCTTCTCTTCCGCCGTGCCGAGCGTGCCGCGCGCCCGGCCCGCGCCGATGGCGAGCGCCGCCAGCACGGAAAGCTGGCAGGTGAAGGTCTTGGTGGAGGCGACGCCGATTTCCGGGCCGGCAAGGATCGGGAAGACCGCGTCGGATTCGCGGGCAATGCTCGATTCTTTCGCATTGACCACCGCGCCGATCTTCAGGCCCTGCTCCTTGCAATAGCGCAGCGAGGCGAGTGTGTCGGCGGTCTCGCCGGACTGCGAAATGAAGAGCGCGGCCGAGGCCGGGTTGAGCGGGATTTCGCGGTAGCGGAATTCGGAGGCGACGTCGATCTCGACCGGCAGTCGGGCATAGCGCTCGAACCAGTATTTGCCGACCAGACCTGCGAGATAGGCTGTGCCGCAGGCCGTAATGGCAAGGCTCGGTACCTTGGCGAAGTCGATGTCCGCGGCGACCGGACGGACCGTATGCGCGAGGAAATCGACATAGTGACTGAGCGCATGGGAGATCGCCTCCGGCTGCTCATGGATTTCCTTCTCCATGAAATGCCGGTGGTTGCCCTTGTCGATGAGATAGGCGGCCGCCGAGGAAATCTGCTTCGCGCGCTCGACGCGCTTGCCGTCGAGGTCGAAGATATGCGCACCATCGCGGCCGATCACCGCCCAATCGCCGTCGACGAGATAGCTGATCTCGTTGGTGAAGGGCGCGAGCGCGATGGCGTCGGAGCCGAGGAACATCTCGCCGCGGCCGTGGCCGATGGCGAGCGGCGGGCCGCTGCGGGCGGCCATGATGGTCGACGGATCGTCCTCGAAGATCACGGCCAGCGCATATGCGCCGGTGACGCGGCGCAGCATGGCTTGCATCGCCTCGCGCCGGCCGAGACCTTCGCGGCGGTATTTCGCGACGAGCTGCGCGACGACTTCCGTGTCGGTCTGCGTCGTGAAGGTCGCACCGGCCGCGGACAATTCGTCCTTCAGCTCGGAAAAATTCTCGATGATGCCGTTGTGGACGACGGCGACACCCTCGACGAAATGCGGATGGGCATTGCCTTCCGTCGGCGCGCCGTGTGTCGCCCAGCGCGTGTGGGCAATGCCGATGGTGCCGGCGAGCGGCTCCTCGGAAAGGCGCTTCTCCAGGTTGAACAGCTTGCCTTCGGCGCGGCGGCGCGCCAGCCTGCCGTCGACGATGGTGGCGACCCCGGCAGAATCGTAGCCCCGATATTCAAGGCGCTTCAGGGCATCGACAAGGCGACCCGCAACAGGCTGGTTTCCAACGATACCGACAATTCCACACATGGTCTGCTCCGCTTTTGCGAGATGCTTCGATTGCGCTCTTTCGTAGAGCTTTTTTACCGTGGTGCAACACGCCCGCACTCACTTTCGATTGCAAGCGTTAATCTGGGCGCGCCCACTGGAGGAGATTATTCGGCCGCCTTTTTCTTCGCGTCCTTGATCGCCTGGTTGCGCGCGCGAATCTGCGCGGCGCGGCCCTCCTTGTTTTCCTGCCGGGCGCGGCCGAAGGCGACCGCGTCATCCGGCACATCGGCCGTGATGACGCTGCCGGAGGCGACATAGGCGCCGCTGCCGATGGAGACGGGCGCAACGAGGGCCGTGTTGGAGCCAATGAAGGCATCGGCGCCAATGCGCGTCACATGCTTGTTTATGCCGTCGTAATTGCAGGTGATGGTGCCGGCACCGACATTGGTATGCGCGCCGATGAAGGCGTCGCCGATGTAGCTGAGATGGTTGACCTTGGCGCCCGCGCCGATCTCCGCCTTCTTCACCTCGGTGAAATTGCCCACCTTGGAACCCGCGCCGAGATTGGCGCCCGGCCGCAGGCGCGCATAGGGGCCGACCTCGGCGTCCGCCGAGACATGCGCGCCTTCGATATGCGAGAAGGAATGGATCAGCGCGCCGCTCTCGACGGTCACGCCGGGGCCGAACACGACATTCGGCTCGATCGTCACGTCGCGTCCGATTTTCGTGTCATGGGAAAGGAAGACGGTTTCCGGCGCGATCATCGAGACGCCGTCGATCATCATCTCGTGCCGGCGGCGCTGCTGCCAGAGCCGTTCGATGACGGCGAGCTCGGCGCGCGTGTTGCAGCCGGTCAGCTCCTCCTCGGGCGCTTCCACCGCGATCGCCCGGCCGCCGGCGGCGCGCACGACCTCGACGATGTCGGTGAGATAATATTCGCCCTTGGCGTTCTCGTTGCCGATCCGGTCGATGAGGTCGAGCGCCTTGCGGCCATCGATGGCCATCAGGCCGCCGTTGCAATAGGTGATGGCCCGCTCGGCCTCGCTGGCGTCCTTGTGCTCGCGGATCGCCAGCAGTTCGCCATTCTCCACGAGCAAACGCCCGTAGCCGGTCGGGTCGGCCGTCCGGAAGCCAATGACGACGACGTCTGCGCCACGGGCAAGACCGTCGCGCGCGGCGATCAGCGGCGCCTCGGTGATGAGCGGCGTATCGCCGAAGACGACGAGCACGTCGTCATATCCCTTGGCGATGGCATCGCGCGCGGCGAGCACGGCATGCGCCGTGCCGAGCCGCTCGGTCTGGATATGGACGGTGCTGCTGACCGCCGCGCTCCTCGCTGCGGCCTCGACCTTCTCTGCGTCGCGGCCGAGCACCAGCGCGATATCGGAAATGCCGGCCTTGGCGAGCGCATCCACCACATGGGCGATCATCGGCCGACCGGCGACGGGGTGCAGCACCTTCGACTGCGACGACTTCATCCGCGTGCTCTCGCCGGCCGCCAGGATTACGGCAAGGCAGGTGCGTTTCGTCCGGTCTGCGGTCATGGGAATTCCTCGTTCATCCGTATGCGTCGCCGTTCCTTAGCAAAAAGCCACGCAGGGAGACAAAGGGATTTCTCGGGTCTCAGCTGGTGCTGTTGCGCAGGCGGCTTTCGGTGAGCAGGCCGCTCTCGTCGAGGATCGGATAGGCGACGGAGACGAGATGCGCGTTGACGCGCTTCAGGTCGCGCAGCATGTCGAGATGCAGCGAGCTGGTCTGGAGGCTGTCGAGACGGCCGTCGCGCAGCCGCTCCAGGTGCCGCTCGGAGGATTGCTTCTCCATGCGCCGCACATCCACCTTCACCTCCATGAGCTGACGGGCAAGGCCGGCATCGCGCGTGACGAAGATCGTCTGGGCGATGCGCAGGTTCTCGATGGTCAGGTTGAAGAGATTGTCGAGTTCCTTGTAGCCGTCGTCGGAGAATTTGAGGCCGTTGACGATCTTCTTGCGCACCTGCTCCTGCAAGCCCTTCTCGATGATGTCGCCAACATGTTCGAGATTGATCGCGTAATCGATGATGATGATCGAACGGGCCGCGCATTCGCCGCTGACGCCCTGCCGGCCGAGGCGGGAAAGGTAGATCTTCACCTCCTGCTGCAACGCATCCACCTGCCGCTCCAGTTCGCCGATGTCCTTCAACGGCGTCAGGTTGTTGTCGTTGAAGGCGCGCATGGTGCGGATCAGCATCGCTTCGATGAGATCGCCGACGCGCAGCACTTCGCGCGTTGCGCCCGAAAGCGCCACGACCGGGCTCGAAAGCGCGGTGTCGTCGAGATATTTCGGACCCGTCTCCTCCTTCTTATCCTCTGGAACGAGCTTTTCCATGAGGCGCGACAGCGGCCCGGAAAGCGGCCAGAGCACGAGCGCGACCACCAGGTTGAAGACGAGGTGCACGTCGACCGGAAGCTTCGCGGCAGGAACCGGCAGCAGGGCGAGGAGATCGGCGACCTGCCCCGCGAAGGGCAGGACGGCGAGACACCCGACCCCGCGCACCAGGAGATTGCCGAGCGTCACGCGCCGCGCGGAGGCGGCCGCCTTGAGCGTCGCGATGACGGGCGGCACGGCCCCGCCGAGATTGGCGCCCAGCACGAGGATGACCGTGAGCGCCGGCGACAGGATGCCCATCGCCGAGAGCGACAGGATGAGCACGACGACGGCAAGGCTCGAGGAGGAGACGATGGCAAGCACGGTCGAGAAGGCGAGTGCCGCCGGCCACGCCCCATCGAGCAGCTGAAGGAAGGCGGCCAGCGCCGGCGATTGGCGCATCGGCTCCGTCGCAAGGCTTAGCAGATGCAGCGACAGCAGCATGAGGCCGATGCCGACGAGCGCGGAGCCGAGCCCCTGCCGGGCGGTGGAGCTGGAGGATTTGTAGAGGACGACCCCGACGAGGATGATCAGCGGCGAAATCGATTCGATGCCGGTCGCGACCAGCCAGGCGGTGACGGCCGTGCCGACATTGGCGCCGAGCAGCACGATCTGCGCCATGCGCGCCCGCACGAGGTTCTTTTCCACGAAGGAAGCGATCATCAATGCCGTCGCGGTGGAGCTTTGCAGGGCCACGGTGGCGACGAAACCGGCGAAGAAGGAGCGGAAGGGCCCGCGTGTGCCGAGCGCCAGTCCGGACCGCAGCTTGACGCCGAACGCCCGCGTCATGCCGTCCTTCACCTGCGCAAGGCCGAACAGCAGCAGCGCGACCGCGCCGAAAAGGTTGATCATGACGATCGTGGATTCCACGTCTGCTGTCCTCCCTGCCTGCCGATCGCGAACGGACTCAACCCGGCGATCGCGCATCCGATCACGAATTTTCAAATTATGACAGTGCAATTCAGCCGGAATATGCCAATAATTTCAAAAAAATTTCATTCGCCGGCAAAGGAAATCGGCGAATTCAGGTCGATTTGCGGCAGGGTCGATTTTCCCGCGCATTGCGCGCATGTTGCGCACTTCAATTCGCGCGAACTTTCGGTTAAGAGACGACGTCCGGCCATGCGGCCGCATATATGAGGAAATTTAGACGATGCTCGACGCCCTGAGACGCGCTTCCCAGACCTGGGTGGCAAAAGCCCTGCTGATCGTACTGGTCGGTTCCTTCGCGGTCTGGGGTGTTTCGAGCTCTCTCGTCACAGGCACGTCGAACGCCGTCGTCACCGTGGGCGACGTCAAGGTTTCACCGACGGACTTCCGCCTCGCCTACGAGCGCCAGGTCGCCACCATGTCGCAGCGCTTCGGCACGCGGCTAACGGCCGAGCAGGCGCGCGCCTTCGGCATCGAGAACCAGGTCTTCGCCGAACTCGTCGCCGGCGCCGCGCTCGACCAGCTTTCGCGCGACATGAATCTCGGCCTCTCGGAAGGCCGCCTCGCCCAGTTGATTGCCGACGACCCGGCCTTCCGCGGCGTCAACGGCCAGTTCGACCGCACCGCCTTCTCGGCCGTGCTGCGCAATGCGGGCCTGCGCGAAAACGACTATATCAACAACCGCAGCCAGGTGGCCATCCGCACGCAGGTCGTGGAAGCCGTCTCGGACGGGTACAAGGCCCCGGATGTGCTGACTAGTGCGCTGCGCCAGTACCGCAGCGAAGCGCGCACCATCGATTTCCTGTTGCTGTCCAACGCCAATATCGATCCCGTCAAGGCGCCGGGCGACAACGTGCTCGCCCCCTGGTTCGAGCAGAACAAGGCTAAATACCGCGCACCGGAATACCGCAAGTTCGTCTATGTCTCGCTCGAGCCGAAGGACATCATGGACACCGCCGCCATCACCGACGAGGCGCTCAAGGCCGATTACGAGAAGAACAAGGAAAAGTACCGCACGCCGGCAACGCGCACCATCGAGCAGCTGACCTTCAAGGATCGCGCCGCCGCGGACGCAGCGGCTGCCAAGCTCGCCTCGGGCACCACGTTCGATGCCATCGTCGCCGAGGAAGGCAAGACCTCGACGGACGTCCTGCTCGGCGACTTCACGCAGGCGAACGTGCCGGACCAGAAGCTGGCTGAACCCGCCTTCGCGGTTGCCGCCAACGGCGGCACGACGCCGGTCATCGACGGCACTTTTGGCCCGATCATCCTGCGCGTGACGAACATCCGCCCGGAAACCCTCAAGACCTTCGACGAGGTGAAGGAAGAGCTGCGCAACGAGCTTGCGCTCTCCGAGGCGGCCGACGGCATCCTCGCCGTCCATGACCGCATCGAGGACAGCCGCGCCGAGGGCCTCACCCTTGCCGAGGCGGCCGCGAAGAACAACCTGAAGGCCGTGACGGTCGATGCCGCCGATGCCCAGGGCAACGACCAGAAGGGCGAGGAGATCAACGGCCTGCCGGAAGAGGCCGCCCTTCTCGGCGAGGTCTTCAAGACGGAAGTCGGCATGGAAACCCAGCCGCTCAATGTCGGCCGCGAAGGCTATGCCTGGTTCGAAGTGCTCGACGTGATTCCCGATCGCGACCGCACGCTGGACGAGGTGCGCGAGCGCGTCGTCGCCGACTGGACGGCCGAACAGCAGCGCCAGACGCTCGCCAAGAAGGCGGAAGAGCTGGCCGAGCGCGTGCGCAAGGGCGGCGACCTCGCCGCGATCGCCACCGAACTCGGCATGGTCGTCGAAAACAAGACGGGTGTTCATCGCGGTGCACAGGATCCGGTCCTCGGCCCGGCGGCCGTCGCCGCTGCCTTTGGAGGCGCCGTCGGCCACGTCGCCAACACGCCCGGCGTCGATGGCGAAGGCCAGATCCTTCTCAAGGTGACCGAAGTGAACGCGGACACGGCCACCGATGCCCTTTCCAACGAAGACCAGCAGATCGCGGCCGTCGCGCGCGCCAGCGGCGACGATATCCTCGACCAGATGGTCAACTCGCTGCAGACGGCCTACGGCGTCTCGATCAACCGCACGCTCGCCGAGCAGAGCATCGCGCGATAAGGGAGGAAGGAACCGCATGTCCGACCTGAAATCCTATATCGCCAAGGTCGCCGCCGGCAACGCGCTCGACCGCGAGGAGGCCCGCGGCGCCTTCGAGATCATCATGTCGGGCGCGGCCACGCCCTCGCAGATCGGCGGCTTCCTGATGGCTCTGCGCGTGCGTGGCGAAACCGTGGACGAGATCTACGGCGCCGTCGGCTCCATGCGCGCCCGCATGCTGCCGGTCGCCGTGCCGACTGACGCCATCGACATCGTCGGCACCGGCGGCGACGGCGCGGGCACCTACAATATCTCGACGCTCGCGGCGATCATCGTGGCGGGCGCCGGCGTCCCCGTCGCCAAGCACGGCAACCGGGCGCTCAGCTCCAAGTCGGGCACCGCGGACGCCCTCTCCTGCCTCGGCGTCAAGCTCGACATCGGCCCGGCGGAGATCGCCCGCTGCGTACACGATGCCGGCCTCGGCTTCATGTTCGCCCAGCTCCACCATCCCGCGATGAAGCATGTCGGCCCCTCGCGCGTCGAACTCGGCACGCGCACGATCTTCAACCTGCTCGGCCCTCTTTCCAATCCCGGCGGCGTCAAGCGCCAGCTTCTCGGTGTCTTCGCGCCGCAATGGCTGGTGCCGATCGCCGAAGTGATGCGCGATCTCGGCTCGGAAAGCATCTGGGTCGTGCATGGCGAGGGCCTTGACGAGATCACCACGACGGGCACCACGCAGGTCGCGGCGCTGGAGGACGGCAAGATCCGCACCTTCGAACTGACGCCCGCCGATTTCGGCCTGCCGCAAGTCGCGCTCGACGACCTTCGCGGCGGCGACGGCGCGCACAATGCCGCCGCCCTCCTCTCCGTTCTCGGCGGTGCGCACATGCCCTATCGCGACATCTCGCTTGCCAACGCCGCCGCCTCGCTGGTCGTTGCCGGCAAGGCGCAGACGCTTGGCGAGGGCATGAAGCTTGCGACCGAAGCGCTCGAAAGCGGCCGCGCCCGCACCGTGCTGGAACGCCTTGTCTCGGTTTCCAACGAAGCTTCGGCGGAGTAGGATTGGCCATGACCGATATCTTGAAGAAGATCGAAGCCTACAAGTTGGACGAGATCGCCGCCGCGAAGGCGCGCGTCGCGCCCGCAGAGCTTCGCGCCCGCATCCGCGACCAGGAGCCGCCGCGCGGCTTCTTCGCGAGCCTCAAGGGCAGGAAGGCCGAAGGCCGCTTCGGCCTGATCGCCGAGATCAAGAAGGCAAGCCCTTCCAAGGGCCTCATCCGCCCGGATTTCGACCCGCCGGCGCTCGCGAAGGCCTATGAGGCGGGCGGTGCCGCCTGTCTTTCTGTGCTGACCGACACGCCGAGCTTTCAAGGCGCCCCGGAATTCCTGACCGCCGCGCGTGAAGCCTGCGCGCTGCCCGCGCTGCGCAAGGACTTCATGTTCGACAGCTACCAGGTGCTGGAAGCCCGCGCCTGGGGGGCGGACTGCATCCTCCTCATCATGGCTTCGCTCAGCGACGATGCGGCGAAGATGCTGGAAGACGCCGCCTTCTCGCTCGGCATGGACGTCCTGATCGAGGTCCATGACGAAGAGGAGATGGAACGCGCACTGAAGCTGAAATCCAAGCTCGTCGGCGTCAATAACCGGAACCTGCGCACCTTCGAGGTCGATCTCGCCGTTTCGGAGACGCTGGCCCGCATGGTGCCGGACGACCGGCTGCTCGTCGGCGAAAGCGGCATCTTCACCCATGCCGACTGCGAACGCCTCGGCAAGGTCGGCATTTCCACCTTCCTCGTCGGCGAAGGCCTGATGCGCAAGGACGACGTAGCGGCCGCGACGCATGAACTCCTGACCGGCAAGGCCGGCATGCTGGCAGCGGAATGATGACGGGCGACGATCGCACGCTCACCCATATCGATGCGTCGGGCGAAGCCAACATGGTGGATGTCGGCGACAAGGCGGAAACGGTCCGTATCGCCGTCGCCGAAGGCTCCATCCGTATGGCGCCGGCAACGCTCGACCTGATCCTCAAGGGCGATGCCAAGAAGGGCGACGTGATCGGCACGGCGCGTCTTGCCGGCATCATGGCCGCCAAGCAGACGTCCAGCCTCATCCCGCTCTGCCACCCGCTGATGCTGACCAAGGTGTCGGTGGAAATCCGCGAAGACCGCGCCCTGCCCGGTCTCAGGGTCGAGGCCATGGCGAAGCTGACCGGGCGTACCGGCGTCGAGATGGAGGCGCTGACCGCCGTCAGCGTCGCCTGCCTCACAATCTACGACATGGCCAAGGCGGCCGACCGCGAGATGGAAATCGGCGGCGTGCGGCTGCGCGAAAAATCCGGCGGCCGCTCCGGCGATTACAAGCGGGAAGACACCTGATGTCGCTTCTGCCCGTTGCCGACGCCCTCGAACGCCTTCTGACGGCCGCAAAGCCGATGCAACGGACGGAGAGGGTTCCCCTGCACCAGGCAGAGGGCCGCGTGCTGGCGGAAGATATCGCCGCCCGCCTCACCCAGCCGCCCTTCGACAATTCCGCCATGGACGGCTACGCCGTCCGCCACGCGGACATCGCCGAACTGGGTTCAGTCCTCAGCGTTGTCGGCACTTCGGCCGCCGGCCATGCCTTCGAGGGAACCGCCGGCCCCGGCGAGGCCGTGCGCATCTTCACCGGCGCCCCGCTCCCCGGCTTTGCTGATACGGTGCTTCTGCAGGAGGATGCGGAGGTGCTGGAGGGCGGCCGCATCCGCACAACCTATCTCACGCCGAAGGGCCGCCATATCCGCCCGCGCGGCCAGGATTTTACCGAAGGCGAGGTGGTGCTGAAGGCCGGCGCCGTGCTCGATCCCGGCCGCCTGACGGTCGCCGCCGCGATGAACCACCCCGAACTCACGGTCTACGCCCGCCCGCGCGTCGCACTGCTGGCGACCGGCGACGAGCTCGTCACGCCCGGAACACCGCCCGGCGCAAGCCAGATCATCGCGTCCAATACCTACGGCGTCGGCGCCCTCGCCCGCGCGGCCGGCGCCGAAATCGTCGACCTCGGCATCGTCGCCGACGACAAGCAGGCGATCCTCGAAGCGGTGCGTGGCGCGCTAGCGCGCGATATCGACGTGCTCGTCACGCTTGGCGGCGCCTCGGTCGGCGATTTCGATCTCGTGCAGCCCGTGCTCGGCGAAGCCGGCATGGAACTCGATTTCTGGCGCATCGCCATGCGCCCCGGCAAGCCGCTGATGGTCGGACGCCTCCGCGCCGTCCAGGTCGTCGGCCTGCCCGGCAATCCGGTTTCCAGCCTCGTCTGCGCTCTGCTCTTCCTCGAACCGCTCGTCCGCCGCCTTGCCCACCTGCCGCCGGCAAGCCGCCTGCGCCAAGCGGTGGCCGCCGTGCCGCTCAAGGAAAACGACCACCGGCAAGACTATATCCGTGCAAGCATCGCCCGCGCGAACGGCGAGCTTGTCGTCAAGCCCTTCGACAAGCAGGATTCGTCGATGATGAAAATCTTCGCCGCATCGGAAGGCCTGCTGGTCCGCCTGCCGCATGCCCCGGCCGCGCCCGCAGGCGCGGCTTGTGAAGTCCTTCTGCTGCGCGATCCCACCGCCTGAACAGTATTATTGTTCCCTCGGCCTCTTGCGGAACACATATGGAACAGATAGTGTCTGTTCTGGATTTGTTTCACGATTCTCGCTGGAGAGGCCATGCTGACGCGCAAACAACAGGAACTGCTCCTGTTCATTCATGAGCGTATGAAGGAATCCGGCATTCCGCCGTCCTTCGACGAGATGAAGGACGCCCTGGACCTTGCCTCCAAGTCCGGCATCCATCGCCTCATCACGGCGCTGGAGGAACGCGGTTTCATCCGGCGCCTGCCCAACAGGGCGCGCGCATTGGAGGTCATCAAGCTGCCGGACGCCTATTCCCCGAGCCTGCAGCCCCGTCGCGGCTTTTCCCCCTCCGTCATCGAAGGCAGCCGTGGCAAGCAGCCCGCGCCCGCCGCCCCGCCTCAGCGCACGCCACAGGAAATGTCCTCGTCGGTCTCCGTGCCGGTCATGGGCCGCATCGCCGCCGGCGTGCCGATTTCCGCCATCCAGAACAACACGCACGAGATCACCGTCCCCGCCGAGATGATCGGTAGCGGCGACCACTATGCGCTCGAGGTCAAGGGCGATTCGATGATCGAGGCCGGCATTCTCGACGGCGACACGGTTATCATCCGCAATGCGAGCACCGCCAATCCGGGCGAGATCATCGTCGCGCTCGTCGACGACGAGGAAGCCACGCTGAAGCGCTTCCGCCGCAAGGGCGCCTCCATCGCGCTGGAAGCCGCCAACCCCGCCTACGAGACCCGGATCTTCGGGCCGGATCGCGTCAAGATCCAGGGCAAGCTCGTCGGGCTCATCCGCCGCTACCATTGATCGCCGGTTCGGCTTCGAACTGCCCGATGCGCCAGTCATAGGTGCGATGGCGCGACCAGGGCCGGTCGAGCGTTTCGACGGCCGGCAGGAAGGTTGCTTGCGATAGGGAAGCGTTTGCCATTCCGTCCGCGGGCATGATTTCCAGAGCGCCCGTCCGGCGCAGATGCCGGGCCGTCACCAGCCGGGCGCCCGAGCGGCACGTATCGATGCGCAGCGGAAACGGTACGACGACGAGGTCTGCGGCGTCGCAGGCCGTGCCGAGAAAGGCGCTGTCTTCCAGCGCCACGACGCGCCAGCCGCTCGGCGAGATGGCGGCGCAGAACGCCTTTGCCTCGCACACGAAGCCGCCGCGCTTCCCCGCAGTCTCGAAGGCTGCGGACAGGGCATCCTTAGCCTTCTGCCGATCAGCCTTGCGGCGGGGGCGTTTGCGCTCTCCTACGGCCGGCATTTCTTCCGTCGCCTCCTCCAGCGTCAGCCCTGCCGTCTTGCGCATGTCCGGTTTCACGAGATCGCCGAGCCGCAGGGCGCGGCGCCATTGGTCATAGATGAAATCCGGCGGCCGCGTGCGGTTCGTCGCAACCCTGTCGCCGCGCAGGACGGCGACGAGGCGGCCGTCCTCGGAGACCAGAACTTCCGGCCCAGCCCGGCCGCCCGGCCAGAAGGCGACGCCGAGCCCGAAGAGAACGAGCACCGTCCCGGCATGGCGCAGCCGCGTACGCAGCAGGCAGACCAGCCCGCCGCCGACGCCGATGAGGACGAATGCGAGCGGCGAAATGCGGCCGGTCACGATCTCGCCCTTCCACCCGGCGACCCACGTCGACAGGGCGATCATCCATTCGATGCCCTTGCCCATGATCTCAAAGGGGATGGCGTCGAGACCGAAGGGCATCAGCAGCACGGCGATCAGGCCGAACGGCATGACGATGACGCTGATGACGGGCATGGCGAGCAGGTTGCCTGCAAGCCCATAGGCGGGAATGCGGTGGAAGTGGCCGATGGAATAGATCAGCGTCGCAAAGCCGCCGATCAGCGAGGAGAGCAAAAGCCCGCCGAAGAACCGGCCCGCCGCGCCGCCGAAGAGCTGGAACGGCCCGCCCCGGCTCTCCGTCCGCACCGGCCGCTCCCGCCAGGCGGCATAGCCCGCGACAAGGCCGAGTGTTGCCGCATAGGACATCTGGAAGCCGGGATTGGTGACGGCCGACGGCGTCAGCAGCAGGATGAGGATAGCCGAAAGCGCCACGTTGCGCAGGCTGATGGCCGAGCGGCCGAAGAGCACGGCGATCAGCATGACGCAGATCATGATCCACGAGCGCACGGCCGAAATCGCCCCGCCCGAGACGAGGATATAGAGCGTCACCATGACGAGCGCGCCCGCGGCGGCGATCTTCTTCGACGGATACCGCTCGGCAAAGCCGGGGATCAGCGCCATCGCCATGCGCGCGCCGACGAGGAAGGTGCCAGCCGCGAGCACCATGTTGAGCCCCGAAATGGCGAGCACATGGGCAAGCCCTGCCTGCCTCAGCGCCTCCACCGTCTCCGCGCCGATCGCCCGCTGTTCCGCCGTCACCAGCGCGGCGGCGATCGCCCCGGCATCGCCACCGATACGGCCGCGAATATGCTCGGTAAGATTGTTTCGCCAGGTAGCGATCGTTTCGCGAATCCGCCCATCGAGCCCGGTATCCACGGAAGCGACGGTGCTCGGTGCACCGTAGAAATAGCCGATGGCGCCATTGCCGGCAAAATAGGCGTCGAAGGTGAAGTCGTTGAGGCCGGAAAGTGCCGGCCCGGAGGGCGGGCCGAGCCGGGCGCGGCCGCTGATGCCGTCGCCGATGGCGATCGGCGCATGCCGGCTGCGCGCAAGGAGCGTCACGATCCGCGGCGCACGCTTCAGGACCGGATCGCGCGTCGTCTCGAGTGCGATGCGATAGCGGATCGCCCCGCGCTCGTCGCTCTCGCGCGACAGGACGCGGCCGCTGATCTCGCTCGTCACCGGCGCATCTAGGATGACCGTGTCCAGCCTCGCACTTTCGAAAGCGGCGAGCAGCATGCCGACGGGAACGAGGAAGGCAGCAGCGGCGGTAAGCGCCGTCCAGTCCTCCCGATGCCGCAATCGCAGGGCCGGCCAGAGCGTCGCGCAGGCAAGCAGCGCGAGAGCAAGGAGCGACGGGTCGGATACGCCGGCGAACCAGAGGGCTGCGCCGATGCCGAGAAAAACGGGAACGAGGAGGAAGAAATGGCCATGCGCGCGCTCGGCAGCGAAGGCCGTCGCGATGGGCCATTCCGATACCGCCAGCCGAACGCGGCCCGCCGTCTGGAGAACTGCGGCAACGGACATCCTCCGGCTTGGTGTCTCGCGCAGCGGCGCCGGCAAGACGCCGTCGTCGGCCACCGCCCGGAAGGCATAGGCCTCGGGCACGTCCCTCCGCTCCCCGACATCCACCTTGGCCATGGCCCGGCCCCGCTTTCCCCATTCCATCATGCAATCGAACGGAGAAATCTGCAATCGGCAGTAGGCTCCAAAATTGCTAAGCCTGCCAGAAGGGATGCGCCCTCCATGATTTGAGGGACACTCTCAAAGGTTGCTTGCAAGTTCACGGAAACGGTAGATATTGCGTTGCCGGAACGTCCATTTCCGCACTGCACAATTTGCCTTTGGTATTGCTTGGCAGGGCATCGCAAATGGGTTAGCAAAACGAGCATGTTCACGGCCCGGCACAACTTCGTGCCGCCATTCGAAACAACGGAGGATCGTTATGACAGGAAACAGCGCGGATGTATCGTTCGGTGGCAAGACAGTCGAACTGCCGACGCGGTCTGGGACGATCGGCCCCGATGTGATCGACATCGGCACCCTCTACAAGAACACCGGTGCCTTCACCTACGACCCCGGCTTCACCTCCACCGCGTCGTGCGAATCGAAGATCACCTATATCGACGGCGACGAAGGCGTGTTGCTGCACCGCGGCTACCCCATCGAGCAGCTTGCCGAACACGGCGATTTCCTCGAAGTCTGCTACCTTCTGTTGTACGGCGAACTGCCGACCAAGACCCAGAAGGACGATTTCGACTATCGCGTCACGCACCACACCATGGTGCACGAGCAGATGTCGAAGTTCTTCACCGGCTTCCGTCGCGACGCCCACCCGATGGCCGTCATGTGCGGCGTCGTCGGCGCGCTCTCGGCCTTCTACCACGACTCGACCGACATCACCGATCCGCACCAGCGCATGGTCGCCTCGCTGCGCATGATCGCCAAGATGCCGACGATCGCCGCCATGGCCTACAAGTACCATATCGGCCAGCCCTTCGTTTACCCGAAGAACGACCTCGACTATGCGTCGAACTTCCTGCGCATGTGTTTTGCCGTTCCCTGTGAGGAATACACGGCGAACCCGGTGCTCTCGCGCGCCATGGACCGCATCTTCATCCTGCATGCCGACCATGAGCAGAACGCCTCGACCTCGACGGTCCGCCTCGCCGGCTCCTCGGGTGCCAACCCGTTCGCCTGCATCGCGGCCGGCATTGCCTGCCTCTGGGGCCCGGCCCATGGCGGCGCGAACGAAGCGGCCCTCAACATGCTCGCCGAAATCGGCTCGGTCGAGCGCATTCCGGAATATGTCGCCAAGGCCAAGGACAAGAACGATCCCTTCCGCCTGATGGGCTTCGGCCACCGCGTCTACAAGAACTACGATCCGCGCGCCCGCATCATGCAGAAGACGACGCACGAGGTTCTCGGCGAACTCGGCATCAAGGACGATCCGATGCTGGAAGTCGCCATGGAGCTCGAGCGCATCGCGCTGACGGACGAGTATTTCATCGAGAAGAAGCTCTATCCGAACATCGACTTCTACTCCGGCATCACGCTGAAGGCGCTGGGCTTCCCCACCACCATGTTCACCGTGCTCTTCGCGCTCGCCCGCACGGTCGGCTGGATCGCCCAGTGGAACGAGATGATCGAAGATCCGGAACAGCGCATCGGCCGTCCGCGCCAGCTCTATATCGGCGCACCGAAGCGCGATTACACGCCCGTCTCCAAGCGTTGATTCCAGCGCACCGAACAGAAGAAAGCCCGGTCAGTTTCGACCGGGCTTTTTCTTTGCGAGAAGATCGAGGACGACCATCGCCCCGGTCTCGCCCGGTGGCCGCTCGGTCTGCATGCGTGCGTTGACGAGGTCGTAGCCTTCCAGCATGGCGCGGCGGTGCGCGGTGTCCACCGAATGGCGCTCGAACCAGCGCGTGAGCGTCCCGGGCCGCACCTGCTCGTTGAGATATTCCGGCACCACGGCATAGTCGGCGATGAGGTTCGGGATCGCCGCCGTCCAGACCTTTATCTTCTTCACGAAGAAATTGGCGATCCAGTCGAAGCGGTAGGTCGAGACAACAGGCACGCGCGCCAGCGCAAGCTCCAGGATGACCGTGCCGGAAGCGGCGATCGCCGCATCGGCCTCGGCAAAGGCCTGCCACTTCGCCTCTGGGGTAACCGTGATATCGGGCTTTACCGGCCAATCCGCCGTCAGTTGCCGCACCAGCGCCTCCTGCCGCGGCACGGTGGGCAGGGCGAAGCGCATGCCGGGATGGCGCGCGGACAGTTCTTTCACCGTCTCGCCGAACACCGGCAGCAGCCGGTTGATCTCCGTGCTGCGCGAGCCGGGAAGCAGCAGGCAGAGGCGCTCGCTGGCATCGCGGTCCACGCGCGTGAGCCGGGCGGCGCGGATCCGCTGGATATCGGGATCGCCAATCAGCCTATGACCGACATAGGTGGTCGCGGGTCCTCCGAGACGCTCCATCGTTGCCGGCTCGAATGGCAGCAGCGCGAGAACATGATCGACATAGGCGCGCATGCGCGGCGCGCGCTCTTCTTTCCACGCCCAGACGCTGGGGCAGACATAGTTGACCACCGGCAGGTCCGGCAACGCCTTGCGCACCCGCCTTGCGACCCGGTGGGTGAAATCGGGGCTGTCGATGATCAGAAGCACGTCCGGACGCGCGGCGATCAGCGCATCCGCCGTCTGGCGGATCCGGCGAAGCAGCGACGGCAGGCGCTTCAGCACCTGGGAAATGCCCATGATGGAGAGTTCGGAGAAATCGAACAGGGATGTCAGCCCCTGCTTTTCCAGCGCCTCCCCGCCGACGCCGACGAGTTCGACATTGCCGGGATAGGCCGCACGCAACGCCGCGATGAGGTCACCACCGAGAAGGTCGCCGGAGACTTCGCCGGCAATGACGCCGATCCTGATCGTCCCGTCCGTCATTGTACGATCTCCGTTCTTTCCGGCACGATCCCCGTCACGAAAAGGCCGTGCGCATCCGCCTCGGCGACGAGCGCCCCGCGCTCCAGCACCAGCGAGCGACCGGCCTCGACGGCGATACCGGCAAGCCCGGCGGCCTCTGCCCGCCGCAGGGTTTCGAGGCCGATCGCCGGCAGGTCGGCCCGCAGATCCTGCCCGGGCTTGCAGAGCTTGACCAGCACGCCCCTGCGGCGCTGCGAGATGCGGCCGGCGGCGCGAAGCGCGGCGACACGCTCCAGCATCCCGTCGGTCCCTTCCGCGCCTTCGAGCGCCACCACGCGCCCGCCGACGGCGACAGCGCCCTGCCCCACGTCCAGCCGGCCGAGCGCCAGCGCGGCCGCGGAAGCAGCGGCAATATCGGCCTCAGCCGCCGTATCCGGCGTGACCACGCCGAGCGGCCCCTCGGTGCCGAGAAGGTCCGGCACGATTTCGTGTGCGCCGACGATGCGCACGCCCTCGGCCTCGATGAGCCGTATGACCATTTTCAGCACGGCGTCGTCACCGCCGCGAAGCAGCGTGCGCACGACCGCGGGGACGGCGAGCAGCGCCTTGAAGGGCGCATGGATGTCGCGCCATTCCGGCCGGCGGCGCACCCAGCCGGAAAGAACCGCGCGGCCGATGCCGTGCCGGCGGAAGGCGGCGCCGATGCCGGCATAATTTCCGATGGAGATGATCTCGTGGTCGAAGCCGGACCAGTCTTCGCCGGATTCGTTGCTGAGCGCGAGAATATAGGGGCTTTCGCCGCGTGCCCGGGCGGCATCGGCAACATAGCGCGGCAGCATGCCGCCGCCGGCGATGATGGCCAGCCGGTCGCGCAATTCGGGCCGGCTTTCCGCCATGGCGGTCAGCCCTTGCCCCGGTTGGGGGACGAGAGCGCCCGGTCGCTTTCGGCGGCGATGAAATCGAGGATCTGCATGACGGGAACGCTGTGCGCATAGTCCGCACGGATCGCCGCCGCATTGTTCCTGACCGAGCCCTCGCCCTCGAAGATCTGCTTGAAGGCGCGGCGGACCTCGTGGATCGCCGGCTTGTCCATGCCGGCGCGCGCCATGCCGACGACGTTGAGACCGCCGAGGATGCCGGGATTGCCGTTCAGCATGCCGTAGGGGATGACGTCGTAGGAAACCGCCGAGAGACCGCCGATGAAGGCCTGGCGGCCGATGCGGGTGAACTGGTGCACGGCCGAGCCGCCGCCGAGGATGACGCGGTCCTCGACCTTCACATGGCCGGCCAGCATGACATTGTTCGACATGACGATATGGTTGCCGAGGATGCAGTCATGCGCGACATGGGAATTGGCAAGGAAGAGGTTGTTGTCGCCGACGATGGTCTTGCCGCCGCCCTCGGTCGTGCCGGTGTTGACCGTCACGCCCTCGCGGAAGGTGCAGTTCTCGCCGACCGTCAGCGTCGTCTCGGCGCCGTCATGATGCAGGCTCTGCGGGTCGCCGCCGATGACGGCGTTGGCGAAGATGCGCGTGCCACGCCCGATGACGGTGCGGCCGGTGACCACCACATGCGTCAGAAGTTCCACGCCATCGTGGAGAACGACCTTGGGCCCGACATGGCAGAAGGGACCAACGACGACGTTCTCACCGATGACCGCGCCGTCCTCGATGACGGAAAGCGGGTGGATCTTCGCACTGGCGGCAATCATCTTCAGGCATCTTCCTTTTTCACGATCATCGCGCCGATATCAGCTTCGGCGGCAAGTTGCCCATCAACTTTTGCGTCGCAGTGAAACTTCCAGATATTGCCGCGCTGCTTCTGCTTCGTGACATGGAATTCCACCCGGTCGCCCGGCACGACGGGCTTGCGGAAGCGGGCATTGTCGATCGTCATGAAATAGACGAGGTTCGAGCCCGTGCCGGCCTTGCGCGCGCAGATCGCGCCCGCCGTCTGCGCCATGCCCTCGACGAGCAGGACGCCCGGCATGATCGGATGATCGGGGAAATGGCCCATGAAGTGCGGCTCGTTCACCGTCACGTTCTTGATGCCGATCGCCGATTGGTCCCCATCGATCTCGATGATCTTGTCGACCATCAGGAAAGGATAGCGGTGGGGAAGAAGCGTGAGGATTTCACGCAGGTCGGCTACACCAAGCGTCGCCTTGGTCTCTTCACTCATCATTGCCCCCTTTCTTCTGGGTTCGAGTACCGGAACGCATGACGATCTCCGCCATGTCGCGCAAGAAATCACGCATCGGCCGCGCGGGAATGCCGCCGTATTTTTCACCGGCCGGGATGTCCGACACCACGCCGCTCATCGCCGCGATCTGGACGCCGTCGCCGATGGTGATGTGGCCGTTGATGCCGGAAGCGCCGCCGATCATCACGCCGTCGCCGATCCGCGTGCTGCCGGCGATGCCGACGCCGCTGACGATGCCGCAATGGCGGCCGATCCGCACGTTGTGGCCGACCTGGACCTGGTTGTCGATCTTGGTCCCCTCGCCGATCACCGTGTCGTCCATCGTGCCGCGGTCGATCGTCGTGTTGGCGCCGATCTCGACATGGTCCTGGATGATGACACGGCCGATCTGCACGATCTTGATCATGCCCGGCTTGGGGCCCGGCGCATAACCGAAGCCGTCCTGGCCGATCCGCGCGCCGGGATGGATGATGACATTGTTGCCGATCAGCGCGTACTGCACCGTCGCCCCTGCCGAGATCGTGCAATCGCGGCCGATCCGCACATCCGCGCCGATGACGGCGCCGGGGCCGATATGGCTGCCCTCGCCGATCTCAGCGCCCTTGCCGATCACTGCCATGGGTTCCACCGTCACGCCCGGTTCCAGGCGCGCCTCGGGATCGACATAGGCGCCCGGCGCAATGGCGGACGTCGAAGTCATCACGTCGGGGCTCATGGCGGAGGAATGCAGCAAGGCACCGGCCTGGGCGAAGGCGGTATGCGGGCGCTTGGAAAGGAGTACGGAAATGTGCGCCGGCACGAGGGAGGCTAGCGACGGGTCGCAGAGGATCGCGGTGGCCGCGCTGGTGTCCAGCTCGGCGCGCATTTTTCGCGACAGGATGTAACAGAGATCGCCTTCCTTCGCCCGGTTGACGGGCGAAACGCTGCGCACGATGCGATCGGCATGCGCAGCATCGGCAAGTTCCGCCCCAAGCGCTACAGCCAGGTCACCCAGACGAATCCCGTCATGGGGCGGAAAAAACCAGTTATGCTCCATGGCACGGCTCCAGAACGTCTATGTTCTCGCAGTTCTGGACGAAATGCCTCAGAACTGGGTTGCGATGCCGAACTTGAAGCGCTGGACCTCGTCGAACGATTCCTTCTTGAAGGGAACCGCATAGTCGAACCGCAGCGGGCCGAACGGCGACGCCCAGATGATGCTGGCGCCGACGGAGGCGCGCAGGCTCATGTCCGTACCGACGACCTTGTCCGCGGCAACAACATTCACATCGTTGCCGTACAGTGTGCCGGCATCGACGAAGACGGCGCCACGGAAGCCCGAGTCGCGCGGCAGGATCGGCAGCGGGAACGACGCTTCGGCAGAAGCCGTGAAGTAGGTCGTGCCGCCGAGCGAGTCGCCCGTCGAGGTCGCGCGCGGACCGATGCCGCCGGACTCGAAGCCGCGGATTTCGGAAGCCTTCAGCGTGAACTGGTCGTAGACCTTCGTGTCGTCGCCCGTGCCCCACATATGGCCGCCGGCGACGGCGATCGAGCCGATCACGTCGGCATCTTCCATCAGCATATGGAAGTAACGCGCCTTGCCCGAGACCTTGTAGTAGTCGGAATCACCGCCGAGACCGGCAAATTCATGCGTGATCTGCGCGAAGATGCCTTCACGCGGCAGCTGGCGGTCGTCCAGCGTGTCGTAGGTCAGGCTCTGCGAAACGGCAGACCGGGTCCACGGACCGTCGGTGACGACGTGCTGGTAGGGCGATGCAAGCTGGCTGAGGTCGCTCGACGTGTAGTCAAGCTTCGCATAGCTGTAGCGGAACGTGGTCGACAGCTCTTCCGTGATCGGCGCCGTCACGCGCAGCGTGAAGCCCTTCGTATTGACGCTGTAGAAGTCTTCGCTCTCGTCTTCGTCGCTGAATATGTCGAAGCCGGCTGCCAGACGGTAGCCGAGGAAATACGGCTCCGTGAACGACAGGCTGTAATTGCGCGATTCGCCGCCACGGCCCGCGGAGACACGGATGTACTGGCCGCGGCCGAGGAAGTTCTTCTCCTCGATGGAGGCTTCGAGTTTGAAGCCGCCGCTGTTGCCGGTTTCATAGCCTGCGCCGATACCGAACGAACCGGTCGACTGATCCTGGACGTCGACGACCAGCACAACGCGGTCGGGCTGGCTGCCCGGCGCGGTCGTGATGTTGACCGACGAGAAGAAGCCAAGGGCTTCGAGGCGGCGCTTCGCACGCGCGATGACTTCCTGGTTGAAGGCGTCGCCTTCACCGATATCGAACTCGCGGCGGATGACGAAGTCGCGCGTGCGGGTGTTGCCGCGGATTTCGATACGTTCGACATAGGCGCGCTCGCCCTGGTCGACGAGATAGTCTACGGCGATCGTGCCATTGCCGAGGTCGCGGTTGCCGCGCGGCGTCACGCGGGCGAACGGGTAGCCCTTCGCGGCGACGCGCTGCGAAATCTCCGACATCGTCTCCTGGACGTCCTTCGCGCGGTAGACCTTGCCCGGACGGGATTCGATCAAGCCCTGCAGCTCTTCGGCATCGACGCCTTCGACAGTCGATTCCACGTTGACGTTGCCGAAGTCGTAGCGCTGACCTTCCTCCACCGTGAAGGTGACGACATATTCGTTCGAGGCTTCGTCAAGCACGGCTTCCGAGGAAATGACGCGGAAGTCGGCATAGCCGGAGTTGAAGTAGAACTGGCGCAGCGCCTCTTCGTCGGCGCGCAGCTTCTCTTCGCTATAGACATCCTTGCGGGTCAGGAACGAGAGGAAGTTCGACTTCTTGGTCATGATGACCGAACGCAGGCGGCTGTTGCTGTAAGCCTCGTTGCCGACGAAGTTGATCTGCGAAATCTTCGTGCGGTCGCCTTCGTCCACGACGAAGGCAAGGTTCACGCGGCCGTTGCCGAGCGGATAGGTCTGCGTGGTGACGGTGGCGTCGCTGCGGCCGATCGCGGCATAGGCATCGCGGATCGCCTGCTTGTCGGCCTCGATCGTCGTTTCGCTGTACGGGCCGAGCGAGCGCGAACGCAGCACGTTCTGCAGCTTGTCGTCCTTGATCTTGCGGTTGCCGTTGATGACGACTTCGTTGATCAGCTGGTTTTCATTGACGACGACGACGAGCGTGCCGCCGGAAACCGAGATCTTGACGTCCGAGAAGTAGCCAGTCGCATAAAGACGGCGCACGGACTCGTCGATGTCGGCATTGGAGAAGTTCTTGCCAGGCGCGATGGAGATATTGGCCTTGACCGTATCGGCGCTGACGCGATCGGCGCCGCGCACCTGGATGCTACGGATCACCGCAGCCTCGGCGCCCGTGGCGGAGACAAGCGTGGCAACCGAGCCGCCCGTGACAACCATACTCGCCGACAATGCAACGGCAGACACGGCGTTCAAAAAGTTTGAACCAGCTTTCATCTTCACTACTTACCTTCGTTTTATCGCCCGGCAGGCATGCCCGATTCCGAACACGTTTGCCGTTTTAACCGCTTTTGCCATCTAAGCAAGGTCACGTGTTAATTTCTGTTTACTTCAATTCAAACCGTGGCCTGAAGGCCACTACATGCTTTTCATTACGGTAAACAAACCCTTAGCGTGATTGCCTTCTGGTCTGCGGCTCCCCTTATCGAATTCTCGCCGGCTTTGCCGGCCTCTCAGCCGAGAAGCATGGATATGTCGTTCCAGGTCGCGAAGACCATCAGCATGAGCACCAGCGCCATGCCGATGCGAAATGCGATCTCCTGCGCCCCGGGGCCGACAGGCCTGCCTCGGATAGCCTCCACCGCATAGAACATCAAGTGGCCGCCATCAAGTACCGGAACCGGCATCAGGTTCAAAAGTCCAATGGAAACAGAGAGCACGGCGGCAAGCTGCAGCAATGCGGCAACACCTAGCGTCGCCATCTGGCCGGAAGCCTGAGCCACACGGATCGGTCCGCCGAGCTGATCGGCCTTCATCCGGCCCGTCACGAGGTTCGAAAGATAGTCGAACGTGCCCGTCACGATGTGCCAGCTCTGCAGCGCGCCCTGCCCCACGGCTTCCAGCGGTCCGTATTCGACCACACGGAAATTGCCGGTCTCCTGGTTGGTGACGATGCCGATCAGGCCGAGTTCGATCTTGTTGCCGAACTGGTCGGTGATCTCGGTGCGCTTGGGCACCATGGGAAGGTCGAGATCCGCACCGTCGCGGCGCACCGTCACGGTGATCGTCAGCTCCGGGCGCACGCTGACATAGCGGCGAACGTCGTCGAAGGTGGCGACCGGATTGCCGTCGAGGGCGACGAGGAGGTCGCCGGGGCGCACGCCCGCCGCTTCCGCCGCGCTGTCGGGGCGCACTTCCGCAACAATCGGATCGGCGACCTGCCGGCCGTAGATGGAGAACATCACGGCGAAGATGGCGATCGCGAGGATGAAGTTGGCGATGGGGCCGGCAGCGACGGTCACCGCCCTTTTCCACAGGGCCGCGCCGAGGAAGGTGCGCTTGCGCACCTCTTC
This sequence comes from Shinella zoogloeoides, assembly GCF_030733845.1. NCBI lineage: Bacteria > Pseudomonadati > Pseudomonadota > Alphaproteobacteria > Hyphomicrobiales > Rhizobiaceae > Shinella > Shinella zoogloeoides. The sequence continues at coordinate 1,636,183 of NZ_CP132311.1, forward strand.
CGGCAGGCTAGCGACGGAGTCATAGTCCGGAATGGAGGCCGGATCGTCGTCGCCGAGGAATTTCACATAGCCGCCGAGCGGAATGGCAGACAGCTTCCAGCGCGTTCCGTGCCGGTCGGTGAAGCCGAGCAGCTCCGGGCCGAATCCCACCGAAAAGGCCGTGATGCCGATGCCCGACCAGCGGCCGGCAAGGTAGTGGCCCATCTCGTGCACGAAGACGATCAGCGTCAGCACGAGCAGGAAAGGAACGATATAGCCCGTCAAGAAACCGACGGAGCCTGCCAGCATATCCATTCTTTACAATCCCCAGTCTTTCGGGATCACGGGCCGAAAAGGAACACGCCCGCAGGCGAATTCGCGGTACCCGATACGATCGCGTCGCCAAGCGCAATGAGGAACGCGGCGAAGCAGGCGAAAACAAGGCCGTCGACGCGATCCATGACGCCGCCGTGTCCCGGAATGAGGCGGCTCGAATCCTTGACGCCGAAACGGCGCTTGATGAAGGATTCGAAGAGATCGCCGATCTGGCTGAACACCGAGAGCACCAGCGCGATCAGCGGCACCCAGAGGCCGTTCAGCGAAAAGAACGCCATGTGCACCAGCGTGCCGGCGATGACGGCGGCGATCGTGCCGCCGATCGCGCCCGACCAGGTCTTGCCGGGCGAGATGGGCGGCGCCAGCTTCGGTCCGCCGATGGCGCGTCCGACGAAATAGGCAAGGATGTCCGTCGCCCAGACGACGGCGAAGATGAAGAGCATGGCGGCGAAACCATGGGCCGTGTCGCCGCGGATGGCGGCCAGCGAGATCACCGTAAGCCCGGAATAGACGATGCCGCCCGCAAGCCAGCCGCTCCCCTTCATCGCCAGCGCATAGACAATGCCGGCGGCGGTAGCGGCGAGGAGAACGGGCAGCGCGAGGTCGTCGAAGCCGAAGAGAACCAGCGCGGCGATGAGCGAGACCGACAGCCAGCCGAAGGCATTGCCGCGGAAATCCGTTTCGGGAAGCCGCGTAATCGTCGACCATTCGTAATAGACGAGCAAGGCGATGGCGGCGGCAAGCGCGCGGAAGGCGAGCCCGCCGAACCACGTCGCGGCAAGCACGACGACGGCCAGGACGATGCCGGACACGATGCGCAGGCGCAGTTCACTCTGCATCATGAACCCACCGCCAGCGTGGCCGCAGGCTGCAGACCGCCGAACCGGCGTTCGCGCATGGCATAGCGCGAAAGCGCGGACAGGAAGGTTTCGCGGGAAAAATCCGGCCAGAAATCGGGAATGAACATCAGTTCCGCATAGGCTGCCTGCCAGAGCAGGAAATTGGAGAGCCGTTCCTCGCCGCTGGTGCGGATGATGAGGTCGGGATCGGGAATGCCTGACGTATCCAGGCTGGCGCCGATGCGCTCCGGCGTGATGTCACCCGCATCGAGCCGGCCGGCGGCGACGTCGGCGGCCAGCGCGCGCATGGCGCGGGCGATCTCGTCGCGAGAGCCGTAGTTGAAGGCGATCACCAGCGTGATGCCGGTGTTCGCGCGCGTCGTGTCCTCGGCCTCCAGCAGCAGCGGCAGAATGTCACCGGAAAGGTTCTCCCGGTCGCCGATGACGCGGATGCGCACGTTCTGCTTGTGCAGCACGGCAAGGTCGCGCCGGATGAAGGTCTTCAGGAGACCCATCAGGTCCGACACTTCGCTCTCCGGCCGGTTCCAGTTTTCCGAAGAGAAGGCGAAGAGCGTGAGATAGGAGACGCCGCATTCGCCGGCGGTCCGCACCGCCTCGCGCACGGCCTCGACACCCTTGCGGTGCCCCATGGCGCGCGGCAGGCCGCGGGCGTTCGCCCAGCGTCCGTTGCCATCCATGATGATGGCGACGTGTGCCGGTACGGTGCTGGGCGAAAGCTGGTTCATGGGCAATCCGGAAAAGAGAAAGGAATGCAGGCGGCCGGAGCCTTAAACCTGCATGATTTCCTTTTCCTTGTCGGCAAGCAAGCGATCGACGTCCAAAATCGTCTCGTCGGTCATCTTCTGCACCCTTTCCGACTGGCTACGGGAGAGATCCTGCCCGATATCGCCATCCTTTTCGGCTTTCTTGAGGTCGTCCATGCCGTCGCGGCGGACGTGGCGGATCGCCACCTTCGCCTTCTCGGCATAGTCGTGGGCGACCTTGACGAGCGACTTGCGGCGCTCCTCGTTGAGCTCGGGCAGCGGAATGCGCAGGTTCTGGCCGTCGATGATCGGGTTGAGGCCGAGGTTCGATTCGCGGATGCCGCGCTCGACCGCGCCGACCATGCCCTTGTCCCAGACGGAGACCGACAGCATGCGGGGCTCGGGAACGGAAATGTTGGCGACCTGGTTCAGCGGCACGCGCGAACCGTAGGCTTCGACCTGCACCGGATCGAGCACGTTGGCCGAGGCGCGGCCGGTGCGCAGCGACGCGATGTCGTTCTTGAACGCGTTGATCGCGCCGTCCATGCGGCGCTTCAGTTCCTTCAGGTCAATACCTTCACTCATCGGAATACTCCCGTTTTCAGTCGTGGCCGCACGCAAGGCGCGTGCACGCCTCCAGAATCAGTTGTCGGTTACGATGGTACCGCGTCCGCCGCCGGTCAATATTTCGGCAAATCCGCCCTTTTCATGGATGGAGAAGACGATGATCGGGATGTGGTTTTCACGCGCCAGCGCGACGGCGGCGACGTCCATGACGGCAAGGCCCTTTTCGAGCACTGCGCTGTGCGTCAGGCGGTCGAACCGGGTGGCGGCCGGGTCTTTCTTCGGGTCGGCGGAATAGATGCCGTCGACCTGCGTACCCTTGAAGATCGCCTCCGCGCCCATTTCGGCGGCGCGTAGCGCTGCGGCCGAGTCGGTCGTGAAGAACGGGTTGCCCGTGCCGCCGGCGAAGATCACCACGCGGCCGAGCGACAGGTGATAGAGCGTCGCGCGCTGGGAAAAGCTTTCGCAGATCTCCGGCATGGCGATGGCCGAGAGGACGACGGTGTCGATGTCGAGCTTGCGTAGCGAGGTGGCGAGCGCCAGCGCGTTGATCACGGTCGCCAGCATGCCCATGTGGTCACCGGTCACCCGGTCGCCGCCCTTCGAGGCCACGGCGACGCCGCGGAAGATGTTGCCGCCGCCGACGACGACGCCGACCTCGACGCCGAGCGCGCGGGCTTCCGCGATGTCGGATGCGATGCGATCGGCGACGGCGACGTCGATGCCGAAGCCTTGCGATCCCATCAGCGCCTCGCCCGAGGCTTTCAGCAGAACACGTTTGTAGATTGGCTTGGCCGTCATGGTCGCTCCTGAACTTGCGCGCCTGCTCGCCCGATCCCGCAGCCGGGCAGAACCGGTAGCGGTCCTGCGAAGGGCAGCCCTCGCCGCAGATGAGATTTCGGGGCAGGCATTTCGGCAAGCCGGATACACGAAGGGCGCCGCGTTGTCACGCGGCGCCCTCACCTTTTCCCAATGGGGCCGTCTATTTCCCAAGAAGAATGGGAAAATCAGCCCTTGGCGACGGCTGCGACTTCGGCGGCGAAGTCGGTTTCTTCCTTTTCGACGCCTTCGCCGAGCAGGAGACGGGCCATGCCGACGACTTCGATCGGTGCGCCGACGGTCTTTTCAGCTTCCTTGACGGCAGCGCCGACCGTGAGGTCGGGGTTCATGACGAAGGCCTGCGACAGCAGGGCGACTTCCTCGAAGAACTTGCGCATGCGGCCTTCGACCATCTTCTCGATGATGGCTTCCGGCTTGCCGGAGGCGCGGGACTGCTCGATGAAGACATTGCGTTCGCGCTCTGCGACGGCGGCGTCGACTTCTTCGGCGCGGATGGCGAGCGGCGCGGTCGCGGCGACGTGCATGGCGACCTGGCGGCCGATCGTGTTCAGGGCTTCCTTGTCGCCGGTCGACTTGAGCGCGACGAGAACGCCGAGCTTGCCGAGGCGGTCAGCGGCAGCGTTGTGGATGTAGGTCGCCACGACGCCGTCTTCGACCGACAGCAGCACCGAGCGGCGCAGGTTCATGTTCTCGCCGATGGTGGCGACGGCGTCCTTGATCGTCTCGGTGACCGACTTGCCGGTCGCCGGATAGGTGGCCGCGCCAACGGCTTCGACGGTGCCGTCGGTGGTGAGCGCTACGTCTGCAACGCCGCGGACGATCGTCTGGAAGGCCTCGTTGCGGGCAACGAAGTCGGTTTCGGAGTTGACTTCGACGACGACAGCCTTGGTGCCGGCGCTGGCGACGCCGATCAGGCCTTCGGCTGCGGTGCGGCCCGACTTCTTGTCGGCCTTGGCGATGCCCTTGGCGCGCAGCCAGTCGATTGCCGCTTCGATGTCGCCGTTGTTTTCAGCCAGCGCCTTCTTGCAGTCCATCATGCCTGCGCCGGACTTTTCGCGCAGTTCCTTCACCAGTGCAGCGGTGATTTCAGCCATTGTGAGCCTCTTGTCGGTTCTTGTTGCGTGCCGCCGGAAAACCTCGGCGAACTCAAGGTTTTGGGAACGAATGTACCCGGAAATATGACAGGGTGATGAAAACCACCTCCGACCTGTCCGATCCGTCGGATCGTCAAAGACAAGGTCGTAAAACAAGCCGAGGCCAGGGATCGTCTCTCTGGCCTCGGTTGAACAGGAAAGCAGGAACGAAGGTTTCGTTCCGACCTTGGCCTTACGCTTCGGCTTCGAGAGCCGGCTCGACCGGAACTTCAGCCGACGCGCCGAGGTCACGGCCCGAGGCGCCCTGCTGGCGCGCGATGCCGTCGATGGCGGCGCGGGCGATCAGGTCGCAGTAGAGGGCGATGGCGCGCGAGGCGTCGTCGTTGCCGGGGATCGGGAAGTCGATCGGGTCCGGATCGCAGTTCGAGTCGATCACGGCGACGACCGGGATGCCAAGGCGCTTGGCTTCTTCGATCGCGATCGATTCCTTGTTGGTGTCGATGATGAACATCAGGTCCGGCGTGCCGCCCATGTCGCGGATACCGCCGAGGGCCTTGTCGAGCTTGGCGCGTTCGCGCTCGAGGTTCAGGCGTTCCTTCTTGGAGTAGCCCGAGCCTTCCGAAGCCAGGATCTCGTCGAGCTTGCGCAGGCGCTGGATCGAGTTGGAGATCGTCTTCCAGTTCGTCAGCATGCCGCCGAGCCAGCGGGCATTGACGTAGTACTGGGCCGAACGCTTGGCAGCGTCAGCGATGATGTCGGATGCCTGGCGCTTCGTGCCGACGAAGAGAACGCGGCCGCCGCCGGCGACCGTGTCGCTGACGACCTGAAGGGCGCGCGACAGCATCGGAACGGTCTGTGCCAGGTCGATGATGTGAACGTTGTTGCGGTCGCCGAAGATGTAGGGCTTCATCTTCGGGTTCCAGCGGTGGGTCTGGTGGCCGAAGTGAATGCCGGCTTCGAGGAGCTGGCGCATAGAGAAATCGGGCAATGCCATGCCTAGTTATCCTTTTCCGGTTGAACCTCCGCAAGGCAAACAGCATCCCGTCAGGAATGCCACCGGGCGGAACGGTCCGGATTTCTCCCGGACAATCCCATGCCTCACGTGTGGAATGGCTGCCCCTTAACCGCAGTTTCCCGGCAAATCAAGGGCAGCGGGATAAAAAACACGATCGAGCCGCGCTTACTTGCAGTCCTGCGCCTTGAACATCTCCAGCTTGGCGAGCTTGCCGCTCAGCACGAACTCGCCGTAGTCCATGGTGAGGTCGCGCGTGATGCCGTTTTCGTAGAGCTTGAAGGACATGCGGTAGACGGGCAGCGCGTCGCCCTCGCTCGTGTCGTTGTAATAGGCGATGGAGACAGGCCAGACGGCCTCGCTCGAGAAGCCGCCCGCCTTGTCGGCATCCGGGTCGCCTGCCTTCGGCGTTTCCTTCTTGCCGACGACGGCGGTCGTCATCAGCGTCTTGTCGCCCGAATCCGAGCCGTCGAAGATGCGCGATTCGAAGAAGCGCTCGCCCTTCTTGGCACGCGCGATAACCTCCAGCATGTGCTCGGTCGGGAAACGGCTTGCGGCAAGATCCACCTGCTTGGCATCGGGCGCGGTGAGGTCGACGCTGACGCCTTCCTTCTCCTCGCGCGCCGAGCCGCGCACTTCCTTGTCCAGCTTCTCGTCGGTGAAGGAGCGGGTGAGGAAGCGGAAGCTGCCGCTCTTCAGGTCCTCGTAGGTCGTCGTCTGCTGGTCGGTGAGGCGCGTCTCCTCGCCGGTGTTGATCTGCGTGACGAAGCGAAAGCTTACCGTATAGCCGTCGCAGGGGCTGCCGTTGAACTCGTAGACCATGCGGCCGTACATGCCGACGATGCCCGAGCGCTCGGTCGCATCCTTGAGCTGGAGGTCATAGACGGCGCGGTGCGGCGCAAGCCCGGTCGCCGGCGTGGCAAAGGCGCTTGTCGTGCCGCTGCCGGCGAAGCATGCCCCGGCCGCAAGAGCCGTGACAATGGCTGAACGAAACATCCGTTTCCTCCTGTTGAAGTCGGTCGCGATGTTATATGAACTCTTTCGGCAAAAGCGAGGCAATAACCACGCGATGCAACATTCATTTCGATATCGCGACGGCACGCCGCAGCGATACGTAAAACAGGCCAGCAACGGAGACTGCAATGTCCGCTGAAATCGAAAAACGCGTCAAGGAACTGGGCTACGACATTCCCGTGGCGGCGGCGCCCGCCGCCAATTACGTGCCCTTCGTCATCAGCGGCAACGTGCTTCACATCTCCGGCCAGCTGCCGATGCAGGACGGCAAGCTCGCCTTTACTGGCCATCTCGGCCGGAACGTCGATGTCGCCGGCGGCCAGAAGGCGGCGGAACTGTGCGCGCTCGGCCTGCTCGCCCAGGCCAAGGCCGCGCTCGGCGATCTCTCGCGCATCAGGCGCGTCATCAAGATCAACGGCTTCGTCGCCTCCACGCCCGATTTCGTCGAGCAGCACCTCGTCATCAACGGCGCGTCCAACTTCCTCGTCGGTGCGCTGGGCGAGGCCGGAAAGCATGCCCGCGCGGCCGTCGGCATGGCCTCGCTCCCGCTGAACGCCGCCGTCGAGATCGACGCCATCATGGAAATCGCCTGATGCACAAGTTCAACTGGCTGACCGAGAGGCCGATCGCCCATCGCGGCTATCACGACCTCAACCGGAACGTCTGGGAAAACACGCTCTCCGCCTTTGCCCGCGCGGTCGATGCGGGCTTTGCCATCGAATGCGACCTGCAATATGCCGCCGATGCCATCCCCGTCGTCTTCCATGACGACGACCTGAAGCGGCTCTGCGGCATCGAAGGGGACGTCCGCCAGCGCACCGCCGCCGAACTCGGGCTGCTGACCATCGGCGGCACGGCCGACAAGGTGCCGACGCTGCGCCAGCTCCTCGATCTGGTGAAGGGCCGCGTGCCGCTCGTGCTGGAGCTGAAGGGCCGCAAGGGTGACGACGACGGCTTCGCCATGGCCGTGCTCGACGCCATCGAGGACTATGACGGCCCCGTCGCGCTGATGAGCTTCGACCAGTGGCTGCTGAAGGACCTCAAGGAGATCGGCACCAGCCGCCCCGTCGGCCTGACGGCGGACGGCCCCCGCCCGGAGAATTTCGCCGTGCACGAGCAGGCGATGCAGCTCGGCCTCGACTTCATCTCCTATTATTACGGCCACCTGCCGAACGCCTTCGTCAGCCGGCAGCGCGACCTCGGCCGGCAGGTCATCACCTGGACCGTGCGCGACGACGAGGCACGCACGATCACGGCCAACAATGCGGACCAGATGACCTTCGAGGGTTTCGATCCGCGCGAAGCCCTGACGGCCTGACGTGGCGGAACCGGTGCGGATCCGCGTCGAAACGAGCTTCGCCGACATTGCGGCGGAGGACTGGGGGCGCCTTGCCGGTGCCTCCAGGGCCGATGCGCAGACACCCTACAATCCCTTCGTCAGCCATGCCTTCCTCTCCTCGCTGGAGGAATCGGGCTGCGCCGTGGCCGAGACCGGCTGGCTCGGCCAGCATCTCCTGCTGGAAGGCGACGACGGCGCGGTGCGCGGCGCCCTGCCCGTCTATCTCAAGAGCCACAGCCAGGGCGAATATGTCTTCGACCATGGCTGGGCCGATGCCTTCGAGCGGGCGGGCGGGCAATATTATCCCAAGCTGCAGGCCTCCATCCCCTTCACCCCCGCGACCGGCCCGCGCCTCCTCCATCGCGCCGATCAGCCCGTCGTCGAGACGCAGGCCGCGCTTGCCGAAGGCCTGAAGGAGCTGACCCGGCGGCATGGCGCGTCCTCGGCGCATGCGACCTTCGTGCCGGAAGCCGAGATGCCGGTCTTTGAGGCGGCGGGTTATCTGCACCGCACCGACCAGCAGTTCCACTTCATCAACGAGGGCTACGGCTCGCACGACGACTTTCTCGCAACGCTCGCCTCCCGCAAGCGCAAGGCCTTGAAGAAGGAGCGCCGGTCCGCGCTGGAGCACGGCATCGAAATCGACTGGCTGACGGGAAAGGACCTCACCGAAACGGTCTGGGACCAGTTCTTTGCCTTCTACATGGACACCGGCAGCCGCAAATGGGGCCGGCCCTATCTCAACCGGCGCTTCTACAGCCTGATCGGCGAGCGCATGGCGGAGGACATCCTGCTCGTCATGGCGAAACGCGACGGTCGCTACATTGCCGGCGCGATCAACTTCATCGGCGGCGACACGCTCTTTGGCCGCCACTGGGGCTGCATAGAGGACCACCCCTTCCTGCATTTCGAGGTCTGCTACCACCAGGCCATCGATTTCGCGATCGCCAAGGGACTGGCGCGCGTGGAGGCCGGCGCGCAGGGCGAGCACAAGCTGGCGCGCGGCTACCTGCCCGTCACCACCCATTCCGCCCACTACATCGCCCATGCGGGCCTGCGCCGCGCCGTGGCCGATTATCTCGAACGCGAGCGCCGCGACGTCGAGATGATGGGCGACTATCTTGCCGACCACAGCCCCTTCCGCCGCAATGCGGACCATGAGACAGACTAAGCATCATTGGGAGACGAGCATGACCGCCTATGACACAAACAACATCTTCGCGAAGATCCTGCGCGGCGAGATCCCCTCGCACCGCGTCTACGAGGACGAGCACACCGTCGCCTTCATGGATGTGATGCCGCAGGCGAACGGCCACACGCTCGTCATACCCAAGGCCCCCTCGCGCAACATCCTCGATGCCGATCCGCAAACCCTCGCCCGCCTGCTGCCGGTCGTGCAGAAGGTGGCGGTCGCGGCCAAGGAAGCCTTCGAGGCCGACGGCGTCACGGTCATCCAGTTCAACGAGCCGGCCGCCGGCCAGACCGTCTACCACCTGCATTTCCACGTCATCCCGCGCATCGAGGGCCTGCCGCTGAAGCCGCATTCCGGCACGATGGAAGACCAGGGCGTGCTGGCGGCAAATGCCGAGAAGCTCAGGAAGGCATTGGCCCAATGAGCGCCTTTACCCGCCGCACGCTCCTGCTCGGGCTCGCGGGCATCGCCCTCGCCGCCGCGCTGCCGGCTTTCCCCGTCTTCGCGGCGGAGCGCCCGGAAGCGATCGTCGAGACGATCTACGCCGCCTACGACAACAACGGCAACGGCCCGCAGGACGTGCCCTACCTCCCGGAGATCGCCGAGCAGCTTTCCGGCGAGAACCATCCCGGCTTCGATTTCTTCATCGACGCACAGGACTTCGACAAGGTCTCCGCCACCGTCTCGCTCGTTTCGGAGAACGACAAAGGTGCCCTCGTGCGTGCCGAGGTGACGAATTTCGGCGAGAAGAAGACGGTCGAGATCGATTTCGTGAAGACCGGCGGGGACTGGAAGATCGCCAATGTGCGCTATCCCGTCGCCAACGGCTTCGACCTGCGCCAGAGCCTCGGCCTTTCGCCGCTCTGATCAGGTTCCCGTCAGCGCCAGTCCCGCGGCCAGGAATGCGATGGCCGCGGCAATGCCGAGGATTTGCCGGAAGCGCCCGCCAAGGAAGAAACACAGCGCGCCGAACACCACTGCGCCCAGCCGCAGCCAGAGCGGCGAGGTTTCGAGCGTGCCCGTCGGGAAGAAGATCATCTTGGCGATCACCGCGGCCACCAGCGCCGTCGCGACCGCCCTCACCCAGTTGAGGATTTCGGACCGCTCGTCGATCCGGTTGCCGGCGAGCACACCCGCCCAGCGCCAGAGATCGGTCGCCAGCCAGCCGGCGATGGCGATGTAGATATAGGGCCAGAGACCGTCGAAACTCATCGGCTGCCCTCCTTGCGGCGCAGCATGCGTTCACCCCACCAGGCCAGCGTGCCGCCCAGGACGCCGGCAAGCAGGATGTCGTATTCCGGCGCGATCACGGCAAAGAGCCAGCCGAGCGCAAGGCCGATTCCGAGCGCCCAGTAGATCACGCGATGGCGCGCGGAAATCCAGATCGAGGTGAGGAAGTAGACCGGCGTCAGGAAGAACAGGCAGCCGGAGACGATCGGCGGGAACTCGGAGACCGCACCGTAGACAAGGCCGACCAGCAGGATGTTGGTCAGGGTCAGCGTCATGCCGAAGCCGGCGAAGAAGGCGACGCGCCCGTTGCGCGGCACGTCCCGCACCCGCTCCATGGCGAAGACCCAGGCGGTGATGGCGACGAAATGGGAGACAAGCAACAGCAGCCAGGTCGGCGTGCGGCCAGTGCGGATTTCCGGCACCAGCGCCGCGACCATCGGCATCATGCGCACGGAAGAGAGCGTCACGGCGATGAAGGCCGTCGCGACATGCGCGCCCGACAGCATCGAGCCGACAAGGATCACCTTGGCCGGCAGCGCCCAGACCATGCCGGTCATGAACATCACCTGGTCGACCGGCACCCCCGCCTCCGCCGTGAAGGCGGCAAAGCCCACGAAGGACAGCATCAGGATGATCGCCGGCAGGCTGAAAAGGCCGCACATGCCTTGAAGAAACCAATGCGTCTGGGAATGGGGGTCTGGCGCGGCGGTCATGAACGTCTCTTGCAGCGAGGAGCCCCCCTCATCCGGCCCTTCGGGCCACCTTCTCCCCGAGGGGAGACGGGAGGAAGGAGATGCGCCCTCTCGTTTTTCTCCTTCTCCCCTCGGGGAGAAGGTGCCGGCAGGCGGATGAGGGGGTATCGACAAGGCAAGGCCGAGCAGTTTCCCGCCCGGCCCCTGTCATCTGCAAAACCGTTATTTCTTGCGCGGCACCTTCGGAACCGTGCCGGACTTGCGCGTCGGCTCGTCCTTCGGCTCCTCGGTCTTGGCTTCCGCCGCCTTCTTCGACGACTTGGCCTTTGCCGGCGCTGCCTCGGCGGCGACGGTTTCCTTGGCCTTGCGCGGCTTTGCCTGCTTGGCGGGGCGTTCGGCGATCTCGGCCTTCGGCTTGATCGGCGCGGTTTCCGGCACGGCGTCGAGGATCAGGCCCTTCGAGCCGTCTTCCTTCGGGCCGACGGAGACGCGCACGACGCCGCCCTTCTTGAGCTTGCCGAAGAGGATTTCGTCGGCGAGCTTCTTCTTGATGTTCTCCTGGATGACCCGCGCCAGAGGACGGGCACCCATCTTCTCGTCGTAGCCCTTCTCCGCCAGCCAGGCGATTGCGTCCTGCTGAAGGTCGAAGGTGACGTTGCGCTCGGCAAGCTGGGTTTCGAGCTGCATGACGAACTTCTGCACGACCTGATGGATGACCGGCGTCGGCAGCGAGCCGAACGGGATAATCGCATCGAGACGGTTGCGGAATTCCGGCGTGAACAGGCGGTTGATCGCCTCCATGTCCTCGCCCTCGCGCTTGGACGAGCCGAAGCCGATGGCGGCCTTGGCCATGTCGGACGCGCCCGCATTGGTCGTCATGATCAGGATGACGTTGCGGAAGTCGATCTTCTTGCCGTTATGGTCGGTCAGCGAGCCGTGGTCCATGACCTGCAACAGGATGTTGTAGAGGTCCGGATGGGCCTTCTCGATTTCGTCGAGCAGCAGCACGCAATGCGGATGCTGGTCGACACCGTCGGTCAGCAGGCCGCCCTGGTCGAAGCCGACATAGCCGGGAGGTGCACCGAGCAGACGCGAGACCGTGTGCCGCTCCATGTATTCCGACATGTCGAAGCGCAGCAGTTCTACGCCGAGGGAGCTCGCAAGCTGCTTGGCGACTTCCGTCTTGCCGACGCCAGTCGGGCCGGAGAACAGGTAGCTGCCGATCGGCTTGTTCGGTTCGCGCAGGCCCGCCCGGGCAAGCTTGATCGCCGATGCCAGGGCTTCGATCGCGAGGTCCTGGCCGTAGACGACCGAGCGCAGTTCCTTCTCAAGGTTGGAAAGCACCTGCTCGTCGTCCTTGGAAACCGTCTTCGGCGGAATGCGGGCCATGGTGGCGACCGTCGCCTCGATCTCCTTCTCGGTGATCAGCTTGCGGCGCTTGCCGGCCGGCAGCAGCATCTGGGCCGCACCGGTCTCGTCGATCACGTCGATCGCCTTGTCCGGCAGCTTGCGGTCGTTGATGTAGCGCGCCGACAGTTCGACGGCCGACTTGATCGCCTCGTTGGAGTACCGCAGCTTGTGGTATTCCTCGAAATAGGGCTTCAGGCCCTTCATGATCTCGATCGTGTCGTCGATGGTCGGCTCGTTCACGTCGATCTTCTGGAAGCGGCGCACGAGTGCCCGGTCCTTCTCGAAGAACTGGCGGTATTCCTTGTAGGTCGTCGAGCCAATGCAGCGGATCGCGCCGGAGGAAAGCGCCGGCTTCAAGAGGTTCGATGCATCCATCGCGCCGCCGGAGGTGGCGCCGGCGCCGATGACCGTGTGGATCTCGTCGATGAACAGCACGGCGCCCGGATAATCTTCCAGCTCCTTGACGACCTGCTTCAGGCGTTCCTCGAAATCGCCGCGATAGCGCGTGCCGGCAAGCAGCGTGCCCATGTCGAGCGAGAAGATCGTGGCATCGGCCAGCGCTTCCGGCACCTTGCCTTCGACGATGCGCTTGGCAAGGCCTTCGGCAATGGCCGTCTTGCCGACGCCCGGATCGCCCACATAGAGCGGATTGTTCTTGGAACGGCGGCAGAGGACCTGGATCGTCCGGTTCACTTCGGCATGACGGCCGATGAGCGGGTCGATCTTGCCGCCCCTCGCCTTCTCGTTGAGATTGACGCAATAGGCGGTCAGGGCGTCCTGCTTCTTGGCCGCCTCTTCCTGTTCGTTGCCGTTGCGGGCCTGCTTCGGTTCGTTCTCGCCGTCCTCGGCGCCGCGCACCTTGCGCTCCTCGGTGGAGCCGGGACGCTTGCCGATGCCGTGCGAGATGAAGTTGACCGCGTCGTAGCGCGTCATCTCCTGCTCCTGCAGGAAATAGGCGGCATGGCTCTCGCGCTCGGCGAAGATCGCCACGAGCACGTTGGCCCCGGTCACTTCCTCGCGGCCGGACGACTGGACATGGATCACCGCACGCTGGATGACGCGCTGGAAGCCGGAGGTCGGCTTGGAATCTTCCTCGTATCCCGTCACCAGGTTGGCAAGGTCGTGATCGACATAGTCGGTGACGGTCTTGCGCAGCACGTCGAGATTGACGTTGCAGGCGCCCATCACGGCGGCCGCATCGCCGTCGTCGATCAGGGCGAGCAGGAGGTGCTCGAGCGTCGCATATTCGTGGTGGCGCTCGTTCGCGTAGGTCAGTGCCTGATGGAGGGCCTTTTCAAGGCTTGCAGAAAATGTTGGCACGTTCGTTCCTCATTTCTTTTCCATGACACATTGCAGCGGGTGCTGGTGCTGGCGGGAGAAATCCATCACCTGTGTCACTTTGGTTTCGGCAACCTCGTAGGTGAACACGCCACACTCGCCTACGCCATGATTGTGCACATGCAGCATGATCCGCGTGGCCGCTTCACGGTCCTTCTGGAAGAAACGTTCCAGAATGTGAATCACGAACTCCATGGGAGTATAATCGTCATTGAGAAGCAGGACGCGATAGAGGCTCGGCTTCTTGGTCTTGGGCTTCGTGCGGGTAATGACGGAGGTGCTGCGACCGGGAGTGTCGCCGCCCTCGTCACCGTCCTGCATCCGGACCCGTCTCACATCCATGCGTGCTCATTCCCTTGATTACAGTCATTTGCCTTGGCGCATTTCGCCGGGGCTGCCTTCTGGAACTGTTATCTAATGTCTCGGCCCACGATTGTAAGACCCTCGCTTCGCACTGCAATCATAATCGCGGGCCATCCGAAGGAAATAGCGAAATTTGCCGCCGCTACGTCAGCCTCGCGCAATCCCCGAAACGCGCAAAGGCCGGCTGCGGTTGCCCGCATCCGGCCTGTAAACGTTATGCGCGCAGGCTGATCGGGAAGGATCAGGCCGCGACGGCAGCCTTGGCGGCAGAGGTGGCCTTGGCGACCGGTGCTTCGTAGGGCTTGTAGGCGCCCTTGGCGAGGTCGGCATACATTTCCGTAAGCTTCGTGGCTTCGGCGACGAAGCCTTCGTAGGAGGACTTCACGAATGCCGTCTGCAGCTCGAGGGCAGCTTCGACGCTCTTGACGCTCGAGAGCTTTTCGAAGTGGGCAAGACCGTTTTCGAAGGACTTCTTCGAGTAGTCGGTCGTCTCGCTGGCGATTGCCTGCCAGCCCTGGGCGGCCGTCGTGTAGCTCTTGACGAGCGTGTCCACGGCTTCCTTGCCCTTCTTGTTTGCTTCATCGAAATTGAACATCGAAGTCTCCTTTGGATCCCGGGGATATGGCAGGAAACTATATGCAACGCACAAAAAAGTCAATGCGAATGCTGCAATGCAATATTTCGCAGGCAAAGCAAGGCCTTGCGAGATAGGTATGATCATTGACGCTGACAAACCGCAATCTGTCGCAAAACAATAATAGAAAGGCCCGGCGCCAAGGGCTGCCGGGCCTTATAGTCCTGCAGGACGCGACAGATCAGAGATCGATGTCGAGGATCGCCATGGAGAAATTGTAGGACAGCTCGCCGTCCTCGTCGTCGCGGAAGATCACGCCCAGGAACTCGTCTGCGAGATAGACTTCCGCCGATTCATCCTTGCGCGGGCGGGCCTTGATGACGATCTCCTTGTTGAGATTGCGCTTGAAGTAGGCCTCGAGCTTCCTGATTTCTTCCGGCTTCACGATATGTCTCCGTAACGGTTGGGTTGGCGCGCTTCTCGCACCTGCTCCGGGGTGTGTAAACCCTCGAATTCCACGAGAAAGCGACTTTTCCCTGTTAAGGGCGGACCGATATCGAGTTCAGGCCGGCATTCGCCGAATGGCGATCCGTCCTAGAGATCGTAGTCGAAGGCGGCCAGCAGCTGGTCCATGGCGCGCGACGGCTCGTTGCAGCCGGCCTCGCCAACGACCCTCGCCGGCACGCCGGCGACCGTCGATTTCGGCGGCACGGGCTTCAGCACCACCGAGCCTGCCGCGATGCGCGAGCAATGGCCGATATGGATGTTGCCGAGGATTTTCGCGCCGGCGCCGATCATCACGCCGTCGCCGATCTTCGGATGGCGGTCGCCGCCCTCCTTGCCGGTGCCGCCGAGCGTGACGTTGTGGAGGATCGACACATTGTCGCCGATGACCGCCGTCTCGCCGACGACCAGGCCCGTCGCATGGTCGAGGAAGAAACCCTTGCCGATATGCGCGGCCGGGTTGATGTCG
This sequence comes from Shinella zoogloeoides, assembly GCF_030733845.1. Taxonomy (NCBI): domain Bacteria; kingdom Pseudomonadati; phylum Pseudomonadota; class Alphaproteobacteria; order Hyphomicrobiales; family Rhizobiaceae; genus Shinella; species Shinella zoogloeoides. The sequence goes on from NZ_CP132311.1 coordinate 1,651,736, forward strand.
GTCTGGAAGACACTGGAGGACCGGCTCTGCACGTAGAGCGACAGGTCGCGCCGGCCCTTGCCGTGCAGCCAGTGCGCCAGGCGATGGGTCTGGATGGCGTGAAAACCCTTGAAGTAGAGCACGGCATCGAGGAACCGCAGGCATGCCGGGTCGCGGTCGTAGACGGCCTGGATGTCGACGCGCAGGATGCTCCCCCATTCCGGCCAGTCCTCCAGCATCTCGTCGAAGATCTGGTGCAGCAGGTTTGCCTGCAGGTCCGGATGGTCGAGGCGCTCGCAGACACGATGGATCACGCTTTCCTCCAGCGAGCGGTGGTTCAGCACCGTCGAATAGAGGAAGGCTGCCAGCAGCGGCTCGACCTGCGCGGCAACGCGCGCTTCCTCGCGCAGGCTGTCCCAGATCGGATCCATGGCCTTGAGCTTGTCGTCGGCCCGCAGTTCGTTCGTCGCGACCATCGCCGCACTCCTTGGTATCGTACTCGTCAGAATATAGAGCAAAGCCCGGCCGAACGAAATGGCTGGGCGACTATTGTCGTAAACGCCGCATCAGCGGCCGCCGATCTGCGCATAGAATTCCAGCACGGCGCGCTTGAACACCTTGTCGCCGACCGCCAGCATATGGTCGCGGCCGGGAATGTCGAGGGCGCGGGCGTCGGGCATGAGGTCGGCGAGCGGCTGCGGCGCGCCGGCGATATCGTCCTTCGTGCCGACGCCGATCAGCGCGGGCACGTCGATGCGCGCCATGTCCGCTTCGGTCAGGAGATCGCGCGAGGTCATGATGCAGGCGGCAAGCGCCTGCCGGTCGGATTTCGTCTGGTCGGCGAAGGCGCGGAACATGCGGCCGCGCTCGTGGCTCACCACGTCCAGCGAAGGCGCCAGCAGCGCGTCGGCGATCGGATCCCAGTCGCCGACACCCTCGACCATGCCGATGCCGAGGCCGCCGAAGACGACCGAGCGCACACGGTGCGGATGGGCGAGCGCCATGAAGGCCGTGATGCGCGCGCCCATGGAATAGCCGAAGACATGCGCCTCGGGAATGGCGAGGTGATCGAGCAGCGCCGCCGCGTCGCCCGCCATCAGCGGCGGAGTGTAGAGCGCCGGATCGTGCGGCTTGGCGCTGGCGCCATGGCCTCGGTTGTCCAGCGCGATGACCCGGTAGCCGGCGTCGCCCAGCGTCTTCAGCCAACCGGGAAACACCCAGTTGACACTGGCGCTGGAGGCAAAGCCGTGGATCAGCAGCACCGGATCCCCGGACGGCTCGCCCTCGTCGAAGAAGGCAAGCTCCAGGCCGTCATGGGTAAAGCGGGAAAAGGGTGGGTTGTCGAGGTTCATCGCGGGCGTCTTTCGTTTTCCTGCCTTGCACATAATGCCGTTCGGCCATCGAGAAAACCTGAGGCGGCCGAAATCTCGCAAGGCGCGACGGTTTTGCATCTACACATTTCAGGCGAACGCGACTATGGTCCGCGCCAGAAAAGACGGTATTGCGACGGAGCATGACATGGCTGGGCACAGCATTCCCCATTTCCAGAACGACGGCGGCCATCGCACGATCGAGATCGGCGTGAAGGAATTCATGTGCGTCGGCGCGTCCGTGCCCTACGACCATCCGCACGTCTTCCTCGACATGGGCGACGACAACGAGAAGGTCTGCCCCTACTGCTCGACCCTCTTTCGCTTCAACCCGGCCCTGAAGGCCACCCAGACCGATCCGGTCGGCTGCACCTTCACCAACCAGGTCGCGGCGTAACGGCCGAAAGGCCGGTATCCTCATGTCGTCCGTAAGATCCACGACCATCGTCGGCGCCGGCATTGCCGGCCTGACGGCGGCGCTGGCGCTCGCCCGCAAGGGCATCGCCTCGCACATCCTGGAACAGGCGCCCGCCCTCGAAGAGGTCGGCGCTGGCCTGCAGCTTTCCCCAAACGCCTCGCGCATCCTCGCCGAACTCGGCCTTCTCGATGCGCTCAGCGCCCGGTGGACGGAGCCGGACCATATTCTCCTGGCTTCGGGACTATCGCTGGCGCCCCTCGCCTCCGTTCCCGCCGGCCAGGCCGCCCGCAGTCGGTGGGGTGCTCCCTACGGCGTGCTGCACCGCGCCTCGCTGCAAGCCGTGCTTCTCGATGCCGTTCGCGCAGAACCGCTGTGCACACTCACGATGGGCGAGCGAATCGAAAGCGCCGACGCGGCCCGTGCTGCCGCTCCTGCGGACGTCCTGATCGCCGCCGATGGTGTCTGGTCGCGGCTCAGGCAGGCGGTGCCCGGCGCCCTGCCCGCGCGCTACTCCGGCAATGTCGCCTGGCGTTTCCTCGTGCCCTATGCCGCCGCGCCGCGCTTCCTCGATCCGCGTGCCGTCACCGCCTTTCTGGGACCGCGCGCCCATCTCGTCGCCTATCCGCTCGCGGAAACGCAGGCCTTCAACATCGTCGCGATCCATGCCCAGCCGAAGGCGCCGCCCGAGGGCTGGCTGCGCAAGGGCGACATCGCGGCCCGCGAAAGCCTGGTCGCCGCCTTTGCCGGGTGGAACACGGAAATCCGCCGCCTCCTCTCGGAGGCGCGCGAACCGCTGATCTGGCCGCTTTTCGGCTGCCCGGATGGCGCATGGACGGATGGAAAGACCGTGCTGATCGGCGACGCCGCCCACGCCATGACGCCCTTCGCCGCACAGGGTGCGGCGATGGCCATCGAGGACGCAGCGCTGCTCGCAAGAGTACTTGGACAGGCATCTGATACCGGAGAGGCCCTGCGGGACTTCGAGAAGACGCGCCGTGCGCGCGTCGCCCGCGTGCGCAGCCGAGGCGCGTTCAACCGCTTCGCCTATCACGCCCGCGGCCCGGTCGCGCTCGCCCGCAATCTCGTGCTGTCCATGCGAAAGCCGGAGAGCCTTGCCGCCGATTTCGACTGGCTCTACGGCTACCGCACGCCGGATTGAGGATGCCTTCCGTCATCCCTCTGCCGGGACCTTCTCCCCGCGAGCGGCAGGGCAATCGCATATGAAGTGAACTATTGCGGCTTGTCCCCTTCTCCCCGGCGGGGAGAAGGTGCCGGCAGGCGGATGAGGGGGATGCCGAAGGCAAAAGGACAACGTTTCCCGCCGCATCACCCCCTTGCATGTTCATTTTGCATTGATTGCTTGATGATCGATGCGCACTCCGGCGGATGGCCATCCGCCGGAGTGCGGACGGTCGGGACCGCGACCCCCTTGGCTTGAACCGGGGATGAGCTTGGTCCGGCCGTCCTTCGCGTTTGTCCTGAACAGATGATGGGGAGCAAGTCCCGCATGCAAGGCAAGGTATCGTCAAAACCAAACGCGGCACCAGTTTATGTCGGTGTCGATGTCTGTAAAGAGTGGCTCGACATTCATTTGCATCCGCTGGGCCGCGACCTCAGGCTCGCCAATGGCAAGGCCGGGCTGCAAGCGCTGAAGCGGCTACTGCGCGGGCTGCAGCCGGCCTCTATCGTGATGGAGGCGACGGGCAAGTTTCACCGACTGGCCCATCGCAGTCTGCATGAGAGCGGCTTTCCGGTCGCTATCGTCGATCCGTATCGCGCCCGCATGTTCGCCAGAGCCTGCGGCCACTTGGCCAAGACCGATCGGCTGGATGCCCGCTTTCTCGCCATTCTCTCGCAAATGCAGCAGCCAGCGCCCACCGCGCCTCCCGACAAGCTTCTGGAAACACTTGGCGAACTGATCAATGCGCGCTGCGCGGCCGCAGCCGATCTGGCGGCGCACAAGAACCGCCTGAAAGCGACGGATAGTGCTTTCCTGCGCCAGCAGCTCGGCAAGCTGGTCATAGCCTTGCAGCGGCATATCGAAAGCTTGGACAAGGAGATCGCCCAGCGCATCGCCGAGGATCCCGAGCTTTGCCGCAGGGTGGAAATCCTGACCTCCGTTCCCGGCGTCGGCGCCGTCACGGCTCATTGCCTGGTCATCGGCCTGAGCGAGTTGGGGCACTGCAATGCCAAGCAGGCGGCCATGCTGGCCGGCTTGGCGCCGATCGCCAACGACAGTGGCGCGCGCCAGGGGCAGCGCTCGATCAGTGGCGGCCGCAAGACGCCGCGCAACGCCCTCTACATGGCGGCGCTGTCGGCCTGCCGCTACAATCCGGATATGAAAACCTTCGCCACACGGCTGAAGGACAACGGAAAGCAGGCCAAGGTCGTTCTCACCGCCGTCATGCGAAAACTCGTCGTCCTCGCCAACACGCTTCTTACCCAAAATCGATGCTGGACGCCAAATCCACCTTGACCTTCAACACAGATGCTCATCCGACCCTTCGGGCCACCTTCTCCCCGCCGGGGAGAAGGGAAAACCGCAAAGCCCTGTCATAGGCGATAGCCCTGCCGCGAGCGGGGAACAGTTACCTTCTTCTTCCTTCTCCCCGTTTGCGGGGAGAAGGTGGCCGGCAGGCCGGATGAGGGGCAACGGCGCCCCTTAAACCGCCCGCGCCGCGGCAAGGCCGCGTTCGATGTCGGCCTTGATGTCCTTGACATCCTCGAGCCCGATCTGGAGGCGCAGCACCGGCCCCTCTTCCGGTCCCTTCGCGACGCGGCGGTCGGAGAGGTTCACATGCACCGCGAGGCACTCGAAACCGCCCCAGGAATAGCCGAGGCCGAAAATGCCGAGCGCATCGAGGAAAGCATGCGCCTTCGCCTTGTGGCGCTCCGGCGAGCCGCCGTCGAGCACGATGGAGAAGATGCCGCTCGCGCCCTTGAAGTCGCGCTTCCAAAGCTCATGCCCCGGAAAGCTCGGCAGCGCCGGATGCAGCACGCGGGATACGTCGTCGACACCCTCCAGCCAGCGCGCCAGCGCCAGCGCGCTCTCCTGGTGACGCTCCAGGCGCACGCCCATGGTACGAAGGCCGCGCAGCACCTGATAGGCGTCATCGGGCGAAGCGCAGGTGCCGAGCGTGATCTGCGTGTCGTGCAGCTGCTCCCAATGGGTCGCATTGGCCGACACGGTTCCGAACAGCACGTCCGAATGGCCGGCCGGGTATTTCGTCGCCGCATGGATGGAGATATCGACGCCGAAATCGAGCGGGCGGAAATAGAGCGGTGTCGCCCAGGTATTGTCCATGGACACGACCGCGCCGTGCTTGTGCGCGGCGGCGGCGATGGCCGGGATGTCCTGCATCTCGAACGTATTGGAACCCGGTGCCTCCGTGTGCACGAGCTTCGTGTTCGGCCGGATCAGCGCCTCGATGCCCGCGCCGATCGTCGGATCGTAGTATTCGACCGTCACGCCGAGGCGCTTCAGCATCGTGTCGCAGAAATGGCGTGTCGGGTGATAGACCGAATCCACGATGAGCGCATGGTCGCCGGCCGAAAGGAAAGCGAGGAACGGCACGGTGACGGCGGCAAGCCCCGAGGGCACGAGGATAGTGCCGGCCGAGCCCTCCAGCTCGTCGATCGCCGCGCAAAGCGCGTCGGTCGTGGGCGTTCCGCGCGTGCCGTAGGTGTATTTCTGCGCGCGGTTCTCCATCGTCGCCGCATTCGGGAAGAGCACCGTCGAGGCGTGCACGACCGGCGGATTGACGAAACCGTGATAGTCCGCCGGGTCGTTTCCGGCATGGGCCAGGCGGGTGTTCACGCCGGCGCCGGCGAGGATTTCGTCTCTGTTTTTCATGGGGTTCAATCCGGAGAATGCGAGGAGTTTGGAAGGGCCGACTTTTCGCCAGCGGGCCGTCGAGGTCAACCCCATATGACAGGATGAAACGGCGCCCAAAGCGCTTCCGGTGCGCGCGACGCGGATTTTCTGAGCGATTTATTGCACAAATCCCCGATCATTCGCCCAAATTTCGAACAAATGCCGACAAATTTAGGTTACCGACCGGAAAATGGCGCCCCTCCCTTGACCCTGCGGAAATTTGAGAATGAGATAAGCAACCTCGCGCCGGGAGGGTGGCGAGTTCCATGGGCGCGCCCGAAAGGGTGCGGGGCCTGCGGACAAAACAAAGACAACAGAAAAAGGTTGTGAAAAAATGGCAAAAAAAATCGTGACGGCGCTCGTCGGTGCCGCCGTACTGGGGCTTGGCGCAACGGCAGCACAGGCGGACACGCTCTCTGACGTGAAGGCCAAGGGCTTCGTGCAGTGCGGCGTGAACGGCTCGAACCTCGCCGGTTTCGGCGCGCAGGATTCGACGGGCAACTGGGCCGGTCTCGACGTCGATCTCTGCAAGGCCGTGGCGGCAGCCGTCTTCGGCGACGCCACCAAGGTGAAGTACACGCCGCTCTCGGCCAAGGATCGTTTCCCGGCCCTGCAGTCCGGCGAAATCGATATTCTTGCCCGCAACACCACCTGGAGCGTCAGCCGCGATTCGCAGCTCGGCTTCGATTTCCGCGCCGTGAACTACTATGACGGCCAGGGTTTCATGGTGAAGAAGGAACTCGGCGTGAAGTCCGCGCTGGAGCTCAGCGGCGCTTCGGTCTGCGTCCAGTCCGGCACGACGACCGAACTCAACCTCGCCGACTACTTCCGCTCGAACAACATGGACTTCAAGCCGGTCGTCTTCGAAGCGCAGGATGAAGCGGACGCCGCCTACAATGCCGGCCGTTGCGATGCCTACACGACCGACGCCTCGGGCCTCTACTCGATCCGCCTGAAGATGGCCAACCCGGACGACCACATGGTTCTGCCGGAAATCATCTCCAAGGAGCCGCTCGGCCCGGCCGTTCGCCAGAACGATTCCAAGTGGTTCGACATCGTGACCTGGTCGCACTACGCGATGGTGGCCGCCGAGGAATTCGGCATCACCACGGCGAATGTCGAGGAAATGAAGAAGTCCGCCAACCCGGACATCAAGCGCTTCCTCGGCGAAGAAGCTGACTCGACCATCGGCGCCGATCTCGGCCTGCCGAAGGACTGGGCCGTGCAGATCATCAAGGCGGTCGGCAACTATGGCGAATCCTTCGAGCGCAATGTCGGCGAAGGCTCGCCGCTCAAGATCGCTCGCGGCCTGAACGGCCTGTGGACGAAGGGCGGCCTGCAGTACGCACCGCCGGTCCGCTAAGCGGTCGCTTGACGCCATTGCGGGAGGGCAAGTCGTTGCCCTCCCCTTTAAACCAACGTCCGGAAAACAGGACGAGAACAACGTCAGGGGAAATGCATGGCACTTGCGGATGCCCGAACAGGGTCCGGCGAACCGCCGAAGGTATCGCTACTCTACAATCCAGCGCTGAGAAGCGTCGTTTATCAGGTCGTGACGATCGTCGTGATCGTCGGCGCCGTGTGGTATGCGTGGAACAACGTCGTCCAGAACCTCGCCCGCGCCAACATGTCGGCCGGCTTCGGTTTCCTGAATAGCCGCGCCGGTTTCGACCTCGCGCAGACGCTGATCGCCTATTCCAGCGACTCGACCTATTTCCGGGCGCTGCAGGTCGGCCTCATCAACACGCTGGTCGTTGCAGCCGCCGGTATCGTCACCGCGACGATCGTCGGCCTTCTGGTCGGCGTCGGGCGCCTGTCGCATAACTGGCTGATCGCGCGGCTGTGCACGGTCTATGTGGAAATCTTCCGCAATATCCCGCCGCTGCTGGTCATCTTCTTCTGGTATCTCGGCGTCCTTGCCCTGCTGCCGTCGATCCGCACCATCTTCCAGCACCTGAAGGACGATCCCGACGCAATCTTTTTCATCTCCAACCGCGGCATCTACATGCCCGCGCCAGTGTTCGGCGAAGGCTTCGGCACGGTGCTGGCTGCCTTCGCGATCGGCATCGTCGCCGCGATCGCCTTCACGATCTGGGGCAATGCCCGTCAGCGCGCCACCGGCAAGCGGCCGCCCGTGCTCTGGGGCAATCTCGGCCTGATCGTGCTGTTCCCGCTCATCGTCTTCGTCCTGATGGGCAGCCCGCTCACCTTCGACTATGCGGTCCCGGGCTCCTTCAACATGAAGGGCGGCATGGTGATCGGGCCGGAATTCCTCGCGCTCTACCTCGCGCTGTCGCTCTACACGGCCTCGTTCATCGCCGAGATCGTGCGCGCCGGCATCCGCGGCGTCTCCAAGGGCCAGTCGGAAGCCGCCTTCGCCCTTGGCCTGCGGCCGGGCCACACCACCCGCCTCGTCGTGCTGCCGCAGGCGCTGCGCATCATCATTCCGCCGCTCACCTCGCAATATCTCAACCTCATCAAGAACTCCTCGCTCGCGGTGGCCGTCGGTTATGCCGATCTCGTCGCGGTCGGCGGCACGATTCTCAACCAGTCCGGCAAGTCGATCGAGATCATCTCGATCTGGATGCTGATCTATGTCTCGATCAGCCTCATCACCTCATTGCTCATGAACTGGTTCAACGCCAAGATGGCCCTGGTGGAGCGCTGAGATGACCGAGAGCACTACTTACGTTCGCGATCGGTTCCTCGAAGCCGAAAAGCCGCCGGCCTCCGAGAAGTCGGCCATCGCCTGGATCCGCAACAATCTCTTCGCCTCGTGGAAGGACAGCATCCTGTCCATCCTCGCCATCACGGCGATCCTCTACTATGTGCCGAAAGCCCTCAACTGGCTGTTCGTCTCGGCCGTGTGGACGGGTGAGAATCGCACCGCCTGCCTGACCGTCGATCAGGGCGGCGCGCTTCCGTCCGGCTGGAACGGCGCCTGCTGGGCCTATGTGAACGACCGCTTCGTGCAGTTCATGTTCGGCTCCTATCCGCGTGACGAGCTGTGGCGGCCGCTGCTGGTCGTCGCCATGTTCGTGGCGCTGCTCGTCCCCTTCCTGATGCCGAAGGTGCCGCGCAAGGGCCTCAACGCCCTATTGCTGCTGGCCGTCTTCCCCGTCGTTTCCTTCTTCCTGCTGCTGGGCGGCACGTTCGGCCTCAGGCATGTGGAGACGTCGCTCTGGGGCGGCCTGATGGTGACGCTCATCCTCTCCTTCGTCGGCATCGTCGTCTCGCTGCCGGCCGGCATCCTCCTGGCGCTCGGGCGGCGCTCGCAGATGCCGATCATGAAGACGGCCTGCATCGTCTTCATTGAGCTGATTCGCGGCGTGCCGCTGATCACCGTGCTTTTCATGGCGAGCGTGCTGCTGCCGCTCTTCCTGGAACCGGGCAACAACATCGACAAGTTCCTGCGCGCGCTCATCGGCGTGTCGATCTTCGCATCGGCCTATATGGCGGAGGTTATTCGCGGCGGTCTTCAAGCCATTCCGAAAGGACAATATGAAGCGGCCGATGCACTTGGTCTAAACTACTTCCACAAAATGACCTTCGTCGTGCTCCCGCAGGCCATCAAGCTCGTGATTCCCGGCATCGTGAACACCTTCATCGGGATGTTCAAGGATACCTCGCTGGTCACGATCATCTCGATGTACGACCTGCTCGGCATCGTGAAGGCGAGTTTTGGGGATTCGGGCTGGATCACGCCTGTCACGCCGTTGACCGGCCTGATCTTCGCCGGCTTCGTGTTCTGGATTTTCTGCTTCGGCATGTCGCGCTATTCGGCCTTCGTGGAACGCCGGCTCGACACGAGCCACAAAAGATAACTGAGAGGAAACAACAATGGCCAACCAAGCCCAGGCACAACAGATGGCAGTCTCCGCGACGGACGTCGCCGTCGAGATCGCCAACATGAACAAGTGGTACGGCGAGTTCCACGTTCTGCGCGACATCAATCTCAAGGTGATGAAGGGCGAGCGCATCGTCATTGCCGGCCCTTCGGGCTCCGGCAAGTCGACGATGATCCGCTGCATCAACCGCCTCGAAGAGCACCAGAAGGGATCGATCGTCGTCGACGGCATCGAGCTGACCAACGACCTCAAGAAGATTGACGAAGTGCGCCGCGAAGTCGGCATGGTGTTCCAGCACTTCAACCTCTTCCCTCACCTGACGATCCTGGAGAACTGCACGCTCGCCCCGATCTGGGTGCGCAAGATGCCGAAGAAGGACGCCGAGGAAGTGGCGATGCACTACCTCAAGCGCGTCAAGATCCCCGAGCAGGCCCACAAATATCCCGGCCAGCTCTCCGGCGGCCAGCAGCAGCGCGTGGCGATCGCCCGTTCGCTCTGCATGAAGCCGAAGATCATGCTGTTCGACGAACCGACCTCGGCGCTCGACCCGGAAATGGTCAAGGAAGTGCTCGACACCATGGTCTCGCTCGCCGAGGAAGGCATGACCATGCTGTGCGTCACGCACGAAATGGGCTTTGCCCGCCAGGTCGCCAACCGCGTCATCTTCATGGACCAGGGCCAGATCGTCGAACAGAACTCGCCGGCCGAGTTCTTCGACAATCCCCAGCACGAGCGCACCCGGCTCTTCCTCAGCCAGATCCTGCACTAGGCGGATCGGCAGTCGGAATAAGGAAAGGCGGGCTTACGGGCCCGCCTTTTTCATTTCGCCCGCAACTCTGCCCGCAGCTTCAGCGGGCTTGCGCCGAAATGGTTGCGAAAAGCGCGGGAGAAGGCCGACAGGCTGTCGAAGCCGCTGCGCAGCGCCACGTCCTGAATGGAGAGCGACGTATCGCGCACCATCCGTTGCGCGGCCGTCAGCCGCAGCCGCAGGTAATACCTGCCTGGCCCGATGCCGAGGCCCGCCGTGAACAGGGTTTCCAGCTTGCGCGTGGAGAATCCGAGACGCCGCGCAAGGGCCGCGATGGTCAGCGGCCGGTCGATCGTGCGTTCCATAAGGCGGATGGCGGCGGCAAGGTCCGGCTGGTGCTCGCCGAGCCGCCCCAGCGAGACGAGCGGCTGTGCATCGGTCGCCGCGTGGACTTCGTCATAGACGAAGACGCTCGCCACATCGAGCGCGACGGCCGAGCCGAATTGCTCGCGCACCAGATGCAGCATCATGTCGAAGGTCGGCGAGGCGCCGCCGGAGGTCCACAGCGGCCCGTCGGTGACGAAACGGTCGGCCCGCACATTGAGGGCGGGAAACGCGGCGGCAAAATCCTCCAGTTCCTCCCAGTGCGCCGTCGCGTCCCGCCCGTCCAGAAGGCCGGAGCGGGCAAGCAGCCAGCAGCCCGATTCGATGCCGGCGACGACGCCGAACCGGCGCGACACCTTCTTGAGCCGGGCGACGAAGGAACGGTCGGCATGGCGGTCCTGGTTGAAGCCGGCGATGAGGAGCAGCGCGTCGCCGCTCGTCACGTCGGCAAAGGCCCCGTCCACGCGGATCTCCACGCCACAGGTCAGCGTGACGGGCTTGCCCTGCGGCGACAGGATCTGCCAGCGGAAAACCGGCTCCGGCACGACGCGGTTGGCCGCGCGCATGGGATCGAGCGCCGAGGCGAGCGACATGATCGACGACTCGGGCAGAAGGACGATCGTGACGTCGAGCGGCCCCTGCCGCGGCGGTTTCTTGCTCATGTGGAAATTGTCAAAAAAGATGCGCTTTCTGTCAATCGGTAAAAACCCGTTCGGGCATGATCGGCCTCACAGGAGATCTGGAGATGCAGCCGGATCATGGTGAGAACCCCTGTACCCCGAACACCCTGATCCGAGACTTACCGGAACGGGTTGGCGAGCCGAAAGGCGGACCAACCCGTTTTTTTTGGCATTTTTCAAATGAAATCAGGGGCCGTGGAACACGGACGGCTTTTTCGCGTTATCGCTTCGAACAGCCAGAAAGGTCTATCCATGTTGAAGCTCAGGACGTGCCTTGCCGCAGGCACTCTCTCCGTCGCCCTTGCCCTCACCTCGATCGTTCCCGCCCAGGCGATCACCTTCGCCCGCGTGCCGGTGCCAGAGGCGTCCTCTGTCGAAAAGGTCCAGTATCGCTATGATCGCCGCGAACGCCGGGCCGAGCGCCGGTGGCATGGACACCGCGGCTACCGGGACCGCCGGCCGGGCTATCGCCGCCATTCGGATGGCTGGTGGTATCCGCTGGCAGCCTTCGGTCTCGGCGCGGCAATCGGCGGCGCTCTCAGCAACGACCGCCAGGCCGGCGGCTCGCACGTAAACTGGTGCTCGAACCGCTACCGTTCCTACCGGGCCTACGACAACACGTTCCAGCCCAACTACGGGCCCCGCAAGGCTTGCATATCGCCCTATTCGCGATAAGCCGCATCACCACCGACGGGGCCCTTGAGGCCCCGTCATTCCTTTGATCCGCAACCCATCCAGCAATGTCCGGAAGCCGTCGACGGCACGCCTGGATGTCTCCTCGGGCTTTTCCGATTTCGCGATCCACAAAGCGGCATGGCTGCTCGCGCCATTGATCAGCCGCGCGGCCGCCTCCGTATCGATCTCGGCCATCACGCCATCCGCCTTGAGCTGCTCGATGCTGCGGCTGAGCGCGGCGATGCAGCCATTGTTGGTCGGCCATTGCGACACGTCGCCGAGCACGGCCGGCCCGTCGCGGAACATGATTCGCTGGATTTCCGGCTCCAGCGCCATCTCGATATAGGCGACGCATTCGGCGACAAACCCTTCCCACCGGTTCGCCGCCGCGGCTGAAATCCGGTTTAGCCGGGTCGTCATCTCGGCGTCGATCTCCTGGATGACCGCCTGCAGAAGCCCCTTCTTGTCACCGAAATGATGATAGAGCGCGCCGCGCGTCAGCCCCGCGCCCGCCGTGAAATCGTCCATCGACGCTTCGGCATAGCCCACCGTGCCGAAGGCGGCTCGTCCCGCGGCAATCAGCTTGGCGCGGGTTTCGGCGATCATTTCCTCGCGCGGCTTGCGCATGGCTTCTCCTTTTCACATACGCCGCGTATTTTATTTGACATACGTTCCGTATGCAACTATTTCTCCAACATACGCCACGTATGTAAGTGGTGGAACCGCCCGTTTACAGGAGCAGGCCATGTCCAATCCGTACAAAGAGATTTTCAGCGTACCGGGAACGCGCGGTTTTTCCGCCGCCGGTTTTCTTGCCCGCCTTCCCATCGCCATGGCGCCGATCGGCATTGTCGCCATGCTGTCGCAGACCCACGGCGAATACTGGCTTGCCGGCGCCGTATCTGCCACCTTCGCGCTCACCAACGCCCTCATCGCGCCGCAGGTCTCCCGCTTCGTCGACCGCTTCGGCCAGGCTGCGGTGCTGACGCCCGCGACCATCGTTTCCGTCATCGCCTTTCTCGCGCTGATCGCCAGCGCCAACCAGCGTTGGCCGGTCTGGACGCTGTTCGCTTCCGCCTTCCTCGCCGCCGCCATGCCCAGCATGCCCGCCATGCTGCGCGCCCGCTGGACAGATATCTTTCGCGATCGGCCGGAACTGAACACCGCCTTCGCCTTCGAATCGGCTGCGGACGAGCTGGTCTACATCGCCGGCGCCTCGCTCTCGGTCGGCCTTGCCGTGGCGCTCTTCCCCGAGGCCGGCATGCTGATCAGCACCGCCTTCCTGGCGGTCGGCACGCTCGCCTTCGTGCTGCAGCGGTCAACCGAACCCGCGATCCGCCACGTCGCCGGCAGCGCCCCGCAGAAATCGGCGATCCGCCTGCGTCCCGTGCAGATCATCACGCTCGCTCTCGTCTTCGTCGGCTCGACCTTCGCGACGGCCGAGGTCAGCGCCGTGGCGATCACCAAGGAACTCGGCCAGCCCAGCGCAGCGAGCCTCGTCATCGGCGTCTATGCTGTCGGCTCCTTCGCCGTCGGCCTCATCCTCGGCGCGCTGAACCCGAAGATGGCGCTCCAGAAGCAATTGATGATCGCCGTCTCCGTGCTGGCGCTCACCGCACTGCCGCTGCCCTTCGCCGGCACGGTGCCGCTGCTGGCCGTCGCCGTCTTCGCCAGCGGCATCGCCATCTCGCCGACCTTCATCACCGCCTTCGGCCTCGTCGAGCGCCGCGTGCCGGAAAGCATGCTGACGGAAGGCGTCACCTGGGTCACCACCGGCATCGGCATCGGCATGGCCCTCGGCGCCTTCGCTGCCGGCTGGGTGGTCGACAACTTCGGGGCGCAGAACGGCTTCTGGGTCTCCGTCGTGGCCGGCATCGCCACCGTCCTCACCATCACCCTCGGCCAGCGCACGCTAGCGGGCGAGGATTGCGACGACGGTGGCGTCTGCCCACTGCCGCAAGCCGCAGAATGACAAAAGCCCGGCGCGAGCCGGGCTTTTCGTATTCCGTTGATTGATATGCCGAAAATGTCCTCAGACGAGGCGGCTCTGTTCCAGCGCCGCTTCCACGAAGCTCGCGAAGAGTGGGTGCGGATCGAGCGGCCGGCTCTTCAGTTCCGGGTGGTACTGCACGCCGATGAACCACGGATGATCGGGATATTCGACCGTCTCCGGCAGCACGCCGTCCGGCGACATGCCGGAGAAGACGAGGCCGCAGCTCTCCAGCTTCTGCTTGTAATCGACATTCACCTCGTAGCGGTGACGGTGGCGCTCGGAAATCTCGGTCGAGCCGTAGATGTCGGCGATCTTCGTGCCGCCCTTCAGCGCAGCGCGATAGGCGCCGAGGCGCATCGTGCCGCCGAGATCGCCGGAAGCGGAACGCTTCTCCAGCTCGTTGCCCTTCACCCATTCCGTCATCAGGCCGACGACCGGCTCGGCTGTCTTGCCGAATTCGGTGGACGAGGCCTTCTCGATGCCAGCGAGGTTGCGGGCGGCTTCCACCACCGCCATCTGCATGCCGAAGCAGATGCCGAAATAGGGCACCTTGCGCTCGCGCGCAAAGCGCGCCGCATTGATCTTGCCTTCCGAGCCGCGCTCGCCGAAACCGCCAGGAACGAGAATGCCGTGCACCTTTTCGAGATAAGGCGCCGGGTCTTCCTTCTCGAAGACCTCCGATTCGATCCACTCCAGCTTGACCTTGACGTGGTTGGCAATGCCGCCGTGGTAGAGCGCCTCGATCAGCGATTTGTAGGCGTCCTTGAGACCGGTATACTTGCCGACGATGGCGATCGTCACCTCGCCTTCCGGCGTCTTGATGCGGTCGGAAACGGTCTGCCAGGCTTCGAGGCGCGGCTTGGGCGCCGGCTCGATGCCGAAGGCGGCGAGCACTTCGTCGTCGAGGCCTTCCTTGTGGTAGGCGAGTGGCACGTCGTAGATCGACGCCACGTCGAGCGCCTGGATTACCGCGGTCGGGCGTACGTTGCAGAACAGCGACAGCTTCTTGCGCTCGGCCTCCGGGATTTCGCGGTCGGCGCGCACCAGCAGGATGTCCGGGTGGATGCCCATCGCCTGCAACTCCTTGACGGAGTGCTGCGTCGGCTTGGTCTTGAGCTCGCCGGCGGCCGGGATATAAGGCATCAGCGTCAGGTGGACATAGACGGCCGTGCCGCGCGGCAGGTCGTTGCCGAGCTGGCGGATCGCCTCCATGAAGGGCATGGCTTCGATGTCGCCCACCGTGCCGCCGATCTCGCACAGCACGAAGTCGTAGTCGTCGTTGCCTTCGGTGACGAAGTTCTTGATCTCGTTGGTGACGTGCGGAATGACCTGCACGGTCGCGCCGAGATAGTCGCCGCGGCGTTCCTTGTCGATGATGTTCTTGTAGATGCGGCCGGTGGTGATGTTGTCGGTCTTGGTGGCCGAGCGACCGGTGAAGCGCTCGTAGTGACCGAGGTCGAGGTCGGTTTCCGCGCCGTCGTCGGTGACGAACACCTCGCCGTGCTGCGTCGGGCTCATCGTGCCCGGATCGACATTGAGGTAGGGGTCCAGCTTCCTGAGGCGCACGCGGTAGCCGCGGGCCTGAAGGAGAGCTCCGAGTGCAGCGGCCGCGATGCCTTTTCCGAGGGAAGAAACCACGCCGCCTGTGATGAATACATATCGCGCCATGGGAGTCACCGGATACCTTTTCAAAATCGATTGCGCCACCGAAAAATCACCTTGGGCGTGATTTCGGAAGTCGCAATCGGCGTTTTACACAGAAGAAGGCCGGTTGGTTTGAGCCAACCGGCCGGTTCGTTTTTGGTTCTTGCGGCTTACTGGCCGCTCGGGACGCCGGAGTTCTGCTCCGTGCCGGTCGCGCCGCCCGTCGTCCCGGTGCCCGTCGTCGTGGACGTGTTGCCGGTGCCGGTTGCAGCGCCGCCTTCGGTCGGAACGGCATCCGTGCCGGTCGTCGCGGGCGTCTGGTTGGTCGTGTTGTTCTGCGTGCCCTGGTTCTGCTGGCCGCCATTGGTCTGTTCGCCGCCGCCGAGCGCGTCGAGGACGCCGCCCGTGCCGGTCGTGCCCGGAATGCGGTCGAGAATGTCGGTCGGCTGCGTCTCGTAGCGGGCGTAGATGCCCATGCCGAGCGCCAGGACGAAGAACAGCGTGGCGAGGATCGCCGTCGTGCGCGTCAGGGCGTTGGCCGTGCCGCGCGCCGACATGAAGCCGGAGCCGCCGCCGATGCCGAGGCCGCCGCCTTCCGAGCGCTGGATCAGCACGACGCCGATCAGCGCGACGACGACCATGAGATAGATGACGAGCAAGATGGTCTGCATGTTTTCCAAGATCCCGGCCAGGCGGCCCAATTTTCAGGTTTGCGGCTCAATATACCAAGCCGTGCGCCATTCCAAGCCCTTACCCGTCAATCGGCCCGCCCTTTTGCGCAAAGGCGAGCCGTTCGGTCTCAGGCGGTCAGCGCTTCGTATGCGCGGTAGATGGCAAGGAAATCGTCCGATTTCAAGCTCGCCCCGCCGATCAGCGCGCCGTCGACATTGGCGACGCCCATCAGTTCCTGTGCATTGCCGGGCTTGACCGAGCCGCCGTAGAGGATGCGCATCTTCGCGCCCTCGCCGGCAAGGCGGGCTGTCAGCTCGGCGCGCATGAAGGCGTGGGCTTCCTCCACGTCCGCCGCCGTCGGCGTCAGCCCGGTGCCGATCGCCCAGACCGGCTCGTAGGCGATCACGGTGTTCTCGGCCGTCGCGCCGTCCGGCACGGAGCCGGCGAGCTGGGTCTTCAGCACGTCGAGCGTCTTGCCGGCCTTGCGCTCGTCGCCGGTCTCGCCGATGCACACGATCGCGACGAGGTCGTTCTGATGCGCGATCTCGGCCTTGGCGCGCACGAGCGCGTCGCTTTCCGCATGGTCCGTGCGGCGCTCGGAATGGCCGACGATGACATGGGTGCCGAAGCAGTCGGCGATCATCTCGGCGGAGACGTCGCCGGTATGGGCGCCGGACGCATTTTCATGGCAGTCCTGCGCGCCGATCTGGAGCGGGCTGTCGTCGCAGAGCGCGGTTGCCACGTAGAGCAGCGTCGCCGGCGGGCAGATCAGCGTCTCGACCTTTTCGGAGAGCGGTCCCTTCACCCCCTCGGCCATCGCCTTGATCTGGTCGAGCGATGCGCGCGTGCCGTTCATCTTCCAGTTTCCGGCAACGAGCGGTGTAACGTCCGGGGTCATGAGGCCTCTCCATCCACGAATATCGGTCGGCATGGGGCGTAGCAAATCGGCGCCGCCAAGAAAACAGGAAAAGCGGCGCTCCCCGCCCTCGCTACCGGGCAAACAGCCAGTTGAGCGTCTCGCGCCAGTCGGTCATGCGCACGGGCGTGCCGTGCCCGCCGGTCTGGAACAGCACGAAACGCGTCGGCACACCCGCCTTGCGCAGCCTGCGGAAAACGGCGATCTGGTCGTTGGCGGCATAGACGCTGTCGCTGTCGCCATGGGTGAAGAACACCGGCAGTTTCGCCTTGAAGGCCGGCGTCTTCGCATAGTCGCCATCCGCCGCCCCGCCCATCAGCACCATGCCCGAAAGGCTCTTCACGGCGGTCGCATCGCGCACCACGCGCGCGCAGATGAAGCTGCCCATCGAGGCGCAGGCGAGGATGACCGGCGCCTTCGGGGAAAGCGCCTTGGCGGTGAGGATGAGGCCGGAAACGCGCGCCGCGCCGGCATCGTCGAAGGAGGGCACGCTCGGCGCGTAGTAGACGCCGCCGTTCTGCACGGCGAGGTTCTTCAGCCGGTTGAAATTGCCCCCGAAGCTCCAGTCGTTGCTGCCGAGCCGCCGGTCGCCGCCGCGGCCGTGGATGAAGATGACGGTGAAGGCGGCCCCCTCGCCCTTGCCGGTCATGGCGACGTCGATTGGGCCGGCGGGCGTGTCGATCGTCACGTTCGCCTGGGCCCTCTTCACCGCCGTCGAGACATAGGCGGACTTCACCCGCCGCTCCGGCACCTGGTCGCGCCCGTTGATGTCGCGCAACTCCTGGTAATCGACCACGCGCAGCGCCTCGCCGTCGCTGGTCTCGACCACCTGGCCGTAGCCGAACAGCTCATCCTTCCAGGGCTTCAGCGTCAGCGCCGCGGCGTCCTGCGCGGCAAGGCCGGCGAAGATCGCGGCGAAAACCAGCCGGTAAAAGCAATGAACTGTGGACTGAGGCATGAACTGGCGCTCCCTTGCGGTGGCGATACTTGCCATCCGCCCGCGCGCAACGCAATCCTCCGCCATCGGTATCGCGCGTCCCGGCATCGCGAAAACCCACGGAATCTGGCAGAGTCGCCAGTGATTCGCCCCAGTGATTAGACGACGACCTATTTGTGCCATGCTCCCGATCCCGACGGATCGGCGGGAAGAACCGGCAAACGGAACAAACTCTGAACGGCCCATGCAAGACGACAACAACGACCTTTTCGCCAATATGCCTTCCGAACCCGTCCGGCAAACCGCCGCGCCGGAGGAAAAGCCCGTGACGGCCGCCCCCGCCCGCGAGGCGCGCCCTGCCCCGCCGAGCGAAGGCACCGGCGGCTACGACGCCTCGGCGATCCGCGTTCTGGAGGGCCTGGAGCCGGTGCGCATGCGTCCGGGCATGTATATCGGCGGCACGGACGAAAAGGCGCTGCACCACCTCTTCGCCGAAGTCATCGACAACTCGATGGACGAGGCGGTGGCCGGCCACGCCAATTTCATCGAGGTAAGCCTCGACGCGGACGGCTTCCTGACCGTCACCGACAACGGCCGCGGCATCCCGGTGGAAAACCACCCGCAGATGCCGGGAAAATCGACGCTCGAAGTCATCCTCACCGTGCTGCACGCCGGCGGCAAGTTCGACGGCAAGGCCTACGAGACCTCCGGCGGCCTGCACGGCGTCGGCGTCTCGGTCGTCAACGCCCTCTCCGACCATCTCGAAGTCGAGGTCGCGCGCAACAAGAAGCTTTATCGCCAGCGCTTTTCGCGCGGCAAGCCGGTCGGCGGCCTCGAAGAGCTCGGCGACGTGCACAACCGCCGCGGCACGAAGGTGCGCTTCCATCCCGATCCGGAAATCTTCGGCGCGCATGCTCGATTCGATCCGGCCCGCGTCTTCCGCATGGCCCGCTCCAAGGCCTATCTGTTCGGCGGCGTGGAAATCCGCTGGAACTGCGATCCGTCCTTGCTGCCCGAGGGATCGGAGACGCCGGAAAAGGCCGTCTTCCACTTCCCCGGCGGCCTGAAGGACTACCTGCAGGCCACCCTCGGCAAGGACTATACCGTCACCCGCGAGATCTTCGCCGGCAAGAGCGAGAAGGCCGGCGGCCACGGTTCGCTGGAATGGGCCGTCACCTGGTACGGCGGCGATTCGCTGATCCATTCCTATTGCAACACCATCCCGACGGCCGATGGCGGCACGCATGAGGCGGGCCTGCGCATCGCCCTCACCAAGGGCCTCAAGAACTATGCCGAGCTGACGCAGAACAAGCGCGCCGCGGCCATCACCACCGACGACGTGATGATCTCGGCCGTCGGCATGCTCTCCGTCTTCATCCGCGAGCCGGAATTCGTCGGCCAGACGAAGGACAAGCTCGCCTCCGTCGAGGCCCAGCGCATCGTCGAGAACGCCCTGCGCGATCCCTTCGACCACTACCTTGCCGACAATCCCGGCGAGGCGGCCAAGCTGCTGGAATGGGTGATAGAGCGCGCGGAAGAGCGCCTGCGCCGCCGCAAGGAGAAGGAAGTCAGCCGCAAGACGGCCGTGCGCAAGCTTCGGCTTCCCGGCAAGCTTGCCGACTGCTCGCAGAACTCCGCCGAGGGCGCCGAACTCTTCATCGTCGAGGGCGATTCGGCCGGCGGCTCGGCCAAGCAGGCGCGCAACCGCGCCAACCAGGCGATCCTGCCGCTGCGCGGAAAGATCCTCAACGTCGCCAGCGCCGGCCGCGAGAAGCTCGGCGCCAACCAGCAGATTTCCGATCTCGTGCAGGCGCTCGGCTGCGGCACACGCGCGAAATACCGCGAGGAGGATCTTCGTTACGAGCGCGTCGTCGTGATGACCGATGCGGACGTCGACGGCGCGCATATCGCCTCGCTGCTCATCACCTTCTTCTATCAGGAGATGCCGGACCTCATCCGCGGCGGCCATCTCTATCTCGCCGTGCCGCCGCTCTACCGCATCAGCCAGGGCGGCAAGACGCTCTATGCGCGCGACGACCAGCACCGCGAGGAGCTGATGCGCACGGAGTTTTCCGGCCGCGGCAAGGTCGAGATCGGCCGCTTCAAGGGTCTCGGCGAGATGCTGCCGGCGCAGCTCAAGGAAACGACGATGGATCCCACCAAGCGCACGCTGCTCAAGGTAGCGATCGACGACGTCGATTTCGAGGGCACCCGCACGGCCGTCGACGACCTGATGGGGACCAAGCCGGAAGCCCGCTTCCGCTTCATCCAGGAGCGCGCCGTCTTCGCCGACAACCTCGACATCTGAGGGATCATACGCCTTATTTTCGCGGCATTGCCGGCCTCTAAACGGGGCCATTCGAAGCGGAAGGGACGGCCATGAAAGCTGCGCTCATCGTCATGACGATCATGGGCTGCGACGACAGCGCGACCCAGTGCCATTACATCGACACAGCCAACCAGAGCTGGCAAACTGTGGCGCTCTGCGACGCGCAGGCCGAGACCTATATCAACCGTCACCAGAACAAGAACTATCCCGTCATCGTTGCCGTCTGCGAAAGCTCCGGCGACCGCATGACGGCCGAGGTGACGGAACCCGATCCGGAAAAGACCCCGGCCGACACCACGGCTCAGGCAGGCGTTCCGGTCCCGGTCGAAACGCCGGAGGAAAAGCGGGGCCTTGCCGCCCGCACGCTGAGCTTCGTCAAGAAAGCGATCCCCGACGCCGCCTCCCTCAAGGCCGCCGTCACCACGCCGGTGCGTTATGCCGAGGACGGCTATTCCTGGGTCGTGAAGCGCTTCGCAAACTAGGGCTGGGCCTGGTTGGGAACAGCTTCAAACCACCCCCGACGTCATCCTCGGGCTTGACCCGAGGATCCATGCTTCACGCCCGACCATGACGAGGAAAAGTCCTGTCAGGCCGCTTCCCGCGAGGCGATGAGCGCATAGCTGCGCGCCGTCTGGCGCTGCTCGGCGATGGCAAGCCGCTCGACCAGTTCCAGCATGGACTGGCAGGACGCGTTGCCGGTCTGCCGCGCGCGGGAGAGCAGGCGCTCGGAAACCGAGAGCAGGTCGTCCCCGCTCTTCGCCTCGCGCCGCCAGAGCATCGTCGCCTCGGCGAAGAGCGCGCTGATATCGCGACCGAGGCCGGCCGTCTCATAAAGCGCTCTCACTGCCGCCTCGCGGCCGTCGGACAGGATGGAGCGGACGCGCGTCGTCGCCTGCCCCGAAAGATTGGTGATGGCGGCGGCGAAGAACTCGACGCGGCCGGTGCAGAGCGCATGCATGAGGAAGACCGGCGTCAGCCGTCCGGTGAGCCGCAGATGCTCGACCAGCGCCGGCATCTCCGCGGCCGTCACCTCTCCCACCATGCCGATCGTCGCGACATCGCAGGCTTCGCGCGTGATGCGTTCGACGCGGCCGGAGCCGACGGCCGCCTGGATGAGCCCGAAGCCCGCCAGCGCCGTACCGATCTTCTCGACGAGCGCATGGCGCGCATCGCTCGGCAGGTCGTCGCGGTCGAGCAGCAGCGCACGGATTTCCGCGTCGTGGCCGAGCCGGTCGGCAATGCGCGTCAGGCTGCGGCGGGAGATTGCGGCGCCCTCGTTTTCGAGCAGGACGAGCACGTCGGCCACATCGCCGATTTCCGCGAGCGCCGCCGAAACGGGCCGCGAGACGAAGGCGCGATGCGCGATCAGCATGCGCGTCACGTCACTGCCCTTGGCGGCAATATCCACGAGGTCGGCATCGGTCAGCAGCGACGAACGCAGGAGGATGTGAGCGGCGATTTCCGGCTGGTCCTCGGCAAGCGGCAGGATGACGGCGCGCGGCGCATCCTCGCAATCGGCCAACGCCTCGGCCAGCGCCAGCCGCACCTTCGGGGCCGGATCGTCGAGCAGGAAGATCATCGCCATTTCGGCCGCATGCCGGTCCTCGGCCGCGATCCGCGACCGGGCGTAAGCCCGCGCCAGAACGCTGGCGGCCTTCGCCCTGTCGGCGGCCCGCGCGGTCTCGACCCAACGGAGAAATGCATGAACGATCAATGGACGCCCCAAACGCCTGAAAACGCTACTGGCATCAGGCTAGCGCCAAAGTGTTTAAGATTGGTTCACCATGTCCGTTAACCCGCTGGTGATTACGCTTTCGGGCGCATCATGGCGAAGACATCCGCCCCGCCATCGCTGTAGTCCATATAGCCCATCCGCCCGAGCGGGCGGGCGACCGCCATGTCGAGCAGTCCGTCGCGGATGATCTCCGGGCTGATATGGATGCCGACGACCTGGCCGAACACCACCCAGTTGCCCGATTCGCGCCCGTCGACATCGACCGGCCGCAGGATCTGCGTCATCCGGCATTCCAGCGCGGCATAGGCTTCGCCCACATAGGGCGCATCGACGAGACGGCCGGTGACTGCCGTCAGCTTGGCGATGTCGAACTCGTCGACCCCATGCGGCACGGCGACCGAGCTTGCATTCATCTGAGACGCCAGATGCCGGCTCGCCAGCGAGCAGGTGAAGACGCCGGTTTCCTCGATGTTCGTCACACTGTCCTTGTGCCCGCTCGAGGAGAACATTACGAGCTTTGGCCTGTCGCTGACCGCGTTGAAGAACGAGTAGGGCGATAGGTTCCGCCGCCCGTCCGCCGCTTTCGTACCGATCCACCCGATCGGACGCGGCGCGACGATCGCCTTGAACGGATCGTGCTTCAGGCCGTGGGCATTCGCGCCCGTCTCGTAGAACAGCGCGTCAGGCGTCATCGCCCACCCATGTGACGATTTCGGAAAGCTCCGGGCGCGGCCGTTCGGTCGGCGGCACGGTGGGCGTTCCGATATGGATGAAGCCGGCGACTTTCTCGCCTTCGCCGACGCCGAGGATCGCATAGGCGCGCTGGTCGAAGGCGTACCATTCGGTCAGCCAGTTCGAGGCAAAGCCATGCGCGTTCGCCGCCATGACGAGGTTGAGGCAGACGGCGCCGGCGGACATCACCTGCTCCCATTCCGGGATCTTGAAATGCGGCGCGGCGCGGCTGACGACGGCGACCACCACCGGCGCGCGGGTAAGTCGCGTGTTCTCCACCTTAACCATCTCGTCGGAAAGGTCCGGCTTGTCGGCCATCGCGATCTTCGCCAGTGCTTCGCTGATGCGCCGGCGCTCCTCGCCGCGATAGACGATGAAGCGCCAAGGGGCGAGCTTGCCGTGATCGGGCACGCGCGAGGCGAGCGTCAGCATCTCCTCCACCTCCTCCTTCGAGGGGCCGGGCTCGCCCATCTGGAAGGCAGGGATCGACCGGCGGGTCGAAAGATAATCGATCAGCTTGATTTCGGTTTTCATCGGGAGGGAGTTCCAATACCTTGGCCGCGGACGCGGCCTTGAAAATGCCATTAGCCGGGTCTTCAAGTGGAGCCTTACAGTCAGGAAGTCAACCATTCCATGCGCATGCGTATTCGCCCCGCCATTGCCGCAAGCCTCGCCGCGGCGAGCCTTGCCTTGTCGTTCGCACCGGCCGGCGCGCAGGATACCGTTGAGAGCTTTTCGCAGGCCACCACGCCGCTGAAGGGCGGCAAGATCACCTCCTTCAACCCCATCATCACCGGCGAGGCGACGCCGACCAACCTGCGCGACGTCACCTGCGAGGCGCTGCTGACCAAGGACGGCCAGCCGATGCAGCACGGCCTGACCTGGCGCGTCTTCTCGCCCATCCCCGGCGCCGACGGCAAGCTGCCGCTGCTCGCCACCTCCGAGGGCGGCTCGGCGGCCTTCCAGCTCGTGCCCGGCGAATATTTCGTCAATGTCGCCTTCGGCCGGGCCGGCGCCACAAAGAAGCTCGTGGTGCCCGGCGAAGGCACTGTCGACAAGCAGGTAATGGTGCTCGATGCCGGCGGCATCATGCTGAACGCCGTGTCGGGCTCCGACGTGCGCATCCCGCCGAAGGAGCTGAGCTTTTCCGTCTATGCCGCGGAAGTGCGCGAGGACGGCGAGCGCAACCTCGTCATGGACAAGGTGAAGCCGAATTCCGTCGTGCGCCTCAATGCCGGCACCTACCATGTCGTGTCCGACTACGGCACGGTCAACGCCGTCATCCGCGCCGACATCCAGGTCGAGGCCGGCAAGCTGACGCGCGCGACGATCCAGCACCGCGCCGCCAAGCTGACGCTCAAGCTCGTCTCCGAGCCCGGCGGCGAGGCGATCGCCGATACCGCCTGGTCGATCCTCACCTCCTCGGGCGATACGGTCTCCGAAAGCGTCGGCGCCTTCCCCACGCTGGTTCTGGCGGAAGGCAGCTACATCGCCATCGCCCGCAACAAGAACAAGATCTACCAGCGCGACTTCCAGGTGAAGGCCGGCGTCAATACCGATGTCGAGGTGCTGCTCGACGAGAAGGCGAACGAGCAGAAGGCCGCCGCCGAGGACGTCGTCGACTAGCCCGCCCTGCGAAGAAACGGCTTGCGCCCCGGCGCCATGGCGAAGACGGCCTCGTAGAGGCGCGCCGTGATGTTCTTGCGGTCGCCCGCATCCAGCGCCGCCCAGGGGATGACGCCGCCGATGCGCGCCGCGATGGTCGAGCCGGACAGCCGGCGGAACTCGCGGATCAGCAGCGACAGCCGCAGCGTCAGCGAGACCTTGCTGGCAAGGTGGAAGAGCCGCCCGTTCTGCCCCTCGAAATAGACCGGGATGACGCTCGCCTGCGCCGCCTGGATGAGCTTTGCCGGAAACATCTTCCACGGCAGGTCCTCCGCCCGGCCGAAGACCTTCTTCGCCGTCGCCACGCCGCCCGCCGGAAACACGATCACCGTCGTGCCCTCCTTCAAGAGCCGCACCGCCTCGGCCCGCGTCCTCATGTTGAGTGCCAGCGCCTCCTTCGTCTCCTCGAAGGAAACCGGCAGCGCATAGGGCCGCATTTCCGGCACTTTCAGCAGGTCGTTATGGATCAGCACCTTGAACGGCCGGCCGAGCTGCTCGGCGAGCGCCAGCACCGCGATGCCGTCGCCGATGCCGAACGGATGGTTGGCGACGATGACGACCGGGCCTTCCGGCAGGTCCGGCGGCGGCCAGGCGCCCTCGACGCGAAGGCGCACGTCGATGAGGTCGAGCATGTCGCCGAAGACCCGCGCGCTGGTTCCGACGATGGAGGTGCGCCAGGTGGCGTAGAGCCGCGCGTAGCGGTCACGCCCGGCAAGGCCTTCCATGGAGCGGATGAACCATCGTTTGAGGCGCGGGTCGTTCTCGTTGGCGTAGGACAGTTCCCTGAACCGCACGGCAGTCCCCAAAATAAAGATCCCGCACTGGCTAGCACGGGATCATTACAGTTTTCAGACAGTCGCGACGGCCGTCAGGCCTTGCCGAGCTTGCGCTTCAAATCCGGCGGCATGGCTTCGAGCGACAGCGTCTCGATCGCCTCGTCCAGCGACATCGCCGTCTGGTTCTGCGAACCGAGGCGGCGGATGTTGACGGAGCGTTCCTCCGCCTCGCGCTTGCCGCAGACGATGATGACCGGCACCTTGGTCACCGAATGCTCGCGGACCTTGTAGTTGATCTTCTCGTTGCGCACGTCGACCTCGACGGTCATGCCGGCCTCGCGCAGCTTGTCGGCCACCTCGCGGGCATAGTCGTCCGCCTCGGAGGTGATGGTCGCCACGACCACCTGCATCGGCGCGATCCACAGCGGCATGTGGCCGGCGAAGTTCTCGATGAGAATGCCGAGGAAACGCTCCATCGAGCCGCAGATGGCGCGGTGGATCATCACCGGCTGGCGCTTTTCCGAGGCCTGGTCGATGTAGAAGGCGCCGAACCGCTCCGGCAGGTTGAAGTCGACCTGCGTCGTGCCGCATTGCCATTCGCGGCCGATGGCGTCCTTCAGCGTGTATTCGAACTTCGGCCCGTAGAACGCGCCCTCGCCCGGCAGGATGCCCGTCTTGATGTTGTTCGACTGCTGCTGGATCGTGTTCAGCACCTCCGTCATCACGCCCTCGGCGCGATCCCAGAGATCGTCCGAGCCGACGCGCTTGTCCGGCCGGGTGGAGAGCTTGATGGTGATCTCCTCGAAGCCGAAATCCTTGTAGACCGAGAGGATGAGGTCGTTGATGCGCAGGCATTCCGCCGCCATCTGCTCGTCGGTGCAGAAGACATGCGCATCGTCCTGCGTGAAGCCGCGCACGCGCATCAGGCCGTGCAGCGCGCCCGAGGGTTCGTAGCGATGCACGTTGCCGAATTCCGCAAGGCGGACAGGCAGTTCGCGATAGGACTTCAAGCCATGCTTGAAGATCTGCACATGGCCCGGGCAGTTCATCGGCTTCAGCGCGAAGACGCGCTCGTCGTCGGTCTCGTCGCCGGCGACGGTCACCTTGAACATATTGTCGCGATACCAGCCCCAGTGGCCGGAGGTCTCCCAGAGCGACTTGTCGAGCACCTGCGGCGCGTTCACCTCCTCATAGGTGCCCGCGAGACGCCGACGCATATAGGCGACGAGCGTCTGGAACATGCGCCAGCCCTTGCCGTGCCAGAAGACGACGCCCGGCCCTTCCTCCTGGAAATGGAAGAGGTCCATCTCGCGCCCGAGCCGGCGATGGTCGCGCTTCTCGGCCTCGGCGAGGATGTTGAGATAGGTGTCGAGCTCCTCCTGCGTGCGCCAGGCGGTGCCGTAGATGCGCGTCAGCATGGGATTGTTCGAATCGCCGCGCCAATAGGCGCCGGCGACCTTCATCAGCTTGAAGGCCGTGCCGATCTGGCCGGTCGCGGCCATGTGCGGCCCGCGACACAGGTCGAACCAGTCGCCCTGGTAGTAGATCTTGAGGTCCTGCCCCGCCGGGATCGCATCGACCAGTTCGACCTTGTAGGCCTCGCCCTTGGCGGAGAACACCTCCTTCGCCTTGTCGCGCGACCAGATTTCCTTGGTGAACGGCTTGTTGCGCTGGATGATCTCCTTCATGCGCTTTTCGATGACAGGCAGATCGTCGGGCGTGAAGGGCTCGTCCTTGGCGAAGTCGTAGTAGAAGCCGTTGTCGATGACCGGGCCGATGGTGACCTGCGTGCCGGGCCAAAGCTCCTGCACGGCCTCGGCCATCACATGGGCGGCGTCGTGGCGGATCAGTTCCAGCGCGCGCTCATCCTCGCGGGTGACGATCTCGATCCGCCCGTTGGAAACGGGATCGGAGAGATCGCGCAGCTCGCCGTCGAGCGCAATCGCGATCGCCTTCTTGGCCAGCGACTTGGAAATCGCCTCGGCCACATCACGCCCCGTCGAGCCCGCGGGATATTCGCGGACGGAGCCATCGGGAAAAGTCAGGGAAACAGGTGCAGACATAAGGAATCTCCTATCCAGTCCCGCCAACGAATGCGGGTGGTATGCGAGGGTAAAGGCCGGATGCGCCGGCGCGTAGCGCGTGCGGTATACGGGGAAATCGGGGGGATTGGAAGGGAGAGAATCGTTAGCAAATGCTATGCGGACTTTCTATTGTTGCCAGCATTAAGTATGCATGTCGGGAAATCGCAACGTGCGAGATTCAGGCAGCGAAAAGCACACCTTGTGTTAACTCGTTTTTTTGAGATTTCCATGATCAGAGAAATAAAAATCCAAGATTGGAAAAGCTATAAATTAGCATCCATTCCATTTGATCAATTAACGGTGCTAATTGGTACAAATGCTAGTGGAAAATCCAATGCTCTCGATGCATTAGAGTTCTTATCCCGTGTTTCGGCTGCAGCAGATATCAACTCGGCAATTGTAGGCGATTCTAATACTGTAAACATACGCGGCGGACTGGAATGGGCAACTTTTGAACAAGGAAAAACATTTAAAATAACCGTAATTGCCAGTGGCGAAGATGAAAAGACTGATTACGAGTATAGCATTTCCATTGCAGTAGAAGGAAATAGTGCTGAACTTGAAAGTGAAGAACTTGTAAGAATAAAATATCAGGGACAATCCGAAAGAAGATTAAGGCTTTTTTGGACAGATGACCCAGATATTGGCGCACCCGGAATTATGGCGCGATTATATAATACGAAATCTGGCACGAAGCGCCCCATGCGCAGAAACCTGTCAATTTTATCTCAATTGGAAATCTATGAACTTAGAGAAGAAATAGATGTTGGAGTTAAGCACGTTATATCAAGTATACGTTCAATTTTTATTTTAGATCCAAACCCAGCATCCATGAGAACTTACTCCAGGCCATCGGAGAAACTTTTCAGAGACGGATCAAATATTGCTGGTGTGCTATCTGCTCTACCGAAAGATAGAAAAGAAAAAGTAGAAGCAACCATTTCTAAGTACGCAGCAAAGATACCTGAAAAAGATATAACGCGTGTTTGGGCAGAGACAGTGGACAGACATCACGTAGACGCGATGTTATACTGCACAGAAAGGTGGAACGAAAAATCTGCTTTGGAGATGGACGCCAGGGGAATGTCTGACGGCACTTTGCGATTTATCTCCGTTATTGTTGCACTTCTCACGCAACCGGAGGGATCTCTTATTGTCGTGGAGGAGATTGACAACGGTTTGCATCCATCGCGTGCGGTCGATCTTCTATCTGCCATCCGCGAAATCGGAACTGAACGCAAGATTGACCTTCTTATTACGACTCACAACGTTGCGCTGCTTGATGCTCTTCCGCCAGGTGTCCTGCGATCGGTAGCAGTTGCAACTCGCAACATTACGACTGGCGCCAGCGAGATAACTATTTTGAATGATCTTCCTCACCTTGCACGTTTGGTTGCTGACGGAAGCCTTGGTCAGCTAGCCGCACAGGGAAAGATTGAAAGCTTTATTAAGGAACAGGACGAAAATGCCTGAGCTCGTCGGCGTGGTAGATACGGGTGTTCTTTGTTGCTGGCTGGAGGTCCCGGGAAAGGAAACGGCCGGTTCTGGTGATCAAAGATGGGACAATGCGCGCGCGAACCGTCAGATAGACGAGGTCATAAACCGTTCTGGAACGCTAATACTTCCACTTTCAGTAGTGATTGAAACTGCAAATCATATATCACAAGCATGTCACTCTCGGCGATCAAAAGCGGAGCAGCTTTTTAATCGTGTAGTAGCATCTCTCAACGGGACGCACCCGTGGAAGCAATTCCTAGAGCCAGATAGGCTCTGGAACAAAGAATGGTATAATAGAGCTCAAGCCCAATGGCCAGATTATGCTGATCGGCGCATAGGACTAGCTGATTACTCCATTGCAGACATATCCAAGTACTTTTTCGAGCTAGGGTCAGAAGTAATTACATTAACCGCGGACCAAGCGCTAGCTGCAGAAGTGGGACACCTAACACACCCGCCAGTGTTGCGCAGACGCCAGCGCTTATAGATTTTTCGCCCAAATTTCCCCGCCCCCAAAACCTCCCGTATCCTGAACCTCCTCCCGCCGCTGGACGGATCGCGTAACGTGTCGATGCGGGCGGGAGGAGGCGCTTTCGTTTTCTGCCGTAACGTGCGGCAGGGGCGAGAGAGGCGAGGAGCGCTGCGGGGGCGAACGTCTCCGTCGTGACAGGCTTCCCCCTTCCCCGAGGTCTGCGGGGTCGGTTTGGGTCCGCCATGCAAGCGTTGCCGGCGCATGACCCCGAAAAGTGCGAAGCGGTTTTCGGACAAGGCTCGTGCAGCGAAGCAGCTCCCCGCCTGAAGGAGACCGGACCGCCTCCGAAGAACGCCTGGGCCGCGCGAAAGCGAAGCCACCACATACATCAAAGAGAGGCAACGCTTTCGCGCGGTTCTCCGGACAGTTTCCCTAATCCCGCCGGATCCCCGCAGGCGGATTTGGCGCGCCCGCGCGAAGGCGGACGGGCGCAGAAAGGAGAGCGTGATGGAAGATCAGAGGCTTCCCGAGGACAAGAAACTGCAAAGGGAGGCGCGGCGGCTCCAGCCGTTCTTTCGCGAGGCGGCCACGTTTGCCGGCCTGCACCTCGCCTGCCGCCTGCCGAAATGCCGGCGGGCGAAACGCTGCACCGGCTGCTGGCCGGCCGAGGAGATCGCCACCACCCATTACAAGAAGTTTCCGCCCTGCGTGATGAGCAACGAAACCCAGAGCGAACTCAACCACGCGACGATGGTGCTCGGCGAGCGCCAGCGCCAGGAATACCTCGCCGCCGGCTACACCCAGGAGGACTTCGACCGATGGGAGGCCGAGGAGGAAGCGGAGATCGAAGCGGAGGAGCAGGCCGAAGCGCTCGCCCTCAGCCGAGCATCGCGCAAAGGCCGTTGACGGTGTTGGCGTTGCGCAGCGTGCCGATGCCGAGCTTCTTCGTCGTCAGGTGCGACAGCAGCTTCGTCTCGCTCGGCTTGCGGGAAAAATCGACCCACAGGTCGCCGTCGACCAGCGCGAGGCGGATGTCCGGCGCGGCGATGGCTTCGAGCCTTGCCAGCGCATCCGGCCCGAGCGGCCGGCGCATGACGCGAATGCCGACATCCGGGCCGTTGCCGTCGGGAAACGGATTTTTGGCGGCAAGGCGGCGGAAGGCATCTTCGGTGCGCAGGACGATATCGACATGTTTTCCGAACCGCGTGCGGAAAGCCGCTTCCAGCCGCGCCTCGATATCGGCGGGCGGCGCCGCGTCGCCGTCGAAGACCAGGTTGCCGGTCGCGACCAGCGTGCGGGTGTTGCGAAAGCCGAGCTCTTCCGCCATCGCCCTCAGATCCGCCATCACCAGCCTTTTGCCGGGGCCGAGCACGATCGAGTGGAGCAGGCCGACATATGTCGTCATTGCCAGTAGGCCCTCGCCTCGGGCGGCAGGCGCGCCAGTCCGCGCTCGAAGGCGTCGGGGTCGACATGGCGGCGCAGCGCGGCGGCGACATCGGCGATGGACGATGCGGGAGAGACGTTGTGATCGCCCCGGAAGGCCAGCACCTCGCGGGTCAGCGCCGCGCGGTCGGCAAATGGCTGGACGGGCGCGCCCGCATCCCAGTTGGACACGAAGATGGCGCGCAGCACCGGCGGCAGCAGGTCCGCGAAGGCAAGCGCCTCGGCGATATGAAGGCGGCGGCGGAACACGGTCAGCACCGCCTCCACCATCGTATAGGCCTGGTTGGTCGTCTGCAGCATGGCAATGTCGCGTGCGTCGATGAGGAAGGCGTCGAAATCGCGGGAGGCCTGGCGGTAGGACATGGGCACGGTCACGGCATCACCCCTTCGCGGCCCTGGAGACGCGCCACAGCCGCCACGGCGCCCACCATCGGAACCGGCTGTCCAGCACCTCCGGCACGGGATCGAAGCCATGCGTGCCGCCCGGCCCGCAGCGCGCGACGCGGAACAGCGCCATGAATCCCCCCCGCCAAAGCCCATGCCGCGCCACCGCCTCGTAGCCATATTCCGAGCAAGTCGGCAGGTGCCGGCAGGAGTTGCCGATGAAGCCGGAGAGCGTCAGCTGGTAGAGGCGGATGAACCCCATGCCGAACAGCCGCCCCGGCGTCTTGCGGAACGGGCCGTTCCAGTTGCGCCCCTTGTAGGCGCGGCGCGGGGCGGCGTGGCGGCAGTCGGGGGCGTCACACATCGGAAGGCCCCGCCCTCGAAGGGAAGGCTTGCCGCGCCATACCCCCCTCTGCCCCGCCGGGCATCTCCCCCACAAGGAGGGAGCTATCCCCTATGGCGGAGCGTTGCGGTTTTCCCCTTCTCCCCAGCGGGGAGAAGGTGGCCCGAAGGGTCGGATGAGGGGGCACGCGGCCGCAAACATCACCCCTTGCCTTCGGCACCCCCTCATCCGCCTGCCGGCACCTTCTCCCCGGCGGGGAGAAGGGAACCAGCGGCGATGGATTCACTCCATATGCAATTGCCCTGTCCCTGTGGGGGAGATGCCCGGCGGGGCAGAGGGGGGTGGCCGCTCCGGCAAACACCACCCTCACCCTGCCTTTTCCAGGCGCTTCGCCTCGATCTGGCCGATGGCGTCCACCACCGCGTCGAAGGTCAGCATGGTGGAGGCGTGGCGGGCCTTGTAGTCCTTGACGGGTTTCAGGAAGCGCATGTCCTCGAAGCGGCCCGTCGGCCCCTCGCCGTCGGCCTTCAGCATGGCGAGCATGTCCTCGCGCGCCTGCCGGATTTCGCCGACACTCGCGCCGACGATGTGGCGCGCCATGACCGAGGACGACGCCTGGCCGAGCGCGCAGGCCTTCACCTCGTGCGCGAAATCGCTGACGCGGTCGCCGTCGAGCTTGAGATACACCTTCACCCGCGAGCCGCAGAGCTTGGAATGGGCGCCCGCCTCGCCGTCCGCATCCGCCAGCGTGCCGATGCGCGGGATGTTGCCGGCGAACTCGAGGATACGGCTGTTATAGATATCGTCCATCATGGTTCCGTTTTCCGCGTATTTTGCGGAATCTTCAATGATCCGAGGAGATTATTCCGGCATCGTCGGTAAAAAAGCATGCCGTGTCGCCTTCCGCCTCTTTCGCAGTCGTCGGTCGATACTATATGATAACTCGTATTGGGGTGAGGGTTTTACAATATGTGAACGCTCACCTGTTGTTTGGGAAACCGTGCCGGACGGTCAGCGCACTGTTAAGCGAAGACCCGAAAGCCCCGGAGCCCGCCAACGGAACCCAAGCCTGCAGGGTTAGGCGAATGGCCAGTGGCGAGTCCGATAAACACGTCAGGTAACCTGCAGAAAGGTCAATGGGTCCATGGACGCCATAGTCACCAATTTTCCGCGCATCGACGACCAGTCGGACCGCCCCTCCCAGAAGGAGGCGGAAGAGGCCGTTCGCGTGCTGTTGCGCTGGGCGGGCGATGATCCGCAGCGCGAAGGCCTGCTCGATACCCCTGCCCGCGTCGCCAAGTCCTATCGCGAACTGTTCTCCGGCTACGACCTTGCCGCCGAGGACGTTCTCGGCCGCACCTTCGAGGAGGTCGCCGGCTATGACGACATGGTGCTGGTGAAGGACATCCCGTTCTTCTCGCATTGCGAGCACCACATGGTGCCGATCATCGGCAAGGCGCATGTCGCATACCTGCCGAACGGCCGGGTGCTGGGCCTTTCCAAGATCGCCCGCGTGGTGGAAATCTTCGGCCGCCGCCTGCAAACGCAGGAGACGATGACCGCGCAGATCGCCCGCTCGATCGACGAGACCCTGAACCCGCGCGGCGTCGCCGTGATGATCGAGGCCGAGCATATGTGCATGGCCATGCGCGGCATCCAGAAACAGGGCTCGACAACGCTCACCACCACCTTTACCGGTGCCTTCAAGACCGAGCCGACCGAACAGGTCCGGTTCATGACGATGATCCGGAGCTAGGCGAAAGCCGGCTCCCGCAAGAGAGCCGAGCGCCATGCCGATCACCTTCCAAGCCCCCTCCAAGGACAAGGCCGAACTCGAAACGGGCGCGGCCTTCACCCCACGCTTCGACGAGAACGGCCTCGTCACCGCCGTCGTGACCGATGTGAAGGACGGCGAGCTGCTGATGGTCGCCCACATGAACGCGCAATCGCTGGCGCTGACCATCGAGACCGGCATCGCCCACTACTGGAGCCGCTCGCGCAAGGCGCTGTGGAAGAAGGGCGAGACCTCCGGCAACCTGCAGACCGTCGTCGAGCTTCGCACGGATTGCGACCAGGACGCCGTATGGCTGAAGGTCTCGGTCGCCGGCCACGACGCGACCTGCCACACCGGCCGCCGCTCCTGCTTCTACCGCACCGTTTCCAACGGTCCCGATGGCGCGGTGCTGGCGATCACCGGCGGCGAGCCGCAATTCGATCCAGCGGCGATCTACAGCAAAAATTAAGCATCCCGGCAATTTGCGTCCCATTTCGGCACGGATTCACCGTTTGGCAACCGGTCGGGACGCCTAATGCCTTGCATGGCGGCCTGTATCCCCGCCATGCGGATCAGGACATGGAACCCCATCGCTCGCATGCGTCTCAGCCGGTTTCCCACGCCACCTCCAGCGAGGCGACGATCCTGCGGGCAAGCGCCCTCCTCCAGCGTCGACCGGCGGAGAATGCGCCTTCCGGGCGAATTCTCGCCGCGCAAGTTCCCCGCGTCACACACTGCGACTATCCTTTCATCTATCGTGTTGCCGAGGGTCCAGAGGTGGCGGAACCGTTTGCCTCACCGCGAATTCCTCTTGGAAATGGAGGTTCGGAATGCTGAACTGGAGTTTCAATCGTAGTCTCGTAACGGCGGATGCATCGGATCCTGGCGGACCTTCCATGAACGACATGTCCCATATTCCCGCGCCGGCCACGCCGCGCAAATCCAAGATCGCACTGGCGCTCGGCGGCGGTGCCGCCCGAGGCTGGGCCCATATCGGCGTTCTCAGGGCGCTGGACGAGGAAGGCATCGAGATCGGCATGATCGCGGGCACCTCGATCGGCGCGCTGGTCGGCGGCTGTTATCTTGCCGGCAAGCTGGACGAACTGGAGACCTTCGCCCGTTCGCTCACCATGCGCCGCATCGCCAGCCTGCTCGACTTCACCATCCGCGGCTCCGGCCTCTTCGGCGGCATGCGGCTGACCAAGCGCATGCAGGAGCATCTGGAAAACCTCTCCATCGAGGATCTCGACCGCCCGTTCGTCGCGGTGGCGACGGAGGTCAACAGCGGCCACGAGGTGTGGATCACAAGCGGCACGCTGATCACCGCGCTGCGCGCTTCCTATGCCCTGCCGGGCATCTTCGAGCCGATCAAGTGCAACAACCGCACGCTGGTCGACGGCGCGCTGGTGAACCCGGTCCCCGTTTCGGTCTGCCGGGCCCATGAGGAGCCGCTGGTGGTCGCCGTCAACCTCAACTACGACCTCTACGGCCGCTCCGCCGTGATCAAGCTCAATGCCGGCCCGCAGAAGATCGAGGAGCCCCGGCAGGAAGACGGCGCCGCGCGCCTCGGCCTCACCAGCGTGATGGTGCAGTCCTTCAACATCATCCAGGACCGCATTTCGCGGGCGCGCCTTGCCGGCGATCCGCCGGACCTCTCGCTGCATCCCAAGCTGTCGGATATCGGGCTCTCGGAATTCCATCGCGCGGGCGAATCGATCGACCGCGGCTACCTTGAAGCCAAGGCGCGCATTGCCGAGATCAAGCGCATGCAGGAGATGGTGATGGCGCGCTGAATGGCGGGCATCCTCATGACAAGGCGGCGGGCGGGACGATGAAGATCGTTCCGCCCGAAACCGTTCAGGTTGCCAGGATTAGCTGGAGATATAGGCCTTGATCGCGTCGGCTTCGTGCTGGATGGCACGGATGTGGGATTTCACCACGTCGCCGATCGAGACGATGCCGACGAGGCGCCCGTCCTTTTCCACCGGGATATGGCGGGCACGCAGCTTGCTCATCATTTCCATGAGTTCGTTGACGCCCTGGTCTTCTTCGCAGCGATAGACGTTGCCCCACATGATGGAGGAAATGGGCTTGTCCAGGCATTCGGCCCCGTTGCGGGCCACGGCGGCCACGATGTCGCGCTCGGTCACAATGCCCGCGATGCGGTCGTTGCGATCGACGATGACAATGGCGCCGATATGGTTTTCATGAAGATAGACGGCAGCCTGTTTTACGGTGAGCTGCGGACCGCCGGTCACGACGTTGCGGCCTTTTTCGTCCAGTATCGTCTTTACATACATGCGTACCTCCCGTGTGCATCATGACGCTGAGAGGCGGGACATCCGCGCAGGGATGCCCTGCCAGTACATGGGCAACATCCGCTTTCCTCCTTGAGGATGCCGCCTGTTCCGGTGTGCATGTGCGAACCGGAACACGCTTATGGTGCGCCACGAAGGAGGCGATTGCAAGACCGCTAATGGACTATCGTTAATCGCGGCGGCTTTCGGCGCTTGCGACGTCGAAGAGCGGGAAAAAGAGGAAACCGAAAAGGAAACCGCCGATATGCGCTTCCCAGGCGATCGCGCCGCCGGAGACCGAACCGAAGATCTGGCCGAAGCCGATGAGGAAGTTGGTGAGGAACCAGATGCCCGAAAACACCAGCACGGACCGGTTGGAAAGTGCCTCGGGAATGGTTAGCCGCCGGTTGAGATGGGCGAACTGCCGGCTGATGCGCCCGCTCGGCGAGAACACGAAGCGGGCCGCCGCGCCCATCAGGCCGGAAACGACGCCGGAAGCGCCGACGACGAGGATCATCTCGCCCCAGTGCAGTGCTGTGTGAAAGGCCACGGCCGCGGCGGCGCAAAGACACCAGAACAGGAAGAAGCGGAGAAGGCCGATGCGGCGCACGACGGGCGCGCCGAAAGCGACCATCCAGAAAGCGTTGAACACCAGATGCTCCCAGCCGCCATGCAGCAGCGAATAGGTGACCGGGCTCCAGAGCCAGCCGTAATCCTGTTCTGCGAAGGGAATGATGTAGCGCCCCGGTATGAACCCGAAGTGCAGCAGCACGAACTCGTCGGTCGGAACCGACAGGAGATAGGTGCGCACGATATGGATGAGGGTCAGCAGGCCGAGCACGAAGACAAGGCTTCCCGGCAGGTTGAAGGCCGGTTCCCGCTTGCGGACCTCGGGCCCGCCCCCTTCAACGCCAATGCCGTCGTTACGCATACCGAACCACCAAACTCTTCAAAAACAGAATCGCGCTTATACAGACAAAAGAAAGGCCGTGCAGCTTTCGCCGACGGCCAGTGCCCCCAATCCCCGGGGCTGAAATCGATGTGCAGTAAACCATTCCCTCGTGAAGGGATGCCCGGATGTTCCCCCAAGCCGGCCAGACGCGCAATCGAAACCAATCGTTAACCTTAATATCGCGCTGGCATGAAACTCGCTCCACCTATCAAGAATGCCCCGTGCGCCGTGCCTTTCGTGCCGCAACGGAACAGAAACGATTGGAAGACGAGCATGCAGACGAAAGCCGCGACGGCTCTTTACGATTATTGGACACGCCAGCGCGGCGAGCGCACCGTGCCGTTGCGAAGCACCATAGAGCCCGCAGACATCGCACCGATCCTCCCCGATATTT
This sequence comes from Shinella zoogloeoides, assembly GCF_030733845.1. Classification (NCBI taxonomy): domain Bacteria; kingdom Pseudomonadati; phylum Pseudomonadota; class Alphaproteobacteria; order Hyphomicrobiales; family Rhizobiaceae; genus Shinella; species Shinella zoogloeoides. The sequence continues at coordinate 1,688,751 of NZ_CP132311.1, forward strand.
TCATTCTGGAAAGCGGGCGGATGCATGCATCGCGCTTTCGCCTCGCCGGCACGCGCTTTTGCGCGCAGTTCGGGCGGGAGTTGAAGGGCATGGATTTCGACGCGCTTTTTGCACCCGACCAGCGCAGCCGCGTTGCGCGGATCGCCGAGAACGTCATGACGCAGGCCGCGCCGGCGATCCTCGATATCCAACTCGTCGATGGCACGCTGGATACGACCGACGCGGAAATCGTGCTGCTGCCGCTGGCGACCAAGGGCAAGGCCGCCGATCGCATCATCGGCGCCTTCGCTCCCCTGCCCGGCCAGCGCCAGCCGCTGTCGGCCTTCCGTTATGCCACGCTGAGCGGGCTGTCGGTCGTCGATCCCGAACGCCCCCAGGAGCCGGCCGGCAACCGGCCGTCGATCGCCATGCCCACCTCCGTCATGGCCGTGCGGCCGGCGGGCTTCGGCCAGACGGTAAGCCGGGTCATGCACCTTCGCATCTTCGAGGGCGGACGGAAGATAGGCAATGCGCGCGAGGGTTAGATCGAAAGGACAACTCGAAAACCGGAACCGCAATCAAATTCGCTATAGGGTTGCAGAAATAGCCGATTGCGACGATGTTTTCCTTTGCGGCAAACCTTCTGTTAACCCCGAAAGGTTAAGGGTTGGAAAGAGATAAGATCATCAGGCACGCGCGTTCATGTATTCTTTCCAGCAAGCATCGCCCGCCGCCAGGAAACCGCAAGCCGACCAACGCAGCTTCCAGCGCGTCTCGGTGAACCTGTCGGGCCGGCTGATGCTCGCCAGCCACGACGAATACGACTGCACCGTGCTCGACATGTCGCCGGGCGACGCAAGCTTCACCTGCGAAGCCCGCCCGCGCATGGGCGAACGCATCATCGCCTATGTCAACCATCTCGGCCGCATCGAAGGCACCGTGGCCCTGCTCAACGAGCGCGGTTTCGTGATCGTGCTGAACGCGACGGACCGCAAGCGCGAAAAACTCGCCGCCCAGCTCACCTGGATCGCCAACAAGCATGAGCTCGGCCTGCCCGAGGATCGCCGCCACGACCGCCTCACCCCGCGCAACACACGCACGGAACTGATGCTCGACGACGGACGGCGCTATCCCTGCCGCATCATCGACCTCTCGCTTTCCGGCGCCGCCGTCGACATCGACGTTCGCCCGGCGCTCGGCACGCCCGTCCAGCTCGGCAACATGAAGGGCCGGGTCGTTCGCCATTTCCAGGAAGGCGTCGCCATCGAGTTTTCCTCCGTGCAGCCGAAGGAAGCCCTCACCGCGTTCCTGTAGCGTTTCGGGACATCCCGAATTCGTCATATCTTAAAAAGGGCCCTGCGGGGCCCTTTGCTGTTTCATGCCGGCGCAGGCCCGCTGCAAAAAAGATTCAAAAAAATCGACGATGCCAAAGGCGAACTTTCCGCTATCCGCAATGCCGGCAGCGTAACGGCCGCACCTGAAGGATGTCCGGACCCGCGTGTTTGCGCGCAGAACGGGGCGTCCGGGACAGCAAAAAACGTGATTCCGTGCAAGCGAGAATCTTGGAAAGCCTTTTAGAAACAAAGCCATCGGGCGAAATTCCGAGGCCGTTCGGGCGCCGGAATTCATTAGAATTTTAATCAAATTCGATTCAAGTACAGATAAAATCAAGTTCGAATTTTATTCTTATTTTGTACTTATGTGATCTTGATTTGAACTAAGTTATACTTCGGCTTTTCGCGTAAGCTCAAAACATGCGTGTCATTGTGACCCCATCAAACGGGGACGACACAATGACAAAAAAGATCAAGACAGGGACGTTTGCCTTCCTCTTCTCTCTGGTGGCGGCACAGGCCGCCCTGGCTCTGCCGGCCAACATTCCGCTGGCGGGCGCCACCAACCAGCCCATCGGCCACTATGAATTCTGCAAGCAGTTCAGCGACGAATGCCGCCCGACCGGCAAGGACGCCGGCCCGCTCAAGCTGACGCAGGAAAACTGGAAGACGATCCTCAACGTCAACTATGCGGCCAACACCGAATACGTGCCGATGACCGACATGGAAATCTACGGCGTTGAGGAGCAGTGGACCTATCCGGAAGCGGCGGCCGACTGCGAGGACTACGTGCTCGTCAAGCGCAAGCGCCTGATCGAAGCCGGCATTGCGCCCTCCAACCTGCTGATCACCGTCGTCCTCCAGCCGAACGGCGAAGGCCATGCCGTGCTGACCGTCCGCACCGACCGCGGCGACTTCGTGCTCGACAACATGCGCAACAAGGTCCTGCTCTGGTCGGAGACCGAATACCGCTTCCTGAAGCGCCAGTCGTCGGCCAATGCCGGCAAGTGGGTGAAGCTGCAAGACGGTCGCGCCGAGGCTGTCGGTAGCGTCAAGTAATCCCGGACAGATCCAGGACCACATTGCCCGGCGCCAAAGCCGGGCGCGAGAAAGGGCCCGGTCAGTCCCCCAATCCCCGTCCCCGACCATGGCCCTGCGGCCGGTTCTCCTGTCCCGGAACCGGCCGCTTTCTTTTGAGCCCTCTCGCCGGCGCCGATTTCAACCAAAAATTAACCCTGTTCAAAGACCCTCCTGCAAAACGTCCCGCATGGACGCATCGAGGAATCGCGAGGGGAAGATGGCTGCGGCAACGACCGGCAACGACGAGCATGCCCCGCTCCTCTCCAACCGTTTCCTGACGCGCCTGACGGTCGGCGTTGCAGTGCTCGCGAGCCTGACCGTCGCCATCAGCGTCGGCGGCCGCCTGCTCGGCGAACGCATCGCGCTTGCCGGCCACACGGAGAATACGGAGCCGGTGGACATCATCATCGGCCAGGACCAGATCCGCCTTCCCGCCAACACGATCCGCTTCGACGACCAGCGCGCGACGGGCCGCGCCGAGCGCATGGACCTCTATCTCACCTGGCCGGAAATGAACGGCTATTCGAACGCCGAACGGGCCCGCTTCAACGATGCGACCCGGCCGGAAGGATTGATTTTCCTCAATCTTTCGCAAAGCACCATGTCGAAGGACATGTCCGGCCGGCTGGAGCCGATCTACAGCCATCTCTTCGACGACCGCCCCGAACCCGGCCCGGCGGGCCTCACCCTGCAGCGCCTGAAGGCGAATTCGGGCTATGGCGAGGAAGTCTTCTTCACCGGCATCCTGCCCGACGGCGCGGATTATGCCGTGCGCTGCATGATGCCGGCGGACGACGCGCAATCGACCAGCGCGGATTGCCAGCGCGATATCCACATCGGCCGCGACCTCTCCGTTCTTTATCGTTTTTCGAGCAGACTTTTGCCGCAGTGGCAGGCCATGGAGGCGCGCGTGCGCGACTATCTCGGCCGGTCCCTGGTCGAAAACGGCCGCGTCGTCTCCGCCATCCGCAACCGATAAAACCGCACCGATCTCAGAAACCAATGATTCATCATAAACCGATTGGTAACGCTGTGACGCTACTGTGCCCCGAAACGGTCGCTCCGGCAGGTCTCGCCTGAACGACATGTGCAATCCGAGAATGAAGAGTAACGTAGTGTCCCGTTCCGTATTTCGCGATTTCCTTCCCCGTTCCCGCCAGGCAGTTGCCAATGCGGCGAAAGGTCTGGTGATGATCGGGATGGTCGCCACTGTCGCCTTCGCGACGCCGGCGGCCGCCGCTCCGAAATATGCTGGCATCGTCATCGATGCGAAAACCGGCAAGGTGCTCTATAGCGAGGATGCCGACGAACTGCGCTATCCGGCGTCGCTCACCAAGATGATGACGCTGTACCTCACCTTCGAGGCGCTCGAGGCCGGCAAGATCCGCCTCAATACCAAGGTGCCCTTCTCGAAGAACGCCGCCAGCGAGCCCCCGACCAAGCTCGGCGTCGGCACGGGCAGGTCCATCACCGTGGAACAGGCGATCCTCGGCCTCATCACGCGTTCGGCCAACGATGCCTCCACGGCGCTTGCCGAATTCCTCGGCGGCTCGGAAGAGCGTTTCGCCCGCATCATGACGCAGAAGGCGCGTGCGCTCGGCATGACGCGCACCGTCTACCGCAACGCCAACGGCCTTCCCAACACCGCGCAGGTAACGACCGCGCGTGACCAGGCCCGCCTCGGCATCGCGCTGCGCCAGCACTTCCCGCAATACTACGACTATTTCTCGACTAGCAGCTTCCGTTTCGGCAAGCAGGTCATCCGTGGCCACAACCGCCTGCTCGGCACCGTGCGCGGCGTCGACGGCATCAAGACGGGCTATACCCGCGCATCGGGCTACAACCTCGTGACCTCGGCGATTGCCGATGGCCGCAGCGTCGTCGGCGTCGTCATGGGCGGCCGTTCGGGCGGCTCTCGCGACCAGCAGATGCGCAAGCTCATCGCCGCCTACATGCCGAAGGCCTCGCGCCGCGGCGGTGGCGACCTGATCGCCGAGACCAAGGACGCCCCGACGCTGACCGCCGAAGTCGCTACGCAGGCCGTGACCGCTTCGGTCCGCGGCGGCGGCCTGGATCTGCCGGAAAACGGCCCGGTCCCGACCTACCGCTACAATGAAAGCCGCATCGAGACCGCCTATGCCGCAACGTCTGCCACGGCCTCGGAAGTGGTCGGCAAGCGGGCGCTGGCCGCAACGCTGAAGATCCAGCGCGAAGCCGCCGTTCCGCCGGAAGAGCTGACGGAACAGGGCGACACCGGCGGCGTCGACGAATTGACCACCTCGGCCGTCTCCGAAACCGCGCTCTCCGGCTGGGTGATCCAGATCGGCGCGACGCCGGACCGCGACCAGGCCCAGAAGCTGCTCTCGAAGGCACAGGACCAGGGCGGCAAGGCCCTCTCCAGCGCAAAGCCCTTCACCGTGGCCGTCAACAGCGGCAGCGAACAGCTCTACCGTGCCCGCTTCGGCGGCTTCGACAACCAGGATCGCGCGGCAACCGCCTGCAAGGTGCTGAAGCGCAAGGGCTTCGCCTGCTGGGCCAGCCAACAGTAACGACGATATCGATTCCCGCCGGTCCCCGGCGGAACCTTGGACTACCGCCTTGCACCCGCAACGGCCACCGGTGAGGTATTGCGTACCGGAGGCCGCGGGAGAAGGCCGGCAAGCCCCTCAAAGGCTCTGCCATCCTCGATTGGGTAATGCGTACGAGGCAGATCATGGCGATGAACGAGAACCTGTTCGATGTCCCCCAGGCGCGCGATGAAAAGCGCAAATCGCTGAAGGGAACGCTCCATCCGCTGCACGAGGCGGCCATGCGGATCGCGGATATCGGGCTTGGCCGTTCACGCAACAGGACGAAGGATCTCGTCGGCGCGCTGCTCGCCCATGGCGCCCGCGCCTGGCGCTCCGGCCAGCCCGCCGCCGGGATCCATCTCCACGTCGGCGTCAGCGAGCGCCGCCACCCGGTACGGCTACGCCTGCGCTGATCAAAGAAGCCCGAGTTCGGCGAGTTCTCGGCGCAGTTCCAGCGGCAGGTCCGCGGCGCCCTCGCCCATGTTCTTGAGGTCGCGCGGCGCGTCCTCGTCCGGCAGGTAGCGCCAGCCCTGGAAGGCGCGGCGCGGCTGGAGCTCGGTTTCGACGACTTCCGGCCCGAGCACCAGCTCGCAGCGCGAGATGCCGTCGGCATCCGTGAAGGTCTTGATGCCGAGCAATTGCTGGCGGGCCTGCACCTGCCCCTTGATGACCCAATAGAGTGAACCGCCGTCGAGCAGGTCCTGGTCGCGCTTGGGAACCATGCGGGTGATGTGGCTGGAATGCGGTTCCATGCCCGCCGCCATCGCGATCAGCGCGCGTTCGGACACCCATTCGCGCAGATCCTCGATCGAGTCCGCGCCGACACAGAGTTTGATGAGATGCAGGGCCATGCTTCTTTCAACGCCCTTGCGGCGGCCGGGTCAAGGGGCCGCCGTGTCGCACTCCACAAGGAACGGAAAAGCCCTCAGCACTCCACCACGTTGACGGCAAGGCCGCCGGTGGAGGTTTCCTTGTACTTCTCGTTCATGTCGACGCCCGTCTGGCGCATCGTCTCGATGCAGGCGTCGAGCGGCACGAAATGCACGCCGTCACCCTTGAGCGCGAGCGAGGCGGCCGTCACCGCCTTCACCGCACCGAGCGCGTTGCGCTCGATGCAGGGCACCTGCACGAGGCCGGCAATGGGATCGCAGGTCATGCCGAGATGGTGTTCCAGCGCGATTTCCGCGGCGTTTTCCACCTGTTCCGGCGTGCCGCCCATCACTGCCGCAAGACCGGCGGCGGCCATGGCGGAGGCGGAGCCCACCTCCCCCTGACAGCCGACCTCGGCGCCCGAGATCGAGGCATTGTGCTTGATGATACCGCCGACCGCGGCGGCCGTCAGCAGGTAGTCGCGAATGCCGTCCTGATCGGCATCCTCGTGGAAATGCAGGTAGTAGCGGATCGTGGCGGGCACGACACCGGCCGCGCCGTTGGTCGGCGAGGTGACGACGCGCCCGCCCGCCGCATTCTCTTCGTTGACGGCCATGGCGTAGACGGAGAGCCAGTCGTTGGCCAGCAGCGGGTTCGCCTTGTTGGAGCGCCACTCCTCCTGCAGCTTGTCATGGATGGAGCGGGCGCGGCGGCGGACCTTCAGCCCGCCGGGCATGATGCCCTCGTTCTTCAGGCCGCGGTCGATGCAGCTCTTCATCGCCGTCCAGATGCGGTCGAGGCCAGCATCCAGCTCCTCGCGCGACATGGTCGCTTCCTCGTTGGCGCGCTTCATCTGGGCGATCGTCATGCCCGAGCGTTCGGCCATTTCGAGCATCTGCTTTGCGGAAGCGAAGGGGAACGGCACCTTCTTGTCGCTCGCGCGCGCCTTGCTGGCCCGCATCTGCTCGAGTTCCGTATCGGTGACGACGAAGCCGCCGCCGACGGAATAGTAGATGCGCTTGAGGAGCAGGCGGTCGTCGCGGTCATAGGCGGAGAAGGTCATGCCGTTGGCATGGCCGGGCAGCGGGTTCTTCTTGTCGAAGATCAGGTCGGTCTTCGGCTGGAAGGCATAGCCGGGATGACCGGGCGGCGTGATTCGGCCGGTGCGCTCGACCTCGGCGACGATCTCGTCCATCCGGTCCGGATCGACCGAATCCGGCCGCTCACCCATCAGGCCGAGAATGACCGCGCGGTCGGAACCGTGGCCGACGCCGGTATAGGCGAGCGAGCCGTGCAGGCTCATGCGGATCGTCGCCACCTGCGCGCCGGACGGGCGCGGCCAGTCGGAGGAGAGAATCAGGTCCAGAAAGCGGTTCGCCGCCGACATCGGCCCCATCGTGTGGGAGCTCGACGGCCCGATACCAATCTTGAAAACATCGAAAACCGAAAGAAACATTGACCGGACTTCTCCCTTGCCTCGGCGGGCGCCTTGACCCTCGAAGCTACGTTATCACGCCGCGCGCCCATGGCGATCTCCCGACATCGGGTTTTACCAGCGCGACATGCGGCCCCCTCAAAGCCATTAAAACAAAAACAGCGCGCCTGGGAGGGACGCGCTGTTCATGTAGGAACGAATATGCGGTGTTTTCAGATGCCGCCGAAGAGATAGGCGATGACCAGAACGGCGCCAAAACCGATGACTGCACGGACGGTAACGCCCCAGCAGGATTTCTGAACAGTGCTTTCCATGATTTCCCCGATGGAAGAGATCGTTGCAGCAGCCGTTTTCAGCGCTGCATGGCGCTCTGTTTAATGAAGAATTTATGAAACCGCAATCGCGAAAAGTGGCGAAACCAAGGCGTCCCCATCATAGGAGCCACGCGCCCAGCGCATGACCCGTCGCAAAACCAGACAGTTGCGGGAACAATGGCGCGTCGTCCACCCGCCGCCTTTCCGCCCCAGGTGTAAACGGCGCGGGAGAGCGCAACGCGCACCGCTTGCAAAATGCGCAATCCATGGCAAAACGCTTGCCATGAACACCCCGGACCTTGTCGCCCTTGCCGTCTTCATCACCCTGTGGATCGGGTATTCCTGGATCACGGACCGGGCAAGGCTGTTCGATCGCGTCAGCCTCACGCGGGCCATGAGTTCGCAGCGCGCCGTCTGGATCCGCAATGCGATGCACCGGGACCTGCGCATGATCGACACGCAGATCATGGCGGGCCTGCAGAACGGAACCGCCTTCTTCGCCTCCACCTCGCTGCTGGCGCTCGGCAGTTGCTTCGCGCTGCTCGGGGCGACGGAGCAGGTCTTCGCGATCTTCAACGACCTGCCCGACGTCTTCCGCGGCAGCCGCGCCGGCTTCGAGCTGAAGGTCGGCGGCCTTGCCATCATCTTCGGCTACGCCTTCTTCAAGTTCGGCTGGTCCTACCGGCTCTTCAACTATTGCACGATCCTGCTCGGCGCGATGCCGATGAGCGGCGACATCCACAAGGACCCCGCCGGCGCGGACCTTGCCGCCGACAAGGTCATCCGCATGAACATCCTGGCCGCCAAGCACTTCAACAAGGGCCTGCGCGCCATCTTCCTGTCGATCGGCTATCTCGGCTGGTTCGTCAGCCCCTATCTGTTCATCCTGACGACAGCGGGCATCATGATCGTGCTCGTCCGCCGGCAGTTCTATTCAGAAGCCCGCCTCGCGGTGCTCGAAAACCTCGACTGACTTCCCGCTCCCGGCCACCTTTCGGCCATCCGCCCGGCGCAAGCTTGGCGTGACATTCTCCCATGGACCAAAGCAATGCGGCGACCCCGAACCATGACGACGACGGTGATTGAGGGCAATGTGGCAGGAGAGAACGCGCAAACGCGCCGTTTGCCGCGCATTCCGCTGATCGATCAGGCCCGCGGCGTCGCGCTGATCGCCATGGCGATCTATCACTTCACCTGGGACCTCGGCTTCTTCGGCTATATCGAGCCCGAGACTGCGACGACCGGCGGCTGGCGCATCTTCGCGCGGCTGATCGCCGGCAGCTTCCTGTTCCTCGTCGGCTTCAGCCTCGTGCTCGGCCACCGGCAGGGCTTTCGCCCACGGCCGTTCCTCATCCGCTTCGGCAAGATCGCGCTGGCCGCGGCCGTCATCACGCTGGCCACCTGGTTCGCCTTTCCGCAGACCTTCATCTTCTTCGGCATTCTCCACGCCATCGCGGCGGCGAGCCTCGTCGGCCTTCTCTTCGTGCGCCTGCCCGTGGCGATCACGCTTCTTGCCGCGGCGGCGGCGGTCGCCGCCCCGCTCTATTTGCGCCACCCGTTCTTCGACCATCCCACGCTCTGGTGGCTCGGCCTCTCCGTCGATGTGCCGCGCTCGAACGACTACGTACCGCTGCTTCCCTGGATAGCGCCCGTTCTGCTCGGCATCGCGCTTGCCCGCCTCTTCGTCGCAAGCGCCCTTCCCGAGCGGCTCGCGGGCTTCGGCAATGCGACGAAAAGCCGGTGGAAAAGCCTGCTGGAGCAGGCGGGCCGCCACAGTCTCGCCATCTACCTTATTCATCAGCCGGTGCTGATCGCGTTGGTCTACGGCTTTTCCCTTGTGGTGCCGGCCCCCGCGGCGGATCCCGCCATAAGCTACACCAAGAGCTGCATGCGCGCCTGCCAGAACGAGCAGAGCGGCGGCTTCTGCGAAAGCTTCTGCGGCTGCACGCTGAACAAGCTGATGGAACAGAACCTTTTCGCCGACCTCAACCGTGGCGCGATCGATGTCACCACGGACGAGCGGATCGCAACGATCTCGTCGCAATGCACGGCAGACGCCGAAACGGGGATCGCCCCCAAGGAGTAGGATCATGAACGCCTATCGCATGAAGCCACTCGCCTTTCCCTGGCCGCCGCTGATCTACGGCGCGGCCATCGCGGCGGCTTTCCTGCTCCAGGCGTATTTTCCGCTGGCGGTGACCGACACGAATATCTGGATCGCCCGCGCGGCGGGCGGCCTGCTGATCCTCTCGGCAATCGTTCTGGATGTCTGGGCGATGCGCACGCTGCTCGACTGCCACACGACGATCCTGCCGAACCGCTGCTCCACCCATCTGGTGACGTCGGGGCCCTACCGCTTTACGCGCAACCCGATCTATCTCGGCTACACGCTGACGACCGCCGGCATCGGCCTTGCCATGCTCAATCCCTGGTGCATCGTGACGGCCATGATCGCGGCCGCCATCACCAGCATCATCGCGATCAAGCGCGAGGAACTGCACCTGCTCTCGCGCTTCGGCGTGGATTTCGAGCGCTATTGCAACGGCACGGCGCGGTGGATTTAAGGATCAGGTGCCGACGCCGATTTCGGCCAGGCGCGTGAGGCAGGCTTCCTCGACATTGTCGAGCTCGGCAAGCGTCTCCTCGATGTCGCGCCGCTTCTGGCGCAGCTCGTCGCGCTTTTCGCTGACCTTGCCCATCAAAAGCTCGAGCTGGCCGATCTCGCCCGGCGGGTCCTTGTAGACCTTGATGATGTCGCGGATCTCGGCGATCGTGAAGCCGATGCGCCGGCCGCGCAGGATTTCCTGGATCAGGCGGCGGTCGGCGGGGCGGAAAAGACGCGTACGGCCGCGACGCTCGGGATTGATGAGCCCCTCGTCCTCATAGAAGCGCAGGGTACGGGTCGAAACTCCGAATTCGCGCGTAAGCTCCGTTATGGTATAAAACTTGTCCACGCCTGCTCCGATCTTCTCTGAGCGGGCATTTTATTGACTTTTACGTATAAGTCAATTTTTCGCTCAACGGATCGAGAACCACCACGTCGCAAGGCCGAGAAACGCCGAGAAACCGACGATATCGGTGACCGCCGTCACGAAGACGCTGGAGGAGACGGCCGGGTCGGCGCCTGCCCTGTCCAGCAGCATCGGGATCATGATTCCGGCAAGAGCCGCGGCGCACATGTTGATCAGCATGGCAGCCGCGATGACGCCGCCGATATTGACGTCGTGGAACCAGAGGCCGGCGACGGCGCCGATCATCACCCCGAAGGCGACGCCGTGCAGGAGGCCGACGCCCGCTTCGCGCCGCACGACGCGCCAGGCATTGTGGATGTCGAGGTCGCGCGTCGCCAGCGCGCGTACCGTCACCGTCATGGTCTGCGATCCGGCGTTGCCGCCCATGCCGGCGACGATCGGCATCAGCACTGCGAGCGCCACGATGTCCTCGATCGTCGCTTCGAAGACGGAGATGACCGAGGCCGCGATGAAGGCCGTCAGCAGGTTGACGAGCAGCCAGGGCGCGCGCGAACGGACCGTCTCGATAGTGGTGTCGGACAATTCCTCGTCACCCACGCCGCCGAGGCGCATCAGGTCCTCCTCGGCCTCTTCCTGAATGACGTCGACCACGTCGTCGATGGTGAGCACGCCGACGAGGCGACCGTTCTCATCGACGACGGCGGCCGAGAGAAGATCGTACTGCTCGAAGAGCTGCGCGGCCTCTTCCTGGTCCATCTCGGCGGGGATCGGGTGGTTCGTCTCGCGCATGATCGCTTCGATCTTCGTGCCGCGCGGCATGCGCAGCAGACGGTCGAGATCGATGGCGCCGAGCAGGCGGAAGGTCGGGTCGATGACAAAGATCTGCGAAAAGCTCTCCGGCAGGTCGGCGTCCTCGCGCAGGTAGTCGATCGTCTGGCCCACCGTCCAGAACGGCGGCACGGCGACGAACTCGGTCTGCATGCGCCGGCCGGCCGTGCTTTCCGGATAGTCGAGCGAGCGGCGCAGGCGGATCCGTTCGGTGAACGGCAGCTTGGAGAGGATCTCCTCCTGGTCCTCCTGGTCGAGGTCCTCCAGGATGTAGACCGCATCGTCCGAATCCATCTCGCCAAGGGCCGCGGCGATCTGCTCGTTCGGCAGGTGCTCGACGATATCGAGGCGGATCGCCTCGTCGACCTCGGTCAGCGCGGCAAGGTCGAAGTCCGCGCCGAGCAGCGAGACGAGCTGGCGGCGCTGTTCCGGCTGGATCGCCTCCAGCAGGTCGCCCATTTCCGATTCGTGCAGCCGCGCCACATGGCGGCGCAGGAACAGGAGGTCGCGGTCGGCGATGGCCGCGCCGACATACATGAGGAAGTCCGAGCGGATCGAACCGTCCTCGGCATAGATGTCGTCACCCTCGAAGGTACTGTGCTCCGGCTGTCCCTCACGGATACGGTCGTCGTCGCCGGTGTCTTCCATCGGGCCGCTCCTTGTATCGGGATCGTCCGGCCCGGCACTGCGCCGGAGCAGAGACGACAGGGATTGCTTGCAGGGTTCGACGCGACGCCCGGCCTGCCGGATGCCTCGCTTTCCCTCGTGCTAAAGCAAAGCGCGCGGCCGGTCCATCGCCGAAAGCGGCAAAATCCGGCTCGACGTAAAAATTTCGCAACCTGTTGCAATTTCATGTGAAATCGCGCGATTCGCAGCGTCCGGGCATTGCCGGCATTTTCTCCCCGCCGCAAACGGGCTAGGAAGGGCGATCTGTCGACGCCCGGAGCAACCATGGCGATCCTGCCCATCCTTCGCTACCCCGATCCGCGCCTGCGCCTGCCCTGCAAGCCTATCGAGACGTTCGACGAGCGCCTTGCGACGCTCGCCGGCGACCTTGCCGTCACGATGCGCGCCGCGCCCGGCATCGGCATCACCGCCGCCCATGTCGGCGTCCTCGAACGGCTGACGGTGATCGAACTCGATGGGCCGGCCTCGCAGCGCATCTATGTGAACCCGGAAATCACATGGTTTTCGCCCGAGCAGCAGCGCCACACGGAAGGCAGCGTCTCCATGCCCGGCGTGACCGACGAGATCGAGCGCCCTGCCCGCATCCGCCTTGCCTATCGGGACCCCTCCGGCGGACGGCATGAGGAAGAAGCCGACGGCCTGCTTGCCGTCTGCCTCCAGCACGAAATCGACCAGCTCGACGGCATCTTCTGGATCGACCGCCTCTCGCGGCTGAAGCGCGACCGAATCGTCAGGAAATTCCGAAAGATGGGCGAATAGGCCGCAGACAAGGGAACAGCGCGAGGGTTCCAACGTTCTGGCTCTATCCAATCTCGCAAGAAGGAGAGAGCCGATGATCGCAGCAACCGACATTCGCGAACATATGGAAGTCATGGCCGCCGACGGCCGTCACGTCGGCACCGTCGACCACATGGAAGGCGAAAGCCGCATCAAGCTCACCCGGAGCGATTCCGAAGACGGCCAGCACCATCTCATTCCGCTCGACTGGGTCGATCATGTCGATGCCCATGTGCATCTGAACAAGAATGCCGACGACGTGCAGCGCGAATGGTCGACCATCAACTGACGGGCGCGCTACCGCCCGAAAGTCATGACCTCCACCAGAGGTGGAGGTTTGAAACGCTGCGCTTGAACCGCTAGAAGCGGTTTTGCTATGTGTTAGTAGCTACGGTTAAAGAGGTCGGCAAAGTCGGAAGCTTTGTCGGCCTTTTCCTGATTACGGATATAACGTCTGACGACCTGCTCATCATAGCCAGCCGTAGAGACGAAGTACCCACGCGCCCAAAAGTGATAGCCCTTGTAGCGCCGCTTGCGGGCATATTTGTTGGCCACGTAAAGGGCCGTCTTGCCTTTCAAAAAGCCGACAATCGAAGACACCGAGTATTTCGGCGGGATCGATATCAGCATGTGCACATGGTCGGGCATCAAGTGCCCTTCCCTGATCTCGCATCCCTTTTGTCGAGCAAGATTATGCAGCAGATCACCCAACTCACGCCTTACGTCCCCGTAAAGGCGCTTCGTTCGGTACTTACTCGCGAAGACCACATGATATTTGCAGTCCCACGTCGCGTGTGATTGCGATCGTTCGTCCATAAAACCTCCGTTCTATGTCTCGGCCAATCTAGCGGTCCAAGCGCGGAGGTCTCTCAACGACAATGTAGAACCAGTCCAGTCCTCCACCGTAGGTGGAGGTTTATTTATTCCATAATCACGAGACCCGCTTTTCAGCGGGTCTTTTTTCGATTCGACAGGCTTTCGAGAACGAGGACGAGCGCCGCGCCCATCGCATAGGCCACGATATCCCACCAGTCCGGCGTCGCGCCGAAGACGATCCTGAGCAGCCGGTTCGATATCTGCACGTCGATCCTGGTCAGGACATATTGCGTCAGTTCCACCGCCGCGCCGCATGCGAAGGCGATGGCCGCGGCCGTGACGGGTTTCGCCCTGACGAAGGTGCGGATGACGTAATAGACCCAGGCGACGGCAAGCACGTCGCCGAAGAAGCTGCGGACCCAGCCGAGGTTGCGGCCGAAGGTGGCCAGCAGGACCAGAACCACGAACAAGAGAGCAGCCCGTCCGAAGGACGCGGGATCGAACCTGAACGTCATGGCCGGGAGCTAATCCTTTGCGTGAAAAAGAAAAACCCGGCACTAGGCCGGGTTCTTGGTGCGGTCGAGAAGACTCGAACTTCCACGGGTTGCCCCACAGCGACCTCAACGCTGCGCGTCTACCAATTCCGCCACGACCGCATCGTGGTAGATGTCATCCTTGCGGCGACGGAGGTGCATGTAGCAAAAGCATTTGGGGCGCACAAGGCCGGCGGAGAAGAAAAATGACGGAAAGCGGAACAATTTCAACAGGACCGTCGCAAAGCCCTGGAAACCCCTGAAATCCTTGCATGATCGCCCCTATATCTGGCACAAGAAACCCCAAAAGGACGGCCATCATGCAGCGTCAGGACATTTCGACATCCCTTCTTGCGTCTCCCGGTTCGCCGCCGGTGCGCTGGCGTATCGCACACGATCCCGTTCCCTATGACGTGGCCGTCGAAACCATGGAAAACGAGGCCGCAGCCATCGCGAATGGCGAGGCGGACGAACTCGTCTGGCTGGTGGAACATCCCCCGCTCTACACGGCCGGCACCAGCGCGGACGCGGCCGACCTCGTCGCGCCAGACCGCTTCCCGGTGTTTTCCACAGGCCGCGGCGGCGAATACACCTATCATGGTCCGGGCCAGCGCGTGGTCTATGTCATGCTCGACCTGAAACGCCGCCGGCAGGACGTGCGCGCCTTCGTGGCGGCGCTCGAAGCGGTGGTGATCGACGCACTCGACGCCATGAACGTGCGCGGCGAGCGGCGCGAGGATCGCGTCGGCGTGTGGGTGCGCCGGCCCGAGCGCCCGCCGCTGCCCGACGGCTCACCCGCCGAGGACAAGATCGCCGCGATCGGCATCCGCCTGCGCCGCTGGGTGAGCTTTCACGGCTTCTCGCTCAATGTCGATCCGGACCTCGAGCATTTCTCCGGCATCGTGCCCTGCGGCATCCGCGGCTATGGCGTCACCAGCCTCGTCGATCTCGGGCTGCCCGTCATGATGAGCGATGCGGACATCCGCATCCGCGATTCGTTCGAGCGGGTGTTCGGCCCGACCATTTCCGAGGCGGACTGTCAGCCGAAGAGCCTGTCGCAGGCATAGATGATCGCGAAAGCGTGCAGCGCGACGGCGGCGTAAAGGCCGAAGCCGGCGAGCAGCCGCTGCGGCGCCGTCATCGGATCGAGCGCCCGTCGCGGCTTCACGCCACCGGCGCCGAGAAGGCTCAGCACGGTGAAGACGGCAAGCCCGGCCATGAGCAGCCGGACCGGCAACCCGATGCGCCACCCCACCCACAGGATCGCCAGCGTCACGAGGAAACTCGCGGCCAGAAGGCCGAACCGCGTCGAAAACACCTGGCGCAGCACTTGGCCGCCGTCGAACCGGTGCATGGGCAGGAGGTTGAGGAGGTTGAAGGCGCCGACGATCAGCAGGAAGACGAGCAGCATGGCGCCGGTCGCGGGACCTGAAGCGTCATTGAGGGCAATGAGCGGCGGCACGAGAAAGGCCGACATGCCCGCCCCCATCAGGGCACAGACGGCGACCTCGAAATGCGAATTGTAGGGTCGCCCGCCGACGGCGATGCCGCCGAGCAGCGGCACGAAGATCATGCGCACCCGCTGATGGCCGAAGGCGCGGTATGCGGCCATGTGGCCGAACTCGTGCAGCACGATCGCGACGGTCAGCAGGCTGGAAAGCAGCAATCCCTGCGGGTTCAGCCCGAAGAACGGCCAGAGCAGCAGCGTGGACAGCACGGCAAGCCCCGCCTGCATCAGCGGATGTTCCAGAACGCCGCGCACCTCGCCCTTTCCCGTCGCAAGCCAGAGGTCCAGCGCCTTCATCTCCCGCCGAAGCTGGATGTAGCGGAAAAGCAGGAAGGCAACGCCGCGGTAGCGGTCGGTCTGCTCGACGGTGAGCGCCGTGCCGCCCGGCACGGCCCGCAGGAAGCGCCGCTCAACGTAATTCCGCCAGAAGGACGCATCGAGTGCGCTGTCCTCGACCACCCGCGTTTCGCAGGCGATGCCCTCGGTGTCCGATGCCTCGCTCACGCAAAGCGTGCGCGTGATCGGATCGCCCCGGCGGTCGGGATAGGAAAAGGTCTGCCGGACATGGTCGAGGGAAAGCCGCTCGCTGGAGAGCACCGACGGGTGCCAGTCGGCGTTCGCGCCAAGCGGGCTGACCAGCGCTGCGATGCGGCCTGGGGGTGCATGAAAGGCGCGCGTGACTTGGAGCGTGCGGCGCCCGACCGGCGCGGCGATCAGCAGCCAGATCAGGCCCAGATTGATCGCCAGAAGCAGGATGACCGAAACCGATGTCGACATGCCGTCCTCCCCGGCCATCATGGCAGGTGAGAAGCAAGGCTAACGGCAATCTCCTAACAAATGTTAAGAATCGGCCACACGCGCACCGTGACCATTCTCTGATGTCACTCGAAGGCGATGTCGGCCTCGACCTTTCGGCTCTTGTGCTCGCGCCAGATGATGAAGAGGCCCGAGGCGACGATGATCGCGATGCCGAGCCATTTCGACGGCGTCGGGAAATCGCCGAAGATCGCATAGCCGAGCACGGTCGCCGAGATGATCTCGAAATACTGGAAGGGCGCCAGCAGCGAGAGCGGCGCCATGCGGAAGGCGCGCACGACCAGCATGTGGGCATAGCCGGAAAGCGCGCCCAGGATGACGAGGAGCACCAGCGTGAAGACCGAGGTCGGCAGCGACGGCGCGAAATCGGCGATCCCGGCGGTGTCTCCAATGAACAGGGCCGCGCCCATGAAGATCGTGCCGCCGAAGCCGGCGATCGTCTGCATGGTGAGCGGCGAATCGGCGTCGCCGATGGCGCGGTTCATGAAAAGGTAGATCGAATAGAGGAAGGCGCAGGCGACCGGCAGCAGCGCCGTCCAGCCGAACAGGATGAAGCTCGGCTGGATGACGATCAGCGCGCCGCCGAAGCCGACGACGATGGCAAGCCAGCGCCGCCAGCCGACCTTGTCGCCGAGGAAGGCCGCCGACATGGCGGTCAGGATGAAGGGCTCGACGAAATAGATCGCGAAGACGTCGGCGAGCGGCATGTATTTCACGGCCGCGAAGAACAGGAGGCTCGCCGCGCCGTGGATGGCGCCGCGCAGCAGGTTCAGCCACGGTTGCTTCGGGCGCAGTGTCGCGGCGCCGGCCGCGGTGAAGATCAGCGGGATCGTGCAGACGACCTGGAAGAAGAAGCGGTAGAACGTCACCTGCCCCGGCGACATGTCGGCGAAGGTCGCCATGTATTTGGCGATCGCATCCATGCAGGGCAGCATCAGCATGGCGACGGCCATCAGTGCCACGCCCTGCATGGTGTTTCCGCCGGATTGGTCGGTGGTGCTGGCTTTCATGGTCATGGCGCGACTCCCTCGTCCCCCCTGCATAGTCGTTTTGCATCCGCGGGCAATGCCGGAAATCCTGCCGTGGCGCGCGGCGGCGCAAAGCGGCGCATTTGAGGTAGAAGGTGTTCCCCGATTGCCTGTAAACTTGCGGAAAGGACAATGGAGGCCGTGATGACCTTTCCCGGCGAGAGCAACGCCATCCCCTTCCCTTCGGGCCGCGCCGACGGCGACACGCTCGGCGGCCGCCTCTGGCGGGCGCGCGATGCGCTCGGCCTCTCCCTCGAAGATCTCGCCTCCCGCATCGGCCTGCCCGAGCAGACGGTGAGCGGCTGGGAACGCGACCATGCCGAGCCGGACACCAAGGCGCTGTTCATGCTGGCCGGCGTGCTCTCCGTCTCGCCCTCCTGGCTGATCGCCGGCATCGGCGAGGCCCCGGCGGAGCCTGCCAGCGACGAGCACCTGCATCCGCTGCTGCGCCAGCTCCGGGAAGTCCACCAGCTTCACGACCAGACAGGCAAGGCAATCGCCGCGCTCGAAGCCGAGGTCGCCAGATTGATCAAAAAAGATCAAGGCTGACTTTTACCCGTTTTTCGCACTTGAGAGCCCGGGCCGGCTCTGCAATGGTCCGCCCGAAAGAGAATCCGCATAGGGAGACGAACATGGACGTACGCGCCGCCGTTGCCGTTCAGGCCGGCAAACCGCTTGAGATCATGACCGTACAGCTCGACGGCCCGAAGGCCGGCGAGGTGCTGGTCGAGGTGAAGGCGACGGGCATCTGCCACACGGACGAGTTCACCCTGTCGGGCGCCGACCCGGAGGGCATCTTCCCGGCTATCCTCGGCCATGAGGGCGCCGGCATCGTCGTCGATGTCGGCCCGGGCGTCACGTCGCTGAAGAAGGGCGACCACGTCATTCCGCTCTACACGCCCGAATGCCGCGAATGTTATTCCTGCCTGTCGCGCAAGACGAACCTGTGCACCGCCATCCGCGCCACCCAGGGCCAGGGCCTGATGCCGGACGGCACAAGCCGCTTCTCGATCGGCAAGGACAAGATCTTCCACTATATGGGCTGCTCGACCTTCGCCAACTACACGGTGCTGCCCGAGATCGCGCTCGCCAAGGTCAACCCGGACGCGCCCTTCGACAAGATTTGCTACATCGGCTGCGGCGTGACGACGGGCATCGGCGCCGTCATCAACACGGCGAAGGTCGAGGTCGGCTCGACGGCAATCGTCTTCGGCCTCGGCGGCATCGGCCTCAACGTGCTGCAGGGCCTGCGGCTTGCCGGCGCCGACATGATCATCGGCGTCGACATCAACAACGACCGCAAGGCCTGGGGCGAGAAGTTCGGCATGACGCACTTCGTCAACCCGAAGGAGGTCGGCGACGACATCGTGCCCTACCTCGTCAACATGACGAAGCGCAATGGCGATACGATCGGCGGGGCGGACTACACGTTCGACTGCACGGGCAACACCAAGGTGATGCGCCAGGCGCTCGAATCCTCGCACCGCGGCTGGGGCAAGTCGGTCATCATCGGCGTTGCCGGCGCGGGCCAGGAGATCTCGACGCGCCCGTTCCAGCTGGTCACCGGCCGCAACTGGATGGGCACGGCCTTCGGCGGCGCGCGCGGGCGCACGGACGTGCCAAAAATCGTCGACTGGTACATGGAGGGCAAGATCCAGATCGACCCGATGATCACCCACACCATGCCGCTCGAAGACATCAACAAGGGCTTCGACCTGATGCATGAAGGCAAGTCGATCCGCAGCGTGGTGATTTATTGATACCCGCCACGGCCTATGACGTCGACGTGCGGAGGCTGGATGGCTTCTCCGCCGTCGAACTCTACACGCTGCTGCGGCTGCGCGTGGACGTCTTCGTCGTCGAGCAGGCCTGCGCCTATCCGGAACTGGACGGCAAGGACGAGGACGCGTTCCATCTCCGGCTGCTGATCGGCGGCGAGACGGCGGGCTATGCGCGGCTATGGCGGCCGGAAGACGGGCCGCCACGCATCGGCCGCGTGCTCGTTTCGCCTGCCCATCGCGGCAAACGGCTCGGGGAGGCCGTCATGCAGGAGGCGATCAGGGCCTGCGCGGCGCACTTCCCCGGCACGCCGATCGCGCTTTCCGCACAAAGCCACCTGGAACGCTTCTACCGGTCGCTTGGCTTTTCGCCGACGTCGGAGGAATATGTCGAAGACGGGATACCGCATATCGACATGATCCGACCATATCCAACCCAGGGGTAGCCATGAGCATCGCAAGCCGGCAGGGAATGGAAGTGAAACGCATGATTGCCGCGACGATCGTCTCGGCTGTCGCGCTGGCGCCCACCTTCGCGCTTGCCGGGCCGGAGGGCACCTATGCCATGACGGGCACCAATCCCGGCGACAAGAGCCCCTACGAGGGCGTGATCGAGGTGAAGAAGACCGGCGAGACCTATGCCGTCACCTGGCGCTTCGGCGCGGACGAGACCAAGGGCATCGGCACGCTCGCCGGGGGTTCGGGCAGGACGCTTGCGGTCAGCTACGATGCCGGCGAGAGCCACGGCATCGCGCTCTTTGAACTCCAGGGCGACGGATCCTGGTCCGGCGTCTGGTCGAGCATGGGCGGCGAGACGCTCGGAACGGAAATCTGGCGCCCGCAAGGCGGCGCCACCACGACGCGCGGCGGCGCGGCGGGCTCGACGCCCGCAAGCGCCTCGACCCCGGACGGCAAGGGCGCCGCACGCCGATAGCCGGAAGAGAGCAGACGCATGACCGACACCCTGCCGACCATCTTCGTCGATGCGGATGCCTGCCCGGTGAAGCCGGAAATCCTGAAGGTCGCCGAACGCCACGGCCTGCCGGTCACCTTCGTCGCCAATTCGGGCCTGCGCCCGTCGCGCGATCCCATGATCCGGAACGTCATCGTCTCGGGCGCCTTCGATGCGGCGGACAACTGGATCGTCGAGAACGTAAAGGAAGGCGACATCGTCATTACGGCCGATGTTCCGCTTGCCGGCCGCACCGTCGCCAAGGGCGCCCATGTCACCGGCCCGACCGGGCGGCTCTTCGACCAGACGAATATCGGCATGGCCAGCGCCATGCGCGATCTCGGCGCGCACCTGCGCGAGACCGGCGAGAGCAAGGGCTACAACGCCGCCTTTTCGCCGCGCGACCGTTCCGCCTTCCTCGAAACGCTCGACCGCCTCTGCCGCCGGGCAAGGAATGCGCGGGCAGGCTCATGACGGGAAAGCCGGGACCCCGGACCTACGGCCGCCATGTGCCGTTCTATGCCGGCATCGGCGCAGCGGCGGCGGTGCTCGCCGTCACGCTCTGGCTGGAGCCGGCTTTCGCCGTCGATATCGCGGCCGTCGTCTTCTTTCTCTGCTACCTGCTGCTGACGTCCCTGCGCCTGCCGCACCTCACGGCCACCTATCTCGAACATTATGCGACGGATACCGACGAGCCGATGGCGATCATCTTCGCCGTCACCTTCGCCGCCGTCGCAATTTCGACGGGCTCGCTCTTCATCGTGCTGAACCGGCCCGCCGCAACGGTTCCCGAGTTCGCACTCGCCTTCGCCTCGGTCGCGCTCGGGTGGCTCACCATCCACACGATGGCTGCCCTGCACTACGCCCATCTCTACTGGCGGCCCGGCAGCACGGCCGGCAGCCGGGACATCGGCAAGAGCCTCGATTTTCCCGGCGACGCACCGCCCGGCGTCTATGATTTCCTTTATTTCGCCTTCGTGATCGGCATGACGGCACAGACATCGGACGTGGCGATCACCTCCACGGCAATGCGCAAGGTCAACCTGCTGCACGCCGTCGTTTCCTTCTTCTTCAACACGGTGCTGGTCGCCGCCGCCGTCAATGCGGCGGTGTCGCTCGCCTCCTGAGAACAATCGGGGTCTTCCATGAAAGTGCTTTCCCAGAATACGGCCTTCGACGGCATGCAGGGCGTGTTTTCCCACGATTCGGAGGCCTGCAAATGCGAGATGACCTTCGCCGTCTTCGTGCCGCCGCAGGCGACCCGCGAGCCGCGGCCGGTGCTCTGGTATCTCTCCGGCCTCACCTGCACCCATGCCAACGTGATGGAAAAGGGCGAATATCGCCGCATGGCCGCCGAACTCGGCCTCATCGTGGTTTGCCCTGACGTAAGCCCGCGCGGCAACGACGTACCGGACGAGCTCACCAACTGGCAGATGGGCAAGGGCGCCGGCTTCTATCTCGATGCCACGGAAGAGCCCTGGGCCGAGAACTTCCAGATGTACTCCTATGTCACGGAAGAGCTTCCCAATTTCCTCCGCCAACACTTCCGCATGGACATGGACCGGCAGGGCATTTTCGGCCATTCCATGGGCGGCCACGGCGCCATGACGATCGCGCTCAAGCATCCTGACCGCTTCAAAAGCTGCTCGGCCTTCGCCCCCATCGTCGAGCCGTCGACGGCCGACTGGTCCGCGCCTGCCTTCGAAAAATACCTTGGCGCCGACAAGGCGAAATGGCGCGAATACGATGCCTGCGCGCTGGTGGCCGACGGTGCCCGCTTCCCTGAATTCCTGATCGACCAGGGCAAGGCCGACGGCTTCCTCGAAAACGGCCTGCGGCCCTGGCTCTTCGAGGAGGCGATCAAGGACACGGACATCAAGCTGACGTTGCGCATGCACGAGCGCTACGACCATTCCTACTACTTCATCTCCACCTTCATGGACGATCACCTGAAGTGGCATGCCGAACGCCTCGGCTGACGACCAAGATATGGCGGGGGTGCATGGCTGACATGCCGCTCCCGCCCTTGCCTTCGATACGCGGATCGGCAATATTCCGCCCGGTAGACGGCTACCGCCGGAGAAAGCTCCGGTCACGATTGCGGGGACGGCCTCGCTCCTTTGAAACGGAGTAGGCACAATGTCCTGGATTCTTCTCACCCTTGCAGGTCTCTTTGAAATCGGCTGGGCCATCGGTCTGAAATATACCGACGGTTTCACCAAGCCGCTTCCGACCGCCCTCACCGCCGGTTCGATGGTCATCAGCATCGTGCTGCTCGGCCTTGCCGTGAAGACGCTGCCGATCGGCACGGCCTATGCGATCTGGACCGGTATCGGCACGGTGGGCACGGTGATGCTCGGCATCTTCCTTTTCGCCGAGCCGGTGACGGCGCTGCGCATGGGCTGCATCGCCTTCATCGTCACCGGCATCCTCGGCCTGAAATTCGTCGCCTGAACTACGCCCGGCGATTGTCGAAGGCGAAAGCCCCCGGCCCTGCGAAAACGAGGTAGAGGAAGACGAACGAGAAGAGAATCGCGGCATCGCCGCGATTGTTGACCGGGAAGAAGCTCTGCGGCGCATGCGCCATGAAATAGGCAACCGCCATGAAGCCGCAGAGCACGAAGGCCACCGGCCGCGTGAACAGCCCCACCAATACCAGAAAACCGCCCACCACCTCCAGCGCACCCGCGACGCCGATCAGGTTCATGAGGTTGCCGAACGGCTGCTCTGCCGGCGGAAAATCGAAAAATTTCTGCGTGCCGTGCTCGATGAAGAGCAGCGCCGTCATGATGCGCAGCGCCGCCAGCGCCTGCGGTCGATAGGCGGACAACCGGTCGAACATGCCTGCACTCCCCTCGGTTTCACTCGAAGGGGAGTGTAGCACGCTCGCGACGCAAGTCAGCGCGGGATGTCGGCCAGCACGGCGGCGGCGATGTCCAGTTCCTCGCGCCGCAGTTCGCGGCGGCGGAAGGCTTCCTCGTCGGTGCCCCAGTGCTCGATCTGCCAGTCCTCGTCCACATGGGCGAGCGACCAGGCTTTGTCGGCATCGATCACGCCCTCGGCGAGCGCCAGGCCGAGCAGCGCCGAACCGGTGAGCGTCGTCACCGTGTGGACGCAGGCGAGCGCCAGCGGATCGCGATAGGCGGCGAGCGCAGCGGAGAATGCTTCGATGGCAAGCGCCGGCTGCTCCTGGTGCATGACGCCCTCGACAAGGATGAAGCGCGCGCCCTTGGCATCGGCCGCCCAGCGGATGACCGGATCCCAGCCTTCGCGCTGACGCGCGACGAGGCCATCCGGCGAATCCGCGCGGTAGCAGAGCATGTCGGTGCCGGCAAAACGCACGATTTCCTCGAACACCGCGTCGAGATTGTCGGCGACGCCGTCCACGGCGGTGTTGACGAGACGCGTCACCGGCATTTTCGCGGGATCGATCTCCTCGCCCTGCCTGTCCCACTCGGCCTTGAGCCGGTCGGCGATAGGCTGCGCCGGCACGGCGAGCAGCTTCTTGCCGGGCGTGCGCACGGGGCGGCCGTCGAGCAGGATGCGGAACCCTTCGTCCGTCCTGTCGGTCGAGACCTCCTTGTAGAACCGCTTCGGCAGCGGACGCTTCATCTGGATCTGCGCGCGGCGCACTGGATCGGGATCGCTCATCGCTTCGGAAAGGTCGCTCAGGATATCACGCATCGGAAATCTCCAGCCAGTCGAGAAGGTCGGCAGGCGTGCGCAGGATGTGATCCGCGCCGGCCTCGACCAGTTCGGGCACCGAGGCATAGCCCCAGGAAACGCCGATCGCCTTAGCGCCGGCTGCCTTCGCCATCTGCATATCGTAAATCGCATCGCCGATGACAACCGTCCGGGCCGACTCAATTCCAGCTTCGTCGCAGCATTCCGTCACCATGGCCGGGTGCGGCTTGGACGGGCAGTCATCCGCCGTGCGCGAGACGAAGAAGGTCTTGTCGAAACCGTGCGCGGTGCGGATAAGGTCGAGGCCGCGGCGGGATTTGCCGGTGACCGCGCCGAGGATCAGGTCGTCCTCCCGCTCGAGTCGCGCCATCATGGCGTCGATGCCGGGGAAAAGCGGCTCCTGGAAGCCCGGTTCCGTGCGCACGCCGCTATAGGTCGCCTTGTAATGCGCGGTCATCGCCAGCGCCTCGTCGTCGACATGCGGCTTGCCCTGCATGCGGGCGATCGCGATGTCGAGGGTCAGGCCGATGATCGCCTTGGTCTCGGAAAGGTCCGGCCGCGCAAAACCGAAATCGACGAAAGTACGCGCCATGACTTCATGGATCAGCTTCGCGCTGTCGACCAGCGTGCCGTCGCAATCGAACAGGACCAGCCGCATCAGTCTTCCTCGTCCCCCGCGGTCTGGTCGAAGCCGAACAGGTTCCATGTCTGCACCATATGCGGTGGCAGCGGCGCGGTCACGCGCAGACGCCCGCCATTGGGATGCGGAATATCGATGCGGCGGGCGTGAAGATGCAGCTTGTTCTGCACGCCGCCCGGGAACGACCAGTTGCTGTCGGCCTCGAAATATTTGGGATCGCCGAGGATCGGGTGGCCGATATGGGCGGCGTGGACGCGAAGCTGGTGCGTGCGGCCGGTATAGGGCTCCATCTCCAGCCAGGCGTAGGTCTGCGCGGCCTGCTCGATGATCCGGTAGAAGGAAACCGCGTGATCGGCGCCATCCTCGCCATGCTTGGCGATGCGCATGCGGTCGCCGTCGGGCGTCTGTTCCTTGACGAGCCAGGTCGAGATCTTGTCCTCGCGCTTCTTCGGCACGCCCATCACCAGCGACCAGTAGGTCTTCTTGGTGTCGCGCTCGCGGAAGGCGGCGGTCAGCTTCTGCGCCGCGCCGCGCGTGCGGGCGATGACGAGCACGCCGGACGTGTCACGGTCGAGGCGATGCACGAGGCGCGGCTTCTCGCCCTTCTGGCTCGTCCAGGCTTCCAGCATCTGGTCGATATGACGGGTGACGCCCGAGCCGCCTTGCACCGCGATGCCGGCCGGCTTGTTGAGCACGATGACCTTGTCGTCCTCGTGCAGCAGCATGCGCGAGAGCAATTCGCCATCAGGGGAATGCTTGAGGTCGCGGCCGGCGATGGGACCGGTCTTGACGGTCTTCTCGTCTATATCCATCGGCGGAATGCGGATCGTCTGGCCGGGCTGGACGCGCGTATCGCTCTTGGCGCGGCCGCCATCGACGCGGACCTGCCCGGAGCGCAGCAATTTCTGGAGCGGGCCGAAGCCGAGGCCCGGATAATGGACCTTGAACCACCGGTCGAGGCGCATGCCCGCCTCGTCGTTGTCCACCTGCCTGTGTTCGATGCCTGCCATGTCAGCCTTCTTTCGTTGCGCCGTGCTTTAGCGCAAGAACAGCCGAAGGGGAACAGGCGATAGCGCGACGCCAAGGAATGCCCTTGGCTGCAAAATGCTTAAAACGCGCGGAAGGTCAGCGTGGTCAGCGAGCGCACGATGCCGGGGATGGACGCGACGTGGTCGTTGATGAACTTGCCGATATCCTCTTCGCTCTCGACATAGATCTTCAGGAGCAGGTCGTACT
Organism: Shinella zoogloeoides; assembly: GCF_030733845.1. Taxonomy (NCBI): domain Bacteria; kingdom Pseudomonadati; phylum Pseudomonadota; class Alphaproteobacteria; order Hyphomicrobiales; family Rhizobiaceae; genus Shinella; species Shinella zoogloeoides. The sequence continues at coordinate 1,714,587 of NZ_CP132311.1, forward strand.
CGCCACTGGTGGAGTACAGCTCCGAAATGAGTTCCGTAGCGTAAAGCGCATCGGCAACCTCGTAGGTCTTGCCCGGAGCGCATTGCAATTGCACGAAAATCGGCTTCATCGGTCCTCCCGCGCCATCGGCGGCATGCTGCAGCTTGTGCCTCGGCCGCACGATTCCGGCGGCGATCTCCGCCTCTTATGGCGGAATTCGCCTATTGAAGGCAAGGCCGGCCGAAAATCGCACAGTCCGTTAAAATTCGATGAAATTGCAACCATCGCGTTTTACGTCCGCGAAAGGCGCAACTGTTAAATTCCGTAAACCAACCAACCCGTTGAAGCGCCATGACCCAGATCGTGACAGTCTCGCCCGCCACCGCCGCCTATGCCTCGCAGGGCATGAGGATGCAGACCCGCACCGGCACGCTCTTCGAGCAGCGTATCCACCATTGGAGCGAAGACGCCAAGATCAAGGGCGATGCCCGCACGCTCGCCGTTCTCAACGTCATCCAGCCGCCGGCCCTCGCGCTTGCCCTTCTCACCGCGCCCGGCGGCATGCCGCAGGTGACCGTGGCCGAGGCGCAGCGTCTTTACGACGAGAGCGGCTTGCCGCTGCCCGCCGAAGCCACCTGATCTCCCCCGAAAGAAGCAGCCGTCCTCCAACCTTGCCCCCGTTTCGGGGGCTTTCTTTTGCCGTCTTCCCGCAACGACAAATATTTGTTCGGCAGCGACGCCGGCTCTTGCCAAAACACGGGCAAGGCCGTTATCTGGAGCCGACCTCGCTGGGAGAAACCGGCCGGCCCGAAGGGGTATGGCCGGTGCCGAAGGAGCAACCGCCCCGGAAACTCTCAGGCAAAAGGACCAGCAAGGTGCCGTCGGAACTCTGGAGAGAAGCGTGAGAACGCTCGCCGAAGGGATAACAATCTCAGGCGAAGGGACAGAGGGGGCTCAGGAGAACGGCGCAATTGCGCCTGGATTGTGAGCCGGCGCCCGGAGGAACCCGTGGGCGCCCAAGGACTGGAGGGCGCCTTTTGGACGGATCGTCTGAACTCAAGAAAACACCGCTTCACGCGCTGAACCTGTCGCTCGGCGCCCGCATGGTGCCGTTCGCCGGCTATGAAATGCCGGTGCAATACACGGCCGGCGTGATGAAGGAACATCTGCACACCCGCGCGGCCGCCGGCCTGTTCGACGTGTCCCATATGGGCCAGGTCACCGTGCGCGCCCGCTCCGGCGACAATGCCGACGCGGCGCGGGCGCTGGAAACGCTGGTGCCGGTGGATGTCGTCGGCCTCGGCGAAGGCCGCCAGCGCTATGCGCTCTTCACCAACGACGAGGGCGGCATTCTCGACGACCTGATGATCGCCAATCGCGGCGACCATTTCTACGTCGTCGTCAACGCCGCCTGCAAGGACGCGGATTTCGCCCATATGCAGGCGAAGATCGGCGATGCCTGCGAACTGACGCTGCACGACGACCGCGCGCTGATCGCCCTGCAGGGCCCGCACGCGGAAGCCGTGCTGGCCGAACTCTGGGCCGACGTCTCCTCCATGCGCTTCATGGACGTGCGCGCCTGCGACCTGCACGATGCCGACTGCATCGTCTCGCGCTCGGGCTATACCGGCGAGGACGGCTTCGAAATCTCCATTCCGGCCGATCTTGCCGAAACCGTCTGTCGCCGCCTGCTCGACCATCCCGACGTGCTGCCGATCGGCCTCGGTGCGCGCGATTCTCTGCGCCTTGAAGCCGGCCTCTGCCTCTACGGCAACGACATCGACACCGGCACGACGCCGGTCGAGGCCGGGCTCGAATGGGCGATCCAGAAGGTGCGCCGCAGGGGCGGCGAACGCGCCGGCGGCTTCCCGGGCGCCGGCATCATCCTCGACCAGCTCGAAAACGGCGCGGACCGCCGCCGTGTCGGCCTCAGACCGGAAGGCCGCGCGCCGGTGCGCGGCGGTGCGGTGCTCGCCACCGATCCCGAGGGCGAGGACGTCGTGGGAACCGTCACCTCCGGCGGCTTCGGCCCGAACGCCGACAGCCCCGTCGCCATGGGTTACGTGTCCAAGTCCTCTGCAACGCCTGGCACGCAGCTCTATGCCGGCGTGCGCGGAAAATTCCTGCCGGTCACCGTATCGGCCATGCCCTTCGTCAAGAACACCTTCAAACGCTGACCCCATGATCCGTTGCGCCCCCCTCATCCGCCTGCCGTCGTGTCCCTTCTCCCCGCTGGGGAGAAGGGACACGACGGCAGCGGTTTGCTTCCCTTCTCCTCGTCGGGGAGAAGGTGGCCCGAAGGGCCGGATGAGGGGCGCGCCCGGAAATCTTTCCAGAGAGAGGAACAAACATGCTGAAATTTACCGAAGAACACGAGTGGCTGAAGATCGAAGGCGGCGTTGCGACCGTCGGCATCACGGCGCATGCGGCCGAACAGCTGGGCGATCTCGTCTTCGTCGAACTGCCCGAGGTCGGCGCCTCCTTCTCGAAGGGCGGCGATGCGGCGACGGTCGAATCCGTGAAGGCCGCCTCCGACGTCTATTGTCCGCTCGACGGCGAGATCGTCGAAGTCAACGAGGCCATCACGGCCGATCCCTCCCTCGTCAACAGCGACCCGCAGGGCGCCGGCTGGTTCTTCAAGCTGAAGCTCGCCAACCCGGCCGATGCGGACGCGCTGATGGACGAAGCCGCCTACAAGGAGCTTGTCGGCTGATGTCTCTGCCCAAGGATTTCGCCTTTACCGACTACCAGCCCTACGACTTCGCCAACCGTCGCCATATCGGCCCCTCGCCGAAGGAGATGGAGGCGATGCTGAAGGTGATTGGCTATCCGAGCCTCGACGCGCTGATCGACGACACCGTGCCGCAATCGATCCGCCAGGAGAAGCCGCTCGAATGGGGTGCGCCGATGACCGAGCGCGAAGCGCTCGACAAGCTGCGCGAGACCGCCAACCGCAACAGGAAGCTCGTCTCGCTGATCGGCCAGGGTTACTACGGTACAATCACGCCGCCGGTCATCCAGCGCAACATCCTGGAGAACCCGGCCTGGTACACGGCCTATACGCCCTACCAGCCGGAAATCAGCCAGGGGCGCCTGGAAGCGCTCATCAACTACCAGACCATGGTCTGCGACCTGACCGGCCTCGACGTGGCGAATGCCTCGCTGCTCGACGAAGCGACCGCCGCCGCCGAGGCGATGGCCATGGCCCAGCGCGTGGCGAAATCCAAGGCGAACGCCTTCTTCGTCGACGAGAACTGCCATCCGCAGACGATCGCGCTGCTCAAGACCCGATCCGAGCCGCTCGGCTGGCAGATCGTCGTCGGCGATCCCTTCATCGATCTCGACCCGGTCGACGTCTTCGGCGCGATCTTCCAGTATCCCGGCACCTACGGTCATGTGCGCGATTTCACCGGCCTCATCGCCCGCCTGCACCAGACCGGCGCCATCGCCGTCATGGCGGCCGATCCGCTGGCGCTCGCCCTGCTGAAATCGCCCGGCGAGATGGACGCGGACATCGCCATCGGCTGCACCCAGCGCTTCGGCGTGCCGGTCGGCTATGGCGGGCCGCATGCGGCCTATATGGCGGTCAAGGACGCCTACAAGCGCTCCATGCCCGGCCGCCTCGTCGGCGTCTCCATCGATGCGCGCGGCAACCGCGCCTATCGCCTGTCGCTGCAGACGCGCGAGCAGCACATCCGCCGCGAAAAGGCGACGTCGAACATCTGCACCGCGCAGGTGCTGCTCGCCGTCATGGCTTCGATGTATGCGGTCTTCCACGGGCCGCAGGGCCTGAAGGCGATTGCACAGAGCGTGCACCAGAAGACCGTGCGCCTCGCCGAGGGCCTCGAAAAGCTCGGCTACACGGTCGAGCCCGACGTGTTCTTCGACACGATCACCGTCCATGTCGGCAAGCTGCAGGGTATCATCCTGAAGACGGCCGTCGCGGAAGAGGTGAACCTGCGCAAGATCGGCGACGACCGCATCGGCATCAGCCTCGACGAGCGTTCGCGCCCTGTCACGCTGCAAGCCGTCTGGCGCGCCTTCGGCGGCGATTTCGACGTGGCGCAGTTCGAACCTGCCTACCGCCTGCCGGAAGACCTGCTGCGCACCAGCGAATACCTGACGCATCCGATCTTCCACATGAACCGCGCGGAAAGCGAGATGGTGCGCTACATCCGCCGCCTTTCCGACCGCGACCTCGCGCTCGACCGGGCGATGATCCCGCTCGGCTCCTGCACGATGAAGCTGAATGCGACAGCGGAAATGCTGCCGATCACCTGGCCGGAATTCGCGGAGATCCATCCCTTCGTGCCGGCCGACCAGGCGCAGGGTTACCGCCATCTCATCGAGGACCTGTCGCAGAAGCTCTGCGACATCACCGGCTACGACGCGCTCTCCATGCAGCCCAATTCCGGCGCACAGGGTGAATATGCCGGCCTCCTGACAATCCGCGCCTATCATCTCGCCAACGGCAACGACCATCGCGACGTCTGCCTCATTCCGACCTCCGCGCACGGCACCAATCCGGCCTCCGCCCAGATGGTCGGCATGAAGGTCGTCGTCGTGAAGGTGTCGGACAACGGCGACATCGATATGGAAGATTTCCGTGCAAAAGCAGAGCAATACGCGGAAAACCTCTCCTGCTGCATGATCACCTATCCCTCCACGCACGGCGTCTTCGAGGAGAACGTGCGCGAGGTCTGCGAGATCGTGCACAAGCATGGCGGCCAGGTCTACATGGACGGCGCCAACATGAACGCCATGGTGGGCCTTGCCCGCCCCGGCGACATCGGCGGCGACGTCTCGCACCTCAACCTGCACAAGACCTTCTGCATCCCGCACGGCGGCGGCGGCCCCGGCATGGGCCCGATCGGCGTCAAGGCGCACCTCGCCCCGTTCCTTCCCGGCCACCCGGACATTCCGGGCCTCGGCGGCACGGGCGCGGTGTCGGCGACGCCCTTCGGTTCGGCCTCCATCCTGCCGATCTCCTGGAGCTACTGCCTGATGATGGGCGGCGAAGGCCTGACGCAGGCGACGAAGGTGGCGATCCTCAACGCCAACTACATCGCCGCCCGCCTCAAGGGGGCCTATGACGTGCTCTACAAGTCCGCCAAGGGCCGCGTGGCGCATGAATGCATCATCGACACGCGTCCGCTGGCGGCAAGCGCCGGTGTCACGGTCGACGACGTCGCCAAGCGCCTGATCGACTGCGGCTTCCACGCGCCGACCATGAGCTGGCCGGTCGCCGGCACGCTAATGATCGAGCCGACCGAATCGGAGACCAAGGCCGAGATCGACCGCTTCTGCGATGCGATGCTGGCGATCCGCGAAGAGGCGCGCGCCATCGAGGAGGGCAAGATGGACCGGGAGAACAACCCGCTCAAGAACGCCCCGCACACGGTGGAAGACCTCGTCGGTGAATGGGATCGCCCCTATTCGCGCGAACAGGCCTGCTACCCGCCGGGCGCCTTCCGCGTCGACAAGTACTGGTCTCCGGTCAACCGGGTGGACAATGTCTACGGCGACCGCAACCTGGTCTGCTCCTGCCCGCCGCTCGAGGACTACGCGGAAGCCGCCGAGTGATACGGACGGCATGAATTTTCGCCCCGGCCGATCCTATCGGCCGGGGCTTTTCATTTTCGGGCAGGGAGGCAGGATCAGGGTGCGATGGCGACGTCCACCCAGAAACGGGTGAACCCTTCGGCGAAATCGCGGTAGCCGCTCAGCGTCGAGGGCTTGACGGCATAGGCATTGGCGCCGTTCTCGTAGGCGCGGTTCACATCCGCCGTACTGGAGGACGAGGACAGCATGATCACCGGCGTCACCGCCGTGCGCGCGCGCCCGCGCAAGCGCTTCAGCAACTCCATGCCGCTGATGCCGGGCATGTTGATGTCGAGCAGGATATAGTCGAAGGCTTCGGCATCGAGACGGTCGGAGGCAAGCTGGGCGTCGGCGACATGCGTGATTTCGATGGGACTGCCGGCATCGCTGAAGGCGCGCATGACGAAGCGTACATCCACGGGATCGTCGTCGACCACGATCAGCTTTCTAGGCGAGCCCGCCACGACCGTCCCCCCTTGATTTCATGGGTTGCGGAAACGTCACGACAAAGCGTGCGCCCGGACCATAGCTCGTGTCAAGCGCTATCACCCCGTTGTGGCTCTCCACGATGCGGCGCGCCAGCGCAAGGCCGACGCCGGTGCCCTGATAGACCGTTTCATCACGGTGAAGCCGTTGGAAAACCTCGAAAATCCGGCCGACATGCTGCGGATCGATACCGATACCGTCGTCCTCCACGATGAAATCGATGCCCTGCGGCCCCTGCCGGGAATAGATGCGGACGGCCGGCGCCTCGCTCGGCCGGCGGTATTTCAGGGCATTGCCGATCAGGTTCTGCACCAGGCGCTTCAGCAGCTCGGGATCGCCCATGACCTCCGGCAGCGGCTGGACATCCACCGTCCCGCCGCATTCCTGCACATGGCTTTCCAGAAGTGCCAGCGCATCGCGCACCACGCCGGACAGCGCCACCGGTTTCGGCGAATTTATGCGGTAGGCGATCTGCGAGAATTCCAGGAGGCTGTCGATGATGCGGCGCATGCGCGCCGCGCTCTTGCGCACATGGTCGGCATAGTGCGGCAGCTCGGAGAATTCGCCGCGATGCAGGTCTTCCGAGATCATCTCGGCGAACATGGACAGATGGCGCAGCGGCGCCTTCAGATCGTGCGAGACCGTCGCGGTGAACTGGTCGAGCGCCTCGTTCTTGCGGCGCAACTCGTTCGTCTGCGCCTCCACCTGCTGCTGCTGGCGCTTGGCCTCGGTGATATCGCGCCCGACGCTGACGATCTCGCTGAGGCCGTCTTCGTCGAAGATCGCGACCGCCGTCCACAACATCCACATCGGCTGGCCGTCATGGTCCATGCAGATTTCGAGCGTCTGCACGGGCTTTTCACGCGAATAGGCCGAGATATCCATCAGCGGCGCCGTCTGCTCCGGTGCGCAGGCGACCTCGGGCAGATGACGGCCGATCAGCTCATCGGTGGTGGAGCCGACATGGGCGGCATATTTGTCGTTTGCGAAGCGAACGGTCAGGTTCCGGTCGAAGCGCAGGATCATGTCCGGCAGGATCTGCAGCAGCGAGAGATATTCGCGGCGCTTTTCCTCCAGCGCCGCCTCGGTGCGCTTGAGCTCGGAGACATCGACACGCAGCGCGACGATGTCTCCGGTCTCGGCGACATGGCTCTCCCCGCGGATCCACCTGTCCTTGCCGAACTCGAAGACGCTTCCGCCGCTCCCGGTATTCCTGTGGCTTTCAAGCCGCTCGCGCACCATCGCCTCGGCTTCCGGCGTGCCCTCCTCGATGCCGGGGAACATTCCGACGCGGATATTGGCCCGGGCGATGCTTTCCAGCGTCGCACCCACACGCACTGCATCGCGAGCCTCCCCGCACCGCTCCTTGTAGGAGCGGTTGAACATGATCAGGCGCTCTTCCTCGTCGAAGATCGCAAACCCCTCGTTCATCGTGTCGAGCGCCGCCGCGATGCGCTGGCCGAGCAGGATCTGTTCGCCATGGCTGCCGCCGCTGAGGAGGCTGCGCAGGAGAAGCGCATAGCGCGCGCCGCTCGCATCGTCCGGGACGGCAATGACATGCGCCGTCGCCTCGAAGAGCGTGCCGTTGTCGTGGCGGAAGGAAAAGGCGTGGGCGTTCTCCCGCCCTTCCAAAGCGTGGCGGGCAAGAAGGGCCGCTGGATTGGCGCCTTCGATGACGGCGCAAGCGCCGGGCTTGCGACCATCGCGGTTCCAGCCGAAAGTCCGCGCCGCAGCCTCGTTATGGGAAACGACGGAGGCTTCGCCATCGAGGATGAGGACGGGAAACGGCAGGTTCTCGTAAAGTGCGGCGGCAAAGCCGGTCATCGCTCGCGCCCCTCCTGGCGATCACGCGGGCGCGAAAGGGTCGCGCCGCATGCCGGAGACTAGGCAAAACCGATTGCGAAGGAAAGCCGCGAGGATTTGCAGTCCTCGCATGCCTGTTTTCAGGCGCGCACTGTCGGCTGGCCAGCGGCGGCAAGGGCCGCAAGGTCCGCCGGCTTCAGTTCGACCGATTCGCCGCAGCCGCAGGCGGACGTCTGGTTCGGATTGTGGAAGGTGAAGCCGGAGCGCAGCGTCGTCACCTCGAAATCCATCTGGGTGCCGAGAAGGTAGAGCACGGCTTCCGGCGCGATCCACACGCGGGCGCCGCCATGTTCGATCAGGTCGTCCTTGGCATTGGGTTCGGTCACGAGATCGACGGAGTATTCCATCCCCGCGCAGCCGCCCTTCTTGATGCCGACACGGATGCCCTTGGCATCGCCGCCGGCATTGTCGACGATCGCCTTGACGCGGCTTGCCGCTGCATCGGTAAGTGTCATGACTGCAAAGGCCATGGGCCGTATCTCCTTCGACCTAACGGGTTCAAGGCCCGATGGTTTCCGAATCTGAATCTAGTGTCCCCGACGGGACGGATCAATACCAGCCGACGGCGACCTGCGCCTCTTCCGACATGCGGTCCGGCGTCCACGGCGGGTCGAAGGTCATGCTGACCTCGACGCCGGACACGCCTTCCACGGCGCTTACGGCATTTTCCACCCAGCCCGGCATCTCGCCGGCCACCGGGCAGCCGGGCGCCGTCAGCGTCATGTCGATCTTGACCATGCGGTCGTCTTCGATGTCGATCTTGTAGATCAGGCCGAGCTCGAAGATGTCGGCCGGGATTTCCGGGTCGTAGACCGTCTTCAGCGCGGAAATGATGTCGTCGCTGAGGCGCGCCAACTCGTCTTCCGGGATCGCCGAATGAACGATGCCGTCGCGGACGTCGATCTTGTCTTCCGTTGCGTCGAGGGACATGGGCCTACTCCTCAGGCGAAGAACTTGCGGGCATGGTCGAGCGCGTCGGCGAGTGCATCCACCTCGGCGCGTGTATTGTACATGCCGAACGATGCCCGGCATGTGGAGGTGACGCCGAAGCGTTTCAAGAGCGGCTGGGCACAATGGGTGCCGGCGCGCACCGCCACCCCTGCCCGGTCGATGACCATCGAGACGTCATGGGCGTGGATGCCTTCCAGCTCGAACGAGAAGATCGAGCCCTTGCCCGGCGCCGTGCCGAAGATGCGCAGCGAATTGATCGCCGACAGCCGTTCATAGGCGTAGTCACGCAGGTCTGCCTCATGGGTGGAGATCGCCGCGCGGCCGATCTTTTCCATATAGTCGAGCGCGTGGCCGAGGCCGATCGCCTGCACGATCGGCGGCGTGCCGGCCTCGAAGCGGTGCGGCGGATCGTTGTAGGTGACGATGTCTTCCGTCACGTCGACGATCATCTCGCCGCCGCCCTGGAACGGCCGCATCTCCTTCAGCCGGTCCATCTTTCCGTACAGCACGCCGATGCCGGAAGGGCCATAGAGCTTGTGGCCGGTCATCACGTACCAGTCGCAATCGATGTCGCGCACGTCGACCGGCATGTGCACGGCGCCCTGCGAGCCGTCGATGAGCACCGGAATGCCGCGCTCGCGGGCGATGCGGCAGATTTCCTTGACCGGGACGATGGTGCCGAGCGCATTCGACATATGCGTGATGGCGATGAGCTTCGTGCGCTCCGTCAGGCACTTCACGAAGTCCTCGACATGGAAGGCGCCCGCCTCGTCCACCGGCGCCCAGACAAGCTTGGCGCCCTGCCGTTCGCGGATGAAATGCCACGGCACGATGTTGGAGTGGTGCTCCATGATGGAGAGGACGATCTCGTCGCCCTCGCCGATCTTTGGCATGCCGTAGCCATAGGCCACCGTGTTGATCGCCTCGGTCGAGGATTTCGTGAAGATGATCTCATCGACCGAAGAAGCGTTCAGGAAGCGGCGCACCTTTTCGCGCGCCGCCTCATAGGCGTCCGTGGCGGCATTGGAGAGGAAATGAAGGCCGCGATGCACGTTTGCATATTCGTTGGAATAGGCATGCGCGATCGCGTCGATCACGGCCTGCGGCTTTTGCGCCGAAGCCCCGTTATCGAGATAGACCAGCGGCTTGCCGTAGACCGTCTTCGACAGGATCGGGAAATCCTTGCGGATCGCCTCGACGTCATAGGCCGTTGCGGGTGTCGGCAGCGCGTGTTCCATCTCGTTCGTCCCTTGTCAGACGCTTGTCAGGCGTGCTTTTCCAGCCAGGCGGCGATGACGCCTTCCAGCGCCTCGACCAGCGGCTCGTCGTCCAGTTCCTCGACGATCTCGGCGACGAAGGCGTTGACCAGCATGGCGCGCGCCTTGTTTTCCGGGATGCCGCGGGCCATCAGGTAAAAGAGCTGCGTGTGGTCGATGTCGATCACGGTCGCGCCGTGGCCGCACTGCACGTCGTCGGCGAAGATCTCCAGCTCGGGCTTGGCCGAGAAATCAGCCTCGTCCGAAAGCAGCAGCGTGTTGCACGACATCTTGGCGTCGGTTTTCTGCGCATCCGGCGCCACGCGGATCTGGCCTTGGAAGACGCCGCGGGCGCGATCGAAGATCACGTTGCGGATGACTTCGCTCGATGTCGTGTTCGGCACGTTGTGGCCGACCGTGAAGGTCACGTCGTTGTGCGTCTCGCCGCCGAGCAGGTTTATGCCGCGCAGGATCAGGTCCGATCCCTCGCCCGCCACCACGACGTGGATTTCCTGCCGCACGAGCTTGCCGCCGGCATTGATCAGGTAGAGGCGCAGTTTCGCGTCCGTGCCGAGCGTGATGCGGATCTGGCCGAGATGCGTATCCGCGCCGCCCTGCGCCTGGAAGATGATCCAGGTGATTTCGGCGCCGTCGGCCAGCGTGATGTCGCTGACCGTGGTGACGAAGGCCGCATTGTCGCCCGCCGCGAGGTGACGCTCGATGATCGTCCCCTTGACGCCGGCGCCGATGGTCGCCGGGAAGCGCGTATGCGTCTGGCCGGCATTCTGGATCGTCTGGATTTCGAGCGGCGCTTCGAGCTCGGTGCCGTCGGGCAGGTCGAGCACGAAGCCGTCGCGCACGAAGGCGCCGTTGATGCGGCCGATCGCATCGTCGCCGTCGCGGGCGGCAAGGCCCTCGGCGGCGGTGCCGTCCGCCAGCGCGGCGGCGAAGGTGCCGACCCTCACGCCCTCGGCGCTCGCGCGGGCATCGGCAAGGCCGTTGACGACCGAGAGCACGGCCGAACCTTCGACCAGCGGGGCAACCTTGGCGGCGGAGGCCGCCGGATCGAAGGTCGGCACGGCGCGCAGCAGCGCCTTGAGGTCCGTATAGTGCCAGGCCTCGACGCGGCGCGTCGGAAGGCCGGCTTCCTTGAAGTCGCTGATCAGCGTGTCGCGGGCGGCGAGCACCGCGCCGTCGCCCGGCAGCTCGCCGATCGCGTGGTCATAGGCTTCGCAAAGCGCGGTCTCTGCGACCGAAAGCTTCATGCCTGTCTGCATGTTCATGAGATCACTCCTTCACGGGTGCCGTCAGGCAGCGGCACCGATGATGTCGGCATAGCCGTTTGCTTCCAGCTCGTGTGCCAGCGTCTTGTCGCCGGACTTGATGACCTGGCCCTTGTAGAGAACGTGGACCGTATCCGGCACGATATAGTCGAGCAGGCGCTGGTAGTGGGTGATGACGACGACGGCGCGGTCGGGCGAACGCAGCGCGTTGACGCCGTCGGCGACGATCTTCAGGGCGTCGATGTCGAGGCCGGAATCCGTCTCGTCGAGGATGCAGAGCTTCGGCTCGAGCAGCGACATCTGGAGGATTTCCGCGCGCTTCTTCTCACCGCCGGAAAAGCCGACGTTCAGCGGACGGCGCAGCATTTCCGGCGCGATCTTGAGTTCGGCGGCGGCGTCCTTGACGCGGCGCATGAAGTCCGGCGTCGTCAGCTCGGCTTCGCCGCGCGCCTTGCGCTGCTCGTTCATCGCGACCTTGAGGAACTGCATGGTGGCGACGCCGGGGATTTCGACCGGGTACTGGAAGGCGAGGAAGATGCCCTTGGCGGCGCGCTCGGACGGGTCGAGCTCGAGAATGCTCTCGCCGTTGTAGAGGATGTCGCCCTCGGTGACTTCGTAGTCCTCGCGGCCGGAAAGGATGTAGGACAGCGTCGACTTGCCGGAGCCGTTCGGGCCCATGATGGCGGCGACTTCGCCGGCCTTCACGGAGAGGTTCAGGCCACGGATGATCTCGGTGCCGTCTTCGGCGATGCGAGCGTGCAGATTCTTGATTTCAAGCATTGCTGGTCTCTCAGTCTTTTTTCGGTCTTCCGAAGAGGAAGCGATTCAATTGTTTCGTACTGGCTTCGCCGGTCACGGTCAGCACCACCCCCAAGAACAAACCGCTCCCCAAGCCTATCTGCTTTGCGAGTGGCCAATTCATAAGCAGGCCCGCTATTCCTACGACGACACCGATCATCGAAACGAAGATGGAAAACACAAGCGCCTTCAGTCCCGAAGTCATTTCCGCGCCTTCAGCCGGCGGTCGGCTTTCAAGCATGATGTTTAGGTCCTGCGTTCAGAGCGCTCGAAGCTCCCGTTCGTTTCAGAAGCCGAGGAAGAAATGGACCACCGGAAGCATCATGGCGGAGAACCCGCCGAGGCAGAGCCCTATCGCCGTGCGTATGGCCACGTTCCGAACGTTGGGCGCATACGCTGCCAGTCCACCGCAAACCACGGCGTAGTACGTCAGATTGACCGGATCCATGTCGTCTCTCCCGATGAGAACCGCACCGCTATTATAACGGATCACGCGTGAACTTCATCGAAAGGCCTTGTCCGGCCCCCCGGCGGCCAACCGCCGGGGCATTCCAATCGGTCAGCCGACCGAACCTTCCAGCGAGATGCCGATCAGCTTCTGCGCCTCGACGGCGAACTCCATCGGCAGTTCCTGGATGACTTCCTTGACGAAGCCGTTGACGATCAGCGCGATCGCCGCCTCGGTCGGGATGCCGCGCTGCAGGCAGTAGAAGAGCTGGTCTTCGGAGATCTTCGAGGTGGTCGCCTCGTGCTCGAACTGCGCGGTCGCGTTCTTCGCCTCGATATAGGGCACGGTATGCGCCCCGCACTTGTCGCCGATCAGCAGCGAGTCGCACTGGGTGAAGTTGCGCGCGTTTTCCGCCTTGCGGTGGGCCGAAACCTGCCCGCGATAGGTGTTGTTGGAAAAGCCCGCGGAAATGCCCTTCGAGACGATGCGGCTCGACGTGTTCTTGCCGAGATGGATCATCTTCGTGCCACTGTCGATCTGCTGGTGGCCGTTCGACACCGCGATCGAGTAGAACTCGCCGCGCGAACCATCGCCGCGCAGGATGCAGGACGGGTACTTCCAGGTGATCGCCGAACCGGTCTCGACCTGCGTCCAGGAGATCTTGGAATTCTTGCCCCGGCAATCGCCGCGCTTCGTCACGAAGTTGTAGATGCCGCCCTTGCCTTCCTTATCGCCCGGATACCAGTTCTGGACGGTGGAATACTTGATCTCGGCATCATCGAGCGCGACCAGCTCGACGACGGCAGCGTGGAGCTGGTTCTCGTCGCGCTGCGGCGCGGTGCAGCCTTCGAGGTAGGAGACGTAGGCGCCTTCCTCGGCGATGATCAGCGTGCGCTCGAACTGGCCCGTGTTCTTCTCGTTGATGCGGAAGTAGGTCGACAGCTCCATCGGGCAGCGGACGCCCTTCGGCACGTAGACGAAGGAACCGTCGGTGAAGACCGCGCAGTTGAGCGTGGAATAGAAGTTGTCGGTCGTCGGAACGACGGAGCCGAGATACTTCTTGACCAGTTCGGGATGCTCGCGGATGGCCTCGGAGATCGACATGAAGATCACGCCGGCCTTCTTCAGCTCTTCCTTGAAGGTCGTGACGACCGAGACCGAATCGAACACGGCGTCGACCGCGATCTTCGAGGTCTGCACGCCGGCGAGGATTTCCTGCTCGCGCAGCGGGATACCCAGCTTTTCGTAGGTCTTCAGCAGCTCCGGATCGACCTCGTCCAGCGACTTCGGGCCGCTCTGGTTCTTCGGCGCAGCATAATAATAGAGGTCGTTGAAGTCGATCTTCGGATAGTCGACGCGCGCCCAGGTCGGCTCTTCCATGGTGAGCCAGCGGCGGTATGCCTCAAGGCGCCATTCGAGCATCCATTCCGGTTCGTCCTTCTTGGCCGAGATGAAACGGATGATATCCTCGGACAGGCCCTTCGGCGCCTTGTCCATCTCGATGGTGGTCTCGAAGCCGTATTTGTACTGGTCGACGTCAATCTGACGGACCTGATCGATCGTTTCCTGCACCGCAGGCATATCGTTCTCCAATCTCGCCGGATCCAAGGTCCGGCAGCTTGTTAACGTGTGGCGGGTCTACCGCCGGTTATGTAAGCGCCAAAGGGGACTTTTCCCACCTTTTGGCAAGCGAAAACTCGCGTTTCCGCAAGATTCCGCTCAGGCCGCGTTTCCCGTCATGCGCCGCCGCGAGACGACGCGGGCAAAAGCGGCCAGAAAGCGCTCCACATCCGCCCCCGTCGAACCCGGCCCTAGCGAGACGCGAAGTCCGCCGAGCGCCGCATCGAAGCCCATCGCCGTCAGCACATGGCTCTGCCCGACCTTGCCGGACGAGCAGGCCGAGCCCGCCGAAAGCGCGATGCCTTCGAGATCGAAGGCGATCTGCCCGGTTTCAGACTTGAGATCGGGCAGGCTGAAGAAAGAAGTGTTGGCTATGCGCTCGACCTGCGCGCCGTGGATCACGACGTCGTTGGTCACCGCGCGCATGCCCGCCTCCAGCGCATCGCGCAGCGCACCAATCCGGGCATTGCGCTCCGCGATATCGGCGGCGGCGAAGCGGGCGGCAGCGGCGAAGCCGGCAAGCGCCGCGGGATTCTCCGTCCCCGAGCGATGTCCCTTTTCCTGCCCGCCGCCCCGGATGAGCGGCACCGGCATCAGCACCTCGCCCTTCGAGACGAGCGCACCGGCGCCTTTTGGGCCACCGAGCTTATGGGACGAAATGATCAGGAAATCCGCCCCGAGCGCTTCGAGCTCGATCGGCATGCGGCCGGCGGCCTGGACCGCGTCCACGACGAAAAGTCCGCCGTGGCGGTGAACGATGGCCGCGACAGCTGCGGCCGGCTGCACGATGCCCGTCTCGTTGTTGGCCAGCATCACGGCGACCATCGGCAGGCCCCTGGCCTTGTCATGGCCTTGAAGAAGCGTCTCCAGCGCATCGAGATCGACGATACCGGCCGGCGTGACCGGAATGCTCGTCACGTCCTCGCGCGCGAACCGCCCGCCTTCGCGGATCGCCGGATGCTCGATCTCGCAAACGTAGAGATGGCCGATGGCAAGCGGCGTGCGGCCCATGCGGTAATCGGGCGTCAGGACGAGATTGGCGGCCTCGGTGGCGCCGCTCGTGAAGATCACATGCGACGGCGCGGTATCGACCAGCGCGGCGACGTCGCGGCGCGCGGCTTCCACCAGCATGCGCAGCGCCCGGCCCTCGCCGTGGACGGAAGACGGATTGCCGACCATGTCGAGCGCCGCGACAAAGGCCTCGCGCGCCGCCGGCAGCACGGGCGCCGTCGCGTTCCAATCCAGATATGTGCGCTCCGTCTTCGTCATTCGTTGTCCCTGCCCGCGCGGCCAAGTTCAATGCGGCGTGCATTTTTCTTGAAATTTCGGTCGGGCTTGCCTTATGACACCAAGCTCACGGCGCCCGATGCGCCCAAACAGTTTCGAATAGTTCTAAACTAGGTTCTAGAAAAGCTGAGTGCTTTCGTCAAGACTTGAATTGACAAGAATCCGTGTCCGAACGCGAACTTGCCGGAGTAAGAATGCCCGAAATCATCTTCAACGGACCTGCCGGTCGCCTTGAGGGCCGTTACCAGCCGTCCAAGCAGAAGAACGCCCCGATCGCCATCGTGCTGCATCCGCATCCGCAGTTCGGCGGCACGATGAACAACCAGATCGTCTACCAGCTCTTCTACATGTTCCAGAAGCGCGGTTTCACGACGCTGCGCTTCAATTTCCGCGGCATCGGCCGCAGCCAGGGCGAATTCGACCATGGCGCGGGCGAGCTGTCGGACGCGGCATCCGCGCTCGACTGGGTGCAGAGCCTGCACCCTGATTCCAAGAGCTGCTGGGTCGCCGGCTATTCCTTCGGCGCCTGGATCGGCATGCAGCTCCTGATGCGCCGGCCGGAAATCGAAGGCTTCATGTCGATCGCGCCGCAGCCGAACACCTATGACTTCTCGTTCCTCGCCCCCTGCCCGTCGTCCGGCCTCATCATCAACGGCGAAGCCGACAAGGTCGCGCCGGAAAAGGACGTCAATGGGCTCGTGGAAAAGCTGAAGACGCAGAAGGGGATTCTGATCACGCACCGCACGGTGCCGGGCGCCAACCACTTCTTCAACGGCCAGACCGAAACGCTGATGGCCGAATGCGAGGACTATCTCGATCGCCGCCTTGCCGGCGAACTGACGCCGGAACCGGCCGCCAAGCGTATCCGCTGAGCGGCAGAAACCCGAAACGAAAAAAGCCCGATGGTCCGCCATCGGGCTTTTTCTTTGCCGTCAGTTTGTCCGTCTAACGACTTCAAGCACCTGCGCCGGCGGCTCGGCCTCGCGCACGCAGTCGCGGCCGGCATTCTTGGCGGCATAGAGCGCATCGTCGGCGCGGCGCATGGCAAAACGCAGCGGTTCCGTCTCGCCGACTTCCGCCACGCCGAAGCTGGACGTGACGCGCACGGCCGGCGGCAGGCCGGGAATGGGCGAGACGGAGCGGGTGGCGCGCAGGGCATGGGCAAAGAGCAGGGCGGCCTGCTTGCCGGTATTCGGCAGGAACAGCATGAACTCCTCCCCGCCGATGCGGGCGGCAAGCGCGCCCCTCGGCGCGGCAGCCTGGAGCATTTCCCCGAAGGCGCGAATGGCGGCGTCGCCACCCTGGTGGCCGTGGGTGTCGTTGACGGACTTGAAGTGATCGAGATCGCACAGCACGATGCTGTGCGGCCCCTGCCCGGCCATAAGCGCATCGACGCGATTGTCGAAGCCGCGGCGGTTGAGCAGGCCGGACAGCGGGTCGACCTCCGCATTGACCTTCTCGTCCGCGACGATCTCCAGCACCAATACACAGAGCAGCATCAGGCCGACGGTGACGATCAGCACCGCGCTCATGCTCTGCGACAGCAAGGCGAACTGGCTGGAAATATAGTCCTTTGCCGTGGTGCCCGAACCGGCGAGAACGGCGGCGAAGGCCTTTACGACGAAATGCGCGCTGGTCAACGCCAGCAGCACGACGAGCGCCCGGTCGACGAAGGTTTTCACGCGGGCCCGCCAGGCCGCCCAGGCGCTCATGCCGAGCGCGACCGCGAAAGGCATCTGGTAGGGCAGTGCATGTTGCAGCGTGCCGCGGGGCAAATCGTAGATGAGATAATCGAGCACGACGAAGGCGACGAAGACGGCCGCCAGCGACGCGCGATTGGACTTCAGACCGTAGAGATGGCCGATGCCGATACGCAGCATGAACATGCCGCCCAGCACGGAGGCAAAAGCCAGGATCGCCCAGGGCTTGGGCGGAGGAACATAGGCGACGAGAAGCTCGAAGACGGTCGACAGGGAGGCCACGGCAAAACAGCCGGCAAACCACCGGGCGGCGACGCGATTGCGGCTGCGGGCGGAAACCGCCAGGAAAAACATGCAGAAACACTGCGCGATGAGGAAGTTCACCGTCAGCAGGAAACCTGCGCCACTCATCAGCCACCCTACGCAAGATACAAACCGTATCCGTGCAAAAGCGCCCCGGAACGATCGAGAGCAATGCTAAGGAGCAGCCGCGAAGAAAGCGTTAACCGGGAGTAGCTGCTTTCTGCAATAGGCCGCCGGTGACGGGCGCCCTGACGCCGGTCGTTCCCGGAAAGGTCAGCGGCAGGCCGCGCAGGGAGCGCACGGCGAGATAGGCCCAGGCCTCCGCCTCCATGCTGTCGCCGTTCAACTCGACCGCCTCGGCAGAAACGATTTCCGCGCCCTCCACCTCCGCGAGCGCCGAAAGGTCGTCCATGACGACCCGGTTCAGCCGCCCGCCGCCGCAGACGACATAGAGCTTCGGTCGCTCCGGCAGGTGGCGGGCGGAGCGAAGGATGGCGGCGGCGGTGACGTGCGCCAGCGTGCGCGCGCCGTCCTCCAGGCTCGCATCGCTTTCTTCCGGCGGACGGAAATCGTTCCGGTCGAGCGAGCGGCGCACCGGATCGGTGAAGAAGGCGTGTCCGAGGTAACGCTCGGCAAGATCAGGATCGACCCGGCCTTCCGAGGCGATCATGCCGCCCTGGTCGTAGGGAATGCCGGCATGGGCCTCCACCCACTGGTCGATCAGCGTGTTGCCCGGCCCGCTGTCATAGGCGACGATTTCGCCACCGCTGCCGATGAAGGTGAGATTGGAAATGCCGCCGATATTGACGAAGACCACGGCCTTGCCCGTGGAATTGGACAGGCCGGCGGCCAGCGCGGCATGATAGGCGGGAATAAGCGGCGCCCCCTGCCCGCCATGCGCCATGTCGTTCGCCCGCATATCGTAGACGACGTCGATGCCCGTCTCGCGCGCCAGCAGCGCGCCATCGCCGAGCTGCACCGTCAGGCCGGCATTCGGCCGGTGCAGCACCGTCTGGCCGTGAAAGCCAATAACATCGATATCCGCCGCCGTCAGGCCGTTTTCGGCAAGGAACGCGCGCACGGCCTCGGCATGGCGAAGGGTCAGCGCCCGCTCGATATCGGCAAGATCGCCCGGCCGCGCGGCGCGCTCCTCGATCGCCTTGGCCGTCTCCAGCGCGCCCTGCAGGCGGCGGCGGAAGGCGGCGTCGTAGGCGCGGCCCGTCGAAGGCCCGCGTTCGACCACGCTCTCGCCGTCCGTGCGCACCAGTGCGACGTCGATGCCGTCGAGGCTCGTGCCGCTCATCAGGCCGATCGCTGTCCATACCGTCATCGCCGACTCCAGAATCAACAAAAAGGTGATTATTCAACATAAAGGTGGTAAACGCCCCACCGAAACAATCCCACCAGAGAAACAGGCCATGTCCGAATTCAAATCCGATTTCCTTCGCACGCTGAAAGAGCGCGGCTTCATCCACCAGATCTCCGATGAAACCGGCCTCGACGACCTCCTGGCCAAGGAAACCGTGACGGCCTATATCGGCTTCGACCCGACGGCACCGAGCCTGCATGCGGGCGGTCTCATCCAGATCATGATGCTGCACTGGTTCCAGCAGACCGGCCACCGGCCGATCTCGCTGATGGGCGGCGGCACCGGCATGGTCGGCGACCCCTCCTTCAAGGACGAGGCGCGCCAGCTCCTGACGCCGGAAACGCTGAACGCCAACATCGCCGGCATCAAGAAGGTCTTCTCCAATTACCTGACCTACGGCGACGGCGCGAAGGACGCGCTGATGATCAACAATGCCGACTGGCTGCTCGGCATCAATTACCTCGAATTCCTGCGCGACGTCGGCCGGCATTTCTCGGTCAACCGTATGCTCGCCTTCGACAGCGTGAAGACGCGGCTCGACCGGGAGCACTCCCTGTCCTTCCTCGAATTCAACTACATGATCCTCCAGGCTTACGACTTCGTCGAACTGTCGAAGCGCTATGGCTGCCGTCTCCAGATGGGCGGCTCGGACCAGTGGGGCAACATCATCAACGGCATCGACCTCGGCCACCGCATGGGCACACAGCAGCTCTACGCGCTGACCTCGCCGCTGCTGACCACCGCCTCGGGCGCCAAGATGGGCAAGTCGCTCTCCGGCGCCGTGTGGCTGAACCCGGAAATGCTCTCGGCCTATGATTTCTGGCAGTACTGGCGCAACACGGAAGATGCCGACGTCTCGCGCTTCCTGAAGCTCTACACGACGCTGCCGATGGACGAGATCGCCCGCCTTTCCGCGCTCGGCGGTGCCGAGATCAACGAGGTGAAGAAGATCCTCGCGACGGAAGTGACGGCGATGCTGCACGGCCGCGAGGCGGCCGATCAGGCCGCCGAGACCGCCCGCAAGACCTTCGAGGAAGGTGCGATCGCTGAGAACCTGCCGTCGGTCGATGTCGCCGCGAGCGAGCTGGAAGCCGGCATCGGCCTCCTTACGCTCGTCGTCAAGGCCGGCCTCGCCACCTCCAACGGCGAAGCCCGCCGGCATGTGCAGGGCGGCGCGGTGCGCATCAACGACGCCGCGGTCTCGGACGAACGCCGCCTGATAAGCACGGCCGACATCTCCGCGGACGGCGTGATCAAGCTGTCGCTCGGCAAGAAGAAGCACATCCTCGTGCGCCCCGCCTGAGGAAGGCTGGCCGGATGAGCCGGGAAGCGGCGCTTTTCCGCCTCGCCTCGGCCGCGAGGGCATTTCTGGAACCGGCCTGGGTTCGCTGGCGACAAGCGAGCGGCGAACCCATTCCGGCAATCGCATCGCACCATACCTGTGGAAGAAGCAGTCTGTTCCTGCGTGACGCGCTCCGCCTGGAGGGCCATTCGGCGGAATGGGTCAATGGAATCCCGCGTTTCGCCGAGGCAGGCAAGGAGATCGGTCCGTTCGGCTTCTTCAGCGGCACGCGCTGGGAAAGCCATGCCTGGGTGATGAGCGGCAACCTCATCCTGGACATCACCGCCGACCAGTTCGGCGCCGATCCGGTCATCGTCACGTCCGTTTCCGACGCGCGTTATCGCGTCGGGAGCGGTGACACGGCCACTCCGCGGGCCATTCAGGCCCGGTGTGAAGCTGTCGAAACCCTGTGGCCTGACTGGCTGTCTCACCGGAAGACGCTGCATAGTCGGCAAGGCATCTGAGCCGGCGCGGCATTGCGTCGTCTCACTGGAACTCGAAGATGTTGCGGAAGACGCCGGGGGCGATGATCGAGAGCGGGTTGATGGTAAGCTTCGGCTTGTCGAAGGCGCCGGAGAGCTTGAAGGTGATGCCGATCAGGCCGCGGTCGTTGCCGTTGCCGAGGATGATGCCGATCAGCGGCAATTCCGCGAAGAGGCGGTTGAGGCCGTAGGCCGGCATGAAGGTGCCGGTCATCTCGGTCTGGCCGTTGGCATCGCGCACGGTGCCCTGGAACGTCGCCCCGACCGATTCGCCGCGCACCACACCATTGGCAAGTCTGAGCGCCCCGCCGCCCGCGCGCACCTGCGCGAAGGCGCGCGAGAACTTGACGGCGCTGACGTCGATTTCCCGGCGCACCGCATCGTTCAGGCTGCGGCCGCTTTCGCCAGTCGGCGTGGAGACGAGGGAGCGCAGCCGCTCTTCTCCGACCAGCGCGAAGTTGCGGATGTCGACGGAGCCGAGCCAGCCTCTGTTTGTCGTCTCGCGCAGGCGGACATTAAGGAGGCCGCCCCGCATGTGGCGGTAGATGTCCGCAAAACGCGCGACCGCGCCGGCATCACCGCCTGTCAGCTCGATGATATCGGTGTCGCCGCTCTTGGCCATCTGCGCGATCAGCGGCGCGCCGCCCGCCGTCACGGCGGAGAGATCGAGCGCCGCGATGCGCGTACCGGTCGTCGTGTAGCGGAAATTCACGTTCGAAAGGCTTTCGCCATTGAAACCGACCGCCCGTTTCAACCTGGCTTCGACGGTGGCGCCCTGCTTGTCTGCGCCGCCGCCGTCGCCCGTCGTGTTCTTCAGCCGCGCCAGCACGGCGCGCACATCCGCCACCTCGCCATCGGCGACCACCGCGTAACCGCCCTTGTTGCGGTCCACCTTCAGCCGGAAGCGATCGTCGGCCGAAAGCCGGACCGTCGAGAAGTTCGCCGATTGCAGCGAGGCACCGGTGAAGACGAGGTCGCCCGCCGCGCTGAAGCCGTCTCCGGCGAAGCGGAAATCGGAGACCTTCGTCTTGCCCTCCCTGGTCTCCGCGATCAGCGTGACCTTGCCGCCGATGCCCGCGCCCTTGGTCCAGCCGATCCACGGAATGGAGACGGCAGCGCCGCTGACATCCACCTCGACGCTGCGCGGCCCGTCGCCTTCCTGCTCCATGCGAAAGCCGATCTCGCCCTCCAGCACGTTCTCGAGGCCCGGCAGCAGCTTGGCACGCTCCTTGTTGTTCAGCGTACCCGACAGCACCGTCTTGCGCTTGAGGTCGGATGTCTTGCTGACCGGCTCGATCAATTCCAGATCCAGCGTCACGCCGTCGATGTCGGCCCTCGCGTCGAGATCGGCCATTTGCGGATCGATCGCCAGGAGGCCGCGAAGTCCCGTCACGTTGCGCCCGGCAATCGGCTTGCGCACGTCCACGTCATCGAGCGTCAGCGCGGCGGTCCACTGCGGGGGCGGCGGATTGTGGGCGGAGATCACCCCGAAATGCGCCTTCACCTTGGCCTTCACGTCACCGGTGAAGTCCTCGGGCGAAAAACCCGTCGCCGGCAGCGCGCGGATCGGGCGGTAGGTGACGAGTTCGGCGATGGCGTCCGCATTGCCCGCGACGTCGATGTCCATGTCCGCCATCAGCGGTTTGGTGTAATTGTCAGGCAGGACGAAGGTGCCGCCGGTCAGCGCCACGGACCGGCCGGACGGGAAATAGGCCGTGCCGCCGGTAATGCCGATTTCCGTGCGCGGACCGCGCAGGCGGAACGTTCCGGACGTGTCGCGCAGCGGCGGGATTTCACCCGCGACATTCATGCGCGCGCCCTCGATGTCGAAATCGATCTTCAACTCGTTCGCGTCGAGATGCATCGGCACGCCGGGCTCGCGCTCCCGCCCCTCGGCGAGGTAGAACTCGATGCGGCCATTGGTGACGGTGCCGCCAAAAATGTTCTTGATGACCCAGCTACGCGCCGTCTTGGCCATCCAGAAGGGCCAGAACTGCTTGACCGCCACCGATTGCAGCTCGCTGGCGATCATCACGAAGCTCACCTCCGGCTCCCGCTCGCCGAAGCGCATGGCGAGCGATCCGGCTACGTTGCCCTTCTCGCTCGATACCGCCATTTCCCCGAATTGCAGGCTCTTCGTTTGCGGCAGGTAGAAGCCGCTCACCTTGGCGTCGAAGCGGATCGGCGCCTCGGTCGAATCGATCGGCCGGCTGATGGCGTTGCTGAAGACGAGGTCGATGGCAAAACCCTTTTCGGCTCTGTCCGAGACCCGGTCGAGGTCTATGAGCCCGCCGGTGAAGGGGAAATGCGACTGGCCGACGCTGGCGCCCGCCGAGGCGAGCTCGATGGAGCCCTTGTCGAAATTGTAGGTCGCCTTCACCGAGGACGGGCGAAGCTCCGCGGCAATGCCGTCGCCATAGACCGCGCCGGCGGCGAGCTTCACGTCGAGGGCGAGTTCCGGCTTTTGCCCGTCCATTTCCCGCCTTGCCCCGATCGCGACGTCCGCCGTCGTGTCGAGCCCGGCATGCACCACGCCTTCGGCCGTGTGGCTCAGCAGGAAGTCGCCGAGCGCGATGTTGCGGATCGCCCCGTCCATGGTGCGCACGGAGCCGTCGCCGGTCCTTGCCGTCAGGTCGATCTCGCCCTCCTTGCCGTCGAGCGTGAAGGTGCCGCCGATCGACATGGTGCCCTCACCGTCCCGCGAGAACTGCAGGCTGGCGATGGACAGCACGACGGAACGGCCATTGGCCCCCTGGAACGTCGCGCCGAGATCGGAAATGCTGACCGTCTGCATGCCGTTGGCATCGATCAGGCGGTCGATGCCGTCGAGCCGCTCGAAGGTGGTTTCGAGATAGTCCGGAACGTCGGAAATGCGCAAGGCGGCAAGATCGAGCGGCTTGCTCTTCGGCAGCAGCGCCGCGTTGAACATGACGCCGTCCACGTCGAGCCGCGAGACGGCGATATGGCCGGAGGCGAGCGCCCACGGATCGAGCACGATGCCGACGGATTGCGTTGTCGCCAGTTCCTTGCCCGATTCGACCTCGATGATGCGGGCATCTTCCGCCTTGAGCGCGAAGCCGCTGAGACCGGCAAGGCGCAGGACCGTATGGTCGACCGACGCGCGATAGCGCGGCCCGAGCGCCTGGTTGAGTGCGGTGACCGCGCGCGCATTGAGCGTGCTGTCGAAAAGCCCGGTTTCGACGAGGCCGATGATGACGGCGCCGAGAAACAGGACGAGCGCGACGGCGGCGGCGGCGATGCGGCAGAGGATGCCCACGCGGCTCGCCTCGACGGCATGAAGCACGATGGGTTCGTGCGCCTGCGCGGACGGCAATTCGTGCAGCGGAACGATGTCCTGCTTGCGGAACACGACTTTCTCGCCGCGGATATCTCCCATCTCGCGCTGGTTTCCTCTTCACCTGCCGCCGCGTCACGTTACGGAATCGCGACACCTCGTCCGATCGCCGCTGGACGATTCTGCTGGTCACTATATATGCGGGAAGCCGTGTCCCTGACTCAAAAAGCCGGCCAAAGAAAGGAAATCCCATGGCAGAACTGGCCCCGGGCGTCGAAGCTCCGGATTTCACCCTTCCGCGCGATGGCGGCGGCAGCATTTCGCTCTCCGAATTCCGCGGCCGGCCCGTCGTGCTCTTCTTCTACCCGAAGGACGACACCGAGGGCTGCACGACGGAAGCGAAGGATTTCACGGCGGCAAGGCCGGCCTTCGACTCGGCCGGCGTCGCGCTCATCGGCCTTTCGCCCGACCCGGTGAAGAAGCACGACAAGTTCGTCAAGAAACACGACCTCGGCGTGCCGCTCGCCTCGGACGAGAGCCTCGAGACGCTGGAAGCCTATGGCGTGTGGAAGGAAAAGAGCATGTACGGCCGCACCTATATGGGCGTCGAGCGCACCACCGTGCTCGTCGATGCCGCCGGAAAAATCGCCGAGGTCTGGCCGAAGGTGAAGGTCAAGGGCCATGTCGAGGCCGTGCTCGAAGCCGCGAAGAAGCTTTAAAAATATACGACAAGGCGCTGGAATGATTGACCTTCCCCATATCGAAAGCCTGCGCGGCGGAACGACGGCCGCCATCATGGCCGCCGATCTCGACCTGAAGACCACGCTGGCGCAGGAGACCGCCCGCCGCTGGTTCGCCCGCACGCTTTCGATGCGCTCGCCGCGCGATCCGGCCCTGCCGAGCCGTCCCGGCCGGCCGGAGAAGCCGGAGCTCATTCCGCCCAAGCACATGGAGAAGCGCTCGCTGCACACGCAGAAGGGCCGCGTGGCGCTCCTCCACGCGCTCGCCCATATCGAACTCAACGCCGTCGATCTCGCGCTCGACATCGTCGCCCGCTTCACGACGGAGCGCGTGCCGCATTCCTTTTTCGACGGCTGGATGCAGGTAGCCTTCGAGGAGGCGAAACATTTCCGCCTCATCCGGGACCGCCTGCGCGATCTCGGCGCGGACTACGGCGACCTGCCGGCGCATGACGGCCTGTGGCAGGCGGCGCACGACACGCGCAACGACCTGACCGCGCGCCTTGCCGTGGTGCCGCTCATCCTGGAAGCGCGCGGCCTCGACGTGACGCCCACCCTGCAGGCCAAGATGCGCGAGACCGGCGATGACGCGAGCGCCGACATCCTCGACATCATCTACAACGACGAGAAGGGACACGTCGCCGTGGGCGCAAAGTGGTTCCGCTTCCTCTGCGCCCGCGAGAAGAAGGACCCGTCCGCCACCTTCAAGGAACTGGTGCGCACCAATTTCCGAGGTCCCCTGAAGCCGCCGTTCAACGATGTCGCCCGCGCCGAGGCTGGCCTCACGCCCTCCTTCTACCGCTCACTCGTTTCCGTCAGCCAGAGCTGATATTTGCGCCGCACAACCCCGGCGCGAAAGGCTTTATTAACCCTAACGAGGTGTAATTCTCCCAAGCTGAGACAGCAGAATCGGTCGGGGAGTAAACGGGTGGCGGAGCGTCCTGAAAACCGCATCTTCGGAAAGCGCGCGCAGCGGCATGTCGTGATCCTGGCAAGCGGCGACAAGATCCGTCACATGACCATCCGCCCCTGGATGGCCGCCGTCAGCTTCTGCTTTGCCGGCATGTTCACCATCGGCTACCTTGCCGCCACCTCCTATCTCGTCCTGCGCGACGACCTGATCGGCGCCACCATGGCGCGCCAGGCCCGCATGCAGCATGACTACGAGGACCGCATCTCCGCGCTGCGCGCGCAGGTCGATCGCGTCACCAGCCGCCAGCTCCTCGACCAGCAGGTCGTGGAGGAGAAGGTCGAGAAGCTGATGCAGCAGCAGCTTGCGCTTTCCCAGCGCCACGGCAAGCTCGACGCCCTTCTCACCCGCGCCGAAGGCGGCGGCGTCGAGGCAACGGATACCGTGCCCCTGCCGGACGAAAAGCCTGTCACCGATGGACGCCGCGCGGACGCCGCCGGCGCCATAAACGCCATCATGGGCATGACAGGCAGCGCGCCGCAGAAGACGAAGCAGCTCGCCTATGCGGCGCCGGGCGAATCGGTCGCCGACCGTGCCGACCGGCTGTTCTCCAAGGTCACGCTGTCGCTGAAGGACCTGGAACACGAGCAGATCGGCCGGATCCAGTCGCTGACGGCCGGCGCCTCGGAAACGGCGGATGCCATCCAGACCATTTTGCGCCGCAGTGGGTTCGACGTCACCGAGCAGGCGTCCGCCGAGGGCGATTCGGATACGGCGATCGGCGGCCCCTTCGTGGAGCCCGCCGCCTTCACCGATCCCTTCGAGAATTCGATCAACGACCTCGATATCGCACTGGAACGTCTCGACACGGCGCGCCGCACCGCGCGCAAGCTGCCGTTCGGCAATCCCCTGCCCGGCAGCAGCATCACCAGCCGTTTCGGCAACCGTACCGATCCCTTCCTCGGCCGTCTCGCGCTGCACGCAGGCATAGATTTCCGCGCCAGCACCGGCACGCAGATCCGCTCCACCGGCGCGGGCACGGTCATCGTCGCCGGCCGCACCGGCGGCTACGGCAACATGGTCGAGATCGACCACGGCGACGGCCTGACGACGCGCTTCGCCCATCTTTCCAGCGTGTCGGTCAAGGTCGGCGACCATGTCGAGGCCAACGATCCGGTCGGCCTTTCCGGCACGACGGGCCGCTCGACAGGCCCCCATCTTCACTACGAAGTACGCCGCAACGGCAAGGCCATCGACCCGATGCGCTTCCTCACGGCGGGCATGAAGTTGACGACCTACATGGATTGACGTAACGCAAGGCCGGGCGCCTTCGTATGACAAATTTGTCCGCTACAAAGTTCAAATCACTTGCGGATTCACCAAATTCACTGATTTCCTTGACTTTCCGGCACTTTCGGCATATTTGCGCTCCATCCTCGCGGCCATGTGGCTGCTGAACCCCTAGCGTTCGCAAGAACCGGAACGGAAACTGTTTTCCCTTTGACCACTTTTGCTGATCTTGGCCTGAGCCCGAAAGTCCTGTCCGCAGTCACCGACTCGGGTTACACCATCCCGACCCCGATCCAGGCTGGCGCCATTCCCCCGGCGCTCTCGCGGCGCGACATCCTGGGCATCGCCCAGACGGGCACCGGCAAGACCGCCTCCTTCGTGCTGCCGATGCTGACGCTGCTCGAAAAGGGCCGCGCCCGGGCCCGCATGCCCCGCACGCTCATCCTCGAGCCGACGCGCGAACTCGCCGCGCAGGTCGCCGAGAACTTCGAGAAATACGGCAAGAACCATAAGCTGAACGTCGCGCTGCTCATCGGCGGCGTCTCCTTCGACGAGCAGGACCGCAAGCTGGAGCGCGGCGCCGACGTGCTGATCTGCACACCCGGCCGCCTGCTCGACCATTGCGAGCGCGGCAAGCTGCTGATGACGGGCGTCGAGATCCTCGTCATCGACGAAGCCGATCGCATGCTCGACATGGGCTTCATCCCGGATATCGAGCGCATCGCCAAGCTCATCCCCTTTACCCGCCAGACGCTGTTCTTCTCGGCCACCATGCCGCCGGAAATCCAGAAGCTGGCCGACCGCTTCCTGCAGAACCCCGAGCGGATCGAGGTGGCGCCGCCCTCCTCCACCGCCAAGACGGTGACGCAGCGCTTCGTCGCCACCCACGGCAAGGACTACGAGAAGCGCGCGACGCTGCGCGACCTCATCCGCGCGCAGGACGACCTGAAGAACGCGATCATCTTCTGCAACCGCAAGGTCGACGTCGCCGACCTCTTCCGTTCGCTCGACCGCCACGGCTTCTCCGTCGGCGCGCTGCATGGCGACATGGACCAGCGGGCCCGCACGACCATGCTGGCCAACTTCAAGGAAAACAAGCTGACGCTTCTGGTGGCTTCCGACGTCGCGGCCCGCGGCCTCGACATCCCGGACGTCAGCCACGTCTTCAACTTCGACGTCCCGATCCATGCCGAGGACTATGTCCACCGCATCGGCCGCACCGGCCGTGCCGGCCGCTCGGGCGCAGCCTTCACCCTTGTATCCAAGCGCGACGGAAAGTTCGTCGACGCCATCGAAAAGCTGATCGACCAGAAGGTCGAATGGCTGAGCGGCGGCATCGAGGACCTGCCGCAGCAGGCCGAGAGCGAGGAGCGTGAACGCCCCCGCGGCGGCCGTGATCGCGGTGGTCGTGACCGCGACCGTGATCGTTCGCGCGGCCGTGGAAAGAGTGAAACCCGCGTAGCGGAAACCCGCATCGAGACCAGCGAGACCGAAGAGAAGGTGGACGTCGTGAAAGCTGAACGCAAGGCGGAAGGGCGGCCGCAGACTCCCGCTCGCAATCCGCGGGCCGCAAACCATGCCGCTCCGCGTCCGGCCAATGACGACAGCCGCGATCGCCGCAATCGCTATCGCCGCGACGAGGACGATGGTCCGACGCCGCTCGGCTTCGGCGAAGACGTTCCGGCCTTCATGCTGATCGCCGGCAAGGCCTGATCCCTATCCATGCCCATTCCCGGCATCGACGTGCCAGGCCTCGGTTGCGGCCTGGCGCTTTTGCGTGAGGGCAGGCTTCTGCTCTACCGGCGCCTGCGCGCGCCGGAAGCCGGAACGTGGAACATCGTCGGCGGCAAGATCGATCACATGGAACGCGCGATCGACAGCGCCCGCCGCGAGGCGGAAGAGGAAACCGGGCTTTCCATCGGCGCCGTCGATCTCCTGTGCATTTCCGAGCAGATCATCGCGGAGGAGCGCCAGCACTGGCTCTCGCTCATCTATGTGAGCGAGGATTTATCCGGCGAACCGCGCGTCATGGAGCCGGAGAAGCTGCCGGAATTCGGCTGGTTCCCGCTCGACGCCCTGCCGACGCCGCTATCGCGCTTCGCGGCCGATGCCGTGAAGGCGCTCAAGACGCGTCACCTGGCGCGCAGCGCCGCCTCGTAGGCCCGCCGCACCCAGATGCCCATCTCGTCCGGATCGTCGAAAGCTTCGTCGGGGATCGACCAATAGGGCATCTTCACCGGCTTGCCCTGCTTTCCCTCATAGAACCACTGCCGGCAGCCGGCAGCCGCGAAGTCGGGCGCGCTCTCGTCGTCGGCCTTCAGCAGGATCTCGCCAAACACTTCCAGCGCCAGGATGCGGCCCTGGTGGTAGATGCCCTTGCCGCCGAACATGCGCTTGATCGTCACCGGCCCCAGCGCCTGGAACATTTCCTCGATCGTATCGCGATCCATGTCTACCCTTTCAGAATGCCGCCCGCGGCGACGACCGCCTCCGGCGTATCGACATCGATATGCGCCGCCTGGCCGATCTCCACGTCGACCACATCGAGCCCCGCGCTCTCGACAATATGCCGCGCGCCGACATCGCCTTCTAGATGAAGAATGGCGGCGAAGGTCGACCGGGGCAGCACGACGGGGTTGCCGCGCTTGCCGCCCGAAACCGCCCGCACGATGGCATGTCCGCCGGCAGCAGCAAAGGCATCAAGCAGCATGCGCACATCCGCGCCGGTGACATGCGGCATGTCCGCCAGCATCACCACGACGCCGTCGCAGCCCGGCCCAAGCATGGAAACGCCTGCCCGCAGGGACGTCGACATGCCCTGCGCGTGATCCGGGTTGCGCACGATATCGATCGCGAGCCCGGCAAGCTCCGCCTCGATCTCCTCCGCCCGGTGCCCCGTCACGACCAGAACCCGTGACGGCTTGGCCGCAAGCGCCGCCTCCACGGAGCGGCGGACGAGCGCTTCGCCGTCGAAGGCGGCGAGCAGCTTGTGGCTGCCCTTCATGCGGCTGGCGCGGCCGGCGGCGAGCACCAAAGCCGCGACGGACAAGGGCCGCTCCGGCGCGCGCAGGTCGCGCGGCTGCGGCCGGCTCGGGATTTCCGCAAGAAGCCCGCCAACGCCCATGCCCGTTATCTCCTGCGATCCCGGCGTCTCGCCGGCGAAAATGCGGGCAAGAACCCAGTCAAAGCCGTTTTCCTTCGGGCTGCGCGCGCAGCCAGGCGCACCGAGCACCGGCACCGTCCCGACGCGCGCCAGCACCAGAAGGTTTCCCGGATCGACGGGCATGCCGACATGCTCGACAATACCGCCCGCGGCGCGGATGGCAGCGGGAATCACATCGTTCGCATCGGTGACGGCCGACGCGCCGAAGACGACGACAAGGTCGTTTTCCCGCACGGCCCGGCGGATGGCATCCGCAACCTCAGCCGTGCGGTGCGGCACCCGTATCTCGTCCGTCAACCGGCTGCCGGACGGGTGCAGGCGCTGTTCGAAAAGCCGCCGGGTCTTGTCCATGACGGAAACCTTGAGCGTCGGCAATTGCGAGGCGACGAGGCCGACGCGGTGCGCCGCAAACGGCTTGACCTCCAGCGCCCGGCCCGCCGCCAGCACCGCCGCCGCCGCGCGCGCCAGCCTTTCGGGCACAGCGAGCGGAATGATCTTGATCGTCGCCACCATGTCGCCGGCCGAAACGCCGGCATGATCCGGCAGGGTGGCGATGGTGATGGACGAGTCGATGCGATTGAACCGGTCGATGGCCGCACGGTCCGCGATGAAGAGACCGTTCGCCTTGGCATGAAGGTTGATGCGGCCGGTGGCGGGCGGCGTGAAGGCGAGATGGTCGGGCTCGATGGCCGCCGCGATCAGCGCAGCGGCCTCGTCCTCACCGATATCGCCCTCCTCAAGACGCACCGCGATCACGGTCGCTACGCCGGCAGCGGCGAGCGCCGTGCGGTCCTCGACAGTCACCACATGCCCCTTGTGCAGCGAAAGCCCCTCCGCCCGCACGCCATGCGCCAGCCGCGTGCCGACTGCCTCGGCGACCGGAATTTCCCCGAAGATCATGATGCCGCCCCGCGCAGCGGCCGGCGGCGCAGATGCTCGATGATGTCGGCCAGGACCGCGACGGCGATCTCCGCCGGGCTTGCGGCGCCGATATCGAGGCCGATGGGCGCCGATATGCTTGCGATCTCCGCTTCGCCATGCCCCATTTCCTTCAGGCGCTCGACGCGCTTGGCATGGGTCTTCCGGCTGCCGAGCGCACCGACATAGAAACAGCCAGCGGACAATGCCTGCGACAGGGGAAAATCGTCGATCTTCGGATCGTGCGTCACCGCCACGAGCGCCGTATAGGGATCGAGCGGACGCGTTTTCAAACCGTCCTCCGGCCACTCCGCCACGAGATCGATACCGGCGAATCGTTCTTCCGTGGCAAACGCCGTGCG
The DNA here is from genome assembly GCF_030733845.1 of Shinella zoogloeoides. Taxonomy (NCBI): domain Bacteria; kingdom Pseudomonadati; phylum Pseudomonadota; class Alphaproteobacteria; order Hyphomicrobiales; family Rhizobiaceae; genus Shinella; species Shinella zoogloeoides. The sequence continues at coordinate 1,746,033 of NZ_CP132311.1, forward strand.
CGGATCGATGATGCAGACGTCAAAACCGGCGACCATGGCCATTCGCGCCAGCGCCTGGCTGATATGTACCGCGCCGATGACGACGATGCGCGCCGGTGGCAGGTGAACGTTCAGGAAGAATTTCCGGTCTTCCACCTCCACCACGCCGGATTTCCCCGAGCGGAAAGCATTCGCGATACTCTCGCCCAACGGCCCGGCAACGGGATCGCCCTCGCAGATCACCCGGTCGCGCCCGTCGCCGAGGTCCGTCAGGTGGATGACGGCGCGGCGCGCGGCGCGTTCCCTGTTCAGTTTTCGCAGCAGATAAGGATCCATCAGCCCACCCGTTCCACATAGACGCGGATGCGCCCGCCGCAGGAAAGCCCGACGCGCCAGGCGGTTTCATCGGCAACGCCGAACTCCAGCATGCGCGGCTCGCCGTCGCCTATCACTTCCATCGCCTCGCTGATCACCGCGCCCTCGACGCAGCCGCCGGAGACGGAGCCATGGAAATTGCCCTTGCCGTCGATGACCAGATGGCTGCCGACCGGGCGCGGCGCTGAACCCCAGGTCTCCACCACCGTGGCGAGCGCCACCATGCGTCCGTCGTCCATCCAGCGTTCCGCGGTCGCCAGAGGGTCCAGCATATCGGTCGCGTCCATTCTTCTCCTCCTATGCAGCCGGCAGGAAACGACGGGGATCGCCGGCGCCACGCCGTGCCTCGCCGGACAGCGCCGCCACCAGATCCGCCATGGCCTCCAGATTGTGCACCGGGCGCAGCTCGTCCACATGCGGCAGCATGGCCCGCACGCCGCGCGCCCGCGCCTCGAAGCCCTCGAAGCGCAGCAGCGGATTGAGCCAGACAAGCCGCCGGCAGGAACGGTGCAGCCGGTCCATCTCCTTTTCGAGCAGGTCGATGCCCTCGCGCTCCAGCCCGTCGGTGATCAAAAGCACGACGGCACCTTGCCCCAGCACGCGGCGCGACCAGAGCCGGTTGAACACCTGCAGCGTCTCGCCGATGCGCGTGCCGCCGGACCAGTCGCTGACCGTCTGGCTGCAAGCCTCGACGGCGAGATCGGGATCGCGGTGGCGCATCTGGCGCGTGACGTTGCTGAGCCGCGTGCCGAACAGGAAGGCATGGGTGCGGCGCCGCTGCTCGCCGAGCGCATGCAGGAAATGCAGGAAGATGCGCGTGTACTGGCTCATCGAGCCGGAAATGTCGGCCAGCACGACGAGCGGCGGCGCGACCCACTTCGGTTCGCGGTGCCGCGGCAGGATCAGCGCACCGCCGGTGCGCATGGCGTGGCGCATGGTGGCGCGGGCATCGATCGTCACCGGCCGGTTGCTGCGGCGAAAGCGGCGCGTGCGCACCTCGTCCAGCGGCAGCACGAGATTGGCGATCGCCCGCTTGGCCTCGGCAAGCTCAACCGCGCTCATCTGGGCGAAATCGGTCTTGCGCAGCATCTCGCTGCCGGAGGCGGTGAAGCGGGAGTCGATCTCGATATCCGGCTCGTCGCGCGGCGGACGCCGGTCCTCGCGTCCGCCGAACAGCGCGTCGGAGACACGGGTTTCCCCCGCCTTGCGCTTCTCCCGTTCCTCATGCCGCGTCACGACCGGCGACATCAGGGCGATCATTTTTCCGACGAGATCGCGCGAGCGCCAGAACAGCCGGAAGGCCTCGTCGAAAACGGCACCGTCCTCGTGGCGCTTGACCAGCGTCGCATGCAGCGCGGTATAGAATTCCTCCCTGTCGACGATGCCGATCGCCTGCACCGCCTCGATGGCATCCGTCACCGACGCTGGCCCAAGCCGCAGGCCCGCCTTGCGCAGCACGCGGGCGAAGAACACGATATTGTCGGCCAGCCGTCCATCCATGGCGGCGCCCGTCCCGTCGCTGCCCGCCGCGTTCATCATCATCACCCCGCCGCCAGACCGGTTTTCACCTCGTCGAGCAGTTTGCGGCCCTCCGCGCCCTCGATGCGGGCGATGTCGTCCTGGTATTTGAGCAGGGTGCCGAGCGTGTCCGACACCGTTTCGGGGTCGAGCGCCACCCGGTCGAGCTCGGTGAGCGCCGTCGCCCAGTCGATGGTTTCGGCAACGCCGGGGTTCTTGAAGAGGTCGAGCGTGCGCAGCTTCTGCACGTAGGCGACGATCTGCTGCGAGAGCAGCGCGTTGCAGCCCGGCACCTTGCGGCGGATGATCTCCAGCTCCTGCGCGGCCGCCGGATAGTCCACCCAATGGTAGAGACAGCGCCGCTTCAGCGCGTCGTGCACCTCACGGGTCCGGTTCGTGGTGATGATGACGATGGGCGGCTCGGCGGCGCGGATCGTGCCGAGCTCCGGCACGCTCACCTGGAAATCGGAAAGCACTTCCAGGAGGAAGGCCTCGAAGGCCTCGTCGGTGCGGTCGAGTTCGTCGATCAGGAAGACCGGCGCGCGCCCGTCCGGCGAGGACAGCGCCTGCAGCACCGGCCGGCGGATCAGGTAGCGCTCGGAGAAGATATCGGCTTCGATGCGGCCACGATCCGTGGTGCCGGCGGCTTCGGCAAGGCGGATCTCCAGCATCTGCGCCGGATAGTTCCACTCGTAGACCGCCGAGGAAATATCGAGGCCCTCGTAGCACTGAAGGCGGATCAGCGGCCGGTCAAGCGCCGATGCCAACACCTTGGCGATCTCCGTCTTGCCGACGCCGGCCTCGCCCTCCAGGAAGAGCGGCCGCTTCATGCGCAGCGACAGGAAAAGCACGGTCGCCAGCGCGCGCCCAGCGAGATAATTGCCCGCCGAGAGCATATCGACGGTTTCGTCGATCGATTGCGGAATGTGTCCAAGTTTATAGGGCACGCAACTCCTCCAGTCCGGAGGATGAACTTATAGCGTGCGGTAGCCCCGGTCCATATAGAGAAGCGCCGGTTTGTGCTCGCCGAAGGAAACGCCCAGCACTTCGCCGATCAGCACCATATGCGTCGCCATGACCTTGAACTCGACGAGGCGGCAATCGAAGGCGGCGAGCGCATCCTTCAGAACCGGCGCGCCGGTCACCAGCTCCTGCCAGTTGCCCATGGCGAAACGCTCTTCCGAGGTCAGCGCCGGGTTGCGGCCGGAAAACGCATTGGCAAGGTCGATCTGGTCGGCGGCGAGCGTGTTGAGCGCGAAGCGGCCGCTCTTCTCGAAGACCGCATTTTTCGGGTTGGAGGCGTTGACGCAGGCCAGCACCATGGCGGGATTGTCCGACACCGAGCAGGCGGCGGTGATCGTGACGCCGCGCTTCTCGCCCTCATGTACCGTCGTCACGATCTGCACATGCCCGGCATAGCGGCTCATGGCATCACGATAGAGCGACGCGTCCACCAACAATCTGTCCAACACGACGTTCTCCTTTGACACAGGAGATACATGGCGAAAGTGAAGAAAAATGTAACCCCCGAAGTCGAATTTTCCTGTCTTGCCAGAGACAAACGGCGTTTTGTGAAGATATTTCTCTTTGACGCCCCAGGCGCGATCCTTACAAAGGGCGTGATCGCAATCCATGGATTGAGAATGAGAACCGCCTTCCTTGCCAGCCTGCTCGCCGCTTCAGCGCTCGCCGCCTCGCCCGCAGCCGCCGCCGGCCTCACCTTTGCGGTCGTCGCACCGAAGGAAGGACCGCTTGCGATTCTCGGCCAGCAGGTGCGCGACGGCGCGCGTTTCGCGGCCGAAGCGAACGGCGACAAGGTGATGGAGATCGCGGAGGCCTGCGACGATACCGATGGCGAGCGCATCGCCACTGACATCCTCGCCGCGGATGCCGTCGCGGCCGTCGGCTTCCTGTGCACGGAAGGGCTTGCGGCCGCGCTGCCGGCGCTCGCCGAGGCCAAGGTGCCGGCGATCACGCTGTCCGTGCGTTCCGGCATCCTCATGGAGGATGCGCTGAAGAAGCGCTGGCCGCTCTTCCGCCTCGCGCCCGGCCCGAAGGCTGAAGCCGACAAGGCGGTCGAGATCATCACCCGCGACTGGAAGTCCGAGCCCTTCGCCCTCATCGACGACGGCACCATCCACGCCCGCGAGCTCGTCGAAACGGTCCGGCTGCGGCTGGAAGAGGTCGGCATGAAGGCTGCCTTCGTCGACACGTTCCGCCCGGCGCAGGAACAGCAGCTCACGCTCGTGCGGCGCCTTGCCAAGACCGGCGTGACGCATGTCTTCGTCGGCGGCGACCGGACGGATGTCGCGGTGATCGCCCGCGATGCGAAAGCAGAGAAGACGCCGCTCGCCCTTCTCGGCGGCGAGGCCCTGCTCGGCGCCGATCCGCTCGTGCCGATGACGGAGGGCGTGGAGGCCATTGCCTTGCCCGACTACGGCACGCTGCCCGAGGGCCGGCCGCTCGCGGCGTCGATGCTGGAAAAGGATATCGTCGCGGAAGGCTATGTCCTGCCGGCCCATGCCGCCGTGACGGCGCTCGCGACGGCGGCGGCGGCAGGCGGCGACCTCATGGAAAAGCTTGCCGCCGGCAGCTTTGCGACGGCAGTCGGCACCGTGGCGTTCGGCGCGGATCATGAGATGCGTGAAAATCCCTATGACCTGCTCGTCTGGCGCGCGGGCGCCTTCGTGCCGGCCGAAACTGCCCCGGAAAGCGAATAGATGAAGCCCGGTCCGAGGAACCTCATTACCGATGTCGCCGGCCTCACGGTCGGCAACGCGACGGACCATCGCCTGCGCTCCGGCGTCACAGTCGTTCTGTGCGAGGAGCCGGCGACGGCGGCCGTGCAGGTGCTCGGCGGCGCGCCGGGCACGCGGGAGACGGACCTGCTGGAGCCGCACAACACGGTGCAGACCGTCGATGCGCTGGTTCTGTCCGGCGGCTCGGCCTTCGGCCTCGATGCGGCCTCCGGCGTGCAGGCGGGCCTGCGCGAGGCGGGGCGCGGCTTTGCCGTCGGCCCCTTTCGCGTGCCGATCGTGCCCGCCGCCATCCTCTTCGACCTGATGAATGGCGGCGACAAGGACTGGGGCCGCTACCCGCCCTATCGCGAACTCGGCTACGCCGCGCTGGCCGATGCGGGCACGGATTTCGAAACCGGCAGCACCGGAGCCGGCACCGGAGCGCTGACGGCCACATTCAAGGGCGGCCTCGGCTCGGCCTCCAGCATTCTCGATTGCGGCTTCACGGTCGGCGCCCTTGTCGCGGTCAATGCGCTCGGCTCCGCAACGGTCGGTGACAGCAGGCATTTCTGGGCCGCGTCTTTCGAGGAAGGTAGCGAGTTCGGCGGGCTCGGCCTGCCCGCGCCCTTCCCGGCCGACGCCCGGACGCCGCGCACGAAAATGTCACGCCGCCCCACCGGCACGGAAAACACCACGATCGCCGTCATCGCCACCGATGCGGCGCTCACCAAGGCAGAGGCCAAGCGCCTCGCCATCGCCGCCCATGACGGCTTCGCCCGCGCGCTCTGGCCGGCGCATACGCCGCTCGACGGCGACCTCGTCTTCGCGCTCGCGACCGGGAAAAGCGGACGCTCGCCCGCGCCGGAAGATTTCATCGAGCTTTGTGCGGCGGCGGCTTCCACCATGGCCCGCGCCATCGCCCGCGGCGTGCATGATGCGAGGTCCCTGACCGGAGACGTCATGCCGAGCTGGGCAGGGCGGTAATTCGCCCGTTGTTCCGCCCTGCCGGGAATGATATGGCCACGCCAAAATTCTTGCCAGGAGCCTGACATGACCCTCCCCATCCGGATCGCGCCGTCCATTCTTGCGGCCGACTATGCGAAACTCGGCCAGGAAGTGCGCGACGTCGTCGCGGCCGGCGCGGACTGGATCCATCTCGACATCATGGACGGTCATTTCGTGCCGAACATCTCCTTCGGGCCAGACGTCATCAAGGCGCTACGCCCGCATACCGATGCCTTCTTCGACTGCCACCTGATGATCGCGCCGGCCGATCCCTATCTCGAAGCCTTTGCCAAGGCCGGCTGCGACAGCATCACCGTGCATGCCGAGGCAGGCCCGCATCTCGACCGTTCGCTGCAGGCCATCAAGGCGCTCGGCAAGCGCGCCGGCGTGTCGATCAATCCGGCAACCTCGGAAAGCGTGCTCGAATATCTCCTCGACAAGATCGACCTCATCCTCGTCATGACGGTAAACCCCGGCTTCGGCGGCCAGAAGTTCATTCCGGCGATGGAGGAGAAGATCCGCCGCGTGCGCGCCCTCGTCGGCGACCGGCCGATCGATATCCAGGTGGACGGCGGCATCACCGTCGATACGATCGCCCTCCCCGCTGCGGCCGGCGCCAACGCCTTCGTCGCGGGGTCGGCCATCTTCGGCGGCGGCCATGTTGACGCCTATCGCAAAACCATCGACACTCTGCGCAGCAATGCGGAGGGAGCGCGGGCGTGAGCATCTTGCGAAGAGCGGCAATCGCCCTTGCGGCGTCCCTGCTATCAACGGCAGGCGCATCGGCGGGCGATTTCTCGACCTTCCAGTCCCTCGGATTCTCGCCCGACGGCAAGATCTACGCTTTCGAGGAATTCGGCATCCAGGACGGCTCGGGCTTCCCCTATTCCAACGTCTATTTCATCGACACGCAGAAGGACGCCTATCTCGCCGGCACACCGATCCGCGTGCGCATAGACAGCGAAGAGGCTGACATCGCCAAGGCGCGGGCGGATAGCCGCTACAAGGCGAAGGCGCTGATCGATCAGCACAAGGTGCTCTCCAATACCGGCGTGCTCGCCGCCTTCAACCCGATGGGCGAAGGGAACGTGGACCCCAGGCGCATCGAATATGTTCCGCATGCGATCGAGCCGGTGCCGGGCGGCAGCTACGCGCTGACGCTCGACGAAATCGCGCTGGACCTGCCGGACATGTGCCGGGACATCGCCCCGGACGGCGGCAAGGGTTTTCGCCTGAAGCTCGTCAGGCGCGACGGCCAAGCAACCGACAAGGTGCTGCACGAGGACACGCGCGTGCCGGAAAGCCGCAACTGCCCGATCTCCTATCAGATTTCGGGCGCCGTCGCCTTCCATCCGTCCGGCGCCGATCCTGTTCATGTCGCGCTCGTGCTGGTGCGTAGCTTCGGCTTCGAGGGTGCCGACGGTCGCTGGATCGCCGTGCCCTTCCGGCCTTGAACAGGGCCATCGCAGCAGCGCAAGGCAACGGGGCCTTTCGTGACGGGCCCGCACCGATCGTCCCGCACCTGCCGCTCCTCCTTGGCGGCGCGGCCGCCTGGGGCCTGCTCATGGCGGCCTGCGCCTTCTTCTCGCTCGTGATGCAGGGCCGCTGGCAATCCTTCCATCTGGAAAAGATCCTCGTCATCTATTTTGCCGGCGGGTTTCTCGCCTGGCTCTGCGTTCTGCCGATCGCGCGCCTGCTCTCGCGCCGCCGCAGCGCCGAGGCGCGCTTTGCCGCCCATTTCGCGCTGTTGAGCCTCGGCACGGTCGCCATGACGGCCTTCGTCTTCGCCATGGACTACCGGCTGTTCTATGCGCAGTGGCACCAGCCGTTCGGCACGCGTACCTGGTTCCTGCAGTTCCTCTTCACCTCGGCCGGCGCCACCTACCAGTTCCTCGTCATGGGCCTCGGGCTCTACCTGCCGGTCGGCCTGCCGGTGCTTGCCGGGGCCAGCCTGTGGCTGTCGCGGCCCATGATGCGTTGAGCTTGCCGGCCATCTTTGCTAAAGCGGCGGCAATTCCCACCTCCCAGAGAAAGTCTAGAGCCGATGATCCCTCGCTATTCCCGACCGGACATGGTCGCGATCTGGTCGCCTGAAACGAAGTTCCGCATCTGGTTCGAGATCGAGGCGCATGCCTGCGACGCGCTGGCGGATCTCGGCGTCATCCCGAAATCGGCCGCCGAGACGATCTGGGAAAAGGGCGGCAAGGCCGAGTTCGACGTCGCCCGCATCGACGAGATCGAAGCCGTCACCAAGCACGACGTCATCGCCTTCCTGACGCATCTTGCCGAATTCGTCGGCCCGGACAGCCGCTTCGTGCACCAGGGCATGACCTCGTCGGACGTGCTCGACACGACCTTCAACATCCAGCTCGTGCGCGCCGCCGATATTCTCCTCGCCGGCATGGACCGCGTGCTGGCTGCGCTCAAGGCCCGCGCCTTCGAGCATAAGGACACCATCCGCATCGGCCGCAGCCACGGCATCCATGCCGAGCCGACGACGATGGGCCTGACGCTCGCCCGCTTCTACGCCGAGATGGACCGGGGCCGCGCCCGCCTCGTGGCCGCCCGCGCGGAAATCGCCACCGGTGCGATCTCCGGCGCCGTCGGCACCTTCGCCAATATCGACCCGCGCGTGGAAGAGCATGTCTGCGCCAAGCTCGGCCTCGTACCCGAGCCCGTCTCCACGCAGGTCATCCCGCGCGACCGCCATGCGATGTTCTTCGCGACCCTCGGCGTCATCGCCTCGTCCATCGAGAACGTCGCGATCGAAATCCGCCATATGCAGCGCACGGAAGTCCTGGAAGCGGAAGAGTTCTTCTCGCCCGGCCAGAAGGGCTCCTCCGCCATGCCGCACAAGCGCAACCCGGTGCTGACGGAGAACCTGACCGGCCTTGCCCGCCTCGTGCGCATGGCCGTCACGCCCGCCATGGAGAACGTGGCGCTCTGGCACGAGCGCGACATTTCCCATTCCAGCGTCGAGCGCGGCATCGGCCCGGACACGACGATCACCCTCGACTTCGCACTGAACCGCCTTGCCGGCGTCATCGAGAAGCTGGTGATCTATCCGGAGAACATGCTGAAGAATATGAACAAGTTCCGCGGACTTGTTCACTCGCAGCGCGTCCTGCTTGCTCTTACGCAAGCCGGCGTGTCGCGCGAGGATGCCTACCGCCTCGTGCAGCGCAATGCCATGAAGGTCTGGGAACAGGGCAAGGACTTCCTGGAAGAGCTGCTGGCGGACGGCGAAGTGCGCGCTGCCCTTTCCGAAGAGCAGATCCGCGAAAAGTTCGACCTCGGCTATCACACCAAGCACGTCGATACGATCTTCCGCCGCGTCTTCGGCACCGTCTGACGCAAGACCGGAAATCAAAGGCGGCGATGGCGCCAATGGCGCCATCGCTCCCCTCTGGCGGGCGGTCTTGCACTCTCCTCCTGGCGCGGCACCGCCCGCGGAACTTGGCTATCGCGCTTCGTCGACGACGATCTTGCGATAGAGATGCCAGGTGGCATGGCCGAGGATCGGCATGATCACGGCAAGGCCGACGAAGATCGGGATCGTGCCGACGATGAGCAGGGCCGCGACGATGAGGCCCCAGCAGGCGATCGGCACCGGATTGACCAGCGTGGCGCGCAACGACGTTTCGATGGCGGCAACGGCCCCGACATCCCGGTCGAGCATCATCGGAAAGGCGATGACGGTCGTCGCCAGCACGACGAGGGCGAAGCAGAAGCCGATGGCATTGCCCGCCAGCATCAGCAGGAGCCCTTCCTCCGAACCGAAGACCGAAGCGAGGAAAAGCGCCATCGACTGCGGCGGTTCCGGTCCGAAGAGGCTGGTGTAGAGCATCTGCGCGAAGACGAGCCATGCCACGAACAGCACCATCAGCATGGCGCCGACGGCGAGGATTGAGGGCAGTGCGGGCGAGTGGCGCACTTCCAGCGCGTGACGCCAGGACGTATCCATGCCGCGCTCGCGCCGGCGGCTGATTTCATAGAGGCCGAGCGCGAAGAACGGGCCCAGCAGCGCGAAACCCGCAATCAGCGGAAAGATCAGCGGCAGCATGTTGGCGCCGGAACTCCAAGTGACGAGCACCGCCCCGCAGATCGGATAGATCAGGCTCAGGAAGACGTAATGGGACGGTTTCGCACGAAAATCGTCGAAGCCGCGCGCGAGCGCATCCCAGACATCGGACATCCCGATCCGTCGGATCGCCGGATGGGCCACCATGTCATTGGGGCCTGCCATTACATGAAACGTCGCCATGATGCTTCCTCCTTGCCGGCTTGGAACCGTCACGGCAGCGCGTGGAGGGCAATCGTCCGCCACCACGGCAGCCCGCGATAGGCATTGAGACGCCGAAGCATACACCCGACGGGGCGATTTGTCCCGCCCTCTTGACTTCAGCACTTCGTGAACGCACATGCCGCCGCATGAAAGCGTCAGAAGCAGAAATCCTCATCGTACCCGGCTACACCAATTCCGGCCCGGACCATTGGCAGAGCCGCTGGCAATCCAAGCTCGCCTCGGCCCGCCGCGTGGAACAGGCGGAATGGGCCAAGCCCGTACGGGAAGACTGGGTGCAGCGCGTGATCGAGGAGGTGGCGGCGGCAAGCAAGCCGGTCGTGCTCGTCGCCCATTCGCTCGGCGTGACGGCGGCCATCCACGCCGTCCCGCATCTCGGCAAAAAGGTCGTCGGCGCCTTCCTCGTCGCCCCGCCCGATGTCGCCAACCCGGAGATTCGCCCGAAGCACTTCATGACCTTCGGTCCCTATCCGCGCGATCCGCTGCCCTTCCCGTCCATCGTTGTCGCCAGCCGCAACGATCCGTTCGGGACCTACGAGCATGCGGACGACGTTGCCGCCGCCTGGGGATCGCTGATGCTCGATGCCGGCGAGGCCGGGCATATCAACGCCGAATCCGGCCATGGCCCCTGGCCCGAGGGAACGATGGTGTTCGCCCAGTTCCTCGGCAAGCTCAAGGCGCCCGCCTGAACATCCGGATTTCGTCATTAAGAGGAATTTCATAGAAATCCTGCACGCTACGGCTGTTGAGTTCATTGCAGGCGCCGCGTTTCATGGCCAAACCACCCGGTTCGACCTCCATTGCCGTGCGAGAAGCGGGCCGCGAACCGTTCTATCGCCGCCTTTTCGCGCGCTCCGGCTTCGGCTTCGCCGCGCTTGACGCTGATGGGCGCATCGTCGATGCCAATGCCGTCTTTCTGAAATCGTTCGGCGTTTCCTCGCTTTCGCAACTCCCCTCCTTCGAGGCCTGTGTCTCTACCAAGGATCGCCCCGTCCTCGCCGTCGCCTTGCGCGCGCGCCTGTCGGAGCAGGCTCCCTGGGAAATCCGCTTCCAGCGGCCGGACGGCGTTGAATTCTGGGTTCTCGCCTCGTTCATCGAGCCGCCGGCCCTGCCGGACGAGCGCGGCACCCCCGCTTTGATCGTACAAGCGATCGATATCGACGAGCGCAAGCGCAACACGCTGGAACTGGCGGAGCGGGAAAGCCGCTGGAACCATGCGCTGGAATCCGCCGGCCAGGGTGTCTGGGACCACGACTTCGCGCATGGCGACCTCTTTTACTCCCGTCAGTGGCGCACCATCCGCGGCCTGCAGCCGGACGACCCGATCGAGGCTTCGCTCGACGCGTGGATCCAGACGGTGCATCCGGACGACCGCAGCCATGTGCTTGCCCAGATCGCGCGGCAGGAAAGCGGCGAAGCGCCGTTCAGCGTCTTCAGCTATCGCGAACGGCACAGGGACGGACACTGGGTCTGGATCGAAAGCCGCGGCGCGGTCGTGGAATATGGGCCCGACGGCAAGCCAAGCCGCATCGCCGGCACGGATACCGACATCACCGAGCGCAAGGAGGCGGAGGAACGCCTCGCGCAGATGTCCCGCCGGCTGGAACTGGCGCTCGACGTCTCGCAAATCGGCGTCTTCGACGTCAACCTGCGCACCAGCGACGTGCGTTGGGACGACCGCATGGTGGAAATGTACGGCCTCACCGAGGAACCGGACAGCACGACATGGGAGCGGGCGCTGCATCCGGAAGACAGGCGGAAGGCCGCGGCGAAGGTCAGCGACGGCATCTTCCGTAGCCGGGACTTCGCCAACGAGTTCCGCATCATTCGCGGCGACGGCGAGATCCGCCACATCCGCGGCCGCGCTGCTCCCTATGTCGATACGACAGGCATTCCCCATCTCGTCGGCGCGAACTGGGACGTGACCGACGACGTGCAATTGCAGGAAGAACTGAAGCACGCCAGGGACCTTGCCGAAGCGCGCAACGACGAGCTGGAGGCAGCAAGGGCGCGCATCGAATACACCGCCCTGCACGACCACCTGACCGGCCTGCCGAACCGCCGCTATCTCGACGCGACGATCGAGGAGGCGGCGCAAACGGCGCAGCAGGCCGGCAGCCGCCTCGCCGTGCTGCATATTGATCTCGACCGCTTCAAGGAGATCAACGACACGCTGGGCCACCTTGCCGGCGACCAGATGCTGGTGCATGCCGCACGCATCCTCGGCGAGCTCAAGGGACCGTCCGATTTCGTCGCCCGCATCGGCGGCGACGAGTTCGTCTTCCTTTCCACCGGGGCCGGCGGCCGCAACCTCTCGGCCCTTGCCGAGGCGATCGTGACGGCGATGCGCAAGCCGGTCACCTTCAACGGCCATATCTGCCGCTTCGGCGCGAGCGTCGGGATCGCCAGCCAGTCGGGCGCGGCGATCGATGCCAAGCAGCTTCTCGTCAATGCCGACCTTGCGCTCTACCGCGCCAAGAACCGCGGCCGCAGCCGGCATGAATTCTTCACCAGCGACTTCCAGGCGCAGATCATCGTCAACAAGCAGACCGCCGACGACATTCTTTCCGGCATCGAGCAGCGCCGCTTCCTGCCCTGGTATCAGCCGCAGTTCTGCGCCCGCAGCCTCGACATGGTCGGCGTCGAGACGCTGGCGCGCTGCGATCATCCGACACGCGGCATCCTGACGCCGGATACCTTTCTCAAGATCGCCGAGGACCTCGATTGCGTGGCGATGATCGACCGGATCGTGCTGGAACGCTCGCTTGCCGACTTTGCCGGATGGCAAAAGTCCGGGCTTGGCATCGGCAAGATCTCGGCCAACATCTCCTCCAAGCGCCTGCACGATCCGGAACTCGCCCATTCGCTGCGCACGCTGGGCATCGCCCCCGGATCGCTCTCCTTCGAGCTGCTGGAATCGATATTCCTCGACGATTGCGACCGCACGGTCCTGGAAAACCTCGCCGAAATGCGCAAGCTCGGCATCGACATCGAAATCGACGATTTCGGCACTGGCCATGCCTCGATCGTCAGTCTGATGAAGCTCAGCCCGCGCCGGCTGAAGATCGACCGGCAATTGGTCAAACCCGTCAGCCGCTCGCCGGGGCAGCGCAAGCTGGTCGGCACCATCGTGGAGATCGGCCGTTCGCTGAACATCGAGGTGGTCGCCGAAGGTGTCGAGACCCCCGCCCATGTCGCCATCATGCGCGACCTCGGCTGCGACATCCTCCAGGGCTATGCACTCGCCCGCCCGATGCCGGCCGCCGCGATACCTGGTTTCATCGAGCGCCAGGAATGGCGTGCGCATGGCGGCACGGCGCGCGACCTGCAGAACGACATTCGCCGCGCCATCAGCCGCTAGGCGCGAAAAAGCCGCCCGGCAGGACCGGACGGCTCTCGAATGTACATTGTTCGGCGTTGGTCAGTTGGCTTCGAGCTGCGAAATGGCGACCGCCAGAAGCTCGATCATCTGCACGCGGATTTCGTCCTCGGTGCGGGCAACGCCGGCAGCGTCGAAATCCGTCTTGACCTTGCGCACGACGTCCTCATGGCCGACTTCCTCGAAATCGGCGGCGACGACGTCCTTGGCATATGCTTCCGCATCCGCGCCGGTCTTGCCGAGCAGGCCGGCAGCCCAAAGGCCGACCAGCTTGTTGCGGCGTGCCTCGGCCTTGAAGCGCAGCTCCTCGTCCAGCGCGAACTTGGCCTCGAAAGCCTTTTCCCGATCCTGCATGCTGCTCATGTATGGCTCCCGTAGATTCTCTTTCCCATTGGGGTTCAAAGCCCATAAATCAAAACAAGGGCAAAAGTGCAATGCGAACTTTTGTGAGCGGCAGCCTCGTGCCGGAAAGGCCGGAAATCGGGGGATCGGCAGAGACGCCGATTGTTAAACTGCGGCATTTCGTTTATGGGAGCCGGAAACGAACGACACCTGCGCGACCCAAGCGCGCCAACAAAGAGAAAAACCCATGAACCGTCGCCGCCGTATCTACGAAGGCAAGGCCAAGATTCTCTATGAGGGTCCCGAGCCGGGCACGCTGATCCAGTTCTTCAAGGACGATGCCACCGCCTTCAACAAGAAGAAACACGATGTCATCGACGGGAAAGGTGTGCTCAACAACCGGATTTCCGAATACATCTTCACGCAGCTCAACAAGATGGGCATCCCGACCCATTTCATCCGCCGCCTCAACATGCGCGAGCAGCTGATCAAGGAAGTCGAGATCATCCCGCTCGAAGTGGTCGTGCGCAACGTCGCCGCCGGCTCGCTTTCCAAGCGCCTCGGCATCGAGGAAGGCACCGTGCTGCCGCGCTCGATCATCGAATTCTATTTCAAGGCCGATGCGCTGGAAGACCCGATGGTCTCCGAAGAGCACATCACGGCCTTCGGCTGGGCAAGCCCGCAGGAACTCGACGACATCATGGCGCTCGCCATTCGCGTCAACGACTTCCTCTCCGGCCTCTTCCTCGGCGTCGGCATCCAGCTCGTCGATTTCAAGATCGAATGCGGCCGCCTCTACGAAGGCGACATGATGCGCATCATCATCGCCGACGAGATCTCGCCCGATAGCTGCCGCCTCTGGGACATCGCCACCCAGGAAAAGATGGACAAGGACCGCTTCCGCCGCGACATGGGCGGCCTCGTGGAAGCCTACCAGGAAGTGGCCCGCCGCCTCGGCATCATCAACGAGAACGAGCCCGTGCGCGGCACCGGCCCGGTTCTGGTGAAGTAACACGCTCCCCAAGGATGGAACGCAAAGACATGATCAAGGCACGCGTAACGGTTACGCTCAAGAACGGTGTTCTCGACCCGCAGGGCAAGGCCATCGAAGGCGCCCTCGGCAGCCTCGGCTTCGACGGCGTCGGCCAGGTCCGCCAGGGCAAGGTCTTCGACCTCGAAGTTCAGACCGCCGACCGCGCCAAGGCCGAAGCCGACCTCAAGGCCATGTGCGAGAAGCTGCTGGCCAACACGGTAATCGAGAATTATACTATCGCCCTCGCCTGATGGTTGAGGGAGATGAACAATGGCAGAAGTGACGAACGAACTGCTCTATGAAGTGCTGAGAAGCATCCACGCCAGAATGGATAAGCTGGACACGGGGCTTTCCGATCTTCGTAGCGAGATGATCACGATGCGCGGAGCGATCGTGACGGTTCAGCAGGACGTTCATCACATCTATTCGCGCCTGGACCGCGTGGACCAGCGTCTCGACCGTATCGAAAACCGCCTCGAACTGCGTGAACTCGCCGAGGCCCAGGCAAGGTTTGAACCACACCCATGAAGTCCGCCGTCGTCCAGCTTCCAGGCCTCAACCGCGACCGCGACATGATCGCGGCGCTGACCAAGATTTCCGGCCAGGCGCCGGTCACCGTCTGGCAGACGGAAACGGATTTGCCGGATGTCGATCTGATCGTCATTCCCGGCGGCTTCTCCTACGGCGATTACCTGCGCTGCGGCGCCATCGCCGCCCGCATGCCGGTCATGCAGGCGATCAAGGCGAAGGCCGAGGCCGGCGTGAAGGTGCTGGGCGTATGCAACGGCTTCCAGATCCTGCTCGAAGCAGGCCTGCTGCCGGGCGCGCTGATGCGCAATGCCTCGCTGAAATTCGTTTGCCGCGAAGTGAAGCTCGAAGTGGCGAATGCCGAAACGGACTTCACCCGCGCCTACGACAAGGGCCAGATCATCCGCTGCCCGGTCGCCCATCATGACGGCAATTTCTTCGCCGATACCGAGACGCTGGCGTCGATTGAAGGCAACGGCCAGGTCGTGTTCCGCTATGCCGAAGGAACCAACCCGAACGGCTCGATCAACGACATTGCCGGCGTGATCAACACCCGAGGCAACGTACTCGGCCTGATGCCGCACCCGGAAAACCTCATTGAGGCCGCCCATGGCGGTTCGGACGGTCGAGGTCTGTTCGCCTCTGTGCTCGACGTAATCGCTGCTTAACCCGGCCTTGTTATCAAGGGCGCATGTCCGCCATCGAAAGGCTTTCCATGCGCCCTCTTTTCTCCGCCAAGCTCCTTCTGCCGCTGGCTGCCGCTGCGGCTCTTGCCGGGTGCCAGACGAAGACGCCCGCACCGAAGGCCAACAACGGCGCCCTGCCCACCATGGAACGCATCGCGCTCGGCGCGAACAGTTGCTGGTTCAAGTCGGGCGACGCGGCCTTCAAGGCCTATCGCCTCGCACCGGAACTGAACTCCTTCTCCGGCAGGCCGCGCATCCTCGTCGTGCACCGCAATTCGCCGGAATCGCGCCCGCTGCTCGTCGTGCAGGCGGAAGGCAGCCCGGCCAGGCTCGACGCATTCGGCCCGATGATGAGCGAACCGGTCGGTGCGCGCATTACGACCGACGTCAAGCGCTGGGCCGCAGGCGGCAAGGGCTGCTAGGACGCTTCAGGCGTTCATGTCCCAATAGAACGATTTTCCGGCTTCCCGCCGCGCTTCGTCGCGGCTGATGCCGATATCCTGAAGCTGCTCTTCCGTAAGGTCCAGCAGGCAATAGCGAGTCCGCCGCTTGACATACCAGGCGCGGCAGGCGCGCCAACCGCGCTGAAAACTCGTCTTCAGGCTTGAGGAGCCTTTCGACGCGACGGGTGGGAATATTGTATCAATTGCCATGATCTCTTCTCCTGAAATGTCACTGGGAGCGTGACAATCGGTGCATTCAGGGAATAATTGACTCTCAAAACGGTGCAATATAAGAATTGCCACCATGACAAATTGGCTTCCAAATCTACAGGCCTCCGATGGCCCGCTTTATGTCCGCATTGCCGACCAGATCGAGCAGGCGATCAATACGGGGGCGCTTGCCGCCGGCAGCAAGCTGCCGCCGCAACGCAACCTCGCCTACGATGTCGGGGTGACGATCGGCACGATCAGCCGTGCCTATACGATGGTGCGCGAACGCGGCCTCGTCAGCGGCGAGGTCGGCCGTGGCACCTATGTGCTGGGGTCGCCTCCGGAGGGCGAGCACACCGCCTCCATCGATCCCGTCAGCGCCCGGCTGGTCGGCACGCGCGCCGCCCATGCCCCGCCCGGCAAACTGCGCTTCGACACGACGGCCGCGACCGATGTCGGCCAGTCGATGGCCATCACCGATATCCTCTCCGCGCTCTGCCGCGAGCAGCCGAACGAGATCGCCAGCTACACCCGCAACTTCCCGCCGCAATGGCTGGAAGCCGGCCGCCGCTGGCTGGGACGGGGCGATTGGCACCCTGCCCTCGAAAGCATCGTGCCGACGCTCGGTGCCCATGCAGCCGTTATCGCAGCTGTCTCGGTGATCACGTCGCCCGGCGACCGTATCGTCTTCGAGCATGTCACCTATTCGCAGGTCAGCCGCGGCACCACGCTCATCGGCCGCCAGACGATGCTCGTCGAATCGGATGCCGACGGCGTCATCCCCGAGGATTTCGAGCGGGTCTGCGTGCAGCAGCATCCCAAGCTCGCCTTCCTGATGACATCGGGCCAGAACCCGACGCTCTCCATCATGCCGGAAGAGCGGCGCCGGGCGATTGCCGCTATCGCCAGGCGGCACAATGTCTTCCTGATCGAGGACAATCTCTACGGCCGCACGATGGAGACGGGCATTCCGCTGCTCGCCGAAATCGCACCCGACCGCACCTTCCTCGTCGGGGGCCTGTCGAAGAGCGTCGCGGCCGGCGTGCGCGGCGGCTGGATCGCCTGCCCGCCGCACCTTGCCCAGCGCGTGCGCATCGCCCACAAGATGGTCAGCGGCGGCCTGCCCTATCTGCTGGCGGAAGTCGGCGCACGGCTCGTCCTGTCAGGCACCGCGGATGCGATCCGCGCCAAGGTTTCCGAGGAAGTGAGCGCGCGCGAGGCTCATGCACGGAAAATCTTCGCCGGGCTCGATTTCAATTCGCATCCGCGCGTGCCCTTCCTCTGGCTGAAGCTGCCCGATCCCTGGCTTTCCGGCACGTTCCGCCAAGCCGCATTCGCGGAGGATATCCTCATCGACGACGAGGACGAGTTCAAGGCCGGTCGTTCGGAAAAGACCTTTCACCGGGTGCGCATCGGCCTCTCCTCGCCGGAGAGCCGCGATGAGGTGGTGAGCGGACTGACGCGGCTGCGCCGCCTGCTGGAGCACGGCCCGACGGGCTATGACAGCCCGGCCTGAAAGCCCCGTTCTGCTGTGGCTGGCGGTCATTTTCCTGTCGCGCTGCAGGGCAGCATAGGCTAAAGAGACGGCAATCCTGCCCTCCACGACAAGACGAGCGACGATGACCATTTCGAACACCCGCCCGATCACCCCGGAGCTGATTGCCGCCCACGGGCTGAAGCCGGATGAATACGACCGCATCCTCTCGCTGATCGGCCGCGAGCCGACCTTCACCGAACTTGGCATCTTCTCGGCCATGTGGAACGAGCACTGCTCGTACAAGTCCTCCAAGCGCTGGCTGCGCACGCTGCCGACCAAGGGACCGCGCGTCATCCAGGGCCCGGGCGAAAATGCCGGCGTGGTCGACATCGACGACGGCGACTGCGTCGTCTTCAAGATGGAGAGCCACAACCACCCGTCCTATATCGAGCCCTACCAGGGCGCGGCGACGGGCGTCGGCGGCATCCTGCGTGACGTCTTCACCATGGGCGCCCGCCCGGTCGCGGCGATGAACGCGCTGCGCTTCGGCGCGCCCGACCATCCGAAGACCCGCCACCTCGTCTCGGGCGTCGTCGCCGGCGTCGGCGGCTACGGCAACTCCTTCGGCGTGCCGACCGTCGGCGGCGAAGTCGAGTTCGACGAGCGCTACAACGGCAACATCCTCGTCAACGCTTTTGCGGCCGGCCTTGCCAAGTCCAACGCGATCTTCCTGTCCGAAGCCAAGGGCGTCGGCCTGCCGGTCGTCTATCTTGGCGCCAAGACGGGCCGTGACGGCGTCGGCGGCGCGACCATGGCCTCGGCAGAATTCGACGAATCCATCGAGGAGAAGCGTCCGACCGTGCAGGTCGGCGACCCCTTCACCGAAAAGTGCCTGCTGGAGGCCTGCCTCGAACTGATGCAGACCGGCGCCGTCATCGCCATCCAGGACATGGGTGCCGCCGGCCTCACCTGCTCGGCCGTCGAGATGGGCGCCAAGGGCGACCTCGGCATCGAGCTGAACCTCGATCTGGTTCCGGTTCGCGAAGAGCAGATGACCGCCTACGAGATGATGCTGTCGGAAAGCCAGGAGCGCATGCTCATGGTTCTTGAGCCCGCCAAGGAAGAGGTCGCCAAGGCGATCTTCGTCAAGTGGGGCCTCGACTTCGCGATCGTCGGCTACACGACGGACGACCTGCGCTTCCGCATTCTGCACCAGGGCGAGGAAGTCGCGAACCTGCCGATCAAGCAGCTCGGCGACGAAGCACCGGAATACGACCGCCCCTGGCGCGAGCCCGGCAAGCCCGCGCCGCTGCCGGCGAACCTCGTGGCCGAACCGGCCAATTATGGCGAGGCCGTGCTGAAGCTCGTCGGTTCGCCGAACCAGTCGAGCCGCCGCTGGGTCTACGAGCAGTACGACACGCTCATCCAGGGCAATTCGCTGCAGATCCCCGGCGGCGATGCCGGCGTCGTGCGCGTCGAGGGCCATGCCACCAAGGCGCTCGCCTTCTCCTCGGACGTCACGCCGCGCTATGTCGAGGCTGATCCGTTCGAGGGCGGCAAGCAGGCCGTCGCCGAATGCTGGCGCAACATCACCGCAACTGGCGCCGAGCCGCTCGCCTCCACCGACAACCTGAACTTCGGCAACCCGGAAAAGCCGGAGATCATGGGCCAGTTCGTCAAGGCGATCCAGGGTATCGGCGAAGCCTGCCGCGCGCTCGACTTCCCGATCGTCTCCGGCAACGTCTCGCTCTACAACGAGACCAACGGCATCGCCATCCTGCCGACCCCGACCATCGCCGGCGTCGGCCTCCTGCCCGACTGGTCCACCATGGCGAAGATCGGCGGCGCGAAGGACGGCGACCACCTCCTTCTCATCGGCGTCGACGGCAGCCATCTCGGCCAGTCCGTCTACCTGCGCGACGTCGTCGGCAAGATCGATGGCCCGGCACCGGAGGTCGATCTCCATGCCGAACGCCGCAACGGCGATTTCGTCCGCTCGGCCATCCGCAACGGCCAGGTCACGGCCTGCCACGACATTTCCTCGGGCGGCCTCGTCGTCGCGCTTGCCGAAATGGCGATGGCATCCGGCAAGGGTGCCCGGATCGACCTCTCCGAGGCGAACGGACCGGCCCATGCGCTGCTCTTCGGCGAAGACCAGGCCCGCTACGTGATCGCCGTTCCGGCGGATCTCGCGAACTTCATCTCCGCCAATGCGGAAGGCGCGGGCATCCCGTTCCGCCGCCTCGGCACGGTCGGCGGTGACGCCTTGGCCGTGGATGGCCTGCTGTCGCTGCCGATTGAGCAATTGCGCAGCACCCATGAATCGTGGTTCCCTGACTTCATGGATGGCAACGGCAACGCCGCTGCCGCCGCGGAATAACGATAAGGGAGCAGTTCAATGGCTATGGCACCAGGCGATATCGAAGACCTGATCAAGTCCGGCATTCCCGGAGCGAAGGTGGTCATCCGCGATCTTGCCGGTGACGGCGACCACTATGCGGCCGAGGTCGTCGCGGAAGCCTTCCGCGGCAAGACCCGCGTGCAGCAGCACCAGATGGTCTATGACGCGCTGAAGGGCAATATGGGCGGCGTGCTGCACGCGCTCGCCCTCCAGACCTCCATCCCGGATTGATTCGGGATGGCCGGCCTCCTCGATGAACTCGTCTCCGGCGTGGTCGACGCAGCCCTCAAGGAGGTGCTGAAGAAGACCGGCGTGCGCAAGACCACAAGGCGCACGCGCCGCAAGACCACGACGCGCAAGAAGGCGTCCGGTGGCATCCTTGGCGATATTATCGAGGCCGCGCTGAAGCCGGCAAGGAAGACGGCCAAGCGCCCGCGCAAGCAGGTGAGCCGCCGGCGCACCGCGGCAAACCGCAGCCGCCAGCGCAGCCGCTGAGGGCGGCGAACGCGCAACACCTCCGAAATCGTAAGGCACCCCCTTGCATTTTTTCCGGAGACCTTCTGGCATTTGTCACCCGAGGTTGTTATCTAGGGCGAACTGTTCATCGCATCGGCCCTTGAAGCCGATTTGCTAGGGAATACTGCAATGAGTGGCATCCACGATTTCATCGAAAACGAAGTGAAGACCAACGACGTCGTCCTCTTCCTGAAGGGCACGCCGGAATTCCCGCAGTGTGGGTTCTCCGGTCAGGTCGTGCAGATCCTCGACTATGTGGGTGTGGACTACAAGGGCATCAACGTGCTCGCCGACGCCGACATCCGCCAGGGCATCAAGGACTATTCCAACTGGCCGACCATCCCGCAGCTTTATGTGAAGGGTGAATTCATCGGCGGTTGCGACATCGTGCGCGAGATGTTCCAGTCCGGCGAGTTGCAGTCCCACCTTCAGGGGCTCGGTATTTCGATCAAGGGCGCTGCCTGACGCTTCACGGTCTTCCGGCCGGCAAGCTTTTTCAAAGGCGCCGCATAACAGCGGCGCCTTATCTCTTTCATGGATTTAATTGATATGTCTGGACTTTCCCCCGAATCGGCCCAGCGCCTCAAAGGCATGGGCAAGATAGAATTCATTGCGCTCATGGCGCTCCTGATGGCGCTCAACGCGCTCGCCATCGACATCATGCTGCCCGGCCTCCAGGAGATCGGCGCGAGCCTCGGCGTCGAGAACGAGAACCACCGGCAATATGTCATCTCGGCCTATCTGATCGGCTTTGCCTTCGCGCAGTTGCTCTACGGCCCGGTCTCCGACCGGTTCGGCCGGCGCATTCCCATGTTTGTCGGGCTCGGCATCTACATCGTGTCGTCGCTGGCCGCGATTCTCGTGCCGAGCTTCGCCGCCCTGCTGGCGGTGCGCTTCATCCAGGGCATCGGCTCGGCCGCCATGCGCGTCATCACCGTCTCGATCGTCCGCGACATTTTCGGCGGGCGTGCGATGGCGGAAGTCATGTCGCTGATCATGATGGTGTTCATGGTCGTGCCCGTCATGGCGCCGGGCACCGGGCAGGTCGTCATGCTGTTCGGCGACTGGCACCTGATCTTCGTCTTCATGGCGGTCATGGCGGCCGCCATCTGGGCCTGGATGTATTTCCGCCTGCCCGAGACGCTGCATCCCGACGACGTGCGCCCCTTCACGGTGCGCTCGGTCCTCGCCGGCTTCCGCATCGTCCTGACGGACCGCGTGGCGCTCTGCTACACGCTGGCGAGCACCTTCATCTTCGGGGCGCTCTTCGGCTTCATCAACTCGGCGCAGCAAATCTATGTCGGCATCTACGGGCTTGGCGTCTGGTTCCCGGTCGCCTTCGCAGGCGTCGCCGCCTTCATGGCGCTGTCGTCCTTCGTCAATGCCCGGCTCGTCGGCCAGTTCGGCATGCGGCGGCTGTCGCATGGCGCGCTGCTCGGCTTCATGGCCGTCAACGCCCTGTGGCTGGTGTTGACGCTCGCCTGGCCCGGCCACGTGCCGTTCGCGATCTTCATCGTGCTGTTCGCGCTGTCGATGTTCCAGTTCGGCTGGATCGGCTCGAACTTCAATTCGCTCGCCATGGAACCGCTCGGCCACGTCGCCGGCACGGCCTCCTCGGTGCTCGGCTTCATGGGCACCGCAGGCGGCACGGTGATCGGCGCCATCATCGGCCAGTCGTTCGACGGCACGGCGCTGCCGCTCGTCATGGGCTTCTTCATCCTGTCGGTCATCGGCCTCGTCTTCGTGCTGATCGCCGAACACGGAAAGCTCTTCCAGCCGCACAACAAAGCCGTCTGAGAACAGCAGGACGACAAACGCAAAAGGCCCGGTTGCCATTGGTAACCGGGCCTTTTTCCATGATTGGAAGATCGGCCTCAGTCGACGAAGACGTCGCGACGAAGCATTTCCCAGCTCTCCCTGTCCGGCGCCAGCAGCAGGCCACCTTCGACATGGTGCGGCATGTAGCGCGAACCGTCGAAGCGGGCGGCATAGGCACCGGCTTCCTCGGCGATCAGCGTGCCGGCCAGGTGATCCCAGGGCATCAGCTTGTTGTACATGAGATAGTGCAGGTTGCCGCCGGCAAAGGTGCGGTATTCGTGCGCGGCGCAACGGTAGTTGGAAACGAAGGCCACCTTGGCGAGGTTGCCCAGAATGCGGGCACGGCGCTCGCGGTCGAGGAAGCTCGTGGAGGCCATGCCGGTCATGTCCTCGAGCGCGGCCGCGCCGCGCGTCTTCAGCCTGACAGCCGGGCGGTGATCGCCGGTCTGCCAGGCACCGCCGCCCTTTTCCGCCATCACGAAATCGTCGCCCATCGGATCGTAGATGATGCCGCCGACCGTTTCGCCGCCGGAGACGATCGCCGCCATGACGCCGAAGAGCGGCACGCCGGCCGCGAAATTGAAGGTGCCGTCGATGGGATCGACGACGATGGCAAGCTCGGCATCGGCAAGTTTCGGCAGGAGCGCCGGATCGGCCGCGACCGATTCCTCGCCGACGAACAGCACACCCGGAAACTGCGCCTTCACCTCACGGCTGATGAAGCGTTCCGCCGCTTCGTCGGCCGCCGTCACAAGGTCGTTGGCATCCGCCTTGGTGCGGATGTCGCCCTTGGCAAGCGCGCGAAAGCGCGGGCGGATTTCGGCCTCCGCCGCCTGTGCAAGCACGAGCGCGAGGGCATTGATGTCAATCGTCGTCATGGGGCCTTACCGTTTCGAGGGAGGAGAAATCGAAAAGCTTGGTATCGAGAAGATGGGACGGGTTGGTATGGCCGAGGGCGCGCAGCATGGCGTCCTTGCGGCCCGGCATGCGCGTCTCGATATCGGCCAGCATCGCCTTCATCGCGTTGCG
Organism: Shinella zoogloeoides; assembly: GCF_030733845.1. NCBI lineage: Bacteria > Pseudomonadati > Pseudomonadota > Alphaproteobacteria > Hyphomicrobiales > Rhizobiaceae > Shinella > Shinella zoogloeoides. The sequence continues at coordinate 1,769,813 of NZ_CP132311.1, forward strand.
CTGCAGCCCGTCCTGCGAGCCGCAGAGATCGCAGGGAATAATCGGGAACTTCATGGCGACGGCGAATTTCGCAAGATCGTCCTCCGCCGCATAGGCGAGCGGGCGCAGAAGCATGAGGTCGCCCTCGTCGTTCAGGAGCTTCGGCGGCATGGCGGCAAGCCGCCCGCCGTGGAAGAAGTTCATGAAGAAGGTTTCGAGAATGTCCTCCCGGTGATGGCCCAGCACCAGCGCGTCGCAGCCCTCCTCCCGGGCAATGCGATAGAGATTGCCGCGCCGAAGCCGCGAGCACAGCGAGCAATAGGTCGCCCCCGACGGCACCTTCTCCTTCACGATGGAATAGGTGTCGCGATATTCGATGCGGTGTTTGATGCCGATGGATTTCAGGTAATCCGGCAGGATGTGCTTGGGAAAGTTCGGCTGGCCCTGATCAAGGTTGCAGGCGATGAGCTCCACCGGCAGCAGGCCGCGCCATTGAAGGTCCATCAGCAGCGCCAGCAGGCCGTAGCTGTCCTTGCCGCCGGAGAGGCCGACGAGCCAGCGTTTCTGGCCCTTCAGCATGGAAAAGTCGTCCATCGCCTGGCGCACCTGCCGCAGCAGGCGCTTGCGCAGCTTGTTGAACGAGACGCTGGAAGGCGCATCCGCAAAGAGCGGATGGCGACCGTCGTCCTGCGTGTCGTCATCGGTCTCGGTGAAGGCAAGGGTCATGCGCCTGCAATGCCCCGAACCGCCGGCACAATCAAGCCCCGAAGACCGACCATCCCGTGCGCGCCGCCAGCATTTCCAGCGCCAGCGAGCCGATGAGCGAATTGCCGTTCTCGTTGAGGCCCGGCGACCAGACGGCGACCGACGCCTTGCCCGGCGCGACGGCGAGGATGCCGCCGCCGACGCCGCTCTTGCCCGGCAAGCCGACGCGATAGGCAAAATCGCCCGAACCGTCATAATGGCCGCAGGTCAGCATCAGCGCGTTGATGCGCCGCGCCCGCATATGGGAGACGACGCGGTGGCCGGTCAGCGGATTGGTGCCGCTATTGGCGAGGAACAGCCCGGCGCGCGCAAGCTGCCGGCAGCTCATCGCCAGCGCGCATTGATGAAAGTAGACGCCGAGCACCAGTTCGGCGGCATGATCGAGCTTGCCGAAGGAGCGCAGGAAATTGGCGAGCGCAAAATTGCGAAAGCCCGTCGCCTGCTCCGAACGCGCCACGGCCTGGTCGACGATGATGTCGTCCTCGTCCGCCAGATAACGCAGGAAGCGCACGATCTCGCCGATCGCCTCCTTCGGCGTGTGGCCGGCGAGCACGAGGTCCGTGATGGCGATGGCACCGGCATTGATGAAGGGATTGCGCGGGATGCCGCCCTCATATTCGAGCTGAACGATGGAGTTGAAGGCCGAGCCGGACGGTTCGCGCCCGACACGCTTCCAGATACTCTCGCCATGCTTGCCGAGCGCCAGCGTGAGGGTGAACACCTTGGAAATGCTCTGGATGGAGAAGGCTTCCTCCGCATCGCCCGCCAGATGGGTCTCGCCATCGACCGTGACGACGGCCATGCCGAATTTCTGCGGGTCCACATGGGCAAGCTGCGGAATATAGTCGGCCACCTTGCCCTCGCCGCGCCGCGGCGACAGGCTCGCATGGATTTCCTCGACGATGGCCTGCAAGTCCGTCATTGCGGGTACCCCAAAAGAAAAAGCCGCCAATCTCTTGGCGGCTTTTCCAAATTGCGCAAGGCGTCTTCGCGAATTAACGCGAGTAGAATTCGACGACCAGGTGCGGTTCCATGACGACCGCGTACGGAACGTCGGAGAGAACCGGAACGCGAACGAAGGTCGCGGTCATCTTGTTGTGGTCGGCTTCGATGTAGTCCGGAACGTCGCGCTCAGCGAGGCCGACGGATTCGAGAACCGTGACGAGCTGCTTGGACTTTTCCTTGACTTCGATGACATCGCCCGGCTTGCAGCGGTAGGAACCGATGTTGACGCGGACGCCGTTGACCTTGACGTGGCCGTGGTTGACGAACTGACGGGCAGCGAAGACCGTCGGAACGAACTTGGCGCGGTAGACGATCGCGTCGAGGCGCGATTCGAGCAGGCCGATCAGGTTTTCCGGGGTGTCGCCCTTGCGGCGTTCGGCTTCGGCGAAGATCGCGCGGAACTGCTTCTCGCGGATGTCGCCGTAGTAGCCCTTCAGCTTCTGCTTGGCGCGCAGCTGCACACCGAAGTCCGAAAGCTTGGACTTGCGGCGCTGGCCGTGCTGGCCCGGGCCGTATTCGCGGCGGTTGACCGGGGACTTCGGACGGCCCCAGATGTTTTCGCCCATGCGGCGGTCGATTTTGTACTTGGATGCAGCGCGCTTGCTCATCGCATTTCCTCTAGGTCTTGTTATGGCCCGCCCGTTGCCGGGCCGGCTGAAGGAAACACGCCCTCCTCTGAACCGTTTCGGGTTCCGACAGGCTTCTCACGATCGCGACCGGAGAATCCACGGGACATGTCAAATGAAACACCGGACATTGCTGCCCGGCGCTGGCGGGGTCATTAGGCGGGTTTCAGGAAGATGTCAACGCGCAAAGCCCGGAAAAACCGACTATTCCGCCGCGTCGCGGTGGGAATCGGTCAGGTCCGGCCCGTTGGCGTCCCCCGGCAGCGTCTCGCAGCCGAGATCCGGGAAGGCGACGATGCGGTGGCCGGCAAGGTCGCTGTGCACCACCACCAGCCCCTGCTCCTCGAAATAGCCGAGCAGCCGGCGCGCGCGGCGGGCAGAATGCGTGCCGTAGGCCCGCGCGATCCGCGCGTCCGAGGGGCAGGCAAGGCCGCGCACCGCCGCCTGCGCGACGAGCAGGAAGACGCCCTGCAGGTCCTCGGTGACGCTGCGGGAAAGGTCGAGCGCCCTCGCCCAGATCTCCGTCGCCGCCGTCTCGGCATCGACGCCGGAGCGCGCGACGGCCATCTTGCGGCGGAAGGCCGACAGGGACAACGGCGCGCCGGGCACGCGGCGGATGCGGCAGCGCACGAGGAAATCCTGGAACAGTTCCGCATCGGCCCGGAAGGCCGCCTCGGGATTGGCGAGGATTTCGGCGAGCGCCTGGTCGAGCAGGCCTTCACGCTCCTCGGCGGAGATTTCCGGCGCGGGCGCCCTCGCCTCGGCCTGCACCGGCTCCGGCCGGGCGCGGGAGAGCTCGGCGAGGATATCCGTCGTCGGGCGCGGCGCGGGCGGCGCGCGGCGCACGAGTGGCCGGGTGAATTCCTCCGGATCGGGCGTGAAGATCAGGTCTTCCACATCCTGCGGCGCGTCCGGCAGCGGCATCAGCTTGGGGCTGGTGGAGCGGGCGGAGGTCTCCACTGCGCCGATCGTCACCGGCAGCGGGCGGCGCGACAGCGCGGGCCCAAGCGCCACGAAGGAGCCGCGCGGCAGATCGCGGAACATTTCCGCCTGCCGCCGGTCGAGGCCGAGCAGATCGGCGGCGCGCGCCATGTCGATGTCGAGGAAGGTGCGGCCCATCAGGAAGTTGGAAGCTTCGGCGGCGACGTTCTTGGCGAGCTTGGCAAGACGCTGCGTGGCGATGACGCCGGCAAGTCCGCGCTTTCGGCCACGGCACATCAGGTTCGTCATCGCACCGAGCGACAGCTTGCGCGCCTCTTCCGAGACCTCGCCGCTGACGGCGGGCGCAAAAAGCTGCGCCTCGTCGACGACGACGAGCACCGGATACCAATAATCGCGATCCGCATCGAACATGGCATTAAGGAAGATGCCGGCCGCCCGCATCTGCTCGTCGGCCTCAAGACCTTCCAGCGAGAGCACGCAGGAGACGCGGTGCTGGCGGATACGGGTGGCGATGCCGACGAGTTCGGCCTCCGTGCGCTCGCCGTCGACCACCACATGGCCGAACCGGTCGGACAGCGTGACGAAATCGCCCTCGGGGTCGATGATGACCTGCTGGACCCATTGCGCGGACTGTTCGAGCAGGCGGCGCAACAGATGCGACTTGCCCGAACCCGAATTGCCCTGCACGAGCAGGCGCGTCGCCAGCAGTTCCTCGATATCGAGCCTGGCCGGTGCGCCGCCCTGCACCGTTCCCATGTCGATGCCGACCTTCATCCCGTTCCTCGTTCCTGAAAAATCCGATTCGCCCGGCCGCTGCCGGGCAACCGGCAAGCCCTAACACGAAATCCCCGCCCGTCACGCCCGGCTTTTGAAAAACCCACAAGGAAAGCCGCGTCACACGACGCGCAGCCCAAAGCCCTGCATGAGCCGGCAGGTGGCGAAATCCGGTTGGCCGGAGGTGAAGATGGCGATGTCCTCGCCGGGGGCGATTGTCTCCAGCGGGGGCACGAGGCGGCGGGCCTGGCGGGCGATAGCCTCGGCGGGGTCGAGCCAGTCGACGGGCCAGGGGGCGAGCTTGCGGAAGAGGTTCGCCATGAAGGGATAATGCGTGCAGGCGAGCACGACGATATCGGTCTTGCGGCCCATCTCGTCGGTGAAGCAAGGGATGATTTCGGCGCGCACGGCCTCGTCAGAGAGGGTCTCGCCGCGGATATAGGCCTCGGCCATGCGGGCGAGGTTTTCCGAGCCGACAAGGCGCACGTCGCACTGGCTGGCGAAGGACTGGATGAGATCGCGCGTGTAGGCGCGCTTGACCGTGCCGGGCGTCGCCAGCACCGAGACCTGGCCGGAGCGCGTGCGCTCGGCGGCGGGCTTGATGGCCGGCACGGTGCCGACGAAGGGCATGTGCGGAAAGGCGGCGCGAAGGTCGCTGCCGACCAATGTGAAGGCCGTGTTGCAGGCGATGACGCAGACTTCCGGGTCATGCTCGTTCAGCAACTTCGCGAAGAGATCGATGATATGCGCCTTCAGCGCCGGCTCTTCCCAGCCGCCATAGGGAAAGCCGGCATCGTCGGCCACATAGGTGAAATGCCGCTCCGGCATCAGCACGCGGGCCTCGCGCAGCACGGTGAGGCCGCCGATGCCGCTGTCAAACATGAGGACGGGCTTTGCGCTACTCGATATCACGGGGCACCTTGGGCCGGCGGTTGCGGGTGCGGTTCGGGTTGGTCGCCCCCCGGGGCGATTCCCGCGTGAAGCGATCGAGGCAGGAGACGATGCCGCGCAGCACCTGGATCTCCGTGCCGGTGAAGGAGGGACGCGTCAGGATCGCGCGCAGGTTCTCCACCAGTTTTGGCTTTTTTTCGGCAGGGCGGAAATAGCCGCGCGCATCCAGCGTCTCCTCCACATGGTCGAAGAGGCCTTGCAATTCCTCCTTCTTCGCCGGACGCTGGGGAAGCGCGTCGAACGGCGTGGTCTTCTCCGAGGCAAGGCCGCTCTTCATCCATTCGTAGCTCATCAGGAGAACGGCCTGGGCGAGGTTGAGCGACGCGAAGGCAGGGTTGACCGGGAAGGTCACCAGTTCGTCGGCCAGCGCGATCTCCTCGTTGGTAAGGCCCGTGCGCTCGCGGCCGAAGAGGATGCCGGTCTTCTGCTCGGCCCGGAAGCGGGTGCGCAGGTCATTGGCCGCCACGACCGGCGAGCGCACTTCCTTGTAGCCGTAGCGGTCGCGCGCCGTCGTCGCATAGACGAATTCGAGATCGGCGATGGCCCCCTCCAGCGAGGGATAGACCTTCGCCGCCTCGATGACGTGATCGGCCTTGCTGGCGGCGGAGATCGCCTTCTCGCTCGGCCAGCCGTCGCGCGGATTGACGAGGCGCAATTCCGCCAGGCCGAAATTCGCCATGGCGCGCGCCACCATACCGATATTCTCGCCGAGTTGCGGATGAACGAGGATGATCGCCGGTCCTTCGGCGATCAGCGTGCGTTCGCTGTTCGTGCCTGCCATGCCCATAGGTCCCTAGAAAGATGGGGTCTCACTGGCACAATCGGCCGGAAATGAAAAGTGCGGGGCCTGCTATTGTGCATTGCCGGCATTGTCGCCGGCCGCATCCTTGGCGTTGCTTTCCGCCAGTTCGACCATTTCCTGCTTCAGCGAAGCGCCCTCGGCGAAGTCCGGGCGCTCAGCGAGCCTTCCTGAAACGGAATTGGGGCGAAACTTATTCCGCCGCCGCGCGAAAATAAACTGCCTCAGCCTATGGTCGGCTTTGCCTTCCCGGTCATGGGTGCTATAGGGCCAAGCGGTTCTTTCAAGTCCACGATCCGGGGCGTCCAGCCCCTACAAGCACGAGGCTCCCCATGGCAAAGATCAAGGTCGCCAACCCCGTCGTCGAACTCGACGGCGACGAGATGACGCGCATCATCTGGCAGTTCATCAAGGACAAGCTGATCCATCCCTACCTGGATGTGGACCTTGAATATTACGACCTCGGCATGGAGAATCGCGACGCCACCAACGACCAGGTGACGATCGACGCGGCCAACGCCATCAAGAAGCACGGCGTCGGCGTCAAGTGCGCCACCATCACGCCGGACGAGGCCCGCGTCGAGGAATTCAAGCTGAAGAAGATGTGGAAGTCGCCGAACGGCACGATCCGCAACATCCTCGGCGGCGTCATCTTCCGCGAGCCGATCATCTGCAAGAACGTGCCGCGCCTCGTTCCCGGCTGGACCAAGCCGATCATCGTCGGCCGCCACGCCTTCGGCGACCAGTACCGCGCCACCGACTTCAAGTTCCCCGGCAAGGGCAAGCTGACGATGAAGTTCGTCGGCGAGGACGGCAAGGAAAACGAATACGACGTCTTCGACGCGCCGTCGGCCGGCGTCGCCATGGGCATGTACAATCTCGATGATTCGATCACCGAATTCGCCCGCGCGTCGTTCAACTACGGCCTGCAGCGCAAGGTGCCGGTCTATCTCTCCACCAAGAACACCATCCTCAAGGTCTATGACGGCCGCTTCAAGGACATCTTCCAGCAGGTGTACGACGCCGAATTCGCCGACAAGTTCAAGGAAGCCAAGCTCTGGTACGAACACCGCCTGATCGACGACATGGTCGCCTCGGCGCTGAAGTGGTCCGGCGGCTATGTCTGGGCCTGCAAGAACTATGACGGCGACGTGCAGTCCGACATCGTGGCGCAGGGCTTCGGCTCGCTCGGCCTGATGACCTCGGTGCTGATGACGCCGGACGGCAAGACGGTGGAAGCGGAAGCCGCGCACGGCACGGTGACGCGCCACTACCGCCAGCACCAGAAGGGCGAGGAAACCTCGACCAACTCCATCGCCTCGATCTTCGCCTGGACCCGTGGCCTTGCCCACCGCGCCAAGCTGGACGGCAATGCGGAGCTGGCGAAGTTCTCCGAGACGCTGGAACGCGTTTGCGTCGACACGGTCGAATCCGGCTTCATGACCAAGGACCTCGCGCTCCTCATCGGTCCCGACCAGCCGTGGCTCTCCACCACCGGCTTCCTCGACAAGATCGACGAGAACCTCAAGAAGGCCATGGCCGCCTGAGCCAGAAATAAACACCGCGAAAAGCCCGGCCCTGCGCCGGGCTTTTTGTTTGCGCCGCTTGCGGCCCCTTGCAGCCATGACGCTGCGCCTTATCTTCCTTCCCGCCTGCAGAGGAGGACAGCATGGCCGAGGATCTCGTTTTCTACGCCAATCCCATGTCACGGGCGCGCATTGCGCGCTGGATGCTGGAGGAGGTCGGCGCCCCATACCGCACGGAATGGCTGACCTTCGACGGCTCGATGAAATCGCCGGAATTCCTTGCGATCAACCCGATGGGCAAGGTGCCCACGATCCGCCACGGCGAGACGATCGTCACGGAAGCCGCCGCGATCTGCGCCTATCTGGCCGACGCATTCCCGCAAGCCGGCCTCGCGCCGCCGACCGACAGGCGCGGCGATTATTACCGCTGGCTGTTCTTCGCGGCCGGGCCGCTGGAAATGGCCGTCTCGATCAAGGCCTTCGGCCTCAACGTTCCCAAGGAACGCGAGCGCAGCATCGGCTGCGGCAGCTACGGCGCGGTGATGGACGCCCTGTCCTTCGCCGTGACGCGCCATCCCTACATCACCGGCGACACATTCACCGCCGCCGACGTCTATGTCGGCGCCCATATAAGCTGGGGGCTGCAATTCGGCACGCTGGAACCGCGGGCGGAATTCACCGCCTACTGGGACCGCCTCAAGGACCGGCCCGCCAGCAAACGGGCGACGGCCATAGACGACGAGGAAATGCACCGCCAGCTTGCGGCGGCGAAGGATTAGGACGGGTTTTCACCCGCCCTTTCCATTGGTCACGCCACCGGCTGGAGCGGCAGGCAGACTTCCGTCACGAGCTCGTTCGGCGGCACGTCGCGCGGATTGTTGAGATAGGCCTCGAACATCACCTCGTCGCGGATCGAGCGGCCGGAGGCCGGCAGCCATGTTCCGTAGAGCCAGCGATAGGCCGCGCCCATATTGGCGTAAGGCCCCGTGTGGCGCAGCACGGCATGGTCGCGCCCGCCAGCGTGCGCCGCACCAGCGGCGCCTCGGCGGGCACGTCCCCGTCCGCGGTGACGCAGGCGAAGGAACGGAGCTTTTCCTCCGGCACCAGATCGGGATCGTCGAGAAAGACGCCGATCATGCGCATGTCCGGGCGGAAGATGTTGCGGGAGAAGAGCGCGCCGTAAAGCGCCTCGAAGGCCTTGCCGATGCCCATATAGGACCCGGAATGGGGGATGGCGAGCAGCGCCTGCTCGGGCAGGGCGCGGATGGTGACGTCGAACATGTCGGGAGTTTCCTTGTCGTGCGCGGTTTCGAAGGCGCGGTGGGAGCCCTCCTTGCGATAGCGCGCCGGCGGCATGCCGTAGAAGGCGGCGAAGGTGCGCGTGAAGGATTGCAGGTTGGGATAGCCCCATCGCACGGCGATGTCCCGGACGGAGGTCTCGCTGCGCACCAGATCGCCCGCCGCGCGGTGCAGCCGCAGCCGGCGCACGGTCGTCGCCAGCGTCTCGTTGTGCACGGCCCGGTAGACACGATGCCAGTGATGGGCGGAAAGGCAGGCGATCTCCGAGAGCCGGTCGAGATCGAGTTCCTCGTCCAGATGTTCGTAGATATAGGCCGAGACACGCAGCAGGCGCTTCTCGTAGGCGGCCCAGATCCCGTTCTCGCTCATGCCGTTTTCCTCCCGTCGGAACGCATTCAACCAAGCATGGAGCGATTTCACAAATCCTGCGCTTCTGTGCCGTCCTGCAATTTTCGCATAGCCTTGCCTTGTGTCATTGCAAAAACGGGCGACTCGGCGCCAGATGCCCTCGCCGGCCCGCATTTCCCCCATTCCCCGGCCTTTCGAGGCTCCCATGACCGATACATTGATGCCGAAGCTCGCCAGCGTTTTCGCGGAGGGCTATGGCGCGGCGCGGTTGCGGACCGATGCGCTTGCCGGGCTGACGGTGGCCATCGTCGCGCTGCCGCTCTCCATGGCGATCGCCATCGCCTCGGGCGTCACGCCGGACCGCGGCCTCTACACCGCCATCATCGGCGGCTTCCTCGTTTCCGCGCTCGGCGGCAGCCGCTTCCAGGTGGGCGGTCCGGCAGGCGCCTTCATCGTGCTCGTCTCCGCGACGGTCGCGCGCCACGGCGTCGAGGGCCTGCTGCTGGCGACGTTCCTCTCCGGCATCATGCTGGCGCTCGCAGGCTACCTGCGCCTTGGCAAATACATAAAGTTCATTCCCTATCCGGTGACGGTCGGCTTCACCGCCGGCATCGCCGTCATCATCTTCGCCAGCCAGCTCGGCGAGCTGTTCGGCCTGAAACTGGACGGGCGCGAGCCGGGGCCGATCCTCGAAAAGCTCGCCGCCCTATGGGCCGCCCGGCCGACCTTTAGCCCGGCCTCCGTCGGCGTCGCCGGGCTCACCATCGCGGTCATCCTGCTGCTTCGCCGCTTCCGCCCCTCCTGGCCCAACCTCCTCATCGCCGTAGCCGTCGCCTCGGTCGCAGCCGCCCTCCTCTCGCTTCCCGCCGATACGATCGGCACCCGCTTCGGCGGCATTCCGCGCGGCCTGCCCGTGCCGGCGCTTCCCTCCTTCTCGCCCGACCTCATCGTCGCCGTATTGCCGGATGCGATCGCCTTCGCCCTGCTCGGCGCGATCGAATCGCTGCTTTCGGCGGTGGTCGCCGACGGCATGACCGGACGGCGGCATCGCTCCAGCATGGAACTGGTGGCGCAGGGCTTCGCCAATGTCGGCTCCGCGCTTTTCGGCGGCATCTGCGTGACGGGCACGATCGCCCGCACCGCCACGAATGTCCGCTCCGGCGCCACCAGCCCGGTCTCCGGCATGCTGCATGCCCTCTTCCTGCTGCTCTTCATGCTCGTCGCCGCACCGCTGGCAAGCTACATCCCGCTTGCCGCCCTTGCCGGCGTGCTGGCCGTCGTCTCCTTCAACATGGTGGAGCACCCGGCGATCGCCGCCCTCTTCCGCTCCTCGCGGGGCGATGCCGCGGTGCTGGCCATCACCTTCCTGCTCGTCGTCTTCCGCGACCTGACGGAGGGCATCGTCGTCGGCTTCCTGCTGGGCGCCGTACTGTTCATCGACCGCATGGGCAAGGCGGTGGATATCCGCGAGGAAACGGTGCCGCGCCTCGTTCGCGCCATCGAGGAAGCCGGCGAAGACAGCGGCCTTCCGGAACGGCCGGTGGTGGCGGACGACCCGGACACGGTGATCTACCGCATCAGCGGCGTCTTCTTCTTCGGTGCCGCGGCGAGCGTCGGCTCGGTCCTCGACCGCATCGCCGACCAGCGGCGCAACTTCGTGCTCGACTGCACCGACGTGCCGCTCCTCGATTCGACCGCCGCGAGCGTCATCGAAGGGCTGGTGCGCAAGGCCGAACGCGCAGGCGTGCGCGTCTTCATCGCGGGGCTGAAACCCGACATGCGGCGACTGCTGGAAGCCCATGAGCTCCATGCGCCGCGCCTCACCTTCACGCCGACGGTCGAGGCCGCGCTGGGCGTGATCGCAGGTGTCAGCCGGTGATGGCGACGCCGGTGGCGAGCGTGGCCGGCGCACGCATGCGCTCGGCAAGGCCGGCAAGGGCCGTTGCCGGCGTCGCCCGCATCACGCGGTTGCGGCCGGCTTCCTTGGCGGCATAGAGCGCGCCGTCGGCGGCCGAATGCAGGCGGTCGAAATCCGAGCCGAACGTGGCCACGTCGGCAAGGCCGATGCTCACCGAAACGCCGATTTCGCGGTCCTCGAAGACGACGGACATGGCGGCGACCTCGTGCCGCAGCGCTTCGGCAAAGGCTTCCGCCCGGCCGATGGCGTACCGTGGCGCAAACAGCGCGAACTCCTCGCCGCCGAAGCGGCTGAACAGCATGCCCTCTTCCAGCCGATGGGAAAGGCCGGCGGAAAAATGCTTCAGCACTGCATCGCCGGCGGCATGGCCATAGGTGTCGTTGATCGCCTTGAACCGGTCGAGGTCGAAGATCATCAGCGTGCCCTCGGCCCTGCCGGCAAGCCGCGCCTGCATATCGTCGAGGAAGGAGCCGCGATTGGCGATGCCGGTGAGCGCGTCGGTGCGCGAAGCCTGGCGGTAGAGCGCCTCGCCGCGCTCCTTGATGAGCACCAGCATGGCCACGGCAGCAAGGATCGTATGGGCGAAGAGTTCCAGCGAGAAGACGGCGAACCAGGCAGAATAGGCCGTTCCGCTTCCGAGCGCGGCCGGCGAAAGGAACGCCATGGGAATGCGCAGGGAATAGATGACGCCGTGCGAGAGGAAGAAGACGGCGGACATGCTGCGCGTCGGCAGGGTCTCGCCGCTGCGCCCGCGCCAGATGTCGACGCCCATCCAGAGCGAATAGGTGGTGATGATCGCCGAGGAAAGGATGATGCGGTTGTTCACGTCGCCGGAAATCTGCGGCACGAAGAGATAGCCGAGGCACCAGAGGGCCGGGCCGGCCAGGACGACCAGCGGATAGACGGGCCGGCGGTCGAACACCCGGAAGCCGCTCCACATCAGGGCATAGGCCAAGGCGGCAAGCGCATTGCCGAACCCGACCGTCAGCATGGGAAACCCGGCGGGGCGCAGCGCGAACAGCAGCGTGCAGAGCGAGCCCACCCACATGGAAAGGCACCAGTAGCCCGCCGCCGCGTGGCGCCGGTCGGTAAGCCAGACCTGAAGCATGAAAATCCCGACGACCATGGTCGACAGGAAGGTACAGATCATCAAGGTTGATATGCTGATGATGTCTTCAAGCAAAATACGCACTCCGCACGCGGGCGATGCTAGGCAAAAAGCTTGAAGACTTCGCAAACGAAACGGCGGGCCTCAAGCCCGCCGCGTCATCGATATCGATCGTGAAAGGCGCCGATCAGCCGGCGATTGCCGCGGCAACCGCCTCGATGGCCTCGCCCGCCTTGCCGCCATCGGGACCGCCGGCCTGCGCCATGTCGGGACGGCCGCCGCCGCCCTTGCCACCGAGCGCTTCGGAAGCGCGGCGCACCAGATCGACCGCGCTGAAGCGGCCGGTCAGGTCGTCCGTGACGGCGACGACGGCGCTCGCCTTGCCGTCGGCCGAGACGCCGACGAAGGTGACCACGCCGGAACCGAGGCTCTTCTTGCCTTCGTCCGCAAGGCTCTTGAGGTCCTTCGGCTCGACGCCGGTGACGGCCTTGCCGAGATACTTGATGCCGGCCACCTCGCGCACGCCGTCATCGCCGCCGGCAGAACCGCCGGACAGCGCCAGCTTCTTCTTGGCTTCCGTCAGTTCGCGTTCCAGCTTGCGCCGCTCGTCCACCAGCGCCTCGACGCGGGCGAGCACCTCGCCCGGCTGGGCCTTGAGCGTATTGGCGAGCGCCTTCACGCGCTCATCCTGCTCGGCGAGATAGGCGCGGGCCGCCTCGCCGGTGAGCGCTTCGAGACGGCGCACGCCGGAGCCGACGGCGCTATCGGAGAGGATGCGCACGAGGCCGATCTCACCCGTCGCGGAAACATGCGTGCCGCCGCAGAGTTCGACCGAATAGGCCCGGTTGGCCTTGGCGCCGCGAACGCCCGTGCCCATGGAAACCACCCGGACCTCGTCGCCGTACTTCTCGCCGAAGAGCGCCATGGCGCCTTCCGCGATCGCGTCGTCCACCGTCATGAGGCGGGTGGTAACGGGCGCGTTCTGCACGATGATCTCGTTCGCCATATCCTCGATGACTCGCAATTCCTCGGCCGACATCGGCTTGGGATGCGACACGTCGAAACGCAGGCGCTCGGGCGCGACCAGCGAGCCCTTCTGGGCGACGTGAGTGCCGAGCACCTCGCGCAGCGCCTCGTGCAGCAGGTGCGTGGCGGAATGGTTGGCGCGAAGGCGCGAACGGCGGGCGTGGTCGACGGTCAGGGCGACCGCATCGCCGACCTTCAGCGTGCCCTCGGCGACGGTCGCGACATGCACGAAGAGGCCTTCGCCCTTCTTCTGCGTGTCCGAGACGTCGAGCCTGGCATTGTCGGCGGAAATCGTGCCGGTATCGCCCATCTGGCCGCCGGATTCGCCGTAGAACGGCGTCTGGTTGATGACGATCTGCACGACCTCGCCGGCGGAAGCGGTCTCCACCGCCTTGCCGTCGCGAACGATCGCCTGGACGACGCCTTCGGCCGTCTCGGTATCGTAGCCGAGGAATTCGCTCGCGCCGAACTTCTCCTTCAGCTCGAACCAGATCGTTTCCGTCGCCTTGTCGCCCGAGCCGGCCCAGTGCGAGCGGGCCTCGGCCTTCTGGCGCTCCATGGCGTCCGTGAAGCCGGAAAGATCGACACCGATCTCGCGGGCGCGCAGCGCGTCCTGCGTCAGGTCGAGCGGGAAGCCGTAGGTGTCGTAGAGCTTGAAGGCGGTCTCGCCGTCCAGCATGTCGCCCTTGTGAAGCGTGGACGTCGCGTCGGAGAGCAGGTTCAGGCCGCGTTCCAGCGTGGTGCGGAAACGGGTTTCCTCCAGCTTCAGCGTCTCGGAGATCAGCGCTTCGGCGCGCTGCAGCTCCGGATAGGCGCGGCCCATCTCTCCAACGAGCGTCGGCAGCAGCTTCCACATCAGCGGATCCTTGGCGCCGAGCAGCTGCGCATGGCGCATGGCGCGGCGCATGATGCGGCGCAGCACATAGCCGCGGCCGTCCTTCGCCGGCAGCACGCCGTCGGCGATCAGGAAGGCGGAGGAGCGCAGGTGATCGGCGATGACGCGGTGGCTGGCGCGGGCTTCGCCCTCGGCCGGAACGCCGGTCGCCTCGACGGAGGCGTCGATCAGCGCGCGGAAGAGGTCGATATCGTAATTGTCATGCTTGCCCTGCAGCAGCGCCGCGATGCGCTCGAGGCCCATGCCGGTGTCGATCGACGGACGCGGCAGGTCGACGCGTTCTTCCTTCGTGATCTGCTCGAACTGCATGAAGACGAGGTTCCAGATCTCGATGAAACGGTCGCCGTCCTCTTCCGGCGAGCCGGGCGGGCCGCCCCAGATATGGTCGCCGTGGTCGTAGAAGATTTCCGAACAGGGACCGCAGGGGCCGGTATCGCCCATCGCCCAGAAATTGTCGCTGGTCGGAATGCGGATGATGCGGTCGTCGGAAAAGCCGGCGATCTTCTTCCACAGGTCGAAGGCCTGGTCGTCCGTATGGTAGACGGTGACGAGCAGGCGGTTCTTGTCGATGCCGAATTCCTTGGTGATCAGGTTCCAGGCAAGCTCGATCGCGCGCTCCTTGAAATAGTCGCCGAAGGAGAAGTTGCCGAGCATCTCGAAGAAGGTGTGGTGGCGCGCGGTATAGCCGACATTGTCGAGGTCGTTGTGCTTGCCGCCGGCGCGCACGCATTTCTGCGAGGAAACGGCCCTGGAATAGGGGCGCGATTCGAGGCCGGTGAAGACGTTCTTGAACTGCACCATGCCGGCATTGGTGAACATCAGCGTCGGATCGTTGCGCGGCACGAGCGGACTGGACGGCACGACCTCGTGGCCTTCTCCGCGGAAATAGTCGAGGAAAGTCGACCGGATCTCATTCACGCCGCTCATATCGCGTCCTTCATCTTACCACTGTCTGCCCCGGCGACCGGCGCATCATCCACCCAATTTGACGTACGGCAAAGGCGAAACCGCCCCGCCGGCCGGAGTGCCCGCCCGGAGGCTCTTCTGGCCGTCCATTCGCGAATTCCGTCGAATTTGCACGCGCCTGCCGCCGCTTTGCGAAAAGAGCAGAAACCGTGGGCGCGCGCGAGAACCCAAGGCTTTTATCGCTCGCCTCGGCACCTGTCCAGACGTCAAAAAAACCGGCCTCTCACGAAGAAGAGGCCGGTTTTCGCGTTTCATCATTTCGCGCAGCGCGTGACCGTAAACCGATTCACGCTTTCACGCGGGGACGCCTTCGGCGATCAGGGTTCGCCGTCGTCGCCGTCGTTCGGGTCCGGGCCGCCGTTTTCCAGGAAGCGGTCGGCGATGAGGCCGGCATTCTGGCGCAGCGAGGTCTCGATCTCGCGGGCAAGATCTGGATTGTCGCGCAGGAACGTCTTGGCGTTTTCGCGGCCCTGGCCGAGGCGCTGGCTGTTGTAGGAGAACCAGGCGCCCGACTTCTCAACGATGCCGGCCTTGACGCCGAGGTCGATGAGCTCGCCCGTCTTGGAGACGCCCTCGCCGTACATGATGTCGAACTCGACCTGCTTGAAGGGCGGCGCCATCTTGTTCTTGACGACCTTGACGCGGGTCTGGTTGCCGATGACCTCGTCACGCTCCTTGACCGCGCCGATGCGGCGGATGTCGAGGCGGACGGAGGCATAGAACTTCAGCGCGTTGCCGCCGGTCGTCACTTCCGGCGAACCGTAGACGACGCCGATCTTCATGCGGATCTGGTTGATGAAGATGACCATCGTGTTGGACTTGGAGATCGAGGCCGTCAGCTTGCGCAGCGCCTGGCTCATCAGGCGGGCCTGGAGGCCCGGCAGGCTTTCGCCCATCTCGCCCTCGATTTCGGCGCGCGGCGTGAGCGCGGCGACCGAATCGACGACGAGCACGTCGATGGCGCCGGAGCGCACCAGCGTGTCGGTGATCTCGAGCGCCTGCTCGCCGGTGTCCGGCTGGGAGATCAGCAGGTTTTCGAGATCGACGCCGAGCTTGCGGGCATAGACCGGGTCGAGCGCGTGTTCGGCGTCGACGAAGGCGCAGATGCCGCCCTTCTTCTGGGATTCGGCGATCGTCTGCAGCGCCAGCGTCGTCTTGCCCGAGCTTTCCGGACCGTAGATCTCGATGATGCGGCCCTTCGGCAGGCCGCCGATGCCGAGCGCGACGTCGAGGCTGAGAGAGCCCGTCGAAACCGTCTCGGTCTCGATGACGCTGTCCTTGCCGCCGAGCTTCATGATGGAGCCCTTGCCGAACGAGCGCTCGATCTGCGAGAGAGCCGCTTCGAGTGCCTTGCTTTTATCCACTGCTTTATCCTCTACGAGCCGCAAAGTGTTCTGTGCCATTTGGTCCACCTTTAGGTTATTGAAGCAAGACAGGCAACGAAGCCGTCGATGAAAGCTATGTACACATTTTGTTCTCGTTTTGCAATATCCATTCATCCACTTGAATATTTTTGCAAATCGATGGCGTGTTCTACTTTCGTTTCAGGTGGATAAGCGCCACGGGACAATCGAGGAAAACCCCTCGCCGGGCCGCACGACAGCGGCCGAATCGGCGAAGGGCGTGAAGGAAGACGATGACGGACAGGACGATACTGGTGATGGGCGGCGCCCATGTGGACAGGCGCGGACGCATCGCCGGCGAGACCGCGCCGGGGGCGAGCAATCCCGGCGCATGGTTCGTGGAGGCCGGCGGCGGCGCGTTCAACGCCGCGCGCAACCTTGCAAGGCTCGGCCACCGGGTGCGGCTCGTCTCGCCGCGCGGCGGCGATGCGGACGGCGACATCGTCGCGGCGGCGGCGGAAGCGGCGGGCGTCGAGGACACGCCCTTCATCTTCCTCGACCGCGCGACGCCGAGCTATACGGCGATCATCGAGCGCGACGGCAATCTCGTGATCGCGCTGGCCGACATGGAGCTCTACCGGCTGTTCTCGCCGCGCCGCCTGCAGCAACGGGCGATGCGCGAGGCGATGGCGGCGGCCGGCCTCATCCTGACCGATGCGAACCTGCCGGCCGAAACACTTGCCGCGATGAGCAATGCGGCGAAGGGCGCCGGCGTACCGCTTGCCGGCATCGCCATCTCGCCGGCAAAGGTCGGGCGCTTCCGTGAAAGCCTGTCCGCCCTCGCCTTCCTGTTCATGAACGAGGCGGAGGCGCGCACGCTGACGGGCGAAGCGCCGGAGAACGCGGCCGACTGGCCGGCGGCGTTGCGCGCGGCGGGCCTTTCCGCCGGCGTGGTGACGCGCGGCGGAAAGGGCGTCGTCGCCTTCGACGCCCGGCGCACAGCCCAGGTCACGCCGCCGCAAATTCCCGCGCTCGGCGACGTCACCGGTGCGGGGGATTCGCTGGCTTCCGGCTTTCTCAGCGCCTGGACGGGCGGCGCGGATATCGGCGAGGCGCTGCGCCACGGCGTGGCCGCCGCGGCCATCACCGTGCGCTCGCCGCTCGCCGCGGCCGAAGAAATGTCGCAGGTGGCGCTTGCCGATGCACTTTCTCTTGTGCCGCGGGCCGAATGGATGGCATGAGACTTTTTTGCGCGAAATTCCGCGCAAGCACCTGCCCTAGAATCCGCCCAGGAATCCGCAAGGACACAGCATGACCAGACCCGCCTCCCTCCTCCTGCCGATGAAATTTTCGGCCGAAGTCGCCGCCGCCAAGGCGCGCGGTGCACCGATCGTCGCGCTCGAATCGACGATCATCACGCATGGCATGCCCTATCCGGGCAATCTCGACATGGCCCGCAGCGTCGAGCGCATCATCCGTGAGGAAGGCGCCGTGCCGGCAACCATCGCCGTCATCAGCGGCGTGCTGCATATCGGCCTGGAGGACGGCGAACTCGAAGCGCTCGCCAGGACCGAGGGCGCGATGAAGGTCTCGCGCGCCGATCTCGCCTTCGCCATCGCCGAGCGCCGCACCGGCGCGACCACCGTGGCGGCGACGATGATCGGTGCGGCGCGCGCCGGCATCAGGGTCTTCGCCACCGGCGGCATCGGCGGCGTGCATCGCAAGGCGGAGGAGACCTTCGACATCTCCGCCGACCTCGACGAACTGGCGCGCACCGGCGTCATCGTCGTGTGCGCCGGCGCCAAGGCGATCCTCGACATTCCGAAGACGCTGGAAGTGCTGGAAACCCGCGGCGTGCCGGTCGTGACCTACGACAGCCCGGCCTTCCCGGCCTTCTGGTCGCGCGATTCGGGCCTGAAGAGCCCGCTGACGCTGAACAGCCCGGCGGCGATCGCGAATTTCCAGAAGGTGCGCGACCAGCTCGGCATCGACGGCGGCATGCTGATCGCCAATCCCGTGCCGGAAGCCGACGAGATTCCGCGCGAGGAGATGGAGATCTATATCGCCCGCGCCCTCGACAATGCCGAACGCGACGAGATCGCCGGCAAGGCCGTCACGCCTTACCTGCTCGACAACCTCTTCCGCCTGACGGACGGCCGCAGCCTGAAGACGAACATCGCGCTGGTGGAAAACAACGCGCGGCTTGCGGCGGAGATCGCCGTGGCGCTGGTGGACTGATTGTTGGAGAATGACGTGGCCGGCCCAACCGGCCACTTCTCGATAGCCTCGCAAACCTTTCTTTCCGTCATGCCGGCCTTGAGCCGGCATCCAGTGCGCTCACGTCTGTGAGCGCGAGAAACTCCCTGACTACATAGTATGAGCCCTTCACCGCGCGGACGCGCGGTGGCTGGATGCCGGATCAAGTCCGGCATGACGGGAGGGTGCGGATGAAGCCAGACTAGTGGCCGTTTCGGACGGCGTGCTACCGCTCGCTCAGGCGTCCAGCATTTCCCGCACCGCCTCGGCAAGCTGCTTCAGCGAGAACGGTTTCGGCAGGAAGCCGAACTTGGCGTCGGCGGGAAGGTTGCGGGCGAAGGCGTCCTCGGCATAGCCCGAGACGAAGATGAACTTCATGTCCGGGTAGTTCTTCCTGAGCTCGCGCAACAGCGAGGGGCCGTCCATTTCCGGCATCACGACGTCGGAAACCACGATGTCGACGGCGCCGTTCAGTTCTTCCATGATGTCGAGCGCCTCGACACCGGAGCCCGCCTCGTGCACCGTATAGCCGCGCGTCTCCAGCATGCGCTTGCCGCCGCGCCGCACCGCCTCCTCGTCCTCGACGAGAAGCACGACGGCGGAGCCGCCGGTGAGGTCGCGCGGCTCCTTTTCCGGTACCTGCGCGAGAGCGGCGCGCTGCTGTTCGCCCGCCTGCGGCGCAGCCACGGCATCCAGCGGCACGGCCTCTTCGATGTGGCGCGGCATGAGGATGCGGAAGGTCGTGCCCTTGCCGACTTCCGAATCGAGATAGATGTAGCCGCCGGACTGCTTGACGATGCCGTAGACCATGGACAGGCCGAGGCCGGTGCCCTTGCCGACTTCCTTGGTGGTGAAGAAAGGCTCGAAGATTTTGTCGATGATTTCGGGCGGAATGCCGGTGCCCTGGTCGGCGACCTCGACTTCCACATAGTCTCCCGGCGGAAGATCGCGCAGGTTGCGCGCCGCGGCTTCCTCGGCCGGCACATTGCGGGTGCGAAAGGTGATCGTGCCGCCTTCCGGCATGGCATCGCGCGCGTTGACCGCAAGGTTGATCATCACCTGCTCGAACTGGCCGAGGTCGGTCTTCACCGACCATAGGTCGCGGCCGTATTCGACGTCGATCTTGACGTTGGTGCCCGTCATGCGGTCGACGAGCATGCGCAGGTCTCCGATGACGTCGGTGAGGTTGAGGACCGTCGGGCGCATCGTCTGCTTGCGCGAGAAGGCGAGGAGCTGGCGCACCAGCACGGCGGCGCGGTTTGCGTTGCGCTTGATCTCCATGAGATCGGCAAAGCTCGCATCGGCCGGCCGCGCGGACAGGAGGAGATGGTCGGAGGACAGCAGGATCGCCGTCAGCACGTTGTTGAAATCGTGCGCGATGCCGCCGGCGAGCGTGCCGACCGCATTCATCTTCTGCGTCTGCGCCATCTGCGTCTCGAGCGCCTTCTGCTCGGTGATCTCGACGGCGTAGACGATGGCGGCCTCTTCCGGCGCTTCGTCGCTCTGGTCGATGACGGCGTTCACGTAGAAACGGAAATGGCGGCCGTCATCGCCCGGATGCAGCGAATCGAGCGGCGGGATATCGCCCTGCCGGTCCTTGGCCGCATCGAGCGCCGATTGCAGGCGCAGGCGATCCGTGTCGTGCACGATGGTTTCGAGCTTGGCGCCGCGGTCGATATCGTCGCGCGAGACCACGCCGGAGAACAGCTTCAGGAACGGCGCGTTGGTGCGCAGGATGCGCCCGTCGCCGTCGACCGAGGCGATCGCCATCGGCGTGTTGTTGAAGAAGCGCGTGAAGCGCATGGAGGCGATGGAGGCGGACTGGTCGCTCTCCCCGCCCTCCTCGCGCGCCAATACGATGGTGCGGCTTTCCCCCGGCGCGCCGTCCCGCATCGAGGAGACGCGGTGCACGATGCGCACCGGCAGGCTCTGGCCGTTGGTCTTGCGAAGGTCGAGATCCAGCGTCTCGGTGCGCTTGAGGCCGGGCTCGGCCTGGACGGACTGGATGAGCGCGAGCCCCTCGCCCGCCACCACGTCGGCGATGGAGAGCGAACCCGGCTGGAATTTCGTCAGGTCGATGCCGAGCCATTCGGCGAGCGTGGCGTTGAGATAGACGATCTCGCCCTTGCGGCCGGCAGAGAAGAACCCGGCCGGCGCGTGGTCGAGATAGTCGATCGCGTTCTGCAACTCCTTGAAGAAGCGCTCCTGGTCGTCGCGCTCGGA
This sequence comes from Shinella zoogloeoides, assembly GCF_030733845.1. Lineage (NCBI taxonomy): Bacteria > Pseudomonadati > Pseudomonadota > Alphaproteobacteria > Hyphomicrobiales > Rhizobiaceae > Shinella > Shinella zoogloeoides. The sequence continues at coordinate 1,790,562 of NZ_CP132311.1, forward strand.
GGTGATGTCGGAAATCTGCCAGATGTAGAGCGGCTGCTTCGCCTTCTCGCGGCTCGGCAGCACGCGCGCCTTGAGGCGATACCAATGGGCGCCGGAGCCGCTGGCGGCGGAAGCGTCGAGCGTCTTCTGGACGCGGAACTCTTCTGCGCCCTCCTTGCCCTCGTGCAGGCCGTTCGTCAGGCGGTAGACCGCCTCGGTGGCGTCGCGGTTGCGCGACAGCAGCGTTTCGAGCGTCTGCACCTCTGCATCGCCCTTTGCCCCGGTGAGCGCGCCGTAGGCGGCGTTGGCATAGACGATGCGGCCCTTGCGGTCGGTGATGACAGTGCCGTCGGGGTGTGAATCGAGGAAGGCGCGGGAAAGCTCGTCCGAGCCCGCAGCCTGCGGCATGATCTCGATGAAGCCGATCAGCGCCGAGACGACGAAGAAGATGCCGGCCATGGCGAGAACGCCGAGAACGCCGAGCACGAGCTCGTTGTCGAGCTGGTTCTTGAAGACGATGAAGGCGCCGGCAGAGGCCGCCAGCACCAGCGCGAGCAACACGACGCGAAGCGCCACCGCCGGCCGCACGCCACGGTCCACGATCGGCAGATTGTCCTCGCCCGGCCGCTTCATCGTCGTCATCAATCCTTTTGTCTGCACCAGCCCGGCCTTGCGCTTCGCCCGGACCCGATGGCAGAATCATGTTTATCCGCCCGAGGGAAGCGCAAAAAGCCGCCCAAGGGAAGCAAAGCCGCGAATTCACAGGGAATATTACCGGCCGAACCATCGCATTTTTCGCGCGCTGCCATAGTTAGGCAACGATCCTGACGGCAATCGACGCTGGACAACCGGCGCCAAGCGCTTGTACGAGCCCGCAAAAAGCCGTCAAATGCTGCCAACCTGACGATACGGCAAACTGCCGACAAGGAGTGAACCCGCCATGTTCCAGGAGATCCTCGCAGAGAACGGCACGAAGTTCGTCATCGCCGCGGTGGTGGTGCTGCTCGGGCTTCTCTGCCTTGCGCTGGTGCTCTGGATCGTAAGGGGGCGTCCCTCCTCGCCCTTCATCCGGGGCGGGCGCAACCGCACGCCGCGCCTTGCCGTGCTCGATGCCGCCGCCATCGATACGCGCCGCCGGCTGGTGCTGCTGCGCCGTGACGACGTCGAACACCTCGTCATGATCGGCGGTCCCACCGACATCGTCATCGAAACCCGCATCATCACGGCTCCGGCCGAAAGCGCCCAGCCCGTCGAAGCGGCTGTCCGAAAAATCGAGCACGCGGAACCGGCCCCCGTGCTGCAGGAAACGCCGGCAAAGATTGCCGAAACGCCCCTCGTCGCCCGGTCGGCCGCAACGGCGACGGCTACTGCTGCCGAACGCCGCCCGGCCGCCATTCCCGAAGGCGTCTCCGCCATGAGCAAGGTCCTCTATGCCGGCGACGACGCAGCCGCGGCCCGCGCCGCCGCGCCCGTCCGCGCGGTCGCCCAGCCCGTCACGGCGACCCAGCAGGTGCAGGCCGCGATACAGCAGGGCACATCCGAACGGCGGGTCGAGGACATGCTGGAACAGAACCGCCAGCGCGTCCTCTCCCCGCAGACGGCCGCAACGACGACGGCGCAGGCGACCGCCGGGCAGATCGCGCAGCGCCCGGCAGCGAGCGTGACGATCGCCAAGCCGGCGGCCAATGTCGCCGACAATGCGGCGCTGGTCAGCGAATTCGAGAAGATCCTCGAGGCCGAAATGGCCAGCAACGCCGCTGCGGCGGCAGGCCAGGTGCGCACGAGCGCCCAGCCGACCGCCAACCCCACGCAGACCGCCGCGATGGCCGTCCAGGGACAGCCGGCCGGCAAGAGCCGTGAGGAAACGGAAGCCGAAATGGCCCGCCTGCTCGGCGAAATCGCCGCCAACCGCAAGGCATAGCGCCAGCCGTCAGTCCAATTGACGAAAAAACCCCTGGAAGCAGGCTTCCAGGGGTTTTGAAGTTGTCGGATCGTTTCGGTACCGCACGAAAGCCGCCGGCACCGGACGTGTCCGGTGTTCGATTGCGTCAACCCGTCCCAGGGGCCTCCTCAGACCCGCGGGAAGTGCTTACTCGTCGCGATACACCTTCTCCCGACGCTCATGGCGCTCCTGCGCCTCGATCGACAGCGTGGCGATCGGACGGGCGTCGAGACGCTTGAGACCGATCGGTTCGCCGGTTTCCTCGCAATAGCCGTAGGTGCCTTCGTCGAGGCGCTGAAGCGCCGCATCGATCTTGGAGATCAACTTGCGCTGGCGGTCGCGAGCGCGAAGTTCGATGGCACGGTCGGTTTCCGAGGATGCCCGGTCCGCGAGGTCCGGGTGATTGGCGCTTTCCTCCGCCAAATGATCGAGGGTTTCGCGCGCTTCGCGCAGGATATCGTTTTTCCAGGCGTTCAGCTTCGCTCGAAAGTAAGCCCGCTGGTTTACACTCATGAATTCCTCGTCCTCATTGAGGACGAAATTGCTAAGATCGATCTTCTCACTCAACGCGATTCTCCTGAAGAACATCTCAAGGCGCGCTGTATATCCCCACGGGTAACGCGATTCAAGTCTGCCGGGACTTACCCACGGTTTTCGCGCACGCCTTTATTTTGATCATTGCCAGTCTAATATTTCATCAAGATTACAACGAGATGGCAAAAGCCACCCGGCGACATCGTCCAGACCGCCGTTTCCCGCCGACCGGAACGCTGCTCCACAAACGGGTCCTGCCCCCAATATAGGCACAGGGCTCTGACGCTATAACGGATGATGGCGCGTTTTTGTTTTGCGGGCCTGACCATTGGATTCGGATTTATTTTAGCAACGCGTACTTTTCTTCCCGTTGGCTCGAAGACACCCTCGCCTATGGCGCGGCATCCGACGCGATCGCGAACATGCCTATTCGCAAAACCGGTTGATCTTTCCGGCAAGGAAAGACATGAAGTCGAAAGCGGCGCCGATCTCCGGCGGCAGGCGGATGGAGGACAGACTTGGCATCTCTCGGCACGCCGGCTTTCCGGCTCTACATCCTTCGCCACGCCCGCGCCGCCTGGGCCCAGCCCGGCCAGTCGGATTTCGACCGCACGCTCGACGACGACGGCTTTGCCGAAGCCGAGGTGATCGCCGAGGAAGCGGCCGACCAAGGCTACAAGCCGGACCTCATCATCTCCTCCACCGCCATGCGCTGCCGCCAGACGGCCGAGCCCTTCCACCGCACGGTCAGCGAGGAACTGTCGATCGACTACGTCGATTCGCTCTATTCCGGCACGGTCGAGACCTATGCCGAACTCGCCTTCGCCGACCGGCAGGAGACGTCCGTGATGGTCGTCGGCCACAATCCGATGGTCGAGGAGTTCTTCCACCGCCTCGTCGGCAAGGAGATCGCCGAGACGGCGGCCCCGTTCGGCTATCCGACCGCGGGGCTCGCCATTCTGGACTTCGACAGGCGCCCGACGGACGGGGACTATCGCGGGGCCTGCCTTGCGGGCTTCATGTCGCCGCGCCCGGCGCGCTGAACAAAACGGCGGCGCCTCTTTTTCCGCCGGATTTCGGTTCCTATATCGCCTTCGATGCTGGAAAGAGACCTTGCCGCCTAGCCTGACCACTTTCACGGACGAAGCCCTGCTCGCGCTCGACGCGCTGACCGGCCGCGCCGCCAATCTCGTCAACCCGTCGATCCGCCTCGGCGTGACGGGCCTGTCGCGCGCCGGCAAGACGGTCTTCATCTCCTCGCTGGTGCACAACCTCCTGAACGGCGGTCGCCTGCCGCTGTTCGAGGCGGGCCGCTCCGGCCGCGTCTCGAAAATCCGGCTGGAGCCGCAGCCCGACGATGCCGTGCCGCGCTTCCAGTACGAGGATCACATTCGCGCGCTCGTCGCCGACCGCCTCTGGCCGGATTCGACGCGCGCCATCTCGCAGCTTCGCATCACGCTCGACTATGAGAGCGCTTCCGGCTGGGGCCGCTTGTTCTCGCCCGGCAAGCTTTCCATCGACATCGTCGACTATCCCGGCGAGTGGCTGCTCGACCTGCCGCTGCTGGCGCAGGATTTCCGCGCCTTCAGCGAAAACACCGTGGCGCTCGCGCAGACCGGCATCCGCGCCGACCTTGCCCGCGACTGGCTGGCGCTTTCCAACACCGTCGACCCGGCGGCGGGCGCGCAGGAAGCGACGGCCCGGTCCCTCGCCGAGGCGTTCACCGCCTATCTCAAGGCCTGCAAATCCGACGAGCGCTCGCTCTCCACCCTGCCGCCCGGCCGCTTCCTGATGCCCGGCGATCTGGAAGGCTCGCCCGCCCTGACCTTCGCGCCCCTCCCGAACCTGCCGAAGGGCGCGCCGGCCAAGGGCTCGCTGCATGCGATGATGGAGCGGCGCTACGAGGCCTACAAGACGCATGTCGTGCGCCCGTTCTTCCGCGAACACTTCGCCCGGCTCGACCGGCAGATCGTGCTCATCGACGCGCTACAGGCAATCAACCGCGGCGCGGAGGCCGTGCACGATCTCGAACGCGCGCTTGGCGACGTACTCGACTGTTTTCGCGCGGGCACGAACAGCTTCCTCTCCTCCTTCGTGACGCGGCGCATCGACCGCATCGTGATCGCCGCAACCAAGGCCGATCACCTGCACCATGAAAGCCATCCGCGGCTGGAGGCCATCACCCGCCGGCTCGTCGACCGCGCCATCGAGCGCATCGGCATGAGCGGCGCGGGCATCGAGGTCATGGCGCTCGCCTCCGTGCGCGCCACCCGCGAGGCGAGCGTCAAGCATGACGGCGAGGACCTGCCGGTCATCGTCGGCGTGCCGATGGCGGGCGAGAGGATCAACGGCGAGATTTTCGACGGCGAGAAGAAAACCGCCATATTTCCCGGCGACTTACCGAAGAATCCGGATTCTCTTTTCGAAGCGCTTGAATCGGTCCCTGAAGGCGAATCGCCCCACCTCCTCAATTTCGTGCGCTTCCGCCCGCCGCATATCGAGGAAACCGGCGGCGGCCTGAAACTGTCCGTGCCGCATATAAGGCTCGACCGCGCGCTGCAATATCTCATCGGAGACCGGCTCGCATGACCGACCGTCCGCGCAGGCCCGCCGCCTTTTCGCTCCCCGCCGACGCCGCGACGAAACGGCCCGAGCACGACAGACCCCGCGCCCCCGCCGCCTTCGACGATGCCGTGACGCTGACGCCGGACGCGGACGATCCCTTCATCGCGACGACGGTCGACCTGCCGGAACTCGTCCCGCCGGTCGCGACGCCGCGCCCGCGCCGCATCACGCTCGGCCGCATAGCCATCGGCGCGCTCGGCCTTCTCCTCTCGCTCGCCGTCGGCCTGTGGGTCGATGCGCTGATCCGCGACCTCTTCAGCCGCAACGACTGGCTCGGCTATCTCGCCATGGCGGCCGCCGCCATCGCCGTGCTCGCCCTTCTCGGCGTCGTGCTGCGCGAGCTGGTCGGCCTGCGGCGCCTCGCCGCCGTGCAGGACCTGAAGCAGGACGTCATGGCGGCCGCCGCTTCCCCGACGCCCTCGGTCGGCCGTGCCATCGTCGCCCGCCTCGTCCACCTCGTCGCCGCCCGCCCGCAGACGGCGCGCGGGCGCAGCCGGCTTGCCGAAACCGAGGGCGAGATCATCGACGCCGCCCATCTCATCGACCTTGCCGAACGCGAACTGATGGCGCCGCTCGACCGCGAGGCCCGCGCCCTGATCCTCGGCGCGGCCAAGCGCGTCTCCATCGTCACCGCCGTCAGCCCGCGCGCGCTGGTCGATCTTGGCTACGTCATCTATGAAAGCAGCCGGCTGGTGCGCGGCATGGCCGAGCTTTACGGCGGCCGCCCGGGCAAGATCGGCATGCTGCGACTGATGCGGGACGTCATCGCCCACCTTGCCGTCACCGGCTCCATCGCCATGGGCGACAGCCTCGTGCAGCAGGTGCTCGGCCATGGGCTGGCATCGAAGCTGTCGGCCAGGCTCGGCGAAGGCGTCATCAACGGGCTGATGACGGCGCGGATCGGCATCGCCGCCATGGACCTCTGCCGTCCCATGCCCTTCCGCGCGCTGAAACGCCCCGGCATCGGCGATTTCATCGCCGACCTGACGCCGGGAACCGCCGCCGGCCGGCGCGAGGAGGCGTGACCGGACTGCAACACCCCGGTTTTCCGGGGATGCGATCCCATCAAATGACAAGAGGCAAGGCGGCGGGAAACCGTCCATTAACCATTTTCGCGCAAACCTGATCGCACCAAAGCAGGCCAGAAGGCCGACGCCCATCAAGGATCGTTCATGTACCCGCGCACCTCTTTGATCGCCCGCGCCTCCGCAGCGGCCATCCTCGCAGCCACCACCTTCGCCCTTCCGGCCGCGGCCGGTTCGCGCGACAAGGCCTTCTTCGACCAGGTCGCCGGCAGCTGGCAGGGCAAGGGCGAGATCGTCGCCGGCAAGTACAAGGGCACCAAGTTCAACTGCGACCTGACGGGCGATTCCGGCCCGGCCAAGGATGCCGGCATCAAGCTCGACGGCTTCTGCCGCGTCGGCGTCTTCAAGCAGCCGATGTCGGCGCTGATCACCCGGGCGGGCGGCACCTACAAGGGCAAGTTCCTCGACGGCGCGGCCGGCAAGGGCCTCGACATCACCTCCGGCCAGGTCGCCGGCAACAAGGTCGTCGTCGGCATCAACCGCCAGAAGCTGAACGGCGCGATGATCGCGCGCCTGGAAAGCGACAACAAGATGAACATCACCATCTCGGTCAAGGTCGAGAACAAGATGGTGCCGGTCATCGGCCTGTCGCTCGACCGCAACCTCGACGACATCGCCGTCGGCTCGATCAAGTGAGCATGAAGGTCAAGTAGCCTTCCACCAGTCCGGGCCGGCGCTCGCCGGCTCGATCCCCGCGACATCCGCATCCCTCAGCCATACCTCGACCGTACGTCCCTCGACGTCCATGTCGGGCGCGACATCGGCAAGCGGCATCAGCACGAAGCCGCGTCCCGTCATGCGCGGATGCGGCAGCTCCAGCCGGCCGCCGGATTGCGCAACGCCCTCGAAGGTCAGGACGTCTATATCGATGGTGCGCGGTCCCCAGCGCTCCTTGCGCTCGCGCTTCATGTCGCGCTCGATACCAAGGCAGGTGTCGAGCAGCGCCTCCGGCTCAAGCACCGTCTCGACCAGCGCGCAGGCATTGAAGAACCACTCCTGATCCGTCTTGCCCCAAGGCGGCGTGCGGTAAAGCCGCGACACGGCGACGACGCGGCAATCGTCCCGCGCGTCGAGCGCCCGCAGGGCGTCCGCCATGGACCGCACCGGATCGCCGATATTGCCGCCGAGGCCGAGCGTGGCCCGGCGAAACGCGTCAGACGGCATGGTCGACCGTCACCTGCACGTAGTCGAGCACACCGGGCACCGGCGCATTCGGCTTCCTCACGGTAATGCAGGCGCGAAAAATCTGCGGGAAGCGTGCGCAGAGCACAGTGGCGATCTCCTGCGCCAGCGCCTCGATGAGGTAGCGGCGCTGGCCTGTGACGATCTTCTCGATCTCCTGGAAGGCGACGCCGTAGTCGACGGTCGATTCGATGGAATCGTCGGAGAGCGGGCGCAGCGGCCGCACGTCCAGCTCCGCATCGACGAAGAAGCGCTGTCCCAAAAACTCCTCCGCGTCGTGCAGGCCGTGGCGGGCGAAGAAGGCGCAGTTCTTGAGCGTGATCGTGTAGGTGGTGGTCATGATCTAATCCTGTCTGGCCGGCTGCCCGGCGCGCGTCTCGCGTGCCTTCACCGTGCGCCCCGCGGCGAGCATAGCATCCGCGATGGCAAGCGCATCCCTGTTGATTGCGACATCGTGCACCCTGAAGACCGCCGCGCCGGCAACGCGCAGCAGCGCCGTCGTCGCGGCCGTCCCGGCATCCCGCTCCGCCGCCTCGCGGCCGGTGACGGCCCCGACGAAGCGCTTGCGCGACGTGCCTGCGAGAATGGGCAGTTCGAAACCGTAAAGCTCGCCGAAACGCGCCATCAGTTCGAGGTTTTCGTCCGTATCCTTGGCAAAGCCGAAGCCGGGATCGAGCACCATGGCCTCGCGCGCGACACCCGCCTCGCGGGCGATTTCCAGCGAGCGGCCGAGGAAGAGATACTGATCCGCCACCACATCGGGCATTTTCTCGCGGTCGCGGCCCGTATGCATGATGCAGAGCCCTGCCCCGGTCTGCGCCGCGACGCGGGCGATGTCCGGCTCGCGCTGCAGGCCGTGCACGTCGTTGACGATATGGGCGCCGGCAGCGACGGCGAGCCGTGCGGTCTCGGCGCGGTAGGTATCGACGGAGATGATGGCATCCGTGCTGCCTGCAAGCGCCTCGATGACCGGAAGGATACGGTCCTGCTCCTCCATCGCGGTCACCGGCGCCGCGCCGGGCCGCGTCGATTCCCCGCCGATGTCGATGATTTCTGCCCCCTGTTCCAGACAGAGGATCGCCTGCGCGACGGCCGCATCGGCGCTGTCGAACTGGCCACCGTCGGAAAAAGAATCGGGCGTGACGTTGACGATCGCCATCAAAATGCCGCGCGGACCGAGCTCCAGATGCCGGCCATGGGCGAGCGCCCAGCGGAAGGGTTCGAACGGCGAGAACATGGCGGTTTCCTTCCGCGGTTAACCAGCGCGCCCGAAAGGGTGTTGCGCTGGTCGAGCCTATGCCCCAAGCTTAAGACAAGTTCAACCGGCTCGCTCGGCCGGCACTGCATCGGGGCAACCCGATTGCGAAAGGAATACGGATCTACATGAAGACCATCGCTCGCCTGATGGCCCTTGCCGCCCTCACAGCCCTTGTGTTCCAGCCGGTCCGCGCCGAGACGATCACCACGAAGACCTTCGCCTATTTTTCCGTCGGCGGGCGCACGGCGGCCGAACTCGACGCGGAACTCTCCAAGCGCGGGCCGGTGATGAAGCGCAGCGGCTCGCGCCATCCCGGCGCTACACGGATCAAATGGGGCGGCTCGGTCACCTATGTGCGCCGCGGCAGCCGTTGCGCGGTCGGCGAGGCGAAGGTGACGCTCTCGACCCAGATCATCCTGCCGCGCTGGAAGAACCGCAAGCGCGCGACGCCCTCCCTCGCCCTCATCTGGGATACGCTGTCGAGCGACATCAAGCGCCATGAGGAGCGTCATGCCGAAATCGCGCGCAACCATGCCCGCGGCCTGGAGCGCACGCTCAATCGCCTGCGCCCGGAAGCCGACTGCGAGCGCATGCAGGCAAGGGTCGATCGGGTGACGGCCGATGCGGTCTCCAAGCACGACGCCGACCAGGCGCGGTTCGACCGCGTCGAATCCAAGAACTTCGACGACCGCATGATGCGCCTGCTTGTTCACCGCTTGAAGAACAAGGCCGAGTAAAGGCCGCCCGGCAGGGCATGTATTTCCAAAAGATGCTTCAGTGCAAACGGAACGGCTCAAGCGCCGGACAATGCTGCATGTGCAAAATCAGTGGTGAATTCTAGCCATAGCGCAAATGCGCAAATCACCGTATCTTCAATTCAACAGTGAACGGGAAGATGGTTTCCTTCCCGAAGTTGCATGAAACGGTTCGTAACAGGTTCTCCTGGCGCGTCCCAATAGAAGCAGCAGGTGTTTCCTCCCTCTCCTGTCTGCGATGCGCCCTCCTGGCCTCGCTCGTCCTCATCGACAGGCGAGGCTCTTTTTTGATCATCTATTCTTTCGAAGCGGCCGCGCCTTCGATCTTCTTCTTCAGGCGGGAAGAGGAGGTCGTATATTCGAGCGTCGTGCGCCCGCCGGGAAACGAAATGCGCCGCACCGCCTGCGTCATCAGCGCCGCCTCGTGGAAGCCGGACAGGATCAGCCGCAGCTTGCCCGGATAGTGGCAGGCATCGCCGATGGCGAAGATGCCGGGCTGCGACGTCTCGAAACGTTCGGGATCGACGATGAAGGCATCCTTGCTGCGCTCCAGCAGCCAGCCGGGCGCCGGGCCGGCCTCCAGCGAGGCCTCGCCTGCCCCCGGCAGGAAGGTTCCAAGCCCTGTCGCGACGACCACGACGCTGGCGCCGATCGCCGTGCCGTCACTAAGATCGACCCGAAAGCGCCCGTCCGGCTGCTGCGCAAAACCGGTGACGGTCGTCCCGAAGCGGAAGGCCGGGGAAAAGGGTGCGATCTGCTCGAGCAGCCGGCCGGTCAGTTCCAGCCCGTCGATTTTGGGGAAACCCGGTACGTCGTAGATCGGCTTGTCGGGATAGAGCACGGCGCATTGGCCGCCCGCACGGTCGAGACTGTCGATCAGCGTGCATTTCAGCCCGTAGAGCCCGAGCTGGAAAACGGAGAACAGCGCGACCGGGCCAGCGCCGACCAGAACCACATCGGTATCGGCGCCGGCGTCCATCGCGCTATCCTGTTCCGTTTCGATGTCAGGCCTGGCGTTCCGGCACGTGGACCACGAGCCCGTCGAGCGCATCCGACATCTTGATCTGACAGGAGAGGCGCGAGGTGGGGCGGACGTCGTAGGCGAAGTCCAGCATGTCCTCTTCCATCGCTTCCGGCGGGCCGACCGTGGCGCTCCAGGCGTCATCGACATAGACATGACAGGTCGCGCAGGCGCAGGCGCCGCCGCACTCCGCCTCGATGCCGGGCACGGAGTTGCGCACGGCATTTTCCATGACCGTGGAGCCGTTGGCGACATCCAGTTCGTGGCGGGTGCCGTCGAAGGCGACGATGGTGAGTTTGCTCATGATGGCTTCCGGATTCTAGAGCATTTCCAGCCGAAGCGACTTCGCTTCGGCGTCGATAATGCGGTAAACACAACAATCTAGAGCATTTCCAGTGAGCGGAGTTCACTGGAAATGCTCTAGGGCTGCCCGCAGCGGGCGAATGACTGGCCGGCGGAGGATGGTGGGAGCCGCCGGTTTTCCGGCGGTTGTTTCCAACAAAACCCCTCCCCAGTCAACATCGCGCGCCGGCCGGGGCCTTGCAGGCCCCGGCGCGCCATCGGCTTTTCCCGCCGCGCCAGTTCCAGAGCGGCCGGGATGCGACGATCAGCGGCAGAGCTTCAGGATGAAGTTTTCCGCTTCGACCACCGCCGCGGTGACGGCGGCAAGCGCGGCGGCATCGGCCGGATCGTCCTCGAGCGCGCCGGCGGCCTTGCTGACGGCATCGGCGCCGACCGACTGGGCAGAGCCCTTCAGACGGTGTGCGACGGCGGCGCGGGCGGCGCCCTGCGAGCCGGCCAGTTCCTTCATGCTCTCGCGGGCCTGGCGCGCGAACATCTGCAGCACTTCCAGTTCAAGCGCCTTGTCGCCCATCGTCTGGCGGCCAAGGTGTACCATATCGATCGGCCGTTCCTTTGAGGGACACATGCCGCCCGCATTGTCGGGGGCCTCGAATGCGATGTTGAGCGCTGCCATTTGCCAATATCCTTATATACGCTGCGTACGCTGTTTCGTTGTGATGCACGCAGATGCCGGTCTGGGATTATGCTTCGCGCCCTCGTTCGCCGGGAACTCGGGGGGCCATCATTCTGCGGGACCGGCGCGCCTATCCGATTAAAAGGAGGCGCAAAGTGGGCATGAATCGCAAACTATGGTTAACGGCTGAAAAATAGCCTTTTTCTCAAGTTTTCCATTGCGATACAGAATCGCGCGAAATTAACTTCCTGTTAAGTTTCGGGCGAAGGGAGATGGCAATCAATTGTGTGATACAGGCTAATGTGTCACTACGATACGACCGGATAGTCCCGGTGGATAAGCCGTTGGCGGAGATACACCCTTTCGCCTTTTCGGTTTATCGAGCGAATTTGGAATGAACGGGGGTCCGGACGCTGTTTGCCATGAGGGTATGCAGCAAGACCGGCCACCAACCGGACGGTTCGAATGCGCCTGAGCAGCGGCAGAGCGTATGAAGCCCGATCCCGGACATGGTAACGAGGCGTAACCGCATGGCGACGAACAAGTCCACCGAGTCGATCGACGAAAAGGCCTTCCAGGCCCTCGAGGAGGCACTCAAGATCGACTTTGACGATCTGGTGCCCGAGACGCCTTCCACGAAGGACGCTTCCGAGGCTCGCTTGTCCGAACCGGCAGGCCGTGCTGCGAACAAGACGCAGGAAATGCCGGCCAACCAGCCGCTCTCCGGCGAGACCGCACGCACCCTCAACCCGGAACCCGCGCCCAAGACCCCCAGCTTCACCCCCGCGAACGACGGCTCGCGCAAGACGCCGGCCGCGATCCTCAAGTCGCTGGACATGCGCTCATCCCGCGGCCCGATCCGCATGGCGATCCTCGCCTCCGTTCTCTGGATAATCGGCGGCCTCGGCGTCGCGAACCTTCTCTACGCCCCGCAGATCTGGCAGATCCGGTCGATCTCCGCCCTCGTCGCCCTGCCCGGCGCCATCGGCATGCTCGTCGCGATCGTCATGCCGATCATGCTGTTCTTCGCCTTCGCCATCATGATCGCGCGCGCCCATGAACTGCGCAGCGCCGCCCGCTCGATGGCCGAGGTCGCCCTGCGCCTTTCCGAGCCGGAAACCGTCGCGACCGACCGCATCATGACCGTCGGCCAGGCTGTGCGCCGCGAAGTCTCGGCCATGAACGAAGGCATCGAGCGCACGATCGCCCGCGCGACCGAACTCGAAACCCTCGTGCATTCGGAAGTCAACGCGCTCGAACGCTCCTATTCCGACAATGAGATGCGTGTGCGCACGCTCGTGCAGGAGCTCGGCTCCGAGCGCGAGGCGATCGTCAGCCATGCCGAGCGCATCCGCTCCTCCATTTCCGGCGCGCACGAGCAGCTCAAGGACGAGCTGGTCAGCGCCGGCGACAGCATCACCGCGCGCATCGCGACCTCGGGCGAGGCCTTCGCCTCCATGCTCGACACCCGCGCCGCCATGCTGATGGAAAAGTCCGACAGCGCGACGCAGACCATCGGCGCCATGCTTTCGGCCCGCACGGATAGCCTGCTGTCGACGCTCAGCTCCTCGGGCGTCGCGCTCGCCAACGAGTTCGACAGCCGCCTCGACCAGCTGACGCAGAGCCTCGATTCGCGCGGCCGCGACCTGCTGCAGCAGTTCGAGACGCGCGCCTCCTCGCTCGATACCAACACCGAGAAGCTGAACGCGGCGCTGAACGAGCGCGCCAAGCAGCTCAACGAGACGCTGATCGCCCGCACCCGCGAGATCAGCGAGAGCCTGTCGATCGGCCAGCAGGCCGTGACCGGCGGCCTCGACCGCGTTCTGGAATCGATGAACGCCGCGCTCGACGAAAAGGGCGCGCAGTTCCGCCAGAGCCTGAAGAATGCCGCCGACGACACCGTCATGGACCTCGACCTGCGTTCCGGCTTCTTCGACGAGCGCATGCAGGCGACCGTCGGCCAGATCGCCAGCGCCTTCGACCAGCGTGTGGAAGAGTTCGCCCAGGCCTTCGACCAGCGCGCCGGCTCGCTCGACTCCAAGCTGATGGAAAGCCTCGCCCGCATCAACGAGACGGTCGCCAGCGGCCATGACGCTCTCGACGGCATCCTCACCACCAGCATCGACCGCCTCGGCAACACGCTCACCGACCAGACCTTCGCGCTGGCCACGACCCTCGGCACCAGCCAGGAAGTGTTCGAAAGCGCCGTTTCCGGCCAGGCGGAGGCCATCACCAAGGCCGTCACCGGCGCGCATGAACGCGTCGGCGCCGCGCTCTCGGAAAAGTCCGCAGCGCTGCTCGGCGGCCTCGCCGACGTGCAGAACCGCATCGAAACCGGCTTCGGCGCCCGCGCCGATGCACTGGCCGAGAGCGTTTCGGGCAGCGAGCGCCGCCTGACGGAAGCGCTCGATTCGCGCGGAACGTCGATCGCCACCGACATCCAGGCCGCCCAGGAACGCATGGAGGAAGCGCTCGGCGCCCGCGCGAGCGCGCTGGTGGAGAGCATTTCCAGCAGCGAGCGCCGCCTGACCCAGGCGCTCGATTCGCGCGGCACGGCCATCGCCACCGACATCCAGGCCGCCCAGGAACGCATGGAAGATGCGCTCGGCGCCCGCGCCGACGAGATCACCTCCACTATCGCGGCAAGCCACAACCGCCTCGACACCGCGCTCACCGAGCGCACCGCCGCCCTCTCCGCCATGCTGAACGAGACGGGCAGCCAGCTCGAAGGTTCCGTCGGCTCGGCGGCAAGCCGCGTCGAGAGCGCGCTGACGGGCGCCGCCCGCCAGATCGACGAGGTCATCACCGGCCGCACGGCGAACCTCGCCTCGGTACTGTCGAACAGCGCCGGCTCCATGCAGGCAGCCATCGATTCCGCCGCGACCCGCGTCGAAAGCGTGCTGACCGAAGGCAGCCAGCAGCTCGGCGGCGTTCTGCACGGCCAGGCCGCCGAATTCGCCGACGCCTTCTCCGGCCGCGCCGCCGGGATCGCCGAGGCGCTTTCGGGCCGCGCGTCCGAGCTTGCCGGCTCGCTCGTCTCCACCCACGAGCAGATCCGCACCACGCTCGACGACCGCATCAACGCCATCAACCTCGCCATTTCCGAGGGCCGCAACCAGCTCGCCGAAACGCTCAACGATCAGGCCACCTCCATCGGCACCTCGATCGCCACCAGCGCCGGCATGCTGGAAATGACGCTGGAGCAGCACGAGGAGAACCTGCGCCGCACCATCGACGGCAGCGCCGCCCTGCTCGACCACCGCGTGCGCGAGAGCGCCGGCGCCGTGGCCGAACGCCTCGGCGAGACCACGTCCAAGATCGCCGAGGCCGCCGATGCCTTCGGCGCCCGCATGGAGCAGACGGTCGACAGCGTCGCCACCCGCTTCGACACGACCGGCAGCAGGCTGGAGGAAAACCTCGGCAGGCTGGAGGCCCGCATCGAGCACAGCGTCGAGAATGTCTCCGGCATCGTCGACACCGCCGCTGCCCGCATTTCCGACACGCTGTCCGAGCGCCTTGTCGATCTCGACCGCGTGGGCAACGACGTGTCGATGCGCGTCTCCGACGCCCTCTCCCGCCCGATCGCCGAAGTCGACCGCATCGGCGACGAGACGACCGCCCGCATCGCCGCCGCCCTCGCCGGCCGTGTCGGGGACATCGAACGCGTCAGCGCCACGGCCGCTGACCGCATCGAAGGCGCGCTTTCCGGCCGCCTCGGCGATATCGAGCGTGTCAGCGCCGATGTGGCCGATCGCATCGAGGGCGCGCTCTCCGGCCGCCTCGGCGACATCGAGCGCGTGACCGGCGAGGCTGCCGAGCGCATCGACGGAACGCTGGCCGACCGCGCCAGCCAGATCGAGCGCGTCGCCGGTGAAGCCGCCGCCCGCATCGACGGTGCCCTTGCCGACCGCACGGGCCAGATCATCCGCGCCACCGGCGACGCCGCCGAACGCATCGACGGTACGCTTGCCGACCGTGCAAGCGAGATCATCCGTGCCACCGGCGAAGCGGCAGACCGCATCGACGGTACGCTCGCCGACCGCGCCAGCCAGATCGAGCGCGTCGCCGGTGAAGCCGCCGCCCGCATCGACGGCGCCCTTGCCGAACGTGCCAGCCAGATCGCCCGCGTCACCGGCGAAGCGGCGGAACGCATCGATGGAACGCTCGCCAGCCGCACCGGCGACATCGAGCGCATTTCGGGCGAAGCGGCCGACCGCATTGCCGCGACCATCGACGAGAAGACCGACCGCATCGAGGAACGCCTCGGCACGATGGACAAGGCCCTCACCATCGGTCTCGACAGCGTCAACCGCACCATCGACGGCAAGGCTGCCGGCCTTGCCCAGACGCTGCGCGAAGCTGTGACGCAGGCGACCCAGGACATGGACGCCGAAGCGATCCGCTCGGTCCAGTCGCTCGCCAAGACCGGCGAGCAGTTTGCCAATCTCGGTCATTCGCTGCGCGGCGCGGTCTCCCGCGCGGCGCAGGAGATGGGCGCGGAAGCCCAGCGCGCCACCGAGACCATCGCCAAGACCGGCGAGGAATTCGCCGAGAACCTGTCCGCCCGCAACGAAGCCTTCGCCCGCGCCGTCGAGGAAACGACCTCGTCCGCCGTCGCCCGTTTCGAAGAGACGGAAGGCCGGCTTGCAAGCCAGGCGCAGTCGCTGCGCTCCGGCCTCGGCGATGTCGAGAAGGCGCTGGAAGCCCGTGGCGCTTCGATCCGCTCGGCGCTCGACGACCGCACGCGTGAACTCAACTCCATGCTGGCAAGCCGCACGGAAGAGCTCTCGCGCCTGATCAACGAGGAGGCCCGCCCGGTCATCGACGATTATGCCGCCGTCGGCCGCGAGGCTGCCGAGCGCATCACCGGCGTCGCCCGCGAAAGCGCCGAACGCCTGCGCAACGAGAATGCGGCGCTGATCAACGCCATCTCCGCCCGCACGGCCGACACGCTCGCCGCCATCTCCAGCCGCACGGAAGAAGCGGCCGGCACGATGCGCGAGATCGAGAGCGGCCTGCAGGCGAATGTGGAAAGCCTGATTGCCCGCCTTTCGGAAAGCAACGGGGCGATCGCCGGCATCGTCGATGCGGCGAGCCAGACGCTCGGCGACATCGACGGCCGCCTGACGACGACCGCAGAGCGCTTCTCCACCTCCGCCGAGCGCGCTTCCGACATGGTCGCGACCACCTCGCGGCTCCTTGAAGGCAAGGTCGATCGCCTCTCCGACATTTCCGCCGGTACGCTCGCGCAGATCGGCGGCATCGTCGGGCGCTTCGAGGACCACTCGAAGATCCTGTCGCAGGCCTCCGACCTCTTGGCCGCCGCCCAGTCGAACCTCGTCTCGACGCTGGAAGAGCGTCAGGACGCGCTGCGCTCGCTCTCCATCGGCCTCGTCCAGCGTTCGGAAGAGATCGAGAAGACGATGCAGTCGCTCGAAGGCATGGTGGAAGGCGCCTTCTCCCGCGCCGAGGAGCGCTCGAACCTGATCGCCGGCAATCTTCGCGGCGGCATCCAGTCGTCGTTCGCCGAAGTCGGCCGCATCCTCGGCGATACCGAGAAGCGCGCCGAGGCCGCCGCCAACACGCTGCGCGATTCGCTGGTCAAGGCCGGCGAGGAAGCCGGTCAGTCCGTCGAGGGCGCCTTCACGCGCGCCGAGGAACGGACCAAGGAAGTGGCGGACCGCCTGCGCGGCAGCGTCGGCGCCTCGCTCTCCGACGTCGATCGCCTCCTCAGCGAATCCGGCAAGAAATCCGAAGCCGCCACCACCGTCATGCGCGAAGCGATGCGCGAGGCGGTCGAGGAGGCCATCGGCAAGTTCTCCGGCGCGACCGAGGAAATCCGCCGCGCGGCCTCCGAGATTCGAAAGGAACTCGACCAGACCCGCGGCGAACTGAAGCGCAGCGCCTTCGACCTGCCGGAAGAAGCCAAGGAAAACGCCGCCCAGATGCGCCGCGCCGTCAGCGAGCAGATCAAGGCCCTGCAGGACCTTTCCGACATCATCGGCAAGTCCTCCTCGGCACTGGAAATCTCGCGCCCGGCGGTTCAGGCGACGCAGGTGCAGGCCGCCCAGGTGGCCCAGCCGGTGCAGCAGGCCCGCGTCGAACCCCGTCGCGAGGAACCGGCGCAGCTTCGCGGCAGCCTCGGCCTCGAGCGCGCGGCCGCCG
The DNA here is from genome assembly GCF_030733845.1 of Shinella zoogloeoides. Classification (NCBI taxonomy): domain Bacteria; kingdom Pseudomonadati; phylum Pseudomonadota; class Alphaproteobacteria; order Hyphomicrobiales; family Rhizobiaceae; genus Shinella; species Shinella zoogloeoides. Next base: position 1,808,084 of record NZ_CP132311.1, read on the forward strand.
CTACAGTGCCGCAGCGGGCGCAGCCCGTTCCGGCCGAAGGCGCCGACGCCAAGGCGGCCGGCGAAGGCGGCTGGATGCGCGATCTGCTGCGCGGCGCCGTCTCGCGGGAAGAGGCGCAGTTCGCCCAGCCCCGCGGCGAAGGCCAGGCAGCCCGCCCGGCCGACAACCGCAACCCGCGCCATGTCGTCGAATCGCTGAACTCGCTTTCGGTCGACATCGCCCGCGCCATCGATCACGATGCCTCGGTCGACCTGTGGCGCCGCTACCAGCGCGGCGAGCGCGACGTCTTCACGCGCCGCCTCTACACGCTGAAGGGCCAGCAGACCTTCGACGAGATCAAGCGCAAGTACGAACGCGAGCCGGAATTCCGCACGGCGGTCGACCGCTACATCTCGGACTTCGAGAAACTGCTCGCCGACGTCGCCCGCAACGACCGCGACAAGGTGATGACGCAGACCTATCTGACGTCGGACACCGGCAAGGTCTACACCATGCTTGCCCACGCCGCCGGCCGCTTCAACTGAGCGGACCGCAATGGAACACGAAACGGCCGCCCATGAGGCGGCCGTTTTGCTTTTTAAGCTTTGTCTTTCACTTGCCCGCCCTTCCTTGGTGGCTCAACCGGCGCATGGCCTCATCACCCACTTTTGAACCGCGGAAGCCTTAAAATCCCGGCCCGCACCCTCTATATCCCTTTCGACGCGCCACGAGGCGCAAGGGAAGAGAGACAAGATGATTCTGATACAGGGATTTGGCCGTGTGCTGGCAGTGCTGGCGGTGGCCGTGATGGTGATGATGACGGTGGTGGATGTGGCGGAGGCCCGCCGCGCCGGCGGCGGTTTCGGCAGCCGCGGCAGCCGGACCTTCTCGACGCCCTCGACCACGCGCACCGCGCCGACCGATGCCCAGCCGATCGACCGCACGATGACGCGCCAGCAGTCCGCGCAGCCCTCTGCCGGCCGCAACGCCACCGCCAACAATACCCGTCCCGGCTTCTTCAACGGCTTCGGCGGCAGGCTTCTCGGCGGCCTGATGCTCGGCGGCCTCGTCGGCATGCTGCTCGGCTACGGACTTGGCGGCGGCATCGGCTTCCTCGGCCTGATCCTGCAGGTCCTGCTGATCGCCGGCCTCTTCCTGTTCCTGCGCCGCATGTTCGCCCAAAGGAACGCGCCCGCCTATGCCGGAGCCGCCTCCCAGCGCAACGCTTACCAGGACCGCGGTTCGGACTTCGAAATCCCGCGCATCGGCGGCGGCAGCCGTCAGGCGGCAGCGCAGCCGAAGGGCGGCGACGAGATCGGCGTCAAGCAGGCCGACCTCGAACAGTTCGAAAGCATGCTGAAGGAATTGCAGGCGGCCTATGCCGCGGAAGATTTCCGCACGCTGCGCCAGATCACCACGCCGGAGGCCATGTCCTATCTCGCCGAGGAGATCGGCGACAACGCCACGCAGGGCCTGAAGAACGAGGTGCGCGACATCCACCTCGTCCAGGGCGACGTCGCGGAAGCCTGGCGCGAGGGCGCCGACGAATATGCCACCGTCGCCATGCGCTACGAGAGCATCGATGTGATGCGCGACCGCTCGACCGGCAAGCTGGTCTCCGGCGATCCGGACAACCTCACGGAAGCCGTCGAGATCTGGACCTTCGTGCGCCGCAACGGCAGCGACTGGAAGGTTTCGGCCATCCAGGGCGTCGAAGCCGCCTGATACGACAAGGCCGTGCGCAGCGATCTGCGCACGGCCCTTTATTTGTCGATGCATCGCGCGATCAGATCGACTTCAGCGTCCAGCCGACGATATCGGCGGTGACCGCGGCGAAGGCCGCATCCAGCCCCTTCACGAAGGCCGTGCTGCCCGAACCGCCGACCGGCACCGCCGCGCGGAAAACCTTCTGCGCCCTGACGGTGCCGTTGCGATCGTTGAGCAGCTTTGCCGAAATCTCCACCACGGCCGTCGCCCCGCCCGAGGTCTGCACCTCGAAGGAGCGGATATCGGTGACGATCTGGTAGTCGATCGCCAGCCCTTGGCCCGGCATGCCGACGCCGCCGAGGCGGCCGGTGTTCTCGAAGGCCTGCACGAGCTTGGCCTGCACCATCTTGCTCAGGCTGTCGCTCCACTGCGACTGGGCAAGATACTGGATTTCGGAGGGCGACGGACGGATGACGATCTGCTCGCTGTCGAGCGCCTTCAGAGCGGACGGCTGCTGCACGAGAATCTGGCGGCTCCTGGCCGAAGGCCCTTCGACGGCACTCGCCGTGGCGGAAAGGCTGAACGTATCGTTCTTGGCCGGGCCGCTGCCGCAGGCGGCAAGCGTTGCCGCCAGAACGGCGATGAGAGCAGCGCGCGCCGCAGTCCCGTTCCGCAACAACTCCATACCCGATACCGTCATTTCATCCTCGAACCGTGACGAATCCTGTGTAGCAGCGGCACAGCACGCTGTCACGGTTGAGCGGACGGACAAATTCGCGTCCGGGCGCTGCCGACCGGCCGTTGTGGGGATAGGGCCACACTTTGCGGCCCGAGTCAGCGCCGCGTGCGCCCGTCATACTGCTTCACGGTGTCGCCGCCGAAGAGCAGGCGCTGCGGATTGCGCTCGAAACCGGAAATCGCCGTATCGAGATTCTGGATCGTACGGCGGGTGTCGAGCACCAGGGCCTCGACGTCGCGCAGGCCCGAACCCGAGAAGCGCTGGAGCCCGTCGGCAATCGGCCCGATGCGGCCGTTCAGCGTGTCCGCCGCCTGCTTGATCGACTGCAGGGTCGCCTTGGCTTCGGCAAAGAGCGATTCGGAATCGCCCTCCCCGAGGAAGCCGTCCAGCTTGGCGAGCACGCCGTCGACGCGCGTGGAGGCGGCGTTCAGCTTGTTGCTCATCTGCTGCACGTCGGTGATGATCTGGTCGATATCCTCTTCCCGCGCGCCGATGCGGTTGGCGACGCCGGTGACGGAGGCGATGGCCTTGCGGGCGTCGGCGGTGGCGACGGAGATGTTGTCGATCGCGCCGCCGATCTTCTGCGTATCGACCGCGGCCATCAGGCTGTCGACCTTGTCGAGCGTTGCCGTGGCCTGCTTGCCGAACGTATCGAAGGTCTCGGCCGTCTTGCGGAAGGTCTCGACGGTCTCCTTCACGCCGCCCGAAGCGTCCGCGATGTCCTTGCTGACCTTGTCGACATTGCTGACGAAGTCCTCGACCTTCTTCGGATCGACCGCCTTGATGAGCGAATCGACCGAAGCGAGCGTCGAATCGAGCCGGCCGGAAAGGTTCTTGAACGTGTCCGAAAGCCCGCCGACGCTTTGCAGGAACTCGTCGATGTTCTCGCCGTTGCGGGCGAGCGAATCGGAGAATCGCTCCGCATTGCGGATGGTGGTGGTGAGCGGCCCGCGTGCATCCGCGACGAAGCCCTGGACGTCGGTGATCGCCGCGTCGGCGCGCTTGAGGATCTTGTCGGCGGTCGACAGGATGTTCGTCACGCTCGACTGTTCGGCCTCCAGGATGGCGGCGGTCTCGTTGTCGAAGGCCTGGCGCAGGATGTTGGGATCGTCGGCATTACCGCCGCCGAGCTCGATATAGGCAGCGCCCGTCAGGCCCTGCACTTCGAGGACGGCAGTGGTGGACTGCTTGACCGGCGCGCTGGTCGAGACCTCGGTCATGGCGACGGAAAAGCGCGGATCGTCCGCATCGATGGCCAGGCTGCGCACGGAGCCGACCGGAATGCCGTTGAACCGCACGGGCGAGCCGACGGAAAGGCCGTTCGCCGAGCCGGGAATGCGAATGGCGAGCTGCGCCATCTCGCCGCCGCGGCCATATTGCGACATCCAGTAGACGAAGACGAAGGCGGCGGCCATGACCAGCACGGTGAAGAAACCGACGAGGGCGTAGTTGGCTTTCGTTTCCATGCTTTCGGGTTCCGTACTCGCAGTTCCATCCGCCGGGACGATCCGTCCCGGATGTTTATGCCTCTCGCACGATCGACCGCGCACGCTTGCCCTGGAAATAGGACTGCACCCACGGATCGTCAAAGGCCAGCATGTCCTCGATCGTGCCTTCGACCAGAACCTTCTTCTGCCCGAGCACGGCGATGCGGTCGCATACCGAAAACAGGCTGTCGAGGTCGTGAGTCACCATATACACGGTGAGGCCGAGGGTGTCGCGCAGTTTGGCGATGAGCTCGTCGAATTCCGCCGCGCCGATCGGGTCGAGGCCGGAGGTCGGCTCGTCGAGGAAGACCAGCGCCGGATCGAGCGCCAGCGCGCGGGCCAGCGCCGCGCGCTTGATCATGCCGCCGGAAAGCTCCGAGGGAAACTTGTTGGCCGCCTCCGGGGCAAGGCCGACCAGCTCGATCTTCAGCCGCGCCAGCTCGTCCATCATCGCCTGCGGCAGGTCGAGATATTCGCGCATCGGCACCTGGATGTTTTCCTTGACCGTCAGCGCCGAAAACAGCGCGCCGTGCTGGAACAACACGCCGAGCTTCATGTCGAGCGCCAGGCGCTCCGCCTCGCTGGCCTTGTCGAAATCGGTGCCGAAGATGCGGATATTGCCCGAGCGGCGCGGCAGGAGGCGCAGCACCGTGCGCATCAGCACGGACTTGCCGGTGCCGGACGCGCCGACGAAGCCGAGGATCTCGCCGCGATAGATATCGAGGTTGAGTTTGTCGAGCACGATGTTGCTGCCGAAGCCGACGGTCAGGTCCTTGACCGAAAGGACCACGTCGTCCTGTTGTGCCGAAACCGAAGCCATATGCATCCCTAGAAGTCGATTGCGGCGTAGAACATGGCGAAGAGGCCATCGACGAGGATGACGACGAAGATCGCCTTCACCACGGCGGCGGTGACGTGGCGGCCGAGCGATTCGGCGCTGCCGCCGACCTTGAGCCCTTCCACCGAGGCGACGATGCCGATGATCAGCGCCATGAACGGCGCCTTGATCATGCCCGAGACCACCGTCGACAGGTCGATGGCCTCCTTGAGGCGCGAGAGGAAGGTTTCGAAGGTGATGCCGGAATAGGACCAGGCGACGAAGGCCGCGCCGCCGAGCGCGGCGAAATTGGCGATGATCGTCAAAAGCGGCAGCGCGACCGTCAGCGCCACGAGGCGCGGAAAGACCAGCACGCCGACGGGGCTGAGGCCCATGACCTTCAGCGCGTCGATCTCCTCGCGCATCTTCATCGAGCCGATCTCGGCGGTGATGGCGCTGCCCGAGCGGCCGGCGATCATGATGGCGGTCAGCAGCACGCCGACCTCGCGCAATTGCAGGATGCCGACAAGGTCGACGACGAAGACCTCCGCGCCGAAATAGCGAAGCTGGAAAGCGCCCTGCTGGGCGATGATCGCGCCGATGAGGAAGGACATCAAAAGGATGATCGGCACCGCGCGAACGCCCATATGGTCGATCTGGTGCACGATCGCCGCCGGCGAGCCACCGCTCTTGCGTCCGAGCTTCAACTGCGCGCCGCGCACGGCCGAGCCGAGGATGAACATGGCCGCGACCGCATCGTCCCAGACATCGACCATGATGCGGCCGACCGGCGCGAAGATGCGTTCGAAGAGCGTTTGGCGCGCCCCCTTCTCGTCGCGCGGTTCGGCGAGCTTTTCCGGCAGCGCGGTGATGAGATCGGCATAGTGCGCGCCGCCCCCGTCCCGCACGCTCACCTCGGCGCCGCCGGCCTGCCGCTCGGTGATCGCCCGGCGCAGCAGCCAGGCGCCGGCCGTATCCATCTCGGCGACGCCGCTGAGGTCGATCTCCAGCGCACCACCCTGCCCGCCCGCGATCTCGGCAAGCCGCCGGCTCGCGCCCACCGCCGTCGTGTTCACCCATTGACCGGAAAGACGCCAGATCTCCCCGCCCTTGCCGGGCAGGCTTTCGGTCTCGATCTCGGCTGTGGCGTTGGTAGCGGTGGTCAAGTCTCTTGCATCTTCCCGTGCTTGGGACAACATGCGCCTGTCTTATCGGCTCGCCGGCCATCTGTCACCGAACGAACGGCCAAAAGCCTCATCCGCCTTGAATTTTTCAATCCCGTCAGGATCGATCCCATGCTCCGCACCCTCCTTGCCGCCGCCGAAAGCTTCCCGATCGCCGGGGCCTTCACCATTTCGCGCGGCGCGAAGACGACGGCGGAGGTGGTGACCTGCACCATAGGCGCTTCCGGCCTGTCCGGCCGCGGCGAATGCGTGCCCTATGCGCGCTACGGCGAATCGGTCCCCGGCGTGCTCGCCGCCATCGAGGCGATGCGCGGCGCGATCGAGGATGGCATCGGCCGGGAGGACCTTGCCCGCCGGATGCCGGCCGGCGCCGCCCGCAACGCCATCGACTGCGCGCTCTGGGACCTCGAGGCGAAACTGTCCGGCGTGCCCACCTGGCAGGTCATCGACCGCACCGCCCCGCAAAAGCTCGTCACCGCCTACACGCTCTCGCTCGGCGAGCCGGACGCCATGCAGCGCCAGGCGGCCGAACATGCCTGGCGGCCTCTGCTGAAGGTCAAGGTGGGCACGGCGGACGATGCCGCCCGCATCCGCGCCGTGCGCGCCGGCGCACCCGAAAGCGCCATCATCCTCGACGCCAACGAGGGCTGGACGCCGGAAAATCTCGCTCATCACTTTTCGCTCTGCGCCGAGGCGCGCATCGCCCTCATCGAGCAGCCGCTTCCTGCGAATAACGATTCGGCGCTGCGCGATATCGCGCGTCCCGTCCCCGTCTGCGCCGACGAGAGCGTGCACCGCACGCAGGACGTCGCCGGCCTCGCCGACCGCTACGACGCGATCAACATCAAGCTCGACAAGGCCGGCGGGCTGACGGAAGCGCTGGCGCTGCGCGAGGCGGCGCGCGGACACGGCCTGAAGATCATGGTCGGCTGTATGGTCGGCACCTCGCTCGGCATGGCGCCGGCCGTGCTCCTGGCGCAGGGCGCCGACTTCGTCGATCTCGACGGCCCGCTGCTGCTTGCCCGCGACCGGGAGCCGGGCCTTCACTACGAAGGCTCCAGCGTCTACCCGCCCGAAGCCACGCTCTGGGGCTGAGTGCCGGCGCGCGGCGCGACCAGCCGCCCGGCGACGATACAGACCAGCCCCGTCGCGGCGACGAGCGACATCAGGTGGAAGCCCTGGACACCATACCAGCTATAGGTATAGCCGGAGACGAAGGTGGCGAGTGCCGTGAAGATGCCGGTGTAGAAGAAGTAGAGCCCCTGCGCCGCGGCCTCCTGCTCCTCCGCGACGCGCTCCACGAGGCGGCTCTGCACGCTGATATGGACGATGGCGAAGGTGAAGGCGTGCAGGCATTGCAGCACGAAGTAGCCGGCAAACCCCATCTCCATCGGAAACAGGATCCAACGGCCCACCGCCACCGTGCCGCCGAAGATCATCATGGACCAGAGATTGAAGCGGCGTCGGAGCTGGACGGCGAAGATGAACAGGATGACCTCGGCAAGAACGCCGGCGCTCCAGAGAAGACCGACATCCGTGCCGGTGAAACCCAGCTTCTGCCAGTGGATCGCCGAAAAGGCATAGTACATGGCATGGCTGGCGCTGATGAGGGAAGCGCCGACCAGCATGAACTGCACGTCCCGTTGCCGCAGCGTGCTCGTGCCGGAAACGCTGGCGATCGCGGTGATCGGCGAAGGCCGGCGCGGCTTGCCGATCTTCGGCGCGATGAACGCGCCGAGCACCGTCAGCACGAAGGCCACCGCCATGGCCGGCAGCACCATCGCCCCGCCATAGAACCCGGCCAGCCAGCCGCCGGTCATCGTCGAGAGGATGAAGGCGAGCGATCCCCACAGCCGCATCCTGCCGTAATCGAAATTCCAGCGGCGCACGCCAGACAGCGCGATCGCCTCGGTAATCGGCACATAGGGCGAATAGACCGCCCCTTGCAGCGTATAGAGCAGAAGGACCGGCCAGAAGGAGCCGGTGGCGAACAGCGCCAGCGCCGTCGCGAGCGACAGCGTGCCCGACCAGAGCAGCACGATCGACCGTTCGCCGATCCGGTCGGCGATCAGCCCAGCGACCGGCGCCGAGAAGACGCGCACGAACATCGGAACCGCGAGGACGATACCGATCTGGAAATCGCTCATCGAAAGCGTTTCCAGCCAGACCGGGAAGAACGGCAGCGCGATGCCGTTGACCATCATCGGCGCGCAGAAGACGAGAGCGATGCGCGCGGCGAAAAACGGCGGCGCGCCGGCGGTCACGGAAGGGGCGGTCATGGCGGGGAACCTGCGTTGGAACGCCCTCCGCTCTAGCATGCGGACTTACGTACGCCAATGCGCTATTTCTGCCGGTGCCGCGACGCCGGATGGCAGGGCTCAGGCGGCTTCCGCCCCGGCCGGTGCCCTCGTCTCGATGGCCGGCATCTGGCGCGAGACGGGCAGGACCTCCGCCGGGACCGAGGCGAGCTTCTGCCAGGTGATCAGCTCCATCTCGCCGTCGTGATGCTCGGCGATCGCCGTGCAGCTTTCCACCCAGTCGCCGCTGTTGATATAGCGAATCCCGTCGATCTCGGTGATGACGGCGTGGTGGATATGGCCGCAGATGACGCCGTCGGCATCGTTGCGCCGCGCCTCCTCGGCGACCACGCGCTGAAATTCGCCGATGAAGTTGACGGCCGACTTCACCTGCTGCTTGGCCCAGGCGGAGAACGACCAGTACGGCAGGCCGAGCTTGCGGCGGATGGCGGCGAAGACCACGTTGATGGCGATGGCCGCGTCATAGGCCCAGTCGCCGAGATAGGCGACGACGCGGGCGTGGCGCACGACGACGTCGAATTCGTCGCCGTGCAGCACGAGATAGCGCTTGCCGTCCGCCGCCTCGTGGATGATGCGCTCGGCCACCTCGACGCCGCCGAAATGGGTGCCGGGGAAATCGCGCAGGAACTCGTCGTGGTTGCCGGGAATGTAGATGATGCGCGTGCCCTTGCGCGCCTTGCGCAAGAGCTTCTGCGTCACGTCGTTGAAGGCCTGCGGCCAGTACCAGTTGCGCTTGAGCCGCCAGCCGTCGACGATGTCGCCGACGAGCACGATCGTCTCGGCTTCATGATGCCGCAGGAAGTCGATGAGGAAATCCGCCTTGGCCGCCTTCGATCCCAGATGCACATCCGAGATGAACAGCGTGCGAAAGTAACGGACATCGGGGTCGGCGGGGGTTACGGTCATGCGTTTGTCTCCGGGTGGCCGGCCGCCGCACTCCGCACCGGAACGGGCGACTTTGGTTCCGTTGAAAACCAGAGTCCTGTTTCAAACTGATGACACACCTATGCATTTTTGATCCGCAAATAGGCATTGCACAGGTCGCTGATTGAGGCTTTATGGGAGGTTCCGAAAAACTTCACGTCGCGGCGGTTTCGTACAACGAAGGGCCGAAACGAAAACAGCACATGACAGGGAGCACCATGAGCACGGGTGATAAATCGAGGACGCAGGACGGCCCCGCAAGCGGAGACATCGACCAGCAGGCCCTCTTCTTCCACCGCCACCCCCGCCCCGGCAAGCTCGAGATCAACCCCACCAAGCCGCTCGGCAACCAGCGCGACCTGGCGCTCGCCTATTCGCCCGGCGTCGCCGCCCCCTGTCTGGCCATCCGCGACGACCCGGCGACCGCCGCCGACTATACGGCGCGCGCCAACCTCGTCGCGGTCGTCTCCAACGGCACGGCCGTGCTCGGCCTCGGCAATATCGGGCCGCTCGCCTCCAAGCCCGTCATGGAAGGCAAGGCCGTCCTCTTCAAGAAATTCGCCGGCATTGACGTTTTCGACATCGAAATCGACGCCCCGACGGTCGGCCAGATGGTCGATGTCGTCTCCGCGCTGGAGCCGACCTTCGGCGGCATCAACCTGGAAGACATCAAGGCCCCCGAATGCTTCGAGGTGGAGCGCCAGCTGCGTGAGAAGATGGATATCCCCGTCTTCCACGACGACCAGCACGGCACGGCAATCATCGTCGCGGCTGCGGTGCTGAACGGGCTGGAGCTTGCCGGCAAGGCGCTGGGTGAGGCGAAGATCGTCGCCTCGGGCGCCGGCGCCGCCGCCCTCGCCTGCCTCAACCAGCTCGTCTCGCTCGGCGCCAGGGTCGAGAACATCTGGGTGCACGACATCGAAGGCCTCGTCTACAAGGGCCGCGAGGCGCTGATGGACCAGTGGAAGGCCGTCTACGCGCAGGAGACGGACAAGCGCCAGCTTTCCGAGACGATCGACGGCGCGGACGTCTTCCTCGGCCTTTCGGCCGCCGGCGTGCTGAAGCCGGAGCTTCTCGCCCGCATGGCGGAAAAGCCGCTGATCATGGCGCTCGCCAACCCGACGCCGGAAATCATGCCCGAGGAGGCGCGCGCCGCCCGCCCGGACGCGATGATCTGCACCGGCCGCTCGGATTTCCCCAACCAGGTCAACAACGTCCTCTGCTTCCCCTACATCTTCCGCGGCGCACTCGATTGCGGCGCGCGCACGATCAATGAGGAGATGAAGATGGCGGCGGTGCGCGCCATCGCTTCGCTCGCCCGCGAGGAGGTCTCGGACGTCGCGGCGCGCGCCTATTCCGGCGATACGCCGAGCTTCGGCCCGAACTACCTGATCCCCTCGCCCTTCGACCAGCGCCTCATCCTGCGCATCGCGCCGGCCGTGGCGCGCGCGGCGGCGGAAACCGGCGTCGCCTCGCGGCCGATCACCGATTTCGACGCCTATCTCGACCAGCTCAACCGCTTCGTCTGGCGCTCCGGTTTCATCATGAAGCCGATCTTCGCGGCCGCAAAGAAGGCGGAGAGGAAGCGCGTGATCTTCGCCGAGGGCGAGGACGAACGCGTGCTGCGCGCCGCCCAGGTGCTGCTGGAGGAGGACATCGCCAAGCCGATCCTTATCGGCCGCCCGCAGATCATCGAGGCGCGCCTCAAGCGCTACGGCCTGCGCGTGCGCCCGGATGTCGATTTCGAGGTTGTGAACCCCGACGACGATCCGCGCTACCGTGACTATGTCGACGACTATTTCCGCATCGTCGGCCGCAAGGGCGTGATCCTCGAAGCCGCGCGCACCATCGTTCGCACCAACCAGACGGTCATCGGCGCGCTTGCCGTCAAGCGCGGCGAGGCCGACGCGCTGATCTGCGGCGTGGAAGGCCGCTATTCCCGGCACCTGCGCGATGTCAGCCAGATCATCGGCAAGAAGCCCGGTGTGCTGGACTTCTCGGGCCTCAGCCTGCTGATCTCGCAGCGCGGCGCGACCTTCCTCACCGACACCTACGTCACCATCGACCCGACGGCCGAGGAAGTGGCGGAGATGACCGTGATGGCGGCGGCGGAAATCCGCCGCTTCGGCATCACCCCGCGCGCCGCCCTCGTCTCCCATTCGAATTTCGGCTCGCGCGATTCGGACAGCAGCTTCAAGATGCGCAAGGCGATGGAGATGGTGCGCGAAATGGACCCGACCCTGGAGGCGGACGGCGAGATGCACGGCGATTCGGCGATTTCGGAGGTCCTGCGCCAGCGCGTCATGCCCGATTCGACCCTGACAGGCGAAGCCAACCTGCTGGTCTTCCCGAACCTCGATGCCGCCAACATCACGCTCGGCGTGGTCAAGACGATGACGGACAGCCTGCATGTCGGCCCGATCCTGCTCGGCGCCGCCATGCCCGCCCACATCCTGTCGCCCTCGGCCACCTCGCGCGGCGTGGTCAACATGGCCGCGCTCGCCGTCGTGGAAGCCTCCTACCCGGCCTGAACGGGCAATCCTGCTTTACGAGACGGCTGCCCTTCGGCGGCCGTTTTCGTTTGCGGCACGGCTCGCGCCGCATCCTGCGCCTCCCACCAGTCGCCGAGCGCGTCGATCAGCGGAACGACCGACAGGCCGGCGGGCGTAAGGTCGTATTCCACCCGCAGCGGATACCCCTCGAAGACGGTGCGCTGGACGATGCCGGCCCTTTCCAGCTTGCGCAGCTCCAGGGCCAGAATGCGATGCGAGACCGTCGGGTTGTCTCGCCGCAGATCGCTGAACCGCTTCGTGCCGTCCTTCAGATAGTAGATCAGCAGTGTCGGCCAGCGGCCGCCGATCACCTGCATCGCCTCTTCGATCGGGCAGCGGGAAACGAGATCCTTCATGGCGGGCTCCGGCGTGGTGACAAAAATGTGCGTAATTTACATGGGGAGAGGCAAGGCTTAGGTCCAGTGTCGCTGCGCAGCGTGGTCAACAGAAATCACGGAGAAGAACATTGGAACCGATCCTCATCTACGGCTTCCCGGCCGGAAGCTCCATGGGCCTCGTCGCCGCGCTGGAGTGGCTGGGCAAGCCCTATCGCCTCTGCCGCGTCGACATGCTGGGCGAAATGCGCGAACCCGCCTATGCCCGCCTCAACGCCCGGCACGAGACGCCAGCGCTCGTCACCGACGACGGCCGGATCATCACCGAAACCATGGCAATCGGCCACTGGTTCGCCGCCCGCGATACCGAACGGCGCATCAGCTTCGATCCCACCTCACCCGGGGCCGATCGCATGGTCCAGCTCATGGCCTATCTCAACACCGGCTTCACCGGCGCCTTCAGCCCGCTCTGGTCGGCGCTCGAAATGGAGACGCCGAATCCGGTGCTGCAGGACAACCTGCGGCGCTGGGGCCGCGAGGCCGTCATCGAGCGGCATGACAAGCTGGAGGCGATGCTCGGCGAGACGCCCTATCTCGCCGGCGACCGCCCGACGCTGGCGGACGGCGTCCTCATCGGCGTCGCCCGCTGGCTTGACTACCATGAGGTCGCGCCGGCGGATCGCTGGCCGCGCATAGAGGCGATCCGCCGCCGGCTCGAAGCCGACCCCGCCGTGCGCTTCGCCACGGCGTTGGAAAGCGGAGAGACGCCGGGGGGTTCCGGCGCCTTCAAGGGCCATGTGCCGCTTGCCGAGGTCATCGAGCGCTTCGGCAGGGCATGATCGCGGAAGGCCGGGTCTTCCCGGCCTTTCTACCCCGCCCCAAGCACCAGCCGCCGGGTGATGCCGATCGCCTCCAGGAACGGCTCGTCATGGCTGACGACGAGCAGCGCGCCGTCATAGGCGCGCAAGCCCGCCTCCACCGCCTCGATGGAATCGATGTCAAGGTGGTTCGTCGGCTCGTCGAGGATGAGAAGCGGCGGCGGCGTGGCAGCTCCCAGCACTGCCGCAAGGCCGGCGCGCAGCAACTGCCCGCCGCTGAGGCTGCCGACGGTCTGCAGCGCGGCGTCCGCTCGGAACATGAAACGCGCCAGCGCCGCGCGGCAGGCATTCTCGTCCGCGCCCGGATTGATCCGCCGGAAATTGTCGCGGATCGACAGGGCGGGATCGAGCAGGCTCACCCGCTGGTCGAGCATGGCGACGTCGGTAAAGAGCCGCACGCTTCCCTGCCAGGGCTGCAATTGGCCGGTGGCGAGCGCCAGCAGCGTCGTCTTGCCGGAGCCGTTCGACCCCGTCACCGCCACCCGTTCCGGTCCCGTCATCGCGAAGGAAAGGTCGCGGATGACGGGGTTTCCGGGCAGATACCCCGCCGTCACGCCCTCCATGCGAAGCACCATCCTCGAAGCGGGAAGATGCGTCGGCGGCACCGTGACGGTGAGCGGCTGGAGGATTTCGATGCGCTCGCGCGCCGCCGTCATCGCCTCGGCCGCCTGGGCCTGGCGGCTTTCGGCGAGCCGGGCATTGGCGCCGCCCGTCAGCTCGCTGCGCTCCTTCATCGCGCCGAGCATGATGCGTGGCAGGTCGCCCCGCGCCTTCTTGCGCCGCCCGGCGCTGTCCTTGCGCGCCTTGCGCTCGGCGATCGTCTGCATGGTGCGCGCCACCTCTGCGGCATGCTTTTCGGCATCGGCGAGGTCACGGTGCGCGGCGGAAAGCTCCAGCGCCTTGCGGGCGCGATAGGCGCTCCAGTTCCCGCCGTAGCGCGTCGCGCCAAGCGTCGTCAACTCGACGATGGCGTCCATGGTTTCGAGCAGCTCGCGGTCGTGGCTGACGACGACCGCGCCGGCCCGCCAGCCGGCGAGCATGTCGATGACCGCCCGCCGTCCGTCCCGGTCGAGATTGTTCGTCGGCTCGTCCAGCAGCAGAAAATCCGGCTCGCGGAAGATCAGCGCCGCGAGCGCGGCCCGCGTGCGCTGGCCGCCGGAGAGCGCCGAAAGCGGCGTGTCCGGCTCCGCCTCAAGCCCGACGCGGGCGAGCGCGGCGGCAAGCCGCGCCTCCAGCGTCCAGTCGGCATCGGCAAGATCGTCGGCGTCCGCCTCGCCGCGCGCGGCACGGCCGAGAAGCGCAAGCGCCTCGACGATGCCGAACAGGCTGGCGACGGTCTCCTCTGGTCCGACTTGCACGCTCTGGCGCAGGAAGCCGAGCGTCCCGTCGACGGTTACGGTGCCCGCCTGCGGCGTCAGATCGCCGGTGACGAGCCTGAGCAGCGTCGTCTTGCCGACGCCGTTGCGTCCGACAAGCCCGGCGCGCTCGGAGCCGAAGCTCAGGTCGAGATTGGAAAGGAGCGTGTGCCCGTCAGGCGTGGACCAGGTGATTTTGGAAAAGGTGATGGAATGCGGCATGGATACGGATTTCCCCGATGACAAAACGAAGTCGATTTGTGGTCGGGTTGAAATCCATTGCGCACCATCCGGTCTGCATTGACGATGGCCGTTATCTAGGCCCGAACGGTGGCCGTTGCAAGGCAAGCGAGGGCCGGCACGTTAATCACAAATGCGGGAGCACGTTGCGCTTGCATCCATGCGGCCTATGATAGGGCCTTCGAGACCGGCCTTGGGCCGACAGTTCTAGATTTTCAGGGATCGACGGATTTGAAGAGACGCGCCCGTCTTCTGTTCGCCATTGCAGCCACTCTGCCGCTCCTTCTCACCGGTGGAACGGCGGCGGCGAATATGTGCGCGCGCATCCAGATCGAGCTGGCGAACATGCCGAAAGTCGTGGTGGATACGGCGAGCGCCCGCAAATATGCCGGCGCCATCGCACGCCAGAACATCCAGTTGCGCAAGGCGAAGAGCGACCAGCGCCGCCTCGGCTGCTCCAGCGGCAGCATCATCGTCGTCGGCGGTGCCAATGCCGAGGCCTGCGCGACGCTCTCCTCCGTCGTCGGCAAGATGGAGCGCAACCTCCAGATCCTCGACAAGAAACGGCGTGAGTTTGCCGGCGGCGTGTCTTCCCAGGGCCGGCGCAACGTCCTTCTCGCGGCGCTCGAGACCAACGGCTGCAACGACCAGCCGCAGGTCATGCCCGTCGCCGCGACCGAAACCCTGCGCACGCTGGACGAGACGCGCACCCTGCCGCTCGGCACGGCGCCGGATGGCAGCGACAGGCTGCAATTGCGCTCGCTCGGCGGCAATTCGGGCCATGGCAACCTGCGCACCGTCTGCGTTCGCACCTGCGACGGCGGCTTCTTCCCGATATCCTCGGGCGCCACGCCGCTCGATTTTCGCCGGGACCAGAAGGTCTGCGCAATGATGTGCCCGCAAACCGAGACCGAACTGTTCTACCAGTCGATGACCCACGGTCAGGAGACGGAGCAGATGACCTCCACGGTCACCGGCCGGCCCTATTACGAACTGACGAACGCCTTCTCCTATCGCACGCGCGAGCGTTCCAAGCAGGACGCCTGCGGCTGCGACCTCTCCGCCTACTATCAGGAGATGATCAAGCGCGAGAAGGCCGCCAGGGGCGAAAGCACCGAGACGGCCAGCACCGGCGAGACCGACGCGGAAGAGGACGGCTCCGTCACCACCATCCGTACACTGCCGAAGAAGGAGGAGATCGAGGTCAGGGCGCCCGCCAAGATCGAGGAACGCCTCTACGACCCCACCAAGAGCAAGGTGCGCACGGTCGGCCCGCTCTTCCTGCCGGAAAACTCGTCCGCCATCGATCTCGGCCGCCCGGCGGATGCCGGCGTCAACTGACGCCCGCCCCGTCCTCCGGCCAGCGCTCCTCGAACACCAGATCTTCCAGCGGCAGGCGCTGCCGCCAGCCCTTCAGCGCCAGTTCCGGCTCACGATAAAGCTGATCGACGAAGCCGACGCACAGCCATGCGACGATCTCGACATGCTGCGGAATGCCGAGGATCTGCCGGATATCGCTGTCATGGAAGATGCTGACCCAGCCGACGCCAACCCCTTCCGCGCGTGCCGCTAGCCAGAGGTTCTGCACCGCGCAGACCGTGGAATAGACGTCCATGCGCGGATTGTGCGTGCGGCCCAGCACAACGTCGCCGCCACGCGTCGGATCGCAGGTCACGCAGATCGACAGCGGCGCCTTCAGGATGCCCTCGAGCTTCAGCGCCCGATACTGTGCCTGCCGCTCGCCCTCGAACATGCCGGCCGCCTCGGCATTGGCCTTCAGAAAGGCCGCATGCACCGCGCGGCGGGTCTCTTCGCCGCGCACCAGCAGGAAATTCCACGGCTGCATGAATCCCACCGACGGCGCGCTGTGCGCGGCATTGAGCAGGCGGCCGACGAGATCGTCCGGCAGAGGCTCGGGCAGGAACTGGTCGCGCACGTCGCGGCGCGTTTCGATGGCGCGGTAGACGGCCTGCCTCTCCTCGTGCGGAAAGGCGCCCGCCCGGACCAGATGGTCCAAGGGTTCGGTTCGCATCGTCATCTCCCCAACAATGCGTACAACCTGCCGCCGTCCGCGCGGGTTCGGTCTATCTCGCCAGGCCGGTCTTCTGACTTCGGGTCGCGCGGCAAGCACCTGCCTTCCCGGTTGAACAACCAGTGGCAAAAGCCTGAATCGATTCAAGCTTTTAAAGGCGCAAGCCATCCCCGTCACAGCGTTGGGCACGTTCCGGACCTGGGGCTTTCCCGCACCGGATTCCCGATTCTCCCGCAAGGCGGGCACCTGACGAGGAGGATATGCTCACGGCTTCCCGATGCGATCAAGCCCGGAAGCGTCTACGCCGCGCGAATGCTGCCAGGTTGCAAAAACTCCGCGCTGGCGACGTCGCCGGCATGGACCGCGCGGTTGCGCCCGCCGTTCTTGGCCGAATAGAGCGCGGCATCCGCCTTCACCATGACATCGTGCACCGATTTGCCATGGTCGGGGAACTGCGCGATGCCGGCGCTGCCGCCGATCACGAGAAGCTGCCCGTCATAGGCGATCGGCACCTGCGTATCGAGCACGAGGCTGTTCGCCAGTTCCAGAAGGCCCTCGCGTTCATGCGCACCCTTGAGCAGGATGCAGAACTCGTCGCCGCCGAGCCGCGCCACGCAGCCGCGCGGGCCGACGCGGTCGGAGAAGCGCCGGGCCACCGCCAGGAGCACGGCATCGCCCGCCGCATGGCCATGGCGGTCATTGACCGCCTTGAACCTGTCGAGGTCGAGCGCGAGGATCGCGAAGGGCGCATTGTCGCCCCTGCTTATGGCGCGCGAGACCTCTTCGTCGAAGCCGCTGCGATTCTTCAGTCCGGTCAAAGGATCGTGCCGCGCGAGAAACGCGTTCTTTCCCTCGCTGCGCTGAAGGGCCTTCACCAGCGTTGAGAAGCGCATGGTGACGAACAGCATGACCCCGGCAAAGACCAGTACGAACATGGCGATCTGCGGCAGCGCCGATTGCCAGACGAAGGAACCCGGCATGTTCGGCCGCCAGGACGCGACCATGGGATTGTAGGCATCGCCGCCGACCGGCGTCATCACGAGGCCCGGCTCCTCGGTCACGATCGGCGTGAAGCCGAGGCCGTGCACGCCGAGCCGTCGCTCCGAATTCGCCAGCATCTTCTGCGAGACCGGCTTGACGGTGATGAGGAGCGTCGGCTCCCGCCGGTTCGCGGGAATGTAAAGCGTCTTCGGGATGACGGCCTGCACCACGACGATGCTCATCACCCGGTCGATCAGCCGCATGCCGGAGACGTGGATTTCGGGAAGCGCCGGCGTCAGGAGGTCGGGATCCTCCTTGGCACCCGCGACCTGCCAGCCGCCGCGATCGGGCGACAGCGCCTCGTAATAGGCGCGCTCGGCCTTGCGGGTTAGGTCGCTCACCCAATGCAGCTTTTCGCGCGCCTTGCGGTCGGAGACCTTTTCGCCGCGATGCACGCCAAGAATTTTCTCGCCGTCGAGCGAGGTGAAGATCATCCAGGAGAAACCGAAATCGGACCACATCCAGTCGCGCAACTGGTCGCGCACGAAGGAATCGCCCGGCATGCCCTCGGCCAGTTCGTTGAAGCTCCTGTCCCAGAAGGAAAGCTGGCTCTGGTATTGCACCACCTGGTCGATCTGGTGGCTGAATTCGTTGCGCACCAGCGTGCGCTCCGTCTCGACGACGAAACTGTCGGCCCGCTCGATCGCATGGTCGAGCACGAGGTAGTTGGCGGCGCCGAAAAGCAGGACGATCATCAGCGCCGCTGCGCGGATCGCCATGCCAAATCCGCGTCGCCGCGTCGCGCGGCCCTCTTGCGCCATGCCCGTCATCGTTCCCTGCCTGTCCCCGGCCCGTTCAGCGGGCTTTGTTGAAGGGAAGCTAGCGCAGAGACGGCAAAATTCGCTTAAACAGGCTGGTGAGCGAATGCTTAATCAGGGGGCGCCGGCTCACGCGGGCGCATAGCGAACGAAGGCGAATTCGGAGCCGTCCGGCGACCAATTCGGCACGTTCATCGTGCCCTGCCCGCCGAAAAGCTCGAAGAGAACACGCGCATTGCCGCCATCCATGTCCATCAGCCGCAGCCGGACGGAGAGATCGCGCGGATGGTCGAAAACGTCACCGTCATAGGACAGCACCAGCAGATGCTTGCCATCCGGCGAAGGGTGCGGAAACCAGTCGCCGTAGGGGCTGTCGGTGATGCGCGTCGGCTCACTGCCGTCCGGCCGCACGCGCCGTCCGCCGAATAATCCGGCCCGTCGTTGCGTCCCTCGCCGAAGGTCAGCCGCCGCTCCTCGCCGCCTTCGACCGGGATCGTGTAGATGTCGAAGAGATCGTTCCGGATGCCGCAATAGGCAAGCGTCGTCCCGTCCGGCGACCAGCCGTGCCAATACGAGGGCAGGTTCGGCGTCACCAGCCGCGGCACGCCGCCCCCGGCCGGCAGCACATAGATCGCCGACTTGCCGAATTCCACCTTGTCGCTGATCGCAAGCCACGCCCCGTCAGGCGAAAGCCCGTGGTCGTTGTTGCAGCGCGTGGCGAGCCCCGTATCGATCCGAACCGGCTCCCCGCCGTCGAGCGGCAGGCGATAGAGCAACCCATCGCCGTTGATGATCAGAAAGCGCCCGTCCCGCGAAAAATTCGGCGCCTCCACCAGCCGCTCCGTCTGCCAGACGACGCGTGTTCGACCGGTGGCGATGTTGTGGATTTCGACGGAACTGCGCATGATCTAGCTCCCTGCGTCCCCCGCCGAAAGCTTCCTGCAGATGGATTGCATAAGCGCGACCTGGCGCTGCTCGCGCCAGGTGGAAACGAAGCCCCAGACAAGCAGCAGCAGGATGCACAGGAAGGCGACGCCGAGGACGGTCTGGCTTCCCGTAACGAGACCATAGACGCCGAAAAGAGCAGGCGTCGCGAAATAGGCGACCTGTGCGGAAACCTGCCTTCCGGCTGAAAGGTCGCTGAGCGACCACAGCCGGATCAGCCGGACTTCCTCGTCCGTGAAGACCGGGTCCCTGCGCTCCTCCACCGGCCCCTCCACGCCATCACCCCCGGTCACGATAGCGGTTGGTGATGGGATAGCGCCGGTCGCGGCCAAAGTTCTTCTTGGTGATCTTCACGCCCGGCGCCGACTGGCGGCGCTTGTATTCGGCGATGTAGAGCAGGTGCTCGACCCGGTGCACCGTCGCTTCATCATGGCCGCGCGCGACGATCTCTTCCGTTCCCATCTCCCGTTCGACGAGGCATTCCAGGATTTCGTCGAGCACCGGATAGGGCGGCAGCGAATCCTGGTCGGTCTGGTTGGGGCGAAGTTCCGCGGACGGCGCCTTGTCGATGATGTTCTGCGGAATCACCTCGCCCGTCGGCCCAAGCGCGCCCGGCGGCACATGCGCGTTGCGCCAGCGCGAGATCGCATAGACCTGCATCTTGTAGAGGTCCTTGATCGGGTTGAAGCCGCCGTTCATGTCGCCGTAGAGCGTGGCATAGCCGACCGACATCTCCGACTTGTTGCCGGTGGTGACGACCATCGAGCCGAACTTGTTGGAGACCGCCATGAGGATCGTGCCGCGGGCGCGGCTCTGCAGGTTCTCTTCCGTGATGCCCTCTTCCGTGCCCTCGAAAAGCTCGGAGAGCGAGGAGAGGAAGCCGGTCACCGGCGCCTCGATCGGCACGATGTCGTAGCGGCAGCCGAGCGCCTTGGCGCAGTCGGCGGCGTCCTTCAGCGAATCCTTCGACGTGTAGCGGTAGGGCAGCATGATGCAGCGAACTCGCTCCTCGCCCAAGGCATCCACGGCAATGGCCGCGCAGATCGCCGAATCGATGCCGCCGGAGAGTCCGAGCACCACGTTCTTGAAGCCGTTCTTGTTGACATAGTCGCGGAAGCCGAGAAGGCAGGCGCGGTAGTCCGCCTCCTCCTTTTCCGGAATGCGCGACATCGGCCCGCCGTCACAGGCCCAGCCTTCGCCATGCTTCTTCCAGGTGGTGAGCGCGACCGTCTCCTCGAACTGGCTCATCTGGAAGGCGAGCGCCTTGTCCGCGTTGAAGGCGAAGCTCGCGCCGTCGAAGACCAGTTCGTCCTGGCCGCCGAGCTGATTGGCATAGAGCAGCGGCAGGCCGGTCTCGATGACCTGCTTCAGCACGACCTGGTGGCGGATATCGACCTTGCCGCGATAGTAGGGCGAGCCGTTCGGCGACAGCAGGATCTCCGCGCCGCTCTCGGCCAGCGTCTCGCACACGCCGAGTTCGCCCCAGATATCCTCGCAGATCGGAATGCCGAGCCGCACGCCGCGGAAATTGACCGGGCCGGGCATCGCCCCCTGGTCGAAGACGCGCTTTTCGTCGAACTCGCCGTAATTCGGCAGGTCCACCTTGTCACGCACCGCGATCACCTTGCCGCCGTCGAGCACGGCGACGGCGTTGTAGCGGCCGGTCTCGTCCTGCCGCGGAAAGCCGATGATGACGCCCGGGCCGCCATCGGCCGTGTCGGCGGCAAGATCGTCGACCGCCCGCCGGCAGGCCTTGAGGAAGGCGGGCTTCAGCACGAGATCCTCGGGCGGATAGCCGGAGATGAAGAGTTCCGTCAGAAGCAGGAGGTCTGCGCCCTGCCGGGCGGCATCCTCGCGGGCGGCGCGCGCCTTGGCAAGGTTGCCGTTCACGTCGCCGACGGTCGGGTTCAATTGCGCGACGGCAATGCGCAGCGTCGTCTTTTCGGTCTGGGAAGTCATGTCTGCGGGACCCGTTTCCTCATGGTGTCCGATCCTGCGGCCGCGCACGCTGCCCGCACTCTCGAACGGTCGCTACACCCTTTAGAGCATGGCAGGCGCTTTGGGAATGGAACCGCGCGGCAATTGCCTCCGCTCTTGCCGCAAACCCTCGTTTCCCAGGGGGTTCGCGGCATCATTGCCGCAAGCAACAGAGGGAACCAAAGCACCGGCAGAACGTTGCAGAAACCGTTCATCTCCTGTTCAAGATGACGTCCGTATGACAGATACACGAAAGTTTTATGAAGTTTGGAGACGGCCTTGGCCCTGTTTACTCCTGCCGCCGTGGCGATGGATGCCACCGAAGGACTTGCCGTCGAGGCAGGCTTTGCCGCGCGCCACGCCAAGGCGCTCGCCGTCCTGCGTTCGCTCGCCGTTTCCGGCCTTCTGGCGCTTGCCACCGTCGTCGCCATCGAATGGATCACGCGCGGCTCGCTCGCCCAGACCTGGCTCTACTTCACCAATCTCGAGCAGCCCGGCTGGACCACAACGGGCGTGTTCTTCCTGCTTTACCTCGCCATCGACGCGCTGATCGGCCGGCAGCACAAGGCCGTGCTGTTCGTCTCGCCGCTCGTGGTGCTGATGGGCGTCATCTCGCAGCAGAAGCAGGTCTTCCTCACCGACCCGCTCTACCCGACGGACCTGCTCTTCGGCCGCCAGATCATCGAACTGATGCCGGTGCTCGTGCAGGACCGGCCGTGGACGGCCGCCGCGCTCGCGCTCGCCGTCGTCGGCGGCGTCGTGGGCCTTGTCAGCCTCTGGATCTTTGCCTGGCGCCGTTTCCGTCCGCTGACGAAGAAGGAGCGCCTGACGCGCCTTGCCATCGCGCTGCCGCTCCTGGCCGGCTTCGTCTCGATCATGGACTACAACGAGTTCTCCTGGGTCCGCGACCGGCTGAAGATCTTCCCGATCATGTGGGACCAGGCGGAGAACTATCGCCACAACGGCTTCGTCATGGCCTTTGCCATCAACCTGCCGATGGCGAACGTGCAGGCGCCCTCCGGCTACATGGTCGACGCCATCGACAAGATTCCGTCCAAGCCCCTGCCCGCCGGCACGACGCACCGCTCCAAGCCTGATGTCATCGTCGTCATGAGCGAATCGCTGTGGGACCCGACGCGGATCAAGAGCGTAAAACTCTCGCCCGATCCGATGCCGGTCATCCGCGAAAGCCAGAGCGGCAACGTCTTCTCGCCGGAATTCGGCGGCCTTACCGCGAATGTCGAATTCGAGGCGCTGACGGGCTTTTCCAACGCCTTCCTGCCGACGGGCAGCATTCCCTACCAGCAGTATGTGCGCAAGCCGATCCCCTCGCTTGCCACGTTCTTCCGGGCGGAAGGCTATACAGCGCGCGCCATCCATCCCTTCTCCGGCTGGTTCTGGAACCGCAGCAGCGTCTACAAGGCCTTCGGCTTCCAGACCTTCAAGGATGTCGACAAGATGCCGCCGCTCGCAAAGCGTGGCAACTTCACCTCGGACGAGGCGCTGACCAAGGAAATCATCCGCCAGGCGGATGCGCAGGAAGACCCGTTCTTCTTCTTCACCGTCACCCTGCAGGGTCACGGCCCCTATGACGACGGCCGCTATACGAAGACCGACGTTTCCGTCGACGGCAAGCTCGACGCCCGCGACAACCGCATGCTCGCCAGCTACGCCCAGGGCGTGAAGGAAGCCGACAAGAGCCTGAAGATGCTGATGGATTGGGCCAAAGAGCGCGACCGCGAGACGATCATCGTCGTCTTCGGCGACCACCTGCCGCCGCTCAACACGGTCTACAAGAATTCCGGCTACATGAAGGGCATCACCGCCGCGCGCAAGGGCACGCCCGAGCAGATGAAGAACGAACACGAGACCCCGCTCGTCATCTGGTCGAACAAGACCGGCGTCGAGAAGGAGGTCGGCACGATCAGCCCGGCGTTCCTGTCCTACTACATCCTCAAGGAGGCAGGCTTCGAGCACCCCTACTACACCGGCTTCCTCGGTGCGGTGCACGACAAGCTGCGCGTCATCGACCGCTACATGCTGATCGACGCCAAGGGCAAGGCGACCGCCGACTGGGCGCGCAAGAAGACCATCGACCCGCTGGTGCGCGACTTCCGCTTCCTGCAGCACGACATCATGTTCGGCAAGCAGTACGGCCTGGAACGCTTCTTCGACTCCCACGCGGAACTGATGTCGGCAGGCTACTGATTCCCGCCTGAACCACGCTTGGACCGGGCTCCGTTTCTCATGACGGAGCCCGTCGCCCTGCGCACTGTCGTGCCATCCCCCTACCATTTCGAGGCGACCCGCTGCGCCGGAGGCGTGACAACCCCGCACAACCATGGCTAGGCGAACCGTTGATAAAATCAATCTATAGGAGAAATTAAGACTCTCGGCGCACGATAAACGTGCATCCACATTCCGGATGCGGGCAAGCCTTGCCGGTCAGAAGGAGGAGATGCCATGCACGTCCTTACCCGCCTGTCGAAAGATCGCGCCGGCACGTCGGCGCTGGAATTCGCCATCGTGGCGCCGCTGTTCTTCCTCGCCCTCTTCACGCTGATCGCCTACGGCATCTATCTCTCCGTCACCCATTCGGTGCAGCAGATCGCCGCCGATGCGGCGCGCACGGCCGTTGCCGGGCTCAATCCCGACGAGCGCGTCACGCTGGTCAACCGCTACCTCGATGCCTCCCGTCTCGACTATTCCTTCATCAACCGTGCCAAGATGCAGGTGATCGTCACCGACGATCCCGGCAATCCCGAACAGTTCACGGTGACGATCTCCTACGATTCCAGCGACCTGCCGATCTGGAAGCTCTTCACCTTCGCCCTGCCGCAGGAGAAGATCGAACGTTACGCCACCGTGCGCGTGGGAGGGCTGTGACATGAAGCGCGTGCGCCTCGTCACCGACCGGCACGGCAATATCGGCACGCTCGCCGCCCTCACCCTGCCCCTGATGGTCTTCTCGCTCGCGCTCGGCGTCGACTATGGCTACCTGACGGTGCAGCAGCGCGAATTGCAGGCATCGGCGGACCTTGCCGCCATCGCCGCCGCCTCCAGCGTGGTGGAAGCGGAAAAGGCGGCCGCGACCTATTTCGCGCTGAACAAGCTTCCCGTGACCGTCACCGGCAAGGACGGCGTGGCGATACCGGCCATCACGCCCATTCATCTCAAGGCGACCGTCGCCACCGCAAGCGTCGAGCGTGGCCGCTATGTCGCCGATCCGGAACTCGCGCCGGAAGACCGCTTCAAGCCGGCGGGCGCGGATGCGGACGCTGCGCGTGTAAAGCTCTCGCGCCGCGCCGATCTCTTCCTCGCCTCGATGATCCTGCCGGAACCGCCGCTGCTTTCCGCCACAGGTTCGGCCTCCCGCACGAAGCTCGCCGCCTTTTCCATCGGCACGCGCCTTGCGAGCCTCAACGAGGGTGTCCTCAACGCGCTGCTCGGGAAATTGCTCGGCACCAGCCTTTCGCTCAAGGTGATGGACTACCAGGCGCTCGTCGATGCCGACATCTCGGTCCAGCCGTTCCTCAAGGCGGTCGCCACCAACCTGAACCTGACCGCCGCGACCTATGAGGACGTGCTGAATGCCGGCATCACCATGCCGCAGCTTCTTGCCTCCATGCAGGCCGTGGAGGGCCTGTCAGGCCCCGTCCGGTCGGCACTGCACGCCATCGAGCAGGCAACGGCGGGCAGCAAGGTCAAGCTGCCGCTTGCGCGCATCCTCAACATCGATCCCAAGAAAGGTGTCGCGGTGAACGCCGGCAGCGACTGGCAGATGTCGGCAAACGTGATGCAGATGGTGGCCACCGCCGCAAGCCTTGCCAACGGCAGCAAGCAGGTGGCGCTCGATACCGGTCTCAACATCCCCGGCCTTGCCACGGTGACGGTCAATCTCGCCATCGGCGAACCGCCGGTCGAAACGCCGTCGCATCGGCTCGGCGCGCCCGGCAGCGCGGTGCGCAGCGCCCAGACGCGGCTTTCCGTGGAGATCGGCATCAATGGCCTGGCCGCCCTTGCGGGCCTGCGCATCAAGCTGCCGCTCTATGTGGAGATCGCGGCGTCCGAGGCGAAGCTCGCCGATATCCGCTGCCTCGGCGCCACGCCGTCCAATGCCAATGTCGCGGTGGATGCGGTACCTGGCATTGCCGAGCTCGCCATCGGCAAGGTCGATCCCTCCGTCCTCTCCGACTTTTCCGAGGATCCGCGCGTGCAGAAGGCCCGCATCGTCGATTCCGCCCTCATCCACATCGATGCCTTCGCCCATGGCGAGGTGAAGAACCTTGACAAGACCCGCCTCACCTATACGCCGACGGAGATCGCCGCCAAGACGATCAAGACGGTCTCGACCCGCGATACGCTGACCTCCGCCATCAAGACCCTGCTGGGCGATCTCGATGTCGAGATCAACCTTCTCGGCCTGCCCATCGGCACGGAACTCGTCGCCAAGGCGCTCGCCTCGACGCTGACGACCGTGACGCCGGCCATCGACGAACTGCTCTACAATCTGCTGCTGGTCGTCGGCGTCAGGATCGGCGAGGCGGACGTGCGGGTGACGGGCGTCGTCTGCCAGCGGCCGGCCCTCGTCCAGTAGCCGATCACCTGTTCTCGGCGAACTGCGGCGCGCCGTCGTCGATCTCGTAGTAGTCGCCCTTGTCGGCGCAATAGATATGCATGCCGATCTTCAGCCCGGTCGGCTGGTCGAAGGTGCCGGCCATGATCGACGTATAGTCGGTATTGTCGCCCTTCCAGAACAGCGCGGAGCCGCAGGTGCGGCAGAAGCCGCGGCCAGCCGCATCGCTCGCCCGATACCAGGTGACGTTCTCCCCGCCCTCGACGGTCAGCCCCTCGTCGCGCACATTGGTCGCGGCGTAGAAATGTCCGGTCTGCCGGCGGCACTGGCTGCAATGACAGGCGATGACCTCGCGCAACGGCCCAACGGTGCGGAAACGCACGGCGCCGCAAAGGCAATGCCCGGTATGTTCTTCGCTCATATATCCCCCCAAAACAAAACCGGGCCAGCTTTGCCAGCCGGCCCGGTCCTGTCAAATTCACATTCCTGAATGCATGCATCAGTCCCGCTAATTTACGGAACCGAAGCGTGAACGAAAGGCGATCAGCCGTTCACCACCATGCGCTTCTCGTCGCGGCCGCCCTTCATGCGCTCGGCAAGAAGGAAGGCGAGCTCGAGCGCCTGGTCGGCGTTGAGGCGCGGATCGCAATGCGTGTGGTAGCGGTCGGCGAGATCGTCGCCCGACAGCGCCCGCGCGCCGCCCGTGCATTCCGTCACGTCGTTGCCGGTCATCTCGATATGGATGCCGCCCGGATGCGTGCCTTCGGCGCGGTGGATCTGGAAGAAGCTCTCGACTTCCGACAGGATCCGCTCGAAGGGGCGGGTCTTGTAGTTGTTGAGCGTGATCGTGTTGCCGTGCATCGGATCGCAGGACCAGACGACCTTCTTGCCTTCCCGCTCGACGGCGCGGATGAGGCGCGGCAGGTTTTCCGCCACCTTGTCGTGGCCGAAACGGCAAATCAGCGTCAGGCGGCCGGCCTCGTTCTGCGGGTTCAGGAGGTCGATCAGCTCCAAGAGGCCGTCGCCGGTCAGCGACGGACCGCACTTGAGACCGATCGGGTTCTTGATGCCGCGGCAATATTCGATATGCGCATGGTCGGGCTGGCGCGTGCGGTCGCCGATCCAGATCATGTGGCCCGAGGTCGCGTACCAGTCGCCCGAGGTCGAATCGACGCGGGTCAGCGCCTGCTCGTAGCCGAGCAGCAGCGCCTCATGGCTGGTGAAGAAATCCGTCTCGCGCAGGTTCGGATGGTTTTCCGCCGTGATGCCGATGGCCTTCATGAAGTCCATGGTCTCGGAAATGCGGTCGGCGAGCTTGCGGTAGCGCTCGGCCTGCGGCGAATCCTTGACGAAGCCGAGCATCCACTGGTTGACGTTCTCGAGGTTGGCATAGCCGCCCATCGCGAAGGCGCGCAGCAGGTTCAGCGTCGCAGCCGACTGGCGGTAGGCCATGATCTGGCGCTCCGGATTCGGCACGCGGGCTTCTTCCGTGAATTCGATGCCGTTGATGATGTCGCCGCGGTAGGAGGGCAGCGTCACGTCGCCCTGCTTCTCGATGCCCGAGGAACGGGGCTTGGCGAACTGGCCGGCGATGCGGCCGACCTTCACGACCGGCTGCTGGGCGCCGAAGGTCAGCACCACGGCCATCTGGAGGAAGGCGCGGAAGAAGTCGCGGATCGTATCGGCGCCGTGTTCGGCGAAGCTTTCGGCGCAGTCGCCGCCCTGCAGCAGGAAGCCCTTGCCTTCGGCCACGTTCGCCAGCGCGCTCTTGAGGCGTCGTGCCTCGCCGGCGAAGACGAGCGGCGGAAACTTCGCGAGGCGCTCTTCGGTCGCCGCCAGTGCGGCGAGATCCGGATAATCCGGAACCTGCTGAATGGCCTTCTGCCGCCAGCTGCTCGGGGTCCAATTCTGTGCCATGATACTCACCTGTCCTGAAACGCCCGCCGAACAGCGAACGCCCCTCCGTTTTGAAGATGCGGGCTTATAAACCGTTAGATGGTTCTTGCATAGCCGAACTTCCAGCCAAGACTGCCCCGTTTGCGTCATGCGCCGGCATGAGGAAAACCGGCGTCAGACGCGCTGGCCGTTCCGCACGCGGTAGCTCGGCTGGTACATGGTCACCAGCTCTTCCGAGGCTGTCGGATGCACCGCCATGGTGCGGTCGAAATCGTCCTTGGTGACGCCGGCCTTCAGCGAAATGCCGAGGAGCTGCGCCATCTCGCCGGCCTCATGGCCGAGGATATGCGCGCCCACCACCTTCCGGTCAGCCGCGTTGACGACGAGCTTCATGATCGTCTTCTCCTGCCGCCCCGAAAGCGTCGCCTTCATCGGGCGGAACTCGGCGCGGTAGATTTCGAGGTCGTCGAACTTTTTCGCCGCCTCCTCCTCGCTGAGGCCCACCGTGCCGATCTCCGGCTGCGAGAAGACGGCGGTGGCGATGAGGTCATGGTCCGGCGAGACCGGATTGCCGCGGAACTCCGTCTCGATGAAGCACATCGCCTCGTGGATGGCGACCGGCGTGAGCTGCACGCGGTCCGTTACGTCGCCGAGCGCGAAAATGCCCGGCACGTTGGTGCGCGAATAGTCGTCGACGAGGATCGCACCCCGCTCGTTCATCTTGACGCCTGCCGTCTCCAGCCCGAGGCTGCCGGTGTTCGGCACGCGGCCGAGCGCCAGCATGACCTGGTCGACGGTGAGCGTCTCTCCCGCCTTGGTCGTCACCTTCCGGCGCCCGTTCTCGGCTTCAGCGACGCTGGTGATGATGTCCTCGCAGATGACGCGGATGCCCTTGGCGAT
Source organism: Shinella zoogloeoides (assembly GCF_030733845.1). NCBI lineage: Bacteria > Pseudomonadati > Pseudomonadota > Alphaproteobacteria > Hyphomicrobiales > Rhizobiaceae > Shinella > Shinella zoogloeoides. Next base: position 1,836,724 of record NZ_CP132311.1, read on the forward strand.
CATCGCGGCCTGCACGCCCTGGCGCATGTCCTGGTCGAAGCGCGACAGGATCTGCTTGCCGCGATAGATCAGCGTCGTCTCGACGCCGAGGCCGTGGAAGATGTTGGCGAACTCGACGGCGATGTAGCCGCCGCCCGAGATCAGGATGGATTTCGGCATCTCCGGCAGGTCGAACGCCTCGTTCGAGGTGATGCAGAGATCGTGACCGGGAAGATCGACATGCGGCGTCGGGTGGCCACCGACGGCGATCAGGATGCGCTCGGCCGTCACCAGCTCGTCGGTCGCGGTCAGCCGGAGCGTGTTCGGCCCGACGAGCACGGCGCGCGTGGCAAGGATCGATGCGCCGGAATTTTCCAGCCCCTTACGGTAGAGGCCTTCGAGGCGCGTGATCTCCTTCTCCTTGGCGGCGACGAGCGCCTGCCAGTCGAAGCGCGTTTCGCCGACCTGCCAGCCGAAGCCCGCCGCGTCCTCGAAATGCTCGTGGAACTGCGAGGCGTAGACGTAGAGCTTCTTCGGCACGCAGCCGCGGATCACGCAGGTGCCACCGAACCGGAACTCTTCCGCGATAGCCACCTTCTTGCCCATGCTGGCGGCAAGACGAGCGCTGCGCACGCCGCCGGAGCCCCCGCCGATGACGAAGAGGTCATAGTCGAATGTCGTCATGTCGTGATCTCCTGCGGGCAAGGCTGGCCGGGCGGCCGTCTGACGGTAACCCGCCGGCGAATCCGTCGGCAGGCCCGACACATATAGGAACAGCGCGGCAAAAAGGAAAAGGCCGGGATGCCACCTTGGCTAGGCTTGCCCGCGGGATGGCGCGCCTGCCGCCGGCGATAGCAGGGCTACAATTGAAAAAGGCGGCCATTGGCCGCCTTTTCGTTCATCGTTACTGCTGCGGCTGCGTCGCGCCGCCATCGGCGGCGGGAGTGCCGATCATCGCGTCGAGCTTCTTGCCGCTTTCCGCGCGCAGGTCGCGGTCGACGCCGGTGGCCCAGATTTCGGCGGCCTTCATGACTTCGCGCGTGGCGATCGGGCCGTCCGCCAGCAGCTTCTTGCCGACGGCGGAGTTGTAGAACTCGGCGATGGCCTTGAGCTCGTCCTGCGTGAAGGTCTTGGCGTAGATGGTCGCCGCTTCCTTCTCGAGGTCGGCGCGACGCGGCGCGAGCGCAAGCGCCTGCTCGTCGACGACCGTGTTGATTTCGGCCTCGTGGTTCGGGGACGCCTGTACCAGCGTCGCCTTCACGCGGGCGGCAAGGCCCGGCAGGATGTCGTCGAAACGGCTCGTCGCGCCGATGGCGTCGATGGCGCCGCGGGCGGTCTTGATCTGCTCGTCCGTGACGTCCTGTGCCTTGGCGGCACCGGCAAGGCCTGCCGAAACGATAAGGGTCACCGCGAGGGTCCGGCCGAAACCAGCAAATTTGATCATGTCGGTCTGTGCTCCTGTCTATTCTTTCGCCGTCAGCGTGCGCGCACCAGCGGGTCCCGCGATGATGGCAAGCGACGCCATATTGATGAAGAGGCCGTGTTCGACGACACCCGGTATATCATTGAGGTTGCTTGCGAGCGCATCTGCATCAGGAATGCGGCCAAAAGATGCGTCGAGAATGTAGTGTCCGCCATCCGTGGTGAAGGTGCCGTCGCCGGAAGTGCGCAGCGCGATGCCGCCGGAAAGGCCGAGGCGCGAGGCCGCCTTCTCGATGGCGATGCGGGTCGAGACGAGGCCGAACGGATTGACCTCGATCGGCAGCTTGAAGGCGCCCAGGGTCTCGACAACCTTGGTCTCGTCGGCAATGACGATCATGCGGGCGGAGGCGCTGGCGACAATCTTTTCGCGCAGCAGCGCGCCGCCGCCGCCCTTGATCAGCCGCAGCCGGCCGTCCACCTCGTCGGCGCCGTCGATGGTGAGGTCGAGCTCCGGCAGTTCGTCGAGCGACTTCAGCGGCACGCCGAGTTCGACGCAGAGCCGCGCCGTGCGCTCGGAGGTCGGCACGCCCTCGACGCGCAGGCCCTCGGCCACCTTTTCCGCCAGCAGCCGTACGAATTCCTCGGCGGTCGACCCGGTGCCGATTCCCAGCCGCATACCGTCTTCCACATGGGCGAGCGCGGCCTCGGCGGCCTTGATCTTCATTTCCCGGGCGTCCATGCCCCCAAGCTCCTTGAAAGAGTGCGAACCGGCGCAGGCGGCCGGATTTCCGGTGAGACACTTACACGCCCTGAATGGCAAACGAAAGCCAAAATCGCCGTATCCCCGCGACGCGAAAGCCGATTGCAAATGCCGGCGGCATCGCATACCGGAGAAGTCTCCTCCCTCCTCTCCCCGCAAGGTTTGCCCATGTCCGCTTCTCTCGTTGTCTTCGATCTCGACGGTACACTCATCGATACGGCGCACGATCTCGTGGCGAGCCTCAACCACACGATCGGCCTGGAAGGCCTGGAACCGGTCGGCTACGGCGACCTTACCTATCTCGTCGGCCATGGCGGCCAGGTCATGATCAAGCGCGCCTTCGCGCTGCGCGGCCGCGACATTTCCGACAGCGATCTCCAGCGCATGCTCGGCGCGTTCGTCGAGCATTATTCCGACGGCATGCCGGGCGTCTCGGCGCCCTTCCCGGGCCTTGCCGACGCCATGGACCGGCTGTCCGGCGCCGGGTACCGGCTCGCCGTCTGCACCAACAAGCTGGAGGGCCTTGCCCGCCGCCTCATCGATGGCCTCGGCTTCACGGACCGCTTTTCCGCCATCACCGGCGGCGACACCTTTGCCGTGCGCAAGCCGGATGCCGAACACCTCTTCGGCACGGTCCGCCTTGCCGAGGCCGACCCCAGGCGCACGGTGATGGTCGGCGACAGCCTCAACGACATGCTCGTCGCCCGCAATGCCGGCGTGCCCTCGATCGGCGTGCCCTTCGGCTATTCGGACGTACCGGTCGCCGAGCTTGAACCGAGCCACGTCATCACCCATTTCGACGAACTGACCCCCGATCTGGTGGAGCGCCTGCTCGCCCGCTGAACGACAAGGAGCGCACTTTGGACTGGATGGAAACGCTGCTCGACATCCGGTCCGGTTGGACGCCGGTCCATGAGGGCGAATCCGGCGACCGTATCTTGCGCAGCGATGACGGGCGCCGCTATGCCAAGCTGGCTCAGGGCGCGCGCGCCGGCGAACTGGCCGGCGAGCGGGAGCGTCTGGTCTGGCTCGCCGGCAAGGGCATCGCCTGCCCCGAGCCGGTCGCATGGCACGAGAACGGAAACGGCGCCTGCCTGATCATGAGCGCCATCCCCGGCGTTCCGGCCGTGACCCTTTCCGGCCCGGATCTCATGAAGGCCTGGCGCTCGATGAGCGAACACCTTGCCGCCGTGCATGCGCTTCCCGCCGACGACTGCCCTTTCGGCAAACACCTCTCCACGATGTTCGCGCGGGCCGCAGACGTCGTGGCGCGCGGTGCGGTGAACCGGGATTTCCTGCCGGACGAAGACAAGGCCATGCCGGGGCGGGATTTGCTGAATCGCGTGGAAGCGGAATTGCCGCTACGGCTGGCGCAGGAGGCAGCCAGCCTCGTCGTCTGCCATGGCGATCCGTGCCTGCCGAATTTCATGGTCGATCCCGCAACGCTGCGCTGCACGGGCCTGATCGATCTCGGCCGCGTCGGCGTGGCGGATCGCTATTCCGATCTCGCGCTGATGCTCGCCAATGCCGGGGAAAGCTGGTCGAACGAGGAAGAGGCGAAGGAAGCCTTCGACATCCTCTTTTCCACGTTGGAAATCGAGGCGCCCGATCGGGAGCGCCTCGCCTTCTATCTCAGGCTGGATCCGCTGACCTGGGGCTGAGCGGTCAGCCCTGTACCTGCCGCGCCGTGCGCGTCGCGGTGAACGCCTTGCGCATGTAGTCGTCACGCGCGTAGACGTCGTCGAAATATTCGACCTTGCCGTCCTTGTTCGGCCATGCGGTGAAGTAGGCAACGTAGATCGGGATGTCCGCCTTGACGCTCAGCGCCTTGTTGCGGCCGCCCGCGATCTCCTTGCCGACGTCTTCTTCCGTTACGCCCAGCACCGCCGCCGCCATCTTGCGCGGCTCGGCAAGACGCACGCAGCCGTGGCTCAGTGCCCGCATGTCCTTCTTGAAGAAGCTCTTGGAGGGCGTGTCGTGCATGTAGATGGCATGGCTGTTCGGGAAGAGGATCTTCAACTCACCCAGCGCATTGTCGCCGCTCGGGGGCTGGCGCACGGAAACGCCGGCCGTCGAACCGTACCAGTTGACCGAAGACGACGGCACGGCGCGCCCGCCGACAGCCACCTCGTATCCCATGCGGTCGAGATAGGACGGGTCGTTCCTGAGCTTCGGCAGCATCTCGTTGATGATGATCGACTGCGGCACGCCCCAGTATGGATTGACCTCGACGGTCTGCACGCGGTCCTGGAAGAAATAGGTCTGGTTCGACTTCGAACCGACGACCGTGCGCATCGAGAGCTTTTCGGCGCCGTCCTCGTAATAATAGACCTGGAAAGCCGGCTGGTTGATGAAGACGTGACGCGCGCCGAGATCGACCGGCAGCCACCGCGCCTGCTCCAGCGCCACCTCGACCTTGGCGATCTTGTCGGCGACGGAATCGCCGCCCACCAGCTTGCGGATCGAGGCCTTGCCGACGACGCCGTCCGGCTTCAGGCCGTTTTCCTTCTGGAAGGCTTCGACGAGGGCGACCAGCTCCGGCGTGTAGTCCGGTGTGCCCTGATAGGTCGCGATCGTCACCGAATGGTCGGTCTTCAACGCGTCGGAACCGTGCTTGACGATGCCCTTGACGATATTGGCAAGCTCGGGATTGCTCTGGCCGGGCTTCAGCAGCGTACCGTCGGGGATCACCACCCGGTCCTCGCTTCCGGTCTCCGCCTTGAGCCTGGCAAGCTCGGCCTTCAGCGCCTGGAAGTCGCCGCTGGCCGGCGAGCGGCTTTCCAGATAGGCCTTGACGTTGCCGCTGAGCGCGACGTTCTTCAGCGCCGCGACGAGGTTGACGTCCTTGCGCTTGAAGTCGTGATAGCCGGAAATCCGGTTGGGATCGATGCGACCGCGCACGGCGTCCTGCACATAGGTCGCGACGGCCGAGGAGAGCGCGATCTCGAAGGTCGCAAGCTCGCTGTAGCGTTGGTTGATGTCGATGCCGTCGAAGTGGTCGGACGGTATCTTCACCGCATAGTCCCAGGGATCGAGGCCGACGGTCGCGGCATCGGCCAGCACCGCGATCGCGGTCTTCGCCTTCTCGCTGATGCCGGTGCCGTCGATCCAGACGAACTTCTTCTGCCCGCCATAGAACGTCTCGACCGCCTTGGCAGCGTCCGGGGTGGCGCGCACGTTCACGGTCGAAAAGGCGGCGCGGATACCGGCATCGCCGGCCGGCGCGACGTCGGCGGAAATCGAACTGGTCACGACCGGATCGGCCAGCTTGTCGACGGCGACGCGCTTCAGGGCGTCGGCCTTGTAGGCGTAGTAGCGCGGGCCGGTGACGCGCGGCAGCGGCTTTGCCGCCTGCTTCGTCTCCGCGCCCGGCATCGAAAAGCCGTTGTCGACGCCCGGAAGCTCCTCGCGCTTCGGTTCCTTCTTCTTGCCGCCGCGGATGAAATCCATCAGCGTGATGGCATTGGCGGGCGCGGCATGGAGCGTGATCGTGGCGCAGGAAACAGCCAGCGCGGCGGCCAGCACGGCAGTCTTTGTCAGCTTCATATATATTCCATTCCCCGTATGAACCGCACATCGCGGTCTCTGGCGGCGCCCGAACCAGCAGGCCGGTAAGTTATAGGAAAGGATGGTGAATGAAAAGGAAACGCCCCTCCCCGCCAACCCTCCGCAACCGCACGAAACCGTTATGTCGGAGCCTGGCAGGCATGACGGATGAAGCCGCGTAAAAATTTGAATCGACGCGGATTTTTTGCTTTCCGCCAGGTTTCCGATCGGCGCCGCGAAAAAAATGCAGAAAAAATGAGCCGGGGGTTGTGATGGAAAAGGCACAACCGCAAAGGCGCCCCTGCCGGCCATGCGCCGACGGCTCCGACGCCTAATCGATTTTAACCGAAAGTCTCGTCTCCGGCGGGCATTCCGCGCTTGCAACCGGGTCGCAGATGGGCCAGAGATTTGCGCGATTTCGCGCCAGCGCGGGCCTCCCCAAAACGCCCGCGCTCGCCCGGCCTGCCGCGCCCCATGCGGCGGCATCGCCGGCGGCAGGACGAAGGCATGGGCTTTAAAGCGGGAAGCACAATGACATCGACGCGCACGGAAACGGATACATTCGGCCCCATCGAAGTGGACAACAGCCGCTATTGGGGCGCGCAGGCCCAGCGCTCGCTCGGCAACTTCAAGATCGGCTGGGAAAAGCAGCCGCTGTCGGTCGTGCGCGCGCTCGGCATCGTCAAGCAGGCCGCCGCCCGCGCCAACATGGAACTCGGCCGCCTCGACGCCGACCTTGCCAAGGCCATCACGGACGCCGCGCAGGAAGTCATCGACGGCAAGCTGAACGACCACTTCCCGCTCGTCGTCTGGCAGACCGGCTCGGGCACCCAGTCGAACATGAACGCCAACGAGGTGATCTCCAACCGGGCGATCGAAATGCTCGGCGGCGTCATGGGCTCCAAGAAGCCGGTGCACCCGAACGACCATGTCAACATGAGCCAGTCGTCGAACGACACCTATCCGACGGCCATGCACATCGCCTGCGCCGAGCGCATCGTGCACGACCTGCTGCCGGCGCTGAAGCACCTGCACGCCGCGCTCGAAGCCAAGGTCAAGGCCTTCGAACACATCATCAAGATCGGCCGCACGCACACGCAGGACGCCACCCCGCTGACCCTCGGCCAGGAATTCTCCGGCTATGCCGCGCAGGTCGCCTCCTCGATCAAGCGCATCGAGCTGACCCTGCCCGGCCTGTGCGAGCTCGCCCAGGGCGGCACCGCCGTCGGCACCGGCCTCAACGCCCCCGTCGGCTTTGCCGAAAAGGTCGCCGACCACATCGCCGCCATCACCGGCATCGCCTTCAAGACCGCGCCGAACAAGTTCGAGGCGCTCGCCGCGCACGATTCGATGGTCTTCTCGCACGGCGCGATCAATGCCGCCGCCGCCGCCCTCTTCAAGATCGCCAACGACATCCGCTTCCTCGGCTCCGGCCCGCGCTCCGGCCTCGGCGAACTGGCCCTGCCGGAAAACGAGCCCGGCTCGTCCATCATGCCCGGCAAGGTGAACCCGACCCAGTGCGAAGCCCTCACCCAGGTCTGCGCCCAGGTCTTCGGCAACCATGCCTCGCTGACCTTCGCCGGCAGCCAGGGCCATTTCGAACTGAACGTCTTCAACCCGCTGATGGCCTACAACTTCCTGCAGTCCGTCCAGCTCCTGTCCGACGCCGCGATCTCCTTCACCGACAATTGCGTCGTGGGCATCGAGGCGCGCGAGGACAACATCAAGGCGGCGCTCGACCGCTCGCTGATGCTCGTCACGGCGCTCGCCCCGAAGATCGGCTACGACAACGCCGCCAAGATCGCCAAGACCGCGCACAAGAACGGCACGACGCTCCGCGAGGAAGCCGTCGGCGGCGGCTACGTCACCAATGAGGAATTCGACGAGGTTGTGCGCCCCGAAAAAATGATTATGCCGGGTTGAGACAGGCTTTTTGAATATTCAACCGTCGGGGCCGCAGATCATTGGATTTGCGGCCTTTTTTCTTTCCGCTTTCCCTTACGGAACACACAACCGTTAATCATTCCCAAATCTTTTGCGCACTATTTTACGGGATGGGAGCCAACACGGAAAATCAGGAGCAGCCGATATGAACACGGCAGTTGCGCAAAAGGTCCAGGTGCCGGATATCGCGGCCCAGGTGACCTATGCGATGCGCATAATGGGTGTCTCTCCCATCCCGCGGAACTATGAGCTGTTCTACGAGGCCTATATCGGCTCGAACCCCAAGCTGACGCGTGAACTGGCGGCCCTCGGCAGCAAGGCCTCGCAGGAAGAGCTCGACGAGATCGGCGAACAGTATTTCGGCCATCACCACGGCGCGACCTCGATCGACGGCGTGCATTCGAAGATCGTCGGGGAGCTTGAAGGCCTGCTGCGCCTTCTCAAGCAGGAGCAGACCTCGCTCGAAAGCTACAACCGGCTGCTCGACGAGACCTTCGTGCGCATCACCAGCAAGAACGCCACCAGCGTCGACATCATCAAGAGCGTCATCGGCGTGCTGACGGAAGCGACCGGCGACAGCATCTCCCAGGGCAAGGAGATGGTGGAGAACGTCACGCAGAAGTCGCGCGAGATGGAGAACGTGCGCAAGGAGCTCGACGAGTACAAGCGCATCGCCAACACCGATTCGCTGACGCAGCTTTCCAACCGCCGCGCCTTCGACGACAAGCTCTCGGCCATCTACAATTCGACGATGTCGCACAACGTCACCGCGCTGATCCTGGCCGATATCGACCATTTCAAGAAGATCAACGACACCTACGGTCATCCGGTCGGCGACAAGATCCTCGCCTCCGTCGGCAGCCTGATCCGCGCCAATGTGCGCAAGGACATCCTGGTCGCCCGCACCGGCGGCGAGGAGTTCGCGATGATCGTGGAAGGCAATACCGAGGAAGAGGCGATGGCGATCGCCGAGCGCATCCGCATTGCGCTGGAGCACACGCCGTTCAAGAATTCCAAGACCGGCGTCAACTACGGCCCGATCACCATCTCGCTCGGCTTCTGCATGGCCTCCTGGGCGGAAGGCCCCGGCGAACTCTATTCCAAGGCCGACATCGCCCTTTATTGCGCCAAGAACGGCGGCCGCAACCGCACCATGGCCTTCGAGGACGGCATGAAGAAGGATTTCGCCAAGAGCTGGCTGATCTACCGGAAATAGGCAGACCGAATCGTCCCGAAAACGGCGCCCTTGCGGCGCCGTTTTGCGTTTCGGTAACGAAATTTACGCCCCTGCCAAATCCGGCGGAACCGTGACCGGCTTCAAGCGTTTTCGTGGCAAAGGAGGAGCATGCCATGCAAACCGGATTTCTTGAAATGACGATGATCGCCGTCCTGATGCTGAGCAGCCTCGTCTGGATTCAGCCCTTCTGACGGCCTGTTCCCGCCGGAACATCGCGGCCGGCGGCCCTGTCCTAGAAAGTCCCCATCAGAACACGACGCCGGGTATGAACGCACCGGCCCTTCAGACAGGGACAGGACACATGAACAAGCTCGCCATCGCCCTCCTCGCAGGCCTTCTTTCCACCGCAGGCACCGCCTTCGCCGCAGACAATGCCGTCGATCCGATCGAGGTCGCATCGCTTTCCTCTTCCGCGCAGAAGACCGGCTGGCTGCAGGTGCTCTCCGGCGGCAAGCCGGTGAAATCGGAAAAGAAGATCGCCGCCGTCTCCCGCGCACCCATCGCCCGCGAACTCGTCGCCTTTGGTGAGAACATCGCGCCCGGCACGATCATCGTCGACAATTCCGAGCGCCGCCTCTACCACGTTCTCGGCTCCGGCCTCGCCATGAAATACGCCGTCAGCGTCGGCCGCGAAGGCTTCATCTGGACCGGCTCGGAAAAGGTGACGCGCAAGACCGAATGGCCGACCTGGACGCCGCCGGAAGACATGCGCGCCCGCGAGGCGAAGAAAGGCAAGATCCTGCCGGTCTCGATGAAGGGCGGCCTGGACAATCCTCTCGGCTCGCGCGCCATCTATCTCGGCTCGACCATCTACCGCATCCACGGCACCAACCAGCCGTCCTCGCTCGGCAAGGCGCAATCCTCCGGCTGCATCCGCATGGCGAACGAGGACGTCGAACACCTCTATGCGCAGGTGACGACGGGCGCGACGGTCATCGTTCGCGACTGAACGGACGACCACTTCAGCGGCAGGCCGAAGCGCCTGCCGCCTTTGCGATGGCGATCAGTTCGGGGCGGTATTCGAAATGCATGGTGTCGTAGTGATACCAGCGCCCGCCCCAGACATATCCGTGCCGCTCGAATATCTCGACAATCTCCAGCGGATATTTGTTGGCATAGTTCGGCACCTTGCCGGGCTTGCCGCCGGACCAGATCCAGTAATCCGCGTACTTCGTGTTGAGGTCGAAGGCGGCGCCGAAACTGTGCACCGACATGTTCCTGGCGCCCGAAACCTTGCGCCAGTTGAACGTGCCGGCGGACGGGGCGAGATAGCGTTTCAGCGCCGGCCTTGCCGCAAGCTCGTCCCGCACCTTTTCCAATGCCGCCGCCGCGCCCTGCCGCTTCGTCACGCGCAAGGTCGTGCCGAACCATTTTACCGGCACGAGATCGGCTTCCACGGCCTTCGCCGACGCCCCGTAAAGCCGCATCATCAGCGCATCGCTGCGGATACGGCCGGGATCGGCATCGACCGCCGGCTTCAGGTCGCAGGCACCGAGCGGATAGGTCTGCTGGAGGCTGTCCTCGATATCGCCGCCGGCAAGCGCGGCCTGGTGGTCCTTGGCCTTGCCGTCGTCGATCTCGATCGGCGGCCCGCCGTCGCTGAAGACGAGCGCATTGCCCTCAACGCCGGAGAGGCTTTCGGGATAGGCCTCCACCAGGAGCCTGAGGCGGGCCGTAAGGTCAGGGTCGGCCGCGCCGGCCGCAGGCATGCCCGCCACCAGCGCGATTGCAGCGGCAAGTCCGCGCCTAGTCCACGGAGATATTGATATAATCGCCTCCCGCGCCGCGCCAGATTTCCACGTAGACGCGCACGTCGCCGTTGAGCAGCTTGCGGGCCGCGCTGCCCTCGACCCGGCCGTTGCGGATCATGCGCTCGGCAAGGTCGCGGTTGCGGGCGGAGGCGAAGAAACCGTCGACATCGTCGCCGGGCTGGCGAACGCCGAAGCGGTGCACGTTGGCACGGTCCTGCCGGATGACCTGCCAGGGCTGGGTCAGGCGCTCGTTGCTGGAATTGTAGAGATCATCCTGGCCGATATAGGCATTGTAGCTTTCCAGCAGCTCGTCGGCCCGCGCCGTGGTCGAAGCCAAAAGTACCGCCGCGCAAGCTGCCGCAAAAATTCCTGTCCGCATTTCCTACTCCAAAATCCGGCCGAAGCCGTTCACAATCAATGACAAGACGGGTCGGGGCGGCAGGATATTCGCAGCCCTCACCACATCGTCTTGACGGCCCTGCCCGGCCATTCCCGGTCATAGGCTGCGCCATCGAAACCCGCCTTGGCCGAAGCGAGCATCTGACCCACCGTCGGCAGCAGGGACGTATCGCGGAATTTCTCCGGGTTCCAGAGGTCGGCGCGCAATACGGCCCGGGCGCATTGCGAATAGACCTCCTCGATGGTGATCACGACGACTGAACGCGGATGCTTGCCGTCCATGACGAAGCGCTGCGTGATCGCTTCGTCGATGCGCACGACGGCGCGGCCGTTGAGGCGCATGGTCGTGTTGGAGCCGGGAATGAGGAACATCAACGCCACGCGCGGGTCACGCACGATGTTGGAGAGCGAATCGATGCGGTTGTTGCCGCGCCAGTCCGGCAGCATCAGCGTGCGTTCGTCCTCGATGTGGATGACGGCGCCCGCATCGCCGCGCGGCGAGCAGTCGAGCCCTTCCGGCCCGACGGTGGCGAGCGCCATGAAGGGCGAGGCCTCGATCATCGCGCGATATTCGGGCAGCAGGTGGTTCGTCACCTTGACGAGCGAGGCTTCGCCCGGCGCGCCGTAAAGCGCGTTCAACTGGTCGACCGAGGTCACGATGGCCATGCTTTCCTCCTGTGCTCTGCTCCTCGCGGCGCATCGCACCCTTGCATGACATGGCCGTGACGAAAAGCCGTCAGGCGGCGATGCGCCGCCCGTCCTGCGCGAAGAAATCCACGATGCGGTCGATCACCGGCTCGGCCGAGACGATGCGGCGGTGGCCGAGGCCGTTCGCCCATTCGAGCGTGACGTTCGGCCCGGATGCGGCATAGCGCCGGGCATGCATTGCCGGCACCTCCTTGTCGTCCTCCGCATGGATGACGAGCATCGGCGTTTCCAGCCGCCCTGCCCCGTTCGCCGCATCGAAGGCCGAGAGTGGCGCTCCGGCGATGCGCTCGACATGGCCTTCCAGCGCATCCTGCGCCCTGGCGCCAAGTTTCAGGAAGCGCCCGAGATCCTTGAACAGCCAGGTCATCTCGCTCGGCGAGCCGATGGTGACGAGCCGGCGCGGCCGGTGGGCGGGAACGGAGGGAACGAGCCCGCTCGCCGCGCAGGCCAGCGAAGCCCCGCCGAAGGAATGGCCGCAGAAATAGTCGAAGCCGCCGAACCGCTGCCAGGCCGCGTCGATCGCCCGCACCGCCATTGGCAGGGTCAGCGTGCGCCCGCGCGAGGAACCGTGGCCCGGCAGGTCGAGCGCCACCACCTCGTGCCCGGCGGCGACGAGCCCTTCCGTCAGCGCCGAAAGATAGGCCGCGCGCGAGCCCCAGCCGTGCACGACGAGCACGCGGCCGGCAAAGGCCTCGCAGGGACGCGCGGCGAAGCGGTGCGCGACCGCCGTGCCGCCGGCAAAGCGCAGCTCAACATGCTCCGCCTGCTGCATCCACGCCTGGGAGCGCGCGAACAGCTCCTTCTCCTTCGCCGTGCGCGGCCGGCGGCCGGGCGTCGTCGCGAAGAGGCGGAAGGCGGCGCGGCCGGCCGCATCGGGAGAAACCTTGGCGACGCCGGAAAGCGCCAGACGGATGACCTTCAAGCCAAAGGATGCCATAGTGGGATTCCGTAAAAAATGTTCAATGCTGAACAATAAAGTACAACGATGAACAAAAATCAAGCCTTCCCTTGGGATCACCCGCGCTTTCGCAGCTGGATCGGCGTGGCGCGTGCCTGCCAGCTCATGCAGCAGGCGATGACCCGGGCGATTTCGGAGCTCGACATCAAGACGCCGCATCTCGACATCCTGATCAATCTCTACCGCTTCGACGGCATTTCCCAGCAGGAGCTGGCGCGTAAGCTGCTGGTCGGCCGCTCGAACATGAGCATGCTGCTGCCGCAGCTCGAAAAGCGCGGCCTGATCGAACGCAGGCCCGATGCGAAGGACAAGCGCATATTGCGCCTTTCGCTGACCGGGGCCGGCCGCGACCTCACGATGCAGGCCATGGCCATCCAGACCGGCCTCATCGAACGCATCATGTCGCAGACCCCGGCCGACCGCTGCCTTCAGGTGGCCGAGGCGATGGAGGACATCATCCACATCCTCCAGACGATGGATATGGGCGAGCCGGAAGAGGCCTAGGACCGATCGACATTCAGTTCAGGCCGAGCCGAAAATGGTGCTTTTGCGCGACCCGGAGCGCAGCGTACTTTCGGTACGTGAGCACCGGAAGCGCGGAAAAGTGCCGTTTGCAGGCCGGCATGGGCTGAATGTCGATCGGTCCTAAACCGTCGCCACGTCGTCCGCGCGTGTCGATTTGAGCGACAGGAATTCCCACAGCGCGACGCCGAACAGCACCGCGGCGGCGGCCATGAAGAGCTGGTAGGGTTCGACGAACGGGACGAGGACCGAAAGCGAAAGCAGCGCCGCAATGCCGACGAGATGCGACAGCGGCGAGCGGCCGCGGATCGCCGCCTTGAACCAGATGTTGCCGAGAAGGAAGACGACCGGCCCGCCGATGATGGCGCTCGCCGTCTTGAAATCGACCGGGCCGTGCGGATGGGCGAGCGCGAACTCTTCAGCCACCGCCGACAGGATGATGCCGGCGACGATCGGGATATGGGCATAGGTGAAGGCCGTCCGCGCGATGCGGCCCGGCGTTGCCGAATGCTCGATCTCGTGCGCCGCCTCGCCGTGGCCGAAGCGGAAATAGATCCACCACATGGTGGCGGTCGACAGGAAAGCGGCGGCGAGCAGGATGATGGTGAAGCCGTCGAGCAGTTCCATGCCGGCGACCGTGCGGCCGGTGACGAGGATCGTCTCGCCGAGGCAGATGATGACGAAGAGCGCGCAGCGCTCCGCCATGTGCTCGCCGGAAACCGGCCAGTCGCCGACCGTCGAGCGGCCGAGGCCCGGCACGGCGAAGCCGAGCGCCGGCGACACATATTCGATGCCGAGCGCGACGAGCCAGAGCGCCAGCCGCGCCTCCTGCCCGACGAAGGCGCCCGCCAGCCAGAACACGGCGGAAAACACCGTCCAGATCGTGATGCGCGTGAAGTTCCGGCTGTTTTCCGGCCAGTCGCGCCGCATCACATAGGCGGTGAAGGCGGAGCGGCCGATCTGCATGGCGACGAAGGTGAGCGCGAAGAGCAGGCCGCCGGCACCGAAGGCCGTCGGAATGGCGATCGACAGCATCAGCCCGAGGAACATCAGCACGAAGAGCAGCACGCGCACCGGCGCCTTGTCCGGATCGAGCCAGTTCGTCACCCAGGTCGTGTCGATCCACACCCACCAGATGGCTAGCGTCAGCATGGCCGCTTCCAGCAGCCCGAGCGCCGAGTAGTGCGCAGCCAGTGAATGGGAGAGCTGGATGATCGTCAGGACGAAGATGAGGTCGAAGAACAGTTCCGCGAAGGCGACCTTGCCCTCCTGCGCGGTGCCGCGCGCGCGAAGGCACGCGGAATGGGCGAAACGCTGGTCGTCGGCCTCTGTCATTGTCCCGTCCTCAGCCGGCCTGTTCCTCTGCATGGCGCTGCCGCTCCTCCTCCGCCGCCGCGCGTTCGCGCGCGGTGCGCGCCGCGACGATATCGGCCGGCTGCGCATTGCCGCGGATCAGCTGGCGGCCGGCATAGATGCCGCCGACGGTTTCGAGCGCAAGGCGCTCCTTGTCGGTGTCGCGGAACTCCTCCACCACCTCGGCGGCAAGTTCCTCGTCCTCGCCAAGCGCCTTCAGCGTCTCCCGGCTGAAGATCATCGCGGATTCGAAGGTTTCGCGGATCTGGAAATCGACGCCCGCATGCACGAGGTCGATGGCATGGCCGCGATCATAGGCACGCGCCAGGATCGGCACCAGCGGAAACTCATCGCGCACCACCTCAGCGATCTTCACGGCCGCTTCCTTGTCGTCGAGGCAGATGAGGATCGCCTTGGCCGTCGCCGCGCCCGCGGCATGCAGGATGTCGATGCGCGAACCGTCGCCGTAATAGACCTTGAAGCCGAACTCGGAGGCGTCGCGCACGAATTCCGCGTCCTTGTCGATCAGCGAGAGCGTGTAGCCGCGCGCCAGCAGCGGCTGGCTGACGATCTGGCCGAAGCGACCGAAGCCGATCATCAGCACCGTGCCCTCGACATTCTCCGGCAGCGTCAGGCCCTCGGTGGAGGGCTGCTGCTTCGGCACGATGCGGTCGTGCAGGATCACCATCAGCGGCGTCAGGATCATCGAGATGATGATCGTCGCCGTGAGGATGGCGTTCTCCTCGCCGTCAAGGATCCCGGCGGCGACGGCGGCGGCATAGAGCACGAAGGCGAATTCGCCGCCCTGCGCCATCAGCACGGCGCGCTCCAGGCTCTCGCTGTGGCAGGTGCCGACAAGGCGCGCGACGACATAGATCAGCAGCGTCTTGGCGATCATGTAGCCGATGACGCTCGCCACGACGAGCTGCCAGTTGGCGGCGATCACCGCAAGGTCGATCGCCATGCCGACGCCGAGGAAAAACAGGCCGAGCAGGATGCCGCGGAACGGCTCGATATCCGCCTCGAGCTGGTGGCGGAAGGAGGATTCGGAAAGCAGCACGCCGGCAAGGAACGCGCCCATCGCCATCGAGAGGCCGGAAAGCTGCATGGCAAGCGCCGAGCCCAGCACCACGAGCAGCGCCGCCGCCGTCATCACCTCGCGCGCGCCGGAGGCGGCGAGCACCCGGAAGAGCGGATTGAGCAGGTAGCGCCCGGCCAGAACCAACGCCACGATGGCGCCGATGGCGATGCCGACCGCAAGCCAGCGGTCAGACGCATCCGCCGCCGCCGCGCCCGTGCCGAGCAGCGCGACGATGGCGAGCAGCGGCACGATGGCCAGATCCTCGAACAGCAGGATGGCGATGATGCGCTGGCCCTTCAGCGTCGACATCGTGCCGCGCTCCTGCAGCATCTGCATGACGATGGCAGTGGAGGTCAGCACGAAGCCGGTGCCGGCGACGAAGGAGGGAACGAGCGGAAAGCCGAAGGAAAGCCCGATGCCCGTCAGCGCCGCCATGGCGCCAAGCACCTGGAACGCGCCCAGCCCGAAAATATCCTTGCGCATGCCCCAGAGCTTGGAGGGCTGCATTTCGAGGCCGATGATGAAGAGAAACATCACGACGCCGAGTTCGGCGACATGGATGATTGCCTGCGGATCGGCAAAGAAGCCGAAGCCGAACGGACCGATGGCGAGGCCCGCGGCGAGATAGCCGAGCACCGAGCCGAGCCCGATCTTCTTGAACACCGGCACGGCCGCGACCCCCGCCGCCAGGAGCACGACAACCTGGGTGAGATCGTTAGCGTTCGCTTCTGCTGCCAAAGGCCATCTCCGGTCTTCGCTGGGTGGACGCAACCTTCGGCAGGCAGTCCAGGATTATCGCGGCTTCTCGGATATATCGCGGCTCATGCCCTTCTCCGCAAGCTCCCGCTCATAATCGGCGAAGAGCCCGGCGCCCTTTTCCCCGAGTTCCCTCAGATAGGACCATGTATAGATGCCGGTATCGTGAAAATCGTCGAAGCCGATGCGCACCGCATAGTTGCCCGTCGGCGTCATGGAGATAATCGCGACATTGCGCTTGCCCGGCACGGTCACCTTCTGCCCCGGTCCGTGGCCCTGCACCTCGGCGGAGGGGGAGAGCACGCGCAGAAGCTCGGCGGAAAGGTCGAAGCTCATGCCGTCGTTGAAGGCGACGACGAGACGCTGGCGGTCTTTCGAGACGCGCAGCTCGGTCGGCCAGAGATCGCTCATGCCATTGCCTTTCCCATTCGATTTCGTGAAGGACTATGCCGCAGACCGGGGATGTGCAAGGCTGAAAATGCTGTCATAACTGCCGCATCGGCTTGACGCCGCGCCCCGGGCGCACGACATGTCGGTGATGGAGGATGTGTTTTGAATTCATATGCAGGACCCTTTGGCGGCGCCGACGCGCTTTCGCAGTCCGACGCGCCGATGATCGACCCCTTCGGCCGCGCGATCACCTATCTGCGCGTGTCGGTCACGGACCGCTGCGATTTCCGCTGCACCTATTGCATGGCGGAAAACATGACCTTCCTGCCGAAGAAGGATCTCCTTACGCTCGAAGAGCTGAACCGGCTCTGTTCCATCTTCATCGCCAAGGGCGTGCGCAAGCTGCGCCTGACCGGCGGTGAACCGCTCGTGCGCAAGAACATCATGCATCTGGTGCGCGAACTCGGCCGAAAGGTGCACGACGGCCGCCTCGACGAACTGACCCTGACCACCAACGGCTCGCAACTCGCCAAACATGCCGCCGAGCTTGCCGATTGCGGCGTGCGCCGCATCAACGTCTCGCTCGATACGCTCGACGCGCAGAAGTTCAAGACGATCACCCGCTGGGGCGAGCTTTCCAAGGTGATGGAGGGCATCGACGCCGCACAGGAAGCGGGCCTCAGGATCAAGATCAACGCGGTGGCGCTGAAGGACTTCAACGACCGCGAAATCCCCGACCTGATGCGCTGGGCGCATGGTCGCGGCATGGACCTCACCCTGATCGAGACCATGCCGATGGGCGAGATCGAGGAGGACCGCACCGACCGCTACATGCCGCTGTCGGAAATGCGCGACCGGCTGGCCGAGGACTTCACCCTCACCGAGAACGCCTACCGCACCGGCGGTCCGGCGCGCTACGTCACCGTCGAGGAAACCGGTGGCCGGCTCGGCTTCATCACGCCCATGACGCACAATTTCTGCGAAAGCTGCAACCGCGTGCGCCTCACCTGCACCGGCACGCTCTATATGTGCCTCGGCCAGAACGACGCGGCGGACCTGCGCCTGCCGCTGCGCGCCTCCGAAGACGACGCCCTGCTCTCCCAGGCGATCGACGAGGCCATCGGCCGCAAGCCGAAGGGCCACGACTTCATCATCGACCGCCGCAACCGCCCGGCCGTCGCCCGCCACATGAGCGTCACCGGCGGCTGATCCCGTCGAAAGCGAGGTTCCGGTGAAGCTTTTCCTCTCCGTCCTCCTCTGCGCCGCTCTGCCCTCCATGGCGCTCGCCGCGGAGCGCCCTAAAGGCCTCGCCGCCGCCGAAGCCGTCGCCAAGGCGGCCCTCGGCGCGAATTGCGACATGAACGGCATGGAAGAAGTGCCGATGGCCGGTCCGGACGCGGAAGGCTTCGGCCATGCCGTCTACCGCTTCTCCTACAAGCCCGACTACGACCCGGACGGCGATGCGGTCGAGGCGGAACTCTACCAGCTCTTCTGCGGCTCCGGCGCCTACAACATCCGCAACGCCTTCGTGCTGAAGACCAGCGACGACGAAACGCCCCAGCTCATCGCCTTCGCCATGCCCGATCTCGATTACGGCTACACGGATGACGAGCGCAACAGGCTGAAGGCCAAGCCGAAGGTGCGCGGCTTCCGCGCCACCGCCCTGCTGGTCAATGCCGCCTTCGACGAAAAGACCCGCACCATCAGCAGCCACACCGCTTGGCGCGGCATCGGCGACGCCTGGGATGCCGGTCAATGGACTTTCCGCAACGGCGATTTCACGCTCATCCGCTTCGAGGTCGATCCGACCTATGGCGATCAGGACCCGTCAGCGCCGGAAAGCTACGTGGTGTACGAGGCAGGCAAGTAGGGAGGCGGCGCACTCCACCGCCCACAATTTCCGCCACCCTCTCCTCCACCCGCGATTTCCGCCCCCTCTCCTTCGCTCGCAATTTCCGCCACCCTCTCTTCCGTCATGCCGGCCTTGAGCCGGCATCCAGCAACCGCGCGTCTGCGCGGCGAGGGACTCACTCTTCGCGGTTGGCGATGAAGGGTCTCCCGCGCCGCAGACGCGGCGCGGCTGGATGCCGGCTCAAGGCCGGCATGACGGAAGAGAGGTTGCGGACTTTTGTCCCTTGTCTATCGGAGAGGAAGGCAGTCTGCAAAAAATAGACGGCCGGGCTTTCGCCCGGCCGCGTTCGTTTCGCGCAACCCCTCACGCCGCGTAGGTCTGGCCATAGCCCCCATCGGGCCGGGCGTCGAGGTCGCGTGTCTTGAAGTGGTCGATCTTCTCGTTGAGGTTCTGCACGCGGCGGCGCAGGCCGTGGATTTCGGCGGTGTTCTCCTCCACCATCGCTGCGTTCTGCTGCGTGATGAGCTCGACCTGGCTCACCGCTTGGTTCACCTCGTTGATGCCTTCGTACTGGGCCGCGGCGGCGGCCTCGATCTTGCCGACCAGCGTGTGGATCGACGAGATGTGCTCGTTGATGACGCTCAGCGCCTCGCCGGTCTCGGTGACGAGCGCCACACCGTTCCTGACCTGCGCCGAGCTTTCCGAGATCAGGCCCTTGATCTCGCGGGCGGCCCCGGCGCAACGCTGGGCAAGCTCGCGCACTTCCTGCGCGACCACCGCAAAGCCGCGTCCCGCCTCCCCGGCGCGCGCTGCCTCGACGCCGGCGTTAAGCGCCAGAAGGTTCGTCTGGAAGGCGATCTCGTCGATGACGCCGATGATCGTGCTGATCTTCTCCGAGGAGCGGTTGATCTCGCCCATGGCATCGACCGCCTTTGCCACCACCTCGCCGGAGCGCCGGGCGTAGCTGTGTGTCTCATCGACGGAGACGGCGGTCTTCTGCGCGCTTTCGGCCGTCGAGCGGACGATTTCGGTGAGCTGGCGCAGCGCGCGCGAGCTTTCCTCCAGCGCGGCCGCCTGCTGCTCCGTGCGGCGGGCGAGGTCGTCGGCGGAGGCGGCAAGGTTGCCGGTGCCGCCGTTGATCTCCATCGTCGTCGCGCGCACGTCCGAAAGGGTCGCGCGCAACGCCTCTACCGCATTGTTGTAGGTGCGGGCCATGGCGACATATTCGGCTGCCAGCGCCTCCGTCATGCTCTCCTCCAGATTGCCGGCGGCAAGCTGGCCGAGCACGTCGGAGAGCGCGGTCAGCGCCTCGGTCTGCTCCGCCTCGATGCGGGCGCGCTCGCTTGCGCGACGGGCCTGTTCCTCGGCCGTCAGCTGGCGCTGGGCTTCCGCCTCCTGCTCCAGCCGGACGTTTTCGCGTGCCGCATCGCGGAACACGGCGACCGAGCGAACCATGTCGCCGATCTCGTCGCCGCGGTTGCGGCCGTCGATGCTGATGTCGAGATCGCCGCTGGCGAGCCGCGACATGGCTTCGGTGACGCGCTTCAGCGGGCCGCGCAGCGTCTCGACCAGCATCAGGCCACCGATGATGGCGAGCAGCGTGCCGGCAACCATCGCGATGATCGAGACGTTGGCCGAGCGCTGGCTGTCCTTCTTGCCGGCTTCCTGGGCGCTGGAAACGAACTGTTCAAGCGTCTGGCTGGCATCGGCGACCGAGGCGGAAGCCGCGATGCGCGCCGCCTGCCACTTCTCACCGACGGAAATGAGATCCTGCGTACCCTGCTCGATCTTGGCCAGCGACGGGGCAAGTTTCTGCGAAAGGTCGCGCAGCGCCGCATTCTTCGCGCCGAGCTTGGCGAGCTCGCCAGCGCTTGCGGAAACGGCCTTCACATCGGCGAGCACGAGATCGCGGCTCGTCTGGTCGAGCTTGCGGTGCAGCTCGCTGATATGCAGACGCGTTTCGTCGATGCCCTTGAACGTGTCGCCCATCAGCGTGATCAGCGTCTTCAAGAGCGCGATCTCCGCATCCATGCCGACGAAGCGCTTGGCGGCCGTGTCGGAGTTCTTGCCGGCCTCCTTGAGGAAGTCGGCGTCGAATTTCGTCAGCTTGCTCAGCACCGGCGCGAACTTCGTTTTCTTGGTCTCGGCATCGTCGCCGCTGGCCAGGATTTCCTTCACCGCGGCGATTTCCGTCTCGAACGGCTTGATCTGCGCCAGCGCTTTCGAGGAAGCGATCGCCTTGGATTCGTCGAGTTGCTTCAGGAGCTGCGGCAGGTAGGTCTGAGCCGCCTTCACCTTGTCCTCCGCCTTCATCGCCAGCGCGACGGGCTTGCGGAACTTGCCGATGCGCTCGGCAAGGCCCTGATAGGCGGCGGCGTCGAAGAGCAGCGCCTTGGCGAAGGCTTCCTTCTCGCCCGATTCGCTGCGGATGACGCCAATCTGCTTTTCGGCGAATTCGCCGTCCTTGGCCATCGCCGCCAGCGCGCCTTCAAGGTCGGCGGTGACGGCATTGCGTTCCTGATCGATGGACCAAAGCGTCTCGGTCTGGCCACGCATGGTCGCCGCGAGCGCGACGACCGAGGCGATCTTGGCCTTTTCCGCCGCGTCGGGCAGCAGGGCGTCGAGGTCCTGGATACCGGCCTCCTGCTCGTCGATCCGCGCGCCCAGCGCATCACGCGTCTCCTGCCCGGGCCGATCCACGAAGTCCTGCAATCCCGTGCGCAGGTTCTGGAAGTGCGAGAGGCTGTTGATCGTCTCGCGCGTGACCGTCATGTGGCCGTTCAGCGTGCTCGCGGTGAAATAGCCGACAAGGCCGATGCCCGCGATGAGCGCGACGAGAGGGATGACGAACAGCAGCACCTTTGTGACGATGCGGCGCTGCTGGAGCAGGCGGTCGATGAAGGACATGGGTTCCCCGACGTATTTTTGACGACCAAGATCCCCGCGGGTGTCTCAAAGCCGAAGCGGCCGCTCATGCTCGCCTTGCGAGCGCGGCCGTTTTTTGCTGTCGGGGCTTCGGCCGATCTTCCATCAGGCGGCGCGCCCTCACCCGTCGCATCATGCGATCGTTCAATGGGATGACGTAACGATAGGTTGGGAAACTTAATGAAACCCTTCGGGGAAGCGGCAGCAATTCAGGCTGTTGCGCCGGAAAAATCATACCATTGCGCCCGAAATCGCGCCATTTGCCCACGCTTTCGGCACCCACCCCGATTGTTCCAGGCGAACCGGTGATGGCAAGCCGCCCCTATTGGTCCTATGAGGGAGGAAGACAGGTTGGAATCACCCGCATGAACTCGTTCGGAAATGCCAGGGGCGCGCTCTTCATGGTCATCGCCATGGCGGCCTTCACCTGCAACGATGCCCTCGTCAAATCCGTCACCCATGCCATGAACACCGGGCAGATCCTGTTCGTGCGCGGCCTGATGACGAGCATCCTCGTCCTTGTCATCGCCAAGTGGATGGGCGCGCTCGGCTCCTGGCGGGTCATCCTGCAGCCCGCCGTCGCGCTGCGGCTTTCGGCCGAGATCCTCGCCTCGCTCGCCTATGTTTCCGCCCTCGGCGCCATGCCGCTCGCCAACACCTCCGCCATCCTGCAATCCCTGCCGCTCGCCGTGACGCTGGGCGCCGCGCTCTTCCTCGGCGAAAAGGTCGGCTGGCGGCGCTGGCTCGCCATCACCGCCGGCTTCGTCGGCGTGCTCATCGTCATCCGCCCGGGGCCGGACGGCTTTTCGCTCGCCGCGATCTACGTCATCGCCTCGGTCGTCGGCGCGGCGGCGCGCGATCTCGCCACGCGGAAAATCAGGAGCGACGTTCCCTCCCTCTTCATCAGCGCCGTCACGGCGATCGCCATCACCGTCGTCGGCGGCGCGCTCGTCGTGCCGATGGGCGGCTGGCAGCCGATGCCGCTCGACGTGCTGGGCCGGCTGGCCGGCGCAAGCGTGCTGCTGCTGGTCGGCTACCAGACGATCGTCAACGCCATGCGCTTCGGCGAGATTTCCTTCATCGCGCCCTTTCGCTATACAAGCCTCATCTGGGCCATCGCCATCGGCTTCCTGTTCTTCGGCGAATTGCCCGATTTCTGGATGACGGTCGGCATCGCGATCATCGTCGCCTCAGGCCTCTACACCTTCTACCGTGAGAACCGCCGCAGCGCGAAAGCCGTCGCGCAAGGATCCAAGCCGGAATCCCCGTGACATCGTAAGCGCTTGCCGTCACAGGCAGCACCGACTAGACCCTTTACCGACGAGTTTGTCGGGAGAGCGAGATGGCACTGACGGAGGCGATACCGGGCGTGATCCTGGCCGGCGGCCTGTCCTCGCGCATGGGGCAGGACAAGGCGCGCATCCGGCTCGGCGGCGCATCCCTCATCGACCGCGCCGCGCGGCGCCTGCGCCCGCAGGTCTCTGCGCTCGCCGTCAATGCCAACGGTCCCGTCCTCTTCGAGCCCGGCGAGGAACTGCCTGTCTTCGCCGACCTCGACGCCACGAGGTCCGGCCCGCTCGGCGGCGTGCTTGCCGCCCTCGATCACACGAAGCGCGGCCACCCCGACGCGAGCCACGTCGCCACCGTGCCGACTGACAGCCCCTTCTTCCCGGGCGATCTCGTCGCGCGGCTGTCGCGCGCCGTCGATATGCCCGAGCGCATCGTGGCCGCCCGTTCGCCGAGCGGCCCGCACCCCGTCTTCGCGCTCTGGCCCGTTGCGCTCATGGACGACCTTGCCGAATGGCTTGCCAGCGGCGGGGCGCTGCGCGTGCGCAGCTATCTGGAGCGCCACCAGGCGCGGGAGGTCGCCTTCCCCATGGTCGAAACGCCGCGCGGCGATTTCGACCCCTTCTTCAACATCAACACGCCGGACGATCTCGACGCGGCGGAAAACTGGCTTTGGGTGCTCGAACGATGACGCGACCGAAAATCTTCGGCATTGCCGGCTGGAAGAATTCCGGCAAGACCGGCCTTGCCGTCCGCCTCGTTGCGGAACTCGTGACGCGCGGCTACCGCGTCTCGACCATCAAGCACGCCCACCACGATTTCGACATCGACAAGGTCGGCGCCGACAGCTACCGCCACCGGCAGGCGGGTGCCCATGAGGTCACCATCGTCTCCGGTACGCGCTATGCCATCATGCACGAGCTGCGCGGCGCACCAGAACCCTCCTTCGAGGAAATCCTCGCCCGCCTCGCCCCCTGCGACCTCGTGCTGATCGAGGGCTACAAGCGCGAGCCGATCCCGAAGATCGAGGCGCGCCGGCTGGAGGCGGCCAACCGCACGCCGCTTGCGCCTGAGGACCCGCACATCGCCGCCATCGCCGCCGATCATGCGGTGCCGGACACGGCCCTGCCCGTCTTCGACCTCGACGACACCGCGGCCATCGCCGATTTCGTCGTCGCGATCACCGGCCTGACGAAACCCGCCTGACGGCCATCGACAAAACACGCAAGGCCGCGGGATTTCTCCCGCGGCCTTGCGCATTCATGCCCGTGCGATCAGTTCGCGCTGGCGACCGGGCGGATCAGCGTCGTCACGCGGCGAATGGTGACGCGGCGGTTCTGCTGTTCTGCGGTCTCGGTGCGAACCTTCAGGAAGCGTTCGCCATAGCCCTGCGTCTGCAGGTTTTCCGGCGGAATGCCGTAGACCTCGGTGAGCAGGCTTGCGACCGAATCGGCGCGCTGGTCGGACAGGACGAGGTTCGACTTGTCCGAGCCGACGGCATCCGTGTGGCCTTCGATCAGGAAGGTCTCGCCCGGATCCTTGTCCAGCACCTTCTGCATCGCATCGGCGACCTTGCGCAGGGTACGGGCCTGCGACATCGGCACTTCCGCGCTTCCGGTCGCGAAGGTCACGGTGTCGAGGTCGATGCGGCGCACCTTGTCACGCAGGCGGGCGGAGTGCTTCACCTCGTTGATCGTGTAGACGCGCTCGACACGCTCGACCGGCGGCTCGGCGAGGAAGTCGTAGTAGTCGCGGTCCGGATCGCTAGACGTGTCGATGATGTAATCGCGCACCGGGATGCGCAGGCGCATCGGCGGCAGCTCGTAGCCGACGTCAACGAAATCGGGACGCGGCGAATCGTCTTCCCGTTCCGGCGCATAGACGAGGATGTATTCCCGCCCGTCACGGCCCACTCGCGAGCGCTGGATGATATCGCCGTAGCGGTTGTAGATCGTCACGATCTGGACGCCGCCCGGACGCGTGATGGTCTCGCGAACGCGGCCGCGGGCGAGGTTGTCGTAATAGACCTCTTCCGAATCCCGGCGCAGGCGCGGACGGTCGTCGCCGCGCACGACGAGCTGGTTGCCGACCTCGAGGACGGTGCGGTTGTCGATCTGCTCGACCACGTTCACCTGGGTGACGCTGTTGTCGATCGTCGTGTTGTTGTTGTTGACGGTGTTATTGACCGTATTGTTGTTGACGATCGTATTGTTCACGATGGTGTTATTGACGATATTGGTCGTCTGCGGCACCTCGAAGACCGGAGCGGCATCGAGACGCTCGCCATCTTCCTTGATCGCGGCCTCGATCTTCTGCGGCACGGCCTCGCGCACCTCTTCGGAGATCGCGGCCTGCGCCGAAACGTCCGTTTCCGGCAGCGGAGCGGTCTCTTCCTCGGCGCGCAGTTCCTCGCGCTTCTTGCGGCGTTCTTCGCGGCTCGTCTGGCCGCCCGCATTGTCGGCATCCTTGTCGCTGTCGAGCACCGCGGCGCCGTTCTCGACCGGCAGCACGACCGTTTCGTCGGTCTGGCCCGGATCTTCGGCGATTTCCTGCTTCTGCTCCTCCGTCAGCGTGTCGACCACTTCCGGCACCGGCTCGGTTACCGGCGTCTCGCCGGTTTCAGCGGTCGAAGGCTGCTGTTCCGTGCCGGTTTCCGTCGCGGGCTGGTCCGTCCCGGTCTCGGCCGTGGAAGGCTGCTGCTCGGTGCCGCCCTCGGTCGTCGCCGGCTGTTCCGTGCCCGTCTCCGCGGTGGAAGGCTGCTCCGTACCGGTCTCGGCCGGGGTTTCCTCGCCGGCTACCGCCGGCTGCTCGCCCTCGGCAGGCTGTTCGGCCTGCTGTTCCTCGGCCGGCTGCTGCGGCTGTTCTTCGGTCTGCTGCTGCTGCTGTTCTTCGGCAGCCTTCTGCTCTTCTGCGGCCTTTTGCTCGTCCGCCTGACGCTGGGCGTCCTCGGCCGCCTTCTGTTCTTCGGCGGCGCGCTGGGCTTCCTCTTCGGCAGCCTTCTGCTGCTCTTCAGCAGCCTGCTGCTCTTCCGCGGCCTTCTGTTCCTCGGCCTGGCGCTGGGCGTCCTCGGCGGCCTTCTGCTCTTCCGCGGCGCGCTGGGCTTCTTCCTCGGCAGCCTTCTGCTGCTCTTCCGCCGCGCGCTGGGCCTCCTCTTCGGCGGCCTTCTGCTGCTCTTCGGCGGCGCGCTGGGCTTCCTCTTCGGCAGCCTTCTGCTGTTCCTCGGCCTGGCGCTGCTGCTCCTCGGCGGCGCGCTGGGATTCTTCTTCCGCCGCGCGCTGCTGTTCCTGCTGCTGTTGCAGGAGCAGTTCTTCTTCGCTCGGCTGGCCCTGGTCCGAGCTCTCCTGCGCAACCTCGAAAGGCTTCATCAGGGCATCGGCGAGCGCCGGCGTCGCGATCAGCGAGGCCGAAAGCACCGGGAGTGCCACGGTTGCAAAAAGTTTTGAGCGGAAAGTCATCGTTCTGTCCTCACGGTGTCCCGTCTGTTGCATCGAGAGCTGCCTGCCGGCTCTTGCGGCCGGTCGGCAAAACATTCGTCTTCGTTTGAAGGCCTAGCCAGATGCGCCTGAACACCGGCTGAACAACCTTCTGTTGACCGACGAGATAGGTCACGCCCCCGGCATAGCCAGAGGCGAACGGGAAATTGTCGGGGAAACGGGGCGGAATGACGGCGGAATACCAGTTGATTTTTTGGCGGAAACCGGTCGATTATCCGGCCCAAGCGGGCAGCCCTGCCCGCTTCCCATCAAGGCC
The DNA here is from genome assembly GCF_030733845.1 of Shinella zoogloeoides. NCBI lineage: Bacteria > Pseudomonadati > Pseudomonadota > Alphaproteobacteria > Hyphomicrobiales > Rhizobiaceae > Shinella > Shinella zoogloeoides. The sequence continues at coordinate 1,863,344 of NZ_CP132311.1, forward strand.
CGGACAAGAAGAAAAACCGGTGAGCCTTCAACTGAGAGGACCAACATGCGGATTTCCAAACGTTTCACGCTCGCAGCTTCGGCTGCGGTGATCGCCCTCTTCGCCTCGTCTGCTGCGATGGCGGACGGCGAGAAGATCGTGATCGGCACGGAAGGCGCCTACCCGCCCTTCAACAATCTCGAATCGGACGGCACGCTGACCGGCTTCGACGTCGACATCGCCAAGGCGCTCTGCGAGGAGATGAAGGCCGAGTGCACCTTCGTCACGCAGGACTGGGACGGCATCATTCCCGGCCTGATCGCCAAGAAGTTCGATGCGATCGTCGCGTCCATGTCCATCACCGCCGAGCGCAAGCAGCAGGTCGACTTCTCCAAGAAGTACTACAACACGCCGCCGGCCATCATCGTGCCGAAGGATTCCGAGATCAAGGAAGCCACCCCGGAAGCGCTTGCCGGCAAGTCGCTCGGCGCGCAGGGCTCCACGACCCATTCCAACTATGCCGAAGCGCATATGAAGGACGCCGACATCAAGATGTATCCGACGGCTGACGAGTACAAGCTCGACATCGCCAACGGCCGCATCGACGCCGCCATCGACGACGTGGTGGTGCTGTCCGAATGGCTGAAGACGGAAGCCGGCGCCTGCTGCAAGCTGCTCGGCACGCTGCCGATCGACCCGGTCATCAACGGCGAAGGCGCCGGCATTGCCGTGCGCAAGGGCGAAACCGCGCTGGCCGACAAGTTCACCGCGGCGATCGCGGCGATCCGCGAGAGCGGCAAGTACCAGGAAATCAACGCCAAGTACTTCCCCTTCGACGTCTACGGCGACTGATAGACGACCGATCGGCGTCATGCGGGTTTTTTCTGACCCCATCACCAGAATGCACGGGCGGGAGGGCTTGCTCTCCCGCTCCTTTTGTTTGAGAACTTGAGCATAACAAAATGAAAGGCGCAGGCAGCGCCTGAACAAGAAGCGCAAAGCGCACGGGGGTTTTATTGGCATGAGCGGGTTCTTCTCCGCCATCGTCGAGGCGGTATCCGCATTTCTGGGGATCATCGATCCCCTCTGCGGGCCGGTCGGCATCTTCAACCTTTTCGCGGGCAAGACGCTCCTGGCATGCGGCGACGCGGGCTGGGGCGACGAGATCGCCTTCGGCTTCCTCGTAACGGGAAGCCTTGCCGTCGCGACGCTGCCCGTCGGCCTCGTCATGGGCTTCTTCATCGCGCTCGCCAAGCAATCGGAAGAGCGCTCCCTGCGGCTTTCGGCCAATATCTACACCACGCTCTTCCGCGGCCTGCCGGAGCTGCTGACGCTCTTCATCATCTATTATGGCCTGCAGATCCTCGTGCAGAATGCCGCAACCGCCATCGGCTATGAAGGCACGGTGGAGATCAACGCCTTCTTCGCCGGCATGATCGCGCTCGGCATCGTCTTCTCAGCCTATTGCTCGGAAGTGCTGCTGTCGGCCTTCAAGGCCATTCCGCGCGGCCAGTATGAAGCGGGCTACGCGCTCGGCCTGCACAAGGGGCGCACGATGCAGCGCATCATCCTGCCGCAGCTCATCCGCGTCGCCCTTCCCGGCCTCGGAAACCTCTGGATGGCGCTGCTCAAGGACACCGCCCTCGTCTCCGTCATCGGCCTGCCGGATATCCTGCGCCAGACGAGCGTGGCGGCCCGCGTCACCAAGGAAGCCTTCGAGTTCTACGCCATCGCCTGCCTGCTCTTCCTCATCCTCGCCTTCCTGTCCTCGCTGGTCTTCTCCAGCATCGAGACCTGGGCCAAGCGTTCGGAGGCCGCGCGATGAGCTTCGTCACCACCCTCATCCCGCCGCAGGACCCGCCGCCGGCCCCCGCAAAGGCCTTCACCGCCAGCCGCTTCTTCGGCAACATCTTCATGGGCGTCTGGCTCGCGCTGACCGTCGGTATCTTCCTGATGATCGTCGGCGGCTGGGATCCAGAGAAGTTCACCAAATACGGCCCGAGCTATCTCTCCGGCCTCGGCGTGACCCTCCTGCTCGTCGGGCTCTCCGTCGTGCTCGGCGGCCTCATCTCGCTGCCGCTCGCCTTCGCGCGCATGTCGAAGAACCCGGTCTTCTCGTGGATCGCCTACGGCTACGTCTACTTCTTCCGCGGCACACCGCTGCTGACGCAGCTCTTCCTCGTCTATTACGGCCTCGGCAGCTTTTCCGCCGAACTCAAGGCCTGGGGCCTGTGGTGGTTCTTCCGCGACGCCTGGAACTGCGCGCTCCTCACCTTCACGCTCAACACCGCCGCCTACCAGGCCGAGATCCTGCGTGGGGCTATCGAGAGCGTGCCACGCGGCCAGCACGAGGGCGCCGCCGCCCTCGGCCTGCCGAAGAAGATCGCCTTCTTCAAGATCATCCTGCCGCAGGCGCTGATCGTGGCACTGCGCCCCTACGGCAACGAGATCATCCTGATGATCAAGGGCTCGGCCATTGTCGCCATCGTCACGGTGCTCGACCTGATGGGCGAGACCCGCCGCGCCTTCTCGCGCACCTTCGACTATCAGGCCTATCTCTGGGCCGCGCTGATCTATCTCCTCATCGTGGAGCTGCTGCGCAACCTCTGGGCCTGGCTGGAAGCGCGCCTGACACGCCACCTGAAGCGATAGCAAGAAGTTGGCAGCACTCGATCAGATGAGCTGCCAGCATCCTGTTTTGAAAGAAATATTTTCGCCGCCGCTTGCGAATTAAGCTTCCATTAACCTTGCGGGCGCTCAATCATAGGGACCATCATTCATCACGCGATGAGGTCCCCATGACGAACGACATGGCAATGCAGCTCAAGGGCTACGGCATGACGACGGCCCAGATCCTCTACCGCATGCCGGATCACCCGCAACTCCTGCAGACCTATATCTGGCAGCACTACGACCTTGCCCCTGACTTCCCGGAGATGAAGGGTTTCCTGAAATTCTGGCAGGAAAAGCTGGATGGCCCGCTCCACTCGGTCCGCTACGTCCACCGCCGCCTGATCTCGGCGACGGAATGGCGGGCGCTGAAGGGCGAGTTCATCCTCAACTGACAGGCCCAGCCGTCAGACGTGCACGGATCCGTGCGCAAGCTCGGTATCCGACATGTCGACCTTGAGCGAAAAATACGCGATGGCGGCGTAGAAGAGCACCACGAGGCCGATCACCACGAGGCCGGGCACTGGCCCGAGCGCCGCATTGGCCACCACATGCTCCAGCGCGAGCGTCATGTCCCTGCCCGCCGTCGCCGGCCGCTGCAAGGTCGAGGACGAGATCTTAAGCGCCCAGGCCAAGAGCAGGATGAGGTAGAGCCAGCAGTAGTTGCGCCGCAGCCGCCGACAGGCCGCATCCCGGTAGCTGATCAGGAATTCGGGCTTGCGCAGGCTCTTGGCGATCGGCGCCGCCCAGTCCTGGTCGAGCTGGCCGCGCGGATTGAGGATTTCGGCGAAATAGAACCGCTCGAGCTGGCGCACCCGCGCGCGGTAGACGTCGAAGAAGCGGTAGCGCCGCGCCTCGATGATCAGCAGCAGCGTCACCAGCAGCATGGCGAAGAGCAGCACGCCGTGATGCGAGGTCGGCGTCGAGAGCGAGACCGACAGCAGCGCCGCCACGACGGTGATCGCCCAGTTCGAGGTGCGGTCGATCCTGTCGCGCCAGCCGGCCATGCGCGAGAGCTCGCCGCGATAGTAATGCACCATCGTGTTGATCGTTTCCATCGGCGTCGCAGGCAGGCCGGGGCTGCCGGTTCGTCTGGCGTCGTTGGACAGCGACAGGGGGGACATATCGGCGGGCATGTCGTTCCTCCAATTGTCTTTTTGGTCTTGAAGGAGATCATGCGCCTCTTTCGGCAATTGATAAATGCCTATCTGCACGCAAGCCCCGCATTGCCAAAGCAACGCCCGGACCTTAAGAGACCGCCATGAAGAAGATCGATGAAGATGCGCTCGCGGAAGCCTATAACCGCGCCCTTTCGCTGGAGAAGTCCGGCGAGTTCGATGCCGCCGCCAGGGCCTATGCCGACGTGTTGGCGCTCGACCCGGAGGACCATGGCGGCGCGGCCGTGCGCCTTGCCTCGATGGGCCGCGGCGACACACCGGAAAAGGCTCCCGACGCCTATGTCGCCACCCTCTTCGACCAGCATGCCGAGGTCTTCGACAGTGTGCTCGTCGACCAGCTCGGCTATTGCGTGCCGCTGCTCGTGCGCCAGCGTTTTCAAGCTCTTGATATGGGACCGTTCAAGCGTGTGCTCGATCTCGGCTGCGGCACGGGCCTGACGGGCGGCGCGCTGCGCGACATGGCCGAGGACATCACCGGCGTCGATCTGTCGGAGAACATGGTCGAGATCGCCCACGAGAAGGATCTCTACGAAACGCTCTACGTCGCCGAAGCCGTCGATTTCCTCGACGACAACGAGGACGAGCCCTTCGACCTCATCACCGCGACGGACGTGCTGCCCTATCTCGGCGCGCTCGAACCGCTCTTCTTCGGCGCCGCCGACAATCTCGTGCCCGGCGGCCACTTCATCTTCTCCTCCGAGACGCTGCCGGTGGAAACCTTTGCCGGCCGTCCCTTCATGGTCGGCCCGCACCAGCGCTTCGCCCACGCCGCCGACTATGTGCGCCAGCGCCTCGACGAGACCGGCTTCGACCTCGTCGAGATCACCGACATCACCGTGCGCATGGAAGAAGGCGAGCCGATCGCCGGCCATCTCGTGCTCGCGAAACACCGCGGCTGAAGAGAAACACTTTCGCCCAAAACAATCATCCGCTACACCACTGCCAGCAATTGCAGGAGGTTACGGCATGGCAAAGGTTGCGTTCATCGGTCTCGGCGTCATGGGCTATCCCATGGCAGGCCATCTCAAGGTCAAGGGCGGCCATGAGGTCGCGGTCTACAACCGCACCTTCGCCAAGGCGGAAAAATGGGCCGCCGAGTTCGGCGGCACGGCGTTCCGCACCCCGGCGGAAGCCGCCGGGGACGCCGATTTCGTCTTCACCTGCGTCGGCAATGACGACGACCTGCGCTCCGTCACGGTGGCGGAGGACGGCGTGCTCGACGGCATGAAGCCGGGCACGATCCTCATCGACAACACCACCGCCTCCGCCGAGGTCGCCCGCGAGCTCGACGCCGCCGCGAGGGCCAAGGGCTGCCATTTCATCGACGCGCCCGTCTCGGGCGGCCAGGCCGGCGCGGAAAACGGCGTGCTCACCGTCATGTGCGGCGGCGAGCCCGATGTCTTCGAAAAGGCGAAGCCCGTCATCGACGCCTATTCCCGCATGGTCGGCCTGATGGGCCCCGCCGGCAGCGGCCAGCTCAGCAAGATGGTCAACCAGATCTGCGTTGCCGGCGTCGTGCAGGGTCTCGCCGAGGCCATCCATTTCGGCAAGCAGGCCGGCCTCGACATGGAAGCGGTCATCGAGGTCATATCCAAGGGCGCGGCCGGCTCCTGGCAGATGGACAACCGTCACAAGACGATGATCGCCGGAAAATACGATTTCGGCTTTGCCATCGACTGGATGCGCAAGGATCTCGACATCATCCTCTCGGAAGCCCGCCGCAACGGCGCAAAACTCCCGGTCACCGCGCTCATCGACCAGTTCTACGGCGACGTGCAGGAAATGGGCGGCAACCGCTGGGACACGTCCTCGCTGCTCGCGCGCCTCGAACGGAAATAGCATGCCGTTCCACCGCGCCGCCTTGGCCCTCGCCGCACTCGCCGCCGCCGCCTCTCCGGCCTGCGCCGACGATGCGGACCGTCAGGCTCTCGCAACGGCGCTGCATCGCAAGATCGCGCAATGCTGGACCGTCCCGGCGAACCTGCCGGCCCATGTAACCGCCATCAAGGTGAGGTTTTCGCTGACGCAGGCCGGCGAGCTCGACGGTTCGCCGGTAATCGAAGGCCCGGTCGGCGGCGATCCCGCGACAAAGGCCTTCGCCGCCGGCGCCATCCGCGCCGTGGTGCGCTGCGCCCCGTTCACGGACCTCGCGCGGCTCGCGCCCTATGATGCCTGGAAGAATGTCGTGGCCAATTTCAAGCGGCCGGAAGAATAAGGCGGCGCCCTATTCCTCGCCGCTCTTCTGGTTGTCCACCACCATGTAGTCGAGCGGCAGTTCCGTTGTGTATTTGATCTGCTCCATCGCGAAGGCCGAGGATACGTCGCGGATCTCGATGCGGGCGATCATGCGCTTGTAGAAGGCGTCATAGGCGGCGATGTCGGGCACGACGACGCGCAGCAGGTAGTCCACCTCGCCGCTCATGCGGTAGAATTCGACGACCTCCGGAAACTCGACGATCACCTCGGAAAACCGCTTCAGCCATTCCGTGGAATGGGCGTTGGTGCGGATTGAGACGAAGACCGTCACCTTGGTGTTGATCTTGACCGGATCGAGCAGCGCGACGCGCTTGCGGATCACGCCGTCCTCTTCCATCTTCTGGATGCGCCGCCAGCACGGCGTGGTCGAGAGCCCTACCTTCTTGGCAAGGTCCGCCACGGCGAGTGTGGAATCTTCCTGCAAGAGGCGCAGGATTTTGCGGTCCAGACGATCCATCGATTTTCCTCACGAAATTTAATTCCCTCATATAGCCATATCCGGGCAAATTGAAAGAATTGCATTTCATTGCGTAAGGGTTTTCACCCGGTTTCGCAACTTCGGCACCACCTCGTCCTCGAACCAGGGATTGCGCTTCAGCCAGGCCGTGTTGCGCCAGCTCGGATGCGGCAACGGCAGCACGGCCGGCCCTTCGTTGCGGCCGAGATGCCGGCGCCAATCGCGCACCGTCTCCGTCATGCTTGAAGCTCTGGCCTTACCGAGATGCCAGGCCTGCGCATATTGGCCGATCGCCAGCACCAGCTCGATCTGCGGCATGGCGGCAATCACGCGTCCGCGCCAGAGCGGCGCGCATTCCCGTCGCGGCGGCAGGTCGCTGCCGTGGGCGTCGTAGCCCGGAAAACAGAAGCCCATCGGCACGATGGCGAATTTCGCGGGGTCGTAAAAATCCTCCCGCGTCACATCAAGCCAGGTGCGCAGCCGGTCGCCCGACGCGTCGTTGAACGGCAGCCCGCTTTCATGCACCCGCAGCCCCGGCGCCTGTCCGGCGATGAGGATGCGCGCCGTATCCGAGAGGACGGCGACAGGCCGGGGCTCGTGCGGCAGGAAATCCCCTTCCCGCGCCGGCCTGTCGCGACAGAGCCGACAGGCCGCGATCGCCGCGCGAAGCGCCGCAATGTCGCCGGGAGATTTGCCGTCGTCCATCACGCCGTCCGTCAATTCAGCCCCAGGGTTTCCAGAATGCCGCCGACAATGCCAGGTTCCGCCTCGTGGGCGACTTCCTGCGGCCGGCCGTTGATCCGGCGCCACTGCTGCGGCATGTCGAATTCGGCGCCCCACAGTCCCTTGCGTTCCGCCTTGGCGAACTGTTCCTCATCCTCGTAGCCGCCATAGGCGACGGCAAGGCCCTCGCGCACCATGCGCTCGCCGAGATCGCCGGCCGCGGTTTCGCAGCGCGCCAGCCAGCGGTCGTATTTGTCCTTGCCCTGCGTCCGGCAGGTGACCGGCCCCGCCCTCAAAAGTTCGGCGAGCCGCGAGCGCGCGCCGACGCCGCAGCGCCACTCCAGCCCGTCCCGCTTGCAGACCTGCATCATTTCCGGCGTGTCGATGCCGACAAGGCGGATGCGGTGCCCCTCCAGCGTCAGCGTGTCGCCATCGGCGGCCCGCGCGGTACCGGTGACCGTCTCCGTGCTCTCGCCGCCGACGCGGGCGACGACCAGCGCCGTCAGCGCCAGGATCGCCACCGCCATGCCGACATCGCGCGCCCGTCTGGAAAAACCCATGGAACCCCGTTCCTTGAAGCTGATTCTTTATGTCCAGTCCTATGCCGGACCCTAGCGGAATTCACGCTACGGGAAATATCGGAATGGTTCGCAAATGGTTTATGCGCGGCAGCATCTTCTTAAGGATTGGCCCCTAGAATTCGACGCTGTCCGCAACAGTTGCAACCGTGATGAGTACCGGCGTCAGTACCTCGACCGACAAGATCATCGTCGACAAGTCGCGCAGCCTTCGCAACAAGGCTGTCACGCGAACCGTCCGCGCGACCCGCGAACGGCTGCAGACGGCGACCGGCACCTCGCCGGGCTTCGAGCGCGAGATGATGCAGCTCCATGTCGAGTCGGTGGCGCAGGGCGCCCTCGCCGTGCCCCTGGTCATCATGCTGATCGCGGCGGGCGGCATCTACCTCACGCAGGAGATCGGTCTCGTCGCCTGGGCGGTCCTGGCGCTCAGCGTGCACGCGCTCGGCATGCTCGTCGCGCGCCGCGCGCGCAGCCAGGACATCACCGGCGAAAACGTGCGCCGCTGGCAGCGCCGGTTCCTCCTCGCGCAGGCGCTGATGGGCGTCGCCTGGGCAGCCTTCGCGCTGCAAGGCTGCGGCCGCTGCTCCGGCGTCACCTTCGAATTCTACAAGGGCTCCTCGCTACTCGTCGCGCTCGCCGTGACCGCCATGAGCACGCTGATGCTGCGACATGCCATCGTTTGGGCCTTCGCGCCGACCGTCGCCGCGCTGGCCGTATCGGCGCTGCTGCGCCCGGACCCCGCGACCGTCGGCATGACGGCGATCATCTCAGCCGCCCTCGCCTTCCTCGTCTTCATGACCCATCGCCTGCGCCACACCAGCGCGCAGCTCCTCTCCTCCCAGTCGGAGAAGGACGACCTGATCGCCGAGCTGGAAGTGGCCAAGTCCATGTCGGACGAGGCCCGCCGCCGGGCGGAAGAGGCGAACCTTGCCAAATCCCGCTTCCTCGCCTCCATGTCGCACGAGCTGCGCACGCCGCTGAACGCCATCCTCGGCTTTTCCGAGGTCATGTCGACGGAAGTGCTCGGCCCGCTCAACAACCCGGTCTACAAGGAATACACGTCGGACATCCACCGCTCCGGCCAGCACCTCCTCAACCTCATCAACGAAATCCTCGACCTGTCGCGCATCGAGGCCGGCAAATACGATCTGTCGGAGGATTCGGTGCACCTCGTCGATATCGCCGAGGATTGCATCGGCATGGTGCAGCTTCGCGCGCGGGCCAAGAACATCGCCATTTCCGAACAGGTCGAAAGCGGCATGCCGGCCGTCTGGGCGGATGAGAAGGCGCTGCGTCAGGTCATCCTGAACCTGCTCTCCAACGCCGTGAAATTCACGCCCCAGGGCGGCGAGATCGTCGTCAAGGCCGGCTGGACGGCCGGCGGCGGCCAGTACGTCTCCATCAAGGACAACGGCCCCGGCATTCCGGAAGACGAGATCCCCGTCGTGCTCTCCGCCTTCGGCCAGGGCTCCATCGCCATCAAGAGCGCCGAGCAGGGCACCGGCCTCGGCCTGCCGATCGTCCAGGCCATCCTCGCCAAGCACAATGGCGAATTCATCCTGAAATCGAAGCTGCGCGAAGGCACGGAAGTCATCGCCATCCTGCCGGCCAAGCGCGTGCTCCAGAGCCTGCCCGCCGTCACGGAAACGCAGGCCGTCGCCCCCCGCCGCAAGAGCTTCGCCTGATCCCGCTCAGATGAACTTGGAAATCACCACATAGCCGGCATAGCCGGCATTGGCGATGATCAGGCAGAAGACGGCGAAAGAGCCGAGGTCCTTCGAATGCTTGCCCATCTCGGAGATTTCCGGCGACACCCGGTCGACGATCTCCTCGATCGCCGTGTTGAGCGCCTCGAAGGCGACCATCAGCAGGAACAGGATCGCCATCGCCACATACTGGAAGAACGAGGCGCCGACGATGGTGAAGATCACCATGGCGACGCCGAAGGCGATCAGTTCGTGCCGGAAGGCCGATTCGCCCAGCAGCCGGCGCGCACCGCCGGCCGAATAGGTCGCCGCGGCGATCAGGTGGCTGAAGCCCGTCTTTTTCTCGATTGGTGCCTGACCCATTCCAACATCCTGCTCTCGTCGCGCCCATGGAGCATGCCCGTGCGACGGGAATGCTCCAGGGCTCTCAATTCATGCCATTTAGGCTTTTTGCCGGCCGCGCCGTCAGGTTCTGTTGCTGACACCCGCCTGCGCGAAGGTCGCCATGCCGGAATGGCAGGCCGCCGCCGCCTTGACGATGCCGGCGGCAAGCGCCGCGCCGGTGCCTTCGCCAAGCCGCATGCCGAGCGCGAGCAGCGGCGTCTTGCCGAGTTTCTCGATCGACTTCAGGTGCCCCGGCTCGGCCGAGACGTGGCCGATCAGGCAATGGTCGAGCGCGGAGGGGTTGGCGGCGCGCAGGATCGCACCCGCCGCCGTCGCCACGTAGCCGTCGATGATGACGGGGATCTTCTGCATGCGGGCGGCGAGGATCGCGCCGGCCATCGCCGCGATCTCACGCCCGCCGAGGCGGCGCAGCACTTCGAGCGGATCGGAAAGATGGTCGCGGTTGAGCTCGACGGCTTTCTGGACGGCGGCGATCTTGCGCTGCAGCACCTCGCCCTCAGAACCCGTGCCCGGACCGACCCATTCCTCCGCCGTGCCGCCGTAGAGCGCAAGGTTGATCGCGGCGGCGATGGTCGTATTGCCGATGCCCATCTCGCCGATGCACAGGAGGTCCGTACCACCGGCGACGGCTTCCATGCCGAAGGCCATGGTGGCCGCGCAGTCGCGCTCGCTGAGCGCCGGCTCTTGCGTGATGTCGGCGGTCGGATAGTCGAGCGCGAGGTCGAAGACCTTGAGGCCAAGGTCGTGCGTCACGCAGATCTGGTTGATCGCCGCGCCGCCGGCCGCAAAATTCTCCACCATCTGCGCGGTAACGGAGGACGGAAAGGGCGTGACGCCCTGTTTGGTGACGCCGTGGTTGCCGGCGAAGATCGCCACCAGCGGGCGCGTCACGGCCGGCGGACGGCCGGTCCAGGCGGCGAGCCAGAAGGCGATTTCCTCGAGCCGGCCGAGCGCGCCCGGCGGCTTGGTGAGCTGCGAATCCCGCTCGCGCGCCGCCACCAGCGCGGCCGAATCGGGGCCCGGCAGGTTGCGCAGCAATTCACGAAAATCATCGAACGGCAGGCCGCTGGCACTCATCTTGGGCAATTCCTTGCTTGGGGCTTTCAAAGGCGGGTGTTTGGTGTCTTCTGAAGCAAAGGGGTTTACGCAGTTCCGGACGCAAAACCGCTGCGCACTTTTGCTGGAACTGCTCTAATAGAGGCAGGGCGCGAATCCGACAACCGCATTTGCGGCGGCTTGCGTCGCCCTTTCGTCACAGGGCAATCGCAACGCATGCAATCGTTTCGTCTTCGGAAAGAATCACAGTGACGGCAATCCAGGACTTCATCGACGACACGGCACGCTCGGTCGCTTTCCTCTCGCGCGTGCCGGTGCCGCAGCGCCACTTCGCGGACTATGACGGGCGCCTGTCGCGCGCCGTGCGGGCCTTTCCACTGGCCGGCGTGCTGATCGTGCTGCCCGCCGCGGCGCTCGCCGCCCTCCTGTCGGCCGTCCACGCGCCGCCCCTGCTCCTCGCCTTCGCCGCGCTCGCCCTGCAGGTGCTCGTCACCGGCGCCCTGCACGAGGACGGGCTTTCCGACAGCGCCGACGGCATCGGCGGCGGTCGGGACCGCGACAGCGCGCTTGCCATCATGAAGGACAGCCGCGTCGGCTCCTACGGCGTCGTCGCGCTCGTGCTCTCCTTCGGCCTGCGCGCCGCGGCCATCGCCGCGCTCGCCGCCGTCCTCACGCCCTCCGGCCTCGGCATGGCGCTGCTCGGCGTCGCCGCCGCCAGCCGCACCGCCATGGTCTGGCACTGGTCGCTGCTGCCGCCCGCCCGGCGCGACGGCGTCGCCGCCTCGGTCGGCGAACCGGAGAGCCGCGCCACCCTTTTCGCACTGGCGAGCGGCATGCTGATCGCCGCGCTGCTGCTCCTGCCGCATGCCACGCTTCCCGCCATCCTCCTTGCGCTCGCCGCCGCCGTCCTCGCCGTGCTCGTCTTCAACCGCATGGCCCTCGGCAAGATCGGCGGGCATACCGGCGATACGATCGGCGCGACGCAGCAGCTCGCGGAAATGTCAGTGCTCTTCGCCCTTGCCTTGGCGCTCTGAGCCGCCGATATAAGGAAGACAACACCCGGAGACGCGATGGAATCGCCCTGCATTCTCGTCTGTTCGATCGACATGGTGACCGGCTACTGTTTCGGCTGCGGCCGCACGCGCGACGAGATCGGCGCCTGGACGCTCTATAGTTCGGAGGAGCGCCGCGCCATCATGGCCGCGCTTCCGGCGCGGCTCGAAACCGTCGAGCGCAAGCCGCGGCGCGAGACCCGCCGCACGCGCATGGCGCGGGAGCGCGGCGAGACATGAGGCTCTATATCCTGCTCGGCATCCTTGCCATCGGTCTTGCGGCGCTGATCCTCAACCACGACAGCGGCCGCACGATGGGCATGGACAACAACGATTTCGGCCGTCTCGTCACCCTCTCGGCGATCGCCACGATGATGGCGGCGGGCGTTCTGGCCGGCCGGCGGCAGATCGGCGACAGCCTTCGCCAGGCCGGCATCTGGCTCGTGATCATTCTTATCCTCGTCACCGGCTATCTCTACCGCTTCGACCTGCAACAGGTCGGCAGCCGCCTGACCGCCGGCCTCATTCCCGGCCGCGCCGTCATCACGACAGGCGTCGGCGGCGAGCAGATCCTCGTCATCCACAAGGGTATTTCCGGCCATTACGAGACCGAGGTGACGATCGACGGCACGCCGCTGCGCATGCTGGTCGATACCGGCGCCAGCTCCGTCGTGCTCTCCTACGACGACGCCATGCGGCTCGGCATCAACCCCGACAATCTCGTCTACTCGATCGACGTCTCCACCGCCAACGGCCGGGCGCGCGCCGCCCCCGTCACGCTGCGCGAGGTCGCCATCGGTCCCATCCTGCGCGGCACGATCCGCGGCATGGTCACCGAACAGGGCCGCCTCGACCAGAGCCTTCTCGGCATGAGCTTCCTTGAAACCCTCGGCTCCATCGAGATCACGCGCGACGAGCTGCGGCTGAAGGACTGAGCCCCACGCCCTTTCGGGTTGGGTCGCGACGACGCGCGTACGACACGGAAAAGGAGACGGCATGAGCCCGAAGCCCACCGGCCACGTTCTTGGCAACGACCTCATCCTCACGCGCACGTTCCGCGCGCCCATAGACGATGTCTGGATGAGCGTGACGAAATCCGATCGCACCGCGCTCTGGTTCGGCCGTTGGGAGGGGGACGCCGGACCGGGCAAGACCGTGCGGCTGCAACTCACCCATGAGAAGGACCAGCCGTGGTCCAATGTGACGATCGAGGAATGCGAAGCGCCGCGCCGGCTGGTCGTCTCGATGAAGGACGATTACGGCGACTGGCGCCTCGAGCTGACATTGACGCAGGCCGGCGACACGACCGAGCTGCGCTTCGTGCAGCGCCTGAGCGACCGGCAGCTTGCGGGCGATGTCGGGCCAGGCTGGGAATATTACCTCGACATGCTGGTCGCGACACGCGAAGGCAAGGCATTGCCGTCATTCGCGGACTACTACCCGTCGCAGAAGGCGTATTACCTGGACGGCGCTTGACCGCCGGGATGTGTCGCGGCGAGCTGCGCCTGAAAGGCTGATGTTCCGCGGCAAAGGAGAACGGGGCGGACGATGCCCACCCCGTTCCATCGGCCTGCCCTAGATCCGCTGCCCCACATCGATGCGGTTGCCGTCCGGATCCTCGAACACGAACGCCCTGAGGCCGTAGTCCTTGTCCTGAAGACGCTTGATGATCCTCACGCCGTAGCGCTGGCAGGTCGTGTACAACCCGTTTGCATCGTCCACCATCAGATGGGCGACGTTGAAGTTCGCAGCCTCGTGCGCGGGCTGGAGCGTGAGATGCAACTCCCCCTCGTCGCGCTTCAGGATCATGAAGCCGACGGGATTTCCATTCTCGAAAACTTTCGAAAAACCGAAGACGCGCGTGTAGAAGTCGTGGGCCTTGGCCATGTCCTTGACCGGCAGCATGGCCGCAATTCGTCCGAATCGGACACCGTGATCGGCGATGACGTTCATCGCAGAACCTCCGTTTGCGACGGTGCAGCACAGCGCCGGGCGGTGCCGGCCGAAAGTGTGCCCGTCGTTGTTCAGGTCAGCAGGACGGTGCCTACGCGGATGAACCTAGCGCGGTTGCGGTCGCAAGGAAACAGGCCGCGTCAGTTCTTCAGCTTGTATCCCGTCTTGAAGATCCAGGCCGTGATCGACAGGCATACCAGAAGGAAGCCCAGCACCGTCACGAGGCTGACGACGGGGTTCACGTCGGCGATCTCGTAAAAACTCCAGCGGAAGCCGGAGACGAGGTAGAGAACGGGGTTGAAGTGGCTGACCGTCTGCCAGAAGGGCGGCAGCATGTCGATGGAATAGAAGCTGCCGCCGAGGAAGACGAGCGGCGGCACGATGAGCATCGGGAACAGGTTGAGCTGCTCGAAATCTTTTGCCCAGATGCCGATCATGAAGCCGAACAGGCTGAAGCTGACGGCCGTCAGCACGAAGAACAGCACCATCATGAAGGGGTGCTTGATCGATATGTCGACGAAGAGCGAGGCGGTGATGAGGATGATCGTGCCGACGATCAGTCCCTTGGTCGCCGCCGCGCCGACATAGCCGATGACGATCTCGATCATCGAGATCGGCGAGGACAAAATCTCGTAGATCGTGCCGGTGAATTTCGGGAAATAGATGCCGAAGGAGCCGTTGCCGATGCACTGGTTGAGCAGCGTCAGCATGATGAGGCCGGGCGCGATGAAGGCGCCGTAGGGCACGCCCTGCACTTCCTGCATGCGCGAGCCGATGGCCGCGCCGAAGACGATGAAGTAGAGCGAGGTGGTGATGACGGGCGAAACGATGCTCTGGAGCAGCGTGCGGCGCGTGCGCGCCATTTCGAACGCATAGATGGACTTGATCGCCTCGAAGTTCATTTGCTTGTCCCCACCAGCTCCACGAAAATGTCTTCCAGCGAACTTTGCTCGGTGGAGATGTCCTTGACCCGAAGCCCGGCCTGCGACAGCGCCGAGAGCAGCGAGGAAATGCCGGTGCGCTCGCCCGACGCGTTGAACTCGTAGGTAAGCCGTGTGCCCGCCTCCCCCAGCGTCAGCCCGAAGGGCGACAGCGTGTCCGGGATGTTGCCGATGGGCTCGGCGAGCTCGACGGTCATCTCCTTGCGGCCGAGCTTGGCCATCAGTGCCTTCTTCTCTTCCACCAGCAGGATCTGCCCGTTGTTGATGACGCCGATGCGGTCGGCGATTTCCTCCGCCTCCTCGATGTAGTGCGTCGTCAGGATGATGGTGACGCCGGCGGCGCGCAGGCGCTCGACGAGCTGCCACATGTCCTTGCGCAGCGAGACGTCGACGCCCGCCGTCGGCTCGTCGAGAAACAGCACCTTCGGCTCGTAGGACAGCGCCTTGGCGATCAGCACGCGCCGCCGCATGCCGCCTGAGAGGTGGCGCAGCACCGTGTCCTTCTTGTCGTAGAGCGAAAGGTCCTTGAGGATGCGCTCGATCAGCGCCGGGTCGGGCCTGCAGCCGTGCAGGCCGCGCGAGAAGGCCACCGTGTTCCAGACGGTCTCGAAGGCGTCGAGCGTCAGTTCCTGCGGCACGAGGCCGATGATGGAGCGGGTCTGGCGGAAATCGCGCAGGATGTCGTGGCCGCCGACCGTCACCGTACCGCCGCTCGGCGTGACGATGCCGCAGATGATCGAGATCATCGTTGTCTTGCCGGCCCCGTTCGGCCCGAGCAGCGCGAGGATCTCGCCCTCCTCGATGTCGAGATCGACGCCCTTCAGCGCCTCGAACCCGGATGCGTAGCTCTTGGTGAGATTGCGAATGGAAACGATGGGCGCCATGGGACGGTCCGAAGTGAGGGAAATTCATGCGGAAGGACACCCTATATGGCGTGTCCATTGTCAATTTTCACCCGCGCAGGAGAAAAAATTCGCGCGGTGCGATCAGGCGCTGAAAACCCGCCGGTTGTCATCAAACCGTGACCAACGTCGAGCATGGTCTGCGCGAGGCCGACGGGAACTGTTTGCACCCCGCTCCTTCCCACTGCCCTCGGCAGCGGCCTTGCTCCCGGACCCTGAGGGAGCCTTCGGCGGCCCCATCCGCCCGCTTCCCCCGCGGAAGCCCGCATGCATCCTCGCCGGAGGCCCGGCGCGGGTGACGGAATGTGACGTTCCAGGCAGCCGCCCCCGGGCAGGCTTCCACCCCTTTTCGACCGGCGCCCCGCCGGTCTTTTTTATGGAATAAATAAACCTCCACCTACGGTGGAGGACTGGACTGGTTCTACATTGTCGTTGAGAGACCTCCGCGCTTGGACCGCTAGATTGGCCGAGACATAGAACGGAGGTTTTATGGACGAACGATCGCAATCACACGCGACGTGGGACTGCAAATATCATGTGGTCTTCGCGAGTAAGTACCGAACGAAGCGCCTTTACGGGGACGTAAGGCGTGAGTTGGGTGATCTGCTGCATAATCTTGCTCGACAAAAGGGATGCGAGATCAGGGAAGGGCACTTGATGCCCGACCATGTGCACATGCTGATATCGATCCCGCCGAAATACTCGGTGTCTTCGATTGTCGGCTTTTTGAAAGGCAAGACGGCCCTTTACGTGGCCAACAAATATGCCCGCAAGCGGCGCTACAAGGGCTATCACTTTTGGGCGCGTGGGTACTTCGTCTCTACGGCTGGCTATGATGAGCAGGTCGTCAGACGTTATATCCGTAATCAGGAAAAGGCCGACAAAGCTTCCGACTTTGCCGACCTCTTTAACCGTAGCTACTAACACATAGCAAAACCGCTTCTAGCGGTTCAAGCGCAGCGTTTCAAACCTCCACCTCTGGTGGAGGTCATGACTTTGTCCGCGGCAAACATGTCGCCTCACCCGGCCGACGCGTTGGTGAACACCGCGAGCTGGTCGGCGAAGGCGCGCTTGTAGGCGGGCCGCGCCTCGCCGCGGGCGATATAGGCGGCGATATTCGGAAACTCCTCCAGCAGGCCGGAGCGCTCCAGCCGGCGCAATACCGTCACCATCATCAGGTCGCCGGCGCTGAACGCCCCGTCCAGCCAATCGGCATCGCCGAGACGGCGGGAGAGTTCGTCGAGCCGGGTGCGCACGCGCTGGTCGAGGAGCGGCTGCCGCTCGGCATACCAGGGCTTGTCGCGCTCCACCAGAAAGGCCATCGAGTGCTCGACGATCGGCGGCTCCACCGTGCTCAGCGCGGCGAACATCCACATGATCGCGCGCGCTCTTGCATCTGCATCGTCGGGCAGCAGGCCCGCATGACGCTCGGCGATATGCAGCACGATCGCCCCGGATTCGAACAGGGCGAGATCGCCGTCCTCATAGGTCGGGATCTGCCCGAAAGGATGAAGCGAGAGATGCGCGGGCTTCTTCAGCGCCGCGAAGGAGACGAGGCGAACCTCGTAGGGCTGGCCGACCTCCTCGAGCGCCCAGCGCACGCGCATGTCCCGCGCCAGTCCCCTGCCGCGGTCGGGAGAGCTTTCGAATGCGGTAATCGTCACGGTCATCGTGGCCTCCATCGCTTGTCGCCTGGAAGACGATCCGCCGCGCGCGTTTCCGACATCCGGTCCGAAACAATTTGCGCGGGGCTACGATCCTACAGGCTGCAATGCCGGTAGCCGGACTTTCGCACGCGCAGGTCGAAGTGGAAATGGTCCTTGTGGTAGCGGTCGCTGCCGGGGCCGAGCACGGTGGAGAAATACTTGCAGCTGTCACCGCGCACCGCCTTGAGCAGGCCCTTCTCGCGGAAGGAGAAGAAGCCCTTCTTCTCGATGGCGATGGCCTTGCCGCTCTTCAGCACGATCTTGCCGACGTCGATCGCATTGCCCTTGGCATGCTCGGACATGGCGGCGCCCTTGCGCGAGTTCATGGTGCGGCAGGAATAGGAGGACATCTGGTGGATCGCCGATACGCCGGAGAGGTAGCGCATCCGGCTGGAGGGCACGAGCTCCTGCCTGACCCAGCGCGCGAAGGCTTCCGTGATCTGGCAGTTCACCTGCGCCGCCGGCTTGATCTGGATGCCGCCGGAAAGGCCGGAGAGCTCGACGGGCCAGGCGATACCGCAGGAGCGGCCCCGCGAGATGCGCGGCACGTCGCGGAACTTGACGCCGAGCTTTTGCAGCCGCTGCCGGCAGGCCTTCTCCGAGGCCGGCATGCCGCCCATCGTCTCGGGCGTCTGCATCGGGTTGCTGAGACGCGGCAGGAAGGCCACCTGCTCGCCCTCCGCCTGCCGGCCGCGGGTCGCCGCCTCGTCCGGCACGCGCAGGTAACCGTCGCTTTCCGCCGGAGTGCCGAGTTCCATGCCCGCCTCGGACATCGGGATCGCGTCCGGCTGGCCGACCTGCTGGGGCGTATCGGTGCCGATGCCGTCGACCACGACCTGCGTGGCGTTGCCCTCGGCGATCTCGCCCGCCTGCGCTTCCGCCAAGCCCTCGACGCGCCCGACGCCGAGCCCCTCGTCCATGTTCACGCCGCCTTCCGGCACGGTGAGCACGCCGGAGGAGGCCTGTACGGGCTGGTCGATGCCCATGGCCTCGTCGCTGTCGATCATCGGCAGGCGCTTCTTCTCGTTTACTGGCGCCGCCATCGCCGCATCGACCTCGCCGACCCGGCCGATCGGCTCGTCGACCGAATAGGTGGTGAGGTCGCCGCCGGTATCGCCCCCGGCATCACCCATGTCGGCGACCGGCCGGATGGCGCTGACGCCGGCGCTGTCGACGTCGTCGGGTGGGGTCAGGCCGCCCGAACAGGCGGCAAGCATGGCCGGGACCAGAAGCAGCCCGAGCGGCCGGCGCAGACGAGATACGAACGCAATACCCATTGTCACTTCCGCCTGATGCCCGTCTCCGCCACATGCGGAGTCCCGGTTACGCACAGTCTTGTCCGGCGATGGTGCAGGCCGCTTTTGTCCGCAATCGGACCGGCGGGGAATAAATCCGGACCGCAGGCCGAGGCGCCTGCTTTTCCAGACGATTTTGTCGCAACAGGGTAAACGAAGCGTTCCCAACGGCCCCGCCCCAAAAAGGAAAAGCCCCGGCGCTGGCGGCACCGGGGCAAGGCATTCCGGAGATCGTCTTTTGGGTTATGCCGCGCGGCGCCGGTGTTCCGCCGCTCCGGCTGCCGTCAGCCGGAAGTTCCCGAGCAGCATCTTCAACTGCTCGCTTTCCCGGGTCAGCGTCTGGCCGGCGGCGTTGGTCTCCTCCACCATGGCGGCGTTCTGCTGGGTCATCTGGTCCATCTGGTTGACCGCCGTGTTCACCTCGGCAAGGCCGGTCGCCTGCTCGCGCGACGAGGTGGCGATCGACGTCACCTGCTCGTTCACCTTATTGACCAACGTCTCGATCTCGGTCAGCGCGTCGCCTGTCGAACGCACCAGCGCGACGCCGGTGCCGACTTCGGCGGCCGAATTGCTGATCAGGCCCTTGATTTCCTTGGCCGCATTGGCCGAACGCTGGGCTAGTTCGCGCACTTCCTGCGCGACGACGGCGAAACCGCGCCCCGCCTCGCCCGCCCGCGCCGCCTCGACGCCGGCATTGAGCGCCAGAAGGTTGGTCTGGAAGGCGATCTCGTCGATGACGCCGATGATCTGGCCGATGCGGCTGGAGGCGTCCTCGATGCGGCTCATCGCGGCGACGGCATCGCGCACGATCGTACCGGAGCGGTTGGTCGATTGCTTCGTCTCGGCCACCATCCGGCTCGCCTCGGCGGCGCGTTCGGAAGCGTTGCGCACCGTCGCGGTGATCTCGTCGAGCGCCGCTGCGGTTTCCTCCAGCGAGGCCGCCTGCTGTTCCGTGCGGTGCGAGAGGTTGTTGGCCGCCTCCGCAATGCCGGAGGCGCTGCCGTGCACGACGTCGGTGGAGCGGGAAATCGCGTTGATGACGCTGGACAGCGCATCGACCGCGCGGTTGAAGTCCTCGCGCAGCTTGGCATATTCCGGCGCGATCGCGTCGATCGATACCGTCAGGTCGCCACCCGCAAGCCGCTCCAGCGCCTGGCCGACGGTGTGCATCGCGTCCGTCTGGCTCTGGCTGACGGCGCGCTGGCGGCGTTCGCCTTCCGAGCGCTCGGCATCGAGCCGCTCCTGCTGCTCTCCCTCGCGGATGCGCAGTTCCGCACGCTCGGCGACCGACTGGCGCAGGACCGAGACCACCTTGGCCATCTCGCCGATCTCGTCCTTGCGATCGGTTTCCGGCACGTCGCTCGAAACGTCTTCCTCAGATATCGCCTGCATCGCCGCCTTGAGGCGCAGCACCGGTGAGGTCACGCTCTTCACGATGGCATAGGCGGCAAGGACGATGGCAAGGCCGCCGGCGGCCAGGATGATCGCCATGCCGATGGCATTGCTGCGGAACAGGGCCGCAAGATCGTCCGCATATACGCCGGTGCCGACGATCCAGCCCCAGGGCGCAAAGCCGGCGACATGCGAATATTTCAGCACCGGCTCCTCGAAGCCCGGCTTCGGCCAGTAGTAGTCGACGAAGTCCTGCCCGGTCGGGCTCGCCTTCACGGCCTTCACGAATTCGGTGAAGATGTGCTTTCCGGTCGGATCGGCCATGCCGGACTGGTCGGTGCCGTCGAGCGCCGGCTTGATCGGGTGCATCACGATCACGGCGTTCATGTCGTTGATCCAGAAATAGCCGCTGTCCTCGTAGCGCAGCGCCCGCACCGCGTCCTTCGCCCGCGTCTGCGCCTCCTCGCGCGTCAGCGTGCCGGCGGTCTCCAGATCGTGGTAGTGCTTGAAGAGCGTCAGCATGCTCTGGTCCATGGCGGCAAGCTTGGACTTGCGCTCGGCGACCATCGCGTCCTGATAGTGATAGAGGCTGTAGACGAGCGCCGCGGCGAAGATGGTCAGGGCCAGCCCGACAAGCAGCGACAGGCGCGTGGATATTCTGAAATTCTTCACCAGGCTCTCCTCGACCTTGCGGAACGCAATGCTCCTGCGATCGAAGGTCCCGGAAACCCCTTAAAATCATCTAAAATTGCAGCTATCATTTCTTAGAGACTGAACATACTCGAAAATGCCGCCGGCCTTCCCTCTTTCTCCACCGCCCGCATTCGGCTAGACCGGAAAGAACGATGGAGAGGACCCGCATGACCGAGACGACGATGCCGAACGGCCAGCTCACCCTTCGCACGCTGGCCATGCCGGGCGATGCCAATGCCGCAGGCGACATTTTCGGCGGCTGGGTCATGGCGCAGATGGACCTGGCTTCCGGCATCCGCGCCGCCGAACGCGCGCGCGGCCGCGTCGTCACCGCGGCGGTCAAGGAAATGGCCTTCCAGCTGCCGGTCAAGATCGGCGACACGCTCAGCATCTACACCGATATCGCCCGCGTCGGCCGCACCTCGATCACCCTCATCGTGGAGGCCTGGGCGCAGCGCTACCTGACGACGACCCTCGAAAAGGTCACGGCCGCCACCTTCGTCATGGTGGCGCTCGACCAGCACGGCCATCCGACCCCCGTCCCGGTCGAATAATCCGGCGGGAGGCGTCGCATGGAACACACCGCGCCCGATCCCGCCCTCTTCAGCCATGTGCGCGTCGTCATCGGCATGGTGGTCAGCCTCAGCGTGGCGCGCATCCTGACGGGCATCGCCCTCTTCATCCAGCATCCCGGCAAACTGAAGGCCTATCCGGTCCACCTCGCCTGGGCCGCCTTCCTGCTGCTCTTCCTGCTGCATTTCTGGTGGTGGGAATTCCGCCTGCAGGCGCTGACGACGATCGGATTTGGCGTCTACCTCTTCCTCATCTGTTATTGCTGCCTGTTCTTCCTGCTCGCCGTCTTCCTGTTTCCGACGACGCTGGACGACTATGCCGGCTACGAGGACTATTTCTATTCCCGCAGGCGATGGTTCTTCGGCGCCTTCGCCCTCGTCTTCGCCGTCGACCTGCTCGATACGGCGCTGAAGGGAGAGGCCTATTTCGGCTCGTTCGGCTACGAATATCCGGTCCGCAACGTGGCGTTCATCGTGCTCTGCCTCGTCGCGGCGTGGACGGCGAGCCGCCGCTTCCACACCGCCTTCGTCGGCTTCGGCATCCTCTACCAGCTAAGCTGGATTTTCCGGGCCTTCGACGTCCTCGAATAGCGCTCAGCCCTTGAAGACGAAGGCCGCGCCCGCCGCGATCAGCAGGAAGCCGATGGCGTGGTTCCAGGTGAGGCTTTCCTTCAGCCAGAACACGGAGAAGCCGGCGAACACCAGGAGCGTTATGACCTCCTGGATGGTCTTCAACTGCGCGGCGGAATAGACCTCGTGGCCGATGCGGTTTGCCGGCACCGCCAGGCAATATTCGAAGAACGCGATACCCCAGCTCGCCAGCACCGCGACGAAGAGCGGCGCGGACTTGAATTTGAGGTGCCCGTACCAGGCGAAGGTCATGAAGACATTGGAGAGGCAGAGCAGCACGATCGGCCAGACGGCCGCGGGGGTGAGGCTGAAGGGCATCGGCATATCCTGAAAGGAGGGTAGATCCGCCGTCGGCATAGAGCGATTCCGGCAGGAATGCGACGCGGTTTTGCGCCGGAAACGGCTTCCGAAGGAAAAGATCGGGTGTTTTCGCAAGCGGGCGGACCGCGAAGCAGGGAGCAACCAGCAGCCTTCGACGTTGCGGCCGCGGGCTCATGGATTCTCGCGATCCCCCGTTAAGACAATCTTATGCCCACCGCCACACCATCGCCCGAAACCGCGAAAAAAATGCGGAAATGCCTCAGGCCGGGAACAAGAATGACCGATGCGACGCGGCTGATGCCGGCGGATGAACCGACAAGACGCCAGATTCTGTCCGCGCAGGCGCTTTCCGTGCTGGATGGTATCGTGCTGTCGCTCGCCGCCAACAGCTTCCTCGCCGCCACCACGGCCGCCGTTCTGTGGCTCGACGGCCCGGATATCGGCATCTTTCTCTGGCTCGCCGCCGTTCTCGCCATCAACATTGCCCGCTACATCGGCGTGCGGATCGTCCGGCGTCTCAACTGTGCGGTCGAGCGTCCCAGGCGCGCGCTCGGCGTTCTGTCGCTCGGCGCGCTCGGCGGGGGGCTTGCCTGGTGTCTGGCGCCTTTCCTGGGTTCGGCGCACGGCGCGAACGGCCTCAATCCCTATCTCATCTTCATCATCGGCGGCATTTGCGCGGGCGCCCTGATGCAGAGCACCGCCTATGCGCGCACCGCCCTCCTCTTCGCCGGCCCGCCGCTCGCCGCCGCCTTCGTCTCGCTGCTGTTCAGCGGCACGACGGAAGCCTTCGTCATCGCCGCCGATGCGCTGTTGCTCGCCGTCATGATGCTGCGCGCCAGCCAGCTTAGCGAAGCCAGCTTCATCCGCAGCCAGATCGACCGGCTGAAGGCGGTGGCGCTCGCCGCATCGCTTTCCGACGCCAATGCGGAGATCCGCCAGTCCTACCATCAGCTCGCCTCGCTGGCGAACCGCGACCCGCTGACCGGTCTCGGCAACCGCGCCCTCTTCAACCAGCGCCTGCGCGACCTGCTCGCCGTTGATCCGCCGGCCGATACGCTCGCCCTCATCGCCATCGACCTCGACCGCTTCAAGGCGATCAACGATACGATGGGCCATGGCGCGGGCGATGCCGTGCTCACCGAGATCGCCAGCCGCCTCGCCGGCCTCACCGGCCCGACCGACACGGTCGTGCGCCTCGGCGGCGACGAGTTCGCCGTCATCGTCGAGGGGGAAAAGGCAGGCGCGCGCGGGCGGGAGATCGGCGAAGGCATCGTGCTGCTGGCGGGCGATCCCATCCTCATTGCCGACCGTCCCGTCACCGTCGGCGCCAGTGCCGGTCTCGCGCTCTACCCGCAGCACGGCGAGACGGCCGATGCGCTCTTCGCCAGCGCCGACATCGCGCTCTACGCCGCCAAGGAGGGCGGACGCCGCCGCCTCGGGCTGTTCAACCCGGAACTGAAGGCCCGCATCGAGCGCCAGCGCCTCATCGAGGCGACGCTGGCGGAGGCCATCGAGCACCGCCAGCTCCAGGTGGTCTTCCAGCCGCAGGTGGAGCTTGCGACGGGGCGCGTGACGGGCTTCGAGGCCCTGCTGCGCTGGGCGCATCCCGAACTCGGCGCCGTCAGCCCGCCGGACATCGTGCGCGCCGCCCACGCGCTGCACATCTCGACGGCGCTGACCGGCTATGTCGCCACCCGCGCCGCCGAACTGCTGCGCACGCTCCCGCGCCTCGGCCTTCCGGAGGCCGCCGTCGCCGTGAACGTCTCGCCGCGCGAATTCTCCGGCGACACGCTCTCCCGCCTCTTGACGGACATCGCCCGCGAGCATGAGATCTCACCGGCCCTGATGGAGATCGAGATCACCGAGGAGGCGATGCTCGACACGCAGGCCGCCGGCGCCGAGCTGGCGCGGCTGGAAGCCGCCGGCTTCCGCCTCGCCGTCGACGATTTCGGCATGGGGCATTCCTCCCTCGCCTATCTCGCCAGCCTGCATATCGACCGGCTCAAGATCGACCGCAGCTTCGTCACCGGCATCGCAAAAAGCCGCGAGAACCAGGCGCTCATCGCCGCCCTGGTCGGCATCGGCCATGCGCTGTCCATCGACATCGTCGTGGAAGGCGTGGAGGAGGAAGAGGAAGCCGAGGTGCTGCGCATGCTCGGCTGCCGTCACGCCCAGGGCTATCATTTCGCCCGCCCCATGCCGGCGGCGGAAATCCCGCGCTGGCTCGACCAGCATGCGAGGCGCATCGCAGAGGCCGCCGCCCGCAAGCGATAGGCGGCAAACCCGCACAGACGCGGTTCATCCCCACGCTTCGACGAGAAAGCGGCGCGGATCCTCCGCCGGCTCGCCGGCCCTGCGCCAGGCATCGAGGATCGCCGCATAGTCCCGGGCCGCGCCATGCAGCGCAAGGTCGTCGAGCCTGTCCGCCCGGTAGACGAGGAACGGCGGCTGCCACGGCAGGCCGCAACGGTGCGCGGTCGCCTCCAGCGGGCGCAGCAGCTCGGCCATGGTGAACTTGTTGGCGCCGTCGCGGCCGTAGGCCTCCGGCACGTTGCCCGCCGTCGCAGCCACCAGCAGCGGCTTGCCTTCCAGCAGGCGACCCTCGGTCTCGTAGGCGAGGTAGTACATCCGGGTCAGCACCGCATCCTGCCAGGCCTTCAGCAGCGGCGGCGTCGAATACCACTGGACCGGGAACTGCAGCACGATGCGATCGGCCGAAAGCAGCCGGGCCACCTCCCGGTCGGCATCGATCACGCCGTCCGGATAGAGCGCCTGCAGGTCGGCGACCTCGACATACGGCAGGCGGGCGGCGGCCGCGGCCAGCGCCACATTGGCGCGGGAACGGCTGAGATCGGGATGAAAGAGAAGGATCAGGGTCTTGCTCATGGCGTCGTCTCCTTGTTGACGCCCGGAGAATGCCGCGACTAAGAAAATCATTCCAATGGATGATTTGTATATGATATTATCCATTTCATGAATTTAAGATCGATCGACCTCAACCTGCTCGTCGTGCTGGATGCCCTGCTGGACGAAGCCCATGTCTCGCGCGCCGCCGCCCGGCTGAACCTTTCCCAGCCCGCCACATCCAGCGCGCTCGACCGCTGCCGCCACCTCTTCGGCGATCCGCTGCTGGAGCGCGGCAAGGGCGGTATGCGCCTGACGCCGAAGGCCGAGGCGCTGCGCGATCCGCTGACGACCCTGCTCGCCGATATCGCCGCCGTCGTCGATGCGCCGGAAGAACCGCTTTCGCACATCCGCCGCACCGTCCGCATCACCACCGCCGACCACCCCGGCATCCTGATCGCCGGCCCGCTCCACCGCGCGCTCGCCCGCTCCGCCCCCGGCATCGACCTCGTCATCCAGCCCTGGCACGGCGCGCCGGCGGCGCTCGATTCCCTTGCCCGCGGCGCCAGCGACATCGCCCTCTCCGTCTTCCCGAGCATCGACGAGGCCGCCTTCCACTGCGAAACCCTGCTGAACGAGCACTATGTCGTAGCCATGCGCAAGGACCATCCCGCCGCCGCCGGCTTCGAGCTGGATCGCTGGATCGCGTTCCCGCACATCCTCGTCTCCGGCCGCGGCGACACGCGCAGCCCCCTCGACGACAAGCTCGCCGCCCTCGGGAAATCCCGCCGCGTCGGCATCGTCGTGCCGAGCTTCCTGATGGTCCCGCCGCTGCTCGAAGACGGCGACCTCATCGCCATGATGCCGGCCCACACCCTGCCGCCGGACGCCGCCGGGCGCTTCCACGTCGTTGCGCCGCCCCTCCCCGTGACCGGCTTTCCCCTTCACCTCGCCTGGCACCGCCGACGCGACAAGGACCGCGCGGTGCAGCATGTGGCGGGCGAGCTTCGCAAAGTATTCTCCGGCCTCTAGCCGATCTTGTTCACCAGTTGCGCGGTCGCCAGCAGCATCACCAGGTCGCGGATCATCGGCCGCAGGTGGCGGTCGAAATCGATCGGCGTATCGACCGGCGGCAGCTCGAAGAAGTCCTTTTTGGCCGGCACCAGCAGGTAGCATTGCCGCCCGCTCAGCGCGATGCGCACCACGTCGTCGCGCCATTCGGTGGCGAGATAGTCGAGCGCCCTGGCGAGCGTGCCCTGTACGAGAGGCGTCGCGGCCTCCGGCCGAGTGGTGCGGAATTCGTGCGAGGCGTCAACTTCCGGATTGCCGCTGCTGACGAGCGCCAGGCTGGAGCCGCCGAAGAGGTCGCGCATGAAGCGCTGCACGGCGTTCGGCTTGCGCGCCGCCAGCAGGAGGCCGGGAAATTCCTGCACGCGCTCGAAATGGAAGACGACCCCCTTGAACGTGGTCTGGCGGCTCTTGCCGCTGCCGGTGCTGAGCTCGGTTTCCGACAGCGTGAAGGCGAGCCCCTCGTGCCGGCCGGCGATCATGTCGCCGTGCTCGCCGCGGTCCCGCGCCACGAAGTCCTTGCCCGGCAGGCCCGCCATGAAACGCGGCGTCGCGCCGTGCGCATACTGCACCTCCTCCACGAAGCCGAAGACGAGCGGCAGCATGCGGTCGCGCAGCGTCTGCTGGAAGTTCTTGGATGGGGCGACGGCATATTTCCAGACAAAGCCGCCGCCCACGAACAGCAGGCCGAGCACGATGCCGACAACGTTCGACTCGATATCCGACCACGCCATGTACGCGACGAAGGCCGCGAACAGCAGATAGCCGCCGAAGATCAGCAGGACGCGCAGATAGAGTTCCCGCGTCACCCGCGGCCGCGCGCCGTTATAGGCCGCCACCGCCGCGCGCAGGTTCTCCAGCGCGCCCTCCTTCGGCATCAGTGCCGCTTCGTCCACCGTGCTCATGACCGCCCCTCCGTGCTGGCAGGATAACGGCCGGGGACGGCGGCAAATTCGTTTCCCTTTTGTACTCATCACCCCTTTTCTTTCCGGGTGACTCTCTCCATATTCCCCGCATGGCCAGATCACCGAAAAAACCCTCGCCCTCGAACCCCGGTTTCGAGGAAGCCCCGCAATCGCCCTTCACCGGGACGCCCTTCGAGTGGAACGAGAAGGATAAGCGAGTCCCGGCGGAAAAGAGCGAGCCGCTCTCCGGCAGCGTCTCCGACTGGGTGAAGCAGCTCGAGGCCGAGGCGGAGGCAGCGGGCGTCGAAAGCCGCCGCGAGGTCGCCTCCAAGGCGGGCAAGCACCGCAAGTCGGTGGAGAACGCCGCGCGCCGCCACACGGAGCAGGTGACCGTCTCCAAAACCTCCCGCGGCGTTTCCATCGGCGGCTCGTCCGATCCGAAGACCCGCGCCGCCGCCGGCCTCAACCCGGTCTCCGGCATGGACACCTCGCTGGAGGACGCCGTCTCGCTCGGCGCCGGCACGGCGGTCACCGCGACGGTGGAAGCGCTCTCGGCGCTCATCGAGTCCGGCAATCCGCTGTTCAAGGACGGCAAGCTGTGGACGCCGCACCGCCCCGCCCGGCCGGAAAAGTCGGAGGGCGGCATCCCCATCCGCATGATCAGCGAGTACCAGCCCGCCGGCGACCAGCCCACCGCCATCAAGGACCTCGTCGACGGCCTCTCCTCCGGCGAGCGCAGCCAGGTCCTGCTCGGCGTCACCGGCTCGGGCAAGACCTTCACCATGGCCAAGGTGATCGAGGAGACGCAGCGCCCCGCCGTCATCCTCGCGCCGAACAAGACGCTGGCCGCGCAGCTCTATTCGGAATTCAAGAACTTCTTCCCGGAGAACGCGGTCGAATATTTCGTCTCCTACTACGATTATTACCAGCCGGAAGCCTATGTGCCGCGCTCCGATACGTTCATCGAGAAGGAGAGCTCGATCAACGAGCAGATCGATCGCATGCGCCACTCCGCGACGCGCTCGCTGCTGGAGCGCGACGACTGCATCATCGTCGCCTCGGTGTCCTGCATCTACGGTATCGGCTCGGTCGAGACCTATACGGCGATGACCTTCCAGATGGAGGTCGGCGAACGGCTTGACCAGCGCCAGCTTCTCGCCGACCTCGTCGCCCAGCAGTACAAGCGCCGCGAGATGGATTTCCAGCGCGGCAGTTTTCGCGTGCGCGGCGACACCATTGAGATCTTCCCGGCCCACCTTGAGGATGCCGCCTGGCGCATAAGCATGTTCGGCGACGAGATCGACGCGATCACCGAGTTCGACCCGCTGACCGGCCAGAAGACCGGCGACCTGAAGTCGGTCAAGATCTACGCCAACAGCCACTACGTCACCCCGCGCCCGACGCTGAACGGTGCCATCAAGGCCATCCGCGAGGAACTGAAGCTGCGCCTCGCGGAGCTGGAGAAGGCCGGCCGCCTGCTGGAGGCGCAGCGCCTGGAGCAGCGCACGCGCTACGACCTGGAAATGCTGGAAGCCACCGGCTCCTGTGCCGGCATCGAGAACTATTCGCGCTACCTGACCGGCCGCCGCCCCGGCGAGCCGCCGCCGACCCTCTTCGAATATGTGCCGGACAATGCGCTGATCTTCATCGACGAAAGCCATGTCACGGTGCCGCAGATCGGCGCCATGTACCGCGGCGACTTCCGCCGCAAGGCGACGCTGGCCGAATACGGCTTCCGCCTGCCCTCCTGCATGGACAACCGCCCCTTGCGCTTCGAGGAATGGGACGCCATGCGCCCGGACACGATCGCCGTCTCGGCGACGCCCGGCGGCTGGGAGCTGGAGCAGTCCGGCGGCGTCTTCGCCGAGCAGGTCATCCGCCCGACCGGCCTGATCGACCCGCCCGTCGAGGTGCGCCCGGCCAAGAGCCAGGTGGACGACGTGCTGGGCGAGATCCGCGAGACCGCGGCCGCCGGCTATCGCACGCTCGTCACCGTGCTGACCAAGCGCATGGCGGAAGACCTCACCGAATACCTGCACGAACAGGGGGTTCGCGTGCGGTACATGCACTCGGACATCGACACGCTGGAGCGCATCGAGATCATCCGCGATCTTCGCCTCGGCGCCTTCGACGTGCTGGTCGGCATCAACCTGCTGCGCGAGGGCCTCGACATTCCCGAATGCGGCTTCGTCGCCATCCTCGACGCCGACAAGGAAGGCTTTTTGCGCTCGGAGACGTCGCTGGTGCAGACCATCGGCCGCGCGGCGCGCAACGTCGACGGCAAGGTCATCCTCTATGCCGACCAGATCACCGGCTCCATGCAGCGCGCGATGGACGAGACGACACGCCGCCGCGAGAAGCAGGTGGCCTACAACGAGGCGAACGGCATCACCCCGGAATCGGTGAAGGCAAAAATCTCCGACATCCTCGACAGCGTCTACGAGCGCGACCACGTCCGCGCCGACATTTCCGGCGTTTCGGGCAAGGGTTTCGCGGATGGCGGCAACCTCGTCGGCAACAACCTGCAGGCCCATCTCAACGCGCTGGAAAAAGCCATGCGCGACGCCGCCGCCGACCTCGACTTCGAAAAGGCCGCCCGCATCCGCGACGAGATCAAGCGCCTCAAGGCCGCCGAACTCGCCGTCATGGACGACCCGATGGCGCGGGAGGAGGCGAGATCACAGGAAGGTGGCAAAAGCGGAAAGTCCGGCGCCTCCGGCACCCCGTCAGGAAAGTCGCGCCCGACTTCTCCTCCGTCATCCTCGGGCTTGACCCGAGGATCCACAGCGGCAAACGCCGACGCCCCTTCAAAATCCCTCTTCCAGAAACCCGAACTGGACGAGATGGGCCGCGACGTCGCGACCCCGGCCGGAAAATCCCTCTTCCGCAAGAACACCCTCGACGAAATGACCGTCGGCCGCACCGAAAAACCCGTCACCGGAGACCTCCCCCAACGCCCCGACGAAACCCTCTCCACCAAGAAACGCCCCGCCCCCCTGCTGGAAGGCCAGCCGGAGCACGCGGCCGGCCCGGACGATGCCAAGCCTGTCCGTCGGGGGAAGATCGGCGTGGGGAGCTATGAGGACCCTGCGGAGACGAAGCGCAAGGGGCGGACGAAGGGGAAGACGGGGCGGCCGGGGCGGTGATCGTTGCTTGGCCGCGGTGTGAAATAATTCACATCATAAATCTCTCTACTCGTAAAAGGTGTTGCCAGGAGAGTTCTGTCTTCCTATCATAAAGAGAAACATTGAATTATGCGCAATTTAAAATAGAGAAACGAATGAAGCCCCTTCTTGATTGGATAGATTTTGGCAAGATCTCTGCTGAACGCGATGATTTGCTTAGTGAGTATTTTTATGACGCAGGAGTACTAAGCAGTGTGATAAAATCAAATACAAGTTTCTTAATCCTCGGCAGAAAGGGGGCCGGGAAAACAGCCGTTTTTCGCTATTTTTCTGAAAATACAAGTAGATTTATTTCAGATAATAACTCCCTTGCTATTTCCCTTTCCCTACAGGATTATAGCTGGTCGGCTCATGAAGCCTTAGCGAATCCGACAAAAGCCACCTCATTAGCATTCCTACAATCTTGGAAATTTGTAATATATGTCCAAGCTATAACTGCCATTAAGAAGAAATACGAGCAGAATAAAGAAAGACCCCCAAAATCAATTACTTCGTGCGCGCGCTTAGTCGAAAAAATATATCAGAATCCGTACCCAACCATCGGCCAAGTTATTGGAAATAAAATACTTTCTTTGTCGAAACTGAGACTACCCGGTGGAGGGGTAAATCTTGAGGATGGCGACTTAGATGAAATCTCTATCGAAGCCGGTGAATTAGAGTTTTCCGACTTGTCGGGCGACAACAGCCTAATTGCAAATTTATCCAGAAATATTGAAACAATTACATTGATTTTTGAAAGCAGCATTAAAAATACCCCAAATCTACCAACTGTTTTTGTCTGCTTTGATCGAGTAGATGAAGCATGGGACGAAGAATCAATAGATTCATCCAAACGACTAATTGCAGGACTTGTTTCTGCGTCAGAGAGCATTACATCACGCTTAGGCGGAAAAATAAGACCAATCGTTTTCTTGCGAGAGGATATATTTGAGGAACTCTCTCTTAACGATAAGAATAAGCTGAAAGCAGACTGCGGTCGCCTTCTAGCCTGGCAAAGAGACTCTCTGTTCCGCGTCATACTAGAGAGGGTCCAATACTTCGCGAAGAGTAATGGTATTGTACCAGCAGTATCCGACATAGATTCCTTGTTTGACAAGGACAAAATGCGACAAGGAATGGCACCGTCTGATTATATTCTAAGAAGAACCATGATGAGACCAAGAGATCTCATTCGCATACTCCAGACGGTTACAGAGGATATGGCAGGCAGAAGAGATGATCCGTTTGGCGGAGATCCAGTTAGCACAGAAAAGCTTGAGTGCTCTTCAATATATAATGCTGAAGCAACCTATTCGGAGTGGCTCCGTGGTGAGATTGTCGATGAATGGCGTGCACAGAGACCGGATATAACCAATTATTTGAATGCTATTCAGAACGTTGGGTCGACTATTGTTACTAGGGAAAGCCTAACCAACTCATTGAGCAATCTCGGTATTAAGCTAACCGAGGCTCAAGTAACTGAGGTCATAAGGTTCTTGTTTGAGAACTCCCTTATCGGATTAAAGGTAGGTAAATCACAGCAATGGCGTTTCAAGTGTTTTCAACCGATGCAGGGCTTTATCGAAGCAGATGAATATAAGGTACACGATGGACTTGTCCGCGCCTTGAATTTGCGAGAGCCGCGTAACGCTAATCAGGACCCTTCGTAAGAAGGATTCCTGTAAGCTGACCAGCGTGTTGTGGGCATTATCGGACAAACGGCCCGCCGGATATGTCTGAACGGCATATGCTTCTTTCGAGCGCAGAGTTGCACTCCTTCTCTGGGCGAGCCGCGAGTACGAGTCGCCGCCGACGCATAAGAGTTTATGCCCCTAGAGACACGATACTTGGCAGCACTCCTACTCCGCCGCCTCGCCCTTCACGTCCAGGCTGGCGGGTTCCAGGGCGGCGGCCAGTTCGTAGGAATAGCCTTCCAGCATGGCATAGGCCTGCTCGATGGCCTGGATCTGCCCTTCCGCGTTGCGGATCGCCTCGGCGATCGATTGCGAGCGGGCGCGCAGCATGGAGCCGAGGAAGTCCGTGCCGGTCTTGCGGCCGAGCCGGTCGATATGCTGGCGCACGCGGTTGCGGTGGCGTTCCAGCTCGAGGATGTGGAAGCGGCTCTTGACGATGTCGTCGGAGAGCTTGCGGCGCATCGCCGCGAGCGGGTCGAAGCTGCCGGGCTCGCGTTCGTCGAGGATGACGTCGTTGACCAGCGGTTCCAAGAGGATCAGGCCCTTGAGGTCGCGCGGGTCGGCAAGCTGCGGGTCGAAGCCGGTGTCGTCGAAGACTTTCCGGCGCACGGGATCGCGCAGGAGGTCGTAGCAGGCCTGCAGGCGCGCGAACTGCTCCGCATCGCCGCCCGAATCGGGATGCATGCCCTTGGCGGCCTTGCGGTAGGCGGTCTTCACCGCATTGTCGTCGGCATCGCGCTCTATTCCGAGCATGGCATAGGGATCGATCACGCGGCCACCTGTAGCGTTTTCCTGCATTGCGTCGTCTGTTCTAGAGCATTTCCGCTTTTCTCCGAATCGCGAAAACACGCCATCTGTTTCTTTCCACGCAATTCCCGATGCAGAACCGCTGCGCACGCTTGCTGGAATTGCCCTGGCAAACTCTCCGACCCCGAGGGGACGAAATTGTGGTGGCGGCGCGGCGATGCACAGAAAGCGCTATTCCGCCGCCGCCTGCAGGCGGGCGGACAGCACCGCCGCGAAGGCTGCCGCGATGACCTCCGGCCCCGCCCCCGGCTTCGTCGCATCCGTCGACAGGATCTGCCGGTAGCGCCGCACGCCCGGAAAACCCTGGAACAGCCCGACCATATGCCGCGTCACATGCGCCACCCGTCCGCCGCGCGCGATCACCTCGGCCGCATAGGCCATCATGGCGTCCCGCACCGCCTCCCAGTAGTCGACCGGGAGCTCCTGCGGATGGGAGAGAACGCCAGCCGGACGGCCTTGCGCCGAAAGCGGATGCGCGAAGAGGGCATCCACGCCCGTCAGCACGCCGCTGTCCTGATAGGCGGCCCGCCCGAGCATGACGCCATCCAGCCCCTCCATCTCACTGACCGCCTGGTTCAACGTGTGAAGCCCGCCGTTGAGGCCGATGAAAAGATTTGGATTTTCCGCCTTCAGCCGGCGCACGAGGCCATAGTCGAGCGGCGGGATATCGCGGTTCTCCTTCGGCGACAGGCCCTGCAGCCAGGCCTTGCGCGCATGCACCCAGACGGCATCCGTGCCGGCGGCCGCAACCCGCGAGACGAGGTCGCGCAGCGCCACTTCGGGATCCTGGTCGTCGACGCCGATGCGGCACTTGACGGTGACGGGGATGGACACCGCCGCCTTCATCGCCGCCACGCAGTCCGCGACGAGGTCGGGCTCGCGCATCAGGCAGGCGCCGAACGTGCCGGACTGCACCCGGTCCGAGGGGCAGCCGACATTGAGGTTGATCTCGGCATAGCCGAACCCCTCGCCGATCCGCGCCGCCTCCGCCAGCTTTTCCGGGCTGTTGCCGCCGAGCTGGAGCGCCACGGGCTGCTCCACGGCGTCGAAGCCGAGCAGCCGGTCGCGGTTGCCGCGCAGGATCGCGTCGGCGACGATCATCTCGGTATAGAGCAGCGCGTTCTTCGTGAGCTGCCGCGCGAACACGCGGTACGCCCGGTCGCTCCAGTCGATCATCGGTGCGGTGGCGAAGATCCTCGCCCCCGTCTCCACGGCCCGCTGGTAGAATGTGCCTGCTTTCGTCATGGCCGGGCTCATACTCCAAACGCGGCGGAAAAACCACCCTCGGCTCTTTCCCCGCCGCCGCATGCCGGTGCTAAAGTGCTTCCCGAGGAATCAGAACCGCCGGAGGATACCATGCCGCTCTACGCCCTCGACGACCGGGTCCCGACGCTTCCGGCGGACGACCGCTACTGGGTGGCGCCGGATGCCAATGTCATCGGCAAGGTCATCCTCGGCGAGGATGTCGGCATCTGGTTCGGCGCGACGCTGCGCGGCGACAACGAGCCGATCATCGTCGGCGCCCGTTCCAACATCCAGGAAGGCGTTGTCGTGCACACGGATCCCGGCAAGCCGGTCATCATCGGCGAAGGCTGCACGATCGGCCACGGCGCGATCATCCATGGCTGCACGATCGGCAACAATTCGCTCGTCGGCATGGGCGCGACGGTGCTGAACGGCGCCGTCATCGGCAACAACTGCCTGATCGGCGCCAATGCGCTGGTCACGGAAGGCAAGGTCTATCCGGACAATTCGCTGATCGTCGGCTCGCCGGCAAAGGCCGTGCGCACGCTGGATGCCGAGGCCGTCGAGGGGCTGAAGCGTTCCGCCGAAAGCTATGTGCGCAACTGGCAGCGCTTCCGCAGGGGCCTCAGGCCGATCGCCTGAGCGTCAGGCGCAGCCCGCGCAGGTGCCGCGGATCTCGATGGTCGTCTTGCCGGTCTTGAAGTTGCGGTCCTTCGCAAAGCCCTTCAGCCGGTCCTCGATCATGTGATCGTGAAATTCGACGACGTCGCCGCAGGTCTCGCAGATCATGAAGGCCGTCAGGCCATGCGCGTGGCAGCCCTCGTCCGGATGGGCGCAGGCGACGAAGGCGTTCATGCTTTCGAGGCGATGCACGAGGCCGAATTCCAGCAGCTTGTCCAGCGCCCGGTAGACCTGGAGCGGCGCACGGAACCCGCTGTCGCGCAGCTTGTCGAGGATCGAATAGGCGCTGAGCGGGCCATCGGAATGCGACAGCACGTCGAAAACCAGCCCCTGGTTGCGCGTCAATGGCTGCGTCGTCATGCGCGGCCTCCCTCATTTGCTACTCCGCCCGTCCTCGGCCTCGTCAGCAGGCTTAGAATGAACAGGCCAAGCGCTGCAACCACGATGGAGGGACCGGAGGGCGTGTCGAATTTCAAGGAACCGAAGAGCCCGCCGACGACGGCGAGCGCCCCGATGACGGAAGCGAGCACCGCCATGATCTCCGGGCTGGTGGAAAAGCGCCGCGCGGTCGCGGCGGGGATGATCAGCAGCGAGGTGATCAGCAGGATGCCGACGATCTTCATGGCGATGGCGATGACGAGCGCCATCAGCAGCATGAAGGCCAGCCGCGCCTTTTCCGGCTGCATGCCCTCGGCCTCGGCGAGCTCCGGGTTGACCGTCGAGGCGATCAGCGGCCGCCACATCCAGACGATGGCGAAGAGGACGAGAATGCCGCCGCCCCAGACGAGGTCCACGTCGGCGCGCGTCACCGCGAGGATATCGCCGAACAGGAAGCCGACGAGGTCGATGCGCACCCAGGTCATGAAGGACACCATGACGAGGCCGATGGCCAGCGTCGCGTGGGAGAGAATGCCGAGCAGCGCGTCGGTGGAAAGCGTGCCGCGCTTTTGCAGCAGCAGCAGCAGCAGCGACACCGTCGCCGCGACGATGAAGACGCTCAGCAACAGGTTGAAATCCAGGAGCAGCGACAGCGCGACGCCGAGCAGCGCCGAATGGGCCATCGTATCGCCGAAATACGCCATGCGCCGCCACACGACGAAACAGCCGAGCGGCCCGGCCGTGACGGCAAGCCCTACCCCGGCGACGAGCGCGCGCATGAAGAAGTCGTCAAGCATCGCGGCGCTCCTCGCTGCGGGCGCTGGGCGCCGGGCCATGGTCGTGGCCGCAGCCGCAGTTCGGCCCATGCGTGTGCACGATGCGCATCGGCCCCGCCCGTCCGCCGCTCGGCAGGATTTCCACGTGATGGCCGTCGTCCGGCCGGCAATCGTCGGTGATCGAGCCGTCGGCATGCTGCACGCGCCCATCAGGCAGGTGCGTGTGGTCGTGCTTGTGATTGTAGAAGGCCAGCGTTTGGCCGGCGCGCGCGCCAAAAAGCTTGAGATATTCCGGGCTCTGGCTGACGGTTTCCGGCGTGCCGCGGCAACAGACATGGCCGTTGAGGCAGATGACGGTGTCCGTTTCGGCCATCACGACATGCAGGTCGTGCGAGATCAGCAGAATGCCGCAGCCGGTTGTGTTGCGGATCGTCTTGATGAGGTCGTAAAGCGCGATCTCGCCGGAAAAGTCGACGCCCTGCACCGGCTCGTCGAGCACGAGAAGATCGGGCTTGCGGGCGATGGCGCGGGCGAGCAGCGCCCGCTGGAACTCGCCGCCCGAAAGGTGCTGCACTTCCGCGCGGGCGAGATGCCGGATGCCGGTCGCCTCCAGCGCCGCGTCGATCTCGGCGCCCTTCAGCGAGGAGGTGAGCATCATCAGCCGGTCGACGGTGAGCGGCATGGTCCAGTCGACGGCGAGCTTCTGCGGCACGTAGCCGACTTTCAGGCCCGCCTTGCGCTCCACCCTGCCCTCGTCCGCCCTGAGCACGCCGATCGCCGTCTTGGCGGTCGTCGACTTGCCCGAGCCGTTGGGGCCGATCAGCGTGACGATCTCGCCCGGCGCGATGGAGAACTCCACGCCGCGCACGAGCCAGCGGCCCTGGCGGCGCACGCCGACACCCGAAAGCGAGACGAGCGGATGGTCGGTCCTGATATTGGTTTGCAGCATCGATTTTTTCCGAAGGCCTGTTGTCACCTGCTATGGCACACGTTATAGCATAACACAATTGATGTAATAACATTACATTCACTTTCAAGCCGGAGATCCCCATGCAGAATGCCGTTCGCGCCCTCCTCCTTTCCACCGCGCTTCTTGCCGCCGGCACCGTCGCCGCGCGGGCCGAAGCGCCGAGCGTGGTCGTCTCGATCAAGCCGATCCACTCGCTCGTTTCCGCGATCATGCAGGGCGTCGGCGAGCCGGGCCTAATCGTCGAGGGCGCCGCCTCGCCGCATACCTATTCGCTGAAACCCTCCAACGCGGCGGCGCTGCAGGATGCGGACGTCGTCTTCTGGGTCGGCCACGGCCTGGAAGCCTTCCTCGAAAAGCCTCTGGAGGCGCTGGGCGGCAAGGCGACCGTCGTCGAGCTGGAGGATGCGCCCGGCCTCGAAAAACTGCCGTTCCGCGAAGGCGGTCCCTTCGAGGCGCATGACCACGGAGAAGAGGAAGGGCACGACCACGCGCATGAGGGCCATTCGCACGACGAGGCCGGCCACGATCATGCCAAGGAGGCGGAGGAAGGCCATGCCCATGGCGAGGAAGCCGGCCATGAGGGGCACGAACATGGCGAATTCGACATGCATCTGTGGCTGAGCCCGGACAATGCCCGCGCCATCGCCGCGGAGACCGCAAAGGTGCTCGCCGAGAAGGACCCGGCCAATGCCGAGGCCTACAACAGAAACCTCGCGGCGCTGAACGACAAGATCGCCGCACTCGACAAGGAGATCGGCGAGACCGTCGCGCCGGTGAAGGACAAGCCCTTCATCGTCTTCCACGACGCCTACCAGTATTTCGAGCATCACTACGGCGTTCACACCGCCGGCTCCATCACCGTCAGCCCGGAAACGCTGCCCGGCGCCGAGCGCCTGACGCAGATCCGCGACAAGGTGAAGACGCTGGGCGCGACCTGCGTCTTCGCCGAGCCGCAGTTCGAGCCCAAACTGGTGAACGTGGTGATCGAAGGCACGCAGGCCAAATCCGGCACGCTCGACCCGGAAGCCGCGACCCTGGAGCCCGGCCCGGACCTCTATTTCACGCTGATGAAGGGCATCGCGACGTCGCTGCGTGATTGCCTTGGTCAGGGTAGCTGAACGACGGCGAGGCCGAACCAGCGAAGAGGCGGGGTCACCCCGCCTTTTTCAGCCAATCGAATGTAATAGTATAACATTAATAGGCAAAACCCATGGACAACCGCCTCCCCGTCACCGTGCTGTCCGGCTTCCTCGGCGCCGGCAAGACAACGCTTCTCAACCACGCGCTGAACAACCGCAACGGCCTGCGCGTCGCCGTCATCGTCAACGACATGAGCGAGGTCAACATCGACGCCGCCCTCATTCGCGAGGGCGGGGCTGACCTGTCGCGCACGGGCGAGCAGCTCATCGAGATGACCAATGGCTGCATCTGTTGCACGCTGCGCGACGATCTTCTCAACGAGGTGCGCCGCCTCGCGCAGATGAACCGCTTCGACTACCTGCTGATCGAATCGAGCGGCATTTCCGAGCCGCTGCCCGTCGCCACGACCTTCGATTTCCGCGACGAGAGCGGCTGGAGCCTGTCGGATGTCGCCCGCCTCGACACGATGGTGACGGTGGTCGACGCCGCCAATCTCCTCAAAGACTACGGCTCGCAGGATTTCCTGGCCCAGCGCGGCGAGACGGCCGGCGAAGGCGACACGCGCACGCTGGTGGAGCTGCTGGTCGAGCAGATCGAGTTCGCCGACGTGATCGTGCTCAACAAGGCGGGCGCCGCAAGTCCCGGGGACCTCCTCGCCGCCCGCCAGATCGTCGGTGGGCTGAATGCGTCGGCCCGCGTCATCGAGACGGATTTCGGCCGCGTCGAGCTTGCCGACATCCTCGGCACCGGCCGTTTCGACTTCGACAGGGCGAGCGAGCATCCGCTCTGGTTCAAGGAACTGCACGGCTTCAGGGACCACGTGCCGGAAACCGAGGAATACGGCATCCGCTCCTTCGTCTACCGCGCGAGAAGACCGTTCCACCCCGCCCGCTTCAAGGCCTTCCTCGACGAGAGCTGGCCGGGCGTCATACGGGCCAAGGGCTTCTTCTGGCTCGCCACCCGGCCGCACCATGTCGGCGAGATGAGCCAGGCGGGCGCGCTGGTCAGAAGCGGCCGGCTCGGTCTCTGGTGGGCCTCCGTGCCCCGCCAGCACTGGCCGCAGGATGAGGCGGCGCGCGACGCCATCGCCCGCCTGTCCGATCCCGTCTGGGGCGACCGGCGGCAGGAGCTCGTCTTCATTGGCGCGGACCCGATGGATGAAGACGATATCCGGCGCCGGCTCGACGCCTGCCTTGTCGATGCGCAGACGTTCGAGCCGGCACGCTGGGCGAGCCTGCCGGACCCATTTCCTGTCTGGGTCCGGCAGGCAGGCTGAAATGCTAGTCGAGTTCGGCGGAGCTGGTCCAGAGATTGATGTCGGCCTCCTTGGCATAGACATCGATCTCGGCCAGCTCCTCCACCGTGAAGTCCGGCTTCTCCAGCGCCTTCACGCAATCGACGATCTGCGCGGAGCGGCTGGCGCCGATCAGCGCCGAGGTGATGCGCCCGCCGCGCAGCACCCAGGCGAGCGCCATCTGCGCCAGCGTCTGGCCGCGCCGCTCGGCGATCGCGTTCAGCTTGCGGATGTTGTCGATGATCTCGGGGCGTATGAAGTCCTTCTTGAGAAAGTGGTTCAGCGCCGCGCGGCTATCGCCCGGAATGCCGCCGAGATATTTGGTCGTCAGCATGCCCTGCGCCAGCGGCGAGAAGACGATGGAGCCGATGCCGAGGTCTTCGAGCGTATCGACGAGGCCGTCCTCCTCGATCCAGCGGTTGAGCATGGAATAGCTCGGCTGGTGGATGAGGCAGGGCGTGCCGAGCTCCTTGAGGATCGCCGCGGCCTCGCGGGTGCGCTGCGAATTGTAGGAGGAGATGCCGACATAGAGCGCACGGCCGGAGCGCACGATATGGTCGAGCGCGCCGCAGGTCTCCTCCAGCGGCGTCTCTGGATCGAAGCGGTGGGAATAGAAGATGTCGACATAGTCGAGGCCCATGCGCTTCAGGCTCTGGTCGCAGGAGGCGATGAGATACTTGCGGCTGCCCCATTCGCCGTATGGACCCGGCCACATGTCGTAGCCCGCCTTGGAGGAGATGATCAGCTCGTCACGCAAGTGCTTGAAGTCAGTGCGCAGGATCTCGCCGAAGGCGGTTTCCGCGGTGCCCGCCGGCGGGCCGTAATTGTTGGCAAGGTCGAAATGGGTGATGCCGAGGTCGAAGGCCGTGCGGCACATGTCGACCTTGCGGTCATGCGGCGTGTCGTCGCCGAAATTGTGCCAGAGCCCGAGCGAGATCGCCGGCAGCTTCAGGCCGGAGCGTCCCACGCGGTTGTAGGTCATCGTGTCGTAACGGCTATCCGCCGGCTGCCAGGCCATGGTCGCGTTCCTTTGTCTGAATCGGGAGGTGTTTCGTACCGCCGCCGGATGCTGGCCGGCAAGGGAATTCAGTCTCTTGCCGGTCGTTGCGCACGCTTATCGCAGCAGCGCCCGCGCCTCCTCGATGCCCAGCGCCTTCGGCTGGGTGCAGGTGGTGACGATGTCGATCGCCCTGCCCTCCTCGGCCGAGTGCAGGATCGCCGTCAGCACGTCGATCGTGTGCAGCGAGCGGTCGAGCGAGCAACGATGGTCGCGGCCGGTCGTCACCGCCTCCATCATGTCGGTAAGGCCGATACCGCGGTAGTTGGCCTGCTTGCCCCAGTCGAACTGGTAGTTCTGCGCCGTCAGCGGATGATCCCACATCTCCACTTCCTTCGGCTCCTTGTCCTCGCCGGCGACCTCCACCGTGCCGCCGAAGAAGTTCGGGTCCGGCACGAAGACGGCGCCGTCGGTGCCGTAGAGTTCCATGTTCTGGTGGCGGTGCGCAAAGACGTCCCAGCTCGCCATCAGCGCCACCTGCGCGCCGCTGACGAATTCGAGGATGGCATGGATGTTGGTGGCGACGGCGACCGGCACCGTCTCGCCGAGACGCGGGCCGTTGGCGATCACCCGCTCCTCCCGCGCCCGGTTGGCGAGCGCCACGACGCGCTTCACCGGACCGACGAGATTGACGAGGTTGTTGACGTAATACGGCCCCATGTCGAGGATCGGCCCGCCGCCCGGCGCGAAGAAGAAGTCCGGGTTCGGGTGCCAGCTCTCCATGCCCGGCCCCAGCACATGCGCCGTGCCCGACATGATCTTGCCCAGCCGGCCGCTGTCAATGAGATGGCGGACAAATTGGTGCGCGCCGCCGAGATAGGTATCGGGCGCCGAGCCCACCTTCAGGCCCTTGGCATCCGCGATGCGGCGCAGGTCCTCGCCCTGTTCGAGCGAGAGCACGAAGGGCTTTTCCGAATAGACGTGCTTTCCGGCCTCCAGCGCCTGCCTGGACACCGGGTAATGCGCCTCCGGAATGGTGAGGTTCACGACGACGTCCACCGCAGGATTGGCGAGCAGCGCCCCGATCTCCTGCGCCGGCACGCCGAACTCCTCCGACCGCGCATTCGACGCGGCGGGGTTGATGTCGGCGCAGGCGACGAGCTTCAGGTTCCTGAAGGTCGGGATCAGCGTGAAATAGGCGCCCGAAATGTTGCCGCAGCCGATAATGCCGACTCCGTATTCCTTGCTCATGGGGTGCGTCCTCAAAATGCCTTGACGGTGGCGATCGAGCGGGTGGCAAGCCGGGTGATGTCCTTCGGATTGTCGTGCTCGACGATGAAATGCCGGACGGGCGATCCGGCGAGCGCCTTGGCGAGATCTGTCCAGGGAACCGTGCCGTGGCCGACATCCGCCCAGCCGTCCTCGTCGGCATTCTCGCCCGTCGGCGCGATGTCCTTGACGTGCACGGCGGTGATGCGGTCGCCGTATTTCTGGATCCAGGCGAAGGGATCGGCCCCGCCGCGGATGATCCAGGCGATATCGGCCTCCCAGGCAAGGTCCGGGCCGCCGGCGAAGAGATGGTCCTGCGGCACCGTGCCGTCGGGCAGCGTGAAGAACTCGAAATCGTGGTTATGCCAGCCGAAGGTGAGGCCCGCCGCGCGGATCGGCTCGCCGGCCTTCTGCAGGCGCTCGCCGAGGGCGTGCCAGCCGGCGGCGTCCATGGGACGGTCCTCCGGCAGGAGATAGGGGCAATAGACCGCCTCGATGCCGAGCGTTCGGCAGATCTCCAGCACGCGGTCGGGCTCGGCTTCCAGCATGTCGAGGCCGAAATGAGCGGTCGGCATGGTGAGGCCGTTGCCGTCGAGGTCGGCCTTCACCTGCTGGATGGCCGCATCGTCGAGCGAGCCGTAGAGCGCGCTGTAGCCCTCGACCTCCCTGTAGCCGGCATCGGCGAGGATGCGGAACACTTCGGCGAAGGGCTGGAAGTTGCGGGCGCTGTAGAGCTGGAAGCTGACGTTCTGCATGGATGTCTCCTCGTGCTATCGGGTCGCCGCCTGGCAGGAATGAAGGTCGAGCCAGCGGAATTCGGGAACCGCGTCGGGCGCGGCCGGGGTGAAGACGACGGTCCGGCGCTCGCCGGCCGTCAGGTCGAAGGCATTGTCGGACCAGCGGCCCGCGACATCCGCTTCGAGCATGACATGCAGGGCAAGGCCGTTGGCGGCGGCCGTGACGGCGACGGTGCCATCGTCGCGCGGCGCGGCCTCCAGCGTCACGCCTGAGGGTTCGAGGTCGAGCGCCTTGTAGTTGACCGCGACGTGATGCCCCTCG
This sequence comes from Shinella zoogloeoides, assembly GCF_030733845.1. Lineage (NCBI taxonomy): Bacteria > Pseudomonadati > Pseudomonadota > Alphaproteobacteria > Hyphomicrobiales > Rhizobiaceae > Shinella > Shinella zoogloeoides. The sequence continues at coordinate 1,906,103 of NZ_CP132311.1, forward strand.
CCCCGCATGCCGTTGGAGGCCTCGAAGGACCAGAAGAGCAGAATGTCCTCGGGCAGGTCGGCGGAAAAGACGGAGAACAGCATCTCCGCCTTGTCCGGCCCGCACATGCCCTCCGCGCTGCGGTACGGCCGGCGCTCGCCAGAGAGCGAGACGAGCCAGGTATCGAGCGTCACCGTAACGGCTTCCGCCGTGTCGTTGACGACGGAAAAACCGATGGTCTCGCCGTCCTTCGAGGGGATGGCGGCGACGGCGACGGGCTGGAAGAAGCGGCGCACCATGTAATGCATGGCCTTCCAGCTGCCGCCGTAATCGAGGCTCGACCAGGAGGCGACGGGCCAAGTGTCGTTGAGCTGCCAGTAGAGCGTGCCCATGCAATGGGGCTTCAGCGAACGCCAGTATTCGACGGCCGTGCGGATGGCGAGGCCCTGCTGGATCTGGCTCAAGTAGACGAAGCTCGCAAAATCCTTCGGGAAGCGGAAATAGCGGAACATGGTGCCGGCAATGCGCTCGTTGCCGCCTGCATTCTTCTGGTGGCTCTCCATGACAGGAGAGGCGATGTTCATGTCCTTGCGCGCGGCGAAGGTCTCCATGACGGGCATGGACGTGTAGGACTGGAAACCGAATTCCGAGCAGAAGCGCGGGCGCACGCTGCGGTAGTCGTCGAAGGACTTGTTCTCGTGCCAGACGGACCAGTAGTGCATGTCGCCGGACCCGTCGGCATGCCAGGCATCGCCGAAATCGAGATAGCCGGAGGCCGGGCTGGACGGCCACCAGATGGCGCCGGGCGCGGCCTTCCGCATCGCCACCTCGATGGTGCGGTTGAGGCGGTCGTACGAGACGAGGTAGCGGTCGCGGTTCGCGCGGCTTTCGTCGAACCAGGTCAGCGCGCCGACCAGCTCGTTGTCGCCGCACCAGAGCACGATGGAGGGATGGGAGGCGAGACGCTTGACCTGGTATTCCACCTCGGCGGCGACATTGTCGAGGAAATCGACGGTCGAGGGGTACAGGTTGCAGGCGAACATGAAGTCCTGCCAGACCATCAGGCCGAGCTCGTCGCAGAGATCGTAGAACCAGTCCGGCTCATAGAAGCCGCCGCCCCACACGCGGATCATGTTCATGTTGGCGTCGGCGGCCGATTGCAAGAGGTCGCGCACGCCGGCGGGGTTGATGCGCGAGGGCAGCGCGTCGGCGGGAATCCAGTTGGCGCCGCGGCAGAAGATTTCCCGGCCGTTGACCTTCAGCGCGAACCGGCTGCCCGCTTCGTCCTTGTCGGTGACGAGCTCGACCTGCCGGAGGCCGATGCGGCGCACCACCGTCTCCGTGGGCGTTTCGACACGCACGGCGTAGATCGCCTGCTCGCCATGGCCCGCCGGCCACCAGAGCGCGGGCCTTTCGATACGGAACATGTGCGTGAGCTGGGTTTCGCCGGCCTGAACGCCGATATCGAGCCGCACCCGTTCCTCGCCCAGCGCGAAATGCACCGGCAGGATGCCCGGCTGCCCGGCATGGAGGGTGGCGGTGATGTAGAGATCGACCGCGCCGTCGGCATGGTGGAACTGCCGGGTCGTGACATGCTCGATGCGGGCGACCTCCAGCTTGCGCAGGACGATCTCGCCGTAGATGCCGAGCGGCGCGATGGCGATGTTCCAGTCCCAGCCGAAATGGCACTGCGGCTTCCTCAGCATGTTGCCGTTCGGGATGGGCGAATTGCCGGTGGACCAGGGGATGAAGAAGGGTTGCTCGGCCTGCCGTGCGGCGCCGGCCGCGACGCTGGAATGGATCAGCACCTTCAGCGTGTTCTCGCCCGCCTTCAGCGCATCGGTGACATCGGGCCGGTAGCGGCGGAAGCAATTGTCGGTGTCCTCGACCAGCACGCCGTTCACATAGACGGAGGCGACCGTGTCGATGCTTCCGATATCGAGATACCAGCCGCCTTCCAGCATCTCAGGCGTGACATCGAAGGTGCGCTCGATCGCCCAGTCCTTCCGGGCAACCCATTGCACGTCACGCTCGTTGCGGCCGGCATAGGGATCGGCAATGAGGCCGGCGGCAAGCAAGGCGCTGTGCACGTCGCCCGGCACGCGCATCGGCGCGGTGTGGGCGGCGTCGGTGCTGGCGAGAGTCCAGGTGCCGGAAAGGTCGATGGCGGTGGTGGCGGATGTCTGGGTCATGGCAGTGTCTCTGAACTTGTGTGGGGGCGATTGCCCCTCACCCTAGCCCTCTCCCCGCAAGCGGGGAGAGGGAATGGCAACGTCTCGGCAGATTTCCTTCTCCCCGCCTGCGGGGAGAAGGTGGCCGGCAGGCCGGATGAGGGGCCGGACCCTCTAGATCCGCTCCTCCGTGCCCGCATCGAACAGCGAGGCCAGTCCCATGTCGAAGGCGAGCTTCACCGCCGTGCTGGGGGCAAAGCGCCGCGCGCCGCCGACGCGGACGGACATGGTGTGGCCGGCATGGTTCAGCCAGAGCAGGTTGTCCGCGCCCATCGGCTCCTCGATATCGACCGTCGCCTGATGGGTCTCGGCCGCAAAAGCCTCCTCGTTGACCTTCACATGTTCCGGCCGCACCCCGAGCACGACCTTGCGGCCCGGCCGGAGCGTTTCGCCGGCCGCATAGCCATCGAGCGAAAAATCCACGCCGTTCGTCGTGAAGACCGGCTTGCCGCCCCGCTCCGCGATCTCGCCGCGCAAAAAATTCATCGAAGGCGAACCGATGAAGCCGGCGACGAAGAGGTTGCGCGGCGCGTTGTAGATCGTGTTCGGATCGGCAAGCTGCTGGATGACGCCGCTCTTCATGATGGCGATGCGGTCGGCCAGCGTCAGCGCCTCGATCTGGTCATGGGTGACGTAAATCATCGTGTTCTTCAGCGACTGGTGCAGCCGCTTGATCTCCACGCGCAATTCCGAGCGCAGCTTGGCATCGAGGTTCGACAGCGGCTCGTCGAAGAGGAAGACGTCGACGTCGCGCACCAGCGCCCGGCCGATCGCCACGCGCTGGCGTTGGCCGCCGGAGAGTTCGGCGGGCTTGCGCTTCAGGAGCGGGCCGATCTGCAGGATCTCGGCCGCGCGCGCGATGCGCTTCTCGATCTCCGGCTTCGCCATGCCGGCGACCTTGAGGCCGAAGGAGAGGTTCTTCTCCACCGTCATCTGCGGATAGAGCGCATAGGACTGGAACACCATGCCGATGCCGCGGTCCTTCGGCTCCTCCCAGGTGACGTTCCTGTCCTTGATGAATATCTGCCCGCCGGTCGGCTCCAAAAGGCCGGCGATGCAGTTGAGCAGGGTCGACTTGCCGCAGCCGGACGAGCCGAGCAGCACGAGGAATTCGCCGTCGCCGATATCGAGATTGAGGTTTTCCAGCACGGTGACCGCGCCGAAGCTCAAGGAGAGATCCCTGATGGATACGGAATTCTGCATGGCTTATCCCTTGACTGCGCCGGCGGCGATGCCGCGGACGAAGAGGCGTCCCGACACGAAATAGACGATGAGCGGGACCGCGCCGGTGAGCAAAGTCGCGGCCATGTTGACGTTGTACTCCTTCACCCCCTGGACGGAGTTGACGATGTTGTTGAGCTGCACGGTCATCGGGTAATATTCCGGCCGCGTGAACACGACGCCGAAGAGGAAGTCGTTCCAGATGCCGGTGGTCTGAAGGATCATCGCCACGACGAAGATCGGCAGCGACATGGGCAGCATGATCCGGAAATAGATCTGCCAGAACCCCGCCCCGTCGATGCGCGCCGCCTTGAACAACTCCTCCGGCAGCGACGAGAAGTAGTTGCGGAAGAGCAGCGTCAGGATCGGCATGCCGAAGATGGTGTGCACGATGACAAGGCCGGTGAGCGTGCCGTAGATGCCCATTTCCCGGAGCACGATGACGATCGGATAGAGCATCACCTGATAGGGAATGAAGGCGCCGACGATGAGGATGGTGAAGAACACATCCGCGCCCTTGAACTTCCAGTTGGCGAGCGCATAGCCGTTCACCGAGGCGACGAGGATGGAAATCAGCGTCGAGGGGATGGTGATGCGCACGGAATTCCAGAAACCGCGCGAAAGGCCGTCGCAGTTGAGGCCGGTGCAGGCGCTCGCCCACGCCTTGGCCCAGGGCTCGAAGGTGATCTCCAGCGGCGGCGAGAAGATGTTGCCGAGGCGGATTTCCGGCATGCCCTTCATCGACGTGACGACCATCACGTAGAGCGGCAGCAGGTAATAGAGCGCCGCCACCAGCAGCGTGCCGTAGAGCATGATGTTGCGGCCGGAAAGCGTGCGGCGGGGTTTTGCACCCCAGGGCTCGGCGCCGGGCTTGAGGGAAACGGTGTCAGCCACGCTTGCGTCCTCCGAATTCGAGATAGGCCCAGGGGACGATGATGATGGCGACCGTGACGAGCATCATGGTGGAGGCGGCAAAGCCCTGACCGAGGTTCTGCGCCTGGAACATGTAGTCGTAGACGTATTTCGCCGGCACTTCGGAGGCGATGCCCGGCCCGCCGCTCGTCTGCGCCACCACGAGGTCGTAGACCTTGACGATGCCGCTCGCGATGATGACCAGCGTGGTGATGAAGACAGGCCGCATCATCGGGATGACGATGAAGAGATAGGTCTTCCACATCGGGATGCCGTCGACGCGCGCCGCCTTCCAGATGTCTTCGTCGATGCCGCGAAGGCCGGCAAGCAGCAGGCACATGACGAGGCCCGTCCCCTGCCAGAGGCCGGCGATCAGCACACCGTAGATGACGATCTGCGAATTATAGAGCGGATCGAAGGTGAAGCTCGCCCAGCCGAGCGCGCGCACGACGGACTGCACGCCGAATTCGGGGTTCAGTATCCATTGCCAGACAAGGCCGGTGACAATGAAGGACAGCGCGAAGGGATAGAGAAAGATCGTGCGAAAGGTGTTCTCGAAGCGGATCTTCTGGTCCATCAAAGCAGCCAGCAGGAAGCCGATGACGAGGCTGAAGACGAGCGTGAAGAGGCCGTAGATCGCCAGATTCTGGATCGACACGATCCAGCGCGGCGCATCCCACAGGCGCTCGTACTGGTCGAAGCCGACGAATTTCGCCCGCGGCAGCAGCTTCGAGTTGGTGAACGAATAGACCACCGTCCAGACCGTGCCGCCGAGAAAGATGACGACGGCGGTGAGCATCATGGGAATGGAGGCAATCTTGGAACTGAGATTGCGCAGCAGCCTGCTGGGGCGACCGGTGTGTACCTGGCCCGTCATGAGTCACTCCTCCTTGGTCCTGACCAGGGGTGAACGGCCGGCGGCAGCGCCGCCGGCCGGCATCACGCGCGCCTGATCACTCCGCCGAAGCGATGATGTCGGCAAAACGCTTCTGCGCGTCTTCCGGGGTCATGGACGGATTGGCGAAGAATTCGGAGAACAGGTCCTCCTTCTGCTTCTGGCTGTCGGCCGAAAGCAGCTGGTCGGTCCAGTCGATCACATTGCCATTGGCGAGGATGTCGAGCCCCTTCTTCATGCAATCGTTGGCGGCGCCGAGATCGACGTCGCCGCGCACCGGCAACGAGCCCTTCTTGAGGTTGAAGGCGACCTGCGCGCCGGGGCTGACCAGCGTGGAGGCGAGCACTTCCTGCGCCTTCGACTTCTCCTCGTCCTGAAGGACCGGGAAATAGAAGGCGTCGCCCCCGGTAGCGATGACGTCGGTCATGCCGAGGCCCGGCAGGCAGGTGTAATCCTTGCCGGCGACCTTGCCGGCGAGCGCGAACTCGCCCTGCGCCCAGTCGCCCATGATCTGGCCGCCGGCCTTGCCGGTGATGACCATGTTGGTGGCCTGGTTCCAGTCCTGAACGTTGGTGCCCTTCGACATGCGGCGGGCGTCGTCGGCCGCCTTGAAGACCTTGGCGATCTCGGGACCGGCGGCGAGTTCCGCGTCCTTGTCCTTGAACACCTTGTAGAACGTATCCTTGCCGCCGATGGCGAGCAGCAGCACGTCGAACGCACCGGCCGCCTGCCACGCCTGCCCGCCGACCGCCAGCGGTACGATGCCGGCCTTTTCGAGCGCCGGCGCAGCCGCGACGAACTCGTCCCAGGTCTTCGGCACCGCGACGCCAGCCTTCTCGAAGGCGCCATTGGACAGCCAGAGCCACTGCCAGGAATGGATATTGACCGGCGCGCAATAGATCTTGCCGTCGATGGTGCAGCTGTCGAGCAGGCTCGCCGGCTTGATGATCTCCTTCCAGTTCTCCCTGGTCGCGACATCCGTCAGGTCGCGCATAAGGCCGGCCTCGACCAGTTCCTCGGCCTGACGGCCGTGGTTGAACTGCGTGGCGGCCATCGGGTCGCCGCCGGTGATGCGGCTGACCATGATCGGCCGCGCCGTGCCGCCAGCGCCGGCGATGGCGCCGTCGATCCACTTGTTGCCCGTCGCATCGAATGCCTTCGCCAGTTCGGCGACCGCCGCTGCCTCCCCGCCGGACGTCCACCAATGGGTCACTTCCAGATCGGTCGCATTGGCTGCGGCGAACGGCAGGACCACGGTCGCTGCCAGAACAGCAGCCGAAACACGAATCTTCATGAGTCTCCTCCCTCACTGAAACGTTGCAGTAAAAATGTAGACCAACAGATTTCATCGCGCAACATCCCTTCGTCGGATTTTCTCGCGGCAGGACCGGGCAACGACAGGTAAAGCGCCACGGTAAGCCTCCGTTCGAATTAAATATAATTAATCAATATGTTGCGTTTTCATGCCCGCGCATGAGGAGTTTCAGGCGGTTCTTTCGTTGAGCGAATAAATTATAGTTTCGCAGCGACTAGGCGGCCATGGCGCTAATGCGGGCGAAAATTTCATCTCGACAAGCAAACTGTATCGTTACAGATTAAGGTCGATCCGGCGCGGGAGTGGCGGCGTGGCTCAAAAAATGTATAACCGGCTGCTAATACGGAAGGACGGGCAGGCAGGCATGGACAGGAAGATGAGCGAGGGCCAGGCCGGCGCGCCGCCGCCCTCCGGCGAGCGGCCGACGTTGAAGACGATCGCCTTCATGACCGGCCTCGGCATCACCACGGTCTCGCGGGCGCTGAAGGATGCGCCCGATATCGGCAGCGAGACGAAGGAGCGCGTGCGCCTCGTCGCCCGCCAGATCGGCTACCAGCCGAACCGCGCCGGCGTGCGCCTGAGAACCGGCAAGACGAACGTCATCAGCCTCATCCTCAGCCTGGAAGAGGAGATTATGGGCCTGACGAGCCCGATGGTCGTCGGCATTTCGGAAGTGCTCGCCGCCACGCAATACCATCTCGTGGTGACGCCCTACCGCACGCAGGGCAACGCCCTCGATCCGGTGCGCTACGTGCTGGAGACGGGCGCGGCCGACGGCGTGATCATCTCGCGCACCGAGCCGAAGGATGCGCGCGTCGCGCTGATGATCGAGCGCAACTTCCCCTTCGTCACGCACGGCCGCACGGAGATGGGCCTTGCCCATCCCTATCACGACTTCGACAATGAACGTTTCGCCTATGAGGCGGTGCGCAAGCTTGTCGAGATGGGCCGCAAGCGGCTGGTGCTGCTCCAGCCGCCGCCCTACCTCACCTTCTACCTGCACATGCGCGCCGGCTTCGAGCGGGGCATCCGCGATTTCGGCGCGACGGCCCTGCCCTTCGGCACGGTCGACCTCGACAGCGGCCTCGTCGAGATCCGCAAGGCGGCCGAGGCGATGTTCGACACGCCCGATGCGCCCGACGGCATCGTCTCTGGCAGCGGTTCGGGCGCGGTAGCGCTGATCGCCGCGCTGGAAGCCAAGGGCCGCAGGCTCGGGCGCGATATCGACATGGTCTCCAAGGAACCGCACATGTTCCTGCAATGGCTGCGACCCGAGGTCGTGACCATGCGCGAGGACATCCGCCTCGCCGGCCGAGAACTGGCTAAAGCGGTGCTCGCCCGCATCGAGGGCCGCCCGCCCGAAGAGTTGCAGACGCTGAGCTATCCGATCCCGACGGACGAGGCCTGACGCCTCCCCGCCCTTTCCCATCTCATTGCTGCGTAGCTATTTGTGGCTGTTGCAGACGGCCTCTTTTTACGGCATCGCAAGGCCGTCGCCTGAATCGAAAACGGGCGAGAGAGGCGAACGAGAGGCGGGGCATGAGCGACGAAAGACAAAGACTGAACTATGTGCTCTTCCTCGTCGCCGGGGCAGGCCTCGTGAATGTCGCAAGGGCGATGACGCTCTCGTTCCTTGCCATCAAGCTGCAGCAATCCTTCGGTCTCGGGCCTGCCATGATCGGCATGCTGCTCGGCATCGGTCCGCTTGTCGGGGCGATCGCTGCCCCGTTCGCCGGCTCGCTGTCGGACAAGGTGGGGCGCAAGACCGTGCTGACGCTGACGCTTCTCTCCATGGCGCTCGCCATGGTCGGGATGGGCGTCGCCGAGACGGTTCTCGCCTTCTGCCTCGCCCAGATCGTCGCGGCCGTCACCATCGCCATCAACGAGCCGATTTCCCGCGCCCTGATGAGCGACGTATGCCCGGAACCGCTGCGCCTCAAATATTTCTCCTGGCGCTACACCGCGATCAATTTCGGCTTTGCCGTCGGCCCGCTGATCGGGATCGCGGCAGGCGCCGCCTCCACGACGCTTTTCATCATCGCCGGCATCGTCTATGCGCTGTTCGCGCTTGCCCTGCACCTGCTGAAGGTTCCTCTTCATCGCAGCGCGGCCGAGCCGGCCTCCGCGCCCGGCCTGTCGGTGCTTGAGAGCATCAGGACTGCGATCCGCGACCCCCGTCTCGCCTTCTTCGTCGGCGGCGGCACCTTGCTGATTGCGGTATACGGCCAATGGTCGGCCACCCTCGCCCCCTACCTTTCCGGCAGCATCGCCGGCGGCGTGGAGATTTTCGCCTATATGGTCTCCATCAACGGCGCTGTCGTCCTGATCGGAAACCCGTTCGCCCGCCGTTTCATCGAGCGCGCGGGCGCGCTCAATGCGCTGGTGATCGGCTGCCTGCTGTTCCTTGCCGGCGAGCTCGGTTTCCTCGTTTCCAGCGGCTTGTGGGGCCTGGCGATCTCGATGGTCGTTTTCACCATTGGAGAAATCCTGGTCGTTCCCTCCGAATACATGCTGGTCGACGGCATCTCGAACGACCGCAACAGGGGCAGTTATTTCGGCGCCCATTCGTTCTCGACGGTCGGCAATTTCGTCGGCCCGACCCTGGGCGGCCTTATGCTGGGCGCTTTCGGCGGCCCCGGCATGTTCCTTCTTTTCGCCGGCTTCGCGGTGATCAGCGCGATCCTCTTTGCGGTGGGCACAAGAATGCCGCCGCCCAGGGCCTCGGTCGAGCTTGCACCGGCAGCAGCATCCGAAGGCGCGACCGGCCCTCACCTCCGGGGCCTCTACGCCTGATCCCGCGCAGACTTCCAATCAAGCAAAAGGCCCGGTCTTGCGACCGGGCCTTTTGACTTCAAACGTTCACCCAAACTTACCCATTCAGCCCCGAACCCCACGGGCCATGATGGCTGTCGGCGCCGTCCACGCGGTCGAAGCCGTGCGCGCCGAAGAAGTCGCGCTGGGCCTGGATGACGTTCGCCGTGCCGCGGCCGCGGCGGTAGCTGTCGAAATAGCCGAGCGCCGAGGCGAGCGCCGGGACCGGCAGGCCATGCAGCGCGGCGGCCGAGACGACGCGGCGCAGAGCCCCGTCGGTCTCCTTCACCATCGAGGCGAAGGCCGGAGTGACGATCAGGTTCGCGGCATCCGGCGCCTCGGTGAAGGCGCTGGTGATCTCGTCGAGGAACTGCGAGCGGATGATGCAGCCGGCGCGCCAGATTTTTGCGATGACGGGCATCGGCAGGTTCCAGCCATATTCCTTCGAAGCGGCCGACATCACCGCGAAACCCTGCGCATAGGCGCCGATCTTGCCGGCGAGCAGCGCGCTTTCGAGATCCTTGAGGAAGGCCGCCTTGTCCGGCACCTGCAGCGCCGGCACATCCGGCAGGCCGAGGATTTTTTCGGCCGCTTCACGCTCGGTCTTGAAGGAGGAGATCGACCGGGCGGCGACGGCGGCCTCGATGCCGGTCGCCGGCACGCCCATGTTCTGCGCCTCGATGGCGGACCACTTGCCGGTGCCCTTCTGGCCGGCCTTGTCGAGGATCATGTCGACGATCGGGCTGCCGCTGATCGGGTCCTTCGCGGCAAGCACCTTCTCGGTGATCTCGATGAGATAGGATTCAAGCCGCCCCTTGTTCCATTCGCCAAAGACGGCGCTGATCTCCGATGCGCTCATCTTCAGGCCGTCGCGCAGGATGCCGTAGATCTCGGCGATCATCTGCATGTCGGCATATTCGATGCCGTTGTGGATGGTCTTGACGAAGTGGCCGGCACCGTTCTCGCCGAGCCAGGCGACGCACGGCTCGTCCTTGTATTTGGCGGCGATCGAGGTCAGCACCTTCTCCACGCGCTTCCACGAATCCTCCGTGCCGCCGACCATGATGGAGGGGCCATGGCGCGCGCCCTCCTCGCCGCCGGAAACGCCCATGCCGATGAAGGTGAGGCCCGAATCCTTCAGCGCGTCGAAGCGGCGCATCGTGTCTCGGAAGTTCGCGTTGCCGGCGTCGATCATGATGTCGTTCTTTTCCAGATACGGACGCAGCAGCTCCATCTGCTGGTCCACCGCCGCGCCGGCCTGGATCATGATGATGATCGGCCGCGGCGGGCGGATGGCGGCGACGAAGTCCTCGATCGTGTCGCAGGGCACGATCTGGCCCTTCAGGTCGCCGGCCTCCTCATAGAATTCCTTCGTGCGCGCTACCGTCCGGTTGAACACTGCGATCCTGTTACCCTTCTCGGCAATGTTGAGCGCAAGGTTCGACCCCATCACGCCAAGACCGATCAGCCCGATTTCCGCCTGTGCCACGATAGTACCTCCGTAGGATGGCGCGGCGAGGGATTCTTGCCGGACCGTGCCGAAAGCGCCGCGCGAAAGAAGAGTGGGGAGCTTGGGCTCCAACCGTGGTGTTTTGGCATTCAAATCGATTTACGACAAGGAATTGTTTGTTCGAGCAGTGTTTTTAGAACCAGTCGAAATCAGCGTCCCGGCCTGTCGTCCCCGTCGTCGAGCACGCGCCAGGCGGCGCCCTCGACATCGTCGTACTGGCCGCTTTTCAGCGACCAGAGGAAGGCACCGAGGCCGAGCGCGCCGAGGAAAAGCGCGATGGGGATGAGGAAGATCAGCGTGTTCATGCGGCTTGCACCAGGGGTTTGAGCGGCCGGGCCTCGTCCGCCGCGCGCATCGCGAAGGCGGGTATGCTTCCGCGCAGGCGCAGCGAGTTCACCACCACGATGATCGAGGATGTGGACATGGCGATGGCGGCGATCAGCGGCGTTGCGTGGCCGAGGATCGCTATCGGCACGGCGATGACATTGTAGCCGATGGCGAGCGCGAAATTCTGCCGGATGAGCCGGCCGGCGCGCCGCGCCGTCTCGACGGCGAAGGGCACAGCCTCGAGGCTTTCGTGCAGGAAGACGAAGTCCGCCGCTTGCCGGCCGACATCGGCGGCGGTCGCGGGTGCCATCGAGACATGGGCGGCAGCGAGCGCGGGCGCGTCGTTGATGCCGTCGCCGACCATCAGCACGCGATGGCCGCCGGCGGCGCGCTCGGTGACCGATTCCGTCTTTTCGCGCGGCGAGAGGGCGGCGCGCCAGCGGGCGATGCCGAGCAGACCGGCGATGCGGGAGACCGCAGGCGCGCGATCGCCGGAGAGGATGGCCATCTCGATGCCGTCCCGCTTCAGGGCGCTCACCGTCTCGGCGGCCCCGGCGCGCAGCGCATCCTCGAAGCGGAAGACTTCCAGCACCGCGCCGTCACGCGACAGCACGACCTCCGACAGCCCATGCTCCTCCTCGCCCGCCGCGGCCTTGCCGCAGGCGAAAGCGCGGTTGCCGAGGCGAAGCAGGCCTTGCGGCGTCGCGGCCTCGAGCCCGCCGCCGGCAACCTCGGTCACCGCGTCGATGACGGGCGCGGGGCCGGCATTGGCGCCGGCAAGCGCCATCGAGAGCGGATGGCGCGAATGCACGGCGAGCGCGACCGCCAGCGCAAGATTGGCCCGGCTGACCTTGCCCCGGTCGACGAGACGCGGCCTGCCGAGCGTCAGCGTCCCGGTCTTGTCGAAGATGGCGGTATCGATCTCGGCAAGGCGTTCCATGCCGGACCCGTCCTTCACCATGACGCCGCCGGCAAAGAGGCGGCCGGCCGCGACGACCTGTACGACCGGCACGGCAAGGCCAAGCGCGCAAGGGCAGGTGATGATCAGCACGGCGATGGCGACGAGCATGGCATGCTTCCAGTCGCCGTCATAAAAGCCCCAGCCGAGGAAGGAGGCGAGCGCCAGGAGATGCACGGCCGGCGAATAGACCTGCGCCGCCCGGTCGGCGATGCGGCGATAGCGCGCCCTTCCCCCTTCGGCGGCTTCCATGAGGCCGATGACTTCCGACAGGAAGGAGTTGCGCGCCGTGGCGACGGCTTCTACGGTCAGCGAACCGGTGAGGTTCATGGCCCCGGCCTCCAGCCGGGTGCCCGGCGCGGCGGCGAGCGGATCGCTCTCGCCGTTGACGATCGAGCGGTCGATATCGCTGACGCCGGCGATGACCCGGCAATCGACGGGGATGCGCTCGCCGGCCGCGACGGAAAGATGCTCGCCGACGGCGATCTCCTCGACAGGGCGATAGTCGCGCGAACCATCCGGCCTGACGACCATGGCGCCGCGCGGCGAGAGGCGCGCAAGGCCGGTGATCGCGGAGCGGGCGCGGTCGCGCATGACATGGTCGAGCGTGCGGCCGATGAGCAGGAAGAACAGGAGGCTGACCGTCGCATCGAACCAGGCGTGCTCGGCGCTGTGCAGGGTCTCCCAGAGCGAGACGGCATAGGACAGCGTGATGGCGAGCGCGATGGGCACGTCCATGTTGGTGCGGCCGTGGCGGACGGCGTTCCAGGCGGACTGGTAGAAGAAGCGGCCGGCATAGATCAGCGTCGGGCCGGCGATGAAGGCGGAAATCCAGTGGAAGAGGTCGCGCGTCGCCGCCTCGGCTCCCGACCAGACGGAGACCGACAGAAGCATGATGTTCGTTGCCGCGAAGCCCGAAACGGCCACGGCGCGGATGAGCTGGTTGCGCAGGCGGTCGTCGCCTTCGGCGGCGAGCGAGAAGAGATGCGCGTCGTAGCCGGTCGCGCGGATGGCAGCCGCAAGCGCCTGCGGATCCGTCGGCCGGCCGTCGACCTCCTCTTTCCAGACCACGGAGACGCGGCGCGTGGAGAGGTTGACACGGGCGCGCGCCACTTCCGGCAGCCTGTTCAGCGCGCCCTCGACGGTGGTGATGCAGGTGCCGCAATGGACGCCGGGCACGCTGAGATCGCTCTGGCGCAGCCCCTCGCCGACCGAACGGCTCGCCAGCATCAGCTCTTCGGAGGACGGCAGCGCGCGCAGCGCCTCGGCGGCGCCCTCCGTTCCCGGTGCGCAGCAGCTCATTTCACGCCTCCCGCGACCACAGTGCGGAGCGTCTGGTGGAAGACCTTCGCACCGTCGCGTGTCGTGCCGATATCGACGATCCACTGGCCGGCCGGCACGTCGCGCTCGGCAGCGAAAAGCCCCTGCCCGGCCGGGACCAGAATCACGGTGAAATCCTTGCGTTCGTCCACCGGGCTCTTGAAGACGGCCAGGACGTCGTCGGCAAGAAGCGGCGCGCCCTTGGCATCGACGATGCGATAGGCGATGCGGCTATCTTCGATCGTGAGATTTCCTTCGATGCCGCTGGCCGCCAGCTCCTTGGCCAGCGCCACCTTGCCATTGAACTGCTGGCTGGCGACATAGGTGTTCTGCACCACGAGGCCGCTCCAGCTATGCGAGGCGTTCCAGGCCATGATGAGGTTGACGGTGATGATCGTTCCGAAGAACAGCACCATGACGGCCATCATGTGCCAGCCGGTGAAGACGAAACCCTGCTGCTTGCGTTCTGCGGCCATCACCTTGCTCCCGGCGTGTTGAAATTGGCGGAATAGACGTCGCGCTCGTGGCCCTGCCGGTCCTCGGCGATAATCTGGAAACCTTCGGCCGCTTCCGCAATCCGGCTCTTCGGCAGGGTCACGAAAACGCGCAGCGCCGTCACCTTGTCCGGATCGACCGGCACGTCGACGCTGCGCCCGCCCACGTCGTCATGGCCGGATATCTTCATGGTCGCGCCCGGCATGCCCTCGATCGAGACGGTGATGACGCGCGGCTCGGGGATCATGTTGAGCAGCTTCACGCCGTAGCCGTTGCGGATCGAGCCGTCCGATTCGACGACGAATTGCGGATTGCGGTCGTGGATCACGTTGAGGTCCAGCCGGTCGCGCGACAGCAGCGCAAAGAGCAGCGCGAAGCCCGCCAGCGACCAGATGCCGAAGTAGAGCATCGTGCGCGGGCGGAAGATGATGCGCCAGTTGAAATGCCTGACCTTGTCGTCGAACCGGCCGTTCCCGTCGCGTACCCGTTTCGGATCGACGGCAGCCGTGCCGCCGGCCGTCGCCAGCGCCATGTTGGCCGAATAGTCCGACAGGGTGGCATAGGCGATGAGGCCGCGCTCCTTGCCGATCTTGTCCATGACGTTGTCGCAGGCGTCGATGCACAGCGCGCAGGTGATGCATTCCATCTGCTGGCCGTCGCGGATGTCGATGCCCATGGGACAGACGACGACGCAGGCGTTGCAATCCACGCAGTCGCCGACGCTCTCGCCGGCGGCGATCGCCTTCTTGGCATGGCGGGTGCGCGGCTCGCCCCGCCAGTCGTTGTAGGTGACGACGAGCGAGCTTTCGTCGAGCATCGCCGCCTGGATGCGCGGCCAGGGGCACATATAGGTGCAGACCTGCTCGCGCATCAGCCCGCCGAAAATATAGGTCGTGGCCGTCAGGATCGCGACGGTGATGTAGGCGACGGGCGGAGCCCGCAGCGTGGCGAAATTGACGAGCAGTGTCGGCGCATCGGCAAAGTAGAAGATCCACGCGCCGCCCGTCGCCACCGCGATCACCAGCCAGATCGCGTGCTTGCTGACGCGCTTCCAGACCTTGGCGAGCGTCCACGGCCCGGTGTCGAGCTTGATGCGCGCGTTGCGATCGCCCTCGATCGCCCGTTCCACGACGAGGAAGAGATCGACCCACACCGTCTGCGGACAGGCATAGCCGCACCAGGCACGCCCGACCGCCGAGGTGACGAGGAAGAGCCCGAAGCCCGCCATGACGAGCAGACCCGCCACGAAGAAGAATTCCTGCGGCCATATCTCGATGAAGAAGAAGTAGAAGCGGCGGCCGGCAAGATCGACCAGCACCGCCTGGTCCGGCGCGTGCGGGCCGCGGTCCCACCTGATCCACGGTGTCAGATAGTAGATGCCGAGCGTGATCAGCATCACCAGCCACTTGAACTGCCGGAAACGGCCTTCCGCCCGCTTCGGGAAGATCTTCTTGCGCTTCTCGTAGAGCGGCTTGCGCACCTTCGCCGAGTTGACGGGCTCCGCCTCGTGGCGCTCGACGGAACTGTAGATGGTGGTGGAATTCTGTTGCATTGGGATCGGCCGCACCTGTCGTTGTGCCGGCACAATGACGCCAACAAGAGCGGCCATCGTTGATCTACGTCAAGTTTTCGGCATGGAAGGGCGTGGCGGGTTGCCGCATCGTATGCACGCGCACCGCCGGTCCATAACCATCAAGCGCCGAATGTTCACTTTTCGTTCGACATTCGCCCAGCCTTTCCTTTATCCTTGGAACTCAAGAGGAGAAAGAGATGACCACCCTGCCCGCCCGCATCATCCATCGGTCCATCCAGCGCGACTGGCGCGCCGTCTATGCCTTTGCCTGCAAGCCCGAGAACATGCCCCGCTGGGCCTCGGGCCTCGCATCGGGCCTGACGCGCGACGGCGAGGACTGGATCGCCGATGGCGGGCCGGTCGGAAACGTACGCGTGCGCTTTTTGCCGCCAAACGATTTCGGCGTCATCGACCACACGGTGACATTGCCCGACGGCACCAGGGTGGAAAACGCGCTGCGCGTCGTGCCGAATGGCGATGGCGCCGAAGTGATGTTCACGCTGCTGCGGCAGCCGGATATGGACGACGCAGCCTTCGAGCAGGATGCCGCCCATGTGGCGCGCGACCTCGATGCGCTGGCAAGGCTTATGGAAGAAGAGGAGACACGCCGATGAGCGGCAAGGGTGCGGATCGCAAGATCGACTATATCGAGTTCAACGTCGCGGACATCGCGAAAAGCAAGGCCTTCTACGGCGGCGCCTTCGGCTGGACCTTCACCGACTACGGGCCGCAATATTGCGAATTCCAGGACGGCCGCCTCACCGGCGGCTTCACGACGACGGCGCCGGTGAAAGCAAACGGCGGCCCGCTCGTCATCCTCTTCGCGGACGATCTGGAAGACGCGCTGGCGCGCGTAGAGAAGGCGGGCGGGACGATCGTCAAGCCGATCTTCGACTTCCCCGGCGGCCGGCGTTTCCAGTTCACCGACCCCGACGGCTACGAGCTTGCGGTCTGGTCCGACCGGTAAAAGCCTTCCGTAACGTCAATATAAAGGCTCGGGTGACTTTTATCGAAGGAATTCAGGCTTTTTCAATCAGACGCTTCTACGCAGAGCCCACGGTTGAAACGGACGTGGGCTCGCTCGATGTACAAGATCCTCGGCAAGACTTTGCTGGTCGCGGTGCTCTCGGTGCTCGCCTCGCTGGCGATCAGCTTCGCCTTCGTACCGATGCTGGGCGGCAAGGTGGCGGGCGCCGGTCTCGTCATGACGATCGCCTGCCCCATCGCCATCTCGATTCCGGCCTCGTTCCTGCACTTCTGGCAGGCGGAAAGGCTGCGCCTGGCCAATACCGCGCTGGCCGAAGCAAGGGACGAGCTTGCCGCCGCCTATGCCCGCCTGCAGCATCAGGCGCGGCGCGACGCGCTTACCGGCGTGCTCAACCGGGCCGCGTTCATGACCGAACTCGAGGCGCATAGCCGCACGGGCGCGCACGGCGCCCTACTGTTTCTCGATGTGGATCATTTCAAGTCGGTCAACGACCGGTTCGGCCATGCGGCGGGCGACGAGGCGCTGAGCATCATCGGCGCACTGCTGTCAGGTCTCTCCGGGGAACGCGACCTCGTCGGGCGGCTGGGCGGCGAGGAGTTCGCGGTCTTCCTGCACGAAGCCTCGGTCACGCGCATGCTCGACCACTCCCAGACGATCCGCGAGGCGGTGGAAGCCATCGACCTCAGCACGCCGGCGGGCATCCGCATCGCGCTCGGCATCAGCATCGGCGCCTTCCACTGCGCCCCGCGCTTCGACCCCGCCGAGGCGCTCGCCGCCTCCGACCGCAACCTCTATCGCGCGAAATCATCCGGCAGGAACACGGTCGTCGCCTGAAGGCCGCGTTTGCCGTCCATATGAAAAAAAGGCCGCGGAAACCGCGGCCTTTCGTTCGTCCGATAAGGCAAGACTTTACTCGCCGCCACCAAGCGAATGCACGAAGACGGCGAGCTGCTTGACGGCGGGATCGCCGAGGCGGGGCAGCCATGCGGGCATGACGCCGTGCTTGGGCGAGCGGACCTGCGCGGCGACGGCGGCTTCCCCCTCGCCCTTCAGCCAGATCGCGTCGGCAAGGTTCGGTGCGCCCATCTCGCGCATGCCCTTGGCGTCCTCGCCATGGCAGGCCGCGCAATTGTCGGCGAAGATCTGCTTGCCGGGCTCGACCAGTGCGGCATCCGAGGGCGTCGCCGTCAGGCTGACGACATAGGCCGCGACCTGCTTGATCTCTTCCGGCTGGAGCATATCGGCATAGGCAGGCATCTCCGAGGTGCGGGTCTCGTCGTCGCCTGGATGGCGGATGCCGTGGGCGATGGTCTGGTAGATGTCGTCCACCGTGCCGCCCCAGACCCAGTCGTCGTCGTTGAGGTTCGGGAAGCCGACGAAGCCGGCCGCGCCCGAGCCGTGGCACTGAGCACAGTTGACCTTGAAGGCCGAGGCGCCGCCGGCGATCGCGAATTGCGAGAGCTGAGGATCGGCCATGATCTCCTGGAGCGACGACTTGGCGATCTGGTCGACGAACCCGGACTGGGCCTGCTTGGCGCTGGCGAGCTCGGCGGCGACATTGGCGCGGCTCGACCAGCCGAGCGTGCCCTTCGTCGCATCCGAGATCAGCGGCCAGGCCGGGAAGAAGATCGTATAGCCGATCGCCCAGAGGATCGTGGCGTAGAACGTCCAGACCCACCAGCGCGGCATCGGGTTGTTCAGTTCGCGGATGCCGTCCCATTCGTGGCCGGTGGTTTCGACGCCCGAGATTTCATCGATGTGTTTCTCGGCCATGATCAGTCCTCCTTGAGAGGGATTTCAGCGGCCCGTTCGGCGGCCTTGCGGGCGCCGGGGCGCAGGGTGAAGAGAACGACGGCCAGGAAGAACAGCGTCATGGCGAGCAGGCCCCAGCTGTCGGCGAAGTGGCGCATGGCGGTATAGGTTTCCATGGGTCCCTCCTCAGCGGTAACCGGCGGCATCGTCATAGGTGGAGAAATCCACCAGCGTGCCGAGCATTTGCAGATAGGCGACGAGCGCATCCATTTCGGTGAACCTGGCCGGATCGCCGTCGAAATCGCCGAACTTGGCCTTCGGGTAGCGGGCCTCGACGCCTGACGTATCGGCGTTCGGATCAGCCTGCGCCTTCATGTCGGCCTCGGCATTTTCCACCATCTCGTCCGTATAGGGCACGCCGACGGCGCGATTGGCCGACAGGTGCATCGAGACGTTCTTCACCGCCAGCGGTGTTTCCTTGAGGAAAGCGTAGCTCGGCATCACCGATTCCGGCACGACCGAGCGCGGCTCGATCAGGTGCTGGACATGCCACTCGTTGGAATAGCGGTCGCCGACGCGGGCAAGGTCCGGTCCGGTGCGCTTGGAGCCCCACTGGAACGGATGGTCGTACATCGATTCCGCCGCCAGCGAATAATGCCCGTAGCGCTCCACCTCGTCGCGGAACGGCCGGATCATCTGGCTGTGACAGACATAGCAGCCTTCGCGTACGTAGATGTCGCGGCCCGCAAGCTCCAGCGGCGAGTAGGGCCGCATGCCCTCCACCTTCTCGATGGTGTTTTCCAGGTAGAACAACGGGGCGATCTCGACGATGCCGCCGATGGAGACGACGAGCAGCGAGCCGACGAGGAGAAGCGTCGCGTTGCGTTCGAGGATGGCGTGTTTATCAAGAATGGACATCGTGTCCCCTCCTATTCGGCCGGCTGGAGCGCGGGCGCGGCGCCCGGGATCGGGGCCTCGTCACGCTGGTAGCCGAGGATTGTCATGGTCACGTTGTAGGCCATGATGAGCGCCCCCAGGAGGAACAGCCCGCCGCCGACGGCGCGCAGCACGTAATAGGGGAACATGGCGGCGATCGTTTCGGCGAAGGAATAGACCAGGAAGCCCTGCTCGTCGTATTCGCGCCACATCAGGCCCTGCTGGATGCCGGCGACCCACATGACGGCGGCGTAGACGACGATGCCGAGCGTGGCGAGCCAGAAGTGCCAGTTGACCATGCGGATCGAGTAGAGCCGCTCGCGGTTCCACAGCTTCGGAACGAGGAAATAGACCGCGCCGAAGGTGATGAGCCCGTTCCAGCCGAGCGCGCCGGAATGTACGTGGCCGATCGTCCAGTCCGTGTAGTGGCTGAGCGAGTTGACCGACTTGATCGACATCATCGGACCTTCGAAGGTCGCCATGCCGTAGAAGGCGATGGCCATGACCATCATGCGCACGATCGGGTCGGTGCGGATCTTGTCCCAGGCGCCCTGGAGCGTCATCAGGCCATTGATCATGCCGCCCCACGAGGGCATCCAGAGCATGACCGAGAAGACCATGCCGAGCGTCTGCGCCCAGTCCGGCAGCGCCGTATAGTGCAGATGGTGCGGGCCGGCCCAGATATACATGAAGATCAGCGCCCAGAAGTGGATGATCGACAGGCGGTAGGAATAGACCGGACGGTTCACCTGCTTGGGGACGAAATAGTACATCATGCCGAGGAAGCCGGCCGTCAGGAAGAAGCCCACGGCATTGTGGCCGTACCACCACTGCGTCAGCGCATCCTGCACGCCGGCGAAGGCCGAGTAGCTCTTCACGCCGAGGAACGAGGCCGGCACCGCAAGGTTGTTGACGATGTGCAGCATGGCGATGGTGACGATGAAGCCAAGGTAGAACCAGTTCGCCACATAGATGTGCGGTTCCTTGCGCGTCATGATCGTGCCGAGGAAGGCGATCAGGTAGGCGACCCAGACGATCGTCAGCCAGATGTCGACATACCATTCCGGCTCGGCATATTCCCTGCCCTGCGTGATACCGAGCAGATAGCCGGTGGCGGCCATGACGATGAAGAGCTGGTAGCCCCAGAACACGAACCAGCCGAGATTGCCGCCGAAGAGACGGGCCCGCGAGGTGCGCTGCACGACATAGAAGGACGTGGCGATCAGCGCATTGCCGCCGAAAGCGAAGATCACGGCCGAGGTGTGCAGCGGGCGCGTGCGCCCGAAGTTCAGCCAGGGCTCGATGTTGAGGTCGGGAAAGGCGAGCTGCGCCGCCACGAAGACGCCGACCAGGAAGCCGACGACGCCCCAGAACACGGTGGCGATGACACCGTACTTGATGACCTCGTCGAAATAGCCGCCCGCGTCCGCCGGGGACGGAGCGGGCATGGCGGGCGCAAACGAGATGCGCCGCACCATGACGAGCGTGCCGGCCAGCAGCACGAAGAAGAGGACCCACATATGGGCCTCGAAGAGCCTGTCCTCGGCAAATGCCGCGCCGAGCAGGGCGATGAACGCCCCCACGGCCAGGACGATCGTTTCCGTTACATATTTCACGTTGGCATCCCCCAACTCGTCAACCACTCGCGGCGACCGGTTCCCGCACGGAATCGGCCATTGCGCTCGAATGAGCCTTCGCAGATGCGCCCGTCGGCATCCTTGACATGGATCAAGGCGAGCGACGGAAGCGGACGGCATCAAGGGACAGGTTGACGCAGCCGCGCGTCGAAGCACCCGCGGCTCTTCCCAAACGAGGAAGCAAGACATGACGGATTACACAGGCATCGCCCGGCTGCTTTCGGATCGCCCGACGGACGCCGTTTCACTCGACTGGCTGAAAAAGGCCCATGACGCCCAGTTGACGCTGTGCACGGCACTGGAAGAGATCGCCGACAGCCTGCCGGCGAACATCAACCGGCAGAAATGCATCTACGCGGCGAAATCCCTGATACCGCTGATAAACGGCATCCATCGCTATGAGGAGGAAGCGTTGTTTCCCATGCTGGCGACCGGCAGCGCCGGCAGGCAGGAAATGACCGACACCATCGCGCGGCTGAAGTTCGAGCATGTCGAGGACGAATGCTTCGCCGAAGAGCTCACCGACACGCTGACGCGGCTCGGCAGCGGCGACGAGACCGTGAACGCTGAAGCCGCGGGCTACATGCTCCGCGGCTTCTTTGAATCGATCCGGCGTCATATCGCCTTCGAGCAGCAATTCATGCTGCGCGGGGCGAAGCTCGCCTCGTAGGCTCAGGCGGCCATGGGATCGGCCGATTCCAGGAGTTCCTGAAGCACGAGGATGGCGCCGAGCACGCTGCCGGCGGCCGACATGCAGGGCGTCATGCGGCAGCGTGTGATGGCATTGCCGCGGCGTGAGGAAATGTAGTCGTATTCGACCACCTCCCCCGCAAAGCAACGGTCCAGATGCCGCTTCACGCGACTTTCGAACCGCTGCACACCGATGAATTCGACGACATGGCGCCCCACGAGGTCGATCGGCTTCTCGCTGAAGCGCTCGGCGTTCAGCGAGTTGGAATAGAGGTAGCGGTAATCCGTCGTGATGACCGCGACCCGATCCGGCAGGCTGTCGAGGATCGCCTCGTTGAGCAGTCCGTCCTCGACGACCCGCGGCGCGCTCAGGGGACGTGCATTTTCCGACGGCCTGAGCTCGAATGGGCGAGCCGCCTCCTCCGTCCCGAAGTAGCGATTCAGCAGAAACTTGAGATTATGCGCCTGCCGGAGCACGCAGGCCTTGTCTTCCGCCTCTTCCCGGAGAAGATCCACCACGAATTGGAACTGGGCGCGGAGTTCGGAGACGTCGCTCGCCTCCTTGTGCAACACGGCCGTCAGGGCCGGTTCGATTTCCCTGTCCAGCATGGAAATGAGTCTTTCATTTCCCGTTTTCACCGCATGCTGAAGTTGTGAATACTTAAACCAGAACAACTCTACAAGAGCTTTCAATTCATGCTCCCTGAATTGCTGAAATCTACAGCAATTACGTCACCACATTATTTAATAGGTTCACAAACGAGCTAGATTTTGACTGTTTCCTCCACCCAATTCGCCGTCCAAAGCGCATACATTAGCAAAATGGTAACAGCGCGCAGGGAGATGTCAAACCCATAATGGGACAAAAATCTGATAATTTCGGAAACTGAACGTATTCAGATTAAAAGCGCAAAGAAAGAAATAGTAAGCGCTCAAGTAATGAGGCTGTGCTTGATGTTCCAGCGGTCGTGATACCAGAGCCACTGGCCGGGATATTCCCGAACCCACTGCTCGACCTTGTCGTTGAGCATCTGCGCCGTCGCCTCGACGTCGACCGAGCCGTTCGCCCGGCGGGGAATGTCCATCGCCGGCTCCAGCTCCAGACGGTAGCGGTTATCGGGAAGGCGTACGCAGCGCGCCGGGTAGACCTCGCAGTTGAACTGGCGCACGAGCTTGGCGAGCAGCGGGTTGGTCTGCACGTCGCGGCCGAAGAATGTCGTGTGCAGGCCCTTGGTGAACTTCTGGTCGACGAGGATGCCGACCGGCCCGCCGCCCTCCAGCTTGCGGGCGAGCGTGAAGGAGGAGCCGGCATGGGAGGGCACGAGCTCGCCCATGCGCGCGCGGCGGAACTCGAACACCTTGTCGGCGACGTAGGGATTGTTCGGCGGGCGGAACAGCACCGTTACATCCAGCCCGAAGGCGGCACCGGCGACCGGCAGAAGCTCGAAATTTCCGGTATGGGCGGTGAAGACGATGAAGGGCCGCGGATTGTCGCGCAGGTCCAGGAAGAGCGGGATGCCCGAGACTTCGACGCGGCCGGGCGTCGTCTTCTCCGGGTCGAAATCGAACAACCGGTCGAGGAAGACATATTCGGCGGCAAGCCGGCCCATATTGCCCCAGGCATCGAGCGCGATCGCCTCGATCTCCGCTGCGGACTTTTCGGGATAGGCATTGCGCAGGTTGGTGAGCGTCAGCTTGTGGCGGCGCGTCTTCGGGCCGACCCAGCGCGCGACGCGATCGGCGAAATTGATCGCACCGTCCGCCGGCAGGAGCTTCAGGAGGTTGAGCAGGCCGAAGGCGAATTGCGCCACCAGCCATTGCTTGAAGTTCCTGAGCGCCAGGACCAGGCGTGTGACGATCATCTTCACCGGATCAATCCAGCTTCAGGACGATCTTGCCGAAGATCTGGCGCGATTCCATGCGCTCCAGCGCCGTCGCGATGCCGTCGAAATTGATTTCCGTGTCGATGACCGGATGCACGATGCCGCGCGCCATCTTCTGCATGGCATCCGCCATGTTCTCCATGCGGCAGCCGAAGGAGCCCAGCAGCTTGAGCTGCTGCTGGAACAGCATCATCAGGTTCATGTCGGTGGAGACGCCCGAGGTGGAGCCGCAGGTGACGAGGCGACCGCCGCGCTTGAGGCACAGCATGGAGCCCGCCCAGGTGTCCTTGCCGACATGTTCGAAGACCACGTCGACGCCCCTCTTCTTCGTCAGCTTGCGCACGACGCCCTCGAAGCGATCCTCGCGGTAGTTGATGACGTGATCGGCGCCCAGCGCCTTGGCCTTCTCGATCTTGTCGTTCGAGCCGACGGTGGTGATGACGGTGCAGCCTATTTTCTTGGCGAGCTGGATCGCCGCCGTGCCGATGCCGGAGCCGCCGGCATGGACGAGGATCGTCTCGCCGGGCTCGAGCTTGGCGTTGTCGAAGAGCATGTGCTCCACCGTGCCGAAGGTGACGGGCGCAAGCGCCGCGCCGACCGCATCGACGCCGGGCGGTGCGGGCACCAGCAGGCGCGCGGGAAGGTTCACCTTCTCCTGCGCGAAGCCGTCGAGATGGAAGCCGTATACGCCGCCGACATGTTCGCACAGATTGTCGCGCTTCTCGCGGCAGGGCTTGCAGAGGCCGCAGGTGCGCGCGCCGTAGATCGAGACGAGCTGACCGGGCAGGACGTTGGAAACGCCCGGGCCGAGCGTTTCGACGACGCCGGCGGCCTCCGCGCCGATGACCAGCGGCATCTTGCGTTTGGCGAACGCCATGCCGCGCCAGCCCCAGACGTCGATATGGTTGAGGGCGACGGCCTTGACGCGCAGCGTCACCTCGCCGGGACCGGGCGCTTCCGGCTCCGGGATATCGGTGATTTCGAGCTTGCGATCGTCGAGGAGCTGGAGAGCGCGCATTGTGTTCTTCCGTATAAAGGGTCTGGCCGCCCGCTTAGGCGGGTTCGGCCGTCATGACAAGGCTGGCGTTCTGGCCGCCGAAACCGAAGGAATTCGACAGGACGGCGCTAACCTGCTTGTCGCGCTTCACGCCCGGCACGACGTCGAGCACGATGGCCGGGTCGGGGTTCTGGTAGTTGATGGTCGGCGGCAGGGTGCCGGTCAGCATGGTCTGGATCGAGAACACCGCCTCGACCGCGCCGGCCGCCGTCAGCGTGTGGCCGATCATCGACTTGTTGGAGGAGACCGGAATGCCCGCCAGCTTGTCGCCGAAGACGGTCGACATGGAGAGATATTCCATCTTGTCGTTTTCCGGCGTCGAGGTGCCATGGGCGTTGATATAGCCGATGCCGCTCTCGTCGATGCCCGCATCTTCCAGCGCCGCGCGGATCGTCGCGATGGCGGGGCCGCCGTCCGGCGAGGAGCGCGTGCGGTGGAAATGGTCGGCCTTCTCACCGCAGCCCTTGAGGATGCCGAGAACCTTGGCGCCGCGGGCGATGGCCGATTCCAGCGATTCCAGCACCAGCGTCGCCGCGCCTTCGGCGATGACGAAACCGTCGCGGTCCTTGCTGAACGGCTTGGAGGCCTTGGTCGGCGGGTCGTTCTGCGTGGAAAGCGCCGAGAGCAGCGCGAAGCGGATCAGCGCTTCTGCCGTCACCGATCCGTCGGTGCCGACGGTGAGCGCCCGGTCGGTGCGGCCCTGGCGGATCGCCTCGACGCCGAGCTGGATAGCCGTCGCGCCGGAAGCGCAGGCGGTCGACAGCGTCACCGGCAGGCCGCGCGTGCCGTAGCGGTCGGAAAGGCGTTCGGAGATCGAGCCGAAGGCCCAGGCCTCGTGCAGGCCGGCATCCGGCTTTTCGCGCAGCACGGCGAGGAAGCGGTCATAGGCATCGCCCGGGCGCTGCGAGACAGGCGCACGATCCGCAAGCGCGAAACGGTCGCGCCAGTCCGGCTCGATCGGCGGGGCGGCAAGGAAGAGCGGGCCGCCGAATTCGCCGGAAAGGCCGGCCTGCGCCAACGCCTCGTCCGTCGTCTCGCGGGCATAGGCATAGGAACGCTCGACCGGGTTCTCGACGGGCACTTCAATGAAATCGACCGTGCCGGAAATGCGGGTGTTGAGCCCATCCACCGGGAAACGGGTGATGCCGTGGATGCCGGACACGCCGCCGGTCAGCGCGGTCCAGTTGTCCTTGAGACCCTGCCCCAGCGAGGTGACGACGCCCATGCCGGTAACGGCGACGATGGGGCGACCGAGGTGATCCCTGTAAGCGGCTTTCGTCATGGCCGGTCCCTCACTTCTCTGCGGAAAGGATTGCGACGCCCTCGCCGCGCGAATGGCCGACCGTCGTGACGACGGCGGTCGCGGCGGGCGCGTCCATGGCCGCTTCTGCGGCCGTATCGAACGGGGCGACTTTCACACCAGCACCGAGCGTCAGCGCGGCGAGCGCGAGGCCGAGCGGGAACTGCGCCTCGAGCGACTGGCCGATGACGGCGCTGTAGCCGCGCACCGGGCTGCCGGAAAAGCGCTTGCCAAGCCAGTCCCTCTCGCGCTTCGTCACGTCATGAGCGCCGGATGCACCAGAGAAGACGACCGTTTGCGCGCCGTCTTCCGCGCCTTCGGACAGGCGCTCAAGACGTGCTTCCAGCCGCCCTTCGTCGCGCGAGCCACGGTCGCCGCCGATGGCATCGATGGTCGCGTAGATGCGCGCTCCGCGGGCTTCCGCATGATCGCGGGATTCGAGGATGAGGAAAGCGGCCGCCGAACCGGTGATGATGCCGCCGCCTGCGTTTTCGTCCCTCGACCAGAGCGGCGTCCAGCCGCCCGTCGCATGGGCGCCGATGGCTTCATAAAGCAGGATGACGTCCTGCCGCTCGGCGACGAGCGCGCTGCCGACCAGCGTGTGCGTCGACTGGCCGGCGCGGATGCGGTGGAAGGCGGTTTCGACGGCGCTGATGCCGGCCGCTTCCTCGCCCATGAAGGTACGCGAGGAGCCGGTGACCTTGTGCACGATGGAGATGTTGCCGGCGAGCAGGTTGGAAAGCTGGGCGAGGAAGAGCGTCGGACGCAGTTCCGTCGTCAGCTTCTCGTTGAGCAGGCGTTCACGGTCGTTGCGCTTCAGGCCCTCGTCGACGATCAGCGAATCCACGGCGATATCGCGCTCGCCGCCGCCGGCCGCCACGATCATGTCCATCGTGCCGCAGGCATCCGCATCGTCCTTGAAACCGGCATCATCGAGCGCCAGGCCCGCCGCGAAGACGCCGAGGCGCTGCCAGTTCTCCATCTGGCGCTGGTCGCCGCGCTTGGCGATCTGCTGGTTCCAGTCGATTTCCGGCATCGGATGGACCGGATAGGGCGCGAAACGCGCGGTCTCGATCTTCAGCTCCGGCGCCTTTGCGGCGCCGAGGATTTCCACATGGGCTTCGGCCCCGACACCGTGACAGGTGACGATGCCGACGCCGGTGATCACCACATCGTTGTTCGCCTTCGCCATGCTCACTTCCCTTCAGCGGACGCCGCCAGCGCCTCGAACAAACCCACCTCGCCCGCGCGCTTGCGCACGATATCGGCGAGCGGCACTTCGGCAAACGGCATGGTGCGCAATTTGAGCTGCGCGTCGCACACCTTCTTGCCGGACGACGAAATCTTCGCCTTCGTCACGGCGTAGCCCGAACCGTCATGCTCCAGCACGGCCTCGATGTCGAGCACCGCGTCGGGCTCGACGAAGGTGCGCATCTTGGCCCCGTCGACGCTCATCAGGAAGGGCATGGCGGCAAATTCGCTCGCCGCCAGCACCAGGAAGCCGGAGGCCTGCGCCATGGTTTCGATGAGGAGCACCCCCGGAACCAGCGGCATGCCGGGAAAATGGCCCTCGAAGACCGGACTTTTCGACGGCACGACGGAACGCGCCTTAAGCACGCGGCGCGCGCCGTCGACGGCTTCCACCCGGTCGATCATCTGGAAATATTCTAGCAGCATCGGATATGCCTCCGGCAGGTTCCGGAAAATCGAAAGGCCTGCCGAGGACGGCAGGCCGATAGCCACATGCACCGGGATCGTCCGGGACAGTGCCGCCCGGAGGCGGCAGGGCGCCGTCGTCTCAGGCCTTGGCAGCCCGCAGTTCGTCGATCTTCGCGCAGAGGTTCTTCAGGACGAAATACTCTTCCGTCGCGACCTTGCCCTCGTTGACGTCCTGCGTCCACTTTTCCAGCGGGATCTTGATGCCGAATTCCTTGTCGATCGCAAAGACGATGTCGAGGAAGTCCAGGCTGTCGATGCCGAGATCGTCGATCGTGTGGCTGTCCGGCGTGATCGTCTCGCGATCGATTTCGCTGGTTTCAGCAATGATGTCGGCAACCTTGTCGAATGTAGCAGTCACGCCCATACCTCATGAATCTATAGTTGGGGCGATCCTATATGGAAATCCGATGCAATTGCCAATGGGGTTGATGAGGGCCCTCGCATGATCCGCGCAGCTGTGTTGCGCAAACGACATGGCTGCAACCGACGATCAGACCGCCATGGAATGCCGCCCGCGGCCGCTCGAAAGGTGCGCGTCGAAGACGGCGGCGACGGTGCGCGCGAAGGGCGAGCCCGCCGCCGTCAGCAGGAACCTTTCGCCCTCGATGCGGCAGAGGTCGTCCCGATCGGACGCCGCAAAGCCGCAGGCCTCCGCCCTTATCGTGGCGGCGAAAGCCGGATGACGCGCAGCAAGATCGGCGAACGAGAAACCGAAATCGCACATGATCCTTTCGATCACCCACGCGCGGGCCCGGTCCTCGGCAGTCAGCGCATAGCCGCGCACCACGGCAAGGCCGCCCTCTTCCACCCTACGCAGATATTCGCCGGTCGCCGGCATGTTCTGGAAATAGCCCTGCGGCAACTGGCCGATGGCCGAAGCGCCGAGACCGACCAGGGCATCGGCCTGATCGTCGGTATAGCCCTGGAAGTTGCGGCGCAGCGTTCCGCCACGCGCCGCGGCGGCGAGCCGGTCGGACGGCAGGGCGAAATGGTCGATGCCGATCGCCTCGTAGCCCGCGGCCACCAGCATCTCCGCCGCCATGCGCATCTGCGCGAAACGCGCGACGACGCCCGGCAGCGCCGCCTCGTCGATCATGGTCTGATGCTTCTTCATCCACGGCACATGGGCATAGCCGAAGAGCGCGATGCGATCGGGATTAAGCGAAATGACGGCGCGAACGGTCTGCGCCAGCGTTTCCATGGTCTGGTGCGGCAGCCCATAGAGGATGTCGCAGTTGACCGACCGCACGCCCCGCGCCCGCGCCGCCTCGACCACGCCGCGCGTCTGCTCGAAGGTCTGGATGCGGTTGATCGCGTTCTGGACCGCCGGATCGAAATCCTGGATGCCGAGGCTGGCCCGCGTCATGCCGATGGCGGCCAGCGCATCATGGCGCGCCTCGTCGAGATCGTTCGGGTCCATCTCCACGGAAATCTCGGCGTCCGGCGCAAAAGTGAAACTCCGGTCGAGGCCCTTCTTCAGCGCGATCATGTCGTCCGGCCGCAGCAATGTCGGCGATCCGCCGCCGAAATGCAGCGCCGTCACCGGCACGTCCCGCGAGACACGCTTGCCGACAGCCGAAATTTCGGCGTGAAGGCCCTTGAGATACGCTTCGACCGGCTCGTAGCGCAGCGTCTGCTTGGTATGACAGGCGCAGAACCAGCAGAGACGGTCGCAATAGGGAATGTGCGCATAGAGCGACAGGCGATTCTCCCGCCCGAGCAGGCCGAGCCATTGCGCATAGGCCTCCGCGCCGACGCTCTCGCTGAAATGCGGGGCGGTCGGGTAGCTCGTATAGCGCGGTACCGGCGATGAAAGGCGTTCGACGAGGGCGTCCTGCATGGGTCTCTCCTTGCTCGGAAGAGAAATAACCTCGAAACGATCCCCGCCATTTGATTTTGATCAAGTGAAAGCCCGAAGGAGTGCGCTACGATTTGACAATAGTCAGGAAGCGCTATTTTGCCGCGAGGCGGCACGCTTTATGTTCAAGCCTGCGTGCGATAGCACGGCATTGTTGCGCCGTCGGTACGGGGCGAAGGGGAAAGCCGATATGGAAGTTCGCCGCCAAGATATCCATAATTCCGACATTCCGCTTGTCTGCCGGGCCTGCGAGGCCCGCCATGGCGGCGTATGCGGCGCACTGACCGCCGAACAGCTGACCGAGCTTAACAAGCACTCCTCGCGCCACCGGCTGGATAGCGGCGCCGAGGTGATCGGCCAGGGCGAGACGGTGGTGAACTATTCCAACATCATGCGCGGCGTGGTGAAGCTGACGAAGGTGATGGCGGACGGCCGCCAGCAGATCGTCGGCCTGCAGTTCGCACCCGATTTCCTCGGCCGCCCGTTCCTCGAAGAAAGCGCGATAACCGCGGAAGCGGCGACCGAAAGCGAAGTCTGCAACTTCCCGCGCAACGTGCTCGACCGCCTCGTCAAGCGCACGCCGGAACTCGGGCTCACGCTGCATCGTCAGGCGCTGAAGGAGCTGGACGAAGCGCGCGACTGGATGCTGACGCTCGGCCGCAAGACGGCGCAGGAGAAGGTGGCGAGCTTCCTCTACCTCATCGCCACCCATATCGACCCGGAAAGCGTCGACATGTCGACCTTCGACCTGCCGCTTTCGCGTGCCGACATCGCCGATTTCCTCGGGCTGACGATCGAGACCGTCAGCCGCCAGTTCACCAAGCTGCGCAAGGAAAACGTCATCCGCATCGAGAACAACCGGCACGTCACGGTTCCCGACATGGACCGGCTGATGCGTTACGCCGGCAACGACTGACCTTCTACCGCGTGATGACGATGCGCGTGTTGGAAAGGCCGTTGCGGTTCGCCAGCTGGAAGAACGTCGCCGCATTGGACGGGTGAAGGCGAACGCAGCCGTGCGAGGCGGGGCGGCCGAGACGCTTGGTCTCGTAGGTCGCGTGCACGGCATAGCCGCCCTTGAAGAAGATCGCGAAGGGCATCGGCGCGTTGTTGTACTTGCGCGAACGGTGGTTGCGCGACGCCCATTTCGCCGACCAGCTCCCCGTCGGCGTGCCGTAGCCCCTGCGGCCAGTCGACACCGACCAGCGATGTTTTACCACGCCGTTCTGAGTAACGATCATGGTTTGCGAAGAAAGGCTGACCCTCGCCACGAGATTGGCGGAAAGAGCCGCCTGCGTCTGGAACAATACAAGAAGCAATGCGACAGCCGTCGCAAACAAGGTGCGCATGATTACCCCTCTATTCGATCGTGCATGGCTTGAACGCCACGTCTCACGGCGAGACAGAGTATAGACGTTTCAGCCTTCCGCAATATTGACGGGGGTGGCGAAAAGAAAACGAAGTTAAGCTGTAAAATTTTAGTTACCGGGCAGCGCGGCGATCAAAGCAAAGCGGACAGCAATGCTGCGAGCAGGACCGAAGCGGCAAGAGCAGCGCAAGCGAGGGAGAAGATGCGAAGCGACAGGTCTATGTCGGCAAGCGTCGCGACGGTGCGGCCGCTGGCATTCATCATCGGCTCGTCGACGCGCGCGCCACCATAGATGCGCGGGCCGGCAAGGCCGATGCCGAGCGCGCCGGCCATCGCCGCTTCCGGCCAGCCGGAATTGGGCGAACGGTGCAGGCCCGCATCGCGCAGGGCCGTACCGATGGAAAGGCGCGCCGCCGCCCTGCCCTTCGCGGCGCATGCGCCGGCGGCGATGAAGAGGATGGAGAGACGGGCGGCCGGCCAGTTGGCGAGATCGTCGAGACGGGCGGAGGCCCAGCCGAAATCAAGATACTTCGTGTTCTTGTGGCCGATCATCGAATCGGCCGTGTTCAGCATCTTGTAGGCGAAGAGGCCCGGCAGGCCGAACAGGGCGTACCAGAAGGCCGGCGCGACCACCCCGTCGGAAAAGTTTTCCGCAAGGCTCTCGATGCCGGCGCGGCAGACCGCCGGCTCGTCCAGCGTCGCCGGGTCGCGGCCGACGATCATCGACACCGCCCGCCGCCCGCCGTCGAGGCCGCCCTGCCTGAGGCCGGCCGAGACGGCACGCACATGGTCGTGCAGGCTTTTCTGGGCAAGGAAGACGGCGACGATGGCGACTTCGATGAGCGCGCCAACGATCCCGAGCGGCGCGAAAAGCCGGTGCAGGACGAAGCCGAGGAAAATGCTGGCGGCCAGCAGCACGGCGATGCCTGCGGCACCGTTGAAGCGCTTGGTATCGGCCGAAAGGCGCTTGTCGTTGAAGAGCCTGTCCATCAGGCCGATCGCCCTGCCGAACAGCACGACCGGATGCGGCACGCGCCGCCAGAGCCGATCCGGATCGCCGACGAGGCGGTCGAGCACAAGCGCGAGGAACAGGATGAAAAGCGTCTCGGTCATCGTTCAGCCCACCACGTCGGCAAGCGCCTCGGCAAGCCTTGCATCCGCCGCCCGATCCGGCGCGAGACCGAAGCGCAGCCAGCCTGGATTATAGTCGAAAGGACGCACGAGGATATGGCGGCGGCAAAGGCCTTCGTGAATGGCCGCTGCGTCAGGGCTCTCCACCAGCGAGAACAGCCCGGTGCCGCCGACGACCGTAAGCCCCACGTCGCGAAGCGCCGCATCGAGCGCCGCCTTGCGCTCCGCGATGGCAAGACGAATGCCCGAGGTATCGGACGCCATGAGTTTCGCCGCGATCGTCAAGGCGGGACCGGAGACGGCCCAGGGGCCGAGGCCATCCTCGATGTGCTCCAGAACCGCCGTCTCGCCGATCACGAAACCGAGCCGCAGGCCGGCGAGGCCGAAGAACTTGCCGAAGGAGCGGAAGACGAGGAGCCCCGGCATGCCATCGCCCGCCAGCGGCGCGATGCAATTCTGCGGCTGCATGTCGCCAAAGGCCTCGTCGACGACGAGAAGACCATCCTGCGCGGACACGCGGGCGTGGAGAGCGAGCAATTCATTCGGGGCGAAGAGCCGTCCGTCCGGGTTGTTCGGATTGACCACGACGACGAGGCCATGCGCCGCGGTCACCTCGTCAAGGTGGGAGATTTGATCCACCGCCACGCCGGCATTGCCGAGCACCCGGGCATATTCGCCATAGGTGGGAACGAGCACGGCGGCGCGGCGGCCGGCGGCCACGAGACGCGGCAGGAGCTGGATGACGGACTGCGTGCCCGGAACGGGAAGCGGCAAGGCGTTCGTCGTGCCGTAGTAGCGGGCGGCGGCGGCTCGGGCGGCATCCTGGCGGTGGCGGTCCGGCAGGCGGTGCCAGGCCGCGACATCCACGTCGGGAACGGCGACGGGATTGGGGTTGATGCCGGTGGAAAGGTCCAGCCAGTCCTCCGGCCGGCCGCCGAAGCGCGCGGCAGCGGCGGCAATGCCGCCGCCATGGACGATGCGCGGCGCGCTCATGCCGCCTCCGGCGCAAGATCGATGAGGTGCATGTAGGAGCCGCTGACATTGCCGCGGCGAAGGCCGGCTTCGCCGAGATCCTCGCCCATCGCATCGGTGACGGCGAAGAGGCGGTCAGCCTCCCCCTCGTGCACGACCGTCGAATAGTGGAATTCGTGCGCGGTCATCGGCGCGGCGAAGCCGGAGCCCGAAAGCGGCGTGACGCAGCGGTAGCCGAGATGGCGGCGGCGCTCGGCAAAACTGGTGACGAGCGGCAGGAGGCCAAGCATGCCGTAGCGCGAGCCATCCGCCGCGATCAGCGCTTCCCCCAGAGTCATGTAGCCCCCGCATTCGCCATAGATGCGCCCCCCGCGGCGCGCCGCCTCCGCGATGCCTAAGCGGAATCGGCCGGCATTGGCAAGGGTCGCGGCGTGCAGCTCTGGGTATCCGCCCGGCAGGTAGATGGCATCGGCATCGGCGGCAGGCGCCTCGTCGGCCAGCGGCGAGAAGAAGGACAGGTTCGCCCCTGCCCCGCGCCAGCCCATCAGCAGGTGCTCGTAGGTGAAGGCGAAGGCCTGGTCCTGCGCGATCGCGATGCGCTGGCCAAGCGGCGGCAGGCTTGGGGCGGGCGAAGCCGGTGGCTGCTCGCCGCGGGTCGCCGCTACCGAGACGAGACGGTCGAGGTTGCAGCAAAGTGTCACGACCTCCGCCGCATGGGCGATGAAGGATTCGAGCCGTCCGTGCTCGCCGGCCTGCACGAGGCCGAGATGGCGCTCCGGCAGGGCGAGCGCCGGATCGCTCCCCAGAACGCCGAAAATCTCGATGCCGCTCGCCTCCAGCGCGCCGCGCAGCATCGCCTCATGCCTGGCGCTGCCGACCTTGTTCAGGATGGCGCCGGCCACGCGGACATCGCCGCGAAAGTCCGTATAGCCCTTCACCAGCGCGGCGACGGACTGGGACATGCGGCTGCAATCGACGACGAGCACGACCGGCAGGCCGAGCGTCGCCGCAAGGTCGGCCGGCGCGCCGGTGCCGTCGGCGGCGCCGTCGAAGAGGCCCATCATGGCCTCGACCAGCAGAAAATCCCCCTCGCCGCCCTGGATGGCGGCATTCGCGCGGATGAGGTCCGGGCGCATCGCCCAGGGATCGTAGTTGAGGCAGGGCTTGCGGCTGGCGGCGGCGTGGAAGGCCGGGTCGATATAGTCCGGCCCCGCCTTGCCCGAGACGAGCCGCACGCCGGCATCGGCGAGCGCCCGCGCGAGGCCGAGCGTCACCGTCGTCTTGCCCGAGCCCGACGCGGGCGCGGCGATGAGCAATCCGCTCATGCCGGATCCTTCATTTCACGCGCGCCGAACGGATCGGGCGCGAGCTTGCGGCCCTCGGTCAGCGCGCCGAGCCAATCGAGCGAGGCGCGCAACCGCACGACCTCGCCGACGACGACGATGGCCGGCGGCTCGATGCCGGCAGCCTCGACATCCGCCTCGGCGCGGGCGAGCGTCGTTTCCAGCACCTGCTGCTCTGCGGTGGCCGCATTGCAGACGAACGCGACCGGCTCGTCCGGCGAACGGCCGCCGGCGATGAGGTTGGCGGCGATCTGGCCGATATGCTTCATCGCCATGTACATGACGATGACGGGCGAACCCTTGGCGATGCCCTCCCAGTTGATGCGGTCGGGCACGAGGCCGGAGGAATCGTGGCCGGTCAGGAAGGTGACGGCGTGGTTGACCTCACGGTGCGTCACCGGGATGCCGGCATAGGCGAGCCCACCGATGCCGGCCGTGATGCCCGGCACGATGCGGAAGGGAATGCCGTGCTCGATCAGCGTCAGCGCCTCCTCGCCGCCGCGCCCGAAGACGAAGGGATCGCCCCCCTTCAGGCGGAGCACCCGGTGGCCGGCATGCGCCAGCTCGACCAGCCGCAGTGAAATGTCCCGCTGCTTGCTCGAGGGTTTCCCGCCGCGCTTCCCGGCAAATTCCAGCGCGGCGCCGGGCCGGGCCAGCGACAGGCATTCGGCATTGACCAGCGCGTCATGCACGATGACATCGGCCTGCTGCAGCGCGTGGGCGGCGTGCAGCGTCAGGAGCCCCGGATCGCCCGGCCCCGCGCCGACGAGCCAGACACTGCCTTTTTCCATCGGCGGAAGATTGGAGAACAGGGCGTGCATCAGGCGTGCTCCCGGCATGAATCAGACTGCGAAGAGGCGGAATCACCTCCGGAGGAAACGGTTGCAAGCACTTGAAACGATTCGGCGAGCGCCGCCGTGGCATGGGCGGATTTCGTCTTCTCGACGACAAGCCGCCCGCCCGCACCCGCCTGCACCAGCGCCGCCGCTTCGGCAACGCCGTGGCAACCCGTATGGGCGAAGACGAGGTCGGAAGGATTGGCCAGGCGTGGCGTCTCGGCTTCGAGCCGGGCGGCCGGAAAGGTCACCAGCGGCACGGAGAAATGCCGCGCGACGGCCCGCATGGCCGGCTCCTCGGCGCGCACGTCCAGCGTCGCGACGAAGGCGACGTCCTGTGGGTGCACGAGGATGGATGTAGCGAGCGCGATAAGTTCGGCGGGGGGCGTGCCGCGTTCGCAGCCAAGGCCAAGGACGAGCGCTCGTCGTCCGGAATCAGATGATGGGGCCTCGGCGCGCATGAGCGGTCTCTCGCAAAATTCCACGCGAAAGAGCCCGGCCTTGCCGTTTCCGACAGTTCCGGATGAAGCCCCTCTGGGTCAGCCGCACCGGACACCGCTCGGCCCGCCTGGGGCACCGTCGCGATCTTCTTAGTAGCGGAGGGCGCAAGGCCGGTCAAACCGGATTGCGGCATGCACCGTGCCGGATGCGGCAAGCCCTATTGCGGGCTGAGATTGGCAAGCACGATCTCGCGCCAGATACGCGTCGGCGACACCCAGGCTTCCTGCGCATTGTAGTTGCCGGAGAAGACGACGCAGGCGACATCCGCCTCCGGCATCAGCCAGAGCCGCTGACCGCCATTGCCGAAACCGGCCATCCACGGCCGCGTCCTGCCCAAAGCCGGCGCCTCGCCCAGGAACCAGAAACAGCCATAGCCGAGGCCGTCTTCCGTCGAGACGGCAGGCGCGAGCGACCGTGTGATCCACGCCTGCGACACGATCCGCCGCCCGCCCGCAAGGCCGCCTTCCAGTACCAGACGGCCGATCCGCAGCAGATCGCGCGGGGTCAGGCGAAGCCCGGAGGCGGGCGAAGCGACGCCGTCCGCGCCGCTCATCCACTCGAAATGCGCGATGCCGAGCGGTTCGAACAGCGCCTCGCGGGCGAAATCCTCGATGCGCCGGCCGCTGCCGCGCTCGATGATCGCGCCCACCAGCGCCGTCGCGCCGCCGGAATAGACCCATCGCGTGCCGGGCGCGTGCACGACCGGCTGCTCCAGCACGAAGCGATAGCGATCCGGCGCATTTTCCATCGCGATCTCGCTGTTCAGCGGATCGGCATAGGAGCGGTACTCGTCCCAATCGAGGCCGAGCGTCATGGTCAGCGCATGGGCGATCGTCAGGCCCGCCCGCGCCGGATCCGCCGCAAGGTCGGGATATTCGGGAAACTGCGCCAGAAGAGGCGCTTCGGGCGGCGGAACGAGGCCGCGGTCGAGCGCGATGCCGTAGAGCAGGCTGACCACGCTCTTCGTCACCGAGCGCAGGTCGTGCAGCGTGCCGGTATCGAAGGACACCGTGCCGAGCGGCATGCCCCAGCTCTCGTCCGGCGCCGTACGGTAGTGCTCCAGCACCAGCCTGCCGCCGCGGCTGACCAGCACCGAATGGACATCGCGCAAAAGGCCGGCCTCTATGCCGGCAAGGAGCTTTCGCTCCAGCCCCGGATCGAAACCCGCATCCGTCGCCGCCACGGTCTCCCATTCGCCGCCCGTTGTCGCCATCCTGCCCTCTCCCTTGCCGCGATATCCTATAAGCCGGTGATGTGCTTGTTTGATCCGTGTTGCGCATCCGGCGCAAGAGCCTCACGAGGCGTGGCGGGCTTTGCTTTTGCCGCGCAGTCTGACAGAAGGGCGCCAGTCCCCTTTCTCGCTCCCCCGAGTCCCGCCTTGGCCGATATCGCCCTTCACATCCTGTTCTTCCTGTTCCTGGCCGCCTTTATCGCCGGCTTCATCGATTCCATTGCGGGCGGCGGCGGCATGATCACCATTCCGGCGATGCTGATCGCCGGCATTCCGCCGCTGGAAACGCTCGGCACCAACAAGCTGCAATCGCTGTTCGGCTCGGGTTCGGCCACGCTCGCCTATGCCCGCGCCGGCCATGTGCGGCTCGCCGAGCAATTGCCGATGGCCGCGCTTTCGGCACTCGGCGGCGTCTTCGGTGCCCTGCTGGCGACCGTGGTGCCCGGCGATGTGCTGAAAGCGATCCTGCCCTTCCTGCTGGTGGCGATCGCCATCTATTTCGGGCTGAAGCCGAATGTCGGCGACGTCGACAAACACCGCCGCATGAGCGTCTTCCTCTTCACCGTCACCATCGTGCCGGCCATCGGCTTCTATGACGGCGTGTTCGGCCCCGGCACCGGCTCGTTCTTCATGCTGGCCTTCATAACGCTCGCCGGCTTCGGTGTGCTGAAGGCGACAGCGCACACCAAGCTCCTGAACTTCGGCTCCAATGCCGGCTCGTTCATCGTCTTCCTCCTCTACGGCGTCGTGCTGTGGAAGGTCGGCCTTGTCATGGGCGCGGGCCAGTTCCTCGGCGCGCAGGCCGGATCGCGCGTTGCCATGAAGGTCGGCGCGAAGGTCATCAAGCCGCTCCTCGTCGTCACCTCGATCGCCCTTGCCATCCGCCTGATGGCCGATCCGAGCCATCCCTTGCGGGTCTGGCTCGGCTGGTAAAACTCAGTATTCCACGCCTTGCTGGGCCTTGATGCCCGAGCGGAACGGGTGCTTCAGGAGCTCCATCTCCGTCGCGAGGTCGGCGATCTCGATCAGCTCTTCCTTGGCGTTGCGCCCCGTCAGCACGACATGGGTCATGTGCGGCTTTTCGGTCTTGAGGAAGTCGATCACCTCGTTGACGTCGATATAGTCGTAGCGCAGCGCGATGTTGATCTCGTCGAGCAGCACCATGGAGTTGCGCTCGTCGCGGATGAGTTCCTTCGCCTTTTCCCAGGCCTTCTCGGCCATCGCCACGTCGCGGGCGCGGTCCTGCGTTTCCCAGGTGAAGCCTTCGCCCAGGGTGTAGAACTGGCAGAGATCGGCAAAATGCGCCTCGATGAGGTCGCGCTCGCCCGTCACCATGGCGCCCTTGATGAACTGCACGACGGCACAGGGCTTCTTGTGCGCGATATGGCGGAAGATCATGCCGAAGCCGGCGGTCGACTTGCCCTTGCCCTTGCCGGTATGGACGATGACAAGGCCCTTCTCGTCCGTCTTCGTCGCCATGATTTTCTCGCGCGCCTGCTTCTTCTTGGCCATCTTCTCCGAATGGCGGGCGAGCTCGGCTTCGCTCATGCCGGCGGTTTCGTCGTGGTTGTCGCTCATGTCTCTTCCCTTCGATGCTGATTGCCTGTCATGAGGCCCTGCGCCTGCCGAGCATGTCCAGCTCGAAACGTGCGGAATTGGAGCGGGGCGTCCAAAGGCCGCGGTCGATCGCCTCGCCGAAGCGCGCCGCCATTTCGGCGAGCGCCGCCGGGTTCTTCTCCATGAGGAAGGCGCGCACGCGCTCGTCCAGCACATAGGCCTGGTAGGCGGCTTCGAAATGATGGTCCTTCACCGCGCCGGTCGTGGCGGCGAAGGCGAACATGAAATCGACCGTCGCGGCGATCTCGAAGGCGCCCTTGTAGCCATGGCGCATGACGCCGTCGATCCATTTCGGATTGACCACCCGGGCGCGCACGACGCGGCCGATCTCGTCCTCCAGCGTGCGCACGACCGGCTTTTCCGGCCGCGACAGGTCGTTGTGGTAGACGGTGGGCTGCCGGCCGGAAAGGTGTTCCGCCGCCGCCGCCATGCCGCCCTCGAACTGGTAATATTCGTCGCTGTCGAGCAGGTCGTGCTCGCGGCTGTCCTGGTTCTGGATGACCGCCTGAAGGCTCCTCATGCGCGCCTCCAGGCGCTCGCGCATCGGCACGGCGTCACTTGTCCCGTCATAAGCATGCGCGCCCCAGGCGAGCCAGGCCTCGGCGAGGTCGCCGCGCTCGCTCCACAGGCCCTCGTCCATCATGGTCTGGAGGCCGGCGCCGTAGCCGCCGGTTTTCGCACCGAAGACGCGGAAGCCCGCCTGCCTCGCCGCCTCCACATCGGATGCCCCCTTTGCCGCCAGAGCCGCCGCCTCCGCCCGCATGCGCGCGGCGATGGGGTTGTCGGCATCGTCCTCGTCCAGTGCCCCGACGGCGCGCACCGCGCGGTCGAAGAGGGCGATCTGCTCCGGGAAGGCATCGCGGAAGAAGCCGGAAATGCGCAGCGTCACATCGACACGGGGATGGCGAAGCACGGCCGGCGGAATGATCTCGAAGCCGGTAACGCGGCGCGAGGCCATGTCCCAGGTCGGCTTGACGCCGATCAGCGCCATGGCCTGCGCGATGTCGTCGCCGCCGGTGCGCATGTTGGAGGTGCCCCAGGCGGTGATGCCGAAGGAGGTCGGCCATTCGCCGTGATCCTGCGCATAGCGCATGACGATGAGCTCGGCGGATTTTTTCCCGAGTTCCCAGGCGGCCGGCGTCGGCACGGCGCGGCTGTCGACGGAGTAGAAATTGCGCCCCGTCGGCAGCACGTCCGGCCGACCGCGCGTCGGCGCGCCGGAGGGGCCGGGCTCGATGAAGCGCCCGTCGAGACCGCGTATCAGCGCGGCGATCTCTGCCGGACCGCAGGCGGCGATGGCGGGGCGGATCGTCGTGTCGATCGTATCGAGCACGGCGCGGGTGGCGTGCCAGTCGTCCGGGCAGGCCAGCGTTCCATCCACCAGTCCGGCCGCCAGCAATTCGATGCGCTCCACCGTGTCGCCGTTGCTGCGCCAGGGGGCATCGGACTGGTTCGCGAGGATGTGCGGGCGCGGGCCGGACCATGGATCGGAGGCGACGCAGTCGAGGGGGTCAAAGGCGTGCCAGAGGTTACCCCCCTCTGGCCTGCCGGCCATCTCCCCCTCAAGGGGGGAGATCGATGCGGATGCGGTTTCCCGCCCAAGCGCAGGTTCCGAGGGTATGGAAAGCTCCGGCGTCTTGCCAATCTCCCCCCCTGAGGGGGAGATGCCCGGCAGGGCAGAGGGGGGTGCTGCCGCGAACGCATCCGCCGCAATCGCCCGCTGCAGGCTCGCTTCGCCGCCCTCGCCAAGGCCGCGCGGCACGCGGGCGAGCGCGACGGTCAGGTCGGTGAGCAGCCGTCCCTCGGGCGAGACGCCGAAGACGTGCAGGCCGTCGCGAATCTGCATTTCCTTGAGGTCGCAGAGATAGGCGTCGAGCTTTTGCAGCGCCGCCTCCTCGCCATCGGTTTTCGCGATGCCGGCGTCGCTGTCGAGGCCGATGTCGCGCACGAGGTCGAGGATCTGCTTCGAAAGCAGCTTGATCCGGCGCGGGTCGCCGCCGGAGGCCTCGTAATATTCGTCGACCAGCGCTTCGAGGTCCTTCAGCGGCCCGTAGGTTTCCGCGCGCGTCAGCGGCGGCGTCAGGTGGTCGATGATGACGGCGGCGGAGCGGCGCTTGGCCTGCGTGCCCTCGCCCGGATCGTTG
This sequence comes from Shinella zoogloeoides, assembly GCF_030733845.1. Classification (NCBI taxonomy): domain Bacteria; kingdom Pseudomonadati; phylum Pseudomonadota; class Alphaproteobacteria; order Hyphomicrobiales; family Rhizobiaceae; genus Shinella; species Shinella zoogloeoides. Next base: position 1,946,614 of record NZ_CP132311.1, read on the forward strand.
ACGATGAACGGGTAGAGATGTGGCACCGGTCCGAGCACGGCTTCCGGATAACAGGCTTCAGACAGCGCCAGCGCCTTGCCGGGCAGCCATTCGAGATTGCCGTGCTTGCCCATGTGCACGATGGCATGCGCGCCGTAGCGCTGCCGCAGGAAGGCGTAGAAGGCGAGGTAGCCGTGCGGCGGCACGAGATCGGGCGAGTGATAGCTATCCTTCGGATCGATATTATAGCCGCGCGCCGGCTGGATGCCGACCAGCGTCTCGCCGAAGCGGGCGAGCGGCAGGGCGAAAACCTCGCCGGCAACGAAGGGATCGTCTTCCGGCGCCCCCCAGCGGGCAACCATCTCCTCCTGAATCGACATGGGAAGCGCGGCGAAGAAGGCCTTGTATTCGCTCAGCGAAAGCGTCTCGCGGATTTCCCGTCCGTCGCTCGCCGCATTGGTCGGCCCGGCCATCAGGTGGGCGATCAGTTCGTCGCCGTCCGCCGGCAGGTCGGAGACCGCATAGCCTTCCGCCGCCATGGCGCGCAGCACTTCCATCGTGCCGGCCGGCGTATCGAGCCCGACGCCGTTGCCGAGCCGGCCGTCGCGGTTGGGATAGTTGGCCATGACGAGGGCGATGCGGCGCTCCCGCGGTGTCGCGCGCCGCAGCCGCGCCCAGCCGGCGGCGAGCTTCGCGACGAAGCGGATGCGATCCTCGACCGGATCGAGGCTGACGATGTTGGTCTCGACGCGCTCGTCGTAGCGCGCGGCGGCCTTGAAGGAGACGGCGCGGGAGAGCACGCGGCCATCGACCTCGGGGAGCGAAACGTTCATGCCTAGGTCGCGCGCCGTCAACCCCTGTCCGGACGCCTCCCAGGCCTCACGCGACGAGCCGGAGAAGATGACCTGCAGCACCGGCGAACCGGTCTCGTCGAGCACCGTCGGCTTGCGGCCGGCGCCGGGGGCGGACACGGCGAAGCTCGTGGCGTTCAGCACGATTTCCGGGCGGATGTCCGCGAAGGCGGTACGGACCGTCTCGATGGAAAAGGGATCCTTGAGGCTGGACACGAAGAGCGGCAAGGCTCGAATGCCCTCGGCGGCAAGCGCCTCGATCAGCATTTCGACAGGACGTGTTTCGCCGCTCTGGACATAAGCGCGGTAGAAGCAGATGGCGGCCGTGGGGATACCCCCCTCTGCCCTGCCGGGCATCTCCCCCTCAAGGGGGGAGATCGCTGAGGATATGGTTTCCTTCCCATCTTCGGCGAATACAGACGGTTCGAAGCTGGAAGACGATGGAGACTTGCCAATCTCCCCCCCTGAGGGGGAGATGTCCGGCAGGACAGAGGAGGGTGTCCCGGCACGCGCCAGCCTCTTCCATTCGCCGGCGTCCACGACACCGTGCCCCGGCCACCAGATGCCGGCCTTGTCGAGCGGCGTCGCGGGCTCCGGCTTGTCGCTCGCGAAGACCACGGCATCCACATAGGCGAGGAAGCGGTCCGCATTGTCCGCCCCGCCCTCGTTCAGATAGGCCCAGAGGCGCTGGCGATCCTCGTCGCCGATGCGGTTGAAGGGGATCAGTCCCTCGTCCGGCCGGTCATCGCCGGGCAGCGCGACGAGCTTGATGCCGTGGGCGACGGCCGTCGCCAGCAGCGCCTCCAGCACGTAGCGGAAATAGCTGGCGCCGCCGAGGGCGCGGATGACGATGAGTTTGGCGTGACGGGCCGTGCGCTCGATATAGGTATCGACCGACATCGGATGAGACAGCGTCGCGAGGCTGGCGAGGCGCAGGCGCGTCCCTCCGCCGCGCGCGCGATGGGCGGCGGCGATGGCGGCAAGCTCCGTGTCGGCAGCGGACAGGAAGAGGATGTCACCCGGCGTCTGGCCGAGATCGATCGCCTCCTTGCCGTCGGCGATCGTACCTTTCTGGGCTAGCAGGAGGTGCATGGGGCGCCTCCCCACTGCGGGCGACAACACGCCATCGTGATGCTCGGCAAGGCCGGCATACCCCCCTCTGGCCTGCCGGCCATCTCCCCCTCAAGGGGGGAGATTGGATGGAGCATCGTTTCGCCCCGCCTTGACGCTACCTTTTGAATGAAGCTTTTGCCTCTTGCCGATCTCCCCCCTTGAGGGGGAGATGGCCGGCAGGCCAGAGGGGGGTGCCACGATACATTCATGCCGAAATCACACCGCCGCGGCGATGGCGGCGCGGACGGCGGCTTCGTCCATGTCGTGCAGGCCGATGACGACGAGGCGGGTGCCGCGCGCTTCGCCCGGCGCCCAGGCGCGCTCGAAATAGTTGTCGATGCGGCTGCCGACGGCCTGGATGAGCAGGCGCAGCGGCTTGCCGGGCACGTCGGCAAAGCCCTTGAGGCGCAGCACGTCATGCTCGGCGATCACGCCCTTGAGTCGCTCGATGAAGGCGGCCGGATCGGCGATGGCGCCGAGCTCGACGACGAAGCTGTCGAATTCGTCGTGGTCGTGTTCCTCGCCGTTCTCGTGCTCCAGTTCGTGGTGCGACTTGCGGTTGGCGATATCGTCTTCCGAGCCGACGCCAAGACCGAGCAGAACGGCGGCGGCGACTTCACCGTTCCGCGCCTCGATCATCGACGGCTTGCGGGCGGTGCGGGAGGCGACTTCGGCACGCACGGCCTGAAGGCCGGCCGCGTCGATGAGATCCGTCTTGTTGAGCACGATGAGGTCGGCGGCGGTGAGCTGGTCCTCGAAAAGCTCTTCCAGCGGGCTTTCGTGATCGAGGTTCTCGTCTTCGACGCGCAGCGCATCGACCTTGTCGTGGTCGTCGGCAAAGCGGCCGGCGGCGACGGCGGCACTGTCGACCACAGTGATGACACCGTCGACCGTCACCTGGGTCTTGATCTCCGGCCAGTTGAAGGCGGCGACGAGCGGCTGCGGCAGGGCAAGGCCGGAGGTCTCGATGACGATATGGTCCGGACGGTTCTCGCGTTCCAGCAGCTTCGCCATGGTCGGGATGAAGTCGTCGGCGACGGTGCAGCAGATGCAGCCGTTGGTGAGCTCGATGATATCGTCCTCAGTGCAGGCTTCCGCGCCGCAGCCCTTCAGCACGTCGCCGTCGACGCCGAGATCGCCGAACTCGTTGATGATGAGCGCGATGCGCTTTCCACCGGCATTCTGCAGGAGGTTGCGGATCATCGTCGTCTTGCCCGCGCCGAGGAAGCCGGTGATGACGGTGGCGGGGATCTTCTGTTGCAGCATTGGCTCAACCCTTCATTTTCAGCGGCAGTCCGGCCGCGACGAAATAGACTTCTGGCACGAGGGCGGCCACCTGCTGGTGGAGCCGCCCGGCATGGTCGCGGAATTCGCGTGCCATGCGGTTTTCCGGCACGATGCCGAGGCCGACCTCGTTCGACACGAAGACCAGCCGGCCGGGCGCGGTTCTTATGGCCTCGAGGAGACCGGCGAATTCGGCAGCGATGTCCCGCTCCTCCAGCATCAGGTTGGTGAGCCAGAGCGTCAGGCAATCGATGAGGACCGCACGGTCCTTGCGCGTCACATCGGCAATGCGCGCGGCGAGCGCAAGCGGCTCCTCGTGCGTTTCCCAGCCTTTTCCGCGGTCTTCCCGATGCTTTGCGATGCGCGCGCGCATCTCGTCATCCCACGCGCGGCCGGTGGCGATATAATGACGCGAGAGGCCGGTCTCGGCGACCAGCCTCTCGGCAAAAGCGGATTTTCCGGAACGCGCACCGCCCAGAACCAGGACGGCTCCGGGCGATGTCACTGTCATATCAGGCCGCCTTGGCGATCTTCTCGTTGGCAAAACCCAGCGAAAGGCCGAGCACGATCCAGAAGAACAGCGTCGTTGCTAGCGCGGCGACGGCGAATTCCGCACCGAGAACGGCCGGAACGTTGCTGGAAATGTCGCCCGGCTGCGGCGCGCCGTAGACCTGCGGCGCCGCAATCAGCACGAGGCCGGCGATCTTGGCGACGATGTTCTGCTTGAGGAACAGCAGGTAGAGACCCGCCGCCGAGAGAATGACGGTCGCGATCCACCAGACCTGGCGGTCGCCGAGATCGGCTGCCGGGAAACCCGGAAGTTCCGGCGGCAGGCCGATGGCCGGCAGCATGTGCACGGCAAGCCAGCCGGCAGCGCCCCAGAGCGCACCGTTCGCGACCGTGATCGGATGGCCGGAGACGAGGCTGAAGCCTGCGAGCAGCAGCGCAAAGCCGGTACCCGTCACGAGGTTTGCCAGCAGCGTGCCGGAGAACCGGCTCATGCCGAACATGATGCCGCCCTCCTCGTGCTCCTCGCCCTCATGGGCATAGGCGACGGAAACGGGCGACAGGTAGGAGGCGACATCGAGAATGGCCGCGCCGAGCGAGGAATGCTCCTGTGTCTGGGCGGCGCCCTCGGTCGTCGGCGTGGTGCCGTCGGCGGCCGGCGCGGCTTCCTCGCCCTCGAACTCTTCGGCGTGCAGGATGAGCGGCACGACTCGCGCCTCCTGGGCGGCCGTCATGAGGACGCCGGAGAACAGCCCGGCCACCAGGGCGGCCAGGAGATAACGAACGATCATGTCAAAGCTCCTTAGTGGCAGGGAAAGCCGTAGGAGTGACGGGTATCGTGCGCCGTATCGTGCAGCACGGCCGAATTCGCAAGGCCGGCGCCGAACACGAGGAAGGCGCCGAGCAGCAGCGCGAAAACGCCGGCAACGAGGCGGTCGTTTGCGGAAAGGGTAACAGAAGACGTGGTAGAAACAGCCATGACAACCTCCGTGCAGGCGTTGGGGAAGCCCCTCCCCAGGTCGGGCGATATGCCCTCATTGTCTGGCAGGTCTCCTGGCTCGCGGCGTCCGGCGTTGTTCAACGCCTGCGGGTCACCCTCGCCTTCCCGGGCCCTAGCATCGCGAAAGACGGACGATTCGTAGAAAAAGAGGCGTCCAGCCTTGGCTTATCGCGATGCCACCCAGTGGCTTTTCCGGCCGGTCTTCGAGGCGCGGTCGCGGGCACCATTGCCTCGCTTGCACGCATGTCCTTCCGCCGGATAGGCGTCCCTCGCCACTCTACAGTCGCGGGGTCGGCCGTGATTGCAGCGCCCTGGTTGGGTCCGCCGCGTCACATTCCCATTTACTCCCCGATCCGTTTCCGGATCCGGGAACCATCCAATATCCCGATGATTATGCTTCCGGCCCTGACAAGTCAATTGACCGGCAGCGGCATCACCTGTGCTGAAACCGCCGTCCGGCCGTCGCAATTTCAATAGCCGGGAATGATCACCACGCCGCCGCGGTCGTTGTAATAGCCGTCGTCGCCGTAATACGGCTCGTCGTAATAACCGTCGACCGGCCCCTCCAGCACGTCGTAGTCCCGCTGCTGGTAGCGGCGCTGGCGCGGTTGCCGGGCTTCGGCATATCGCGCGGCCTGCCGCAGCGAGCGGAACTGCTGGCGCGACAGGTAGCCGTCGGCGCGGTAGCCGGAAGCCCCCTGCCAGGCAGAAATCGCCGCGCGGGTGCGCGGGCCGAAGACGCCGTCGGCGCCGTAGGTGTTGTAGCCGAGCACGCTCAGCCAGCGCTGTGCCTGGGCGCGGGTCGAACGGCCCAGATAGGCTTCGCGCGGATCGACGACGGGCTCTTCGACGACATTGCGCTCGGTCTCCACGGTCTCCTGCTTCGGCTGGACCTCCTGGCGGGCGGTGTTCGCCAATGCGGCAAGACGTTCGCGGGCATCCGCAACGAAGCGGCCGTCAGGATATTCGAAGATATAGGCGCGGAAAGCCTTTTCCGACCCTTCGAGCACGGCCTTCTGGAAGGCCTCTTCCTCGCGCTTGGCCGCATCCGCCTTCCCGGCGGCAAGGCCGCTCTCGTCCTTCTCGGCCTCGCGGGTCGCAGCCTGCCCGCCTTCGGCCGCCTTCTTCGCCGCCGCGGCTTCTGCCGCGCGCTTTTCCGCTTCCTTGGCAAGGCGGGCGGCTTCCGCGGCCTTGGCCTCGGCATCCGCGGCGGCCTTCGCCGCTTCGGCCTTCAGCCGCTCCACTTCGGCCGCCTTCTCCTCGGCAAGCTTGCGCGCGGCGGCGGCCTCCTGTTCGATCCGCGCCTTTTCGGCAGCGGCCGCCTTTTCCGTTTCTGCGCGCTTGGCCTCGGCTTCGCGGCGCGCGGTGGCTTCCTGCTCGGCGCGGGCCTTTTCAGCGGCGGCGGCTTCTTCCGCCTTCTTGCGGTCCGCCTCGGCTTTCAGGCGCGCGGCCTCTTCCGTCTTCGCCTTGTCGGCAGCCGCCTGGGCTTCGGCCTTCAGGCGCTCGGCCTCGGAGGCCTGCTCCTCGGCAAGCTTGCGGGCCTCAGCCTCTTTCTTCTCCGTTTCGGCCTTGAGCCGGGCGGCCTCTTCGGCACGCGCCTTTTCCGCTGCTGCGGCCTCGGCCTTCGCCTTTTCTTGGGCAGCCGCCTTTTCCTCGGCGAGCTTGCGGGCGGCAGCGGCTTCCTCCGCCTTCTTTGCCTCCGCTTCCGCCTTCACGCGCGCCGCTTCCGCCTCGGCCTTCGCCTTCTCTGCTTCGGCAGCCTTCTGTGCCTCTTCCGCCTTCCGGGCTTCCGCGGCCTTGCGGGCCGCTTCCTCGCTCCTGGTTTTTTCCGCCTCGGCAGCCTTCCTTGCGTCTTCCGCCTTCCTCGCCTCCTCCTCGGCCTTGGCCTTGGCCTTTTCGGCGGCGGCCGCCGCCTCGGCCTTGGCGGCCGTGTCGTCGGTGGAGGCTGGCCTGGTCTTCGCCGCGGCCTGGAGTTCGGCGATGCGCAGGCGCGCCATGGAGGCGAAGGTGCCGTTCGGATAGGCCTTCAGGTAGCCTTCATATTGCGCAAGGTCGCTGCCCGAGGAGACCTTCTGCCAGAGTGCGAACTCCTCTTCCCAGCGTTTTCCGGCACTGGTGGCTTCCTTGGCCGTCTGGGCGAAGGCCGCGGCCGGAAGGCCGGCGACGAGCGACAGCCCGACGAGGCTTGCCAGAACGAAACGTGCGAGAGGACCAGAACCCATATATTTCACCCTTTTGATCGCGCGCGGCGTCGGCGCCCGATGACCGGGCGCATTTTCGTCACTCCTTGCACCGAATTCTGGCGCAACTTTGGTGCGGCAGGCCGGCAGCGGAGGAACCCGAAGGCTCTACGTTTCAGGAGGCCGGTTTAATCAGCGGAACCTAAAAGGCCATCGAGCCAGCGGCGGTCGAGAACCGCCTCCAGTTCCGCCGCGACACCATCAAGCGCGGCATCGACGCTGGCGCGATAATCGAACCCGCCGCCCTCGATGCCGAAATCCGCCAGCAGCCTCGCCCGGTAGGCATCGCTCGAGAGCAGGCCGTGCAGATAGGTGCCCATCACGCGGCCATCGGGCGAGACGGCACCGTCCGGCCGGCCGTCGATGCTGACGGCGGGGCGCCCGGCATCCGGGCCGGAGGTGCGACCGAGATGAATTTCATATCCCTCCAGCGGCACATCGTATTGCAGGGAGCGGGCCCGGCTGTTGCGCACGGTCTTTTCCGGCGCCATTTCGGTCTCTACTGCGAGCAGGCCGAGACCTTCGACCTCCCGCTCGCTGCCCTCGATGCCGAGCGGATCGGTGACGCGCGACCCGAGCATCTGGTAGCCGCCGCAGATGCCGATGACACGGCCGCCGCGGCGCATGTGCATGGAAAGATCCCTGTCCCAGCCGGCGGCGCGAAAATCGCGAAGGTCCGCAATGGTGGATTTCGAGCCGGGAAGCACGACGAGGCCGGCATCGGCAGGAAGGCGCTCGCCCGGCCGCACGAAGACGAGGTCCACCTGCGGCTCGGCCTTCAGGGGGTCGAGATCGTCGAAATTGGCGATGCGCGGCAATACCGGCACGGCGACCTTCAATGCCCCCTCGCCGCCCTTCGCGAGCCGCTCCAGCACGACGGAATCCTCCGCCGGCAGCCGTGCGGCATCCCTCAGCCACGGCACGACGCCGAAACAGGGCCATCCGGTAAAGCGGCCGATCTCGGCGATCCCGCTGTCGAACAGCGTGACGTCGCCGCGGAACTTGTTGATGAGATAGCCGGTGACCATGCGCCGGTCCTCCTCCGGCAGGATGGCATGGGTGCCGACCAGCGAGGCGATGACGCCGCCGCGGTCGATATCGCCGACGAGCACGACCGGTACGCCGGCGCGCGTCGCAAAGCCCATATTGGCGATGTCGCCTGAGCGCAGGTTGATTTCGGCCGGCGAGCCCGCGCCCTCGACCACGACGAGATCGGCGCCCTCGGAGATCGCCGCGAAGCTCTCCATGACCGCGCCCATCAGCTTCGGCTTGAGCGCCTGGTAGTCACGCCCTTTGGCCTGCCCGAATACCCTGCCCTGCACGATGATCTGGCTGCCCACATCCGATTGCGGCTTGAGCAGCACCGGGTTCATGTGCACGGAGGACGGCACGCGGGCGGCGAGCGATTGCAGCCACTGGGCCCGGCCGATCTCGCCGCCATCGGCGGAAACGGCGGCGTTGTTCGACATGTTCTGCGGCTTGAAGGGGCGCACCTTCAGCCCGCGATTGGCGGCGATGCGGCAGAGGCCCGCCACCAGTACCGTTTTTCCGACATCCGAGCCGGTGCCCTGGAGCATGATCGTTCTTGACATGGGTTCTCGTAACATCCTCACCGGCCGCCGAAAAGTCCTTATTTACCGCAATCTTGCCGCAATTTCGCAGCGCAGGAAGATGCATTTCCGCAACAGGTCGGCATGCATTGCGGGCATGGCTGCCTTGCTGTCTCTTTTGCGACATTTCGCGCCGTGAACGACCATGATTTTTCGCAGCGGCACGCCTATATCCATCCCATCACACAGCCGAGGCATGTGGCTTCGGGTTTCAAGGACAAAGACAATGCTGTTCATCTTCAGCAAGCCGAATTTCGTTCAGATCGCCTGGAACGGCGAAGCCCCCAAGAGCCAGTCCCGCGTGCGCAACGTCGTCATGGACGCGCCGCTCGGCCCGCTCGGCTTCATCCGCACGCGCAACGTCGGCTGATCCTTCGAGCGCGACGTCAGGTCCCGCTCGCATGCAGCGTCGCCTCTCTCCGGGAGGCGACGTTTTTTATTGCCGTTTTTCGAGGGCCCTGAACGGCGAAAGCCGTGCATCCCTTTCGGAGATGCACGGCTTGCCAAAATACGCATGGCGGCATCGACAAAAACGCATCGAAGCCCAGGCACCCCGGTACGCAATACCTTTTCCGGAGCGGGCGGCGGTGTCCCCCGCCGTGACAAAACCAATAGCGACACATCCTTACCGGACCGTTATCGGGACCTTAAGCAAAGATGAATCGCGACTTTTTTTGAAAATTTCCGAATTATTTTTTGAAGGCCCAAATCGGCGCATTCGGAACAGGATATGTCCACCATCGGCGACCATCGTTCGATCCCCGGCAAACCGGGCGGCGGACATTTGCCCTGATGCGAGCAAACGCCCAAAATTTCCACCGCATGGTTGCTGAAAATCCGGCATTTCACCCGCCGGACGAAGGCGCGCGGACGCGCCCAGGCCATGCAGGAGGTTGATTTCTCTATAGGAACCCGTAGGCTTGCATATGTGACGCACGAAGATACGTCGCCGGTGACAGGGTTCCGCCGGCGAACGATAAAAAGCTCGGCGTCCGTTGCAGCAGGGGGATTGGCTCGCCTCACCTGGCATCGAACCTCCGTGGCTGTCGTAAAACTTTCGGGCAGTCGGGATAACGCAGTAACCTGCGCTGCCTTCCGGGTTGAACGCTGCATCTCAAGACTGGGAGGTCTTAACCTTATGAAGAAGCTCCTTGCTTCCACCGTCCTCGCCGCCGGCCTCTATGGCTTTGCCGGTTCTGCCCAGGCGGCAGACTGCGGCGAGGTCTCGATCGCCGAAATGAACTGGGCCTCGGCGGGCGTCGCTGCACATGTCGACAAGCTCATCCTCGAAAACGGCTATGGCTGCACCGTCACGCTGGTGACCGGCGACACCATGCCGACCTTCACCTCCATGAACGAGAAGGGCGAGCCGGACGTGGCGCCCGAAATGTGGGTGAACGCCGTGCGCACGCCGCTCGACGCGGCCATTGCCGAAGGCCGCCTCATCCAGCTCGCTCCCCTCCTCTTGGAAGGCGGCGTCGAAGGCTGGTGGATCCCGAAATTCCTGTCCGACGCGCATCCCGACATCAAGACCGTTCAGGACGCGCTGAAGCATCCCGAACTCTTCCCGGCGCCGGAAGACCCGTCCAAGGGCGCGGTGCACAACTGCCCGTCGGGCTGGAACTGCCAGGTCTCGACCGACAACCTCTACCGCGCGCTCGATGCGGACAAGGACGGCTTCACGCTGGTCGACACGGGCTCGGCGGCCGGCCTCGACGGCTCGATCGCCAACGCCTTCGAGAAGAAGACCGGCTGGCTCGGCTACTACTGGGCGCCGACCGCCATCCTCGGCAAGTACGAGATGACGAAGCTGTCCTTCGGCGTCGAGCACGACAAGGCCGACTGGGATGCCTGCACGGCCGTGCCGGACTGCCCCACCCCCAAGGTCAACTCCTATCCGACCTCCGACGTCTTCACCGTCGTGACCAAGTCCTTCTCCGAAAAGGCCGGCGTCGCCATGGATTATATGAAGACGCGCCAGTGGGACAACGGCACGGTCGGCAAGGTCCTCGCCTGGATGGGTGAGAACCAGGGCACGAACGAGGATGCGGCGAAGCACTTCCTCGAAACCTACCCCGACATGTGGACCAAATGGGTCGCGCCCGATGTCGCGGAGAAGGTCAAGGCCGCGCTCTGACACGCCTTGCGCCGGCAGCCTTCCCCGGCCGCCGGCCTGTCCCGCGACCTGAATCCGGGCTCAAGGCTTTCCGCCCGCCGCCCGTCCAGGAAACTGCAGAGGTCGCAAACAGCACAGTATCGGGCAGCGGTTCGTGCAATGACGAACTGCAAGCCGGGAACCAAAACAAGAATATCCCTGTGCGCGCCGCTTCGCCCGCAATGCAACGCCGTTTCGTTGCGACGCGAAGCAATAACTTCCGGTAGATAAGAGGGGAAAAGGATGGCAGGCATATGCGAATTGTTGCCCGGCTTTCTTTGTAAGTTTCCGGCCTTCAGCGACGCCAGCGTCCGCGCGGCGCGAAAGACCATCGACGACGGGTTCAAGGGCCTCGTCAGAAGTTATGTGAATGCCATCGATGCAATGGTCCAGCCGTTGCAGTGGTTCTTGAACTATCTCGAGCGGCTGTTCGTCACGTCACCCTGGCCGATCATCCTGCTCATCATGCTTGCGATCGTCTATTTCGGCAGCCGCAACATCAAGATAACCATCGGCACCGCCATTTCCATGTTCGCCATCGGCCTGATGGGCCTGTGGAACGATACGATGGTCACGCTCGCCATGGTGACGGTCTGTACGCTGATCGCCATCATCGTCGGCATTCCGATCGGCATCGCCATGGCGCGTTCCGACCGGGTTCAGGGCTTCATCAATCCGATCCTCGACGTGATGCAGACGATGCCGAGCTTCGTCTACCTCATCCCCGTCGTCATGATCTTCGGCATCGGCAAGGTGCCCGGCCTCATCGCGGTCGTCATCTATGCCGTGCCGCCGATGATCCGCCTGACCAATCTCGGCATCCGGCTCGTCGACAAGGAGGTTCTGGAAGCGGCCGACGCCTTCGGCTCCTCCGGCTGGCAAAAGCTGAAGAACGTGCAGATGCCGCTGGCGCTGCCCACAATCATGGCCGGCATCAACCAGACCATCATGATGTCGCTCGCCATGGTCGTCGTCGCCTCCATGGTCGGCGTCGGCGGGCTCGGCAAGAACGTGCTCCAGGCCATCAACAACCAGTTCTTCACGGTCGGGTTCCTCAACGGGTTCGCGCTCGTGGCCATCGCCATCATTTTCGACCGCACGAGCCAGGCATATGGCAGGCGGCTGCAGAAGCATTCGGAGGTAATTCATGGTTAGTCATGCAATCGAGGTCCGCAACCTCTACAAGATCTTCGGGCCCCGCGGCGGCGACCATGTCGATGCCGTCAAGAACGGCATGGGCAAGGCCGAGCTAAACCAGAAATACGGCCATGTGCTCGGCCTGCGCGACATCAACATCGCCATGCCCGCCGGCGGCATCATGGTGGTGATGGGTCTTTCCGGCTCCGGCAAGTCGACGCTGATCCGCCACATCAACCGGCTGATCGACCCGACCGCCGGCGAGGTGCTCTACGACGGCGTCGACGTGTGTCGCATGAATGAGAACGACCTTCGCGAATTCCGCCGCCACAAGACGGCGATGGTGTTCCAGAAGTTCGCGCTCCTGCCGCACCGCACGGTTCTGGAAAACACCGTCTACGGCCTCGAAATCCAGGGCGTCCCCGCCGCCGAGCGCGAAAAGCGCGCAAAGCAGTGGATCGCCCGCGTCGGCCTCGAAGGCTTCGAGAACCACTATCCGAACCAGCTTTCGGGTGGCATGCAGCAGCGCGTCGGCCTAGCCCGGGCGCTGACCAACGATGCCGACATCCTGCTGATGGACGAAGCCTATTCGGCGCTCGACCCGCTGATCCGCGTCGACATGCAGACCGTGCTCCTCGATCTCCAGAAGGAGCTCAAGAAGACCGTGGTCTTCATCACGCACGATCTCGACGAGGCGCTGCGCCTCGGCGACAAGATCGCGATCCTGCGCGACGGCATGGTCGTGCAGCAGGGCACCGGCCAGGAAATCGTGCTCAACCCTGCGGATGAGTACATCACCGCCTTCGTCAAGGAAGTGAACCGCGGCCGCGTCGTCAATGTCGAGACGATCATGGCGCCGCTATCCGGCAATCCCGAGGGCATGCCGATCGTCAAGGGCACCGTGCTCGAAATGGCCGCGCGCGCCATGACCGGCGCCAACCAGACGCTCGCCCATGTGGTCGACGAGGCGGGCCGGCCGATCGGCGCGGTCAGCCTCAGCGCGATCATCGCCAGCATGGTGACGCCGACGAGCCACGAGGTGAAGGCGGCCTGAAACAGCCCGGCAAGCAATCCAAGAGGGTGCCCCGGGCGCCCTCTCCTCGTTTGGGAATGGACCTGCTCCCTCTTCTCACCCTCTTTCCTCTCCTCGCATTCCTCCCTCTCCTTCGTCACCCTCGGGCTTGACCCGAGGGTCCACGCGGCACCCGGGGCTGTGGATGGCCGGGTCAAGCCCGACCATGACGGTGGAGAGGTTTGCGACCATCCTCAAACGAGCCGCCAATCCATCGTTGCAATCACATAAGGAAATCTTTATATGATGCGACAAACAGAAGGATGCTCCGATGACCGCGACGAACCCGCTTGCCCAGCTTCTTGCCGAAAAGCCCTTCCTGCTCGCCGACGGCGCGACCGGCACCTCGCTCTTCGCCATGGGTCTCGAGGCAGGCGAAGCGCCGGAACTGTGGAACGAGGCGAAGCCGGAAAACATCACGAAACTCCACCAGGATTTCGTCGATGCCGGCGCAGACATCATCCTTACAAATACCTTCGGCGGCACGCGCCATCGCCTGAAGCTGCACCATGCGCAGGACCGCGTCTTCGACCTCAACAAGAGAGCGGCCGAGATCGCCCGCGCCGTTGCCGACAAGGCGCAGCGCAAGGTCATCGTCGCCGGCTCCGTCGGCCCGACCGGCGAACTGCTCATTCCGCTCGGCGCCCTCACCTATGACGACGCGGTCGCCGCCTTCGCCGAACAGATCGAGGGCCTGAAGGCCGGCGGCGCGGATGTTGCCTGGATCGAGACCATGTCATCGCCGGAAGAAATCCGCGCGGCCGCGGAAGCCGCCACCAGGGTCGGCATGCCCTTCGTCTATACCGGCTCGTTCGATACGGCCGGCAAGACCATGATGGGCCTGCACCCGCGGGACATTCATGCCGTTGCCGGCGATATCGGTGCCGGTCCGCTCGCGGTCGGCGCCAATTGCGGCGTCGGGGCGTCCGACATCCTCTCCTCGCTGCTCGACATGACCGGCGCAGACCCGTCGGCTACCGTCGTCGTCAAGGGCAATTGCGGCATCCCGGAATATCGCGGCGCGGAAATCTACTATTCCGGCACGCCGCCGCTGATGGCCGAATATGCGCGCCTTGCCCGCGATGCCGGCGCGCGCATTATCGGCGGCTGCTGCGGCACGTCCTGCGAGCACCTCGCCGCCATGCGCGTGGCGCTCGACGCGCACGAACCGCGCGAGCGCCCGGCACTTGCGACGATCATCGAAAGGATCGGCCCGCTGCGCAACAAGACCGCCGACGAAAGCGCCGCCGCACCGGCACGCGAACGCAGCGGCCGTCGCCGGGGATAAGGCGGTAGCCATTCGGGCCTGCGGGTGACTTCATGAAGATCTTCTTCGACGTCGACGGCGTCCTGATCGACGGGTGGCATGCCAATCCCGCCCTGCGCAAGCCCTGGGACATCGACATCGAGACCGATCTCGGCGTGGACAGGGAGCGCTTCCGCGACCTGTTCTTCGGCGCGCTGGGCGCCCGGAACGCATCGCCCATGTTCGCCTGCGTCACCGGCCGCCGGGACCTCAAGGAGGCGCTGGCCGAGGTGCTGCCGCAGGTCGGCTACGCCGGCGATGTCGATCGTTTCGTGCGCTACTGGTTCGAGAAGGACTCCAACCGGAATGCCGAGGTGTTCAGGCTGGTGGCGGATATAAGGCAGAACACCGCGGCGAAGATCTACGTCGCGACCGGCCAGGAGCACCATCGCGCCGGCTATCTCTGGAACACGCTGGGCTTCTCACGCCATTTCGACGGCATCTTCTACAGCGCGGCGATCGGCCATCCCAAGAAGGACGTGCGGTTTTTCGAGGCGATCAACCGCACGCTCGCGATCGACGCGAGCGTGCAGCCGCTGTTTTTCGATGACCAGCCGGAAATCGCCTCCCTCGCGCAAACCGCCGGCTGGGAGGGCGTCGCCTTTTCATCGGCAGACGACATCCGCCGCCATCCACGCCTCGCCCATCTCTGGCCGTAAGGCGCTACGCTCCGGTCTCGTCCAGGAATTCGCGCCACGCCGCCAGTCCCGCATCGATGTTGCGCCGTCCGACGCCGACGCGGAAACGATCCACCGGGACCGGCAGGAGATCCGAGACGAAGAGGCTCGAGGGCAGCAGCAGCACGCCCTTCTCCTCCACAAGCCGGTGGCAGTGCGCTTCCACGCCGTCGCTGCCGAGATAGCACGTGAAGGCGACGCAGCCGCCGTCCGGCTCGGTCCATTCGTAGAGATGCGGATAGTCGGCGAAGAAGGCGCCGAGCTTTGCCATGTTTTCCGCGCAGAGCGCGCGGTTGCGGGCAAAGATCGTCGCGCGCGCCTTGATCGCGATGCCGGCCAGCACTTCGGAAGGCCGCGCGTTGCAGATGGAGAGATAGTGCTTCATCTTCTCCATGCGCGACAGGAGCGCGTGGTCGCGGCTGGCGATCCAGCCGATGCGCAGGCCCGGCAAGCCATAGGCCTTGGACATGACATTGAGCGAGATGCCCTTGTCGAACAGGTCGGCCGCCTGCGGCAGGCGCTTTGCCGCGTCGATTTCCAGTCCGCGATAGACTTCGTCGGAGAAGAGATGAATGCCGCGCTCGACGCAGAGCGCCACGAGGCCGCGGAAGATATCCTGGTCGGCGATGGCGCCGGTCGGGTTGTTCGGGAAATTGACGGCGATGAGCTTCGTCTCCGGGCGAATGGCGGCGCGCACCGCGTCGAGGTCGAGCTGCCAGCGGTTTTCCGCCCGCAGCGCGACGCCGGTGACATTCCCGGTGATGGTGACCGGCATGGTCTCCATCGACTGGTAGTTCGGCACGGTGACGATGGCATGGTCGCCCGGCCCGAGCAGGGCGAGCATGGCGCAATAAAGCCCCTCCTCCGCCCCGGCGAAGGTGAGGATGTCGGCACCCGATAGCGTGTCGTAGGTCGAGGCGATGGTCTCGCGCAGCGCCGGCGCGCCCCAGGTCTCGGTATAGCCGAACGCGACGCGCTCCCACGCCTCGCGATCCTCGGGGCCGGCAAGCGCCAGCAGATCCGACATGGTCATCGTCTGGGCGTCGCTGGCTGTCATGTGGTGGCGCGCTTCGAACTCCCAGCGCGAGAAATGGGTTTCGAGGCGGAAATCCGGCAATGTGGTCACGGGGTCCTGTCCTTCTGGCTCTGGCGCCGGGCATCGGCGAGGTAGTTGTAAATCGAGGCGCGCGAGGCACCGATAAGGCCGGCGAGATGATCGACCGCATTGCGGGTCTGGAACAGGCCGCGCTCGTCGAGCGCGCCGACAAGCGCCACCCGGTCGGCCTTCCTGAGCGCCGTCAGCGCCAGCCCGCGGCCACGCAGCCAGTCGTGCAGGGCCGTGTTGATCGCCTCCCGCCAGTCGCCGGCGAAGAGCGAGGGCGGCCGCAAGGCCGGTGCGCCGGCGAAGGCGGCAAGCAGCTTCGCCGCCGCGTCGAAATGCGAGACGTCCATGTTGATGCAGAAGAGGCCGATTGCCTGGCCGAACTCGTCCTTCAGCACGGCCGTCACCGATTTGAGCCGCCGCCCATCCTCCCCCGTCTTCTCATAGGGACCGTAGACGCCGGCCTCCCCCGCCTCTTCCAGCTCGTTTTCGACGAGCGATTCCGTGCCCGCCTTGCGGCCGGAAAAGGCATTCCAAATGCCGGCGATCAGCCCTGTCTCGAGATCGTGCAGCACGACTTCGGCATGGGGATAGAACAGAGTGGAGACGGCGGCGGCCGTCGTGGCGTGCTGGCGGAGCAGCAGGTCGGCGTTTGATGAATCGAACATGGCGACAAACAATCCAAAACTGGAATTTTTGTCAATATTAGATTTTTAGTCCAACACCCTTTCGCAGGCTTGCAGCTCTCTTTTCGCCGTCCTATCCAAGGACAGCACGATTCTCAGGGGGATGATATGAGCGCCGACCTTGCTGCCTTTCCGGATCGGGAAACCGTGGCCGACAAGTTCGCGGCCCTTGGCGAGGGCGATGAGGCCTATCTGCGCCTTCTCATGGAAAATCCGCTTCAGGACGAGAACCTGCTGGAAGGTCTTACGGTTCATCTCGACCGCGCCGCGAGCGCGCGCTTCCTCAATTCGCTGAAGCTGGAAAGGCTCGGCGAATGGCTGGGCGAAGCCGCGCCCGCACGCCTGCAGATACGCTTGACGGAAATCGCCCGCTCCAGCCAGCACGCCGCCCATGCCGCCTTCCGCACCGGCCTCGCGCGCTCCGGCGGCCTCGAACGCGCCTATCCGAAGGCCTGATCGGCGGGGACCGCCAGCGGCCCGAAGGATTTGCGGATCATGTCCGCCATGCCATCGATCGCCGGTCCGCCGCGCCGCGGGTTGCGCTTCAGCACGACGCGGGACGAATCGATGAGCGCAAAGCCGTCCGCGGCGGTCAGTTCCCGCGCACCGTGCGGAATATTGCTGCGCGCGAGCGGGGCGATGGCAAGCCCGCTCGCGACCGCCGAGCGCAAGCCACCGCTGGTGTCGCTGGTATAGGCGACGCGATATGGGATGGAATGACGCTCCAGCGAGCGCTGGGCAAACTCCCGGCACCAGACCGACCGCCGATAGAACGCGACGGGCACCGGCCGCTCCAGATGCAGATTGTGCGCGAGCGAGGCGGCCCAGACGGTCGGGTCGATAGCCAGAAGCTCGCCCGAGATATCTCCATCCCATTCGAAGATGACGGCAAGGTCGAGCTTGTCCGCCTCCAGCGCCTCCATCTGCTGCACCGTGTAGCCGCAGAA
Organism: Shinella zoogloeoides; assembly: GCF_030733845.1. NCBI lineage: Bacteria > Pseudomonadati > Pseudomonadota > Alphaproteobacteria > Hyphomicrobiales > Rhizobiaceae > Shinella > Shinella zoogloeoides. The sequence continues at coordinate 1,964,280 of NZ_CP132311.1, forward strand.
GACCGTCACCTCCGTCCCGGGATTGGTCTCGGCAAAAGCGGCGAGCGCGCCGGGCAGGACCGTCTGGTTGTATTCCTCGGGAATGCCGACCCGCACCGGTCCGTCCAGCGGCATGGTGCGCATCGCCGCCGTCGTTTCATCGACGAGCCCGACGATGCGCTGGGCGTAAGGCAGAAGCCGCCTGCCCTCCAACGTGAGCGCAACGCCGCGCGGGCCGCGCTCGAAAAGCGCAAGACCGACTGCATCTTCCAGCTTGCGCACCTGCATGCTGACGGCCGACTGCGTGCGACCGAGCTTTTCGCCGGCATGCGTGACATTGCCGGCCTGGGCAACGGCCACGAAGATTCTGAGCAGATCGCTTTCGAGAGGAGGATACATGGCGCCATCGCTTTTCCTGATGCCTGCCATCATCGCTATTCGTTTGTGAAATGTCTACCGGTTTGCTTGGCTCTTGCCGAGGAATGAAAGGCAATGGCCATGGGTATTTTCGGAAAAGTGCTGGAGTTTGTGAAGCGCTATTGTCAGTCACGGGCGGAACGGGAAGCCTTGCGGCTGCTTATCGCGCGGGGCGACGAGCGCCTGTTGCGCGATGTCGGGCTGAGACTGGTCGAGATGGAGAACGAGACCCTGCGCTGCGAACCCCTGCCCCAAACGAAGGAGAGGCGCTGGACGGCGCCCCTCATCCGGCTGTCGCCACCTTCTCCCCGCAAGCGGGGCGAAGGGGATGCGGCACCGCTTTCCTCAAGCACAAGACCGAACGGGAATGAAAAAGCCCTCGGCTTGTTTCCTTCTCCCCGCCTGCGGGGAGAAGGCGGCCGGCAGGCCGGATGAGGGGCAACCTGCCCTACTCGGCCTTCTCGCCCGACAGCCCGCCGGCAAGCTGAACGAGTTTCAGGAATTCGGCCCGATAGCCGAACGGGTCGTTGCCCCTTGCGGCTTCGGCAAGGCCGAGGATCGAGCCGTAGGCATAGTCCTGCAGCGCCGACACGCCCTTCAGCTTCTGCCCGAAGGCGGCCACGGCCACCGAGAAGCGGATGTCGGCGGAAGCCGCGTTCACATCGGTCACCGCATTGGCATCCGTCACGGGCATGGTGACGAGCTCGCTTTTATCGCCATCCGGCTTCTTCCAGCGCATCTTCAGGAAGGCAAGCTCGCCGCTCCCCGCCGCCGGCGTTGCGGATGCCTCGCCCTTGCCGTAGCGCAGCGGGTCGTTCAGCACGGCGGGGCTGCCCTTCGGCGTCACCTCGTAGATCGCGGTGACGCGATGGCCGGAGCCGATGTCGCCGGCATCCACCTTGTCGTTGTTGAAATCCTCGCGGTTCAGCACGCGGGTCTCATAGCCGATCAGGCGATATTCGGCGATGCGGTCCGGATTGAACTCGATCTGGAACTTCACGTCCTTGGCGATCGGGAAGAGCGAGGAGCCCGCCTCCTCGACAAGCGCCTTCTGCGCCTCGGCGAGCGTATCGATATAGGCGGCTGTGCCGTTGCCGTTCTGCGCCAGCGTCTGCATCATGCCGTCATTGTAGTTGCCGCGGCCGAAGCCGAGCACGGAGAGGAAGATGCCGCTCTTGCGGCGCTCCTCGATGATGCGCTTCAGGTCCTCATCGCTTGCCGGGCCGACATTGAAATCGCCGTCCGTCGCCAGCATGACGCGGTTGACGCCGTCCTTCTTGAAGGCTTTTTGGGCGAGCTTGTAGGCCGCCTCGATGCCCTCCGCGCCCGCCGTGGAGCCGCCGGGCTGGAGATCGTCGATAGCATCGAGGATCTTCTCGCGCTCCTTCGCCGCCGTCGGCTCCAGCACCACGCCGGCATCGCCGGCATAGGTAACGATCGAGACCGTGTCCGTATCCTTAAGTTTGCCGACGAGCAGGCGGAAGGCGCTCTTCAGAAGCGGCAGCTTGTCCGTCTCGTCCATCGAGCCGGAAACGTCGATGAGGAAGACGAGATTGGCGGCGGGCTGTTCCGTTGGCACCGTATCGAAGCCCTTGATGCCGATATGCAGCAGCTCCGTGCCCTTGTTCCACGGCGTCGGCATGACGGTGACGGTGGCGTTGAACGGTTTCTCCGCCGTCTCCGGCCCCTTCCAGTCATAGGGGAAGTAGTTGACCAGCTCCTCTACGCGCACCGCCTCGGCGTCCGGCAGGCTGCCGCCGAGCAGCGAGCGGCGCACATAGGAATAGGACGCCGTGTCGACATCGGCCGAGAAGGTCGAGACCGGGTCGGTCGCCACGCTCTTCACCGGGTTCGGGTCGGCGGAGGCAAAGCGCTCGCGATCTTCTTCCGGTATGGGCATGGCAATGGCGTCCACCGCGACGGACGGCTGCACGGCCGTCCGGCTCAGTTCCTGCGTGGCGGCCGCCCCGCCGAGCGCGAAAGATTCCGGCGCGGCGGCAAGCGCCTCCGCCTCCTCGCGGATTTCGGCAAGCGGCTCTGCCGCCAGCGTGTTCGTTGCCTGCGCGGTATCGGCCGCCGCCTTCGCCTTGGCGCTGGCGTCTGCTTGCGTGGATTGGCGCGCCTCCGCTTCCTGACCCGCCTTGTTCAGCAGAACGGCGGTCTCATCGGCGGAGGGCTCACTCTTCTTCACTTCCTGCTTGCGCATGCGAAGATCCTGGCCGACGGGCTTTTCGGCGATTTCCGTTTCGCTCGTCAGCGGCACCGTTCCGTTGCGCACCAGTTCATAGGTGACGAGGCCGGCAACGGGCACGACGAGCAGCGTGGCAAGGGCCGAGCCGGCGAGAAGTCTGCGGTTCATGATGGGGCTCCATATCCAGTTGAAGATGGAGCTTCGACGCCCGCCATCGGCCGAACCTTGGGGGGCACCTGCATTTTTTTCCGCATCGTCGAAAGCCTGCATGGCGGCGGCAAGCGTCCGCGCCCGCGCGGATGCATCAGCAGCGGGCGGTGCGCGGCGGCCTAGTTTTTCGAGGTCGAGATCGGTCATGGGTCTATCCTTCCGTCACGCGGCGGCATCGCGCAGCAGCACCTTCAGGCGCTTGCGGGCCTCGTGCACATGCCAGGAAATCGTCGTTTCGGCGCAGCCGAGCACTTCGGACGCCGCCGCGTGGCTGAGGCCTTCGCCGTAGATGAGCAGCACGGCATCGCGCTGCTTGTCGGGCAACTGGCGAACGGCCTGCCACAGTTCCTCATTGTCATCCTCAGCGCCGCCACCCTCCAGCACCGCCTGCTCGCGCAGAAAGGCCGCATCGCGCCATTCGGCCCGCCGGCGCTTGCGCATCTGGTCGCGGGCGGCGTTCAGCGTCACGGTATAGAGCCAGGTGCCGAAGCGGCTCGCCCCCTTGAAGCCGCGAATGGCGCTCGCAAGGCGTATGCACACCTCCTGCGCCACGTCCTCGGCATCCTGCCGGTCGCCGCACCATCGCCAGGCGACGGCATGGATGAAATCATAGCGGCTTTCGACCAGCGCGGCGAATGCCTGCCGGTCTCCCAAAGCCGCCTTCTCGACGAGTTCTGTTTCCACGGGTCCATCCCGATTGCGTGCACTAATCCCTACGACGTCCGTCGGGCGGCAATCCTTGGGTGGAAAATGCGATTTTTTCTCACCAGGGCAGACTTTTCACGACGGCGATGATCGTTCCCATGACGGCATCGCGGTCGTGCCGCCGGATTTCCGGGGCATAGAGGCTGGAAATGCTGCCATCGAGGAAAAGCGCGTTTTCGCATTGCAGCCGGTCGCGGAAGAGCGTCGCGAAATCATGGAAGCGGACCGGAACGTTTGAAATGGCGAAGGCGATCCGGCCGTCCGGCAGGATGCCGACGCCGTTGCGGATCTGCAGGCTGGTGGCGTCCGGCAGGAAACGCGGATGGATCTTTCCATCGATCACCAGCATCGGCCCCGATTGCGTCGCCTCACGCGGCGAAAGACCCGCTTTCGCATAGGCTTCCGTCTCCATCACGCCCGCCTTGCCGTCCTTAACCCAGAACACGCCGTTCGGCTTCATGAAGAAATTGCCGAACGCGTCGCCCCGGTTGAGCGCGCCTGTCTCCCTGCCATGCTCGACCAGCAACCCGACCGGCCCATAATCCGCATGATACATGCCGCCGTTCATGGCGAAGCTCATATGCTGCCCGTTGCGCAGGAGATGCGTATTGAGCTGGTCATAGGTCGCGCCGACCGTCTCCAGCGTCGCCGCGCCGAAAAGCCGGATCGTATCCGTCGCGGGATCGAAGGTGCAGACGGTGTAGCGGCCGGACAGATGCTCGATCTCGGCGCATTTCGGCGGCTCGGCCATGGCTGGCTCCCGGAAGACAAGGATTAGAAGCAGGATGAATGGCAGATAGCGCAAGGAACCTCCGGCGCTCTTAGCGAGCGATACCGATGAAGACGATAAGCGCCTGTCCGAGCCGGCGCATGTCCTCTTCGGAGAGAGTGCCGATCTGCGAACCAAGCTTTGCCTTGCGCACTGTGGTGATCTTGTCGGCCATAATGCGGCTTTCCATTCTCAAGCCGTTGCCCGGTTCCGGCCGGACGGCAATGCGGAAAAGCGGAAGATCGGCCGGATCGCTCGTGAAAGGGCAGATCGTGACGGAATCGAGCGCATCGAAGGCGTCGTCCTGCACGATGACGACCGGGCGAGGCTTGCCGGCATAGCCGCCGCCATCGGAGACGGTCCAGACTTCACCGCGCTTCATTCGTCCGGAAACTCGGAAACGGCATCCACAAAGGTCTGGTCGTCTTCGGCAAAACCGCTTTGCCGGGCGGCCTCCGCCTGTCGGCGCGCCTCCGCCGCGAAGGCCTCCGATCGGGTATCCGGCACCCAAAGCTGAAGCGGCCGCAGTCCTTGCCGGCGCAGGCGCGCACGATGCTCTTCCACCCGACGACGATTTTCTGCTGCCGAACGTGCCATGGGCCGACCTCCGATTACATGTAACCTAACATGGGCGCTACCGGCGGGCAATCAAAGCGACAGGGCCGCCATGTGGAAGCGGACCTGGGCGTCGTCGTAGCAATAGGCAGCGCCGATCGGACAGGCGGCGCGGGCGAGACAGCCGGCGCGCATGCAGCCGCCCTGCCCTTCCGGCGTGCGAAGATGCGCGCGGCAGGCGGACACGTCGAAGGCCGCCGGGCGGACGGCACCGGCGGGACAGTTGGTGAGGCAGGGTTTGTCCGGACAGGCATCGCAAGGATGCGGGGCCGCCGGCGGTGGCTCGTCCGCAATCGGCTCGGCAAAGCCGAGCGCGCCGCGATAGCCGTGCCACAGGCCGTAGACGGGGTGGATGAGGATGCCGAGCGGCGAGGCCTTCAGGCCCTCCGCGCGCATGGCCCATTGCTGGAAGGGCTGCCAGGGCGGATCGGAGGGAAACCAGGCGGTGGCGCCCACCGGTCCGGCGACCTTGAGGATGGTCTCCTTCGACCAGGCGTCGAGCGGGTCGCTGCCGCCATGGTCCGCCAGCCCTTCCCGCCACCGCGAAAATGCCGGCCAGAGCGAGCTGCCCACATTGCCGATCAGCAGGACGCTGGCGGCGGGGCGGCCGTCGGAAAGTTCCGGTGCGCTTTCGCCTTCCGCAAAATTGACGAAACCGCGCAAAAAAAGACCGTGCGGCTCAAGAGCCGCACGGATGCTGTTGGTATCGGGTCGATGCGCCCTCACCGGGTCACGTCTCCCTTGATTTCATAGTGCGGGCGCCAGACTTCCTTCTGGATCATGTCTGCCACCCTCACTGCTCCGCCTTGCTCCCTGGCGCGATCGGGACCCTTTCAGGTGAAGGCGTCGGGCATCGAGTCCTTGCGCGCCTTGATGAAGGCAAGCAGGGCGTCATCGATGGCGGGGTCGAGATAGGGCGCCTCGTAGCTTTCGAGCCAGGTGCGGCAGAGCGCGTTGGCACGGTCTTCGATGCGCTTCTCTCCTTCGATTTCCCACTGCTCGAACGAGTTGTTGTCGGCGAGCGGCGAGCGGTAGAACGCGGTCTGGAAGTTGGCCTGGGTGTGCGCACAGCCAAGATAATGGCTACCCGGACCGACTTCGCGGATGGCGTCGAGCGCCTGCGCATTCTCCGAAAGATCGATGCCTTCGGCAAATTTCTGCTGCATGCCGAGCTGGTCCTGGTCGATCATGAACTTCTCGTAGGAGGCGACGAGGCCGCCTTCGAGCCAGCCAGCGGCATGCAGTACGAAATTCGTGCCGGCCAGGAGCGTCATGTTCAGCGTGTTGGCCGATTCATGGGCGGCCTGCGCATCCGGGACCTTGGAGCCGCAGAGCGAACCGCCGGTACGGAACGGAATGCCGAGGCGGCGGGCGAGCTGCGCCGCACCGTAGGAAACCAGCGACGGCTCCGGCGAACCGAAGGTCGGCGCACCCGACTGCATGGAGATCGAGGCGGCGAAGGTGCCGAACAGCACCGGCGCACCCTTGCGGATGAGCTGGGTGAAGGCGGCGCCGGCGAGAACCTCGGCGAGGATCTGCGTCAGTGTGCCGGCGACCGTGACCGGGCTCATGGCGCCCGACAGGATGAACGGCGAGACGACGCAGGCCTGGTTATGGCGGGCATAGACCTTCAGCGCCCCCACCATGGTCTCGTCGAAGACCATCGGCGAGTTCGCGTTGATGAGGTTCATCATGACCGTGTTGTTTTCGACGAACTCGTCGCCGAAGACGAGCTTGGCCATGGCGATGGAGTCTTCCGCGCGTTCCGGCGCGGTGACGGAGCCCATGAACGGCTTGTCGGAATATTTGAGGTGGCTGTAGACCATGTCGAGGTGGCGCTTGTTCACGGGAACGTCGACCGGCTCGCAGACCGTGCCGCCGGACGAGTGCATGGACGGCGCCATATAGGCGAGCTTCACGAAATTACGGAAGTCCTCGATGGTCGCATAACGCCGGACGCCTTCGAGGTCGCGCACGAAGGGCGGGCCATAGACCGGCACGAAAACGGTGGCCTTGCCGCCGATCTGGACGCTGCGCTCGGGATTGCGGGCATGCCAGGTGAACTGCGAGGGGGCGGTCTTCAGGAGTTCGCGGCACAGGCCCTTGGGGAAATGCACGCGTTCGCCGCGCACGTCGGCGCCGGCTTCACGCCAGAGCTGAAGGGCTTCGGGATCTTCACGGAATTCGATGCCGATCTCTTCCAGAATGCGGTCGGCATTGGCTTCGATGAGCTGAAGGCCCTCTTCGTCGAGAACCTCGTATTCCTTGATCCTGCGGGTGATGTAGGGCAGCGACGGGCCCGGACCGCCGCCCGTGCGCGATGCGCGCCGCGCGGCAGCGCCGCGCCCCTCACGCGAGCGACGACCGCCGCCCTCGCCTGCCACCTGCTGAATGTCCTCGCTCATGATCCGTCTTTCCTTGTATTACGGTGCCGGAAGCACCTCTGGCCTTGTTCTTCCAGCGCCCGAATGCGCCTCTTTTTCTATGCTAGCAAGCCGCCGGGGCGGGGCGGTTCTCAATGCGCCAAGCGGTGGCGCACGCTGGATACCGATGCTGCGGCGACTATAGCGGGATTGCGACCGGCATCGTAGCGCCATTGTCCTGTTTGCACTGTCAATTCACGGCTTTACAGAGTATTCAGGGAACAAGCCTTCGGCGGGTCGCTTTTCGCTGTATGCGACGTCGCTTTCAAAATCAGGTTCGCGCAAGAGGAAGGATATTCCTTGTACCACGACCCTGCGACCGCAGCGCCAATGGAGACGAGGAACAAACATGTCTGACGACGAAATCATTCTCGCCGATCTCTCCGACGAAGAGCTTGTGCAGCAGATGCACGACGACCTCTACGACGGCCTCAAGGAAGAGATCGAAGAGGGCACGAACATCCTGCTGGAGCGCGGCTGGGCCCCTTATGACGTCCTCACCCAGGCGCTCGTCGAAGGCATGCGCATCGTCGGCGTCGATTTCCGCGACGGCATCCTCTTCGTTCCGGAAGTTCTGCTTTCGGCCAATGCGATGAAGGCCGGCATGTCGATCCTGCGTCCGCTGCTCGCCGCCACCGGCGCGCCGAAGCAGGGCAAGATGGTCATCGGCACCGTCAAGGGCGACATCCACGACATCGGCAAGAACCTCGTCGGCATGATGATGGAAGGTGCCGGATTCGACGTCATCGACCTCGGCATCAACAACCCGGTCGAAAACTATCTCGAAGCCATCGAGCGCGAGCAGCCGGATATCCTCGGCATGTCCGCCCTGCTGACCACCACCATGCCCTACATGAAGGTCGTCATCGACACGATGAAGGAAAAGGGCCTGCGCGACGACTACGTCGTTCTCGTGGGCGGCGCGCCGCTCAACGAGGAATTCGGCAAGGCCGTCGGTGCGGACGCCTACTGCCGCGACGCCGCCGTTGCGGTGGAAACGGCCAAGGAATTCATGAAACGCAAGCACAACATGCTTGCGGGCTGAATGTGGAATTCGGACGGCGCCGGTCTTGAACCGGCGCCGTCCGCTGACGATCTTTAGTTTGCGGCCCGCTCAACGCTTCGGCCGGCGTCCTGCGTCGCATCCACGGCGTTGGCCGTATCCCGTCCGACACCACGAATGGTGTTGCCGCAGGCGCTAAGCGCAAGAAGCGCTGCGAGAACGATGCTGATCTTGGTCAGGTTTGTCCCAGTCATGGTCGGAGTCCCTCTTCATGGATGTGGTTGACGCAGAACTTCAGCTCGGAAGTCCGAGCAATGAACGCACGAAAGCGGAAAAAGTTCGCGTGATCGCCTGTGGCGCGATCGCCCGCGAGGTCCTGGCCATCCGCCAGACCAACGGGCTGGACCACATCGACCTCCTCTGTCTTCCCGCCATCTGGCATGCGCACCCCGAGAAGATAGCACCCGGCGTCGAGCAGGCAATCGCCGAAGCACGAGCAGAAGGCTTTTCCCGCATCTTTGTCGGCTATGCCGATTGCGGCACCGGCGGCCTGCTCGATAGGGTCTGCGAGCGCGAAGGCGTGGAGCGCATCGCCGGGCCGCATTGTTATTCCTTCTTCGCCGGCAACGAAGCCTTCGCGGCGAAGGACGACGATGTCACGTCCTTCTTCCTCACCGATTTCCTCGCCCGCCAGTTCCGCGCCTTCGTCATCGAGCCGCTCGGCCTCGACCGCCATCCGCAGCTGAAGGACATGTATTTCGGCAATTACAAGAAGGTCGTCTATCTCTCGCAGGTCGAGGACGAGGCCTTGCAGCAGAAGGCGAAGGAGGCGGCGGACTATCTGGGCCTTGCCTACGAATACCGCTTCACCGGCTATGGCGACCTGACGGGCGAGCTGCTGCGCGCCCGCTAACCAATCCTTAGCCCTGCCCGCAAATCCCGCTGCACCGTTACCCCTTTTCTAAGCTCTCGTCCGGATGATGTGCGCCAAGGATATGGCGGGGCTTTGGGACATGACGGAACGCGACGCGCGGATGGAAACGGTGGCCATGCTGATCCAGCCCGGCCAGAACCCGGAAATCGTCGTCAATGCCGTGAGGGCCGCCTTCCCTCGGCTCGTCGTCATCGAGGAAGAGCCCGAATCGAAGAAGCTCTTCATCCGGCGGCGTGCAAGAAAGCTCGGCTGGGTGCAGGCGCTCGGACAGCTCGCGACCATGGTCGTCTCGAAATACGGCAAGCGCTTCACCCTGGGGCGCGCGAAGGAAATCCTTGAGGAATTCGGCGCAAACCCCGCGGTGGATTCACAAATCCGCCGTGTCGCCGTTCCCTCGGCCAACAGCCCGGAATTCCTGAAGGCGCTCGACGACATCCGGCCGGCGGCCCTGCTTCTCGTCAGCACCCGCATGCTGAAGGCAGGAACGCTCGCCGCCATCGCCTGTCCGGTGCTCAACTTTCACGCCGGCATCACCCCGCAATATCGCGGCCTGCAGGGCGGCTACTGGTCGCGCATCCTCGCAGACGAGGAGAATTTCGGCGCGACGGTGCACCTTGTCGATGCGGGCGTGGATACCGGGGGCGTGCTCTACCAGCACCGGCTCAAACCTTCCAAACGCGACACGGTGCACACCTATCCGCTGCTCCAGACGGCCGCTTCGACCGGCATCATCGTCGAGGCCCTGCACGATGCCGTCACCGGCAGTCTCAAGCCTTTGAAAATAGCGGCGCCCTCGCGGCAATGGTATCATCCGCCGATCTGGACCTGGCTCTGGAACGGCGTGACCCGCGGCATCTGGTAATTCTTCTGGACGGCAAATCCCGCGTCGTTTTTGAGCATGGGGCAGTCGTGGCGAGCGAAGCCAGCGACGCGGCCAGAACGCATTGTCAGCATGAGAGCAATTCCAGGAAAAGTGTGCGACGGTTTCCACCGGAATTGCGAGAGACAAGAGGAAGAGCGTTTCCGCGATTCACGCAAATGCTCTGGGAGAATTTTCGACATGGCAGACCGCATCATCGTCTACTGGCGCGACATCCCCGCCCAGGTCATCATCAAGAAGGGCCGCGCCAACGCCAAGCGGGAGCTGTCGCTGCGCTTCACCGAGGCCATCGACATGTGCGCCATGCGCACCGGCGCGGCCGAGACGGACGACTACCTTGCCGAATGGCGCAAGGCCGATCCGGTCCCGGTCTCCGACGATCTCGAAGCCGAGGCCGACAAGGCCGCCGCCGAACTCGAAGCCGCCTATGACCGCGAGCGCCTCGTCGCCCTCGTCAAGGCCGGAGGCCGGGACGATGGCTGACCCCAAACCCGGCAACGCCGCCGCAGGCAAGAAGGCCGCCACCGGCGCCTTCACGCCGGCCGGCGTCTCGCCGAGCCGCCGCTCGCGGCACAAATACACGATCCGTCTTTGGGCCGTGCGCAATTCCCGCTTCTTCGAGTGGTTCTACAACCGCTTCGCCGAAGGCTTCCTGCTGCTGCACCCGCTCTGGAAGCTCCTCGGCTACCAGCGCGTCGAGCGGCCGATCACCTTCGTCGAAAAGCATGTGAAGGGCTTCCTCTTCGACTGTCGCATGTGCGGCCAGTGCGCGCTGTCGTCCACGGGCATGTCCTGCCCGATGAACTGTCCCAAGCAGCTTCGCAACGGGCCCTGCGGCGGCGTTCGCGCCAACGGCAATTGCGAAGTAGAGCCGGACATGCCCTGCGTCTGGGTCCAAGCGTGGAAGGGGTCGCAGAACATGGCGAACGGAAATGCCATCATGAACGTGCAGAAGCCGGTGAACCAGTCGCTGCGCGAAACCTCGTCCTGGCTGCGCGTGACGGCAGAAGCCGCCGCGGCGCGGGAAGCCGCTGCCGCCGCCGGAAAGGACGCCTGATCCATGGCTCATTTCGACGAAAACCCGCTCGGGCCTCATCTGCCGCTCGATCCCCTGCCCGGCCACTCCTCGCTCGGCCGCCTGGAGCGCGTTCTGCGGCGCGGTGAATTCGCAGTGACGACCGAGCTCAACCCGCCGGACAGCGCCAATCCGGAGGACGTCTACGAGCGCGCCGCGATCTTCGACGGCTGGGTGGACGGCATCAACGCCGTCGATGCCTCCGGCGCCAACTGCCACATGTCCTCCGTCGGCATCTGCGCGCTGCTGACCCGCATGGGCTATGCGCCGATCATGCAGATCGCCTGCCGCGACAAGAACCGCATCGCCATCCAGGGCGACGTGCTGGGCGCGGCCGCCATGGGCGTGTGCAACATCATGTGCCTCACCGGCGACGGCGTGCAGGCCGGCGACCAGCCGGGCGCAAAGCCGGTCTTCGACCTCGACTGCATGTCGCTGCTCGAAACCGTGCGCATCATGCGCGACAACGCCAAATTCCTCTCCGGCCGCAAGCTGACGACGCCGCCGAAGGTCTTCCTCGGCGCGGCGATCAATCCCTTCGCCCCGCCCTACGACTTCCGCCCCTACCGCCTTGCCAAGAAGATCGAGGCCGGCGCACAATTCGTGCAGAGCCAGTATTGCTTCGACGTTCCCATGTTCCGGGAATACATGAAGAAGGTGCGCGACCTCGGCCTGCACGAGAAATGCTACATCCTCGTCGGCGTCGGCCCGATGGCCTCCGCCAAGACGGCCAAGTGGATCCGCTCCAACGTGCCGGGCATCCACATTCCGGATTCCATCATCGCCCGCCTCGAGGGCGCGCAGGACCAGAAGAAGGAAGGCAAGCAGCTCTGCATCGACATCATCAACGAGGTGAAGGAGATCGAGGGCGTTTCCGGCGTTCACGTCATGGCCTACCGCCAGGAAGAATATGTCGCAGAAATGGTGCATGATTCCGGCGTGCTGAAGGGTCGCCAGCCCTGGAAGCGCGAGCCGAACCCGGTCGACCAGCTCGTTGCCGAACGCATCGAGGCGGCGCGCAACGGCCAGGAACAGGACCAGCAGCAGATGGCCGAGAAAGCCGCCCACCAACCCCATTGATTCCGCCTGCCGGCTGCCGCCGGCATGCCAGCTTGTAACACCGGAAATCGCGCGCTAGACCTGAACCGGCGCCCCGCCCCAGAGGACCTTATATGACACGTACCATCGTCGCCTCGGCCACCCGCGAAATCATCATCGGTTTCGACCAGCCCTTCTGCGTCATCGGCGAACGCATCAACCCGACCGGCCGCAAGAAGCTGGCCGCGGAAATGCAGGCCGGCAACTTCGAGACCGTCATCAAGGACGCGCTGGAACAGGTCGCCGCCGGCGCCACGATGCTCGACATCAATGCGGGCGTGACCTCCGTCAATCCGAACGAGACCGAACCGGGCCTGCTCGTCCAGACGCTCGAGATCGTCCAGGGCCTCGTCGACATCCCGCTCGCCATCGACAGTTCGGTCACGGCCGCCATCGAGGCCGGCCTCAAGGTCGCCAAGGGCCGCCCGCTGGTCAACTCCGTTACCGGCGAGGAAGAAAAGCTCGAAGCCATCCTGCCGCTCGTCAAGAAGTACGACGTCCCGGTCGTCGCCATCTCCAACGATGAGACCGGCATCTCCATGGACCCGGACGTGCGCTTCGCCGTCGCCAAGAAGATCGTCGAGCGCGCCATGGACCACGGCATCAAGCCGCATGACATCGTCGTCGACCCGCTCGTCATGCCGATCGGCGCGCTGGGCGATGCCGGCCGCCAGGTGTTCCAGCTGCTCTATCGCCTGCGCAACGAGCTGAAGGTCAACACGACCTGCGGCCTGTCCAACATCTCCTTCGGCCTGCCGCACCGCCACGGCATCAATGCCGGCTTCATCCCGATGGTCATCGGCGCCGGCATGACGTCTGCCATCATGAACCCCTGCCGTCCGCAGGAAATGGAAGCCGTGCGCGCCGCCAACGTGCTCAACGGCACCGATGCGAACTGCACCAACTGGATCATGACCTACCGCGACCACAAGCCGGCCGAAGGCGGCGCGACCGCTGCCGCTTCCGCGGCGCCGGCAGCCGGCGGCGGCCGCCGTGGCGGCCGTGCAGCCCGCGCCGGCGCCGGCGCGGCGAGGGAATAACATGTCGGGCGGGCGTCAGTTTCGCCGCGACGCCTTCAGCCTCTGGCTGGAGGCACCCCTCGTGATCGCCATGCGCTGCCACGAGATGGGAATGGCGGCGATGACGGGTTCGACGCAGAACACCGCTGAGATGACCCGCATGGTCACCGAAAAGATGGCTGCCACGGCGGAAAGCATCGTGGCGGCCAATTTTGCTGCTGCAAAGGCCATGATGACGGCGGCTTCGCCGAGTGCCACGGCGCGCGCCGTGTCGGAAGCCGCGTTGAAACCCTACGGCAAGCGTGTGCGCCGCAACGTCAAGCGCCTCGCGGGCCGGAAGGGCTGAATTGCGGTTCCACCGCCAGGAAAGAGTACGAGCGATGCGCATCGAAGGTGAGAAAGAGACCAACATGACCGAAGCCTCGGCAAAGGAACCGCTGGTCCTCTTCATGCCCTCGGGCAAGCGCGGCCGCTTCCCGGTCGGCACACCGGTCCTCGAAGCCGCGCGGAAACTCGGCGTCTATGTCGAGAGCGTGTGCGGCGGGCGCGCGACCTGCGGGCGCTGTCAGATCGAGGTGCAGGAAGGCAACTTCGCCAAGCACAAGATCGTCTCCTCGCTCGATCACATCTCGGAGAAGGGCCCGAAGGAAGAGCGCTACGAGAAGATCCGCGGCCTGCCCGAGGGACGCCGTCTCTCCTGTTCCGCCCTCGTCCTCGGCGACCTCGTCGTCGACGTGCCGCAGGATACCGTCATCAACGCGCAGGTCGTGCGCAAGGCCGCGACCGACCGCGTCATCGAGCGCAACGCCGCGGTCCAGCTCTGCTATGTCGAGGTGGACGAACCCGACATGCACAAGCCGCTCGGCGATCTCGACCGCCTCAAGGTGATGCTGGAGAAGGACTGGGGCTGGAAGGACCTGCTCATCGCCCCGCACCTCATTCCGCAGATCCAGTCGATCCTGCGCAAGGGCCAATGGGGCGTCACCGCCGCCATCCACCGCGACATGGATTCCTCCCGCCCCTTCATCGTCGCCCTCTATCCGGGCCTCAAGAACGAGGCCTACGGCATTGCCTGCGATATCGGCTCGACGACGATCGCCATGCATCTCGTCTCGCTGCTCTCCGGCCGCATCGTCGCCTCTTCGGGCACGTCGAACCCGCAGATCCGCTTTGGCGAGGACCTGATGAGCCGCGTCTCCTACGTCATGATGAACCCGGACGGCCGGGAAGCCATGACCAAGGCGGTGCGCGAGGCGGTCAACGGCCTGATCGGCAAGGTCTGCGCGGAAGGCGAAGTCGACCGGCACGACATCCTCGACATGGTGTTCGTCGCCAATCCCATCATGCATCACCTCTTCCTCGGCATCGATCCGACGGAACTCGGCCAGGCGCCCTTCGCGCTCGCCGTCTCCGGAGCCCTGCAATACTGGGCGCACGAACTCGATATCGACGTGAACCGCGGCGCGCGGCTCTACACGCTGCCCTGCATTGCCGGCCATGTCGGCGCGGATGCGGCGGGCGCCACGCTGGCGGAAGGCCCCTACCGGCAGGACCGCATGATGCTGCTGGTCGACGTCGGCACCAATGCGGAGATCGTGCTCGGCAATCGCGAGCGCGTCGTCGCCGCGTCGTCACCGACCGGCCCGGCCTTCGAGGGCGCGGAAATCTCCTCTGGCCAGCGCGCCGCCCCCGGCGCCATCGAGCGCGTGCGCATCGATCCCGCCACGCTGGAGCCGAAGTTCCGCGTCATCGGCGTGGACAAGTGGTCGGACGAGGAAGGCTTTGCGGAAGCCGCCGCCGGCGTCGGCGTCACCGGTATCTGCGGCTCGGCGATCATCGAGGTTGTCGCTGAAATGTACCTCGCCGGCGTCATTTCCGAAGACGGCGTGGTCGATGGCTCCATGGCGGAGAAGAGCCCGCGCATCCTGCAGAACGGCCGCACCTTCTCCTATCTGCTGCATGACGGCGAGCCGCGCATCACGGTCACCCAGAACGACATCCGCGCCATCCAGCTGGCCAAGTCCGCGCTCTATGCCGGCATCAAGCTTCTGATGGAGAAGCAGGGCGTCGACCATGTCGACACGATCCGCTTTGCCGGCGCCTTCGGCTCGTTCATCGATCCGAAATACGCCATGGTGCTCGGCCTCATCCCGGACTGCAACCTCGACGAGGTGAAGGCCGTCGGCAACGCCGCCGGCACCGGCGCCCTGATGGCCCTGCTCAACCGCGACCATCGCCGCGAGATCGAGCAGACCGTCGCCCGCATCGAGAAGATCGAGACGGCGCTGGAGCCGAATTTCCAGCAGCTCTTCGTCAACGCCATGGCGATGCCGAACAAGGTGGACCCGTTCCCGGAACTCGCCAAGGTCGTGGCTTTGCCCGAGCGCAAGGTGCTGTCCGACGACGGCGGCGGCGAAGGTGGCGGGCGGCGCAGGCGCCGCAGCCGCGAATAGCGCGGCCGGGCGCGCCCGGCCGGCCTAAAAGTCAGCAGGCGACCTGCAGCATGTCCATCGGCCGGCGCTCGATGCGCGCGAAGGCCGCACGGATATAGTCGGCGACCGCCAGTGCGGGCGTCTCCGCCTCGTCGTTGACCACGAGGCCGATCAGGTAGTGGCCAAGGTCCGGCAGGCCGTCCTTTTCACCAAGCGCCACCATGTCCTCGCCGACAAGAAAGCGGGCGAGCGGCGCGACGGCAAGGTCGGCGCGGATCGCGGCGCGCTGGCCCATGTGATGGGCGCAGAAATAGGCGACGCGGAAATCACGGCCCGAACGGCTCAACTCCTCCAGCGCGCGTGCACGCCAGATGCACCCCTCCTCCCAGACGGACACCGGCAGCGGGTTCTTCAGATGCGCGTTGCCGCAGTTCTTGCCGGCCCAGACGAGCTGTTCCTTCAGGAGGACCTCGCCCGGCACCGGCATCGTGCCGTCGGCGGAGTTGAAGATGGCAAGGTCGAGGCGGCGCTCGGCAACGGCGCGGCGCAGGCTGCTGCTCGTCTCGATCGAGACGTTGACGGCGATCGACGGATAGGTTTCGGCAAAACGGCGAAGGACTTCCGGCAGGATCAACTCGCCGACATCATCGGGCGCGCCGAGCCGCACGACACCGTTCATCTCGGGCATCATGAAGCGGGAGACCGCCTCGTTGCTGAGGGCGATGAGGCGCCGTGCATAGGACAGAAGCACCTCGCCGTGATGGGTCAGCACCACCGAGCGCGCGTCGCGGCGAAACAGCGTGCAGCCGAGCAGCTCTTCCAGCTTCTTGATCTGCATCGACACCGCGGAGGGCGTGCGATGCACGGTCTCGGCAGCCGTGGTGAAGTTGCCCGTCTCGGCAATCGCCACGAAGGTTTTCAGGATATCGAGCTCCAGCAAGGGGAGCGTCTGGCGCATCAGCAGATTCATTGTCCGCCTCCATGGATCAGAAATTCTGAAGCAAAGCGTCACTTCATTTCGTTTGATTGAAAACCGAGATGGGCGGATAGTCAATCTACAAGGTCACCGATTGGAAGGAAAAACGCCATGAACACGCAAAAATCGTTCGCAAACGGCGCCGATCTCGCCGTTCTCGTCCGTGGCAACGGATTCTACTACGCAATAAGGCGCTTCGTGGGCGAGGCAATCGAGGCCCGGCGCAAGCGCAACGCAATCCGCCACACGACGGCGGAACTGGAGCAATTGCCGGACTATCTCAAGCAGGACATCGACTGGCCGGCTATCGGCGAACATGAAGAACGCTGATCGATCCAATCAAATATATTCGTTTGATTGATGTATGAGGTTGCGACATAGTCACGATCAAGGTCGCGACCTTTCGATACCTCCCAAGCTCGAAAGGAACCCTGAAATGGCAATAGCACTGGAACACCGCCCGATCCGGCGCGCAGCAGGCGCCCGCGATGCCGGCAGCCTGTCTCATCTCGTCCGGGAATTCTCCGCGCGGATCATCTCCGCCTGGCAGCGCCGCCGCGTCGAACGCGAACTCGAAGGCCTGTCCTACGACCAGCGCAAGGATATCGGCTATCGTTCGTTCGACAAGAACACGCGATGACGGACGACTGTAACGGCAACCCGCCGAAAGAAGACGACGCCAAACACCGCCGGAGCTGACCTTCAAAAGTCTCTCCGGCGGTTTTCTTTTCAGGGCTTGAGGATCGGCACATGGGCGGCCGCCGTTTCCGGCAGGACACCCGTCAGCCGCGGATCGTCGAAAATCTCGATCTGCCGCTTCACCGGCGTGAACCCCGAACGGATATAGAATCCCAGCGCCTGCGGCGAATCCAGCGTGCAGGTATGCACCCAGAAACCCCCGATCGGAGGATGTCCCTGCCGCGACCAGGCTCGCGCGATCGCCCGGTTCATCAGCCAGCGCCCCGTTCCATTGCCGATCGCCGCCGGTGTCAGACCGAAGAAGGCAAGTTCGCACACGCCCGCCGCGCGAAAATCGAGTTCAAGCAACCCCTCCCCGCGCCCGTCCTTCATGACCGCATGGACCTCCACGTCGCGGTGGTGGAGGATGACGGCAAGCTCGCTTTCGGCAAGGGCAAGGCGTGAAGCCCAGAGCCATTCGGTGCCGATGCGGCCATAGAGGTCGCGATACCAGGCGACGTCAGGCTTTTCGATCCGCTCGAGCGTGATGCCGGGCTGTTCCGGATCGGCGCGAGGCACGGGCGGCGCCAGCATTTCGAGGCAGGTCACCACCGCCGCGAGCTTGCCGGCCGGCACATCCGAATATCCATCTGGCAGCATCGAAATTCCCCTCGAATCCGCCCTCGTTTTGGCCGGGGCCGGTCATCTTGTCAAACCACGCCTGTCAACGGAAATCGACCTGTCGCAATCGGACAATACCAATGGCGGGGTCGCAAATGCGCAAGTAGTCAGCCATCGTCACAATTTTGCCGGAAGGCACTGACATTTCAGCGATAGACAACGCATCCCAGTCGCAACCATCCTTTTTACTGTCGCAAAAATACTAGCGCGACGGCCAATCTGCCTGCGACGATTGCGACATTCCGCCTCCCCAGCATGGACACACCGATGAACAAGCAAAACGTCAAGAAGCGTTCTCTCGTTTTCTTTCTCGTGCCCAACTTCTCCATGCTGCCCTTCTCGGCGGCGATCGAGACGCTGCGCATCGCCAACCGCATGCTCGGCTACGAGGCCTATACCTGGCGGCTCGCCTCCACGGATGGCCAGCAGGTGCTTTCCTCCAGCGGCATCGGCATCGAGGTGAACTCCTCGCTCGCCGACGAGCGCAAGCATCTCGGCGGCGAGAACCGCCCCTCCATGGTGCTGGTCTGTTCCGGCATCTATGTCGAGGACTTCTCCAACAAGTCCGTCAACGCTTGGCTGCGCGAGGTCTATAACCGCGGCATCGCCGTCGGCTCGCTCTGTACCGGCGCCCATGTGCTCGCCCAGGCGGGCCTGCTGTCGGGCAAGCGCTGCGCCATCCACTGGGAGAACCTGCCGGGCTTTGCCGAGGCCTTCCCCCAGGCGGACGTCTATGCCGACCTCTACGAGATCGACGGCAATATCTACACCTGCGCCGGCGGCACCGCCTCGCTGGACATGATGCTGAACCTGATCGACCAGGATTTCGGCGAAAACCTCGTCAACCGCGTCTGCGAGCAGGCGCTGACCGACCGCGTGCGAGGGCCCCACGACCGCCAGCGCCTGCCGCTGCGCGCCCGCCTCGGCGTGCAGAACGCAAAGGTCCTGTCGATCATCGAACTCATGGAAAAGAACCTCTCCGAGCCGCTGTCGCTGCTGGAGATCGCCGACGGCGCGGACCTGTCGCGCCGCCAGATCGAGCGGCTGTTCCGCCAGGAGATGGGCCGCTCGCCGGCCCGCTACTATCTCGAAATCCGCCTCGACCGCGCGCGGCACCTCCTCGTGCAGTCGTCCATGCCCGTCGTGGAAGTGGCGGTCGCCTGCGGCTTCGTCTCCGCCTCGCATTTCTCCAAGTGTTATCGCGAGCTCTACAACCGTTCGCCCCAGCAGGAGCGCGCCGACCGGAAGCTGACGCTGTCCGCCATCGCCCGCTGAACGATCGATAATCGAGGAACGAAGAGCCCTGCCCGACCGGCGGGGCTTTCAGCTTGCCAGCGCGCTGACCAGCGAAAGCTCGGAGAAGACGCGGTTCCGGCCGGCATGCTTGGCCATGTAGAGGAACTGGTCGGCGGCATTGAGGTAGTTGTCGAAGGTTTCCCGTTCGGAAATGGCGGCAAGGCCGGCAGAGACGGTGATCGTCAGCGCCTCGCCATCCGCATCGATCGGCTGGCTGGCGAGCTCCATGCGCAGATGCTCGCAATGGTCCAGCGCCTCCACCAGCCCGAGGCCGTTGAAGATGATGCCGAACTCCTCGCCGCCGAGGCGCGCCAGGAGGTGCCGCGCGCCCACCCGCTGCTTGAGGCGGCTGGACACGACCTTCAGCACGACGTCGCCGACCTCGTGGCCATAGGTGTCGTTGAGGCGCTTGAAATGGTCGATGTCGAGGATGGCGATGGACATGGCCTCGCCGCGGCGCAGGGCCTGATCGACAAGCCGCGGCCCCGCCTCGAAGAAGTAGCGGCGATTGTAGATGTCCGTCAGGTAGTCCCGCGCGGCGATGCGATGCAGCGACTGCACGCGCTTCTGGATCGCCGCGACATGGAAGATGCGGCTGTTGAATTCCTCGACGAGAAACGGCTTCTGGATATATTCGTCGCCGCCGGCCCTCAGGAAGCGCGCGGCGACCATGCGGTCGTCCGATTTCGAAAGCCCCACCACGCGCACCGCGTCGTCGCCATGCCGCTGGCGGATTTCGCTCAGCAATGTGAAGCCGTCCATGTCTGCAAGATCGATATCGCAGACCACCATGTCGATCCCGGTCCGGGAATCGAGCGCCTCGAGCGCCGCCGCCCCGCTCTCCACGGCCACGATCTGGAAACGCTGCTTGGCGATGAGGTTCACCTGCTGCCGCAGGCTTTCGGAATCGGAATCGACGACCAGAACCTGCGTCTTGCCGCTCGTCAGGATGCGGTCGACGGCAAGCACGAGCTGCTGGATCGCCGCCGGGCTGTCCTTGACGACATAGTCGAGCACGTTCTTGGCGAGGATCTGCTCGCGCGTCGCATCGCTGAACGAACCGGTGAACACCAGCGGCGCGATGCCCTTGGAGATCACATAGTCGAGCGCCTCGCAGTTCGGCGCGTCGGGCAGGTTGAGGTCGAGAACGGCAAGCACGAATTCCGGGGCTTCGGACTGGAAGATCGCCCGCACCGCGGCCATGCTCGGGCAGTGGGTGACGGAGAGGCCGAGCTCCTTCTCCAGCCTGTACTTGAGCGCCGTGGAGAACATGCGCGAATCCTCCACGAGCAATACCTGCTGGCCTGAATGGCGCAGAAATGCAGGGTCTCGCTGCGGATTTGTATCCACTCCCACGTCGTCCAGTACCTTAGATGATGTTCCCGTCTCGACGCATTACAAACCACCGGTTTTACCAAGTGGTTAATTCGCCGGGAAATATCTCACGTAACGTAAGGGACAGAACTGGGTGGTTCGCGCCGGCAGCCCCTGCCTATGCACTCAAGCGCAGTTGGGCGGTCCTGATCTGCGTCAGCGTATCGAGATTCTGGTTCACGCGGCAGTAGAATTCCTCGTCGATGAAGGGCCGCATGATGAAGTCATTGCCGCCGGCCTTGAGGAAGCGGGCCGACAGCAGGCGGTCCGTCGAGGAGGACACGCCGATGATACGCAACTGATGCGAGCCCCGCGTGCCGCGGACGCGCCGCGTCAACTCGAAGCCGTCGATGTCGGGCATGTTGTAGTCGGTGATCATCAGGCTGATATCGGGGTTCGCCTTCAGCAGTGCCAGGGCGCTCGCTCCGCTCTCCGCCACGCTGACGCGGAAGTTGTAGCGCTTGAGGCGGGTCGTCAACAGCGCCCGGGCTGTCGCGCTGTCGTCGACGATCAGCACATGGTGCTCGTGGTTGGTGAGGAACCGGCAGACCGATTCCGCCAGCATATCGACCGCGAAGATGTTGTCCTTGATGATGTAGTCGACGATTTCCTTGGAGAGAAGCTGGTCGCGCGTCGCCTGCTGGAACGTGCCGGTGAAGACGATCGTCGGAATGGAAAGGTCGACCAGGTAGTTCAACGCCTCGCCGTTCTCGGCGCCCGGCAGGTTGATGTTCGATATCGCCAGGGTGATCTTCTCGCTGGACTTGTCGTAGGCCAGTTCCAGCTCCTCGAAGCTGCGGCAGATCTCGACATCGATGTCGAAAAGCTCCTTCAGCCGCTTCGAAATCATGGACGTGAAGACATTCGAGTCCTCGGCAACAAGAATACGGTGATGCGAGAGAGACTTGCCGGAATACTGCATTCCGGAAATGCCGATGAACGTCATGATATGCCTTCTTAGCAAGGATTTTCCCCAGCTTAAGGCGTAGCTGCAACCCTTTGCGAAAGCGTTAAATTTAGAGAGCATGAAAACGCGGTGGCACAACCGCCATGGCATGCGGAACCACCATGCCCGCAAAGTAAAAACGGCGCGTTGTTCTTCCGCGCCGTTTCAGGAAACATGGTTCCGGGGCTTACTTGACCGAAGCCTCGCCGCCTTCGATTTCGACGTTCTCGGCGCCGTTGAGCGCGATGCGGTCGCCGTTCGGCAGGGTGACGAAACAGCCCGACGGGCAGATCGTCTCGGTCGCGCCGGGTTCCAGCGCCACTTCCACGCGGCTGCCGTCCTCGACAATGACGAGGACCTGCGTGTCCGCGTCCTTGTTGGTGACGGAGGCAGCCATGGCCGGAGCGGACATTGCGGCCGACACCAGCAGCATCATGATCATTCGCTTCATCTTCACCCCGGCGCTTGCGCGCCGCCCTCTTCAAAGCCCTGCGAAGAACACTAACGTTCCCCGCTCGGATTTGCATGTGTTTTATGAGGGGACGGCTGAATGCAGCGTGAATGCGGCGTTCATGTGCCGGAAATCAGGCCGCGCCTGTCAGGTCTCGGGCTCCTCCTTCGCCGGCCGGCGGCTCTTACGGGTCGCGGGCGGACGCAGCTTCTCCGTCGCCTGGTCGAGAAGCGTCGAGATGAGTTCGGCCCCTTCCGGAGAGATCTTGACCGGCACTTCCGATGCAGCCGGCGCGCCGATGGCGATCTCCTCTTCACGGAAACGCTCGAGGATGGCAGTGCGCAACTCCGATTTGACGCCGGTGCCGTTGAGGATGTCAGCCAGGAAGGCGCGGATCTCGAAATCGAGCGTCGCCGAGGAGAAGGCCTGGAACACGACCGTAGGCTCCGGATTGCGCAGCAGCCCCTGCTGCCCGCGCACCACTTCGGTCAGGATTTCCTGCACCTGTCGCGGATCGTTGCCGCCATGCACGCTGATGGGGATCTCCACGCGGCCGAGCTTGTTGCGGTGCGTCCAGTTGCCGACCTGCCCGTTGATCAGCACCGAGTTCGGCACGATCACCGTCTGGCGCTGGAAGGTCTCGATCTCGGTGGCGCGCACGGAGATGCGCCGCACGAAGCCTTCCGTCGTGCCCGCCACCACCCAGTCGCCCACCTTGAACGGGCGTTCGGCGAGCAGGATGAGGCCCGAGACGAAATTCGAGACGATGTTCTGGAGACCGAAACCGATACCGAGCGAGAGGGCACCGGCGACGAGCGCGAGACTGGAAAGATTGATGCCCGCGGCCGATATGCCGACGAGGCCGGCCAGCGCCACGCCCGCATAGCCGACGGCGGTGCGCACGGAGTTGCGCACGCCCGCATCGACCTGGCTGCGCGCCAGCACGTTGCCGTCCACCCACTTCTGGAACCAGCGCGTGACGACGAGGCCGACGACGAAGAGCAGGATGCCGACGATGATGCCGACCAGCGAGATCGTGATGCTGCCGATGCGGATCTCGGTGAAGATGCGGTAGGCCCAGGATTCGATGTCGGCGAACTGGAAGCCCCATTGCAGCAGGATCAGCGGCACGAAGCAGACGAAGATCAGCAGATAGATCGCCAGCCCCGCCGCAAGCCCCACCTGGTCGAGCGCCACCGGGCCAAGGCCGAAACGCTCTTCCAGCTTCTTGCCCACCGCCGTTTCGGCGAAGGCGCCCGTCGCGGAGACGGCGCGGCCGGAGAGGAAGCCGATATACATCGTCACCACCGCCGCTCCCGTCACGACGATCTGCGTGGCGACGAACCGCGCCATGCCGACATAGCCGAGCAGCGACGCGAAGATGAGGCCAAGCCCCGTCAGCGTCAGCAGGACGAAGATCGACCGCGGCCAGGGGCGCCCCGGCGTATCCGGCTTTTCGCCCTGATGCAGCACCGGCTTGATGAAGGCGGTGACGACGAGCAGGAGGCCGATGATGATCGAGGCGAAGAAGCTCTTGACCACGGTCAGCACGACCGGCGAGCCGAGCACTTCGCTGATCGTGCCGAGGAAGTAGTCGGCGCCGTTGACGATCGCCATGCTGAGGATCAGCAGCCAGAGGAGCTGGGCCCCGCGATCGGAAACGCGTACCAGCCGCCAATGCCCGTCTCCCGGCGAGAGCACCGCATTGGCAAGCTGCCCCACGAAGTAGACCGCCACGACCACGCCGAGCGCGATCGCGATGATGGGCGCAATGTCGGTTCGCAACACTTTGAAGGCGTCGAGGAAGAAGTAGCTGGCCCCCGCGAAGGCCGCCGCCGCCATGGTCGGCAGGACTGTCGACCAGAAGGCGACGGAAAGACGGGTGATGTAATGCGGTTTTTCCTGCCGCGCGGCGCGGGTGATGTAGGGCGAGAACAGCCGGTAGCTGCCGGAGAGCAGCACGAGGGCCGCCATCAGCGAGAGACCGACCGCGCCGAGAAGCTGCATCCGCTTGAATTTCCAGACGAACTGCAGCCACGCCGTCACGGTGCGGCCGAGCGTCTGCGCTTCCTCGGCAATCGCGCCGGAAGCCTCGGCAAACAGGTCGGAGCTGACTTCCGTGCGCTTCAGGATGGCATCGGTGAAGAGCAGCCGGCGGATCTCGGTAATGCGGTTCGACAGCTTGATCGCTTCGATCGAGAGATTTTCCGCCTCCCCCGTCAAGGCATTGATTTCGTTGCGCTCGGCGGTGAGTTTCTTGCGCTCCTCGACGACGACGTCCGCCTCTGCCGGCGCGCCCTCCGCCGGTGGGTCGCCGAGTTCCGTCTGGCGCGCCTTGATCGCATCCAGCCGCGGCCGGGTGGCGACGGAGGTGGCGAGGATCGAGCGGTTCAGCGTCTCCGCTTCCATCTTCAGGTCGACAAGGCGCGCGTCGTCGTCCTTGTATTTCTCGACCCGTTCGCGAATGGAATTGAGCTGCGCGCCCGCGCGATCGAGATCCGTGTTCGCCTGTTGGAGCTGCGTCGTCGTATCGGGGGCCGCCGCCGTCTGCGCAAGGACCGGTGAGGCCGCAAGCGCGAGGACCGCGAGAAGGACGGAAAGAAGGCGGGAGATCGGCAACAGGCCATCCTCGTTGGACAGAAACAGACGACGCATCGCGTTCACGCGATTCTGCCCTTTCTAGCCATGATTGCGGCCATTTTAAACCGGAACGGCGGGCCGATCAGAATCCGGCGCCCGGTTCGGCGAGATAGGCTTCCTCCTCCGGCGTCGAAACCCGGCCGAGGAAGGCATTGCGATGCGGAAAACGACCGTATTCGGCGATGACGTCGCGGTGCCGCATCGCATAGTCCAGGTACATCTCGTCGCCATGCGCCTCGAAGAGCGAGACGGAAAGGTCCTGATCGGCAAGCGTCTCCGAATGCTCGAAGGGCATGTAGAAGAAGTGGCGCCGGCCGTAGTCCACCAGCCTGTCCGCCCCTGCCTCCAACGCAAGCCGCGCCTCCCGCCGGGCGATCCAGTCCGTGGAAAACGCCATCGGCGAGGCGCGGTACATGTTGCGGGGAAACTGGTCGAGCACGATGATCGCCGCCAGCCGCGCCTCGGGGCTTGCCCGCCATTCCGGCGCGACATCGCGCGACAGGGCGAGATGCGTTTCGGCGAACTGGTCGCGCACGCGCTGATCGAGCTCCGGCGTCGATTGCCACCAGTCCTTCGCCGTCAGCGTCTCGCACCAATAGCCGACGACCTCTTCCGGTCGCTTGATTCCACCATCGCCCATGCCAAACCTCCATTCGTCTCTGCCGCCCAATATGGCGTCTCGAAAGGGTGTGGCAAGGGCCTCCCGTTCGTCGGTCAGCGAACGATGAGAAACAGTCCGCTGACGATGGCGAAGCTGAGGACGCCGATTCGAAGGCCGCGTCCGCCGATGCGGTGGTGTGCGAGCCTCGAGACGGCGCTTCCGAGGAGAACCGGCGGCGTAAGATAGAGCGCCGCGAGAAGCTGCTCGGAGCCGATGCGCCCGGAAAATGCCAGCACGACCAGCGACATGATCTCGCCGACGAAGAAACAGAGCGCGACCGTGGCCCGCAGCACCGGCGCCTTGGCGTGCTGGTAGAGCAAGGCAAGCGGCGGGCCGCCGATGCCGGTGGCGGTTTCCGTGACGCCGGTGAACAGGCCGACCCCCAGCGCGCTCGGCTTGTTCGGGGTGAAGGGCGGAGCAACCAGCGCGGCGCCGGCGGCAACCACGGTGAAGATGCCGACCGCAAGATCGAGCTGGTCCAGTGACAGCGCGGCCAGAAGCCAGAGGCCGGCGAACGTGCCGGCAAAACGGCCGATGGTGATCCATGTCGCGCCCGACCAGTCGACATGCTCGCGCTCGCGCGCCGCGACATGCAGGTTGAGCGGCAGCATCAGCAACAGCAGGGTGACGGGCAGCAGTTCCGGCTTCAGCATCCCGACGACCGGCGCGACGATCAGCGCAAAGCCGATGCCGAGCGCGCCCTGGATGAAGGCCGAGACGAAGGTCACGGCGGCCAGAATGGCGATAAGGCTGATGCTCATTGATAGTGTCCGAGATCACGATGCGCTTGCGAAAGCGGGTGAATGCGCTGGATCGGCGCCTTCGCGATGGCCGCGGCCGTATCGCCGCGCACCTCGGCCAGCAGCGCCCGCGCATCCCAGTCGACGGGCCAGCCCTGCCACAGCCGAAGCTGCCCGCCGGTGAAGACGGCGTCGATCTGGTCGCGGTTGCCGTAGCGCACAAGCTCCCACATCAGGTCGTGCGAGGGCGTGAATTCCGGCCGGTCGAGATCGACGAGCAGGAAATCGGCGGCAAGGCCTTCGGCGATCGCGCCGGTCACGCCCGACAGGCCAGCCGCGTCCGCGGCGCCCGATGTCGCGCGGTCGAGCCAGAGCCAGCCGCCGCCGCAGGACGAATCGCCCGTGGCAAGGCCGAAGCCCGCGCGCTGCAGGCCCTCGCCCGCCTCCATCAGCCGGAAACCATCCGCGCGCGTTCCGTCCGTGCCCAGCCCGAAGCGGATGCCGAGCGCCGCCATCTGCAGCGCCGGCGCCACGGCATTGCCCTTCCACAGGCTGGCCACCGGATTGTAGGCGACCGCCGTTCCGGTGTCCCGCAGGAGGTTGAGTTCATGCGGCGTGACAAGCGTCGAATGCGCCAGCAGGACCTGGGGGCCGAGAGCCCCCAGATGCGCCAGATGCTCGATCGGCCGGCGCCCGCGCGCCACGAGCGAGCGCTCGACGGCGACGAGATGTTCGTTGACATGGGTCTGGAACACCACCCCGTTCGCCGCCGCCATGTCGGACACTGCCTTCAGCATCCCGTCGCTCGCCGCTTCCGGAATGGAAATCGCCAGCGACGGGTGGATCAGCGGGTCGTTCCGGTAGACCGAAAGGTGCTCCTCGGCCTGCCGCAGGATGGCGGCGGGCTCCGGGATATGCGCGGTGCCGCCGAGATCGTTGCAGATGAAGCCGACGACGCTGCGAAGCCCGACCTCTCTTGCGGCACGCACGAGGGCGCCGACATGGCCCTCCGAGCGTGTGCCGGCATCGACGGCGGTCGTGAAACCGCCGCGCAGGCATTCGAGCGCCGCGAGCTTCGCCGAGAGATAGACCATGCGCTCGTCGAGGCTGCCCTCCAGCGGCACCCAGATCCGTCGGAAGATTTCCGACGGTTCCCCGAAGACCAGCGCCTTGCCGAGCGACTGGGTCAGGTGCGTATGGGTATCGACGAAGCCCGGCATCAGCAGATGGTCCGGCAGATCGACCGGTTTCAGCTCCGGAAAGTCCCGGGCAACGGCTTCTGCCGTATCGATCCGGTGAAAGGCCCCGGCGCGCACGACGACGGCCATGCCGGCACGCGGCCCTTCCGGCAGAAGGACGAGACCAGGACGAAGCAGCAGGTCGCCTGACATCGACAGTTTTTCGCGGATCGCGCTCACTCGTTTGCTCCTTGGGCGGTGGATTGCAGGCACGGCGCCGTTTCCGCAGGCTGACTGCCGGCGCCATGGTGGGAGAAGACGGCATTGACCAGGACGGCCGTGATGGTGCCGGCGGCAAGCCCGTTGCCGAGGATCATCTGCGTCCATTGCGGGAACTGGCTGTAGACGCCGGGCACCAGGATCGGCAGCAGGCCGATCGACAGGGCCGAGGCCAGCGTGAACATCGCGCCGTGCTCACGCAGGTCGACACGACGCAAGAGGTCGATCCCGATGACGCCGATGATCGAGAAGACGATGACCGCCGTGCCGCCGACGACGGCTTCCGGCAGGGCCGTTGCCATCCGCCCGATCGGCGCGACAAGCGCGATCAGGACGAGGATGGCGCCCGCCATGGCGGTGACGTAGCGCGACTTCACATTGGTCGCGCGCACGATGCCGACATTCTCGCCGCTCGTGATGATCAGCGACGTGCCGAACAGGCCGCCGACCAGCGACATCACGGCATCGCCGCGGATGGTCGCGGGGACGATCGCATGCGCATCGCCCCTGCGGCCTACGATCTCGGCCGTCGCGATGGTCTGGCCCGTCGCCTCCGCCATCGAGATGATCGAGAAGACGATGAGCGGGATGGCGGCGATGGGATCGAATTTCGGCATGCCGAAGGGAAAGAGCTGCGGAACGGCGATGACCGGGCCCGACAGAACGCCGGAGAAGTCCATATGCCCGAGGGCGAGCGCGACGAGCGAGCCGCCGACGAGGCCGAGCATGACGGCAAGCCGCTGGAGCGTTCCGGAAAGGACGCGCGCGGCGACCACCGTGAGAACGATGGTGATCAGCGCCAGCCCGACCTCGATCGGGGCGGCAAAACCTTCGCTGCCGGGCTTGCCGGTGATCGTCACGCCGTAGATGCGCACCAGGTTGACGGAGACCAGCAGCAGCATCGTTCCGACCACGATGGGCGGAAAGTAGCGCAGCAGCCTGCGAAAGACCGGCAGCGCGAGAAAATAGAACAGGGCCGTCATGATGACGGCGCCGACCGCCGTCTGGACGTCCGTCTGCTGCGCGATCGCCAGGAAGATGGCGATCGGCGCGCCGCCCGGCACCATGACGAAGGGCAGGCGCGCGCCGAAACCCTTCGGCCCGAAACTCTGCAGCATCGAGCCGAGGCCACAGACGAAGAAGGTGGCGCTGATGAGCGATACCGTCACGGCATCGGAAAAGCCGAGCGCCTTGCTCACAAGAAAGACGGCGGTGATGGGAGACGCCGCCATCACCAGGACATGCTGCATGCCGAACAGGACCAGGCTGCGCAACGGCAGCCTCTCATCGGCCGGATCGACGACTCCATTCAATTCATTCTTCATGATTCTCTCCTCCCGGCCTCCTCAAGCCGCTTATGCAAATCGTTTTGCGTGCCGCATTTCGTACCACAGATTTCGCCATTTGCAAATCGTTTTGCGAACAGCCCCTCGGCATGCTAGAGAAGATTGACTGGAGGCATCATGGGAAAACCTACAATTGCCGACCTTGCGAGGGTGGCGGGCGTGTCCGTCACCACGGTGTCGCACGCCTTCAGCGGCCGCCGCCACGTCGAGCCGGAAACCCGCAAGCGCATCGAGGCGCTTGCCCGGGAGATCGGCTATCGGCCCAACCACCGCGCGCAGCGCCTGCGCACCGGGCGGGCCGGATCGATCGCTCTCGTCTCGTCGATGCCCTTCGCCGTCGCCGCCGGCCCTTCCCGGCTCGGCTTCCTGATGGAGATCGCCGCCGCCGCCGCAGTAACGGCCTTTTCGCGCGGCATCTCGCTTTGCCTCGTCCCGCCGCTCGGGCCGCGCGACAGCCTGGACGCGCTAGAAGTGGACGGCGCCATCGTCGTCGAGCCCGAGCGTGACGATCCGGTGCTGGATTTCTTTTCCGACCGCGGCGTGGAGGTCGTCTCCATCGGGCGTGCGCCGGGGCGCGACGCCCCCCCCTTTGTGGACCTGCAGAGCGGTGCCACCGCGCATCTGCTGCTCGACCATCTTTTTTCGGAGGGCGGCCGCGTCGGCCTGATAACCGGCCAGCAAAGACGCAATTCCTATATCGAGATGGAAGCCGCCTATGCGGCACTCACCGCGCGAACCGGCTCGCCGCCGCTCGCCATCCGCGTCGACGAGCAGGGCGGCGAACAGGCCGCAGCCGCGGCCGCCGAAAGCCTTTTTCGCGCCGACCCTGCCCTTTCTGCCCTCTGCGTGCCGGTGGACGCCTTCGCTACCGGCGTGCTGGAGGCGGCCCGCGCCGCCGGGCGCAGGGTCCCGCAGGACCTTCGGCTGGCAACCCGTTATGACGGCATGCGCGCCAAGCTGGCGACGCCCGCCCTCACCGCCGTCGACCTCCATCTCGACCAGGTGGCGGCAGCGGCGGTCGACCTGCTCATCGCCCGGCTGGAACAGGCCGAGCCGGCGCCGCACGTCATATCGCCGCCCGCATTGGTTCTGCGCGCCTCGTCTGCGGCATCGCCGGAGGCATTCAAGTCGAAGGACTGACGCCGATTCTTCGGGCACCGGACGTGAACAGGAACGGAACGTGAATTGGAAACCGTTTCCAAACCGGCGGGAAGCCGGGAGTTCATCGATTTTCGCCCTCGCGGGCAACTATCTGTTTAATCAGCGGAATTTGGGAAGGATTGGTGGGTGATCACGGGCTCGAACCGTGGACCCGCTGATTAAGAGTCAGCTGCTCTACCAACTGAGCTAATCACCCACACACGACCGCTCCAGCGGTCTGATGGGGCGTATAATGGGCGTGGCCGGGCTTGTCCATACCGCAGTCGGAAAAAAACGCATTCATGCCGAAAATTCTTCTGCAGCGCAAAACGACCGTCACAAATCCAGCGTTCCCGACGCGATGCGCACGGCCTCTCCGCCGATGCGCGCGCCGGCGATCGCGCCGCCGGTCACGTCGAGATGCAGGTGGATATGGGAAGGACGGCGCATTTCGACGCCCTGCTCGATCAGGAACGGATGGTGCCCGTCCACCAGCTTGTCGAAGAAATGGATCGCGCCGGACATGGCGGCGACGGCCGAGCCTGTCGCCGGATCCTCGCTGATGCCCATATCGGGCGCGAACATGCGGGCGTGGAATTTCGCATTGTGGTTCACGCCGCCGCGGCAATAGAGATAGGCCGAGGCAAGCCGGCCCTCGGCGAAGGGCGTGCAGCGCTCCCAGAGCGCGGGATCGAAGTCCACGGCGGCGGCCGCCGCAAGGTCGTGCACCGGGATCATCACGAAGGCGACGCCGGCGCTCCAGAGCGACGGTACGTGATTCTCGAAGCCGATCTGGCCCGGCTTCAGGCTGAAGGCGTCGGCGAGCGCCTGCCGGTCGAAGGTCGCCTCCAGGCGCGCGGACTTGCGCGGCAGGTCGAACTCGGCGAAGGCGGCCTTGCCGACGCCGAATTTCACCGCACAGCGCACCGGGCCGACATTCTCTTCCAGCACGCATACCTGATCGCGCGGCCCTGCCCCGTTGCCTTCGCCGGCCTCTGCAATCGCGATCGCCGCGCCCACCGTCGGATGGCCGGCAAAGGGCAGTTCGACGCCGGGCGTGAAGATGCGCAGGCGCGCGGTATGCGTCGGGCTCTCCGCCGCCTTCACGAAGACCGTTTCGGAGAGGTTGAACTCACCTGCGATGCGCTGCATCGTGTCATCGTTAAGACCGTCGGCATCGAAGACAACGGCCAGCGGATTGCCGGCAAGCCGTGTATCGGTGAAGACGTCGTAGATGGCGTAGCGGCGGGGCAAGACATTCTCCCTGTTCGATTTTCACCCGGAAGCGTCGCCTAAACCTGCCCGAGCCCTCCGCTGTGGGCAAGCAAAAATGACGCCGTCATCGGCTCACAGATCGAGCGTCATGACGACCGGGCAATGATCGGACGCCTTCGGCCGGTCCCAGCCGACACGCGGATAGCGCTCCACCTCCTGCCCCGGCGGAAAGGGCGTGCGGAACGGCTGGCCGGCGCGGATGATCTCCGGCATGTGATGCGCATTGCGCTCGGCAAGCGAGGGTGAGAGCCAGATATAGTCGAGCTGGCAAAGATGGCGCTCCTCCGGCCCGCGGCTGTGGAAGAGCGTCCAGCGGTCATCCACCGGCCGGCGCAGCATCGGGTTCACCGCAAAGCCGTCCGCGCTGAAGACATCGAGCGCGCTCACCGCCTCCTGTTGCGGCACGAAACGGTAGCCGGTGCGCTTGTCGCCCTCGATCGCCAGCTTCTCCTGATAGTCGTTCATGTCGCCGCAGATCGCGAAGGCCTTGCCGGCCGTGTGACCGGCGCCGAAGCGGTTTTCGATGATGCGGCGCACCGCGCGCGCCTCGGCGGTGCGCACCGGCATGGTGGACTGGCGGCCGTCCATGCCCTCCCGGCCCGGCCCCATCGACTTGAAGTGCACGACATAGAGCGTCAGCGGCCGCCCGCCGATGCGCAGGTCCATTTCCAGGCAATCGCGCTTGAAGATCTTGTCGTCGGGGTTCGCCCCCTGGCCGAGATCCGGCGTGTGGAGGTTGAAATCGCGATAGGTGACGGATGCGTGGCTGCGGATGTCGATGCATTCGATGCGCTGGCCGTCGCGCGTCTCCTCGCGCATCAGCACGGAAACGTCGATGCCGCGGCTGTCATTGCCCTCGATCAGGTATTTCTGCCGGTAGCCGTTGCCGACCATGCGAAAGAGATAGCCGTATTCGAAGGCCTGCAGCGCCGCCATGTTGTCGGTTTCCTGCAGGCAGAGGATGTCGGCATCCGCATCGGCGATGGCGAGCGCCGAGTGCTGGCGGGCGTCGTCCGTGTGGGCGATGGTGCGCGCCTCCTCCAGCCGCTGGTATTCCGCCTCGTTGCGGATATCGAACAGGCGCAGCACGCGATCCTGGCGAACCTGGTTGCGAAAACCCGTGAAATCGAAGCGGGTCATGAGGTTTTCGATATTGAAGGTGGCGAGGCGTAGCGACATGGGGTCCTTCCGGGTATGCCGGCGGAGTGTATCCGCCTGACCGGCGATGGAAAGCGCAATTTCACGCCCTCGTTGCCAGCGCCGGAATAAAGCACCCGCCCTTCCCGTCTTCTCCTCACGAATGATGCGCATTCCGGTGACGGGTGGAGGGATCGGTCATGGCAACGGCATCCAGCATGAGGCGGGCGTTCCTGGCGGCATGGCTTGCCCTCGTCCTGCTCGCGAGCCTGCCGGCGTATGCCGCTGAAGGCTATATCGGCACGCCGGGCGATGCCGCGCGGGCCGCGGGCCTCATCGCCGAGGCGCTCGGCCGCAAGGCGCAGGTTCATACGATCCGAATCACCGAGAAGGACGTCACCGTGCTCGTGCGCGGCGATGCGCGGCCGGGCGACGTGGAGGAATGGAAGGTGCGGACGGCGAACCGCTTTTTCTTCTTCCCGTCGGAGGGGGTGAGCGGACCTTCGGCAAAACCGGCCCCGGCCATCGTGGCCGATCCCGCCGCCGGCTTCTTTTCCTTTGATGACATCGCGCTCAACAAGGTCAGCGAGGTGGTGGGACGCGCCATCGCCTATGCCAGATTGCAAGACACGGCGACCATCCAGACGATCGAGATCGCCCGGCGGGTGAACCTGCTGCCGACGCCCGCCTATGGCGACATCCGCTGGACGCTCTATGTCTCCTCGCCGCGCGAAACCGCGACGGTCTACACGGATGCCGCAGGCACCATCATCGGCGGCGACCTCTCCAACACGGTGCGCGCCCGCAACATGGATTTCTACAAGGACGACGACTGGCCGAAGGAGGCGGCGCTCGAAAGCCTGATCTCCGTCATCGGCACCAGGCCGATCGTGCGCGATATCACGATCTATCCGAAGTCCGTGCAGGTGAAGGCGGATCACCCGACACTGCCGGAAACCACCGTCGGCTATTCCTGG
Organism: Shinella zoogloeoides; assembly: GCF_030733845.1. Lineage (NCBI taxonomy): Bacteria > Pseudomonadati > Pseudomonadota > Alphaproteobacteria > Hyphomicrobiales > Rhizobiaceae > Shinella > Shinella zoogloeoides. The sequence goes on from NZ_CP132311.1 coordinate 1,997,805, forward strand.
GATCTTTCCGGTGTCACCCGGTCGGCGATCACATCACCGATGTTCCCCGGCACGGCGCAAGAACCGGCCTTGTCGCTGGCCGACATCGATCTCGCGCCGCTAGCCAAGGTCCGCGACAATGCGATCAAGGCATGGGGCAACGAAAAATCCAGCCTGAACTACTTGATGCTGCGGCTCTTTTCGGAAGGGCCCGGCAAGCCGGAGCAGCGCTGGACCGTGCATTTCACCGATTGGGGGCAGCCGGGTGAACTCACGCTGTTTTCCAACGGTGGCTCGATCGAGCTGACGGCCGATGGCACGGTGCGCGTCGCCAATCTTCCCGCCGCGCGCCAGCCGAAACGCAACTGGCTCGATCCCAAGACGACACGCGAGACGCTGGCGGCCGTCAGCGAGCAGTTTGGCAAGAACGCGCGCTTCTCCGAAATCAGTGTCAACAACGATTCGATGCGCATCCTCGCCGAAGTGCCGGATACGCCCGGCAAGATGCGCGACTACAATGCCAACGACCGCGGTATCACCGCGTCCAGCATGATTATGCCGTGGGATGCGGAATTCCGGCCCGAACGGCTCTACCGGATGGACGACCTCGCCTTCTTCTCGGCGGAGAAGCTGAACGAACTGACCGCGCGCACCTTCACCCGGTTGAAGGTCGGCTCGGACATGGCGCTTTCGCGCTATACATTCTCGATCGGCCAGTTGCCGACGCCCGACGGCAGTTTCATGGTGCCCTCGCCGGACGGTAAGGTGACGCTGGAAATCCGCCTCGAAGGCCCGGACGGCTGGAAGGGCGGGCGCGTCACCTATTCCTCGACGGGCGAGGAGATCGACGTGGTGATGCCGTAGCCCGCTGCCTTCAAAGGGTCGTCAGCAGCAGGCTCGTCTCGGATTTCGACACGCCGTCCATGGCGCGGATACCGCGCAGCACTCGCTCGAACTCGACGAGATTTTCGGCGTGGAGTTCCGCCACGAGGTCCCAGGCGCCGTTCGTCGTGTGCAGGGCGCGCACTTCCGGAATGCCGCGCAGCGCCTTGATGGCGGCAAGCGTCTTCTGGCCGGTGATCTCGATCATCATGACGGCGCGCACCGCATGGGGATCGTCGGCCTCCGTCACCCGCACACAAAAGCCCGCGATGATGCCGTCCCGCGTCAGCCGCTCGATGCGGTTCTGCACAGTGCCGCGCGACACCTTGAGTTCCGCCGCAAGCGCCGAGAGCGAGGCGCGGCCATCCTTGCGCAACAGGGCGAGAAGTTTGCGATCGATCGTGTCCATGCTGCCGAAATGCCAATAAGAGGTGACGAAACGGCAGGAAGAACAGCAATTTTCACAGAAGATTGCCGTTTCGCCTGCCGTCGTCCTTGGCTAGCCTTGTGCTCTCTTCAACGCAACAGCTTTCGGCAGGCCCCATGTCCCCAATGAGCGAAACCGCCCTCCGCACCGCCGCCGCGCGCACCCGCGAACTCTCCCTGCTGATGACCCGCTGGCCGAGCGTGACCGGCTCGCCGGACGAGGCGGCCTTTTCGGAAAGGCTTGCGGCGCATCTTGCGGCGACGCCCTATTTCCAGCGCCATCCGGACCAGCTCCTCACCGTCGACAGCCACGGCGAGCCGCTGACGCGCAACGTCGTGGCGCTGGTGCGCGGCAAGGGCCGGCGAACGGTGGTGCTGGCAGGCCATTTCGATACCGTCTCCATCGCCAATTACGGGACGCTCGCGCCGCTCGCCTGCGATCCGGAGCCGCTGACGCAAGCCCTCCTTGCAGAGCTTCGCAGCCGCCCGCTGAACGGCGCGGAGGCGAAGGCGCTCGAGGATTTCGAGAGCGGCGACTTCATCGCCGGACGAGGACTGCTCGACATGAAGAGCGGGCTTGCCGCCGGCATTGCGGTGCTGGAGCGCTTCGCCGGGCGGGACGCCCCCGAAGGCAACCTCCTCTTCGTCGCGACGCCTGACGAGGAGAACCGCTCGCGCGGCATGCGCAGCCTGCGCGACGCCCTGCCGGAGATCGCCCGCCGCTTCGACCTCGACATTGTCGGCGGCATCAATCTCGATGCATCGAGCTGCGAGCGCAACGGCGAGGAAGGCCGCGCGGTCTATCTCGGCTCCATCGGCAAGTTCGCGCCGTTCGCCTTCGTCATCGGCCGCCCGACCCATGCCGGCTATCCGTTCAACGGGACGAGCGCCCACCGCATCAGCGCGGAAATCGTCCGCGCCATGGATACGGTGCCGGAGCTCAGCGACGAAGCCTTCGGCGAACGTTCGCCGCCACCGGTCTGCCTTGAAGCCCGCGACATCCGCGACGGTTACGACGTGACGACACCAGACCGCGTCTGGCTCTCCTTCAACTGGCTGACGCACCGGCGCAGCGCCAGCGACATAATCGGCGAATTCCGCGCCATCGTCTCCGGCGCCCTGCAAGCCGCGCTCGAAACGCAGGACGCCCACGCCGCCCGCTACCGGGGCGCGGCAGCGGCAAGCACCGATGGCCTCGTGCTGACCTATGCCGAGCTTCTGGAGCGGGTGGAGGCGCGCGGCGGCGCGGCGGCGCTGGCGCGGCTCGACGCCCTCGACCGCTCGCTTTCCGGCGGCACCGATCCGTTGAAGGTGAGCCGGGAGATCGTCTCGGCGGCTGCGACCGAGGCCGGCATCGAAGGCCCGGCCGTCATCGTCGGCTTCGGCAGCCTGCACTATCCGCTGGTGCATCTGGAGCATTCCGACGCCGGCAACATGCAGGCAAAGCTTCAGCGCGTGATGGAAGACGCCGCAGGCCGGCACGGCACGTCGATCAAATTCAAGCAGATCTTCGCCGGCATTTCCGACATGAGCTTCTTCGGCCATCGGCCGGAGGCGCGCGAAGCCGGCCTGCTCGCCGCCAACACGCCATCGGCCGCCGTCACCGACAATGCGCCCGAAGGGCTGCTTGCCTTTCCGACGGTCAATATCGGCCCCTGGGGGCGTGACTATCATCAGAAATGGGAGCGCGTGCACGCGCCCTATACGTTCGAAGTCCTGCCGGACCTCGTCTTCGAAGCGGCGCGGGCGTGGCTTGGCGAATAGCCGTCCTCATCCGGCTGACGCCATTTTCGGATGCAAGCGGCTCGCAAACCCTCTCTGCCTGCCGGCATCTCCCCCACAAGGGGGGAGAAGGCTGGCCGCCTGCTCTTCCTTCCATTTTTCACGCCGAGCGTGCCGCGCGTTAAGTCCCTCCCCCTTGTGGGGAGGGGTTTGGGGAGGGGTCTTCACAGAGGCAATGCCCTGCTGCCGTCCTGCGCCTACGCAGCAACCCGCTCGCTGCCGAGCAGCCGGCCGAGGCGGGAAATGCCTTCCTCGATGGTCGCGGCATCTGCACAGGAGAAGCTGAGGCGCAGCGTGTTGGCGCCGCTGCCGTCGGCGTGGAAGGCCTGGCCTGGAACGAAGGCGACCTTTTCCGTCTCGATGGACCGGGCGAGCAGCTTCGCGCCGTCCATGCCGGCCGGCAGCGTGACCCAGACGAACATGCCGCCTTCCGGCTTCGTCCAGGTGACGCCATCGGGCATGTATTTCTGCAGCGCGGCCAGCATGGCATTGCGGCGCGCACTATAGGCGGCACGGATTTTCGCGACCTGCGCGTCGAAACCACGCTCGGCGACATGGGCGATCGCCATCTGGTTGATGGTCGAGGAATGCAGGTCCGCCGCCTGCTTCATCAGCACGAGCTTGCGGATGACGGGCGCGGCCGCGACGATGTAGCCGACGCGCAGGCCCGGCGCGAGCGTTTTGGAGAAGCTGCCGCAATAGATGGTGCGCGTGGCATCGATATTGCCCTTGCGGGCGATTTCCAGCGCCAGGATTGGCGGAACCGCCTCGCCGTCATAACGCAGCGACTGATAGGCGGCATCCTCTATGACAGGGATTTCCAGCTCTTCGGCAAGGTCGAGCAGCTTTTCGCGGCCGGCGCGGTCGACCGTTTCGCCGGTCGGGTTGGCGAAATCGGCGGAGAGATAGGCGAACTTCACGCGGCCGCCCGCCTCCGCCGCCGTGGCGCGATAGGCGTCCGGCGTGCGGTTGCCGGAAAGGTTCAGCCGGTCGTAAGTCGGTTCATAGGCATTGAAGGCCTGCAACGCGCCGAGATAGGTCGGCCAGGTGACGAGCGCCGTGTCCTTCGGCGACAGGAAGAGCTTGCCGAGATAGTCGAGGCCCTGCTGCGAGCCGGAAACGATGAAGACATTGTCCGCGCTGCAGGCGATGCCGAGCTTGCCCATCTCGCCGGCAAGCCAGTCGCGCAGCGGCTTGTAGCCTTCGCTGACCGAATATTGCAGACCCGCGGCCGCGCCCTCGCCCGCAAGCACATCCGTATAGGCGGCGGAAAAGGCTTCCTTCGGGAACAGGGCCGGGTCCGGAATACCGCCGGCGAACGAGATGATGTCAGGCCGCTCCAGCAGTTTCAGCAATTCACGGATTTCGGACGCCTTCATGCGCGACGCACGCGTCGCGAAGGCCTGTTCCCATTTGAACATAGGGTTTCCTCGGGCTTGTTGTTTGAACGCACCTCATCACGGCGCCGTTATTATGTCAATAATACTGACCTAAATATTCGCGCCAGAAAAGACACGCACACCCAAGGTTTCGTGCGGAATTAAATGCGCCGGAGCGAATGCGCGCCACCGGCGATTTCAGCCACCGGCCGGACTCAGGTCGTCCGGTCGCCGTAAAGGCTCAGCAGCACCAGCATGGCTATACTGCCAAGGATGAAAAGATCGAACCAGGCGAAGTATTGGATAATCGTGGTCATCGCACTATCCTCCTGACAGCGGAACGAAACACTGTTGTATTTTGTTCCCATTCGGCGAATTACGCAAGTTCAATACTTGCTGCGCCGCAATGACAGAAATGGATGCGCTGCATTATTTCAGTATGCCTGAAATAGAAGGCCGGGCGGAAAACCGCCCGGCCCGTCGTTCCGAACAGGTCGGAAGCGATTAGTTGACGGCCTTGTCGACCAGCTTGTTCTTGCCGATCCAGGGCATCATGCCGCGCAGCTTGGCGCCGACTTCCTCGATCTGGTGCGAGTCGTTGTTGCGGCGGATGCCCTTGAAGCGAGCGCCGCCGGCCTTCCATTCCTGCATCCACTCGGAGGTGAACTTGCCGGTCTGGATGTCCTTCAGGACGCGCTTCATCTCGGCCTTCGTCTCGTCGGTGATGATGCGCGGACCGGTGACGTATTCGCCCCACTCGGCCGTGTTGGAGATCGAGTAGTTCATGTTGGCGATGCCGCCTTCATAGATCAGGTCGACGATCAGCTTCACTTCGTGCAGGCACTCGAAATAGGCCATTTCCGGCGCATAGCCGCCTTCGACCAGCGTCTCGAAACCGGCGCGGATCAGTTCGACGAGACCGCCGCACAGAACGACCTGTTCGCCGAAGAGGTCGGTTTCGCACTCTTCCTTGAAGTTGGTTTCGATGATGCCCGAACGGCCGCCGCCGACGCCGCAGGCGTAGGAGAGCGCGAGGTCGAGGGCATTGCCCGAGGCGTTCTGGTGAACGGCGACGAGGCAGGGAACGCCGCCGCCCTTCTGGTATTCGCCGCGAACCGTGTGGCCCGGGCCCTTCGGCGCGATCATGACGACGTCGACCGAGGACTTCGGCTCGATGAGGCCGAAATGAACGTTGAGGCCGTGCGCGAAGGCGATGGCCGCGCCGTCGCGGATGTTGCCGGCGATCTCGCCCTTGTAGATGTCGGCCTGGAGTTCGTCCGGCGTCGCCATCATCAGGAGGTCGGCCCACTTGGCGGCTTCCGCGACGGTCATGACCTTGAAGCCGTCGGCTTCGGCCTTCTTGACGGTCGGCGAGCCGGCCTTGAGGGCGATCACGACGTTCTTGGCGCCGGAATCCTTGAGGTTGAGTGCGTGGGCACGGCCCTGCGAGCCGTAGCCGACGATGGCGACGTTCTTCGCCTTGATGAGGTTGAGATCGGCATCACGATCGTAATAGACGCGCATCGATGGTTCCTTCCCTTAGCTTGTCTGTTTTAATCCTAGCCGGCGGTCCGTCCTGCCGGCTTATCCTTTCGCACCGTGGAGGGTCAGGAAGGCGTCCACCGCCTTCTCCGCCCGCGGCGAGAATTCCTTTTTGAGCGCTGCGGCATCTTCGCCGAGAAGCATGCGCAGATGCATGTCCGAGACGATCAGGCCGTAGAGCGTGCCGTATGCCTCGTCCGCGCTGTCGAATGCAAGCAGCTTCGCCTTTCGGCCGGCTTCGAGCAGGGCCGCCGCCCGCTTGCCGATCTGCCGACGGCCGCGCTCCTGCAGCAGGCGGCCGAGCCCGGCGCCCTCGCGGCTCGCCTGGCCGATGGCAAGGCGGTTGAGCGCCAGCGAGACGTCGCCCGAGAGAACGTCGATGAGGTCGCGCGCGAAAGCGAGAAGATGCGTGCGCAGCGTTTCGGCCGTCAGCTTGCCCGCCTCGGCCTCGACCGTGCGCACCTTGCCGGCCTGGTAGGTGATCATCGCCGAGATCAGCCCGTCGCGATCGCCGAACCACTTGTAGAGGCTTTCCTTCGAGCAGTTCGCCGCCCGCGCCACGCCGGCCGTCGTCAGCGCCCGCTCGCCGCCCCCGACGAGCAGGCCGAGCGCATGCTCCAGCACCACGCCCTGACGTTCCGTCAGTCCCGCGGCCGCTGCGCCTGCCCTGCCCTGCTCCATCGTCTGCACGATCTTCACCCATCAAACTTTAAGTACCGTACCGTACGGTTCGCCATCTTCTAGCGCTCCGCGGCCCGCCGGTCAACAGCTTCTTTCGGAAGCGAATCTCAAGGTGATTTGCCCACGAAGACCAGTTGTGAGCGGCATGTCGCGGCACGCAATAATTGTTGCAGCGCACAACCGGAAGGAAATTTTCTTCCGGCTATCCTTCTGATTTGAAACAGAACTCCAAGAAAGGAACAGTTCCTTGACGGATTGCACAAAATTTTTCGCTTCCCAATCCGTTTCCGCTTGTTAAGATTTGTGAGACCTGCAGTGCGGCAGGCCACGCTTCGTGCGTCGGCACGCCGGCATTCCGGGCCTCAGTCAGGAGTACGAAGCCAATCGCCCTTACGCCAAGGAGACAGAAAATGTTGAATTTCCTGCCAGACCTTCACGAAGGACATGCTCCCATCACGCTCCAGCAACTGTTCGGTGATGCCCTCGAGGCTTTCGATGCCTGGGAAGACGAACGTGCCGAACCGATGGTGATCTTCGAGGATCGCATCATTCCCATCGGCATTGTGTTTGAAAGCATGCGGGACTGCACCGATATCCTGCCGCGCACGATGGCGGATATCGTTTCCGATACGCTCGCCCGCAATCCGGCGGCCGTGGACATCGAGATCGTCACGTTCGGCGATGCCGCCCGCCTTGCGACGGCTCTTACCGAGCAGCGCCGCCTTTGCGGCGAGGCGGCCATCGCCGCTTTCCTCGACCATCATCGCGTCGACAAGCGACGCCCCGCCTGACAAGAACAAACGGCAAGGCCCCGGAAACGGGGCCTTTTCTTGCCCTGTTACCCAGGCAACAGCCAGCCCCCGCCGAGCATGGAATGATCCGGGACAAGAGCGGCGTGACCGCTCTTTCAACAAAGGAGAAGTCCATGCGTAAAATCGTTCTCGTCACCCTCGCCGTCACCACCGTGCTCGGCTCCCTTGCCTCGCCGTCCTTCGCCCAGCAGTCCTCGCGTGACCGGGGCAATGGTTCCAGCAACGGCGGCGACTATTACGCCGGCGCAACGAAGCGCAAGCCGGTCCTCATTGCCCGCTTCCAGCGCAAGCTGCTGCGCGAAAAGGGCGGCGCCTATTGCTCGACCAACTGGTACGTGCTGTTCGACGAGCGCGGACGCCGCACGGATGTGCGCCACTGCGACGACCGGCGCGACATCGAGATCAACTGATCACGCCGGTATTCCAGGGGTCCGGCCGAACGGCCGGGCCTCTTCCATCGGTGCCGAATAGGACGCTGGCCTCATCCGTTTCCCGCACATCCATTCCCCTGCGCTCAACGGATCTGCCGATGCTTCGCCTCGCCGCCGCCCTCCTCGTCGCCGTCCTGCCCGCCAATGCCGCCGATGAGCCGCCCTATGTCGGCACCTGGGACTGCGAGGTCTCGACCTTCACCTTCACCGCCGACACCTATGATTCCGGCGAAGGCCCCATGCAGGTCCTCAAGAGCGAGAAGGACGGCGACGCCTACACGCTGACCTTTGCCGACGATTACCAGATCGGCCTTGCCAACATCACCGCCACCGAGATGGACTGGGCGTCCGGGGCCAGCGGCGACACGTTCCACTGCAAGAGAATAGAGAATTAGGCGTCAGGTTTCCCCGCGTTCGAACGATCCGGCGCCGTTGGCGGACGAATGATACCTGTCCCGCAAACTCTTGACCGGCCGCAGCGAAGCAACTATTTCTCCCGCATCGAGATTTGAACGTTGTCTTCTGCATTTGCGGGTCACCAGCCTGCAGCTCACGAACTTCCCCTTCAAATTCGACCACCCATGGCCGCCTCACGGCGGCCGACGATTGATTTGACGGCTCAGGAAAGGTTTCGTCATGGCAACTGGTACCGTAAAGTGGTTCAACACGACCAAGGGCTACGGCTTCATTCAGCAGGACAGCGGTGAACCGGACGTTTTCGTCCACATCTCCGCCGTACAGCGCGCAGGCCTCGTCGGCCTCGACGAAGGTCAGAAGGTCAGCTTCGAGCTGATCCGTGACCGCAAGTCCGGCAAGATGTCGGCCGATCAGCTCGCTGCAGCTTGATCCGCCCCACGGAAAAATGAAAAAGGCCGGTTTCGACCGGCCTTTTTTGTGCCTGCCGTTCCGGCGAGGCGCACGCTCGAATCGCGCGGTGCGTCACGCTTCCAGAAGCGTTCTTTCCAGCCAGCGGCATTCCTCCAGGCCGGCCCGCGTGAATGGGTCCGCAAGCGTGCCCGAGACGATGGCAGCCAGGATCTGCGGCGCCGGCGGGATTTTCGCGACGGTCGCGACGAGCCGGTCGCGCAGCCAGGCGATCGACCGCGAATCCGACTGGTAGAACGGCGTGAAGACATAGGAAAGAAGCTGGAACAGGCGCACATGATTGCGCCGGGCGCTCGCATAGGCGGCAAGCCCCTCTTCCACCGACCGCGCCGAGGAAAGGGCATGCGCCAGCGCCGCCGCATCGAGCAGCGCCATGTTGGCCCCCTGTCCGAGCTGCGGGCTGGTGGAATGCGCGCTGTCGCCGATGAAGACGATGCCGTCGGCATGCGGCGGCAGCGTGGTGCGGTGGGCGTAGCGGGCGAGCGTCAGCTGCTCCCAGTCCGTGACCTGATCGAGGAAGGGTGCGACCTCGGGCCAGTAGCCAAGAATGCCGCCCTTCCAGCGCTCAAGCCCGGCCTGCTTCACCGCTTCCGCATCCGCCGTCTTGAGGCTCCAGAAGAAGGCGGCCTTGCGCCCTTCGCCCGGATGCGCCCGGCCGACCGGCAGCACGCCGATCATGACCTTCGCCGCGTCATAGCGCTGGGAGAGCGCCCGCGCATCATGCGCGATCCCGTCGCAATCGAGCGTCGCCCAGAAGGCGCCCCAGGGCAGTTCCTTGATCTTGGGAGCAACGACCGAGGCCGAAACGAGCTGCGAGCGTGCGCCCGTCGCATCGATCACCAGGTCGTAGTCCCCGACGATCTCGCCATCCGGATCGTGCAGCGCCGTGCGCGCCTGCCGGGTCTCGGCCTTGGCGAGCGTGATGCCGGTGCGGACGGGAATCCGCTCCACCACGACGGCGTCATGCAGGGTCGAAAACAGCGCGGCGCGATGCACGGCAAGTCCATAACGGCCGCCGGCCAGCGCGTCGTAGCGCACGTCCAGCACGGTGCGGCCGCTGCGCGCGTCCGCGCCGTGCAGCCGGTCGATGCGGTTGCCGAGCGCATGGATGGTGGGGGAAAGGCCGAGCGCGTCGAGGACCGTCAGGCCGGTCGGCTGCATCAACAGGCCGGAGCCGACCGGCGATGGATGCGCGAAGCGCTCGATGAGTTCGACCCTGTGGCCGGCGCGCGACAGAAACAGTGCCGCGGCAAGCCCCGCGGGCCCCGCGCCGGCAATGCCGATATCCAGTGGCTTCATGCCCTTCCCCGATGCGGCCCGCTGGCCGAAGCGTCAATCCTGCTCCGCGTCATAGGCCGTCCGTGCGGCCCGGATCGCGGTATGGTTCTCGGTAGACCACTGCACGAGCGAGCGCAGGAGTGCAAGGAAGGATTGGCCGAGCGGCGTCAGCGCGTATTCGACGCTCGGCGGCTGGGTCGGGTAGACGGTGCGTGTGAGATAGCCGTCGCGCTGCAGGTCGCGCAGCGTCTGGGTCAGCATGCGCTGCGAAATGTCCGGGATGAAACGGCGCAGTTGCGAGAAGCGGCGCGGACCATCGGCAAGGCCGAGGATCATCAGCGAGGTCCACTTGCCGCCGACGCTGTCCAGCACATCTCGCACGGGACAATCGTCCATCGACATGGGCACCCCGTCGATCAGGATGACGCGCTCGCCTTCGGCACGGTCGACGACCTTGTTCATAGCCGGTTCCCTCCAGGTAACCACCGCAGAAAAAACTGCCTTCTTTACATCTCCTAGCAGATTACCAGATAAGAGCAAGTCTCAATAAGAGACCAACATGCAGCAGGACCCGAGGCACCCGCCGCCGCGCCTGCCTGAAAGGGAAAGACATGACCGACACGCTTCTCGTCACCGGCGCCTCCGGCCAGCTCGGCCGCCTCGTCCTCGATACGCTCCTAGCCTCCGGCAAGATCGCCCCCGGCAGCATCATCGCCACCAGCCGCGATACCGCCAAGCTCTCCGACTATGCGGCGAAGGGCGTCACCGTGCGCGCCGCCGATTTCGACGACCCGGCCTCGCTCGACGCGGCCTTTGCCGGCGCGGCCAAGGTCCTGATCATCTCCACCGACGCGCTCGACACGCCCGGCAAGCGCCTCGCCCAGCACAAGGCCGCCGTCGCCGCCGCGAAGAAGGCCGGCGCCAGGCACATCCTCTACACTTCCATGCCGCAGCCGGACGATTCGCTCGTCACCTTCGCGCCCGACCATCTCGGCACCGAGGAAGCTATCAAGGCGACTGGCATCCCCTATACGATCCTGCGCGACGGCTGGTATGCGGAAAACCTCTTCATGTCGTTGCCGCATGCGCTTGAGACCGGCTCCTGGTACACCTCGACCGGCGAGGGCAAGATCGCCCACATCACCCGCGCCGATACGGCCGCCGCCATTGCCGGCGCCGCCCTGAAGGCCGGCAGCGAAAGCAGGACCTACACGCTGACGGGCACGAAGAGCCGCACGGCCGAAGAGATCGCCGCCATCGTCTCCGCCGCAACCGGCAAGCCGCTGAACGTGGTGCATGTGACGGATGCTCAGCTTGCCGAAGGCCTCAAGGCCGCCGGCCTGCCGGAAGGCTTCATCCCGACCATCGTCTCCTTCGACGCCAATACGCGCGAGGGCAAGATCGCGATGGTGACGGGCGACGCCGAAGCGCTGTCGGGCCGCGCGCCGACCTCCTTCGAGGATTTCGTCGCCGCCAGCAAGGCAGCCTTCCTCGGCTGATGCGAAGATGATGCGGCGCTCCCTCTCGGGGGCGCGCCGCGCGTCCCTCAGACGTCCTGACCGCAGGCGCGGCAGAAGCGGCGCACGCTTTCCGCCATGCCGTATTCCAGCGCGTCGGCCGTCAGGCCATGGCCGATCGACACTTCCGCAAGGCGCGGAATGCGGGCGACGAGCGCCGGCAGGTTGGCGACGGTCAGGTCGTGGCCGGCATTGACGTCGAGGCCGAGTTCGAAGGCGATGTCCGCCGTCTCGCCGAGCAGTTCGACGATGCGCGCCGCCTCCGCCGGATCGTCGTAGCAGCCGCCATAGGGGCCGGTATAGAGCTCGATCCGGTCCGCGCCGAGCTCGCGCGCGATGGTCAGCGCCTCGCGGTCCGGCTCGCCGTCGGCGAAGACGGAAACGCGCAGGCCCAGCTTCTTCAGCCGGCCGACGATGTTGCCGAGCAGGTTGTGGTTCTTGCGGAAATCCCAGCCATGGTCGGACGTCGCCTGCGCCGGATCGTCCGGCACCAGCGTCACCTGTTCGGGACGGTGCTCCTCGACGAGGCGCATGAAGCTCTCCTCGGGAAAGCCCTCGATGTTGAATTCCGTGTCGGAAAACTCGGTATCGATCAACGCGCGGATAGGCGCGAGATCGCTGAAGCGCACATGCCGCTGGTCCGGCCGGGGGTGGACGGTCAGCCCGCTGGCGCCTGCCTCGAGCGCAATCCGGCCGAGGCCGGTGACGCTCGGCCAGGGCAGATCCCGGCGGTTGCGCAGCATGGCGATGGCGTTGAGATTGACCGACAGTTTCGCAGGCATGACGACGCGGGCTCCTATTGCTGCTTCAACGTCTAGCCTGTTGTTTCCACAAGGGCAATCACGGCAAATGTCACGGCGACAAGCCCTTCGGGAGAATTGGCGGCCCCACGCCCACTTGACCCTTGCCGATCATCAAGAATCACCGGTAAACTCCCCGTGATTTTTGGGGATGGCGCGCGTTCGCGCCAGCGGGGGAACGGAAGGGCATCAGGCAAAGGCGATGGTCTCCTCAGTGGCGTCACCATGAGCAGGACCGACAGGCCGGCGTGCGAGCACGTCCGGCACGCTTTGGCTGAAATCATCGCCAGTGAGGCCTTTGCCCGCTCGGAACGCTTGCGCTCGTTTCTCTCCTACATCGTCGACAAGGAACTCTCCGGCAAGGCCGCCCATCTCAAGGGCTACAGCATCGGCATCGACGTGTTCGGACGGTCGCACGGCTTCGATGCCGGCAACGATCCGCTGGTGCGCGTACAGGCCGGCAAGCTGCGAAAGCTGCTGGAACACTACTACGAGACCGAGGGCGCCGCGGCATGCCTGCGCATTCGCGTTCCCCTCGGCAGCTACGTTCCTGAGTACAGCCTCGTCGGCGGGACGCAGGACGCCAAGGGGGCGATGCCCCCTTGCGATCCCGCAGCGGCTCCCCGCAGCATACGGCAGAAGCCGGCGGCACGCCGGTCATGGCTCCCCGCCCCCGCCTCTTCGCCGATCGCGCTGTTTTCGCTGCTGCCGCTGCTGTTCCTCGCCCCTTCCGTCTACCCTGACACCACCAATGCCGCGATCGCCAGCGCCCAGCGGGTGCTGTCGGTGCAGACGGTGCTGTCCGGCCGGGCCGTGCCGCAACTGCACATCCAGCAATGCTGGCCGACCGGAGGCGATTGCAATGCGCTCGCCCAGGCGATCGCGAATTCCGCCGGCTACCACCGGACCGTGGATCTCGTCGAACAGCAGGAGACGCGGGAGACCCGGTCGCTCTCCTATACGATCCGCATCGAGAACAGGGCAGATGGCGGCGGGATCTACGCGCGGTTGATCCACGAACAGTCCGGCGTGACGGTCTATGCGCGGCACTTCTCCCGCGCACAGTTGCGCAGCGAGGCCGGCCTTGCCTACGAGGCGGTGACCTTTGCGGCGCGCGCGCTTTCCGCGAGCGGCCCGCTCTACCGTCATGCCATGCAGGCCGGCATCGCCAGCGACATGATGCGATGCCTTGCGCTGGAAGAGCAGAAGCCACCGCGCGGACTGCCCTATCGGCAGGCCGCCGGATGCTCGACGGGCGCACCCGCCGCGCTGGCCGATGCCGCCGCCGGAACGCCGCCGGTGCGATAGTCCGGTGGAACCGCACACGGCTCTACAACCGACCACAGGAAATACATCCCTAGATATAGCGATATGCATACCTATGCCGAGTGCCTATTTTAGCAGGATGGGCGGACTGGTAGTGTTTACCGCTCGGGTTGACGATCCGGCGCAATACATTTGCAAACAGGATCGGAAACCGCGGCACAATCGTATACACTCTGCCGGAATTGCACAGGCCGGCAGACATGTTGCGATGCAGGGTACTATCCGCCGTTTCGACATCCATCCTTCGCGGGGAAGATGGTCTCGCGCCGGCGTCGGGGGTAATGACATGACCAGACTTCTTTTTCGCGGGTGGCTTTCATGATGACCAATGAGTCGAAGAAAGCCGAGGCCCGCGCGGGCGCGCGCAAATCCATCCGTTTCCTGCCGGTTGCGCCGCTGCCGGAAAACCTGCCGGACGGCCGCCTTGCCATCGCCGACATGGCGAACGCCTTCGGCGTGACCCACCGCACGCTGCATTTCTACGAGGAAAAGGGGCTCCTGACTGCAGCGCGCGTCGGGCCCATGCGGGTCTACGGCCCGACGGAAATCCAGCAGATGGCCGTGGTCAACACCTGCCGCGAGACGGGCATGCCGGTCGCCGTGATCCAGGAACTGCTGGAGCGCCTTTCGGCCGCTGAAAGCCAGGAAGAGGCCGACGGCATCTTTCGCACGGCGATGACCGCGCGCAAGCGCGAGCTCGCCGCCCAGCAATCGACGATCCGCCGGCAGATGCAGCAGATCAACGAACTCCTGGATTTCAGCGCCGCGCACGAGGCCGAAACAAACGACAATATCCAGCAGGCCAACCTTTCCCCGGTGGAGCTGCGCTGTCTCGCCCTGATGGCCGAAGGCTACCCCACGAGCCGAATCGCCCGCGCGCTCGAGATCGAGCCCGGCGAAGTGCAGGTGATGGAAAAGAACATCATCGCCAAATTCAGCAGCAACAACCGTTTCCAGGCCGTCGCAAAGGCGGTCATGCTCGGGATCGTCGGCCACTGAGGCCGACGGTATGAGCCGGACATGATGACCGGCTCCGTTCATCCGCTTGCCTGCAAGCGGCCCGCCGTGCGGATTACCGTACGACGGTAAGCGTTTCCGCGGCGCGCGTAATGGCAGTGTAGAGCCAGCGTTCGCGCGTGTCGCGGAAGGCGAAACTCTCGTCGAACAGCACGACATTGTTCCACTGCGAGCCCTGCGCCTTGTGCACGGTCAGCGCATAGCCGAAATCGAACTCGTCGTAGCGCTTGCGCGTCGACCACGGAATTTCTTCCTCGATATTCTCGAAGGCGGCTTTCAGCAGCTTGATCTTGGCCGCGCCGCGATCCATGTCGTCGTCTTCCGGACGGATCATCAGGTTGATGCCGGGCTTCACCGTTTCCTTGGACGAACTCATCACCTGCCAGAGCGAGCCGTTGAGCAGGCCCTTGGCGGGATCGTTGCGCAGGCATACCAGTTTGTCGCCGGATTGCGGATAGTCGGTGGTAAAGCCCTTCAACTCGCGCAGACGCTGGTTGTAGCGCCGCCGGGTCCGGTTGGTGCCGACGAGCACCTGGTCGGCATCGAGCACGAGCGACTGGTCCACTTCGTTGCGGCCGATGACGCGCGCCGCGCCGTACTCGCCATAGCCGATATCCTTGCCCTCGCGCACCTGCATGGCGAGGTCGATGATCGGATTGTCGCGCGCCTGCCGATGGATCTCCGTCAACAGGTAGTCCGGTTCTTGGTTGGTGAAATAGCCGCCGCCGGAAACGGGCGGAAGCTGGCCGGGATCGCCGAGCACGAGGATCGGCGTACCGAAGCTCATCAGGTCCCGTCCGAGCGCTTCATCCACCATGGAGCATTCGTCGACGACGACGAGCGCGGCTTTCGCGACCGGGCTCTGGCGGTTGATGGAAAACATCGGCGAGATCGAGGTCTTGCCCGTCTCCTCGTCCGACACTTCCTCCTCGCCGCGCGGGCGATAGATCAGCGAGTGGATGGTCTTGGCGTTGGTCGCGCCCTTGGAGCGCAGCACCTGCGCCGCCTTGCCGGTGAAAGCGGCGAACAGCACCTCGCCGTCGACATTCTCGGCGAAATGGCGCGCAAGC
This sequence comes from Shinella zoogloeoides, assembly GCF_030733845.1. Taxonomy (NCBI): domain Bacteria; kingdom Pseudomonadati; phylum Pseudomonadota; class Alphaproteobacteria; order Hyphomicrobiales; family Rhizobiaceae; genus Shinella; species Shinella zoogloeoides. Next base: position 2,013,612 of record NZ_CP132311.1, read on the forward strand.
GTCGTCTTGCCGGTGCCAGCATAGCCGAACAGCCGGAACAGCGGCTCCCGCCCTTCCTTCAGCCATCGCGCGACGGCCTTGAGGGCTTCATCCTGTTGGGGTGCGAATTCCATCCCCGGACTTGGCAGGATTCGCCGCCGCGAAGCAAGAGGGCATCGCCGCTTCGCCCTTTGCCGGGCAAATGCCTCCCCCCTTATTTGGCCCTGTTCGCCAATGCCTCGTCACGCTATGGAGAGCGCAACCTCCGGAGCGATGACTTGCCCCCAGCCTCTCGACCCCCGAATGACGGAACGAACGCGCCGACCGGTTTCGGCCGGTTGCCGGCGCCGCTGCAATGGGGTCTCGTCGCCTGTCTTTCCGTCCTCACCACCGTTCCCTTGGAAGCGGCAGGCTTTCCCGCCGCCCTCCTCATGGGGCCGATGCTGGCGGGCATCTTCGTGGCGCTCGGCGGCGGCTCGATCCGCCTGCCGCGCATCTTCTTCTTCGCCGTGCAGGTCGTGCTGGCGCTGATCATCGCGACCATGGTCTCGCAGGATTTCGTCGGCACCTTCCTGGAAAACTGGCCGCTGATGCTGCTCGTCGTCGTGTCGGTGATCAGCGTCAGCACGCTTTCCGGCTGGCTGATCGCTCGCACCGGTATCCTGCCCGGCACCACGGCGATCTGGGGCTCGTCCGCCGGCGCCGCCTCCACCATGATGATCATGGCCGAAGCCTACGGCGCGGACGCCCGCCTCGTCGCCTTCATGCAATATCTGCGCGTCGTCTTCGTCGCGAGCTTTGCAACGCTCGTCGCCCATTTCGGTGGCCATGACGGCGCGGCGATGCCGCCGCATGCATGGTTCGAGCCGGTGCCGATGCTGCCGCTCGCCGCCATGCTGGCGGTCGGCATTCTCGCCGGCCTTGCCGGGCAGAAGCTGCGCATTCCGGCCGGCGCCTTCCTCGTGCCCTTCGCCCTCGCCTCGGTGCTGAATTCCTCGGGCACGGTGACGATCGTGCTGCCGCAATGGCTGCTCGTCATCGCCTTCACCCTGCTCGGCTGGAACATCGGTCTCGGCTTCACGCGCGCCATCCTGCTTCATGCACGCCGCGCCCTTCTGCCGACCGTCGCCTCCATCATCGCGCTGATCAGCTTTTCCGGCCTGCTCGCCGGCCTGCTGATCCTCGTCCTCGGCATCGATCCACTGACCGCCTATCTCGCGACAAGCCCCGGCGGCCTCGACTCCATCGCCGTCATCGCCGCCTCCAGCAAGGTCGACGTTGCCTTCGTCATGACATTGCAGACGGCGCGGCTGATCCTCGTGACACTCATCGGGCCCTGGCTCGCCCGCTTCCTCGCGGATCGGTCTTAACCCGGCGCGTTTTCGAGAAGAATGGGGCTGCCATGCGGCGTCGCTTCGGCCGCGCGGGCCCAGCGCTCCGAAAGCGCCGCCTGTTCCGCCTCGCTCGCGACGCCCCGCTCTGAGAGCAGCCCGGCAAGCGCCGCGACCCAGCAATCGAAATAATCGGCGCCATCCTCGGCCCGCCCCGGCCGGTGCACCTCGCGCGACAATGCCTCCGCCCAGTCCGCCCAGGTGAAGACGCCCTGCTCGTGCAGGCGCACGGTCATGGCAAAGGCCTGCGCCTGCCAAGGTTCGGCAAAGACCGGATCGCCCTCGGCGGATTTCGGCAGGCCAGGCGAGTCAGCGAGCGTTTCACACCGGCTCAAGATAGCTCTCCCAGGCATCGATCGAGACCGTCAGTCCCGGTTCCGCCCCCTCGCCCCAGATCTCCGCGCCGTCGAAGACTACGGTATAGACCCATTGCGGGTTTTCGCCCTTGCCGTGCGCATTCTCATCGGGAAAGACGAACGAACCTTGAACCGCCTCGATCACCCCTACCTTTTCGCGCGCATAGCGCGGCAGGCGGGTATGGGTCGCCGGGTTGAAATTGCGGGTACGCACGCGCTCGCCGGCGTCAAAGCGCGGTGTCGTGTCGAGCGGCCGGTCGCAAGGCCCGCCCTTGGCGAGCACCGCCGGCACCATGTCCGCCTTGAGCACGCGTTTGGGCTCGGCGCCCTTCTCCATCTTCCGTCCCTCGGCCAGTTCCCCGGCGCTGACGAAGCCGTGGCGCTGAAGCAGCGTTTCCAGCGCGCGGATCCAGATCTCGTAATAACTGGCGGAAAGATAGGTTGCAGGCGGGATGTTCTCGCGGGCGTGGCGGCTTTCGTCGATGTTCCAGGCCCCGAAGGCGCCGCAGGAGAGCGTCACGCCGAGCGCCCGCTTCTCCCAATCGGCGTGGAAGATCGGTTCGTTCCGCTCCGGCGCGACCGGGCCGAAACCGTGCAGGCCGCCGAGGTCGTGCGGCCCGTTCATGGCTGTGCCTCCGGCGGGAGCGCAAGGCCGGTGCCGATCATCGCATCGCGCGTCACGAGGTCCGCCAGCGCCTCCTGGTCCAGTCCTTCCGTGCCGGCCGGGCGCTCGGGAACCACGAGATAGCGCAGTTCCGCCGTCGAATCCCATACGCGGATTTTCGTGTCAGAGGGCAGCGTCACGCCGAATTCCGCCAGCACGCCGCGTGGATCCATGACCGCCCGCGACCGGTAGGCCGGCGCCTTGTACCAGACGGGCGGCAGGCCAAGCACGGACCAGGGATAACAGGAGCAGAGCGTGCAGACGACGAGATTGTGGGTTTCCGCGTCGTTGAAGACGGCGCGCATATGCTCGCCCTGCCGGCCGGTATAGCCGAGGCTGGCAATCGCCGCGGTCGCATCCCGCTTCAACCAGTCGGCGAAATCCGGCTCCGCCCAGGCCTTGGCAACGACGCGCGCGCCGTTGCGCGGGCCGATCTTCGTCTCGTAGGTATCGACGATGACGTCGATCGCCTTCGGATCGATCAACCCCTTCTCCGTCAGGATGGTTTCGAGCGCGCGCACCCGCGCTTCCATCGGCGAGAAATGGTTGTCGTGGTGATGATGGTCGTCGTGATCGTGATCGTGCGGCGGCAAGGCGCTTTCCTCCGGCTTTGCCTATTCATAGTCCGCTAGCGCAGCATCGGCCAGAGGCTCGCGACGAGCAGGAGCGCCATGGTGATGTTGAACCATTTGAGCCGCACGGGAACGGAAAGCCATTCGCGCAGCGCCGAGCCGAAACCGGCCCAGGTGGAGACGCTCGGGAAATTGACGATGGCGAAGGCGACGCCGACGATGAGCACGCTCATCGTGTAGTTCGCCGCATTCGTATAGGTCGCCATGGCGGAAACGGCCATGACCCAGGCCTTCGGATTGACCCACTGGAAGGCGGCCGCCTCCAGGAAGCTCATGGGACGGGCGCCCGTCTTGCCCTCGCCGATGCTGCGGGACGTGCCGATCTTCCAGGCGATCCAGACGAGATAGGCCCCGCCGGCGAACTTCAGCAGCGTATAGACCAGCGGCACGGCCTCCAGCAGCGCGCCAAGCCCGAAACCGACGGCGAGCAGCAGCACGAGGAAGCCGACACCGATGCCGCACATATGCGGGATCGTGCGCACGAAGCCGAAGTTCACGCCCGAGGCGAAGAGCATCATGTTGTTCGGGCCGGGCGTGATGGACGTGGTGAAGGCGAAGACCAGCAGCGTCAGAAAGATTTCGATCTGCATGGCAGCTCTTGTTATCCGGATTGTTTTTTCCGATTGATAATCCATCTCTAGGCAACGGCCAGCCAATTCTTGTCATGCAGACAATTCGAAAAGGATGCATGGCGCATGCAGACGGGAGCATAGCATGAAAGCGGAACTACCGGCAGTGACCCTTCCCGGCGGACGGCAGGTGCCGGCGCTCGGCCTCGGCACCTGGCACATGGGCGAAGGCGAGGCTTCCCCCGCCGAGGAAGCCGCAAGCCTCAGGGCGGGGCTCGACCTCGGCATGACGGTCGTCGACACGGCGGAAATGTATGCCGACGGTGGGGCGGAGGAGGTCGTGGGAGAAGCGATCCGGGGCCGGCGCGACGAGGTCTTCCTCGTCAGCAAGGTGCTGCCCTACAATGCCAGCCGCGCCGGCACGATCGCCGCCTGCGAGGCTAGCCTGAAACGGCTCGGTACCGACCACGTCGAGCTCTATCTCCTGCACTGGCGCGGCCGCCATCCGCTCGCCGAGACCGTCGAGGCCTTCGAGACATTGAAGGCTCAGGGTAAGATCGGCGCCTGGGGCGTTTCCAACTTCGATGAAAGCGACATGAAGGAACTGCTCGGCGCGGCCGAACCCGCCCGGCCTTCTGCCAACCAGGTGCTCTACAACCTCGCCCGACGCGGCATCGAATACGACCTCCTGCGCTGGAGCCAAGTGCAGGGCATTCCCATCATGGCCTATTCGCCGCTCGATGAGGGACGCCTGATCGGCCATCCGGCGCTGGAGGAGATCGGCCGCATCCACAATGCCAGCTCCGCCCAGGTCGCCCTCGCCTTCCTGCTCACCAAGGCCGGCGTCATCGCCATCCCGAAATCCGGCTCGCCGGAGCGCGTGCGCGAGAATTTCCGTGCCGCCGAGATCCGCCTCACCTCGGAAGACCTGCGCCTTCTCGACGAAGCCTTCCCGCCGCCGACCCGCAAGCGGCCGCTGGAGATGATCTGAAATGAAAAAGGGGCTTTCCGCTGAAACGGAAAGCCCCTTTTCAGACAAAAATGAGGGGATCGTGCTCACATCCCCTGCGGGCCGCGGTTCATCGCGGCGATGCCGGTGCGGCATACTTCCACGAGGCCGAGCGGCTTCATGATCGCGACGAACTGGTCGATCTTGGAGGACTTTCCGGTGATCTCCAGGATGAAGTGCTCGGTGGTCGCATCGACGACCTTGGCATGGAAGGCATCGGCAAGGCGCAGCGTTTCCTGCCGCATCTCGCCGGAGCCGACGATCTTTACCAGCGCTACTTCCCGCTCGATCGGTCGTTCCTGGCCAAGCACCTTGGCGCGCACGGTAAGATCGACCACCCGGTGGACCGGCACGATGCGCTCGAGCTGCGACTTGATCTGTTCCAGAACGCTCGGCGTGCCACGCGTCACGATGGTGATGCGCGACAGGTGCGCCTCGTGCTCGGTCTCGGAGACCGTGAGGCTTTCGATATTGTAGCCGCGGCCGGAGAACAGGCCGATGACGCGGGCAAGGACGCCCGGCTCGTTGTCGACGAGCACGGAGAGCGTGTGGCTCTCCGCGACCTGCGTTTCTTTGGCGATGAAATAGGCGGAGCCCGTGGGCTGAAGGTGTGCGTTCATGGGTTCTCTACCTTATATCAAACGAGCTGGCGGCCCTTGGCGTCGATCGCGTTGGCGACCGCTTCGTCCGTGGCCTCGTCGGGCAGCAGCATTTCGTTATGCGCCTTGCCCGACGGGATCATGGGGAAGCAGTTCGTCAGGTTCGCGACGCGGCAGTCGAAGATGACCGGACGGTTGACGTCGATCATCTCCTGGATGGCGCCGTCGAGATCGCCCGGCTTGTCGCAGGCGATGCCGACGCCGCCATAGGCTTCCGCCAGCTTGACGAAATCCGGCATCGCTTCCGTATAGGAGTTCGAAAGGCGGTTGCCGTGCAGCAGCTGCTGCCACTGGCGCACCATGCCCATGTACTGGTTGTTCAGGATGAAGATCTTGACCGGCAGGTTATACTGCACGGCACAGCTCATTTCCTGGATGCACATCTGGATCGACGCGTCGCCGGCAATATCGATGACGAGGCTGTCGCGATGCGCGACCTGCACGCCGATCGCCGCCGGGAAGCCGTAGCCCATCGTGCCGAGGCCGCCCGAGGTCATCCAGCGGTTCGGATGCTCGAAGCCGTAGAACTGCGCGGCCCACATCTGGTGCTGGCCGACTTCCGTCGTGATGTAGGTGTCGCGGTCCTTGGTCAGCTCGTAGAGGCGCTGGATCGCGTATTGCGGCATGATGACGTCGTCGCTCGGCTTGTAGGCGAACGAATTGCGCGCACGCCACCGGGCGATCGAGGTCCACCAGTCGGCATGGATCGCCTTGTCGTAGTCCTTCGCGCCGGCCCGCCACAGGCGGACCATGTCCTCCAGGACATTGCCGACATCGCCCAGGATCGGAACGTCGGCGCGGACGTTCTTGTTGATCGAGGACGGGTCGATGTCGATGTGGATCTTCTTCGAGTTCGGCGAGAAGGCGTTGAGGCGGCCAGTGATGCGGTCGTCGAAGCGCGCGCCGACGCAGATCATGACGTCGCAGTCGTGCATCGCCATGTTCGCCTCGTAGGAGCCGTGCATGCCGAGCATGCCCAGCCAGTTCTTGCCGGAGGCCGGATAGGCGCCGAGGCCCATGAGCGTGGAGGTGATCGGGAAGCCGGTGATCTCGACCAGCTCGCGCAGCAGCCGGGAGGCCTCCGGGCCGGAATTGACGACGCCGCCGCCCGAATAGATGACCGGCCGGCGGGCTGTCTTCATCAGGCTGACAGCGGCCTCTATCATGCGGGCATCGCCGGAAATCTTCGGCTGGTAGCTCTTCTGGATCGGTGCGGCGGACGGCGGCGTATAGGTGCCGGTCGCGAACTGCACGTCCTTCGGGATATCGACGACGACCGGGCCGGGACGGCCGGACTGGGCGACGCGGAAAGCCTCATGGATGATGCGGGCAAGGTCGTTGACGTCCTTGACCAGCCAGTTGTGCTTGGTGCAGGGGCGCGTGATGCCGACCGTATCGCATTCCTGGAAGGCATCCGAACCGATGAGCGTGGTCGGAACCTGACCGGTGAGGCAGACGAGCGGGATGGAATCCATCAGGGCATCCTGCAGCGGCGTGACGGCATTCGTCGCGCCCGGGCCGGAGGTGACGAGCATGACGCCGACCTTGCCGGTGGAGCGGGCGTAGCCTTCGGCCATGTGGCCGGCGCCCTGCTCGTGACGCACGAGGATGTGCTCGATGTCGTCCTGCTGGAAGATCTCGTCATAGATCGGCAGGACGGCACCGCCCGGATAGCCGAAGATATGTTCGACGCCATTGTCTTTCAGGGCCTGCAAGACAATTTCGGCGCCCGTCATCTGATTTTCTGTTCCGCTCATCGGATTTCCGTCCGTCTCTTTTTGCATTTCGGGTGATTATCGAATTTCTGGGCATAAAAAAAGGCCCCCTGGAGGAGCCTGCTTACCGCGCATGGGTGCTTTCGCCGGATGGTTACACCACCCTGCCCATGCGCGTTCCCACCACAAGAATAATAGAAGTCAGATTTTTCATGGGGCGGATTGTTAGCCACAAAGGCGCGGCGCGTCAACGCTTTTCCGGTTGTTTCGAAACGGCACGGTTTCGGCCCGCGTCGGCAAGCGGCGGCCGGAAGCTGGCTCAACCCGAAACGTCTTATTAAGCGGCTCCCGGTAAGGTTGAGGTTGATGGCAAGGAGTGCCGTGATTGCTCAACAATGACCTTCAGAGTTCCATGGCGGCCGGCGAACAGGAGCGCCGGGACGGCGTGGCGGCCGGGAACCGGCTGCTCGGCCGCGTCGTCGCGTGCAGCGGCTCGCGCGCCACCATCAGCGCGATCGCCGAAGGCGGGCAGACGGCACTCACCGAACTCTGGGCCGTCGGCCGGCTCATTTCCATTTCCGTCGGCCGCAACCGCGTCGTCGCCCTCGTCTACGCCATGTCCACCGACCAGCAGAACTGGTCGGAAAACCGCGACACGATCTTTCGCGTCGAGGTCGAACTCCTGGGCGAGGTTCATGTCGGCGCCGACGGACGCGAGGAGTTTTCCGCAGGGATCACCGACTATCCGCATCTCGGCGCCATCGCCCACCGCATCCGCGCGTCCGATCTCGCCAAGGTCTACGACAGCGGCAAGAACGACGTCTGCACCATCGGCAAGCTGACGCAGGACGAAAGCCTCGACGCCACGATTCACGTCCCGTCCATGCTGGAGAAGCATTTCGCCATCGTCGGCACGACGGGCGTCGGCAAGTCCACCGCCGTGACCCTCCTGCTGCACAAGGCGATCCAGTCCGATCCCAAGCTGCGCGTGCTCATCCTCGATCCGCACAACGAATTCGCGGCCGCCTTTGGTGATCTGGCGGTCGTCATCGACACCGATACGCTGGACCTGCCGTTCTGGCTGTTCAGGCTGGAGGAGTTCGCCGAAGTCGTCTTCCGCGGTCGCCCACCCGTCGCCGAGGAAATGGACATCCTGCGCGACCTCATTCCCGAAGCCAAACGCGCCTTCCGAGGGTCGACGGAAAACGGGCTGATGCGGCGGACGAGCGAGAAAAGCTCGATCACCGCCGACACGCCTGTCCCGTTCCGTATCGCGGACCTGCTGGCCCTGGTCGACGAGCGCATCGGACGCCTGGAAGGCCGGGCGGAGAAGCCGCATTTGCGCTCGCTCAAGGTCAAGATCATGTCGGCGATCAACGACCCGCGCTACCACTTCATGTTCTCCTCCAACACGATCACCGACACGATCCTCGACACGATCGCCCGCATCTTCCGCATTCCGGGCGACGGCCGGCCGGTGACGACCTTCCAGCTCGCCGGCATTCCCTCGGAGGTCGTCAATTCGGTCGCCTCCGTGCTCTGCCGCATGGCCTTCGAGATCGGTCTGTGGAGCAATGGCGGCGTGCATATGCTGGTCGTCTGCGAAGAGGCGCACCGCTACGTGCCGGCCGATCCGAAGCTCGGCTTCACGCCGACGCGTCAGGCCATCGCCCGCATCGCCAAGGAAGGCCGCAAATACGGCGTCTCGCTCGGCATCATCACCCAGCGCCCCGGCGAACTCGATCCGACGATCCTGTCGCAATGCTCGACGATCTTCGCCATGCGCCTTGCCAACGACCACGACCAGGAGATCATCCGCTCGGCGATCCCGAACTCCTCCTCCTCGACGACGAGCTTCATATCCTCGATCGGCAACGGCGAGGCGATCGCCTTCGGCGAGGCCGTCGCCGTGCCGATGCGCATGCGCTTCTCCCGCGTCGAGGAGAACCGCCTGCCGAAGGCAAACGGGACGGCCGTCGTTGCAATGAGCGAGGACACGCCGCAAAGCGTGGACCTGCGCTCCATCGTCTCGCGCATGCGGGCGGTCTCGGGCCCGGACATTTCCGGCTTCCAGAATTCCTACATCGCCGCGCAGAGCACCCCGTTGTCGACCGGCTACGAGGATGCGCCCTACGAGGACGCGGAAGACTATATCGAGACGCTGCGCAATGCGTCCGACACGCGGCCGGCGTCCGTGCACGAGCCCTACCGCCCGGACATGCTGCCCGGCGCGCAGGGAGCCTACCAGCCCTCGACGCAGGAACGTTTCGAGACGATCCGCCGCGAGCTCGCCGAGCCGCAGCGCCCCGCTCCCGATCCCTACCACCAGCCGTCGCGCCCCGCGCCCGCCTTCGGCGAGCAGCAGGAGCCGCGCCGCGAAGGCTCCATCCGCGAGCAGCTTCTCAAGAAGCCCCTCAGCAGCCTGATCCGGCGCTAAAGCGCGTCGCGATCTTTCAGATTCGCTCTTCGGGAGACATGCTTTAAACCTCAACCAGCGGATCGATCCGCCGCCAGGTCTCGTCGAGCTGGTTGCGGAACCAGGTCATCTGCCGCTTGGCATATTGCCTCGTCGCCGCGGCCCCGCGTTCGATGACCTGCGCTTCGCTCATCTCCCCGGCCAGCATGGCCGTGATCTGCGGCACGCCGATCGCCTTCATCACCGGCATGGCGGGCGGAAGATCGAGGGCCAGCAGGGCCTTCACTTCCTCCACCGCGCCGGCTTGCATCATCATGCCGAAACGGCGGTCGATGCGGGCGGCCAGAACGGCGCGGTCTGGCAGGACGACGATCTTTTCCGCCCGGTCAGGATCGATGACCGCCGGCCCCAATGCTGCCTGGAAGGCGGAGATCGACTTCCCGGTCGCCTCCAGCACTTCGAGCGCCCGCACGATGCGCTGGCCGTCGCCCGGCATGAGCCGCGCCGCCGTTTGCGGATCCCGTTCGGCAAGCGCCCGATGCAGCGCCTCGGCACCCTCTGCGGCAAGCCGGCTGCGCATGCGCGCGCGCACCGCGTCGGGAATGGCGGGCATATCCGACAGGCCGCCCGTCAGCGCGCGAAAATAAAGCCCGGTGCCGCCGACGAAGACCGGAAGCTTTTCCCGCGCACGCAGTTCGGCAACAACGGCCGTCGCCTCGCGCAGCCAGTCGCCGGTGGAATAGGCGGCGCCGGCCGGCACATGGCCGTAGAGGCGATGCTCGATTCCGCCCATATCGGCCGGCTGTGGACGCGCCGTCAGGATATCGAGCGTGTCGTAGACCTGCATGCTGTCCGCATTGACCACCACGCCGTCGTGCGCGCGCGCCAGCCGCACCGCCAGTGCGGACTTGCCGCTCGCCGTCGGGCCCGTTATCAGGATCGCGTCCCGCTTTCGATCAAGGTTTCTCATCATGGCTTTCGTTGCCACGCTTGTCGCCAATCCGTCAAATCCTGTTCTGACCGCCGACATCGCCGAAAAGGCCGCCGACGCGGTCAGGGCCTCCGGCCTCTATTGGCTTGCCGACGGCATCGCCTGCGACATCGCGCTGCGCGACGACACCGACCTTGCGGCCGCGCGCGACACGATCCTTGCCGCCATCGGCAACGCACCGATCGATCTCGCCATTCAGGAGGCAGAGACGCGGCGCAAGAAGCTGCTGATCGCCGACATGGATTCGACGATGATCGGCCAGGAATGCATCGACGAGCTTGCCGCCGAAGTCGGGCTCAAGGACAAGGTCGCGACGATCACCGCGCGCGCCATGAACGGCGAGATCGCCTTCGAGCCAGCGCTCCGCGAGCGTGTCGCCTTGCTGAAGGGCCTGCCGGTCTCCGTCATCGACGAGGTCATCGCCAAGCGCATCACGCTGACGGCAGGCGGCAAGGAACTGGTCGCGACGATGAAGGCGAAAGGCTACTACACCGCCCTCGTCTCCGGCGGCTTCACCGTCTTCACCAGCCGCATCGCCGCGACGCTCGGCTTCGACGAGAACCGCGCCAACCTGCTGCTCGACGCCGACGGCAGGCTCACCGGCGAGGTCGCCGAGCCGATCCTCGGCAAGCAGGCCAAGGTGGATGCGCTGGTCGAGATTTCCGAACGGCTCGGCATCACGCCGGAAGAGGCCATGGCGGTCGGCGACGGCGCCAACGATCTCGGCATGCTGCACCTTTCGGGCGCCGGCGTCGCGCTGCACGCCAAGCCCGCCGTCGCGGCGGAGGCAAAGATCCGCATCGACCACGGCGACCTCACCGCCCTGCTCTACCTGCAAGGCTACCGCAAATCGGATTTCGTGACGCCCGAATGATCGTCGCCACGACCCCACGCCTCATCCTGCGCAATTGGGAAGAAAAGGACCGGGACCTTTTCCACGAAATCAATTCCGATCCTGTTGTCATGGAATTCTTCCCGTTCCTGCGGACGCGTGCCCAGTCGGACGAATTGTTCGATCGCATCCGCGGCGTCATCAAGCAGACCGGCCTCGGCTTCTTCGCCCTCGCTGACCGCGAGACGGACACAGCTATGGGCTTCTGCGGTCTCTCGCGCACGACCAGGCAGGAGCCTTACGTTGCTGACGGCAGCGTCGAGATCGGCTGGCGGCTGGCCCGCCGGTACTGGGGCCACGGCTACATAACCGAGGCGGCAGAAAAGCTGCTGGAATTCGGCTTCGACGAAAAAGGGCTCGACGAAATCGTCTCCTTCGCCGTCGCCGGCAACACGCGCTCCGTCGCCGTCATGCGACGCATCGGCATGCTCGATACTGGACGCGACTTCGACATGCCCGGCATCGACGATGCCCGCGCCGAGCTTCGCCGGCACGTGCTCTACACGATCGACCGCGCCGCCTGGCAGCAAAAAGGCCGCTGAAGCAAAGCTCCAGCGGCCCGATTCATTTTCTCGAAAACCACCGGCAAGCCCCTGAAGGGACTCGGCTTTCCGTCAGTCGATGCGCACGGTGATGTAGCGCAGCGCGCCGGTGTGGTTGGCGATCATCATCAGCGCGTTGCGCCGATCCTCCGACTTGAGCTTGGCGACGCGGGTCTTCACCTCATCCGCCGTCGTCACCGCCTCCTGGCCGATCTCGACGATGACGTCGCCCGGCACGATGCCGCGTTCGGCGGCGGCCGAATCCGGCGCGACCTCGGTGATCACCACGCCCTTGATGCTTTCGGCGATCTCGAAGGTCTTGCGCGCTTCCTCGTCGAGGTCGCCGATGCCCATGCCGAGCACCAGATCGGCCTTGGTCGGTTCGGCCTCGCCGCCGGTCTCGGGCGCGGTCCCCTCGTCCGTCGTGCCTTCGTCCTGCGTCACCTCTTCCTCGGCATCCGCCTCCTTCTCGCCGTCCTCGAGCCGGCCGAGTGTGACCTTGACGGTCATCTCCTTGCCGTTGCGCAGGAGCACGACATCGACGGCCTTGCCAACCGGGCTTTCGGCGACGACGCGCGGCAGATCGCGCATCTCGTCGACATCCTTGCCGTCGAAACGGATGATCACGTCGCCGGTCTCGATCGAGCCGTTGTCGACCGGCCCGCCCTTGATGATGCCAGCGACGAGCGCACCCTTGGCCTCGCTCATGCCGAGGCTTTCGGCAATGTCATCGCTGACCGGCTGGATGCGCACGCCGAGCCAGCCGCGCCGCGTCTCGCCGAAATCGCGAAGCTGCAGGAAGATGTTCTGCGCCAGTTCCGTCGGCACGGAGAAGCCGATGCCGATCGAACCGCCGGAGGGCGAGATGATCGCCGTGTTGATGCCGATGACCTCGCCCTTCATGTTGAACAGCGGGCCGCCGGAATTGCCGCGGTTGATGGCGGCGTCCGTCTGGATGAAGTTGTCGTAGGGCCCGGCATTGATGTTGCGGCCGCGCGCCGAGATGATGCCGACAGTCACCGAACCGCCGAGGCCGAATGGATTGCCGATCGCCATCACCCAGTCGCCGATGCGCATGGTGCGGGAATCGCCGAACGGCACGGCCTTCAGCGGCGATTTCGGCTCCACCTTCAAGAGCGCGAGGTCAGTCTTCGGGTCAGTGCCGACGAGCTTGGCCTTCAACTTGGAGCCGTTGGCGAAATTCACCTCGATATCGTCCGCGCCCTCGATGACGTGGTTGTTCGTGGCGATGAAGCCCGTGGGGTCGATGACGAAGCCCGAGCCGAGCGAATTGACGGTCTGCGGCTGGTTCGAGCCCTCACCGCCCTCGCCCTTGAAGAATTCGTCGAAGAAATCCTGGAAGGGCGAGCCTTCCGGCACCTGCGGAATGGGCGCCTTGTCGTCGCTCTTGACGTTCTGCGAGGTGGAAATGTTCACCACGGCATCCAGCAGGCCTTCCGCAAGGTCGGCGACCGACTCCGGGCCCGCGCCGGGCTTGCCCTGCGCGGCGGCCGGAACGGCGAACGGTCCTCCCGCGACCAGCGAAAAACTCATCGCGAGCGCGAGTGCCGCATGGGCAACGCTGGACCTCATCTTCAAAGCCATGTTCGGCATCCTCTTGTGCTGGCTGTCTTGGCGAGTGTTTGCCGCGGATACGGCAAAAATCAGTCCGCCACGCGAATTGTTGTGAAGTCTTGCCCGTCTTCGCGGCCGCTCGCAAGGGCCGGGCTCACATGCCGCGGATGAACCAGACCATGAGCACGCCGAGCGCGACGGCAACGAGGCCGGAGGTGCGCAGTTGCGTTTCCGGAATCTGCGGCAGCATTTCCGCCATGCGCTTCAAAACCGAAGGGGCCAGTGCGTACACCAGCCCCTCGATGATCAGGAAGAACGCGATCCCCGTCAGGAAATCGGACATGGCGTTCTCAGTTTGCGGTCGACGGCGTCGTAGCCGTGCCGTTCGTCGCGCCCGAGGTCGCGGGGGCAGCGCCGGCCGCATCCTCGAAGAAGCGGAAGAACTCCGACTGCGGCGAGAGGACCAGCGTGGTATCGGACGTCCCGGACATCGCATCCCGGTAGGCGCTCATCGACCGGTAGAAGTCGAAGAAGGCCGGGTCCTGCGAGAAGGCTTCGCCGAAGACGCGGTTGCGCTCGCCTTCACCCTCGCCTCGCAGGATTTCCGAGTCGCGCTGCGCGGCCGCCAGGAATTCGACGACCTGGCGGTCGGCGATGGCGCGGCGGCGCTGGCCCGCCTCGTTACCGCGGGCGCGGATGAGTTCGGCTTCGGCAAGACGCTCGGCCTTCATGCGCTCGAAGGTCTGCTGCGAGACTTCCTGCGTGAGGTCCGTGCGGCGGATGCGCACGTCCGAGATCGTCAGGCCGAGGTTCGACGCATCGTTGGTCAGCTCACCGCGCACTTCGCGCATCATCGAGGCGCGCTCTTCAGAAAGAGCGGATTCGAAGCCGCGCAGACCGTAGACACGGCGCAGCGCCGCGTCGAGACGGGTGCGCAGGCGCGATTCCGCCGATTCCCGGTCACCCGAGACGGCTTCGCGGAAGCGGCGCGCATCGGTGATCTTGTAGACCACGAACGCATCCACTTCGTAGAACTTGCCGCCCGAGACCTGGACGCGGATGTCGTCGAGGTCGAAGCGCAGCGCCTGGTCCTGGATGTACTGGACGCTGTCGGCATCCATGAAGCCGAAGGGCAGCTTGAAGTAGAGGCCCGGTTCGGTCTTGACGTCCTGGATCTGGCCGAAGCGGATGACAATCGCCTGCTGGCGCTCGTTGACGACGAACACCGAAGAATAGGCGATGAAGAGGAGAACGCCGACGGCGATCAGAATGGCTGGTATACGGTTGCCCATTACTGAGTGCCTCCCGTGCTCTGCTGCTGCTGGGTCGTGGCACGGCCGAGTTCGTTGAGCGGCAGGAAGGGAACGACGCCCTGTCCGCCCTGCTTCTCGTCGATGATGACCTTCTTCGAGTTCTTCATCACGCCTTCCATCGTTTCGAGGAAGAGACGCTTGCGGGTGACGTCGGGCGCGAGCTTGTACTGTTCGTAGACCGACAGGAAGCGCGCGGCCTCACCTTCGGCTTCCTTCACGACGCGATCCTTGTAGGCGGCTGCCTCTTCGCGGACCTGCGCGGCCTGACCGCGGGCAAGGCCGAGCTTCTGGTTGGCATACTGGTTGGCTTCCTCGAGGAAGCGGTCTTCGTCCTGCTCGGCGCGCTGCACTTCGTCGAACGCATCGGCCACTTCACGCGGCGGCGCCGCGTCCTCGATGGCGACCGTGTTGATCGAGATACCGGCGCCATAGGCATCCATGGTGGCCTGGATCGTCGTCTTCACGCCTTCGGCGATCGCCTGGCGGTTGTCGCGGAAGATGTCCTGCGCCGGACGGCGGCCGACGACTTCGCGCATGGCGCTCTCGGAGACCTGCTGCAGCGTCTCGGCCGGATATTCGAGATTGAAGAGGTAGGCCTGCGGGTCGCTGACCGAGTAGAGCACCGAGAACTGCACGTTGACGATGTTCTGGTCGCCCGTCAGCATCAGGCCGGAGCTGTCGGAGGTCGAGGCTGCGGTGCGGCGGCCGATATTCTGCTGCTGCTCGGTGATCTTGACGAGTTCGACGGTCTCCAGCGGCCAAAAGTGGAAATGCAGGCCGGGCATGGAGACTTCCTGCTTCGGCTTGCCGAAGCGCAGTTCGACGCCGCGCTCGTCCGGCTGGACGGTATAGATGGAATTCATCAGCCAGAAGACGCCGATGAGCAGCAGCGCGATGACCACCACGCCGCCGTTGATGCCGCCGGGCATGACGTTCTTGAGCTGGTTCTGGCCGCGCCGGATGATTTCCTCAAGATCCGGTGGGCCGCCATTGCTGCCGCCACCGCCGCGCGGGCGGTTCGGTCCCTGCCCCCACGGTCCTTGATTGTTTCCACCGCCGCCGCCACCGCCGCCCCAAGGGCCGCCGCCGCCGTTCTGATTGCTCCAGGGCATCAATACCTCTTTCTTTCAAATCCCCGTGGGTCGCGCTCGCAGCTTATTTAGCCGAGATACACGAAGTGAACCCGTTATAGGTATCCCTCCGGCACCTTTCAACAAATCCGCGAGAGGTTGCACGCCCGTGCGGCAAAATAGTTCGTGATCGATACGATTTGACGGTCAGCCGGCCGTCTTTCGCTGCCAGGTGACGAAGCGCATGGCATGGCTGTCCTTCTCGCCCCGGGGAATGGGCTCCTCAAGCACCTTATCGAAAAGCGCCGGATCGATCGCCGGGAAGCGCGTGTCGCCCTCGACCTCCGCGGCGACATGGGTGACGTGCAGCACGTCGGCGCGGTCGAAGACCTGGGCGTAGATCTGCCCGCCGCCGATGACGCAGATCTCGTCCACGCCGAGTTCTTCCGCCGCGCGCCGGGCCGCTTCCAATCCCGCATCCAGCGAGGAGACGACCTCCGCGCCGGGCGCGGAGAAGGTTATGTCGCGGGTGATGACGATGTTCGGGCGGCCGGGCAGCGGCCTGCCGATCGAATCCCAGGTCTTGCGCCCCATCAGCACCGGCTTGCCGAGCGTCAGTTGCTTGAAGCGCTTCAGGTCGGACGGCAGGCGCCACGGCAGGTCGCCGTCACGGCCGATGACGCCGTTGTTGGCAACGGCCACGACGAGGACGATCTTGGCTTTGGTCATGGGATGTCCCCGATATCAGACGGCGATCGGCGCCTTGATGTTTGAATCGGCTTCATAGCCGACCAGGGTGAAGTCCTCGAATTTGAAGGAGAAAAGATCCTTTACATCCGGATTGAGCTTCATGAAGGGCAAGGGCTTCGGCTTGCGCGTCAGTTGCAGGCGCGCCTGCTCGAAATGGTTGGAATAGATGTGCGCATCGCCGAGCGTATGCACGAAATCGCCGGGCTGAAGGCCGGTCGCCTGCGCCACCATCATGGTCAGCAGCGCATAGGAGGCGATGTTAAACGGCACGCCGAGGAAGATGTCGGCCGAGCGCTGGTAGAGCTGGCAGGAGAGCTTGCCGTTCGCCACGTAGAACTGGAACAGGCAGTGGCACGGCGGCAGCGCCATCTCGTCGACCAGCGCCGGGTTCCAGGCCGAAACGATATGGCGGCGCGAATTCGGATTGTTCCTGATGCTGTCGAGGACGGCGACGATCTGGTCGAGATGGCGCCCGTCATGGGTCGGCCAGGAGCGCCACTGGTAGCCGTAGACCGGGCCGAGCTCGCCGTTTTCGTCGGCCCATTCGTCCCAGATGGTGACGCCGTTCTCGTGCAGGTAGGCGATGTTCGTGTCGCCCTTCAGGAACCACAGCAGTTCATGGATGATGGAGCGCAGGTGCAGCTTCTTGGTGGTCAGGACCGGAAAGCCCTCGGACAGATCGAAGCGCATCTGGTAGCCGAAAACGCCGCGCGTGCCCGTGCCCGTGCGGTCTCCTCGATCGGAGCCGTTTTCCATCACATGGGCGAGAAGGTCGAGATATTGCTGCATGGTCGCCGCCGATTCGTTGTCCAGCATGAGATACTAGAGCGAGAGCGGCGGCGGCCAAAGCATGAAATGGGATTGTCCCGGCTTTCCTCAGGCGAGCGCGCCGAGCTTTCCGAGTTCCTTGGCGGTGAGATAGTAGAAGGTGACGCGCGACTTGGTGCGGTCGTCGGCCATTGCCTTGCAGACGGATTCGACGGCCTTGTCGGCGGCATCGCCCGTGATGCCGAATTTCTTGCCGCACCACTTTTCCTTCACGCGGTTCAGCTCTTCGGGATCGGAGCAGGAGACCAGCGAGGAGTCGCGGTTGCGCAGCGCGATGCCGAGATGGCTCACGATCTTCTTGACGATGGCCTCGTCGGCACCGCTGTCATACTTGCGGACATCTGCGAGATAGTCGGTCATGGTGTCTCCTCTACGGTCAATCGGCCGTCACCGTCATGGAGACCTGCCGTCCCGCCATGTTTTTCATGGCGCGGCGGCAAGTCAAGCACTTAATAGATGCTCCACCCGTCGCGAACTATGTTCGGGCGCGATTTCGATCCGCACCGTGCCCCGCCCGCTCTTTTCGCCCATTACTTCGGCGATCCCGCTCTGCTTGAAAATTACGAAGCTCCGGGCAAACGCGCCACGGCGGCCGCCGGGCAAGGCGAAGCGAAATTCCGGACTGCTGTCACAAAGCCCTTTTCTTGCGACGCCGGAATGCCTATATGTGAAGTGCTGCTTCGGCAGCTATGGCAATAAACGAGCGGTGTAATAAACCCATTGGACCCGGGGGCGGTACCCGGCGCCTCCACCAAAAACCGGTCGACCTTGACGGACCGGCTTTTGATGGGGGCGAAATAGGATCGACAAGGGCGTAAAGATCGACTTTTTGCTCGGCATTGTACCACCGTTATCGGGCTAAACTTGTAGTTGCAAACGACAACTATGCGGAAGCTCGTCTCGCTGCCTAATGGCGGTGTGACACTTCACTCAAAGTCCTGACGGGTCGCACCGGCAGGCGGGGTCCGAAGGCACCTGGCAACAGAAGCCTTCACCTTCTCCAATCCCTTGAAATGGTCTATAGCTGTGCCAGATGACTCGTGCCGGAAGGTATGAGACGAACGAAGAATGCCTGACAATAAAGGCAGGAAGAAAGACAGGAACGGATGGCGCTAGACCACATTCGCTACGACATTCTCGCCCAGGACGCGCTGCGCAGCGTCATTCGCAAGGTTCTGTCCGAAATAGCGGTCACGGGCCACCTGCCCGGCGAGCACCATTTCTTCATCACCTTCCTGACCAACGCGCCCGGCGTGCGCATCTCGCAGCACCTCAAGGCGAAATATGCCGAGCAGATGACCATCGTCATCCAGCACCAGTTCTGGGACCTGAAGGTCACCGAGAGCCTGTTCGAGATCGGCCTCTCCTTCTCCGATACGCCGGAAAAGCTGGTCATCCCGTTCAACGCCATCCGCGGCTTCTACGATCCTTCCGTCAGCTTCGAGCTGGAATTCGACGTGCCGGCCGTCGAGGAAGAAGAGCATTCCGCCGAGATCACCGCCTATCCCGCCGCTGCGGAAAAGGCCGAAGAGCCCGCCGAGGAGCCGACGCCGCCGACCGGTGGCGACGACAACAACAAGGGTGGCTCGGTCGTCTCGCTCGATTCCTTCCGCAAGAAGAACTGAGCCCGGGTTATGAGCGGCGACGTCGTCAATCTCCGCCAGTTCCGCAAGCAGAAGGCGCGCTCCGACAAGGAGAAGCAGGCCGAGCAGAACCGTGTGGCCTTCGGCCGCACGAAAGCGGAAAAATCCCTGACGCGCGCCCTCAACGAGAAGGCGGAAAAGACGCTCGATCAGGGCCGCATCGAGCGGCCCGACGAGGCAAAGGACTGATCCTTCAAGGACTTGCCGGCAAAACCGGAATCGCCATGGCAATCACCGGAATCGATGGGCGAGGATCGGCGTGATCCGCAAATATTCCACGACGCTGCACGGCCATCGTACGAGCTTTTCGCTCGAACCCGCCTTCCACGACGAACTAAAAGCCATTGCCGGCGAACGCGGCCAGCCGCTCGCCGCGCTCCTGCGCGAGATCGACGACGCCCGCGGCGTCGAGGGCAATCTCTCCTCGGCCCTGCGCCTCTTCGTGCTGGACTGGCTGAAACGGAAACTCGACGCCGAACCGGTCAGTTGACGCCGGGAAGCGTGTCGAAATTCAGGTTCTGCCCGCTATCAACGGGCGGCAGTTCGCCGCCCTGCTCGACACCCTCTTCGGGCGAGGCCGGCAGGCGGCGGCGCTTCGCCTCCTCCTCCGCCTTACGGGCTTCCTCCGCCGCGCGCTGCTCCGCAAGCCGGCGCGCTTCCTCCTGCGCTTCCAAAAGCAGGCGGGCGTCATCGGCGGCCTTGCGCTTGGCGCGCTCCGCCTCTTCCGCCTCGCGCACGGTACGATCCATCTCGGCGCGTTCGCGCGCCTCCGCACGGCGGCGCTGTTCCTCCTCCATCTGCAGGCGCGTGGCCTCGGCAAGCGCCGCACGGGCTTCCGTACGCGACCGATAGAGGGCGGCCTCCCGCCGCAGGCGCTGCTTTTCCAGCACGTTCGCCTGCAATGTCTCCACACGCCGCCGTTCGGTTTCGAAACGCCGCAGCGACAGGTAGTTAGCAAGCGGCTGCACGTCGAGTTCGACACCAGGCGCCTCGACGAGGCCGCGATAGGCGAGCGCCACTTCCGGCTCCGCGCCGGCCAGCGCCTCCTCACCTGCCTTGTAGGTCACGGAAAGCCGCCCCGTCATCGTGTCGTTGGCGAGATCGACATCCGCATCGCCCGACAGCGCGGCCCTGCCGTCCTCCGCCGTCACGCTCTGGATGCGCAACTTGCCGCCGGCCAGGGCGAAAGGAATATGCGCCTTGCCCAGCACCGCCTCGCCTTTCAAAATGGCGTCCGCCGCAAAACCGGCCACGCGCTCCGGCGTGATGTCGCCTTCCAGGCGATCGGCCTCAGCCAGCAGCGTGGGCAGCGCGCCGGTATCGAGCCCGCGGATGGCGAAATCCGACACCAGCGCCTCGCCCGAACCGCTCGCTCCCTCGACCATGGCGCGCACGCTCTTGCCGGAAGCGTCGACGGCAAGCGTCACATCCGCCCTGCCCGCGGCCACCGCGCCGCCGGGGCCAGTCCAGACGACCTTCGACAGGTCGGCCCCCGCAAGTTCGGCACGCGCCTCGAACAGTCCGTTCTCGTCCGCATTGGCAACCTTGAGGCGGCCCGAAAGCCTGCCGCCGAGCCAGTCGCCGGCCATATCCGTCAAGGTCAGTTCGCCGCCCTTCCACACGAGATTGCCCTTGAAGCCCTCGACGGCGCCGTAGAGGCCGGGCCAGAAGGACGCAGCCTCCAGCGCGACGGAAATATCGGCGGCTTCCTGAAGCGGCTGCGTGAGCGGCGCGGCGTTCAAGCCGCCGTCGACGACATCGGTCACCGGGCCTGCCACCGCCTCCGCAAGAAAGCCGAAATCGACCGTGTCGAAACGCAGCGCGCCGGTGCCCTTGAGCGTCGGCGCCGTCCGGTCCAGCGTCAGGTTCCCCGAAAAGGCATTACGATCCGCTTCGCCCACGATGCCGGTGATCGCGATCGCCTCGGCGCTCGTCGCGAGCGAGGCCTGCAGGACGACCGGAAGGCCGGCGCCGGCCTGCGGCACGGCAATGCCGTTCATCATCAGGTAGGGTTCGATATCGTCGCTTCTCGCCTTCAGGGCGAGCAAGCCCGAGAGGAAATTCTCGGCCGAGAGAACTGCCGTGCCCTTCGCGGTGATCGACGTGCTGCCGGCGGCAAAGGACGCGGAGACATCGGCAAGGCCACGCCGCGGCTGGCTGACATGGAACGTGACGCTGCCGTCCGGATCGGCATCGAAGGGCAGCGGATCGAGCCCGATCTGCCCCGCGAGCACCACGGACTGCGGATTGGCGATGGTGCCTTCGAGGTCGAAATTGCCGCCTTGCAGGAGTTTTGCAAGCGTCGGCGCCGACAGTTTCAGATCTATCCGCCCGTCGTTGACGGGACCTTCTAGCGTGAAGGTCGCCGGGCTTTCCTCCTCGCCGGAGAAGGCGGCCCGCACGGTAAGGTCGGCATTGTCGTAGTAGCCGGCATTGGCGACGAAACGGGACAGCAGCGGATGGGCGGGCAGATGCCGCGCCATGAGGTCGGCGACCGGCCGCATCTCCGCAGCCTTGAGCGTCATGTCGAGCCCGGCGCTCGGCTCGACAATCGAGCCGCCGATCGTGCCGCTGGCCGACAACGCCGCGCCCTCCAGCGAAGCGATGTTGAGACGGCTCAGCGTCAGGATGCCGTCCTTCATCGAAAGCGCGGCGGTGACGCCCTCGGCGCTTTCGCCGAAAGCCAGAAGGCGATCCGCCTTCATGTCCAGCGCGATCGAATGGCTGAGCACGGTGGAAAGCGACGTATCGCCCGCCACGAGGCCGGTGAGGGCCTGAAGCGATTCCAGCTCCACCTCGTTGCCGCGCAATTGCAGTGAAAGCGTAGGGGCGGTGCCGACGCGGGATTCTCGCTCCAGCCGGCCGTTCAGCGAGGCGCCGCCGATGGCGATCTCGAGGTTCTCGAAACGCTGCAACTCGTCCGTCAGGTTCACCTCGGCGGAAAAGCCCGCCGTCTTTAACTTGCGTATCTGCGGATCGACGGAACCGGCAAGCCAGGTCGCAAGGCCCGATGGCTGGTTGGAGGCGACCAGGAGATTGCCGACGAAACCGCGGTTTTCCCGCAACGTCAGCCGACCCTTCGCCTCCAGCGCCGTGCGGCCGGGCAGCAGGGCATCGGCCCGGTCGATGCGCCAGCTGTCGCCGTCCGGCTTCACGTCGAGGCGGATTTCCCGAACGGTCGTATCGCCAACCACCACGGCCGGCAGGAAGAGGCTGGCGCGCCCCGGCACCTGCGGGATCGGAATGTCGGCGGCGATCGCCAGCAATGCCTGAAGCCGCTGCCGGGCGGAAACCTGCGGGTTACGGCCCGTCTTGCCGGTCTCTCCGTTGTTGCCGATACGGCTGACGTCGATCTGCTGGCCATCGGCGATCAGCAGGAATTCCGGCGCGCGGCCGGTATCCAGAGTCGCCTCGCCCGTCACCACATAGGGATCGTCCAAGGGGCCTGCCTCGAGGCGATATTCGGGAACGCGGATACGCTCGTTGGAAAGCTCGAACTTGCCGGCGACCCGCAGCGGGTCGGCCGCCCCTTCCTCCTTCGGGCGCGGCTTTTCGGAAAGCGTGAAGCCGCCCTGGTATTGCGGACGGAAATCCACGACCTTCAACGCGCCTTCGAGATCCGCGGTAAAGCTCAGCCGGTCGGGAACGATGCGAGCGCGCAGCGAGAGCGTATCGTTTTCCACCTGCCCGCTTGCAAGCTGGAAGGCCCCGCTTTCCCCGTCGAGCGCCGCGCGCCCGTCGATGCGCCACGGCCCGCCGAGCGATTTTGCCGAGACTTGTGCGTCGAGGCCGGTGACATGGCGCGTGCGGCCGGTCTGTTCGTCGACGAATTCGATCTCGCCGCCGGTGATGGCGACGTTTTCGAGGATGACGGTGCGGGCGGGAATGGCGGACTTGCGGCCGCGCGCCCAGTCCAGCGTGCCGTCCCGCAACAGCTTGATGCGGGCCTTGGGCTCCTCGATGCGCATGTCGAAGATCAGCGCCTCGCCGGAAAGGAAGGGCGCCAGTTCCGCATCCATGGAGAAGCGCGCCACCTCGACCAGCGGCTTGCCGTCCTCAGGCGCGCCGACTCGAACGTCGTTCAGCGTCACGGAGGGGAACGGGATCAGGCGGGCATCGACGCTGCCGTGCACGACGACGGTGCGGCCCATGATGCGGCTCGCCTCGCGCTCGAAATCCTGCCGGAAGCTGGTCCAGTCGACGAAGAGCGGGGCGAGCAGCGCCACGAAGAGCGCCACGACCACAAGGCCGCCGACAAAGAGCATTATCCTAGAAAGCACGCCGCATGCCTCGAATTTCGTTCAATTGCCGTAAGGATAACGTCTAATTCCCCGGCAGGGTCGAAAAAATCTTGCCGGGGTTCAGAATGTTGTCCGGGTCGAGCGCCCGCTTGATCTGCTGCATGAGCGTGACTGAGCCGCCGAGTTCGCCCGGCAGGAAGGCCTGCTTGCCCTGCCCGATGCCATGCTCCCCGGTGCAGGTGCCGTCCATGGCGAGCGCGCGGGCGTTCAGCCGCAGGACGAAGGCCTCCACCTGCTCGACATGCAGCGGATCCTTGTCGTCGAAGACGATGCTGACATGGAAATTGCCGTCGCCGGCATGCCCGACGATGGGCGCCAGCAGGCCGTGCTCGTCGATATCGGCCTCCGTTTCCGCCACGCAGTCCGCAAGCCGCGAGATGGGCACGCAGACATCCGTGGCGATGACCGCGTAGCCGGGCCTCAGCCCCTTGGCCGCCCAATAGACATTGTGCCGCGCCTTCCAGAGCTTTGCGCGCTCCTCCGCATCGGCCGTCCACTGGAACTCGCCGCCGCCGCATTCGGCGGCGATCGCCCCGAACTCGAGCGATTGCAGGCGAACGCTCTCCTCGTTGCCGTGGAACTCCACGAAGAGCGTCGGCTGTTCAGGCAGGGTCAACCCGGAATAGGCGTTGCACGCCTTGATCTGAAGCGTATTGACCAGCTCGATGCGCGCGACGGGGATGCCAAGCTGGATCGTCATGATGACGGCGTTGCAGGCGTCCGCCAGCGTCGGGAAACCGCAGATGCCGCCGGCGATGACCGCGGGAATGCCCTGGAGGCGCAGCGTGATCGAGGTCAGAACGCCGAGCGTGCCCTCCGCTCCGACGAAAAGGCGCGTGAGATCGTAGCCGGCTGAGGATTTGCGCGCCCGGCGGGCGGTGCGGATTTCCTCGCCGGTCGCCGTCACGGCGGTCACGGCCAGCACATTGTCCTTCATCGTGCCGTAGCGCACGGCATTAGTGCCGGACGCCCGCGTGGACGCCATGCCGCCGATCGAGGCGTTGGCGCCGGGATCGATCGGGAAGAAGAGGCCGGTGTCGCGCAGGTAGGTGTTCAATTCCTCGCGGGTGATGCCCGGCTCGACGGTGCAATCGAGGTCCTCGGCATTCACCTCCAGCACGCGCTTCATACCGCTGAAATCGATGGAGATTCCGCCCTGCGGCGCATTCACCTGCCCCTCCAGTGACGAGCCCGTTCCGAAGGGGATGACCGGCACCTTCAGCTCCGCGCAGAGCCCGACCACCGCCTGCACCTCCGCGGCATTTTCCACGAAGACGACGCCATCGGGAAGCTGGGCGGGGATATAGGTCGTGGTGTGCGCGTGCTGGGCGCGGATAGCCTCGCCCGTCTGGAAGCGCGACCCGAAGCGCTCGGCAAGGCGCGGCAGCGCCTCCGCGATGCCTTTTTCGTTGCGCGCGCCGCTCCTGATATCCGCCAATGCCATGGTTCAAACCTCACTATCCGTGAGGCGCTACTGTGCAAATTGGCGCCCGGCTGTCCAGAAGCAATATCGGGTCGTCATCAGCATTTCCGGCCGGAAGCGGCGAAGGTCACTCCGCCGCCTGCGGCAGGGCCTCGTCCTCCCGCCGGGCAAGGGCAAGGGTCTCGGCATGCTGCAATTCGGCGGCGAGGCGCCGTTCCTCGTCTGCATGCGGGCTGGTGAAGCGGGCGATCACCAGATAGGCGACCGGCGTCAGGTAGAGCGTCACGACCGTCGCAAGGCCGAGGCCCCCGACCAGCACCCAGCCGAGCGAGACGCGCGCCTCGGCGCCCGCGCCGCTCGCCAGCACCAGCGGCACCGCGCCGACGACGGTGGCGATCATCGTCATGAGGACGGGACGCAGGCGGATGTTCGAGGCGTTCTCGATGGCGCTGCGGATATCCTGCCCGCGGTCGCGGAGCTGGTTGGCGAATTCGACGATGAGGATGCCGTTCTTGGCCATGATGCCGACGAGCAGCACGAGGCCGATCTGGCTGTAGATGTTGAGCGTCGTCCCCGTCAGGATCATCGCGAACACGGCGCAGGCAAGGCCGAGCGGCACCGTCACCATGATGATGACAGCACTGACGAAGCTCTCGAACTGCGCCGCCAGCACCAGGAAGATGATGGCGATGGCGAAGCCGAAGGTGACGATGAGGCCGCTCGAATTCTCCTGCAGGGTCGCAGCCTCTGCCATCGGCATCAGGCGCGATCCCTCCGGCAGCAGCGGCTCGGCCATCTCCTGCACCATGGCGAGCGCATCGCCCAGCGCAAGGCCGTCCTTGAGGCCGGCGGAGAGCGAGACAGCGCGAAGCTGCTGCTCGCGCGAGAGCTGCGGCGCGACGGCCTTCTCCTCGAGCGTCGCGATGGAGGACATCGGCACGATCTTGCCGTCGCCGGTCTTCAGGAAGATGTTCTCCAGGTCCATCGGGTCGTTGATCGGCGCGGTGGTGGAGGACAGCTTGACCGGATAGGACTGCCCCTCGACATAGACGTCGACGACGCTGGTGCCCTCCAGCATGGCCTGCAAGGCCGCCGAAAGGCCGGTGATGTCGATGCCGAGATCGGCGGCTCGCTCCCGGTCCACGGTCACGGAAAGCTGCGCCTGGTTGGCCTCGTAGTTGAGGCGAACGTTCTGGAAGCGGCCGCTGTCCTCGATCTTGCGCACCAGTTCGGCCGCCGCATTGCCGAGCTTGGTATAGTCGTTGCCGACGAGCGCGACCTGCAAGCCGTTTCCGGCGCCGCGAATGCCGAGGCTGTTCGGCTGCATGGCGAAGGCGCGCACGGAGGGCACGGTCGCCACCGCCGCGTTGATATCCTGCACGATCTCCTGCTGCGTGCGGTCGCGCTCGGCCCATGGCGCAAGCGTCAGCACCATGAAGCCGCTGTTCGTCGAACCGCCCTGCCCCGAAATGGAGAAGACGTTGACGATCTCGCCGTCGTCATAGAGCGGGCGAAGCTTGTTCTCGATCAGCTTCATCTGGTCCTGTGCATATTCCAGCGACACGCCCTGCGGGGCGTTGACGCGCAGCATCACCATCGACCGGTCCTCGCTCGGCGTCAGCTCCGACTTGATGGTGAAGAAGGAGGTCGCGCCGGCGGCGGTAAACAGCAGCGCCACCATGAAGACGATCAGCGGCGCGCCGAGGCAGGCGCTCAGCGTGGAGCGGTAGAAGCGCGAGGCGACCGCGCCGATACGGGCGAGAATACCGGTGTGCTCGTGTTTCACCTCCTTGGTCAGGAGGCGCGAGGCCAGCATCGGACAGAGCGTCAACGCCACGAAGGAGGAGAGCAGCACGGCGAAGGCCAGCACGAAGCCGAATTCGCGGAACAGCCGGCCGGCCTGCCCCGGCAGGAAGGAGAGCGGCACGAAGACGGCGGCCAGCGTCGCGGTCGTCGCGATGACGGCGAAGAACACTTCGAGCGTGCCGAGGATCGCCGCGGCGCGCGGCTTCAGGCCCTCGGCACGGCGGCGCACGATGTTCTCCAGCACCACGATGGCGTCGTCCACCACAAGGCCCGTCGCAAGAACGATGGCGAGCAGCGTGAGGATGTTGACGGAAAAGCCCGCCATGTAGATGGCCGCGATCGTGCCGATCAGCGCGATCGGCATGCTGATCGTCGGGATCAGCGTCGCCCGCCAGTCGAGCAGGAAAAGGTAGATGACGAGCGTCACGATCAGCACGGCGACGACGAGCGCGATCTCCACCTCATGGATGGCGCCGTCGATGAAGACGGCGTCGTCGCTGGTGATCTTAAGCTCGGTACCCTCCGGCAGGACGCTGCCGAGCCGCGCCACCATCTGCTTCACGCCCTCGGAAATGTCGAGCGTGTTGGACTGCGCCTGGCGCACGACGCCAAGCCCGATGCCCTGCCGCCCGTTGGAGCGCAGCGCGGTCGAGCCCTCGTCCGGCCCCATGGTCACCATGGCGACGTCGCCGAGGCGCACGCGGTTCTTCAGGATGAGGTTCTCGAAATCGGCGGGCGTGGCAAGGTCCGCCGTCGCGCGCACGGTAATGTCCTGGCTCTGGCTTTTCAGCGAGCCGGCCGGCACGTCGAAGGCGGCGGTCGCCAGCGTGTTGCGCAGGTCCGCGACCGTCAGGCCGCGCGCGGCGAGCTTCGCCTGGTCCACGTCGACGCGGAAGATCTTCTCCTGGTCGCCGTAGACGGCGACGTCGGCAACCCCCTCGACGGAGGCGAGACGGTCGGTGATCTCGTTTTCGGCGAGCAGCGTCAGGTCTTCGAGCGACTGCGTGTCGGAGGTCAGCGCAAGCCGCATGATCGGCTGGCTGTCGGCATCGGCTTTTACGACGCGCGGCTCGTCGGCGCCGTCGGGGATCTGGTTCGACACGCGGCCGAGCGCATCGCGCACGTCGTTCGCGGCCTGGTTCACGTCCGTCGTGTCGGAGAACTGCAGCGTGACGCGGCTGCGGCCGAAGGAGGACTGCGAGGAGATGTCCTTGATGCCCTGGACGCGCGAGACCGCGCCCTCGATGACATCGGTCAACTCACGGTCGACCGTCTCCGGCGAGGCGCCGTCGAAATCGGTCGTCACGCTTATTACGGGCTGGTCGACGGAGGGAAGCTCGCGGATTTCCACGCCGTTGAAGGCGGCAAGGCCCGCGACGACGATGAGCGTGTTGAGGACGAGCGCGAAGATCGGCCGGCGGATGAAGAGCGCGGTAAAGCCCGCCTTGCCGCCGTCGTTGAGCCCGTTCGCCTCCCCCGACATTACGAGCCCTCCGTCACGGCGGGCGTTTGCTGCTCGGCGACGGTGCGCACCGCACCGCCCGGCCGAAGCGTCTGGAGGCCTTCGGTGACGACCTGATCACCCTCGGCAAGCGCCGCCTTGATGAGAACCCGGTCGGGATTGCGCTGCACGATATGGATCGGCACGCGCTCGACCTTTTCGCCCTTCACGCGCCAGACATAGGACCCGTCCGCACTCCACTGCACCGAGAGCGGATCGACGCTCGGATAGAGGTCGCCGGCAAAGCGCATGGTGACCTGGAAGGACATGCCGGCGCGCAGGAGGTCTTCCGGGTTGTCGATGCGGGCGCGCACGCGCAGGGTGCGGCTTTCCTGGTCGATGCGGTTGTCGATCGCCTGCACCGCGCCGGGGAAGGTCTCGCCCGGCCGCGCGACGGCCGTCGCCGTCACCTCGCCGCCGACGCGCACGCTCGTCGCAAAGCGCTCCGGCACCCAGTAGTCGACCAGGATTTCCGAACGGTCGTCGATGCGGGCGATCGCCGTGGAGGTCGTGACGTAGTCGCCCGGATTGACCGAGATGATGCCGACGACGCCGCCATAGGGCGCGGTGATATCACGGCGGCTGAGCGCAAGCTCGGCATTCTGCAGCGCCAGTTCGGCCGCCTTCAGCGCCGTCTGGGCGTCCTGCAGGTCGGCGATGCTCATCGAGGAGCGCAGGTTCTCGATGCGCTTCAGCTTCTGCTCGGCGCTTTCACGCCCCACGCGCGCCTGGTCGGCCGCGATCTTCTGCTCGTCGCTGTCGAGCCGGGCGATCACCTGCCCCTGCTCCACCCGGCTGCCGGATTCGACGAGGACTTCGGTGAGATTGCCCGTCGCATAGGGCGTCACCGTCACGGTGCGGATCGCCTCGCCGTCGCCGATGGCGTTCAGCCGGTCGTTGACGACGGTCATGGCGACCGGCTTGGTGGAGACCAGCACCGGACCGCCGCCGAAACCGCTGCGGCGCGCGCCGCCCTCGCCTTTCGTTTCGTCTTCACCGGCCGGCGCAATCGCGGCGACGAGCGTGCCGGGCAGGCCCGCGGCCTCCAGCATGTCGTTCGCCCCAGGCACGAAGCGGCCCAGGAGCAAGACCCCGGCCGAAATGACGCCGAGGCTTATGAGGACCTGTTTCCAAACCCGCATGCACACTTTCTCCAATGGAGGCGAACCGTCGCCTGTTGCGGCGCGACATAGAGCAAGTATCCCGCTTTGGAAATGAACCGGCAATGAAAGAATTGGATCATTACGGAAATGTAAGATTGGCGGGCCGCTCTGTTACCGAAATGTAAGAAAACGTGGAGAAATCTTCCCTCGTTGCCCCTCCCGCGAGCATGGACGGGACTGGACCGCCTTCAAGCTTGTGCTAGCTTTTCCCACGGCCTCCTGGCCGCAGATCATTTGAGTATTCTTTCATCAACGCATTGACGAAGAGAGGGGAAGACCATGTGTGACGCCTGCATTATCGATACCGTGAAGAACCGCATGCTTTCGAGAAGAAGCTTCTTCCGCGCCGCCGCCGCGGGAGCCGCCACCGTTGCCGCCGCAAGCTCCGGGTCCTTGAGCCCAGCCCTCGCCCAGGCGCCGACCAAGGTGACGGACCTGACCCACGAACTCCACGAGGAGTTTCCCACCTTCTTCGGGCAGCAGCAGTTCTGGCGCGAGCAGAAGTTCAATTACAAGGAACACAAGTTCAACCTGTTCGAACTGCGCGTGAATGAGCACACCGGCACCCATCTCGACGCGCCGCTGCATTTTTCCGAGGACGGCAAGTCCGTCGCCGAAATCCCGGTCTCCGACCTCGTCGTGCCGCTCGCCGTCATCGATATCCGCGAGAAAGCGGACGCGAACCCGGATGCGCAGCTCACGCCGGATGACATCAAGGCCTGGATCTCGGCCAATGGCGACCTGCCGGAAAAGGCTTGCGTGGCGCTGAATTCCGGCTGGGGCAGGCATCTCGGCACCGACAAGTTCCGCAATGCCGACGCCGAGGGCAAGATGCACTTCCCCGGCTTCCATGTCGAAGCCGTGCAGTATCTCGCCGAGAATTCCAGTGCCGTCGGCATCGCCGTCGATACGCTGTCGCTCGACCACGGCCTCTCGCCGGATTTCGCGACGCATTATGCCTGGCTCGCCTCCGGCCATTGGGGGCTTGAAGGCGCGGCCAATCTGGACCAGCTTCCGGCAAAGGGCGCAACACTCATCGTCGGCGCGCCCAAGGTGCGCGGCGGAACGGGCGGCCCGTCCCGCGTCCTGGCGCTGGTTTGACCACTATCGGCCGGCGGTTGACCGCCGGCCCTTCCTTCAGGAGAGATGCATGAGCACCGTCAAGCCCGCCGAAGACCTCGAAGCCGATCCGCGCGTCAAGGCGGTGTTCGACGATATCCGCGCCACCCGCAAATCGGATTTTGTCAACAATTTGTGGCGCTACCTCGCCTTCGATCCCGCGCTGCTGGAACGCACCTGGGCCGAGGTGAAGGCGGTTATGGCGACACCCTCGACGCTCGACCCGCTCGTCAAGGAAATGCTCTACATCGCCGTCTCGGTAACGAACGGATGCAGCTACTGCGTCCATTCCCATACGGCGGCGGCGAAGGCCAAGGGCATGACGGACGCGCAATATGGCGAACTGCTCGCCATTATCTCGCTCGCCGGCAAGACCAACCAGCTCGCCACCGCCCTGCAGGTGCCCGTGGACGGCGTCTTCGATGCGGATCGCTGGAAGGCCTGAACGGCACGACTTTCCACAATCTTATGGCTGCAAATTTTCCCCGCGGAATAAAAGCAGAACGGAAAACTGGCCTTTCGGAACCGAATCACTACATTGAGCCGCATGATCAGCGGTTACGACGACATTCCCTTCTTCGACGAGGACCCGCAGCTTGCCGGCAAGCCGGCGGCACCGGCCAAGCCGGCCGGCGGCAGTTCGGGTATCGGCATCGCCGCGCGCGCCATGGCGGCCCGCGACGCCCACCGTGCGCCGGACTATCTCTCCGGCCTCAATCCCGAGCAGCGCGAGGCGGTCGAAACGCTCGACGGCCCCGTTCTCGTGCTCGCCGGCGCGGGCACCGGCAAGACGCGCGTGCTGACCACCCGCATCGCCCATATCCTCGCCACCGGCCGCGCCTTCCCCAGCCAGCTTCTCGCCGTGACCTTCACCAACAAGGCGGCGCGCGAGATGAAGGAGCGCATCGGCCTCCTCGTCGGCGGCGCGGTCGAGGGCATGCCCTGGCTCGGCACTTTCCACTCGATCGGCGTAAAACTCCTGCGCCGCCATGCCGAGCTCGTCGGCCTGCGTTCGGACTTTTCCATCCTCGACACTGACGACGTCGTGCGCCTGATCAAGCAGATCCTCCAGGCCGAAGGCATCGACGACAAGCGCTGGCCGGCAAAGCAGTTCGCCGGCATGATCGACACCTGGAAGAACAAGGGCCTCGACCCGGCGCAGATCCCGGAGGGGGACGCCCGCGCCTTCGCCAACGGCAAGGGCCGCGAACTCTACGTCGCCTACCAGAACCGCCTGAAGACGCTGAACGCCTGCGATTTCGGCGACCTTTTGCTCCACCCGATCCGCATGTTCCGCGCCAATCCCGACGTGCTCGCCGAGTATCACCAGCGCTTCCGCTATATCCTCGTCGACGAGTATCAGGACACCAACACGGCGCAGTACATGTGGCTGCGCCTGCTCGCCCAGCGGCCGAAGGGCACGCCGCAGAACGTCTGCTGCGTCGGCGACGACGACCAGTCGATCTACGGCTGGCGCGGCGCGGAAGTGGACAACATCCTGCGTTTCGAGAAGGATTTTCCCGGCGCGAAAGTCATCAAGCTGGAGCGCAACTATCGCTCGACGGCCCATATCCTCGGCGCCGCCGGCCACCTGATCGCCCACAACGAGGACCGTCTCGGCAAGACGCTCTTCACCGACCGGCACGATCCTGATGACGACAAGGTCGTCGTCCATGCGGCCTGGGACTCGGAGGAAGAGGCCCGCGCCGTCGGCGAGGAGATCGAGCAGCTCCAGCGCAAGGAACACAAGCTCAACGACATGGCGATCCTCGTGCGCGCCTCCTTCCAGATGCGCGAATTCGAAGACCGGTTCGTCACACTCGGCCTGAACTATCGCGTCATTGGCGGCCCGCGCTTCTACGAGCGCCTCGAAATCCGCGACGCGCTCGCCTATTTCCGCCTCGTCAGCCAGCCCGCCGACGACCTCGCCTTCGAGCGCATCGTCAACACGCCCAAGCGCGGCCTCGGCGATACGACGATCCGCAACCTGCATGACTATGCCCGCGCCCGCGACATTCCTATGCTCGCGGCGGCGGCCGATATCATCGAGACGGACGAGCTGAAGCCGAAGGCGCGCAAGGCGCTCTTCGACGTCGTCACCGATTTCCGTCGCTGGCAGACACTGCTGGAAACCATGCCGCACACCGAGCTTGCCGAGCAGATCCTCGACGAGAGCGGCTATACCGCCATGTGGCAGGCCGACAAGTCGGCCGAAGCGCCGGGACGCCTCGATAACCTCAAGGAACTCATCCGCTCGATGGAGGCCTTCGAATCGATGCGCGGCTTCCTGGAGCACGTCTCGCTGGTCATGGATGCCGAGCAGAACGAGAATCTCGACGCCGTCTCGATCATGACGCTGCACTCGGCCAAGGGCCTCGAATTCGAGACGGTCTTCCTGCCCGGCTGGGAGGAAGGCCTGTTCCCGCACCAGCGCGCGCTCGACGAGGGCGGCCGGTCGGGGCTGGAAGAGGAACGCCGCCTCGCCTATGTCGGCATCACGCGGGCGAAACGGCGCTGCCACATCTGGTTCGTCTCCAACCGCCGCATCCACGGCCTCTGGCAATCCACCCTGCCCTCGCGCTTCCTCGACGAGCTGCCGGAAGGCCATGTGGAAGTGGCCGAAGTGGAACAGTCCTATGGCGGCTATGGCCGCGGCGGTTATGGCCAGTCGCGCTTTGACAAGCAGGAGCCGTTCCAGAACGCCTATTCGACGCCCGGCTGGCGGCGCGCGCAGGCAAACCGCACGGATGCCACGCGCGACAACTGGGGCTCACGCTCCGGCCATGCCGTCGAGCGCATCGGCTACGGCGAGAGCGGCCCGCGCGCCCGCACCATCGAGGGCGAGCTGATCGCCAAGTCGGCCACGGCCGAACCGTCGAAATTCGCGATCGGCGACCGGGTGTTCCACCTGAAATTCGGCAATGGCAACGTGGCGGCGATCGAGGGCAACAAGCTGACGATCAACTTCGACCGCGCCGGCCAGAAACGCGTGCTCGACGGTTTCGTCGAGCGGGTGTGACGGGAGCTGACGGCGACCGCTAGCGCTCGGCTTTGTAGAGGCGCTCCCATTCCCGGCGCAGGATTGCCATGAACGCACAATCCACCAGCTCGCCGTCCGCCCTGCGCCAGCAATCCCGAAACACGCCTTCACGCACAAACCCGGCTTTTTCGTAGAGGCGGATGGCAGCGGCGTTGTCGACGGTGGCGTCCAATGCCACACGATGGGTCAGGGGATCGGCGAAAAGCCGCGCCAGTACCGTGGACAGCAACGCAAGGCCCTGCCCCTTGCCGGGAGCCTCCACCGCCATTTCCGCGATCGCGTAGCTTCCGGGCAGCCAGTTGATGAGGCTTGCAAAACCGGCCGCGCGCCCCTCGGGCTTCCATACGAGCAGTGTGCCTTCGGCGGTTCCGCGCTCGAGTTCGCCATCTTCGAGCGGTGTCAGGAAGCGGGCATTTTCCGGTCGGTCCCATATCGTTCTGATGAACGCGTAATCCGCCGGCCTTGCGATATCCAGTTCCATCAACTCACGTCCCGCTGCATTCACAAGTCTGGAGGCCGCGCCCGACGGCCCGACCTGTTTCCTGCCGAGCCCTCAAGCGCCGGCCTTGCGATAAAGCGCGGCGAGGCGTGTGCGGGAGGACGGCAGTTCCGGCACCACGACCAGCATGGTGACACGGCCCCGCTTGAAGGCGTTCAGGAACGGCTCGTAGTTCTGGAAGGCGACGCAGCCGTGCGAGCCCTTCTGGCCGCGCAGGAGATTGGTATGGGTCAAGAGGCCCGTGCGGTTCTTCGGGTCACGGCCGTCGATCGAGAGCATGCGGATCGCCTCGACGCCATGGAAGCGGCGCTCGCGCATCTTTAGGCGATAGATGCCGGCCGGTGTCGGGCCGTTCATCTTGATGTGCTCGTAGTCAGGATTGTCGCGCATCTTGCCGATGCCGGAATGGGCGCGCAGCTTCGTGCCGTCAGGCATGTGGACCGTCGCGTTGGAGACATCGTAGATCGCGACCTTCGTGCCCCTGCCCGGCCAGCCGGTGCTGCCGCCCTTGCTCTTGAAGAGATCGCCGAACAGCGAGCGCTCGGGCTTGGCGAAGGCGACGTCTTCCTTGTCCTTGTCCTTCGTTTTCTCACGCCTGGCGCGTTCGACGGGCTTTTCCTCCGCCGGCTTGCGCTCGATCGTGACGGTCTCCAGCGCGGGGCGCGCCTCGGGCAGCGGGATATCGCTGAGGATGTCGTCGTCCTCTTCCGTCTCCGGCTTTGCCATGACGAGGCCGAAAGGCTGGATGTCCTTGCGGGCGGAATTTTCGGGAAGGAGCGCGGTGACCAGCGCGGGTTCGCCGCTGATCGCCTTCTCTTGATCCACGGAGCGTTCGGCGCGGGCGAACGCGGCCTCCAGCATCAGGGCCTTGGCCTTCTCGCGCTTGACGGCGGAGGCGAGCTGGACGGAGATCCGGCGCTGGTGCGCGATCTTGATCGCCTCGGCGGTGAGCTGCTTCTGGCGCAGGTCGCTTTCCGACGGCGGCGAAAGGCGCGAGAACTTCGCGACCTTCACCATGCGTTCGGCGTGCTGCCGCGCGGTTTCGAGCGGCTTTACATGCAAGGCGGCGGCGATGTTCTTCTTGCCTTCCGACAGGGAGGATGCCGCCTCCTGCATGGCACCCAGCGTCGAGACGACCGCCCAGGCGGACCCGGCGATGACGCCGCAGGCAAGCAATGCGCTGAAAAGGACACCCCCGGAACGGCCCCGACGGGATTTCGACGCGGAACGCGCGGAACTGTATACAGACGCCATGATACTCGTTACCCGATACTCGTTACTCGACGCGGCCGCGGAAGTGACGCTCCGAAAGCCGTTACGCTGGCGGCGGGCGGGAGCACGCGCCCCCGATCCCTGCCGAACGAGCAAAGAATGACGAAATATGGTAAGCAATTCCTAAACGGCGCCTCGTGTTTTTGAAGGAATCCGCCGGGCGGTCCTCGGCACCCGGCAAGGCGTGCCTTTCACGAAATTGCGGCGCTGGCGTGTCCGGAAAGCCACGCCTCCCTAGAATTGGGGATGCCGGCCGAGCCAGTCGGTTGCCTTTTCATAGGCGGCGGCCGCCGAAAGCACGTCGCGATCCCGCCGCGAACGGCCGATGATCTGAATGCCGGCGGGCAATCCGTTCGCGCCGAAACCGGCCGGCATGGCGGCGACCGGAAGGCCGGCAAGCGTCGGCCCGATCACCACTTCCATCCAGCGGTGGTAGGTGTCCATGGCCTGCCCGTCGATCGCTTTCGGCCAGTCGAGTTCCGCATCGAACGGGAAGACCTGGGCGGAAGGCAGGATGAGGAAATCGTAACGCGTGAAGAGGTCCGCGACATGGCGGTGCCAGTCGCTGCGCGCCAGCGAGGCGGCATAGATGTCGGCGGCCGAAAGGCCGTGGCCGTGTTCGATCTCCCAGATCATTTCCGGCTTCATGCGCGCCCGGCGCGCCGGGTCGGCATAATCCGCCGCCTGCGCGCCGGCGACGAGGAAATGGCGCAGCGTGCGCCAGGTCTGCCACAGCCGGTCCATGTCGAAACCGGGGGGAACCTCCTCCACCACGCAGCCCAGCCGGCGGAAGACCTCGAGCGACGCACGGCAGAGGTCCAGCACGCCCCGCTCGAACGGCAGGTAGCCGCCGAAATCGCCGAGCCAGCCGATGCGGGCGCCCGAGAGGTCGCGGTCGGGATCCAGCGAAAGGCTCTCGTCGGTCAGGGACAGCGGATCGCGCGGATCGTGCCCCGCCTGCGTCGCCAGGAGCGCCGCGACATCCGCCACGCTGCGGCCCATCGGGCCGTTGACGGCAAGCTGGCCGAGGAAGAGCTCGTTGCCGAGCGAGGGCACGCGGCCGAAGGACGGGCGGAAGCCGACGACATTGTTGAAGCCGGCAGGATTGCGCAGCGAGCCCATCATGTCGCTGCCGTCGGCGACCGGCAGCAGCCGCGCAGCCAGCGCCGCCGCCGCCCCGCCGGACGAGCCGCCGGCGCTCTTCGCCGTGTCGTATGGATTGCGCGTCACGCCGAAGACCGGATTGTAGCTGTGCGAACCGAGGCCCATTTCCGGCGCATTGGTCTTGCCGATGACGATGGCGCCGGCGGCGCGGATGCGCTCGACATGGATATCGTCGTAGTCGGGCACGAAGTCCGCATAGTTCGCCGAGCCGAAGGAGCAGAGGATGCCCTTGGCCTCGGAGAGGTCCTTCACCGCGAAGGGCATGCCGTGCAGCCAGCCGCGATAGTCCCCCGCCGCAAGCGCCCTGTCCGCCGCCTCCGCTTCGGCCAGAAGCTCTTCGGCGGGCCGCAGGCTGACGATGGCGTTGATGCGCGGATTGATCGCCTCGATCCGCGTAAGATGGGCCGCCATGACGCTCCGGCAGTCGAGCCAGCCTTCGGCTATGGCGGCGGAAAGGGCAAGGGCGGAAAGATCGGTGATGTCCTGCAAGGTCGGCTCCGGCAATCGTCTGATGCTAGGATCGATCGACATTCAGCCCAGGCCGAGCCGAAAATGGTGCTTTTCCGCGACCCGGAGCGCAGCGTACTTTCGGTACGTGAGCACCGGAAGCGCGGAAAAGCGCGGTTTGCAGGCCGGCATGAGCTGAATGTCGATCGATCCTAGAGCTAGCAGGCCGGACGGGCGAGCGCCAGCCCGCCTCAGCCGAGCGGGACGCCCTGTCGGAACGCGAAGGCGAAGAGCGCGACCGCCGCAAGCGAGCCTGCGGTGCGCACATGGTTCCACATCGTCCAGACGTCGAGATAGCGCTGCCAGAGCGCGGCCTGTTCCGCGCTGCCGGCGGGAGCGGCAGCCAGCGCGTCGTTGAGCGGCACGTTGAAGACGATCGTCACGCCGATGACCGCGACGAGGAAGACGATGCCGCCTGCCGCCGCCGTGAGCCCACCGGCCCCACCCTGCAGGAAGCCGAGCACCGCCAGCACCAGCGACAGCAGCGCCGCGCCGAAGAAGGCCGAAAAGAACCAGGGGTTCTGGATGACGACGTTGATGGCGTTCATCGCCGCCGCGCCCTCTGCCGGCGAAAGGCGCGCGAAGGCGGCCATGATGCAGACGGAGAAGATGAAGAAGAGTCCCGCATTCAAGGCCGCCGCGAGGATGGCGAGGAAGGTCAGGATGGGAAACGCGCTTGCCATGGTCAGGTCCTCCAGAAGCCGGTTTCGGCCGTTTCGCGGGCAAAATCTGCAAAGTCGCGCGGCGGGCGCCCGAGCACCTGCGCGATATCGCCGCTCAACCGTTCATTCCGCCCGTCGAGCACCGAGCCGAAAAGATAGGTGACGAGCCAGATGACATCTTCGGGCATGTGCGCTTCGCGCAGCATGCCCGCATAAGCCTCGACGGTAACGGACGTATAGACGACGTCGCGCCCGCCAGCGGCGGAAAATTCCGCCACAGCCTCGCGGAACGTCATCAGCCGTGGACCGGTGAGCTCGTAGGTCTTGCCCGCATGCCCGTCCTGCGTCAACGCGGCGACGGCCACATCGGCAATGTCGCGCGTATCGACGAAGGGCTCGCGCACCGTCGCCGACGGCAGGACCAGTTCGCCGCCAAGGAACGGCTCGGCAAACAGGCCCTCGCTGAAATTCTGGAAGAACCAGCTGCCGCGCAGCACCGTCCAGGCGATGCCGGCCTCCTTCATCGCCGCCTCGCTTACCTCGGCCGCATCCTCGCCTCGGCCGGAAAGCAGCACGAGCCGCCATACGCCCGCCTCGGCGGCAAGACGAGAAAGCCGGCGGATGTCATCGTCCGAACCCGACACGGCGAGATCCGGCTGGTAGGCGATGTAGACGGCATGCACGCCTTCCAGCGCTGCCGGCCAGCCCGAGGGATCGCGCCAGTCGAACGGGATCGCGGCCGATCGCGAGCCGATCCGCACCTCATGTCCCCTTTCACGGAGCCGTTCGGCGACCGGCCGCCCTGTCTTGCCCTCGCCGCCCAGAACCAGAAAACGCTTGTCCGTCATGTTCCATCCTCCAAAATGTGAGTAATACTCATATTTGCAAAATGTGAGAAATCCTCGTATTTGTCAAGGACGATTTGAAACGGCCCTGCATCAGCCCCTGGAGAAAGCGATGAACGACACGCAGATGCGCCGCGCGCCCAGCCAGAAGCGCAGCCGCGAACGGGTGGATGCGATCCTTTCCAATGCCACGGAGATGATTGCCGAAACGGGCAGCGACGCCCTGCGCATGAGCGAGCTTGCCCAGCGCACGGGCATTTCGATCGGTTCGCTCTACCAGTATTTTCCCGACAAGAGTGCCGTCGTGCACGCGCTGGCCGAACGCTGCAACGAGGAAAGCCGCGCCTGCATCGCCGAGGGCCTGTCGGCGGTCGGGTCGATGGAGGACCTAGCCGCCGCCTTCGGCGCGCTGATCGATACCTACTATGCGATCTTCCTCGCCGAACCGGTGATCCGCGACATCTGGTCGGCCGTGCAGGCCGACGGCGCCCTGCGCGCCATGGAGGTGGAAGAAAGCCGGCGCAACGGCGCGTTGCTCGCCGCGCGGCTGAAGGCGCTGCGCCCGGCGGCGGATGCCGCCCGGATCGATGCCAGCGCCCTCCTCGTCATGCATCTCGGCGAAGCCACCATGCGCCTCGCCATCTCGGTGGCGCGGGCGGAAGGCGATGCGCTGGTCGAGGCCTACAAGCGCATGGCAATCCGCGAGCTGACGGCGCTGTAGCGTCGCCCTATCGTGCCGCGCGGCGCTGCTCCAGCACTTCCGCCGCTTCGAGCAGCGTGGCGAAGAGGTAGGAGATCCGGTCGCTGCGCGTCTCGCCATACCAGATCTGCGGCACCATCACGCGGAAGCGGGTTTCCAGCAGATCGGCCAGCGCCTCCGTATCGCCCATCCATTCCAGCGCGTCGGCATAGAGGTTCATCACGCTCGGCGCCGGGAAACGCGCAAGCAGATCCTCGAAGCCCTGCTTCACCAGATCGGGATCGCAAAGCGTATCGGCAAGCTCATGATTGCCGACCTCGGTGTTCGCCTGCTGGATCAGCGCATAGAAGCCCAACCCGAAACGGTCCTCGGTCAGCTTAGCTGCCCGGCGGGCGAAATCCTCGAGGTCGTGCTCGTCCCGCCCGAGCCAGCGCGGCATGATCATGCGGGCATGGGAGCGGCAAAGATCGATATTGTAGCGGTCGAGCAGCCAGGCGCGCTCGAAGCGTGCCTTGAACGTCTCGAAATTGCCCTCGTTGGCCGAACGGCGGTAATCGCTCATGCGCCAGCTGAAATCGTTCGGATCGGCATGGCCGTCGAGCACCGCGTCCGCCTCCTTCAGCAGCGCTTCGTAGCCCTGCCACTGGTCTGCCCGCACGTCGCGTCCCCAGCCGGTGCCGCGCCGCACGAAGCCCGTCACGCGCAGGGCGTCGGCATAGGTGGCGGCGGAAAAGGGCGACGGGCTGCGCTGGAAGAATGCCCGGAAAGGGGCGAGCCCGTCCTCATGCGCCTGCACCGCCTCCTCGTCGTCGGGCAGCTCCAGGAAGGGTTCCAGGAACCAGCCCTGCACCAGTGAATAGAGCGGCCTGCCGTTTTCCGCGATGACGCCGCCCGCCCGCGCCGCTTCGAAAGCCCGCTGATAGGTCTCGAAATCGCCATTCCGCCAGGCCGCACGCATGGCGTCGCGCTGGGGAATCAGGGCCGTAATCTCATCATGGAGCTCGACGAGGGAGAGGTCGTAGTCGCGAACCAATTGCTCCTCCTCGGAAAGCGGCTCCGCCGACCCGGCAGGCGCACGAGCGAAAAAGCGGCCGCGAAGACCGGCAAGAACATCCTTGAAACCCATGTCGCTCCACTTTCCCGGGCATCGCCCGCTTGTCCGGCAATCCCAAGACACACAAGCAGACGGATGCCGCCGGGCCGCTATTCGCCGTCCATCACCGATTTTTGAAGATGGCCTGCTCTTTCCCCGCGCCGCTCGTGCTACATTTGGCGATGGGATATGCACGGATGGGTGACGGTCATGCTGACGACGCTTGCCTTGCTGATGAGCCTGACGGCCGGCGCCGAAATCGCCGCCACCTCCGGCGGGGAGGTTGATGTCGAACTGGTGCTGGCGGTCGACGTCTCCGGCTCCATGGACCTGGAAGAGGCGCAGGTACAGCGCGCCGGCTATGTGGACGCGCTCCGCCATCCCGATTTCATCAATGCCGTGCGCGACGGGCTGAACGGCCGCATCGCCATCAGCTATTTCGAATGGGCCGGCACGATCCGCGACAATTCCCACATCCCCTGGCAGGTCATCTCCGGCCCCGAGGAGGCCGAAGCCTTCGCCGCCCTGCTGGAGGCACGCCCGATCGCCACGCGACGCGGCACCTCGATTTCCGGCGCCATCGCTTACGGCGCGAAGCTCTTCGACAGCAATCCCTATTCCGGCATGCGCCGCGTCATCGACGTTTCCGGCGACGGGCCCAACAATTTCGGCGCTCCGGTGACGCCGGCGCGCGATGCGGCGACCGCCCTCGGCATCATCATCAACGGCCTTGCCATCATGATCCGCCCCTCCGTCGCCTTCGATTCGCTCGACGACTACTATTCCAACTGCGTGATCGGCGGGCCCGGCGCCTTCGTGCTGCCGGTGCAGGAGGCGGAGGACTTCGCCATCGCCATCCGCCGCAAGCTGATCCTCGAAGTCAGCGGCGTCACGCCGCCCGCCCGCGTGATCCCCGCCCAGGGACAAGCCCAGGATTGCATGATCGGCGAGAAACTGAGGCCGAGCTACATGGACCGCATCTACCCCGAACTTGACAGATAACGGCCTGTTCCCGCCGGAACAGCGCCGGACGTCCCCTCCTGCCAGAGTGATCCTACTGGATGAAATGGTTCATCCATTTCCTGGAAGAGAGGAGACCTGAAATGCGCAAGTTCATCATGTCCGCCGTTGTCGCGACCGTCGCAGCGGTATCCTTCGCAGCGCCCTCGCAGGCCGGCGGCTTCTATTTCGGCTTCGGCGGCGGCCACGGCTGGGGCGGCCATCACGGCGGCTATGTCAGCCACTACTACGGCCATCACCGTCACTGCTTCTGGAAGAAGATCAAGCGCTACAACAAGTGGGGCCATATCGTCGTCAAGCGTGTGAAGGTCTGCCGTTAAGCCCCGGCGCCGCCGCGTTTTTTCGCCGCAAATCCACCCTGCCCCGGCCGCCCTGCGGCCGGGAATTCGCCATTATGGAAACAACGACTTTCCACAACCCATTCCTTTTGAAGGAGAAATGTGCTTATATTGAATGAACGTTCAGCAAAATAAGGGGAGCACCATGAACGAGATGATCCGCGATATCAGCGTTCCGAACGATTGGGACCGGAGCGGACTTCCGGGCTGGTGTTACCATAGCCCCGCCTTGCTGGAGCTGGAAAAGCAGCATGTCTTCCGCGAGCACTGGCAGATCGCCTGCCACGTCTCCGACATTCCCGAGCCCGGCAACTACCTTGCCATGGACGTCGTCGGCGAGCGCGCGCTCATCCTGCGCGGACAGGACGGCGACGTGCGCGCCTTCCACAACATCTGCCGTCACCGCGGCTCCCGCCTCGTCGCGGACGAGAAGGGCTCCTGCCGCAACGCGCTGGTCTGTCCCTTCCACGGCTGGGTCTACAATCTCGACGGAACCCTGCGCGGCGCCGCCCGGCCGAAGAGCTTCCCGCCGCTCGACAAGAACGAATTCGCACTGAAATCGCTCGAGTGCGAGATCTGGCAGGGTTTCGTCTT
The DNA here is from genome assembly GCF_030733845.1 of Shinella zoogloeoides. Classification (NCBI taxonomy): domain Bacteria; kingdom Pseudomonadati; phylum Pseudomonadota; class Alphaproteobacteria; order Hyphomicrobiales; family Rhizobiaceae; genus Shinella; species Shinella zoogloeoides. The sequence goes on from NZ_CP132311.1 coordinate 2,055,653, forward strand.
CATCCGCTTCGCGCCCGGCCCGCAGCCCTCCGTCGCCGAGCTGATGAAGCCCTTCGAGGAGGAGCTGTCGCACTATCGGTCGCAGGAGATGCTACCGACGGGCGATATCTGGACGCAGGAGACGCCGGTCAACTGGAAGTCCGTGCGCGACGTCGACAATGAGGGCTACCATGTCGCCATGGCGCATCCCGCCCTGCAGGACCTCTACGGCTCCACCTATTACGACGAACCTTTCGTCGAAGGCCTCTGCCGCTCCTTCGCAACCTACAATCCACATGCCGGCCGCCGCTGGAGCGTGCGCAACTACGTGAAGATCTCGCCGGAGAACACCCAGCTTCCCGAGCGCCTGCGCAAGGCCTGGATCTATTTCGGCCTCTTCCCGAACTGCGTCATCGCCGTGACGCCCGAGACCGTGCAGTTCTACCAGGAGTTTCCGGTCGGCGTCGGCAGGACTCTATTGCGCGGCGGCATCTACCGTCACCGCGAGGAGGACCGCGCCCACCGCCTCGCCCGCTACCTCGCCTTCCGCATCGACCGCGACACGCAGGCCGAGGACGTGCAGCTCACCGTCTGGTCGAACGAGGCGATGACCTCGAACGCCTTTGCCGGCTTCTATCTCTCCGACCTCGAATACGGCGTGCGCACGCACCACGACCACCTGCGCAAGGTGCTGCCGGTGGTGACGCTGAAGGATGCGCCGGAGGAGAAGGATATGGCCAGCGTCAATGCGGGCCTGCAAGGCTAGGCGCGACCACCGGTCCACGCAAAGGGAGGCCCGCTTTCGCGGGCCTCAATCGTCTGGATCGGGGAATGTCGCTCCAGACGGAGCATCCGGAAAGGCTTAGCCCTTCCACAGCCCCTCGCGCGTCAGGTCGTCCATCGTCAGTTCGATGCCCCGGCGCAGGATCGCCGCCATGTCGTCGATCTGGCCGGTCGTGATGGTGAGCGGCGGCGACATTACGCACATGTGGATGAGCGGACGCACCAGGAGGCCAAGTTCCTGGCAATGTTTGTCGATGCGCTTTCCCACTTCGAGGTCGAGCGTCAGCGGATTGTTGCTCGCGCGGTCGGCAACGCATTCGACGCAGGCCATCAGCCCGAGCCCGCGCACCTCCCCCACCAGCGGCAGGTCCTCCAGCGCCTTGAGGCTCGCCTGGAAATGATCCGCCACCCCGCGCGTATGCTCCAGCAACCCGCCTTCCAGGATGTCGAGGTTCTTCAGCGCCACGGCACAGCCGACCGGGTGGCTGGAATAGGTTAGCCCATGCGCGAACATCGCTTCGGAATGGTTCGAGCGGCGCAGCTCCTCGAAGAGCCGTCCGGCGATCATCACGCCGCCGAGCGGGAAATAGCCTGACGTGACGCCTTTCGCAAAGGTGATCATGTCGGGCTCGATGTCGAAGACGTCCTTCGACGCGAAGACATGGCCGAGGCGCCCGAAGGCCGTCACCACCTCGTCGGCGATGAAGAGGATATCGTTCTGCCGGCAAAGCGCGTGCATGCGCTTGAGATAGCCGGGCGGCGGCACGATGACGCCGCCCGACGCCATGACGGGCTCCGCAATGAAGGCGCCGATGTTCTCCGCCCCCTTCTCCTCGATGACCTGGCGGAACTCTTCCACCAGCACATCGCAAAAGGCTTCCATGCTCAGGCCGTCCGGCCGGCGGAAGGGATTTGGGCACGAGAGCTTCACCACCAGATCGGCGGCGCTGTCCATCCAGTCATGATCGCGCGGCCGGCCGTTGAGCGAGGCGGAAAGATAGGTCGATCCGTGATAGCCGCCCTGCCGCGAGACGATCAGCTTCTTCTCCGGTCTCCCCTTCACATTGTTGGCGAACTGCATGAAGCGCAGCGCCGTCTCGACCGCCGAGGAGCCGCCCGTCGTGTAGAAGACATGATCGACGCCCTCGGGCGCATGTTCCGCCAGCCGCGCGGAAAGCACCGCGGACGGTGTGTTCGTCGTGTACCAGGGCGAATTGTAGGAGAGTTCCATCGCCTGTGCCGCCATGACGTCGGCGAGTTCCCGGTTGCGGTGGCCGGCATTGACGCACCACATGCCGGCAGGGCCGTCGATCAGCTTCCGGCCCGCGGCATCCGTCACATAGATGCTCTCACCCGACATGATCCGCCCGCGCGCCTCCGCGCCGATGGAGCCGGACACCGGCCAGGGCTGCACCAGGTGGCGCTCGGCGAGCCGGGTGAGATCGTCGGACGCCTCGTCGGCGGGGATACCCTCGTTCGCCGTCTTCGGAATTGCCGCCATGTCCCTCTCCCATATCTTTCGTGTAAAAGATTCCGAGAACAACAATATGAAAGATTTCACATTTCCCTATCATATTGAATGTTCGTTCAATCAATATTGCAGAACTGGGGCTTGATTTCAACGGGCATTTGGGCGCATGCTTCGTTTCGGGAACACATCGAAGCCGAAAAGGCGCGAAACATGGGAACGGGAAATCTCACGCTCTACGAGAGTTGTCGCGGCCGGAGTTCTGCCCGATGACGGCGGCAGCATTCGATACGATCGCTGACACGTCCTCCTCCTCCCGGCCAGGGGCCTGGATGCGGAGCGAAGAGGCCCGCGGCCTTGCCATGATATCGCCGACCTTCCTTTATGCGCTGGCGGTGCTCTTCCTCCCGGTTCTCATCGTCATCGCCTATAGTTTCTGGACGCAGAATTATCTCGACATCGACCGCACCTTCACGCTGGAAAACTACCGGCAAGCCCTGACGGAACCGATCTACCGCGACCTCTTCATCCGTTCGCTCTGGATTTCCCTGACGGTCAGCATCGTCACCGTCGTCTTCTCCTACCCGATCGCCTGGTTCATCTCCTTCCATGGCGGGGTGCACAAGAACCTCTGGCTCTTCCTCATCACCGTGCCCTGCTGGACGAGCTATCTGTTGCGCGTCATGTCGTGGAAGGTCATCCTCGGCTATGGCGGGGTCATGAACACCGGCCTCATCTCGATGGGCCTCATCGACAAGCCGGTGACGTCGCTCCTCTACAATTCCAACGCCGTCGTCATCACGCTGGTGCATAGCTGGGCCGCCTTCGCGATCCTGCCCATCTACGTTTCGCTGCAGAAGGTCGACCGCACGCTGATCGAGGCCGCGCGCGATCTCGGCGACAGCCGCCTGCGCGCCTTCCTGCGCGTCACGCTGCCGCTGTCGCTGCCCGGCGTCATCTCCGCCTTCCTGATCGTGATGATCCCGACCGTCGGCGACTACGTCACGCCGCGCCTCGTCGGCGGCAAGGACGGCGTGATGATAGCCACCGCCATCCAGGCGCAATTCGGCAAGGCCGCCAACTGGCCGCTCGGCGCAGCCCTCTCGGTGACGACCATGGTGCTCGTCTCGCTGACCGCCGCCGCCGTCGTGCTCGTACTGAAATTCACCGTGCGGAGGATCAGATGAACATCCTCACGCAGCGCCTGCGCTTCATTCCCTGGCTCCCGGTCTATGTGGCCGCCTATTTCCTTTTCCTCTACCTGCCGATCCTGCTGCTGCCGATCTTCTCCTTCAACAATGCGGCGACGACCACCTTCCCGCTCGCCGGCTTCACCACGAAATGGTACGCCTCGCTCGTCGGCAACTCGGTCATGCTGCAGGCGGCGTGGAACAGCCTGATCGTCGGCATCTCCGTCTCGCTGCTCTCGACCATCCTCGGCATCTGCGCGGCGCGCGCCATCACGCGCTACCGATTCCGCGGCCAGCGGGCGGCGGCCGGCCTCATCATGGCGCCGCTCTTCCTGCCGGAGATCATCGTCGCCGTCTCGCTGCTGATGATCGTGCTGGCAATGGGCGTGGAACTGTCGCTGGTCACCGTCATCCTCGGCCAGACCGTGTTCTGCGTGCCCTATGCCATGTCGGTGCTGGTCTCCGGCTTCGAGGGCTTCGACCGCAGCCTGGAGGAAGCCTCCTACGACCTTGGCGAGACCGCCCTCGGCACCTTCCGCCGCGTGACGCTGCCGGTGGTCGCGCCGGCCATCGTCTCCAGCCTGCTCGTTACCTTCACCATCTCGCTCGACGAGTTCATCCTCGCCTTCTTCCTGTCCGGCACCGAGCCGACGCTGCCGGTCTATATCTGGGGACAGCTTCGCTTCGCGGCCAAGCTGCCGGGCGTGCTGGCGCTCGGCACGATCATGCTCGCCGCCTCCATCCTCATGCTCACCCTTGCCGAAATCCTGCGCCGCCGTGCCGAACGCCGCACGCAGATGGCGCTCATGCTGCCCTAGGAGCCGCCCATGGCCGACCGCGCGATGATCCAGATCGAGAACGTGTCGAAGTTCTACGGCATCTACAAGGCGCTCGACGACGTCTCGCTGTCCATCGGCGAAGGCGAGTTCTTCTCGCTGCTCGGCCCCTCGGGCTGCGGCAAGACCACACTCCTGCGCTCCATCGCCGGCTTCGAGACGCCGACGGCGGGCGAGATCTACATCGACGGCACACCCTCCCTCGCCCTGCCGCCGAACAGACGGCCGACCAACATGGTGTTCCAGAGCTACGCCATCTTCCCGCATCTCGACGTTTCGGAAAACGTCGCCTACGGCCTGAAACGGCTGAAGCTTTCGCCGGAGGAGGAGAAGAAGCGCGTCGGCGATGCGCTCGACATGGTGCGCCTTTCCGGCCTTGGCCAGCGCAAGGCGCATGAGCTCTCGGGCGGCCAGCGCCAGCGCGTGGCGCTGGCCCGCGCGCTCGTCATGCGCCCGAAGGTGCTGCTGCTGGACGAACCGCTCTCCGCCCTCGACAAGAAGCTGCGCGAGGAAATGCAGGTGGAGCTGCGCACGCTGCAGAAGGCCGTCGGCATCACCTTCATCCTCGTCACGCACGACCAGTACGAGGCGCTCGCGCTCTCCGACCGCATCGCCGTCATGTTCGGCGGCCGCATCGCGCAGATCGCGACACCGAAGGAAATCTACCAGCGCCCGCGCACCCGCAAGGTCGCCGACTTCCTCGGCGGCATGAATTTCCTGCAGGCAAAGGTGCTCGGCGAACAGGGCAACGCCGTCTCCATCGACGCCGCGCGCTTCGGCAATGTCAGCCTGGAAAAGCCGACCGGTTTTGCCGCCACCGACGGTCATGTCACCGTCGGCATCCGCCCGGAGCGCCTGCGCCTCCTCTGGGACGACGACCGCGCGCCGCACGAACTTGCCGGCCGCATCGAGAACCGCGCCTATTTCGGCGAGGTCACTCACCTAACCGTCGGTGTAGACGGACTGGAACAGCCGCTCTCGATGGTCGAGACAAACAATTACGGCGCGGACGACCTCCCCATCGGTGCGGAAATCCGCCTCGCCTACGATCCGGATGCCTTCGTGCTGCTGGCGGAGGATCCGCCGGTATCGCGGGTGTAAAATGGCCCCTCATCCGGCCTGCCGGCCACCTTCTCCCCGCAAGCGGGGCGAAGGGACATTGCCGCGCTGCCTTCCTTCAATCTCTCGCGAAACATCACCACAGCCCCCTTCTCCCCGCTTGCGGGGAGAAGGTCGCGGCAGCGGGATGAGGGGCAACCGCCCTCAATACCCCGACTTGATCTTCTCGAACTCGGCAATCATTTTCTGCCGCAACTCCGTCGGCATGGGCGACTGGAAGAGCGTGTTGGCGACGAAGGCGTCGACATCGGCATAGCCCTTGTCGGCGAGAATTTTCGGATCGACCGCAGCCATGCCCTTGGCATTGGAATGGCCATAGCCCCAGCTTTCGACCATGTAGGCCGCGACCGCCGGATCGGTGACGGCGTTGAGATAGTCGTAGGCAAGATCGGGGCTCGCCTCCGCGCCTTTCAGGCGCGCATAGCCGCAGACCCAGGTGGAAAGCCCCTCCTTCGTGTCCTTCTTGATGGCGACCGGCTGGCTCTCGGCCTGCAGGGTCGTCGCCGTCTCGTTCCACGCCCAGGCGAGATCGACCTCGCCGCTCGCCAGCGCCTGGCTCAGATCCGTGTTGTCGGTCCAGTAGAGCCGCACGTTCTTGTGCACCTCGCGCAGGAAGGCGGAAGCCTCCGCGAACTGGGCGTCCGTCATCGTCGTCCAGTCCTTGAGGCCGATGGCAAGGCTCGCCAGCGCATAGGCGTCGTCGACATTGTCGCCGATCGAGACGCGGTCCTTGAACTTCGGATCGGCAAAAGCCTTCAGCGAGGCGATCTCTTCGGGCTTCACCGTATCCGTACGGTAGGTGAGCACCGTATTGCCCCATTCGAAGGGGATGAACCAGGCCGTGCCGTCATCGGAGGTCATCAGGTTCTTCATCGCCTTGAAGTTCGGCAGGATGTCGTTCCAGGCGGTGAGCTTGGCCGTATCGAGCGGCTCCAGCAGGCCCGCCTCGCGCCACTTCACCACGCTCTGCGAACAGGGATGCGCCACGTCCGCCTTGAAGCCGGAGCGCAGTTTCTGGAACGCCTCCTCCTCGTCGCCGAAGAACGAGAACTCCGGCGAGCCGCCGTGCTTTTCCGTATAGGCGGGGTGGAAGGCCGGGTCCTCGTAGCCCGACCAGTCGAAGACGGTGAGCGTATCGGCGGAGAAGGCAGGAAGGGCGGTTCCGAGGGCAAGGATGGCGGCGAGCGCCGCTGTTGTGTAGGCCTTGGCCGTGTGTGCAGTCTTCATGCCGTGCTCCTTCCCCGTTTCGGGTTCCCTATTGTGATTTTGGTCCTTGGATCGTGAGATGCTTCGGGAAGGCGATGACGACGAAGGCGATCGCCGCCTCCAGCGCCTTCTCCCGCGTCGTGCCGTCGCCCATCATCAGGCGCAGCCACAGGCCTTCCAGCATGGCGCAGAGCGAGAGCGCCATCGGTTCCGGTTCATAGCCGTAGCCGCCCTCCGCTTTCAGTTCGGCGCAAAGCGAAATCACGGTCTCCTGGTACTTCACGTCCCGCGCGCCGCAGAGCGCTTGGTAGGTCGGCCGCGACTTGGCCTCGCCCCAGAAGGCGCACCAGGCGGCAAGCTTGCGCTTGGTGCAGATCTTGCGGTCGAAATCCGCGTGCACCAGCGCCCAGAGGCGGCCGGCGAGGCTCGGCCCCGCCTTTTCCAGCGCCGCGTTCCAATGGTCCGCATATTCCTCGGACATGAACTGCAGCGTGGCGACGAGCAGGTTTTCCTTGCTCTCGAAATGGAAGTTGACGATGCCGCGGGAAAGCCCGGCGCCGTCGGCGACATCGGCAAGCGTGGTGTCGGAATAGCCGCGCTTGGCGAGCGACTCGATTGTCGCCTCGATGAGCTGCTGCCGCCGCGTCTCCTTGGAAGCCTTGCGCCCCCGCTTCTCGCCGTCCCCCGAGCCCTGTTCAGCTCCGCCTGCCCGCATCTTCACCGTCACCTTGCCTTTTGGATTTTTCAGCATGACCGTCACGGGCGAACTCCCGCGGCCGGCTTGCTGCCGCGCAGATGAGCGGGACAATGCTCCCCGCTGTCAAGAACCTTCTGCATGGCCGTCCAGGTGCGGATGTTCTTGTCGACATAGGCTTCGCCGACCGCCGCGACGGCCTGCGCACGGAGCGGCCCCTTCAGGCGTTCCAGCTCGCCCCGCGCCACATCGCGATACCAGGCGTTGCGGCTTTCGGCGACGCCGTCGACAAAACCCGCCTGCGCCATTGCCGCGAGATAACGGCGCGACGAGGCCATGCCGAAATGGAGGCCTTCCGCGGCGATATAGTCCTTTATGTCGGCGCTCGGCTCACCGTCATGGCCGATCAGCCAGTCGGAGGCGGCAAGGACGCCGCCCGGCTTCAGCACGCGGAATAGCTCAGCGAACAGCGCCTCCTTGTCCGGTACATGGATCATCGCATCCTTGGAAAAGACGACATCGAACACACCGTCTTCGAACGGCAGCCGCCCCGGCGGGCTGGAAACGAAGCGGACGACAGAAGATAGCCCCTCGGCAGCCGTGGCCGCGCGCGCCCGCTCGATAACGGGCTGCTCCACGTCGTAGCCGACGATCTCCGCCGGCCGGTGGGTTTTTGCGATATGCAGCGTGATGCCGCCGGCGCCACAGCCGAAATCCAGAACCGTCCTGCCCCTGATATCCACGCCCGCCAGCACGCGATCGACCTCCGCCGGGCCGCCGGGCGAAAGATAACCCTCGCCCCATAGGACACCGAGGAAGCGGATCGCCGCCTCGTCATATTCCGGCTCCACCGCCGCACCGTGCTCACCCGTCGCCGTCATGGCATCCTTGCTCTTGCGGCCGCATGGCCGGTGCCTTTTCGTGGATTGAAATTCTAGCGCATTATCAGGCGATTGCAAGATACTTGCTGAATGATCATTCAGAATAACTGGACAACATTTTGCTTTTGATGCAGCTTTTAGAAACAAGGGAGACATCAAAAATGCAAAAGTTCGATGCCCTGATCGTCGGCGGCGGCCATAACGGGCTGGTCACGGCTTGTTATCTCCAGCGCGCCGGCCTCAACGTCCTCGTCGTGGAGAAGAACGGCTGGGTCGGCGGCGCGGCAACGAGCCGCGAGCTGACGCCCGGCTTCCTCTATTCGAACTGTTCCTATGTCTGTTCCCTCTTCCGCCCGGAGATCATGCGCGACCTGGAGCTGCCGAAGCACGGCCTGCAGGTCATCTCCTACGAGGGCGGCGCGGTCTTCACCCGCGACGGCGACTATCTCGCCTCCTACCGCGACCACGACAGCCACCGCCGCGAATTCGCCCGCTATTCGAAGCGCGACGCCGAAGCCTATGAGCGCTATGCCCGCGACGTGACGCGCCAGTGCCGCTTCATCCAGCCGCTCCTGATGCGCACCGCGCCGGACCCGTTCGGCTTCCGCCCGCGCGACATTTCCGAATTGCTCTACCTTGCGAAAAAATTCGGCGAATTCAGCCCGCACGAAATGGCCGAGACGCTGCGCTTCTGGACCATGTCGATCTCCGACTTCCTCGACGAATATTTCGAGACCGACGTCATCAAGGCCTATCTCGCGCTGTCGGGCATCATCGGCACCGCCCTCGGCCCCATGTCACCAGGCACGGCCTATGTCCTACTCCATCACTATATGGGCGAGGTGGACGGCTCGGTCGGCGCCTGGGGCTATGCGCGCGGCGGCATGGGCGCGGTCACGCAGGCCCTCGCCCGCTCCTTCGAGGCCTCCGGCGGCACCATCCGCACCGACTCCGAAGTTTCGAAGATCCTCACCCGCGGCGGCCGCACCACCGGCGTCGTGCTGGCGAATGGCGACGAGGTGCATGCCGATCTCGTCGTCTCCAATGCCGATGTGAAGCGCACCTTCCTGAAGCTCGTCGACGAGGATGCCCTGCCCGGCGACTTCGTCCACCGCGTCAGACACTTCAAGATGCGCGGTTCTTCCGGCAAGGTGAACATCGCGCTCGACAGCCTGCCGGAATTCCCGGCCCTGCCGCAAGGCTCCAACTGCATTCGCGGCGACATGCATTTCACCGATTCGATCGAGCGCATGGAGCGCGGCTACGACGACTGGAAGGCCGGGCGCTGGTCGGCCGATCCGTTCCTCGACATGATGATCCCGACCCTGCTCGACCCGACCATGACGTCGCCGGGCAAGCATTTCATGAGCTGCTTCGTGCAATATTGCCCGCCCAAGGTGGAGGGCCGCGACTGGACGGATGCCGACCGCGACGCATTTGCGCAAACCGTCATCAACCAGATCGCCGACTATTCGCCCGGCTTTCGCGACCACATCGTGCATATGGAGGTGCGAACGCCGCGCGAGATCGAGGCGGAAGTCGGCCTCACAGAGGGCAACATCTTCCAGGGCGAACTCACCTTCGACCAGCTTCTCTTCAACCGGCCGGTGCCCGGCTATGCGCAATACCGAAGCCCGATCTCCGGGCTCTACATGTGCGGCTCCTCCACCCATCCGGGCGGCGGGGTGATGGGCGCGCCCGGCCGCAACGCCGCCGCCGAGATCCTGCGCGACCTCAAGCGTTCCCCCGTCGAGATGAGCAAAGCCCATGACGTCATTTGATGCCATCGTGATCGGCGCCGGCCACAACGGCCTTGCCGCCGCCACCCGCCTCGCCAAAGGCGGCCGAAAGGTTCTGGTGCTGGAGGCGGCGAACGAACCGGGCGGGGCCACGCGCGGCCGGGAATTTTCCCCCGGCTTCCGCTCCGCCGGCCTGGCCCATCTCGTCAACCGGCTGGATGCGGAGGTCGCGAGGGACATCGGCCTCGACCTTGCGGGCGACGAGACGCTACTGCCGACGACCGTGCTCGACGGCTCCGGCAAGGCGATCACGCTCAACGGCGCCTATGGCGAAAGCATCGACGGCGTTTCCGCCGAAGAGGCGGCCGCCTTCGCCGCGCTGCGCAGGAAGCTGATCTTCCAGGCCGGCATCCTGAAACGCTTCCTGCGCCGCCCGCCGCCACAGATCGGCGCCATCTCGCTCGGCGATCTCTCCACGCTTGCCGGCGCCGGCTTCGGCCTCATCCGCAAGGGCCGCAGCGAGGGGCGCGATTTCCTGCGCATGCTGCTGATGAACGTCGCCGACGTCACCGACGAATATCTCAGCGACGACCGCCTGAAGGGTCTTCTCGCCTTCGACGCGACGCTCGGCATCCATCTCGGCCCGCGCTCGCCAACCTCGCTGCTCGGCCTCTACTATCGCCTGACCGGCGACGTCGCCGGCCGGACCGGCGGCCAGTTCGTGCCGAGGGGCGGCATGGCCGCCGTCGCGCCCGCCTTCGTGCGCGCCGCGGAAAAGGCCGGCGTCACCATCCGCTGCGGCACGCCCGTCGGCCGCATCCTCGCCGACCGTGGCCGAACGAGCGGCGTGATCACCCGAGACGGCACCGAAATCACCGCCCCCGTCGTCGTCTCGGCCATCCACCCGCAGACCACGTTCCTCCACCTCGTCGATCCCGCCGAAAGCGGCACCGGCTTCGTGCGCTCGGTGAAGAATGTCCGCAGCTACGGCAATGTCGCCAAGCTCGACCTGGCGCTGGACCGCATCCCGGACTTCGTAGGCCTGTCCGCAGACGCCCGCAACGGACGCATCGTGCTGGTACGCTCGAAGGAGCAGGTCGAGACCGCCTTCAACCCGGCAAAATACGGCGAGTTCTCCCCCGACCCGGTGATGGAAGTGACGCTGCCGAGCCTTGCCGATCCCGCACTCGCCCCCACCGGCGGCTGCACGCTCTCGGCGCTCGTGCAATACGCGCCTTACCGTCGCAAGGCAGGCTGGGAAAACGGCAAGCCCGCTTTCCTCAAGATCGTGCTGGAGACGCTGGAACGCCATGCGCCCGGCATCGGCAAGTCCGTCATCGCCGCCAGCTTGATGACGCCGGTCGATATCGAGGCGGAGTACAACCTGCCCGGCGGCCACTGGCATCACGGCGAGTTGCAGGCCGACCAGTTGCTCGTCAACCGGCCGACGGGCGCGGCCTCCGGCTACACGACGCCGATCGAGGGCCTCTATCTCGCCAGCGCCGGGGCGCATCCGGGCGGCGGCATTTCCGGCCTGCCGGGCTGGAACGCGGCCCGTCATATCCTTTCGGGAGGCAAGCCATGAACGCCATGACGAAATCCGCCGCGGAACTGCGCCGTGCGGCGCGCGACCATATCCGCGCGCCGCGTCTGGAAACGCCCTTCCACGACCGGCTGATGGCGCTGAGCGAGGTCAACGACTGGTACAACTGGGCCGGCTACAAGGCGCCGCATTCGCTCACCGACGGCGAACTCGAATATTTCGCCATCCGCTCCACTGCCGCGCTTTTCGATATTTCGCCCATGGTGAAATACCGCATCATCGGCCCGGACGCCGAACGCTACCTCAACCGCCTGACGCTGCGCGATGTCAGAAAACTCGGCGTGAACCGCGTGCACTACACCGCCTGGTGCGACGACCATGGCCATGTGCTGGACGACGGCACGCTCTTTCGTCTGGCCGAACAGGAATTCCGCCTGTGCTGTCAGGAACGCCACCTGCCCTGGCTGCTCGACAGCGCCTTCGGCTTTTCCGTCGATATCCGCGAGGAGACCGAGGAGATTGCCGGCCTCGCCTTGCAGGGGCCGACCAGCTATGCCGTGCTGCGCGATGCCGGCTTCATCGGCGCGGACAGGCTGAAGCCGTTCGACATCGCCACCTTCCCGCACGAAGGCGGCGAGGTGACGATCTCGCGCACCGGCTTTACCGGTGACCTCGGCTACGAACTCTTCGTGCCGCGCGCGAAAGCCCTTTCTCTTTGGGATCGGCTGTGGACCGCCGGCGAACAGCACGCCATCCGCGCCATCGGCTACGGCGCGCTCAACCAGACGCGCATAGAGGCCGGCTTCATCGTCGCCAATACCGACTTCATCACCGCCGAGGGCGCGCTGCGCGCCGACCGGGTGCGCATGCCGGACGAGATCGGCCTCGACTGGCTGGTCGATCCGGAAAAACCCAACTTCAACGGCCGCCGCGCGATCCTTGATGCACGGCGGAATCAAACTCTGAAGCACATCCTCGTCGGCCTTGAAATCGAAGGAAATATTCCCGCCGAGCACGCCATCGTCTACCATCGCAAAAAACACGAGGCAGGGCTCGTCACCGCCGCGATCTGGTCGCCGACGGCCAAGCGGAACATCGCCATTGCCAGCCTCGAACGACCCTATGGGTCGAAGTTCACGGACGACCTCTGGGTAGAGATCTACGCCTTGCGCGAGCTGAAATACCAGAAGCTGATGAAACGGGCGAGGATCGTGCCGCGCCCCTTCGTCAAGCTGGCGCGCCGTACCGTGACGCCTCCGGGCCACAAATAGATGGACGAGGAAACCCGCCGCAACTGGGAGATCATAACCATGCCGCCCGGGGCCGAATGGTCCGGGCGTGCGCGCTATGCGGCGGCCATGTATTTCTGCCAGCGCGGCCAGATGGCGCCGGAGGTGCTGGAGATCTACCGCATCTGTTCGCGGCTCGATGCGGAGGACCCCGTCTCCGTGCTCAGGCGATGGCAGGTCGGCGCGGAATGGATCGAGCGGCTTGAAGCCTGGCGCGGGAGGTCAGGCTGAGCGCGTGTGCGAGGAATAGCTGAGGAACAGCCGCCGCAGCGCCTCCTTGCCCTCGCTGGCAATGTCGAACCGGCGGCCGAACAGCAGCCATTCCGAACAAAGCCCCTTGATGACCCAGCGCAGCATGGAGGCGGCCGAATGCGGCGTCCAGCAGGCGCAAAGCCTGCCCTGCCCCTCGGCCTTCGAAAAGGCCGCTTCCAGCGCCTGCATGTGTTCGTCGTCTATATCGTTCTGCCGTTCGGAAATACTGGCGAACTCGCCGATCGTATCGCAGCGCAGGAGGATCGAGAGGATACGCTGGCGGTGCTCGTCCTCGGCCAAAAGCTCCAGCCATTCCCGGCCGACCCGCTCGAGAACGCCGAGCACGTCGGCGTTTTCCGCCTCCAGCTCCCGGGCGATCAGGTCTTCCTGCGGCAGGGGGAGCGAGTTGTAGAGTTCCAGCACGAGGTCCGCCCGGTTGGCGAAGTGCCAGTAGATGGCGCCGCGGGTGACCCCCGCGGCGCGCGCCACATCCTCCATGGAGGCATGGGCGACCCCTTTTTCGTAGAAGACCTTTTCGGCCGCCAGCAGGATCTGCTGGCGGGTTTCCTTGGCCTCTGCCTTGGTCCGGCGCATGGCGGCCTACTCCGCCGGGCTTGGCGCCGGAGCCGGCTGCTCCTTCTTTTTGCCGTAACCGAACAGCTTCATCACGAAGACGAAGAAGACCGGCACGAAGAAGATGGCGAGCACGGTGGCGGTGATCATGCCGCCCATCACGCCGGTGCCGATGGCGCGCTGGCTGCCCGAGCTTGCGCCCGTCGCGATCGCGAGCGGCAGAACGCCGAGCGTGAAGGCGAGCGAGGTCATCAGGATCGGGCGGAAGCGCAGGTGGCAGGCCTCGATGGTCGCGTCGAGCAGCGACCGGCCGTCCTCCATAAGCTCCTTGGCGAACTCGATGATCAGGATCGCGTTCTTCGCCGAAAGGCCGATGATCGCGATCAGGCCCACCTTGAAGTACACGTCGTTCGACATGTCGCGCAGCGTCACGGCAAGCACGGCGCCGATGACGCCGAGCGGCACGACGAGGATGACGGCGAACGGGATCGACCAGCTTTCATAAAGCGCCGCAAGGCACAGGAACACCAGGAGGATCGAGAGGCCGACGAGGATCGGCGCCTGCGAACCGGACTGGATTTCCTGCAGCGACTGGCCCGTCCATTCGTAGCCGAAGCCCGGCGGCAGTTGGCCGGCAAGCCGCTCCATCTCGGCAATCGCGTCACCGGAAGAGAAGCCCGGCTTGGTCTCGCCGCTGAGGCGCATGGACGGATAGCCGTTGTAGCCGACCGTCTGCGTCGGCGCCATCGTCCACTCCGCTGTCGCAAAGGCCGAGATCGGAACCATGCCGCCGCTAGAATTGCGCACGTTGAGCTTCAGCAGGTCGGCCACCTGCATGCGTTCGTTCTGGTCCGCCTGGACCGTCACGCGCTGCATGCGCCCGGCATTCGGGAAGTCGTTGACATAGGTCGAGCCGAGATTGGTCGAGATCGTCGAGTTGATATCGGCGAAGGTCACACCGAAGGTATTGGCCTTCTCGCGGTCGATCAGGACATTGACCTGAGCCGCGTCCGGCATGCCTTCGACGCGCACGCCCGTCACAACATTGCTCTGGGCCGCGAGACCGATAAGCTGGCCGGTCGCGGCCGAAAGCGCCTGCTGGCCAAGTCCGCCGCGGTCCTGAAGACGGAACGAGAAGCCGCCCGTCGTGCCGAGACCCTGGATCGGCGGCGGCGACAGCGCGAAGCTGATCGCGTCCTTGATCTGGCTCATCGCCATGCTGGCACGCCCGGCGATCGCCTGCGCCGAATCTTCCGGCCCGCGCTCGCTCCAGTCCTTCAGCGTCACGAAGGCGAGACCGGCATTCTGGCCGGCACCGAAGAACGAGAAGCCGTTGATGCCGACGATCGTGTTGACGGCCTTTTCCTGGCCGAAGATCGTCTCGACCTGCGTGAGCACCTCGTCGGTACGATGGCCCGTCGCTTCGGAGGGAAGCTGCATCATGACGATGGCAAAACCCTGGTCTTCATCCGGCAGGAACGAGGACGGCAGCTTCAGGAACATGTAGCCGAGGCCGGCGAGGATCGCGATATAGATCACCATGACGCGGCCGGTGCGACGGATCAGCCAGCCGACCGTGCCGCTATAGCCTTTCGAGCTGCGGTCGAAACCGCGGTTGAACCAGCCGAAGAAGCCGCGCTTGGTGTGGTGATGCCCCTTCGGAACCTGCTTCAGGAAGCTGCCGGCAAGCGCCGGGGTCAGCGACAGAGCGAGGAAGGCCGAGAAGAGGATCGAGACGACCATCGTCAGCGAGAACTGCTGGTAGATGACGCCGACCGCGCCCGGGAAGAAGCCCATCGGGATGAACACCGAGGCGAGCACCAGCGTGATGCCGATGACGGCGCCGGTGATCTGCTTCATCGCCTTGCGGGTTGCCTCCTTCGGCGGCAGGCCCTCTTCCGACATGATGCGCTCGACATTCTCCACCACGATGATCGCGTCATCGACGAGAATGCCGATGGCGAGCACCATGGCGAACATGGTGAGCACGTTGATCGAGAAGCCCATGGCAAGCATGACGGCGCAGGTGCCGAGCAGCGCGACGGGAACGACGAGCGTCGGGATGATCGTGTAGCGGATGTTCTGCAGGAAAAGGAACATCACGAGGAACACGAGGCCGACGGCTTCCAGCAGCGTGTGCAGAACCTTCTCGATCGATACCTTCACGAAGGGCGAAGTGTCGTAGGGCATCGAATATTCGATGCCCGGCGGGAAGAACTTCGCCAGTTCGTCCATGCGGGCCTTGATCGCCTCGGAGGTCGCCATGGCGTTGCCGCTCGGCGAAAGCTGCACGGCGACAGCAGCCGAGGGCTGACCGTTGAGGCGCGTCGAGAACGAATAGGTCTCGCCGCCCACTTCGACGCGCGCGACGTCGCGCAGGCGCACGGCCGAACCGTCCGCATTCGCACGCAGAACGATGGCCCCGAATTCCTCCGGCGTCGTGAGCTGGCCCTTGATGTTGACCGGCGCGGCGATCTGCTGGGTGATCGGGTTCGGCTGCGCGCCGATGCTGCCGGCCGCGATCTGGGCGTTCTGCGCCTGCACGGCGGCGGTAACGTCCGCTGCCGTCAGGTTGAGGCCGAGCATCTTGGCGGGATCGAGCCAGATGCGCATGGACCGCTGCGTGGCGAAGAGCTGCGCACGGCCGACGCCGGGCACGCGCTGGACTTCAGACAAGACGTTGCGGTTCACGTAGTCGCCGAGGCTGATGGCATCCATCGAGCCGTCGGTGGAGGTGAGCGCGACGATCAGCAGGAAGCCGGAACCCGCCTCTTCCACCTGCACGCCCTGACGGCGCACGGAATCGGGAAGGCGCGGCTCGACGCGGCTGATGCGGTTCTGGACGTCGACCGAAGCCTGGCTCGGATCGGTGCCCGGCGCGAAGGTGATGTTGATTTCCGCCGATCCCGAAGCGCTCGAGGTCGATTCGAAATACAGCATGCCCTCGACACCGTTCAGCTCATCCTCGATGAGCTTGGTGACGCTCTGGTAGGTATCCTGCGAGGATGCGCCGGAATAGGACGTCGATACCGAAATCTGCGGCGGGGCGACGTCCGGATACTGCGCGATCGGCAGAAGCGGAATGGAGATGGCGCCGGCGATCATGATGAAGATCGCGACCACCCAGGCGAAAATCGGCCTGTCTATGAAAAAACTGGGCATCGTCCGGATCCTTACTTTGCCTGCTCGGTCTTGGCGGCATCCTCGCCGCCTTCGGCCTTGCCGGCTTCGCCGGTCGGGGCAGCGCCCTCCCCGCCTGCAGCCTTGGCATCCTTGCCGGCCTCACCGGTCGGGGCAGCGCCTTCCCCGCCCTCAGCCTTGGCATCCTTGCCGGCTTCGGCAGCGCCACCTTCGGCAGGCTGCTTTCCGGCATTGGCGGCGGCATTCGGGTCCCACTCGGCCGGAACGACTTCACCGCCCGGCTGAACCTTCTGGAAGCCCTCGACGATGATCTTCTCGCCGTCCTTCAGGCCATCCGTGATGACCCAGCGCGTGCCCGAGGCACGGCCGACGCGCACGGGACGGGTGCCGGCCTTGTTGTCGGCGGAGACGACATAGACCAGCGCGGTGCCCGAGGCGTCACGCTGCACGGCCTGCTGCGGCACCAGCACGGCGCCCTTCTCGATGCCCTGCTCGATCTGCACGCGCACATACATGCCCGGCAGGAGGTCGCCATCGGGGTTCGGGAATTCGCCGCGCAGCGTCACCTGGCCGGTCGTCTCATCGACCGCGGCTTCCGAGAAGAGCAGCTTGCCCGAATGCGGATAGGCGCTACCGTCGTCGAGCATCAGCTTGACGTCGGCCGAGTTGTTGTCGGCCATCAGGTCGCCGTCCTCCAGCGCCTTGCGCAGGCGCATGAGGTCCGTCGCCGACTGCGTGAAGTCGGCATAAACCGGGTCGAGCTGCTGGATCGTGGCGAGGTTTTCCGTGCCGTTGGCCGAAACCAGCGCGCCTTCGGTGATGAGGGCACGGCCGATGCGGCCGCTGATCGGGGCCTTCACCTCGGTATACTGAAGATTGAGCTTGGCCGTGGCGAGACCCGCCTCGGCGATCGCGACATCGGCATCGGCCTGCGCCAGCTTGGCGATGGCGTCGTCATAGGCCTGCGCGGAGGCAACGTTCGACTTCTTCAGCTGCTCCTGGCGCACCGTGTCGTTCTTTGCCTGGGCCTGCACGGCCTTGGCACGGCGCAGCGTGGCTTCCGCGCTGTCGACCTGCACCTGGAACGAGGCCGGGTCGATGCGGTAGAGCACGTCACCTTCCTTGACCTGCGAGCCCTGCTCGAAGACGCGTTCGATGACGATGCCGGTGGCGCGCGGGCGAACCTCGGCGGTACGGGTCGCAGCGATGCGGCCCGGCAGGTCGTTGGTGATCGGCACGTCCTCGGCCTTCGCCGTGATGACAGCTACCTGCGGTGGGGGAAAGGAAAAGCCGCCCTGCGGTGCCTGTTCGTCCTGGCAGCCGGCGAGAATCAAAAGGGCGCCAAAGGTCGCAATCGAAATCGGTCTCGTGAAACGCATGGGTTCTTCCATAGGCAATGCCGGGGGAAGGCCGGCAGGGTGCTGAAAACGAGTCGATGCGGTGATCGCCGGACCACCGCATCGCAACATACAAACAAGGCTGTATGTTAGTTCCTGATATTTGACAATCGTAGATCACGGCGGGAGATGCCGCAATCCTTCCTTATCACGGATTTGTGATGAGGGGCCTCAACGTATCGCACGACCATTTGAATCGAAATGGTGCATCTGGCCGGCCGAAGGCGTGGCGAAGACGATGTCGTCAGGCGCATAGTGATGCTCGCCGAACAGGCGGACCACGATGGTCCCCACCTTCTCCGATTCCAGGTAGACGATCGTGTCGGCGCCGAGATGCTCGACATGCACTACCTTGCCCTGCCATTCGCCGCTTTCGCGCGACAGGGTGAGGTGTTCCGGGCGCACGCCGACCGTCTTCACATCGGCAACGCCGAGGCGCGCCGCATCGATGAAGTTCATGCCCGGCGAGCCGATGAAGCCGGCGACGAACAGGTTGGCCGGACGGTTGTAGAGTTCCATCGGCGAGCCGACCTGCTGGATGACGCCCGCATCGAGCACCACGATCTTGTCCGCCAGCGTCATCGCCTCGACCTGGTCGTGCGTGACGTATATCATGGTCGCCTTCAGCTCGCGGTGCAGCCTAGCGATTTCGAGGCGGGTGTTGACGCGCAGCGCCGCATCGAGGTTGGACAGCGGCTCGTCGAACAGGAAGAGCTTCGGCTCGCGCACGATGGCGCGGCCGATGGCGACGCGCTGGCGCTGGCCGCCGGAAAGCTCGGCCGGCCGACGGGTCAGGTACTTTTCCAGCGACAGCATGGACGAGGATCTGGCGACGCGCTTTTCGATCTCGTCCTTCGGCGCGCCGGCCTGCTTGAGGCCGAGGCCCATATTGTCCTTGACCGAAAGGTGCGGGTAGAGCGCGTAGGACTGGAACACCATGGCGATGCCGCGCTTGGCCGGCGGCACCGTGGCCACTTCCGCCCCGTCGATGGTGATCGAGCCGGAAGTCGCGTCTTCCAGACCCGCGATGATGCGCAGAAGCGTAGACTTGCCGCAGCCCGAGGGACCGACGAAGATGACGAATTCGCCGTCCTTCACGTCGAGGTCGATGCCCTTGATGACGTCGACATTGCCGAAGGACTTGCGTACGGATTTGAGTTGAAGAGAGCCCACTGATTTCCCCCTAGAGCTTGACCGTCTGGCCGGTTCTGACACTTTCGTCGGCCGCCAGGCATATCCTCAGCGACTGCACTGCATCGTCCATGTGCCGCGAGAGATCGATGTCCTCGCGGATCGCCTTCAGCACGAAGGCCTGTTCCCGGTCGCAGAGTTCCTGGTGCCCCGGTTCGCCCGCCATCTTCAGGTCCTCGTCCGCGGAGAGGAACTTGCCGTCAGGCCCCGTTGCCGCGTTGTGAACGCGGATGACCGCCGTCTTGGTGTGGGTGTCGATGTCGTCGGACTTGGCGTTCGGATCCATGACGATCGATACCGAGCCGTTCGGCGACATGACGTCCTTCACGAAGAAGGCCGTCTCCGAGATCATCGGCCCCCAGCCCGCCTCGTACCAGCCGAGCGAACCGTCGTCGAAGAGCACCTGCAGGTGGCCGTAATTGTACATGTCCGGCGCGATCTCGTTGGAAAGGCGCAGGCCCATGCCGCGCACCTCGACCGGCTTGGCATCGGTGATCTGGCACATCACGTCGAGGTAATGCACGCCGCAATCGACGATCGGCGGGGTGGTCTGCATCAGCGCCTTGTGGGTCGCCCAGGTCGGCCCGCTCGACTGCTGGTTCAGGTTCATGCGGAACACGTAGGGACCGCCGAGCTTGCGCGCTTCCTCGATGAGCCGCACCCACGAGGGATGATGGCGCAGGATGTAGCCGACGACGAGCTTGCGGCCGTTCGCCCTGGCGCAGGCCACGACCCGCTCGGCATCCGCGACCGTGGTCGCCAGCGGCTTTTCGAGGAACACATGGGCGCCTGCCTCCATCGCCGCGATGGCATATTCGGCGTGGCTGTCCGAGTAGGTGTTCACCGAGCAGAGCTCGGGCTTCAGCTCTTTCAGAGCCTCGTGGAAGGACGGGTGGATCTCGTAGCCTTCCAGCCCGGCCGGAACCGGAACCTTCGAACGGTTGACGAGCCCGATGATCGTAAAGCCCGGATTTTCGTGATAGGCGAGCGCATGGCTCCTGCCCATGTTGCCGAGACCGGCGGAAAGCACACGGATGGGGGTCATTGCAGAACTCACTTGACTGCTCCAGAGGTGATGCCGCGGATCAGTTGCCGCGAGAAGATGAAGTAGAGGACGAGCACGGGCAGGATCGCCAGCGAGAGAGCCGCGAGCACCGCGTTCCAGTTGGTGACGAACTGGCCGATGAATATCTGCGAGCCCAGCGTCACCGTCTTGGTCGCCTCGCTCGGCGCCAGGATCAGCGGGAACCACAGGTCGTTCCAGATCGGGATCATCGTGAAGACCGCGACCGTCGCCATCGCCGGCCTGATCAGCGGCAGCACGAGGCGGAAGAAGATCGAATATTCCGAGAGCCCGTCGATGCGGCCGGCATTCTTGAGGTCGTCGGAGACGGTCCGCATGAACTCGGACAGAATGAAGACGGCAAGCGGGATGCCCTGCGCGGTATAGACCAGCACCAGCGCCGTCAGCGTGTTGACGAGCCCCGTCGCCACCATGCCCTGCAGGATCGCCACCGTGCCGAGGCGGATGGGGATCATGATGCCGATGGCGAGATAGAGGCCCATCAGCGTGTTGCCGCGGAAGCGGTATTCCGAGAGGGCGAACGCCGCCATGGCGCCGAACAGCAGAACCAGCGCGATGGAGGCCACCGTCACGATGAAGCTGTTCTGGAAATAGGTGGCGAAGTCCCCCTGCCCCAGAACCGTATAATAGCCGACGAGGTCGAAGGTCTTGGGCGTCGGAAGCTGCATCGGGTTGCGGAAGATCGCATTGCGATCCTTCATCGAGTTGATGAGCGTCAGGAACACCGGGAAGAGCGAGATGATCGAATAGCCGATCAGCGCGAGGTGGACCAGCGACGTGCGGGTGAGCGAAGTGCGTGCTTGAGACATGTCAGGCCCTCCCGATCAGAACTGGTAGCGACGCATGCGCCGCTGGATGACGAAGAGATAAAGCGAGACGCCGGCGAGGATGATGAGGAACATGACCGTCGCGATCGTCGCGCCCATCGAGCGGTCGCCGAGCTGGAGCTGGAAACCGAAGAAGGTGCGGTAGAGCAGCGTGCCGAGGATGTCCGTCGACTTGTCGGGCCCTGCAAGCGCGCCCTGCACCGTGTAGACGAGGTCGAAGGCATTGAAGTTGCCGACGAAGGTCAGGATGGAGATGATGCCGATGGCGGGAAGGATCAGCGGCAGCTTGATCTTCCAGAACTGGCTCCAGCCCGTCACGCCGTCGCATTCGGCGGCTTCCACCACCTCTTCCGGAATGTTGAGCAGCGCGGCGTAGATCAGCATCATCGGGATGCCGACATACTGCCAGACGGAGATCAGCGACACGGCGATGAGCGCCGAGTTCGGCTTGCCGAGCCACGGCGAAAAGAACGACTTGAGGCCGACGAGATCCATCAGGTAGGGCGACACGCCCCAGATCGGCGAGAGGATCAGCTTCCAGATGAAGCCGACGATCACGAAGGAGAGCAGCGTCGGCAGGAAGATCGCCGTGCGGTAGGCTGCGGCAAAGCGCAGCTTGGGAAGCGAGAGCATGGCGGCGAGCGCAACCCCGATCGGGTTCTGCACCAGCATGTGGATGACGAAGAAGATGAAGTTGTTCTTCAGCGCGTTCCAGAAATCGGCCGCCCAGCGCTCGTCGCCGAACAGCACCTTGAAGTTGCTAAGGCCGACGAAGGTCGACTGGCCGTCCACCGTGTTGAACAGCGACAGGCGCAGCGTTTCGATGAGCGGCAGGATCATGACTGCCGAGTAGACGATAAAGGCCGGCAGCAGGAAAACGCCGATATGCCAGCGCGTCGGGCGCTTGATCGGTCCTGTTGCGTCATGGGAAGAAGGTATGTCGCTCATGGCCCAGCTTGCCCCTCCGGTTGTTGTTCGTTGAAATCTGCATACGCGGACGCCGTGCGCGGCGGCCCCGCCGCACATGACAAATTCAGCATACACGATAGTAACGGGGTCGCTCCCCGAATTTGCCCTTCGGCAACCTCTGTCCACCGGGACGAAGAGGGTGTGGCACCGCGCCTGCCCGCTCGAGCCGCGCCGCCGGAAGCCCCTCCCCCCGGATTTTACGGGGAGAGGATCGGAGCGGGAAATCTCCCGCTCCTGAAAGCGGATTTCACAGCCGATGCGAAGGGCTTACTTGCCCGGCTTGTACCAGCTGTCGAGGCCCTTCTGGAGCTTCTCGCCGGCCACCTCGGGCGTATCCGTGCCGTTGATGACGTTGGCCGATTCCGTCCAGGTCTCGTTTTCGAGGTTCGGCGTGCCGCGCGACAGGATCTGGTAGGTCGAGCGGATCGTCGGCTGGCACTTTTCACGCCAGGAGACGAATTCCTGCGCCAGCGGGTCGGCCATCTTCACGGCCGTCGAGTTCAGGCTGAAGAAGCCCGGCAGCGAGTTGGCGTAGATATCGGCGAATTCCGGCGAGGACACGAAGGTCAGGAATTTCTTGGCAGCCTCGGCATTCGGGCTCTTGGCGTTGAGGCCGATGCCGATGTCGTTATGGTCCGAGATGTAGCAGGTGTCGCCGGCATTCTTCACCGGCGGCGGGAACGCGCCCATCTTGAACTGCGCCTGCGTGTTGAACAGGCCGATTTCCCACGAGCCTGCCGGGTAGATGGCGGCGCGGCCGAGCGTGAAGAGGTTCTGGCTGTCCGGATAGGTCTGCGCCTCGAAACCGTCGCCGAGATAGTCCTTCCACTTGGCCAGAACGCGGTAGGGCTCGACCCAGCCGTCGTCGGTCAGCTTCTGCTCGCCCTTGATCAGCGCCTTGCGGCCTTCCTCGCCCTTCCAGTAGGTCGGGCCGATGTTCTGGTAGCCCATGGTGGCGGCTTCCCAGAGGTCCTTCGTGCCCATCGCCATCGGGATGTAGCTGCCTTCGGCCTTGATCTTGTCGAGCGCCGCGAAGAATTCGGCTTCCGTCGTCGGGACGGTGATGCCGAGCTGGTCGAAGGCGTCCTTGTTGTAGATGAAGCCGTGGATGACCGAAGCCATCGGCACGCAGAAGGTCGTCGCGCCGTCGTCCGTCGTCCAGGCGGACTTGGCGACGTCGGAGAAGTTCTCCATGCCCGACAGGTCGTTCAGGCCGGCGAGATGGCCCTTGTTGAAGAGTTCGAGCGAGGCGTCGAACGGACGGCAGGTGATGAGGTCGCCAGCCGAGCCCGCGTCGAGCTTTGCGTTGAGCGCGGCGTTGTACTCGGTCGGCGCGGTCGGCGCGAAGACGACCTTGATGCCCGGGTTCTTGGCTTCGAAGGCCGGGATGATCTTCTCCTGCCAGATCGACAGGTCGTCGTTGCGCCAGCTTTCGACGGTCAGCGTGACGTCCTGCGCCTGGGCAAGCCCGGCCGTGCCGAGGATGCTGGTGGCAAGGAGCAGGCCCTTGATTGCGTTGCGTGTCATCGTATTCTCCCCTTTTATGCGCCGCAGCGCGTTTTGAGATCAGTTTATCCGATAGCCTTGAGCGCGCGACGGAGGCTTTGCCCCGACCGGTCCAGCGCCGCCTGTGCGGCGCTCGTATCCGGTGCTCCCGCGGCGAGCAGCACGGCTGCCTTGACCGAGCCTTCGGAGCGCGCGAGGAGGCGTTCCGCCTCGTCGAGCCCGACACCGGAGATGTCGGAGACGATGCGGCAGGCACGCCCCTTCAGTTTGATATTGTCGGCCTTCAGGTTGACCATATGGCCGTCGTGCACATGGCCGAGATGGATGCCGACGAGTGTGGAAAACAGGTTGAAGGCGATCTTCTGCGCCGTGCCCGCGCCCATGCGCGTCGAGCCGGAAATGACCTCCGGCGGCGTCTGCAACAGGATGGAAACGTCGGCACCGTCGAAAAGCGCCGCACCCGGATTGTTGGCCATGGCCACGACCTGGGCGCCCTTCTCTTTCGCATGGGACCCGAGGGCCAGGACGTAAGGCGTGCTGCCGCTTGCCGAAACCGCGATCACACAGTCCTTCACGCCGATGCCGGCAGCTTCGGCGTCGCCGAGCGCAAGGTCGCGGTCGTCCTCATAGCCGCCCGCCAGGTCTTCGAGGCTCGCGGCGCCGCCGGCAAGCAGGATGACGATGCGGTCGCGGGAAATACCGTAGGTGCCGGGAAGCTCGAGCGCATCGGCCATCGCCATGAGGCCGGAACTGCCGGCGCCGGCATAGACGAGGCGTCCGTCGGAAAGCAGCGCATCGGCGGCAAGGCGGGCGGCAGCGGCGATATCGCCGAGCGCGGCGTCGACCACGGCGGCGGCAGCCTTCTGTCCATCCGCAAGCACTTTCAGCGCGTCGACAGGCTGACGTTCGTCCAGCCCGCTCGCCTGATCATGCCTGCCCTCGGTCCTGCCTGCGGCCATCGTCGTTTCTCCTCTGGCCGAAATTAATGCCAAAAAAATACCAATTGTCCATAGGAAATTAATTTTTAAGACCACTTTTTTGCAGCCGAATATTTTTATCGCATAAAATCAATAATTTATACAAAAGCTCATTTTCGATACCACCATACCCCTTGGTTAATGGTATTTTTTTGGTATCGTTGTCCTCGGAGGTGCCCATGACGGATTATATTCTCGGTATCGACGGCGGGGGAACGAGCTGCCGCGCAGCTGTCGCACGCCCGGACGGCATCATTCTCGGCCGCGGCAAGAGCGGCGCGGCCAATATCCTGACCGACCCCAACAATGCGATCATCTCCATCACGGAGGCGGCCAAGGCCGCCTATCGCGACGCGGGGCTGGACGAGGCCGGCATCAACGGCGCCTCGGCCTTTCTCGGCCTTGCCGGCACCAATGTCGGCGACCTGACCCGCTACGTGCACGACCGCCTGCCCTTCCGCCACACGGACATCGATTCCGACGGCCTGATCGCCCTGCAAGGCGCGATCGGCGACGAGGACGGCGCCGTGGCGATCCTCGGCACCGGCTCCATCTATATGGCGCGCAGGAACGAGACGGTCCGCTATATCGGCGGCTGGGGTTTTACCGTCGGCGACCTCGGCGGCGGCGCACGGCTTGGCCATGCCCTTCTTCAGGAAGCGCTGCTCGCCCATGACGGCGTGCGCCCGCGCTCGGGCGTCACCGACGCCATCCTCGATGAATTCAAGGGCGATCCGCGCGGCATCGTCGAGTTCGCCCGCCTGTCCAAGCCCGGCGATTTCGGCCGCTTCGCGCCCCTCCTTTTCGATCATGCGCGCCGGGGCGACCCGCAGGCGATCGCCATCGTCAAGGCCGGCGCGGCGACGGTCAACGAATCTCTCGACGCCATCATGGCGCTTGCCGGCGCCGAGCGCCTCTGCCTGCTCGGCGGGCTGGCGCAGATCTATCCCGAATGGCTTTGCGAGCGGCACCGCTCGATCCTGGTGGAGGCCGAGGCCGATGCGCTGACGGGTGCCGTGGCGCTCGCCGCCAAGGGCTACAGGCAACGCACGGGAGCCGCCGCATGACCACGCCGCTTTCCGCCATCCTCTCGCCGGACAGCCTGCAATCGGGCGTGCCGGGGCCGCTCTACCTGAAGCTCCGCCAGACGCTGGAGGAGGCGATCACCTCCGGCAAGCTCAATTACGGCGATGCCCTGCCGGCCGAGCGCGACCTTGCCGATCACGCCCATGTCAGCCGCGTCACCGTGCGCAAGGCCGTCGACGACCTCGTCAAGGACGGCCTCCTGGTGCGCCGCCACGGTTCCGGCACCTTCGTCGCCAAGCCCGTCTCCAAGGTACAGCAGTCGCTGTCCCGCCTCACCTCCTTCACCGAGGACATGGCGCGGCGTGGCCTCACCACCCGCGCCGAATGGCTCGACCGTGGCCTGTTCCATCCCTCTCCGGACGAGATGATGATGCTCGGCCTGCCGGCGGACGCGCTCGTCGCGCGGCTCGGGCGCCTGCGCGTCGCCGACGACATGCCGCTCGCCATCGAGCGCGCCTGCATCTCCGCCGAGTTCCTGCCCGATCCGCTGCAGGTGCAGGGCTCGCTCTATGCGGCGCTGGAAAAGCGCGGCTGCCGGCCGGTGCGCGCCGTGCAGCGCATCTCCGCCTACAACATGAAGGACCCGGATGCCTCGACGCTGGGCGTGCCACCGGGCTCGGCCGGGCTTTCCATCGAGCGGATCTCCTATCTTCGCTCGGGCCGGGTGGTCGAGTTCACCCGTTCCATCTATCGCGGCGACGCCTACGATTTCGTCGCCGAACTGACGCTGTCCGAGACGTGACCGTCCAAACGCAAAGGCAATTCCATGCAGACCAACATGCGCAAAGAAGTCAACGAGATCCCGGAAGCGGCAGCCCGCCTGCTGGAGAATTCCGCCGGCACCATCGCGGCCGCCGGCAAGGCGCTGCGTGAACGCGACCCGCAGTTCTTCGTGACCGTCGCCCGCGGCTCCTCGGACCATGCGGCCCTCTTCCTGAAATATGCGATCGAGCTGACCGCCGGCCGCCCGGTCGCCTCCCTCGGCCCGTCGCTCGCCTCGATCTACGGCGCGAAGCTGAAGCTCGGCGGCGGCGCCGCCATCGCCATCTCCCAGTCCGGCAAGAGCCCTGACATCGTCGCCATGGCCGACGGCGCCACCAGGGGCGGCGCGATCTCGATCGCGCTCACCAACACGCTGCCCTCGCCGCTGGCAGAGGCTTGCAGCCACTCGCTCGACCTCTCGGCCGGCCCGGAAATCAGCGTCGCCGCCACCAAGTCCTATGTGAATTCCATCGTCGCCGGCCTTGCCGTTCTCGCCGAATGGACGGGCGACGCCGATCTCGACCGCGCCGTGAAGGACCTGCCGGAACAGTTCGCCAGGGCCATTGCGCTCGACTGGTCCGAACTTGCCGGCGACCTCAAGGAGGCCCAGTCGCTCTACGTGCTCGGCCGCGGCCCCGGACTTGCCATCGCCAGCGAGGCGGCGCTGAAGTTCAAGGAAACCTCCGGCATGCATGCCGAGGCCTATTCCTCGGCCGAAGTGCTGCACGGCCCGGTCGCCCTCGTCGGCCCGGCCTTCCCGGTCATCGCGCTTGCTGCCCGCGATGCCGCGGAAGCCTCCGTCACCGGCATGGCCGACGGCCTTGCCGAGCGCGGCGCCTATGTCGGCATCACGGCGGCCGGCGCCAAGAGCGCGCGAAAACTGCCCTTCGTCGCCACCGGTCATCCCATAACTGATGCGCTGGCGCTGATCGTGCCCTTCTACGGCTTCATCGAGGCCTGGTCGCGCGGCAAGGGCCTCGACCCGGACAAGCCGGTCAACCTCAAGAAAGTGACGGAAACCCGATGACAGCGCTCACCGCCATTACCGGCGCCCGGATCTTCGACGGCGATCTGTGGCACGAGGACAGTGTGCTGCTTCTCGATGACGGCAAGGTCGTCGGCCTTGTCCGGCCGCGCGACGTGCCGGGCGATGCCCGCACGGTGCCGATGGACGGGCTCTCGCTCGTCCCCGGCTTCATCGACCTGCAGGTCAATGGCGGTGGCGGCGTGCTGCTCAACGAGCAGCCAGATCTCGAAGGCATCCGCACCATCTGCGCCGCCCATGCCCGCTTCGGCACGACCGCGCTCCTGCCGACGCTGATCACCGACAACCGCGAGGTCACGGAACGGACCATCGCCGCCGGCCTTTCCGCGCGCGAGGCGGCGGTGCCCGGCTTCCTCGGCCTTCACCTCGAAGGCCCCCACCTTTCCATCGCCCGCAAGGGCGCGCACGACCCGGCCCTCATCCGTCCCATGGATGCGGCCGATCTCGACCGCACCATCGCCGCCCGCAAGGGTCTCGAAGCCCTCCTGATGACGCTGGCGCCGGAAAACGCCACCAACGAGCAGATCGCCGCGCTCCATGCCGCCGGCGTCACCGTCAGCCTCGGCCATTCCGATTGCGGTTACGAGACCGCGCAATCCGCCGTCGAGGCGGGCGCGAGCATGATGACCCACCTCTTCAATGCGATGAGCCAGCTCGGCAACCGCGAACCCGGCATGGTCGGCGCGGCGCTCGACCTCGGCCATCTCAATGCCGGCCTCATCGCCGACGGCTTCCATGTCCATCCCGCGACGATCCGCATGGCGCTCAGGGCCAAGCGCGGCCCCGGCCGCGTCTTCCTCGTCACCGATGCCATGTCGACCATCGGCACGGACATGACGAGCTTCTTCCTCAACGGCCGCGAAATCTTCCGCGAAGGCGGCCGCCTGACGCTCGCCGACGGCACGCTTGCCGGCGCTGACATCGATATGGCCTCGTGCATACGCTATATGCGCGACATCGTGGGCATCGATCTCGAAGAGGCGCTGCGCATGGCCTCGCTCTATCCTGCCGAGGCGATCGGCATGACCGGCCGCAAGGGCCGCCTGACGCATGGCCACGACGCGGACTTCACCGTCATCGACGACGGCGTGAACGTCGTCTCCACCTGGATCGCCGGCACGCCGGTCTTCGCCGCCTGATCCGGCCCGCGGTCCTTGCGGCCCGCGGCGGAATCGGCTCTACCGACCGGTAAGACAGGAGCAATCCAGTACGGAATTGCGTGACGAAAGGCAGTGCGGCACATGCAATTGATCTTCGACGGCCACAACGACGTTCTCCTGCGCCTCTGGGAGAATGCGCAAAAGGGCGAGGACCCGATCGCCGAATTCGTCGGCGGCACGGACAAGGGCCATATCGACGCCCCGCGGGCGCTCAAGGGCGGCCTTGCCGGCGGCTT
The DNA here is from genome assembly GCF_030733845.1 of Shinella zoogloeoides. Taxonomy (NCBI): domain Bacteria; kingdom Pseudomonadati; phylum Pseudomonadota; class Alphaproteobacteria; order Hyphomicrobiales; family Rhizobiaceae; genus Shinella; species Shinella zoogloeoides. The sequence goes on from NZ_CP132311.1 coordinate 2,084,586, forward strand.
CTGCGCCATGTTCGTCCCGCCGGAAGAAGACTATCCCGCCCGTGTGGTGGACGAAAACGGCCACTACGACATCCCGATGGTCGGCCCGCGCGCGCACGACGCGGCGCTGAGGATCGCGCTTGAAATGGCCGATATCGCCACCCGGCTGGAGCAGGCCGGCGGCCTTGCCATCTGCCGCAGCACCGCCGATATCCGCGCGGCGATGAAGCAGCGCCGCTTTGCCGCCGTCCTCCATATCGAAGGCTGCGAGCCGATCGCCGAGGACCTCTCGAACCTCGAAACCTTCCATGCCAACGGCCTGCGCTCGCTCGGCCCCGTCTGGAGCCGGCACAACGGGTTCGGCCATGGCGTGCCCTTCGCCTACCCCTCCTCGCCCGATACCGGCCCGGGCCTGACCGATGCCGGCGTCGCGCTGGTGAAGGAATGCGACCGGCTCGGCATCATGATCGACCTTGCCCACATCACCGAAAAGGGCTTCTGGGATGTGGCGCGCGAAAGCACGCAGCCGCTCGTCGCCACCCATTCCAACGCCCATGCCCTGACGCCGATCTCGCGCAACCTCACCGACCGCCAGCTCGATGCGATCCGCGAGCGCAAGGGCATTGCCGGCCTCAACTATGCCACAACCATGCTGCGTGCGGACGGGCTGGAAAACGCCGACACGCCGCTCACCGACATGGTGCGCCACATCGACCACATGGTGGACCGCATGGGCATCGACTGCGTGGCGCTCGGCTCGGATTTCGACGGCGCGACCATCCCCGCCGCCATTACAGACGCCGCCGGCAACCAGGCGCTGGTCGAAGCGCTGCGCGGAGCCGGTTACGGCGAGGACGACCTTGCAAAGCTCTGCCGCGAGAACTGGCTGCGGCTCCTGAAAACCGTCTGGCGCGAAGCCTGACCCTCAAATCCCGAGAAATTTCATGACAAAGCCCCTCATCGAACTCTGCGTCGAAGGCATCGACGGCTTCCTCGCCGCCCAGGAAGCCGGCGCCGACCGGGTCGAGCTCTGCGCGAGCCTGATGGAGGGCGGCCTGACGCCGAGCCTTGCCACCATCCGCGCCGCGGTGAAGGCTGCGCGCATTCCCGTCCACGTCATTATCCGCCCGCGCGGCGGCGACTTCCTCTATTCCGACGCAGAATTCGAGACGATGGTGGAAGACGTCCGGGCGCTACGCGACGAGGGCGTTTCCGGCGTCGTCATCGGCTGCCTGACGCCGGACGGCCGGATCGACGAGGCGCGCACCACGACGCTGGTCGAGGCTGCGCGCCCGATGTCCGTCACCTGCCACCGCGCCTTCGACATGACGGCGGATGCCGGCGAGGCGCTGGAAGCGCTCGTGCGCTGCGGCGTCGACCGGGTGCTGACCTCCGGCCAGCGCGACACGGCCGTCGAGGGCATCGCGATCCTGAAGAGCGCCGTCGAACAGGCCGCCGGCCGCATCGTCATCATGGGCTGCGGCGCGCTCGATGCGCAGAACATAAGCAAGGTCCGCGACGAGGCCGGCCTTGCCGAACTGCACTTCGCCGCGCTCACGACCGTGCCGAGCGGCATGGCCTTCCGCAATCCGCATGTCGGCATGGGCGGCACGGAGAAGGATCGGGAATACGAACTGACGCTGACGGACAAGGACGCGGTGCGCGCGACCATCGCCGCGGCAAAATCCTGATGGGACGGCTTGCAAGCGGCGGGCAGACAACCTTACCTGTCAAGGGAACAAGGAGACCCGCCATGCCGCTCACGCTTTCCATCCCTCGCCTGCGCACCGCGCTTGCCGCCGGCCTTCTGGCCTTTGCCGCCCTCCCCGCGGCCGCCGAAACGGTCGGCAAGGTCGGCGTCGACTGGATCGGCAACGACATCTACATCGACGCCGTGAGCGATCCGGAAGTCTCCGGCGTCACCTGCCACGTCACCTATTTCGACCGTTCCGTCATCGACCGGCTGAAGAAGGGCAACTGGTTCGAGGATCCGTCGAACAATGCCATTTCCTGCCAGCAGACCGGCCCGATCACCATCGGCGACATCGAACTCGACAGGGAGGGCGAAGAGGTCTTCAAGTCCGGCCTGTCGCTCATCTGGAAATCGCTGATCGTCACCCGCATCTACGACAGGAAGAACGACACGCTGATCTATCTCGCCCATTCGCGTGAGCTGACGGAGGGCTCGGCGAAGATGTCCATCTCCACCGTGCCGCTCTATGGCCAGAACGTCACCTGGACGAACGGCAAGCCATGAAAAAACGCCCCGGCGCTGGCCGGGGCGTTCCTGTCTGTCGATGGGATTACTTGACGTAGACGATCTTGCCGCCGTCAGCCGCCGTCTTGATCTCGACGACGTTTTCAAGCTGGACGTTCTGCGAAGTCAGGATCTGCGCCAGCGCCGGATCGGCCTGGAGATCGGCCTGGGCCTTTTCCAGGGCGGCCGGATCCTTCGACTTCATGCTCAGGCGATCAGCCTCGGAACGCTGGCTTTCATCGGCCTCGAGCGAGGGAATGGTGACCACGCTCACCTTGTCGGCCGTGATTGAATTCGTCGACATCGTGTCGGCGGCCACGCCGGTGGTGGTGTCCTGCGCATAGGCGATGCCCGCAACCGGCGATACGGCGAGAAGCGAAGCAAGGGCGATGGTAACGGTCTTCTTCATGGGTATTCTCCACTGTTTCGTTTGCGAGAAGCAGGGAGAAAACGGAAGCGTCTACGTTTGGTTCCTGCCGAAATGGGGCAAGATCAAGGTTTTTAAATTTGATACGTTTAATTCAAAACGATGGACGGCAGAATGCATCCGCCCGCTTTCGGCCGGATGCTGAAACCCGAAATCCTGCCCTCCGCCCCTTAAGCGGCCTGGGCGAGTTCGTCGGCGATGACGGTGTCGAGGTTGAGGAAGCACACCATCGACTTCTCCAGCGCGACGATGCCGCGGCAGAAGGCGCGCTGGGCCTCCGGAATGATTTCCGGCGCCGGCTGCAGGGCTTCGCTCTTGATCGTCATCATGTCGGAGACCTGCTCCACGAGGAGGCCCACAAGCTTGCCGGCGATATCGGTGACGATGATCGCCGAGCGCTCGGAGGGTTCCGTCATCTTCATGCCGAGGCGGCAGGCCATGTCGATGACCGGGATCACCGCGCCGCGCAGGTTGATGAGCCCGAGCACGTAGGGCGGCGTATGAGGCATCGGCGTCACCGGCGCCCAGCCGCGGATTTCGCGGATGGCCATGATGTCGATGCAGAATTCCTGCTCGCCCAGATGGAAGGAGACGATTTCGAGATAGGCGCCGGACTGCTTGATGGCGTTGGACATGGACAAGACCTCTTCCCACAGGGGAATGAACTGTTGAGATGCGCAGCTCGCCGTTTTCCGGCGCGCGGCGGACGTCATGTCCTGAAGCCGTCAGGGGCCTGTTGCGCTTGGGTTGGAGCGTGGCAAAGAGAGATTAAACAAAGGCTAAGGCCTGCCTGCCAAAAGGCGTATTTTAGCCGATTTCGATGGATTCCCGCCGGGCGCGGCGCCTCACGTTGCGGCAGGTGCCGCCGGTTTCAAAACGAGCCGCATCGTGCTATGTTTCGCGCATGGACAAGACCGCCCGCCGATACACCGTTCTGCCTGTCGCGCTCATCGCGCTGGGGCTCGGCGTCATGGCCGCCACCGCCGCCTTTGCCGGCTGGCTGGAACATGGGCCGGCGATATTCCTCAGCCTTGCCGAATCCGGCATGTCCTGGTGCTTCTGATCACGATTGCGCGAGCCCTTCGCCTTTGCCCTCCTTGCGGCAATTGGCCCGTTTGCGCGGCTACCGGCGAAGGACTATGAAACCGGCAACCGGTTTCCGCCGCCATAGCCCTACCGAAGGACTGCCATGAAGACCCTGCGCCTCGTACTCTGGATCGCCGTCGCCCTCGTTGCCGCGCTGCTCGGCTGGTTGACGCTGGAAATGACCCGGGCCAAGGACGAGGTCGCGGGCGGCCCGTTCGGCGTGCCTTTCGAGCTCGTCGCGCAGGACGGCAAGCCGATCACGCAGAAGGCCTTCACCGGCAAGCCGACCGCCCTGTTCTTCGGCTTCACCCATTGCCCGGAAGTCTGCCCGACCACGCTGTTCGAGCTCGACGGCTGGCTCGCCAAGGTCGATCCCGACGGCTCGAAGCTGCAGGCCTATTTCGTGACCGTCGATCCGGAACGCGACTCGCCCGAACTCATCGGCCAGTATGTCGGCAATGTCTCCAAGCGCATCACCGGCATTTCCGGCCCGACGGACAAGGTGCTGGAGATGGTCAAGGGTTACCGCGTCTACTACCGCAAGGTGCCGCTCGACGAGGCCAAGCCCGACGGCGACTATACGATGGACCACACGGCCTCCGTCTTCCTGCTCGACGCCGAAGGCCGCTTCAAGGGCACCATTGCGTACGGCGAAAATCCTGAAGTCGCCGAAGAGAAGCTTTCAAACCTGATCAAGGGCTAGGATCGCCTTTGCCCTCGGCTGCCGGACATGCTAGGCGCACCTGAAACAACAGGGACCGCGAGCCGTGAGCGAAATCCGCCTCTACATCACCACGACCGAAAAGGGGGCCGACGCCGCGCTCTCGCTGATGACCGACGCCTTCGAGGACGAGGGCTACGCCATCGCGACGATGGAGATCGACGAGAAGAACGACGTCTGGGAAGCCTCCGTCTACATGTTCCGGCCGGACGAGGCGGAGATCCGCGACCGTTTCGCTGCCCTCCTCGCCGCCGATTTTCCCGATGCGCCGATCGAGCGCGAGGAACTGCCTGACATCGACTGGATCGCCAAGTCGCTGGAAGGCTTGAAGCCCGTCCGCGCCGGCCGCTTCGTCGTCCACGGCTCGCATGACCGCGGCACCGCCCGCTCCGGCGAGATCGCCATCGAGATCGATGCCGGACAGGCCTTCGGCACCGGCCATCACGGCACGACGGCGGGCTGCCTCGAGGTCATCTTCAACGTGATGCGCGCCCGCAAGGTCAAGCGCGTGCTTGATCTCGGCACCGGCAGCGGCGTGCTGGCGATCGCCGCGCGCAAGCTGGCGCCGGCCGCGGTGCTGGCAACGGACATCGACCCCGTCGCCACCCGCGTCGCGCGCGAGAATGTGCGCCTCAACGGCATCGCCTCCGGCATCGCGCTGGAAACGGCGCCGGGCTTCCACTCAACCGCCTTCGGCCGTCATGGCCCATTCGACCTCATCATCGCCAACATCCTCGCCCGCCCGCTGATGCGCATGGCGCCGCAGCTTGCCGCACAGCTCGCCCCCGGCGGCGACGTCATCCTTTCGGGCATTCTCGCCTCGCAGCGCTGGAAGGTGCTCGCCGCCTATAACGGCGTCGGCCTGCGCCATGTGCGCACGCTCTGGCGCGAAGGCTGGGTGACTATCCATCTCGACAACAGGCGTTGAATCGCAAAGCTTGGCGGGGTGCGCGCACCCCGCTTCGGCCGGCTGGCATCAGGGCAAAATAAAAGGCGGTGCCAGAGGCACCGCCTATGGCCGGCGAACCGACCTGCCCGCGAGCTTGAGGAGGAGGAGTGCTCAAGCGGGCCTATGTGTTCCGAGCGCCTTCCCGGAGGAGGGAGGAGGAGTGACCGGCAAGACGCCTGATCGGAACACCTAGCTATGTGCGACACGAAGGACTGGAGGAACTTTCACTTCGTTTCGCTTGAAGCGCGTTTTGCGTTCGCTTCGTTGGCGCTGCTTATAATCGATAGAAAAAATAGAGATAGTCCCTTTTGAGGCATGGGTGCCATGCGCTGAGCGCATAAGTCCAATTCGATACCTCTTGAAACACCAATCGGACAGGATGCGCGGTCCCTTTCCCGCCTTTGACGCGGCAAGGGGATGGGCTAGATTGCCGGCACGATTCATAGCCCTATCGGAAGTCTCCCCATGTTCCAGAGTTTCGACGTCACCTCCACGCCCGAATTCGGCCGCGAACGGGCCGATGCCCTGCGCGCCTCCTTCGATACGCTCGGCATCGACGGCTTCCTCGTGCCCCGCGCCGACGAATACCAGGGCGAATACGTGCCGGCCTGCGCCGAGCGCCTGTCCTGGCTGACCGGCTTCACGGGTTCGGCCGGCGTCGCGCTCGTCATGCGGGGCCAGGCGATCGTCTTCGTCGACGGCCGCTATGTCACGCAGCTTGCCGAACAGGTGGACGGCAGCGTCTTTGCCGGTGGCGACCTCGTCGGCGAACCGCCGCATCTCTGGCTGCAGAACCATGCGCCGAAGGGCTTCCGCCTCGGCATCGATCCCTGGCTGCACACCGGCGCCGAAGTGCGCCGGCTTGAAAAGGCGCTCGCCGGCGTCGGTGGCACACTGGTGTTCCTACCCTACAATCCGCTCGACAAGGCCTGGACCGACCGTCCGGCCGAACCGCTCGGCCGCGTCACCATCCAGGCGATCGACCATGCCGGGGAACTTGCCAGGGACAAGCTGGTGAAGATGGCCGAGGCGACGGCGAAGGTTGGCGCGGATGCGCTCGCCGTCACCGACCCCTCCTCCATCGCCTGGATCTTCAACATCCGCGGCAGCGACGTCCCGCATACGCCCCATCCGCTGGCGCGCGCCATCATCCCGACGGACGGCCGGCCGCAGCTCTTCCTCGACAAGCGCAAGACCGGCATCGAGCAGGAGGCCTACCTCACCCAGCTTGCCGACCTCGTGCCGCCCTCGCAGTTCGACGAGGCGATCGCGGCGCTCTCGGCCGAAGGCAAGCGCATCCTGATCGACCCGGACCACGCTCCCTTCGCGCTCGCGGAGATCGTGCGCGCCAAAGGCGGCACGCTGGTGGAAGCGGCAGATCCCGCCCGCCTGCCCCGCGCCTGCAAGAATGAGGTCGAGCTCCAGGGCTCCGCCCGCGCCCATCTTCAGGACGGCGCGGCGATGGTCGAGTTCCTCGCCTGGCTGGACGGCACCACGTCCGGCACGCAGACCGAAATCGCCGTCACCAAGAAGCTTGAGGACGTACGCCGTAGCGTCGGAGAGCGCCAGCAGAACCCGCTGAAGGACGTCTCGTTCGACAGCATCGCCGGCGCCGGCGCCCATGCCGCCATCATGCATTACCGCGTGACGACCGCCTCGGATGCGACCATCGAGCCGGGCACGATGTTCCTCATCGATTCGGGCGCGCAATATATCAACGGCACGACGGACATTACGCGCACGGTCGCCATTGGCGCGGTGCCGGAAGAGCAGAAACGCTTCTTCACGCTGGTACTGAAGGGCATGATCGCCATCAGCACGGCGCGTTTCCCCAAGGGCACGCGCGGCTGCGACCTCGATCCCCTCGCCCGCATTGCGCTCTGGAAAGCCGGCGCCGATTTCGCCCACGGCACCGGCCACGGCGTCGGCTCCTACCTTTCGGTGCACGAAGGCCCGCAGCGCATATCCCGGCTTTCGACGCAGGAACTGCTTGCCGGCATGATCCTCTCGAACGAGCCGGGCTACTATCGTCCCGGCAGCTTCGGCATCCGCATCGAGAACCTTGTCCATGTCCTGCCGGCCGCGCCCGTCGAGGGCGGCGACATGGACATGCTCGGCTTTGCGACGCTGACCTTCTGCCCGATCGACCGCCGGCTCGTCCTGCCCGCCTTGCTGACGGACGAAGAACTTGCCTGGCTCGACGCCTATCACGCCGAGACGCGCGAAAAGCTGCTGCCGCTCCTGTCGGACGATGCGACGAAGGCCTGGCTCGAGAAGGCGACCGCCCCGATCAGCCGATGACGTGACGCAGGATCATCACGACGATCCAACCCGCCGCCAGCATCGGCAGCAGCGCGATGCGCAGGCCGAGCAGAAAAGCGATCGCCATGGTGAGGCTGACATCGAACCCGCCCGTGACGGCGGCCGGTGCGACGAGCGTCGTGAGCACCGCCGCCGGAACGGCGTTCAGCGCCGCTTCGGCGCGCGGCGGGATACGCTTCATGCGCGTGATGAAGATGTAGCCGCCGACGCGGGTGAAATAGGTCGCGATGGCACCGGCGGCGATGATCAGCAGCGTCTGCGTGTGGAACAGCGTATCCATGATCACGCCTCCCCTTCCACGGTCTCGCCGGCCGGCACCGCGCTTTCCTTGTCCTCCAGCGGCAGGACCGCGGCGACGGCGATGCCGGCGAGCGCGCCGAGGCTGACATGCCAGGGAGAGCCGACGAAATGCAGCGCAAGGATCGAGCCTGCCGCCGAGGCGAGCACGACCGGCAGCCAGTTCGCCCGGCTGCGGAAGCCCAGCACGAGCCCCATGAAGTAGATCGGCAGCAGCACATCGATGCCGATGGCCTTGGGATCCCCGATCAGGTTACCGAGGAAGGCGCCGACGACCGTCAGGCACAGCCAGGGCACGTAGACGCTGAGGCCGAGCACCATGGACCAGACATAGCCGACACGGATTCCCGCATCGGCGCGCCGTTCGGTCTCGGCGAATTGCGGATCGGTGAGAAGGAACAGCGAGGTCGCCTTTTCCCAGAAGGTGAAATGGCGGATATGCGGCGCGATCGCCGCCGAATAGAGCACATGGCGGAAATTGACCGCGAAGATCGACAGGACCACCAGCCAGGGCGCGACGCTGTGGTTGAACAGCTCGACGCCGACGAGCTGGCTCGCGCCGGCATAAAGGGTCGCGCTCATCAGCGCGGCTTCCGCGACGGAGAGGCCGTTGTCGACGGCCACGGCGCCGAACAGGACGGCAAATGGCGCGGCCGCGATCGCGACGGCGATGCCACGCCGGAAGGCGTCGCGGATTTCTTCTTTCGTAGCGGGGGTCATGGGTCTGCTCTAGCCTGAAGCAATTCCAGGAAAAGTGTAAAGCGGTTTCCGTTCGGAATTGCGTGAAAACAAGCGCCAAGGCATAGAGCAGGAGCGGTCCACCCGCAAACCAATATGGCTGATGGACCGTTCAGCGTCGTTGATCGATCAGCGCCGTCCGACGACCGGCGCTGATGGATGCTCAGCTCTTCTTGAGCTGGAACGTGTGCTCGGGACCGGGGAAGCTGCGCGCCTTCACCTCTTGCGCATAGGTGGCGAAAGCCTCGCTCATGATCGGCGCGATGTTCGCGAAGTGCTTGACGAAACGCGGCTTGAAGTCGGTGAAGATGCCCAGCACGTCGTCGACGACGAGGACCTGCCCGTCGCAGGCCGGCGACGCGCCGATGCCGATGGTCGGCACCTTGACCTTGCCGGTGATCTCGCGCGCCAGCGGCTCGACCGTGCCCTCGATGACGATGGCAAAGGCGCCGGCATCGTCGATGGCGGCGGCGTCCTTGCGGATTTTCTCGACTTCCTTGTCGTTGCGGCCGAGCGAGCGGTAGCCGCCGGTCGTGTTGATGAGCTGCGGCATCAGCCCGACATGGCCGAGCACCGGAATGCCGCGCTGCGTCAGGAAATGCACCGTCTCGGCCATTTCCGCGCCGCCTTCCAGCTTGATCGCCGAACAGCCGGTTTCCTTCAGCACGCGGGCAGCCGTGGCGAAGGCCTGCTCCTTGGACTGCTGGTAGGAGCCGAACGGCAGGTCGATGACGACGCAGGCATTGGATGAGCCGCGCATGACGGCCTGGCCATGGGCGATCATCATCTCGATCGTCACACCGACGGTGGAATCGAGGCCGTAGAGCACCATGCCGAGGCTGTCGCCGACCAGCATGAAATCGACATGCGGGTCCATGAGCTTGGCGACCGGCGTCGTATAGGCGGTGAGGCTGACGATCGGGCGCTCGCCCTTGAGGGCCTTGATGTCGGCCGGCGCCAGACGGCGTTTCGCGGTATGTACGCTCATGTCACGCTACCTTTGCAGTTTTTACGTTTTTCGGGTCGATGACCCGGTTGTCGAGGAGCTTCGTGCTCCCGAAGCGCACGAAAAGCAACAAAAGAACCGGCTTTTCGCCGATGCCGCCGACCTCGGCCAGCGTTTCCGGATCGCGCACGGCGACCACTTCGGGCCTGGCCAGCGGCTCGGCGCGCAGGAAGGCGGTCACCGCCTCTTCCAGGCGCTTCGCGTCCGTCTCGCCGGCGGCGACCAGCCGTTCGGCCTCCTCCAGCGCGCGCGGCACGATGGCGGCCGCGCTCCGCTCTTCGGCCGAGAGATAGACATTGCGCGAGGAACAGGCGAGCCCGTCCGCCTCGCGCACCGTCGGCACGCCGATCACCTCGACGGGCTGCGCAAGGTCGGCGACCATACGGCGGATGATCGTGAGCTGCTGGAAATCCTTCTCGCCGAAATAGGCGCGGTCCGGGCCGGCAATGTTGAAAAGCTTCGTGACGACCGTCGCGACACCAGCGAAATGGCCGGGACGCACTGAGCCTTCCAGCTCGGCGCCGAGCTTGGGCACGTCGACCACGGTTTCCATCGGCCGGGGATACATGTCCTGAACGCCCGGCGCGAAGAGGTAGTGCACGCCTTCCGCCTCCAGCATCGCCTGGTCGCGGGCGAGATCGCGCGGATAGCGCGCAAGATCCTCGTTGGCGCCGAATTGCAACGGGTTGACGAAAATGGTGGCGACGACGATGTCGTTGTCGGCGCGCGCCCGCCGGGCAAGCTCCATATGGCCGACATGAAGATAGCCCATGGTGGGCACGAGGCCGATCGAGCGGCCGTCGAGCCGGTGCGGCGCCAGTGCGGCGCGCAACTCCGCGATGGTGGTGAGGGTCTGCATCGCCGGTTCCTCCTTGCTCTCGCCCTCTCCCGCGGGCGATGCGCCCTCGCGATCTCTGCGGATCGCTTTTCGGGGCGCCGTTTTCTATCTTGTGCAGCGCAAAAAGACAATCGGCAAACGCTTTCGCCACCCATGACCTAACCCGCTGGGCAGCATTGCGTTCTGCGCACTGTACATTTGCGCCAATGCTTAGTAGAGAGCGCGCAACACGCTCGTCATTCACGGGCTTGAGAGAGCGCGACGCCAGATCGTCGCGGAAACCGAATTCCGAAAGACCCCCTATGACGAGTTTTGATGGCCTCGCTCCGGCGATGGCAAAGGCGTTGGAAAAACGCGGCTATACCACTTTGACTCCGGTGCAGGTCGCCGTTTCCGATCCCAAGATCGGCGATGCCGATGCGCTGGTCTCCGCGCAGACCGGCTCCGGCAAGACGGTCGCCTTCGGCCTGGCGCTGGCTCCGACGCTGCTTGAAGGCGAAGACCGCTTCGAACGCGCCGCGAGCCCGCTCGCCCTCGTCATCGCCCCGACCCGCGAGCTTGCCATGCAGGTGAAGCGCGAGCTGGAATGGCTCTACGAGATGACCGGCGCCGTCATCGCCTCCTGCGTCGGCGGCATGGACGTGCGCACCGAGCGGCGCGCGCTGGAGCGTGGCGCCCACATCATTGTCGGCACGCCGGGCCGCCTGCGCGACCACATCACCCGCAACAATCTCGATCTCGGCGCCATCCGCGCAGTCGTGCTCGACGAAGCCGACGAGATGCTCGACCTCGGCTTCCGCGAAGACCTCGAATTCATCCTCGAAGCCGCGCCGGAAGACCGCCGCACGCTGATGTTCTCGGCCACCGTGCCGAAGGAAATCGCCGCGCTCGCCAAGAACTACCAGCGCAATGCGATGCGCATCTCGACGGCCGCCGAGAAAGAGCAGCACGTCGATATCGACTATCGCGCCCTGCTCGCCGCCCCCGCCGACCGCGAGAATGCCATCATCAACGTGCTGCGCTACTACGATGCCCAGAACGCCATCGTCTTCTGCTCGACGCGCGCCGCCGTGAACCACCTGACGGCCCGCTTCAACAATCGCGGCTTCTCCGTCGTCGCCCTCTCCGGCGAACTCAGCCAGAACGAGCGCACGCACGCCCTTCAGGCCATGCGCGACGGCCGCGCCCGCGTTTGCATCGCGACCGACGTTGCAGCACGCGGCATCGACCTGCCGAACCTCGAACTGGTCGTGCACGCAGACCTGCCGACCAACCCGGACACGCTGCTGCACCGTTCGGGCCGCACCGGCCGCGCCGGCCGCAAGGGCGTCAGCGCCCTCATTGTGACGCTCAACGCCCGCCGCAAGGCCGAACGCCTGCTCCAGATGGCGAACCTCAAGGCCAACTGGGCGACGCCGCCGTCAGCCGAGGACATCCTTCGCCGCGACGACGAGCGCCTGCTCGCCGATGCCACCCTGACGGACAAGATCGGCGAAGACGAGCAGGACACGATCGACGCACTCGTCGCGAAGTTCGACGCCCGGCAGCTTGCCGCCGCCGTCGCGCGCTTCTTCAAGGCCGGCCGCTCGGCACCGGAAGACCTCATCGAGGTGTCCGTCGAGCAGCGCAAGCCGCGCGAGCGCGGCAACGACTTCATCCCGTCGGAAACCAAGCGCCCGCGCGACGGTTTTGGCGCCAGCGTCTGGATCTCCGTATCGGTCGGCCGCAAGCAGCGCGCCGAGCCGCGCTGGCTGATCCCGATGCTCTGCCGCAACGGCAACATCACCAAGAACGAGATCGGCGCGATCAAGATGCAGCCGGAGGAGACCTATGTGGAACTCTCCGCCGCCGCCGCCGATGGTTTCCTCGGCCATCTCGGCCCGGACAGCAGCCTGGAACGCGGCATCCGCGTCACCGTGCTGGAAGGCCAGCCCGACCTGACCCCGCAGCCCTACACCCGCACGCCCGGCGACAAGCCCGCGCAGCGTTACGACCGGCCGGAGCGCCGCGCCGACTGGAAGCCGAAGGGCGAATTCGAGAAGAAGGGCGGTTTCGACAAGAAGCCCCGCTTCGACAAGAAGCGCGAGGGCGACAAGCCGGAAGGCGCGGCTCCCAGGCCGCACTGGAAGGACCGCGACGAGGGCGGCAAGAAGCCCGCAAAGCCCTATGCCGGCGCAAAGCCCTTCAAGGGCAAGCGGGACGAGAAGTCTGCCAAGCCGGAAGGCGGCCCGCACAAGCCCAAGACGAAGAAGCCCGACCGCTTCTGACCACATCGGCGGCGCGGAACCTATAGGGCCGCGCCGCGTTATCCCCGCGCTTTCGCGAGGGATCTTTCATGGCACATGCCGAGAGCGGCACCGACGAGTTCAACCGTTTCCTCACCGGTCTCGGCCGCGGCGTCGCGGGCGCCCTCTTTCTCGCTTTGCCGATGCTGATGACCATGGAAATGTGGTATCTCGGCTTCTACATGGCGCGCGAGCGCCTGCTGCTGCTCCTCCTCGTCAACTTTCCCCTTCTCGTCCTCCTCGCCCACCGCATCGGCTTCGAGCAGACCTTCACCTGGCGCGAGGCGCTGCGCGATGCGACGATCGCCTACGGCATCGGCATCGTCACCAGCGTGGTGGTCCTGACGGCGCTGGGGCTGCTGCGCGGCGACATGCCGACAAGCGAACTCGTCGGCAAGGTCGCCCTGCAATCCATGCCCGCCAGCATCGGCGCGATGCTCGGGCGCAGCCAGCTCGGGCATGACGACGACGAGGACGACAAGGAAACGCCCTATCACGGCGAATTGCTGATGATGGCGGCGGGCGCCCTCTTCCTCTCCCTCAACATCGCGCCGACCGACGAGATGATGGTGCTCGCCTACAAGATGACGATCTGGCACGCGCTTATCGTCGCCGTGCTCTCCGTCGCCCTCATGCACGGCTTCGTCTATGCGGTCTCCTTCATCGGCGGCCATGAGCTTTCCCCGGAAACGCCGTGGTGGCACGCCTTCGTGCGCTTCACCCTGCCCGGCTATGTCATCGCGCTTTCGATCAGCGTCTTCGCGCTCTGGATCTTCGAACGGCTCGGCGACAGTTCCGCCGTCGAGATCATGCTGTCCGTCGTCGTGCTCGGCTTCCCGGCCTCGCTCGGCGCCGCCGCCGCACGCCTGATCCTGTGAGGCCGTCATGACCCGATCCGAACAAGGCCGCCACCGGGAACGCCACGATCCGCACTGGATCGAATGGCTGACCGGCATCGTCTCCGCGATCCTGATCGTGACCATGCTCGGCTGGGTCGGATGGGAAGCATTCACGCGAGAGGCGACGCCGCCGGACCTTTCGGTCACCGTCCTGACGACAGAGAAGACCCGCGCCGGCTATCGCGTCTCCTTCGATATCTACAATACCGCGACGACGACCGCCGCCGCCGTTACCGTCGTCGGCCGGCTGATGGACGGTGATCGGGTGATCGAGGAAAACCACGTGATTTTCGACTATGTGGCTGCGGAATCCAAGGCGACCGGCGCCATCCTCTTCGACAGCGACCCGGCGGGCTACACCGTGGCCATCCGGCCGGCGGGATATACGGACCCTTAAGAAACGACGGCAAGCCGCAGAAGAGATTCGAAAAATCGGAACCAATCTCGATGGTGCGGATTGAGCAGAGGTTCCAACGTCCGTGTCCGGCGGTGAGAAAAGGGCATGGCTATCCAGCAAGGCCGGTACGATGCAGCTGTCCCTCCTCATCCTCCTGACGACGCAGGTCGTCCTGCCGGCCTTCTTCCTCCTCTGGCTCTGGCTGCCGCGCCCGCGCGACCGGCTCGGCTGGGCCATGCGGGTGCTCTACGGCGCCTGCTACTTCGCCTTCATCGCCGTCATCGGCCGCTGGGATTTCCTGAGTTCCGCACTGGCGATCGTCCTGCCGATCGTGTTCGTCGCCCTGGCCGCCGTGTCCTACATGCCGGTGCGCGACCGTCCCTGGAACAGCGCGGCCTCCGCGATACGCACGCACGGCTTCACCGCGGCCATGGCGATCTTCTTCCTGGCGCTCGCTGCCCGCGCCCTCTCAGGATACGGCTATCAGGATACCGCCGTGGACCTCGCCTTCCCCTTTGCCGCCGGCACCTACTATGTCGGCCAGGGCGGCAGCGCGACGTCGATCAACTATCACCACACGGACCAGAGCCAACGCTATGCGCTCGATATCGTCGCGCTCAACGGTTTTGGCGCCCGCGCCAAGGGGCTCATGCCGAAGGACCTCGCCGACTACGTGATCTACGGCCACGAGGTGACGAGCCCCTGCACGGGCGTCGCGATCTCCACGCATGACGGCGTCGACGACAACCGCATTTCGCAGACCAACACTGGAGAGCCGGCGGGCAACCACATCATCCTTGCCTGCGGCACCGCCCGGATCCTGCTCGCCCATCTGAGGAAAGGCTCGATCGCCGTCTCCGGCGGCGAACTGGTCGAGCAGGGCGAGCCGCTTGGCCGGGTGGGCAATTCGGGCAATTCCTCCGAGCCGCACCTGCACATGCACGCCTATCTCGGCGGCACGCTCGATTACAGCACCGGCCAGGGCCTGCCGATGACCTTCGACGGCCGCTTCCTCGTGCGCGGCTCGACCGTCACGCTCCCCTGAGATCAGGATTTGATGAGTTCGAACCAGCCGTCCTCGTCGATGACCTCGACGCTGAATTCGCGCGCCTTGTCGAGTTTCGAGCCGGCACCCGGCCCGGCGACGACGAGGTCCGTCTTCTTCGATACCGATCCGGCCACCTTGGCGCCCAGCCGCTCGGCCATGGCTTTCGCCTCGTCGCGCGTCATCTTTTCCAGCGAGCCGGTGAAGACCACCGTCTTGCCGGCAACCGGGCTCGACGACGCGACGACCGCCTCGGCCACCTCCGGCGTCACCTCCTGCAGCAGGCGGTCGATGACGTCGAGATTGCGCGGCTCCTTGTAGAATTCCACCATCGCCCGCGCGACGACCTCGCCGATACCGTCGATGCTGTTGAGTTCGGTCCAGGCCTCGCCGGACAGCGAGACCGAACCCTTCATCGCCTCCTCGAAGGCGGCATAGGTGCCGTAGGCGCGGGCCAGCAGCTTGGCGTTCGTCTCGCCGACATGGCGGATACCAAGCGCATAGATGAAGCGGTTGAGCGCGATCGATCGCCGCGCATCGATGGCGTCGTAGAGCTTGCGCACGCTGACCTTGCCGAAGCCGTCGATGTTCTCCAGCTTGGTCAGCGAACCGGCCTGCCGCTTTTCCAGCGTGAAGATGTCGGGCGCGGTGCGGATCGTCAGCGATGCGTCTTCCGCCGCAAAGAAGAAATCGATCTGCTTTGCGCCGAGCCCCTCGATGTCGAAGGCATTGCGCGAAACGAAATGTTTCAGGTGCTCCATCGCCTGCGCACGGCAGACGAAGCCGCCCGTGCAGCGCGTGACGGAATCGAGCCGGCCCGTCTTCTCGTTGCGCTCGCGCACGGCATGGCTGCCGCAGACCGGGCAGGTCTTCGGAAATTCGTAGGGCCGCGCGTCCGCCGGGCGCTTTTCCATCACCACGTCGAGCACCTGCGGGATGACGTCTCCCGCGCGCTGCACGATGACCGTATCGCCGATGCGGATGTCGTGTTCCTCGGCGCGGATACGTTCGCCGCTATTGCCGATGCCATCGATATAGTCGGCATTGTGCAGCGTCGCATTGGTGACGACCACGCCGCCGACGGTGACGGGCGTCAGCCGCGCAACGGGCGTCAGCGCGCCGGTGCGCCCGACCTGGATGTCGATCTTCTCGACCGTCGTGAAGGCCTGTTCGGCCGGGAACTTGTGCGCCGTCGCCCAGCGGGGCGAGCGGGAGCGGAAACCGAGGCGCTCCTGAAGCGCCAGTTCGTCCACCTTGTAGACGACGCCGTCGATATCGTAGTCGAGGTCCGGGCGGGCAAGGCCGATCTCGCGGTGATGCGCGATGATGTCGTCGACGCGCGAAAGCCGCTTCGTCATCGGGTTTACCGGAAAACCCCAGGATTTCAGCACCTCGATCATGCCGTACTGCGTCGATGCCGGCATGTCCGACATCTCGCCCCAGGCATAGGCGAAGAAGCGCAGCTTGCGGCTCGCCGTCACGCTCGCGTCGAGCTGGCGCAGCGAGCCTGCCGCCGTGTTGCGCGGGTTGACGTAGGTCTGCTTGCCCTCCGCCGCCATCTTCTCGTTGAGGGCGAGGAAGTCGCTCTTGGCCATGTAGACCTCGCCGCGCACCTCGACGACGGCAGGCGCGCCGGCCGGCAGGCGGTTCGGGATTTCGCCGATGGTCAGCACGTTCGCCGTCACGTTCTCGCCCGTCGTGCCGTCGCCGCGCGTCGCCGCGCTCGTCAGCCGGCCGTTCTCGTAGCGGATCGACATGGAAAGCCCGTCGATCTTCGGCTCGGCGGTAAACGCGATCGAATCGTCCGGCAGTCGGCCGAGGAAGCGGTAGACGGAGTTCACGAAATCCCGCACGTCCTCGTCGGAGAACGTGTTGTCGAGCGAGAGCATCGGGCGCGAATGCGTGATCGGCGCGAAGGTCGGCAGCGGCGCCGACCCCACCCGGCGCGACGGGCTGTCATCGCGCACCAGCGCGGGAAAGCGCGCCTCGATCTCCTCGTTGCGCCGCTTCAGCGCGTCGTAGTCGGCATCCGAGATCTCCGGCGCGTCCTGGCCATGATAAAGCTCGTCATTGCGCGCGATTTCCGCTGCCAGAAAGGCAAGCTCGGCCGCGGCTTCTTCTTCGGTCAGGTTCTCGACGGGGATTTTCGCGTTTGCCATGACATGCTCCGGATTTCGGAACAGGTTTTAGAGCAAACTTGGCGAAAGGAAAGTAGGCGCGTTCCCTCACCCACCGCCGGAAAGCAGCCGCGCTGCCGCCGCACGCGCCTCGTCCGTCACCGAGGCACCGGCCAGCATGCGGGCGATCTCTTCCGTGCGGGCGCCTTCATCCATGCGGGCGACGCGGGTGGCGACGGTCTCGCTACCTTCGACCGGTCCCTTGGAGATCAGGAGATGCGTTGCGGCGCGGGCGGCGACCTGGGGGGCGTGGGTGACGGAAAGCACCTGCACGGTGGAGGACAGGCGCTTCAGCCGCTGGCCGATGGCATCGGCGACCGCACCGCCGACACCGGTGTCGATTTCGTCGAAGACCAGCGTCGGGGCAGAACCACGATCTGCAAGCGCCACCTTCAGCGCCAGCAGGAAGCGCGAGAGCTCACCGCCCGAGGCGACCTTCATGATCGGGCCGGGCCGCGTGCCGGGATTGGTCTGGACGTGGAATTCGACCGTGTCGATCCCCTCCTCCGCGCCGCCCTCCGGATCGGTGGTTATCTCGACGGTGAACCGCGCGCGCTCCAGCTTCAGCGCCGGCAGTTCCGCCATCACCGCGGCGGCAAGCGCCTGCGCGGTGTTGTGCCGCCGCTCCGAGAGCGAGCGGGCCGCGATCTCGAAGGCCGCCCGCGCCTCGGTGAGCCGGCTCTGCAACTGCACCAGCTTCTCCTCACCGGCATCGAGATCGGCAAGGTCGGCGATCATTTTCGCCGCCAGCGCCGGAAGTCCGGTTACGGGCACGGAATATTTGCGGGCCGCGGCGCGCAGCGCGAAAAGGCGCTCTTCCGTGCGCTCCAGTTCCTTGGGATCGTATTCCGTCTTGCGCAGCGCCGCCTCGACGGCCATCTGCGCGTCGGAGAGCTGGTTCAGCGCGAGGTCGAGCAGTTCCACGGTCTCCTCCAGAAGACCGGGCGCCTCGTGGCTCTTGCGCTCCAGCCGGCGCACCAGCGCGGCGATCAGCGGCACGGGCGAGGCATTGCCGTTCAGGAAGTCGCTCGCCTCGTTGATGTCGCCGGCAATGCGCTCGGCCTTCATCATGCGGGAGCGGACCTCGGCCAGCGCGTCCTCCTCGCCGTCCTGCGGAGAGAGGGTTTCCAGTTCCTCGACGGAAGAGCGCAGGTAATCGGCCTCGCGGGCGGCGGCCTCGACCTTCTCGCGATGGCGGCGCAGGGTGCGCTCGGCCTCCTTCCACTGGTGATAGAGCGTGCCGACGTCGAGCGCCACCTCGCCAAGACCGCCGAACGCATCGAGCAGCAGGCGATGCGCATCGGTGTCGACAAGCGCCCGGTCGTCGTGCTGGCCATGGATTTCGACGAGAAGCTGGCCGGCCTGCCGCATGAGCTGCACCGAGACCGGCTGGTCGTTGACATAGGCCTTGGTGCGGCCGTCGGCGGATTGCTGGCGGCGGAAGATGAGGTCGCCGTCATCGTCGATGCCGTTGTCACGCAGGAGCGCGCGCGCGGCGTGATCGCCCGGCACATCGAAGACGGCCGTCACCTGGCCGCGCTCGGTGCCGTGACGCACCAGCGAGCCGTCGCCGCGCCCGCCGAGCGCCAGCGAAAGGCTGTCGAGAAGAATGGATTTACCGGCGCCCGTCTCGCCGGTCAGCACGGAAAGGCCCGGCTCGAAGGCAAGATCGAGCCGTTCGATCAGGACGATATCGCGGATCGATAGCTGCGCCAGCATTGCCGCATCATTTCTCTTTGTCTTTACGCAATTCCGGACGCAAAACCGCTGCACACCTTTGCTGGAATTGCTCGTGCGTCAGGCGCCGATCAGCTTCTTGCCGGCGCGTGCAATCCAGGAACCGGAATTTTCGCGCGGCTCGAGCCCCTTCGTCTGAAGCAGCTTGTAGCTGTCGGAATACCATTGGCTGTCGGGGTAGTTATGGCCGAGAACGGCGGCTGCCGTCTGCGCCTCGCTGTCCACGCCCATCGCGTAATAGGTCTCGACGAGACGGGCGAGCGCTTCCTCGATCTGGTTGGTCATCGGGTACTTCTCGACGACGACGCGGAAGCGACTGGCTGCCGCGATATATTCCTTGCGCTCGAGATAGTAGCGGCCGATCTGCATTTCCTTGCCGGCGAGCTGGTCGCGGGCAAAGCGAATCTTCACCTGGGCGTCCTCTACATATTCCGAATCAGGATAGTTATCGATGACGGCCTGCATGGCCTCGATCGTCTGCTGCGATGCGCGCTGGTCCTGCGTGACGCTCGGGATCTGCTTCCAGTAGCCGAGCCCGACGATATATTGCGCATAGGCCGCATCGGCCGAGCCCGGATAAAGCGCCAGGTAGCGCTTGCCGGCGGCGATCGCCTGCTCGTTCTGGCCCTGGCGATAGCTCGTGAAGGCCGACATGACGAGTGCCTTGCGGGCCTGCTCGGAGAACGGATTCTGGCGGTCGACCGCCTCGAACTTGCGGTTCGCCTCGGTCACCTTGCCGGCGCTGAGATTGGCCAGGCCCTGGTTATAGAGCGTATCGGCGGATTCGACTTCGCCGGTAAGCTTCGTGATGTCGATGTCCGGATCCGACTGGCAGGCGGAAAGACCAATCGAAGACGCCGTAGCGAAAAGCGTAAGATAGACAATGCGCGCCGTCTTCTTCACACCAACAGACCCTGCAACAACCATGTGACAATCCCAGTTCAACGGCAGCCAATGCGGACGGGCCGCACACGCGCCCCGCGTTGTATCTCCAAATACGTCGAGACCGCAACGCCATGGCGGCGCATTAACGCATTTTTATGGCAGTCATGCAGGGAGATCGATTGCCGGCGTGCCCGGTCTCAAAGAGACCAGGGCGCAAACTCGGGTGCATTGACGGCGATCAGCTCGCGCTGGCCGGCCCGCGAGCGCGGCGCGGCCGCCTCGACAACCTCATAGGCGGTCCGGTCGCTGAGCAGCGCGTTCAGCGCATGGGCGTTCATCTTGTGGCCGCCGCGATAGGAGCGGTAGCAGCCGATGAACGGCGCGCCGGCAAGCGCGAGGTCGCCGACCGCATCGAGCGTCTTGTGGCGCACGAACTCGTCCTTGGCGTAGCGCAGGCCCTCGACATTGATCACGGTATTGTCGTCGGAGATGACGACGGAATTTTCCAGCGAGGAGCCGAGCGCATGTCCGGAGGCCCAGAGCCGCTCGACATCGCGCATGAAGCCGAAGGTGCGGGCGCGCGACAGTTCGTTGCGGAACGTGGCGGGCGTCAGGTCGCCCTTCCAGGCCTGGCGGCCGATCAGCGGGCAGTCGAAATCGATCTCGACTTCGAATCGCGTGCCGTCATAGGGCGAGAACTCGGCCCAGGAGGCGCCGGCTTCGATGCGGACCGGCTTGATGATGCGGATGTAGCGGCGCTTGACGGCCAGCGGCACGATGCCGACATGGTCGATCGCGTCGATGAAGGGAGCGGAGCTGCCGTCCATGATCGGCATCTCGGCGCCGTGCACCTCGATCAGCACGTTGTCGAGGCCGAGCGCATAGAGCGCGGCCATGACATGCTCGATCGTCGCGATCGAGGTCGCCGGGGTAAAGCCGAGCACGGTGCACAGGTCGGTATTGCCGACCTGCGCGGAGACCGCGCGGTATTCGCTGACCGTGCCGTCGTCGTGCAGGCGCTGGAAGACGATGCCGCTGTCGGCTTCGGCCGGATTGAAGGTGATCGACACGGCCGCGCCGGAATGGACGCCCGTCCCGGAAATCGTCACCGGGCTGGAAATCGTCGTCTGGAAACCGAGCATACCGATCGTCATCTGCATTCGCCTTATCTTACTATCGGCTCATTCTTCGCCGACATTATCTCTTCATGGCTCGAAGGAGCCCACGCGCCGGACGCACAGCGTCCGCCGACCAAATGTGCCGGAACGTCTGGAGCATTCGTTGCGCCCGTCTATGCCGGTTGCGCGAATGCTGACTGTCCCCTCTGCCCACGCTGAATGTAGTAGGCCCCTCAACGTCACACAAATCACTGTTTCTTTCGCTTTGTTACGCGATTTTTCGCCTCGTAAGCCATTGAAAGAAAATGGAAATAAAAATGCCCGGACCAGCGGTCCGGGCACCCTTGTCACAAGGCCGTCGCATCGTCCTCAATTGGACTGGCGGCGAAGGAAAGCCGGGATCTCCAGCTGATCGTCCTCGCCCAGCGAGCGCGGCTGCGGATTGGCGCGGCCGTGGTCGTCGAGCTGGCCGCGGCGCGGCGCATAGAGGCTGGCTTCCGGCGAAAGCGGACGGCGCTGCTGCTGGGCAGGTGCCGGCTCCTGGGCCGCCTGGGCTTCCTCATGACGGCCGAGCGACGAAGTCAGGCGGCGAAGCAGGCCCATCGGACCACGCTCTTCCTGATGCGAGACCGGCTGCTGCTGTGCCGTGCGATGGTCGATCTCCGCCTGCACGACCGGGGGGAAATCCTCGATCTTCGGCATGCGCATGGTCTGCGGTTCCTGGCGGATGACCGGAGCGGCAGGCTCGACGCGCTGCTGCATGACCGGAGCCTGCTGAACCGGCTGCTGGACCGGGGCTACGCGCTGGACGACCGGCGTCTCGGCAGGGGCCGCGAAGAGGCGGTTCTGCAGGCGCGGCTCTTCCTGGTGGGTCGCGGCCGGCTGCATGACCGCCGGGCGGCTGGCCGGAATGGCAAGCTCGCGCTCGAGGCTCTCTTCCGAGGCGCGGATGGCGTCCGCGATCGGATCGACCGCCGGCTGCTGGACGACCGGCTGCTGCATGACGGGCTGCGGCTGTGCGACCGGCTGCGGCTGCAGCGCGGCGGCGACCGGCTGGAGCTGCGGCTGGGCCGGAACGGCGGCGGAGGGACGGACTACCGGCTTGCTATGGCTGCGAAAGTCAGCAGAACGACCGGCCACCTCCGAGGCCGAACGATCGATACCGGTTGCCACGACGGAGACGCGGATGAGGCCTTCGAGTTCTTCGTCGAAGGTCGCGCCGAGGATGATGTTCGCATCCGGATCGACTTCCTCGCGGATACGGGTAGCAGCCTCGTCCACTTCGAAGAGGGTGAGGTCGCGGCCACCGGTGATCGAGATCAGGAGGCCCTGCGCGCCCTTCATCGAGGTTTCGTCGAGCAGCGGGTTGGCGATCGCGGCTTCCGCGGCGGCCATAGCGCGGCCTTCGCCCGAAGCCTCGCCCGTGCCCATCATGGCGCGGCCCATTTCACGCATCACCGAGCGGACGTCGGCGAAGTCGAGGTTGATGAGGCCTTCCTTGACCATGAGGTCGGTGATGCAGGCGACGCCCGAATAGAGCACCTGGTCGGCCATCGCGAAGGCGTCGGCGAAGGTGGTCTTGTCGTTGGCGATGCGGAAGAGGTTCTGGTTCGGGATGACGATCAGCGTGTCGACCGACTTCTGGAGCTCCAGGATGCCCTCTTCGGCAAGACGCATGCGGCGGCCGCCTTCGAAGTGGAACGGCTTGGTGACGACGCCGACCGTCAGGATGCCCTTGTTGCGGGCCGCCTGTGCGACGACGGGTGCCGCGCCCGTGCCCGTGCCGCCGCCCATGCCGGCGGTGACGAAGCACATATGCGTGCCGTTCAGGTGATCGATGATCTCGTCGATGCACTCTTCGGCGGCCGCGCGGCCGACTTCCGGCTGCGAGCCGGCGCCGAGGCCCTCGGTCACGGCGACACCCATCTGGATGATCCGCGAAGCCTTGGTCATCGAGAGCGCCTGGGCGTCGGTGTTGGCGACGACGAAATCGACGCCTTCCAGGCCCGCGGTGATCATGTTGTTGACAGCATTGCCGCCGCCGCCGCCGACACCGAAGACGGTGATGCGGGGCTTCAGCTCAGTGATGTCCGGCTTCTGCAGCTTGATAGTCATTGTCGTTTGTCCTTTCGTTTCCGGCTGCATCGCCCAGCCGGTCTATTCCCAAAACTCGAAATGTCGGTCTGTTCCGGCGGCGGACCGCCGGAAAACCCGTCAGAAACTTTCCTTCAGCCACTGTCCCATGCGGGCGATGCGGCCGTTGCCACCCGTCAGCTGCGAGAGCATGCCGCCCTGCACAGCGTGTTCCTCCAGTTCCGCGACCTGCGGATAGATCATCAGCCCCACCGCCGTCGAAAAGGCCGGCCCCTTCGCTGCCGTCGGCAGGCCGGACACGCCCAGCGGACGGCCGATGCGGACGTTGCGGGCGAGGATGCGGCGGGCCGCTTCCGGCAGGCCGGTGAGCTGGCTTGCACCGCCCGTCAGCACGATCCGTTTCCCGACGATCGGCGAGAAGCCGGAGCGCTGGATACGGTCGCGAATGAGTTCGAGCGTCTCTTCGATCCGGGCCCGCACGATGCGCGAGATAAGCGCGCGCGGCACATGGGTCGGCTGGTCGCGGTCGTCCTCGCCGATCGGCGGGACGGTGAGGATGTCGCGTTCGTCGCCGGCATTCGGCAGGGCCGAGCCGTGCACGACCTTCAGGCGTTCGGCATCCTCGATACGGGTCGAAAGACCGCGCGCAAGGTCGGTGGTGACATGGTGGCCGCCGAGCGAGACCGCGTCGGAATGCACCAGCTTGCCTTCGGCGAAAACCGAGATCGTCGTCGTGCCGCCGCCCATGTCGATCGAGGCGCAGCCGAGTTCGACCTCGTCGTCGACGAGGGCGGAAAGGCCGCTGGCATAGGGCGTCGCGACCATGCCCTCGACGGAGAGATGCGCGCGGTTGATGCACAGTTCCAGGTTCTTCAGCGCCGAGCGTTCGGCCGTCAGCACATGCATGTCGACGCCGAGCACGTCGCCGAACATGGAGAGCGGGTCGCGGATGCCGCGCTCGCCATCCAGCGAGAAGCCGGTCGGCAGCGAGTGGAGGATGGCGCGGTCCTGGCGCAACGACTGCTGGCCGGCGACGGCGAGCACCTTGCGCAGGTCGTTGGCATCGACTTCCTGGCCGCCGAGATCGATGGTGGCGGTGTAGACGTCGCTCTGCAGGCGCCCCGCGGAAACGTTGACGATCAGGCTCTCGATGGTGAGGCCGGCCATGCGCTCGGCCGCATCGACGGCGAGGCGCACGACGCTTTCGGCAGCATCCAGATCGACGATGACGCCGTTCTTAACGCCGCGCGACTTCTGGTGGCCGATGCCGATGACCTCGACGCTGTGCGTGCGGCCGGGAAGGATCTCGCTCTCGGCGCGCGGCGTCAGCCGGCCGATCATGCAGACGACCTTGGTGGAGCCGATGTCGAGCACTGAAACGACGTGCGCCCGCTTGGAAGAGAGCGGCTTCAAGCGCGGCAGGCCGAAATGGGACGAACCGAAAATGCTCATGTGCGCTTCGCTGCCTTCTTCAGGTCCTTTGCCCTCTGCTCGACCGCCGCATTGCGGCGTTCGAGCGCCCCTTCCGTCAACCGCACCGTGGTGCGGTCCTCGAGCCTCAGGTCCACCGCCGCGATATCGCGCTCCAGCAGCCCCTGCTCCGCGTCCAGCGTCGCCAGCATGTCCATGGCGCGCGGCACGTTGTGCTCCGGCAGCTTCACGACGATGCCGTTGTCGAAGCGCAGGTCCCAGCGCCGGCCGGCGACGCGGATATAGGCTTTCACCCGCGCCTTGATTTCCGGCCAGTTGTCGAATTCGTCGGCAAAGCTTGCCGCCGCCGTTTCCGCGTCGCGGCCGACGAAGAGCGGCAGCGAGGAAAACTTGTTGTCGCGCAGCGGCGCGATGACGCTGCCGTTCTTCTCGATCAACGACAGGTCGTTGCCGTGCTGCCAGATCGCGAAGGCCTCGCGCTCCTTGAGCGTGATCTCGATCGTGCCCGGATAGACCTTGCGGACCGAGACGTCCTGCACCCAGGGCAGGTCGGAGAGCTTCTGGCGGGCATCCTTGACGTCGAGGGCGACGAGCGAGGTCGTGCCGTCGAGGCCAAGGCGCTCGAGGATATCGATCTCCGACGTCTCGCGGTTGCCGGAGACCTTGACGTCCTCTATGGCAAAGCCGATCGCGGTGGTCGAGGCCTGGGCGAAATCCTGCGAATGACCGCCGATAGACATGCCGTAGAGACCTGTCGCGCCGAGGAACAGCCCTGTCGCGACGCTGCCGGCATGGCGCGGAATATGGATGCGGCCAGCCGCTAGGCTGATGAGGAAACGAACGATCCGGCGCAGCGGACGCGGCAGCACGCGACCGGCCTCCGCCTCGGAAAGCCCGGCGAGACGCACCCTGCTCTTCTTGACGCTCAACGCAAACACGACGCGTCCTCCACCATCCACTTCAAGAACTCACCAAAGGAATGGCCGGCATGGTCGGCCATTTCGGGCACCAGGGAGGTAGGGGTCATGCCGGGCTGGGTGTTGATCTCCAGCCATACAAGCTCGCCATTCTCGGAGAAGCGGTCGTCGTAACGGAAGTCGGAACGGCTGACGCCACGGCACCCGATCGCTTGATGCGCCTTGAGTGCGAGTGTTTGTACTTTTTGGTAAATATTCGGTGAAATTTGTGCCGGAATGACGTGCGTGGAGCCGCCTTTTACATATTTGGAATCATAGTCGTAGAAGGCGTGGCCCTGCGGCACCACTTCCGTGACGCCCAGCGCCACGTCGCCCATGACCCCGCAGGTCAGCTCGCGCCCGTGGATGTAGCGCTCGACCATGACGCTGTCGCCATAGCGCCACTCGCTCGACGTGATGATCTGCGGCGGATGCGACTGGTCTTCCTTGACCATGACGACGCCGAAGGAGGACCCCTCGCGCACCGGCTTGACCACATAGGGCGGCTTCATCGGGTGGGTCGAGGTAAAATCGAAACGGTTCATCAGGCGCTGCTCGGCAACCGGAATGCCGGCGGCCTTGGCGACGATCTTCGCCTGCGCCTTGTCCATGGCGAGCGCCGAGGCCAGCACGCCGGAATGGGTATAGGGGATTTCCAGATATTCGAGCACGCCCTGGATGGTGCCGTCCTCGCCGAAGGGGCCGTGCAGCGCATTGAAGGCGACATCCGGCTTCAGTTCGGCAAGCACGCTCGCGACGTCGTGGCCGACATCGACGCGGGTGACCTTGTAGCCCTCGGCCTCCAGCGCGTCGGCGCAGGCGTTCCCGGACGAAAGGCTCACCGGCCGTTCCGACGAAAAACCACCCATCAGCATCGCGACATGCTTTACGCTCATAGAACCCCCAACTGAATTCCGCACCCTGCCCCTCGTCGCTTGTGCGGACCTGATTTGCTTGTCGGGTCCGACTCGGCGGGCGAGATGGGACCACTAGAGCGTCATTAAGGTTAATGAAGCGTTTACTTTCGTTAACCTGACGCGTTGCGGGACAAATTTTCCGCGCTCCGAATCAAGCCACGCTTCGATTCTCTCTCTGGAATCAGAGAGTTGCCAATGACGCAAGAGGAAGCGGCAAATTCGAGGCGACCGGGCAGGCAAGGCCGATAGCCCTACCGGCCGCAAGGCTTGGTAAATATGGGCAGCACGGCAGGCATGAATTCCACGATGGTCGCGGTGGCCGATGTCCTGCTTTCTGACTGGTGCGGCAGATCTTGCGAGTCGAAGGCTCGCGAATCAAAAACCCGCCGCGTCGCCGCGGCGGGTTTGTCTTTTGCGTGGATATCAATCGTTCTCGCCGACGACCTTCCAGATCACCGCGCCGATGACGGCGCCGAGGATCGGGGCGACCCAGAACAGCCAGAGCTGCGAGAGTGCCGCCGTATCGGCAAAGAGCGCGACGCCCGTCGAGCGGGCGGGGTTCACCGACGTGTTCGTCACCGGGATCGACACGAGGTGGATCAGCGTCAGGCCGAGGCCGATGGCGATGGGCGCGAAACCGACCGGCGCGCGGCCATGCGTCGAGCCGAGGATGATGATGAGGAAGAAGGCCGTCAGCACGACTTCGGCGACCAGCGCCGCCGTCAGCGAATAGCCGCCCGGCGAGAGCTCGCCATAGCCGTTCGACGCAAAGCCCCCCGCCTGGAAGCCGGCCTTGCCGGAGGCGATGAGGTAGAGCACGGCGGCGGCCGCGACCGCGCCGACGACCTGCGCCACGATATAGGGCACGAGGCTTGCGGCCGGGAACTTGCCGGCCACCGTGAGGCCGACGGAAACGGCCGGGTTGAAATGGCCGCCGGAAATGCCGCCCACCGTATAGGCCATCGTCAGCACCGTCAGGCCGAAGGCGAAGGAGACGCCGAGCAGGCCGATGCCGACCTCCGGGAAGGCGGCGGCCAGAACGGCGCTGCCGCAGCCGCCGAAGACGAGCCAGAACGTGCCGAGGAATTCGGCGGAAAGTTTCTTGAACATGAATGCCCCCTGATATGGGCCCCGCTGGAGCGAGGCCTCATCGCGCAACCATCGCGCGATCGAGGATAGCATTCGCTAAACCTTCCTGAACAGAGGCTGAATGAGGCGAAAAAGTGTCAGGCCGTGGCGCGGCCGAGGAATTCCTTGACCTCGTAGCCCGGCATGAAGCGGCCGACACGCTTGATTTCCCATTGCAGCATGATGCCGGAGTGCTCCAGCACGCGGCTGCGCACGGTCTCTCCGAGATATTCCAGCTCGTAGCCGGTGGCCTGCCCCGTATTGATCATGAAATTGCAATGCATCGGCGACATCTGCGCGCCGCCGATCATCACGCCGCGGCAACCCGCTTCGTCGATCAGCTTCCAGGCGGAATGTCCCTCGGGGTTCTTGAAGGTCGAGCCGCCGGTCTTCTCGCGAATCGGCTGGACGGTCTCGCGGTGCTGGCGCACGGCGTCCATCCGGGTGCGGATCTCGTCCTTGTCGCCCGCCTGCCCCTCGAAGACGGCGTGGGTGAAGATGAGATCGGCCGGCGCGGCGGAATGGCGGTAGGTGTAGCCCATGTCGGCATTCGTCAGCACATGCTGGTTGCCCTTGCGGTCGACGGCATGGACCTCGACGACGAGGTCCTTGGTCTCCCCGCCGTTCGCCCCGGCATTCATGCGCAGCGCGCCGCCGATCGAGCCGGGAATGCCGTAGTAGAACTCGAAGCCGGCAAAGCCGTGGTCGAGCGCCATGGCGGCGATGTTCTTGTCCGGGCAGATGGCGCCCGCCTTGATACGGTTGTCGCCGGCAAGCTCGACATCGCCGAAACCCTTGGCCGAAAGGCGCACCACGATGCCCGGAATGCCCCCGTCGCGCACCAGCAGGTTGGAGCCGACACCGGTGACGGTCAGCGGCACCTCTTCGGGCACCAGCTTGAGGAAGGTGACGAGATCATCGACGTCATGCGGATGGAACATCAGTTCGGCAAGGCCGCCGGCGCGGAACCAAGTGACGCGGTCCATCGGTGCATCCGGCGTCAGGCGGCCGCGGACCTCCTTGATGCCCTCGCCCAACGACGCCAGAAGTTTCGCACCATCCACCTGCTTCATGCCACCTGCCCCGAAATGCCTGCCAGTTCACCCGGCAGCGCCTGCGCCCAATACGTGATACTGCCAGCCCCCAAGAGAACCACAAAGTCGCCCGGCTTTGCAATGCCGGCGACGATCTCGGCCAGTGCCTCGGGCGAGGCGAGGAACCGCGCGTCGCGGTGGCCGCCCGACTTGATGCGGGAAACCAGCTCTTCCGCGCTGACGCCCTCGATAGGGTCTTCGCCCGCCGCATAGACCGGCGCGATCATGATCGTGTCGGCATCGTTGAAGCAGCCGGCGAACTCCTCGAAGAGGCTCGCCACGCGGCTATAGCGGTGCGGCTGGTGCACGGCGATGATTCGGCCCGAGCAGGCCTCGCGTGCAGCGCGCAGCACGGCCTTGATCTCCACCGGATGATGGCCGTAGTCGTCATAGACGCTGACGCCGTTCCAGCTTCCCGTCAGGGTGAAGCGGCGCTTGACGCCGCCGAAGCTTGCAAGCCCCTTGGCGATCAGCTCCGGCGAGATGCCGAGGCGCTGCGCGACGGCAATGGCCGCCGTCGCGTTGGAAACGTTGTGCCGGCCCGGCATCGGCAGGCGCAGGTCCTTCAGCGCGATCACCTGGCCGGTGCGGCGGCGGCGGATATCGACGTCGAAGACGGAGGTCGCGCCGTCCATGCGGATATTGCCGAAACGCACGTCGGCCTGCGGGTTCTCGCCATAGGTGATGACCTTGCGGTCCTCGATGCGGCTGACCATGGCCTGCACTTCCGGATGATCGAGGCACATCACGCCGAACCCGTAGAACGGCACGTTCTCGACGAACTGGCGGAAGGCCGCGCGCACGGCATCGAAATTGCCGTAATGGTCGAGATGTTCAGGGTCGATATTGGTGACGACGGCGATGTCGGCGGGCAGCTTCAGGAAGGTGCCGTCCGATTCGTCGGCCTCCACCACCATCCACTCGCCCTCGCCCATGCGGGCATTGGTGCCGTAGGCGTTGATGATGCCGCCGTTGATGACGGTCGGGTCGAGCCCGCCGGCTTCCAGCAGCGTCGCGACCATCGAGGTCGTCGTCGTCTTGCCGTGCGTGCCGCCGATGGCGATGGCATTGCGGAAGCGCATCAGCTCGGCCAGCATTTCGGCCCGGCGCACGACTGGCAGCAGTTTTTCCCGCGCGGCGATCAGCTCGGGATTGCTCTTCCGGATCGCGGTGGAGACGACGACCACTTCGGCATCGCCGAGGTTCTCGGCCTTGTGGCCGACGAAGACGTCAATGCCCTTGTCGCGCAGGCGCTGCACGTTGGCGCTGTCCGCCTGGTCGGAGCCCTGGACGCGGTGGCCGAGATTGTGCAGCACTTCGGCAATGCCGCTCATGCCGATGCCGCCAATGCCGATGAAATGAACGAGCCCTATGCTCTGCGGCATCTTCATGGCCGTTCTCCCTTGAATTGTGCGATCGTCCTGCCGCCCGCAATAGCCTCAACCATCAAGGCGAGCAAGCGCGCGGCATCCGGTTTGCCCGCCTTTCTGGCGTTGGCGGCCATCGCCACCATGCCGGAGGGATCGTGCATCGCCTTGGAAACGATACCCGCGAGACGCTCGGTGGAAAGCTCCGATTGCGGTATCACCTTCGCCCCGCCGCCGGATGCGAGCGCGGCGGCATTGGCTGCCTGGTCGTGATCCAGAGCATGGGGATAGGGCACGAGGATGGCCGGGCGGCCGATGACCGAGACTTCGGAAACCGTCGAGGCGCCGGACCGGCTGATGACGAGATGCGCATGGCCGATGCGCGCGGCCATGTCGTTGAAGAAGGGCGAGACATCCGCCGGGATGGCGAGATCGGCATAGCTGCGCACCACCTCGTCGCTGTCTTCCGGCCGCGCCTGCTGCGTGATCTTCATCCGCGCCCGGTCGGCGGGCTCCAGGGCCGCGATCGCCGAGGGGATGGCCTTGGAGAAGAACTGCGCGCCCTGGCTGCCGCCGAAGACGACGAGGCGGAATTCACCGTCTGCGGAGGCTTCGTAAGGAATGGTCGCGGCCTCGAGCACGGCGGGGCGCACCGGATTGCCGGTGGTCACCGTCTTGTCGGCATATTGCCCACCCGTCTCGGGCAGGAAGCCGCCGGCGATCGCCTTGACGCGGGCGGCGAGCGCCTTGTTGGCGCGGCCCATCACGGCGTTCTGCTCGTGGATCATCGAGGGGATGCCCATGCCGGTGGCGGCGAGCAGCGGCGGCACGGTCGGATAGCCGCCGAACCCAACGACGACCTTCGGCTTCAGCCGCGCCATCAGTTTTCGCGCGGCGCGGATGCCCTTCCAGAGGGTGAACAGGGACCTTGCGACGCTGACCGGGTTCTTCGAGCCGATCGTCGCGGACGGCACGACATGGATCTCGTCCGCCGGGAACTTTCCGGCGAAACGCTCGGCGCGGCTGTCCGTGACGAGATGCACGGACCAGCCGCCGGCCTTCAGCTCATGCGCCAGCGCCTCTGCGGGAAAGAGATGGCCGCCGGTACCACCGGCGGCAAGAAGAACGATGCCTTTGTCCATTCGAAACCCTTATTCAGCGGGCGCCACGATGCCGCCGCGGAAGAGGCTGCGCTCGGAGGCGCGCTTTTCCGGCCGGTGGCGGGTCAGCGCCAGGATGAAGCCGGCTGTCACGCAGATCGCGACCATCGACGAGCCGCCATAGGAGATCAGCGGTAGCGTCATGCCCTTGGCCGGCAGCAGTTCCAGGTTCACGCCGATATTGATCATCGACTGCGTGCCGAGCAGCAGTACGAGGCCGGCGACGGCGAAACGCGTGAAATCGTTGCGCTCCTTGAAGGCATGGTTGAGGCCGCGCATCACCACGAAGGCGAAGACCAGCACGATGACCATGCAGAAGATGATGCCGAACTCCTCGGCGGCGACCGAGAAGATGAAGTCGGTATGGCTGTCCGGGATGATGCGCTTGACGGTGCCCTCGCCCGGCCCCTGGCCGAACCAGTCGCCGCGGATGATGGCCTCGCGCGCCGTATCCATCTGGAACGTGTCGCCTTCGCCGGTGAGGAACTTGTCGATACGCGCCGCCACGTGCGGCAGGAAGGTGTAGGCCGTTAGCAGGCCGCCCACCGCGGCGCCGCCGAGGATGATGATCCACAGCCACGGCATGCCGGCCATGAAGAACATGCCGCCCCACACGGCGGCGGTGAGGATGGTCTGGCCGAGGTCGGGCTGGGCGACCAGCAGCGCGGCGACGATGCCGAAGAGGATGATTGCGAAGAGGTTGCCGGGGATTTCCGGCTGGCGGGCGTGCTCGGCGAAGAGCCATGCGCAGATGATGACGAAGGCCGGCTTCATGAATTCCGACGGCTGGATGGAGAAGCTGCCGATCGATATCCAGCGCCGCGAGCCCTTGACCTCGACGCCGAAGAACAGCGCCAGCACCATAGCCGCCAGCGAAAGGACGAGAAGGATCATCGCCGCCCGGCGCACCTGCCGGGGCGACAGGAAGGAGATGCCGAACATCACGGCGATGGCCGGCAGCAGGAACAGGGCGTGGCGCTTGACGAAGTGGAAACTGTCGAGCCCGAGACGCTCGGCGACCGCCGGGCTTGCCGCGAAAGACAGCATGAAACCGAGGCCCATCAGCACGATGAAGGCCGCGAGGAAGAACCGGTCTATCGTCCAGAACCAGTCCGCCAATGCACCGCGTTCGGCACGACTAACCATGTCTCTTCCCTCGCTTAAACCTCGACCAGCATGGACACGCCGGGCAGTGCCGCGACATGTCTCACGAAGGCGTCGCCTCTGACTTCAAAGTTCTTGTACTGGTCGAAGCTTGCGCAAGCCGGGGACAGCAGAACGGCAACGGGGCCGCTTCCATCCTTGCCGGCATCCGCCGCCGCGTCCTCGACGGCACGCTCCAGCGTGCCGGCAATCTCGAAAGGCACCGTCTCGCCGAGCGTCGCCGCAAAGGCCGGCGCCGCCTCGCCGATGAGATAGGCCTTGGCAATCTTCGGGAAGAAGCCGCCAAGGGTGGATATGCCGCCCTCCTTCGGCACGCCGCCGGCGATCCAGTAGATGCGTTCGAAGCTCGAAAGCGCCGGGGCGGCGGCATCGGCATTCGTCGCCTTGGAATCGTTGACGAAGAGCGTGTCACCCTTGCGCCCTACCGGCTGCATGCGGTGCTTCAGTCCAGGGAACGAGGCGAGCCCCGCGCGGATCTCGTCCTCGCCGACGCCCACCGCCAAGCACGCCGCAACGGCGGCGGCCGCGTTCTGCGCATTGTGGCTTCCGCGCAGCGTCTGGATCGACGAAAGGTCGGCGATCGCACGCGTCGCCCCGCTTTGTGCCAGGACAAGGCGCGCGCCATCCGCATAGATGCCGTCGGCCAGCACGTTGCGCCTGGATATGCGCACGACTTTCGTGCCGGTCCGCTCGACGCGGTCGGCGATCATCGCGCAGAACGTATCGTCGACGCCGACGATGGCCGTGCTGCTGCCCGCGACCAGCCGCTCCTTGACGTCGGCATAGTGCTGCATCGTGCCGTGGCGGTCGAGATGGTCGGGCGTCAGGTTGAGCAGGATGCCGGCGGACGGATTGAGCGTCGGGGCAAGGTCGATCTGGTAGGACGAGCACTCCACCACATAGAAGCGGCCGGCCTTCGGCGGATCGAGCGTCAGCACGGCCGTGCCGATATTGCCGCCGAGCTGCGTGTCGCGGCCGCTCGCCTTGAGGATATGGGCGATCAGCGCCGTGGTGGTCGACTTGCCGTTCGTGCCGGTGATGGCGATGAAGGGGCAATCGGGCGCATGCGCCCGGCGCTCGCGCACGAAAAGCTCGACGTCGCCGACAACCTCGACGCCGGCCGCACGCGCGAGGTCGGCGCTCCAGTGCGGCTTGGGATGGGTCAGCGGCACGCCGGGTGACAGCACCAGCGCATCAATGGCCTTCCAGTCGAGCTTGCGCAGGTCGCCGGTCCTGATGCCGGCGGCGGATGCGTTCTCGACGCTCGCCGGATTGTCGTCCCAGGCGATGACGTCGGCGCCGCCCGCGGCAAGCGCCAGCGCCGTCGCAAGGCCGGAGCCGCCGAGCCCGAAGAGCGCGACGGCCTTGCCTTTGAATGTGGTGACGGGGATCATCGGACCTTACCGCAGCTTGAGCGTGGAAAGGCCGACCAGCGCCAGCACGACGGCGATGATCCAGAAGCGGACGACGACCTGGCTTTCCGTCCAGCCCTTCTTCTCGAAGTGGTGATGGATCGGGGCCATCAGGAAGACGCGCTTTCCCGTGAGCTTGAACGAGGCGACCTGGATGATGACCGACAGGGTCTCCATGACGAACAGACCGCCGATGATCGCCATGACGATCTCGTGCTTGGTGGCGACGGCGACCGAACCGATCAGGCCGCCCAGCGCCAGCGAGCCGGTATCGCCCATGAAGATGGCGGCGGGCGGCGCGTTGAACCAGAGGAAACCGAGACCCGCACCGATGACCGCGCCGAGCACGACGGCGAGCTCACCCGTGCCGGGCACGAAATGGATCTGCAGGTAGTTCGAAAACACCGCATTACCCGCGAGATAGGCGATGAGGCCGAAGGCCGCCGCGGAGATCATCACCGGAACGGTGGCAAGGCCGTCGAGGCCGTCGGTCAGGTTCACGGCATTGCCGGCGGCGACGATGACGAAGCCGCCGAAGAGTATGAAGAAGATGCCGAGATTGACCATCACGTCCTTGAAGAAGGGAAAGGTGATGGACGAGCCGAAGGTCGAGCCCGCCGCTCCGGCCGAAAGCGAGGCGCGCATCATGAAATAGGTCGCAGCGCCCGCGATGACGAATTCGAGGGCAAGGCGGGCCTTGCCGGAAAAGCCCTTGTCCGTCTGCTTGGTGACCTTGAGATAATCGTCGTAGAAGCCGATGGCGCCGAAGCCGAGCGTCACGAGCAGCGTGGCCACCACGTAGACGTTGGAAAGGTCCGCCCAGAGCAGTGCGCTGCCGACGATGCCCGCCAGGATCATCAGACCGCCCATGGTCGGCGTGCCGGCCTTCTTGAAGTGGGTCTGCGGCCCGTCGGCGCGGATCGGCTGGCCCTTGCCCTGGCGGATGCGTAGCGACGAGATGATCATCGGTCCGAACAGGAAGACGATGGTGGCCGAGGTGAACAGCGCAGCGCCCGTCCGGAAGGTAATGTAGCGAAACAGGTTGAACACCTGAACGGTGTCAGCCAGCTCGACGAGCCAAAGCAGCATTGTCACCCTTTCCCCAAAAGGTTCCCCTGATCGTCCCGGCGTGACGACCGCGGACGAGAGAAGCAAATTTCAAAAAAGATAAGGTCCGGCGGACGTCTGCCCGGCCGAACCTCCCTCAACTCTCGCGCACCCTCTCGGGGAGCGCCGGATATTTGTCAAGCAGGGCCGCCACGATGCGGCTGAATCCCGTGCCCTTGGACGATTTGACCACCAGCACGTCGCCCGGCCGCACCGCATCGAGCGCATGGGCGGCGAGTTGGTCGGCGGTTTCGCGATATTCCGTTTCGACACCTTCCGGCAGCATGTCCCGCAGCGCCGCCATGTCGGGTCCCCCGAGCCAGACGTCGCCGACCCCAGCCGCGAGCAGAGGTTCGGCAAGGCCGGCATGCACGGCGGGAGAATGCTCGCCCATCTCCAGCATGTCGCCGAGGACCGCGATGCGGCGGCCGGTGCCATGCGGTTCGGCGTCGCGCAGCAGCGAAATCGCCGCGCGCATGGAGGCCGGGTTGGCATTGTAGCTTTCGTCGATCAGCGTGAACCAGCCGCCGTCCTTGGCGAGGCGATAGCGCCGGCCGCGCCCCTTCTCCGCCTGCATGGTCGCAAGGCCCGCCATCGCCTTCTCGATGTCGCCGCCGGCAAGATGCACGGCGCCGAGCACGGCCACGGCGTTTTCGGCGATGTGCCGGCCGGGCGCGCCCATCGGCACTTCCAGCGTCTGGCCCCCGACCGCGGCGCGCAGCAAGCTGCCATCAGCGGTGCTGATGAAATCGAGCAGGCGGAATTCCGCCTGCGGATCGGCGCCGAAACCGTGGATATGAGACACGCCGGCCGCCTGCGCCGCCTTTTCGAGGAAGGCGAACTGTTCGTTGTCGCGATTGAGCAGCGCATGGCCGCCCGGCACGACGCCTTCGAAGATTTCCGCCTTGGCGCCGGCGATCTCTTCAAGGTCGCGGAAATTGCCGAGATGGGCCGCCGCGATGGTGGTCACGATCGCCACATGCGGGCGCACCATGCCGACCAGCGGGCGTATCTCGCCGACATGGTTCATGCCGATCTCGAAGATACCGTAATCGGTGGTCTCCGGCATGCGGGCGAGCGTGAGCGGCACGCCCCAGTGATTGTTGAAGGAAGCGACGGAGGCATGCACGCTGCCTGAGGGGGCAAGCGCCTGCCGCAGCATCTCCTTGGTCGTCGTCTTGCCGACGGAGCCGGTGACGGCGATGATGCGGGCGGCGGTGCGGTCGCGCGCCGCACAGCCGAGATCGACGAGCGCCTGAAGCACGTCCGGCACCACGATCATCGGCGTGACGAGACGGCCGAGCGCCGGCAGCTTGCCCTCGCTGACGACGAGCAGCCCCGCGCCGTTGGCGATGGCGAAGCTCGCGAAATCGTGGCCGTCGACGCGGTCACCCTTGATGGCGAAGAAGGCTTCGCCGGGCGAAATCGCGCGGCTGTCGATGGAAATGCCCGAAATGCCCTGCGGCAGGTTGCCGATGGGGCGGCCGCGCGTCGCCGCAACGAGATCAGCGCTGGTCCAGAGCCATGTCACCGGTCGAACTCCTCCAAGGCCTTGCGCAGTTCGGCATGATCGGAGAAGGGCAGCGTCACGGCGCCGACGGTCTGGCCTTCCTCATGTCCCTTGCCGGCGACAATCAGCGTATCGCCGGACTGCAGCATCCGGACGGCATTGCGGATCGCCTCCGCGCGGTCGCCGATCTCGCTCGCCCCCTTGGCCGCGGCCATGATCTCGGAGCGGATGACGGCGGGAACTTCCGAGCGCGGATTGTCGTCGGTCACGATCACCACGTCGGCAAGGCGCGTGGCGATCTCGCCCATGATTGGCCGCTTGCCCTTGTCGCGGTCGCCGCCGCAGCCGAAGACAACGATGACGCGGCCCGTCGTGAAGGGGCGCACGGAGGTCAGCACGTTTTCCAGCGCATCCGGCTTGTGGGCATAGTCGACATAGGCGAGCGCGCCGTTCTTCGCATGGCCGACCAGTTCGAGGCGGCCCGAAGCGCCGATCAGCTTTTCCAGCGCCGCCATGGCGGTGGCAGCGGGAACGCCGGTCGACATGGCAAGGCCGGCGGCGACAAGCGCATTGGCCACCTGGAAATCGCCGGCGAGCGGAATGTGCACTTCGAAGATATCATCGCCGACGTGGATTTCGGCGGTCTGCTTGTGGCGGAAATGCTCGACGCGCTTCAGCGCGAGATAGTCGCCCTTGCGGCCGACGGTGCGCACGTCGAGGCCGGCCTTGCGCGCCGCGTCGATCGCCACGCCCGACCATTCGTCGTCGGCATAGATGACGGCCGGGCCGCCCTTCGGCAGCAGCGTATCGAACAGCCGCATCTTGGAGGCCATGTAGTGCTCGACCGTCGGATGGTAGTCCATGTGGTCGCGGCCGAGATTGGTGAAGGCGGCGGCGGCGAGCTTCACGCCGTCGAGGCGCGACTGGTCGAGGCCGTGGCTGGAGGCCTCCATCGCCGCATGGGTGACGCCGGCATCGGCAAGCTCTGCGAGCAGCGCATGCAGCGAGACCGGATCGGGCGTCGTCAGCGAGCCATAGTCGTTGCGGCCGGGCGCGACGACGCCGGTCGTGCCGATCATCGCGGCCGGGTGGCCGGCATGCGCCCAGATCTGACGCGTGAAGGAGGCGACGGAGGTTTTTCCCGCCGTCCCGGTGACGGCGACCATCGTTTCCGGCTGGCGGCCATGGAAGCGGGCGGCGGCAAGCGCCAGGAAACGGCGGGGTTCGGCAACGGCAATGACCGGCACGGCCGCTTCGGCGGAAGGACCCTCGGCGACGACGACGGCGCTGGCACCGCGGGAAACCGCATCGGCGATGAAGGCGCTGCCATTGGCCCTGGTGCCGGAAAGGGCAACGAAGAGATCGCCCGGCCTCACCGTCCGGCTGTCGCTCGTGATGCCGCTTATCTCCGTGGAGGCCGCGGCGCTCGAGAGGTCGGTTTCGGGTCCGGCGAGGTCACTGATCTTCATTGTCCGCTCTATATGCTTTCTGTTGGCAGCCGTTCCGCCCCACGAATCGGCGTCCTGTCATCTCCATTCAATAAGACACAAGCAAGGCAGACCCGTCCTCACCAAATTTCGGCTTTACACCGAGAAGCGCGGCGGAGCGGCGGATGATTTCGCCCACCATCGGCGCGGCGTTGAGACCGGCGGTGCGGCCCCCGCCCTCGCCTGTCTGCGGCGCATCGATAAAGGTCAGGACGACGTATTTCGGGTCGTCGATCGGGAAGGCCGAAAGGAAGGCATTGAAGTTCTGCGTGTTGGAATAACGCCCGCCGACAACCTTGTTGGCCGTGCCGGTCTTGCCCCCGACATTGAAGCCGGGAACCAGCGCCCGGCGGCCGGAACCGTCGTTGGCGTTGAGCTTGAAGAGGTAGCGCATCTTCTCGACGGTGTCGGGCTTGACCACCACCTTGGCGACCTCGTTGGCCTCGTCGGCCGTGCGCGGCAGGAAGGTGGGATTGATGAGCAGGCCGCCGTTCATCAGGGCGGCGGCGGCGACCGCCGTCTGCAGCGGCGTGGTGGAGACGCCATGGCCGAAGGAGATGGTGATCGAGTTGATCTTCTTCCACTCGCGCGGCTGGGTCGGCGTCTTCACCTCCGGCAGCTCGGTTTCGAGGCGCGTCAGGAGGCCGAGCCGGGTCAGGAACTCCTTGTGCCCGGCGATCCCCACGACGTCGGCCATCTTCGCCGTGCCGATGTTCGACGAATACTGGAAGATCTCCGGCACGGTCAGCACCCGGTGCTTTCCGTGGAAGTCCTTGATCGTGAAGCCGCCGATGCGGATGGGCGCGCGCGCGTCGAAACTGTCGGTGATCTTCACCTTGCCGGAATCGAGCGCCATGGCGGTGGTGAAGCTCTTGAAGGTCGAGCCCATCTCGAACGTGCCGTTCGACATGCGGTTCATCCAGCCTTCCTTGGCGCCCTCCGCCGGATTGTTCGGATCGTAGTCCGGTACGGAGGCCATGGCGAGGATCTCGCCGGTATGCACGTCCATCACGACGGCCCCGGCGGCGATCGCCTTGTATTTCTCCATGCCTTCCTTGACGACTTCGCGCACGATGGCCTGGACGCGAAGGTCGATGGAAAGGCGCACCGGCTCCAGCTTGGCGTCGCTCGTCATGCCGATGGCCGCAAGATCGGCAAGCCCCTGGCTGTCGATGTAGCGCTCCATGCCGGCAATGCCGCGGTTGTCGATATTGACATGGCCGACGATGTGCGAGGCGGTGGCGCCGCCCGGATAGAAGCGGCGCTTTTCCGGCCGGAAGCCGACACCGGGAATGCCAAGCGCCAGGATGCGGCTCTGCTGCTTGGGGGTGAGTTGGCGCTTCAGCCACTGGAAGCGCGACTTGGAGGTCAGCTTGCGATAGGTGCCGCGCCGGTCGAGGTCCGGCATCACGGTCGCGAGCATCTCGACGGCCTCGTCCACATCGACGATCTTGTGCGGTTCGGCATAGAGCGAGACGGTGCGGATGTCGGTCGCCAGGATCTCGCCGTTGCGGTCCACGATATCGGGACGCGAGGCCATCAGGTGGTCGGCCGGGCCGATCGAGGAGACCGTCTCCGGCGAGGCCATGCCGTATTGCACGAGGCGGCCGCCGATCACGGCATAGACCATGCCGAAGCAGCAGATGATGACGGCGACGCGGCTGCGGGCCTGCGAGCCGGAGCGCTTGCGCGTACCCTCGAAGGCCTGGCCGCCATTGCCGCCGGTCCGGTTGTTGTTGCCGCCGGCGCTGAAATGCGCCTTGCTCTTCAAGTCCATGATGCGGGAGAGAAACGACATCAGTTTGCCACCGATCCGGTTTGGATTGCATCCGTGCCCGAAGTCTTCTTCTTGTTCTTGGCGACCTTCTCTTCCTTGGCCGGCTCCAGCGCCGGCAATTCGTCCATGCGCATCGGCAGCTCGTTCGGTTGCGCGAGCTGGGTCGATTCGGTCGGCACGAGCTTGAGGTCTGCCTCGAAGGTCTTGACGAGACGGTTCAGGCGGTTCGGCTGGGTGAGCAGCGCCCAGTCGGCCTTGAGAAGATCGATCGTGTCCTCTTCGAGTTTGATCTCGGAATCGAGCTTGCGCACCTCTTCGAGCTTGTTCTCGGCCTGGTGCTTGATCGAATAGGTGACGGTGGCTGCTGCGGTCATCACCGCGATCATCACGACATCAAGGGTACGGAACATCTCTCAGCTTCCCATCTTCTCGAGGTCGGCAAGGTTTGGCAGGTTGAAGATGGACAGATCATCTGTCCCGGCAGGGGCGCTGGTGCGCTCGCCTGCCCTCAGCTTCGCGGATCGGGCACGCGGATTGACCGCGCTCTCCTCGTCGCTGGCAGCCACCATAGGGCGCCCGACTGGTGCGAAGGTTGCGGCGCGTTCGTGCACTTCCGGAAGATGTCGCGAGCCCGACGCCTTGCCGGCGCGATCCTGGAAGAACTTCTTGACGATGCGGTCTTCCAGCGAATGGAAGGAGACTATGACGAGCCGGCCGCCGGGCTTCAGCGCACGCTCGGCGGCGAAAAGCGCCGCGGCGAGTTCCCCCAGCTCGTCGTTGACGAAGACGCGCAGCGCCTGGAAGACGCGCGTTGCGGGGTGGATCTTGTCCTTGGCCTTGCGGGGCGTCACAGTCTCGATGAGGTTGGCGAGCTGCCGAGTCGTGGTGAAGGGCTCCTTCTCGCGCGCCTTCTCGATGGCGCGGGCGATACGGCCCGCCTGCTTCTCCTCGCCGAGGAAACCGAAGATGCGGATGAGGTCGGAGACTTTTGCGCGATTGACGACATCGGCCGCCGAAACGCCGGACGCCGACATGCGCATGTCGAGCGGACCGTTCTTCTGGAAGGAGAAGCCGCGCTCGGCCTCGTCGATCTGCATGGAGGAGACGCCGACATCGAGCACGACGCCGTCGAGCCCGCCCGCGGGCGCGTGGCTCGCAAGATCGGAAAAGCGCGAATGGATGAGCGTCAGGCGGCCGCCGGAGGCTGCCACCAGCCCCTGCCCGCCGGCTATGGCCGTCGGATCGCGATCAAGGCCGATGACATCGGCGCCGGCAGCGAGAATGGCCGTACTGTAGCCGCCCGCCCCGAACGTGCCGTCGAGAATGACCTCGCCGGGCTTGGGCGCGAGCGCCGCCATGACCTCGGAGAGAAGAACCGGAATGTGACGGACCGGTCCGCCATCGGCTTCAGAAAAACCTCCGCCAAGATCCGCCGTCATTCCGATTCTCCGTCTTACTCCGAGCCCAGACCTCGCGTCCTGAACTCTTCTCGGGCAGCCGCCTGCGTGGCTTGAAATGTCTGCGGCGCCCAGAGCTGAAAATGATCCGCCCGACCGACAAAGGTCACCTCCGTCGTGATGCCCGTATAGTCCCGGATGAAATCCGTGACCGGCAGGCGCCCTTCCGAATCGAGCTTCATGAAGACGCCGCCCCCGTGAATGAGGAGCGACATCGAATTGGCCTTCGGCGAAAAAACATCCTCGCTGGCGATCTGGCGCTCGAATCGATCGAGCAGATCCAGCCCACCGACGCTGACCGCCGGAAACATGAAATCCTGGAAGCAGTAAAGTTCCCGGATGTCGCGTTGCGACAGAACGGAGCGGAATGCCGAGGGAACGGAAACCCGTCCCTTGGCATCGATCCTGTTTGTCGCATTCGACAGGAACCGGTTCATGACGCGATACAGCCGCTTCCAAAGCCGGAGCGCTGTGCATCCCCCCCGGCATAACAAACACAATACGACGCGCACGAACCAGCCCTGATGCTACGCGTTCGCGTCGCACCGTCCCCAGCGGGTTTGCCTCAAAGCTTTGCGATGATCGGACGCTCATGCGTCCTCGTGCAGTATGGTTTTGGGATAACATGGGACCATATGGGCGTCAATGGGAAGAGACCTCGTTCCCGTATTCAGACCGTCAAATGTTTATAAGGCGTTAAGTTTAACAAAACGTTAGGAAGCCCCCTTCAACGCCTTGTATTTGCACGGGGTAAAACGCGACGCGCGTGCGCGCAGCCCAACGCAAGGCATGCGCGAACTCCAGGAAATTCAGCACATTAGCAGACCGTGAAAAATAGTCCGCAAAAGAGGGGGATTTTTGCCAGTTGG
This sequence comes from Shinella zoogloeoides, assembly GCF_030733845.1. Taxonomy (NCBI): domain Bacteria; kingdom Pseudomonadati; phylum Pseudomonadota; class Alphaproteobacteria; order Hyphomicrobiales; family Rhizobiaceae; genus Shinella; species Shinella zoogloeoides. Next base: position 2,126,679 of record NZ_CP132311.1, read on the forward strand.
CCTGTAAGCCGGGTTCTGTATGGCTCCGGTTTGCACCGGAACGTGGCAGCCATTCATCTGGGACCGGACTTGCGCCCGGCCTCTTGCAACCCACCCGGATGACCGGCCCGGAAACAGGCTGAACCGCTTGCGCGGTTCGCGTCATCCCTATTCGGTTTTGCTCCCGGTGGGGTTTACCGTGCCGTCCATGTCGCCATGGCCGCGGTGGGCTCTTACCCCACCCTTTCACCCTTACCTTCCGAGGAAGGCGGTTTGCTTTCTGTGGCACTTTCCCTGGGGTCGCCCCCGCCGGACGTTATCCGGCACCGTGTTTCCGTGGAGCCCGGACTTTCCTCACCCTGCGGTCTTTCGACCCTTGCAAGGCGCGGCTGCCCGGCCAACTGGCAGGGGCTGACTAGCCCATGCGGACGGGAAAGACCAGAGGCTTGAGGGTTTTTACGCATTGTCCTTCGCAAAACCGCTTCACGCTTTTGCTGGAAATGCTCTAGCGAAAATGAACGGCGAAATCCGTCGCATAGTCCGGCTCTTCGAGCCGGCCGCGAATCACCAGGTCCGCGCCGATACGGCCGATCTCGTCCGAGCTCTTCGCCGCAGCGCCGTTGCCGCCGGTCAGCAGCGCGACGCGCTCGCCCTCGACAAAGCCCGCATAGGGATAGCCATGCGTGGTGTAGGTCGTCACGCACGGTACGGAAACCAGCCGCACCGGTTTCAGGTCCGGAACAGAACGGGCAAGCAGGTGCTTGAGATGGGCGACCGCTTCGGGGCGCCCCTCCCCGCGGAACCAGTCGCGGATCGCCTGCTCGTCCTCGATCTCCACCTCGATCGGATCGCCGCCGATCTTGAGATAGGTCTCACCGTCGGGATAGACGATCGGCGGCAGGAAATAGAAATGCTCGGAAGGGTCGGCGCTTTCATCGATCCAGGACGGCATGCCGCGATAGGCCTCGGCCTGTTGCGGCGTGAGCTGCGCCAGGACGATGGTGCGCGCCTTGACGACCAAGGCCGGCACCTTCGCAAGCAGCCCCGGCGCCCGCGAAAACCCACCCGTCGCCACCAGCACGCGCCCGCCCGTCACCGTCTCGCCGGATCTCAGCACCACCGCCGCCCGGTCGCCGGCATCGCGCACCGAAACGGCATCGTCCAAGATTGAGACGCCGCCGGCCTTTTCGAGGCAGGCGACCTGCGCGGCGACCAGCTTGCGCGGATCGACATAGCCCGCGCCCGTGGTTTCGAAGATACCCGCGGAGGTTTCCGGCAGGTCGAACCAGGGGAACCGCCTGCGCAGTTCGGCACGGTCGAGCAGCGGCGCATCGAGCGCATAGCGCCTGGCGACCGCCTCGACCGCATTGACGAAATCGCCGCCGGCAGGCCCGCTGATCAGGCAGCCGGTCTCGCCGAAGAAGGAGATGCCGGTTTCCGCCTCGATCTCGCGGTAGCGGGCAATCGACCGCCTTGCGAGCAGCGCCCAGTCGGCATCCTGGTCGATGGTACGCGTGATGCGGCCGCTGTCGTAGTGGCTGGAGAACACGCCGTCATGGCGCCTCCAGTCTGCCGGTTCGCCCCGGCCGACGAGCGCCACCGAGGCGCCCGTTTTGCTAAGGTGCCGCGCGGCGGCGGCCCCCATCATGCCCCTGCCCACCACGACGAAATCGAAATGCCGAACCATGCTTCACCCTCGCTCTTCGCAAATGGCATAGCATGGCCGCGGGCCGATTCCAGCCCGCGAAAAGTCACGCATCGCAGGCTCAGTCGATGTAGTTCTGAACCTTGCCGCAATAGCGCTTGGAGACCGGGTTCATGCGCTTTGCGCCATGGCCGGCATTGTATTTCAGGATGGTGCCGCAGGTCGTGCCGCCGCCGAGCTCATGCGCCATGGCGAGATACTTCATGCCGAACTTGATGTTCGTCTCCGGATCGTAGAGACCCTTGGCGCTGCCGCGATAGCCCATCATGCGCGCCGTCGCCGGCTTGATCTGCATGAGGCCGATTTCGCCGGCGCTGCCGCGGGCCTTCGGATTGAAATTGCTCTCGACGCGCACGACGGCATGCGCCAGATCCACCGGCACGCCGTAGCTCTTCGCATAGGTCTGGATGATGCTGGAATAGCTCGCCGTCTTGACGCCCGATGCCAGCGGGTTTTCCGGCTTGGCATAGCCGGTCGTGCTCTTGAAGGTCTTCAGCTTGCCGACGACCACGCCGTCCTTGTCGATCACCGTCTTGCGCTTGTTGCGCTTGACCGACGTCTTGCGGACCTTCTCCTTGCCGTCGACCTTTTCCTTCTTCGGGGTCTGGCCCACAGTCCGGGCGCTCCAAACCCGGTCATCGCCGGGCGAGGCATGCGCCATGCCGGCGGAAAAAACGGACACACAAAGGCAGGCCGCGCTCATGGCAGCAAGAAGTCTTCTCATCTAGTTGTCGTCTCCAAAAGGCGCAAAGGCAGAGCCTCGGGCCGCGGCATCCTTGGCCGTGCACCCTGCGCTAACGTCTCGATCATCGTTGATTGCGACCAGGCCCTGACCGCATGCTGCGCTGCAACGAACGCAGCCGGAAAAGACATGCCCAATCGGGTCAGGATGTGGCGGAGCGATAAACTTCTGTTACAGAGTGTAATATTCTAATAAACGCATAAGCTGTCAGACGGCCAGTCGCGGCAGTGCGGAAAGCAGCCGGTGCAGCGTATCGATGGTCGAAAAATCGGCGATGCCGTCGACCTGTCCGGGGCGGAAATGACGCTGGAAAGCCTCGACGGCGCCACGCGTTTTTTCCGAGTAAATCCCATCGATTTCAACATCATAGCCGTAGAGCGACAGCATCGTCTCCAGCGCCTCGACCGGCTGACCGGCGTCCCCCTGCTGGAAGAAGCGCCCGCCGGCGATGGGCGACGGCTCCACCCAGTGCCCGACACCCCCGGCATGAAGGCGTTCCCAGGGGAAATTTTCACCCGGATCGACCTTGCGAACGGGGGCCACATCGCTGTGCGCAAGCACGCGTTCGGGGGCAATTCCCCACCTTTCGCCACAATCGCGACACAGTTCGATGACCGCCGCGATCTGCGGATCGGGAAAATCCGGCAAGCCGCCGGGGTGGCCGGGATTGGCGATCTCGATGCCGATGGAAGCCGAGTTGATGTCGACCTCGCCCTTCCAGAAGCTCTTCCCCGCATGCCAGGCGCGGTCCGCCTCGCGCACGAGCTGCTCGACGCGCCCGTCCTCGTGCACGAAGTAGTGACAGGAGACCTGGCTTTCCGGCGCGCAAAGCCACTTCAGCGCGCCGTCCGCCGTTGCCATGCCGGTATAATGCAGGAGGATGATATCCGGAGTGCGCCCGCCTGCCCGTTCGCCGAAGTTCGGCGACGGCGCTGCAGTCGCGCCGGCATAGTCACATGTGAATGCGCTCATGCAGCGCAGCGTTCCTTCTCGATCGCCTCATAGGCAGCGTTGAGCGCGGCCATGCGGTCGTTCGCAATCTGATGGAACTCGGCCGGCACGCCACGCGCCACCAACCTATCAGGATGATGCTCGGAGGCAAGCACGCGATAGCGCTTGCGGATCTCCGAAAAGTCGTCGCTGGGCTTCACGCCGAGCACCTTGTAAGGGTCGCGACCGCTGATATGGACATGGCGCGCCGTGATCTGCTCGAAGCGCTCCTCGGCCATGCCGAAGATTTCCGCGACGCGGCCGAGAAAGGCCATTTCGTTCTCGTGGATCATCCCGTCTGCTTTCGCGATGTGGAACAGGCCGTCGACGATATCCTCGAGGATCGGGCAGTTCTTCTCGCAGGAGACGCAGAGCGCCTTCATCTTCTCCGCATAGGCCTCGTAACCCGCAACGTCCTGACGCGCGAGGTTATACAGCCGGGCGACATTGGCCGCCTGGTTGTCGGGATATTTGAAGATGTCCTTGAAGGCATCGACCTCGGCAGTCGTGACGATGCCGTCCGCCTTCGCCATCTTGGCGGAAAGCGCGATCATCGCGACGGAAAAGGCCACCTGTCGGCGCGTTTCCGGATCGCCCTCGAACAGGGTCCGCACGGCCTCGACCACGCCGGACAGCACATTGCTGGCGGCATCCGAGACCATGCCGACGAGGCGATCCCACACGGCACTGATGAAGCAACTTGGCGAATTCTGGAACATAAGGTGATCTTGATCAGACAATTGCAGGGAAAGCAAGGCACGGAGCCGCGATTTCGCCCCCAATGACGAAATTTTGATGCCCCTCATTAAGTGGCGCCATCAGAATTTATGGATCGGAGGATTTTCGCCTGTGGAGCACAGAAGACAATCCGTCATGGAGTGCGGATAAGTTCACCGCGCCGTTCCCCTTGCGGGGATTATACGCTAGAGAACGCCCACCCATCAGGACGGGCTGAAGCCGAGGAGGAATTATGGCCAAGCAGAAAGTCGCAATGCTGACCGCCGGCGGGCTCGCGCCCTGTCTGTCGTCCGCTGTCGGAGGCCTCATCGAACGCTACAGCGACGTCGCGCCCGATATCGAGCTCGTCGCCTACCGGTCTGGCTACCAGGGCCTCCTGCTTGCCGACCGCATCGAGATCACCAGGGACATGCGCGAAAAGGCGCCGCTCCTGCACCGCTACGGCGGCTCGCCGATCGGCAACAGCCGCGTCAAGCTGACCAATGCCGCCGACTGCGTGAAGCGCGGCCTCGTCAAGGAAGGCGAGAACCCGCTGCGCGTCGCGGCCGAGCGGCTCGCCAAGGACGGTATCACCATCCTGCACACGATCGGCGGCGACGACACCAACACGACGGCGGCCGACCTTGCCGCCTATCTCGGCGCGAACGGCTACGACCTCACCGTCGTCGGCCTGCCGAAGACCGTCGACAACGACGTCGTGCCGATCCGCCAGTCGCTCGGCGCCTGGACGGCCGCCGAAGTCGGCGCCGGCTTCTTCGACCATGTCAGCAACGAGCAGAGCGCGGCCCCGCGCACCCTCGTCGTGCACGAGGTCATGGGCCGCCATTGCGGCTGGCTCACCGCCGCCACGGCCAGGGCCTATATCCAGAAGACCAGCGGCAACGACTATGTCGATGGCTTCATGATGAACAAGCAGCTGAAGAACATCGACGGCCTCTACCTGCCGGAGCTGGACTTCAACCTCGAAGCCGAGGCCGAACGCCTCAGAGGCGTCATGGACCGCGCCGGCTTCGTCACGCTGTTCGTTTCGGAAGGCGCCTGCCTCGACGCCATCGTCGCCGAGCGGGAAGCTTCGGGCGAGACCGTCAAGCGCGACGCCTTCGGCCATGTGAAGATCGACACGATCAATGTCGGCAACTGGTTCTCCAAGCAGTTCGCGGCCCTGCTCGGCGCCGAGCGCGCCATGGTGCAGAAGTCCGGCTACTATGCCCGCTCCGCCCCGGCAAACCGCGACGACCTGCGCCTCATCCAGAGCATGACCGACCTTGCCGTCGAAAGCGCGCTGGGCAAGGTCTCCGGCGTCACCGGCCACGACGAGGGCCAGGGCGGCAAGCTGCGCACCATCGAGTTCCCGCGCATCAAGGGCGGCAAGCACTTCGACACCTCGGCAAAATGGTTCGGCGAGGTGATGGACACGATCGGCCAGAAGTGGAAGCCGGCCGGCTGATCCCGATCGGGCTTGACGGCGCAATGACGTGATGGCTTGCTCCCCGGATCGCACTCGATCCGGGGAGTTTTCATGTCCTTCGAACATTGGCTTGCCTTTGCCGCCGCCTCCGCCGTCATGCTCGCCATTCCGGGGCCGACCATCCTCCTCGTGATCTCCTATGCACTCGGCCATGGCCGCCGCACGGCGGGCGCCACGGTCGCCGGCGTGGCGCTTGGCGATTTCACCGCCATGACCGCCTCCATGCTCGGCCTCGGCGCCCTGCTCGCCACCTCGGCGGCGATCTTCACCGTGCTAAAATGGGTGGGCGCGGCTTACCTCGTCTGGCTCGGCATAAAACTCTGGCGCGCGCCCATCGCGACCGGCGCGGAAGGCGAGGCGCCGGCCGAGGAAAAACCTTTCCGCATCTTCGCGCACGCCTATGTGGTGACGGCGCTGAACCCCAAGAGCATCGTCTTCTTCGTCGCCTTCCTGCCGCAGTTCCTCGACCTCACGCAGCCGGTGCTGCCGCAGATGGTGATCTTCGAAATCACCTTCCTGGTGCTGGCGACGCTGAACGCGCTTTCCTATGCCCTGCTCGCCGCCGCCGCGCGCCAGACGATCCGCAAACCCTCGGTGCAGAAGGTCGTCAACCGCACCGGCGGCACGCTGCTGATCGGCGCCGGATTGCTGACCGCGGGCCTCAAGCGCGCGGCCGCCTGACGCATCGCCAGACCTGCGGGTTGCCGCCCTGCCCCCGATCGGTTAAGAGCGGGGCACGGCCACGGCCGATTGATTTGCAAAAAGCGGGCGCTCCGGCGCCCGCGCACCCCGGCAAACCGAGAGCGACGACCATGGCTGATACAATCGTTACCCGTCCGGCACGCATTGCCACGCTTGCCTGCGCAGGCCTTCTGGCGACCCTCGCCGGCTGCGCCAGCGTGGCCGAGGATGCAACGACGGCAAAGACGGTAACGCCTGCTTCAGCCACGAGCATCGTCGCAGCGGACGGCACGGTGACGGAAGTCGCCTATGCCGCCCTGCCCGCCGCCAAGCCGGGCACGGAAAACACGCCCGAAGCCCTGCCGACGCCGATCGCCGTAGCGAGCGATGCCGCCGCCGGTGCCGTTCCGGTTTCCGCCCTTGCCGAAGCCAAGCCCGTAACGGGCGCCGCCGCAGCCACCGCCGCCCTTGCCGGCAATACGGGCGCGGCCATGACGGCCGTCGCCGAGGCGCAGCAGTCCTACGACACGGTCATCGGCGTTTCGGTCATGGAGCCCGGCTTCGATACCGGCGAGCCGGAAGGCCTCGAACAGCTCGTCGCCAGCCGCAAGATCGTGCCGATGGCCAAGCCCGCACTGGTCAGCAACGCCGTCCTGACGACGCAGACGCGTCTGATGGTGCCGCAGGCTGAGCAGCCGTTCACGAAGTCCGGCACGCCGATCGATGCGCTGATCACGAAATATGCCGCCCTGTACGGTATTCCGGAATCGCTTCTGCATCGTGTCGTGAAGCGGGAAAGCACCTACAATCCGAGGGCTTTCAACCGAGGTCACTACGGCCTCATGCAAATCAAGTACGCGACGGCCAAGAGCATGGGTTACGAAGGCCCGGCCGAAGGCCTGTTCGACGCGGAAACCAACATCAAATATGCCGGCAAGTATCTGCGCGGCGCCTGGATGGTGGCGGACGACAAGAATGACGGCGCCGTGCGCCTTTATGCGGCCGGCTACTACTACCACGCCAAGCGCAAGGGCCTGCTCGACGAGACCGGCCTGAGATAAGCCAGCCTTCGCCTTAGGGCCGGTCAGCGCGCCGGCTTCAACCAGAACGACATCGGCTTTTCGGCCTCGTCCTCCTCACCGATATCCCGCCAGGCCAGCATCGTGCGCAGGTCGCCGCGATGCTCATAACCGCGCTTGGCCCAGAATTCGTCGAGCGGCACATAGTCCGCCGGTCTCAGCGGATGGTCCCTCGGCCGCTCCACGGCACAGAAAGCGCACCAGTCGAACCGGCCGAGGCGCCGCGCATAGGCCTCGCGCTCCTCGAAGAAGCGCACGCCGAGCCCCCTGCCCCGATAACCGGACAGCAGCACGGATTCGCCGAAGTAGAAGACCTTTGCCGGATCGATCCCAGCCTTGACGAAGGGCGCCTGGAAAACCACGGCGGCATCGGTCATCGGCACGCCCGTCGAGGCGCCGACGATCCGCTCCCCGTCGAGCGCCAGCACAAAAAGGCTTTCGGGTGACTGGGCGTAGGTCGCAAGATAGGTGGCCTCGTAGTCCTCGCTGCCCTCGTAGAGATACGGGAAGGCGCGGAAGACTTCGGTGCGCAGGCGCGCGAGATCCGCGATATGCCGCGTCACCGCCTTGCCGTGGACGATCTTGATCTGCATGATCCGTGAATGTTCCCAAAGGCTTGAACAATGCTATAAGGCGAACGGCTTCTGCCGACACGCCAACGATATGAGGGATGACATGCCAGCAAAAGAGACGATCCGCGCCTATTACGATGCTTTCAACAGGCAGGATATGGAGGCCTTCCTCAATCTCTTGCACGATGACGTCATCCACGACATCAACCAGGGCGGCCGGCAGGTCGGCAAGGACGCGTTCCGCGATTTCATGGCGCACATGAACCGCTCCTACCGCGAGACGCTGACCGACATCATCATCATGTCGAACGACGACGGCACGCGCGGCGCGGCCGAATTCGTCGTCAACGGCCAGTATCTCGCCACCGACGAGGGGCTTCCCGAGGCCAACGGCCAGACCTATATCCTGCCCGCCGGCGCCTTCTTCGAAATCCGCGACGGCAAGGTCGCCCGCATCTCCAACACCTACAACCTCAACGACTGGATCGCTCAGGTCGGCGCCTGACCGGCCTGGAGCTTCGACGCGTCCAGCACGTCGAGGATGCGCTTGACCAGCGGCTGGGGCCGGTAGCCGAGTTTCGACGGCGTCAGTCCCAGCCGGATCACCGCGAGCCTGCGCGAGGGAATGACGGCGGCCGACTGGCCGTCATGGCCGAGGATCCAGAACGTCTCGTCGGGCAGGCCGTAGTCCGCATCATCTTCCCTGCCCGGCCCCTTGGCCCAGGCCTGCATGCGGCTGTAGGCGCCGTCGGAAGCCTCGGTCGGCATCGCCATCGCCGTGACGAAGCCTTGCGGCAGCAGGCGCTCACCCTTCCAGACGCCGTCGTTGAGAAGCAGCAGCGAGAAGCGTGCCCAGTCGCGCGCCGTCGCATACATGTAGGATGAGCCGACGAAGATGCCGGTCTCGTCCGGCTCCATCACCGCGCTTGCCATGCCGAGCGGGGCAAACAGCGCCTTGGCCGGGAAGGACAGCGCCTGCGCCCGCCCGCTGAGCGTCCCCATCCAGATGCGAGACAGCAGAACCGCCGTCCCACTGGAATAGTTGAATGCCTCGCCCGGATTGGTCTCGAGCGGCAGCGACAGCACGAAGCGCGTCATGTCGGGCTCGAGGAAAAGCATGCGCGTGACATCGGCGACATCGCCATAGCTTTCGTTGAAGGCAAGCCCGCTTTCCATGGCGAGAAGCTGGGCGAGCGTGATCTTCGCGCGCGCATCGCCACGCCATTCCGGGAAAAGGCCGCTCATCTCCGGCGACAGCGCGCCGGCCTGCATCAGCCGGCCGATCAGCGCGGCATTGACCGACTTGGTCATCGACCAGCCGAGCAGCGGCGTCGCGGCGGAAAAGCCGTCGCCATAGGCCTCCGCGACGATGCGGCCGTCATGCACGACGACGACCGCCCGCATGCCCGGCCCCGTCAGCGCGGGATCGGCAAGCAGGGCGGCAAACCGCTCGTCGGGCGTCACCGCCTCACCGTCCGGCCAGGCGATGGCGGGATCGCCGGCAGGGATCGCCGGCAGCGCGACATCCGACACGGCCTGCTGCGCCGCACGGAAATCTCCGTCCGGCACGTTCGAGCAGCCAAATCCCTCATGCCAGGCGGCATGGCCCGGCGCGAAGGCACCGAGCAGATGGGTCGTCACGGTCTTTTCAGTGAAATCGACATCCTGCCGCATAAGCTTCAGCAACGGATGGCCGGGGGCCTGCACGTCCTTGGCCAGCACTTCGTCGGGGTCGCGCCCGGCGATGAAGACATTGGAGCAGACGATCTTGGCGGCATAGCCGGACCCGACGCTGAGCAGTGCCGGCGGCGATACGATGATCCAGCTCGCCCCCACCACGACGACAAGGGCAAGCAGGGAAAGCGCCCAAGCGGCCAGCCTGTAGAATCGTCTCATCGCGGCCTCTCCTTCCATCCGAGACAATCAGGATTTGAATGCCGTGAAAAGGCTTTTTGCGCGATCAGGCCGAAAGCCGGCTGTCCGGCCGCACGAGGAAGGTCATGACGTCGGATGCGGCGACCGGGCCGGAGATCAGGTAGCCCTGCGCCTCGGCTGCGCCGCGCTGGCGGATGAAATCGAACTGGCTTTCCGATTCGATGCCCTCCACCGTCGTCGTCACCTGGAACGTCTGGCCGAGTTTCAGGATGATGTCGACGAGGTCGGCATCGCGCTTGCTCTCCATCATCGCCCGCGCGAAGGAGCGGTCGATCTTGAGCTGGTCGATCGGGAAGGCGCGCAGGTTGTTGATCGAGGAAAAGCCGATACCGAAATCGTCGAGTGCCACGCGCACGCCGTGATCGCGCAGCTCCTTGAGGCTTTCTCGGATGGCCGTCTCGTCCACCGAGAAGACCGATTCCGTCACCTCGACCGTAAGGCGCCCCGGCGCAAGCCCGGCCTCGGCGAGGCATTCCTTCACATAACCGACAAAGGCGCGGTTCTTGAACTGGTCGCCGAAGACGTTGACGGCAACGCCGGCCGGCGCCGGCCACTTGGCCGCCTCCCGGCAAGCCTCACGAACCACCCAGTTGCCGAGCGGCAGGATGAGGCCCGTCTTCTCGGCGGCCGGGATGAAGACGTCGGGCATGATCAGCCCCTTTTCCGGATGCCGCCAGCGCAGCAACGCCTCGAAGCCGCGGACCGAGCGGCTCTCGACGCCGACGATGGGCTGGTATTCGAGGAAGAATTCGCCGGCCCTGATCGCCCGCGCCAGATCGTGCTCGATCGCCGCTCGCGCCTGCACGTCGGCGGCCAGCGCCGCGTCGAAGAACCGGAAACCGCAAGCATGCGCCTCCTTCGCCGCGTAGAGCGCAAGGTCGGCGCGCTTCAGGAGCTCGGACATGCTGACGTCTTCCGCCTCCATGAAGGTGACGCCGATGCTGCAGCCGCTTGTCACGCGGTTGCGCTTCAGCTCGAACGGTTCCTCGAAAAGCTGGCAGATCGTGCGGCAGACATCTTCAATCTTGCCTTGGGAAGGCCGTCCGGCGATCGTCACGACGAATTCGTCGCCGCCCAGCCGGTAGACCCGCGCCGTCGACAGCAGCGCGCGCTTCAGCCGCTCGGCAATGGCCGCCAGAAGCTGGTCGCCGGCATCGTGGCCGAGGCTGTCATTGACGAATTTGAATCGGTCGAGATCGAGAAGCAGCAAAGCCGGGCGACTTCCCCCCTCGCGCGCTTCCATGAAGGCCTGGATATCGCGCTCCAGGCAGAAGCGGTTGGCCAGCCCCGTCAGCCGGTCGTGATGCGCCTCGTGCGTCAGTTGCCGCTCGGTCTGCCGCCGCTGGCCGAGCTCTTCGATGAGTTGCGCCTTGGAACGGCCGATCTGGTAGAAGCCGACGCCGAAGAAGACCGGCATCAGGGCGAGCGCGGTTGCTGTCGGCGTGGAAAAGCCGAAAAGGCTCGCCTCGTTGTGATCGCGCAGGAACTGATCGGCAGCAAAGCAGATGGCAGGCAGAAACGCTCCGAAGACCGATCCCGCCAGCGCATAGCGCTGCTCGATCCTCGGCAACAAGGTTTTCAACATCATGTAACCCTAAACCGTTGTTATCATGACAACAGGGTGCCCCGGCCCATAGCGGCCTGGTGATGTTTCTAGCGGACAAAGAATGACAGAGTGTTAAGCGAGTGTTGGCATTCGCCCCCAAGATTCATGGGGTCTATTTTCTTCGGAACCAACGGGCTTTCTGCGCGTTGGGTCGGTTGTTGTCATTCGCGTGCGGGGCTTCGCGCGAGTATCGAGTGAAAAGGACCATCACATGAAATCCATCATCTTCGGTGCCGCCGGCATCCTGCTCACCGCAGGCGCACTGCCGGCCTTCGCGGCCGACATGGCCATTGCCGAACCCCCGGTGGAAACCCCGATTACCGAGGTGGCCGGCATCTATGACTGGGGCGGCTTCTATGTCGGTGTGAACACCGGCTATGCCTGGACAGGGGTCGAGTATTCGGACGGCGTTTCGGCCATCAACCAAGATCTCGGCGGCTTTGCCGTCGGCGCCTATGCCGGCTACAACTTCTTCAACGACGGCTGGGTGTACGGCGTGGAAGCCGACATCAAGCGCGACTTCAATGACGAACGGTTCGCGGCAGGCGGAACGACGCTCGAAACGGAAACCACATGGGGTGGCTCCGTTCGCGCACGTCTCGGCTACGCCATCGACCGGACCCTGATCTACGGTACGGGCGGCTATGCCTTCACCCATGCCAAGCTGGAAGACGTGAACACCGGCGCGAGCGAAGGCGAAACGCTGCACGGCTGGACGATTGGCGCCGGTGTGGAACAGGCCTTCACCGACAATGTGGCCGGGCGGCTCGAATATCGCTACAGCGACTACAGCAAGTCCGACGTGTTCGGCGCCGCTGGCGTCGATGGCGATATAGATTCGCACTCGGTCATGGTCGGCGTGAGCATGAAGTTCTGACGGTCGAAGCCGGGGCGGACCCCTCGCCCCGGCTTAACCGCCCGCTAACCATAATTTTACGGAAATACGCGATAGGTCGAAGGCCCGTCTCGCGCGCTCCCCTTTACGGCCCGGCCCATTCGAGGCAGGATTGGTAAACGCGCAACAACGGAACCTTCATGCGTCGGCTTCTTCTGGCTCTCCTGCCCCTTGCCCTTCTCGCCACGTCCTGCTCCACCACCGACTACGATCTCGTGTCCACCGCGTCGCTTCCGCCGCGGTTCGAGGACAAGGATCCGCAGGATTTCGGCGCCCGCACGCCGCATCGCCACGAGGTCCACGGCATCGACGTCTCCAAATGGAACGGCGAGATCGACTGGCACGCCGTCAAGAAGGGCGGCGTCTCCTTCGCCTTCCTGAAGGCGACCGAAGGCACCGACCGGCTGGACAGCCGCTTTGCCGACTATTGGCGCGGCGCGCGCGCCGCCGGCATCTCCCATGCGCCCTACCACTTCTACTATTTCTGTTCGACGGCGGACGCGCAGGCCGACTGGTTCATCGCCAACGTGCCGAAGGAGGCCGTGCAGCTTCCGCCGGTGCTGGACGCCGAATGGAACGCCGCCTCGCCGACCTGCAAGCTGCGCCCGCCGGCAGACGAGGTGCGCACGGTGCTGAAGCGCTTCATGGATCGCCTCGAAGCGCATTACGGCAAGCGGCCGATCATCTATACGACGGTCGATTTCCATCAGGACAACCTCGTCGGCCATTTCGAGAACTACCCTTTCTGGCTGCGCTCGGTCGCCAACCATCCGGAAAACATCTACGCCGCGCGCAAGTGGGCCTTCTGGCAATATACCTCGACGGGCGTCGTGCCGGGCATCTCCGGCGATACGGACATCAACGTCTTCGCCGGCTCCACGAAGAACTGGAACAAGTGGGTCGCTTCGGTTTCCCGTTGAGCGCGACAACATTTGCGTGAGAAAGGGCGACCGCACGCCGCGGTTGCCGTTTTCTTCTTGCTTCCGTCACATTCATCTGAGACAGCCGGCATTCGAGATAGCCGGGCATCGAAGACAGCCGGCAGCGGACCCAAGGAGCACTCGGATGCGGCCAAACCTGAAGACGACACTTGCGGCAGGCCTTGCGGCCTTTCTTCTCGCCGGCAATGCGCATGCCCAAACGGCAGCGGCCTGCGGCGGCGATGTCAGCGCGTTCCTTGAGGGCGTGAAGGCCGAGGCGCTGACGCGCGGCGTTTCCGCCGAGGTCGCCGACCGCGCGCTTGCCGGCGCCGCCATCGACCAGAAGGTGCTGTCGCGTGACCGCGCCCAGGGCGTGTTCCGCCAGACCTTCCTCGAATTCTCCAAGCGCACGGTCAGCCAGTCGCGCCTCGACATCGGCCGCAAGAAGCTGAAGGATCTCGGCTCCGTCTTCGCCCGCGCCGAGCAGGAATTCGGCGTGCCGGGCCCGATCATCGCCGCCTTCTGGGCCATGGAGACCGACTTCGGCGCCGTTCAGGGCGATTTCAACACCCGCAACGCCCTGGTGACGCTCTCGCACGATTGCCGCCGTCCCGAGCTCTTCCGCCCGCAGCTTCTCGCGGCCATCGAAATGGTCGGCCATGGCGACCTCGACCCGAACGGCACGACGGGCGCCTGGGCCGGCGAAATCGGCCAGGTGCAGATGCTGCCGAAGGACATCATCGAATTCGGCGTGGATGGCGACGGCGACGGCCATATCGACGTCAAGAAGAGCGCGCCCGACGCCATCCTGACGGCCGCCAAGTTCATCCAGCATCTCGGCTTCACCAAGGGCCAGCCGTGGATCCAGGAAGTGTCCGTGCCGAAGGTGCTGCCCTTCGAGAAGACCGGCCTGCAGCCGGGCATGAAGGCCGCCGACTGGTTCGCGCTCGGCGTCAAGCCGCGCGACGGCGACACGTCCTTCGGCAATCTCGAAGCCTCTCTTGTGCTGCCGCAGGGTCGCAAGGGCCCGGCCTTCATCACCTATCCGAACTTCAACATCTATCTCGAATGGAACCAGTCCTTCATCTACACGACGTCGGCCGCCTATTTCGCGACCCGTCTTGCCGGCATGCCGCCCTATGAGCGCGGCACGCCGGAGGAAGGCCTTTCCGACGACGCCATGAAGCAGCTCCAGACCAAGCTGCAGGGCCACGGCCACGACGTCGGCAAGATCGACGGCATTCTGGGTTCCGGCACGCGCGCCGCGATCCAGAAGGAACAGCTGCGCCTCGGCCTGCCGGCAGACGGCTGGGCCACACAGGCCCTGCTCTCCGCCCTCTGACGGAATCGGGTGGCCGACCGCCATCCGGTGCTGTAAACCTCGCCCAGACCCGAAGCGGCGCATGCCCGGTCGAACCGGACATGCGCCGTTTGTCTTTGTCTTGCCGTATCCACGCCGCTTCGCCTGGATGCCCTGGGAGGGGGAACGCATGGAACAGCCGGTTGCAGCAACACGCATGAGCGCCCAGACCTGGGGCCTGCTCGCGCTCCTCGGCATGATCTGGGGCGGTTCCTTCTTCTTCGCGCGCGTGGCGGTCGCCCATGTGCCGCCGGCGACGCTCGTGCTGCTGCGTGTCGGCATCGCGGCGCTTGCGCTGCACGTCTACGTCGCCGGCCGCTTCGGCATCTACGCGACGCTGCGCGAGCGCTGGCGCGAGTTCCTGCTGCTCGGCCTCATCAACAATGCCGTGCCGCACATGCTGATCTTCCTCGGCCAGACACAGATCGGCGCGGGCCTCGCCTCCATCCTCAACGCGACGACGCCGATCTTCACCGTGCTCATCGCCAACCGCATGACCGTGGACGAAAAGCTCTCGTCGGAGAAGATCGCCGGCTGCCTCATCGGCCTCGTCGGCACCGCGGTGCTGATCGGCCCGCGAGCGCTTGCGCCGTTTACCGGCGCCGGCGGCCCGCCGCTCTGGGCGGTCCTCCTGCCGGTGCTGGCCGCCGTCTCCTACGGCTTTGCCGCGACCTACGGCAAACGCTTCCGCGGCACCGCCCCGCCCGTCATCGCCGCCGGCCAGCTGACGGCCTCGACGCTGCTGATGCTGCCGGTCTCCCTTGCGCTCGATTCGCCCTGGCAGCTTCCCCTGCCCCCGCTGTCGGCCATCCTCGCCGTGCTGGCGCTGGCGCTCGTCTCGACGGCCTACGGCTACATCCTGTTCTTCCGGATCATGGCGGCGGCCGGCGCGACCAATACCTCGCTCGTCACCCTGCTCGTGCCGCCCAGCGCGATTCTCGCCGGCATGCTGTTCCTCGGCGAAACCCTGACGCCGCTCGGCATCCTCGGCATGGCGCTGGTGCTCGCGGGCCTCGTTGTGCTCGACGGGCGTGTCCTCGCCCGTTTGCGCACCGCCTGAAGAGGCCGGGAACAAAGCGCCTTTCCGGCCGTTTCATGGCGATACGCCGGATTGCGGACCCGACTTACGCCATAATGGTAAATGCACAATGTCGGCATTCGTCATTTGGTAGGGATTGTGAATTTTTTGTGGCGCGCACGATAAAGGAGGAAATTCAGCAGGTTAGAGCTGTTAATAACCATCGGGCCGAGCCCGGATGTTGCAACGCAGCAACAAAATACCTTTCCAACCCGCTTTTTTCGGTCGTAATATCGGACCGTAAACGCAAGGAGGTCAGCCATGGGACTCACACATTCCTTGAATGTTCTGATGATCAGTGCAGCGTTCCTCTTCATCGCAACGATGATCTTCATCTGAGGCGATCCAAGCGAAGCAGAAAGGTCAGGGACAAGAACAAGAAACCCTGCCGAAACCCATTGAAAAAACGCATGGCCCCGGAGACGGCGCCATGCGTTTTTATTTGAAGCCTTCGGCATTCGGGCCTGGCGAAGAACTAGGCCGCAGCGCCCGCAGCGCGGCTCCGGTCGATCTTCGCAAAGCCGACGCCGTCGCAAACCGCCGAAACCATCGCCGCCCGGTTCATCGTATAGAAGTGGAACTCGCTGATGCCGCGGGCGATGAGGTCGTTCACCTGGCGGATCGCGAGGTCGACCGCAACGGCGGCACGCTCCTGCGGACGATCTTCGAACGGACCGAGGCGTTCTGCAAGCCAGCCCGGCACCGAGGCGCCGCACAGGTCGGCGAATTTCTGGACCTGCGCGAGATTGTGCACCGGCAGGATGCCTGGCACGATCGGGATCGTGATCCCCGCCTTGCGCACGCGCTCCAGATAGCGCTCGAAATCGTCGTTCTCGAAGAAGAACTGCGTCAGCGCGCGCGTGGCGCCGGCATCCACCTTGCGCTTGAGCATGTCGATATCGGCGGCGACATCGGGGCTTTGCGGATGTTTCTCCGGATAGGCGGAGACGGAGACCTCGACATCGGCGAGTGCGCGCAGGCCCGCCGTCAGTTCCGCCGCATTGGCATAGCCGCCCGGATGCGGCTGGTAGGCCGCGCCGACGCCGCCCGGCGGATCACCGCGCAGCGCCACGAAATGATGGACGCCCACCGCCTGGAACTCCGCGACGACGGCATGCACCTCCTCCTTCGTCGCACCGACGCAGGTAAGGTGCGAGGCGGCCGGCAGGCCCATCTTCAGGAGATGGCGCACCGTCGCCAGTGTCGGTGCCTTGGTGGAACCGCCCGCGCCATAGGTGACCGACATGAAGCCCGGCTCATAGGCCGAAAGCTGGGCGGCCGTCTCCCAGAGCTGGCCTTCTGCCTCCGCCGATTTCGGCGGGAAGAATTCGAAAGACAGACGGATGTCCTTGTGGGCCCTGGTGGCGGTCGCCTGCTTCATGTCAACTCCTCCTGCGGATCGCGATGGGGTCGGCCGCCTGTTCGCGCTGGTCGCGGGCAAGCCAGATTGTCACGGTGAGCGCATCGGCAGCCGAATGCGCGGGTTTGAGGTCGACGACCTCCTCGACGGCGAGCCCCGCCTTCTCCAGCCACTCGGAGAGGGTCTGGTGCGAGAAGCCGAGGCGGATATGGGCGTGCTCGTCGCGCAGGTGCTCCAGCGCGTGCGGCGCCAGGTCGATGATCGCAAGGCGGCCGCCGGGCGCCAGCATGCGCGCGGCTTCTGCGATCGCCGCGTCCGGCTCGTCGAGGAAATGCAGGACCTGGTGGATCGTCACGACGTCGAATTCGTCGCGCTCCAGCGGCAGGTTGAAAATGTCGCCATGGCGGATCGAGGCCTTGGTGATGCCGGCGCGGTCGAGATTGGCGCGGGCCACCGCCAGCATGTCGCGGCTGGCATCGACGCCGACGCCGCGGCGGTAGAGCCCTTCGAAGAGCTGGAGGATGCGCCCGGTGCCCGTGCCGAGATCGAGGAAGGCGCCGACCGGGGCCGTGCCGATCATCTCGGCGAGCTTCGCCTCCACTTCCGCCTCGCTGACATGCAGGCGCCGCACCGCATCCCACTCCGCCGCGTTGCGGCTGAAATAGGCCTGCGCCTTGTCGGAACGGATCTTCTTGAGCGCGCGCAGGCGCTCGTCGTCGCGGGTAAAGACCGCGTCCGCCGGCTCGGCCGCATCGAGGAGCTGGTGGGCGAGCGCGACGGCGGGGCCGCCCTGGCTCAGCCGGAAGAAGGCCCAGGCCCCTTCCTGGTAGCGATCGACGAGGCTCGCCTCGGCCAGCAGCTTCAGGTGGCGCGAGATGCGCGGCTGGGACTGGCCGAGGATATCGGTGAGATCGGTCACGGTAAGGTCGCCATGCGAGAGCAGCGCGAGCAGGCGAAGGCGCGTCGGCTCGCCCGCCGCCTTCAGGATCTCCACGATGTCGTCCAGTCCGAGTTTCTGCATGTCGCCCATGATCTTTCCAATCAAGACATAAAGATATGTTTATGTGATTAACTCGCGTCGCGCAAGAGCCAATCCGTGTCGCCGATCTTCCCATCAACAGGCCCAAAGAAAAACCCCGGCGAACCGGGGTTTCTCAAAAGGGCGATGACGTTTTCGCTCAGCGGGTCAGGCGCTTGTAGGCCTGGCTGCCGGGGTTGAGGGCGTCGGGGCCGAGGCGGCGCACCTTGTCTTCCTCATAGTCCTCGAAATTGCCTTCGAACCACTCCACATGGCCGTCGCCTTCGAAGGCCAGGATATGCGTCGCCAGACGGTCGAGGAACATGCGGTCGTGGCTGATGATGATCGCGCAGCCGGCGAAGTTTTCGAGCGCGCTTTCCAGCGCACCCAGCGTTTCCGTGTCGAGGTCGTTGGTCGGTTCGTCGAGCAGCAGCACATTGCCGCCGGCCTTCAGCATCTTGGCAAGGTGCACGCGGTTGCGCTGGCCGCCGGACAGGTTGCCGACCTTCTGCTGCTGGTCGCCGCCCTTGAAGTTGAAGGCGCCGCAATAGGCCCTGGAGTTCATGTCGAACTTGCCGAGCTTGATGACTTCGGCACCGCCGGAGATTTCCTCCCAGACCGTCTTGTTGCCGTCGAGCGCATCGCGGCTCTGGTCGACATAACCGAGCTGGACGGTGTCGCCGATGCGGATCGAGCCGGCATCGGGCTGTTCCTGGCCGGTAATCATCTTGAACAGCGTCGACTTGCCGGCGCCGTTCGGACCGATGATGCCGACGATGCCGCCCGGCGGCAGCTTGATCGACAGGTCGTTGATCAGCGTGCGGTCGTCAAAGCCCTTCTTGATGCCTTCCAGTTCGATGACCACGTTGCCGAGGCGCTCAGAGACCGGGATGATGATCTGGGCATCGCCGGGCCGGATGTTTTCGGCCGCATCGACCAGCTGTTCGTAAGCCTTGATACGGGCCTTGGACTTGGCCTGACGCGCCTTCGGGCTGGAAGCGATCCACTCCTGTTCGCGCGACAGCGCCTTCTGGCGCCCGGCTTCCTCGCGGCTTTCCTGCTTCATGCGCTTGGCCTTGGCCTGCAGGTAGGCGGAGTAGTTGCCTTCGTAGGGAATGCCGCGGCCGCGGTCGAGCTCGAGGATCCAGCCGGTCACGTTGTCGAGGAAGTAACGGTCGTGGGTGATCATCATCACGGCGCCCGGATAGTCGCGCAGGTGCTTTTCCAACCAGGCGATGGTCTCGGCGTCGAGATGGTTGGTCGGCTCGTCCAGCAGCAGAAGGTCGGGCTGCGACAGAAGCAGGCGGCAGAGCGCGATACGGCGGCGCTCACCACCCGACAGCACCGTGACGTCGGCGTCCTTCGGCGGGCAGCGCAGCGCTTCCATCGCCATCTCGACCTGCTGTTCGAGGTCCCAGAGGTTCTGGCTGTCGATGATGTCCTGGAGCTTGGCGCCCTCTTCCGCCGTCTCGTCGGAATAGTTCATCATCAGCTCGTTGTAGCGGTCGAGCACGGCCTGCTTGTCGGCCACGCCTTCCATGACGTTCTCGAAGGCCGTCTTGGTCGGGTCGAGCTTCGGCTCCTGCTCCAGGTAACCGACGGTCGCGCCTTCGGCGAGCCAGGCTTCCCCGGTATATTCCTTGTCCTGACCGGCGATGATACGAAGGACGGTCGACTTACCCGCGCCGTTCGGGCCGAGGATGCCGATCTTGGCATCGGGATAGAAAGACAGGTTGACGTTTTCGAGAATTTTCTTGGCGCCGTAGGACTTGTTGAGCCCCGACATGTGATAGATGAACTGACGTGCCATGTAAGCGTACTCCGCATTCGCAGGAAATTTGCCCGCTATGTAGGCGAATTCTCCGCCCGCGGCAATCAGCGAAAGCGCCAGCGCACAAGCCTTCTCCCGCAATTCCCCGAAGGCAGGGCCATCAGAAGCCAACCCTCCTGCCCCGCACGGCGCAAACCGCACCCGGCACCGTCACGGGACGGTGGGGAGTACCCGCCGAACGGCCCCTAGCCCGCCGACGCCATGCCCGTAAAACCTTCGGTGCAGCGCGATTTCGTCGGAGACGACCCGTCGATCAGCGCCGACAGCGTGCCCTCGCCGGCGGCAAGGCCGATGGTGAGGCCGATCACCATGGTCCGGTCGCCCGCCTTGCGGCAGGCAAGGCGCACCCGCTCGCCGGCCCCGGGGCCGAAGGCCTTGTCGAAGGCGGCGCGAACCTCGGCGAGCGTCAAGGTGCCGCCGGCCTTGCCGGTAAAGAGCGCCGGCACCGGCGAGGCATTGAGCTGGTCGAGCAGATCGAGCGAGCGGTCGTAATAGGCCTCCGCCGAGGCGGCGACGCAACTGCCGCTGCGCAGCCATTGCTGACGGTCGAGGCCGAGCCGCGCGGCAGGCATGGCCGCCATGAGGCGCTGCTTCGTCGCCACGGCGAGCGTGATGTCCGGCAGGTCCGTCCACTTGCCCTTGCGCGCCCGCTGCTTCAGGTCGGCCTCGATGCCGCAATAACTCTTGCGCACCTGGAAGCGGCTATGCAGCGAGAATTGCCTTGCAGCCGGCGATGTCGCGGAGAAATCTGCGCAGCCGCGGCTCTTCGGCCGCGCCGCGCAGTAACCCGGCTGCCAACTGAGGGAGAGGACTTCCCGCGTCCCGCCGCCGTCCGGCACGGACTGCGCCAGCGCGACCCCGGCAGCCAGCAGAAAGGAGATGCATGCGGCAAGAACGGAAAATGCAGCTTTCGTCTTCATGACCCAGCCCCCAAATGAGAACAAAACAAGATCATATACAACCTAAAACGAGAAAATTGCAACCATGAATCGGAAAAATCCCGAAATGCGAGAAGATAAGGAAAAATACACGCCGCATCCCGTTGTGTTTGCATGGCAAATCGCGTTGACCTTTGCCGAACGGGAGGAATGGTGGTGTTTTCAGAAGCCGGGACGCTGAAGAGTACAAGCGGGGCGACGCTCGCACTGCGTCATGAGCCGGCGCGCGGCGACGCACGCGGCATCCTCCTCCTCAGCCACGGCCTTGCCGAGCACAGCGCGCGTTATGCGGCCTTTGCCGCACACATGGCGGCGGAAGGTTTTCACGTCTATGCCCACGACCATCGCGGCCATGGCTTCACAACAGCGCCGGATGCGCCGCGCGGCCAGTTCGCACCGTGCAACGGCATCGGCCGCGTGATCGCGGACATGCGCGCCGTCAGGGACCATGCCGTCGCCCGGCATCCGGGCCTGCCGGTCGTGCTCTTCGGCCATTCGATGGGCGGGCTGCTGGCGCTCGCCTTCGCCGAGGCGCATCCGGCCGACATCGATGCGCTGGCCGTCTGGAATTCCAACCTCGAACCCGGCCTTGCCGGACGCATCGCGCAGGGCGTGCTGGCGGCCGAGCGCATGCTGAAGGGTTCGGACGTGCCGAGCGGCATCCTGCCGCGCCTCACCTTCGGCGCCTGGGGGAAATCCATCGCCGGCCGGCGCACGGCGTTCGACTGGCTGTCGCACGAGCCCGCCGAGGTGGACGCCTATATCGCCGATCCCCTCTGCGGCTTCGACGTCAACGTCTCCATGTGGATCGACATCTTCGCCGTGACCTTTGCCGGCGCCTCGGCCGACGGGCTCGCCCGCCTGCCGAAGCGTCTGCCCATCCATCTTGTCGGCGGCGACGAGGACCCGGCGACGGATCGCGGCCGGGCGACGCTGGCCTTTGCCGAACGGCTCAAGAAATCACGGCTTGAGGACGTCACGACGATGGTCTATCGCGGCATGCGTCACGAGACGCTGAACGAAAGCCCGGCGTTGCGCGATCCCGCCGTCGATGCCTTTGCCGGCTGGTGCCGGCGGGTCGTCGAGGAAAGGCGCCGGGTCCCGGAACACACATGAGCACATCCGCCGTCACGCCGTTGCGCAACGAGGTCAGCCTCGGGCTCCTTCTCATGGTGCTCTCGGTACTCGTCTCGCCGATCATCGACATCTTCGCCAAGCTCGCCGTCACCTCCGTGCCGGCGACGGAGATCACCTTCGTGCGCCTCCTGTTCCAGATGACGGTGCTGGGGCCGATCTGTCTGATGCGCGGCACGCTGCTCGACGTGACCCGGAAGAAGATGAGCCTGCATGCGGCGCGCGGCCTGCTGATGGCCATCACCATGATCAGCTTCGTCACGCCGCTTGCCGTCATGGAGGTGGCGGACGCCATCGCCATCTTCTTCGTCGAGCCGATCATCCTGACGATCCTCGGCTCGATCTTCCTCAAGGAGACGATCGGCTGGCGGCGCTATACGGCCTGCGGCGTCGGCTTCTTCGGCTCGCTGCTCGTCATCCAGCCGAGCTTGCAGGAGGTCGGCTGGATCGCGCTGCTGCCCGTGGTCGCCGCCTTCTCGCTGGCGCTGTTCTTCCTCTTGACCCGTCTGGTCGCACAGAAGGAGGACCCCTGGTCCATGCAGTTCTATGCCGGCCTCTGGGGCGCGCTCTTCGCCGGCATTCTGCTTCTTGTCGGCGGCAGGGCGGGCATATCCTTCCTGACGCCGGTCATGCCCGACATGGCGAACACGCTCTACATCGCCGGCGCGGCCGTCGCCGCCACCATTGCCGGCGTGCTCGGCGTCTATGCCTACCGTTCGGCGCCCGCCTCCACGCTCGCACCGCTGCAATATCTGGAGATCGTCTCGGCCACCATCCTCGGCTGGTGGGTGTTCGGCGACCTGCCGGACGCGCTGAAATGGCTCGGCATCGCCATTATCATCGGCTCCGGCCTCTACGTCATCTGGCGCGAGCGGCAGGTGGGCAAGACGGCGACCATCCCGCCCACCTCGACGCCGATCTGAAGCACGCAAAACCGCCCGGCATCATGTCAGTCTCAGCCGTCATGATGTCCCCGCCCGCTTCGGCTATCGTGCCCACCGGCTTTTTGTTATCCAAGGGAAAACGGGCGTAAAGGCCCGGCGGGCGCCTTTGCGCGTCCACCCTGGAGGAAGTGCACGATGGAGAAGTCGAACCTGCCGCTTGCCGGCATAAGGGTCATCGAGCTGGCGCGGGTGCTTGCCGGCCCTTGGGCCGGCCAGATGCTGGCCGACATGGGGGCTGACGTCATCAAAATCGAGAACCCGGACGGCGGCGACGACACGCGTGCCTGGGGCCCGCCCTTCGTCATGGGCAAGGACGGCGAGAACCTCTCGGCCGCCTACTACCACTCCACCAACCGCGGCAAACGCTCCATCGCCGTCGACCTCAAGACCGAGGAAGGCCGCGACATCGTCCACCGCCTGATCGCGACCGCCGACGTGGTAATCGAGAACTTCAAGGTCGGCGGGCTCGTCAAATACGGGCTCGACTACGAGAGCCTCGCGAAGAAGCATCCGAAGCTCGTCTATTGCTCGATCACCGGTTTCGGCCAGGACGGTCCCTATGCCGCCCGCGCCGGCTACGACTATATCGTGCAGGGCATGTCCGGCTTCATGTCGGTGACCGGCGCGCCGGACGGCGAGCCGATGAAGGCGGGCGTCGCCATCGCCGACATCTTCACCGGCATCTATGCCGTGACCGCTATCCAGGCCGCGCTCATCCACGTCATGAAGACCGGCATGGGCCAGCATGTCGACATGGCGCTGCTCGACGTTCACTCCGCCGTCATGGCGAACCAGAACATGAACTTCCTCGCCTCCGGCACGGCGCCGGCGCGGCTCGGCAATGCGCATCCGAACATCTCGCCCTACGAGGTCGTGCCGACCTCGGACGGGCACATCATCCTCGCCGTCGGCAATGACGGGCAGTTCCGCAAGCTCTGCGGCATCCTGAAGCTCGACGGCGTGGCGGACGATGCACGCTTTGCGACCAACCGCGCCCGCGTCGCCCATCGCGACGAGGTGCGCCGCCTCGTGACGGGCGCGACGGCCGCCATCGGCAAGGCCGACCTCCTGGCCGCCTGCGAGCGCGAGGGCGTGCCGGCCGGGCCGATCAATTCCATTGCCGAGACCTTCGACGATCCGCAGGTCAAGGCCCGCGGCCTGCGCATCGACCTGCCGGATGCGGACGGCAACAGCATTCCCGGCGTTCGCACGCCCATCGTCTTCTCCGGCACGCCGCTCACCTACGACCGCCCGAGCCCGCGGCTCGGCGAGCATACCGACGCCGTGCTGGCGGAACTCCATTCTCTCGAAGCAGGAAAGAAAAGCGCATGAAGACCGGTGGCCAGTTGATCGTCGACGCCCTCGTTGCCAATGGCGTCAAGCGCGTCGCCTGCGTGCCGGGCGAAAGCTACCTCGCCGTTCTCGATGCGCTGCACGACACGGATGTCGATATCCTCGTCTGCCGTCAGGAAGGCGGCGCGGCGATGATGGCCGATTGCTGGGGCCGGCTCACCGGCGAGCCCGGCATCTGCATGGTCACGCGCGGCCCCGGCGCCACCAACGCCTCGGCGGGCCTCCACATCGCCCGGCAGGATTCGATCCCGATGATCCTCTTCATCGGCCAGGTGCAGCGCGATGCGCGCGAGCGCGAGGCCTTCCAGGAAGTGGAGTACCGCCGCGCCTTCACCGAGGTCGCCAAATGGGTGGCCGAGATCGACGACGCCCGCCGCATTCCCGAATTCGTCACCCGCGCCTTCGCCGTCGCCACCTCCGGCCGCCCCGGCCCGGTCGTGCTGGCGCTGCCCGAGGACATGCTGACGGACACGGTCGAGACGGTCGAGCCGCAGGCCTATATGCCGGTGGAAGCCCATCCGGGCCGCAAGCAGGTGGAGGAACTGGCCGGCCTGCTGGAGAAGGCCGAGCGGCCGCTCGTCATTCTCGGCGGCACGCGCTGGTCCGGGGAAAGCGTCGCGGCCTTTGCGGACTTCGCCGAGCGCTGGTCGCTGCCGGTCGCCTGTTCCTTCCGCCGGCAGATGCTGTTCGACCACCAGGACCCGAACTATGCCGGCGATTCCGGCATCGGCATCAATCCTGCGCTCGGCAAGGAAATCCGCGAGGCGGACCTTATCGTGCTGCTCGGTGGCCGCTATTCCGAAATGCCGTCCGC
Source organism: Shinella zoogloeoides (assembly GCF_030733845.1). Taxonomy (NCBI): domain Bacteria; kingdom Pseudomonadati; phylum Pseudomonadota; class Alphaproteobacteria; order Hyphomicrobiales; family Rhizobiaceae; genus Shinella; species Shinella zoogloeoides. Next base: position 2,151,819 of record NZ_CP132311.1, read on the forward strand.
GACGTACAGCCTGCTCAAGAGCCCCTACCCGCAGCAGAAGCTGGTCCATGTCTATCCCGATCCGTCGGAACTCGGCCGCGTCTACCGCCCGGATCTGGCGATCTGCGCCGCACCGGACGATTTCGTCGCCGCGCTCGAAGGCCTTGCCCCGAAGACCGCGCCGCGCTGGGCCGCCCGCACGACCGCCATGCACGAGAGCTACCTGAAATGGTCGACGCCGCCCATGGAAGGCCCCGGCGACGTGCAGATGGGGCCGATCATGGCCTGGCTGGAGGAAAACACCGGCGAAGACACCATCTTCACCAACGGCGCCGGCAACTACGCCACCTGGGTGCACCGCTTCCACCGCTTCCGCCGCTTCGGCACGCAGGCCGCGCCGACCTCCGGTTCGATGGGCTACGGCCTGCCGGCCGCGGTCGCCGCCAAGCAGCTCCACCCGGAGCGCGAGGTTATCTGCTTTGCCGGCGACGGCTGCTTCATGATGCACGGACAGGAATTCGCCACCGCCGTGCGCTACAACCTCCCGATCATCACCGTCGTCGTCAACAACGGCATCTACGGCACGATCCGCATGCACCAGGAGCGGGAATATCCCGGCCGCGTCAGCGCCACGGACCTCACCAATCCGGATTTCGCGGCGCTCGCCGTCGCCTATGGCGGCCATGGCGAGACGGTGGAGAAGACGGAAGACTTCGCGCCCGCCTTCCTGCGCGCCCGCGCCAGCGGCAAGCCGGCGATCATCGAGGTGAAGCTCGACCCGGAAGCCATCACGCCGACGCGCACGCTCTCGGATATTCGCAGCGGGAAGTAACGGTTGGGGCGTAAGGCCCCTCATCCCGCTGCCGCGACCTTCTCCCCGCAAGCGGGGAGAAGGGGCAAGGGGCGATGCCTCGCACCTTCCAAGACCGTCGATTTTTTTGAAAACCGGTTCGGCATGTCCCTTCGCCCCGCTTGCGGGGAGAAGGTGCCGGCGACGGATGAGGGGCTTTTCCCCTCCCCGGCCTCAGCCGCGAATGTGCTGCGTCTGTTCGTAGGTCTTGGTCGAGCGCATGCCCGAGCGGCAATAGCCGAGCATCGGGCGCGGCAGTTCGTCGAGCGCGTCGACCATGCCGGTCACCGCTTCCGCCGTCACGCCCATCGGGCCGACGGGCACATGGGCGGTCTCGATGCCGAGTTCGCCGGCGCGGGCGGCAATGGCTGCAAATTCCGGCTGGCCGGCCTCTTCGTGGTCGGGGCGGTGGCAGACGATGGATTTGAAGCCCATGGCGGCGATCGCGTCGAGGTCCTCGACGGTGATCTGGCCGGAGACGGAATATTCGTCGTTGATCTCGCGGATATCCACGGGGGTGTCCTTTCAAAAACGGGGCGTCCACCGTTTAAGCCGGTGCCGCCTGAGCGTCAATCATGCGAAATCTAGCGGACCTCGAAGGCGAGGCCGTAGCCGGCGCTTTCGCCGGGCGCAAAATCCGGCGCCTCGCCGGCGGCGATCAGCTCGGCGCGGGGGGCGAGGCGATGCGAGACCGGTTCGATGCCGAGCACGGCGCAACCGGGCGACTGGTTCCGCCAGACCTGCAGAAAGGGCAAGGTATCGGTGCGGAAACGGACATGCACGCTGCGCCCGCCGAGGCTGGCGATCGGCCCGATGGCGACCTCTGCCCAGCCGTGGTTCGCCGTCCCGACCGCCGGTACGCAAAAGATCGTCATGTCGCCCTCGCCGAAGCGCCAGGGCAGGCTGCCGCCGGGTAGCATGGCACCGGTCAGCCGCGTGTTTTCGTCAAAGAGCCCGGTGCCGAAATTGATGTGGTACATGCCAAAGCGCGGCCATGGTGTGGCTCCCGTATTGGTCAGCACGTCGTCCAGCGTGATGTGGCCGGTGGCCCGGTCGGCCCGCCAGCGGCGTGCAAGTTCGGCCGTACCGCCATTGGCGAGCACGACGGGAACCCGCCCCTCGCAGATTACCTCCCCCTCGTCCTCCTCGATGAGGGTGTGCAGCGCCGGATTGGAGGAGAACGAACCGTGCAAGGGATAGCGCCGCCCGTCCGCCGCGCCCTCGACCGGCACCGGATGGCGGATATGGTCGGGTCCGCAGGTGAACAGGAATCCCGGCAGGGCCCGGTCGATCCGCGGATCGCCATCCGAGGGAACCGCCGAGCCCGGCGCGACGTTCACTCCTTGAAAGACCGCGGCGCCGACATCGAGCACCGATTGCGGCGTCAGGTCCAGGCGAAACGAATGAGAGGATGTGTCGGCAGTGAGGACAAAGGTCATCCGGGGCTCCGGCAAGAGGCAGTCAGGCATGGCCCATGCTAGGGTCAAAATCCGGGCAAAGCCACGGGGCGCCGGCGCTTCGACCCCATATTTTCACGGAACCATCTCGACCGATCACAAGTTTTTGCCTGACGCGTTGACGTTAGGTTCACCATCGATTCAGATTTTCCATATTAAGGTCTGAATTCAAGTGTTCCGTCCGCGCGATATATGCAATCTGGCAGGTCAACGATCGTGAATTCGATATTTAAAACAAGCATTTCGCTTCTTGCAGCGGCGTCCGTTCTCGGATTCGCCCTCGCGCCTGCCCACGCCCAGAGCCGCTACGACCGCGATACGGTGCTCATCTCGCCGGAGGGTGATATCCTCGATTACGTGCCCGACGACGGCAGCGTCCGCTGGGCGCGTGACAACAGCGGCCGCTCGGTGCTGGTCGACAACTGGGGCAACATCGTCGCCACCGCCATGCCCGCCAACCGCGATTACGCACGCGGCGACGATTATCGCCCTCGGCGCGATCGTTACCGCGAGGTGCGCGGTTATCCTGAAACGAACCCGGATTACTTCCCCCCGGCGCCCGAATCCGGCTTCGGCGACGACCTGACGACAAGTTCCGTGCCGGAAATGCGCGAAGGCCTGCCGGGAGATATCGAACGGCAGCCCCTGCCGGATGCCGATTTCGGCGGTTCGCAGCCCCTGCCCGACTTCAACGGGAACGATACCGCCGCGCTGCCGGAAAACGGCATCGATCCGAATACCGAATTCGTGCCCGGCCCGAAATTCGAGCCGGCGACGGCGCTCGGCAAGATGTCATCGGCCGAAGTCACCGCGCTTCAGGTGTTCCTCGACCGCGAGGGTTTTTCGCCGGGCGTGATCGACGGGAAGAAGGGCTCGAACGTCACCAAGGCGATCGAAGCCTGGCAGAACGCGACGGGCGAGACGCTCGATCCGAACAATGCCGACGATATCCTGGAGCGCCTGCGCCTTTCCGGCGGCATGGCCTTCACCACCTACGAGATCACCGCCGCCGACGCGGCCGGTCCCTATGTCGCGTCGATCCCGGAGGATTACGCCCACAAGGCCGCGCTGCCGCATCTCTCCTTCACCTCGACGACCGAGATGCTGGCCGAGAAGTTCCATATGGACGAGGCCTATCTGAAGGAGATCAATCCGGGCGTCGATTTCACCATTCCCGGCACGCTCATCAAGGTGGTCGACACAGGCGCGAAGAAGACCGGCAAGGTGGCGAAGATCCTCGCCGACAAGGGCCGCAAGCAGGTGCTCGCCTATGATGAGAACGGTACTCTGATCGCCGCCTATCCGGCGAGCATCGGTTCGGCCGATACGCCTTCGCCCTCCGGCACGGTCACGGTCGAGCGCATCGCGCTCAATCCGGGCTACACCTACAATCCGAAGATCAACTTCCAGCAGGGCAGCAACAACAAGGTCCTGACCCTGCAGCCCGGCCCGAACGGCCCGGTCGGCACCGTCTGGATCGCGCTCTCCAAGCCGACCTATGGCATTCACGGCACGCCGGAGCCCTCGAAGATCGGCAAGACCCAGAGCCATGGCTGCATCCGCATGACCAACTGGGACGCCACCGAGCTCGCCAAGATGACAAGCGCCGGCGTGACGGTCGAATTCGTCGACTGACGGTTTTTCAAATAGACAGCGAAAGCCGGCCCGTCGTGGCCGGCTTTTTCTTTTCAGGAAAACCCGGTTTCGCCACGGTACGAACCGCAATTCGCCGCTTTTGCCTATGAAGGAGCCGAACCGCTTCATCGAAACCAGCAATCCGGTTCCCATGTTCAAGAAACTCCGCCCCGCCCTCTTCTTTCTCGCGCTTGCCGGCACGCTGCCGCACGCCGCTTCCGCCGCCGACCTCATGACCTTCTGGGATACGCCGCAGAAGGGCGGCAACAGCTTCAATGCCGCTGAACCGGACAAGGCCTATTTCGAGGCGCTTGCGGCGACCGGCGCGACCTGGGTGCGCCTGACCTTCAGCAAGTGGAAAGGCGAAGGCCGGGATTTCCTGATCGGCGATGCCGATGCCTACAAGGGCCTGCAAGCGAAGGACCTCGAAAAGCTGCGCAAGGCGCTCGACGCGGCCCATGCCGCGGGGCTCAAGGTGGCGGTGACGCCACTCAGCCTGCCGGGGGCACGCTGGAAGCAGCAGAACGACGGCGCGTTCGACGACCGGCTATGGTCCGATCCCGCCTTTGCCGATCAGGCCGTGGCCTTCTGGCGCGACCTTGCCGGCGCGCTGAAGGACCACCCCGCCATCGCCGCCTATAACCTCCTCAACGAGCCCGCGCCGGAAAAGACGACGGGCCTTGCCGAGAACGGCACGATGGAGGACATCATCGCCTGGCAGGCGAAGCATGCCGACAGCCCGCGCGACCTGCCGAAGCTCTATGCGCGCATCATCGAGGCCATCCGCGCCGTCGATCCCGTCACACCTGTCATGGTCGACGGCGGCTACTATGCCAATCCGCGTTCGCTGGCCGCCTGGCCGAGACGCCTTGCCGACGACAAGGTGCTCTACGCGTTCCACATGTACGAGCCCTATGACGCGACGAGCGCGCCGAACATGAAGCGCGACAAGCCCCACCGCTATCCCGGCGTCGAAACCGCCTATGCCGGCGGCAGGATGGCCTGGGACCGCAAGGCCGTCGCAGACCATATCGGCGCCGCCTTCGACTGGGCGAAGACGCAGGGCCTGCCGCCGACCCGCGTTGTCGCCGCCGAATTCGGCTGCATGCGGCTCTGGGCCGATTGCGGAACCTACCTGACCGACGTCATGGATGCGGTTGAGGAAAAGGGCGGCCACTGGGCCTTCTATTCCTTCCGCGAGGACGTGTGGGAAGGCATGGACTACGAGCTTCCGGCAAAGGTGAAGCCCGGCCAGTTCTACTGGATGAGCGAACAGGGCAAGGCCGGCACGCTGCCGCGCGACGGCGAACTGATGGACCTGCTCAAGGCGCGCATGCGGAAATAAAACAAAGGCCGGGCGGCATCGACGCCGCCCGGCCTTTCTCGATCCGACGCTTCACTCAGGCCGCGCGCGTATATCCAGAGCCCTCGGCAGCCTGGGCGGTGCCGCCGGTGCGGAAAGCGCTGAGCTGGGCGGCGATGGAGGCCGCCTCCTGCGTCAGCGCCTGGCTTGCGGCATTGGCCTGCTCGACCATCGCGGCATTCTGCTGCGTGATCTGGTCCATGGCGTTGACCGCCTTGTTGACCGCCTGCAGCCCGGTCGCCTGCTCCGCCGTGCTGGCGCGGATGGAATTGAACACCGCGCTGACGTCAACGACCTGCGAAACGATCTGGCGCAACGACTGGGCGACCTCGCCCACCGAGCGCACCCCGTCCTCGACCTGCCCGTGCGACTTGGCAATGATGTTCTGGATGTCCTTCGCCGCATCCGCGCAGCGCTGGGCGAGCGCGCGCACTTCCGAAGCGACGACGGCAAAGCCCCGCCCGGCTTCCCCTGCCCGCGCCGCCTCGATGCCGGCATTGAGCGCCAGAAGGTTCGTCTGGAAGGCGATCTCGTCGATCACCTCGATGATGTTGGCGATGGCGGAGGACGAGGCCTGGATCTCGCCCATGGCGGTGATCGCCTCTTCCACCACCTCGCCGCTGCGCTGGGCATTGTCGCGCGCCGCCATGACGAGCGCGTTCGCTTCGTCGGCGCTCTGCGCCGTCTGGCGCACGGTGGTCGTCACCTGCTCGACGGCCGCCGCCGTTTCCTCGAGGTTCGCCGCCTGCCGCTCGGTGCGCTTGGCGAGATCGTCGGATGCGGAGGCGATTTCGCGGGCGCTGAGATGGATCGATCCCGCGCCCGCGCCGATGTTGCCGATGGCCTGCGCGAGCGTGGAAATGGCGTGGTTGAAATCGTGGCGCAGCGATTCGTAGGCTTCCGGCAACGCGCCGGTGATGCGCGCGGTCAGGTCGCCGTCCGAGATTCGCTTCAGCGCGGCGCCGAAACTGTCGCTGACGAGCGCGCGCTCTTCGGCGACGACCTGCGCCTGCACCGCCTGCTGCTTGGCGACGTCGGACATGTCGTTGTAGACGGAGATGGAAAGGTCCATGTCGAGGAACATGGCCTTGAGCAGGCTGGCAAACCGCGCGGCGAACTCTTCCGGCTCGATCTCCCTGCGGGAAAACAGTCCCGGCTTCGGCCAGGATGCCTTGACCGCTTCCGTCAGCAGATGCTCGACGATCAGCGCATAGCCGCCGATATACCAGCGCGGCTCCAGCCCGATGCGCGCATGCACATGGCCGATCGTCTGCACCTTCGCGGCATAGTCGCCAGTGAAATCGCCGGCGGCGATGTTCGCCCAATGGCCGAGCTGGGCGTTCTTGGCGCGGTTGATGTGCGCCTCGTTGGAGAAGAGGTGGTTCACCTCCGGGCTCTTGCGCACGATGGCGTAGAACTTGTCGAGCGCCGGGCCGAGTTCCTTCTCGATGAAGGGCTTCAGCGTGCGCAGCCGCTTCAGGGACGCCTCGTCAAGGCCGAGATAGTCCAGACGACGCGCGATATCGTGGTTCTGGCTGGCGGTCTGCGGGGCTTGCTTCATTCTGAGGGGGTATCCTGGCATTCGGGAAATGGGGGAAAGCAGCAATTTCCCGTCGGAAGGGCGCCGCCGCACGGCACGCCCACCCCCGCAACCCCTCATGGGTCCTGTCGAAGGCAACGGCCTTCAAGGAATAGCTTTCTGACGGGATATCACTAGGTTGGGCATGGTAAATTGTTCATTACCAAGCCTTGTGCCTCTTTGCGGGAACGGCTGCGCATTTGGTCGCAACCGTTCCTGGCTTTCGTCAAGTTCAGGCGGCGTGCCGAAGCGTGCGGAAGAAGCCGCGCTCGGTTGCCACCGGCTTGCGCGAGGGCAGCAAGCGCAGCACCTCCTCGGCGAAGAGCCGCGCATTCTCGCGTGCCTTGTCGAGATTGCTGACCTTCGCGGAATCCATCGAATAGAGCGTGCCGCCACAGTCGAAGATGTCGCGGAAGGCCGTGCGCTCGCCGATCGGCGTGTCGAGCACCGTCACGCCGCGCGCCGAGAGCAGCGTCTTGATCGTGCTCATGGCGCGGGTCGTCACCATCGCGCTCATGCGCGTCAGCACGACTGAATGGCTGATGCGGATGCCCGCCTTCTCGTCGAGCTGCTTCAGGAGTTCAAGGATCTGCGCGGCGCCCCGCGCATCCATCGCACAGCCCTGCACCGGGATCATCACATGATCGGAAAGGCCGATGGCTGTGGCGACGAGCGCATCGCGCGCGCCAGCGAGGTCGATGATGAAATAGTCCGTCGTCGCCCGGTTTTCGCGGATATGACACTGGATGGAGGCCATGGAGACTTCCGAGATGACGGCGATGTTGCGCTGGCGGCCGGATATCTCGTGCCAGTGGCTGATCCAGCGCTGCGGATCGGCATCGAGGATGGTGACGCGGTGTCCCTGGCTGGCGAGCTCGGTGGCAAGTATCAGGGCCGCGGTTGTCTTGCCTGCGCCACCCTTGGCATTGGCAAATGTGATGACTGGCATGTCTTTCCTCGTTGAATGCTGCGAGCTTCCTCATCGCTCTCGTCCGGCGACCCCGTGCAAATGGCGCCCGCTTACTCAAACCTTTCAAAACATGGTTAACGAAGTGGAAATTTCCTTATCGCGAAGATTAACGAGACGGCGCCCGGTTTTTCGCTTCGCAAAGAAAAAGCCCGGAAAACCAGCGTTCTCCGGGCCCCTGTTATTTGTTAACGGTAAGAATTCAGATGCACTCGACGAAGAGCCGCCTGGCCGCATCGAGCGTCAGCTCCACCGGATTGCCGCCGGCCGTCGGGTCGACGATGGCCATCTCGGACATCTCGTCGATCCGGTCGGTGCCGACGCCGAGCGCCGACAGCTTATCCGGCACGCCGAGTTCCTCGCGCAGGCGCAGCACATAGTCGAAGAAGCCGTCGAAGCCGCCGGCTATGCCGAGATAGGCCGCGGCGCTGACGATCTTCGCCTCGATGGCCGGGCGGTTGAAGGTCAGTACCGGCGGCATCACCACGGCGTTGGTCATGCCGTGATGGGTGTTGTAGATCGCGCCGACCGGATGGGAGAGCGAGTGGATGGCGCCGAGGCCCTTCTGGAAGGCGACGGCACCCATGGCGGCGGCCGACATCATGTGGGCGCGCGCCTCGATATCCGTGCCGTCCTTGTAGGCGCGCGGCAGGTATTCCTTGACGAGGCGCATGCCTTCGAGCGCGATGCCCTGGCTCATCGGGTGGTAGAACGGCGAGCAATAGGCTTCGAGGCAATGGGCGAAGGCGTCCATGCCGGTGCCCGACGTGATGACCTTCGGCATGCCGACCGTCAGTTCCGGGTCGCAGATCGTCACGGAAGGCAGGATCTTCGGGTGGAAGATCACCTTCTTGGTGTGCGTCTCGGAATTGGTGACGACCGAGGCGCGGCCGACCTCCGAACCGGTGCCGGCCGTCGTCGGCACGGCGACGATGGGGGCGATGCCATCAGGATTGGCGCGTGTCCACCAGTCGCCGATATCCTCGAAATCCCAGACGGGGCGCGTCTGGCCGGACATGAAGGCGATGGCCTTGCCGAGGTCGAGGCCCGAGCCGCCGCCGAAGGCGACGACGCCGTCATGGCCGCCGTCCTTGAAGGCCTTGACGCCATCGGCGAGGTTCCTGTCGGTCGGGTTCGGATCGACCTCGGCGAACATCGCCCGGCCGAGGCCGGCGGCCTCCAGGATGGCGAGCGCGTTCTGCGTGATCGGCATGGTCGAGAGGCCGCGGTCGGTGACGAGCAGCGGCTTCTTCATACCGACCGCCTTGCAGTGGTCGGCCAGTTCCGAGATGCGGCCGGCCCCGAACTTGATCGCGGTCGGGTAGCTCCAGTTGGCGGTGATGGTCATGCTGTTCAAGCTTTCCTGAAATGATAGGATTTCGGGCGGGTAAGGTTGTGGAAGCCGATGACGGAGAGCGAGCCGCCGCGGCCCGTTTCCTTAACGCCCGTCCAGCACAGCGCCGGGTCGAGATAGTCGGCGCGGTTCTGGAACACCGTGCCGGTCTCCAGATCACGGGCAATACGGGCCGCGCGGTCGGAATCCTTCGTCCAAAGCGAGACGGTGAGGCCGTATTTGCAGTCGTTCATCAGGGCGAGCGCTTCCTCGTCGCTCTTCACCTTCATGATGCCGACGGCCGGGCCGAAGGTCTCCTCGGTCATGAACTCCATGGAATGATCGACATCGACGAGGACCTGCGGGGCGACATAGGCGCCGCCGTCATCGGCTGGGAACAGTTTCGGATCGACCAGCGCCTTGGCGCCCTTCGAGACGGCATCGGCGATCTGCGCGCGCACCGTCGCGGCGAAGCGCTTGTGCGCCATCGGCCCGAGCGTCGTTTCCGGATCGAGCGGGTTGCCGAGCTTGTAGTTGGAGACCCAGGCGACCGACTTCTCGACGAATGCGTCGTAGAGCTTCTCATTGACATAGACGCGCTCGATGCCGCAGCAGCACTGGCCGGAATTGTAGGTCGCGCCGTCCATCAGCGTGTCGACGGCAGCGTCGAGGTCCGCGTCCTCCATGACATAGCCGGGGTCCTTGCCGCCGAGTTCGAGGCCGACGGGCGTGAAGGTGCCGGCCGCCGCCCGCTCGATCGATCTACCGCCTTCGACGGAGCCGGTGAAGTTGACGAAATCGAAGCTGTTGCCGGCGATCAGCGCCGAGGTCGTGTCATGGTCGAGGAAGACGTTCTGGAAGACGTCTTCCGGCACGCCCGCTTCGTTGAAGGCGCGCACGAGGCGTTCGCCGACGAGCAGCGTCTGGGCGGCATGCTTGATGATGACCACGTTGCCGGCCATCAGCGCCGGGGCGATCGTATTGATCGCCGTCATGTACGGGTAGTTCCACGGCGCAATGACGAAGACGACGCCATGCGGCTCGCGCTCGATGCGGCGCTCGAAACGCTCGCTGTTCTCGATGACGATCGGCGCCAGCGACGAGCCGGCAATCTCCGCGACATAGTTGGAGCGCTCGTTGAAGCCCTTGAACTCGCCGCCGTAGCGGACCGGGCGGCCCATCTGCCAGGCGATTTCCGGCACGATCTCGTCGGCCATCTCGTTGACGCGTGCGACGCCCTTCAGCACGAGCTGGATACGGTCTTCCAGCGGACGCCGGGCCCAGGCCTTCTGCGCCTTCTTCGCGCGGGCGACAGCCTCCTGCGCGGCGGCCAGCGGCATCGCCTCGCGCTCGGCATAGACCGAGCCGTCCACGGGGGATATGCATTTGATCACAGTCATGATCGACTTCCTGTTGGTTCTATCGGAATTACAGTTTCTGGCGCTCCGGTCTACGCCCTCTCGAAGCCGCGCGCCACCTCCCAGTCGGTGATGCGGCGGTCGTATTCCTCCTGCTCCCATTCGGCAGCGCGAAGATAGTGGTCGACGACATCGTCGCCGAAGGCCTCGCGCAGCATCTCGGACTCCTTCAGCGCCGCCGCCGCGCCGCGCAGCGTCTTCGGGATCTCGCGGATATCCTTACCGCCATAGGCATCGCCCTCGAACGGCGCCTCCAGTTCCAGCTTGCCCTCAATGCCCGCGATGCCGGCCGCGATCAGCGCCGCCATGGCGAGATAGGGGTTGAGGTCCGAGCCGCCGACGCGGCATTCGATGCGGATGCCCTTCGTGCCCTCGCCGCACAGGCGATAGCCGGCCGTGCGGTTGTCCTTGCTCCAGACTGCCTTGGTCGGCGCGAAGGTTCCGGCGACGAAGCGCTTGTAGGAGTTGATGTAGGGCGCGAGGAAATAGGTGATCTCGCTGGCATGGGCGAGCAGGCCCGCCACATAGCTCCGCATCAGATCGGACATGCCGTATCTGGCGTCCTTTTCGAAGAACTTCGGCTCCTTGCCGTCCACGCTCCAGAGCGACTGGTGGATATGCGAGGAGGAGCCGGCGGCGGTGTAGTTCCACTTGGCAAGGAAGGTGACGGACTTGCCGCGCTGCCAGGCGATCTCCTTGGTGGCGTTCTTGATGATCGAGTGCCGGTCGGCCATGGCGAGCGCATCGGCGTAGCGCACGTTGATCTCCTCCTGGCCGGCGGATGCCTCGCCCTTGGAGTTCTCGACCGGAATGCCGGCGCCCTGCAGGCCGTTGCGCAGCGCCCGCATGACATCCTCCTCCTTGGTCGTCTGGAAGATGTGGTAGTCCTCGTTGTAGCCGGAAGCGAGGCGAAGGTCCCGGTAGCCGCTCTCGCGCGCATCGTCGAAGGACTGGTCGAACAGGAAGAATTCGAGCTCGCTCGCCATGTACGCCTTGAGGCCCATGGCCTCCAGCCGCTTGACCTGCCTCTTGAGGATGGCGCGCGGCGAATGCGGCACTTCCGCGTGGGTATGATGGTCGAGCACGTCGCACAGCACCAGCGCCGTGCCTTCGAGCCAGGGGAGCTTGCGCAGCGTCGCAAGGTCCGGCTTCATCGTATAGTCGCCGTAGCCGGCGGCCCAGCTCGTCGACTTGTAGCCGGAGACGGTCTCCATCTCCATGTCGGTCGCCAGCAGATAGTTGCAGCTGTGCGTCTCCTCGTACGCGCTCTCGACGAAATACTCCGCCTGGAATCGCTTGCCCATGAGGCGGCCCTGCATGTCGACGAGGCAGGCAAGAACGGTGTCGATGCGGCCTTCGGCTACATCCTTCTTCAGGTCATCGAACGTATAGGTCATGCTCATGGTCTTCGGTCCCAGAAAATCGTGCACGGCAATCGCCGCGCGTCGGTCGGAAAATAGAAGCAGGGGCCGCGCACGCGGCCCCCCGCGCTGTGACGTGATCAGACTTGGCCGACGGCCTTTTCGGCGGCGGCGATCTCGGCCTGGCGGCGCGCGACCTCGTCGCCGATCGGCGGTCCCTTGAAGCGGCGGCTTTCAAGGCCGAACCAGATGATCGCGGTCAGGACGAGGAAGCCGACGGTAATGTAGAGCGCCCAGTCGTTCGGCGGCTGGATGCCGAGAACGAAGATCAGCACCATCGCGATGATCGACAGGATCGCGAAGAGCTTGAAGACGCCCTCGCCGAGGTTCCACGGCCCCATCTTGTCCCACTTCGACGTGCCCCAGGCAAAGAGGCCGAGCGCGATCGGGATCGCGAAGGAGAAGAACAGGAAGATGACCGTGCACGAGACGACGACGGTATAGACCGGCGTCTCGCCGATCGAGACGAGCGAGGACCCCCAGACGAAGAGCACGGCGAGGATGGAACCCGTCCAGATCGCGGAAACCGGCGTGCGGTAGGTCGGGCTGACCTTCGACAGGCCGCGCGAGAACGGCAGGCCGCCGTCACGCGAGAAGGCGAAGATCATGCGCGATACCGACGTGACGGTCGCAAGGCCGCAGAGCCACTGGGCGATCAGGACGAGGAAATAGATGACATCCTTCACGACCGGATGCACCTGCGTGTCCATGGCCCAGAAGAAGACGTTCCAGCCCTGGGCCGCCGCTGCTGTCATGCCGTCGGTGGTCGTGCCGTCGGCATTGGTCACCGAGGTCGGGATCATGAGCACGAAGGAGCACAGCATGATGTAGCCGAACAGCGCCGACCAGAGCACGGAGGAGACCATGCCGCGCGGCACGGAATGCGCCGCCTTGACCGTCTCTTCCGACGTGTGCGCCGAGGCGTCGTAGCCGGTGATCGTATAGATCGGCAGGAGAAGGCCGAGCAGGAACACCCAGGTGCCGGAATTTTCCGGCCAGACGTTTCCGCCGGCCTCGCCCGAGAAGTTCGAGAAGGTGAAGAGGCGGGCGATGTCGTAGCTGTCTGCGGCGACGAGGCAGACGATGGCGAGCGCGATGGACGTCGCAAAGATGAGGTAGCCTGAGAAGTCCGTTAGCTTCGCCGTCAGCCCGATGCCCATGTGGTTCACGAGCGCCTGCGCGCCGGTGATGATCGCCAGGAAGATGATGCGGGTGGTGGTCGTGTCTTCCAGGCCGAAATACGGCGTGCCGAACGATCCCATGAAGAAGTAGTAGGTGCCGACATTGATGGCGCCGAGCACGGTGACCAGGCCGAGCAGGTTGAACCAGGCGGTCAGCCAGCCGGTGAAGCGGTTGCCGAGGATCGAGCCCCAGTGATAGAGGCCGCCCGCCGTCGGATAGGCGGAACTGATCTGCGCCATGGCGACGGCGAAGACGAGCGAGATGAAGCAGCCGACCGGCCAGCCGATGCCGATCGCCGCGCCCCCTGCCCCCGATGTCGCCTGCGCCAGCGAGTTGATGCCGCCGGACAGGATGCAAATGATGGAGAAGGAGACCGCGAAGTTCGAGAACTGGCTCATCCGCCGCTCGAGTTCCTGCGCGTATCCCATCGAGTGCAGAACCTGCATATCCTCGTGTTTATCGTTATCTGAATAATCTGACATGTTTTTCCCCTGTATCGACCGGTCCCTGGCGGAATTGCCGAGGGGCCGCCTGTGTCTGAGGCCCATGAAATGCATGGGATATGCGCCGCGGGCATGCCATTCTCTGGTCTTCTTCTGATCAGGCGACGGGAAGGCTCCTTGAGAGCAGTCCCGCCAGATAGCCGGCCACGACCTCCTGGCCGACTTCGTCTCGAATGAGGTCGTTGCGGACCTCGATCATCACATTGGGCACGCCGTTGGAAAGGCCGTGCTCCCTGAGCGTATGCGTCACGCCGTCCTCGGGGCCGTAGGGCTCGTTGCGGCGGGCGTCGTAGCGCCCGTCCGCGTCCGCCTCGGCCAGCATGGCATCGGCAAGGCGCGTGTCGGCATCGTGCAGGATGCCGATCTCCACCGCGCGCTGCCGGCCGAAATAGACCGGCGTGAAACTGTGCATCGTCACGATGACAGGCGTCCGCCCCGCGGCGATCCGCTCCCGGACGAGGCGCGAAAGCATCTCCCGGAACGGCAGGTAGAGCGCCTCGGTGCGGGCATCGCGCGCGGCCTGGTCGAGCCCCGCATTGCCGGGAACGTCGAAGACCTCGCTCTTTTCCGGCATGGCGGCCGGCGAATCGGGGGGACGGTTGCAATCGTAGACAAGACGCGAAAAGCGCTGGTAGAGCAGCGTCGCGTCGAGGCTTTCGGCCATCAGGCGCGAGACGGCGAGCGCGCCGGGATCCCAGGCGATGTGGCTTGCCAGCGCCTCTTCGGAAAGGCCGAGCGTGCCGAGCGAGGCCGGCAGAAGGCGCGAAGCGTGCTCGCAGACCAGGATGACCTGTCCACGGGCGACGGCATTCTCCAGGGCGACGGGGTCGCCCTCCTCTCCAGTCAGAATTCCCATCAGCCTGATCCCCTCGACCGGCTTTTATCATTAATGAAAAGAATTCTTCACAGTTTTGCCGGTGTCAACGGGGTGTTGAAAAAATCTCTTCAAAAAATCATTTGACTCGAATTGTGACAGCGATGTTTAATTTTCAAAACTCCGGCAAAGACCGGAGCGCAGGGGAACAATTTGACGCTCAACCAAGCATCCATGACGGTGTCGGATGTGATCCATGCCCACTTCGATGCGCTGACGCGCGCCGAACGGCAATTGGCCACATCGCTGCTCGACAACTATCCCGTCTCCGGCCTCGGCTCGATCACGACGGTCGCTGAGAACGCCGGCGTGTCGACGCCGACGGTTGCGCGCATGGTGCAGAAACTCGGTTTCCGCGGCTTTCCGGATTTCCAGACCCGCCTGCATCACGAGCTGGAAGCGACCCTATCGAGCCCGATCAGCAAGCACGACCGCTGGGCGGCCAACGCGCCGGGCACGCATATCCTCAACCGCTTCGCCGATGCGATCATGAACAACCTGCGCCAGACGCTCGCGCAGGTGGAGACAGCCGAGTTCGACGGCGCGAGTGCCCTTCTCGCCGACCGGCAGCGCAGCATCTACATCATCGGCGGGCGCATCACCAAGGCGCTCGCCGACTATCTCTTCACCCATCTCCAGGTCATCCGGCCGAACGTCACGCAGATCGCTTCCAATCCGAGTT
Source organism: Shinella zoogloeoides (assembly GCF_030733845.1). Classification (NCBI taxonomy): domain Bacteria; kingdom Pseudomonadati; phylum Pseudomonadota; class Alphaproteobacteria; order Hyphomicrobiales; family Rhizobiaceae; genus Shinella; species Shinella zoogloeoides. Next base: position 2,167,062 of record NZ_CP132311.1, read on the forward strand.
CATGGCCGCACTATGTGCTCAACATGAAGGCGGGCGACGTGCTCGTGATCTTCGACATCCGCCGCTACGAGCAGGAGATGGAGACGCTCGGGCGCGTGGCGCACGAGCGCGGCGTGAAGATCGTGCTCTTCACCGACCAGTGGGCCTCGCCCGTCGCGAAAGTCGCGGCGAGGGTCTTCCGGGTCCATATCGAGGCGCCGTCGGCCTGGGATTCGTCCGTCGTGACGCTGTTCATCGTCGAGGCCCTGATCGAAGCCGTCCAGAGTTCGGGCTGGGAGGAGACCAGCGGCCGAATGAAGACGCTGGAGGGCCTTTTCGAGGCCAGCCGGCTTTTTCGCAAACCCAGGCCGGAGGCATCCGGCAAGTCATGACAGTCACATAAGAAAAACCGAAACAAAACTGTCACATAAGCTTCATGCGCCGCCAGTATCAGCTTCGCCGAAGTTGACTGACACACAAAAGGAGAACACCCGTGATGTCACAGACGAGACGCCTGCTTTCGCTCTCCACCGCAATGGTGGTCGCCACCACGTCCCTCGCCTTCGCCGAACCGAGCGCCGAGCTCATCGAAGCGGCGAAGAAGGAAGGCATGCTGACGACGATCGCCCTGCCGCATGACTGGTGCGGTTACGGCGAGGTCATCGCATCGTTCAAGGCGAAGTACCCGGAAATCCAGGTCAACGAACTGAACCCGGATGCCGGCTCGGCCGACGAAATCGAGGCCATCAAGGCCAACAAGGACAACAAGGGCCCGCAGTCGCCCGACGTGATCGACGTCGGTCTCGCCTTCGGTCCGTCCGCCAAGGCTGAGGGCCTGCTGCAGCCGTACAAGGTCTCCACCTGGGACGAAATCCCGGACACCATCAAGGACGCCGAAGGCTACTGGTACGGCGACTACTACGGCGTGATGTCCTTCCTCGTGAACAAGGACCTCGTGGCCAATTCGCCGAAGGACTGGGCTGACCTTCTGAAGCCGGAATATGCCGGCCAGGTCGCGCTGGCAGGCGACCCGCGCGCCTCCAACCAGGCGATCCTCGGCGTTCTCGCCGCAGGCCTTGCCAAGGATGCCAAGTCCGGCAAGGAAGCCGGCGAAGCGGGTCTTGCCTACTTTGCCGAGCTGAACAAGGCCGGCAACTTCGTTCCGGTCATCGGCAAGTCCGGCACGCTGGCGCAGGGCTCGACCCCGATCGTGGTCGCCTGGGACTACAATGCCCTCGGCTGGGCCAAGACCCTCAACGGCAACCCGCCGACCGAGGTCATCGTTCCGGAGAAGGGCGTTCTCGCCGGCGTTTACGTTCAGGGCATCTCGGCCTACGCGCCGCACCCGAACGCCGCCAAGCTGTGGATGGAACACCTCTATTCCGACGAAGGCCAGCTCGGCTGGTTGAAGGGCTATTGCCATCCGGCGCGCTTCAACGCCATGGTCAAGGCAGGCAAGGTTCCGCAGGAGCTGATCGACGCCCTGCCGCCGGCAGCATCCTATGAAAAGGCCTACTTCCCGACGCTCGAGGAAGTCGATGCCAACAAGGCTGCCGTCACCGGCGCATGGGACAGCGTCGTCGGCGCGAACGTGCAGTAAACGCATCCTTCGTCGCTCCGGCCAACCGGCCGGGGCGGCGATCGCGGTATGCCGATGACGGCAACCACATCCGGGGTTTTCTTGATGTCCTCTGACAGTCCAGCCGCCAGCCAGCCGACGCGGGCGCCCTTTCGCCTCCCGCTGCACTGGCTAGGGGCAGCGCCTTTCGCGATCTTCGTCCTGCTGTTTCTGATCATGCCGACGATGCGCATCGTCATCGGCGCCTTCCAGACGCCCGACGGCAGCTTCACGCTGGACAATATCCGCGGGCTGTTCACCACGTCGATCATGTCGGCCTACTGGATCTCGATCAAGATCTCCATCGCCTCCGCCCTACTCGGCTGCCTGATCGGCTTTGCGGTAGCCGCCGCGGCGGTGCTCGGCGGGTTGCCAAAATGGATCCGCGGCCCGCTGCTGACCTTCTCCGGCGTCGCCTCCAATTTCGCGGGCGTCCCGCTCGCCTTCGCCTTCCTCGCCACCCTCGGCCCCGTCGGCCTCCTCACGGTGTTCCTGAAGACCCAGGTCGGCATCGACCTGCGCGCGCTCGGCTTCAACATCCTGTCCTTCTGGGGCCTGACGGTCACCTACCTGTTCTTCCAGATCCCGCTGATGATCCTCATCATCACGCCCGCGCTCGACGGCCTGAAGCGCGAATGGCGCGAGGCAGCCCAGATCCTCGGCGCGACGAACGGCCAATACTGGCGCATGGTCGCCTTCCCGATCCTGCTGCCGTCCTTCCTTGGCACGTTCGCGCTTCTCTTCGCCAACGCCTTCGGCGCCGTCGCCACCGCCATCGCGCTGACGGGCTCCTCCCTCTCCATCGCACCGATCCTGCTCTTCGCGCAGATCCGCGGCGACGTGCTGGGCAATCCGCATCTCGGCTATGCGCTCGCCTTCGGCATGATCGTCATAACGGGCATTGCCAACACGATTTACATCTGGCTTCGCGCCCGCAGCGAAAGGTGGCTGAAATGAAGAAGTTCTGGGCCTGGGGCGCCCTCATCTTCGGGCTGCTCTACTTCATCCTGCCGCTTCTCGGCATGACCAACTTCTCGCTGAAGATGCGCCGCGGCGTCTATTCGCTGGATGCCTATGCGGTCGTGCTCGGCGATCCGCGCTTCCAGGAGACCTTCACCTATTCCATCCTGATGGCGCTCGCGACCATCGTCTTCGGCGTGCTGCTGGTGGTGCCGACAGCCTACTGGGTGCGCCTGAAGCTGCCGGGCCTGCGCCCCTATGTCGAGTTCGTCACGCTGCTGCCGCTGGTCATCCCGGCCATCGTCATCGTCTTCGGCTATATCCGGCTCTACAACACGTCGAGCTGGCTGCCGCTGACCGGCTCGGTCACCGGCACGAACATCCTGCTGATGTTCGGCTATGCCACGCTCGCGCTGCCCTACATGTACCGCTCGGTGGACACGGGCCTGCGCGCGATCGACATCGCAACTCTGACCGAAGCCGCCCAGAGCCTCGGCGCCGGGTGGACGACGATCCTCGCCCGCATCATCCTGCCCAACGTGCTTGTCGCGGTGCTCTCGGGCGCCTTCCTGACCTTCGCCATCGTCATCGGCGAGTTCACGATGGCCGCCCTTCTCAACCGTCCGGCCTTCGGTCCCTACATGCAGTTGCTCGGCGCCAACCGCGCCTATGAGCCGGCGGCTCTTGCGGTGATGTCCTTCGCCTTGACCTGGGGTTGCCTCGGCCTGATCCAGCTTGTTTCCCGCTTCCAGAAGGGCGCGCAAAGCCCCGCCTGAGGATTTTCATGAGCTTTCTGACACTCTCCAGCATCCAGAAGTCCTTCGGGCCCGTCCAGGTCGTGAAAGACTTCAACATGTCGATCGAGAAGGGCGAATTCGTTTCCTTCCTCGGGCCGTCCGGCTGCGGCAAGACCACCGTCCTGCGCATGATCGCCGGCTTCGAGACGCCCTCGGGCGGCACGATCGCCATCGACGGCAAGAGCCAGGCGAACCTTCGGCCCAACCAGCGCAACATCGGCATGGTCTTTCAGGCCTATGCGCTGTTCCCGAACATGAACGTTGCCGAGAACGTCGCCTTCGGCCTCAAGGTCGCCGGCCGGCCGAAGGCCGAGATCGACGCGCGCGTCAAGGAAATGCTCGGCCTCATCAAGCTCGACCATCTCGCAGACCGCTACCCCTACCAGATGTCCGGCGGCCAGCAGCAGCGCGTCGCGCTCGCCCGCGCGCTCGCCCCCAAGCCGCAGGTGCTGCTGCTCGACGAACCGCTCTCGGCCCTCGACGCTAAGATCCGCGTGTCGCTGCGCGAGGAAATCCGGCAGATCCAGCAGCAGCTCGGCATCACCACCGTCTTCGTCACGCATGACCAGGAAGAGGCGCTGTCGATCTCCGACCGCATCGTCGTCATGAATGCCGGCAAGGCTGACCAGATCGGCGCGCCCGCCGAGATCTACAACCGCCCGGCCACCCGCTTCGTCGCCAACTTCGTCGGCACCTTGAACCTCGTCGAGGCCAAGGTGGTCGATCCCGCGTCGAACCGCGTCTCGATCGGCGATCAGGGTGTGACATTGCGCGAGCCGATCGGCAACGCGAAGGCCGGCGACACGATCTCGCTGGCGCTGCGCCCGGAGGCCGGCTCCATCGCGCCCGACGCCAAGGGCGACACGGCGCTTTCCGGCGAGGTCGTCTCCTCGAACTTCCTCGGCTCGGTCATCCGCACCCGCATGAAGGTCGGCGGCAGCATCATCTCCTTCGACATGTTCAACAGCCCCGGCCTCGTGCCGCCGGCCGTCGGCGAGACGGTGACGCTGCGCTTCACAGCCGGCGACCTGCTGGTCATCCGCGACTGACGCGAAAGGCCATTCCAGGCCTCGGCCGGGGCTTGGAAAAATCTGTCGTGAATCGCGCGCTTTCCGTCGCCTGCGGATTTGATCTCAGCGCTGCGCCCGGCTAATCTCCGCTTGTTCTCAGGGCGGGGTGAAATTCCCCACCGGCGGTATCCGGAGCAATCCGGGAGCCCGCGAGCGCCCTCCCGCCAAACGGAGGGGTCAGCAGATCCGGTGCGATGCCGGAGCCGACGGTCATAGTCCGGATGGAAGAGAGCAAGCAGAAGGCACCGGCCGCAAGGCTGGTTTCAGCTTTCCTGCGTGTTCGCCCAAGGGACCCGTTGCAAAATGGCTCAACCCTTGAAAGGCCTAAACATGAATGCGAATGCCACTCCCTCCGCCCGTATCGCCGTCATCCGTGCCCGCTGGCACGCCGGCATCGTCGACCAGGCGGTCACCTCTTTCATCGCCGAATGGCAACAACTCGGCGGCCGCTCCGAAGACATCGACGTGATCGATGTGCCGGGCGCGCTCGAAATCCCGCTGCAGGCCCAGCTTCTGGCAAGGACCGGCCGCTACGCGGCCATCCTCGGCGTCGCGCTCGTCGTCGACGGCGGCATCTATCGCCACGATTTCGTCGCCGGCACCGTGGTCGATGCCATCGTGCGCGTCGGGCTCGACACCGACGTACCTGTCCTGTCGGCCGTACTGACCCCGCACAATTTCCAGGAATCGGAAGCGCATATCGCCTTCTTCCGCGACCATTTCGTCGTCAAGGGCAAGGAAGCCGCCAACGCCGCCCGCCAGATCATTGACGCAAGGGCTCAGGTCGCGCTGGCATCGGTCGGTTGAATCTGCATCTCAAGGACCGGAATCGATCCATAAGGATATAGCGGCAATCCGTTGAAAAGACTCCGAAAGCCCGGCAGCGATGCCGGGTCTTTCTTCTTCCGCACACCCTCTCCTCCGTCATCCTCGGGCTTGACCCGAGGATCCACCCACACGGCAGACGGGAGAGGTTGGGACATGGATCCTCGGGTCAAGCCCGAGGATGACGGAGGGTGGGGCGAGGTCCTCCTGTCACCGACACTCCTGCCGGCCCACCTACCCCTGCAAATTCTTCAGATAGATCGACAGCAGCTGGATCTGCGAGGAGATGCCGAGCTTGCGGTAGACGTTGCGGCGATGGACCTTCACCGTGCCGGTGGAGATGTCGAGCCGCAGCCCGATCGACTCGGACGAATGCCCCTGCAGCACCAGTTCGATGATCGACGCCTCGCGGTCGGTGAGGTTGAGCTTGCGCCAGACCTTGTCCGCCGCGCTCACCGGCTCGCTGCGCCGGCCCCGCCCCTGCGCCGTCTCGGCAAAGCGCCCGGCAAGTCCGCCCCAGGCGCGGCGCACGAAGGCGGAGACGAAGGGCTCGGCATCCTTGAGCAACAAAAACTCCGGTGCGGGAAAGATGCCCGTCTTCTCCCGGCGCATCAGCGAGACCACCACCGTCACGCCATCCGACGTCGGCACGAAGAAGCCGAGCTCTTCGGCAAGCCGCGTCTGTGAATAGTAGCTGCGGAAATATTCGCTGGAGAAGAACCGGTCGGGCGCGAGCTCGCGCATGCGCAAGACCCCTGCCCGGCCGGCGCGCGTCGTGTGGTAGAACGGGTCGAGCAGATAGGGCCCGGCCTGATACATCGTCACGAAGACATGGTAGTCATCCGCAGCGAACGTGCTGAACAGATCGATGGGCCGTGCCTTGTCGCGATAGGCGAATATGACCATATCGTCGAAGCGCACGAGCGCGCGCATCATCGCAAGCAGGCTCTCTCCGGTCTTGACGTCCGAGCTCTCAGGCGCGCCGGTCCAGTCGGCGAGCGTCCTGAAAAGTGCCGTGAAATCGACCCGCATGACGCTGCTGCTCCCCCGGATTTCCTGCGGCAGCCGGCTTTTGCTCCCGCTGGGATATACTCCTTCCATAGCCTGTTTACGGATAAAATACCTCTCTCGGGGTATATACCACCCACCGGCGGCTGACTAGCATTCCTCCCGACGGTGGCCAAGGCGGCAGAGATCGCCAAGAGACCAAACAACCGCAGGGAACAGACGTGACATCCGCCCCAACGAACGACATCGAGTTCCGTTCGGTGACCAAGCGCTATGGCGCGGTGACCGCGGTCTCCGACATCAATCTCGCGGTTCCGAAAGGCGCTTTCGTCGCCCTTCTCGGCCCCTCGGGCTGCGGCAAGACGACCTGCCTTCGCATGATCGGCGGCTTCGAGCAGCCGAGTGACGGCGAGGTGCTGATAGCAGGCAAGGTGGCCAACGGCGTGCCGGCCTATCGCCGCCCGGTCAACATGGTGTTCCAGCAATATGCGCTGTTCCCGCATTTCGACGTGGAGAGCAATGTCGCCTACGGCCTGAAGCAGCTTCGGCCGCGGCTGCCGGCGGCGGAGATCGCCCGCCGCGTCGGCGAGGCGCTGGACATGGTGCGCCTTTCAGGCTTTGCAAAACGCCGCATCCACGAAATGTCCGGCGGCCAGCAGCAGCGCGTGGCGCTGGCCCGCGCCTTAGTCAACAAGCCCTCCGTCCTGCTGCTCGACGAGCCGCTCGCCGCCCTCGACAAGAAGCTGCGCACCGCCATGCAGATCGAGTTGCAGACGCTCCAGCGCGACCTCGGCATCACCTTCGTGCTCGTCACCCACGACCAGGAGGAGGCGCTGTCGATGAGCGACCTCGTCTGCGTGATGAGCGCCGGCCGCATCCGCCAGCTTGCCACGCCGCAGGAGGTCTACGACCGTCCCGCCGATCTCTTCGTCGCCGATTTCGTCGGCAAGACGAACCGTTTCGACGGCATGCTGGAAGCAGGCGGCACCGTGCGCCTCGGCAACGGCTCGGCACTCGCCTCCCCGCGCGGCGATCTCGCGCCGGGCGCCGTCACCGTGGCGCTGCGCCCCGAAGCGATCCGCCTTTCGCGCGTCGGTAGCGGGACGGCGACGCTGGAGGGCACGGTCACGCACCGCATCTTCCTCGGCTCGGCCGCGGAATATTCCGTCGCCGTCGACGGGCTCGGGGACATCCTCGTCACCGCCGAACGCCACAGCCAATCCAATAACGACCTCGTCGCGCCGGGCGAGCGGGTCGCCATAAGCTTCGATCCCGGTCAAACGCATATCTTTCCGGCCTGAGGGGAAACAGGCCTCACAACAACAAGGGAACAGCGTGATGTCGAAATGGTTCAGAGAGAATAGCCCGATCAGTGCCCATGACCTGACGGAAGAATTCATGCGCTTGAAGCGTGGCTCGGTCACCCGCCGCCACTTCCTCGGCGTTACCGGCCTCGGCCTCGCCGCCGCCGTGCTCGCCCGCCAGCCCGGCCTCTTCACTTCGGAAGCCTATGCGCAGGAAGACCTCGGCTCGACCATGTCGCTCGCCACCTGGCCGAACTACCACGATCCCGCGAGCTTCGAGGCTTTCACCGCCGCGACCGGCGTCGCCGTCGAGGTGAACGTCTTCGGCTCGAACGAGGAGATGCTCGCCAAGCTTCAGGCCGGCGGCACCGGCTGGGACCTCTTCGTGCCCACCAACTACACGATCTCCACCTATGCCGGCCTCGGGCTGATCGATCCGCTCGATGTTTCCAAAGTGCCGAATTTCGACCCGAAGACCCAGAACACCCGCTTCACCAACGAAGGCACGGTGGACGGCAAGGTCTATGCACTGCCGAAGAACTGGGGCACGACGGGCATCGCCTTCAATTCCGACAAGGTGAAGTCGAAGGTGACGAGCTGGAAGGAGTTCTTCGAGGTCGCCATGACCGAGGCGGACGGCCGTGCCATGGTGCACGACTACCAGCTCACCACCATCGGCAACGCCCTCGTCTCGCTCGGCTTTTCCTTCAACTCGGTCAAGCCCGAGGAGCTGGCGAAGGCCGAGGAACTGCTGATCAAGGTCAAGCCGCACCTCTATGCCATCAACAGCGACTACCAGCCGTCCATGCGCGCCACCGATGCCTGGATGACCATGTGCTGGACGAACGACGGCGCACAGCTCAACCGCGACATCCCGGAAATCCAGTTCGTGCTCGGCTCCGACGGCGGCGAGATCTGGTCGGATTTCTACGCGATCCCCAAGAGCGCCGCCAACAAGCCGGCCGGCTACGCCCTGCTCAACTTCCTGATGGACCCGCAGAACGCGGTGAAGGAGCACGTCGCCAACGGCGCGCCGACCACCGACAGCCGCGTCATCTCCCTGCTGCCGGCCGAAATCACCGGCAACAAGATCGTCTACCCGGACGAGGCCGCCCTGACCCCGCTCGAATTCGGCGCGGCCGTGACGCTGACCGACCCGGCCCGCGCGGAGCTGATGGCGCGGTTCAAGTCGGCGTAATACCCCCCTCTGCCCTGCCGGCCATCTCCCCCTCAAGTGGGGAGATCAGCAGGGGGCGGGAACCCTGCTTCATCATCGACGCTGGAGATGGGCGGAGCATCGCCACATCCAATCTCCCCCCTTGAGGGGGAGATGGCCGGCAGGCCAGAGGGGGGCGCCACACCCACCTCTCCCGGTCCACTATTCGCAAGAGGACAAACGCAATGCCCCTGACGATGACGACGAAAAGACGGCTGGTGACGACGGCGCTGCTGGCGCCCGCGTCCCTCTGGCTGTTCGTCTTCCTCGTGCTGCCCTTCATCGCCATGTTGGTCTTTTCCGTCGGCGAGCGCGGACCGGCGGGCGGCTATCAGGCGGCGTTCACCTTCGCGCAATACGCCAACCTGCCGGCCCGTTCCGCCGCCTACTGGAACACGCTGATGCTGGCGCCGGCGGGCGCCTTCCTCTGCCTGCTGGTCGCCTATCCGACCGCCTATTACCTCGCCGTCAAGGCAAGCCCACGCCACCGGCTGCTACTTGTCTCGCTGGTCGTGGTGCCCTTCTGGACGAGCCTTCTCGTGCGCACCTATGCCTGGATGTACATCCTCGGCTCGCGCGGCATCCCGAGCCTCCTCGACATGATCGGCATTGCGGACGTACGCCTGCTCAACACGCCGGGCGCCGTGCTGCTCGGCATCGTCTACGGCTACCTGCCGCTGATGATCATGCCGATCTATGTCAGCCTCGAAAAGCTCGACCGCCGTCTGCTCGAAGCCTCGGCCGATCTCGGCGCGAAGCCGGTCTCGACCTTCTTCTCGGTCACCCTGCCGCTCTCGCTGCCGGGCGTCATGACGGGCGTCGCGCTCGTCACCATCCTGCTGCTCGGCGAATATCTCATCCCGCAGCTTCTCGGGGGCGGCAAGGTGTTCTTCATCGGCAACGCGCTGGTCGATCTCTTCCTGCAATCGCGCAACTGGCCGTTCGGCTCGGCCATCGCCGTTACGCTGGTCGCCATTGTCGTGGTGGTGCTAATGGTCGCCATGCGCATCGCCTGGCGCATTTCCGGCACGAGACAGGTGGACCTCGTCTGATGCGCGCCCTGATCACCGCCGTCTATCTCTTCCTCTACGCGCCGATCGCGCTGGTCGTGCTGTTCTCCTTCAATGCGGGACGCAGTGCCAGCGAGTTCACCGGCTTCTCGACGCAATGGTACGGCAAGGCGCTCGCCAATCCGTTCCTCGTCACGGCGCTGCAGAACAGCCTGATCATCGCCGTCGTCAGCGCCACACTCGCCGCCGTCTTTGGCACCATGGCCGCCCTCGGCCTCGAACGGCTAGGCGCGCGCACCCGCGCCGTCTTCGACGGCCTGCTCGCCGCCGCCATCGTCGTGCCGGGCGTCGTCATCGGCATCGCGACGCTGGTCGCGCTGGTCGCCGTCTTCGGCATCGTCAATCCGGCCATCGCCGGCCTCTGGCCGGGCGACAAGCCGCCGCAGCTCGGCCTCGGCTACGGCTCGATCATCGCCGCGCACGGCCTCTTCACCATGGCGCTCGTAACCATGATCGTGAAGGCACGCATCGCCACGCTCGGGCGCGACATCGTCGAGGCCTCCGCCGATCTCTACGCGACGCCGCTCACCACCTTCCGCGATATCGTGCTGCCGCAGATCCTGCCCTCGGTGCTGGCCGGGTTCCTGCTCGCCTTCACCTTCTCCTTCGACGATTTCATCGTGGCCTTCTTCGTCGCGGGCTCGAAGACGACGCTGCCGATCTACGTCTTCGCCTCCATCCGCCGCGGCGTGACGCCGGAGGTCAACGCCATCGCGACCATGGTGCTCGTCGCCTCGCTGCTGCTAATCCTCATTGCCCGCCTGCTGATGCGGGAAAAGACGAAATCCCCTGCCGGAGAATAACCGATGATCCTGAAGAACCGCGTCGCCATCGTCACCGGAGCAGGCTCCGGCATCGGCCGGGCGGGTGCGCGCATCATGGCGCGCGAGGGCGCGACTGTGTGCGTCGCCGATCTCGACGAGACGCGGGCGGGCGAGACCGTCGATTTCATCCGCGCCGACGGCGGCAAGGCGGAGGCCGTCATCGTCGACGTCACCGACGACGTGGAACTGAAGATGGCGGTGGCCGCGGTGCTTTCCCGCCACGGGCGCATCGACATCCTGCACAACCACGCCGGCGCGCAGGTCGCAGGCGATCTTGAAAACGTGCCGCTCGACGGGCTGGACCTGTCCTGGAACCTCAATGTGCGCGCCCATCTGATGGCCGCCCGCCTCGTCATGCCGGCCATGCGGGCGCAGGGCAAGGGCGTCATCCTCAACACCGCCTCCTCCTCCGGCGTGCTCTACGACCGCGAGATGATCGCCTACACGACCACGAAGCATGCGGTCATCGCCATGACGCGGCAGATGGCCGGCGACTATGCCGGGCTCGGCATCCGCGTCAACGCGCTCTGCCCCGGCTGGGTCGATACGCCCTTCAACGCGCCCTTCATCGAGCAGATGGGCGGGCGCGGGGCGATCGAGGCCTATATCAGGGAGAAGGTGCCCATGGGGCGATGGGCGGATGTGGAGGAGATCGCCGAACCGATCCTCTTCCTCGTCTCCGACCGGTCAAGCTACATGACCGGCCAGATCCTCGTGGTCGACGGCGGGGAGACCGTGGTCTAGCTCAAACAGACGGCGACATCGCCCCCTGATGCACCACGATGCGCGCGTGATAGGGCACGCGCTTGTAGAGATCGAGCACATCCTGGTTGATGAGCCGCACGCAGCCCGAGGAGGTCGCCTTGCCGATCGACTTCCAGTCCGGCGAGCCGTGCAGGCGGTAGAGCGTGTCCTTGCCGTTCTGGAAGATATAGAGCGCCCGCGCGCCGAGCGGGTTCTTTATACCCGGCTCCATGCCGCCGTTCTCGACGGAGTATTTCGCAAGGCTCGGCGTGCGCGCGATCATGTCCGCCGGCACCTTCCAGCGCGGCCAGGGCTGGCGCCAGTGGATGATGCCCTCGCCTTCCCAGGCAAAGCCTTCGCGGCCGATGCCGACGCCGTAGCGCATCGCCGTGCCGCCCGGCTCCACGACATAGAGGAAGCGGCCGGGCGTATCGACGACCACCGTGCCAGGCGTCTCGCCGGTCGGATCCTTCACGCGCTGGCGGTAGTATTTCGGATCGATTTCCCTGTAGGGAATGGCCGGAATGAGATGGCCGCCATCTTCCACCGCGGCATAGCGCACCGCCAGTTCATCGTCCGTTGCCGGCACGATCGGATAGCTGACCTTCTGGGGAACCGGTGCATTCTTGACCGAAGTCTCCGTGGTTGCGCATCCCGCGAGCGTCGCGGCGGCGCCAAGGAAAAAGGCTCTGCGCGACAATGTGCACACCGTAGGCATTCTCGATACTACTCCATGGAAAAACCGTTGAGGCCGATGGCTAGCCAAAGCGCAAGCAGGCTGGCAAGAAGCAGGAGCATCACATCTTCGGCATCGGCCACGCGTTCTTTCCGACAGATGCAAAGCAGTCACGCCCGGCCCGATATCCGGAGGAAAACACGATGGCGCCTGTGGAAATCGACCCCGCCCATGTCCGCGAATTTCCCGATCAGGAAACCTTCTACCGCTGGCTCGGCGAGAACCACGACCGTGCGCCCGAGGTCTGGATCAAGGTCCACAAACGCGGCTCGGGCCTTGCGTCCATCACGCCGGAAGAGGCGATCGAGGTGGTGCTCTGCTGGGGCTGGATCGATGGCATCCGCAAGGGGCTGGACGAGAAGAGCTTTTTCCAGCGCTACAGTCCGCGCGGACGCAAGAGCGTGTGGAGCAAGAAGAACGTCGAGACGGTCGGACGGCTGGTCGAGGACGGCCGGATGACCGCGCACGGAATGAAGCATGTCGAGGCCGCCAAGGTGGATGGCCGCTGGGACAAGGCCTATGGCAGCGGCAAGGACCTGGCGATACCGCCCGACCTTCAGGCCGCCATCGACGCGGAGCCGGCGGCGAAGGACATGCTCGGCAGGCTGACGGAGCAGAACCGCTTCGCCCTTGCCTTCCGCATCCACAACCTCAAGACGGAAGCTGCCCGCAAGCGCAGGATCGACGCCTTCGTGGAGATGCTGAAGCGCGGCGAAACGATCTACCCGCAAAAGCGGAAATAAACCGCCTCTCGCGCGCTCAGGACTGGCCGTTCAGCCAGTTGTGCCAGTCGTTGACGCTGCCCGAGAAGACATTGAGGTCGATCTTGCCGTCGACGCCGTGCGACAGGCCCGATCCCGAATACTGCCAGAACAGCCAGCGGCGGTTCGGATAGCGCTTGGAGGGATGGGCGGCGACGGAGCGCAGCCAGAACGGATGGTTCTTGAGTTCACCCGAAAGGTTGTCTGCATAGAAGTCTGGCGCCGTATAGATGATCGGCCGCTTGCCGTAGTGGCGTTCCAGCATATCGGAGAAGACCTGAATCTTCTCGACATACTGTGCGCGCGTCAGCCGCTTTTTGCAGCTCGATTCGCCGTTGTATTCGGCGTCGATGACCGGCGGCAGCGCATCGGGATCCTTCGGCACGTTGCGGATGAACCATTCGGCCTGCGAGCTTGCGACGCGGCACCAGTAGAAGAAATGGTAGGCGCCCCGCCTGATGCCCGCCTCCTTGGCCCGACGCCAGTTCTTCTGGAACATCGGGTCGAGATGGTCGCCGCCGTCGGTCGCCTTGATGAAAGCGAAGTTGGCGCCCTGCGTGCGCAGCTTCATCCAGTCGATGTCGCCCTGCCAGCGCGAGACGTCGACGCCGTGCACCTGGTAGTGCTTCGGCGCGCGCTTGCCGAAATTGATGGGGTGGGCATCGCGGAACCGCTGGCTGTAGACGCGAGAGCCCTTGCGCGAACGGCCTTCCGTCAACGGCTCATCCCCGATCACCGCCTCGGCGGGACGGTCTGCCGGGATCGCCGCCTTCTTGGCCACGCTTTCGAAAACCTGGGTTTCCGGCACCGGCCCGGCCCAGGCGAGCATTTCCTGCGCATCGTCCGCCTTCACCTGGCTTTGGCCGACCGCGACTTCGGGAACCGGGCCGCCGCCCTTGGTGACCGAACTCGTCGTCTCGCGCGATGGCTTGATCGCAAGGACGGTTTCCGGGCTCGAGCTCGAGGCGCACCCAACGAGGGAAGCGCAACCGAGGAGGACCGCTGTAAGGACCGAAAGACGCATAGGCACTCGCACGCAAAACTAACCGAAGCCCCGCCCTTTCGACACATGGACGGAATTACTAACGGAAGATTACCGCGAAATGTTAAATGCAAAGTTTACGGCCGACCTCGACATTTCAGGTAGTTAGGCTCGGCGAGTTCATGTTCCTTGACGATTGCCATCAAGGAACGCCCGTCCGCGCGGCGAAAGCCGGTAGCCGGCGGCAAGGCTTTCCGTCAGCCCCAAATCCTTGAGCTGCCTGATCTTTCGCTTGAGCACCAGCTTCTCCACGCCGAGCCGTTCCGCCATCTCGGTGGCGGTGTGCCCGTCCCTTTCGGCGATCAGGGAAAGAACGGCGCGGGTCCAGGGCTTCGTGCGGTCGAGCCGCGCAAGCTGCCCTTCGAGGGCAGCGGTTTCGGCCGCATCGAGCGTATCGTTTTCGCGCAGTTTTTCCCGCGGATCCTCGCCCGCGACATGAAAGGCGATGCGGTACAGCGAACCCTCCGGCCGAAGGTCGCGCTCCAGCGCCGCGCGGGAGGCATAGCCGGCCGCGCGGATGTCGGTGTTGGAAATGGCTTCAAGCGGAAGGGTCTCGACGCTGTCAATGGCAAGAACGCCCACGGCGGTCCGCAAGGTGCCGCCGGCCCGGACGGTCGGCCTGGTCCACCGCCGAAAGGCGACCGTCACCGCGCCGCTCGCGATCCCTTCAAGCACTTTCGCCTTGAACAGCATTCCGCCTCTCAAGCATTGCCGATCTTCACGTAGCCGATGCCCTTCTTCTCGATCTCGTCGAACGAATCCTCGTAGCCCGCATCCGCATAGCGGATGACGCCGAGCGACGTGTCGTTCGTCAGAGCGTGCTCCAGCCGCTCCGCGCCGTCAGCCGTGCCGTCGGCGACCAGCGTCACGCCGCAGCTCGTCATGTAGCCTGCATAGCCGCCGCCGCCGGAATGGACGACGACGAGATCGGCCATGGAGGAGGAAAGCAGCATGGCGTCGAGCAGCGGCCAATCGGCGATGGCGTCCGAGCCGTCCTTCATGCGCTCCGTCATGATGTTGGGATGCGCCATCGCGCCGGCATCGAGATGGTCGCGCGAAAAGGCGATCGGCCCGTTCAGCTCGCCCGCCGCGACCAGCTTGTTGACCGCCAGCGCCAGCGCCGTGCGCTCGCCATGGCCGAGCCAGGCGATGCGTGCCGGCAGGCCCTCGAACGGCACATTCTCGCGCGCAAGCCGGATCCAGTTGGTGACGATGCGGTTGTCGGGGAACATCTCCAGCACGAGATCGTCGATGCGGGCGATGTCGCTCTCTTCGCCCGACAGCGCCATCCAGCGGAACGGGCCGATGGCGCGCGCGAAGAGCGGCCGCAGATAGGCCTCGGTGAAGATCGGGATGTCGAAGGCATTGTCGACGCCGCCTTCCCGCGCCTGGGTGCGGATGAGGTTGCCGTTGTCGAAGACTTCCGAACCCCTTTTCTGGAACTCCAGCATGGCCGAGACATGCTCGACGATGGAGGCGCGGCTCGCCGCCATCAACTGCCCCTGCCCGTCGTCGCGCAGGCCCTTCACCTGATCGAGGCTCATGCCCTTCGGCACGTAGCCGTAGACGAGGTCGTGCGCCGACGTCTGGTCGGTGACGATGTCGGGCACGATGCCGCGCCGGGCGATCTCCGGGTAGATTTCCGCCGCGTTGCCGACAAGGCCGATCGAGGTGGCGCGCTTTTCGTTCACCGCCTCATCGATCATCGAAAGCGCCGTATCGAGGTCCGGAGCGACATGTTCGAGATAGCCGACGGCCTTGCGGGCCGCCGCGCGCGCCGGGTCGATATCGACGCAGAGGATCGCCGCGCCCGCCATACGGCCGGCAAGCGGCTGCGCACCACCCATGCCGCCAAGGCCGGCGGTCAGGATGAAGCGGCCGGCAAGGCTGCCATCGAAGCGCTTTTCCGCGATGCGCATGAAGATTTCATAGGTGCCCTGGATGACGCCCTGGCTGCCGATATACTGCCAGGCACCGGCCGTCAGCCCGCCCCAGCAGATCAGCCCCTTGCGCTGGAGCTCGTAGAACACCTCAGCCTTCGCCCACTGCCCGACGATGTTGCAGTTCGCCATGATGACCAGCGGCGCCTTCGCATGGGTCTTGAGCAGGCCGACCGGCTTGCCGGACTGGATGACCAGCGTCTGGTCCTCGTCCATCTCCGTGAGCGCCTTGACGATGGCTTTGTGCGCCGCCCAGTTGCGCGCCGCCTTGCCGAGCGCGGCATAGACGATGAGATTGTCCGGGTCCTCGCCGACCGACAGCACGTTTTCCAGCAGGCGCAGCAACGCCTCCTGCCGCCAGCCTTTTGCGCGCAGCACCGGGCCGCTCGGGATCGGGTAGTTCGGGTGACGCGGGTTCGGTCTGGGCATGGTCGTCTCCTGTTCGTTTCGCGGGGCGCTGCCCCTCATCCGCCTGCCGGCACCTTCTCCCCGCAAGCGGGGAGAAGGTTAGGGTGAGGGGCAACGCACTTAGCTGCCAAGCGCATACCGCGCCAGCTCGATCCCCATCGCCTTTTCCACGGACGGATAGACCGTCGGGTCGAGCACGCTGGAGGCGAGCGGAATGATCGTCTTGGGGACGTGCAGCACGAAGATCTTCATGCCGACTTCGAGCTGGCCGACGCTGAGCGGTTCGCCCTCCGGCGAGAGCGTGGTGATGACGTCGGGGAACGTGGCAAGGCGCCTGCCGTCTGCCGATTCCACCGCCATATATTCGTTCATGACATGCAGCACCGTCGCGCTGTCGCCCGTGCCGAGCGTCACCGTGCCGATGTCGAAGGCTTCCTTGGTATAGACCACCGACTTGTCGGTGATCGTGCCCTCGGAAAGGATCGAGCCGCCGGTCGTCTCGACGATGGCGTCGATGATCGCCGAACCGCCCCTGCCCTCGGCCGCGATGATCGCCTCGCCGAGCTTCAACGCGAGCGAGATGCCGCCGAGCGCCGCATTCTTGCGCACATAGCAGGCGCGCAGCGGGTTGCGGCAGGAGGCGATGAAGCCGCCGGACATGTCGGACGCCGTGCGCAGGATCGGCGAGACCTTCGCGGTCGCGCCGCGCACCACAAGCTCGATATAGCGGTTCTCCTCGCGGTTTCCGCCGACGGCCGTCTGGATCATCTGCTCGGGCGAGCCCGCCATGCCGATCGAACCCATGTCGCCGGTCGGATGCGCGCGCATGTCGCCGACGGCATCCAGCACCTTGGTGCCGAGGATGGCCGACGGCAGCCAGCCGTTCAGCGTCGAGGACTTGCCGTTCTGCCCCACCATCAGCGCGGCGACCTTCTCGCCCAGCGCCTCCTGCAGAAGCTCCACCGCCTTCACATAGTCGACGCCGCGCATTTCCCAGGGCGTGGTCGAGGCCGGCGCGCCGATGGCCGCCGCCGTCGCCACCCAGTCGTCATCGGAAAGCTCGTCGATGGAGACCAGCTCCGGCTTGCCGATAGAGACCGCGGCATAGCCGAGCATGCGGCCATGGTCCGCCCAGCCGCCGCCGCCGGCCGCATAGACCGAGCCGCCCTTGACCGCGGCCTCGACGTCTTTTTCCTTTAGAATCCGGCCCATCAGGCGCCCTCCTGAATCACTTTTTGAAGTTTTCCGTCGAGTTGAATCACTGCGCTGAGAAGCACCGCCGCGCCGAGTGCGATGTCGTCCGTCTCGGCGAACTCTTCCGGCGCATGGCTGCGCCCGCCAAGGCACGGCACGAAGATCATCGCCGCCCGCGTCACCTTGGCCATGAAGGCCGTGTCGTGTCCGGCACCGGAGGCCATACGACGGTGACTCGCGCCCGCCGTCTCGCAGGCGGCGTCCAGCACGTCGAGCAGCAGCGCATCACCCGGCGTCGGCATGTTGTCGGAGATGCGGCGCGGCGGCGCGATGACGGTTCCCGTCTCGCGCGCGGTCTGCTCCGCCAGTTGCTCCACGGAGGCGGCGAAGACATCCATGGTCGTGCGCTCTTCCGCCCGCGCATCGATCAGCAGGCGCGCGCGGGAGGGAACCACATTGGCGGCGTTCGGCTCGATGGAGAACTCGCCCACCGTCGCGGTGAAATGCCCCGCCCCTTCGGAAAACGATTTCGCCAGCGCCTCGATGCCCGTCACCAGCCGCGCCGCGGCGGCGAGCGCATCGGCCCGATTTCCCATCGGCGTCGTGCCGGCATGATCGGCCCGGCCCTCGACGACGATCTCGATGCGCGTGATCCCGGCGATTGCAGTCACAACGCCGATGTCGCGCTTTTCCGTCTCCAGCACCGGCCCCTGCTCGATATGCAGTTCGAGGAAGGCCGCGATATCCTTGCGCGCCTCGGCGGCAATACGCGCGGGATCGCCGCCCGCGTCGCGAATGCCCTGTTCCAGCGTCAGGCCGCCGCTCTCGCGCGTCAGCCATTCCTGCGGCAAAACGCCGGCCATGCCGCGGCTGCCGATGCAGGAGACGCCGAAGATCGACACTTCCTCAGCAAGGAAATCGACCACTTCGAGATCGTGATCGAGTTCGATGCCCTGGTCCGACAGCGCGCGCGCCACCTCCAGCGCCACCGCGACGCCGGCAATGCCGTCGTAGCGACCGCCGTCCGGCACTGTGTCGGAATGCGAGCCGAGCATGATCGTGCCGAGGCCCGGCTTCCGGCCCGGCCGCCGGGCGACGAGATTGCCCGCCGCGTCGATGCGCGTCTCGAGCCCCGCGGCCTGAAACCTGTCGCGGAGAAAATCCCGCCCCGCCGGGAATTGAGCGGTGAAGGCACGCCGCGTATAGGGCCGGCCCGGCTCGGTGAGCCCGGCGAGCCCGTCGATCACATCCCCGATACGGGCGGGATCGACCGGCAGGTTGCTTGCGCGGGCCATCAGCGCGCACCGGCGCAAACGAGCGTCGGCAACGGCCGCACGAAGGCGCCGGTGCCCGGCTCGGCAAGCACGTCCTTGCCGTCGAAAGCGAGCTTTCCGCGCAGCCAGGTCGCCGAGACGCGCCACGGCAGGCGAATGCCCTGATAGGGCGACCAGCCGACGACGTTGTGGCCGCTTTCCGCAGCGTCGTAGGTGTAGGGCTCAGGCGTCAGCACGGTGATGTCGGCATCCTTGCCGACCTCCAGCGCGCCCTTGACGTGATCCAGCCGGAAGTGGCGGGCGGGATTCAGTGTCATCAGCTCGGCGGCGCGCGTCAGCGGAATGCCGCGCTCCAGCGCGCCCTTGACGAAGAGCGGCACCATGACCTCCAGCCCCGGCACGCCCGATGCATTGGCCAGCATGTCCGGATTGGTCTTGCGGTCCTCCGACCAGCTTACATGGTCGGTGGAAACCAGCGTGACATTGCCCTCGGCGACATGCCGCCAGAGCTTTTCCACCTCGGCGCGCGGGCGGATCGGCGGATTGATCTTCGCCTTGCCGCCGAGCCGCGCGACGTCGTTCTCCTCGTCGAGCGTCAGGTAGTGGATGCAGCATTCGATGGTCGCGCGAAAACCCTGCGCCCGGTAGGCGCTCGCGATCTCGTAGCCACGGCCGAGCGAGCAATGCACCACATGCGCCGGGCACCCGGTCTGCGCGCCCGTCTCGTAGATCTGGTTGGAGGCGAGCAGTTCCGTCAGCGGCGGGCGCGACAGGCCGTGCGCGCGGTAATCCGTGATGCCGGCGGCCTTCACCTTGGCTATCGCCGCGCGCACCGCCTCGTCGTCCTCGTTGTGCACGCCGGCCGTCAGCCCGGTCGGCGCGATGGCGCGGAAGCAATCCTCCAGCAGCGCGGCGGGAATGCGCGGAAAACGCTTCGGGTCCGTGCCGAAGGTGGAGAACTTGAAGGCCGCGACGCCCGCCTCGACCATCTCGCCGATGCGCGCCGGCCCCTCCTCCGGGTCGACCGTGCCGTAGAGCGCGAAATCGACGCGCGCCTGCGGCGAAGCGTGGTCGACCTTGCGCTTCACGGCTTCCGCCGATGAGACGAGATTGCCCTCGTCATAGGGCATGTCGACGATGGTCGTCACGCCGCCGGCCGCGGCCGAGCGCGTCGACCAGAGGAAATCCTCCTGGTTCTTCTGCGACAGGGAATGGACCTGCGCATCGATGGCGCCCGGCAGGATCAGTGCGCCGGAAAGGTCGTGCCGTTCCCTGGCGGCCGGCATCACGCCCTGCCCGACATGCACCACCTTGCCGTCCCGAACCACGACATGGCCGCCTTCGACGATGCGGTCCGCAAGGACCACTGTGCCTTTGAGAACGAGATCGAAATCGGCCATTGCCTGTCTCCGTCAGGGCTTGAGGGCAAAGAAAGCGTCGAAATCCGCCATGGGCGCGGCCGCGACGAAGGCGGCAAGCGCCTCGGGGCTGGCAAGGTCGCGGTCGAGCGCCTCGATCTCGGCCGAAAGCGGCCGGTCCTTGCGGTAGAACGGGCTGATCGCCCGCGTGCGCTGGTAGGCGACAAGCGCTACCCCCTCGACATTGTCGCCGGCCAGGTCGATCGCCTGTGCGGACAGCATGGCTTCGAGCGCGGCGAGCTGGCGCAGGTCCCGCACCTGGCTTTCCATGCGCTCGACGATGAGCGGCAGGAAGGTCGCCTCCTCTTCCAGCCCGCCGGCGACGACGATGGACTGCGCCGAGATCGGCACGGCCAGCGACTGGATGCGCATGTAGAGCTCGACGGCGAGCTTGAGGAGCGGCCCGAAGCCGGTCGCCGCCTCGCCGGGCGCGACGAGATTGACCGGCAGGTTGCGGCGAACGCCGTTGGCAAGCAGCACGCAGCGGTTCAGCACGTTGCGGGCGAGATGGGCAAAGCCGGTCTGTGCCGCCTCGACATAGAGCGTGGTCGACAGCGGCAGCGAGCCGCCGGACGCCATGACGTGATTGTCCAGCACGACCGGATTGTCGTCCGACTGCGCCGTCGCCTCGACGATGCGCTCGGCCGCATTCATCAGCGTGTCGAGGCAGGCGCCGAAGACCTGCGCGGTCATGCGCAGGCTGAGCGGATCGTGGATCGCCGAGGGTTTGGGCCAATTGCCCGAGGCGGCCTGTGCCTCGAACCAGGTGCCGGCCAGCGCCTCGCCATGGGCGGAGAGCCGCGCGGCGACCCGCCACGGATCGGCCGAGGCGCCGAGCGCCAGCGAGGACAGCACGCCCGTCACCATGAGGTTGCGGATCGCCTTGGCCGCCTCGCGCACCACATTGGCGGCGGCGGCGTGCGAGATGGCGTTGACGCTGAGCGCAGCCAGCGCGTCGCGCGGCTGCATGCGGTAGGGGTTGAGGCCGGCGCGCTTCAGCGCTTCCGTCGCCGGCAGGCGTTCGCCGCCGTACCACGCCTCGCCCTCGCCGGTCAGCACCGCCGCGATCTGCCCCATCAGGCCGATATCGGCGCAGCCCATCGAACCATGGCGCCGCACGACCGGCACGACATCCTTTTCCAGCAGCGCCAGGAAGGCGTCGATCAGCTCCGGGCTGCAGCCCGAATAGCCGCCGAGCGCGGTGTTGATGCGGATGGCCATCGCCTTGCGCACGATCGGCAGGTTGAAAGGTTCGCCGGTGCCGAAATGATGCGCCTTGACGAGGTTGTTGTTGAATTCGAGCAGGTCGTCCGCCGTCCAGAGCTTGTCCTTCATCGAGCCGACGCCGGTATTGGCGCCGTAGATCGGCAGGCCGGTGGCGAGGCGGTCGGTGATGACATGGCGCGCCGTATCGACACGCCCCATGCCGATCTCGCAGGCGACGGCGCGCCGCGTTCCCGCGCCGATCGCTTCGAGGGTCGCGAAGTCGAGCGGTTGACCGGTGAGATAGAGCATGTCGGCGGAAGCGAGCATTTTGGGAAAGCCTGTTTTTCAACGTGGATGTTATGCGGAACGCGCGCCGAGCGTATATCCCAAAATCCGTACGGTTCATGCTACAAGCCGAACAGACGAGAAAACCCTAGGCCCCGCCATGGATCTATCCACCCTTTGCCTTGTGCACAGCATTCTGGAGGAACGCGGCATCCGCAGGGCGGCCTCGGCGGCCGGCCGCCCGGCCTCCAGCGCCAGCGCCGCGCTTCGTCGTGTCGAGGCCGTGCTGTCCGTGCCGCTGGTGCGGCGCGACGGACAGGCCCTCGTGCCGACGCTCGACGCCGAGGGCCGCCTGCCGCGCTTTGCCGAGATCGCCCG
Source organism: Shinella zoogloeoides (assembly GCF_030733845.1). Lineage (NCBI taxonomy): Bacteria > Pseudomonadati > Pseudomonadota > Alphaproteobacteria > Hyphomicrobiales > Rhizobiaceae > Shinella > Shinella zoogloeoides. The sequence goes on from NZ_CP132311.1 coordinate 2,189,119, forward strand.
CGCCGCCGCGGCGCTCACCGCGCTCGGCGATGCCTCGCGGGCGCCGCCCGCCATATCGCTCGCCGCCCTCGCCCGCTTCGTCACGGCGGCGCGGGCCGGCAGCATCAACGCCGCGGCAAAAACCCTCGGCCTCGGCCAGCCGCAGCTCACGCGCCAGCTCAGCCATCTGGAGGAGGCGGTCGGCTGCAAGCTGCTCGCCCGTTCTGCGGCCGGCATAAGCTGCACGCCGGCGGGCCTGGAGGCCCTCGGCCTTGCCGAGCGTATCGGCGTGGCCTGGGATGCGCTTTCGGCCGCCGCCGCCGAGCGCTTCCGCCGCAGCGCCGCCACCTGGCGGCTCGGCACGGTCATTCCCTTCGGCCATGAAAGCGAGATCGCCGCCACGCTCGCCCGCCTTGCCGTCGAGTGGCGCGCGGTACGGCCCCGCCAGCCGCTCTTCCTGTCCTCCACCACGGCGGACGAGCTCGTCTCCGGCCTCAAGAACCGCCGGTTCGACCTGATCCTGCTCGACACCGACCACTATCCCGCCGAGTTCGAGGGCAGCCTGATCGGCCGCTCACAACTGGCGCTCGCCGCCCCGCGCACCCTCGGCGAGGCCGGGCCGCAGGATTTGGCCGCCCTGCTGTGCCGCCATCCCATCGCCGTACCGAGCCCGCGCAGCGGCCTGCGGCAGATGACGGACCGCTTCCTGGAGGCGACGCTCTCCCCAGCCGAGCGGGCGCGGCTGACGCTGGTCGAGGTCGATTCGATCCCCGTTATCATCAACCTCGTGCTGGACCACGGCCATCTCTCGGTCCTGCCCGAACATTCCGTCGCCAATATCAGCCCTCCGCCGACCTTGCTGCCGCTCGACCCGGCATACCAGCAATCGCTCAGCCTCGTCTGGCCGCGCGATGCCCTGTCGCGGCAGGCTGCCGAGACGATGATGCGGCTGCTTGGGAAAACTAGTTCTTAGCGCCGGTCCGCAGCCGCCGCCGCGTCTCCGTCGGGCTTTCGTGATAGTGCGCGCGATAGCTGCGCGAGAAGGCGGAGGAGGAATTGAAGCCGGTGAGCGCGGCGATATCGGCGAATTCGGACCTGGTCTCGATGACCTTGCGCCGCGCCGCGTTGAGGCGGAGCGCCAGATAGTGCTGGTGCGGGGCGACGCCCATCGATTCCTGGAAAAGGTCCTGGAGGTGCCGGGCGCTGATCCCGACGCGCCTTGCCAGCCGCGTCAGCGTCAGCGGCGCATCCACCGTCTCCTCCATCAGCCGCACGGCCTGGCCGACGCGCTGGTCGGCGACGCGCATGTTGCCGAGCGCCGGCACCTGCAGAAGGCCGCCGGTACGCTCGTGCTCGTAGATGAAGAGGCGCGAGACCTCCAGCGCCAGCGAATAGCCCTGCCGCCGGCGGATGATCTCCAGCATCAGGTCGAGCGTCGGCAGCGAGCCGCCGGTGGTGACGCGCTTGCCGTCGATGACGTAGCGCTCGCGCATCACGGCGATCTGCGGATAGCGGGAGGCGAATTCCTCCATGTCCTCCCAGTGGATCGTCACCGAATGGCCGTCGAGCAGGCTCGCCTCGGCCAGCAGCCAGCTGCCCGATTCGATGCCGGCCATCATCGTGCGGTGACGCGCCGTCTGCGAAAGCTGGCGCCGCAACAGAGGCGTCGCACTCATCTGCCATTGATAGGACGAGAGCACGAAGAGCGGGAAAACCTCCTTCTCCGGCCGGAACACACCGTCGACCGGAACGGGAATACGGCTGCGCGTCTCGATCGGCTGGCCGTCCGGCGAAAAGATGCGCCAGCGGTATAGGTCCTGGCCGGAGATGCGGTTGGCCGCGCGCAGGGGTTCGATGACCGAGGCGACGAGGATGAGGTTCGTCTCGGGCAGCACGAGAATGTCGATGTCGAGCGTATCGGAAGAGGGATCGAGCATGGCGCAATCCTGCTTTTCTATCTCTCGAATTGTCAAGGATGGATCCGAAAAGTGAAAGCACTACGCCTTCTCTTGGCTCGTAATGGTTCCAACGAGAATACCGGGAGAACGACAATGCCCTTAGCCATGAACCGTGACGTCTTCATCACCTGCGCCGTCACCGGCTCCGGCGACACCGCCGGCAAATCCCCCCATGTGCCGCGCTCGCCGAAACAGATCGCCGAATCGGCCATCGAGGCCGCAAAGGCCGGCGCCGCCGTCGTGCACTGCCACGTCCGCGATCCGGAAACCGGTGCGCCGAGCCGGCGCAACAACCTCTACCGCGAGGTGACCGAGCGCATTCGCGACGCCGAGGTGGACGTCGTGCTCAACCTCACCGCCGGCATGGGCGGCGACATGATCTTCGGCAACACCGAGCAGCCCCTGCCGCTGAACCCCAACGGCACCGACATGGCCGGCGCCACTGAGCGCGTGTCCCACGTCGCCGAATGTCTGCCGGAAATCTGCACGCTCGACTGCGGCACGATGAACTTCTCGCTCGGCGACTACGTGATGACCAACACGCCGTCCATGCTGCGCGCCATGGCCAAGATGATGACGGACCTTGGCGTGCGGCCCGAGATCGAAGCCTTCGACACCGGCCATCTCTGGTTCGCCAAGCAGCTCGTGGAAGAAGGCCTGATCGAGGACCCGGTGCTGATTCAGCTCTGCATGGGCATTCCGTGGGGCGCGCCCGACGATCTCAACACCTATATGGCGATGGTCAACAACGTGCCCGCCAACTGGACCTTCTCGGCCTTCTCCATCGGCCGCAACGCCATGGCCTATCCGGCCGCGGCCGTGCTTGCCGGCGGCAATGTCCGCGTCGGTCTCGAGGACAACCTCTATGTCGGCAAGGGCCAGCTCGCCACCAATGCGCAGCTCGTCGACAAGGCCGTCAACATCATCGAAAGCATGGGCGCCCGCGTCATCGGCCCGGCCGAAGTGCGCGAGAAGCTGAAACTGACAAAGCGCGCGCCGCGCGGCTGACGGACGAGAGCCCCCCTCATCCGCCCTTCGGGCACCTTCTCCCCGCTGGGGAGAAGGGAGAAAGGCCGGGGCTTTGCCACAAGTCCCTTCTCCCCTCGGGGAGAAGGTGCCGGCAGGCAGATGAGGGGGAGCCGCCCCACACCGAGAAAAATACGAGGGAACGCATGAGCATGAGCACCATCAACAAGGCAGCCTGTGTCGGCGGCGGCGTCATCGGGGGGGCGTGGGTCGCGCGCTTCGCGCTCGCCGGCATCGACGTCAAGGTCTTCGATCCGCATCCGGAAGCCGAGCGTATCATCGGCGAGGTCATGGCCAATGCGGAGCGCGCCTATGGCATGCTCACCATGGCGCCGCTGCCGCCGAAAGGCAAGGTCATCTTCTGCAAGAGCTTGGAAGAGGCCGTGCAAGACGCTGACTGGATTCAGGAAAGCGTGCCCGAGCGGCTGGAGCTGAAGCGCGGCGTGCTCACCCAGATCGACGCGGCCGCAAGACCCGATGCGCTGATCGGTTCCTCCACGTCGGGCCTGATGCCGACCGATCTCCAGCGCGACATGAAGCACCCCGAGCGCCTGTTCGTGGCCCATCCCTACAACCCCGTCTACCTGCTGCCGCTCGCCGAGCTCGTCGGAGGCCAGAAGACCTCCCGTGCCGTGCTGGAAGACGCCAAGGCCAAGCTCGCCCCCATCGGCATGAAGGGCGTGATCATCAACAAGGAAATCGAGGCCTTCGTCGGCGACCGCCTGCTCGAAGCCGTCTGGCGCGAAGGCCTGTGGCTGATCAAGGACGACATCTGCGACACGGAAACGCTGGATGACGTGATCCGCTATTCCTTCGGCATGCGCTGGGCGCAGATGGGCATGTTCGAGACCTACCGCATCGCTGGCGGCGAGGCGGGCATGCGCCACTTCCTCGCCCAGTTCGGCCCCTGCCTCTCCTGGCCCTGGACCAAGCTCACCGACGTCGTAGACCTCGACGACGCGCTGGTGGAGAAGATCGCCGGTCAGTCCGATGCCCAGTCCGGCGCGCGCGGCATCCGCGAGCTGGAGCGCATCCGCGACCAGAACCTCGTCGGCATCATGCACGCGCTGAAGGCCGGCGACGAAGGCCGCGGCTGGGGCTCGGGCAAGCTGCTCGCCGAATTCGAGGAACACCTCTGGGCCAAGGCCGGCAAGGCGAAAGTCGAGGTCTCCGCTTCGGAGCCGCTGCGTCTCGTCGACACCAAGGTCAACGCGGCGTGGGTCGACTACAACGGCCACATGACGGAGCACCGCTACCTCCAGCTCTTCGGCGACACGTCGGACGCGCTGCTCCGCCTCATCGGCGTCGATTTCGCCTATGTCGAGGCCGGCCACAGCTACTACACGGTGGAAACCCACATCCGCCATCTCGGCGAAGGCAAGCTCGGCCAGGCGCTCTACACGACGCTCCAGCTCCTTTCCTCGGACAGGAAGCGCCTGCACTTCTTCACCCGCATCCACGACGCCGCCACCGGCGACGTCATCGCGACGGCGGAGCAGATGATGGTCCATGTGGACTCCAAGGCCGGCAAGAGCGCCGATGCGCCCGCAGAGGTGCTGGCGAAGATCGCGCCGATCGCCGAGGCCCATGCGAAGCTGGCCCTGCCGGAAGGTGCGGGCCGCAGCGTCGGGCAGAGGAAAGCGTAAGGCGCAAGCCTCCACCCCCCTCTGCCCTGCCGGGCATCTCCCCCTCAAGGGGGGAGATCGGCAGGAGGCAAGGCGGTGCCACAACCAATCTCCCCCCTTGAGGGGGAGATGCCCGGCAGGGCAGAGGGGGGGTAGCCACAACACGCACCTCCCGTAAAAGACATACCGGGAGGACTTTTCAATGAATTTCGCACTCACCGACGAACAGCAGATGATCGTGGATACGGTCCGCTCCTTCGTCGAAACGGAAATCTATCCGCATGAGAACGAGGTCGAGCGCACCGGCCATGTGCCGCCGGAACTCGGCCAGGAGATCGCCCGCAAGTGCAAGGAGATCGGCTTCTTCGGCTGCAACATGCCCGAAGAGGTCGGCGGCGCGGGCCTCGACCATACCTCCTTCACGCTGGTGGAGCGCGAGCTCGGCCGCGGCTCGATGGCGCTGACGGTCTTCTTCGGCCGCCCCTCGGGCATCCTGATGGCCTGCAACGACGAGCAGCGCGAGCGTTACCTGCTGCCGGCCGTCAGCGGCGAGAAGTTCGACGCGCTTGCCATGACCGAGCCGGACGCGGGCTCGGACGTGCGCGGCATGAAGTGTTTTGCGAGGCAGGACGGCGACGACTGGGTCGTCAACGGCACCAAGCATTTCATCAGCCATGCCAACATCGCCGATTTCGTCATCGTCTTCATCGCGACGGGCGAGGAGGATACGCCGCGCGGCAAGAAGAAGCTGATCACCTGCTTCCTCGTCGACCGCGGCACGCCGGGCTTCGATATCCGCGACGGCTACAATTCCGTCTCGCACCGCGGCTACAAGAACTGCATCCTCAATTTCGACGAATGCCGCCTGCCCTCCTCGCAGATCCTCGGCGAGGTGCACAAGGGCTTCGACATCGCCAACGACTGGCTCTACGCGACGCGCCTCACCGTCGCCGCCACCTCCGTCGGCAGAGCTCGCCGCGCCTTCGACTATGCCCTCAACTACGCCGCCGAGCGCAAACAGTTCGGCAAGCCGATCGGCGCGAACCAGGGCGTCTCCTTCAAGCTCGCCGACATGATCACCGAGATCGACGCAGCCGACCTGCTGACGCTCTCGGCCGCCTGGCGGCTCGACCAGGGCCTGCCGTCGAACCGCGAGATCGCCTCGGCCAAGGTCTATGCCACGGAAATGCTCGCCCGCGTCACCGACGAAGCGATCCAGATCTTCGGCGGCATGGGCCTGATGGACGACCTGCCGCTCGCCCGCTTCTGGCGCGACGCCCGCGTCGAGCGCATCTGGGACGGCACCTCTGAAATCCAGCGCCACATCATCAGCCGCGACCTGCTCCGGCCGCTGGGGGCTTGAGGATGGGGATGGCGATGAAGACCCCTCCCCAACCCCTCCTCACAAGGGGGAGGGACTTAACCTGCCGCTCCGCTTCATTCCATCTAGACGGTACCGCTGGCAGCGGCGCTTTTTTCAAGCCGTCAACGGCGCGGCACCGTAAGCCCCTCCCCCTTGTGGGGAGAGGTTGGGGAGGGGTCCTCCCATGACCCGCTCCCTCGACCGCCTCATCCGCCCGAAATCCATCGCCGTCTTCGGCGGCAAGGAGGCGCGGCGGGTCATCTACCAGTGCGACAAGATGGGCTTTGCCGGCGAGATCTGGCCGGTTCATCCGCGCGAGGACGAAATCCTCGGCCGCAAGTGCTACCGCTCCGTCGCGGACCTGCCCGGCGCGCCGGATGCCTCCTTCGTCGGCGTCAACCGCGAGCTGACCATCGGCATCATCCGCGATCTCGCGGCCCGCGGCGCCGGCGGCGCGGTCTGTTATGCCTCGGGCTTTCGCGAAGCCATCAGCGAGCTGGCCGATGGCGACGATCTCCAGAAGGCGCTGGTGGAGGCGGCGGGCGACATGCCGATCCTCGGGCCCAACTGCTACGGCTTCATCAACATGCTGGACGGCGCCCTGCTCTGGCCCGACCAGCACGGCATGCTGCGCGTCGAAAAGGGCGTCGCCGTCCTCACGCAGTCCTCCAACATCGCCTGCAACATCTCCATGCAGCAGCGCGGCCTGCCGCTCGCCTATATCCTGACCGCCGGCAACCAGGCGCAGACCGGCCTTGCCGACCTTGCCTGCGCGGTTTTAGAAGATCCGCGCGTCACCGCCGTCGGCCTGCATATCGAGGGCTTCGACAGCCTCGCCTCGCTGGAACGGCTCGGCCTTCGCGCCCGCGAGCTGAAAAAACCCGTCGTCACGCTGAAGGTCGGCAAGTCCGAACAGGCGCAGCTCGCCACCGTCTCGCACACCGCCTCACTTGCTGGCAACGACGCGGTCTCCTCGGCGCTGCTTGCCCGCCTCGGCATCGGCCGGGTCGAGACGCTGCCGGAACTGCTCGAAACGCTAAAATTGCTGCATGTCGCCGGCCCGCTGCCGAACTTCGACATCTCCTCTATGTCCTGTTCGGGCGGCGAGGCCTCGCTGATGGCGGATGCGGGCGTGAAGCGGAAGGTCGTCTACCGCGACCTGAAGCCCGAGCAGCGCCAGCCGCTGCGCGAGACGCTCGGCCAGATGGTGACCATCTCCAACCCGCTCGACTACCACACCTTCGTCTGGGGCAACCGCGAGAAGCAGACCGCCGCCTTCACGACGATGATGCAGGGCGGTTACGGCCTGAACCTCCTGGTGCTCGATTTCCCCCGCCTCGACCGCTGCGATCCCGCCGACTGGACCACCACCTGCCATGCCGTCATCGACGCCGCGAAGGCAGCGGGAGCGAATGCGGGCATCGTCGCCAGCATGGGCGAGAACATGCCCGAAGCGACCGCCGAGATGCTGATCGCAAACGGCGTCGTACCCTTCTACGGCATCGAGGAGGCGCTCGCCGCCGCGGACGCCGCCGCCGGCATCGGCGAAGCCTGGGAAAAACCCCTGCCCGCCCCGCTGCTCAAAACCACGCAAGGCGCAGGCGAAGCGGTCACGCTCACCGAGCACGAGGCCAAGCAGGCGCTCGCCGCCCATGGCCTGCCCGTTCCGAAGGGCATGACGGCCGCCACGGCGGAAGCCGCCGCCGACGCCGCCGAACGGCTCGGCTTCCCCGTCGTGCTCAAGGGCCTCGGCATCGCGCACAAGACGGAAGCCGGCGCGGTGAAGCTGAACCTTGCCGACCGCAAGGCCGTGCTGGATGCGGCGGAAGCCATGGCCGGGGTCGCGTCCGGCTTCCTCGTGGAAAAGATGGTGGGGAAACCGGTCGCCGAGCTGATCGTCGGCGCGATGCGCGATCCCGTCGCCGGCACGGTGCTGACCATCGGCGCCGGCGGCATCCTCGTCGAATTGCTGGAGGATTCGGCGATCCTGACCCTGCCGACCGACGAAAAGGCGATCCGCGAGGCGATCTGCGGCCTCAAGGTTGCAAGGCTGCTCGGCGGCTATCGCGGCGGCCCGAAAGGGGATATCGACGCCCTTGTCGCCGCCGTCGCATCAGCGGCATCCTATGTCGTTTCAAACGCTTCAATAATCGAAGAACTGGACGTTAATCCCATAATGGTGCTGCCGGAAGGCGACGGTGTCGTCGCAGCCGACGCACTGATCCGTCTGAGGAAGAACCCATGACCGGACCGATCCTGCAACGCCGCGAAGGCGGCATCCTGGAAGTCACGATCGATCGCCCCAAGGCGAACGCCATAGACCTCGTGACCAGTCGCATCATGGGCAAGATCTTTGCCGATTTCCGCGACGACGACAGCCTGCGCGTCGCCATCATCACCGGCGCGGGTGAAAAATTCTTCTGTCCGGGATGGGACCTCAAGGCCGCTGCCGCGGGCGATGCGGTCGATGGCGACTACGGCGTCGGCGGCTTCGGCGGCATGCAGGAACTGCGCGACCTCAATAAGCCGATCATCGCGGCGGTCAATGGCATCTGCTGCGGCGGCGGCCTCGAAATCGCGCTCTCGACCGACCTCATCCTCGCCGCCGAGCACGCCACCTTCGCGCTGCCGGAAATCCGCTCCGGCACCGTCGCGGACGCCGCCTCGATCAAGCTGCCGAAGCGCATCCCCTATCACATCGCCATGGACATGCTGCTGACCGGCCGCTGGCTGGACGTGCAGGAGGCGCACCGCTGGGGTTTCGTCAACGAGATTCTGCCCGCCGGCAAGCTGATGGAACGGGCCTGGGAACTTGCCCGCCTGCTCGAAAGCGGCCCGCCGCTCGTCTACGCCGCCATCAAGGAAGTGGTGCGCGCCGCCGAGGGCGAAACCTTCCAGACGACCATGAACAGGATCACCCGCCGGCAGTTCCGGACGGTCGATATCCTTTATTCCAGCGAGGATCAGCTCGAAGGCGCCCGCGCCTTCGCGGAAAAGCGCGATCCCGTCTGGAAGGGACAATGACCAGGCGCCCCTGCATCGGGCGCCCTTCGCGAGTTTCCATAAGCCTGACTTGTGGAAGATATAGGTAAATTAGGGCGTTACAGCCGCCTTGTGCCTGGTTAAATTATAGGAAAAACGCCGACCGGCGGCGGAAAGGGGAGGCTTTCGAAAAACGGAAAATACGCTTCTGGGGGCATAAAAACCGATCGTAAGGTTGCCTTAGAGGCGAAAACCAGAAATTCTGCCAATCATAACGACAAATGCTCAAAAAATTGGGCCAGCAAAGGGAACAGGGGAATGACGGACTACACAAAATACCTCACCAGCCAGGTCTCGCTCGGCAAGATGAACCGCCGCGAGTTCATGGGCCGCGCCGCAGCCTTCGGCATCACGCTCGCCGTCGCCGGCACCATGTTCGACACCGCCGCCAAGGCACAGGAGCCCAAGCGCGGCGGCCATCTCAAGCTCGGCCTCGAAGGCGGCTCGGCGACGGACTCCAACGATCCCGCGAAGTTCCTGTCGCAGGTCATGTTCTGCATCGGCCGTTGCTGGGGCGACATGCTGGTGGAATCCGAGCCGCTGACCGGTCAGCCCGTGCCGGCGCTTGCCGAATCCTGGGAGCCGTCCGCCGACGCCTCCACCTGGACCTTCAAGATCCGCAAGGGCGTGAAGTTCCACGACGGCAAGGACCTCACCCTCGACGACGTCATCAAGACTCTGCAGCGCCATACCGACGAGAAATCGGAATCGGGCGCGCTCGGCGTCATGAAGTCGATCAAGGAGATCAAGGCCGACGGCGAGAACCTCGTGCTGACGCTGACGGAAGGCAATGCCGACCTGCCGCTGCTTCTGACCGACTATCACCTCGTCATCCAGCCGAACGGCGGCTATGACGACCCGACCTCGGCCAACGGCACCGGCCCCTACAAGATGACGAGCTTCGAGCCCGGCGTGCGCGCCACGTTCGAGCGCAACCAGAACGACTGGCGCCAGGATCGCGGCTTCGTCGACAGCATCGAAATCATCAACATGAACGACGCGACGGCGCGCATCGCCGCGCTTTCCTCCGGCCAGGTGCACTACATCAACCGCGTCGATCCCAAGACCGTCGATCTCCTGAAGCGCGCGCCGACCGTGGAGATTCTCTCCACCTCGGGCCGCGGCCACTACGTGTTCATCATGCATTGCAACACGGCGCCGTTCGACAATGTCGACCTGCGCCTTGCGCTGAAATACGCGATGGACCGCGAGACCATGCTGGAAAAGGTGCTCGGCGGCTACGGCAAGATCGGCAACGACTTCCCGATCAACGAGACCTATGCCCTCTTCCCGGAAGGCATGGAGCAGCGCGCCTACGATCCCGACAAGGCCGCCTTCCACTACAAGAAGTCCGGCCATAGCGGCTCCGTGCTGCTGCGCACGTCGGACGTCGCTTTCCCCGGCGCGGTGGACGCCGCCGTCCTCTACCAGGAGAGCGCCAAGAAGGCCGGCATCGAGATCGAGGTGAAGCGCGAACCCGGCGACGGCTACTGGTCGAACGTCTGGAACGTGCAGCCCTTCTCGACCTCCTACTGGGGCGGTCGCCCGACGCAGGATCAGATGTATTCCACCGCCTATCTCTCGACGGCGGACTGGAACGACACGCGCTTCCTGCGGCCGGACTTCGACAAGCTGCTGCTCGAGGCCCGCTCGGAACTCGACGAGGCCAAGCGCAAGGACATGTACCGCACCATGGCCACGATGGTGCGTGATGAAGGTGGCCTCATCCTGCCGATGTTCAACGACTTCGTGAACGCCTGCTCCAAGCAGGTGAAGGGCTACGTGCACGACATCGGCAACGACATGTCGAACGGCTATGTCGCAACCCGCGTGTGGCTGGAAGCCTGATGGCCGGCGGCGGACCGGCGCACGGTCCGGAACTGACGGCGACGGCGGCTGCGGGCGATAGCCCGCAGTCTGCCGGCGCTGCCGGGTCGGTTGCGTCCACGGGAATCCCAGCCACCGAAGGCTCGCCTTCGTTCTGGGCGAAACTCAGCAAGAAGAGCCCCCTCGCCGCGCTCATCCTGCAACGCCTCGCGCTCAGCGTGGCCTTGCTCTTCGCCGTGTCGCTGATGATCTTCGGCGGCGTGGAGGCCCTGCCCGGCGACTTCGCGACGACCTATCTCGGCCAGTCCGCGACCCCGCAGGCCGTGGAGAACATCCGCAAGGACCTCGGCCTCGACCAACCGGCCACCACCCGCTACTTCAACTGGCTCGGCGGCGCCATCCAGGGCGATTTCGGCAAATCCTGGGCCTCGAAGAATTCGGTCAGCGAACAGATCGGCAAGCGCCTCGGCAATTCGCTGTTCCTCGCCTTCTTCGCGGCGATCATCTCCGTGCCGCTCGCCGTCGGCCTCGGCATGCTCGCGGTGCAATACAGGAACCGCCTGCCGGACAAGATCATCAACGTCATCTCGCTGGCGGCGATTTCCCTGCCGGAATTCTTCGTCGGCTACCTGCTGATCCTGTTCTTCGCCGTGCAGATGGGCGTCGCGACCTTCCCGGCGACGGTCTACGACTCGATGACGATCGGCCAGCGGCTGTCGGCCATCGCGCTGCCCACGGCAACGCTCGTCCTCGTCGTGCTCGCCCACATGATGCGCATGACGCGGGCCGCCATCCTCAACGTCATGTCGTCTGCCTATGTCGAGACGGCGGAGCTGAAGGGCCTGTCGAGCCTGCGCATCATCGCCAAGCACGCCGCGCCGAACGCCGTCGCCCCGGTCATCAACGTCATCGCGCTGAACCTTGCCTATCTCGTGGTCGGCGTCGTCGTCGTGGAAGTGGTCTTCGTCTATCCCGGCATGGGCCAGTACATGGTCGACGCCGTGACGGTGCGCGACATGCCGGTGGTACAGGCCTGCGGCCTGATCTTCGCCGCCTTCTACATCTTCCTCAACATGTTCGCCGATATCCTTGCGATCATCGCGAACCCCAGATTGAGGCATCCGCGATGAGACTTTCCACCATTCCCGTCAGCGCGTGGATCGGCATGCTGGGCATCGTGCTCGCCGTGTTCTGCGCCATCTTCGCCCCCCTCATCGCGCCCTATGGCGAGAGCGAGATCGTCGGTGCCGTCTGGCTGCCGATGGGCGGCGACTACCTGCTCGGTACCGACAATCTCGGCCGCGACCTCTTCTCGCGGCTGATCTTCGGCGCCCGCACCACGATCTTCGTGGCCTTGGCGGCGACCGTACTTTCCTTCTCGCTCGGCATGCTGCTGTCCTTCACCGCGGCCGTGACGGGCGGGCTGGTCGACCAGGCCTTCTCGCGCTTCAACGACCTGATGATGGCGATCCCGACGCTGATCTTCGCCCTCGTCGTGCTGGCGGTTCTGCCCCAGCAGCTCTGGATCCTCATCCTCGTCATGGCGATCCTCGACTCGACGCGCGTCTACCGCATCGGCCGCGCCGTGGCGCTCGACGTGGCGGTCATGGAGTTCGTGGAGGCCGCGCGGCTGCGCGGCGAAGGCACGGGGTGGATCATCTTCCGGGAGATCCTGCCCAACACGCTCTCGCCGCTGCTTGCCGAATTCGGCCTGCGCTTCGCCTTCTCGATCCTGTTCCTCTCCACCCTCTCCTTCCTCGGCCTCGGCATCCAGCCGCCGGCTGCCGACTGGGGCGGCATGGTCAAGGACAACAAGGACGGCATCATCTTCGGCATTTCGGCCGCCCTCATTCCGGGCGGCGCGATCGCGGGGCTGGCCATCTGCGTCAACCTTGTCGTCGACTGGCTGATGAAACGCACCTCGAGCCTGAAAGGGGGACGCGGCGATGCCTGATCTTCTCTCCGTCCGCGACCTCAAGATCGAGGCAACCAGCTATCCGCCCGGCGAGCCGCCGCGCACCGTGACCCTCGTCGAGGGCGTGAACTTCGACGTCGAGAAGGGCAAGGTGCTCGGCCTCATCGGCGAATCCGGCGCCGGCAAGTCCACCATCGGCCTCACCGCGCTCGCCTACGGGCGCGGCGGGGTGCGCATCACCGGCGGCGAGGTCAAGCTCAACGGCGAGGACCTGCTGAAGCTCTCGCCCTCCGGCATCCGCAAGGTGCGCGGCTGCAAGGTCTGCTACGTCGCCCAGTCGGCGGCCGCCGCCTTCAACCCCGCCCACCGGCTCGGCGAACAGGTGATAGAGGCCTCGCTGAAACACGGCATCATGAGCCGCGCTGAAGCGGAAAAGCGTGCGCTCTACCTCTTCAAGGTGCTCGGCCTGCCGAACCCGGAAACCTTCGGCCAGCGCTATCCCCACCAGGTCTCGGGCGGCCAGTTGCAGCGCGCCATGACAGCCATGGCGCTCTGCCCCAATCCCGAGCTCATCGTCTTCGACGAGCCGACGACGGCGCTCGACGTGACCACGCAGATCGACGTGCTCGCCGCGATCAAGCATGCCATCGAGGAGACCCACACCGCCGCGCTCTACATCACCCACGACCTTGCCGTCGTGGCGCAGATCACGGACGACATCCTCGTGCTCCGGCACGGCAAGATGGTGGAATACGGCCCGGTCAAGCAGATCATCGAGGCGCCGAGGGAGGACTATACCCGCGCATTGGTCAATGTGCGCGGCACGAAGCGCGACGAGGCGCCCGACCAGACGGACACGCTCCTGAAGGTCGAGAACATCACGGCCGGCTACGGCAACGGCTTCAGGGTACTGGAGAACGTCTCGCTGCACCTTCCCAAAGGCCAGACGCTGGCGGTGGTGGGCGAATCGGGCTCGGGCAAATCCACCCTCGCCCGCGTCATCACCGGCCTGCTGCCACCGCAGGAGGGCACGATCGGCTTCGACGGCAAGCCCCTGCCGAAGGCGCTGAAGGGCCGGGCGAACGACGAACTGCGCCGCGTCCAGATGATCTACCAGATGGCCGATACCGCGATGAACCCGCGCCAGACGGTGCGCGACATCATCGGCCGTCCGCTCACCTTCTACTACGGCATGCGCGGCGCCAAAAAGACGGAGCGGGTGAAGGAACTCTTGGAGCAGATCGAGATGGGCGGCCGCTTCGCCGACCGCTATCCCGCCGAGCTCTCGGGCGGCCAGAAGCAGCGCGTGGCGATCGCCAGGGCGCTGGCGGCCCAGCCGGAACTCATCCTCTGCGACGAGCCGACCTCCGCGCTCGACCCGCTGGTGGCGGAAGGCATCCTGAAGCTTCTCATGAAGCTGCAGGAGGAGACGCAGGTCTCCTACATGTTCATCACCCACGACATCGCCATCGTGCGCGCGATCGCCGACAGCGTGGCCGTGATGCACAGGGGACGGCTCGTGCGCTTCGGGCCGAAATCCAAGGTGCTCTCGCCGCCGTTCGACGACTACACGGACCTCCTGCTGAAATCCGTTCCCGAAATGGAGATCGGCTGGCTGGAACGGGTGCTGACGACGCGGCGCATGGAAAGCGCGGGGAACTGAAACAAGCGGGCGGCTCCGGCCGCCCGTTGCCATGCGCAAAACGCCCCTCATCCGGCCTGCCGGCCACCTTCTCCCCGCAAGCGGGGAGAAGGAAATTTGCCGCACCGGTTTCCCAAACCTTCACCGTTGCGTGGGGCGCGTCCCCTCTCCGCGATTGCGGGGAGAGGGTTAGGGTGAGGGGCAAACTCCCTCCTCCCCGCGCTTCAATTCTGCGTGCAGGCCACATCCCCGAGGCGGCTGGCGGATTCGCCTTCGACGCTCACCGTCTCCTCGCCGCGCGCCGTGCAATTGCCCTTCTCGCCGACGCCGGTGCGGAACTTCACCATGGGCTGGCCCTCGATCATGACGCTCGGCACGATCTCGTAGAGTTCCGGCGGGCAGTTGACGACATCGGACAGGCGCAAAGCCGGCGCGCCGCCGATGAAGACGCTCTTCGAACCCGACAGGGCGCAGGCCGGAATGGGGGCCGGAGCGTCCTCGGCCGACGCAACCGACGGCAGCCCGGCCATCAGGCCGACGATCAGCACCGCACCTGCAAATTGCCCTGATATCATCACGCATCTCCTTTTTCACGCGCTGTGCGGGATAGATCCCGCAGCGTTTCGAGCGCCCGTTCTGCATCTATTTCCGGCACGAATATATGGTCGTGATGGTAGCCGGCAACCACGTTGGCGCTGATGCCCGCTTTGGTCAGTGCCGTCGCGAAGGCCGCCGTCAGCCCGACCGCCTCCAGCGAGGAATGCACGGTGAGCGTGAGCATGCGCATCGGCGCGCTGGCGGCAAGCCCCTCCGCGGCGTCGGCCGGCAGGATCAGCGTGATGCCCTCCTCCTCGCGGAACAGGCCGATCGGCCCGCGGGCGAGATGCGCGGCGAGATCGGCCGCCGGCACGCTCGCATAGACGAAGCTGCCCTCCGTGAGCGCCGGCTCCATCGTCGCCAGCAATTCGGCGAGATCGGTGACGCCGCTCATGGATTGGCCATCCGTCGCACGGCATCGCACAGCGCCGCAAAGCCGGCCTTCGCCCCCTCGCTCATGAAGCGGGCGCGCAGCCAGGCATGGATCATCTGCTTCTCCTCGCGGAATTCCACGGGCACGCCGGAAAGCGCGAGCCGCGCCGCATAGGCGCGCGCATCGTCGCGCAGCGGATCGAAATATGCGCCGGTGATGAAGGCCGGCGGCAGGCCGGCAAGGTTTTCCGCCCGCAGCGGATAGGCGTGCACCGCGTCTTCCGGCGCCTTATAGATCTCGCGATAGTAGGCGACGTCGGCGGTCGAAAGACCCGGCGCTCGCGCCATATCCACATAGGAGCCGGAGACGAGGTCGCCGCCAAGGCCCGGATAGACCAGCGCCTGCCCGGCAATGCCCTTCAGCCCCTCATCGCGCGCCTTCAGCACGATGCCGGCCGCCAGATTGCCGCCGGCGCTGTCGCCGATCACCACAACCGGATGGTTCTCCAGAAGAAGCTCGACCAGCACGGCCCAGCAATCGTCGAAGGCGGCGGGCCAGACGTGTTCCGGCGAAAGGCGGTAGTCGATGGAGACAAGTTCGGCGCCGGCCGCCTGCGATATCTCGGCGCAGATGGCGTCGTGGCTCTCCAGCGAGCCGACGACGAAGCCGCCGCCGTGGATGTAGAAGAGGCGCGTTTGGGAAGTGACCTCCGCCGGCCTGTAACGGCGGACCGGGATGCGCCCTGCGACCAGCCCGCCCGCCTTGGCCATTCCGGCCGGCGGCGGCGCATCGAAGGCGGCGCAGAGCGCATCGTACCAGGCGCGCTGCTGGACGATATCCGCATCGACGGCATCGGCCGGATAGAAATCCTCGCAACGCTTGTGGAAGGCCAGAATACCCTCCTCGGTCGGCATGGGACGTTCGGTCATGGTGGGTTCCGTTCGGATCAGGTCTTCTGGAAGGCGAGGTTGAGGCCGAGCCCGACAAGGATCGTGCCGCCGACCCGCTGCATCGTCTTTTGCACCCGCGCGGAGCCTTTCAGCCGCGTGGCGATCGCGCCGGCCAGCAGCACGCAGACGATGTCCGCGGAAGTGAACATCAGATTTACCACCGTGCCGAGGACGAGGAGCTGCGCCCAGACCGGCAGCGCCGCCGACGGATCGACGAATTGCGGCAGGAAGGCGAGGAAGAAGATCGCCGTCTTGGGATTGAGCACCTCGACGGAAACGCTTTCGACGAAGGCACGCCGGCCGCTTTTACGCGCCTGTTCGCCGGATGCCAGCGCCGGCGCCTCGGCCTTTGCCCGGAACATGGCGATGCCGAGCCAGATGAGGTAGAGGGCGCCGAGCAGCTTGACCGCGAGATAGAGCGCGGGAACGGCGTGGAAAAGCGCCGTCAAGCCGGCGGCGGCGGCAAGCACATGGGCATAGCCGCCGAGATGAATGCCAAGGCTCGCCATCAGCCCCGAGCGGCGTCCGCGCGCGATGGTCTGCGCCGCGGCATAGAGCATGGCCGGTCCCGGCATATAGGCGAAGACCGCCGTCGTCACGAAAAAGGCAAGCATCATCTCGAACGGGGGCATGTCCTCTCCTGCAGGTCGCGCATCGGTTGCCGGAGCTTATCCCAGGAACCGAGGGCGGGGAATGCCTGGCGATGCCCATCCGCAGCCATTCGCCTTGCGTCGCGCCCGCGGCGCATATTAACTGCCGCCATGGCATTCACCTTCCGGCAACTGCAGTATTTCGTCGCCGTCGCAGAGCAGGGTTCTGTAACGCGCGCGGCGCAGAATCTCTCGATCTCGCAATCCTCGATCACCGAGGCGATCAAGGAACTCGAATCGGATCTCGGCGTGGAGCTCTTCGACCGCCATCCGCGCGGCCTGACGACGACCCACAACGGCCACCAGTTCCTGCGCCACGCGACGAAGATCCTCGCCGACGTCTCGGATGCGCGCCGCTCCTTCTCGGACAACCGCACGGCGGAAAAGGGCCAGCTCAACCTCGGCGTCACCTCGCTGGTCGCCGGCTACGTGCTCTCCGACCTCCTCTCGCGCTACCGCCGCGCCTTCCCCGGCATCGATGTCAGCGCCATCGAGGACAACGGCTCCTATCTGGAACACCTGCTGGTGGGCGGCGAACTGGACGTCGCAGTCATGGTCATCTCGAACCTGCGCGACCGCATGGCGCTGCAGGCGGAAATCATCGAGACTTCGCCCTACCGGCTCTGGCTGCCGATCGGCCACCCCCTCGTCTCGGCGGACATCATCTCCGTCAGCGACATCGCGAAAGAACCGCTGATCATGCTGACGGTGGACGAAATCGAGGAGAACACCGGCAAGCTCCTGAGCGCCCTCGGCGCGCGCCCACATGTCGCCTTCCGCACCCGCTCGGTGGAAGCGGTGCGCAGCCTCGTCGCCACCGGCGCGGGCATCGCGCTGCTCCCCGATCTCGTCTATCGCCCCTGGTCGCTGGAAGGCGACCGCATCGAAAGCCGCGACGTCTCCGGCGCGCTGCCGGTCGTCCAGGTCGGCATGGTCTGGCGCAAGGGCTCCAGCCTGCCGCAGGCCGCGCGCGATTTCGTGGGACTGGCAGAGGCATTGCGGAGCGGGCGGGGACGGTAGGTTTCGGAATTTCCGATAACGACATTCTGATTAATGAATTTGCGAAAGCGGCGAAATCGCGGCACCTTTTCATCCGGGAACAATACCGCCTTGAAGCGGATCAAACCGGGAGACTGTCATGAAGCGACTTCTGCATTCCTGCACCGCGCTTACCCTTTCGCTCGCCTTCACTACCGCCGCCATCGCCCAGGAGCCGCTGAAGGAGCTTGGCGCGGGCGAAGGCGAAGTGTCGATCGTCGCCTGGGCCGGCTATATCGAGCGCGGCGAAACGGACAAGAATTACGACTGGGTCACCGAATTCGAGAAGAAGACGAGCTGCAAGGTGACGGTCAAGACCGCGGCGACCTCTGACGAAATGGTTGCGCTGATGAACGAGGGCGGCTTCGACCTCGTCACCGCCTCGGGCGACGCCTCGCTCCGCCTCGTCGCTGGAAAGCGCATCCAGCCGATCAACACCGACCTCATCCCGAGCTGGAAAACCATCGACGAGCGCCTGCAGAACGCGCCCTGGCATACCGTGAACGGCGTCCACTACGGCACGCCCTATCTCTGGGGGCCGAACGTGCTGATGTACAACACCGAAGCCTTCAAGGGCGAGGCGCCGAAGAGCTGGAAGGTCGTCTTCGAGGAGATGACGCTGCCGGACGGCAAGTCCAACAAGGGCCGCGTGCAGGCCTATGACGGCCCGATCCATATTGCCGACGCCGCCCAGTACCTGATGGCGCACAAGCCGGACCTCGGCATCAAGAACCCCTACGAACTCAACGAAGACCAGTACAAGGCCGCGCTCGATCTGCTGCGCGTCCAGCGCACGCTCGTCGGCCGCTACTGGCACGACGCCATGATCCAGATCGACGACTTCAAGAACGAGGGCGTCGTCGCCTCCGGTTCCTGGCCCTTCCAGGTCAACCTGATGCAGGCGGAAAAGCAGCCGATCGCCTCGACCTTCCCGGAAGAGGGCGTGACGGGCTGGTCGGACACGACCATGCTGCATGCCGAAAGCCAGCACCCGAACTGCGCCTATATGTGGATGGAACACTCGCTGTCCGCCAAGGTGCAGGGCGATGCGGCCGCCTGGTTCGGCGCCGTTCCCTCGGTCCCGGCCGCCTGCAAGGGCAATGCGCTCCTGACCGACGAAGGCTGCAAGACCAACGGCTTCGAGAACTTCGACAAGATCGCCTTCTGGCGCACGCCCGTCACCAAGTGCGAAAGCCAGGGCGAATGCGTGCCGTATCACCGCTGGGTCTCCGACTATATCGGCGTGATCGGCGGGCGCTGAAAACAGCCCCTCACCCTAGCCCTCTCCCCGCAAGCGGGGAGAGGGAACGTGCCCCGCGACAGGTTTCGCTTCGACGGCAGAATGCCACAGCGGAGAACGCCTCTTCGTGCCTCCTTCTCCCCGCCTGCGGGGAGAAGGTGCCGGCAGGCGGATGAGGGGCAGGCAACATACACCGGGAGCCCCCATGACCGCCGTCCTGTTCCAGCAAGTATCCCGCCATTTCGGCACTGTCCGCGCCGTCGACAGCGTGGATCTCGCCATTGCCGAGGGCGAGTTCTTCGCCATGCTCGGGCCGTCCGGTTCCGGCAAGACGACGTGTCTGCGCCTGATGGCCGGCTTCGAGCAGCCGACGGCGGGCCATATCGAGATCTTCGGCGAGACGGCGGAGGGCGTGCCGCCCTATCGGCGCAACGTCAACACGGTGTTCCAGGACTACGCTCTCTTCCCGCATCTCTCGATCCTCGAAAACGTCGCCTACGGCCTGATGGTCAAGGGCGTCGGCAAGGCGGAGCGCCTGAAGGCGGCGGAGGATGCGCTCGCCATGGTCAAGCTGCCTGGCTACGGCGCGCGCCGGCCCGGCCAGCTCTCCGGCGGCCAGCGCCAGCGCGTGGCGCTCGCCCGCGCCCTCGTCAACCGCCCCCGCGTGCTCCTCCTCGACGAGCCACTCGGCGCGCTCGACCTGAAACTGCGCGAGCAGATGCAGGAAGAACTGAAGTCCCTGCAGAAATCCCTCGGCATCACCTTCGTCTTCGTTACCCACGACCAGGGCGAGGCGCTGTCGATGGCCGACCGCATCGCCGTCTTCAGCGACGGCAGGATACAGCAGCTCGGCACGCCCGAAGACGTCTACAAGCGGCCGCAGACGCGCTTCGTCGCCGATTTCGTCGGCTCCTCCAACGTGCTGCCGCCCGATTTCGTGGAAAGCCTCGGCTTCGGCAAGCACTATGCGAGCCTGAGGCCCGAGGCGGTCACGCTCGGCGACGGCCCCGGCCGCAAGCCGTTCTCCGGCCGCGTGACAGCGGCAAGCTTCCTCGGCGCGGCCAATCGCGTGACGGTCGAGGCGAACGGGTCGCGGGTCGCCGCCATGCTGCCGGCCTCGATCGCGGTGCCGGCGCAGGGCGAGACGGTCACCCTCTCCTTCCTACCGGAAGACCTGCACACCATGGATGGCGCGCAATGAGCACCGTCACGGACACCTCCATCCTCGATCACCGGCAAGGCGCCTCCGGGCGGCTTTCGGATTTCTTCTGGCGCAACCCGAAGATCCTCCTGCTCCTGATGCTGACGCCGCCGCTACTCTGGCTCGGCATCATCTATCTCGGCTCGCTCTTCGCGCTGCTGCTGCAGAGCTTCTTCTCGATCGACGATTTCTCCGGGCTGATCAATTACGAGTTCACCCTCGCCACCTACCGGCAGCTGCTCATCCCGTCGAACTTCGACATCATCATCCGCACCGTCACCATGGCCGTGCTGGTGACGCTGGCCTCCGCCGTCATCGCCTTCCCGATCGCCTACTATGCCGCGCGCTACGCCAGGGGAAAGTGGAAGGTCGTCTTCTATCTCGGCGTCATGCTGCCGCTCTGGTCGAGCTATCTGGTCAAGATCTACGCCTGGAAGCTGATCCTCGCCAAGGAGGGCATCGTCACCTGGGCGCTCGCCAAGCTGCACCTGCTCTGGCTGCTCGATGCATGGCTGGCGCTCCCCGTCGTCGGCGGTTCGTCGCTGTCGATCAGCTATACCGGCACCTTCATCGTCTTCATCTATGTCTGGATGCCCTTCATGATCCTGCCCATCCAGGCCTCGCTGGAGCGCGTGCCGGGCAACCTGATCGAGGCATCCGCCGACCTCGGCGGCCACCCCGGCCAGACCTTCCGCTACGTGCTCTTTCCGCTGGCGCTGCCCGGCATCATCGCCGGCTCGATCTTCACCTTCTCGCTGACACTGGGCGACTACATCATTCCGCAGATCATCGGCTCGTCGCGGTTGTTCATCGGCCAGGCGGTCTATGCCCAGCAGGGCACGGCCGGCAACATCCCGCTCGCCGCCGCCTTCTCCGTCGTGCCGATCGTCATCATGGGCCTCTATCTCTGGATGGCCAAGCGACAGGGGGCTTTCGATGCGCTCTGACAGAAACACCTCCGCCCCGCTCGGCCTGAAGATCGCTGCCGGCGCCGGCCTTGCCTTCCTGCACCTGCCGATCCTGCTCATCTTCCTCTATGCCTTCACCACGGAGGAAAAGAGCTACCAGTTCCCGCCGCCCGGCTATACGCTGCAATGGTTCGCCGTGACCTGGAACCGGCCGGATGTCTGGGAGGCGATGGGGCTTTCCGTGCGTGTCGCCGCCATCTCGACGGCCGTTGCGCTGGTGCTCGGCACGCTCTGCGCCGCCGCCGTTTCCCGCACCCGGTTCTTCGGCCGGGAGGCGGTCTCGCTGCTCGTCATCCTGCCGATCGCCCTGCCCGGCATCATCACCGGCATCGCGCTGCGCTCGGCCTTTTCCTTCGCGGATATTCCCTTTTCCTTCTGGACCATCGTGCTCGGCCACGCGACCTTCTGCGTCGTGGTCGTCTACAACAATGCCGTCGCCCGCTTCCGCCGCATCTCGGGCTCCTTGATCGAGGCCTCGATGGACCTCGGCGCCGACAGCTTCCAGACCTTCCGCTACATCATCCTGCCGAACATCGGCACGGCGCTTCTGGCCGGCGGCATGCTCGCCTTCGCGCTGTCCTTCGACGAGGTCATCGTGACCACCTTCACCGCCGGCCAGCAATCGACCCTGCCGATCTGGATGCTGGAGGAACTGGTGCGCCCCCGCCAGCGGCCGGTGACGAACGTCGTCGCCATGGTGGTCGTGCTCGTCACCTTCCTGCCGATCCTCGGCGCCTACTACCTCACCCGCGACGGCGACCAGGTCGCCGGTGCCGGCAAATGAACCAAACGACAAGGGAGAACGCCATGGACACCCAGATGCTGATCGGCTCGCGCTTCGAGGCCGGCACCGAGGCCGAGGAACACATCCTGAACCCGAAGACCGGCGGCAAGATCGTCGACCTGCCGGAAGCGTCCCACGCACAGATCGACGCCGCCGTCGATGCCGCCGAAAAGGCCTTCGTCTCCTGGGCGACGACCACGCCCGCCGAGCGCTCCGGCTACCTCCTGAAGATCGCCGACGCCATCGAGAAGGACGCCGACGCCTTCGCCGCGCTGGAATCGCTGAACTGCGGCAAGCCGATCAATGCCGCCCGCAACGACGAGCTGCCCGCCATCGTCGACTGCTGGCGCTTCTTCGCCGGCGCCATCCGCTCGCTGCACGCCCCCGTCGCTGCCGAATACCTTCCCGGCTTCACCTCCATGGTGCGCCGCGACCCGGTCGGCATCGTCGGCTCGATCGCGCCGTGGAACTATCCGCTGATGATGATGGCCTGGAAGCTGGCCCCCGCCATTGCCGGCGGCAACACCGTGGTCTTCAAGCCCTCCGAGCAGACGCCGCTGACGGCGCTGAAGATGGCGAAGCTCCTCGCCGACATCCTGCCGGAAGGCGTCGTCAACATCGTGCTCGGGCGCGGCGAGACGGTCGGCAACACGCTCATCAACCACCCGAAGATCAACATGGTCTCGATCACCGGCGACGTGGCGACGGGCAAGAAGGTGCTGGCGGCAGCCGCCAAGACCGTCAAGCGCACGCATCTGGAACTCGGCGGCAAGGCGCCGGTCGTCGTCTTCGACGATGCCGACATCGACGCCGTCGTGTCGGGCATCCGCGCCTTCGGCTACTACAATGCCGGCCAGGACTGCACCGCCGCCTGCCGCATCTACGCACAGGACGGCATCTACGAGAAGCTGGTCGCCGACCTCTCGGCCGCCGTCTCGACCATCAAGTACAACGACCCGGACGACACGCAGAACGAGATCGGCCCGCTGATCTCCAAGCGCCAGCGCGACCGCGTGGCGAGCTTCGTCGAGCGCGCCGCCGAGGTGAAGCATATCGAGATCACCACCGGCGGCCGGGCCGGCAGCGACGACGGCTACTTCTTCCAGCCGACCGTGGTGGCCGGCGCCACACAGGACGATGAGATCGTGCGCCGCGAGGTCTTCGGCCCCGTCGTCTCCGTCACCCGCTTTTCCGAGGCGGACCAGGCGATCACCTGGGCGAACGACAGCGACTATGGCCTCGCCTCCTCCGTCTGGACGAAGGACATCGGCAAGGCGATGACGGCAGCCGCCCGCCTGCAATACGGCTGCACCTGGATCAACACGCATTTCATGCTGACCACCGAGATGCCGCATGGCGGCGTCAAGCAGTCGGGCTACGGCAAGGACATGTCGATTTATGCGCTGGAGGACTACACCGCCGTCCGGCACGTCATGATCAATCACGGGTGATCCTCCCCGCCGCAAAAGCGGCCACCTTGCCGGGGCGCACCAGCGTCCCGGAACTTTTTTGCCTTCCGCGCGTCTTTCCCCGGACTGTATCGGAGGCTTCACCATGCTGAAATGGGCACTGATTTTTCTCGTCATATCGCTGATCGCCGGCTTCCTCGGCTTCTCCGGCGTCTCGGCCGCCACGGCCACCATCGCTAAGGTGCTCTTCGCGATCGCGCTCGCCATCTTCCTGATTTTCCTGGTGCTTGCATTGATGGCCGGCAGCCTCGCCTTCTGAGTGCAGCGCGTCCACATTTCCTGTTGCACCCCTGCAACAGGGGGAAAAACATGACCGGAAGAGTCATATAATTTGTTGCGGCCCATATAATCCTGATGAAAACAGTCATCTTATAGACTGGTCATCAGAAAGCGATCCGCATGCAAAATCCTCTCCGCCCGATGCTTCGCCTTGCGCTTGCCGGCACCTCCCTCCTCACGCTGGCCACGATGGCGGCCGCGCAGGATCAGGCGGGCGCCGCGGCCGGCGGCACCACCGTCCTTGAGGACATCGTCGTCGATGGCGGCAGCGGCGGGGTGATCAACGCGGACGGCTATGTCGGCAAGAGCAGCGCGACGGGCGCGAAGATCGACACGCCGTTCATCGAGACGCCGCAGTCGATTTCCTCCGTCACCAAGCAGCAGCTCGAAGACCGCAACCCGCAGACCCTGCTCGACACGATCGCCTATACGCCCGGCACCCGCGTCGGCGGGTACGGCTTCGATCCGCGCTTCGACAGTTTCACGGTCCGCGGCTTCGACGTGACCTACACCGGCGTCTTCCGCGACAACCTGCGCCAGCCGGGCGCCGGCTCCTCGCTGTTCAAGACCGAACCCTACGGCCTCGAGGGCGTCTCCATCCTGCGCGGCCCGTCCTCGGCGCTCTACGGCGCTTCCGGTGCGGGCGGCCTCTACAACCTCATCAGCAAGCGCCCGACCGAGGAGGCGCTACGCGAGGTGCAGGTGCAGTACGGCAGCCATAATCGCTACCAGGGCCAGTTCGATTTCTCCGGCCCGGTCAATGACGACGACCCGTTCTACTATCGCCTGACCGGCCTTGCCCGCAGCGCCGATACGGAACAGGTCGGCGTTCCGGACGACCGTCTCTACCTCGCCCCGGCCTTCACCTGGAAGCCGGACGAGGACACGCGCCTGACCATCCTCGGCGAATATTCCCGCACCAAGACGGGTGGCACCGCCGCATATTATTTCGACGGCGTTACCGTCAGCGACTTCTTCGCCGGCAACCCGGCCTATAACGACTCCGTCCAGAGCCAGGGCCGCATCGGCTACGAATTCGAGCGCCGCCTGAACGAGACCTTCACCTTCCGCCAGAACGCCCGCGCCTCCTGGCTGAACACCGATACCGACTGGACCTTCGCCTACGCGCCGAACGCCGTCGATCCGCTGCTGCTCGACAACAGCGCCGGCACGTTCGAGGAATGGCTGAACACCTATACGATCGACAAACAGCTCGAAGCGAAATTCGATACCGGCGCCCTGGAACACACGCTCCTCGCCGGCATCGACTTCACCAAGCTCCGCTGGAAGTCGCTCGACGGCCGCGGCACGACGCCGCCGCTCGACAGCCGCAACCCGACGCTGGGCCGCCCGGTCGATCC
Source organism: Shinella zoogloeoides (assembly GCF_030733845.1). Taxonomy (NCBI): domain Bacteria; kingdom Pseudomonadati; phylum Pseudomonadota; class Alphaproteobacteria; order Hyphomicrobiales; family Rhizobiaceae; genus Shinella; species Shinella zoogloeoides. The sequence continues at coordinate 2,214,406 of NZ_CP132311.1, forward strand.
GATCGCCTTCCAGACGAAGACGGTGCAGGACCAGTTCATCACCGGTCTCTACCTGCAGGACCAGGTCCGCTACGACGCGCTGACCTTCACGCTCGGCGGGCGCTACGACTGGGTCTCGACCGACACCGACAACACCGACCTTGCCAGCGGCGCCGTTAGTGCGATCTCCCAGGACGACCGCGCCTTCTCCTGGCGCGCCGGCCTGACTTACGAGACGGAATGGGGCGTCACGCCCTATGCCAGCTACTCGACCGCCTTCTCGCCGAATGCGGGCATCAACCTGGAAACCGGCAATCCCTTCAAGCCGACGGAAAGCGAGCAGCAGGAAATCGGCGTGAAGTACCTGCTGCCGGACAGCAACACGCTGCTGACCGCCGCGCTCTTCAACATCGACCAGTCGAACGGCCTCTATTACGAGGTCGTCAACCTGCCCTCCGGCCCGGCGAACATCCAGGTGCAGCGCGGCAAGCTGCGCTCGCGCGGCCTCGAGCTCGAAGCCTCCACGAGCCTCGACAACGGCCTCTCGCTGATCGCGTCCTATACCTATACGCAGGCGAAGATCATCGAGGGGCCGGCCGCCACCCTCGGCCATGACGTCTCCTCCGTGCCGCGCCACATGGCCTCGCTCTGGGCGCACTACACGATGCCGGAAGACGGCGCGCTCGCCGGCCTCGGCTTCGGCGCGGGCGTGCGCTTCACCGGCGCGAGCTACGGCAGCGACGAAAACACCACGAGGAACAATTCCCGCGCCCTGATCGACGCATCGATCGACTACGATTTCGGCGCGATCAACAAGGACTTCGAGGGCCTCAAGCTGCAAGTCAATGCCACGAACCTCTTCAACCGCCGCGATCCCGTATGCTCGGCCGGCTTCTGCTACCGTGACCAGGGCCGTACGGTCATCGGCAGCTTGAAATATTCGTGGTAACCCCTTGAATACCCTTTCCTCCCAGGACGGCGAGACCGCCTTCAGGCCCAGCCTGAGGGCGGTCTTTACCGGTGAGCATGCCTGGTGCGGCGAGAAGATGATGCTCTCGTCGGACCTCGAAGGCGCCATGCCGCTCGGCGAGTTCCTGGCGGGCGACGGGTTCGGCGAAACGCTCGACCGCTATGCGGCCAGCCATGGCAATGCGGACCGCCGGGCCGCCGCCTCGTTCTGGTCGCTCTATTATTTCTCGGCCCTGACCATTCCCTATGTCGTCGCGCGCCGGGCGGAGATGACCCTTCCCGTCGCGTTCGACGAGATGACCATCGCCATAGGCGAGGACGGCCTGCCCCGCGCCTTCGGCCTGCCGCACGAGGGCGACTGGAGCGGCGGCGACAGCCTCGTCGATTTCGTGACGCCGCTGGTGGACTGCCACCTTTCGCGCGCCGTCGGCCTGCTCAAGGAGAAGTCCGGCATCGCCCCGAAGCTCGCCTGGAACAATGCGGCGGTCTATATCGATTATGCCTTCAACACGACCGACCGCTCCCCTGCCGAGGGCGACGACGACCACTGGCCGTCCCGTCCGCTCTTCGACTGCCCGCTTCTCGCCAATGGCAGCCGCAATCCCTTCCACGGCTGCCTGCGCCACGAATTGGCGGAAGGCACCACCCACTGTCGCCGCAAGGTCTGCTGCCTGCGCTACATGCTGCCGGGCATTCCCGGCTGCGGCGAACTCTGCGCCCTGCCGGAACTGAGAAAACAATGACCCGTCTCCTCGCCTTCTTCACCGCCGCCTTCCTGCTGGCGGCAAGCCTTGCCGCCCGCGCCGAGGTCCAGTACCCGCTGACCGTGACTGATGCCCTCGGCCGCGAGGTGACCATCCCCGCCGAACCGAAGGCGATCCTGCTCGGCAGCGGCTTCAACCTCGTGGCGATCTCGCTCATCCATCCCGATCCGGTGAGCATCCTCGCCGGCTGGGCAAGCGACATGAAGGGCGACAACCCGGAAATCTTCGCCCGCTTCAAGGAGAAGTTCCCGAAGATCGAGGACGTGGCGATCATCGGCGACGGCATCACCGTCTCCTTCGAGGCGGCGCTGTCGCTGAAGGCAGACCTTGCCATTCTCGCCAACTGGCAGGCGGAAACGGAACTCGGCAAGCAGGCGATCGGCTATCTGGAGCAGACCGGCGTTCCGGTCGTGGTGGTCGATTTCAACAGCGACGCCCTCAACAACACCGCAGGCAACATGCGCCTGCTCGGCAAGGTGCTGAACCGCGAGGAGCAGGCGAACGCCTTCGCCGACTTCTACGAGGCACGCGTCAAGCGCATCCGCGATCTCGTGGCAGAGCATCCCGAACCCGGCCCGACCGTGCTGATGGACGCCTTCCCGAACCCGGAAAAGTGCTGCTATGCCTATGGCACCGGCGGGCTCGGCGCCTTCATCGCCATCACCGGCAGCCGCAACATCGCCGAAAGCCTGCCGCCGCAGGGCGGCCTCGTCAATTCGGAGTTCATCGTCGCGGCAAACCCGGACGTCTATATCGCGACCGCCTCGCCGGGCGGCACCTACAGCACCTTCTCCGTCGGCCCCGGCGTCGATCCCGAGGAGGCGCGGGCGACCTTGAAGCGCGCGGTCTCCGCACCGATCCTCGCCGATATCAAGGCGGTGAAGGAGGAGCGCGTGCACGGTCTCTGGAACTTCTTCAACGCGGTGCCGCTCAACATCCTCGCCGCCGAGGCCTTCGCGCACTGGCTGCGCCCGGACATCTTCGCCGACATCGACCCGGACGCGACGCTGAAGGAAATCAACGAGCGCTTCGCCGCGGTGCCCTTCGACGGGGCCTACTGGATCAGCCTCAAGGCAAATTGAACCGGGCAACCCTTCCGGCTGCCGGCTGCGCAGGCTATATCATGCCCAGGAGGACATGAATGATCTGGGCATTTGCAGTCGTGGCGGCGGCCATTCTCTATCTCGCACTACGCTTCCGGCGGTTCCAAAGCTGGGTTGAACCCGTCCTTACCATCGTGGTCGCGATCGGCCTCACCGCGGCGCTCCTCATCTGGTTCGTCGAGGAACGCGCGCCCTCGGGCGATGTAGCGGCGCCCGATGCCACGCCTCCGGCGCTCAGCGCCGACAATCTCGTGCTTTCCGGCATGCAGGCGAGCCTCGGACAGACGAAGACGAGCTACCGCATCACCGGCCAACTCGCCAACAAGGGCGACGTGCCCCTGCAATCCTTCCGCCTCGACGTCGTGCTCTCCGACTGCCCGAACGGCACCTGCCGGGAGGTCGGCCGCGACAGCGCGCTGATCGTGCTGCGCGTGTTGCCCGGCCAAAGCCAGCCCTTCACCACCTTCGCCGTCTTCCCCGGCAGCGACCTCAACCCCGTCACCACCCCGCAATGGGATTTCGGCGTGCGCGACGTGCGGGCCGCCGGGCGGTGAGCCTCAGAAATAGATCTTGAACTTCTCGCGCACCGCCTGGTCCGTCGCGAAATCGAAGAGCGGGCCGCCGGCTTCGGCAAGGATGCGGTTCTTGCGCTCGATGGCTTTCTGCACCAGGTCCGGCCGGCCGATCTCTGCCCATTCCTTCGGGCTCGTGCGGTCGGCGACGGCAGGGTAGACGTATTCCGTCTGCATCAGGGAGAGCGTCTGCGGGTCGCCGAGATAGTGGCCGGGGCCGTCGAGGCAGACGGAGCGCATGGTCTCCAGCGAAACCGAATCCTCCGTCACGTCGATACCGCGCACGCAGCGTTGCACCTGGCCGAGCAGGTCGTCGCCGAGCACGAGGCTTTCCAGGCAGAAGCCGAGTAGCGAGGCATGCATGCCGACCGCCTCGTAGACCATGTTGAGGCCGGAAAGGCCGGCCATGACGTTGGAGATCGCCTGTTCCCAGCCGGCCTGCATGTCCGGCAGCTTGGAATCCGCGATGCCGGCGGCGGCGCCGCCCGGCAGGCCATAGAACTGGTGCATCTGCGCGCAGCCGGCCGTCAGCAGCGCCTGCTCGCCCGAGCCGCCGGACATGGCGCCGGTGCGAAGATCCGAGACAAAGGGCCAGGTGCCGAAGATCGCCGGGTGGCCGGGCGCCATGGCGTTGACATAGACGACGCCTGCAAGGCACTCGGCGACGGCCTGGACGATGGCGGTGGCGAGCGGCGCGGGGGCCGTCGCGCCGGCCTGCCCTGCCGACAGCAGCAGGATGGGCATGCCGGCGCGGATGCAGGCCTCCATGGTGATGCAGCTCTCCTCCGCGAATTTCATCGGCGGCACGACGAAGCAGTTGGAATTCGACACGAAGGGCCGCGCCCGCCACTTGTCCTCGCCGCCCGCCATCATGTGGATGAGGTCGAAGCAGCCGGCGACATGGGAGGGATCGGAGAAACTGGTGCCGACATGTTTCGACGTGCCGGCGCAGCAGCCGTAGAGCGTGTTGATGTCCATCAGGAAATTGTCGGGTACATCGCGGCAGACCATCGCCCGCTGGAAGAAATGCACGTTGTCGAGATGATGGACGAGCTGCGCGGCGTTGAAGAGGTCCTTCGCCGTCGATTCGCGGTATTCGCGTTTCTCCACGTCAACGATATGCACCGCCGCGCCCGCCGTGCCGTAATAGACGCGGGTGCCCGACAGTTCGAGATCGTATTTCGGATCGCGGCCATGGAGCGTGATGTCGCGCGCGGCAAGCGCCAGCATGTCCTCCACCAGCGCGCGCGGGAAACGCAGCCGCCCGTCGTCACCGAGGATCGCACCGGCGCCGGTCATGATCTCGATGCCGGACTTCGGCGCATTGGCGAGGCCGATATTTTCCAGCGCGTCCAGCGCCGCCTCGTGGATGCGGCGAACGCCCGCCTCGCTCAAGGGCTTGTACTGGCCGCCGGGCAGGCCGGGGCGCACGGGCCGGACGTTTTCCGCCAGCGGCGCGGCGCGCATGGCGACGCGGGCGGCACGGCCGCCGGACCGCCGGGACAAGACTGCCTGTTCACTCATGATCCGTCTCCCCCGCCCCGGCGGCAAGCATCTGGTTGATCCGGTCCCCCGACGCGGCGGCGGACAATCTGGCAAAACTGCCATCCTTCACGATGGCCTCCATCTGCTCGGCGATGGCCGCATGGGTGACGCGGGCGATCATCGAGCCGAGCGAGATGCGGCGCACGCCGATGGCGGCGAACTGCGGCACGGTGAGCTGGCGCAGCGGCCCGGCGGCGAGCGCATTGACGGGCTTTGCGACTGACTGCACGACGCGTCGCAGCTCCGCCTCGCCCGGCGGCACCGGCACATAGACGAGGTCCGCGCCGGCCTTCTCGAAGGCCTGGATGCGCCGGATGGCCTCGTCGAGGTCGTAGACACCGTTCATCACGCCGTCGGCGCGGGCACAGAGGATGAAAGGGCGACCGAGCGAGCGGGCAGCGTCGGCGGCCGCGCGGATACGCTCGACGGCGAGGTCGAAACCATAGGCCGGGTTGCCGTCGACCATCTGCGTGTCTTCGATCGAGCAGCCGGACAGACCCACTTCAGCGGCAAGCCGGATCGTCTCGGCGACATCGTCGGGCGCATCGGCAAAACCGTTCTCGAAATCGCCGGAAACGGGAAGCGCGGTCGCGCGTACGATATCCTCGGCGTGCTTCAAAGACTCATCCCGTGTCACCCGGCCCATATCCGGCCGGCCGAGCGTGAAGGCGAAGCCGGCGGAGGTGGTGGCGAGCGCCACGGCGCCGGAGGCCGCCATCATGCGGGCGGAACCCATGTCCCAAGGGTTCGGGATGACGAAGCAGCCCGACTGGTGCAAAGCGTGAAAACGTCGGTGGCGTTCGGCAAGCGTGGTCATGCCCGTACCCTCTCGGCCTTCGGATCGTACAGCGGCGCAAGCGAGGCTTCCGCCTTCACCCGCACGCCGGCAATCTCGATCTCGTAATTCGAGGCCAGCACATCCGCCTCGCTCTCGCCCTGGCAGGGTACATAGCCCATGCCGATCGCGCCGCCGAGATAGTGACCGAAATTGCCGGAGGTGATGGTCGAGACGATCCTGCCGTCGCGCACCAGCGCCTCGTTGTGGAAGAGCAGCGGCTCGGGATCGGAAAGCCTGAACTGCACCATGCGGCGCTTCAGGCCCTCCTCCTGCCTGCGCAGGACGGCATCGCGGCCGATGAAATCGCCCTTCTTGGTGCGCACGGCAAAGCCGAGGCCGGCTTCCAGCACATGGTCCTCGTCGGTAATGTCATGGCCGAAATGGCGGAAGGCCTTTTCGATGCGGCAACTGTCCAGCGTGTGCAGGCCGCAGAGCTTCAGGCCGACATCCGCCCCGGCTTCCTCCAGCGCCTCGAAGACATGGGCGGTCTGGTCGGTGGAGACGTAGAGCTCCCAGCCGAGCTCGCCGACATAGGTAACGCGGTGGGCGCGGGCGAGGCCCATGCCGATCTCGATCTCCCGCGCCGTCGCGAACGGGTGGTGCGCGTTGGAGAAGTCATTGGGGCTGACCTTCTGCATGAGGTCGCGCGCCTTCGGTCCCATGACGCAGAGCACGCTTTCGGCTGCCGTGACATCGGTGATGACGACGAACTCGTCCGTGAGATGCTTGCGCAGCCAGGCGAGGTCGCGCTGCAGCGTCGCGCCGGGCACGACGAGGAAGAAGGCGTTTTCCGAAAGGCGCGTCACCGTCAGGTCGCTCTCGATGCCGCCGCGGACGTTGAGCATCTGGGTATAGACGATCCTGCCGGGCCCGACGTCCATCTGGTTGGCGCAGAGCCTTTGCAGGAAGGCGAGCGCATCGCGGCCCTCCACGCGGATCTTGCCGAAGGAGGTCATGTCGAAAAGGCCGACGCCGTTTCGGACGGCAAGGTGCTCTTCCTTCTGGTTCTCGAACCAGTTCTGGCGCTTCCACGAATAGCGGTATTCCCGCTCCTGTCCTTCCTTGGAAAACCAGTTGGCGCGCTCCCAGCCCGCCACTTCACCGAACACCGCGCCGCGCGCCTTCAGGTGCTCGTGCAGCGGCGAGCGGCGCACGCCCCGCGCCGTCGCCATCTGGCGATAGGGGAAATGGTCGGCATAGAGCAGGCCGAGCGTTTCAGAGACGCGATCCTTCAGATAGGCGCGGTTCTTCTGGAACGGCTGGGCGCGGCGGATATCCACCTCCCAGAGGTCGAAGGGCGGCTCGCCGTCGTTCATCCATTGGGCGAGCGCCATGCCCGCACCGCCGGAGGAGACGATGCCGATGGAATTGTAGCCGGCGGCGACCCAGTAGCCCTTCAGTTCCGGCGCTTCGCCGAGATAGTAGCGGTCGTCGGGCGTAAAACTCTCCGGGCCATTGAAGAAGGTGTGGATGCCGGCCGTTTCCAGCATCGGCATGCGATTGATGGCGTTTTCGAGGATCGGCTGGAAGTGATCGAAATCCTCCGGCAGCTGGTCGAAGCAGAAATCTTCCGAAATGCCGTCCATGCCCCAGGGCTTGGCCTTCAGCTCGAAGGCGCCGATCAGCATCTTGCCGGCATCCTCCTTGTAATAGGTGCATTCGTCCGGCACGCGCAGCACCGGCAGGCGCTGAAGGTTCGGGATCGGCTCGGTGACGATGTAGAAATGCTCGCAGGCATGGAGCGGCAGCGTGACGCCCGACATGTCTGCGAGCGTGCGCCCCCACATGCCGGCGGCATTAACGACATTCTCCGTCTCTATGGTGAAGCTCTCGCCGTTCTGCTCGCAGGCAACGCCCGTCACGCGGCCGTCCTTCGTCAGCACCGACGTCACCTTGACGCCCTCAATGACCGTCGCGCCGTTCTGCCGCGCGCCCTTGGCGAGCGCCATGGCGATATTGGCCGGATCGCACTGGCCGTCGAGCGGCAGGTGCACGGCAGCCTTCACATCCGCCGTGTTGAGGTGCGGATAGAGCGCCTTCACCTCGTCGACGGTGATCTCGCGCACATCGATGTCGAAGGCGCGGGCGAGCGAGGCCTGACGGTAGATCTCCTCCTTGCGCTCCTCGGTCAGCGCCACGGTCATCGAGCCGCACTGGCGCATGCCGGTGCCGATGCCCGTCTCGGCCTCGAGCTTGACGTAGAGGTCGGCGGAATATTTGGCGAGGCGCGTCATGTTCTGCGAGGCGCGCAGCTGGCCGATGAGGCCGGCGGCGTGCCATGTGGTGCCGCAGGTCAGCTGCTTGCGCTCCAGCAGCACCACATCCGTCCAGCCGAGTTTTGCCAGATGATACGCGACCGAGCAACCGGACACGCCGCCGCCGATGATGACGGCTCTCGCCTTGGAGGGAATGGGCTTGGTCATGCGCGCAGTCTTTCATTGTTGGGGTCGAAGAGCGGGCCGTCCGGCTGGACGGTCGCCTTGAAGCGGTCGCCGTAGATTTCCACCTCGATCTCGGTGCCTGCCACCGCGAGGTCGGCGCGCAGCATGCCGAGCGCAATGGACTTGCCGGTGCGGTAGCCCCAGTTGCCGGAGGTCGTCTCGCCCACCACCTTGCCGCCATGCCAGAGCGTCGACATGTAGGGCGCGTCGCAATCGCCGGCCTCCACGGTCAGCAGCACGAAGCGCTTGGTCACGCCCTGCTGCTTCTCCCGCTCCAGCGCCGCCTTGCCCTTGAAATCGGGCTTCGCCCAGTCGACGAAGCGGTCGAGGCCACCTTGCAGGATGGTGTAGTCGGTCGAAAGATCGCCCTTCCAGGCGCGATACCCCTTCTCGATGCGCAGGCTGTCGAGCGCTTCCATGCCGAAGGGTTTCAGGCCATGTTTCTGCCCGGCTTCCCAGACGGCGTCGAAGATGACGGCCGTATCCTCCACCTTGCTGTGGATTTCCCAGCCGAGCTCGCCGGCGAAGGAGACGCGCACCAGCTGGCACCAGCGGCCGGCGATCTGGCAGGCCTGATGGGTGAGCCAGCCCTTCTGGAGATCGGCGTCGCTGACCTCGGCAAGGATGGCGCGGGAATTCGGGCCCGAGAGGATCTGGCAGGAGAAGTTCTCCGTCACGTCGTCCAGCGTGAAGGCGGCCCCCTCCGGCAAGTGCTTCTGCAGCCATTCGAAATCGTGCCACTGCGCCGTCGCGGCGGTGATGAGGAAGAAGAAGTCCTCCGCCAGCATCATGACCGACATTTCCGTAACGATGCGGCCCTTGTCGTCGGCAAAATAGGCAAGGCCGATGCGGCCCGGTTTCGGCACCTTGCCAGTGATGAGCGAGGAGAGCCACGCCGTCGCACCCTCCCCCTTGACGCGGAAGCGCGAGAAGCCGGGAAGGTCGAGGATGCCGGCGGCCTCGGTGACGGCGCGGCACTCTTCCTCGATGCGCGGCCGCCACGGCCCCTCGCGGTTCCAGGTCTGCGTCGCCTCTTCCGAAACGTCGTCGCCGGGCTGGGCGTACCAGTTGGCCCGCTCCCAGCCGTTGTAGGGCTTGAACTGCGCGCCGAGTCCCTTGATGCGGTCGTGGATCGGCGAAAGCTTTCGGTCCCGGCCCGCCGGCCAGGCGTGTTTCGGGAAATGCATGGCATATTCGTGGCCGTAGACTTCCATGCCCTTGGCGACGCAATAGTCCTTGTCGGCGGCAAAGGCGGTGTAGCGGCGCGGGTCGCAGGACCACATGTCCCATTCCGTCTCGCCCTCCGTCACCCATTCCGCCAGCACCTTGCCGGCCCCGCCCGCCTGGCAGATGCCGAAGGTGAAGACGCAGGCCTCGAAGGCATTCGGCACGCCGGGCATGGGGCCGAGCAGCGGGTTACCATCAGGCGCATAGGGGATTGGGCCGTTGATCATGCGCGACAGGCCCGCCGTGCCGAGGATCGGCACGCGCTCGACGGCATCGTTGAGATACCATTCGAGCCGGTCGAGATCGTCGGGGAAGAGCTGGAACGAAAAGTCGTCCGGCATCGGATCGTCGGGCGTCACCCAATGCGCCTTGCAATTGCGCTCGTAGGGGCCGAGATTCATGCCCGTCTTCTCCTGCCGGAGATAGTAGGAGCTGTCGACGTCGCGCAGCAGCGGCAGCTTGTGGCCGGCCTCCTTCGACCAGGCGGCAAGCTCGGGGATTTCCTCGAACAGCATGTATTGATGGCTCATCACCATCATCGGCACGTCGCGGCCGAACCACTTGCCGACCTCGCGGGCATAGTAGCCGGCAGCGTTGACGACCTTCTCGCAGCGGATCTCGCCCTGCGGCGTCGAGATCACCCATTCCTCGCCCTCGCGCCGCGCGCCGGTCGCCGGACAGAAGCGGAAGATCTTCGCGCCCATGTCGCGCGCGCCCTTCGCCAGTGCCTGCGTCAGCTGCGCGGGGTCGATGTCGCCGTCATAGGGGTCGTAGAGCGCGCCGGTGAGGTCATGCGTTTCGAGGAACGGGTATTTCGAGCGCATCTCGTCGGGCGTCAGGATGTCGAGGTCCATGCCCTGGTAGCGGCCCATGCCGACGACGCGCTTGAACTCCTGCAGCCGCTCCTTGGAGTGGCCGAGGCGGATCGAGCCCGTTACGTGGTAGTTCATGGGATAATCGACCAGAGCGCCCAACTCGCGGTAGAGCGAGGCGGAATAGCGCTGCATGTTCATGAGCGACCAGGAGGAGGAGAAGGTCGGCACGTTGCCGGCGGCGTGCCAGGTGGAGCCGGCCGTCAGCTCGTTCTTTTCGAGCAGCACGCAATCCGTCCATCCGGCCTTGGCCAGATGATAGAGCGCCGACGCCCCCACGGCGCCTCCGCCGATGATGACGACACGGGCATGGCTTGGCAGTGCGGACATTCTCGTTTCCCTTCTTTGCCCCGGATTTGTGGCAACCAAAGCGCCTTGCGGCAAGCGGGCGGAATTCGCTTTATTAATCGGAAATCTCGATTACATTGCCGTCAAACATTGGAAAAATACGGCGCGTTCATGCAAATTGTCCTGATTGAGACATTCCTGGACCTGATGGAAACCCGCAATTTCAACCGCACGGCGGAGCGGCTGAACATCACGCAATCGACGGTCACCCACCGCATCAACGCGCTGGAGGCGATGTTCGCGCGAAAGCTCTTCGCGCGCAACAAGGGCGGCACCCAGCCGACCGCCGCGGGCCTGCGTTTCCTCGATCACGCCAAGGCGCTCCAGCATCAGTGGCACGAGGCGACGAGGGCGGTGGAGACGGCCGGCGCCTACGAGCGTTCCATGCGCATCGGTCTGCAGCACGACCTCGCCGCCCACTATGCCGGCGACTGGCTGGCGGCAGTGCGCAAGGAACTGCCGGCGACCTCCATCTACTTGGAAGTCGACTATTCCAGCCAGATGAACCGCGACCTCGGCGCAGGTGATCTCGACCTCGCCATCCTCTTCACGCCGCATTACCTGCCGGACCTGCATTACGAGCGCATCGGCGAGGTGCATTACGAGATGGTGAGCAGCAGGGTGACGCGCATCGAGGACGTGAAGCCGGAGGACTATATCCAGGCCGTCTATTCTCCCGCCTTCGACCGGCTGCACCGGCAGGCCCATCCCGCCCTCTCGACCGCGCCGATCGCCAGCGGCGAGACGACCGCCATCCTTGCGCTGATGCAGAAGCTCGGCGGCGCGGCCTTCGTGATGGCGGCGGATGCGAAGCGGCTGCTGCGCACGGGCGCGGCGAGCCGGGTGGCCGGGGCCGAGCCGATCGCGCAGGCCGTCTACGCCGCCGTCAACGTGCGCACCCGCCATGCCCACCAGCATCGGCGGATCATCGCAATCCTGCAGGCCCTGCTTGCCGCCTGAATCCTTGAAACCGGCCGGAGCCATGCCTATTAACGGCAAACCCGATTCCGACGAAGGAGACGCCCATGGCCGCCCGCGACCGCTACTCGCGCAAACTCGAATGCGCCATGTGCGGCAATTCCGGCTATGCCGAGGTCTCCGAGGACGACATGCCGACCCGCAAGAACCCCGACTTCACGGTGGATTCCCTGCCGCGCGGCTTCCTGACCGAACGTCCCTCGAAATATCCGGACAAGCACATGATCCGCTGCCGCTGCGGCCATGTCTTCAAGTTCCAGCAGAAGACGGTCTATGCCGAGGGCGGCGAGCCCCGGCGCTAGGCCCTACCCCCGCCCGACGAACGGCATCGTCGTCGCCATCACCGTCATGGTCAGCACGTTGGCATCGAGCGGCAGGCTTGCCATGTAGATCACCGCATCGGCGACGTGCTTGACCGACATGGTCGGCTCGCTGGCGATTTCGCCGTTTGCCTGCAGCACGCCGGCGTTCATCCTCGCCGTCATGTCCGTCGCGGCATTGCCGATATCGATCTGGCCGCAGGCGATGTCGTATTTGCGCCCGTCGAGCGCGGTCGATTTGGTGAGGCCGGTGATGGCGTGTTTCGTTGCGGTGTAGGGCGCGGAGTTCGGCCGCGGCGCCGTCGCCGAAATCGAGCCGTTGTTGATGATGCGCCCGCCCCGTGGGCTCTGGTCCTTCATGATCCTGAAGGCCTGCTGGGTGCAGAGAAAGGCGCCGGTAAGGTTCGCGGCGAGAATGCTCGACCACTCCTCGAAGGGAATGTCCTCCAGGAGCGCCGGCGAGACATTGGAGCCGGCATTGTTGACGAGCAGGTCGAGCCGGCCGAATTCCTGCTTCACCTCGGCAAAGACCGCCGCCACCTGCAAAGGATCGCCGACATCGCAGGCAATTCCCCGGACGGGATGCCCCGTCCCGGCGGAAATCTCCCCGGCCGCCTTTTCCAGAACGCCAGGCCGGCGGCCGGTGATGACGACTGTATAGCCCTCGGCGCTGAGACCCCGCGCGACCGCGAGCCCGATGCCCGTGCCGCCGCCCGTCACCAGTGCGATCTTGCCTTTGCCGGTGCTGCCCCAATCCGTCATGTCGGTCCCTCCCAGAATCGTCTTCGCGCGCAAGGTGCATATACGACCTATCGCGACGAGCCGGGAAAGTCATCCATGGAGCACGGGACGGCCACCCCGAAGCGGGGCGGACGCGCCGTGCGGCCAAGCCATGTCAGGAGTGCAGGTGAATGCGCTCACGGCGTTCACGCACCGCCGCAAGCTCCTGTTCGATATGAATTTTCCGCGCGTCGTCCATCGCCGCGGCAATGGTGTCGGTGATGACGCGAAGGCTGTCGTCGGACACGAGCGGCGATACCCCTCGGCACTCCGCCGCGTGCAGTTTGCAAAGCGTGCTGGCAAGCAGCCGCGCATAGTCTTCCGGTTTGCGACCCATGTTCCCCATCCTTTTTGTTTATACCCACAGAAAACCACACAATGCGGCATAAAGCCACACCTTTCTCACAAGCTAATGGAAAAAATTGTGGGTAATCCCGCCGCCCCTCCGAGCGTGGAATGCTGAAAACCGAGACTGTTCGGAAAGGGGACAGGCGGTGGGCGCGCCCTGTGTCAACCTGCAGCAGGAAACACGATCTCTGCCTCGAAACCGTCAACACGCCCCGGGATAGGCGACGTCAGGACAAGGCTTGCCCGCATCTGCGCCAGCAGGCGTTCGGCAATGGAAAGCCCGAGGCCGGAGCCCGGCGCGAGCGACTTGCCGCGGGAGAACCGCTTGCGCACGGCGGCAAGCTCCGCCTCGGACAGGCGGGCGGCGGCGTTGCGGATGCGGACATTGCCCGTTTCGCTGACAAGAATCTCGACCGGTTCGCCCGCCCGGCCGTGCAAAAGCGCATTTTCGATGAGGTTTCGCAGCACGATGGCGAAGGCATCCGCCGTGCCCTCGCGCAGCGCCGGCCCGGCAAGGTCGCTCTGCAGGCGGATGCGCGCCGGATCCTGCGAGGCGCACTGGAAATCCGTGACCACTACCCTCACGACATCGGCGACGTCGAACGTGGTTTCCGCCACGCCGATCCCGGCCTCCGCGCGGGCGAGCTGGAGGAGCTTTTCCGTGAGCCTCGCCAGCTTCTGCAAGGAAGCCTCGATCTGCTGGGCGCGCGGGCGCGTCGGCGCGTCCCTCAGTTCGGACAGAAGAAGCTGGGTCTGCGCCAGCACGCCGGCGATCGGCGTTCGCAGCTCGTGCGCGCTGTTGGCGGTGAATTCCCGCTCGGCGGCGAGCACGGCGCGCAGGCGCGCAAGCAGGAGATTGACCGAACGCAGGATCGGCTTCAGCTCCAGCGGCAGGTCGGCCGCAGCGATGGCCGCGAGATTGCCGCCGTCCTTCTCGCCGATCGCCGCGCGCAGCGTTTCGACCGGCGAAAGCACCCGCCGCACGACGAACCACACGGCCGCGATGGTGACGGGAACGATCAGCAGCACCGGCAGCAGCAAGGCGAGCGAGCCTTCCACCATCGCCTCCCGCCGCTCCGCGGCGGAATCCTGAACCTGTACGAAGATCGTGCCGTCAGGGGTGGCGGCGGTGTAGATGCGGCCGGTTTCTCCCTGCCAGAAACCGACGTCCAAGGGTGCATTAAAGGCTTCCGCCGCCGCGGTGTGCGAGTGCAGCAGCACCCGGCCCGCCGCATCGCGCACCTGATAGGTCAGGTATTCCTCCTCGGAGGGCGCGCGGGCGGCCTCGATGCGGCGCGGCATGGTGAGGTCGTCGCGCCGCTGGAGGTCGTCGGCAACGAGCGGCACCAGCCGTTCGGCCGTCTCCTGCAAGGCGCTGTCGAAGATCTCGCCGAACTCGTCGTGCATGACGAAGGCGCCGAAACCGACCGCCACCAGCCACAACAGGGTGATGGTCGCCGTAATCCACAGCATGAGCTGGCCGGCAAGGCTCCTGAACCCGCTCATCTGCCCAACCTGTAGCCGATGCCGCGCAGCGTCTCCACGCAGTCCTTGCCGAGCTTCTTGCGCAGCCGGCTGACATAGACCTCCACCGTGTTGCTCTCGATCTCCGAGCCGAAGGCGTAAAGCGCCTCCTCGATCTGGTTCTTCGAGACGATGGCCTCCGGACGGGCGGCAAGCCGCGCCAGCACCGCCCATTCGCGGCTGGAAAGGTCGACCGGCTCGCCGGCGCGCAGCACCCGGCGGTCGGCAAGCTGGATCGTCAGCGGCCCGGCCTCCAGCACCGCCGCCGCCGCGCCGGCATAGCGCCGGGCGACCGCCAGCATGCGCGCGCCAAGCTCGCCGAGGTTGAACGGCTTGACGAGATAGTCGTCCGCTCCGCTGTTCAGCCCCTCGATGCGATCGGAGATCTGGTCATGCGCCGTCAGGATGATGACCGGCGTCACGGCCCCGGCGCGGCGCAGCTCCGTCAGCAGCGAAAGCCCGCTGCCGTCGGGCAGGCGCAGGTCGAGCAGGATGAGGTCGTAGCCGACCGCGCCGGCCGCGCCGCGGCCGTCGTCCAGCGTCTGCATCCAGTCGACGGCGTGGCCGAGCCCGGCCACATAATCGCGCACCGCCTCGCCCAGAACGGCATCGTCCTCGATCAGCAGAACCCTCAACGGCCGTTTCCCCGCATCCCGGCGGCCTGAAAGCCGCCTTCCGAATCCGGAGGATACAGGACGCCGGCCCCGCCTGTCACCGCCCGCCCGCTCAGGACGACGCGCCGAGCCGGCAGGGCGACACGAGGTCGAGCGCCGGCGCGCGGACCTTCGTCTCCACCCGCATCATGCCGAGCACGGTATGGAACAGGTTGTCGTGCGACTGCGGCTCCCTTGTCTTGCCTTCCAGGCACGTCGCCGAATAGGCCGCCTTCTCCCCCTTGCCGAGCCACAGCACGAAGGGCACGTGGGTCTGCTGGCTCGGCGCGATCATGTAGGGCGCGCCGTGCAGGTAGAGGCCGAGCTCGCCGAGCGATTCGCCATGGTCGGACATGTAGATCATGGAGACGTCGAGGCGGTCCTCCTGCTTCCGTAGCCGGTCGATTACGCTCGCAAGGATATGGTCCGTATAGGCGATCGTGTTGTCATAGGCGTTGACGATCTCCTCCCTGGTGCAGGCGGAAAATTCGGCGCTGCGGCATTCCGGCTGGAAGCGGCGGAACGCTTCCGGATAGCGCTGGTAATAGGCCGGGCCATGGCTGCCGATCTGGTGCAGCACCAGCACGGTGTCCCTGTTCACCGAGCCGATCCAGCCGTCCAGCGCGTCGATCAGCACTTGGTCCTGGCATTCGCCGCCCGAGCAATAGGCCGGGTTGCCGCTGTCAATCAGCGAATGCACCTTCAAAAGCCTGGCGATCCCCTTGTCGCCGGTATTGTTGTCCCACCATTCGACCTGGATGCCGGCATGGGAGAGCACCCAGAGCAGGCTCTGCGTCGCGAGCCCCTTGCGGTGCGTATATTCGGAGCGAGTATAGACGGAGAACATGCAGGGCAGCGAGACGGCGGTCGCCGTGCCGCAGCTCGTCGTGTCGGGGAAGTAGAGGATGTCCTCCTTCGCCAGTTCCGGATTGGTATCGCGCCCGTAGCCGCCGAGCGAGAAATTGGCGGCGCGCGCCGTCTCGCCGGCGACGACGATCATCAGGCGCGGCTTGCGCTGGCCGACCGGCGCATCGCTCACATGCGCATCCTCGCCGAGCGGCGCGGCAACCACGTTGACATCGACCGACTGGCCGGCGGCGAACTGCACCGCAGTGACCAGCGGCACGAACGGGTTGAGCGTCTCGAACCAGTCATGGTGCTCCCGCACGGCCGCGGCATAGACGCGGGCATGGGAAAGGCCCGCGACGAGCGCGATGACGAGCGCCGGCACGATGACGGCGAGATTGCCGCGCACCTTGCCGAGGAACGGGCGGTGGCGGACCTTCACCCACACCAGCAGCAGGCAAGACAGCACGCCATAGAAAAGCATATGCAGGATGAAGCCGGCCGTGACCAGGTGACCGGCCTCGGCGCTGTTCGTCTCCGCGGCATTGCGGATCATCTCGATGTCGATGACGACGCCGAACCGGTCCATGAACCAGGCGCCGGCCGCGCTCGCGAGGATGAGCAGGATGAAGACCGGCTTCATCACATATTTCAGCGAAACGGCGACGCAGAGCGCGATGTAGAGGCAGGCGATGCCGAGGGCGATGGAGGCGAAGGTGGTCGGCCTGCCCTCCAGATAGTGCCAGCCCTTCGACCAAAAGCTCCCGTTGGTGAGGGCGAGCAGGTACAGCGCCGTCAGCGTGCTGACGGTGACGCTGCCGAGTTCGGGCCGCCACAGGGCGATACGGCCGGTTCCTTCGCGCATGGATTGTCCTTTCAGGCATGTCCGGCGATGCCGCATAGCCGCATCGCCCTTGCGCCGTCCCTGCCGGGGCAAGCTGACAGCCGCCTGAACGCATCCCGGCGCCGGCATTCAGCGCGGCTTCAGGTTCGCGGCGCATGATCGGCCGCGGAACATGAGGTGATGCGTGAAATCGAGGTTCTTTCATCCGGGCACGCTGTTCGTCGCGGCCCTGGTCTTCCTGGTCCTGGCCATCCCTCTCGCCCAGGCCCAGCTTTCCCGCCAGCACAACGAGGGCCTCCACCGGGCCTTCCTCGGCAGAGCCGGTTAGCGGCGCGTCTCGGCGCGTCGGCACAAAATCCGATTGCATTTTGCAATCAGATTTGCGACCATCGGTCAACAAACGCGGAGGTCGCCATGAAGCCGGTTCTCTATGCCCATCCCTTTTCGAGCTACTGCCAGAAGGCGCTGACGGCGCTTTACGAAAACCACATCGATTTCGAATACCGCCTGCTCGACCACAACGATCCCGAGACGCTGGCCGACTTCGAGGCGCGCTGGCCGATCAAGCGCTTCCCGATCCTCGTCGATGGGGACCGCACGGTGATGGAGGCATCGATCATCGTCGAATATCTCGGGCTTCACTATCCCGGCCCGGTCAAGCTCATCCCGGACGACCCGCAGATGGCGATCGAGGTGCGCATGCTCGACCGCTTCTTCGACAACTACATCTCGACGCCGCAGCAGAAGATCGTCTTCAACGCCATCCGGTCGGAAGCCGACCGTGATCCCTACGGCGAGAAAGAGGCCCGGAGCATGCTGGAGCGTGCCTATGCCTGGCTCGAGCAGCATATGGAAGGCCGCCTCTGGGCGTCGGGCGACGCCTTCACACTTGCCGATTGCGGCGCCGGCCCGTTCCTCTTCTATGCCGACTGGACGCACGCCATCGACCCGGCCTTCAAGCATGTGCATGCCTATCGCCGCCGCCTGCTCGCCCGCCCGTCCTTCGCCCGCGCAGTCGACGAGGCCCGGCCCTTCCGGAAGTTCTTCCCGCTCGGCGCGCCAGACCGCGACTAGCCTTTCGGGCACTCACGTCGTTCGGCGGCCTTCGCCTCGCGCAGTATGCCGGTGACGACAAGGATGGGAGGCCCCTTGGCCTGCCTTTCGACATGCCCGCGAACGACGAGACGGCCGTAGTAAAGCGCATCCGTCTCCTGGATGCGCTGCCGGTCCGCCTCCGAAAGCCGGCTGATATCGGGCGAAACGCTCCGCCACGCCTTGCCGGTGGCAAGGTCGCGAACCGTGGAGGACGGGCACGGCGCCTTCACGCAGCGCAGGCCGTTGTCGCAGGCGACATAGGCGGCATCCCCTGCCAGCGATGGCAACGTTGCGGCGAGAACCAGACAGGCGGCGAGAGCGGGAATCGTTGAGCGCATGGGAGCAGTCTAAGCCGATCCGCAAAACGGAAAAACCCCGGCATCGGTGCCGGGAGCAGGCCGTCGGCAAATGGGTCTTTACGAAGCCTGCCCGATGAGCGCGAGGCGCGCGAACTCGGCGACGGAGGTCGTGCCGAGTTTCTGCGCGATATTCGCCCGGTGCGTATCGACCGTGCGGGGCGACAATTGCAGGCTTTCCGCGATCTCGCGCGTCGACCAGCCGCGCCCCACCATATCAAGCACCTCGCGCTCGCGGTCGGTGAGCTGTGCCACGAGCTTTACCGCCTCCGCCTTCTCCGCATGCACATCGAGCGCGCCGGAGGCCTGCTGCAGCGCCTCGACCAGCACCTGCTCGTCGATGGGCTTGGTCAGGAAATCGACGACGCCGGCCTTGAAGGCACGCCGGCAGGCGTGCACATCGCCATGGCCGGTACAGATGATGGTGGGCCAGTCGCAGCCGATGGCGACGAGCTTCTCATGCAGTTGCAGGCCGGTGATCGCCGGCATGCGCAGGTCGAGCAGCAGCACGCCCGGCTTCAGCTTCGGCGCGCGGGCGAGGAATGCGGTCGGATCGCCGAAGGTCTCGATGCGGATGCCATAGGTGCCGAGCAGCAGCGACAGGGCGCTGCGCACCCCCTCGTCGTCGTCGACCAGATAGACCGGCGCCATCGTCATTCCGCTGCTTCCTCTCGTTCGTGGGCGTCGCGCGCCGCCGGCAGCCGCACGGTGAAGACCGCGCCACCCTCTGCCCGGTTCTTCGCCGAGATCTCGCCGTCGAAGCGCTCGACGATGCTTTCGCAAAGGCTGAGCCCGAGGCCCATGCCATCGGGCTTGCTGGAAAAGAACGGCTCGAAGAGGCGCGGCAGGATATCGGGTGGGATGCCGGCGCCGTTGTCGGAGACGGCAATCGCGTAGCTCGCCCCCTCGGGCTTCAGCGCGACCAGCACCCGGCCATCGGCCCTGCCCGCCTGCTCCACCGCATCGGCCGCATTGCGGATGAGATTGTGGATGACCTGCTCGATCTCCACCGGGTCGATCCGCGCGATCGCGGGCGTATCCGGAACGTCGATGTCGAGCACGATGCCGCGCCGGTCGAGATCGATGCGCGACAGGGCGACGATATCCGCGACGTGGCGGCCGAGATCGTGCACGCCCGCTTCCGGCGCGCTCTTGCCGACATAGGCGCGCAGGCGCACGAGGATATCGGCGGCGCGCTTGGCCTGCTGCACATTGGCGGCGAGCACCGTGTCGATCGGTGTATCCGCGAGGTCGTTCGCCGCCGCGATGCGCCGGCCGGCCTGGCTCTGGCTGAGCAGCGCCGTCAGCGGCTGGGTGAGCTCGTGGGCAATGCCGGAGGCCATCTCGCCCATGCTGTTGATGCGCAGCGCGTGGGCAAGCTTCGTCTCATGCTGCCGCAGCGCCTCGCGCCGTGCCGCCGCCTGCACCGCCTCGCGCGCGACCGCCGCTTCCTGCCGGTGGCGCAGCAGCGAGCGCACCAGCACCAGCCCGGCGAGCGAGAGGCCGGCGAACAAGGCGAAAGGCCCCGGCGGCAGGAGCTGCGCCAGCGTGACATGCCGTTGCAGCGAGAGCCGCAGCGGCTGCGTGGCGCTGGCGATGGGCGCATCGAAGACGATGGTCCGGGCGAGCAGGGACGAGGCGGCTGGCTGCCCTGCCCCCGCCTCCAGCAACGGCCCTGCCGCGGTCGAAAGTTTCAGCGCGGCCCAGCGCGGCAGTTCCTCGCCCTCGACGAGCCTTGCCCCGTCGATGTCCAGGCTGACCGCCATCGTGTCGTTCATGCGCTTCATCAGGCGGTAGTGCCCGGGCTTGGCATCCGGGCCGTAGGCCGCCTTGCCGGCTGTGAGCATTTCCACCGCCTTGAAGACCTCAGCGGGATCGGCCGTCGATCCGTCGGTGGATTTCGCCGTGCTCACCACGCGCGCCCCCTCACCGGCCGGCACGCCGATGAGGTCGATGGCGACGATGCGCGGATAGAAGCGCAGGATCGACCTGGCGACGAGATCGAAATCCTCAGAGGGCTGCGCCTGCGCGAGGCCGAGCGCGCTGAGGCTCGTCAGGTGCGCATCGTGCTGGGCGACACGCTGCGAGATCGCCCGTTGCAGCGCGCGGCCGCTTTCGGAGACCTCCTGCTCCAGCGCCTGCCGGTGGCTTGTCGCCGAATAGAGGCCGAAGGCGGCGAGCAGCAGCAGCCAGCCGCCGGCAAGGGCGGCCGAGGAGCGGAGAAAGGTCAGGCGTCGAGGCATGCGCGGTAGGGCCGGGTCAAGGAACGGGAAGAGCATCATAGGGCTTCCCTCACGCCTTGGCGATCCGCAGCATCACGGATGCGGCAGCACCGGCAGGGACAGCGGCGCCAGCGCTGATGCCGCCCGCCCGCGCGGATCGTTGGCCTGCAGGCGCCGCACCGCGAAATCCTGCACCGCCTGCAATTCCGCCAGCGCGCCGTCGTAGTCGACGCGCGTCGGGCGATCGTTCTCCATGACACAGGCCCCGTCGACATAGACGGCGGCCACCGCCCGCTCGGCGGCGCAGTGCAGGAGATTGCGCAGCGGATCGTAGACCGGCTGCATGCCGGAATGCTTCAGGTCGACCAGCGAGAAATCCGCCTTGGCGCCCCTCGCGATGCGGCCGATATCGCTGCGGCCGAGCGCCTTCGCGCCGGCCAGCGTAGCCACGTCGAAAATATCGGCGGTCGAGACGTCGAACACCGTACCACCGGCGATGCGGGCGTTGATCAGCGCCGTGCGCATCTCCTCCAGCATGTTGAAGGGATAGCTGTCCGTGCCGAGCGCCACATTGACGCCGCTTCTGCGGTAGCGGCCGACCGATTGCAGCACCATGCCGCTGCGCGCGAAGGTGACGGGGCAATGGGCGACGCTGGTTCCGCTTGCCGCAAGACGGCCGAGATCGTCCGCCGTGCGCTGGCGCGTCCAGCCATGGCTGTCGATGAAAATGCAATGGCCGAGGATAAGGTCTGGGCCGAGGACACCGAGTTTTTCCAGGTACTGCACGGCGGTGAGGCCATGGCGGCGCAGCAGCTCCTCGTGCTCGGCCATGGTCTGCGCGGCATGGATGGTGATCGGCACCTTGCGGCTGCGCGCCGCCTCCGCCGCTTCCTGCAGCAATTCGGGCGAGCAGGTCTCGACCTGCGCCGGCGCGACGATGCCGCCGAGGCGGCTGCAAGGGTGGGCCTCGGCCGCATCGACGGTTTCCAGCGCCCGCGCGAAGGCCTCGCGGCCACGCGCGGCATTCCAGCGGAAATCGAGGCGGCGGCTGTCTTCCACATGCCATTGCGCCTCGCGAAAGCCGGGGGCGACATAGGCGCGGGCGCCGCTTTCGGCAAGCGTCGGAAGCCAGCAGTCGTGCGGGCCGGCGATATCGACGAAGGTGGTGACGCCGCTGCGCAGGAGGTCGCCGAGCATGACGGTCAGTGCCGCCTTCACCGCATCGTCGCCGATCTCGATCAGCGTCGAATATTCGTACATCGCCTGCCCCCAGAGGGCGGCGGTGCCCTGGTCCTCGAAGAGGCTCTTGGAGACCGGCTCCTCGCCGGAATGGCAATGCACGTTGACGAAGCCCGGCAGGACCATGCGGTCGCGGCCGGAAATTTCGTCGGCGAACGGCCCCTCGTAGCGGCCGCCGACATGCAGGAAACCCGTCGCGTCAAAGGCGACGTCGGCATCTTCCAGATAGGCATGGCCGCCGGTCGCGGCATTGTAGGCGACGACGGTGCGGGCGTTGCGGATGACGATGATGTCAGGCATGGGTCGTCCTGAAATGCTTTTCGAGGAAGCGGCTATAGGCGCCCAACAGGGCGCTGAAGGTGAAGTAGACGGCGGCGGCGACGAGATAGCCTTCCAGCACCGCGATGCCCTGCCATTCCGGATCGCGGATCGCCGAGCGCACCGTATCGAGGAAATCGACGAGGCCGACGATGGTGACGAGCGTCGTATCCTGGAAGAAGCCGATGAAGAGGCCGACCATCGGCGGAATGACCTTCTTCAGCGCCTGCGGCAGCACGATCTTGCGCATGACCTGCCAGTAATGCAGGCCGAGCGACTTGCCCGCCTCGTATTGCCCGGCCGGCACGTCCTGCAGGCCCCCGCGCACGATCTCGGCGATATAGGCGGAGGCGAAGAGGATGATCGCCACCTGCGCGCGCAGCAGCTTGTCGATCGTCACGCCCTCGGGCATGAACAGCGGCAGCATGACCGTCGCCATGAAGAGGATGCTGATCAGCGGCACGCCGCGCACGATCTCGATGAAGCCGACGGCGAGCACGCGGATCGCCGGCAGGTTGGAGGCGCGGGCCAGCGCCAGCACGATGCCGAGCGGCATGGCGAGCGTCAACCCGACGAAGGAGAGCGTGAAGGACAGCGGCAGGCCGCCCCAGCTCGTCGTCGGCACCGGCGTCAGGCTGAGGACGCCCCCGGCCATGAGGATGTAAAGCACCGGCAGGATGACGACGATCCAGGCAATCAGCAGGCTCCGGCTCCAGAAGCGCGGCATCATGGAGACGAGGAAAGCGGCGAAGAGCAGCAGAAGCGCCAGCATCGGCCGCCATTGTTCTTCATAGGGGTAGAAACCGAACAGCATGTAGCGCAGCTTCTGCGCCACGAAGGGCCAGCAGGCGCCGCTCGCCGCCTTGCACACCGCGCCGTCGCCGGAAAACACCGCATCGACCACCAGCCAGCCGAAGGCGAGCTTGGCGATGAAGAGGATGGCGGCGATGGAGAGAACGCTGATCAGCGTGTTGCCGGGCGAGCCGAAATAGGCCGAGAACCTTCCCATGCGCGCGGCGGCGGGCGCGGGCTGCGGCGGGGCGAGGACGAGAGCCGGGACGTCGGTCATATCAGCGCTCCTTCAGCGCGACATGCGCATTGTACCAGTTCATCAGCAGCGAGATGGCGATCGACAGCGCGAGATAGACGCCCATGAAGATCGCGATCGTCTCCATCGCCTGTCCGGTCTGGTTCATCACGATGTTGGAAACGGTGACGAGATCCGGATAGCCGATGGCGATGGCCAGCGAACTGTTCTTGAAGACGGTGAGATAGGTGTTGGTGAGCGGCGGGATGATGATGCGCAAGGCCTGCGGCAGCACGACGAGCCGCATGGTTTTCCCGCGCGGCAGCCCGAGCGCGGCGGACGCCTCCCATTGCCCCTTGTCGACGGCTTGGATGCCGGCACGCACGATTTCCGCGACATTCGCCGAGACGCTGAGCGCAAGGCCGAAAAGCAGTGCGACGAATTCCGGCCGCACATGCAGCCCGCCCGTCAGGCGGAACTTGCCGGCGGTCGGAAAATCCCAGTTCACCGCGAAACCGTTCGCAAGCCAGAGCAGGAGGACGGGCGCGAGCAGGGCAGCGATGGCGAGGAGGCCGCCACGGTTGGACTGGCCGGTCGCGATGCGCCGGCGCGTCGCCGTCGTACGGATGAAGAGGGCGGCCGCCGCGCCGCCGACGAGGGCGGCGAGCAGCGCATAGCCGCCGCTTTCCACGAAGGCGGCCGGCACGACGAGGCCGCTGTTGGAAAGATAGACTCCCGGCAGCAAGTTCAGCGCCTGCTTGACCGGCGGCAGGATGAGGATGATCAGCGAGTACCAGAGGAAGAGATAGAGCAGCAGCGGCACGTTGCGCAGCAGCTCGACATAGACGAGCGCAAGGCGCGCCAGCAGCGGATTGTGCGAGAGGCGCGCAATGCCAACTGCAAGGCCGAGCAGCGTGCCGAAGAAGGCCGCGAGCAGCGAGACCTTCACCGTATTGGCGATGCCGACGAGGATCGCCCGGCCGACCGTATCTGTCGGCTCGAAGGCGATGGCCGCCTCGGTGATGACGAAGCCGGCAGGGCGCGTCAGGAAGTCGAAGCCGGTCGCGATGTTCTGCTTGGCAAGATTGCCGCTCGCCGTGGAAAACATCGTCCAGCCGACGAGGACCACGAAGCCGATCGCGACGACCTGATAGAAATAGGCGCGAAAGCGCATGTCATGCAGGAAAGCCATGAAACCTCGCCGCCGGATTGGGAAAGAAAAGGCGCGCGCACCAACATGCGCGCGCCCTTGGGGATCGTCAGGCGATCAGCGGATCGGCGGCGAGTAGATGAGGCCGCCGGCATTCCACAGCGCGTTCGGGCCGCGCGTCAGGCCGAGCTTGGTGCCCTCGCCCACATTGCGCTCGAAGATTTCGCCATAATTGCCGACGCTCTTGATGACGTTGTAGCCCCACTTGTTATCGAGGCCGAGCATCTTGCCGAGCTCTTCCGTGGCGCCCAGCATGCGCTGCACGTCCGGATCCTCGCTCTTCAGCTTCTCGTCGACATTCGCCTGGGTGATGCCCTTTTCTTCCGCCGCCATCAGCAGCCAGACCGACCAGGAAACGATGTCGCCCCAGTTGGAATCGTTCTGGCGGAAGGCCGGCGCGAGCGGCTCCTTGGAGATCGTCTCCGGCAGGACGATGTAGTCGTCCGGATTGTTGGCGACGGCGCGGATCGAGGCGAGGTCCGAGCGGTCCGAGGTGATCGCCTCGCAGCGGCCGGAATAGAAGGCCGCGCGGTTCTCGTCCGGGCTTTCGAAGACGACGAGCTCGAACTTGCCCTTGATGGCCGTGAAGAAGTCGGAAATGTTCTGCGCGGTCGTGGTGCCCGGCAGGGTGCAGATCGCCGCTTCCGTCAGCTCCTTGGCGCTGGTGACGCCCAGCGACTTCGCCACCATCAGGCCCTGGCCGTCATAGAAGACCGTCGGGCCGAAATCGAGGCCGAGCGAGGCGTCGCGCGAGAAGGTGTGCGTGGTCTGGCGCGACAGCACGTCGATCTCGCCGGACTGCAGCGCCTGGAAGCGCGTATTGATGTTGGTCGGGACGAAATCGACCTTCTCGCCGTCGCCGAAGACCGCTGCGGCGATCGAGCGGCAGATATCGACGTCGAAGCCCTGCATGCGGCCCTTGTCGTCAGGCGCCGCGAAACCCGGCACCGTCAGCGAGACGCCGCAGATGAGCTTGCCGCGCGCCTTGACGGTTTCCAGCGTGCCGGCGGCCGAGGCCTGGCCGGCCAGCGTCAGCCCGAGCGCGGCCGCGCAGATCGAAAGAAGTGCCTGCTTCATACTCCCCTCCCATGGGTGTTGTTGGATGCGGAAGGCGAACCGCCCTCCAGCAGCCGCCACCCCATCGCGATCCATCAGACCGCAATGATTGTGTACAATGCAAAAAATCCATCATCAACACTTTCCGATCAGGAATGTCGACAATCCCGGCAAAACGGCCATGTACAATGATCATGAATATATGTATGATAGGCATGAACGTCGAATTTGCCGTAGGTTGATATCCCGGATATCCACCAATCCGGTGTTGCCACGTTGATAATGCGGGCTAAAAATACGATTTTTCGCGCGTCGCGGTATACAATCGGCGTTCGACAGTTCTTGCAAGGAAAGCGCCCGACGGCGCGGCACGACAGTTCAGAAAATTTCTCCCGGAGCCGGGGTCGGAGCGCGAATGTTCCGGCCCCGGCTCTGTGTTTACGCCCCGCCGGCCGGCCGGGCGCACCTGACCTTTTGGCGTATTCCGCGGTTTCGGCCCACGCGCCAAATACGGGCAAGCCCTGCACAGGCAGGTCAACCGCTCGAAACGAAGGTTAGGATCCACCATGTCGAAAGTCATCAAACTCGGCCGTGACGGCGTCGGCCTCAAGGCCCTCGAAAAGTGCAGCGTCGTACCGGCGGAAGCCATCCTCTCCGGCTTTGCCGAGGAGATGGGCGACGTGCATTTCGAAAGCGCCGACGGCTCGCTCGTCATCGGCACCTGGCAGGCGACGCCCTATGCCGAGATGCTCGTCTATCCCAACGGCACCGAATATGCCGTCATCGTCTCCGGCAAGGTCGCTCTGACCAATCCGGACGGCTCCGTCGAGACCTTCGGCCCCGGCGAAAGCTATATCCTGCCGCCGGCCACCGAAGTGCGCTTCGAAGTGCTGGAAACCATGCGCAAAATCTACGTCCTCCAGACGGCGAAGTAACGGCAGGCGGAGGGGAGGACATGCGGACCATGGTATCGAAAGCGCTTGCCGACGTGAAAATGGAACCTTTCTGGCCGGATCGACCCGACCGGCCGGAAACGCTGCCTCCCCTCACCGCCCCGCGCAAGGCCGACCTGCTGGTGGTCGGGGGCGGCTTCACCGGCCTGTGGGCCGCCATCCAGGCGCGGCAGGCAAAGCCCGACTGCGCGGTCATCCTGATCGAGAAGTCGAGCGCGGCCAGCGGCGCCTCCGGCCGGAACGGCGGGGTTGCCTCCACCTCGGTCATGCACGGGCTCTCCAATGCCGCCCGCATCTTCCCGAAGGATATCGCCGCGCTGGAAGTGCTCGGCCAGGAGAACATGCGCGGCTTCATGCAGGTGATCGCCGAGAACGGCATCGACTGCCACGCCGAATGGGGCGGCGAGCTCAACGTCGCCATCGAGGACAGCCAGATCGACAGCCTGCGCGAGGAGCACGACCTGCACCTCAAATACGGCCACAACGCCGTCTTTCTCGACCGTGACGCGCTTGCCGGGCACATCCGCTCGCCGCGCTACAAGGCCGGCGTCTGGACGAAGGACGTCGCGGGCACCGTGCATCCCGCCCTGCTCGCCTGGGGCCTGAAACGCCTCGCGCTGACACTCGGCGTCGAAATCTACGAGACCACCCCGCTGCTGAGCCTGGAGGAGACGGCGGGCAAGATGCGCGTGACGACGCCGCACGGCTCCGTCGTCGCCGACCGGGTGCTGCTCGCCACCAATGCCTTCATGGCCGGGCACCGGCATATCAAGCGCCGCATCGTGCCGATTCGCGACCGGGTGCTGGCGACGGAACCGCTCTCCGACGCGCAAATGGCCGCCATCGGCTGGGGCAACCGGCAGGGCATCTACGACATGCGCACGCAGATGAACTACATGCGCCTGACGAAAGACAACCGCATCATCTTCGGCGGGCGCCTCGCCTATGCCTTCAATGGCGACACGTCGCCGGATGTCGACCGCGAGCACGCCACCTATGCTCCGCTCGCCGAGGCCTTCTTCGACACGTTCCCGCAGCTCGAAGGCCTTGCCTTCAGCCATGCCTGGAGCGGGGCGATCGACCTTTCGACGCGCATGGCCGTGCATTTCCAGCGTTACCATGGCGGTAAGGTCGTCTATGCCGGCGGCTATTCCGGCTTCGGCGTCACGGCCTCGCGCTTCGGCGCGCGCGTCGCGCTCGATATCCTGAACGGCTCGACGCTGCCGGAGAGCCGCCTGGAATTCGCCACGCAACTCCCGTCCATCGTGCCGCCGGAACCGTTTCGCTGGCTCGGCGCGCAGATCACCATGAACGCGCTGGACACGGCGGACCAGAAGGGCGGCTGGCGGTTGCCCTGGCTGAAATTCGTCTCGGCGCTGGGCTTCCCGCTGCATTGAGCCGGGCAGTAGAGCCGCCCGACGGGTCTAAGGCACCATGAACTTCGCGTGTTTCAGCATGTAATGCGCGGCCTCACGGATATCGTGCGCGACAGCCTCGCGCGCGCGGATGGGATCCTTCGCCTCCAGCGCGTCCATGATGCGCTCGTGGAAGTCGACATCGAGCGCTTCGGTCGGCGTGAAGGTCGTGCCTTCCACCAGCTTGCGCAGGAACGGGCCGGCCTGGAGCCAGAGGATCTCGATCATGTAAAGCAGGTATTCGTTGCCGCAGTGCTGGTAGATCGAGAACTTGAAATCGAAATTGGCCTGCAGGTAGCGGTCGATGTCGCCGGCCTTTGCCGCCTCGGTGCGCGCCTTGCAATAGTGGCGCACGGTGCGCAGGCTATTGCCGTTGAGCTGGGTGGTCGCCAGTTCCGTCGCGGTGCCCTCGATGGCGATGCGCGCCTGCGTCAGGCTGTTGAAGGATGGCACGGTCAGGAGCGGCACCTCGACGCTGCCGTTCGGCAGCAGGTTCAGCGCACGCACGGCCTGCAGGCGCTGGAAGGCGGTGCGCACCGGCATGGGGCTGGTGCCGAACTGCTCGGCGACCTTGCGGTAGGTGAGCTTCTGGCCCGGCTCGAAATGCCCGGCCATCAGCGCGTGCACGATCTGCTGGTAGACCTGCTCGTGCATCGGCACCGGAGCCTCGATCGCCGTGATGCTTGCCGTCTTCTTCGCCGCCATGTCCGCCCCTCGAAACGCGCTTCGCACGCTGGAATTGCCCTTGGTAGGAGATTTGCCGGCGCCCGCGCAAGCCCTCAGCCGCACGCCGGCACCCCTGCATCACACCATGCGGGCGAGTTTCGCCAGGAAGGCGATGTTGTCGCGGTCGAACGGGTCGGTCACCGGGTCGGGCTGCGAGGACATGCGCACGATGACCGTTTCGCTGGCCGGATCCACGTAGAGCCACTGGCCGTGGATGCCGATGCCGCAATAGGCGCCCTCGCCCGTCTGGTACCACTTGTTGCGGTAGCGCCCCTTCGGGAAGAGGTCGAAGAAATCGCTCCTGTCCCAGGCCTCCTTGCTGCCGCCGCCGACCGTGTCGGCGACCCAGGCTTCGGGAACGAGACGCCTGCCGTTCGCCACCCCGCCCTGCCGCATCATCTCGCCGAAACGCGCAAGGTCGCGCGGGGTGAGCGAGACGCCGGCCGAGGCCCGGCTGGTGCCCTCGCGATCGACGGTGATCGTCACCGTGCCGCGCGCGCCGAGCGGCGCAAAGACCTTCTCGCGCAGAAGATCGGGAATGCGGCGGCCGGCGGCGCGCTCAAGGATGACCCCGAGCATGTCGGTGTTGGGCGACCGGTAGCGGAAGATCTCGCCATGGTCTCCCGGCAGGCGCCGGAGCGTGCAAAGGAATTCGGCAAGCCCCTCGCCGCCGCCGCCCGGGTTCCACAGCATCGCCTTGCGGTAGCGCGCGAACGGGCTCTGCGGGTCGAGATAGGCCTCGTCGATATCGATGGCGACGGACATGTCCAGCACATGCCGCACCGTCGCATCGCCATAGGCCGAGCCTTCGGCTTCCGGCACGTAATCCGTCACCGGCGCCTGCGGATCGAGCAGGCCGTCCTCCTCCAGGGCGCCGGCAACGACCGCGACGATCGACTTGCTGATCGAAAAGGCGATGTGGCGATTGCCGAAATCCATCGTCGGGGCGGACCAGTCGGCGACGAACCTGCCAGCCTTCATCACGGTAAGCGCATCGGCATGGGAGCGGGCCAGATAGTCCGAAATCCGCTCCTCGCCGCCGGGCAGCGTAACGGTCGCGGCAATGAGGCCGGCCGGATCCTGCGGCGCATCCTCGCCGCCCGCCCCACCCCATACCTCAGCGCTCGGCACCAGCTCGCCGACATTCTGGAACGACCACTGGCTGAACGGCGTCAGCCGCCAGTTGCCAAGCCGCACCGCATCGCGGCGAAAGCCGTATCTGTTCTCGAAAGCCGTCGTGCCGGTCATGCCTGTCCTCAATCCCCTGCCGCAGGAGTCGTCCCGGTTCACAGCAGCCCTGCGAACGTCGCCAGGAGGCGGCTTTCCCTGGCAATCATTAGACGCTATACTGTGATCTCAGATCACGCAACAGGATTTGCCTGCCTTTCCCGGCAAGGCGAGACAAACGCAGGCACGGCGCGTAAAATTGCGCGTCAGGCGACGGAATCGGCCGCGGAGAACATATGACTGTCGAAGCATCGAACGAGGACGGGCAGGTCTCGGCCATTGCCGATCTCGCCATGGCGCTGCTGGAGGGGATCGGCCGGCTGGATTTTCAGGAGCGCATCATGAACGCCCTGAAGCAGCAGGTCGATTTCGATGCCAGCCTCGTCCTTCTTTATCGCCGGGAAAGCGCGCCAAAAATCCTGTTCAACGACTGGCGCACGGACCGCGGCCTCTCGAACATCCGGCAATATCTGCAAGGCTACTACCGGCTCGATCCGTTCTACCGGCTGACGCTGGAGGACGGTATCGACGGAGTGCACCGGCTGAACCAGCTCGACACCAGCTTCGGCGACAGCGACTACTACCGGGAATTCTACCAGTATTCCGGCCTGCAGGACGAGATCAACGTCCTGGTCAGCCTCGACGCCGACACCAAATTCGCCATCTCGCTCGCCCGGCGCAACACGCGTCCGGCCTTTACCGGCGCCGAGCTGAAATTCCTGCAGACGGCGACGCCCCTTCTGGTCAAGGCGATCGTGCGGCACTACCGCGACCTTCGCCCTGACGGACAGGATGACGAGCCGATCCTGCAAAGCGCGCTGGCGCAGGCGGTGCGCAATTTCGGCCGCAGCGTGCTGACGAACCGGGAATGCCAGGTGGTGCAGATGGTCCTGCGCGGCCATTCGGTGAAGGAAGCCGCCGCCAAGCTCGGCATCGCGCCGGCAACGGTGAAGCTGCACCGCCGCAACCTCTACGCCAAGCTCGACGTGACCTCGCAGGCAAGCCTCTTCTCCCTCTTCCTCGATGCCGTCTGCTCGGCTGAAAACGCCTTCGACGACCCGCTGGCCGGCTATCTCACCCGCCGCGCCCGGCTGACGGGCGACCTGCTGCACGCCTAGCGGCGCCGTGCGTTCCGGGGCGCGGAAATCGGCCCGAACCTTTCCAAATATGAAGGGAACAATCGCCGCCCTTGCCGGTTGAAGCATCGTCAATGACGATAGGCGTGATCGCATATGCCCGACCAATCCAAGCTCTTTCCCGACCATAGAAGGCTGTCGGGGGAACGCTACACGGTGGAAACCTTTCGCGCGGCCTATGACCTCTCCCAACAGGAGGCCAAGCGGCTGTACGACAAGTTCGGTCCCTCCAAGAGGGAACTCGATCTCCTCATGCGCGCAAGACGCGACCCCGAGCAGTTCCTGAACTTTTGAAAGCCCGGCACTCTAGAAGCAAGGAGCCGACCATGACGATCGAAAATCCCAAGCCCGGCGCTCCCGGCACCACGGAGCAGTCTCCCCGCTGGGAAGGCCCGGAAGCCACCCGCCCGCGCGGCTACATGCCCGCCAAGGACGACCCGGATCATGACCCCGACGCCCACGGCGAGACCAATGCCGATCCCTCGCGCGAAAAGCTGAGCGACGCCGGCAAGACCAAGGACGGCGAACCGGAAAGCGAAGAAGAGAAGATCAAGCGCGAGCAGGCCACCAATCCCGCGCTGATGCCGATCGGCGACCCGGCCGGCGCGGCATAGGCAAAGCACACAGAAGACCAACAAGAACCCGCCTGACGGCGGGTTCTTGCATGTTCGCGTCATGCAGCCGCCATTGCCGCTTCCCGCGACTTCGGCACCGGCCGGAAGGTCATGGCGATCAGGAATGCGCCAAGGCCGATGCCCCAGGAGCCGACATAGAGCCAGGTATAGCTGGCGAAGGTATCGTAGATCAGCCCGCCGGCCACCGGCCCCAGCGCCATGCCGAGGCTGCCGGCCATGGCCGTGCCGCCGATGACGGTGCCCATCATGCGCAGCGGGAAGTTTTCCCGCGCGATGACCGCATAGAGCGGCATGACGCCGGCATAGATGAATCCGAACAGGGCAGCGACGATGTAGAAGGAAGCCAGCCCGCCGGTGAAAATATAGGCGAGTGCGCCGAAGGCCTGGGCGAAGAGGCCGAGCACCAGGATGTGCTTGGCGCCGAACCTGTCGCCGAGAATGCCGAAGGCCACGCGCCCGCCCATGCCGGCCAGCCCCTCGATGCTGTAGATCGTGACGGCCGCGATCATCGGGATGCCGCAGGTGATGGCATAGCTCACCGTATGGAAGATCGGCCCGGAATGGGTGGCGCAGCAGAAGAAGTTGGTGAGGCACAGGATGATGAACTGCGGTGACCTCAGCACCTCGCGCGTCGTCATACTCTCCTGCGGTTCGTCCGCCGCGGAGGAAGCGTCGCCGCCCGCCTCCAGCGCCGGCGCGCGCCTGACCAGCAGCGAGACGGGGATCATCACCACCGCGACCACGAGGGCGATGATCTGCAACGAGGTGCGCCAGTCGTGCATGGTAATGAGCCAGGCGGCGAAGGGCGACATGGTCATCGGCGCCATGCCCATGCCCGCCGAAACGAGCGAGACGGCAAGACTGCGGTGCGTGTCGAACCAGCCCGTCACGCAGGCCATCATCGGCGCGAAGATCGCGGCGACCGAAGCGCCGACGACAAGGCCGAAGACGAACTGGAACGCGACGAGCGAGGTGGCAAGGCTCGCCAGCGCAAGGCTCGCTGCGAGCAGGACGGAACCCGTCAGCACGACGGGCCGCGGCCCCCAGCGGTCCGAAAGGCTGCCCCAGAACATGCTGGCGAAGGCGAGCGCGAGGAAGCCGACGGTCATAGCCGTGGAAATGCCCGTGACCGACCAGCCGGTATCCTTGGAAATCGGCAGCAGGAACACGGGCAGCGCGAACATGGCGCCGATGGCGATGCAGCCGAGCAGGCCGCCCGCGGCGACGATCACCCAGCGATAATGCGTATCGATCATTGTCATCTCCTCCAGGATCGGCCGGCAGGCGGAGGCCGCGCCGGCTCATCGTGTCCGCCTGAAAGACGCTGGCGGCGGCTCCCTTCCGACATCACCATGAAAGAATTTCACGATGACGCCGAACATGGACCGCGGCAAGCCGGGCGATGCGAGATCCGGCAGCCGCACCCTCCGCCAGAAAGGGCTTGAATGCGGGCCGCAAAACGCCTTTCCTCGGCGACGAACGGCCCGAGACTAGCCGGCGGTATCTGCGGGCGGGAGTTACAAGTGTGACGGGAATGCCATGGACTCGATGATCACCGCCGCCGCCCGGGCGCTTGCCGCGGGCGATCCGCTCGGCGCATTGAACCGCGTGGCGCTGCGCGACGACGCCCCGGCGCTCGCGCTGCGCGGCATCGCCATGGCCCAGCTCGGCGATCTCGACCGGGCCAAGGCGCTGCTGAAGAGCGCTGCCCGCGCCTTCGGCCCGCGCGAGGCGATAGCGCGGGCACGCTGCGTGGTCGCCGAGGCGGAAATCGCCCTCGTCTCGCGCGATCTTGCCTGGCCGGTGAAGGCGCTCGCCGCGGCCGGCGCCACGCTCGAAATCCATGGCGACCGGCTGAACGCCGCCCATGCCAGGACGCTCGCCATCCGCCGCCTGCTGCTGATCGGCCGGCTGGACGAGGCGGCCGCCCTGCTTTCGGACATCGATGCGGCCACCCTGCCCCCACCGCTGCGGGCGGCGCACGAGCTTGCCGCCGCCGGCATCGCGATCCGCCGCCTGCGCATCGCCGCGGCGCGCGAGGCCTTTGCGCGCGCAGCCGCGGCGGCCCGGCAAGCCGGTATCCCGGCCGTGGCGGCCGAGGTCGCGGACGCGGCCTCCGTCCTGCAAAAACCGGCCGCCCGCCTGATCGCCCGCGGCGAAGACCACCTGCTGCTGCCGGATGCCATCGAGGCGCTGCTTGCCACCGACAAGCTCGTCGTCGATGCCTGCCGGCATGTCGTGCGCCAAGGCGAGGCGGCGATCTCGCTCGCCACGCGCCCGGTTCTCTTTTCCCTGCTGTGCACGCTTGCCGAGGCCTTTCCGGGCGATGCCAAGCGCGGCACGCTGCTTCTCCGCGCCTTTCGCGCCCGCCATGCCGACGAGTCGCATCGCGCCCGGCTGCGCGTGGAAATGGGCCGGCTGCGCGCCGAACTCGCGGGATTTGCACAGATCGACGCCACCAAGGACGGCTTCGTGCTCATCCCGCACGATGGCCGCGACGTCGTGGTGCTGGCCCCGCCGCTCGACGAGCCGCATGCCGACGTGCTGGCGCTCTTCGCCGACGGGGAAGCCTGGTCGAGCTCGGCGCTCGCCATCGCGCTCGGCACCAGCCCGCGCACCGTTCAGCGGGCGCTGGACCGGCTTGCCGCCGCCGGCAAGGTGCAGACGGTCGGCCGCGGGCGCATGCGGCGCTGGTTGACGCCGACGCCCGGCGCGTTCTCGACACTCTTGTTACTCCCAGGTCCTCTGCCAGGCGACTAGGATCAGGCCATCAACGATCCAAAGGAGATTTCGATGACCACCTCTCAGGCAGACATCATCCGCGAATACGGTCCCTTCCCCGGCGTGGAGCAGGTCCACGGTGTCACCTTCGACGGAAAGAACGTATGGTTCGCCGCCGGCGATGACCTCAAGGCGGTGAGCCCGGACGACGGCCGGGTGCTGCGCACCATCGACGTGGCGGCCCATGCCGGCACCGCCTATGACGGGCGCCATCTCTTCCAGATATCCGAAGACCGGATCCACAAGATCGATCCCGCGTCCGGCACCGTGCTCGCCACCATTCCCGCGCCCGGCAAGGGCGGCGATTCCGGCCTCACCTGGGCGGAAGGCTCGCTCTGGGTCGGCGAATACCGCAGCAGGCAGATCCACCAGATCGATCCGGAAACCGGCGACGTGATCCGCGTGATCCAGAGCAACCGCATGGTGACGGGCGTCACCTGGGTAGACGGCGAACTCTGGCACGGCACCTGGGAGAATGACGAAAGCGACCTGCGCCATATCGATCCCGAGACCGGCGCCGTGCTCGACACGATCGTCATGCCGGCCGGCACGGGCGTCTCCGGCCTCGAATCCGACGGCGCCGACCGCTTCTTCTGCGGCGGCGGGCGAAGCGGCATGATCCGCGCCGTCCGCCGCCCGCGCTGATCTTCGCTTACGTCTAAAATCCGTGGGTGCCGTCGTAGCCGTTGACCGGCGGCGGCGCCCAGCCTTCCGGCAGGCCCTTCGCCTTGTAGATTTCCACCACCATCGGATAGCAGGCCGCCGTATCGGAGGAATGCTGCGCCGAGCAGTCTCCGCCCGGGCAGGCCGACATGCAGCCGAGAAGATCGATCTCGGCGAAGAATTCCAGATAGTCGCCCGGCCGCACCGGGCTGGCCTTCATGAAATACTGTCCCGTATCGCGGGTGAAGCCCGTGCACATGAAAACGTTCAGCACGTCGTGCACATAGGTTTCCGCCTCGCGCGGCGCCATGCCGGTCTTCTGCGCGAAGGCGCGCGTCAGGTTCGAATGGCAGCAATGGTGGTACTGCCCGCCATGGCTCAGGAGATTGTGCGTATAGGGATCGCACCGCGTGCCGATCACGTCATGCACGGCCCCGCCGAACGCGTCGAAGCCGTACCAGTCCAGCGTATCGTGTGTGATCGTCGCGATGGGGCGCAGGTAGGGGAAGTTGGAGAAGAGCTGGTCGCCGAGCCCGACATGGGTGCCGTTCAGCGCGCGGGTCTTGCCGGTATAGAGCCGTTCGCGAAGATCGTTGGCGTTGAAGAGGTTGAGGTCACCCACCTGCGGGCCCTCGCTGCTGACGATGCGGCAGAAGTGCCCGGCCGGCACCGTCCACGTCGCCGCCTCGCGCGGCGGCACCACGACCGTCTCGATCAGCTCCAGGTCGTCCCGCAGCGCGCGGTAGGCCGCAAGGTCGGGCCGCGGCAGCGTCTCGACCGGATAGCAGATCACCGGCTTTATCGCCTTGCGGGCAGCGGCATCGGCAGGCGCGGCGGTTATCGGATTGGGCTTCATGACGTCCTCCCTCTCGGCAGGATGAGTGCCCTGCCCCTCAATCTTGTTGAATGAGGCTACTATTATTGTTCAACAGCATCCAGTTCAAGCCGCGACGTGGCGTGTCGGACGCCAGCCCCTGCCAGCTCCCAGCTTGACAGGCCGCATGCCAGACGCGACACCGTCCCTCCCCACGCGACGAGGTGCTGGCATGGCCATCGACTGGACCTACATTCAGGAAAACTACGACTGGCTCGGCCATATGGTCGAGGCCTTCGTCATGGCCGTGATCGTCGCGCTCATCGCGCGCGTCCTCTACCGCTGGCGCGATTCCTTCGTCATCGGGCTCGCCTTCGCCATGGGCCATTTCCACGGCCGCGAGAAACGCGACTACGAGGTCTCCGTGCACATGCCGCCGCCCCATCTCGACGGCTATTGCATGTGGGACTGGAGCTGGGACCAGATGACCGATTTCTGGCCGACCGCCCTCTTCCTCATGGTGCTTCTTTTTTTCGTGATCCGGCGCAAGGCCTGACGGCTTGCGGCGATTGACAGTTACAACCCATTGTTTAGACGTTAGGTGCAAACAACAATTGGCACCCCTATGCTCGCCTGGCTCCAGAAACCGGTCAATTTCCACGAATTCCATGGCGAGGGCGTGTTCGAGCCCGTGCGTGCGCAGGACTATGCCGGCCCGCCCGGAAAGCCGCTGAACCTGCTGCTGCAGGCTAGAGCCGACTTCCTGTCGATCTGGCGTGCCGGCGACTATAGCGAAGGCATTTCGCAGATCCGCGTCCTCGGACGGCAGGTGGTGGTGGTCAACAGCCCGGCGCTCATCCGCGACGTGGTCGTCAAGCGGCAGGAGAACTACGAGCGCAAGAGCCCGCAGATGCGCCGGGCGCTTGAGCACCTGCTCGGCGACGGGCTGTTCATTTCCGATGGCGAGACCTGGCGCCAGCGGCGCGCGCTGGTCGCCGACATCGTGCACATGAACCGCGTGCCCGCCTTCGGCCCGGTCATGGAAAAGACGGCAAGCGAGCTCGTCGAGCACTGGAATGCCGTTCCCGAGGGCACCACCCTCAACGCGCTGCACGAAATGGCGGGACTGACGGCGGAGATCATCTCCCGCGCCGTCTTCGGCAACCAGCTCGGCGAAGAGGGCGCGGCCTCCGTGTCCGAAGGCTTTTCGAGCTACCAGTCGCTGATCGACTCGATCAATCTCGGCTATTTCCTCGGCTTCGACGACGGCCTGCCGATTCTGCGCACGCCCTCGCTGCGCCGCTCCGTGAAGCGTATCCACCGGGTCATCGACAAGGTCGTCGAGGACCATCTTGCCGGCCGCGGCGACCACAATTCGATGGTTGAGCTCCTGATCCGCCGGCAGCAGCGCAACCCCGAGCTCAAGCTCGACGTGGTGGCGCTCCGCAACGAGGCCGCGACTATCTTCATGGCCGGGCATGAGACGACGGCCGCAACACTGACCTGGGCCTGGTATCTGCTCGCCCGCGCGCCGTGGGTGGAGCGGTCGGTCCACGAGGAGATCGCCCGCGTCTGCGGCGACCGGACGCCAACCATCGACGATGTGCCCAATCTGGAATGGTGCAAGGCGGTGATCGAGGAGACGCTTCGCCTCTACCCGCCGGTGCCGATCCTGGCGCGGCAGAACCGCAAGGCGGACGAACTCGGCGGCGTTACCATCGCGGCCAATTCGCTGATCCTCATCGTACCCTGGCTGCTGCACCGCACGGGAAGCCTGTTTGCCGAGCCGCACCGCTTCCTGCCAGAGCGTTTCATGGAAGGGCGCCGGCCGACGTCCTACAGCTACATTCCCTTCGCCAGCGGCCCGCGCGTCTGCCCGGGCCTGCATTTCGGGCTCACCGAGGCCGTTCTGTGCCTTGCGATCATCGCGCAGCGTTTCCGCGTGCGCGTGCCGGAAAAGCACAGGGTCGAGCCCGTCTGCCGCCTGACGCTGCGCCCGCGCGACGGCCTGCCCGTCACCCTCGAAAAGCGCGCCGGAGCGCCCGCATGACCGACCAGCCGCCGCGCGACGCCGGCAACCTCAGCCGAAGGAAGGCGTGGTTCTTTTCGAGCGGCGACCGGCCCGGCCTTTCCGCCTTTCTCGCCGGCGGAAGCGAGCGCAAGCGCTTTTTCCGCTACTGGGTCAGGGACAATCTCTGGAACGCGGCGCATCTTCTCGGCCACTACGCCCTGAAGCTCGTTCCCATGGACGCGGTTTCAGCCCTCGGCGCGGGGCTTGGCCGCTTTGCCATGCCGCGCTTCCACAAGCTTGCCGAACGGCGCGCGCGCGAAACGCTGCGCACGCTCCGGCCGGACCTTTCGGACTCCGAGCGCGAAAGCCTGCTGATCGAGAACCAGAAGGCGCAGGGTCGCATCATGACGGAGTTCTCCGTCGTCAACCGGATCGCAAGGCACCCCGATCGAATCCAGTATCACGGCCTCGAGATCATCGACGAAGCGGTGCGCGCGGGACCGACGATCATCGTCGGCCTGCATCTCGGCAATTGGGAAATCGGTCCGGTCATCCTGCAGAAGATCAACGTGTCGCCGCACACCTTCTACGTCCCGCCGGTGGAAAGGGCGAAAGCCTGGATCGCCGAGCGCGTGCGCAGAAAGGCCGGCGTGCAGTTTCTGCCGCCGGGTTTTCAGGGCGTGCGGCCCGCGGTGAAGATCCTGCGAAGCGGCGGCGTCGTCAACGCCTTCTGCGACGAGGGGTTTCAGGGCGTCATCCGTGGCCCGTTCTTCGGCCAGACGCCGCACATGGAAGGCAACATCGCGCTCATCATCCGGCTTGCCCGCATGACCGGCGCGACGATCTGTCCGTGGTACAATATCCGCACCGACGGCTTCCGCTTCGAGGCGCACGCCCTCGACCCGATCCGCCTGCCGCCTGAAGACGTCCCCGGCGAGCGCTTTCTCGACGACATGCTGCTGCTGAACGCCGCGATAGAACCCATCGTCCTCGCCCATCTGGACCAATGGTACTTCCTCGACAGCGCCATCAAGGCACGCTGAGCGCCCCACACTCCGGGCTTCGATGGGCCTGCCGGAACAGGCCCATCGCGATAGGTATCAACCGCCGAGGAACCGGCTCACCGCCTCGCTCGCGGGTCCGCCGTCCAGCGTGGTCACGCCATCGAGCCAGGGGCCGGCCGCATCGGGATGGGCTTGCAGCCATTCCGTTGCCGCCGTCGCCGCGTCCTTGCCGTCGTTGAGGATGGCGCCCATGATCTCGTTTTCCATCTCCAGCGTGAAGCGCAGGTTGGTCACGAACCGCGCGGCGTTCGGGCATTCCGTCGCATATCCGGCGCGAATATTGGTATAGATGTCCGCGCCGCCGTAGTTCGGGCCGAAATAGTCGTCGCCGCCGGAGAGGTAGTCGATCTTGTACACGGAGTTCATTGGATGCGGCGCCCAGCCGAGGAAGATGATCCATTTCTTCTCGCCGATCGCTCGCCCGACCTCCGCCAGCATGCCCTGCTCGGAGCTTTCGACCAGCTCCCAGCCGCCAAGGCCGAAGGCCTTCTTCTCGATCATGTCGGTGATCATGCGGTTGCCGTTGTTGCCGGGCTCGATGCCGTAGATCTTCTGGCCGAATTTTTCGGCGAATTTCTGCAGGTCCGCGAAATCCTTCACGCCAGCCGCCGCCACGTAGTCGGGCACGGCAAAGGTATATTTGGCGCCCGTCAGGTTCGGACCGAAGACCTCGATCGACTTGTCTTCCAGAAAGGGCTTGCGGTCTGCCTCCATGCTCGGTTGCCAGTCGCCGAGATAGACGTCGATATCCTTGTTCCGCATGCTGGTATAGGTGACCGGAATGGAGAGGAGCTTGCTTTCCGGTGCATAGCCGAGCGCTTGGAGGATCGCCGAGGCGACGGCCGTGGTGGAGGTGATGTCGGTCCAGCCGACGTCGGAAAAGCGCACGACCTTGCAGCTTTCCGGATCGGCGGCGCGGGCGGTGCCCATCGTCGAAAGCAGGCCGGCAGTCATGGCAAGCATCATTACAGGCGTGATATGTCTTGGCATTTGCTGTTCCCTTTCTCGTTATGTTGGCTTCATGCGAACCGGGCGGCTCACCAGAGTGCGCCGCCCGAGATCTGTATGTTCTCCATGGTGATGCCGCGTGCACCCTCCCCGCACAGGAAGACGGTGAGCGAGGCGATTTCGTCCGGCTGGATGATGCGGTTCTGCGGGTTCTGTCGGGCGATGTCCGCCATGGCGTCTTCCAGCGTCCGCCCGCCGCCCTCGCGGTCGATGACCTGCTGGACGTTACGCCGCATCAGTTCCGTCTCCACCCAGGTCGGGCTGATCATCACCGCCGTCACGCCATGCGGCGCCCCTTCAAGCGCGACGCAGCGCGTGAGGCCGAGAAGCCCCGATTTCGAGGTGCAATAGGCGGGATTGTCCTTCCAACCGACCGTTGCCGCCGTCGAGCCGATATTGATCACCCGGCCCCATTTGCGGGCGATCATGCCCGGCAGGTAGGTGCGGGTCATGCGGAAGGCGCCATTGAGGTTGGTGTCGATGATCTTCAGCCACAGCTCGTCCGAATGGCCGCTGACGGGCTGCTCGGCGGTGGTGCCGGCGGCATTGACGAGAATGTCGGCCGGCCCG
This sequence comes from Shinella zoogloeoides, assembly GCF_030733845.1. Taxonomy (NCBI): domain Bacteria; kingdom Pseudomonadati; phylum Pseudomonadota; class Alphaproteobacteria; order Hyphomicrobiales; family Rhizobiaceae; genus Shinella; species Shinella zoogloeoides. The sequence goes on from NZ_CP132311.1 coordinate 2,254,883, forward strand.
CACGCTGCCCCGGCGGCGGCCGCAAAATCGGCGATGGAGGCGCTGTCGCGCACGTCGAGATGGCCGGCATGAACCTTCACGCCGAACCGTGCGAGCCCCGCGCGCACGCCTGTGATCTCCTCGGGGTCCGGATAGGCGGCCGCATCACCCTGCCGCCCGACTGCTTCGCGCACGAACGAGCCCACGGCGACATGGGCGCCGGCGCCCGCAAGCGCCTCGGCAATCGCCAGCCCCTGCCCCGTCAGCCCGCCGGTGATGACCGCGCTGCGGCCCTTCAACTGTCCCGTCATGCCGTCTCCTTCAGGGGTTTTCCCAGCCAGCCGCGATAGAAGCCGTCGAGGTCGGGCTGGAAATCATGCACGATGGGATAGCCGGGCGCAGCCGCCTCCACCTCATGGAGATGGGCGCATTGCGGGCAGAAGAACTCGCGAATCTCCATCCATTCCGGGTCCGGCAGGTCGCTGTTCGGATAGATTTCCCGCAGGCTTTCCTCCGTGTCGCGCACGTTGATGACGGCGGCGAGCTTCCAGTTCTTCCGGTAGTCACCGAAAGAGTGGCCGCATTCGCAGCGCGTGATCCTGCCCTCGCCACTGTCGCAGATGAACAGCCGGTCGCCGACCGGCAGCAGGATCGGATCGTCGAAGGCGACGCGATCCTGAAGGACCGCGATATATTTGAAGAACCGGTCGTCGTCCTTGTAGGCGCTCATGATACGGCGGGTCTGCGGCCAGGGCAGCGTGCCCTCGACCAGCTCGCGGATGACATCCTTGGAATATTCACTCATGGCTCAATTCTCCCCGGCAATGGCATAGTCGGCGTCGAGGCTCCAGAATTCCTTGAATTCCCTGGTGAATCTCGGCGAGAGCTGCATTGCGCTGCGATACATCTTGGCGACTTCCGGGGCAAAGGCCCCGGCCTTCACACGGTCCCTCTCGCGCGCGATCCATTCGGAGACCGGGACAGCCTTGGCGAGGCGCGCCCGGCGCATCTCTGCGCGCCTTGCAGCGGTGGCGTCGATATCGGCCTGCGGATAGCCCTCGTCGTCATCCTTCAGAATGATGCCGAAGACCTGTTCGGCCGCCTCGCGCGTCAGGAAGCCGTTCTCGACGTCCCAGGCTGTCTTGATCGGGTCGCGCTCCAGCACGTCGCCGAAACCGCCTCCGCCATTATAGGCGTGGCTGAAGATGTCGCCGGTCTTGTGCGGCTTGGTGATGTAGGGTCCCTCCTCGAAGACCTGCTGGCCCTTGTAGGTGCGTTCGAAATTCGAGGTGATCGGGTCCGTGCCCGGCGCATGGGCCAGCGGCTCGCGCCGTTCGGCCTTCTCGAAGATGTCCGAGCCGCGCACCGCATGGTGCTTCTCGCACGTCGGCGCCGGATAGCCGCCGCACAGGCCGCCATTGTCGAAGACGCGGGAGGAATGTTCGGAGGTGACGAGGCGCAGATGCTCCGTCTTGCTGACCAGCCATGTCGAGATGAAGGCGCAGCCGCCGCGATATTTGCCCGCCCCGCCTGAATTGGCGACGATGGAACGGCCGATATAGACCATCGGCATGTTCTGTTCCCAGATCTCGATATTGCCCATGTCGGATTCCGGATTCCAGCCGACATAGGCCGTGTCGAGCCCGTCCTTGATGGCGAGCGCGCCGGAGCCGGCGGCCGCGCATTCGAAATGCGCCATGCCGAAGCTGCCGCCGTACTGGCTGACGCCGCCCATCTCGATCATCGGCGAATTGACCTGGCCGACAAAGGCCTCCTCGACGAAGCCGCGGGCGATGAAGCCGCGCGACAGCAGCCGCTGGAACACGCCATAGGCGGGCAACAGCAGCGCCCAGGAGGTGGCGGTCGCCGCCATCTCATTGTCCGGATTGGTCCAGGTGCCGTGCGGAATGTTGATCTCGGTCGCCATCCATGCGCCGTCGTTGACGAGGCCCTCGAAATTCATGTGCTGGGTCAGCGTCACGAACATGCCGCCGTCCATGCCGGCCGGCGTGCAGTTCATCGAGTGGTAGCCCCAGGGCTGGGTGCCGTCGAAATCCATGCGGATCCTGCCCTCGGCCGTGATCTCCATCTCGATCGGGATGTTGTAGAGCCAGTTCGGATCGGCGAGCGGCTGGAAGCCGGGCTTGCCTTCCGTGACATGGCCATAGAACGTATGGCCGCGATAGATGCCGGGCACGGTGAGCTGCCGCGTGCGGGCAAGCTGGGCGCGCCGGCCTTCCTCGATGAACTCCTTGGCGATCTGCTGCCAGTAGCCGAGTCCGATCTCCGAGATGAGCTGCTTGACGCTCTCGCGCATATCGATGCAGGCGGCGACCTTGGCCTTCTCGTCGAGTACCCAGTAGATGGGCATGCGCAGGTTCCGTTCGCAGCGGATGATATAGTCGCGGCGCAGCTCGTCGTTCTGCCCGACCTTCTCCGCGCAGACGAAGAGGCCTTCCGTGAAACGCTCCTGCGCCAGGCAGACGTCGCCGCCGGGTGTGATGCCGCCGGCCTCCAGCTCGTGGCAGACCGCGCCCGCCCAGCCGACCAGCGTGCCCTCATAGTAGATCGGCACCACGTCCATGACATCGGGCACCTGCACCGTGCCGATGAAGGCGTCGTTGTTGGCGAAGATGTCGCCGTCGCGGATGCCGGGGTCCTGCTCGTAGCCGTTGCGGATCATCCACTTGATGAAGCGGCTCATCGTGTGCACATGCACCATGATGCCGTTGGAGAGCGCGATGGCGTCCCCCTCCGGCGTATAGATAGCGACGACCATCTCGCCGACTTCGCGCACGCCGGGCGAAGCGGAGATGCGGCGGGCCATCTCGCGCGCCGAGACGCAATAGGCGCGCAGCTTCGTGTGCAGCGTCTCGAACTTGAGCGGATCCTCCTTGCGCAGCTTCAGCTCGGTAATGCCGTCATAGCAGCCGGTTTCCTCCATCAGCCGTTCGGATTCCAGAAGGCGCGACTGGAGGGGGTTTGCGGTTTTGTCCAGCATGTCTTGGGTCTCCCGCTCAGGCATGGTTGTAGTGGAGCAGCGTCCACTCGTCGATGAAGACACGATCATTGGGATGGACGACCAGAGTGGTCGCCGGATGCTCGATGATGGCGGGGCCGGTCACCTCGTGGCCGGGCTGGAGCAGATCCATCTCGTAGAGGTTCGCCTTGTGCCAGCGCCCGCCCATATAGGCTTCGCGCATCCCCTTGTGGGCGGCTTGCGGGTTGGAGGTGCCGAGCGGCCGCCGCACGAGGGTCGGCTTGATCTTATCCGCGGTGGCGATGATGCCGAGTTCCATCAGCGAGAAGCCGGCCTCGCCGTATTTGGAGACGCGGTGATTGGCCTTGGCGTAGACCTCCTCGAATTGGGCAAGCAATGTGCGCATATCGTCGGCAGTGGCGATGGCGTCGAGCGGCGCGATGACCTCGACATCCTCCAGTTGCCCCGTATAGCGCGCCATGAAGAAGGGCACGGCCTTGATCTTCTCGCGGGCATGGCCGTCGGCGAGCATTTCGTCGACCGCGGCCTTTTCGAGGTCCTTCCAGACCTGCGTCACCTGCCGCCCGGCGGCCATGAGTTGCTCGTCCGAGGCCCGGGCGCCGATATCGATCTGGGTGGAGACCGAGTGACGCCGCATGTAGTCGGCCGTCGTGCAGCCGAAGGCGGAAAAACCGGCGGCGAACTGGAAGGTGATGATGTCCTTGAAGCCGATGCCCCTGGCGCAGCCGGCAAGATGCAGTGGGCCGGAGCCGCCATAGGACAGCAGCGTGAATTCCGAGGGGTGGATGCCCTGGCCTGAGATCACGCGGCGCAGTGCATTGTTGGCATCCGCCTCCAGCATCTCGATCATGCCCTCGGCCGCCTCTTCGACCCCGACGCCGAGCGGATCGGCGCATTTCTCCTTGAAGGCGGCGCGCGCCTTCTCCACCTGCAGCTTCACCTTGCCGCCGAGGAAATAATCCGGGTTCAGCCGACCGAGGATCGCATCGCAATCGGCAATGGTCGGTTCCGTGCCGCCGCGGTCGAAGCAGATGGGGCCGGGATCGGAGCCGGCGCTTTCCGGGCCGAGCGAGATCTTCCGCGTCAGCGGATCGACCTTCAGGATCATGCCTGCGCCGGCACCGATCGTATCGAGGTGCAGCGTCGGCACGTTCAGCTTGAAGCGGTCCATCAGCGGCTCATTCTCGATGCGCGTCTGGCCGCGCGAGATGACGCCCATGTCGAAGGACGTGCCGCCCATATCCGAGCAGATGAGGCTGTCATTGCCGATCAGCTTGCCGATATAGGCCGCCCCGAGAATGCCGCCGATCGGCCCGGAGATCATCGTCTCGTGCAGGCGCGGATGGTTGATCGAGGTGAGGCCGCCGAAGGACAGCAACGTCTGCACGCCGTATTTGAAGCCGTATTTCTTCGAGGCGTGCTCGATGCCACGCAGCTGCATGCGACCGCGCGAGGTGGCATAGGCCTCGATCAGCACGGAGTTCAATCGCGACTGCTCGCGGACGACGGGACGGACTTCGTGGCTGGTATAGACCATGATCTCGACACCGGCTTTCGCGATCTCCTCGCGGCAGATCTCGGCAATGCGCTTTTCGTGCGCCGGGTTCACATGGGAGAAGATCGTCATGATGCAGATCGCATCGACCTTGTCCTTGATGAGCGCGCGCGCTGCCTTCACCACATCCTCGTCGTAGAGCGGCAGGATGACGTCGCCGAAATGATCGATGCGCTCGGTGACGCCATGGGTGCGCCGGCGCGGCACCAGCGGATCGGGATGGGCGTGCGTGACGGCATGCAGCCGATCGGCATAGGAATAATCGGCCCAGGCCTGCAGGCCGCGGCCCATCAGGATCATGTCCTCCATGCCCTTGGTGGTGATGAGCCCGAGGCGGCGTCCGGTGCGCGAGAGCAGCGTGTTCAGCATGCCCGTGCCGGAATAGAGCACCACGTCGAGGCCGGAGAACATGTCCTCCAGCGAAATGCCCCAGGCGTCGGCCGCGTCCAGTGAGGAGGCGATGAAGCCTTCCGCCTCGTTTTTCGGCGTGGTCGCCGCCTTGCCGATCTTGAAGTGTCCGTGCCGATCGACGAGGATCGTGTCGGTCATGGTGCCGCCCGCGTCGATGCCAATCACTATCGGGTTTTCCAAGTCCTGGCCCTCCTGAGATTTTCGATGGGGGAAGACTAGGCTCGCGCAGGGCAAGGCCGCCATATGCCGAAAGGCACAATGACGGGGGAGCGTTGACGTGCTAGATCAGGGCATGCGTGGGCAAAGTTTCTGGCAGACCTTCGCCGCAGCGATTGCCGCGACGGGAACCGACGATCATGTCGATCGGTTGATCGACATGATCGATGCCGTCGTCTCGCCCGACCTCGTCACCGTCACACGCTATTCCGCGACCCACCGGCCGCAATTTGTCAAGCACCGCGGCTATTCGGAAGCGATGGTCGCGCGCTATCTGGAAACCTACTACGTCTTCGACCCCTTCTACGCGCATTGGCGCAACGGGCGACAGGCGGGCGTCGTGCCGCTCAAGGGCCTTGCCAACGACCGTATGAAGCGCGGCCGCTACATAGCCGAATTCCTCGCCCAGTCGGAAATCTGCGACGAGATCGGCGTGCTGCTGGAAGACGGCGACGACTGGTGCCTCGGCATATTCCTCGATCGTTCGCACCAGCCCTTCCGCGACGGCGAGGTCGACCTGCTCAACGAGCGCTTCTCCGTCTTCTCGGCGCTGCATGCGCTCGACACCCGCACGCGCCGGCCCATCGAACGCCGCACGGTGCCCGCCGCCGCGCCGGCCAACGGCCCGGTGATCCTGCCCGCCCAGTGGCCCGAGCTTTCCGCCCGCGAACTGGAGCTTGTGGAACTCGTGCTGAAAGGCCATCCCACCGCCACCATCGCGGCAAGGCTCGGCATCGCCGCCGGAACGGTGAAAAACCACCGCGCCCGCATCTACGAAAAGCTCGACATCACCTCCGAGCGCGAACTCTTCCTGCACTTCTTCCAGCGCAGCCAGCCGGGCCCGGATCACCAGGGCTAGCCCCGGCGCACAGCCCCTGTCGTCTCGCGCACGACCAGCGGACCGTCGACCTTGATGGTCATGGCGCGCGTCTGCTTGCCGTGAATGGCCATGTCGATGAGGATTTCGGCGGCTTTCTGGCCCATCTCGTAGTTCGGCAGCACCAGCGTCGAGAGCGGCGGATGGGTGTAACGGGCGAGTTCCTGGTCGTCATACCCCATGACGGCGAGGTCCTGCGGCACGCGAAAACCCTTTTCCTGCGCCGCTTCCATCACGCCGATCGCCATCAGGTCGTTGCCGCAGAAGATCGCCGTCGGCGGATTGTCGAGGGAGAGGAGATCAAGGCCGGCCTCGTAGCCGCGCAGCGGCAGCCAGTCGCCGTCGCGCACCAGGCTCTCGTCGAAGGCGATGTCGGCGGTGGCGAGTGCCTGCTTGTAGCCCTTGAGGCGGTCCATCGCCGCATCCATCCACGGCTCGCCGTTAATGAAGCCGATGCGCTTGTGGCCGAGCGACGTCAGGTGGGCCGTGGCGGTAAAACCACCCGCCACCTCGCCCGGCACGATCGCCACGTGCTGGCGCGGTTCGCAATAGCAGTTGAGCAGCACCGTCGGGATGGATTTCAGCGCCTTGGGGACCAAGACCTTTCGCGTGAAGATCGTCGCATAGATGACGCCGGCGATCGACGGGTCGCGCAGCACGGAGCGCAGCACGGCGTCTTCCAGGTCCGGATTGGAGCGCGTCGCATGCGCGGAAACCAGGAGCCCCTGCTCGAACGCATAGTCGCGGATGCCGTCGAGGCTGACCACCGGATGCGGACTGGTGGAGATTTCATCGACGATGAAGGCGATCGTGTCCTTCTCGACGGTGGGGGCGGCTGCGACCGGGCTACGCGTCGCGGGCAGTCTATAACCTATTTTATGAGCGGCCTCGCGCACCTTCTGCTGTGTTTCCTGCGAGATGCGCGACCCGGACATTTCGTTGAGCACGAGCGAGACGCTGGACTGGGAGACGCCGGCGATCCGTGCGATATCCGTCATTGTCGGGCGTCCGCTGCCCTCCCTGCCCGTATTGCGCCCGTTTCCCCTGGCCATGCATCGCTCCTCGCCCTCGCCGTGCATTGCACTGCACGCGGATTTTTTGCAAGTGCTCATAATTTTGGCTCTTGACTGCTCATATTATTAGCGCAAGATTTGCCCATGTGAAGCAGGAATTTGCTCACGTCCGGTAGAGGAGCACCGGCCAGAACCTGGGAGGAGAACCCACTCATGACCATGATTTCCCGTCGCACCTTCATGCTTGCGGCAACGGCCATCGGCGCGCTCGCCATCACCGGCGTCGCGATTGCCGAAGTGCCCAAGCTGGAGCAGAAGGACACCTACAAGGTCGGCTTCGCGCAGACCGAATCCAACAATCCCTGGCGCATCGCCCAGACCAACAGCATGAAGGCCGAGGCCGAGAAGCTCGGCTACCAGCTCGTCTATACGGACGCCGCCGGCTCGGCCGCCAAGCAGGTCGCCGACGTCAACTCGATGATCGCCCAAGGCGTCGACGTCATTTTTCTCGCCCCGCGCGAGGAAAAGCCGCTGATCCCGGCCGTCATGGCCGCCAAGAAGGCCGGCATTCCGGTCATCCTGCTCGACCGCTCGGTCGATCCCTCGCTTGCTAAAGCCGGTGAGGACTATCTGACCTTCATCGGCTCGAACTTCGTCGAAGAAGGCAAGCGCATCGCCGAATGGCTCGTCAAGAACGCCAATGGCAAGTCGAAGATCATCGAGCTGGAAGGCACGACCGGCTCCTCGCCGGCCAACGACCGCAAGAAGGGCTTCGATGAGGCGATAAAGGCGGCGGGCGGCTTCGAGATCGTCGCCTCGCAGACCGGCGACTTCGCCCGCGACAAGGGCCGTCAGGTGGCCGAGGCGCTGCTTCAGGCGCATCCGGACGCAGATATCATCTACGCCCACAACGACGAGATGGCGATGGGCGCCATCGCGGCGCTGGAAGCGGCCGGCAAGGTGCCGGGCAAGGACGTGCTGGTCCTCTCCATCGACGGCGGCAAGGAAGCCGTGCAGGCGGTGGTCGACGGCAAGATCGCGGCGGTCGTCGAGTGCAACCCGCGCTTCGGGCCGAAGGCCTTCGAGACGATGCAGCGCTACGCCAAGGGCGAGGCCATCGAGCCGATCCTCATCAACGAAGACAAGTTCTACGACGCCTCCAACGCGGCCGCCGAACTCGCCGACGCCTACTGATCGCATCTCCCAAGCATTTTGCGGCCGGGGCGGCAAAACCGTCTCGGCCGTTTTTTGAACGGGCCTGACCTTTGGTTCGTTCGGGTGTAGGCTCGCAAGGCCCGTCCCGGTGGGCGGATAGAGGAGGAACCGGATGCTTCTGTCCATGCAGGGCATTTCCAAGGCGTTTGCCGGCGTCGCCGCGCTGAAATCCGCCTCGCTCGAAGTCGAGCCCGCGGAGGTCATGGCGCTCGTCGGCCAGAACGGCGCGGGAAAATCGACGCTGATCAAGATCCTGACGGGCGTCTATCGCCGCGACGAGGGCAGCATCGCCTTCGACGGCAAGGAGGTCGACTTCTCCATGCCGGCGGAGGCGCAAGGCTCCGGCATCGCGACGATCTACCAGGAAATCAACCTCGCCCCGCAGCGCTCGGTGGCGGAGAACATCTACCTCTCCCGCGAGCCGAGACGCTTCGGCCTGATCGACCATGCCGCCATGCGGCGCGGGGCCGAGGCGGTGCTGAAGACCTTCAACCTTGCCATCGACGTCGACCGTCCTGTCGCGCATTTCGATGCCGCGACCCGGCAGATGGTGGCGATCGCCCGGGCCGTCACGCAGAACGCCCGCCTCGTCATCATGGACGAGCCGACCTCCTCGCTCGACGAGCGCGAGGTCGCCGTGCTGTTCGAGACGATCCGCACGCTGAAACGCTCCGGCGTCGCCGTCATCTTCATCGGCCACCGGCTGGATGAGCTCTATGCGATCTGCGACCGCGTGACGATCATGCGGGACGGCCAGACGGTGGCGAAAAGCCCGATGGCCGACATGCCCAAGATGGCGCTGGTGCGCCACATGCTCGGAAAGGAACTCGCCGCCTTCCAGGCGATGGCTCCCGACGAGGAGAGACCTGACCGCCCCGTTCGCCTCGCCGTCGAGAATGCCGGCGCCGGCGTGAGGGTGCGCGATGTCAGCCTCGATGTGCGCGAGGGCGAGATTTCGGGCCTTGCCGGCCTCCTCGGCTCCGGCCGCACGGAGACCGCCCGCCTCATCTTCGGCGCCGACAGGATGCAGCGCGGCACGATCCGCATGGACGGCCGGGAGCGCGCCTATCGCGAGCCGGCGGATGCGATTGCCGACGGCATCGGCCTCGTCTCGGAGGACCGCAAGATCGACGGCATCGTGCCCGACATGAGCATCCGCGAGAACATGACGCTGGCGCTGCTGCCGAAGCTGAAGAAGGCCGGCATCGTCGACCGCGCACGGCAGGACGAGATCGTCACGCGCTATATCCGCGCGCTCGGCGTGAAATGCGCCTCGCCCGACCAGCCGATCAAGGAGCTCTCCGGCGGCAACCAGCAGAAGGTTCTGCTCGCCCGCTGGCTCGCCACCGATCCGCGCGTGCTGATCGTCGACGAGCCGACCCGCGGCATCGATATCGGCGCCAAGTCGGAGATCCTGAAGCTCCTGCGTGGCCTCGCCGACGAAGGTCTCAGCGTGCTGATGATCTCCTCCGAGCTGGAAGAGCTTCTCGCCGCCGCCGACCGTGTCACCGTGCTCAGCGACGGCACGTCGGTCGCGACGCTGCCGCGCAAGGACTTGAGCGAGGCGGCGCTGCTTTCCGCCATGGCCCATCAGGTGGCCCATCAGGTGGAATGACATGACGACGATCGAAACCCCTGCCCCGCAGCCGTCAGGCACGTTCTCCTCCGGCAGCCGGCTGTTCACGCTGGCGAGCCGGTACGGCACCTTCGTCGCCTTCCTGGCGCTCATCGCCTTCAACATCGTGGTGACGCCGAACTTCCTGTCCTGGCAGACGCTCAACGTGAACCTCACGCAGGTCGCCACCATCGTGATCGTGGCGACCGGCATGACGATCGTCATCGCCACCGGGGGGATCGATCTCTCGGTCGGCTCGCTCATGGCGATTTCGGGAGCGCTCGCGCCGATGATCTTCATGGGCCAGTTCTGGCCGGTGGAGAACATGGCCTTCGCCGTGGCGCTCGCCCTCGTCATACCGGTCGTCGTCGCCGGCCTCTTCGGCCTGTTCAACGGGCTGCTGGTCACCCGCTTTTCCATCCAGCCGATCATCGCGACGCTCGTGCTCTTCATCGCCGGCCGCGGCATCGCGCAGGTCATGACCAACGGCAATCTGCAGGTCTTCAAGAACGAGGGCTTCCAGTTCATCGCCATGGGCCGTATCGCCGGCATCCCCGCGCAGGTCGTGCTGATGATCCTCATTGTCATCCTTGCCTCCGCGATGATCCGGTACACCGTGATCGGCCGCCAGATCATCGCCGTCGGCGGCAACGAGAAGGCGGCAAGGCTCACCGGCGTGCCGGTCAAGCGCGTGAAACTGCTCGTCTATATGATCAGCGGCGCGCTGGCCGGGCTTGCCGGCCTCGTCGTGGTCGCACGCAATTCGGCAAGCGACGCCAACCTCGTCGGCCTCGGCATGGAGCTCGACGCCATCGCCGCCGTCGCCGTCGGCGGCACGCTGCTGTCGGGCGGGCGGGCGAACATCATCGGCACCGTCATCGGCGCCTTCGTCATCCAGCTCGTACGCTACACGCTTCTGGCCAATGGCGTGCCGGATGCCGCCGCCCTCATCGTCAAGGCCGGGTTGATCGTGCTCGCCGTCTTCATCCAGCAGCGCGCCGACCGGCATTGAGGAGATCGATCATGCAGGCCCTCCTCCGTCCCTTCGCCATCAAGTCCTCGGGCGATCTCGCACGCTTCGGCGTCATCCTCGCGCTTGCCGGCCTCATCCTGTTCGGCGCGCTGCGCTACGACAACTTCCTGTCGCCCTTCAACATCCTCTCCTTCCTGCGCTACAATTCCATGTTCGCGCTGATCGCGCTCGGCATGGCCTTCGTCATCATCACGGGCGGCATCGACCTTTCGGTCGGCGGCACGGCGGCGATGGCCAGCGTGGTGGCGGCGCTGCTTTCGCCCTATCACTGGGCGGCCGGACTTCTCGGCGGCATGGCGGCGGGCCTTGCCGTCGGCGCGCTGAACGGCTTCATCATCACGAAGATGCGTATCCAGCCCTTCATCGCGACGCTCGCGACCATGCTGGCGGCCTATGGCACCGGCCTGCTGCTTGCCGACAACCAGTCGGTCTCCGTCTCCTACGACACCGGCTTCACCGTGATCGGCCAGGACGATTTCCTCGGCTTTCCCATTCCGGCCTGGATCGGGCTTGCCGCCTATGTGCTCGGCTGGCTGGTGCTGGAAAAGCTGCCGATCGGCCGCCACATCCTCGCCATCGGCGACGGCGAGGCGACGGCCGGACTGATGGGCCTCAAGGTCGAGCGCACCCTCGCCGCCGTCTATCTCGCCTCCGGCACGCTCGCCGGCCTTGCCGGCGTCATCCTCGCCTCGCAGTTCGGCGCTGGCCAGCCGACGGAGGGCGTGGGTTGGGAACTTTTTGCCATCGCCTCCGTGGTCGTCGGCGGCACGCTGCTGACGGGCGGCTCGGGCTCGGTCGGCGCGACGCTGGCGGGCGCCCTGCTGCTCGCCATGGTCTTCAACATCCTGAACTTCGAAAACGGCCTCGGCTGGATCTCGCTGTCGGCCTATTGGCAGTCCGTCATTCGCGGGGCCTTCCTGCTCGTGGTCGTCGTGCTGCAGGCCAAGCTGATGGCGCGGCACAGGAGCGCCTAAAGCGGGCAGCGACAGGCAAGCGGTCCTCACGCCCACTGATCTGGTGATACTGAGCCGACGGATGCGGGGAAAAGGCGGACGCTCGGCTTGCCGCAGCGACGCCGGGAATAACGTCGACGGAGATGTCTTCGCGAACGAGATGGGCGACCTCTTCGCCCGCTTGCCCGAAGGCCATGGGATTTCCTGTTTTCAGCCTCACCACGCGCTTACCCGCCCTGGCGAGCCCGATCATCAAGGTATTGATGTCCCGCCGGCAGCTTTCCTGACCGACCGGCAGGCGTTCCGCCTCCCGCCGGGCGAGCTCCAGCACCTCGGCGGAAACGAGGTCGTCGAAGAGGATGACGTCGGCCGATTGCAGCGCGCGCACGGCCTTCAGCGTCAGGAGTTCCGCATCGCCCGGCCCCGCGCCGACCAATGTCACGCAGCCGATGGCGGGGGCTTCCGCGAGCCGTTCGGCATCAGCAAGAAGCACCCCGCCTACGCCCTCCTCCGACGTATCCAGCGTCGAGAAAACCCGGTCGGAAAACCGCTCCCAGAAGACGCGGCGCTGCTGGCCGGGCTGGAGGCGCCGGTTGACCGCCTCGCGCAGCGACTGCGCCAGCGTCGCCCAGCTTTTCAGGCTGCGCGGCAGCAGCGCCTCGATCTTGCGGCGGATCGTCTGGGCGAGGATCGGCGCCGCGCCGTCCGTCGAGATCGCCACGACGACCGGCGAGCGGTTGACGATCGAGCCGAACTGGAACTGGCAGAATTCCGGCTTGTCGATGACATTGACCGGCACGCCCGCCGCGCGTGCCGCCGAGAAGAATTCCTGCGCATCATCCGCGCAATCGCCGATCGCGAGCATAGCGCCGGGAAGATCGGACGGCGTCCAGCATCTGTAGTGCGGTATCAGGCGGGCAGCCGGATGATCCGGCGCCCGGGCGAGCAGCGCCTCGAAGGCCGCGCCGAATGTTGGCGCATAGACATCGACGCGGGCGCCGCACGCCGCGAGCAGCTCGGCTTTCCACATGGCCGCATCCGAACCGCCGGCAACCACGACGCGCCTGCCTTCGAGCGCCCAGAACACCGGCAGCTTGGCGAGCGGTTCCACGCGTGCCGGAGCCTCATTCCGCGGCGGCAGCAAGACATCCATCGACGATCCCCCTGATTTCGGCGCGGCAGGAGCCGCAATTGGTTCCGGCATCGAGCGTCTTGCCGATAGCTTCGACACTGTGGCAGCCGCCGCGCACCGCAGCGACGATCTGGTTGACGCCGACGGAAAAGCACGCGCAGACGGTCGCCCCGGGATCCGCCTTGTCCGCCCCCGGCCGGCCGGCGACGAGCGCGAAGCGCTTGCGCAGGTTGGCGTGGTCGGTGGTGAGCTGTGCGATCGCCCAGTTGCGGGCAACGGCGACGGGCTCGCGCGCCAGGAAGAAGGCGGCAAGCAGCCGCGGACCGTCGAAGAAGGCGAGCCTGATATCGCCGGTCTGCGCATCGGCATAGCCGAGCGGCTCCACGCCGTCGGGGATGGCGAAGGCACGGCGGCACCAGCCGGCCCAGTCCTCCTGCGGTGCGGTGAAAGCGAGCTCCAGCCGCCAGCCGCCCTCGGCCCTGGCGAGCGCCCAATAGGCCGCGTCCGGTCCGGCCGGCTTCGCCTGCGATACCGCAAAGCCGTAATGCCGCACCTTGAACGGGCGGGCCGCGACGGCGACGTTCTTCGATGCCGGCTGGCCGGAAAACCGGTCGGTCACCGCAGGCACGACGGCATCGATGCGGGCCTTTGCGGCGAACCGGTCGTTCCAATGCATCGGCGCGAAGATGCTGCCGCGCGCCTGGCGCCCGGTAATGAGCGCCCGCACGACCGCCCGGCCCTGCGGGCTTTCGATCTCGACGAGCCCGGCATTGCCGACCCCGATCTCCATTGCGTCGCGCGGATGCAGCTCCGCGAAGGGCTCGGCGATGTGCGAGGAGAGACGCGCGCTTTTGCCGGTGCGCGTCATTGTGTGCCACTGGTCGCGGATGCGGCCGGTGTTCAGCGTGAAGGGATGATCGGCATCGGTGCGGTTCGTTTCGGTCGGTTCCACCGCGACGAACCGGGCTTTGCCGTCCGCATGATAGAAGCCGCCATCGGCAAAGAAGCGGGTTTCGGCGCGCGCCCGCCCCGCCGGCTGCGGCCACTGGAAGGGGGCGAGCCCGTCATAGGCGTCTTCCGCAAGGCCCGCATGGGCACCGATATCGAAGTCCCGGCTGCCGGCATTCTCGAAGGCCGAGAGGGCTGCATGTTCGGAAAATATCTCCGACGGCGCGGCATAGGCGAAGTCCTCGGCAAACCCCATGCGCCGGGCGACTTCGGCAAGCTGCCACCAGTCCGCCCTCGCCTCGCCCGGCGCGTCGAGGAAGGCGCGCTGGCGGGAAATGCGGCGCTCGGAATTGGTCACCGTACCGCTCTTCTCCCCCCAGCCGAGCGAAGGCATGAGGACATGGGCGTTCCGGGTGGTATCCGTCTCCTTGAGGACGTCGGAGACGACAACGAAGGGACAGGCCCTGATCGCCGCCTCGACGGCGTCGGCATCGGGCATGGAGACGACGGGGTTCGTCGCCATGATCCACAGCGCCTTGATGCTCCCGTCCGCCACGGCGCGAAAGAGATCGACGGCCTTCAGGCCCGGTTTCTCGGCAATGACGGGCGAACCCCAGAAGCGCCGCACACGGTCGCGATCCCCGGCATCCTCAAGCGCCATATGGGCGGCGAGCATGTTGGCGAGCCCGCCGACCTCGCGCCCGCCCATCGCATTCGGCTGGCCGGTCAGCGAGAACGGCCCCGTGCCCGGCCGGCCGATGCGGCCGGTGGCGAGGTGGCAATTGAGGATCGCATTGACCTTGTCGGTGCCCGAGGAAGACTGATTGACGCCCTGGCTGTAGCAGGTGACGACCTTTTCGGTTGTCGTGAACAGGCGGTAGAATTCGCGAAGCTGCATGGCCGCAAGCCCGGTCCGCTCCAGCACCTCGCCGAAGGAGACGGTGCCGGCCGCCGCGAAGGCGTCGGCAAAGCCTGATGTATGCGCCGCCACGTAGTTCTGATCGACGGCATTGTTCGACACCAGATGCGAGAACAGGCCGGCGAACAGCGCCACATCCGTATCGGGACGGATCGCCAGATGCAGGTCTGCAACATCGGCCGTCATGGTGCGGCGCGGATCGATGACGACAATTTTCATGCCCGGCCGCTTTTCCTTCGCGGCAGCAACACGCTGGTAGAGCACGGGATGGCACCAGGCGAGGTTCGAGCCGGTGAGGATGACGAGATCCGCGAGCTCCAGGTCCTCATAAGTCCCCGGCACCGTATCCGCACCGAAGGCGCGGCGGTGGCCGGCAACGGAGGAGGACATGCAGAGCCGCGAATTGGTGTCGATATTGGCCGAACCGAAAAACCCCTTCATCAGTTTGTTGGCGACGTAATAGTCTTCCGTCAGCAACTGGCCGGAGACATAGAAGGCAACGGAATCGGGGCCGTGCTCGGCAATCGCCGCGGCGAATTTGCCGGCGACGAGGTCGAGCGCCTCATCCCAAGAGGCCTGCCGGCCGCCGATCTCGGGGTGAAGGAGGCGGCCGTCAAGATCGATCGTCTCGGCGAGCGCCGATCCCTTCGAGCAGAGCCGGCCGTAGTTCGACGGGTGGTCCGGATCGCCCCGGACGGAGACGCCGCCGTCTTCCGCAACCGTCGCGATGACCCCGCAGCCGACGCCGCAATAGGGGCAGGTTGTCTTGACCGCTTTCTTCATCCTATTCGGCCGCCATCATCAGGCTTTCGAGCGCGATAAACAGCGCCCCGCCATTGTTCCTGAGCGCGATCGTCTTCACCGAACCCTCGTCGGCGCCGAGTGCCTTGCCTGTTTCCAGCGAGATCACCCAGTTGTGCAGCGGGCATGTCACGGCCTTCGCATGGACGATGCCCTGCGAGAGCGGCCCGCCCTTGTGGGGGCAATGATCCTCGATGGCAAAGGCCTCGTTTTCCGCGGTGCGGAACACGGCGATCTTGCCTTGCGGGGTTTTTACGCAGCGCGCGCCGCGCAGCGGAATGTCGGCGATGTTTCCGATGGCAAACCAGTTCATGTTCGACCTCCTATTCCGCCGCTTCCGGGTAGCCGATGGTCGCCATCGGCCTGAATTCATGCTTGTCCTTGCCGGAGACGCGCTCCGACCACGGATCGACCTGGGCGAATTTCTGGGAGAAGACGAAGCGCTCGTAATAGGCCTTGCGCCTTGCCGCATCGCCCATGATCTGCCGGCGGATCTCGTCGAGGCCGATGCGCTTTGCCCATTTGTAGATGCGCTCGAGATAACGCGCCTGCTCGCGATACATCTGCGTCAGCGCCACGATATGCTCCAGCGCCTCGTCCTCTGTCCTCACGAGGCCGAGCACCTCCGTGCCCTTGATATCGAGGCCCGCCGCCCCGGCGAAATGGATCTCGAAACCCGAGTCGACGCAGACGACGCCGATGTCCTTGCAGGTCGCTTCCGCGCAGTTTCGCGGACAGCCGGAGACGGCCATCTTCAGCTTGGCCGGCGTCCAGGAACCCCACATGAACTTTTCGATACGGATGCCGAGGCCGGTGGAATCCTGCGTGCCGAAGCGGCACCAGTCGGAGCCGACGCAGGTTTTCACCGTGCGCAGGCCCTTCGCGTATGCCTGCCCGGAGATGAAGCCGGCCTTGCCGAGATCCGCCCAGACGGCGGGCAGGTCCTCCTTCTCGATGCCGAGCAGGTCGATGCGCTGGCCGCCCGTCACCTTCACCAGGGGTATTTCGAACTTGTCAACGACATCGGCGATGGCGCGCAGTTCACCGGCATTGGTGACGCCGCCCCACATGCGCGGCACGACCGAATAGGTGCCGTCCTTCTGGATGTTGGCGTGCACGCGTTCATTGATGAAGCGGGACTGGTAGTCGTCGGCATATTCGTCCGGCCAGTCGCAGACGAGGTAATAGTTGAGCGCCGGTCGGCATTTGGCGCAGCCGCAGGAGGTCTTCCATTCCAGTTCCTGCATGACGGCCGGAATGGTCTTGAGCCCCTTCGCTTTGATCAGGCGGCGCACGTCGTCGTGGCCGAGATCGGTGCAGCCGCACATCGGCTGCACGGCGGCGGGATTGTAGCTGTCGCCGAGCGTCAGCGTCATCAATTGTTCGACGAGGCCGGTGCAGGAGCCGCAGGAGGCCGACGCCTTGGTATGGGCGCGCACGTCGTCGAGCGACGTCAGGCCCTTTTCCGTGATGGTCGACACGATCCGGCCCTTGCAGACGCCGTTGCAGCCGCAGATTTCCGCATCATCCGGCAAGGCTGCAACGGCCGCCATAGGGTCCAGCGGAGCGCCCCCCTGATAGGCCTGGCCGAAGATCAGCGTCTCGCGCATCTCGGAAATGTCGGTCGCCTTCTTCTTCAGGTCGTTGAACCAGGCGCCGTCGGAGGTCTCGCCATAGAGCACCGTCCCGATGATGCGGTTCTCCTTCAGTACCAGCCGCTTGTAGACACCTGCAGAGGCGTCGCGCAGCACGATCTCCTCACGGTCGTCGCCATCGGCGAAATCGCCGAGCGAGAACAGTTCGATGCCGGTGACCTTCAGCTTGGTCGGCGTGTCCGAATGCTTGAAGGCGGCGCCCGGCTCGCCGGCAAGATGCGAGGCCGCGACGCGTGCCATCTCGTAGAGCGGCGCGACGAGGCCATAGACCATGCCGCCCACCTCCGCGCATTCGCCGAGTGCCATGATGCTGCCGTCTGAGGTCTGCATGCCGTCATCGACGACGATGCCGCGATTGACCGCCAGACCGGCTTCCTTTGCCAGCCCGACGCTCGGGCGGATGCCGACGGCCATGACGACAAGCGTCGCCGGTATGACGCGCCCGTCGTCCAGCTCGATGCCCTCGACCTTGCCGTTGCCGATAATGGCCTTGGTGTTCGCCTTGCAGATGATCTTGATGCCGCGCCCTTCCAGCTCCTTCTGCAGGAGATAGCCGGCGGCCGGATCGAGCTGGCGGTCCATCAGGGTGGGCATGACGTGGAGCACCGTCACATCCATGCCGCGGCCGGCAAGGCCGGCAGCCGCCTCGAGACCGAGCAGGCCGCCGCCGATGACCACGGCCTTTTCGCGCGACTGCGCGGCAAGCAGCATGGCCTGCACGTCGTCGAGGTCGCGATAGGTGATGACGCCGCGCATGTCATGGCCGGGCACGGGCAGGATGAAGGGCACGGAGCCGGTGGCGATGACCAGCCTGTCGTAGCTTTCCGTCACGCCATGGTCGGAGGTGACCGTCCTGGCATCGCAATCGATGGCCACGATGCGGTGGCCCTTGTAGAGCGTGATGCCGTGCTTGATGTACCAGCCGTCGCCGTGAATGATGATTTCTTCGTAGTCCTTCTCGCCCGATAGCACCGGCGAGAGCATGATGCGGTCGTAGTTGACGCGCGGCTCGGCGTTGAAGATGGTCACCTCGTAGCGGCCGGGCGCCTTTTCGAGAAGATGCTCCAGCATGCGCCCCGGCGCCATGCCATTGCCGATGATGACGAGTTTCTCGGTCATGGTGTTTCCTTGCGATTATGCGGCGACGGCGGAGACGGAGGGACGATCCATCTGGCGGATGGAGAGGTGCATCCAGATCAGCGAGACGGCGACGACGGCGAAGAGAAGCAGGAAGCAGCTCGACCAGAGGCCGGTCGCATCCTTGAGGAGGCCGAAGGCGATGGGCAGGACGAAGCCGCCGAGCCCGCCGACCATGCCGACGACACCACCGACCGCGCCGACGCTATCGGGATAGTAGGCCGGGATGTGCTTGTAGACGGCGGCCTTGCCGAGGCTCATGACGAAGCCGAGCACGAAGACGATGACGATGAAGACGGCGGGCGTGACGCCTGACGGCAGCGACAGGATCAGCGTCGCCACGGCCGAGACGGCGAACATGCAGTACATGACGGAGCGCGCGCCCTTGCGGTCCGAAAGCATGCCGCCGAGCGCCCGGAAAATGCTGCCGGGAATGGAATAGGCGGCAGCGACCATGCCGGCGGTCGCGATGTCGAAACCGTAGACGCCGACGAGGTAGCGAGGCAGCCAGAGCGACAGCGCGACGAAGCCGCCGAAGGCGAAGAAATAGTAGAGCGAGAAGCGCCAGACCTGTGCCTTCTTCAGCGGCGCGAATTCCTCGCGCAGGCTGCGCTTCGGCGCCTTGCCGTCGCGGCGGCTCTGGAAAGCCGGATCGTCGCTGGTGGTGAACCAGAAGAGACAGGCGGTGAAGATCAGCGCCGCCGCCCAGATTTCCGCGACCATCTGCCAGCCGGCAGCGACGAGGACGAAGGGCGCGACGAATTTCGTGAGTGCGGCGCCGACATTGCCCGCACCGAAGATGCCGAGCACCGTGCCCTGCTTTTCCGCGGGAAAGAACGGCGAGATATAGGCGACGCCGACGGCAAAGGATCCACCGGCAAGCCCCACGCCGAGACCGGCAAGCAGCATCTGCGGGAAGGTGGTGGCGTGCGACAGCAGAAGCGTCGAAAACGCCGCGGCCAGCATTGTCAGCGTGTAGACGAGTCGGCCGCCGAAGCGCGGCGTCCAGACGCCCAGAAGGATGCGCACCAGTGAACCGGTGAGGATCGGCGTTCCGACGAGCAGGCCGAACTCGGCCTCCGACAGGCCGAGGTCCTCCTTGATGCGGATGCCGATGATCGCGAAGATCGTCCAGACGGCGAAACAGATGGTGAAGGCGAAGGTGGACATCCACAGGGCAACGGCTGGTGCGTGCGGGGATGAGGGCTGCTTGATCTCAGACATGGCTTCTCCGAGGCCCGACAAGGTCGTGCCGCTCCATCTTGGGGGTGAAAAACAAAAAGCCGCTGGCCAGGTACACGCGGCACGAAAGACCGTGGCGCGCAGAATCCTGATCAGCGGCTTTGCTGGTGAGACGCCCGCCATTGGACGCCGATATCGTGGCCCGAAGGCCTGAACCTTAAAAAGCAATCGGCGTGCCAGTTTCGCAAGCCATTGATTTTAAATGAATAGAATTAGCTATTGGTGCAAGATGCCGCGACTGCCGCCGCTGGCCTGTGCAATGTAAAGCCATTTTTTGTGCAGTGCGTATAAATTAAGCGGCGCTTCTTCAGCCGGCGGATTGCGAGGCGATATAGGCATCGACATCATCAGGATCGAAGCGCCCGCCATCGAAGAAACCGTCCGGCCCGAGCGTCAGGGCGCCGGAAGAGCCAACCGGCGTTGCTACAGTCAGCGCGCCCTCGACCTTGGCGCTGGCCGAAGGCATGGCGATCCCGAGATCCTTTAACGCGGCGCGGTAGATGTCCGGCCGATAGGTTTCCGCCGCAATGCGCTGGCGCTCCGCCGTATGCTCGATCTGCCGCCAGCGGACCATCTGCGTGTAGAACCAGAGGGCATGGCTTTTCCAGGGGAAGGTCGCGGCCTTGGCGTTCGGCACGAAGAAATCCGCGACAGCCCGCACCACAGCGCCGCCGACCGGCAGGTTGCCGGTGAGTGCCGGCAGGAAGAGTTCGGCATCGCGCCCGACATAGGCCGGCTTTGCCAGAAGCGCGGCAAGCGCTGCGTGGTTCTCAGGCCGGGCGCACCAGAGCGAAGCCTGGTGCAGGGCGACGAGCAGCGCGGCCATCGCCTGCGGATTGGCCCTGCCCCACGCCGCGTTTACGCCGAGCACCTTTTCGGGGCTGGAACGCCAGATCGCCGCCTTGACGGTGGCCAGATGCGCGCCGCGGCGAAGCACGCCGAAGGTGTTCCAGGGCTCGCCCGCGCAGTAGCCGTCGATGACGCCCTCAGCAAGCGCGTCGCCCATGTCCGGCGGCGGCAGGACGACGATCTCGATATCGCGATCCGGGTCGATGCCGCTGGCCGCCAGCCAGTAGCGCAGCTCGTAATTGTGCCCGGAATATGGATGCACAACGCCGAAACGCAGCGGCCTGCCCCTTCGCGCGGCGGTGACCTTGCGGAGCGCCGCACCGTTCACCCGCGCGTCGAGGTCCGCCGTGGCGCCATGCTCGGCCATCGCCCGCCAGAGCGCAGGTGAGACGGTCACGGCATTGCCGCCAAGCCCGAGCGCCATTGGCACGATCATCTCCGGCGCCGGGACGTTGAGGCCGAGATTGCAGGCGATCGGCATGGGGCCGAGGATATGCGCGACGTCGACATGCCGGACGGCAAGCCGATCGCGTATGCTCGCCCAGGAGCGCTCGCGCAGCAGCGTAAGGTCGATCCCCTGCTCCTCGGCAAAGCCCATTTCGCGCGCAACGACGAGGAGCGCGCTGTCGAGCAGCGGCACGAAACCGGCGGTGATGGCGTGGCGCGTCGTCATTCCGTTCCTCCGGGATCGAGCAGACTGGCCGCCGTGACGAGGCTCTGGGCGATGTCTGCGATCTTGCGGTTCTGGTTCATCGCCGTGCGGCGCAGCAGCGCATAGGCCTCTTCCTCCGAGAGCCCGCGCGAGCGCATCAGCAGCCCCTTGGCGCGGTCGATGACCTTGCGGTTCTCCAGTTCGCCGCGCGTCTCCTCCAGTTCGCGGTTCAGGCGGGAAAAGGCGTTGAAGCGGCTGATCGCCATTTTCAGGATCGGCCGCACCCGCTCCTGCTTCAGACCATCGACGATATAGGCCGATACGCCCGCCTCCACGGCCGCCTCGATGGACGCCTCGTCGGACTTGTCGACGAACATGGCGATGGGGCGCCTTACCGCGCGCGAAAGCTGGAACATGCTTTCCAGCATGTCGCGGTTGGGATTTTCCAGATCGATGACGATGACATCGGGATTGAGGTCGGCGATGCGCCGCGCCAGGCCGTGCATGACGTCGATGACCGTGACCTGGTCATAGCCGGCATCCCGCAACCCCTCCTCGATGATGGCGGCGCGGATGCGGTTCTCGTCGATAACCAGTACGTTCAGTCCGCTCGGTTTCATCTCAATATCGCAATGATACCGCGCCGCCGGATTGCTGCGTCGTCATTTTGCAATGCAGCATGAAGCCGGCAAAATCAAGCATGGAGGAAGGCTGCGGACAAATCGACACGCGCGTCGAAGAACAACCTGCGTCGTGTGCAGGAATCGGCGGTGTTCTTCGAGTTGCCAGCCGAACGCATCGAGCAGTCCTGCCGCGAGCACCTCGCCATTCTCGACGCGGTGGACAATGGTGATCTCGACTGAGCGCAAGCCTTGTTGCGCCAGCATCTGAAGCAGGCCTGGGAATTCGGCGCGGCTACGGATGGGCGCGGCTAACACCACGCCTGACTTAAACGATCACTCCGGCAACGCGCCCTGAAGTCAATCCATCCCGCGAGGATGAACGCTCATCGCAGTCCGAGGAAGGACAGGATGACGAGCACGATTACGACCAGGCCGACGATGTAGATGATGCGGTTCATGATGGTCCTCCTTGATGAGTGTGCAATGCTCAAAACCGAAAGTTGTTCCAAATCGAAAAGGCACGAGCGCGGAACAACGGCCTCCCCGGCCCCGTTGAAGCGCGACAGGAGGAACAGCGATGGCGATTGAGAACGCACCGACAAAAGACGGCAAGGAAGGCGCCCGGGGATTGCACAAGGCCGCGCGGGCCGAGGAAAAGAAGGTCGAAGCCGAAAAGGGCTCGGAACTCGCCAAAGGCGCGGACCGCTTCGAGGAGCGGTCAAGAAGTTCGGACGGCAAGAGCGCGGAAGAGAAGCAGCGCTAGTCCGGGCAAAAGCCGCCTCTCCGAAAGAGGGGCGGCTTACATTTTAACGCTGAATACTACCAGTTCTGGCGACCATACCAGTCGTCGATATCCTTCCTGGCACGGTCCTTCTCATAGCCGTAGCGCTCCTGGATCTTGCCTTCGAGCTGGTCGCGCTTGCCGTCGATGACGTCGAGATCGTCGTCAGTGAGCTTGCCCCACTGTTCCTTGATCTTGCCCTTCACCTGCTTCCAGTTACCTTCAACCCGGTTCCAATCCATTGTCGTCTCCTTTTGTAGGGTAGTGATGGGAAAGGGAACGCGCGGGGCAAGTTTTTGATCCCGGATACATTCACCGGCCGCTGCGGCGGTGTTGACGACACCTCTTGGATTGCGTCGCAATATCTCTATATTGCGATGCAGCAACAGGAGATACGCATGACAATCGATGTGAAAAATCCGATCGCAGACCTCCGCAAGTCCAAGGGCTACACGCTGGAGCAACTTTCCGTCATATCCGGCCTTACGGAACTCGAAATCACCAAGCTCGAGAACGGCGAACTGGTCGACCCGGCAAAGCTCGCCCGGTTGATGAGCGCTTGCGGCGCCAGGCAGGCCTGACGGCTGCGCGGTCGTAACTGCGGCCAGCGCCCATCGGATTGACGGTGGCAAGGTGCTGCCCCCCGTGCCCTTCGGGTCGCGGAACAATACCGTCCGCTCTTCATTTGTTTCCCGCCAATCTGGAAACGAGGAGAGCCCAATGAAAACCCTATCTGATATTTTCGAGCATACCCTCCAGGACGTCTACTATGCCGAGAACGCCATCACGAAGGCGTTACCTAAGGTCGCGAAGGCAGCCAAGAGCGCTGAGCTGAAAAAAGCGGCCGAAGACCACCTCGCCGAGACGAAGCAGCAGATCAAGATGCTCGAGCAGGTGTTCAAGTCGATCGGCAAGAAGGCGTCCGGCGAAAAGTGCGACGCGATCGAAGGCCTGATCAAGGAAGCCGACGGGCTCATGAAAGAAGCCGAAGGCACCGCGCTCGACGCCGGCCTTCTGGCTGCCTGCCAGGCGGTGGAACACTATGAAATCGCCCGCTACGGCTCGCTGCGCGAATGGGCCAAGGATCTCGGCCACGACGAGGCCCACAAGCTTCTGAGCGAGATCCTGGACCAGGAGAAGGCGACGAACAACAAGCTGACGAACCTTGCCGTGACATCCATCAACAAGACGACGGCCGCCAAGAAGGCTGCGTGATCGCGACGGACCGAACACCGGCCGGCCATTCGTGGCCGGCTTTTCTTTGCGCCGTGGAACCATCGACCGCAGACGGCATCGCATCGGGGAACTTCCGGCGGACCTGCGCCTTCCTCAGTCTATGATCTGGAAGGAGCAAACCATGAAGATCATTTCCATGGCGATCCTCGCAGGAAGCCTGACGCTGATGCACGCACCCCAATCGGCCGCCGGGGAGGAGCAGTTCCTGGACTCCCTTGAAGGCCAATACGAGGGCAAGGGACAGGTGCGGCTCAGGACTAACCGCGGCCCGATAAACGTAACATGCTCCTTCCGCTCGACCGCGACGGCGAACTCGCTATCGCTGGATGGCCGGTGCAGAGGCCTCGTCGTGGTCTCCCGCTCCGTGGGCGCCAAGCTGACGCACAACGGCAACTCCTACAAGGGCTCCTATATCGGCGCGGGCTCCGGACCGGCGACCCTCGCGGGCAAAAGGCAGGGTGATGCGCTCCACCTGACCATCAACTGGGCCAAGGAAGTCAACGGCGACCGCCGCGCTCAGCTTTCCGTGGCGAAGGCCGGCGCCAGCGGCCTCACATTGACCACCACGGACAAGGACCCCGCTTCCGGAAAGCCCGTGGTGACGAGCAAAATCGTCCTGCAGCGCCAATAGCCAGGACAACGCCGAATTCACGCGCCGAGGAAATCCGCCATTTCGACATTGTAGAATGTCTTGGTGCGCGGCCCGGCGAGGATCGGGTCGATCCGGCGCACGCATTCCTGATAGTGCGCGGTCTTGCGGTGCTCTTCCAGCGCCTCGGGCGATTTGAAGACCTCGTAGATCACGAACTTGTGCGCGTCTTCCGGATCGCGCAGCACGTCGAAGCGCAGGTTGCCCGGCTCGTGGCGCGTGCCCTCGTAGTTGATGCGGAATGCCTCCAGAAATTCGGCGGCATGGCCCTGCTTGACGTTGATGCTGACCATCTGGATGAGCATGTCTTGATCCCTGCTATGGTTGATTCACGAATGAAAAATTAGAGGCCCGGTGCCTTCCACATGGCCGTGGTGACGCCCTCGTCTACGAGCTGGCGTTGCAGCGCATAGGCTCGCGCCCACCGCTCGCCGGCCTCGTCATAGATGGCCTTGTGCGAAAAGTTCGGCTCGAAGCGCCGGTCCCAGCGCACCCAACCCTCGGCCGCCTCGACGAAATCGCGGCGAAAGCCGATGCCGATGGCGGCGCAGGCCGCGCAGCCGAGCGCGGTCGCTTCCTTGACGACGGGCGTGACGACCGGAAGGCCCGTCGCATCGGACAGGATCTGCGACCAGTGGGCGGATTTCGACGCGCCGGCGGCGAAGACGATCTTGTCCGGCGTCTTGCCGGAGAGCTTGAAGATGGCCGAAAGGTTGCGGGCCGCGACGATGGCCGCATTCTCCTGCAGCGCGCGGAAAATCGCCGCCTTGCCGGATTTCTCCGGATCGATGGACAAGTTCAGCAGCGACGGGGCGGCGTGATACCAGTTGCCGTAGTGCATGACGTCGGAGAAGACCGGGATGATGCCGTAGGCGCCGACGGGCACGCTCGCCGCCTTTTCTTCCAGCAGCCTGTAGGCATCGCCGCCCGGTCCGGCTGCCGCCACCTCTTCCGCGCCAAAACTGTCGCGGAACCAGCGCATGACGATGCCGACGAAGAAGCTTATCGCCTCGGCCTGGTTGAGGCCGGTGACGACATGCGGATTGATGCGCAGGTCCATCGACGGATCGGAGACATCCGGGCCGACATTGACCACCTGCTGCCAGAAGGTGCCGCCAAGCACCGCGCAGTCGCCCTCGTTGACGACGCCGATCGCCGCCGCACCGCTCTGGCAGTCACCGCCGCCCATGACGACGGGCGTGCCGGCGGCAAGGCTGGTCTCGTCCGATGCCTTCTCGGTGACGCGGCCGATGACCGTTCCGGGCTCGACGCTTTCAGGGAAGATGTCGTCGCGCATGCCGGCTCTCGCCATCGCCTCGGGCAGCCAGTCGCGTTTCGTCAGGCTGTAGAGGCCGGTCGTGCCGGCATTGGAAGGATCGCTGGCGATGACGCCGGAAAGGCGCGCCAGAACCCAGTCGGACAGCATGCTGATCCTGTCGATACGCGCATAGACGTCCGGCAGATTGCGCTTCAGCCAGAGGAGGCGCGGCAGGGCGCCAAGCGCGAAGGTCTGGCCAGTCTCGGCATAGAGATCGCGTTCCAGATCGGGGAAATCACGCTTCAGGTCGCGCACCTCGCTGACGGCGCGGCTGTCGACATTGGCGCAGGCCCAGATTTCCCGGCCGCTACGATCATAGGCGACGAAGGCCTCGCGCATGCTGGTGGCGCTGACGGCACGGATATCGGCGGCCGTGATTCCGGCTTCGGATATCGCCTGCCGGATGGCGCGCGACAGCAGCGACCAGTTGCCCTCGACGTCGAAATCCATCGAACCCGGAAAGCGCGGATCGGCCTTGTGCCACCATTCGTGCTGCGCGCTGGCGATCTGATTGCCGTTCTCGTCGAAGATCACGGCACGGCCGCTGCCGGTGCCGGCATCGACGGCCAGCAGATAGGAAGTCGTCATGGGATTCAGTCCTTGATCTCGATGAGGCCGGCTGCCGTCGTCTCGTCGGTGATGAGGATGCCGACGAATTTTCCGCGCAGCGCCGCGTGGATGGCTCCGACCTTGTGAATGCCGCCCGCCGCCGCCACGACCTTTTCCGCGCGCGACAGCGCCGCGAGCTTCACGCCGATCACCCGGTCGTGCAGCGGCAGGTCGAGCGGTTCGCCGCGTTCGTTGTAGAACTGGCAGAGGATATCGCCGACCGCGCCCTTGCGGCGCAGCGGCTCCACTTCGTCGGGACTGACATAGCCGGAGCGCACGACGGTGGAGGCGGCGGAAAGCTCGCCGATGCCGACGAGCTGGTAGGTGGCGTTGAGCGCCATGTCGAGGAGGTTGGCGACGGCCGGCTCGGAGGAGAGGTTGCGTGCCACGTCCGGGTCTCGCACGACGAGCGGCGCGGGCACCAGATGCACGCCGCTGCCCCAATTGGCCGTGCGCATGCCGTCGACATAAGTGCCGACGCCGCCGGTGAGGCTGACGAGGCCGATATTGCGCTCGTTGGCGAGATGGCCGAGCCGCTGGATGGTGTTCGAGACGGTGGCGCCCCAGCCGACCGCGAGAAGGTCGTCGGTCTGCAGCCGCTGCATGAGGAACTGCGCGGCCGCCTGCCCTAGCCGGTCGCTCGGGTCCTGATCGGGAAGCTGCGGCACGACATAGGCCTCGAGCAGCCCGTAGCGCTCCTTGATCTGCCGCTCCAGCGCAAGGCAGCCCTGGTAGCGCGAATTGATGCGCACCTGGATGATCCCCGAGCGCCGGCCGCTTTCCAGCAGGCGCGAGACCTTGATGCGCGACATGTTGAGCTTTTCGCCTATCTCGTTCTGCGTCAGCCCGTCGTTGTAGTAATACCAGGCGATGCGGGTGAGGATCTCCTCGTCCGTATCGGCGTAGCTCCATTCCCCGTTATCCGACGCCATGCAAGCGGCCCTTTCGGTCAATTTCTGATCATTTGAATAACAAAAAAACTTTTGATACGTCAACGTATCCGTGCGGCAAAAAATTCTTTGCCATCGCAATTCCTTGATTTCGGCCGATAATTCATATTTTGCAGCGCAATATTGACCTTGCGCGGCGTGTCTGCGTGATTTGAGCATATTGACGACCCTGCATCACTGTGATCACATGATTGACAAGAATTACATATGAACAGGTGCAGAATGACGGATAGCCCGGCGACCGGGAGGGTCGCGAAGCTGACGGACATCTGGAAGTCCTACGGCGCCGTTCCGGTGCTGAAGGGCGTCTCGCTCGCCTTGCAGGCCGGAGAGGTGCATGCGCTTCTCGGCGGTAACGGCGCCGGCAAGTCGAGCCTCATGAAGATCATGTCGGGCATCATCCCGGCCAATTCCGGCGCGATCGAGATCAACGGCCGGGCGCTTGCCCATGCCTCGCCAGCCCATGCCCAGGAGCTCGGCCTCTACCTCGTGCCGCAGGAAGCCCATATCCTGCCCAACCAGAGCGTCCTCGAAAACATCTGCCTCGGCCTTGCCGCCTCGCCCAAGGCGCTGCGCCCGCGTGTCGAGCAGCTGGTCACCGAGCTCTCCGTCTCGCTCGACCTCGACGCCCAGGCCGCCGCCCTCGAAATCGCCGAGCGGCAGATCGTCGAGATCCTGCGCGGCCTTGTGCGCGATGCGCGCGTGCTGATCCTCGATGAACCCACCTCCGCCCTCACCCCCTTCGAGACGAACGCGCTCTTCCAGCGCGTGCGCAAATTGCAGGCGCAGGGCGTCGGCATCTTCTTCATCTCCCACAAGCTGCGCGAGATCCGCGAGATTTGCGGCACGATCAGCGTGCTGCGCGACGGCGTGATCGTGCTCTCTGGCCCGCTCGACAGCTACAGCGACGCCGAGATCATCGACGCGATGAGCCGCGTGCAGATCACGGAGACCTCCGGCAAGGATCGCACTGGCCGCAAGGTCTCGCAGATCGGCCAGCCGCGTCTCAGCGTGCTCGGCCTCAGCGGCGAGGGTTTCCGCAATATCAGTCTCGACGTCCGGGCCGGCGAGATTCTCGGCCTTGCCGGCGTCGTCGGCGCGGGGCGTACGGAATTCGCCGAAACGCTCTTCGGCCTGCGCCCTCAGACGGCGGGCAGCGTCATCTTCGACGGGGCGGAACTGAAGAAGCGTTCGCCGCGCATCTGCATCGATCGCGGCCTCGTCTACCTGCCGGAAGACCGCCAGCAGCACGGCCTATTCCTCGAAGCGCCGCTCTTCTGGAACGTCTCGTCCTATCTCGTGCACCGCCTGCCCTTCTTCCTGCGCCCCGGCGCGGAACGGAAGGCCTTCGACGAATTCCGCTCCAGCATGGGCATCAAGTGCACCGGCCCCGGCCAGGAGGCGCGCGGCCTTTCGGGCGGCAACCAGCAGAAGGTGCTGCTGGCTAAATGCCTGTCGGCCCGGCCGAAGGTGCTGATCCTCGACGAGCCGACGCGCGGCGTCGACGTCGCGGCCCGCAACGACATCTACGACCTCATCCGCAAGCTCGCTGCCGAGGGCGTCGCCATCGTCCTCATCTCCTCGGATTTCGACGAGATCGAACAGCTCGCCGACCGCGTCGAGGTCATGGCCTTCGGCCAGTCCGGCGGGGAACTGACGGACGACATCTCGGTGGACGCCATCGCCCGCCTTGCCTTCGGCGCCGCGGAGGCCCGCCATGCTTGACCTCTTCGCGCGCAACCGCGTCGCAACGCTCATCGCCGTCCTCGTCGTCGCCTATGCCGCCATCGGCGCGGCCGCGCCCGGCTATCTCTCCGGCGCGACGGCCTCGGTCGTCGTCTCCAACAGCCTCGTGCTGATGCTGATCTCGCTCGGCACGATGATCGTCATCCTGACGCGCAACATCGACGTTTCCAGCGGCTCGGTGCTCGGCCTCAGCGCCGCCGTGCTCGGCCTCTCGCTCAATGCCGGCCTCGGCCTGCCGCTCGCCATCGCCTTCTGCCTCATGACGGGGGCCGCCGCCGGCGCCTTCAATGGGCTGATGGTCGCCTATCTCGGCATTCCCTCCATCGTCGCCACGCTCGGCACGCTCGGCCTCTACCGCGGCATCATGCTCGTCCTGACCGGCGGGCGCTGGATCGAGGACCTGCCGCAGGGCCTGAAGGGGTTAGCCGGCAATCTCGGCCTCGGCTTCTCCGCGCTCACCGTCGTCGTGCTCGTTCTCGTCGTCCTCGCCTGGCTGGTGCTGCGCAGGACACGCTTCGGCCGCTATTTCTACGCCGTCGGCGACAACCGGGCCGCCGCGCACCATCTCGGCGTGCCGGTGAGGCGCGTGCAGTTCACCGCCTTCGTCGCGACGGGCCTTTGCGCCGCGCTCGCCGGCCTCGTCTTCGCCGCGCAGATCGGCTTCATCCCCAACCAGGCCGGCAACGGCATCGAGCTGAAGGCCATCGCCGTCAACGTGCTCGGCGGGGTGAGCCTGCTCGGCGGTACCGGCTCGGTCGCGGGCGTCTTTTCCGCCGTCATCTTCATCACCTCGATCGACAGCGCGCTCGTCTTCCTGAAAATCCCCGCCTACTGGAACGACTTCATCGCCGGCGCGATCCTGCTCTCGGTGCTGCTGCTCGACGGGCGCATCCGCCAGATCATCGACCGCCGCATCCGCGCCCGCCGCTATGCCGTGCACGAGCGCGGCCCCATCCAATCCGCTGAAACGACAACGGCGCGCACCGTGGAGGCCGGCCGATGAAGAAGCTCATCTTCCGCTGGGAGACCGCCCTCCTTGCGATGCTCGTCGCCGAACTCGCCATCTTCGGCCTCGTCAATCCGCGCTTCCTCAACGTCGCGAACCTGATCTACGGCACCTCGGACTTCGTGCAGATCGGCATCGTCGCCCTGCCGCTGACCCTCGTCATCATCGCCGGCGGCATCGACGTCTCCTTCGCCTCGGTGATCGGCCTTGCCGCCATTGTCTTCGGCGTCGCCACCTTCTACGGCGTGCCGCTGCCGCTCTCGATCGCGCTGGCGCTCGTCTCCGGCGCGCTCTGCGGCCTCCTCAACGCCGCCGTCATCCACCTGTCGAAGATCCAGCCGCTCGTCGTCACGCTCGGCAGCCTCTATCTGTTCCAAGGCACGGCAACGGTCGCCTCCGGCCTCGTCGGCGCGGGCGGCTACGAGGGCATCGGCAATTTCCCGGATGCCTTCAACGCCTTCGGCTATGCGGAATTCCTCGGCCTGCCGGCCTCGCTCGCGCTCTTCCTCGCGCTCGCCTTCGTGCTGGTCGTGCTGCTGCACTTCACCCGCTTCGGCCGCGCCGTGTTCCTCTCGGGCCAATCGGAAAGCGCGGCGCGCTTTGCCGGCATCCCGGTCGGCCGCGTGCAGACCATCACCTATGTCATCACCGGCGTTTCCGCCGCCATCGCCGGCCTCGTCATGTCGGCCTATTTCGGCTCGGCGCGCGTCGACCTCGGTTCGGCAACGCTGCTGCCCGCCGTCACCGCGGCCGTGCTCGGCGGCGCCTCCATCTATGGCGGACAGGGCTCCATCCTCGGCACCCTGATCGCCACCTTCGTCATCGGCTACCTGCAGCAGGGCCTGCAGGCGGCCGGCGTCCCCAGCCAGATTTCCAGCGCACTTTCGGGAGGGTTGCTGGTTGTCGCGGTCGCACTGCGCCATGGAAGCGCAATGCTGGCCGATTTCATCGCCGTCGCCCGGCAGAAAAGACAGAACCGGGCGGCAGTCACTTCAGGAGGAGAATGAGAATGATCAAGAACATCATGAAATCCGGCGCCGTCGCCGCGGCGCTTCTCGCCGGCACCGTGCTCGCCTCGGGCACGGCCCACGCCGAAAACCAGATCGCCTTCATCCCCAAGCTGGTGGGCGTCGGCTTCTTCACGTCCGGCGGCGCCGGCGCGACGAAGGCCGGCGAGGAACTCGGCGCGAAGGTCACCTATGACGGCCCGACGGAGCCCAGCGTTTCCGGCCAGGTGCAGTTCATCAACAACTTCGTCAACCAGGGCTACAACGCGCTCATCGTCTCCTCCGTCTCGCCGGACGGCCTGTGCCCGGCGCTGAAGCGCGCCATGGAGCGCGACGTGCTGGTCATGACCTGGGACAGTGACGTCAACCCGGATTGCCGCAGCTACTACATCAATCAGGGCACGCCCGAACAGCTCGGCGGCCTCCTGGTCGACATGGCGGCGGAAGGCGTGACGAAGGAGAAGGCCAAGGTCGCCTTCTTCTATTCCAGCCCCACCGTGACCGACCAGAACGCCTGGGCGGAAGCCGCAAAGGCGAAGATCGCCAAGGAGCATCCGGGCTGGGAGATCGTCACCACCCAGTACGGCTATAACGACGCGCAGAAGTCGCTGCAGACGGCCGAAAGCATCCTGCAGACCTATCCGGACCTCGACGCGATCATCGCGCCCGATGCCAACGCCCTGCCGGCCGCCGCGCAGGCAGCGGAGAACCTGAAGCGCGCCGAAGGCGTCACCATCGTCGGCTTCTCCACGCCGAACGTCATGCGCCCCTATATCGAGCGCGGCACGATCCAGCGCTTCGGCCTGTGGGACGTCACGCAGCAGGGCAAGATCTCGGTCTATGTCGCCGATCACGTCCTGAAGAACGGCCCGATGAAGGTCGGCGACAAGCTGGAGATCCCCGGCGTCGGCACGGTCGAGGTCTCGGCTAACAAGGTGCAGGGCTACGACTACGAGGCCGACGGCAACGGCATCATCCTGCTGCCGGAGCGCACCGTGTTCACCAAGGACAACATCGCCAACTTCGACTTCTGACAACGCACAAACGGCGGGCGGTGCTCCGGCTGCCCGCCGCTTTCATTTCAAGGACAGGACATCCGCATGAAAAGCCGCTGGAACGACGGGGACGCAGCCCGTTACGTGGAAGTCGCGCGCGCGGCCGGTCAGAGCGAGGCGCTCGGCCTTCGCATCTACACCTCCCGCATCATCGGCGGCGACCCGGACCTCGTGCTGCACGGCGGCGGCAACACGTCCGTCAAGGTAAAATCAGCCGATGGCGAGGACCTGATGCACATCAAGGGCAGCGGCTGGGATCTCGACACGATCGAGGCGCCGGGCCTACCGGCCGTACGCCTCGCCCCGCTGCTCGACGTACGCCATGGCCCCAAGCTCTCCGACCCCGAAATGGTGGCGCTGCTGCGCGCAAATCTCATCGACGCAGACGCGCCGAACCCGTCCGTCGAGGCACTGCTGCACGCCTTCCTGCCCTTCACTTTCGTCGATCACACCCATGCGACGGCGATCCTCGCCCTTGCGGACCAGCCCGACATGCGCGAGGCGGTCAAGCGCGTCTACGGCGGGCGCCTCGCCTATGTGCCCTATGTCATGCCCGGCTTCGACCTTTCCATCGCCGCCGATCGGGTTTATCGCGACCATCCGGATTGCGAAGGGCTCTGGCTGGAGAACCACGGCCTCTTCACCTTCGCCGACGATGCCCGCGCGTCCTACGAGCTGATGATCGAATTCGTCACCATGGCCGAGGCCGAGCTTGCCCGTGCCGGCATCACGCTCTCCGGCCCGCAGGAAAGCGACGGCGACGAGGATGCCGCGCTGAGGGCGCGGCTGGAAACGGCCCTCGCCCGCGAGGGGTCCCCCTTCGCCAAGGGCGTCTTCCTCGATTACCGCGCCACCGCCGCGATCCGCAAACACACCGCCAAGGCGAACGTCGAGGAAATTGGCCTGCGCGGCACCGTCACGCCTGACCATGTCATCCGCATCAAGCCCTGGCCGATGATCGTCGAGCCGGATGCGGACGAGGCCGCAATCCACGCGGCCCTTGCCGCCTATGCGGAGCGCTACACGGCCTATTTCGAGCGCAACGCAGCCCGCGCGAGCGAACCGAAGCACATGCTGGACGCCTATCCGCGCGTCGTCCTCGTACGGGGAAACGGCATTTATGCCCTCGGCGCCAACGCCAAGGCCGCCAGTATCGGCGGCGACCTCTGCGAACAGGCGACACGCGCGATCAACGCGGCCGAAGCCTACGGCCGCTTCACGCCCATCGGCGAGGCCGATCTCTTTGATATGGAATACTGGTCGCTGGAACAGGCAAAGCTCGCTATCGGCTCAAAATAGCACGGACACCTGCCGGTCGTCGGCGCTCGGTGGTGCGGCGCAGAGCCCACGCGCGATATTCGCAGCCGACACCGCAACCGTTGGAACCAAACAGCCGATTGGCAGTTCGCTGCTCGAACCTCACCAATTTGCAGCATCGCTTGTTGAGGTCTCGTTGATATTTTGCGAGCGAACCAATGAGCAAATTGCCAGCGGACGAGCCAGAACCTCCGCAACGTGACAGCAGGCGCTATCCCATAGGAGCCGAAATCATCGGGGACGCCGCGTCGTTTCGACTATGGGCCCCATCCCGGACCGGCGTCGAACTGCTGCTTGAAGACGGCACGGCTCTGCCCATGCGAGGCGAGGCGAACGGATATTTCCGCCTCGACGTGCAGGGGCTGCCCGCCGATACGCGATACAAGTTTCGCCTGGAAGGCATCGACGCACCGGCGCCGGATCCCGCGTCCCGGTTCCAGCCCGAGGGGCCTGACGGCTGGTCGAGCCTCGTCGATCCTTTCAAGTATCGGTGGCGGGACCTCGCATGGAAGGGTCTTGGCCCTCATGAGCAGATCCTCTACGAAATCCACATGGGAACCTTCACGCCGGCGGGAACCTATCGCGCGGCAATGGAGAAGCTCCCTGCCCTGCAGGATATCGGCGTAACCTGCCTGGAGATAATGCCGCTGAACGAATTCCGCGGGAGCTTCGGCTGGGGCTATGACGGTATCCTGCCGTTCGCGCCAAGTCATCTCTATGGCGAACCCGACGATCTCCGGGCACTGATCGACGCCGCCCATGCCTGCGGCATCGGCGTCATTCTCGATGTCGTCTACAACCATTTCGGCGTCGGCGATCGCTACCGCGATTTCAGCGCCGACTACTTCACCGACCGCTATTCGAACGATTGGGGCAGTTCGATCAACTTCGACGGCCCCGGCAGCGCGGGCGTGCGTGAATTCGTCTCCGCCAATGCCCGCTACTGGATCGACGAGTTTCATTTCGACGGTTTGCGCCTCGACGCCACGCAGGCTTTGAATGACGCGAGCCACGAGCACATCATCGCGGCGGTGGCACGCGAGGCGCGTAGCGGCGCCGGCGACCGCGCCGTTTATCTTGTCGCTGAAAACGAGCCGCAGGAAACCCGGCTTGTCAGGCCGGCCTCGGCCGGTGGGTACGATATCGATGCGCTTTGGAACGATGATTTTCATCATTCGGCGATGGTCGCGCTGACCGGGCGGCGGGAAGCCTACTACCACGACCATTCAGGCACCGCGCAGGAGTTCGTCTCGGCGGCAAAATATGGCTATCTGTTCCAGGGGCAGCGCTACGACTGGCAGAAAGCCTCCCGGGGGCAACCCGCGATCGGCCTTCCGGCCACGAGCTTCATCCACTTCCTGCAAAACCACGACCAGATCGCCAATTCCGGCACCGGCGGACGCTTGCATCAGCTCGGCTCCCCGGCGCGCGCCCGCGCACTGACCGCCCTCCTGCTCCTCGGACCACAGACCCCGCTTCTCTTCCAGGGGCAGGAATTCGGCGCTTCGACCCCCTTCCATTATTTTGCCGATCATCCGGACGATCTGGCACGAGACGTCAGGCAGGGACGCGTCGCATTCTTGCGGCAGTTTCCAAGCCTTGCGAATCCGGCTTTCGCAGAACGCATGCCGGAACCATCGGCGAAGGCGACGTTCGAGGCGTGCAAACTCGACTGGTCGGAGCGCGAGAACAATCGCCAGTTCGTCGAACTGCACTGCGATCTCATCGCGCTCCGCCGGGCGTGCCGCGCGATCACCCATTGCGCGCAAGGGCAAGTGGACGGAAGCGTCATGACCCGGTCCATGTTCCTGCTGCGATACTTTGCAGACGAGCCCGACGATCAACGGCTTTTGATCGTCAACCTCGGGAGCGACGCCCCCTTGACGACCAGCGCCGACCCGCTTCTCGCGCCGCCCGCGGGCCGGCAATGGACGCTCGAATGGTCGAGCGAGGATTTCAGTTATGGCGGCAGCGGCGTGCGGCCGGTCGACATGCATTCGAGGATGACGATCAGCGCGAATTGCGCCCTGTTCTTCAGACCGGAGAAGAAGGAACGGCTGCCGATTCCCGATCATGACGAACTGCTCTCGTGGCAGGAGGCGATCGGCCGGGGACGATGATTATAGAGCCTTTCAGGTTAGTGCATGCCGGCATGCGCGGCTCGAAGGCCACGATTTTACGCTTCGTGGGACCGCGCAGGAACCTTACGCGGCCAACGTCATTGCCCTGCCGAGCGCAAGCTCATCCTCCTCTTTTGAAAAGGGCTTCGCCATGTCCACGAAAACGCTCCATGACATCGCTAGGAAACTCCAGAAGATCGATTTTTGCATGATGTCGACGCACGGCGAACAAGGAGCGATTTCCAATCGCCCCATGAGCAGCAACGGCGATGTCGAATACGACGGTGATTCCTGGTTCTTTTCCTATGACGATACGGCCAAGATCGCCGATATCGGCCGCAACCCGCAGGTCTCCCTTTCCTTCAGCGAACCGCCGAGCCTGCTCGGCAAGCCTGGGATTTTCATTTCTATCGAGGGCCAGGCACGCGTGATCCGTGACAAGGCCGCATTCGAGGAACATTGGCTGGCCGGTCTGGAGCGCTGGTTCCCACAGGGAACCGACACGCCCGGCCTCGTATTGATCGAGGTCCGGGGTACACGTGTTCAATACTGGGATGGCGAGGAAAACGGCACGTTCCGTCTCTAGCTGGAAAATCGCCACCCAGCATCGGTTTCAGCCGAGGCCGACCAGTAGCCCCCCTTGCGAAGAAGCGCCGCCGCTCCGCGATGACACGGAAGGACGTGAGGAAGGTGTCGATATCGCAACCCGGCCGGCTCCGGCGGATGCAGGCGGCGAACGCCCGGCCTCCTCGCGAGGCATCGCAAGCGATTCTTGCAAAAGAACAGGATGAGCAAGGTGAGACACCTTCTGCAGGGTAAAAAGCGGCGTCGCTAACCCTACCGGCTAACCAACATATAACTAATTGACATATAATAACTTTTGGTGGTGGAAGCAGTCCGAGGAGAACTCGTCTCGGAGGCAGATTTCCCTGAGAGTGGCCGATTTACAGGGTATTTCTGCAATTCGCCCTCAGCAGAATGCACTTCACCTGCGGATCATCTTGGAAAGTCAGCAGCTTGACAGTAGTATTCCCTAAAACCCTAAACAGGGAATTTTACCGCGAAAGCTGGGATTATGCGTTGCATGTGAGAGCGGAGAAATAAACTAGGCTCCGCGCGAGAGACAGTCTCCGAGGCAGGCGCATTTGTCGTAACGGAGCATCTCCCGAACGCCCGCAAGCAGGTCGTCGATGACCTCATTGACCACGGCCTAACGCTCGATGGTCCGCGCCGCCCGGAAAACGCCATTGGTACCCGCACCGCCGAAATACTGATGGGTTCCAACCCGTGCCGGCACATTCTCGATCCGATGGCACGGAAGATATCAGCAATCTTCAACCGCAAGAAATCTGACGTGCCGACCTGGGCGCTGCTCGCCTTGAGCTGCAGCGCAATTCCCTCGATCACCGGCCCCGTATCAACCGAGCGGACGAAACCGATGTCAAGCAGGACTCGTCTCTGATGTAGCCGTCGTCGAGGATCAGCGTGACCTGCGGTTGATGGGTGCAAGGACCAGGGAATGTGCTCAGTTCGGCTTAGGTGCAAGCTTTTCTCCTCGTTCCGAGGTTCAATAGCGGCTGATGGAACAGCATCAATCCGCCTTGATGTTGACCTTTTCGGCAGTCAGGACAAGATCAAAAGGGTCGACATCAAGGGCCAACTTCCTCGGTTCGTCGCATTCGGCAATGTTGTAAAGCTCTCCGGTCCGATGGTGGAGCGTATTTCAACAACGGATCAGACATGGGTCCGGTTGGAGCTACGCCGTCGAAAAATGTAAGGCAGAGCAGCATTCGCTGATGCCCCTAACTTCGGCTGGGCAAGGGATCTGTCTAGAAAAGTTCATATGACAGCCGACGTCGTGGTGATGAGGTCTCGAGCAAAGCACCTACCGTTTGGAGTGTATAGTGGAGGCAGTGTCGGGCCCCCAAAAGCACGGCGCGGGCGGACTATGACTATCCTTCCAGTTCAAGGCTTGCGGAATTCCACGGAATTCGGCGAAAGCCAGGATGGAGCGGGTAGCGGGAATTGAACCCGCGCGTTCAGCTTGAGAAGCTGTTGGTGTTGTCGCACGATCAAGGGCATAGCTGTAAAATTGTGCCTGAGCCTCAAACGCAATATCAAGGGCTTAGCGAGCCGATTGTAAAACCCCAATTTCCGCCATTCGGTGAGAACGACATACTTCGATGGCGCTTGGCCGGCAACCTTCGGCCTAGGAGGCATTTGGGGTCCTGACGGTTTGTCTGGGGCTTATTGGCTCGCTTTGCACTGAGAACATATAGAGAACATTTAGGTGGTGCGGACGCCAAAACTTAAAGCCAGGGGAAGATGCCTACTGTGGCACGAGACACAGGAGAATGAACGGGTGCGACCAAATATGAACGAAGACCTGCGAGACGCGGTCAACGACGCCATAGCTTGGCATGGTGGTGATGTCCGCGCCACAATCGGCACGCTCCTGGCCGACTGTGCTCATCTGCGTGAGCAACTCGACATTGCCAGCCGCGCGATGGGGCACGGTTTTACGCGTGGCTGGCGGCCGGCGTCAGAGCGCGAGTGAAATCATCGGAAACGGTCGGCCGCACTTAGGAAACCGCGGGACCATCCGGATTGATACTTCGGAGACATCATCGAGCCCACCACATCGAAGAAGCAGGTTGCGTCAAAGAGAACCGTTCGGCAAACGCCCCTCATTCGCGCCATATTTTATGTAATGCTCCATCGGATCCGCGCCGCTCTTGGCAACATCATCATAATGCTTGAGATACCACTCCGCATCGACCACACCTGCCTGGCTCAACAGTTCCACTTTTCGTTTTATCTGCGCCTTGTGCGGCAGGATAGTCCACAATGCAGGCAGTTCGATCATCTGCAGGATCGCGCGCCCGTTCTTGCTACGGCGCTCGGCGCCATCGATCTCGGCTATCGCGCCATCATCCTGACCGATGCGGTCTGCAGTGGCACGGACGAAACGCATGACGCATCGCTGAAGCTGCTCGAAAGCCGCTTTACAGCTCAGATGGAGGCGATGTTGACCGAGGCGTTCCTGTCGTCGGTTGCCGGCTAGCCGCCTGCCGAGACGCTATCAGAGTTCCGTGATTAGACGAAGGGCTCGCAGATACTTCTCACCATCCTCGCCGATCGTCTGCACTTGAGAAAGGTTGTCCTCAAGGTCTGCCAGCTTCACGGGCTTTGCGACAGAGTTCGAAGCAGCCCGACGGACAAATGCCTCCCACCCTTCATCCTCTCGCCGCGTCATCGCATCCACCGCGCTGATGACGTCGGGCGGGAAACCCTCCTCCCGCAGCCGATCCAGCGTCCATCCTTTGCCCTTCTCGACCACGTCATGCAGATAGGCGACG
Source organism: Shinella zoogloeoides (assembly GCF_030733845.1). Classification (NCBI taxonomy): domain Bacteria; kingdom Pseudomonadati; phylum Pseudomonadota; class Alphaproteobacteria; order Hyphomicrobiales; family Rhizobiaceae; genus Shinella; species Shinella zoogloeoides. The sequence goes on from NZ_CP132311.1 coordinate 2,293,862, forward strand.
ATTTTTCCGGTTTCATCTGTGACGAGGGAGGCGACGCGACGGCAGTGCTCGAAATAGGATCGTCCGGTCTTGTCGGCCTGGCCTTCATGTGCCGACTGGGCGACCTGGATTGCGTGAGCGAGGTGGTTCACGGGTTCAAGGCCCTTCGGTACTTTTGATTTTCTTGCGAGCCGGCTCATCTCCGGTCGAGATTTCCACGGTGGGTACCTCAGTCGTAGCGGCGTCTCCGCTGGAACCCTTCTTTGAAGCCTCGAACTCCGCTTCCGCCATTGACCAATGGCGCAAATCCTCACCGGCCGGACATCCCTCCTCCTCCCAGATCCAGTACGCACGCCGGCGAATTTGTTCATCGCGATCAACATCTGTCATCGATTTTCTCCTCGCTTGTGAAGGGCGCGACGACGCGGTCCCACTTTTCAGCGCCTTGTTATCCCGAGCCAACCTCTAATACCTCGCCCAAGGTCTCGCGGTCGACGACGTCGCCATGCTGCATGCTGGAATACGCCATCAAGTATATGCATGTCCGAGCAGCAGAGCGCACAACTGGTCACCTTGATGATCGCGTCTCGGCCATCCTCCATCTTTACGAGGCCGTTTTCATCCAGCTTCGTGATAAAACGTGACATCATCCTCAAGACCTACTGACCATCCTCCGCGGAAACGGCCGGCGCGATGTCTGTTTGAGACGGCTGGCCTTCCGTAACCGTCTCCCGGGTCGACTTTTCATCTTCGCTTGATGTCGTGGCCGACGTCGTTACCCGGTCGGTCGGCAGCGGCTGCGCGGTTATCGATCCATCGGCTGCCGCCACGCGCCACACCGTATTTCCGGCATCATCGGCGATCAGCAAGGCACCGGTACCATCGATCCCAAGTCCGACCGGACGTCCATGAACCTGGCCGTTCTCCAGGAACCCGGTGACGACATCCTGCGCCTTTGCGGAAGGTCGGCCATCGGCGAACGGGATGTAGACAACCTTGTATCCGTTGAACGCGCTTCGGTTCCAGCTACCGCGGTTGCCGACGAAGGCGCCGTCGCGAAACGCCGCGGGCAGTGCAGAGTCGTTTGTGAAGGCGAGTCCGAGTGCCGCGACGTGGCTCGACAACGCATAGTCGGGCGCAATCGCCTTCTCCACGAGATCGGAGCGTTCCGGACGGACGCGAGGATCGACATGCTGACCATAGTAGCTCCACGGCCATCCGTAGAAACCCTCCTCTTTCACGGAGGTCATGTAGTCGGGAACAAGATTAGGGCCGAGCTCGTCCCGCTCGTTGACGACAGTCCAGAGCTCGCCCGTCCGGGGATGGAAGTTGAGCCCGTTGGGATTGCGAAGACCGGACGCAAAAACCTTTGCCGCCCCCGTTTGGCGATCGACCCGCCAAATTGCGGCCCTTCCCTTTTCGGCCTCGATCCCGCGTTCACCGACATTGGAGTTGGATCCGACCGAAGCATAGAGGAAGCGCCCATCTGGACTGAGAGCCAGATCCTTCGTCCAATGATGGTTGATTGGCCCGCCAGGCAAAGGCGTGAGGATCCGGGGTTGCGCCGTGATTGCATTGCTGCCGAGCACGTATGGATATGCAAGAATCGCATCGGCGGCAGCGACATAAAGCGTATCCTCGTACCAAGCGACGCCGAAAGGCGAATTCAAACCGGAAAGCAGATCGACGCGCTCGTCAGGCGTGCCGTTGCGGTCGCTATCACGCAGAAGGGTGATGCGATTCGTTTCACCGCCACTGCCACCGCCGGCGGCCAAGGACATAATCCACCCGCGAATAATGTCTTTCGGACGTTCCAGCGGCTTGCCGGAGGGTGCCTTGGACTGCACGACGAGTATGTCGCCATTCGGAAGCGTGTGGACGGTGCGCGGGTTCGCCAGGTCCTTCGCGTAAGCGGTGATCGTCAGACCATCCGGAACCTTCGGCGTGTGTTCGCCCTGCCAGCCGATGACCGGCGCTACGTTAAGATCCGGCCAGAGACTTTGCGACGGCTCCGGCAGAACCGGATCCGGACCGAGCTGCTGCGCTGTATCGAAATCGTCGTCACCTCCCCTGCAGCCCACGAGGACGGCGCAGGCTAGCAAGGCCGCGATCGGCATGTGTACCTTAGACATGGGCATCTCCTTTCCGACCGGCGAGCGCCGTGACGCACATCACCACCACAGTGGCAACGGAAATCGTCAGTCCGTAGGGAATGACCGCGGTCCAGCCGTCCGCCGTGTGGATGAAACTGTTCAGGGCAGCGAGCCCGAACGCGATCATCTGCCCGACGACCCCGAGCCAGGTGGGGCCGTACCAGCGGCCGACGAGCGCGATCAAAGCAATGAGAACGGCAACCGCGCCGAAGACGAGGCCGGCAAGCAACAACCATTCGGAAAAGTGGAGCCAGATCAGATTCGTGGTCTGCCAGTAGGCGACGTCTGTCAGAACGGTCAGGAAGAAGCAGGCGATCGGGAACGACGAGAAGAAGCGATAGACCGCATAAGCTAACGGATGGGTGGCGGGCATGGTATAGAGTGTCATCGGAGCGACCTGCCATTTCGCGAGGGATCTCCCGAGGATACGCGCTCACGACGCAAATGTTCCTCGCGTACCCTTCAAGGCGAATTTCTGTCGCTGAACCGCGCCGGGTTTGCCGGAGGCCATTTGGTTTGAGTTATGCGGCCATGGCTGTTTCGTCCAGCATGGCGTAGTAGCGTTCTTCGGCTTCGGCAGGCGGTATGTTTCCGATGGGCTGCAGAAGTCTGAGAGCGGCGGTGCAAAAGTCGGCCACGGTAGCGGCGGCATAATGCTGCTGCGGGCGGAGTAAAATCCGGCCACCTATCTTCCTTCTGCAATGATCGCAGGAGGGACAGGGGATCTACACCGTGGAACTATATCTGAAGGTTCGTCTGGCTGTTTCGGAAGGGATGACGCAGCGTCAGGCGGCGAAGCATTTCAACATATCGCGCGACAGCGTGGCGAAGATGGTGTCGTATTCGACGCCACCCGGTTACCAGCGGCGATCACCGATCCGGCGTCCGAAGCTGGATGCGTTTGTTTCGACGATCGAGCATTGGCTCGACGAGGACCTGAAGGTGCCGCGCAAGCAGCGGCATACGGCCAGGCGGGTATTTGACCGCCTGCGCGACGAGTGCGGGTTCACCGGCGGCTACACGATCATCAAGGACTACATGCGCGAGCGGGATCAGCGCCGGCAGGAAGTGTTCGTGCCACTTGCCCATCCGCCGGGCCACGCGCAGGCCGATTTCGGCGAGGCGATGGTGGTGATCGGCGGTGTGGAACAGAAGGCCCGCTTCTTCGTGCTGGATCTTCCGCATAGTGATGGCTGCTATGTTCGGGCCTATCCGGCGGCGGTGGCCGAGGCCTGGGTGGACGGTCACATCCATGGATTTGCCTTCTTCGGGGGCGTGCCGCAGTCGATCGTCTACGACAACGACCGTTGCCTGGTCGCAAAGATCCTGCCCGACGGTACACGCAAGCGGGCGGTGTTGTTCAGCGGCTTCCTGTCCCACTACCTGATCCGGGATCGCTATGGGCGGCCGGGAAAGGGCAATGACAAAGGGAATGTCGAGGGCCTTGTGGGCTACGCCCGGCGCAACTTCATGGTGCCGATCCCGCAGTTTGCGACATGGGATGCGTTCAACGCCTTTCTGGAGGAGCAGTGCCGCAAACGCCAGCGCGACAGGCTGCGCGGCGAGAGCGAGACGATCGGCGAGCGCCTGCAGCGGGATCTGGCGGCCATGCGTCCATTGCCGACATCACCCTTCGATGCCTGCGATCAGGCCAGCACCAGCGTAACGGCCCAGTCCCTGGTGCGCTACAAGACCAACGACTATTCCGTGCCGGTCGCCTACGGTCATCAGGACGTCTGGGTGCGGGGCTATGTCGACGAGGTGGTGATCGGCTGCCGTGGCGAGATCATTGCTCGCCATCCGCGGTGCTGGGATCGGGAAGACGTCGTCTTCGACCCTATCCACTACCTGCCGCTGATCGAGCAGAAGATCAATTCCCTGGATCAGGCCGCCCCTCTGCAAGGCTGGGACCTGCCGGAAGAGTTCGCTACGCTGCGCCGGCTGATGGAAGGCCGCATGGCCAAGCATGGTCGGCGGGAATACGTTCAGGTTCTGCGCCTGCTGGAGAGCTTCGAGCTCGCCGACCTGCATGCGGCGGTGAAGCAGGCAATCCAGCTCGGCGCAATCGGATTCGATGCGGTCAAGCATCTGATCCTGTGCCGGGTCGAGCGACGGCCACCTCGACTGGACCTGGCGATCTATCCCTACCTGCCGAGGGCGACGGTCGAGAAGACCTCGGCGAAAGCCTACATGCGGCTTTTGTCGTCTGATGCGGGAGAAGCGGCATGAGCACCGAAGCACCCGAGATACTGCTTGCCCACTATCTCAAGACCCTGAAGCTGCCGACCTTCCAGCGCGAGTATCAGAAGCTGGCCCGGTTATGCGCCACCGAGGGCGTCGACCACATCGACTACCTGTTCCGGCTTGCCGAACGGGAGATGATCGAACGCGATCGCCGCAAGGTCGAACGCCGGATCAAGGCGGCCAAATTCCCTGTCGTCAAAAGCCTCGACAGCTTCGACTTCACAGCCATCCCCAAGCTGAACAAGATGCAAGTGCTGGAGCTGGCACGTTGCGAGTGGATCGACCGCCGCGAGAACGTGATCGCTCTCGGCCCCAGCGGCACGGGCAAGACGCATGTCGCACTCGGCCTCGGACTGGCGGCCTGCCAGAAGGGGCTGTCCGTCGGCTTCACCACGGCCGCCGCCCTGGTCAGTGAGATGATGGAGGCGCGTGACGAGCGGCGTCTGCTCCGTTTCCAAAAGCAGATGGCAGCCTACAAGCTGCTGATCATCGATGAGCTGGGCTTCGTGCCGCTGTCCAAGACCGGCGCGGAATTGTTGTTCGAGTTGATCTCCCAGCGTTACGAGCGCGGTGCGACCATGATCACCAGCAATCTGCCTTTCGACGAATGGACGGAAACCCTGGGGTCCGAGCGTCTGACCGGCGCCCTGCTCGATCGCATCACCCACCACGTCAACATCCTCGAGATGAACGGCGACAGCTACCGTCTCGCCCAAAGCCGCGCCCGAAAGGCCGGCTGACGCCTTCTCTGAAAATCGCCGCGCGCGCCTGAGACCCCCGCTCGGGCTACGCCCTCCCGGCGGTCTCAGGCGCGCGCCAAGGTGGCCGACTTTTGCTCCGCCCCGTGGCCGGTTTTTACTCCGCCGTTGACACATGGGCCATCAGTCAGCCTTCAAGTTCTAAAGGCCTGCTCCGTGAGCGCTTGAAAAGGAGTGGCGGCAATAAAGAGCCCGTCAGCAACGCGCTCTCAGCTCAAGCCGCATATACGGCCCGAGGAATTTGGACGGCCGAGCCCACGTTTCGAGATGCCTTTTTGGGCACGAGATGGCCGCGCTCGAGGATATGCGGTCCCCGTCCAATAGATTTATTAAGCTCGCGCTGTTCTTTCCCGCATCGTCTGGAAACAACATCGGTCTTTTCCTTTAGCCTTTGCTTCATAGAGTAATTTGTCCGCCGCGCCTAGCAGTTGATCTAAGTCTGTCGTTGCCTTCGCCCATACTCCTCCGACACTCGCCCGAACATCTACGCTACCCTGAACGATTCCAACCGGCGCCCGCATCTTGGCCACCACACGCTCGGCGACTGCTTTCCCGGTGTCTTCCGTTCCTGCGACGACGAGGAGGAATTCATCTCCGCCGGTGCGACAAACAAGATCGGCACCTCTGACGCACGACAACAGTCTTCTCGCCGTCTCGACAAGAACCGAATCTCCCGCAGCATGACCGTGGATGTCGTTCACCGGCTTGAAGCCGTCGAGATCGACTGCAAGGACCGAATATCCCTTGGGAGCGATGAGCTTGGAGAAGCTGGCGCTCAATCCGCGCCTGTTAAGCAACCCTGTCAGCGCGTCTCGCCGGGACGTATGCTCGAGGTCGGTGAAACGATTGTGCTCGTCGGTGAAGTCGATCGCCATTCCGACAATTCTGAGCGGCTTCCCTTCAGCATCACGAAGCAGCCGACGGTCACATCTCATCCACCGTTCTCCCACTATCGTTTCCAGCCTATACTCGGCGACGGCTTGATCGACCTCCCCCGCAAGGAGCGGGGTAAGGTCGGCGGTCGCACCGTCATCGACGTTGACCCGTTTCAGATAGTTCTCAAGATCCATGCGAGCCGCAGCGGGACCGGCGATAAACTGCGCCAGCCTGTCCGAGGTCTCGAATTGCCGCGAACCAACGTCCATGTACCAGAAGCCGCCACGGACAGCTTCCATCGCAAGTTCCAGCTGCGCCGCACGCTCGGCAAGCCGCCGCTCGTATTCCTTGTGATCCGTAATGTTCTGGATTTGCGAAATCAGCCTGATGACTTCACCTGCCTCGTCGCGCATCGCAGCAATATGAATGAGAACGTGAACCACAGCGCCGTCCGGCCGAATGTAGCGCTTTTCGATCGAATACCCATCCCTTGTTCCCGCGAGCACATCCTGGAAAAGCGCGAGATCGGCTTCCAGGTCGTCGGGATGAGTAAAATCCGCGAATGCCATCCCCGTCACTTCCACGAGCGGCCGGCCCACGAGTTCGGCGAATGCGGCATTTCCCCGGATAATGCGCCCACGGATATCGACCAGCGCAATCCCGATTGGGGCATGGTCGAATGCAAAATCGAACAACGCCATCCTGACTTCCGGACTTTCAGATTGAAGCTGCAACTCGTTGTTTTTGGTCATCGCACCTCAAGCCACATAATCTCGCGCACGCCTGCGACTAGTAACGCGTGGATATGGGGCGCGTTCGAGTACAAGCAAGGTAAAACGCCCACCTTGGTACAAGGCTCATTGTAGGCGGGGCGAGTGTGCTTGGGCCGCAGCATTCTAAGTCCCGGAAAAATCCCAGCTCAGAATTGCGATTCGTCAAATTCAACAGGATTTTGTGTGTCCTTTGATTTTTTCGCGCCCATCGCCCTTGAATTCGGGACGTCGTGTTCAAGTTCCCTCCGCAGGAGTGCTGACCAACCACACGGGGAGACGTCGACGATGGGGCAACTCACGACGGGGGAGCGGGATTTCGGTGCGATCATCCTGATCGTCCTTGCGATCATCGGCATCGCGATGGCCGCCGCAGGACGCTCGGATGTGCTCGGCATTCACGGCGCGATGGTCCTTCTCTACAGCCTCGCTCTGCTTTTTGTTCTCCTCTCGGGTGCCTTCGGAACGCCGCCCAGCCCCGCCCGCCTCACCCGCTACTATGACGATCCGATCAAGATCGGCGTCGGGCTGACACTGTTCTGGGCGATCTTCGGCATGTTCATCGGCGTATGGGCCGCCGCGCAGCTCGCCTGGCCAAGCCTCAACTTCGATACGTCTTGGGCGAGCTTCGGCCGCATCCGCCCGGCACATACGTCCGGCGTCATTTTTGGGTTCGGCGGCAATGCGCTAATCACCACCTCGTTCCACGTGGTGCAGCGCACCTCGCGCGCCCGGCTGGCCGACCAGCTTTCGCCTTGGATCGTGCTGTTCGGCTTCAACCTCTTCTGTCTCATCGCGATTTCCGGCTATTTCCTCGGCGTCACCCAGTCCAAGGAATATGCCGAGGCGGAATGGTACGCCGATATTTGGCTCGTCATCGTCTGGGTGACCTATTTCGTGCTCTACGTGCGCACGCTTGCCCGGCGCAAAGAGCCGCATATCTATGTAGCCAACTGGTACTACATGGCCTTCATCCTCGTCGTGGCCATCCTGCACATCGTCAACAACCTCGCGGTTCCCCTCTCCTTTGCCCACGCCAAGAGTTACACGATCTGGGCGGGCGTACAGGATTCCATGGTGCAATGGTGGTACGGGCATAACGCCGTCGCCTTCTTCCTCACCGCCGGCTTCCTGGCCATGCTCTACTACTACCTGCCCAAGCGCGCCGAGCGGCCGATCTTCTCCTACCGGCTGTCGATCCTCAGCTTCTGGGGCATTACCTTCTTCTATATGTGGGCGGGCTCTCACCACCTGCACTACACCGCCCTGCCCCACTGGGTACAGAATCTCGGAATGACCTTTTCCGTAATGTTGCTTGTGCCCTCTTGGGCATCCGCAGGCAACGCGCTGCTCACCCTCAACGGGGCCTGGCACAAGGTGCGCGACGACGCGACGTTGCGCTTCATCATGATGGCGGCGTTCTTCTACGGGCTGTCGACCTTCGAAGGCTCGTTCCTCGCGATCCGCCCTGTCAACGCGCTCTCTCACTATACGGATTGGACGGTGGGCCACGTCCATGCCGGCGCGCTCGGCTGGGTCGCGATGATCACCTTCGGCTCGCTCTATACGCTGGTGCCGGCGATCTGGAAGCGCGAGCGGATGTATTCGGCGGTTCTGGTCGAGGTGCACTTCTGGCTCGCGCTGGCCGGGACACTCATCTACGTCTTCGCGATGTGGAATTCCGGAATCATCCAGGGCCTCATGTGGCGCACCTATTCCCCTGACAACACGCTCGTCTATTCCTTCGTGGATACGCTGCTGGCAATGTATCCCTACTATATCGCGCGCGCTTTCGGCGGCCTTCTCTTCCTCATCGGAGCGATGGTCGCGGCCTACAACATCTGGATGACCGTGCGTAGCCCCGTCACCGCCGTGCTTCCCCTCGATGAGGATCTGCCCGTCGACGAGCGGCCGATCGGTGGCGCAACCCCCACGCCTGCGGAGTAGCCGATGCCGGAACTGATGCACAGGAAACTGGAACGCTCCGCAACGGGCTTCATGCTGGCCATCATCGCCGCCGCCAGTGTCGGCGGCATCGTCGAGATCGCCCCGCTCTTCACCATCGACGATACGGTCGAGACCGTTTCCGACATGCGGCTCTATACGCCGCTGGAACTGGCCGGGCGGGACATCTATGTGCGCGAGGGCTGTTACGCCTGCCATTCGCAGATGATCCGCACCCTGCGCGACGAGGTGGAGCGGTACGGCCCCTATTCGCTGGCTGTCGAATCCCAGTACGATCATCCGATGCTGTGGGGGTCGAAGCGCACCGGCCCGGATCTTGCCCGCATCGGCGGCAAATATTCGGATTTCTGGCATGTCGCCCATCTGAACAATCCGCGCGACGTGGTGCCGGAATCCAACATGCCCTCCTACCGCTGGCTGGGAACGACCCCGCTGAAGCTTGCCGATCTGCCGCTTGCGCTTCGCGCGCAGCGCGCCGTCGGCGTGCCCTATACCGACGAGATGATCGAGAACGCCGCGCGCGACGCCTATGGCCAGGCCATACCCGACAGCGAGCAGTCGTCGGGCGTGACGGAGCGATACGGCGAGGCGACGCAGGTCTCGGCCTTCGACGGCGTGACGACCAACGTGACGGAGATGGACGCGCTCGTCGCCTATCTCCAGGTGCTCGGCCAGCTCACCCGCGCGGCGTACGAGAACACCGCCGCGCCCGAACAGATGCCCGATCCGGACAATTGAGGTGACGAGATGGCGTTGACCCATGAGACACTGCTCGAAGGCTCGAAGATGTGGGGCCTGTTCTACCTGATCGGTTTTTCGATCTGTGTGCTGATCTACACCTTCCTGCCCTCCAACCGGGAGCGCTTCGAGCGGGCGGAGCGGGAGATTTTCGACGAGGACGATGGCCCATGGAAGTGAAAGAGGTCGATCCCGTCAGCGGCCGCAAGACGACGGGCCATATCTGGAACGGCATCCGGGAACTCGACACGCCCATTCCGCGCGGCGTGCTGCTCTTCCTGATCGTCACGCACATCTTTGCCGTGCTCTGGTGGGTACTGATGCCCACCTGGCCGCTCGGCAGAACCTACACCAAGGGCGTGCTCGGCGAGAACCAGAAGACCACCGTCGAGGCGTCGATCAAGGAGGGAGCAGGCGCGCGGGCGTCCTGGACCTCACGCATCGAGAACCTGTCGTACGACGAGGTCCGCGCCGACGAGCGGCTGATGGAGACGGTACGCGCCAACGGCCACCAGCTCTTCGGCGACAATTGCGCCGCCTGCCACGGCCGCGACGGCAAGGGCCGCGAGAACTATCCCGACCTCACCGACGACGACTGGATCTGGGGCGGCGGGCCGGAGGCGATCGCGCAGACGCTGACGGTGGGCGTCAATTCCCGCCATGCGGAAAGCCGCGTCGGGCAGATGCCGGCCTTCGGGCGCGACGAGATGCTCGATGCCACGCAAGTGTTGGACGTCGCCACCTATGTCAGCTCGCTGAGCGACCCCGCCATTTCCACCGCCGAGAACGTCGAGCAGATCGACCGCGGACGCGAGGTCTTCCAGACGACGTGCATTGCCTGCCACGGCGAGGATGCCAAGGGCAATCCGGAGCTGGGCGCGCCCAACCTCACGGACAACAGGTGGATCTATGGCGGTAGCCTGCAGCGCATCATCGCGACCATCCACGGCGGCCGGCAGGGCCATATGCCGACCTGGGACGAGCGGCTGGCGCCGGTCGAGATCAAGGTCCTGGCGCTCTATGTCGACGACCTCGGAAAGAGGACGCCGTAGATGACGAATGCCGCGCCCGCCCGCACACGACGGTTTCACCTCCTATGGCTTTTGACAGCGGCGGCGGTGGCCGTATTCGTGGGCGCCAATGCTCATCTCGTCTACGTCGCCGTCTCAAGCGAGCCGGGCTGCGTGGCGCATCTGAAGGACAAGAGCGGAACGCCGGGCGGATATCGCGCGGCCAAGTCCGCATGCTGACGGGGAGACGGTGAGATGGTCGCAAGGCAGCAGACACCCGAACTCGTATCCGAGGTTTCGGATATCGAGGAAACGCGCAACGAACGCTGGAAGCGCCACCTTTCCGCGCGGGCGCCCGTGCAGTGGCTCGCCAGCGGCTGGCGCGACCTGTGGAGGAACCCCGTGCCGAGCCTCCTCTACGGTCTCGCAGTCTTCCTCGCCTCGATCGTGTTCATCGTCTACATGTTCGATACCGGACGGGACTATTTCTTGTTCCCGGCACTGGCGGGCTTCCTGATCGTCGGTCCGCTGGTCGCTGCCGGCCTCTATCTCAAGAGCCGCGATCTGGAGGCCGGGGTGCGGCCGACGCTGCGCTCCATGCTCGCCGTGCAGCCCATGGCAGGCGCGCAGGTTTTTTTCACCGGCATGCTGCTGGCCATGCTGATGCTCCTGTGGATGCGCGCGGCCGTTCTGGTCTATGCCCTGTTCTTCGGCGTCCGCCCCTTTCCTGGGCTCGACCACATCGCCGAGATGCTCTTCACCACCCCGAGCGGTTGGGCGATGCTCGTCGTCGGCAGCCTGATCGGCGCGCTCTTTGCCGGCTTCGCCTTCGCCGTCAGCGTCTTCTCCATTCCCATGCTGCTCGACCGGCGCGTCGACGCCTTGACCGCAATGGGCGTCAGCACGGCGCTGGTGTGGAACAACCTCTCCCCGATGCTGGCCTGGGGCGCCATCGTGCTCGGTCTGTTCCTCCTTTCGGTCGCGACCGGGCTTCTCGGCCTGATCGTGGTCTTTCCTTGGCTCGGGCACGCCACCTGGCACGCCTATAAAGAGATGCGGTAGCGGCCATGTCCTGCTGCTCCGCCGAGATCGGACTGGGTGTGCCGCCCTGGCGGGCCAGTGTTTCGGCAGAGGAACTGGCGATGGCCAGCCGGGACATCGGCGGCGGGAGGCGGCAGAGCGTGCTTTCGGTACCCGCCATGCACTGCGCCGCCTGCATCGGCGCGGTGGAGTCCGCCCTTGCCAGGGTGCCGGGCGTCGAGCGGGCACGCGCCAACCTCTCGCTACGCCGAGTCACCATCGACTGGAAACAGGATGGAAGCGCGGCCCCCGACATTGTCGGCGCACTCGCCGCCATCGGCTATGACGCCAACCTCCCGGCAACCGAGATCGATGGCGAGGACCCTGCCCTTGCCGGCCTCGTGCGCGCGCTTGCCGTCGCCGGCTTTTGCTCCATGAACATCATGCTGCTTTCCGTCTCAGTCTGGTCGGGTGCGGATGGGGCGACGCGCCAGACATTTCACGTCGTTTCTGCATTGCTTGCGTTGCCGGCGGTGTTCTACGCGGGCGCGGGCTTCTACCGTTCGGCCTGGCGGGCGCTCAGCCATGGCCGCACCAACATGGACGTGCCGATCTCCGTCGGGATTCTGCTCACGTTCGCGCTCAGCCTCTACGATACCGCCACGAACGCCCCGCACGCCTATTTCGAGGCCGCCACGTCGCTGATCTTCGTCCTCCTCGTTGGCCGGGTTCTGGACCATGCCATGCGCGGCAAGGCACGCTCGGCGGTCGCCGCCCTGACGCGACTGATCCCGCGCGGGGCGAGCGTGCTGCGGAGCGACGGCACGCGCGACTATGTGGACTTAAGCGAGGTCGAGGCCGGCATGCGCCTCGGCATCGCCGCGGGCGAGCGCATACCGGCGGATGGCGTCGTGGAGGAAGGCCGCGCCGAGCTTGACGCCGCTCTCGTCACTGGCGAGAGCCTGTGGCGGCGCGCCAACGCGGGCGAGGCCGTGCGCGCAGGGGAACTCAACATCGGCAACCCCTTCGTGCTGCGCACCACCGCCGCGCCGGCAAACTCGACAGTCGCAGAAATGAGTCGGATGATCACGGCCGCCGAAGACGGCCGCTCGCGCTACCAGCGGCTCGCCGACCGCGCGGCCGGCCTCTACGCCCCCGTCGTCCACAGCCTCGCTGCCGTCGCCTTCATGACCTGGTTCCTGGCGACCGGCAATGTGCACACCGCGCTCACCATCGCCATCACCGTCCTCATTATCACCTGCCCCTGCGCGCTGGGGCTCGCCGTTCCCATGGTACAGGTCGTGCTGGCCCGTCGTCTCTTCGAGCGCGGCGTCATGACGGGCGATGGCTCCGCCTTCGAGCGCCTGAGCGAGATCGACACCGTGGTCTTCGACAAGACCGGGACATTGACAACGGGAACGCCCCGCCTGTTCGCCCCGGCCGGAATCGCGCCGGAAGCGCTCAGGCTTGCCAGCGCGCTGGCTGGTGCTTCCGCTCATCCGATAGCGAGGGCGATCGCTGCCGCAAGCCCCGCGGCCAGCTTACCCGTCTTCACGGATCTGCGGGAAGAGCGGGCAATGGGAATGGAAGGGAGGCTTGGAGCCGATCTCTATCGGCTGGGCCGGCCGGAATGGGCGCTGGCAGCCTCCGGCGGAGCGGCAATGACGGTACTCGCGAAAAACGGCGAGGCGCTTGCCTATTTCACATTCGGCGAGCACGTCCGCCGCGGGGCGCGTGATCTCGTCGCCACGCTGAAAACCCGTGGCATCGATATCGTCCTGCTCTCCGGCGATTGCCCGCAAGCCGTCGAGAGCGTCGCCACTTCGCTCGGCATCGACGACAGGCGCGCCCGGCTCCTGCCCCGCGACAAGGTGCATGCGATAAAGGACTTGCAGCAGCGTGGACGCCGGGTGCTGATGGTCGGCGACGGCATCAACGATGCGCCTGCGCTACGTGCCGCCGATGCATCCATGGCCCCCGCCTCGGCCAGTGATATCGGACGCAGCGCCGCCGATTTCGTGTTTCTCGGTGACGACCTGCGTGTGGTGACGGATATTTTCGACACCGTGGAAAAGGCGTCGGTCCTCATAAGGCAGAATTTCGCACTCGCGGTGCTGTACAACCTCGTCAGCCTGCCGATTGCTTTCCTGGGGTATGCGACGCCGCTGATCGCGGCCGTCGCGATGTCCTCATCCTCGCTCATCGTCGTTGCCAATGCGCTACGCCTCACGCGGAAGGCCAGCGCCGGAAGCAGCACTGTGGAAACCATTGTGGAGGCGAAGGCATGACAGCCATCGGCCTCCTCGTCCCGCTTTCGATCATCATGGGCATCGCCGGCCTCCTGGCCTTCCTATGGTCTCTGCGCGCCCGGCAATATGAAGACCTCGACGGCGCTGCCGCAAGAATTCTGCTCGAAAATGACGAGGACGCGCCGGTCGTCGACCGGCAGCGCAACTTGGCCGGAGAAGGAGACTCAGATGGTCGATGACGAACCTCAACGCTATGAACAGATCGACCACCACCGCGTTGTGGTCGATCCCTCGGATGCCGTGACGGGTCTCGGCTTTGTGCTGGGGCTGGTAGGCGCGGCAGTCGGCGTCGTGGCCGCGATCGTGATGGCGCCACAGCTTGAGGCCTTGACGATCCTCTACTGTCTTATCGGGGGCCTTGCCGGCGGATCCGCCGGCGTGGTCACAGGCGGGATGATCGGGGCGGTCTTCTCGGTCGCCCGCGGGAAGCCGCATTGAGATGTTCAATCATGCCTCCCCTGATCAGATTCATGATCTCTCGTCTGCTCATCGGTTTCTTGATCGGTGGCCTCGGCGCTATTTCTTTGAATGCCGGGCAGTGTCGGCAGTCCAACGACGTGTCTGGCAGGGGCGTTACTCTTCTATGGATTTGGTTCGACTTCCGCGTTTGGCTATCTCGCTGCCGCGCGCACTGGAAACCATCGATTGCTGTTAGTGCGGGCCTCGCATATCGGAACATTGGACAAAATCTGGCTCGCCATCAGTCCCTAAAACTACCGCCAGCGCGACAAAACTCTAATTTGGCCGCACGGTTGAGAGCGGCGGTGCAAAAGTCGGCCACGGTAGCGGCGGCATAATGCTGCTGCGGGCGGAGTAAAATCCGGCCACCTATCTTCCTTCTGCAATGATCGCAGGAGGGACAGGGGATCTACACCGTGGAACTATATCTGAAGGTTCGTCTGGCTGTTTCGGAAGGGATGACGCAGCGTCAGGCGGCGAAGCATTTCAACATATCGCGCGACAGCGTGGCGAAGATGGTGTCGTATTCGACGCCACCCGGTTACCAGCGGCGATCACCGATCCGGCGTCCGAAGCTGGATGCGTTTGTTTCGACGATCGAGCATTGGCTCGACGAGGACCTGAAGGTGCCGCGCAAGCAGCGGCATACGGCCAGGCGGGTATTTGACCGCCTGCGCGACGAGTGCGGGTTCACCGGCGGCTACACGATCATCAAGGACTACATGCGCGAGCGGGATCAGCGCCGGCAGGAAGTGTTCGTGCCACTTGCCCATCCGCCGGGCCACGCGCAGGCCGATTTCGGCGAGGCGATGGTGGTGATCGGCGGTGTGGAACAGAAGGCCCGCTTCTTCGTGCTGGATCTTCCGCATAGTGATGGCTGCTATGTTCGGGCCTATCCGGCGGCGGTGGCCGAGGCCTGGGTGGACGGTCACATCCATGGATTTGCCTTCTTCGGGGGCGTGCCGCAGTCGATCGTCTACGACAACGACCGTTGCCTGGTCGCAAAGATCCTGCCCGACGGTACACGCAAGCGGGCGGTGTTGTTCAGCGGCTTCCTGTCCCACTACCTGATCCGGGATCGCTATGGGCGGCCGGGAAAGGGCAATGACAAAGGGAATGTCGAGGGCCTTGTGGGCTACGCCCGGCGCAACTTCATGGTGCCGATCCCGCAGTTTGCGACATGGGATGCGTTCAACGCCTTTCTGGAGGAGCAGTGCCGCAAACGCCAGCGCGACAGGCTGCGCGGCGAGAGCGAGACGATCGGCGAGCGCCTGCAGCGGGATCTGGCGGCCATGCGTCCATTGCCGACATCACCCTTCGATGCCTGCGATCAGGCCAGCACCAGCGTAACGGCCCAGTCCCTGGTGCGCTACAAGACCAACGACTATTCCGTGCCGGTCGCCTACGGTCATCAGGACGTCTGGGTGCGGGGCTATGTCGACGAGGTGGTGATCGGCTGCCGTGGCGAGATCATTGCTCGCCATCCGCGGTGCTGGGATCGGGAAGACGTCGTCTTCGACCCTATCCACTACCTGCCGCTGATCGAGCAGAAGATCAATTCCCTGGATCAGGCCGCCCCTCTGCAAGGCTGGGACCTGCCGGAAGAGTTCGCTACGCTGCGCCGGCTGATGGAAGGCCGCATGGCCAAGCATGGTCGGCGGGAATACGTTCAGGTTCTGCGCCTGCTGGAGAGCTTCGAGCTCGCCGACCTGCATGCGGCGGTGAAGCAGGCAATCCAGCTCGGCGCAATCGGATTCGATGCGGTCAAGCATCTGATCCTGTGCCGGGTCGAGCGACGGCCACCTCGACTGGACCTGGCGATCTATCCCTACCTGCCGAGGGCGACGGTCGAGAAGACCTCGGCGAAAGCCTACATGCGGCTTTTGTCGTCTGATGCGGGAGAAGCGGCATGAGCACCGAAGCACCCGAGATACTGCTTGCCCACTATCTCAAGACCCTGAAGCTGCCGACCTTCCAGCGCGAGTATCAGAAGCTGGCCCGGTTATGCGCCACCGAGGGCGTCGACCACATCGACTACCTGTTCCGGCTTGCCGAACGGGAGATGATCGAACGCGATCGCCGCAAGGTCGAACGCCGGATCAAGGCGGCCAAATTCCCTGTCGTCAAAAGCCTCGACAGCTTCGACTTCACAGCCATCCCCAAGCTGAACAAGATGCAAGTGCTGGAGCTGGCACGTTGCGAGTGGATCGACCGCCGCGAGAACGTGATCGCTCTCGGCCCCAGCGGCACGGGCAAGACGCATGTCGCACTCGGCCTCGGACTGGCGGCCTGCCAGAAGGGGCTGTCCGTCGGCTTCACCACGGCCGCCGCCCTGGTCAGTGAGATGATGGAGGCGCGTGACGAGCGGCGTCTGCTCCGTTTCCAAAAGCAGATGGCAGCCTACAAGCTGCTGATCATCGATGAGCTGGGCTTCGTGCCGCTGTCCAAGACCGGCGCGGAATTGTTGTTCGAGTTGATCTCCCAGCGTTACGAGCGCGGTGCGACCATGATCACCAGCAATCTGCCTTTCGACGAATGGACGGAAACCCTGGGGTCCGAGCGTCTGACCGGCGCCCTGCTCGATCGCATCACCCACCACGTCAACATCCTCGAGATGAACGGCGACAGCTACCGTCTCGCCCAAAGCCGCGCCCGAAAGGCCGGCTGACGCCTTCTCTGAAAATCGCCGCGCGCGCCTGAGACCCCCGCTCGGGCTACGCCCTCCCGGCGGTCTCAGGCGCGCGCCAAGGTGGCCGACTTTTGCTCCGCCCCGTGGCCGGTTTTTACTCCGCCGTTGACACACCAGTACGTCGAGAGGGATGTACTTTGAAACGACGGACCCTGCCATGACCTGAGAGTTGTCGCCTGTCGAACATCCGGGAGGCCCTTTCGTTCATCAACGAGCTCAAGGCCATGTCGAACCACACGATACCCTTAGCACCTGGCAAACAGAGCCAAAACGTTCGTTAGCGAAAGCCACTATGGACGGCTGCGCGACACGTTCCTGGATGAAACAATCTACCGAAACAGCTGCAACATATGCTCTGTATTCGAGTTCGCTATCGACAGGAGTTGAGTGGCGAGTTGCTGCTGGGTCTGAATAGCTTTCATGCGGAGCGACGCTTCGTTCATATCGGCATCGACGAGGCGGCCAACACCCTTGTCCAATGTTGCCATCATTCTTGCTGCAAACTCAGCTTGCATATCGATCCGCTTGTGAAGGGCGCCAAGTGATGTGGCACCATCTGTTACCCTTCCGGCGACGACATCCATATAGTCGATGTAAGTGGCAATCATATCTGGGTTTTGCTCCACATCGATTTCAAGAAAGTTGAGGGTGGGCAAAGGCTCTATGCTGACCCGTATGTTGTCGAATTCCAGACGCGTTCCACTTCCCCAAGCTCGATCGACAGAAGGGTCCGACTTAATCAAAACTGCGGAGGGTGATTTCGCCTCGATGATAAGGTCTGGCCAGTCCTCATCAAGCAAACTCTTCAGAAGTGTAGCCATTTCGTCGGAGGTTTCGACTTTGCCGGTTTCTTTGCCAAGAATGTCGTTCACATAACTCCGATTGAAGGAATAGGCTTTAGGAGCGGCGTTATTAACGCCGAAAGCAAAACTAATCTCTACCCCGTCGACGTTGTCGCCATCTTCATGGACAATAAACTCCTTAAACGCCAGGTTCATGCCAGAGCCGCGACGTCCGAAATCAGAAGCTTCCCTCAACCCTCCCGTGCTGATGCCAACACTGGTGAGGTTGGCAATCTCAACGTAGGATCCATCCCCGTGATGTTGCAGCGTCTGAATCGACATCCGTTCGGGGTCGTGGATCCAGTTCTGAGAACCCGGCGGCGACTCAATTCGGCTCGTTGCCGAGACGTATGCGCCATGTGGGTGAAGCTTATAGCTGAGGAGGCCGGCAAACTCCGTATTTGTCGTGATTTTGCCACCAAGCTCAGGTCTCCAAGCGTCAACATCCGCCTTGGTAATGGTAATTGAGGCAGTATATCCCGCATAGAAAGGTCCAGGCAAATCCTGCAATTCACCTGACAATCCGGGCTCACTATCGGGATTGGACGCTTCCCTATCCAGGATGATATCAAAGCTGATCTCGGCGCCTGGCGAAGTAAAATCAAGTGTCGATCCTACTGGAAATGCGTCAAGGGCGAAGCTGCCAGAGCTCCCCGTCGTGCCCATAGGGATCATCCAGCCTGCTCCCTCGCTCCCATTGTATGCAGTCGAATCGGTCACGATCGGACGGGTAGGAGTGAAGCCTCGGATGCCGCCGATCGTTTTCGAATCGCGTGCGTCTGCCTGTAGCAATCCGCCGCCCGCGCTATTGAAAAGCGAAACTTCGGAACGATGGAAGTCGATGGTCTCGACTGCTACACCGCTGGAAGGAGTTCGAACAAAGGAGGCTACGAGGGCGGTTCGGTTCAGATCATTATCGTAGATATTGGGAATGTTAGTATTTAGCCAGTTTTCGCCACTAAAGCTTGAGGACATCGAGACGTCCAGCACCTGTTGCTTTAGTTGCTCCAGCTCGGCCTGGACCTTTGACTTATCGACGCCACCTTCCGCCGCCAGAACGAGCTTTCCACTAAATTCCGAGAGAATGTCAATCACGGATGAGAGTCCTGAATAAGCTACATCGACCTTTGCGGCACCGAGTCCGAGCGCGTCAGAAACCGCTGATATCGCCATGCGATCAGAGCGCATCGTCGTAGAAATCGACCAATATGCGGCATTGTCGACAGCATTTTGGACTCGTTTCCCAGACGAGATTTGCGCTTGCATGTGCTGGAGATCTGCGGTGACTGTGCGCAGCGTCTGGAGCGCAGAAATTGCGCTCGCATTTGTGTGAATGCTCGTCATATTAGCTCGTCTTGAAATTGTAATTCTGCTCTTCATGAGCTATGGCTGGTTGTCCTCACTACAATCTCGATAGGGTTAACGCCAAGTTAACATGCGTGCTAGATTTGGTAGAACCCGCTGCCTGGGCCCCGGAGAACAATCTCCTAACTTTTGAACGAAGGCTCCTTTGGAAGTTAATGGGACAGAGATTTTCGCGCCGTATACGCGAGCTGTCTTCCAGGATAGCCCAGCGATAATTCGGGCGAGCGCCGATCACATCCGCGTCGCTCACACCTCCGACACCGTCTTCGTCTTCGGCATCATGCGCGTGGTTACGGCCATATCGTGGAATCCACGCGCCGGCACGCCTTGGGTGGCCAGCCGTCGCTCTAGGCTAGCGTTTTCGTCTATTCTCCTGATCGTTCCGGCTATTCACTCGGCGTCACTTAATCGAAGAAAGACGCCGAGTCGGCCGTACGAGAGCATCGCCATCTGCAGCGAAAAAGCACATCACCAAACACGTCTTCCTTCTCGGTGCGACATATCGGCCAGACGGCGACCGATTTTTGCCCGTGTAGCATATTCAAGTCCCGTCCCAATCTGCCTTGTCAAATTGCCACTGTCGGTGGGACAAACGCGCGGCATCACCGTCATTTGAGTTTTTCTTGACCATGAAGCATACTTCGTCATTGGCAATGTTTTCCGGTGAGAAGTTCGCAATGAAAGCCTACACAAGCCGTCATCGGGGGTCGGCCAACCACGACGGCTTAGCTACGAATTTCGCGTCCGCGGCCCGAAGTAATTTAGCTGGTTCTTCGACAACGACCGGCTGCACAAGGCATCGTATTGCTGCATTTCAGCCTCCACGAAGTGGGCGCATTTTATCAGCTACGATCTTCACGGCTGAACGCCATGCGCCTGCAACCAACAGGTCAATGTGGATTAAAATACCGTTCAGGCGCAAATCCATGCGGAGCTACAAAGCGCTGCCTGGGAACGAGGCCCCTGCATATCAGCGATGCGCCTGCTTTTGTGGCCATCGATCATATGTTGAAGCAATACTAGCGTAGCGAAAGGCAACACATGCCCGCAACAATTCCATTTAAGCGCTCAGAAATGAAGCGACTGGCCGAATTCGCGAAGCGTGAAGGTGTGCGCGCCGAGATCGAAGTCAATGGTTTCGTCTTCCGCGTGGCGCCAGACTTCAACCCTGTTAGGGTTGCCGTTACAGAGGAATCCGACCTTGATCATGCGCTTGCGGAGTTCGATAGAAAGCATGGTTACAGCTGAGCACAAAGGCGTCCACGTCGTGAAGGCGAAGGGCAAAACGTATACCTATGCGTGGCGCGGGGGGCCTCGTATCTTCGCGGCGCTTGGCACGCCTGCGTTTCAGAAGGCATATGCCGAAGCGGTGGAGAGAATCCGCTTGCCCGATGAGAGTAGCTTTTCAGCGCTGATTACCTTCTACAAGCGCAGCGACGACTACAAGAAGCTTGCTGACAGTACGAAGAAAAACTGGTCTCGCTGGCTCGACCGGGTCGATGAACACTTCGGTTGTCTGCGGATCAAAAACTTTGACCGACCCGACCAGATCCGGCCCCGCATCCGAAAGTGGCGTGCCAACTATGCTGCCACTCCCCGCACGGCCGACTACGGCATGCAGGTTCTCTCGCGCGTTTTGTCCTACGCAGTTGACCCGCTCGCGAAGGTCAGCATGAACCCGTGCGAAGGCATTAAACGTCTCTGCTCTTCCAACCGGGCGGCGATTATCTGGGAGGCGTCCGAGATGCAGAGTATGCTCGCCTATTGCTCTGCCGAGGCAAACTTCGCCATCCGCCTCGCTGCTCTGACGGGTCTGCGCGCGGGCGATCTCTTCCGGCTAGCATGGTCGCACGTCGGCGAGAACACGATCAGGATGACGACGGGTAAGAGCCGACACCAACGAGAGGTTGTAATTCCCCTCTATCGGGAACTCAGCGATTTGCTCGACGAAATCCCCATACGATCGCCGATCGTGCTCACCAACAGTCGAAAACGGCAGTGGACGGTTAATGGCTTTGCATCCGTTTTCAACAAGGCGAAGAAGAACGCGAAGCTTGAGCGCAATCTTCACTTCCATGATCTTCGCGGCACGGCAGCGACGAAGCTCTACAATGCCGGCCTCGACAAGCGTATCATCGCGGAGATCCTAGGGTGGAAAGAAGAGAACGTCGACAGGATTATCCGCCGATACGTTGGCAGAAATGCCGCAACTGAAGCGTTGATTTGGAAGCTCGACACGGCCGCTGTAAGTACAGCGAGTGCAAACCTACTGTAGAACAGCATGATAAATGGTCTGCTTAAATGGAGCGCAGAGCGCTGGCCAAATAGCTGGAGCGGATAGCGGGATTCAAATCCGTGCGTTCAGCCAACGGGGATCCATACGGCGTGTTCTTGACCCGAGTGCCGATGTCGAGCAGGTTCGGTGGCGACAAGGAAGGCCAGGTCGCCGTTGCGAAGCGCAAGGGCCAAGCGATCGAGAATGCACTGATGAGGAAGGGGTGCGCCGGATAGGGTGCAGGCTGACATCCTCTCGCGGGGTTCTGGTTCAGCGGCTCAGTCAAGTATATCGGCCTCTTCGATGACGATGAGAAGGAGAGGCTGATGAACGCTTGCGGGCGACTATGAAAGAGTATGCGGGGGACGAATGACAACCCGAATAGACCGGCGCAATTGCCTTCGCCGCCTGTGCGCCCATATCTCATAATGTCTGCACTTTGACGCAGGCCGGAAGCCGCGAAGCGTTCCGCACGTCCTGCCGAGCGGCTTCCGTTATGATCGTTTCGGGAGGTGGAATGATGGACCTGGCGCAAGAGATTGAAGACGCGTTGGACCGCTTTGCCCTGGAGCAAGAAATTACCCGCGAGGAAGTGCTTGCGGTCATCGCCCGGGACTGGTTGATCGGACAAGGATATCTCCGCGCCGACGATGATGAGGAGCATGCTAGCGATGAAGCGCGGCCAGTGGAGTGAGCCTGTCACGTTCGAGACGCAGCGACATGGCCAGTATCGCACGATCGCCAGCGCTGAGGAGGCTGCCGGCGTCCTGATAGGACAATGGCCGCGGGAAGACGGGAAGGCTTTACGGAAAGCCTGCAAAGCTTGTCTGGATGCTCTTGAAGGGCTTGGCGACGCTGAGACCGCGAGAAGGGCTTTTTTGAGAGCCGCAGACGAGGCGAAAGTGTACACCTGCGACCGAGACGAGATGCCTACTGTGCGCCCAGGCGAAGATTAATCAGGGATCCCGCCGATTTGCTATGTTGGCTTCGTCGGCGGCTACTTGCACGCGTGCTGCGTGGTCAGCTATGGAGCTTTTCCCCCCAGTTTCGAGAGGATTTAAGTTTAGACCTTCGAAGCACGCGCGGCTTGTGAACGGCAAGTCCAAGGCGGGGTGCAGCTCTCGCGGGTGAAGAAATATGGCTCGAAGGTCGTACGGGATATGGCCTCGGCTAGAACCTAGTGTTGAATTGACCCGCAGTGCGTCTCGTGTGGAAATCGCTCACCGGAAACGGTCCAGGTCGCTGCCCCCTCATGCCCCGCCCCATGCGGCGGCCTGCCTTTACCGGGTCGTCGATTTCCATCGGAACGGGAACAGAGGCATCGCGGATTTTGCGAATGGAGGACGCAAATGCCGAGATTCCACTTCAGCATACGTGAGGGCGACAAGGTCGAATTCGATTCGGAGAGACCTGAATTGTCATCGCAAGGAGAAGCGGTCGCTGACGCACGCAAAGCTGCGCGGGTTGCGAGCTCCCCGGCAAACCGCCTCCCGCAACAAGCCTAATTCCATCTATCAGATTCGCGACTACGCTCGTCCATCGCCCGGCGCATGGCTTCCTCTCGATCGCACTCGTACTTTTCCATATGATAGCGGATGAGCGATTGGCGTCTGCTTTCCTCCATCATGGCAAAAACATTCCGGAACCGGCTCTCGGTTGGTGATTTTGAAACGGGCGCTGCCCTGGCTCGGAAGAGCTCGTTGAGCGCGAAGTGAATAGCCCATCCAGCCGCAAGCGCTGCGACGGTTGCAATTACCCAATCCCCCGGGGTAATTTGCCCGAGAGGCTTTGTTGTGATTTCGATGATCGATCCAGCTTCCATCACCCCTCCGTTCTCTAACCCAGAACAGCATTGCATGATCGTCTACTCGCATTGGTAACATTCAGCGTTGGGCGAACCCTGAAGGAAACGGCAGGCATTTTATCAATTGCCGCCGGCATGTGGATCGGGCGCGCATTGTCGTACGGGTTGCAAATCGCAGTAGTGCCTTGAGGGGATGCCGTGACATAAAAAAGCCAACGCTTTCGCACACCGAAACGCGATGCGGTCTCTGCGAAGGCGGCACTGGGCATGTGGGCCGTCTAACCACATCTTCACAGCATTATCGGCGGAGGTAAGTACGCTCGGATGGGTTGCGGATCGAAAGAGGCGGACGATGCGCTGGATTTGCTGAACTGGCAGCATATCGCGAGGCGGAAGCGAACAACGCATGGACTGAGGCTCGGCCTCAGGACGACGAGCATTAGCGCGTTGCGTCTATCGCGATGCGGCGGAGCCGAGAATTTGATAAGCTTGTCCAGACGGGAACAACTCATGGTCGCTTTTATTGCGTCGCAGCCGGTCATCCGTCTCGATTCAAGTTGCCGTATCAAGGGCATCGACCATAAAGCTCTTCGCGTGGTCGGCGATCCGGACGTTCTTCACAGAGCAGCCTCGGCGTCGGCGGCTTCTTGCCAGACCGCATGGCGCAGCTGCCAGCGGTTGCCCTCCCACTTCCAGAGGTGGGGGCTGCGGAACGTGTCGGCAAGCGTGTCGAAATAGTCTCGCGTCAGAATAGGCTCCTCGAACATTCGACTGGCTTCCGGGAATTCTTCCGGCGGAATGCTGAGATAGCGGAAGATCTCTTCGGCAAAACGTTCCGGCCATTCATGGTCGAAACGCTTGACCAGCGCCACGCCTTCTTCGCGCGTGATGTCGCCGGAGCGGATTTCCTGCGCCGCATCGTAGCTCGCCCGACCGAGGCCGAACTTGATGCCGGTTGTGTAGTAGTGGAAGTCGTCGATCCGGTCGTCGATGCTGTTGTACTTGCTGTAGGTGCCGGGCGTCCTTTCCGGCGAGGCCTGGAAGCCGCCATGCTCGACGGCGTAGTAGTAGCAGCTCTGCGGGTGCCATTTGAGATAGTAGCCGAGATAGTGGACCTCGACGCCCTGGGCCTCGATCTCCGACGGATTGGCCGGCAGGTAGGGCAGGAGATCCTGCTGCTCGACGCCGAAATGCGCCTTGAGATCGGGGATGGGCACGCCGCCGAGGCTCACCTTCGACTGGTCGTCGGAGGTGAAGTAGGACCAGTCGCGCTTGGCCGTTTCGGTATCGCCGATAGGGTTGCCGTATTCGGCCTCGTTCTCGCCGAAGAAGACGAGCGGGATCTTGTGCAGCAGCGCCATTTTCGGCGCCAGCGCCTTCTGGCCGAACATGAAGGCCTGGAAGGGGTGGAAAAGGTTGTCGACTGCAAGGCGCGTCAGGAGCCGGTGCACGCGGCCGTTCGGCGTCGAAAGCAGATTGTCGTGGCCGGCATGGATCCAGCTCTGGAAATTCCGCCAGCCCCATTCCGTGTAGACATGCGGCGCCCAGGTCACGGTCAGCGGATGCATGCCGTATTTGGTCTTCAGGATATGGGAGGCATAGAAGCTGTCCTTGCCGCCCGAACCCGGCACGATGCAGTCATAGTTGCCGTTGCGGCTGCGGAACGTATCGCACAGGGCGACGAGCCGCCGTTCGCGCTCTTCCCACTCGATCCCGGCCTGCTTCTTTTCCGCGAAGCGGCAGGCGTCGCATACGCCCTCTTCGTCGAAGGCGATCGTCGCCTTCTTGCTTTCCTTGGTGTGCTTGTACTCCACCGCAGAATTGGGGCGCTGGTTCGAGATCACGCAGCGAACGCAGAACTTGACCTTCGAGGGCAAACCGTACTTGGTTTCGTGCGCATGTGCGTCGCCCGAAAAGAGAGACTTGTCGATACGGGCCGGGGCCGGAATTCGATTCATGCTTGTCACTCCATTCTCATCTCGGCCAATCACTTCGCGGGCCGCAGGCAATATCTCTTGAGCAGGCCCCAATCGATTTCCGGCGGGCCTCACAAGACATGACCAGGCAATCCATGCGTAACCACCGACGACGACGGCAGCGCGAAGAATGTCGAACCACAGCACAAAATTGTCATAGTATCTCTTGCTACCGGTTCAGACTTCGATCTGTCAATTAGAACCATGGATGGGGCGATCGAGGTATTGCTGACGAGGTCGTGCTAATCGTCCCTCTGCGCAACATGGATCAAACGGCGGGTCAACCTGCGGTCGGAAATAATGGGGCGGGAAGCGGGAAAAGAAGGCACTGCGGCGCGCGCCTGCATGAAGGAAAAAGAACGTCCGCAAGTACGTTCCAGCGTCTTCTGCCGCGCTATTGCCGGCCCGTATTCGCCTGCCGAACCGCGTCGGCCCGTCAGAAGGCTCGTCCTCGATGATCGGCATCGTCTATCGATATAGCTTACACCTTAACCGTACGGATAACTTCTCACACGTAAGCCATCGTTTTACAGCCAGCGGTGGGAGTGAAGATGTTAAGAGTCTTAACGGCACTCGAGTCCGACCAAAAATGTTTCTCCCACCAGAGCCCCGTTGGGGTATTTCTGCTTGAGCTCGGCCACTAGACCGTTCGGCAGCATTCTGCGCACCGGGAAGTAGTTCAGTCCTCCCCGGTTCGTGAGCCAGTCGACCGTCGACCCGTTGACCAGAATTATGAACTGTGGACGAATGTCGTCCCCTGCCTGTGCCTGCGGTTCGAGATGGTGAGCGATCGAAGCCTTCGCCTCCTTACGCTGGCGGGCAGCAACTATCGGGTCATAGGTCGGCACGAGGCGGTTGTTGTATCCTAGTGACGTCAAGATGGTGACTCCGTCGGCCGCGGGCGACAACAGGCGAATACTACCGTAATTGTAGAGCCCCGACGCGTCGCTATTAGCGATCTGCACAAGCCTATGGCAGGTCTGTGCGAGCGGCGACGGGGAAAGCGCCGTGGTGAGCACCGCCATCAGTTGGCGACGTGCATCGCTCGACAGGGTGTCCAGATTGGAGCTGGATACCAGCGGATAGAGCCCGGTGCGCGAGCGCATTATCGTCATCGTCTTAGGGTCGGAGACGAGAACTCCCCTCTCTTTGGACAGTGCGAGGACCCTGCGTGCCGTGTCGAGATCGGTTCGGTCATAGGCGGCGAGGGCCCCGTTTGCTGGCGGCGGCTGGTTGTGGAAGGCATAGGACTTAAAATAACTACGCGACACGGCGAATTCCATCGCTACCGCCGCGGTTACCGCGAGGATCAGAGGCAGACTTCGCATGCGACCCCAGACGAGCGCCAGAACTACCGCGAGAACCCCGACACATGCCATGGCGAGCAGTACCGGCAGCGCCCGCCACAGGTAAGGTTCCGCCCGTTCGCTCAGAAGGAGGAAGGGCAGCGCCATCACCACCAGCATATAAGAAAGTGCCGAAAGCGACAGCCGACTATAGCTGTTGAACATCGTTGAGGCATTGCAGACAAGGATGGCAAGCGTCGCGGACGCGAGAAGCGTGATGAGGAACGCCGCCCGATGAATAAAGGGAAAGCCAGTAAGGATCAGTAAAATGAAGCCAAAGAACAGCAGAGTGATGTCGGCAAAAAGGTGGATCTCGCGCGCGTTTTCCAAACGACTCGGCCCTGATCCCAGTCGCCTAGCGGATAGCGACAGCATGCCGAACACGCCAATCAGCATCAGCAACACTGCGAGCGGTGAGACGGTGCGCGCTGCCTCAAACAGGGCGACCCGCGCCCCGACGCCCGGGGCAAGGTCACCATCGAGGGCGACATTGGCGAGGCTCTTACCCGTGATCGGGGTCAGCACCAGATCGAACAGGCTCCACAGGCCAAAAATATCGCCTTCTCCGCGGCTGAATACGAGAATTTTCACACACATCGCCGTCAGCAGGCTCAGCACCCCGATAGTTGCCAGCACCACCCCTCGGCTGACGACGCTGGGGCAGTAGTGGCGGCGAACGATACAAAGCAACGACAGACCACAGGAGAGTGCCACCACCAACGCGACAAAGAGGAGCGCACCACGGTGGAACAGCAAGGCAATGGCCGTGAGCACTAACACAGGCCAGATCTGCGCGACAAGCGGACGTCGTGTCAGATTGCCGACCAGCACGAGGGCAATCACGAGAAAGCTCGCCGCTCCGCTTGGCAGCTTCGTCAAGGCGACGCCGATCAGCAGCGCGGGGACCACGGTCAGAAGCTCCACGGCGCTGGCAGTGCCGGACATCATTCGGTCGCGTCGCGGCAGCAACACCGAGAGCAGCAGGATCGCTACCATCTCGGCCATTGAGCCATTGGTAGGATTGGACAGGGCGAACTGCGCCAACGCGATCGCCAACGCGATCAAGGTCGTGCGCCGGTTCGGCAGTAGACGTTCAATCAGACAGAGCAGCGTTGCGATCTGAATCGGCGCCATCGCCACCGGCCACACCCATTCCGCATCCAACGGATCGGCGCCCGTCAGACGCATCAACATGCCAAGGAACAGCTGCTGGAACGGGATGTAGGAGTCGGTGGCAAAGGGATTGAGAATAAAATTGCGCGCAAATTCGAAAGCGCCGCCATGGAAATGGCTGCGTTGGAACAGGTCGGTCACCGGATAGTCGGAAAAGATCGAAATGCTGTAGGCATAGCGTAACGCGACGAGAGGAAGCGAAATTGCAGCGACGACCATCAGTCGCTTGCGTTCTCCCGCCTTAAGCCGATAGGCCTCGCCGAGGCGGAGCCAGCCAATCACCGACAGTAGGTAGATCGGCGTCGCTAGCGTCAGGAAGCCGGTGCGCGCGCCGGACAGACGCTCGGACAACAAGAAGACGAGGATTATCAGTAACGTGCCGGTGAAATAGGCGATCAGCAGCGATTGCAGCTTGCTCAGCCGGTGAGGTAGGGCGCCGCGCAATCCGAAGGCCAGCGCATTGCCTACTCCGGCCGGAACGAGCAGTAGCAGCGGTGCGCTGAGGATGGTTGCCGCAAGCGAGGGCAACGACAGCACCATCGGTAGGAGCCCCATGATCATTGCGCCGAGAATCGTTTTCAACTCAACTCGCACGGTCACCCGCTCTCAATTGGGAAGGCAGCA
Organism: Shinella zoogloeoides; assembly: GCF_030733845.1. Lineage (NCBI taxonomy): Bacteria > Pseudomonadati > Pseudomonadota > Alphaproteobacteria > Hyphomicrobiales > Rhizobiaceae > Shinella > Shinella zoogloeoides. The sequence goes on from NZ_CP132311.1 coordinate 2,322,237, forward strand.
CGACGTAGGCGACCACCGGTTGGGAAAAAGTCACGATATTGTCGGGTGTCATCTGGAAGAAGCGGCTCCTCAAAGAAAGACTTCTCGATGAAGAAGTTGGCATTTCCGTGCCGACTCGCCAGACCGAGATGAAACCGCCTAGCTCCTGCACTATCACCAGCGCCTTGGTGTCGTGCAACTCATGAAAAGTTTTCTCTTGGCCAAGCAGCGGCCCAACCTTTGCGATGCCCTGAACCTCAAACTGCGTGCGGCTCTACGAGGCGCGCGCGCGAAGCCACTAAGCATGCGGCCCGCGCGCGCACAACTCTTACGCCGCTCATCATGGAAGTGGATATGAACACGGCATATCCGGTTGCGTGAAGACGCGGTTCGAGTGAAGCAAAGACGCTTAACCGGTTTTGAGTAAGCCTGACAAAAATCAGAACGGTTCTCATACGGTGAAAACCTCAATGCTGCTGAGCGGTAGCTTCGTCAACGGATTGCGCGCATGGCGGACACGCGCCGCGGGGTCGGACGAACAAGCGGCATAGTCCTGAAGCAGGGCCGCGACATCGGCTACGCCGAAGGCTTTGCCTGTGCGCGAAGGCTGGATCCGCTGCCGGAGCACATCTGCGGCGGCACTACCGGCGGCAAGCGACGACAAGCCGAGTAGCACCTGGCCAACAGAGGCATTTCTGCGACCGCCGCGCAACGCCATGGTCGCGCTTCTTCGTGCGACCGTAGACTTGGTCGCCAGCGCGCCCACTAAAAGGTCCGCCAGCCTCGCCGCCGCGAGACCGTCAGAATGATGGAACCAAGGCCGCGTCACGGCCTGGGCGGCCTCTATATCATAGGGCGAACGGTCCGGCAGCGTCTCGACGAAAGCACAAAGCTCCTCGAAATTTCCGGCTTGCAGGCTGATACTGGAAGGAAGCGGCGCATGTGACTTAATCGTTTCGGTATTCAGATACTCTATTGAGATCGGCACCTTACCACACAGTACGGCATCAACGGCGGTTCCGCAGTTGAGATGGATAACTCCATCCGACGCGGAAATGACGTTCAACACGTCGCCCGCCCCGTCGATCACGATGTTGGCGATCCCGGCAAATCGCTCGCGATAGAGCGATTCGTTTTCAAAGGGATGCGGCCTCACCAAAATCTGGCGCTTGGGAAAAGCCCGGGCAAGACTTTCAATCGTTTCGAGGTACACAGGGAAGACCCGTTCGAGATCGGCGAAGATCCTCTTAACGTATTCTTCGGTCCATCCGAGCGAGCGGAAGATTGCGCGCTCCTCAGAAGCGGAGCGGGTGTAGCGCGGATTGATCGCCGAGAAGTTTGTGTTAACGAGGATGAAATCGCGCCGCGTATGGCGCAGCATCGATCTCCACGGCTCGACGCAGAGATCATAGCGCGGACAGCCTGTGAGCCACAACTTTTCCGGAGGAATCCCGGAATGACGAACAAAGGCGTGATGCACATTCTCTCCCCAGAAGGCATAGTGATCGATAAGCGCGGATAGGCCCGAACGGCATATCGAGGCCGCCCAGGTATCCGGCGCATCATGCCCTTTGCTAGAGAGAATTCCGCCTTCCGTATCAAGCACCGCCACACCGTATCCGGCGCTACGATAAGTCTCGAGAAGCGGCCGATTGCTTTCCCGGGCGTAATTCACGACGACCAAATCCGGCGCGATGAGCGGGATGTCGTAGCCCTGCTGGTACATGGGCACCACAACGGCTGCCACGCCCCGCAACGCGAGCTGATGGGCGAGAAGAACGAGCCCGCGAAGATCACGACGCGGGTTGTCGACCACAATGGCGATCTTGCCGGGATGCGATGAGGATGACACAATCTTCTCCGTCATTGGGGTGCTTCGGGCATTTTCGGCCTTGGCGGCGGAACGCCTTCCAGCCTTGAGGATCGACAAAAGCTGCGGCCATGCCAGCCGTTGCGATGGTCATCACGGATCCCTTCCATACGAGCGACACCCATAGCGTTTCGAATCCGATCCGGTCACAAAGAATGACGGCACCTAGGGCAATCGTCCACAAGCAAAGAATGCGAACCACAGGAATCGAGTGCGGATAGGCCTGGTGCGCCAGAAAACACTGCAACGCGGCGCGCACGCTGACTGTGATCACTACCGCAATGCTGCCCCCCCCCGCGATCCCGTATTGGGCACGAGCACGGCAAGCGCCCCAGTGACACCGCCACATGCACAATCGAGCTCCTAATCCACAAACCGTTCTTTTCGGCAACATCAAGCCCGCGTCCGAACGATGCGATGAGCACTTGGAGATAGGCGGCGAGAACCAGCCACGAAATGAACGGAATTGCGGCACAGATTTTCGTCGCCGATAAGCCCCAGGATATCAAACATCTCCAGCTAGGCATCGAAAGCGACCACTTTCGAGTGAAGAAGAACATGCCGAAAATCGGCGGCTTCTAATCTTTCAGCACGGCACGCCGGACGATCGCCGGCTTCAAAGCGATGCTCTGGCTGCGGAAAGGCTTTGGCTTTTCCGGCAATTGGAGCGTCAACGATCAGAATGATCTGCTCGCGGGCCTCTCCGCACAAGTCAACAAAGCATGGAAATCCTGCCGATCGCAGGGTAATTTCAGCCTATTGAAAGGTTTGCGATAGTCCCTTCTCACTGCTTGTAGAGGATCCTTAGGCCATGAATAAGTTCGACGACGGTCAGGAATCCGAAAAACAGCGCGTAAAGTAGATTGTAAAGCGATCCAAGATTCAGCAGCACAGCGAGGATGAGAAACAACGGCATACCCGAAACAATGGCAAGTAGTCCGCGCTTCGCAAACTTGAACCGACTACTACGGCCGGACGAAGCCGCTGGCTGTTCAGCGGTGGACTCCAGCGATCCGCGCACGAACGTCAGTCGGATCTGCACATAGCAGCGGAACAGGAATACGAAGGACACGATGACGCCGATAAGCACGTCCACCGACGGATCAAAAAATCCTTGTCCCGACACCGACATGCCGTGCGCGAGAGCGAAGAAGATCAGGAAAGTAAGCGAATCAACCAGGCCGTCGATCATCTTACCGAAGGCACTAAACGACTTTGTGAACCTTGCTATATTGCCGTCGATAAAGTCGATCACATAAGCCGCTAGATAAAGCAGCGCACCCGTCATCAACCAGCCGGAATAAAGGGCAAAGACACCGGCAAGCAACATGGCGCAACCGATGGAGGTTACCTGGTTCGCAGTAAGGCCGGCCTTGATGCACAGCGCGGTGGGATAGAAGGAAGACCAGCGATATACAGGAAAAAAGACGTAATCACTGTCGAATTCCTGCTTTTTGCTGCCCCGGTATTCAGCGATGATTTGGGCAGCGAGCGCGACGGCTGACGTCATGGGTGAATCTCCGGCTTAGGACAGGACGGCAATGACGCGCGTCACGCTCGGGTCTTCCTCGAAATACTTGGCGTACCCCTTCCCCGACACCTCATATGCTACCTTGAAGCCGCGGCGTTCGATGGCATGACGAAAATATTCGGGCGTCTGATAGCGGCGGTAGTGCTCGCCAAACACTTTCTTGGTGTTTTCGTCATCTGCGTTGCGGAATTCGAAGTAGGCGGCGGCTAGATTCTGCCGCAGGGCATCCATGCCGTCGAGCATGGCCTCTTGCTCTTCCTCCGAGATTGAATGCTGAAAGAAGCGCGAGTAGATGTAGAATTTCCCGCCAGACGAGAATTCCCTTAGCGGTGCCAAGTCCAGTTCCGACACATCTCCGCGCAGATAGTTCAGCGATTTTCCAATGGCGTCTCCGGCACGGTGGGAGCAATAGTCGATCGCACTCTGGGCGGCATCCACACCAAGGACGCGGAAGCCGTGACTTGCCATAACGCGGGAATCGCGACCATTGCCGCAACCGAACTCGATCACGCTGGCTCCCTTTTCCGCCTCTTGGCAAAACATCGCGCAGAACTGGCTCGGTATATCGAGTGTAAAGTTGCCGGAGTAAAAAGCGTTCCAGTAATCGGTTTTCATATCGGAGTACCATTCGATGTTTCGAGAGGCGTAGCGAAAAGCCTCTTGCGATTGGCTACTCGCTTCTTTTCGAGCCTCGTTGGTAGAGAATAGTGCCGCCCGATCCATCTCGGTGGGCGGCCCCCGCCAAACCCTTGGATTAGCGAGCGTAGGCGTGCGGCAGATAAGCGTAAATTACAAGATTGTCTATAACGCTTGTAGGGTCAAATCTCAGTGGCAATCAACAGCGTGGCACGTCTTGGTGCCAGCGGGCTAGCTTTTTCGTCTATTCTCGTGACCGTCCGGCTATTCACTCGGCGTCGCTGAATTGAAGGACGATGCGGAACTGGCCTAACGATAGCATCGCCATCGGCAACGAAAGCACACCACAAAACAAGTCATCCTCCTCGGTGTGACGTGCTTCTTCAAGTGTCGTCCCCTGCCCTGTTATATTGCTAGCCGGTCCCGGATTGCGCGGTCGCACACCCGTTCCAGAAACTCCTCCGCAGCAATACCCAGTGGACGGCCTGCTCACCGGAGGCTTTTAACTGTACGCAATCACCCTCGCGCAAGCGCAATGCAGTACTGTGATTCTGTCGGTGGAGGCGGGCATGGACATGCATGAACATTACAAACAGCTGATTTACTTGGTCGCCGCGACCGCGATCCTGCTGTTTATCCTGGGAATCCCATCGCTCCTTCTGCTGTTTTGAGTGTTTTCTAGGGTTAGGGGACGAGTCACGGTCGCGCGCCCATCTGTTGCGGTGTTGAAGGGAATGGAGGGAACAACGCGCATCGACCCCGCGCGTTCAGCCTTGAGAGCTGTTGGTTCTCCTGCGTATTCAACAGCTTGAATGTAGAACTTTGCCCTCGCGCGGAGCGGAATTGCTCTGATTCACAAAAACTGGATCGTTCATAACCGGAGTTTTCCGCGTTAAATTCTCGGCTGGGAACAGGAGCGGAAGCGATGAATGCATCGAAGTTTTCGGAGGTCCAGAAAGCGTTCATTCTGAAGCAAGGCGACGACGGAGTGCCGGTGGCAGAGATTTCCCGCAAGGCGGGGATCAGCCAGGCGACGACGATCGGCAGGAAGCGGTCGGGTCGAACGACGTCTGGGCAATGGACTTGTTCACGACCAGCTCGCGACCGGCAATAAGCTGCGCATCCTGACAGTGGTCGACACGCACTCGCGATACTGCCCGGCCGCCGACGCACTCTTCACTTATCGGCGAGGACGTGGCCCCTCGACAGACAACCAAGATGGATTCATGCGCGGACTGACGGCAGCTTTGCCTCCGCGGCGCGACTTGACTATGGGATAAAGGACGTAATCCGTGCACGAGGTCTTGGCACTCGCGTCGTTCTACTGGAGACTCGTGTTCCGTTGCCGCCCGCCCTCGGCAAGGTCACGCTCTAAATTGTCCGAGACTGAATCAGGAGGTTCAACGCAGTGCGTTCTTCGACATCTGATAATTGATTGATTGATTGAGTGACCGACCGGTCGATAAGGTCGTGCGACGCGTCGTGTCGTGGCGTTTACCGGTGTTGATTGCCACTGAGAACTGACCCGGCATAGCCCGATATTTCCATTGAGAATTGACCCATGTTTCAACCGTCCCTCGCGAGTTTTCAGCGGGGGCTGTGGAGTGATCGACATGGCGTTACTGAGCGTGATCCGGCGCTGGCATCTTCGAGAGCATCTATCGATCCGAGAGATATGTCGCCGGACTGGCCTTTCGCGGAACACGGTCCGCAAATACCTGCGCCTTGATGGCGGGGAGCCGAAGTTTAAGGTGCCGGAGCGACCGAGCAAGCTCGATCCGTTTGCAGATCGGCTGTCGGCATGGATGAAGACGGAATCGAAGAAGGGCCGCAAGCAGAAGCGGACGATCAAGCAACTGCATGCCGATCTGGTCGGCCTCGGTTATGAGGGCTCTTATAATCGGGTTGCAGCCTTTGCCCGAGAGTGGAAGGCGGACAGGCAGAGGGAACTTCAGACCACAGGACGCGGCACGTTCGTGCCTCTGGCCTTCGAACCGGGCGAAGCGTTCCAATTCGATTGGTCGGAGGACTGGGCCATCATCGGCAATGAGCGCACCAAGCTGCAGGTCGCGCATACGAAGCTGAGCTACAGCCGCGCCTTCATCGTGAGAGCCTATCTCCTCCAGACGCACGAGATGCTGTTCGATGCCCACAACCATGCCTTCCGCGTCTTTGGCGGCATTCCTGGCCGTGGCATCTACGACAATATGCGCACGGCGATCGACAAGGTTGGTCGCGGGAAGGATCGCGACGTCAACGTGCGCTTCATGGCGATGGCCAGTCACTATGTGTTCGAACCCGAGTTCTGCAATCCGGCGTCCGGTTGGGAGAAAGGACAGGTCGAGAAGAACGTTCAGGATGCCCGTCATCGTCTCTGGCAGCCCACGCCGCGCTTTCCGTCGCTGGAAGCGTTGAACGTCTGGCTGGAGCAGCGCTGCAAGGAATTGTGGGCGAATACCCCGCACGGACAGATGCGCGGCACCATCGCCGACATCTGGGCTGAGGAGGCTTTGGCATTGATGCCTGTCTCCCGGCCGTTCGATGGCTTCGTCGAGTATACCAAGCGCGTCACGCCGACCTGCCTCGTTCATCTGGAGCGCAATCGCTACAGCGTTCCTGCCTCCTTCGCCAATCGGCCGGTGAGCCTGCGGGTCTATCCGGATCGTGTCGTTGTCGCCGCGGAGGGCCAGATCGTCTGCGAGCATCGCCGGGTCATCGATCGCTCTCATGACCGACCGGGACAGACCATCTACGACTGGCGGCATTATCTGGCGGTGGTGCAACGCAAGCCGGGCGCTCTTCGCAATGGTGCACCCTTTGCCGAACTGCCCGATGCGTTCCGAGCCTTGCAGCAGTACCTCCTGAAGAAGCCGGGTGGTGACCGCGAGATGGTCGATATCCTGGCCCTTGTTCTCCAGCACGACGAACAGGCCGTGCTATCGGCGGTCGACATGGCGCTGAAGTCCGGCGTCCCCACGAAGACGCACGTGCTGAACCTGCTGCATCGCCTCGTCGACGGCAAATCCTTCACACCACCGACCATCGACGCGCCTCAGGCCCTGACGCTCACCAACGAGCCGAAGGCCAATGTCGAACGCTACGATGCGCTCAGAAAGACGGAGGCTCGCCATGCGTCATAATCCAGCAAGTGGCGCTGTCGTCATCATGTTGCGGCAACTGAAGATGCACGGCATGGCCCAGGCCGTCGGCGAACTCACCGAACAGGGATCGCCAGCGTTTGAGGCCGCCATCCCGATCCTGTCGCAGCTTCTCAAGGCCGAGACGGCGGAACGCGAAGTTCGATCGACCGCCTACCAGCTCAAGACGGCACGCTTTCCAGCCTATCGTGACCTGAACGGCTTCGACTTCGCCAGCAGCGAGGTCAACGAGGCGCTGGTGCGTCAGCTTCATCGCTGCGACTTCCTCGGCGACGCCAACAACATCGTCCTCGTCGGCGGTCCCGGCACGGGCAAGACGCATATCGCCACAGCGATCGGTGTCCAGGCTATCGAGCATCATCACAAGCGGGTTCGGTTCTTCTCGACCGTGGAGCTGGTCAACGCGCTCGAGCAAGAAAAGGCACAAGGGCGTTCCGGCCAGATCGCCAACCGCCTGGCACACTCCGATCTCGTCATCCTCGACGAACTCGGTTACCTGCCGTTCAGCGCTTCAGGCGGGGCGCTGCTCTTCCATCTGTTAAGCAAGCTCTACGAGCACACGAGCGTCATCATCACGACCAACCTGAGCTTCAGCGAATGGGCCAGCGTCTTCGGCGATGCCAAGATGACCACCGCGCTGCTCGACCGCTTGACCCACCATTGCCACATCCTCGAAACCGGAAACGACAGCTTCCGCTTCAAGAATAGTTCGGCTCATGAGCCCAAAATGACGAAGGAGAAAAGGAAGAGCTTGACCGCAACCATCGACCCGAACGACATCTAATAAACGGGTCAATTCTCGGTGGAAATGCCGGGTCAGTTCTCAGTGGCAATCAACAGTCCCCCAAACGCGAGACCGGCGGACCGTACTGTTCCTCCGGCAGAGTGTCTGCCGGATCGGGCTTGTCATTGGCTTCGCCCTTGGCCTCTGCGATCAACAGATCGATCGTCGGCGCATCGAAGCCGATCGCATCCATGTTGAACTCGATCGAGATGAGGTCGGTAAGTTCGATGCTGAGCTCCGGCAAATCCCAGCCCGCGAGTTCGGCGATGCGGTTGTCGGCGATCTTATAGGCCCGTTTCTCCTCCCCGGTCAGATGATCGACGCGCACGGCCGGCAGGCTGGCAATGCCGAGGCGCCGGGCGGCTTCCACACGGGCATCCCCGGCGAGCACGGCATTGTGCTCATCGGTTACGATCGGGTTGAGAAAGCCGAACGTGTTGAAGGACCCCATGATCGTCGTGATCTGGCGTTCGTCGTGCGTGCGAGTGCGCCGGGGATGTTCCTTCAGCGTGTCGAGCGCAATCATGGTGACGCGATCGACGATGGTTTTGTTGAATGCCGCAATGTCCGACGGCAGCGAAGCATGCCTACCGATTGCGGCTTTGGGCTTGGTCTTGCTCTTCAGGGATTTGAGGAGCGGGTCGTTCGTCTTGGGCATAAGGCACTCCAATAGCGTTGCGGCGGCGGACATGGTCCGACCGTCGCCGGCAGAAGCCGGGTGATTATCTGGGGGCGTCAGTGCCTTTTGGCGCCGTAGTAAACGTCATCGACGTTAGGAACGGACAAGACCCGATCGGCCGCAAGGGTTTGGACCTCACGGTTGATCATGGACTATCAGCGCCATGCGTCATTGTCAATAAACCATGTAAAAACAAATAGATGACGAACCGATCCTTTGGCAGGGCGCGCTGCCAAAGGATGTTTCCAGGCCATTGTAAATCTTTGCAATTCGACTGGACTTGGCCACCAAAGGAAGCATTGCTGTGGTCATCGAAAGCGACTGAACCCCTCGCGATCATCCGCCCGCCGCCTGCGGGCTTCAGCCAGTACGAGGGCCCGGATTGGCCGGCCTTCCGAACCCGGAGCGATGATCATGACGAAGACGAATCAGACCAGCCGCAAAGCCAAGGCAACCGAAGCCAAGGACACCACCACAACCCCGGCGGTTCTGCCAGAGACGGCCGCGGCATCGCCAACCACCATCGTGACAGCAAAGGCCCCCACGAAGGCGGACAAGGTGATCACGATGCTCCGCGCAAAAACCGGCGCGACAATTGCCGAGATCATGGCCGAGACGAACTGGCAGGCGCATTCGGTCCGCGGCTTCCTCTCGGGCACCGTGAAGAAGAAGCTCGGCCTTGCACTGGAGAGGGCGGCCGACGAGGTCGGCGTCCAGCGCTACCGTATCGTCGAGCCGGCCTGCGAGCCCCGGAGGTCGGAAAGGCGACGCAATCGCAACCGTGACGCCGCCGGCAGCGCCAACGTCGCAATGACGGCCTGATCATGGCCAGGCGTGTCACTCTAGACGACAAGGTCGCCGCCCTCGGCGACCTTTCCTATGGCGAACTCGTCGAGCGTTGGACGAAGGCTCACGGGTGCCCGCCACCGAAAGGCGTCAAACGCGGTTTGCTGGAACGATCGGCCGCTTATACGCTACAGACTAGATACCACGGCGGAATGTCGCCTTCAGGCAGAGCGGCCCTGCGCGCTGCCATAAAGCGCTACGAGGGCAACCGCCAGACTGCGGGATCGAAAGAGACGAAGGATCCGTCTGCACTTCCTCTCAAGTCCATTCCTCCCGCAGCGGCCGCCGCCCCCCTACCCCCTCGCCCAACGCTATCCCCCGGCAGCCGCCTCGTCCGCGAGTGGCATGGTAGGATTCATTCCGTCGACGTCGTCGACGCCGGGTTCCGCTTCGAAGGAAAAACCTACCGATCGCTTTCGGCGATCGCCCGGCAGATCACCGGTGCACAATGGTCAGGGCCGAGGTTCTTCGGCCTATGAGCACCCCAAAAGCAAGACTGCGTTGCGCGGTCTACACCCGCAAATCGACCGAAGAGGGCCTGGAGCAGGAGTTCAATTCGCTCGATGCACAAAGAGAGGCCTGCGCCGCCTATATTGCCTCGCAGGCGGGTGTCGGCTGGACGCTTGTACGAGACGTCTATGACGATGGCGGCGTGTCGGGCGGCACCATGGACCGTCCGGCCCTGAAGCAGCTGCTTGCCGATATCGAAGCTCTCCGCGTCGATGTGGTCGTCGTCTACAAGATCGACCGGCTCACCCGATCCCTCACGGACTTTGCCCGCATCGTCGAGGTCTTCGACAAACATGGCATCTCCTTCGTCTCCGTAACGCAGCAGTTCAACACAACGACTTCCATGGGCCGGCTCACCCTCAACGTCCTGCTCTCCTTTGCCCAGTTCGAGCGCGAGGTCACCGCCGAGCGTATCCGCGACAAGATCGCCGCCTCCAAGCGCAAGGGCATGTGGATGGGAGGTGTCGTTCCGCTCGGCTATCGGGTGGAGGAGCGCAAACTGGTGATTGAAGAGGGCGAGGCTCGTATCGTCCGGCATCTCTTCCAGCGCTACATCGACTTGCGGTCGGTTCCAAAGCTCGCCGACGAGGCCCGAACCATCGTTCTTCCGCAATCACGACAGCGCAAGCCGGGCAAGCCGTTCGGGCGCGGCAATCTCTATCATCTTCTGTCCAACCCGATCTATGCCGGAAAGATCCGCCACAAGGATGCACTCTACGAAGGGGAGCACCAACAGATCATCGCCCACGAGCTGTTCGACCAGGTCCAGGCGATGCTAGCGGATCAGGCGCAGGATCGAGCAGCGCCGAAGAACCGTGAGGGTGCCCACCTGCTGACCGGGCTGCTCTTCGACGACACCGACGATCGCATGAGCCCTACCCATGCCAACAAGAAGGGCGTGCGTTATCGGTACTACATCTCGTCAAGGCTAGTGGACCGGACACGACAAGACGATACCGGATGGCGGATTCCGGCAAGCGAGATCGAGGCGCTTGTCCTCGACCAGACGCATCGCGTCCTTCATGATCAGGCGATGCTGGCATACTGGCTGGAAGAGGCAGGCCTGACGGATAGTTTGCACAAATGCCTGGAGAATGCCAAACGCATCAGCGCCAGAAGGGACAGCGAGACCGCTGGCATGCCCCTAGGCGAGGGGCTTCGGTCTATGGTGCGGCGCATCGCACTTCATCGTGATCGCATCGAGATCGATATCGACCGGCACGGCACACTGCTCATGCTGGGCGTCAAGCCCGGGGATGGCGATCCTTTAGCCTTCCAAACTATCATCTTGCCAGTCACTCTCAGGCGCCGGGGAGCGGAGACCCGGTTGGTGATGCTCGCAGGCCAACCGATCGCGCGCCATCCTGACGAGAGCCTCGTACACCTGATCGCACGAGCCCATGCCTTCCTTGCATCGCTCACCGAAATCGCCGGTCGCAGCCTTGGCGATGTTGCCAAGCTACACGGCACCGATCTGTCGAGTGTCAGCCGCATCCTTCCATACGCCTTCCTCTCGCCGGCGCTCACCGAGGCGATCCTGACGGGCCGGCAATCCCCCACCCTCAATACACAGCGCCTGGTCCGCCTGGCCGATGTGCCGATCGATTGGTCGCAGCAGCAAGCGCTGCTCGCCTGACGCCCTCGGGCTCTCTCAAAACTACCATTATACAACCGCCGCGAGCCTCTTTTGGCATCGGATCCATCAACACGAGTGATGCTGGCAGATAGTGTTCCTGCGAAAGCAGCGACTACCGATTCGTCCCTGCATCGCCCAAAACGACTTGCCGCGGAAAACCGGGCGACTGAGACGGAAACAGGAATTGCGGCATTCTTGCTCGGAATTGACCGTCTCACAGTCAAGTCACCGAGACCATACGGCCGTAAGCCTCGGGAATGACGAGGCAATTGGGAATACGCAAAATCACTGCGGAAATAAATGGACTGAATGGTGGGCCCGGAGGGACTCGAACCCCCAACCAAGCGGTTATGAGCCGCCGGCTCTAACCATTGAGCTACAGGCCCGGCCCGGCTTTTGGCCGGAGTCGTCGGTCAATGGCGGCCGACGGTTGGAAAGCGTCTAGACGAATTCGGTCTTTCCCACAAGCGCTGCCGCATTCTCCACACAATGGCAGGCGAAGAACGGGGCAAGGGACACAACCATCAGGAGATATTCCCACATGTTCCACGGAAGCTTCGGCCGCCGCACCGGCGCCAGCCTCGTCGCCCTCTCGCTCGCCCTTGCCGCCGCTCCGCTGGCCGCCAAGGCCGAGGACACGGCAAAGCCGCGCGAGGCGACCATCGTCGTTACCGGCGAAGGCACGGCCGAAGCCGCGCCCGACATGGCGCTGATCGACCTTGGCGTCGTCAAGGACGCCAAGACCGCCCGCGAGGCGCTCGACGCCAACAACAAGGCCATGGCCGAAATCCTCGCCGCGCTGAAGGAAGCCGGCATCGAGGAGCGCGACCTGCAGACCTCCGGCTTCATGATCAACCCGCAATACCAGTATCCGCAGAGCTCGACGGGCGAGAACCCGCCGCCGGTCCTCATCGGCTTCCAGGTCACCAACACGGTGACGCTGCGCGTGCGGGACCTGTCCAAGCTCGGCGAAATCCTTGACAAGGCCGTGACGCTCGGTGCCAACCAGAGCGGGGGCATCCGCTTTACCAACGACAAGCCGGATACCGCCGTCAGCGCAGCGCGCAAGAAGGCCGTCGAGAACGCCATGGCCAAGGCAAAGGAACTCACGGACGCTGCCGGCGTCGGCCTCGGCCGAGTGATCGAGATTTCCGAAACGAGCTACCGTGCCGAACCGATGCCGATGATGCGCGCCGTGGCCAAGGACTATGCGGCGGCCGGCTCCGTGCCGATCGCCGCCGGCGAGAACAGCTACTCCGTCGTCGTCAACGTGACCTTCGCGCTCGGCAAGTAAGGCGCAAGAAACGGCAATCGAACGGAAGGGCCGGGAAACCGGCCCTTTTCGTTATGGAATAAATAAACCTCCACCTACGGTGGAGGACTGGACTGGTTCTACATTGTCGTTGAGAGACCTCCGCGCTTGGACCGCTAGATTGGCCGAGACATAGAACGGAGGTTTTATGGACGAACGATCGCAATCACACGCGACGTGGGACTGCAAATATCATGTGGTCTTCGCGAGTAAGTACCGAACGAAGCGCCTTTACGGGGACGTAAGGCGTGAGTTGGGTGATCTGCTGCATAATCTTGCTCGACAAAAGGGATGCGAGATCAGGGAAGGGCACTTGATGCCCGACCATGTGCACATGCTGATATCGATCCCGCCGAAATACTCGGTGTCTTCGATTGTCGGCTTTTTGAAAGGCAAGACGGCCCTTTACGTGGCCAACAAATATGCCCGCAAGCGGCGCTACAAGGGCTATCACTTTTGGGCGCGTGGGTACTTCGTCTCTACGGCTGGCTATGATGAGCAGGTCGTCAGACGTTATATCCGTAATCAGGAAAAGGCCGACAAAGCTTCCGACTTTGCCGACCTCTTTAACCGTAGCTACTAACACATAGCAAAACCGCTTCTAGCGGTTCAAGCGCAGCGTTTCAAACCTCCACCTCTGGTGGAGGTCATGACTTCCGAAAACTGCCCTAGCAATTCCAGGCCGATACGGATCGGTCGATCCGGCCCTCCATGAGGGCCACCGGGAAGGCGACGCCGGGGGCCATGGGAATGGAAACGATTTCCAGCCGCTTCAGCCCCATGCGCGCATAGAAGGGCTCGGCGTTCAGCCCCGAAAACGCCTGAAAGCGCAAGGCGCCCTGCCCGGCCGCCGCGCGGGCGCATTCCGCAAAAAGCGCGCGGCCGATGCCCTGCCTTGCGCAAGCGGGATCGACGGCGAAATGACGCAGATGCGCCAGGCCCTCGATCGTCTCGCCGGAACCCGGCGCGCCAAACGTCCAGCCGCCGCAGCCGAGGATGCGGCCGTCCTCTTCGACGACATGGAACGTGCCGGATGCGAGAAGGTCGGGATTCGCCCGCATCATGAAGGGCAAGGCAAGGGCAAGCAGGCGCTCCTCATAGGCTTCGGCCATCATGGCCGGATAGGAGCGGCAAAGCAGGGCCTCCACGGCGGAGAGATCCTGCGGCGTCGATACTCTCGTCTTCATGTGGCTCCCCTGCTTCTGAACCAGCATAGGTTGCAGCGCTGCGTCGGCAAAGGGTTTTGCGCTGTCGAAACGCAAAAAACCCTCCCGGCAGAACCGGGAGGGTGGCCGTCCGCCGGCCGGGGGTGACAAGGTGGACGGCGTCCGTCGGGCAAGCGCCGGAAGGCCGGCCTCGCCCCTTAACGCCAGAGGGCCGGGCAGCCGCGGTCGTTCGCGAAGACGATGCGGCGGTATTCGCCACGGCGGAAGCCTTCCACTACGACCTTGCTGCGCGACACGTCGACGATGCGGGCACGGCGCAGGCCGATATCGCGCGCCTTGGCGACGGCGAGGTCCGGCGAGCAGCGGCCGCGGCGGCCGCCCCAGCCGCCGCCGTGGCGGCGGTCGTCGCGGCGGTCCCAGCGATCGCGATCGTGCCCGCGGCGCTCGCCGTCCCAACCGCCTTCCCAGCCGCCGTCATAGTCCTGCACCTGGAGGAAGCCGTTGCGGTAGCCGACATTGTCGATGGTAACGCTGAGGCCGGCGGCGGAGGCGGCCGGAACGGAGGCTGTCAGGGCGCCGAGGCCGAGAACGGCGGCGAGAATGGTCTTTTTGAGAAGGGTCGTCATGGAAGGATCTCCTGTTCGTTCCGGCGCCGTTCTGTCCGGCGATTGAGGAGACCATATGGCGGCGCGGCTGAACGAAATCCGAATCCTCCGTTCAGCCTGCGTTCAACTTCATGAACCGGAAAACACCGCGAAGCGGGTGATCGCGCCTTCCTCCAAGTCGAGGAGAAAGATCCGCTCCTTCGAATAGGCGCCGCCGCCCGCGGACGTGCCGCGCGCCGTCACGCGGATCGCGACATTGTGGCCGAGCGCATCGCTCATCACCAGCGCGTCGCCATAGCTTTCGTCGAATGCCTCGAAATGCCGGGCGAGACGGTCGCGCAGCGCCTCGCGGCCGTTGTCGCTGCCCTCGCCGATGCCGGAAATGGCGACATCTTCGTGGACCTTGGCGGCGAGCGCGGCAAAATCGCGGGCGTTCAGCGCCTCGATGACGGCGTGGTTGATGCTTTCTGTATCGGCCATGGCTCTCTCCTCTCAGCGGGTCGCCGGCAGCAACGTTCCATCGTGTGACGCAGTTCCGTCAAGGGCCGAGATGCAGCACGATTTCGCGCCGATGCGGCCGGTCGCGATGCTCGAAGAGGTAAAGGCCCTGCCAGGTGCCGAGCGCAAGGCGCCCGCCCATGACGGGAATGCCGATCGAAACCTGCGTCAGCGCCGCCTTGATATGGGCCGGCATGTCGTCCGGCCCTTCCAGCGTGTGCACGATCCAGGCCATGGACGGATCGTCGGCGGGCGGCACGAGGCGGCGGAAGAACGTATCGAGGTCGCGCCGGACGTCCGGGTCGGCATTTTCCTGGATGAGCAGCGAGCAAGAGGTATGGCGCACGAAGACCGTCAGCAACCCCTCTTCCTGGGCCGCCTTGCGCACGAATGCCTCGGCCTCGCGGGTGAACTCGTAGAGCCCCTGCCCGCGGGTCGAGACCGTCAGGATCGTCTGCGGCACGGCGCGCCTACCTCAGCCGAGCGCCCAGAACAGGGAGCCGACGAGGACGATGAAGGCGATGATCACGCCCATGAAGCGCGCAAGACCGGCATTGGTATCCGTCGTGGTGCCGACGATTGCATAGTAGAGGTTCATCATGGCAGGTCCTTTCTTACGGATGGCGGGTGCGTTGATAGCGCACCCGCCATTCGCTCACAACTCGAGGAAGGTCTCGAAGCCGCCGTAGATCATGCGCTTGCCGTCGAAGATGTCCTTCCATTCCTCGCCGCCCAGCCGCTCGTCGGCCATGACCTTGGCGACGATGTCATCGCGCTGCGCGCGCGATTTGTAGGTGATCCAGGAAAAGATCACGATCTCGTCTTCGCTCGCCTGCACGGCGCGGGGAAACGAGGTGAGTTCGCCATAAGGCACGTCTTCTGCGGTGCATTCGACATAGTCGATCGCCCCATATTCCTTCCACACCGCACCCGCGGCGCGCGCCATCGCCTTGTAGGCCTCGATCTTGGCCTTCGGCACGGCCAGCACGAATCCATCGACATAGGTCATGTTCGTCTCCTCCTTGGTTCGGACATGACAAGGACGTGTGTCGCCATCGCGATCCGACAAGGGGACGGATATTTTATCGGGAGCCTCTACGTGGCCTTGGTGGGATCGCCGATCTCGGCGTTCAGCCGGATCGCCGCGCGCACGAGCCGCTCGGCAATCGCCATGTCCACCCGGTCGCCTTCGAGGAACGTCATCGTCGCCAGCTCGTATTTGCCGCCGGGCTTCAGCCGTGGCTCGATCTCCACCAGACGCTTGCCGCGCCAGAAGCCGAAGAGCACGCGCGCGTCCTCCGCCCGGATCAGCAGAACCGGCCCGTTGGAAAAACAGACGATGTGGCCCCATTTGATGCGTTCCACCGGTGCCCCGGCGGCAACCACCGCAACGCGCAATGTGTCGACGATGTCCCGCCGCCAGCCGCCGAGCGCGGCGGCATAGGCATCCGGGCTCTCCGCAGGTTTTTCCTTGCGCATCATGCCGCTTCCTCCCCGTGCGGAGAGACTAGCGCGAACCGCCTACCGGCGCCAATCCGCATGGGAGCTGCGCCGACGGAAGCGACACATGGTTGCGCCGGCAGGGTCGGCATGCAAGGTTCGCGGCAACCGGGCATGCGAAGCGGAAGGAGTATCGGTCGTGCGGAATTGGTTCTGGCGTCTTGCTTTCTCCTTCTCCGCCACCGGGCTGGTGCTCGGCACGCTGCTCTTCGCGGCCTCCCTGACACCCAGCCTCCTGCCGCGCACCTATGTCACGCAAGGGCTGTTGTCCGGTGTCGCGATGGCCTGCGGCTATGGCCTCGGCGTTCTTCTCTCCGCCCTGTGGTTCTGGCTGGAACTGCCCGAACCGAAGGACCGCGTGCGGCTCGCCCTCAAGGCGGCTGCCGGCGGCATTTGCGGCGTCGTGGTGCTCGTCTTCCTCTGGCGCACGGCCGAATGGCAGAACTCGATCCGCACGCTGATGCACCTGCCGCCGATCGAGACGGCGCACCCGTTCTATGTCGGTCTCATCGCGCTTGCGGTTTTTCTGGCGCTGTTCGGCCTCGGGCGGCTCTTCGCCTTCCTCGTTCGCCTCTTTGCCAGAACCTCGCGGCGCGCGGCCCCGCGGCGGCTTTCCTATGTCATCGGCACGGCCCTGGCCGCGACCCTGTTCTGGACGCTGGCCGACGGCCTTCTCGTGCGTTTCGTGCTGCACACGGCCGATTCCTCCTTCCGCCGGCTTGACCAGGTGATCGAGCCGGATACCGCCGAACCGGCCGATCCGCTGAAGTCGGGAAGCAAGGCATCGCTGGTGCGCTGGGACGAACTCGGCCGCATGGGCCGGTCCTTCGTCGCGAGCGGGCCGACGGCGGCGGAGATATCCACCTTTACGGGCAAGCCCGCGCTGGAGCCGCTGCGCGTCTATGCCGGCCTCAACGCCGCCGAAACGCCGGAGGCGCGGGCGAAGATCGCGCTCGACGAACTCATCCGCGTCGGCGGCTTCCAGCGCTCGACGCTCGTCATCGTCATGCCGACCGGCACCGGCTGGGTCGATCCGGAAGGCATCGATACGGTCGAGTACCTGCACCATGGCGATATCGCCAGCATCGCCATCCAGTATTCCTATCTGGCGAGCTGGCTCTCGCTGCTCGCCGAACCGGACTATGGCGCCGAGGCCGCCCGCGCACTCTTCCACGCGGTCTACGGCCACTGGACGAGCCTGCCGAAGGAAGGAAGGCCGAAACTCTATCTCTACGGCCTCAGCCTCGGCGCGCTGTCGTCGGAACAGTCGGCGGAACTCTTCGAGGTGATCGGCGATCCCTACCAGGGCGCGCTCTGGGCCGGGCCACCCTTCCCCAGCCGCATCTGGCGCAAGATGACGGCCGATCGCGAGCCCGGCACGCCGGCCTGGCTGCCGCGCTTCCGCGACGGCTCCTATGTGCGCTTCACCAGCCAGCGCAATGCGCTGCCGGAGGCGGGCGACCATTGGGGCCCGATGCGCATCGTTTATCTGCAATATGCCAGCGACCCGATCGTCTTCTACGATCCCTATTCCTTCTATCGCCAGCCGGCCTGGATGGCCGTGCCGCGCGGGCCGGACGTCTCGCCGGACTTCCAATGGTACCCCGTCGTCACCTTCCTGCAACTGACGCTCGACATGGCGATGGCCACGACGACGCCCATGGGACTGGGCCACGTCTATGCCGGCGAGCATTATGTCGATCCGTGGATCGCGGTGACGGATGTGACGGACTGGAGCGCGGCGGATATCGCGCGGCTGAAGGAGAAATTTCGCGCGGGACGGTAGATGCCTGTCTTCTCCCCCGTCATGCCGGACTTGATCCGGCATCCAGCGCGCTCACGTCCGTGAGCGCAGAAGGCTCCCCTCACCGCGCAGACGCGCGGTGGCTGGACCCCGGATCAAGTCCGGGGTGACGAAGGAGAGGCTAGCACACAACAAAAACGCCGGAGCAAAGCCCCGGCGTTCGCATTCCAAATCGCGATGACCTTATTCGGCGGCGACGATCTTGCCGTCTTCCCACTTGAAGAGCGAGAAGCTCTGCGAGGTAAGGTCGCCGGTTTCGCCGTAGGTGAGCTTGCCGATGGCGGTCGGGATGGCTTCGCCGGACTTCAGCGCCGCGGTGACGGCGGCGGCATCCTCGGCGCTGCCGGCCTTCTCGATGCCGGCCTTCAGAACCTCGACGGCGGCATAGGCGTTCAGCGTGAAGGCTTCCGGCGGAACGCCCTTTTCCTTGAGCACAGCGACGGCCGCCTGCGAATCGGGGCTCTTCAGCGCGTCGGACGCGTTGGTGAAGAGCGTGCCGGCAGCCGCTTCGTTGCCGATCGCCCAGTATTCGCTGTTCGACAGGCCTTCGCCGCCGATGATCGTCGCGTTGACCGAGAGGTCCTTCAGCTGACGGGCCAGGAGGCCGCCTTCCGGATGGTAGCCGCCGAAGTAGATGACCTCGACGCCGTCAGCCTTGAGACGGGTGATCAGCGCGCTGAAATCCTTGTCGCCGGGCGTGACCGAATCGTAGAGCGCCTCGGTGACGCCGCCCTTGTTGAGCGCCGCCTTGAAGGCATCGGCAAGGCCCTTGCCGTAGGCGCCCTTGTCGTGGATCACGGCGACCTTCTTGTCCTTGAGGTTGGCCAGCACATAGGCGGCGGCGACTTCGGCCTGCTGGTCGTCACGCCCGCAGGTGCGCAGGACATTGGTGAGGCCGCGAGCCGTCAGGTCCGGCGCCGTCGCGGTCGGGGTGACCATCAGGATGCCGTTTTCAGCCAGGACGTCGGAGGCCGGAATGGCAACGCCCGAGGTGACCGGGCCGACGACGAAGCGGATGCCTTCGCCGACGATCTGGTTGGCGGCCGAAACGCCCTGCTTGGGCTCGCCGGCATCGTCCGTCAGCTTCAGCACGACCTGCTCGCCGAGGATGCCGCCGTTCTTGTTGATCTCGGCGACGGCCGCTTCCGCGCCGTTCTTGACCTGGTCGCCATAGGCCGCGACCGGGCCGGTCAGCGGGGCGATGAGGCCGATGACGATATCGGCATGGGCGAGCGGCGCAAAAGCGACGGAAGCCGCAAGGAAGGCTCCGGCGAAAATCTGCTTCTTCATGGTCTTTCTCCTGAACTGGGGCCTCGAAAGGGCCCGGTCGCAAACCGTCATGCATCCGGACGGCGCTGGCCGAAATCCGATGGCAGGACGGCGTTTCACGGTCCGGAACAATCGTGCGCGAAGGGCCGGCGTCGTATGGATTGATTAGGCTGGAAGGGCAAAAAGCGCAACAAAATAATGCATTTGCATATTTGATAGGCGGATCACGCCGATGAATGGGAGGGATCAAATGGCAATTGAATCAAAACGGATTGTTAAGATTTACCATTCATAAATATCCGGGAATTTTGAGGATAAGCGATGCGTTGCGTATTGATCGTCGTCCTCCTGCTGCTCGCCGGATGCGCGTCCGTTCCCCGACAGACGCAGAATGCCTGCGCCATCTTCGAGCAGCGCGACGGCTTCTTCGAGAACTGGCGGCGTGCCGCCTATAGTGTCGAGCGCGAATACGGCGTGCCCGTGCCCGTGCTGATGGCCACCATCTACACCGAGTCCGGCTTCCGGCATAATGCCCGCCCGCCGCGCACCTACCTGCTCGGCTTCATTCCATGGAAGCGCCAGTCGACGGCCCTCGGCTTCTCGCAGGCGCTCGACGGCACCTGGAAGCGCTACAAGCGCGAGACAGGCCGCTGGGCCGCCAAGCGCACCGATTTTTCCGACGCCATCCGCTTCATCGGCTGGTATCACAGCGAGAGCAACCGGCGGAACGGCATCGCGCTGAACGACACCTACCGCCTCTACATCGCCTATTACCACGGCCATGCCGGCTACAAGCGCGGCAACTGGAGTTCGACGGCCAAGACAGGCGGCAAGCGCGCGGCAACCATGGCCATCAAATATTCGCAACAGTTGAAGAGCTGCGGCAGCTGGTAAGGCCCGGCAGACCATAGAATAGAAAAAGCCCCGCGACCTTCCGGTTCGCGGGGCTTTTCGTTTCTTCGCCGCCTCAGCTATCGAGGAACGAGCGCAGCTTACGGGACCGGCTGGGGTGCTTGAGCTTGCGCAGCGCCTTCGCCTCGATCTGGCGGATACGTTCGCGGGTGACCGAGAACTGCTGGCCGACTTCTTCCAGCGTGTGGTCGGTGTTCATGCCGATGCCGAAGCGCATGCGCAGGACGCGCTCCTCGCGCGGCGTCAGCGAGGCCAGCACGCGGGTCGTCGTCTCGCGCAGGTTCGCCTGGATGGCGGCGTCGATCGGCAGCAGCGCGTTCTTGTCCTCGATGAAGTCGCCGAGATGCGAATCCTCTTCGTCGCCGACGGGCGTTTCCAGCGAGATCGGCTCCTTGGCGATCTTCAGGACCTTGCGGACCTTTTCGAGCGGCATGGCGAGCTTTTCGGCCAGTTCCTCCGGCGTCGGCTCTCGGCCGATCTCGTGCAGCATCTGGCGCGAGGTGCGCACGATCTTGTTGATTGTCTCGATCATGTGCACCGGAATGCGGATCGTGCGGGCCTGGTCGGCGATCGAACGGGTGATCGCCTGCCGGATCCACCACGTCGCGTAGGTGGAGAACTTGTAGCCGCGGCGATACTCGAACTTGTCGACCGCCTTCATGAGGCCGATATTGCCCTCCTGGATGAGATCCAGGAACTGCAGGCCGCGGTTCGTGTACTTCTTGGCGATCGAGATCACGAGACGGAGGTTGGCTTCCACCATCTCCTTCTTGGCGATGCGCGCCTCGCGCTCGCCCTTCTGCACCATATGCACGATACGGCGGAATTCCGAGATGGAAATGCCGGTCTCGGTGGCGAGATTCTGGATCTCCTGGCGAATGTCGCGGATCATCGTGTTTTCGCTCTTGGCGAATTCCTTCCAGCCGCGGGCCGCAAGGTTGGCGATCGACTTCATCCAGTTCGGATCGAGTTCCGCACCGTTGTACTGCTCCAGGAACGAGTCGCGCTTGACGCCGTAGCTCTCGGCCAGACGCAACAGGCGGCCCTCGTTCTGCACAAGGCGCTTGTTGATGTCGTAGAGCTGCTCGACGAGGCTGTCGACGCGGTTCTGGTTGAGCGACAGCGACTTGACGGCCGTGATCAGCTCGTCCTTGAGCTCCTTGTAGCGGCGCTCCTGGGCAGGCGAGAGCGTGCCGGTCGCCTGCAGGCGGGCTTCCACCTGCTGGTCCTGCAGCTTGCGCAGCTTCTTGTAGGTCTCGGCGATCGTGTCGAGCGTCTCCATGACCTGCGGGCGCAGTTCCGCTTCCATGGCGGCGAGCGACAGGTTCGACTCGTCGTCGTCCTCTTCCTCTTCCTCCGGCGGCAGGCCCTCGCCGCCGACATTGGTGATGTCGTCGTCGTTGGCGGCGCGCGGCCGGCGGTTCTTTTCCTTCTCCTCGGCCGCCTTGCGGTCGGCCTCGATCTTTTCCGGGCTCTGGAACTGCGGGGCAGCCTTCGCCTCGGGACCGGAATAGGTCGTCTCGAGGTCGATGATCTCGCGCAGAAGCGTCTGGCCTTCGTTGAGTTCATCCCGCCAGATGATGATGGCCTGGAACGTCAGCGGGCTCTCACAGAGGCCGGCGATCATCGTCTCGCGGCCAGCCTCGATGCGCTTGGCGATGGCGATTTCGCCCTCGCGCGACAGGAGCTCGACCGAGCCCATCTCGCGCAGGTACATGCGCACCGGGTCGTCCGTGCGGTCGGTCGGCTCTTTCTTCTTGGCGGTCGCAAGCGCGGTGCCGCCGGAGTTGGCGATTTCCCCGCCTTCGCTCTCGTTGTCGTCGTCGCCGCCCTCGTCGTCGCCGCCCTGGTTCGCCTCTTCGGCGTCCTCGTCCTCGATGACGTTGATGCCCATATCCGAGAGCATGGCCATCGTGTCCTCGATCTGCTCCGAGGTGACTTCCTCGGAGGGCAGGACGGAATTCAGCTCGTCCATCGTGACATAGCCACGCTTCTTGGCGGCCTTGATCATCTTCTTGACTGCATCATCGGAAAGATCGAGAAGAGGGCCGTCGGATGCGCCTTCGCGTTCGTTTTCGACTTCCTCGTTCTCTTTGACCTTTGTCGCCATTTATTTCGTCGCTTTCCTGATCATCCAGTTTTCAAGCGGTTAGGGTTTCCGCAGCCGATCGCCCTTCGGCATGCGCAATCGCTTATCAGCGTCCCTGACCTAACGGATTGACAATTAAATCTCGATTAACCACATCCCGGCCCGCGGGATGGTGGACGTGCCGCCGATGCAGCACAATTGACATGACTTCCCGATCCGCCGTACCCATTCCTTCACAGCCAACAATGGTGATTCCCAGAATTTTCGGTTACGTCAAGCTTTTCCGGCAAAAAAGCCGCAAAAGGTTCCGATTCGGCTTCGCGGACAGGACTGTCGGCGGATCCGGGCGATTGAGCCTTCATGTAGGCGCAAATCCCCGAAAGACAAGAGCCCGCAGCCTTGGCACACCCACAGCCGCCCGCACGGCGATTCGCACGCGAAGGTTTCAGAACGAGCGTCCATCCACCTTGGTGATCGTCAGTGTCTCAAGATCGACCGCCGGCAGGCAGCGCAGATTGACCGCCGCCATGCTGTTTCCTTTCGGATCCTTGCCCTCCCCATAGGGCGCGATGCCGCAGGTGGCGCAGAAATGATGCTGGATGGCATGGCGATTGAACGTGTAGGTCGACACGTTTTCTTCCGGGGTCGTCAGCACCAGCATTTCCCGCGGCACGAAGGCGAGCAGGCCGCCGCGCCGGCGGCACATGGAACAGTTGCAGTCGAGCCCCGTATCGAACTCGCCCTCGACCTCGAAGGCGATCTTGCCGCAATGGCAGCTTCCCTCGTATTTCATCGCGTTTCTCCTTCTGATCTTTGGCGCATGTCGTTGTCGCAAAACCGCTACGCACTTTTGCGCAACATGCGTCAGTGCCAATCCATGACGACCTTGCCGGAATTGCCCGAGCGCATCGCCTCGAAGCCGTCCCGGAATTCGTCGATCCCGATCCGGTGGGTGATGATCGGCGAAAGGTCGAGCCCGCCCTGCACGAAGGCGATCATCTT
Organism: Shinella zoogloeoides; assembly: GCF_030733845.1. Lineage (NCBI taxonomy): Bacteria > Pseudomonadati > Pseudomonadota > Alphaproteobacteria > Hyphomicrobiales > Rhizobiaceae > Shinella > Shinella zoogloeoides. Next base: position 2,346,023 of record NZ_CP132311.1, read on the forward strand.
GTACCAGGTCTCGAACATCTCGCGGCCGTAGATGCCCTTCAGCGTCAGCATCTTGAAGATCACCTTGTTCCAGTCGATGCCGAAACCATCGGGCGCGATGCCGAGGATGGCGATCTTGCCGCCATTGTTCATCGTGTCGATCATCGAGCGGAAGGCCGGTGGCGCACCGGACATTTCGAGCCCGACGTCGAACCCCTCCGTCATGCCGATTTCCGTCATGACCTCGGCAAGGTCCTGCTTCGACGCATCGACCACATGATCGATGCCGACCTTGCGGGCAAGGTCGAGGCGCACCGGATTGATGTCGGTAATGACGACCTTGCGCGCGCCGGAGCGTTTCGCCACCATCGCCCCCATGATGCCGATCGGCCCGGCGCCGGTGACGAGCACGTCCTCGCCGACGAGGTCGAAGGAGAGCGCCGTGTGCACGGCATTGCCGAACGGATCGAAGATCGCCGCCACCTCGTCCGGCACGTCGTCGGGGATCGGCACGACATTGTGCTCGGGGATGCACACGAACTCGCCGAAGGAGCCCGGCCGGTTGACGCCGACGCCCTTCGTGTAGTGGCAGAGGTGCCCGCGCCCGGCGCGGCAGTTGCGGCACTTGCCGCAGACGATGTGCCCCTCGCCCGAGACTCGCTCGCCGACATGGTATTTGGTGACGGACGAGCCGATCTCGGCGATCTCGCCGACGAATTCATGGCCGACGACCATCGGCACCGGAATGGTCTTCTGCGCCCAATGGTCCCAGTTCCAGATATGCACGTCCGTGCCGCAGATCGCTGATTTCTTCACCCGGATCAGCACGTCGTTCGGCCCGACCTCCGGCACCGGCACGTTCTCCATCCAAAGGCCGACTTCAGGTTTTGCTTTAACCAGCGCACGCATCATGTTCGACATGACGAAACCTCCGCAAGGGATTCAGAAGACTCTTCAAATGACGCCAAGGTCGCGGCCGACTTCCGCGAAGACTTGAATCGCTTTGCGAACATCGGCTTCGCTATGCGCCGCCGACATCTGGGTGCGGATGCGCGCCTGCCCCCGAGGCACGACGGGGAAGGAGAAGCCGATGACATAGACGCCCTTTTCCAGCATGCGGCTCGCCATTTCCTGCGCCAGCGCGGCGTCGCCCAGCATCACAGGAATGATCGGATGCCCCTCCCCGGCAAGCGTGAAGCCGAGCTTCGTCATCTCCGCCCGGAAGAGGTCGGCATTGCCGTAAAGGCGCTTGCGCAGCGCATCGCCATTGTCGATCAGGTCGAAGACCTTCAGCGAGGCGGCGGCGATGACCGGGGCGAGCGTGTTGGAGAAGAGATAGGGCCGCGAACGCTGGCGCAGGCACTCCACCACCTCGCGCTTGCCCGACGTATAGCCGCCAGAGGCACCGCCCAGCGCCTTGCCGAGCGTGCCGGTGATGATATCGACGCGGCCCTCGACGCCGCAATGCTCCGCCGAGCCGCGGCCATGTTTACCGACGAAGCCGACGGCATGGCTGTCGTCCACCATGACCATCGCGCCGTATTTTTCGGCAAGGTCGCAGACGCCCTGAAGGTTGGCGATGATGCCGTCCATCGAGAAGACGCCGTCGGTCGCGATCATCTTGAAGCGGCTGCCTTCCGCCTTCTTCAGTTCTTCCTCCAGCGCAGCCATGTCGTTGTTGGCGTAGCGGAAGCGCTTCGCCTTGGAGAGCCGCACGCCGTCGATGATCGAGGCATGGTTCAGCGCATCGGAAATGATGGCGTCCTCCTCGGAAAGCAGCGTCTCGAAGAGGCCGCCGTTCGCATCGAAGCAGGAGGAATAGAGGATCGTATCCTCCAGCCCGAGGAACGAGGAGATGCGCGCCTCGAGCTGCTTGTGCTCTTCCTGCGTACCGCAGATGAAGCGCACCGAGGCCATGCCGTAGCCGTAACGGTCGAGCGCCTGCTTGCCGGCCTCGACCAGTTCCTCGTTGTCGGCAAGGCCGAGATAGTTGTTGGCGCAGAAGTTCAGCACGCGCTCGCCCGAGGCGACCGCGATCTCGCCGGCCTGCTTGGAGGTGATGACGCGCTCGGCCTTGTAGAGGCCGCCGGACTTGAGGCCTTCGATTTCGGATTTGAGATGGGCGATGAAGGCGGAGGTCATGGGCACACTCGTAAATTACGGGAGATCGGGAACGGCGAAGGGCCGCGTCTTACGCCACGCGCGCCGCATAGGCGGCCATCAGCGGCTCGAAGTCCTCCATCGGCGGAAACTTCTCATAGCTGTGGGCGGCCGGCGTTGTCGCCCAGGGGAGCTGTTCGCTCGTATAGGTCTCGACGAAGGGGCTGTACCAGCTGACATCGTCCAGCATGGTCGGCCGAACATTGACGAAGAAATCGAGCCCCGCCGGGCGGGTGAACATCCATGTCATGCAGTCCGGGCAGAAATGATGCCCGGCCTCCGGGCTGGCACCGGCAACCACCGGCTCGCCCGCGATGACGGAGAACCCTTCGGCCGGGATCGCCGCGCTCAGCGAATAGGCGCTGCCGGACATGCGCTGGCAGCCGGTGCAATGGCAGGCCATGGTGATCATCGGCGGCGCGCTGATGCGGATTTTCACCTTCCCGCAGCGGCAGGCGCCGTCCAGCGGCAATGTCGGTCGGCTCATGGGCTCGGCTCCCCTTCCGATATGCGCCGGCCTGTCTTTTTGATCGTGATGCCGGCGAATTGCTCCACGAGGATAGTTCTAGCGCAGCGACGGCCCGCGTAAAGGGCCGCAGCGCTGTTTTCAGGGGCGATCGCAGGCGATGAGCAGGAACATCGGCCGGTTGAGTTCCACCTGCCATTCCGGGTGCTCGGCAAGCTGCGCCGCGCTCGGCCGCCATTCCTCGACATGGCGAATAACAAAACCCGCCGCCACCAGCGCGTTCAGCGTGGTACCGAGTGTACGGTGATGTTTGACGACGCCCTTGGCGAGCCAGTCGGTCGTGCGCGGTCCCTCGACGAGATAGCCGTCGACCGGCCAGACCGTTTTCCCGCCCACCTCCGCCCAGTCCGGCGCGGAAGGCGCCATGTAGAGCGGGTGCTCGATGGTGAAGACGAAGGACGAGCCCGCAACGAGCGCGGCATGGACGGTCCGCACCAGCCGGTCGAAATCTGCGATATAGTGAAAGGCGAGCGACGAATAGGCAAAGTCGAAACCGCCTTCCGGCAGGTCGAGCCTGTCGAGATCGGCGATCGCGTAGCGCACGGCGGGCGAGGCCGTCTCCGCCTTCGCCCGGGCGATCATATTCTCCGAAAGGTCGAGGCCGAGCACGCTCTGCGCGCCCTGCTCCGCCGCATAGCGCGCGAACCAGCCGAAACCGCAACCGAGATCGACGATCCGCCGATCCTTGAGATCGGGCAGCAGCGCGCGCACCGATTCCCATTCCGCCGCCCCCGCCAGCCCGTGAACCGAGCGCGGAAGGCTGCTGTAGCCTTCGAAGAAGGCAGGCTGGTCGTAGATGTTCTGGGCCATGGCGGGAATCCTTTCAGACGGGCGACATAGCGTCTTTTTTGCCAAAGGACAAAGCCGCACGCACCGCCATCGGGGTTGACAGGCACGCCTCGCCCCTGTCCGTTGGCGCCACGAAAGGATGCGGGCGATGACGATATTGGACAGGTTTTCCCAGAAGGGCCGCGTCGCCCTCGTCACCGGCGGCGGGCGCGGCCTCGGCTTCGAGATCGCCAGGGCGCTGGCGGAGGCCGGCGCGCATGTGGTCGTCACGGGACGGACGGCCGCGACCCTGGAGGAGGCCGTCGCCAGGATCGCCGCGGCCGGCGGCAGTGCGACGGCCGCCGCCTTCGACATTGCCGACCGCGCCGCCCAGCGCGCGGCGCTCGGCGAGATCGAGCGCCGGCACGGCCGCCTCGATGTGCTCGTCAACAATGTCGGCGCCCGCGACCGCCGGCCGCTATCCGAGATGGACGACGAGGCGATCGACGACCTGATCCGCACCGACCTTTCGGCCGCCGCCAGCCTTTCGCGCGACGCCGCCGCGCTCATGAAGCGCAACGGCCACGGACGGTTGATTTCCATCACCTCGATCGGTGGCCATGTGGCCATGCCGAACGACGGCATCTACCCCGCCGCCAAGCAGGGCCTCACCGGCCTGATGCGCAGCATGGCGGTCGAATACGGCCCCGACGGCATCACCAGCAACGCCATCGCACCCGGCTGGTTCGCGACGGAAACCAATGCGGCCATGGCCGCCAACGAGGAGCTGATGCCCTTCGTGCGCCAGCGCATCCCGGTCCAGCGCTGGGCCCGCGCCGACGAGATCGCCGGCGCCGCCCTCTTCCTCGCCAGCGACGCCGCCTCCTTCGTCAACGGCCATGTGCTGGTGGTGGATGGGGGAATGACGGTGCGGATGTAACGCTGGGGCTGCCCTTCATCCCGCCGCCGCCGCCTCCAGCGGGGCGATGTCGAGCTTGACCATTTTCAGCATGGCCTCGGTGACGCGTTTGACCTTCGCCTGGTCCGGATCGTTCATCAATTCGCCGAGCCGGGCCGGCGCGATCTGCCAGGAGAGGCCCCAGCGGTCCTTGAGCCAGCCGCATTGCTCCACCGAGCCGCCCTCCTTCAGCGCATCCCAGAGCCGGTCGAGATCGCCCTGCGTCTCGCATTCGACCATGATGGAGAAGCTGTGGTTGAACGGGTCGAGCGGGCCGGCCTCGATGGCCATGTAGCGCTGATCGCCGAGCGTGAAGCTCGCGATCTTGACGCTGCCGGGCGGGCCGCTCGGCGTTTCGGCCGGCAGCGGCGAGACCCAATGGACCGAGGAGCCGGGAATAAGCGAGGCGTAGAAGCCGATGGCGGCCTCCATGTCTTTCGCGAACCAGAGATGCTGGGTGACTTTCATCGTGACGTCCTCCTTGCTGACCTACAGCAAGGACGAAGCACCGCCGAACGTTCCGACAGGGCGTTTCAAAAAAGCCTCAGCCGGCAAATTCCTCGATGACCGCCAGGAAGGCGTCGCCGAACCGGTCGCGCTTGGAAACGCCGATGCCGGGAATGTCCAATAGTTCCTCACGGTCGCGCGGGCGCTCCTTGGCGAGCGCGATCAGCGTCGTATCCGGGAAGACGACATAGGGCGGCACGTCGAGGTCCTTGGCGATCGAAAGGCGTTCGGCGCGCAGCAGTTCGAAAAGCTCGCGGTCGGAACCGGCAAGGTTGGAGCGCTCGCGCGCGGCGGGCGAGCCGCCGCCCTTGGCCTTGCGGCCCGTCTGTGGCCGGTCCTTGCGGAACAGCACCTGCCGCTCGTGGCGGAAGACGGCGCGCGCCTCCGGTTCCAGCTTCAGCGCGCCGAAGGCGGCATGGTCGACGCTGACGAGCCCGCCGGCCAGCAATTGCCGGAAAATCGATTGCCAGATGCGCGGCGCGATATCCTTGCCCGCCCCGAAGACCGGCATTTCCGTGTGGCCGAAGCGCTCGGTCTTCTCGTTGACCGATCCCATCAGCACATCGATGAGATGCCCCGCGCCAAACCGCTCGCCGGTGCGGTAGACGGCTGCGAGCGCCTTGATGGCGGCCTCCGTGCCGTCCCAGGTCTCGACCGGGTTGCGGCAGGTATCGCAATTACCGCAGCGGCCGGCATGGGATTCGCCGAAATGCGCGAGGATCGCCTGGCGCCGGCAGCCCGCCGTCTCGCAGATGGCGAGCAGCGCCATCAGCTTGGCCCGCTCGATGCGCTTGATCTCGTCGGCCGCGTTGCCCTCGTCGATCATCTTGCGGCGCTGCACGACATCCGCCATGCCATAGGCCATCCACACGTCGGACGGCAGGCCGTCACGCCCGGCGCGGCCCGTCTCCTGGTAATAGGCCTCCACCGAACCCGGCAGGTCGAGATGGGCGACATAGCGCACATCCGGCTTGTCGATCCCCATGCCGAAGGCGACGGTGGCGACGAGGCAGAGGTTTTCTTCCTTGAGGAAGGCATCCTGGTTGGCGTCGCGCACCGCGCGGTCGAAACCCGCATGGTACGGCAGCGCGCGAATGCCCTGCGTGTTCAGCCAGTCGGCGGTGTCCTCCACCTTGGCGCGCGACAGGCAGTAGACGATGCCGCTCTCGCCCTGATGACGCGACAGGAAGCGAAGCAGTTGCTGGCGCGGCTGGTCGCGCTCGGCGATCTCGTAGGCAATGTTCGGCCGGTCGAAGCTGGTGGTGAAGACCTCGGCATCCTGAAGGCCGAGACGCTCGATGATGTCCTCGCGCGTGTGCGGGTCGGCCGTCGCCGTTAGCGCGATACGCGGCACGCCGGGATAGCGCTCGCCGAGCATGCCGAGCGTGCGGTATTCCGGCCGGAAGTCGTGGCCCCACTGAGAGACGCAATGCGCCTCGTCGATGGCGAAGAGCGCGATGCGGGCGTCGGCGACGAGCTCGGCGAAACCGTCCGTGACGATGCGCTCCGGCGTGACGTAGAGAAGATCGAGTTCGCCGGCCCGCATGGCATCGCGCACCGCGAAGAATTCGTCGCGCGAGAGGGAGGAGTTCAGCGCCGCCGCCCTGACGCCAAGCTGCTTCAGCGCCTCGACCTGATCGCGCATCAGGGCGATCAGCGGCGAGATGACGATGCCGACGCCCGTGCGGCACAGCGCCGGGATCTGGAAGCACAGCGACTTGCCCGCGCCGGTCGGGAAGAGGACGACGGCATCGCCGCCCGCCGCCACATGCTCGACGACCGCCTCCTGCTTGCCGCGGAAGGCATCGTAGCCATAGACGCGCTTGAGCACATCGAGCGGGCTTGCGGCCTGCGCGTCGAACAGTGCCGACAGGGAACGGGAGGAATCTGCTTGAATCATGACCTGCACTTTCTACCCCCATTCTGGCCAAGCCGGAACCCACGGCAACCACCCAGCCCTCGTGTTTCGCTTTCGCACACAATGTTCTTGATTTGTTCTTATTTAAGGGTGGGTTGCAAGAAGATTGAGAAGAGGAGAAAACGCCTATTTCCCCGCCGGCCCTTTCACGCGGCCGGACAGCACGCCGAACCCCTCGATAATGGCTTCCTGGTTTTCCATGCGCACGGTCTCGAGCTGTACTTCCTGAAGCGCGCGCAGGATCTGCGGCACCCGCTCGCCGTCGCCCTCTTCCGTAGCCATGGCGAGTTCGCGTTCCAGCTCGCGGCGCTGCCAGAGCAGGGCGCGGGTGCGCTTGTGAAGGGCGAGCGCCTGCAGGAAGCCTTCGCGGGCGTCTTCCGGGGCCGCTTCCGCCGTCGCGGTCCACAGGCGGGAATTGCGGATCTGCTGGTCGAGACCCTTGAGCAGCGCCTCGAATCCGGCCGCCTCCAGCTCCTCGACGAGGCGCGCGCGATCGAGCCGCGCGCCGATGGAGCCGGCGGTGCCGAGCAGCGACGACCAGAGGCGTTGGAGGTCGCGGTTCTCGTATTCGATGATGGCGATCTCATCGTAATCGCTGAAGAACAGGCCGGGATGGTTGACGACGGTGAGCGCCAGCACGCTTTCGCGCAGGGCAGGCAGGTCCTGCGCGCCGCGCACCAGCGCCGAGCGGGCGAGCCGGTCGGAAATGCCTGACGGCACGGCGCTACCCTGCGGCGCGCCGCGCCCGCCGCCCCTGCCCTGCCGGTTGCCGGAAAATCCGCCGCCGCCCTGCCGCGGGGCTGGACGGAAGAAGGCGTTCAGCCGGTCGCGCATGCCTTGCTGGTAATGGCGACGCACGTCCTCGTCGGCGATCGCGCCCGTGATCTGGCGCAGGCGCGCTTCGAGCGCGGCCCGGCTTTCCGGTGTGTCGAAGCTCGCGCCCTGCACTTCGCGGTTCCAGATCATCTCGTCGAGCGGTCGGGCGCCGGCCAGCACCTTGTCGAAGGGCGCGCGGCCCTCGTGACGCACGAGATCGTCCGGGTCCTTGCCGTCCGGAAGCAGGGCGAAGCGCACGGTCCGTTCCGGCTTGATGAAGGGCAGCGCCAGATCGGCGGCGCGGTTCGCCGCACGAATGCCCGCCCCGTCGCCGTCGAAGCAGAGCACCGGCTGCGGCGTCATCTTCCACAGCAGTTCGAGCTGGTTTTCCGTCAGCGCCGTGCCGAGCGGGGCGACGGCATTCTCGATGCCGGCCTGGTAGAGCGCGATCACGTCCATATAGCCTTCGACGACGATGATCGTGCCCGCGGCTTTTTCGTCCTGGGGAGTGTTGCCCGCGCGGCCGGCGCTCTTGCGGGCGCGGGCATGGTTGTAGAGCACGCTGCCCTTGTGGAAGAGCTCCGTCTCGTTGGAGTTGAGGTATTTCGCCGGCGCATCCGGCGACATGGCCCGCCCGCCGAAGGCAATGACCTTTTCCCGCACTGAGAGGATGGGGAACATGATGCGGTCGCGGAAGCGGTCGTAGGAGACCGGAATCTCCGGGCCATGCACGACGAGGCCGCAGGCCTCGATCGCCTCCTTCGGCACGCCCTTGCCGGCCAGGAATTCCTTGAGCGCGTTGCGGCTGTCCGAGGCATAGCCGAGGCGGAAGGTCTCGATGGTACGGCCCGTCAGCCCGCGGTCGCGCAGATATGCGCGCGCCTTCGCACCCGCCGGCGTCTGCAACTGGTCCTGGAAGAAACGCGCCGCCATTTCCATGACCTCGACGAGGCCCATGCGTTCCTTCTCGCGCTGCTCGGCCTGCGCGTCCGGCTGGGGCATCGCGACGCCGGCTAGGTCGGCGATCTGCTGCACGGCCTCCGGGAAGGACAGCCCGTCGAGATCGGTGAGGAAGCGGAAGTGATCGCCCGAGACGCCGCAGCCGAAGCAATGGTAGCGGCCCTTGCGATCCTCGCAGTGGAACGACGGCGACTTCTCGCCGTGGAACGGGCAGCACGCCCAGTAGTCGCCGCGCGAGACATTGGTCTTCTTGCGGTCCCACGTCACGCGCTTGCCGATCACCTCCGAAATGGAGACGCGGTCACGGATCTCGTCCAGGAAGGCATTGGAAAAACGCATGGGTACCTCGGTCGAGGTCCATATAACCATGCAAGCGCCCCGCCGCCAGCGATAGTCGCCCACCCACAGCAATTCACAGGCCGGACCTCAAATCCGCCGTGTCAAAAACCCATGTCCGGCGCATAGAAACAGCGCGGCGTGTCCTCGGTCGGGTAGAGGCAGAGATGGTATTCGCCATCCTGCGAGCGGCGGGCGCTGTCCTGCGAGAGGCGGAAGATGTGGCGGCGGGTGGCGAGACGGTGGTCGCCGGGCGCGAGCGTCACCTGATAGCCGCCCTCGACGATGCGCACCGTGGTCGCCGGGATCATCTGGCAATCGCCGTTGTGGCTGTTGCCGTTGCAGCAGAACATCTCGTATTGCCAGCCGCTCGCGGCATCGTGCGCGATGGCGGGACCTGCAAGGGCAAGGGCGAGAGAGGCAAGGAAAACGACGCGCATGGAACCGGGCTCCGTTTGACGAAACGGCCACCGGTGACGACGCTGCAACAAGTCCGGCGGCACGATATGCACTTCGCCGGGGCCAGCCGATGCACGATTAACGCGGTCTCGCCGGGCTCCTGTCCATCGGGTATAACGCCGCGCTTTGCTTTTGGTTCCCACGCCCCGCACGGAATGCGTGTTGAAACGAAGAAGGGCGACCGAAGCCGCCCTCTTCTCGAATCCGTTTCACCGGTTTACTTCAGCAGGTCCTTCACCACGCCGGAGGCCTTGGCGAAGTCCATCTGGCCGGGATAGCGCTCCTTGAGCACGGCCATCACCTTGCCCATGTCGCGCAGGCCCTGCGCGCCGATCTCGGCGATGGCGGCCGCGATGAGGTCCTTCATCTTGCCCTCGGAGATCTGCTCGGGCAGGAAACCTTCGATGACCTTGATTTCCTCGCGCTCCTGGGCGGCGAGTTCCGGGCGGCCGTTCTCGGCGAAGATCTTGGCGGATTCCTCGCGCTGCTTGATCATCTTGGCGAGGATCTGCAGCAGTTCGTCGGTTTCCACGGGGCCCTTGCCGACACCGCGGTTGGCGATGTCGCGGTCCTTCAGCGTCGCCTGGATCAGGCGCAGCGTGGAAACACGACAGGCGTCCTTGGCCTTGAGGGCGTCCTTGAGGGCGTTTGCGATGGTCTCGCGCATTCTTTTCTCCATAAGAGGCTGTCCGCGCCGGATGCGCGGCAGGGCCTCGATCGTCGTTCGATTGTGCATGCTCATAGACCGGCAAAGGCTCTGCCGGCAAACAGATTGCGCAAGCGCTTGATTTTCAACGCTTTATAAATCCACGCAATTCTTGAGGCAATGGTTGACCCCGCCCCCTGCTTTGTCTATTTTCCGGCACCTGCACGAAAATTGGCAATCAGGGCGAACCAACGCGGGTTTCCGCGCGCCTTTGCCTGCGACTTAAATGGTACCCGGCCCATCGGCTTTCAAGCCGCACGCCCGGTGCCGGAAACGGGATGATTATGACCTCGACCCCCGCATGGACCACCGAAAAGCCGACCGCCCTGCTCGTTCTTGCCGACGGCACGGTGATCGAAGGCAAGGGCATCGGCGCCACCGGCAAGGTGACGGCGGAAGTCTGCTTCAACACGGCACTGACGGGCTACCAGGAAATCCTGACCGACCCCTCCTATCTCGGCCAGATCGTCACCTTCACCTTCCCGCATATCGGCAATATCGGCGCCAATGACGAGGACATCGAGGACCTGACCCCCGCCGCCCGCCACGGCGCCGTCGGCACGATCTTCAAGGCCGACATCACCGACCCGTCGAACTACCGCTCGGCAAAGCACCTCGATGCCTGGCTAAAGGCCCGCGGCATCATCGGCCTTTCCGGCATCGACACGCGCGCACTGACCGCCTGGATCCGCGAGAACGGCGCGCCGAACGCCGTCATTGCGCACGACCCGAACGGCGTCTTCGACATCGAGACGCTGAAGGCGGAAGCCAGGGCCTGGAGCGGCCTCGTCGGCCTCGACCTCGCCAAGGTCGCCTCCTCCGGCCAGTCCTCGCGCTGGAGCGAGAAGCCCTGGGTGTGGAACGAAGGCCACGAGGACCTTACGGACGGCGACGTGAAGTACCACATCGTCGCCCTCGACTACGGCGTGAAGCGCAACATCCTGCGCCTCTTCACCGGCCTCGGCTGCAAGGTCACCGTCATGCCGGCGACGTCCAGCGCCGACGACGTGCTCGCCCAGAAGCCCGACGGCATTTTCCTCTCCAACGGCCCGGGCGACCCGGCCGCGACAGGCGAATATGCCGTGCCGGTCATCAAGACGCTGATCGAGACGGGCATCCCGGTCTTCGGCATCTGCCTCGGCCACCAGATGCTCGGCCTTGCCGTCGGCGCCACGACCGAGAAGATGCACCAGGGCCATCACGGCGCCAACCATCCGGTGAAGGACCACACGACCGGCAAGGTCGAGATCGTCTCGATGAACCACGGCTTCGCCGTCGCCTCCTCGTCCCTGCCGGAAGGCGTGGAAGAGACCCACGTCTCGCTCTTCGACGGCACGAACTGCGGCCTGCGCCTCGTCGGCAAGCCGGTCTTCTCCGTGCAGCACCACCCGGAAGCCTCCCCCGGCCCGCAGGACAGCCACTATCTCTTCCGCCGCTTCATCAATCTCGTGCGCGAGAAGAAGGGCGAGGAAGCCATTCCGGAACGCGCGTAAGCGCCTAGCGGTTCAGACGAAAGGCCCCGGATTGCAGTCCGGGGCCTTTTGGTTTTGGAGGAACGACGGTCGCCGTATCGCCGAAGGTCGATGCCCATGCGTCGTTTCAATCCACACTCCCCTAAGGGAGTGATCCGCCGAGGATCCGCGCACCTACGCGATGATCCGGTTTCAACCCACACTCCCGCAAGGGAGTGACCCATGCGGCCATCGATCCAGCGGACAAGACCGGCGTTTCAACCCGCACTCCCGCAAGGGAGTGACATTCCCAGCCCTACACCGTTGCCGGCGTGAAGCAGTTTCAACCCACACTCCCGCAAGGGAGTGACCCTCGGGCTTCGGCACCTCGGGCTTCTGCGCCAAGTTTCAACCCACACTCCCGCAAGAGAGTGACTCGGAGCCCCGAGTTGGTCGGCGAGTTCCAGCGTTTCAACCCACACTCCCGCAAGGGAGTGACGCTTCGGCGTGGCTGGCACCGTTGCCGGTGGCGTCGTTTCAACCCACACTCCCGCAAGGGAATGACTGTTTTCCCTGATCTTTGGCGCTCCCCCTGAATGGTTTCAACCCACACTCCCGCAAGGGAATGACGCCCAATTGGGCACCCCTCTTCACCAGCTTGTCCGCGTTTCAACCCACACTCCCGCAAGGGAATGACGCAGGCGCTTGCGCTCGTCGGCGATCTCGCCGCGTTTCAACCCACACTCCCGCAAGGGAATGACGCAAGGTGGAGCGGGGGCGCACTGCGGCTCCGCGGGTTTCAACCCACACTCCCGCAAGGGAATGACCATGGCACTTGGACGCGAACTCACCATCGGCCGCGTTTCAACCCACACTCCCGCAAGGGAATGACCAGCCGATGCCCATGACATTCGCCCTGGGGGACGTTTCAACCCACACTCCCGCAAGGGAATGACTGCCAGCCGATAACATCTTCCGCGACCATACAAAAGCGTCACGGAAACGCGAACCTTGCGGGAAAGGATGGTCGTATCCTGCTCGCGGAGAAACCGTTCTAAAAAACGCTTTTAGAACAGCTTCTTGCGGGCGCGCGAACCTGCCGGAACGTGCGGCACGCTTGAGGTTCGCACGCCCGCCCGGCTATGCCGCGCTCCGCTGCCTTACCAGCCGGTAGAAGCGCCAGTTGAGCAGGACGGCGGCGGCGGCGAGGCCGCCGACGAAGCCGAACCAGATGCCGATGCCGCCAAAGCCGGCCGGGAAGGCGAAGAACCAGGCGCAGAAGAAGCCGATCGGCCAATAGGAGATCAGCGCCAGCACCATGGGGATGCGCGTGTCCTTGAGGCCGCGCAGCAGGCCGGCGGCAATCGCCTGGAGGCCGTCGACGAGCTGGAAGATGCCGGCGATCACCACGAAGGGGCCGGCAATCGCCAGCACGGCGGCCGAATCCTTGCCCCCCTTATCGAGGAAGACGGAGGCGAGCGTGGTCGGGATGAGTGCGAAGAGCAGGCCGCCCCCGACCGCGATGCAGGCCGCCACGACCAGCACCGCCCAGGACGAACGCACGACGCCGAGATGGTCACCGCGGCCATGCGCCACGCCGACGCGCACCGTGCCGGCCTGCGCGAGGCCGAGCGGGATCATGAAGGCGACGGAGGCGAGCTGGAGCGCGATACCGTGGGCGGCAAGCTCCAGCGTGCCGATATTGCCCATCAGCAGCGAGGCGCCGGTAAACAGGCTGACTTCCGCCAGCATGGTGAAGCCGATCGGCAGGCCGAGCTGCACGACCTCGCGGAAGGCCGGCCAGTCCGGCCGCCAGAACCGCACGAAAAGCTCATAGCGCCGCATCTCCGGCCGCAGCTGGATATAGGCGGTGATCAGCAGGAAGCTCAGCACGTTGACGCCGAAGGAGACGATCGCCGCCCCTTCCATGCCCATGGCCGGAAAGCCGAAACGGCCGAGCACCAGCGCATAGGCGAAGAAGGCGTTGACCGACAGGATGATGATCGTGACATAGAGCACGATGCCCGCCCGTCCGTGCGCGCTGACGAGACCGCGCAGCGTCATGAAGAGCAGCGCCGGGGCAATGCCCCATTGAGCGATCTTCAGGTAGCTGCCGGCGAGCGCCGCCACCTCCGGCTTCTGGCCGGCATAAAGCAAAATGTTTTCCGCGTTGTAGAAGATCGGTATCATCAGCGCCGCATAGATCAGCACGACCCACATGCCCATGCGCACGGAGCGGCGCACGGAGACGGTATCGCCGCGGCCATAGACCTGCGCCACCATCGGCATGACGGCATTGGCAAAGCCCGAGCCGAGGATGAACAGCGTGAAGAAGAACTGGCTCGACAGCACGATCGCCGCCAGATGCGCGGCGCCGAGGCGGCCGAGGATGACGACGTCCGTCGTGTGAATGCCGAGCTGGGCGAGCTGCGCGCCGATCAGCGGAATGCCGAGCGCAAAGGTCGCGCGGAAATGCGCGCGCCAGCCATTCTCCTCGCGATGCGGTGCCATGTGCATGATAGTTCTCACTTTCGCATCGCTTCCGATCACAAGTTCCGGCCGCGATCAATCGAATAGATTTGATCTTTTCATCAAAACTGCAGGGAAACCGGCCTTTCCAGGCGGCCTCCCCGCGAAAATTTCGTCGAAACGTCACGTTTGAAAGCGCTTCAGGCGCGTTCCGGCGTCATTTCCGCCTTGGGTCCCGCTCCCGCGCCTCGAAGTTTCACGACGAAGATCAGGAAGCCGACGAGGAGGATGACCGCCGCGACCGCGAAGGGCGCGCCGGCGAAGACGGCCGGGGCCGACGGCCCGGTGAAATGGCTGAAGACCTGCGTGAAGATCAGCGGGCCGATGATCGTGGTGATCGAGGACACGCTGGTGAGCGCGCCCTGCAATTCCCCCTGCGCGGAGGGCGGCACGCGGGCCGAGGCGATGGAGCGCAGCGGCGGATCGGCCAGCGCCTCCAGCGCCGTCAGCGCGATCACGGCATAGACCATCCAGCCCTGCCAGGCGGAGGCATAGCCGGCAAGGCCGACGACCGAGAAGAACAGGCCGAGGACGGCCGTGCGGTATTCGCCGAGCTTCGGCACGACGCGCGGCAGCACGAAGCCCATCACGATGGCGCCGCCGACACCGAAGATGCCGAGCGACAGGCCGATCTGCCCCTCGCTCCAGCCGTAGCGGAACGCCGAGACGAAGGACCAGACGGACGGATAGACGGCATGCGCCAGCCAGTAGCAGAAGAAGACGAGGCCGATCCACAGCACGCCGGGATAATGGCGCATCTGCATCAGCGCGCCGAGCGGATTGGCACGGGAGATCTCGAAGCGGCGGCGGTTGGCCGGCGCAAGGCTCTCCGGCAGGAGGAGCCAGGCGGCGACGAAATTGAGGAAAGCGAGCACCGCCGCGCCGTAGAAGGGAATGCGCGGCCCGAATTCGCCCAGCAGGCCGCCGATGACCGGTCCGAGCGCAAAGCCCGTGCCGAAGGCGATGCCCATCAGCCCGAAATTCTTCGCCCGCGTCTCGTCCGTCGAGACGTCGGCGATATAGGCGGCGGCCGTGCCGAAGCTCGCTCCGCTGATGCCCGCCAGCACCCGGCCGACGAAGAGCATCCAGTAGCTCGTCGCCAGCGCGCAGATCAGGTTGTCGATGGCGAAGGTGAGGATGCAGGCGAGCAGCACCGGCCGCCGGCCGAAGCGATCCGACAGGTTGCCGATGAACGGCGCGAAGAGGAACTGCATGCCGGCATAGACGAGCAGCAGCCAGCCGCCGTCGATGGCCGCCTGGCTGATATCGTCGCCCGTCAGCTCGCGCAGATAGGTCGGCAGCACCGGCATGATGATGGCGATGCCGATCACGTCGAGGAACATGATCATGAAGACGAGAAAAAGCCCGCGCCGGGTGGACCTGGCATCGATCATGGTTCGACCTCGAAAATGAACGGCGCCCGCTTTCGGGCAAAAATGTCAGGCGGCGAGTTCTATTTCACTTTTTTCAGCGAAACAATCCATGAACATCGCAAATTTTTTGATGATTCCGATGCGTTTTGCTGATGCTGCAAAACAAAACCCTCCGGCGCGAAGCGCCGGAGGGTTTTGTCAATCAGGCTCTTGGGAAGGTGTCAGACGTCGCCCTTGAACGTGTCGCAGGCATCGACGCGGCCGGTGTCGAAGCCGCGCTTGAACCAGCGGCGGCGCTGCTCGGACGTGCCGTGGTTGAAGCTTTCCGGCACAACATAGCCCTGCATGCGCTTCTGCAGCGTGTCGTCGCCGATCTGGGTTGCGGCATTCAGCGCCTCTTCGAGGTCGCCGCGCTCCAGGAGGCCCTTCTGCTCGGTATACTTGCCCCAGATGCCGGCATAGCAATCGGCCTGGAGCTCAACGCGGATGGACATCTGGTTGGCCTCGACCTCGCTCATGCGCTGGCGCTGCTGGTTGAAGCGCGGCAGGACGCCGGTGAGGTTCTGGACGTGATGGCCCACTTCATGCGCCACGACATAGGCCTGCGCGAAGTCACCGGCGGCGTCGAACTTGCTGGAGAGCTCGTCGAAGAAGCTCATGTCGAGATAGACCTTGCGGTCTCCAGGGCAATAGAACGGGCCGGACGCGGCCGAGGCGAAGCCGCAGGCCGACTGCACCTGGCCGGAGAACAGCACCATCTTCGGCTCTTCATAGCGCTCGCCGGCCGTCTGGAAGATGCCGTTCCAGGTATCCTCCGTCTCGGCGAGCACGGTCGCCATGAAGGCCTTGGTCTCCTCCTCCTGTGGGGAAGAGCGGCGGCTTGCGCTCTCGGTCTGCTCGAAGCCCGGCATGCTGACCTGGCCGCCCTGGCCCATCACCTGCAGGAGGTCGATGCCCATCGCCTTGAAGACGAAATAGATGACGACGAGGAAGATGATCGTGCCGATGCTCATGCCGCCGCCGCCGGCCCGGCGCCCGCCACCCATCGGAATGCGGAACCCGCCACCGCCGCGCCCGAACGGATTGCTGCCGCCGGCCCCGCGCTGGTCCTCGATATTGCCCGACTGGCGACGACCTTTCCATTCCATGGCGCATTTCCCCGCATTGAATTGCCGACGAACGTTCATCGCGTGAATTCGTTCCTCAGCACCAGCTTATAGGGCCTGCCGGGGCGCCATGCAAAATGAAAAGCAGCGGCCCCGGCAGGCCTCAGCGCTGCATCTCATCGCTTGCAACACCCACCGACCGGGATATTTTCCCCAGGCATTGTCGGATCGACCTTTTGCCGTTCGTCTCTAGGTATCAACCCATCATCCTGCCAGGAGAAAACCGATGAGAAAGATCATTGTCGCCGCATTCACCAGTCTCGATGGCGTCATGCAGGCGCCCGGGGGGCCGGACGAGGATCCGGTCGGTGGCTTCAGGTTCGGCGGCTGGGCGGCGCCGCTCTTCGACGAGAAGATGGGTGCCTCCATCGGCGAACTGTTCGCAAAGCCCTTCGACCTCCTGCTCGGCCGCAAGACCTACGACATCTTCGCGGCGCACTGGCCCTATGTGGAGAAGGACGACCCGATCGGCCCGCTTTTCGACCGCATCAATAAATATGTCGCGACCCGCAATTCGGCCTTCAAGCCCACCTGGCAGAACAGCCATGTGCTCGGGCCGGACACCATCGCGGCCGTGAAGCGGCTGAAGAGCGAGGACGGGCCGGATCTCCTGACGCAGGGTTCCACCGAATTCCTCAAAACCCTGTTCGAACACGACCTCGTCGACGAGATCCACGTCTCCGTCTTCCCGGTCGTCCTCGGCAAGGGCAAGCGGCTGTTCGGTGAGGCCTCCTTCCCACGCGCGCTGACGCTGACCGGTTCGAGCACCAGCGATTCCGGCATCGTCATGAGCAAATATGCCCGCGCCGGCGATGTCGTCACCGGCTCCTTCGAGTTCGAGACGCCGACGGCGGCCGAACTGGAGCGCCGCCGCAACCTGACGTGACCGGTCAGGCCAGCCCCTCCTCCGACACCGCCGCCTCGAGCCAGGCGGCGAAGGCGGACATGGCGGGGGTGACGGCGCGCGATTGCAGGCGCGTGAGCCAGTAGCTGCCGAGCGTCACGCTCGTGCGGAACGGCTGGACGACGTCGCCGGAAGAAAGGAGCCGCGAGAACATCAGCGGCGGGGCGAGGCCGACGCCCGCGCCCTGCAGCACGGCTTCCATCATGGCGAGCGACGTGTCGAAGACGATGGCGTTCTGCGGCGGCGGCGTGCGCGGCAGGCCGGCGACTTCGAACCAGCGGGTCCACTCGTCGCGGCGATAGGAGCGCAGCAGCGTCATGCCGAGAAGGTCGGCGGGCTCCTTGAGCGTGCGCGCGACCGCGGGGATGGCGAGCACGGATAGCGGCGCGTCGAAGAGGCGGCTCGCATCCGTGCCGTGCCAGGCGCCCGCGCCGAAGCGGATGGCATAATCGAGGCCTTCGGCGGCAAGGTCCACGCGGTTGTTGTTGGTGGAAAGCCGAACCTCGACGAAGGGATGACGCTCGCGAAAACCGGCAAGCCGCGGCAGCAGCCAGCCGACGGCGAAGGTGCCGACGGCGCCGACCGTCAGGATTTCGCGCACATGCCCGCCGCGGAACCGCTCCACCACATCCGCCATGCGGTCGAAACTGTCGCGCAGCACCGGCAGCAGGCTTTCCCCCTCCGCCGTGATCATCAGCCCGCGCGGCAAGCGCTTGAAGAGCACGATGCCGAGCTGCTCCTCCAGGCTCTTCACCTGGTGGCTGACGGCCGCCTGCGTGACGTTCAGCTCGATGGCGGCGCGGGTGAAGCTCAGATGCCGGGCGGAGGCCTCGAAAGCCCGGAAGGCATTTAGCGGCAGATAAGGCCGAACCATGGCGATGCCCCAATTTTCCTAATGGCTGAGACCAATATTGATCTTTTGCCAGAGGATCAAGGCGTTGCTATCCATGATGCACAAACCATTCGAAAAGCGAGGAAAACGTGATGGATCTGCGCCCCGTCGCGGCCGGCATGCTGCTGGCCGCCGCCTTTGCCATGCCTGCCGAGGCCCGTATTATTTGTACGATCGTTGCCGATGCGGCGAGCAACGAAGTCATCCTGGAACAGGGCGACTGCAAGACGCGCTTCACCCCCGCCTCCACCTTCAAGGTGCCGCTCGCCGTGATGGGCTACGATTCCGGCTTCCTGGAGAATGCCGAGGAGCCGGTGCTGCCGTTCATGAAGGATTATCCGGACTGGGGCGGCGAGAACTGGCGCCAGCCGACGACGCCGAAGCGCTGGCTGGAATATTCGGTCGTCTGGTATTCGCAGCGCATCACCGAATTCCTCGGCTTCGAGCAGCTTCGCGACTATGCCGAAGCCTTCGGCTACGGCAATGCCGACATGACGGGCGATCCCGGCAAGGACAACGGTCTCGAACGCGCCTGGATCGCCTCCTCGCTGAAAATCTCGCCGCGCGAGCAGGTGGAGTTCCTGAAGAAGCTGGTGAACCACGAATTGCCCGTCTCGGCCGAAGCCATGGATTCGGCGATGGAAATCGTCGAGGGACGCGACATCGCCGATGGCTGGCGGGCACAGGGCAAGACCGGCATGGCCTATTCGAGGAAGGCTGACGGCACGCTGAACTATGGCCGCCCATGGGGCTGGTATGTCGGCTGGGCGAGCCGCGAGGACCGCACCGTGGTCTTCGCCCGGCTGATGCAGGACGAAAAGAAGCAGGAACCGCGCATCAGCCTGCGCGCGCGGGACGGCATCCTCGCGTAATTGCCGGGCATTCTGGCCGGCGATTGAGGCCGCGCGCAATAACCACTCGCGACACCCCGGATCGGCAGTGGAAAGTCCCCGCACTTTTCCTGTCGATTGGGCGATTTTCGGGGTTCCGCTCGCCCCTTCCTTTGCCTATAAGCCGCTTCTAGCCTTTGAAAGACCATAGATGCGCGCCCGGCCGGTGATCCCAGCACCATGGCCCGGTTTACGCGCGCGCGGCCCAATGCGTTAAGAACGGATAGAGAGATGCCCAAGCGCCAAGATTTGAAATCGATCCTCATCATCGGCGCGGGGCCGATCGTTATCGGTCAGGCCTGCGAATTCGACTATTCCGGCACGCAGGCCTGCAAGGCGCTGAAGGAGGAAGGCTACCGCGTCATCCTCGTCAACTCCAACCCGGCGACGATCATGACCGATCCGGGTCTTGCCGACGCGACCTATGTCGAGCCGATCACCCCGGAAGTCGTCGCCAAAATCATCGCCAAGGAGCGCCCCGACGCGCTGCTGCCGACCATGGGCGGCCAGACGGCGCTCAACACCGCGCTTTCGCTGAAGCGCATGGGCGTGCTCGAACGCTACAATGTCGAGATGATCGGCGCCAAGCCCGCCGCCATCGACATGGCCGAAGACCGCGCGCTCTTCCGCGAGGCGATGGCCCGCATCGGCCTTGAAACGCCGAAGTCGCTGCTCGCCAACGCCACCGAGATCAAGGACCAGGACCGCAAGGTTCACGAAGCCCAGCGCGCCAAGCTGAAGGCAGAGCTTTCGGGCGATGCGCTCGACAAGGCGCTGGATGAGCTGGAAAACCAGTGGAACCTCGGCGAGACCGACCGCAAGCAGCGCTACATGAGCCACGCCATGGCGATCGGCGCGCAGGCGCTGGATGAGATCGGCCTGCCCGCCATCATCCGCCCGTCCTTCACCCTCGGCGGCACCGGCGGCGGCATCGCCTACAACCGCTCGGAATTCTTCGAGATCGTCAATTCCGGCCTCGACGCCTCCCCGACGACGGAAGTGCTCATCGAAGAGTCCGTGCTCGGCTGGAAGGAATACGAGATGGAGGTCGTCCGCGACAAGGCGGACAACTGCATCATCATCTGCTCCATCGAGAACATCGACCCGATGGGCGTGCATACGGGTGACTCGATCACCGTCGCCCCGGCCTTGACCCTGACGGACAAGGAATACCAGATCATGCGCAACGCCTCGATCGCGGTGCTGCGCGAGATCGGCGTGGAGACCGGCGGCTCGAACGTGCAGTTCGCCGTCAACCCGGCAAACGGCCGCCTCGTCGTCATCGAGATGAACCCGCGCGTCTCGCGCTCGTCCGCTCTGGCGTCGAAGGCCACCGGCTTCCCCATCGCCAAGATCGCGGCCAAGCTCGCCATCGGCTACACGCTGGACGAGCTGGAGAACGACATCACCGGCGGCGCGACCCCGGCCTCCTTCGAGCCGTCCATCGACTATGTCGTCACCAAGATCCCGCGCTTCGCCTTCGAGAAGTTCCCCGGCGCCGAGCCGACGCTGACGACGGCCATGAAGTCGGTCGGCGAGGTCATGGCCATCGGCCGCACCTTCGCCGAATCGCTGCAGAAGGCGCTGCGCGGCCTCGAAACGGGCCTGACCGGCCTCGACGAGATCGAAATCCCCGGCCTTGGCGACGGCAACGACCGGAACGCCATCCGCGCCGCCATCTCCACCCCGACGCCGGACCGCCTGCGCATGGTCGCTCAGGCGCTGCGCCTCGGCCTCACGCTGGAAGAAGTGCACGAAGGCTCGAAGATCGACCCGTGGTTCCTCGAACAGTTCAAGGCCATCGTCGACATGGAGGCCCGCATCCGCGAGCACGGCCTGCCAGCGGACACCGAGAACCTGCGCATGCTGAAGGCCATGGGTTTCTCCGACGCACGCCTCGCCACCCTTTCCGGCAAGCGCCCGAAGGAAGTGGCGGAACTGCGCAACGGCCTTGACGTGCGCCCGGTCTTCAAGCGCATCGACACCTGCGCCGCCGAGTTCGCCTCGCCCACCGCCTACATGTACTCGACCTATGAGACGCCCTTTGCCGGCGCCACGCGCTCGGAAGCCGGCATTTCCGACCGCAAGAAGGTCGTCATCCTCGGCGGTGGCCCGAACCGCATCGGCCAGGGCATCGAGTTCGACTATTGCTGCTGCCACGCCGCCTTCGCGCTGAAGGATGCCGGCTATGAAGCCATCATGGTCAACTGCAACCCGGAAACCGTCTCGACCGACTACGACACCTCCGACCGCCTCTATTTCGAGCCGCTGACGGCCGAAGACGTCATCGAGATCCTGAAGGCCGAGCAGACCAATGGCGAAGTCGTCGGCGTCATCGTGCAGTTCGGCGGCCAGACGCCGCTGAAGCTCGCCGAAGCACTGGAGAAGAACGGCATCCCGATCCTCGGCACCGCCCCCGACATGATCGACCTTGCCGAGGACCGCGACCGCTTCCAGAAGCTCCTGCAGAAGCTCGACCTTGCCCAGCCGAACAACGGCATCGCCTACTCCGTCGAGCAGGCACGCCTTGTCGCGGCCGAAATCGGCTTCCCGCTGGTCGTGCGCCCGTCGTACGTGCTGGGTGGCCGCGCCATGCAGATCATCCATTCGGAATCCATGCTGCAAACCTATCTGCTCGACACGGTGCCGGAGCTGGTTCCCGAGGACATCAAGCAGCGCTACCCGAACGACAAGACCGGCCAGATCAACACCCTGCTCGGCAAGAACCCGCTGCTCTTCGACAGCTACCTGTCGAACGCGGTCGAGGTCGACGTCGATGCGCTGTGCGACGGCAAGGACGTCTTCGTCTCGGGCATCATGGAGCATATCGAGGAAGCCGGCATCCATTCGGGCGACTCGGCCTGCTCGCTGCCGGTCCACACGCTTTCCAGCGCGGTCGTCGACGAGCTGGAGCGCCAGACGAAGGCGCTCGCCAAGGCGCTCAACGTCGGCGGCCTGATGAACGTGCAGTACGCTATCAAGGACGGCACGATCTACGTGCTGGAAGTCAACCCGCGCGCCTCGCGCACGGTGCCTTTCGTGGCGAAGACCATCGGCGCGCCGATCGCCAAGATCGCCGCCCGCATCATGGCCGGCGAAGGCCTCGACGCCGCCATCGCCGCCTATGGCGCAAAGCCGGACCCGCGCAACCTCAAGCACATCGCCGTCAAGGAAGCCGTGTTCCCGTTTGCCCGCTTCCCGGGCGTCGACACGCTGCTCGGCCCGGAAATGCGCTCGACGGGCGAGGTCATCGGCCTTGACACCGACTTCGCGCTGGCCTTCGCCAAGTCGCAGCTCGGCGCCGGCGTCGACCTGCCGCGTGAAGGCACGGTCTTCGTCTCGGTGCGCGACGAGGACAAGGAGCGCGTTCTGACGGCCGTGCGCCTCCTGACCGACATCGGCTTCAAGGTCATGGCGACCTCCGGCACCGCCCGTTTCCTTGCCGAAAACGGCATCGAGGCGGTCAAGGTCAACAAGGTGCAGGAGGGCCGCCCGCATGTCGAGGACGCCATCCGCAACCGCCAGGTCAGCCTCGTCATCAATACGACGGACAGCAACAAGGCGATCTCGGACAGTAAGTCGCTGCGCCGCGCCGCCCTGATGCAGAAGGTGCCCTACTACACCACCATGGCCGGCGCCGCCGCCGCCGCCCAGGCCATCAAGGCCCTCAAGCAGGGCCAGTTGGAAGTAAGGCCGCTGCAGTCGTATTTCTAAGGCCGAAGCCGATAGGTGAAGAACGAGGCCGGGTGGCGATGTCACCCGGCCTTTTGCATCCCCTCCATCGTCTCTCCCAGATGCCGGATCATCTGCATGTCCTCGATGAAAAGGGCGTGCTGACGCCGGCGCTCGGTTTCGTCGGGCAGGCGCAGCAGGTAGGAGGGGTGGATGGTCGGGTAGAGCACGACGTCGCCCTCCATGGCGATCGGCCTGCCGCGCAGCTGGCTGAGCGGCTTGCGCTCGCCGCTGAGTGCATAGACGGCGGTGGCGCCGAGCGCGACGATGAGGCGGGGCCTGACCAGCGCGACCTCCTTTGCCAGCCACCAGCGGCAATGCTCGATCTCGCCCTGCGACGGCTTCTGGTGGATGCGGCGCTTGCCGCGCGGAACATATTTGAAATGCTTGACCGCATTGGTGAGGTAGAGCGTGTCGCGCGGAAGGCCGGCCTCCTTCAGCACCGCGTCGAAGACCTTGCCCGCCGGTCCGACGAAGGGGCGGCTGGCAAGGTCCTCCTGATCGCCCGGCTGCTCGCCGACCATCATCACCCGCGCGTCCTGCGGCCCTTCGCCGAAGACGGTCTGCGTGGCCGTGCAGTGCAGCGGGCATCGCGTGCAGTGCCGCGCCTCGGCGCGCAGGGCCTCGATGGTGCCGGCCGCCGCGGGCACGATCTGCGCCTCCGTCCCGGCCGCGTCCTGAAGGCGGTAATGGAAGAGCGGAGGGTCGCTCGCCGCCCGCTCGGCCATGGCGCGCACATTGGCCTCCGCATTGGCGATCAACTCCGGAATGAGGTCCGCCTCCGGCAGGTTCCGCCAGTATTTCTTCGGCATTTCCGCCTGCATGGCCTTCAGCTTCAGCCGCGCGGGGTTGAAGATGCTCGCATAATAGGTGCGCCAGAGATCGTCGGTCGGATCGCCGTGACCCGGGTCCGCGCCGGGGCGCGTGTCGAAGATCAGGCTTTCGCCATCCCAGCTCGCCGTGCCCTTCGGCGTGGCGATGATCCAGTCCATGTCGGCGAAACGGCGGCGGAAGAACGGCGCGGTGCGTGCCACGACGAAATGCGAGGGCTCGAACCAGGCGAAGAAACGGCGCCGGCCTTCCGTGCCCCCGGCGATTTCCTTGAAGCGCACGAAGGCCGTCATCTTGTGGCTGTCGCGATGGACGTTCTTGGCGAGCAGGCGCGCCCAGGCGACATCCTTGTCCGCCGTCAGCTCCAGAAGCCGGCGGTCCGATTGCAGGCGCCAGAGCAGGCGATAGAGCAGATGGAAACGGCCGGGCTCGGTGTGGCAGACGACCGCTTCGGCCAGCGGCAGGAAGGCGGGCGGCACCGTGAGGGGCGGCGCTGGCGGATCGGGTTTCGGCAGGTCCGGCGGGTCGGCTTCGAAAAGCTCGTCCCCGAGATCGCCGATCCGCCACTCCACCTCGCGCGGCGAAATGCCCGCCGCGGCGAGCGCCCGCGCCGCATCCCGCCATTCGGAAAAGTCGCCCCGGCCAAGGAGAGGAACCGTGTGCATCAGAGCAACGAAAGCTGTTCGGGCCTCGGCGAGAAGAGCGTCTTGAGGTCGGCGCGGTCGGCAAGGCGCCGCGGCGTCCAGCCCTCCGCCTCGATGAAGGCGCGCACCTTGCGCAGCGAGACGCCGAGCCGCGCCAGGTCCTCCAGCCGCAGGCGCCGGAAGCGGCGGCTGGAAAGGATCGCCTCCACCGTCTTCGTGCCGAGGCCCGGCACGCGCAGCAGCCGCTCGCGCGCGGCCCGGTTGACGTCCACCGGAAAGGCGTCGCGGTTGGCGAGCGCCCAGGCGAGCTTGGGATCCATGTCGAGGTCGAGCATGCCGCCCGTCGCCCCGGTGATCTCGTCCACGCCGAAGCCGTAGAAACGATAGAGCCAGTCCGCTTGGTAGAGCCGGTGCTCGCGTACCAGCGGCGGCTTGATCAGCGGAAGCGCGCGGGAGGCATCGGGAATGGGGCTGAAGGCGGAATAATAGACGCGCTTCAGGCCGTAGCTACCATAGAGCCGCGCGCTCGTCCTGAGGATGGTCGCGTCATCCGCCCCGTCAGCGCCGACGATCATCTGCGTGCTCTGGCCGCCCGGCACGAAGCGCTTGCGCCGCTTCGTCTGCAGGGTCGGATCGTCGGCCGCCTCGATCTTGCGGCGCAGCTCCCCCATGGCTCGGCGAATGCCGTCCGGCCGCTTTTCCGGCGCGAACCGGCCGATACCGGCATCCGTCGGAAGTTCGATGTTGAGCGACAGCCGGTCGGCATAAAGCCCCGCCTCCTCGATCAGCTCCGGCGCCGCATCCGGGATGGACTTCAGATGGATATAGCCGCGAAAGCCGTGCACGGTGCGCAGGTCCCGCGCCACCCGCACCATCTCGCCCATCGTATGATCGGGCGAACGGATGATACCGGAGGAAAGGAACAGGCCTTCGATATAGTTGCGCCGGTAGAACTCCAGCGTCAGCCAGACGACCTCCTCCGGCGTGAAGCGGGCGCGCTCGACATTGCTGGAGGAGCGGTTGATGCAATAGGCGCAGTCGAAGATGCAGAAATTGGTCAGCAATATCTTCAGGAGCGAGATGCATCGCCCGTCCGGCGCATAGGCGTGGCAAATCCCCGCCCCTTCGGTCGATCCAAGCCCGCCCGACTTGACGGAGTCGCGCCTGACCGTCCCGCTCGAGGCGCAGGAGGCATCGTATTTGGCGGCATCCGACAGGATGGCCAGGCGTTGCTGCAGCGATTTCTTCATATCTGTTCACTATATGTTCTATTGAGGCGCGTCAAGAATGACGCGCCGGTCCATCGGCGGCCTAATAGCCGCCGATGATGGGAAGCACCTCGCCGGTGATGTAGCTGGAGCATTGCGGCGAGGCGAGGAAGACATAGGCCGGCGCCAGTTCCTCCGGCTGGGCGGGACGCTTCATCGGCGTGTCCGCGCCGAATTCCGCGACGTCCTCCGCCTCCTTGTCCGAGGGGTTGAGCGGCGTCCAGACCGGGCCGGGCGCGACCGCGTTGACGCGGATGCCGCGCGGCACGAGCTGGCCTGCCAGCGAGCGCGTGAAGGCATGGATACCGCCCTTGGTCATCGAATAGTCGAGCAGCGCCTTCGACCCTTCGAGGCCGGTCACGGAGCCGGTGTTGATGATCGCCGACCCGGGCTCCATGTGCGGCACCGCGGCCTTCGCCATGAAGAAATAGCCGTAGAGATTGGTCTTCAGCGTCTCGTCGAAATGCTCTTCCGAGAGGTCCAGGATATCCTTCGCATGGACCTGGAAGGCGGCATTGTTGTCGAGGATGTCGAGCCGGCCGAGGTCCTTGACCGTGCATTTGACCGTCTCGCGGCAGAACGCCTTGTCCTTGACGTCGCCGGCAAAGGCGATGCAGCGCCGGCCCTCCGCCTTGACGGCGGCGATCGTGTCTCTTGCATCCTGCCCTTCGGCGAGATGGCAGATCGCCACGTCCGCGCCCTCGCGGGCGAAGAGCACCGCGACCGCCCGACCGATGCCGGAATCGCCGCCGGTAATGAGCGCCACCTTGCCCTTCAGCTTCTCGGACCCCTTGTAGAAGGGCGCATCGTACATCGGCGGCGGATCGAGCTTGGCCTCGCTGCCGGGTTTGGGCTGATGCTGCTTGGGAAAGGGCGGGACGGGATAGAGGCGCGCGCCGGCCTGCATGGCCTCGGGCTTGTCGCCCTTGTCCTTGCGGTCGGCCTGCGCCACCTCCTCCTGGATATCGCGCTGTTTCGCCGCCGTGCGGGCAGACTGGCTGCGGGTCATGGGGCCTCCTCCTCAAAGCTCGGTGGGACGGATGTTGTCGACGCGAACGGTGCCGGAAACGACTTCGCGCGGCCCCTCAACCGGATAGGCCGAACCGGTCTCGTCGACGACCGTGTAGAGTTTCTCGTTGCGGAAGGCGCTCGACGAGGTCGTGGAATTGCCGTCGCCCGGAAGGGCATCGATTTCCATGTAGTCGAGCTCGGCCTCGGCCGCCACGACACGGGCGTCGCCGCTCGAGCGGGCGCGCACCACCACCTCGCCCTGGTTCGGCGCAAGGTCCCAGTTCTGGTCCGTCGCGGAGGCGATCGGAATCAGGCGATAGAGCTTCAACTGCTCGGTATCGGAATAGTCGGCAACCGGCGCCTCGGTATCCTGCCGCGGCGCCGTCTCGTCGAAGCCGACGGACCAGTCGCGGGCGGGCGCAGCCATGCCGGGCGGCGTGCGGTGCGCGGTCGCATCGTCGCTGCCGGTGATGACACGCGGCTTGGCGCTGGAAACGCCGTCATTGCTGCCGCCGGCCTGCGAGACCTCGAATTGCGGCACGGCATCGGCATGGATGACCTTCTCGCGGCCGGTCTGCGCCGAGACCACGCTGTCGGCCCCCGGCACGGTACGCGGCTCGACGGGCACCACCTGCTCGTGCTTTTCCTGATGGCCGCCGCCGGCAGCCTCGCGGCGACCTTCCTCGTGCATAGCCTGATTGCCGGACACTTCGCCGGCCAACTGTTTGAAATAACCGGAAATCTTCTGCATCACACTCATGGTTTCATCCTCATGTCCTGGTGTCGAGGCGCGCCATTGCGGCCTTCAGGATCGCGCGGATCTCATCGTCCGCGATCTGCTGGGCGGCAAAAGCGGCGTCGGGCTCTATGCCCGGATCCTCCTCGTGGTCGCAGACCGTTTCGTTGTCGCGCGCCATGGCAATCAGCGCCTCGCGCGCCTCGGGAATGCCGGCGACGATCGAAAGAAGTTCGACGAGCAGGCGCCGATGGGCGTTGATCCTGCCTTCCAGATGAGCCGCATTGCCGATCGTCATGCACGCCTCCCGCGATGAACGGCTAACGGCAGCATCGGGCGATTGTTCCAGCCCTTGCGGGCGCCACCCGCCCTGCGGCAAAAAAACTGGCTTTGGCACGATGCAATCTGCTATAAGGGGCGTTCAAATGCTTTCGACGGTTCCGGGGAATCTTCTCCGGAGACCGTTTTCTTTTGCGTTCGCGCAGGCGGGAGCCTGGGCGGCGCGGGCTGAAGGACGGGATAAAATGGTTGAAAAGGTACCGATGACTCAGGACGGTTTCGTCAAGCTGCAGGAAGAGCTGCGCTGGCGTCAGCAGGAAGAGCGTCCGCGAATCATCGAGGCGATCGCCGAAGCGCGCGCCCATGGCGACCTGTCGGAAAACGCCGAGTACCACGCCGCCAAGGAAGCGCAGAGCCACAATGAAGGCCGCGTGGCGGAACTGGAAGACTTCGTCGCCCGCGCGGAAGTCATCGACCTTTCCAAGATGTCCGGCACGAAGATCAAGTTCGGCGCCAAGGTGAAGCTCGTCGACGAGGACACCGAGGAAGAGAAGGTCTACCAGATCGTCGGCGACCAGGAAGCCGATGTGAAGCAGGGCCGCATCTCCATTTCCTCGCCCATCGCCCGCGCGCTGATCGGCAAGGAAGTCGGCGATTCGATCGAAGTGAACGCCCCCGGCGGCTCCAAGGCCTACGAGATCCTCGCCGTCACCTGGGGGTGAGGCCGGCCTGCCGGAGAGACCGTCGGTGACCGACATCAGACATGTCGACGTGATAGCGTTGAACTTCAAGCGCCGGCTTTCCGGCGTGACGTCGACGGTCATCCAGCTCGTGCCCTTCCAGGCCAAACTCGGCACGCGCATCGCCGTGCTCGGCCCCGGCCTGCCCGACGATGCCGGCCTGCCGAAGATCGGCTTCGGCGCGCTCCTTCGCCTCTGGCGCGCGCCCGAAGGGCGCCGCCACCGCATCTGGCACGCGCGGCGCAACAACGAGATGGGCGTCGGCCTCTTCCTGCGCGGCGTCTTGCGCATGCCACTGAAGCTGGTCTTCACCTCGGCCGCGCAGCGCCGCCACAGCGCTTACACGCGCTTCCTCATCCGCAAGATGGATGCCGTCATCGCGACCAGCGATCGTTCCGCCTCCTTCCTCGAAGTGCCCTTCCGGGTCATCCGCCACGGCGTCGATCTCGAAGCCTTCCACCCGCCGCAGACGGCCGACGACGGCATTGCCGCGACCGGCCTGCCCGGGCGGCATCTCGTCGGCTGCTTCGGCCGCATTCGCCACCAGAAGGGCACCGACCTTTTCGTGCGGGCGATGATCGAGCTTCTGCCGCACCATCCCGACTGGACCGCCGTCATCTGCGGCCGGGCGACCGCAAGCCACGCCGCCTTCGCCGATGGCCTGAAGGCCGAGATCGCCGCCGCCGGCCTCTCCGACCGCATCGTCTTCATGGGCGAAGTGCCCGATGTAAAGGTCTGGTATCGCCGGCTTACGCTCTATGTCGCGCCCTCGCGCAACGAAGGCTTCGGCCTGACGCCGCTGGAGGCCATGGCGTCCGAAACGGCCGTGGTCGCGAGCGACGCCGGCGCCTATGCCGAGATGATCTCGCCCGGCAGGACGGGCGAAGTCGTGCCCGCCGGCGATTTCCAGGCGCTGCGCGAGGCGATCCGCCCCTACCTCGCCGATCCGGACATGACCCTGCGCCACGCCGCGGCGGGCCTTGCCGAGGTGCGGGAAAACTTTGCGCTGGAAAAGGAAGCAAGGGCCGTCAACGCGGTCTATGCCGACCTTGCCTGATCCTGACAATTCGACCAGCATCGACCGTGCCTACCTGCCTCTTGCGGACGGCCTCGCAAAGCCCGGACTGGATTGAAAATGTCTCTTCTGAAAAAGCTGCTGCTGACTCTTGTCCTGAAGCAGGCGCGAAAAAACAGGGCCTTGCCGCAATCTTTCGCGGGGCTCGTTTTCGACTACATATCCATCAAATCGGTTCTCTACGGCCGCTTTGAAAACGCCGAGCTGGATTACCTGGAGCAGCGCGTCTTCCCTCGCCTCCCCGCCCGGCGCAATGTGCTGGATGTCGGCGCGAATATCGGCGTGCACGCCCTGTCGTTCAGCAACCACTTCGCACATGTGCACGCCTTCGAGCCGCATCCGCTCACCTTCCAGATCCTGGCATTCAACAGCCGGCTGGCAAAAAACGTCAGCGTCCACCAGAAAGGCGCCTCGTCAGAAGCCTTCGTGGCCAGGGCGGTCAGCGTGCCGGGCAATATCGGCGCCGCCCATATCGTGGCCGAATCCGCAGCCGATGCCGAAAGCATCGAATTCGCATGCGACCGGCTCGATGCGATGCTGCCGGAAGAGGTGAAGTCGTCCGTCGATTTCATGAAGGCCGATGTCGAAGGCCATGAACTGAGCGCCCTGAGGGGCGCAGAGGACATTCTGGCCAGATCGTCTCCCCTGATCGCGTTCGAGCTGCTGCGGTCGAAAGACCCCGCCCAGGGGGCGGATCTGATCGGCTTCCTGAAGGATCGAGGCTACGTCCATTTCTACGAGATCCGCCGCACCCTGCTCGGCACGCGAAAACTCGCCGTCATCGCGCGCTTCCGCAACAGGAACCACAAGATGGTGCTGGCCTCGAAAACGCCGCTTCGCTGAAGGCGCTACGCGTCACACCTCCACAAGCCCTACCCGCTTGACCTGGCGGATGGTCAGCATGGTGCGCACGGTATCGACCTGCGCATTGGCGGTCAGTTCCTCGATGACGAAATCCTGGAAGCGCGTGAGGTTCTCGGCCACGCAATGCAGGAGGAAGTCGCTGTCGCCGGAGACCATCCAGGCCTGGCGCACCATCGGCCATTCACCGGTGGCGGCCGCGAAGGCCTTCAGGTTCGCCTCCGACTGGTGCTTGAGGCCGACCATGCAGAAGGCGACGAGATCGTAGCCGAGCGCCGGCGCGTTCAGCATCGCCGTATAACCCTCGATGATGCCCGCCTCCTCCAGCTTGCGCACGCGGCGCAGGCAGGGCGGCGCGGAGATACCAGCGCGCGCGGCAAGCTCCACGTTGGTCATCCGGCCATCGGCCTGAAGCTCTTTCAGGATGCGGATGTCGATGGCGTCAAGTTCGGCGCGAAACATGGGACTTTTTGAAACCTTTCAGAATGGCGACCGGAAGTGACCCGAATCGCCGCATCAGCGCAACATTGTTACTGCAAGAGGCACAAATATGTCACGCGGGTTCGCTTGCCTGTTGGCAAAGCGTCGCGCGCACTTGAAACTGCGGACACTCCCCTCATAAATGAGGGTCGAACAACGACACGCTGGCCCTGGCTACGCGCGAGACCGCGCGGGCGGGCCGATTGGGGCGCAAGACCCCGGAAGGAACGACATGTCCGCCCGTCATGTAAAGGTGCTGATCATCGGATCCGGCCCCGCCGGCTACACCGCCGCCATCTATACCGCCCGCGCCATGCTGGAGCCCGTGCTGATTGCCGGCATGGAACAGGGCGGCCAGCTCATGATCACCACGGATGTGGAAAACTATCCGGGTTATGCCGATCCGGTGCAGGGTCCCTGGATGATGGAGCAGATGCTCAAGCAGGCGAGCCATGTCGGCGCCGAGATTGTCAACGACCTCGTCACGAACGTCGATCTCGACGTGCGCCCCTTCCGCGTCTCCACCGATAGCGGGACCGAATGGACCGCCGATGCCCTCATCATCGCGACCGGCGCCAAGGCCAAGTGGCTCGGCATCGAGACCGAACACAAGTTCATGGGCTTCGGCGTATCGGCCTGCGCCACCTGCGACGGCTTCTTCTACCGGAACAAGGACGTCATCGTGGTCGGCGGCGGCAACTCGGCCGTCGAGGAGGCGCTTTACCTCTCCAACCTCGCCAAAACCGTGACGGTCGTGCACCGCCGCGACTCGTTCCGCGCCGAACGCATCCTCCAGGAGCGCCTGTTCGCCAAGGAGAACGTCAAGATCGTCTGGGACCATGAAGTCGTCGAATATCTCGGCGCCGACCCCAAGCCCCCGATGCCGGCCTCCGTCAACGGCGTGAAGCTGCGCAACGTGAAGACCGGCGAAACGCGCGACATGGTCACGGACGGCGTTTTCGTCGCGATCGGCCATGCGCCGGCGGTCGAACTCTTCAAGGACAAGCTGCGCCTCAAGCCGAACGGCTATCTGTGGACGGCGCCCGATTCCACGGCGACGGACGTGCCGGGCGTTTTTGCCGCAGGCGACGTCACCGATGACATCTATCGCCAGGCGGTCACGGCCGCCGGCATGGGCTGCATGGCGGCTCTCGAAACCGAAAAATACCTTGCAGGTCATATGCCTGTCGCAATTGCGGCCGAGTAGAAGCCGCCAACAAAGGGGGGCGGATTCGCGTCCGATCCCCCTATGGGAACAGTTGAATCAGCGACCGGGCGGGAAACACGCGTTCCCCGCCGCAAAGACATATGGGGGATTAAATGCCACTCGATTGGGACAAGCTGCGGATTTTTCACGCCGCGGCCGAGGCCGGCTCGTTCACGCACGCCGCAGACAAGCTGCACCTTTCTCAGTCGGCCATCAGCCGCCAGGTGAGCGCGCTGGAGCAGGACGTCGGCATAAAGCTCTTCCACCGCCACGCCCGCGGCCTCATCCTCACCGAGCAGGGCGAAATCCTCTACCGCACCGCGCATGACGTGCTGATGAAGCTCGAAAGCGTGCGCGTTCAGCTCACGGAAAACACCGAGAAGCCGAGCGGCAAGCTGCGCATCACCACCACCGTCGGCCTCGGCCAGGGCTGGCTGACGGACAAGGTGCAGGAATTCCTCGCCCTCTACCCCGACATGCAGGTCCAGCTCATCCTCGACAACGAGGAGCTGGACGTGAACATGCGCCATGCCGACTGCGCCATTCGCCTGCGCGAGCCGCAGCAGTCCGACCTGATCCAGCGCCGGCTCTTCACCGTGCACATGCACATCTACGCCGCGCCGTCCTATATCAACCGCTACGGCGAGCCGCAGTCGGTCGACGACCTCGACAACCACAAGATCATCACCTTCGGCGAGCCCGCGCCGAGCTACCTGCTCGACGTGAACTGGCTGGAGATCGCCGGGCGCGATTCCGACAATCCCCGCCCCTCCGTGCTGCAGATCAACAGCCAGACCTCGATCAAGCGCGCCGCCCTGCTCGGCATCGGCATCGCCATGCTGCCGGACTATATCGTCGGCCGCGATCCGGGACTTATCCAGCTGCCGGTCAGCGCGGACATTCCCTCGTTCGATACCTATTTCTGCTATCCGAGCGAGATGAAGAACTCCGCCAAACTCAAGGTTTTCAGGGACTTCATCGTAGCCAAGGCGCGCAATTGGAACTTCTGAGGAAAGCTATTTCGAAGGCCTGCGCCTCATGCATGGCTGGCATGCACATTAAATGATTGCCGTATGCCCAAAAAACCATCATATCGCGGGCAGCTGATGCATTTTGGTGGCTTTTTCCTCCCAGTGCCACCGCAGCAGCTGTTCCCCTCTGGAGGTTTTATTACCTTCAAAACTATAAAGGGCCCAAGTTGATCTTGCGGCCCTCTTTTTTTACCTTTCGTTAACCAAGACAGAATTTTCAACGTTTCTGGAAAACTTGGCACGTCTTTCTCTTGAAGAAGCGCCACCCCTCCCCCATATCTAGAACAGCCAGCGCACTTGCGGTCTTTCTCCTCCCAGTGCCGCGCGTTGGCTGTTCCCCTCTGGAGGTTCTTTAACCTTCAACCTTGCAGGGCCCAGGCTTCGCTTGTGGCCCTCTTTTTTTGCCGGCACCCCTTGCATCGGCAAAGCTCGATCCCAATATCGTTGATAACCGATATATTCATCGCCGGATCACGATAGACAGATGACCACGCTCGACACGGACGAAATCCTCAAGGCCCTCGCGCACCCGAAGCGGCTGGAGATTCTCGCCTGGCTGAAGGAGCCGCGGCAGCATTTCGCCGGCCAGGAGCACCCGCTGGAGTTCGGCGTCTGCGCCGGCCAGATCGAAAAGCGTTGCGACCTCTCGCAATCCACCGTCTCCGCCCATCTCGCCACCCTTCAGCGCGCCGGCCTCGTGACGACGCGCAAGGTCGGCCAATGGGTGTTCTTCAAACGCGACGAAGAGAAGATCGCGGCCTTTCTCCACCACATCAACAACGCTCTTCAAGCAATTCCAGGAAAAGTGTGACGCGGTTTTCCGTCCGGAATTGCGAAAGAAAAAGTGCGTCCCAAGCCCCAGAAGAAGGACTTTCCCATGACCTCGCTCTTCGACCCCATCAAGATCGGCGATATCCAGCTTGCCAACCGCATCGTGATGGCGCCCCTGACGCGCAACCGTTCGCCGGGCGCCGTGCCGAACACGCTGAACGCCGCCTATTACGAGCAGCGCGCCAGCGCCGGCCTGCTGATCACCGAAGCGACCGCCATCACCCAGCAGGGCCAGGGCTATGCCGATGTGCCCGGCCTCTACACGCCGGAAGCCCTTGCCGGCTGGAAGCAGGTCACGGACGGCGTGCACAAGGCCGGCGGCAGGATCGTCGTGCAGATGTGGCATGTCGGGCGTATCTCGCACGACACGCTGCAGCCGAACGGCGGCAAGCCCGTCGCGCCCTCGGCGATTCGCGCCAAGTCGAAGACCTATCTCATCAATGCCGACGGCACGGGAAGCTTCGCCGAGACCTCCGAGCCGCGCGCGCTGGACAAGGACGAGCTCCCGGGCATCATCGAGGACTACCGCCGCGCCGCCCGCGCCGCCATCGATGCCGGTTTCGACGGCGTCGAGATCCACGCCGCCAACGGCTACCTGATCGACCAGTTCCTGCGCTCCGGCAGCAACGCACGCACGGACGAATATGGCGGCTCGATCGAGAACCGCGCCCGCCTGCTCTTCCAGGTCGTCGACGCGATCACCTCGGAAATCGGCGCCGGCCGCACCGCCATCCGCATCTCGCCGGTGACACCCGCCAACGACGCCTTCGACCCGGATCCGCAGCCGCTCTTCACCTATGTAGTGGAAGGCCTCGCCAGATACGGCCTCTCCTACATCCACATCATCGAGGGCGCCACCGGCGGTCCGCGTGACCACCAGCAGGGCGACGCACCGTTCGACTATGCGGCGCTGCGCGCGGCCTATCATACGGCCGGCGGCAAGGCGGCCTGGATGGTCAACAACGGCTACAACCGCGAGCTCGCCATCGATGCCGTGGAGGAAGGCAAGGCCGACCTCGTCGCCTTCGGCAAGCTCTTCATCGCCAACCCCGATCTCGTCGAGCGCCTGAAGAACGACACCGTGCTGAACCCGCC
This sequence comes from Shinella zoogloeoides, assembly GCF_030733845.1. Classification (NCBI taxonomy): domain Bacteria; kingdom Pseudomonadati; phylum Pseudomonadota; class Alphaproteobacteria; order Hyphomicrobiales; family Rhizobiaceae; genus Shinella; species Shinella zoogloeoides. The sequence goes on from NZ_CP132311.1 coordinate 2,381,142, forward strand.
CGATAAGGACACCTTCTACGGCGGCGGCGCCAAGGGTTACACCGACTATCCGGCGCTCGAAAACGTCGCGTGACATCAGGTGCCGGGCGGCCGCGTAATCCGGCGGCCCGGCGCTACCCTCCCGCGAAGGGAGGATGCAGGACGCCCGCGGTTTCCTCCGCCGCGGGCGTTTCCTTTTTGCGCGGCGCGGCTACATCTACTCCAGCACCATCCGCCAAGGAGTAAGCCCGCCCATGCTCTCCAGCCTGCTGAAGGAACGTTTCCTGTTCATCGGCCTTGCCGCCGCCGTTCTCGCCTATGCGACGGAACACAGCCTGCTGGAGATGGGGCGTCCCGCGATGCTGCTGGCAGCCTTCCTGCTTGTCGTCGCGATCATCCTCGTCTCCACCCGCATCGCCCATCACGCGGAAATCCTCGCCTCCAAGGTCGGCGATCCCTACGGCACGATGATCCTGACGCTCTCGGCCGTGCTGGTGGAGGTCGTCGTGCTGGCGATCATGATGCAGGGCGAGACCGCGCCGACGCTGGTGCGTGACACGATCTATGCCGCCGTGATGCTCGACATCAACGGCATCCTCGGCCTTGCCGCGCTGCTCGGCGGCATCCGCCACGGCGAGCAGCCCTACAACGACGATTCGGGAAAGACCTACGGCGTGATGATCCTGACGGCGATGGGCATTTCCATGGTCGTGCCGGAATTCGTGCCGCGCGAAAGCTGGCACCTCTATTCCGCCTTCACCATCGGCGCGATGATCGCGCTCTATGCCGTCTTCCTGCGCATGCAGGTTGGTGCGCACAGCTATTTCTTCAGCTACGCCTATCCGCGCGCCGAGCGGAAGGAAGGACTGCCGAGCAAGGCGGCCGACGAGAACGAGCCTGCCACGCTCTCCATCGTCGTCATCATCATCGGCGTGGTGCTGATCGGCGCGCTGGCGGAGGTGATGTCGGTGCTGCTCGGCGCAGGCCTCAAGGGTTCCGGCGCGCCGCCGGCCCTGATGGCCGTGGTCGTCGCCGCGATTTCCGCCGCGCCGGAAATCCTGACGGCGTTGCGCGCGGCGCTCGCCAACCGCATGCAGTCCGTCGTCAACATCGCCATGGGCGCCTCGCTCTCGACGGTCATCCTCACGGTGCCCGTCATGGAGGCGATCGCGCTCTATACCGGCCAGCCCTTCATCATGGCCATGTCGCCGACCCAGACGGTGATGGTGACGATCACGCTTATCGCCGCCGCCATCAATCTCAACGACGGCGAGACCAACGCCATCGAGGGCATGACGCATTTCATCCTCTTCGCCACCTTCATCATGCTGACCATGATCGGGCTATGACGTAGAAAAACGGAAATGCTCTACCGGCGCTCGACGCCCTGGTAATAGTCGTTCGAGCCGTTGCGCGTGGTGCGGTATTTTTCGGGATTGTTGAAGAAATAATCCCAGGCCGTCATCATGGCCGGGCGTTCGCCCGCAACGATCTTGCCGCGCGGCGCTCGTTCTTCTCCATAGCGGTCGGCCGCAAGGGCCGAGGTTGCCGCGCAAAGCGCCATGAGGGCGGCGAGAGAAAGGGATGTGGCTTTCATGATGCTGCTCCGAGATTCTTCCTTTGCCCTTCTATATCGGCAATGAAGGCGGAAATTTCACCGGCAGGCGGCAAAAAAGGCCCGTCGTCCCCGACGGGCCTTTTGTAGGGCAAAATGGTTGCGGCTTACTTGCAGGCCGCGCAGAAGCGCTGGATGCGCTTGCAGGCTTCCTCGAGCTGGGCTTCCGAGGTCGCGTAGGAAATGCGGAAGTTCGGGCCGAGGCCGAAGGCCGAGCCGTGCACGACGGCGACGCCTTCCGATTCCAGGAGCTCCGAAACGAAGTCCTCGTCCGTCTCGATGACCTTGCCCGACGGCGCGGTCTTGCCGATCAGCCCCTTGCAGGACGGATAGACGTAGAAGGCACCCTCCGGCGACGGGCACTCGATGCCCTTGGCCTGGTTCAGCATGGAGACGACGAGATCGCGGCGGCCCTCGAAGATCTTCTTGTTCTCGGGAATGAAGGCCTGTGTGCCGTTCAGCGCCTCGACGGCCGCCCACTGGGCGATCGAGCAAGCGCCCGACGTCTGCTGGCCCTGGATCATGTCCATGGCCTTGATGAGGGCGAGCGGGCCGGCCGCATAGCCGATACGCCAGCCGGTCATGGCATAGGCCTTGGAAACGCCGTTCATCGTCAGCGTGCGGTCGTAGAGGCCGGGCTCGACCTCGACCGGTGTCGCGAACTTGAAGTCGCCGTAGGTCAGGTGCTCGTACATGTCGTCCGTCAGCACCCAGACATGCGGATGGCGCATCAGGACGTCGGTCAGTGCCTTCAGCTCGTCATGGCTGTAGGCGGCGCCCGACGGGTTGGACGGCGAGTTGAAGATGAACCACTTGGTCTTCGGCGTGATCGCCTTTTCCAGGTCTTCCGCCTTCAGCTTGAACTTGTTTTCCTGGGTCGTCGCCACGAAGACCGGCGTGCCGCCGCACAGCGACACCATTTCCGGGTAGGACACCCAGTAAGGTGTTGGAATAACGACTTCATCGCCCGCATTCATCGTCGCCATGAAGGCGTTGAAAAGAATCTGCTTTCCGCCCGTGCCGACGATGGTCTGCGCGGCGGTGTAGTCGAGATTGTTCTCGCGCTTGAACTTCTTGGAGATGGCCTCGCGCAGTTCCGGGATGCCGGAGACCGGCGTGTACTTCGTCTCGCCGCGGGTGATGGCTTCGATCGCCGCCTGCTTGATATTGTCCGGCGTATCGAAATCCGGCTCGCCGGCACCGAGCCCGATGACATCGCGGCCTTTCGCTTTCAGCTCGCGCGCTTTCTGGGAAACGGCGATGGTGGCGGAAGGCTTCACACGGGAAAGGGCGTCGGCAAGAAAGGCCATGATGGAGATGTCCTCATCGGGTTCAAAGACGGCTTGACGCCATGGACCCGGAGCGCCGGGCTCCATAGCGGTTAGGTCTATGTCGAATGTGGGCCGGTCTTGCAAGCGCGAAGGGCGAAAAAAGCGGGAAATGCGGGCCTGCGCGCAAAATTTCATGAACGCCATCAACAGCGCGAATGGATCGCGGCGGCGTCACGGAATCTTCACACGAAATGGTTGAATTAGCAGGAAACAACCAAGAGTTTTACGCGAAGGATTAAATCCGCGTTAACGGGTGGGGCTTATTCTCGCATCGACAACATCGTTCCAGCGGATGGTGCGCTGCATGAGCGAAAGAAGCATTTTTTCCAATCTCGTCCGGCAGGCCGACGGCGCCTTCAGCGCGGTCTACGGCGCCTATCTGCTGCAATCCGCGCTCCAGCCGATCTTCACGGAACGGGCGGACGGCCAGTTGCAGATCGCCGCCTTCAAGGGCCTCATCCGCGCCAGCATGGGCGACATGCCGTGCTCCCCCGCGGAATTCTTCCAGGCCGTGCCGGAAGACGAACGCGCGGCGGTCGATGGCCTCTGCCGGAGCCTGCACATCCTCAACACCGGCGGGCTCGGCCGCCCCGGCACGGCCCTCATTGTCAATTTCCACGCCGGCCTCTACCGGACGCCCCAGGCGATCCGCCAGGAAGTCGAACGGCTGCGGCTGGCCGCGCACGAGGCGGGCATGCCGCCCGAGGCGATCGCCTGCGAAATCCGCGAGCATCCTCTTGACGACCCGGAGGGGCTGGCGGCCTTTGCGGCGCGGCTGCACGAGAGCGGCTTTTCCATCGCGATCGACGAATATACCGGCGAGGATCGCGACCTCCAGCGGCTGGAACGCCTGAAGCCGCAATTCGTGACCTTCGATACAGAATGGCTGCGCAGCTTTGCGGAAAACTCCGCCGGGCTCGCCCTGCTGCGCGTCGTCATCGGCCAGTTCGCCGTCAAGGACATCCGCGCCATCGTCGCCGGCATCGAAGAGCCGGACATGATCGATCTCTGCCGGGAGATGGGCGGGCCGTTGATGCAGGGCTACGGGCTCGCCCGCCCCGAGCTTGCCCCGACAAGCTTCAACGCGACCTTCCCCACGCTTGCCGACGACCAGGCATCGGCACCTACCGAAACCATCGTGGCGAGCTTTGCCGCACCGGCCGAAACGCGCGTGGTCCGGCCGCTCCGCCAGTTCGGCAGGCGGGGCGTCTAGAACGGCGCAAAGCGGCGATCTATTCGCACGAACAGGCTGAAAATCCAGCTTTTTTACCATGCCATCTTTTCGCCGCAATAAATGTCGGGACTTGCCGCAATTCGGTCCTTGTCGCGCCGATTTCGGCAGGCCTTTTCGTCCTCACAAAAGGGAACGCAAAGACAGGGGACGACAATGTTTCTGGACGACGACAAGATCGGCAGCTCACCGAAGGCCCGCGAGTCGCGCGCCATGTTTCTCATCGCCATGACGGCGCTTGCCGCCTGCGTGGCCATGGTCATCAGCCTGATGTCGCCACCCGCCGCCGCGGGGATCGACATGATCAAGACATCCGGCATCGAGAAGACGACGTCGCAGCTCGACCCCACGCAAAATTGACCTTCGCCCGCCGCCATCGCCCTTGAAAGGCGCCGCGCTCTGGGCCAGTTAACGGCGAACTGCAGGAGACGGCGATGCGACGGGACAAAGGCGACTTGAAAGACCTTCTGAAAGGCGCGGCGACCGTACTCCTCCTCCCCCTTGCATTCTCCTCCACCGCTTCCGCCGCCGAAACCCGCGAAATCCCCAGCAAGAAGGCCGCGCTCACCGTCGAGACGCTGGCGACCGGCCTGAAGCAGCCCTGGTCCGTCGAAATCCTGCCCGATGGCGGCTATCTCGTCTCCGAAAAGGGCGGCACGCTCCGCCTCGTGCGAAACGGCAAGGCTTCCGCCCCCATCAGCGGCGTGCCGGAGGTCGCCACGAATGGCCAGGGCGGCCTGCTCGATCTTGCGCTCGCTCCTGATTTTGCCACCAGCCGCACGCTCTATTTCACCTACAGCGCCCGCGGCGACGGCGGTGCCGGCACGGCGGTCGCCAAGGCGAGGCTTTCCGACGACGGCACGAAACTCGAAGGCGCGACCCGCATCTTCCTGATGAGCAGGCTCACCCCGCGCGGCCAGCATTTCGGCTCGCGCATCGCGATCGCCAAGGATGGCAGCCTGTTCTTCGGCATCGGCGACCGCGGCGAGGACATGCGCGCGCAGGATCCGCGCGACCATGCCGGCGCGATCCTGCACATCAATCCGGACGGCAGCCCGGCCGCCGACAACCCATTCCTCGGCACATCCGAGGGACTGGCGGAAATCTGGTCGAAAGGGCATCGCAACCCGCAGGGTCTTGCGTTCGATCCCAAGGACGGCACCCTCATCTCGGCCGAGCACGGCGCGCGCGGCGGCGACGAGATCAACAACCCGCAGCCCGGCCGCAACTACGGCTGGCCGCTCGTCTCCTATGGACGGCATTATTCCGGCGCGGAATTCGAGCTCGGCTCGTCGGCCCAGGGTTACGAGCAGCCGCTTTATTATTGGGATCCGTCGATCGCGCCGGGCGCTCTTGCCGTCTATCGCGGCGCGATGTTCCCCGAATGGGACGGCAACCTGATCGTCGCCGCGCTGAAATACCAGCTCGTCGCCCGCCTGGAGCGGGACGAGAGCGGCGCGATCGTTTCGGAGGAGCGCCTGTTCGACGGCGAGTTCGGCCGCATCCGCGATGTCGTGGTGGCGCCCGACGGAGCGCTCGTCCTGCTAACGGACGATGCCGACGGCGCGTTGCTGCGCGTTTCCCGCTCCACCGAGACGGACTGACACCCCGCCCTCCCTTGCCTCGATGCCCCGCACCTGCTAGCAGGACCGCCGGGCGCAGCTGCGTCCATTTCCTCCCATCAGGGTATGAGACATGACGCGCGTTCAGGCGAACCTTCTCCTGTTGCTGGCCGGCGCCATCTGGGGCGCGGGCTTCATCGCCCAGTCGACGGCCATGGAGACGCTCGGCCCGATCTGGTTCATCGGACTGCGCTTCGTCGTGGCGACCTTCGTCGCCCTGCCCTTCGCCCTGTGGGAGAAGGCGCGCGCGGCAAGCGCGGTGCGCCCGGTGAATATGGCCGGCTTCGTGCTGACCGGCCTTGCGCTCTTTGCCGCCGCCGTGTTCCAGCAGATCGGCCTTCTGACGACCACCGTCACCAATTCCGGCTTCCTCACCGGCCTCTATGTCGTCTTCACGCCGATCCTGACCGTGCTGGTGCTGCGTCGCCGGCCGCACTGGATCATCTGGCCCGCCGCCTTCCTGGTCTCCGTCGGCATTTTCCTCTTGTCGGGCGGCACGCTCGCCGCGCTGACGATCGGCGACCTGCTCACCATCTTCTGCGCCGTCCTCTGGTCCGCCCAGATGATCTGCGTCGGCGTCTTCGCCGGCCGCTCCGGCCGGCCGATCGCACTGTCCCTCGTGCAGTTCGCCGTCTGCGGCGTGCTCGGCTGTGCCGCCGGCATCCTGTTCGAGCCCGTCAGCCTTGCGGCGATAAAGGGCGCCTTGCCGGAAATCCTCTATGCCGGCCTCTTCTCGAGCGGCATCGCCTTCATCTTCCAGAATGTCGCCCAGCGCTATACGACCGCGCCGCAGGCGGCGATCTTCCTGTCCAGCGAGGCGCTGTTCGCCGCCCTCTTCGGCGTGCTGCTGCTGGGCGAGACGATCACCCCCGCCGGCTATGCGGGCTGCGCCATTCTCTTCGCCGCCATGCTTGCGGTGGAACTGGTGCCCGAACTCTTGCGCACCCGGCGCCCGGGCCTGCCGGTCGAAGTATGACCGGGCCAAGGTTTCGGCGTTTCTTTGGCAGTGCAATATAGATCGTGCCGGAACGGCGCGAAGCCCGTAAAAGCTGCGGGTTTTTTCGGCAATCGCCCGGAATTTGACCAAAGTGAGGCGCTTCCAACTCGCGCCAAAACTTTTGCTTGCCAATTTGAAGCAAACGCATCAATCTTGCGCCGTTCGGGCAATTTGCGAACATGGGAAGACCTTGAATAAAAGCGCGCCGGAGACGCGAAACAATTCCGGGCAGCCGACATCTGAATGGTCCTTGGGACCTATGTTTGGCTGGCTGCGGTGAAAACAGGACCCTTTCCTCAAACTCGAGAACTGCCTGCCTAACGCCCTTCGGGGCAAAACTGATGTGCTGCCCGCCGCCAAATATACGGGCAGAGAGAAAAGGACCTGACGCATGGCCGAGACTGGCACCGTAAAATTCTTCAACACCGAGAAGGGCTTTGGCTTCATCAAGCCCGACAACGGTGGTGCGGATATCTTCGTACACATTTCCGCTGTACAGGCTTCCGGCCTGAACGGCCTTTCCGAAAACCAGAAGGTAAGCTTCGACACGGAACCCGATCGCCGCGGCAAAGGCCCGAAGGCGGTCAACCTGCAGATCTCCGGCTAATCCGGATTTTCCAGGATTTTCAAGTTGGAGCCCGGCAGAGATGCCGGGTTTTTTCGTTCAGCCTCCGTTCAGCCGCAGTCTTCTAGTTTGTTCGCGTCATTGACCGGCAAGGGCCGGATCCGAAGGAACGACGTCATGAACAAAGTCATCAAGACCCTGGTGCTGTCCGTCGCCGTCGCCGCGACGACGCTCACCGCGACCGCCGGCATTGCCGCAGCACGCGACCGCGACGGCTACTGGCGCGGAGACGGCGGCTACCGCCATCATCGCCGCCACCGCAACAACGACGCCCTGATCGGCGGCGCGCTTGGCCTGGCCACCGGCGTCATCATTGGCGGCGCGCTGGCATCCCAGCCCCGATACGAGGAACGCCGCTATGTGGAACCGGAATACTATCCGGAGCCCGAGCCCCGCGTGATCTACCGCCGCCCGGTCGCCGTGCCGAGCTACGAGCCGTGGACCCAGTCCTGGTACGATTACTGCTCGCAGCGTTACCGCTCGTTCAATCCCGATACCGGCACCTTCGTCGGCTATGACGGCCGCGAGCACTTCTGCACCGCCGGCTGAAAATCCGGCAGGCTAACTGAATCAAAAGGCGGGTGCCGCAAGGCCCCGCCTTTTTTGTTTTTACAGTCCGCGCAGGAACGGGTTGGAGCGCCGTTCCTCGCCGATCTTTCCGCCCGGCCCGTGGCCGCAGAGGAAGCCGACCTCGTCGCCGAGCGGGAACACCTTGTCGCGGATGGAATCGAGAAGCTGCTGATGGTCGCCGCCCGGCAGGTCGGTGCGCCCGATCGAACCCTGGAAGAGCACGTCGCCGAGATGGGCGAAGCCCTGCTTGCGATTGAAGTAGATCACATGCCCCGGCGCGTGGCCCGGCGTGTGATAGACCTCGAATTCATGCTCGCCGAAGGAGACCGTGTCGCCATCCTCAAGCCAGCGGTCCGGCACGACATTGCTGACCTTCATCGGCACGCCGAACATCGAGGCCTGCGCTTCCAGCCGCTGCAGCAGGGAAAGGTCGTCCTTGTGCGGGCCGATGATGTCGATGCCGAGCGCATCCTTCAGTTCCTTCGCCCCGCCCGCATGGTCGACATGGCCATGGGTCAGCCAGATCGCCTTCAGTACGATGCCGTTTTCCTTCACCGTCTGGAGGATCACCTCGACGTCGCCGCCGGGATCGACGACCACGCCTTCCTTCGTCTCGGTGTCGAAGAGAATGGTGCAGTTCTGCTGGAAGGGAGTGACGGGAATGATGCCCGCCTGAAGCATGCCCATGGGATCCTCGCTGGATTGCCGCTTGTCGCCCCCGTATAGCCGCAAGCGGGCGCGAAGACCAAGCGTGAACTAGCGCAGGCTCGCCATCTCCTGGGCCGGGCCGGTGGCAAGCGTCGGGGAGACCGTCGAGAAGAGAAGCGCGATGACCGCGATGTTGACGGCCGCATAGAGATAGACGACCGGACGGAGGCGATCGGCCACCGGGTTCTGTTTCTTCGTGCTCGGCTGCATTGTTCTGTTCCCTCGTCCTGGGCCGCGTTCGGCATCTGTGTGATCGCTTCTATAACGACGCGGGAATCCGGCCTGTTCCGCCGGGAACAGAGCAAGGCAGGGGGTGTTGCCCTGAAGCAACAGCTCAGAGCGGCAGCGCCATGGTCTCCTTCAACGTGTCGAGCACGATCGCCGTCTTCACATGCGAGACGGATTCGTGCGGCAGCAGCACGTCGTTGACGAAGGCGGACAGCGCCTTCAGGTTCGGCACCACGACCTTGATGACGTAGTCCATCTCTCCCGTCAGCGAGAACGCCTCCAGCACCTCCGGCAGGTTTGAGATGAGGCGCGCGAAGCGCACCGCATTGTCGCGGTTGTGCGTCGAGAGCGTCACCGTGACCACGATGACGATGCCGAGATCGAGCTTTTCCCGGTCGAGTTCCGCCCGATAGGCGCGGATGATGCCCTCCTCCTCCAGCCGGATGCGCCGGCGCGAGCATTGCGAAGGCGAGAGGTTGATGCGCTCAGACAGTTCGTTGTTGGTCAGGCGCGCATCCTGCTGCAAATGCGCGAGCAGTTTACGGTCGAAGTCGTCGAGATGCACGCCCTGCCCTCCATATCCTGTTTCAATGCACGATCATTGCATGGAATTGCCAAAGCGCAAGCACTATGCACGCACATTGCACGCCGTTCGCGCCATACTTCCCTCACATCACTTTCGAGGAGGACGAACAATGGGGCCTTTCCCGCATGACGCACCGCCGGCGCTGATCACCGCCGACAACCCGGCAGGCACCGACGGGTTCGAGTTCGTCGAGTTCGCCCATCCCGAGCCGGCAAAGCTCGAAGAGCTTTTCGCGCGCATGGGCTATAGCAAGGTCGCCACGCACCGCACGAAGGCCATCTCGGTCTGGCGCCAGGGCGACATCAACTATGTCGTCAATGCCGAGCCCGGCTCGCACGCCATGAAGTTCACGGAATTGCACGGCCCCTGCGCCGCCTCCATGGCCTGGCGCGTGGTGGATGCAAAGCACGCCTTCGAGCACGCCGTCTCCAAGGGCGCGACGCCCTATGACGGCGACGACAAGGCGCTCGACGTGCCCGCCATCGTCGGCATCGGCGGCTCCCTGCTCTATTTCGTCGAGAAATACGGCGCCAAGGGCTCGGCCTACGATGCCGAGTTCGAATGGACGGGCGAGCGCGACCCGAAGCCTCAGGGCGTCGGCTTCTATTATCTCGATCACCTCACGCACAACGTCTACCGCGGCAACATGGACAAGTGGTGGGACTTCTACCGCGAACTCTTCGGCTTCAAGCAGATCCATTTCTTCGACATCGACGGACGCATCACCGGCCTCGTCTCGCGCGCCATCACCTCGCCCTGCGGCAAGATCCGCATCCCGCTCAACGAATCGAAGGACGAGACGAGCCAGATCGTCGAGTACCTGAAGAAGTACAAGGGCGAAGGCATCCAGCACATCGCCGTCGGCACGGATGCGATCTACGACGCGACCGACAGGCTTGCCGAAAACGGCCTGAAGTTCATGCCCGGCCCGCCGGACACCTATTACGACCGCTCCTATGTACGCGTCGTCGGCCATGAGGAGCCGGTCGAGCGCATGAAGGCGCACGGCATCCTGATCGACGGCGAAGGGGTCGTGGACGGCGGCATGACGAAGATCCTGCTCCAAATCTTCTCGAAAACCGTGATCGGCCCGATCTTCTTCGAGTTCATCCAGCGCAAGGGCGACGAGGGCTTCGGCGAAGGCAATTTCCGGGCGCTCTTCGAATCGATCGAGGAAGACCAGATCCGCCGGGGCGTCATCGCAGCAGAATAACAACCGCGGCAACCAAGCCACTGCGGGGAAGGAAGAGGCGGTCGCATCGCGGTCGCCTCTTTTCATGCGCGCAAGTCTCCGGTGCACGAGCGGCGCGGGCAAATTGACAGACCCCAAAATTGTCCGCACGTTACGGCTGCCGAGTCTTTCGGCAGCGGGCGCGCGGGCTCCAGATCGCGCCCCGGCAACGAGGCAAGTGTCCGGCTCGGATCACTCTCATTCCGGGCGGACCTTTCGGAGGGGAAGTCATGGAAGCATTGATGCCCATCATCACGCAGCTCATCGCCGGCGCCGTCGGCGGCAATGCCGCGGGCGCGGCCCTGAAACAGGTGGCCGTGAGCGTGATCGTCCGCACCATCGTCGGCGCCATCGGGGGCGTGGGGGGCGGTCTTCTCCTGCAGATGGTGGGCGGGGAAGCCGGCCTCTCGGGGCTTGTCGCCAACGGCATCGGGGGCCTCGTCGGCGGCGGCGTGCTGACGGCCATCGTCGGCGCGGTGCTCGGCAAGAAGGCAGCCTGACTGGCTGCATAAAAAAAGGCGGCCCCGAAAGGGCCGCCCGTTTGTTTTCAGATCTCTCGCGCCGCTTATTCCGCGGCGGCCGCGACCGGATAGACTTCCTTCATGTAGTCGTTCATCAGCGTTTCGCAGATCGTGCCCGGCGTGAAGCGGTACGGGCCGATTTCCGAGACCGGCGTCACTTCGGCGGCCGAGCCGGTCAGGAAGCACTCGGAGAAGCCGGAAAGCTCTTCCGGCATGATCGCCCGCTCGACGATCTCGTAGCCGCGGCGCCTCGCAAGCTCGATGACCGTGCGGCGCGTGATGCCGTCGAGGAAGCAGTCCGGCACCGGCGTGTGGATGACGCCGTCCTTTGCGAAGAAGATGTTTGCGCCGGTCGCTTCCGCCACCTGGCCGCGATAGTCGAGCATCAGGGCGTCCGCATAGCCCTTGGCCTCGGCGGCATGCTTGGAGATTGTGCAGATCATGTAGAGGCCGGCGGCCTTCGACTTCGACGGCGCAGTCTTCGGATCGGGACGGCGATATTCGGCGATGTCGAGGCGGATGCCTTTCAGCTTCTCGGCCGGATTGAAGTAGCTGCCCCACTGCCAGATGGCGATGGCGACGTTGATGCGGTTGTTCTGCGCCGAAACGCCCATCATCTCCGAGCCGCGCCAGGCGATCGGGCGCGCATAGGCCTCGGAAAAGCCCTGGCGCTTCAGGAGCTCGATGCTCGCCGCGTCCAGCTCCTCGACCGTGTAGGGGATCTTGAAGCCGAGGATTTCGGCCGACTTGTGCAGGCGCTGGTTATGCTCGGTCAGCTTGAAGATGCGCCCGCCATAGGCGCGCTCACCCTCGAACACCGCGCTGGCATAGTGCAGGCCGTGCGTCAGCACGTGGATCTTCGCATCCTTCCAGTCGACGAACTCGCCGTTGAACCAGATTTGCCCATCCAGTTGATCAAAGGGAACAGCCATGGTGTCATCCTCCGGCGCTCTCGCGCGCCATTCTTTCAAGTTGATTGTTTCGCCTGTTACGGTCTAACCAGAAACGGGCAGGATTACCTGATCGGAATGGTAATCCGGATTGGGGATCGGAGAAACACCGGATACTCTCCGGCGCCTGGGAACCGCAATGTGGGCGGACCCTAACAAGGGCGGAAAAATATGTCAACAAAGCTGACATATTTTGCTATAAATTACGCTAGGACGGCAAAGCATGAAAGGAAATGACAACGTGGCCCGACAGATGCCGGACAAGAACGGCGGGAGCGAGCTGCACGAGGACGCCATGACGGGCGACGGCCGCATCGACTTCGAGATCATCGAAGGGCTGTTCTTCGCCTATCGCGACTTCATTTCCGATCCCGACGCCATTCTCGAAAAGAGCGGTTTCGGCCGCGCCCACCACCGGGTCGTGCACTTCGTCAACCGCGAGCCCGGCATGACGGTGGCGGACCTGCTCGACACGCTGAAGATCACCAAGCAGAGCCTGGCGCGCGTCTTGAAGCAACTCATCGATTCCGGCTATATCCAGCAGGTAGCCGGCCCCGAGGACCGCCGCCAGCGAAAGCTCTATCCGACAAGGGCCGGACGGGAACTCGCGCTGGCGCTCGCCGAGCCGCAATCCCGCCGCATCGCCCGTGCATTCGAGGACATGAGTGCCGGCGACCGCCGGGTGGTGACCCGGTTCCTTACCGGCATGCAGAACGCCAAGAGCGAATGATGAGTGAGCAGGAGGTGAAGACGATGACCGCTGCCGGTACGCCCTCCGACGACGCATCCCATCTTCTCGTCGTCGACGACGACACCCGTATCCGCGACCTTCTCAACCGTTACCTGATGGGCGCGGGTTTCCGCGTGACGGTGGCGGGGGATGCCGACGAGGCGCGTCGCAAGCTGCGCGGCCTCGATTTCGACCTCATCATCATGGACGTGATGATGCCGGGCGAAAGCGGCCTGGCACTGACGAAGAGCCTGCGCGAGATCCGCCCCGTGCCGATCCTCATGCTGACGGCGCTGGCCGAATCCAAGGCGCGCATCGAGGGCCTGGAGGCCGGCGCCGACGACTATCTCTCCAAACCCTTCGAGCCGCGCGAACTGGTGCTGCGCATCAACAACATCCTCAAGCGCAACGCGGCGCCCTCCACGCCGAAGATCGAGCAGGTCATGTTCGGCCCCTATACCTTCTCCATCGTGCGCAAGGAGCTGAAGCGCGGCAGCGATGTCATCCGCCTCACCGATCGCGAACAGGACATCATGCTGCTCTTCGCCCAGCGCGCCGGCGAGACAATCCCGCGCCACGAGCTGATCGGCGAGGAGACCGAGGTCGGCGAGCGCACCATCGACGTGCAGATCAACCGCCTGCGCCGCAAGATCGAGGACGACCCGTCCAATCCCGTCTGGCTGCAAACGGTGCGCGGCATCGGCTACCGCCTGAGCGTGGAGCACGTTTGATCGTGCCGGGCGCGCGCGCCAAGGGGCTCACCCCCCTCTGCCCTGCCGGGCATCTCCCCCTCAAGGGGGGAGATCGGCAAGAGCCAAAAACCGCGCTCAAGCTGTACCGTCAGAGAATGGCAAGGCATCACCCCATCCAATCTCCCCCCCTGAGGGGGAGATGCCCGGCAGGGCAGAGGGGGGTATCCCAAGCTGCACGCCTGCCGGGGTCTTACCCATGACCACCTTCGAGACCATCCGGCGGGACCTCGAGCGCGCGCCGGGCGCTGCCTGGAAGCGCTTCGCCCGCTGGCTGCGGCGCCAGATGCCGACCGGCCTCTACGCCCGCTCGCTGCTCATCATCATCATTCCGATGGTGCTGCTGCAGGCCATCGTCGCCTTCGTCTTCATGGAACGTCACTGGCAGCTCGTGACGCAGCGCCTGTCCATGGCCGTCACCCGCGACATCGCCGCGATCATCGATCTCATCGAGACCTACCCGCAGGACGAGGACTATTCGGAGATCACCCGCATCGCCCGCGAGCGGCTGGAACTCATCATCTCCATCGAGCCCGGCAAGGAACTGCCGCCGCCGCGCAGCAAGCCGTTCTTCAACATCCTCGACGAGATCCTGAGCGAGGAGATCGTCCGCCAGATCCGCCGGCCGTTCTGGATCGATACGGTCGGGGAGAGCAACCTCGTCGAGGTGCGCATCCTGCTCGACAACAAGGTGCTGCGCGTCTACGCCCGGCGCAACCAGGCCTATGCCTCGAACACCCATATCTTCCTGCTCTGGATGATCGGCGCGTCGCTCGTGCTGATCGCCATCTCCATCCTCTTCCTGCGCGGCCAGATCCGGCCGATCCTGACGTTAACCCAGGCCGCCGAAAGCTTCGGCAAGGGCCAGAAGATGCCGGAGAACTTCGCACCGCGCGGAGCAAACGAGGTGCGCCGCGCGGGCCTTGCCTTCATCCTCATGCGCGAGCGCATCGAGCGGCAGATGGAGCAGCGCACCGCCATGCTGACCGGCGTCAGCCACGACCTGCGCACCATCCTCACCCGCTTCAAGCTGCAGCTCGCACTCGCCGGCGACAATCCGGACCTGCAGGGCCTCAACAAGGATGTCGAGGACATGCAGACCATGCTGGAGGGCTATCTGTCCTTCGCTCGCGGCGATGCGGAAGAGGATGTCGGAGAACTCAGGCTTTCCGATCTCTTCGAGCGTTTCTCCCTGGAAGCCGAACTGCACGAGCGCGCCTTCTCCAGCGAGATCGAGGGCGACGACGAGGTGCTGGTACGCCCCAACGCCTTCAGCCGCCTCGTCGGCAACCTCGTCTCCAACGCGATGCGCTATGCGAAATCCGTGCACGTGGAGGCCCGCCACGGCGCCAAATGGCTGACCATCACCGTGGACGACGACGGCCCCGGCATTCCCGAGCGCTCGCGCGAGGATGTCTTCAAGCCCTTCTTCCGCCTGGACGAGGCCCGCAATCTCGATGCCTCCGGCACCGGACTCGGCCTTGCCATCGCCCTCGACATCGCCCGCAGCCACGGCGGCAACGTCACGCTCTCCGACAGCCCGATGGGCGGCCTCAGGGCGACGATCCGCGTTCCCGCCTGACGAAGAACGGAGCCTACCGATGAGCGCATTTCCCCTCGACGGCCTGACCTGGCTCAATCCGCCGCCCGCAGCCTCCGTTTGGGACAATCATCTCCACGTCCGCACCGGGCTGAAGACCGATTTCTGGCAGCGCACCTATTACGGCTTCCAGCCGGACAGCGGCCATTTTCTGCATCGTTCCTGGACGGGCGATTTCACGCTGGAGACGACCTTCCGCGGCCGCTACGAAACGCTCTACGACCAGGCCGGCCTGATGGTGCGCCATGACGAGACGACGTGGATGAAGTGCGGCATCGAATATACCGACGGCGCGAAACATTTCAGCGTCGTCGTCACGCGCGGCCATTCCGACTGGTCGGCTTTCCGCATCGATGACGAATTCGACCTGATTTCCGCGCGGGTGACGCGCAACGGCGATGCCCTGTTCATCCAGTACCGGACGGACGCCATGACGGACTGGCGCATGGCGCGCCTTGCCTATTTCCCGGCGGAGCCTTCGGAGGCCTTGGTCGGCCTGATGGCCTGCTCGCCGCAACGCGACGGCTTCGAGGCCGAGTTCACGGACTTCCGCCTTGGGCCGCCCGTCTCACGCGACATTCATTGATCAGCACATCTTCCTGCCGTTCGGCACGGCCTGTCCGACGCCGGCAAGCACGATCGCGCCCGTATCGTCCTCGAAACCGAGCGTCAGCACTTCCGAGCGCACCGGGCCGATCTGGCGCGGCGGGAAGTTGACGACGGCAAGCACCTGCCGGCCGACGAGGTCTTCCGGCGTATAGTGCACGGTGATCTGCGCCGAGGACTTCTTGATGCCGATCTCGGGGCCGAAATCGATCTGCAGCTTGTAGGCCGGCTTGCGCGCCTCGGGAAAATGCAGCGCCTCGACAATGGTGCCGACGCGAATATCGACGCGTTCGAAATCGGCGTAGGTGATGGTCTCGGTCATGGAAATATCCTTGGAAGGCGTCAGCCTGCCAGCTCCTCGGCACGCTTGCGGGCGGCGGCGATGGCCTTGTCGAAGAGCGGCTGCATGCCGTCGTCGGCCATGAGGATGGACAGGGCTGCGGCGGTGGTGCCGCCGGGCGAGGTCACGTTCTGGCGCAGGCGGCCGGCGTCGTCGGGGGACTGATGAAGCAGTTCACCAGCCCCCGCGACGGTTTCCCGCGCGAGCCGCATGGCGAGGTCCGCCGGCAGGCCTGCTTTGCGGCCTGCCTCTGCCATGCACTCGACGAGATAGAAGACATATGCCGGGCCGCTGCCCGAGACCGCCGTGACGGCATCGATATCGCCCTCGGTTGCGACCCATTCGACGGGGCCGCTCACCTTGAGCAGGGAATGCACGAAATCGCGCTGCGCCGCGGTGACGCGCGCATTGGCGAAGGCGCCCGTCACGCCGCGGCCGATCATGGCGGGCGTGTTCGGCATGGCGCGCACGGTGGCAGCTTCCCCGAGATGGCTTTCCAGATTGGCGATGGTCTTGCCGGCGGCGACCGAAACGATGACCGTGTCGGGTCCGACGAGCCCCTTCAGCGGCGGCAAGACCTGGTCGATGACCTGCGGCTTGACCGCAACGAAGATCACGCCGGCCTTCACGCCCTCCGGCGCGGATGTTTCATGCCGTGCGCCGTTGTCGGCGATCAGCTTGGCCATGGCCGGCTGCGGGCCTGGATCGATCACGATCACCGAGGAACCCGAAATACCGCTCTTCAGCCAGCCGGCGAGCATGGCCCCGCCCATGTTTCCCGCGCCGATGAGAACGATGGATCCGTGACCTGCAACCGCCATCGTCACGCCTCCCCGACCGTCTCGAAGAGCACCGCGTCGACGGCGGACTGGGCGTCCATGCCGGACCAGACGACGAACTGGAAGGCCTGGAAATAGGCTTCGCAGGCTTCGAGCGCGCTTGAGAGCAGCACCTCGACCTGCCGGTTGGTGGGCTCGGCCCCGCCGGCAAGCAGCAGCGACTGGCGGAAGATCACGACATCCTCGCGGCGCCACAGGTCGAAATGCCCCATCAGCACCTGGCCGTTCACATGCGAGAGCAGGCAGTGCACTTCGGTAACGCGGCTTTCGGGAACCTTGATGTCGAAGGCGCAGGCAAGGTGCAGCGCCTCGAACTCCTCCATCCAGGAGAAGGAGACGTGGTAGTCCGCCCACTTGCCCTCGACCGTCATCGCGATCTCGTCTTCGCCGGACCGCTCGAACGTCCAATCATTGTTGGCCGCGACGAACTCGATCATGTCGACCGGGTTGGACTGACGCCCGATATCCAATTCCATAAGGCTCATGCATCACCTTCTAGACCGGAAGGCATGCGCCATCGTGCCTACACACACGACGCGGCAAACCGAACTCCGGATACAACACTGAATGATTGCTCGGCACTACACCCACTCTGGACGACATACCCTGTCCGAAGCTTGCGCCGCCTGTCTCGAATCATCATTTAAAATCAGTGTATAACGGCGGAGTCACGACGCCAGCCCCCTGCCCGTCCAATTCTCCGCCCGGTTGTGGACAGCCGCTGTCAAAAAGATTCAGGTCGGACGCTTAAGGGACTCTGCGCAAAGGGCTTTTCGCAAGTGTCCACAGGGGTAAAAATTTTATTAAAAAAAACGGTTGGCGCGAAGTGAATCACGCCAACCGAGTCCCATCGGTCGAAAGCCGTGCCGAAACGGCTCAGTTGCCTGCGTTGAGGCGGGCTTCGAGCGCCTCGATGCGCTTGAGAAGCGCATCGTTTTCATCGCGTGCCTTGATCGCCATTTCACGCACGGCTTCGAATTCCTCGCGCTTGACGAGGTCCATGCCGTTGATGAAACGCTCGGCCTGGGCGCGGAACACGGTCTCGGCCTCCTTGCGCACGCCCTGCGCGGCGCCGGCGGCATCGGTCATCAGCTTGGCGAAGTCGTCGAGAATGCGGTTCGCACCGGTGGTCATGGTCGTACCCTTCCTGAGGTGTCGATGGTGGCTTGCGGGCGCCACCGCCCGCGTCATGAAACTGAGGTAGGGTCTCGCGCCCGCGCTTGCAAGCGGATTCCGGTGGATCGCCGCCGACCGGCCGGCCGCGCCGCCGCCGATCACGATTTATCGCCTTGACCCTGCCGCAAGGCGCCGCCATCTTCCGCGCCAAACAGGAAGAGCTAAACTTTGACGAACATCGCGCACCTTTTCGCCATCATGCCCTATCCGGAAATCGATCCGATCGCCTTCTCCATCGGCCCGGTCGCCGTGCACTGGTACGGCATCGCCTATGTCGTGGGCATCATGCTCGGCTGGCTCTATGCCCGCCGGCTGGTCGAGACGCCACGGCTGTGGGCCGGCGAGGCGCCGATGAACCGCACCCAGCTCGACGACTTCCTCGTCTGGGCCGCCGTCGGCATCATCCTGGGCGGCCGCGTCGGCTATATCCTGTTCTACGACTTCCCGAATGTCGTCGCTGATCCGCTGCGCGCCATCCAGGTCTGGAACGGCGGCATGTCCTTCCATGGCGGCCTTGCCGGCACCACGCTCGCCATGATCCTCTTCGCCAGGCGCCACGGCATCCCGATCTGGAGCCTGTTCGACGTCGTCGCCGCCGTCGTGCCGATCGGCCTGTTCTTCGGCCGCATCGCCAATTTCGTCAACGGCGAACTGTGGGGGCGCCTTTCCGACGCGCCCTGGGCGGTGATCTTCCCGCAGGCCGGCCCCTTCGCCCGCCATCCGAGCCAGCTTTACGAAGCGGGCCTCGAAGGCATCGTCCTGCTGACGGTCCTGGCGATCGCCATCTACCGCTTCGGCGCCTTGAAACGCCCCGGCCTCGTCAGTGGCCTCTTCGTGGCCGGCTACGCGCTCTCGCGCATCACGGTGGAGTTCTTCCGCGAGCCGGATCCGCAGCTCGGCTATCTCCTCGGCGGCTGGCTGACCATGGGCATGCTGCTGTCGCTGCCGATGCTCGCCCTCGGTCTCTGGGCGATCTTTCGCGCCCGCGCGGCCCGGCCGGCCAGCGCCTGAGCGATCCGCCCATGCCGACACCCCTCGCCCGCAAGATCAAGGCGCTGATCCGCATCAACGGCCCGATCAGCGTCACCGATTACTTCGCGCTCTGCCTCGCCGACCCCGAATACGGCTACTACCGCACGCGCGATCCCTTCGGCAGTGCCGGCGACTTCGTGACGGCGCCGGAAATCAGCCAGCTCTTCGGCGAGATGCTGGGCGTCTTCCTCGTCCACGCCTGGCAGAAGCACGGCGGGCCGGAGCAGGTGCGCATCGCCGAGATCGGCCCCGGCCGCGGCACCATGATGGCCGACATGCTGCGCGTCATCGCCAAGCTCGCCCCGCAGCTCTACGAAAGCGCGACGATCCACCTCATCGAGACGAGCCCGAAGCTGCGCGCCGTCCAGCACGAAACGCTCGGCACCGTTGCCGCCCGCGTCACCTGGCACGACAGTTTCGAGGACCTGCCGGAGGGTTTCGTGCTGCTCGCCGCCAACGAACTGTTCGACGCGATCCCCATCCGCCAGTTCATCAAGACGGCCTCCGGTTTCCGCGAGCGCATGGTCGGCCTCGGTGCCGACGACGAGCTGACCTTCGCCGCCGGCGTCGCCGGCATAGACCCCGCGCTGCTGCCGGAGCACCACAAGACAGTCCCCAACGGCACGATCTTCGAGATCGCCCCCGCCCGCGAGGCGGTGATGGCGACGATCGGTGAACGCATCGCCCGCTTCGGCGGCACGGCGGTGGCGATCGACTACGGCCATTTCGTCACCGGCTTCGGGGATACGCTCCAGGCGGTGCTCAAGCACGACTTCGATCTGCCGCTCGCCCATCCCGGCGAAGCGGACCTGACGAGCCATGTCGATTTCGAGCGTCTTGCCGGCGCCGCCGCCGCCGCGGGCCTTCATGTGCACGGCATGCTGCACCAGGGCGACTTCCTCGTCGGCCTCGGCATCGGGGAACGTGCCTCCGCGCTCGGTCGCAACCGCGACGAGACGACGCAGCAGGCGATCCTGTCAGATATCGACCGCCTCGCAGGATCCGGCGCGGGAAAAATGGGTGATCTTTTCAAGGTGTTGGCAGTTGGCAGCGCACCGCTCGCGCTCTTTCCGTTCCGTCAGCCCGATTGACACATCCGCCAAGGCCGGACAAATTCGACCCGATTTGCACCCCGCATGCCCCGGCTGAAATCCTTGCCTGGCGGCCCGCTCGAAAGCCCAGCCGAGAGATCATGAAGGACCAAGCGCTCCCCTCCCCGATCGAAAGCCCGCTGCTGGTCGAACGCGCCGGCACCGCGGCCCGCCACGGCTTCTTCACCCGCGAGGGCGGCGTTTCCGAGGGCATCTATCGCGGCCTCAATGTCGGGCTCGGCTCGAAGGACGAGCGGAAGAACGTCCACGAGAATCGCGCCCGCGTCGCCCGCTGGTTCTCCGCCGCGCCGGAGCGGCTGGCCACCGTGCACCAGGTCCATTCGCCCGATGTCGTCGTGGTGGACGACAGCTACGACGGCACCCGCCCCGAGGCCGACGCGCTGGTGACCGCGACGCCCGGCATCGTCCTCGGCGTGCTGGCGGCCGATTGCGGCCCGATCCTCTTTTGCGATCCCGAGGCACGCATCGTCGGCGCCGCCCATGCCGGCTGGAAGGGCGCGCTCTACGGCGTGCTGGAAAACACCATCGCGGCCATGGAAAAGCTCGGCGCGAAACGCGAGAACATCCTCGCCAGCCTTGGCCCGTCCATCGGCCGGCGGAACTACGAGGTCGGTCCGGAGTTCGTTCAACGTTTCCTCGACGTGGACGGGACCTATGAGCGCTATTTCACGCCGTCTGAGAAGGCCGATCATGCCATGTTCGACCTGCCGGGCCTGACGACGCAGCGGCTCGCCGACGCGGGGGTGACGGCCGAAAATCTCGACATCTGCACCTATCCCGACGAGGATCGCTTCTACTCCTACCGGCGCACCACCCACCGGCAGGAACCGGATTACGGCCGCCAGATTTCGGCCATCATGATAAGGGGCTGAAGCCCTGGAACAGACGAAGACGAGGGAGACACCCCAATGGCACTTCACTTCGACACCGAGGAATACGCCAACCGCCTCCAGCGCCTCACCTCCCGCATGCGGGAGGAAAAGCTCGACGCCATGCTGCTCTTCGCGCAGGAGAGCATGTACTGGCTGACCGGCTACGACACGTTCGGCTACTGCTTCTTCCAGACGCTCGTCGTGAAGTCCGACGGCAGCATGGTGCTCATGACGCGCTCGGCGGACCTGCGGCAGGCGCGCCACACGTCCAATATCGAGAAGATCGAGGTCTGGGTCGACCGCGTGAACGCCGACCCCACGATGGACCTGAAGAACCTCCTCTCTGACCTCGACCTGCTCGGCTGCCGCATCGGCGTCGAATACGACACGCATGGACTGACCGGCCGCAACACGCGTCTGCTCGACAACCAGCTCCAGAGCTTTGGCGAGATCGTCGACGCCTCGGCCATCGTCAGCCGCCTGCGCCTCATCAAGAGCCCGGCGGAGATCGGCTATGTCGAGCGTGCCGCCGCGCTCTCCGACGATGCGCTCGCCGCCGCCCTGCCGCTGATCGTCGCCGGCGGCGACGAGGCGGCGATCCTCGCCGCGCTCCAGAATGCCGTGCTCGCCGGCGGCGGCGACTATGCCGCCAACGAATTCGTCATCGGCTCGGGCATCGACGCCCTGCTCGTCCGCTCCAAGTCGGGCCGCCGCAGACTGGAGGCCGAGGACCAGCTCAGCCTGCAATGGGCCGGTGTCAGCGCGCGCTACCACGCGCCGATGATGCGCACCGCCGTCATCGGCGAACCCAGCGCCCGCCATCGCGAGCTCTACAGCGCCTGCCGCGAGACGATGCAGGCGATGGAAATGGTGCTGCGCCCCGGCAATACCTTCGGAACCGTCTTCGAGACCTTCGCGCGCATACTCGACGAACGCGGCCTCGCCCGGCACCGGCTGAACACCTGCGGCTATTCCGTCGGCGCGCGCTTCGCCCCGTCCTGGATGGATCCGCAGATGTTCCTGCTCGGCAATCCGCAGGAGATCGAGCCGAACATGTCGCTCTTCGTGCACACGATCATCCTCGATTCCGACACCGGCACGGCCATGACCCTCGGCCAGACCTACCTGACGACAACAGACGCGCCGAAACCGCTGTCACGCTACGGGCTCGACTTCATCGAGGTCTGATCGATGCGGCGCATGCAAGATCCTGCGATTGACAGGGCATGGGGTGGAACCCATAAATCGTCGCGGGGAATGGAGAAGGCCAAAGCCTTCCCAAGGATACGGACGATGACGATGCAAGAGCTGATGAAGCGGCTGGCACTGATCGGCCTCATTGCCACGCTGGCCGGCTGCAACAGCACCGACGCGCTCACGCCGCGCGCCGATGTCGGCAACGGATTCAACTCGCCGCCGGTGACCCAGAGCGATCTCGACCAGATGAGCGCCGAGACCAGCCCCGTCACCACGACGCCGGTCGCGACCGCCACGCAGCAGACCGCCTTCACCGCCTCGGGCATCTCGACCGGCGAAGACACGGCGGGCACTCTACAGGGTCAGGCCGACGCGCTCGCCCGCAACGGAGGCGCGGCACGGCGCGATGCCGAGCTCGCCCGCACGAGCGCGCAACGCTCGCTGGCGGCCGAAACTTCCGAAGGCGCGGAAGAGGTCGCGGCCCTGCCCCCCGCCACCGCGCAGGAAGGCCAGACGATCCGGTTCCTGCCGATCATCGGCGCGCCGGTCGAGGCCGTCACGCCGCTGTCCAAACGGCTCGGCGCGGAAGCGCGGGCCGGCGGACTGACCATCCGCAGCGCCTCGGACAATACCAGCAAGCATATCCTGAAGGGCTATTTCTCCGCGATGAGCGACAACGGCAAGACGACCGTCGTCTATGTCTGGGACGTGCTCGACGGCAGCGGCGCGCGGCTTCATCGCATCCAGGGCCAGGAAACCGTCTCGGGCACCGCGGCAGACCCGTGGGCGAACGTGCCGGCACGCACGATGGACGGGATCGCCCGCAAGACGATCCGCCAGTATCTCGACTGGAGCGGCGCTTCGCGTGGGTAAAGCACCGTGAAACGGTAAATCACAGGGAAATGCGAAGAATCGCTTTTCCAACACGGCAAGACCCTTGCATTCGCGGATTTAGCCGCTTAAAGGCCCCGCATCAGCATAAGCACAGGCGGACCATAGATGAAGGTTTTCGCGGGCAATTCGAACCGGCTTCTGGCCGAAGCGATCTGCAATTATCTGAATGTTCCGCTCGGCCGTGCCACGGTCAGACGCTTCGCAGACCAGGAAATCTTCGTTGAAATCCAGGAAAACGTGCGCGGCGAGGACGTTTTCGTCGTCCAGTCGACCTCTTTTCCGACAAACGACCACCTGATGGAAATGTTGATCATGATCGATGCCATGCGCCGCTCCTCGGCGCGCCGCATCACGGCCGTGATCCCCTATTTCGGATATGCCCGCCAGGACCGCAAGCCCGGTCCGCGCACGCCGATCTCCGCCAAGCTCGTCGCCAACCTCATCACCGAAGCCGGCGCCGACCGCGTGCTGACGCTGGACCTGCATGCCGGCCAGATCCAGGGCTTCTTCGATATCCCGACGGACAATCTCTACGCCGTGCCGATCCTGGCGCGCGACGTGAAGGAAAACTACAATCTCGAAAACGTCATGGTCGTCTCGCCAGACGTCGGCGGCGTGGTGCGCGCCCGCGCGCTCGCCAAGCGGCTCGATTGCCAGCTGGCGATCGTCGACAAGCGCCGCGAGCGCGCAGGCGAATCCGAAGTCATGAACGTCATCGGCGATGTCACCGGCAAGGACTGTCTGCTGATCGACGACATCGTGGATTCGGGCGGCACGCTCTGCAACGCGGCCGAAGCGCTGCTGAAGAACGGCGCGACCAGCGTCACCGCCTATATCACGCACGGCGTTCTCTCAGGCGGGGCCGTCGCCCGCGTCACGTCTTCCAAGCTCAAGGAGCTTGTCATCACCGACTCGATCCAGCCGACGACGGCCGTCCAGTCGGCGCACAATATCCGCGTGATCTCGACTGCCAACCTGCTCGGCGAAGCAATCAACCGCACCAGCGCCGAAGAGTCGGTGTCCAGCCTCTTCGACTGATCACGCCGTCATCTCAAGGCTTCAAAACCCGCGCGCCAGCAATGGTTGCGCGGGTTTTTTCATCCTTCAACCATCCCCTGTTTTTTACATTCGCCCCGATACCCGGCCGATCAATTTTACGTTACGGTCGCTGCGGTTCACCAGGAGGAATCCATGATATCGATGTCGCCTTTCCTGTCCCGGCTCATGGGACGCATAGCCATCCTTCTTGCAGCGGGCACGCTTGCTGCCTGCTCGGTCGAAGTCGACGAAGGCGGTGGCGGCTACCGGCCGGGCCCGCAGGCCTGCACCATGGAATATCGCCCGGTCTGCGGCGCGCGCGGCAACGACCTCCAGACCTTCGCCAATTCCTGCGAGGCGCGCTCGAGTGGCTACCGGATCGTCGGCGCCGGCGAGTGCCGACAGGGTGGCCGGCCGGATCCGCGTCCGGACGAAGGCCGCGCCTGCACGCGCGAATATGCGCCGGTCTGCGGCGCGAACGGCCGCGATCGCCAGACCTTCGCGAATGCCTGCGAAGCCCGCAACAGCGGCTATGACATCATCGGCCGCGGCGAATGCCAGGTCCGCCGTCCCGACAGCGGCTGGGGTGACGGCCGGGATCGCGACCGTGACCGGGATCGCCCGGACTGGCGTGACCGTGATCGCGACCGGCCGGACTGGCGCGACCGGGAGCAGGATGGCGGCGGGCAGCGCGTCTGCACGATGGAATACAATCCGGTTTGCGCACAGCGCGGCCGCGACCGCAAGACGTTCGGCAATTCCTGCTCGGCCGGCGTTGCCGGCTACCGGGTCGTCAGCCCGGGCGAATGCTCGGCCTACTGATCGAAGCCTTGCGTAGAAAGTCATGACCTCCACCAGAGGTGGAGGTTTGAAACGCTGCGCTTGAACCGCTAGAAGCGGTTTTGCTATGTGTTAGTAGCTACGGTTAAAGAGGTCGGCAAAGTCGGAAGCTTTGTCGGCCTTTTCCTGATTACGGATATAACGTCTGACGACCTGCTCATCATAGCCAGCCGTAGAGACGAAGTACCCACGCGCCCAAAAGTGATAGCCCTTGTAGCGCCGCTTGCGGGCATATTTGTTGGCCACGTAAAGGGCCGTCTTGCCTTTCAAAAAGCCGACAATCGAAGACACCGAGTATTTCGGCGGGATCGATATCAGCATGTGCACATGGTCGGGCATCAAGTGCCCTTCCCTGATCTCGCATCCCTTTTGTCGAGCAAGATTATGCAGCAGATCACCCAACTCACGCCTTACGTCCCCGTAAAGGCGCTTCGTTCGGTACTTACTCGCGAAGACCACATGATATTTGCAGTCCCACGTCGCGTGTGATTGCGATCGTTCGTCCATAAAACCTCCGTTCTATGTCTCGGCCAATCTAGCGGTCCAAGCGCGGAGGTCTCTCAACGACAATGTAGAACCAGTCCAGTCCTCCACCGTAGGTGGAGGTTTATTTATTCCATAACAAGACCCCGCCGTTCCACCGGCGGGGTTTTTGTTGGTCTAGCGGCCCGGCAACGGGCAGGCCTCGCCGCCACCGAACAGCCGCGAACGGGTGAGGAAGCGTTTCTCCCGGCCATTGTCGAGCGAGAACATGCCACCGCGGCCGGGCACGACGTCGATGATCAGTTGCGTGTGCTTCCACACATCGAACTGGCTTTCACTGATATAGACCGGCACGCCACCGATCTCGCCGAGCTTCACGTCCCGGTCGCCGACGATGTAGTCATCAGCCGGATAGCACATGGGCGAGGAACCGTCGCAGCAGCCGCCCGACTGATGGAACAGGATGTCGGGATGATCCGCCTGGATTTCCCGGATGAAAGCCAGTGCGGCATCGGTCGCCACGACGCGCGGTTCTGAGACTTCGGACATGACAGCTCTCCCTCAACGCATTTTCCCTCTCCCCGGGTGGGCGGGGAGAGGGATGGGGCAGGAGCAAAGGCGGACAGCGCTCCCGCCCTTCGATCGCCTTCTCCGACAGGGGGAAGGCGGCGGCCGCTCAGAAGAAACCGAGCGCCTTGGGAGAGTAGCTGACCAGCATGTTCTTGGTCTGCTGGTAGTGGTCGAGCATCATCTTGTGCGTTTCGCGGCCGATACCCGACTGCTTGTAGCCGCCGAAGGCCGCATGGGCCGGATAGGCGTGGTAGCAATTGGTCCAGACGCGGCCGGCCTGGATATCGCGGCCGAAATGGTAGCAGCGGTTGGCATCGCGGCTCCACACGCCGGCGCCGAGGCCGTAGAGCGTGTCGTTGGCGATGGAAAGCGCTTCCGCATCGTCCTTGAAGGTCGTGACCGAGACGACCGGCCCGAAGATCTCCTCCTGGAAGACGCGCATCTTGTTGTGGCCGCGAAAGACGGTCGGCTTGACATAGTAGCCGCCCGCAAGATCGCCGCCGAGATCGTTGCGTCCGCCGCCGGTCAGCACTTCCGCGCCCTCCTGCCGGCCGATGTCGATATAGGAGAGGATCTTTTCCAACTGCTCGGAGGAAGCCTGCGCGCCGATCATCGTCGCCGTATCGAGCGGGTTGCCCTGCACGATCTTTTCGACGCGCTTGATCGCCTTCTCCATGAAGCGGTCGTAGATCTTCTCGTGCACCAGCGCACGGCTCGGGCACGTGCAGACCTCACCCTGGTTGAGCGCGAACATCGCAAACCCTTCGAGCGCCTTGTCGAGATAGTCGTCGTCCTCGTTCATGACGTCGGCGAAGAAGATGTTCGGCGACTTGCCTCCGAGTTCCAGCGTCACCGGAATGAGGTTCTGGCTGGCATATTGCATGATCAGCCGCCCGGTCGTCGTTTCGCCGGTAAAGGCGATCTTTGCGATGCGTGGGTTGGAGGCGAGCGGCTTGCCGGCTTCGAGACCGAAACCATTGACGATGTTGAGCACACCGGCCGGCAAGAGATCGCCGATAAGCTCCGCCCAGACGAGGATCGAGGACGGCGTCTGCTCGGCGGGCTTCAGCACCACGCAGTTGCCGGCCGCAAGCGCCGGCGCCAGCTTCCAGGCGGCCATCAGGATCGGGAAGTTCCACGGGATGATCTGCCCGACGACGCCCAGCGGCTCGTGGAAGTGATAGGCGACGGTCTCGTGGTCGACCTCGCCGATCGTGCCTTCCTGCGCGCGAACGCACGAGGCGAAATAACGGAAATGGTCGATGGCGAGCGGAATGTCGGCGGCGAGCGTTTCGCGCAGCGGCTTGCCGTTGTCCCAGGTTTCCGCGCGGGCGAGGAGATCGAGATTGTCCTCCATGCGCTGGGCGATCTTCATGAGGATGTTGGAGCGCTCGGTGGTGGAGGTGCGGCCCCACTTGTCCTTCACGGCATGGGCGGCGTCGAGCGCAAGCTCGATGTCGGCGGCGTCGGAGCGCGCGATCTCGCAGAGCTTGCCGCCGGTGATCGGCGTGATGTTGTCGAAGTAGCGACCCGCAACCGGCTCCTTCCATTCGCCACCGATGAAGTTGCCGTACTTCGCCTTGTACGGGTTCTCGACGATCTTCTGATGCAGCATGTCATTCCTCCCAAAAGGACCCGGACTGGGTCGTCGGGAGGATGGTGCGGCGCTTCCGGCATTTGCGGTAGAGGCCCACCGGCGATGGCCGGCGCGACTGTTTCAGATTTGAGACAGGAGGACACGCCCGGCTGTGCTGCGGCGCAATATCAGTTGATCGAGAGCTTCTTCATCTTGCGATAGAGCGTCGCGCGGCTGATGCCGAGCAGGTCCGCCGCCTGGCTGACATTGCCGCCGGCGCGCGTGAGGACGCGGCGAAGCGCGGCGCGCTCGGCATCGTCGAGGTCCCGTCCCTCTTTCGCCCGGTCTTCGTGGAGAAGGTCCGAGGCGGCGATGCCGGTGGCGATGCGCCGGTCGTCGAGACCGAGCACCTGCCGGGCGGCCCGCGTGGCGCCAAGCACGAGATCGTCGCGATCGACGGCAAGCAGCGCCGGCGCGGTGCGGCCCTCGACCGGCACGAGCAGGATGCGGGCGGCCGAGAAGGCACGGCGGAACAGGCCAGCCTCTATGCGCGCAGCGGCATCGCGCACGGCCTGCGAGAGGATCGACATGGTCATCTCGTTCGCGTCATTGCGACATGTGGAAATGTCGATAGCCGCGGCGATGCGGCCGGTATGGTCGCGGATCGGCGCCGTGGTGCAGGAAAGCCCGGTGTTCTGCGACAGGAAATGCTGGTCGCGCAGGATGAGCACCGGCCGTTCGTCGGCAAGCGCCGTGCCGATGCCGTTGGTGCCGACGCTCGCCTCGCTCCAGACCGTGCCGGACCACAGGCCCACGCCGCGGAAATCGCGATCGTCGCCCGCCGCCCCGCGCCTTTCGAGCGCGATGCCGTTCTCGTCCGTCAGAAGCAGGCAGCAGCCGGCCTTGCCGACCGTGGCGAACAGCCGGTCGATCTCGCCCCGCGCCTCCTCGATCAGGACGCTGGAACGAAGACGGACCTGCCGGAACTCGGCTTCCGTCAGCCGCCACGGCGTGCGGGCCTCCTCCGGGGAAAGGCCATGGAGCGTCAGGCAGCGGCGCCAGGAGGCCGCAACCGGCGAACTCGCCGCAGCCGAGGCATGGGCCGCCACGGTGTTCACATGATCCGCGTGATCGAAACGCGCAGGCATCCGCTCTCCTCCCGAAAGCTTCCGACCGATCGTCGCACCAGAATATAACGCCGCAGACTATACCCGCATTTCCGCCACGGGGTCCAGCAGGACGAAGGTCCAAGACCGGAGGGATGCCATGGCCTCCCGGTCATGAACGTTTCGCAGGGCATGTCCCCTCATCCGCTTGCAGCACGGCTAACGCATGAAGACACTCTCTGCCTGCCGGCATCTCCCCCACAAGGGGGGAGAAAGGTCGCAGCTTGCTCTTCACTCCATGTTCCACGTCGAGCGCGCCGCGCAATAAGTCCCTCCCCCTTGTGGGGAGGGATTTAGGGAGGGGCCTTCCATCGTAAGCGACAACCCTGTTTCCAAGCCCCGCGCCGCCTGTTACCAGTGCGCATTCCTTTTCAGCATCGATCTCAGCCATGCTCCGTGATTTTTCCGCCCAAGCCCTGTTCATGGGCCTGCTCACCGCCTTCGTCGGCTTTGCCAGTTCCTTCGCCGTCGTGCTGCACGGCCTGACTGGCGTCGGCGCGACGGAGGCTCAGGCCGCTTCCGGCCTGATGGCGCTTTCGGTCTCGATGGGCGTTTGCGCCATCGTGCTCAGCGTCGCGACGCGCCTTCCCATCTCCATCGCCTGGTCGACGCCCGGCGCGGCGCTGCTCGCAAGCTCGGGTGCCGTCGAGGGCGGTTTTGCGACGGCCGTCGGCGGGTTTCTCGTCTGCGCGGTGCTGATCGTCATCGCAGGTCTCTGGAAGCCGCTCGGCCGCATGGTAGCCGCCATCCCGGCGGCGCTCGCCAATGCCATGCTCGCCGGCGTCCTGATCGGCCTCTGCTTCGCGCCGGCCAAGGCCATCGCCTTCGACCCGCTGCTCGGCCTGCCGATCGTCATCGCCTGGGTCGTCGTCGGCAGCTTCAACCGGCTTTATGCCGTGCCGGCGGCGCTTGCCGCCTTCGTCGCGGTGCTCGCCTTCGGCATCGACATCCCGGACGGCGCCCTTGCCGGCCTCGCCGAGACGCTGTTGCCGAAGCCGGAATTCGTCACGCCGGTCTTCACGGTCGCCGGGCTCGTCGGCATCGCCCTGCCGCTCTTCATCGTCACCATGGCCTCGCAGAACATTCCGGGCATCGCCGTCCTGAAGGTCAACCACTACGAGCCCCGCCCCGGCCCGCTCTTCGCCGTGACGGGCCTCTTCTCGCTGCTGTCGGCCCCTTTCGGCGGCCACGCCGTCAACCTCGCCGCCATCACCGCCGCCATGTGCGCCGGCAGCGATGCACACCCCGACCCGGCGAAACGCTACTGGGCGGCCATCAATGCGGGCGTCTTCTACGTGATCTTCGGGCTTGCCGCAGGCGCCGTCACCGCCTTCGTCAGCCTCGCCCCGCCGATCCTCATCCAGGCCGTTGCGGGCCTTGCGCTGATCAGCGCCTTCGCCAACTCGGCCCTTAACGCCTTCAAGGAGCCGGACGGCCGCGAGGCGGCGGCGGTGACCTTCCTCGTCACCGCCTCGGGCGTCTCCTTCGCCAGCATTTCCGGCGCATTCTGGGGCTTGATCGCCGGCGGCCTGATGCTGGCGCTCACCCGCTTCGCGGGCAAGCTGCGGGCCTGAAAGCCTACTGCTGGAACGGCAGCGGGCGGCCGTTGATCAGCACCTTGCCGTCCTCGCCGACCGTCAGGTCCCAGGCCTGCGCGCCGTCGCCGGCATCGCGGGCAAGACCCTTCATCATGAGAAGGCCGAACGCCGCCTGGCCGAACTGCGGCACGGCGGCTGCGTTCTGCTGGAGATAGGCGACGGTCTTGTCGAAGCTGCGCATGGTGATCGTCACGTCAGCGCTGTGGCGGTCCTTATCCTCGGGATAGACCAGCATCTTGCCTGCCAGATGCACGTCGTAGATCGGCGAGACGGCGGAGACGTCTTCAAACTCAACGGTCATCGCCCCACCGGGCAGGATGATGCGGCCGATCTCCTTGTTCTGCTCCTCCGTCAACGGCTCCGGCTTGGTGAAGTCGGCATGCTCGATGAGATAGGTGACGGCGCCTGCAAGATCGAGATCAGCGACCGCCGCCTTGAAGGTCGCCCGCTCTGGCAGCGCGCCCTCGTAGGCGGCAGGCAGCACGCCGGCCGGCGGCTTCGGCTTCTCCACGCCGAAGCCGAAGCCAAAGCGGGTCGAATGCGCGATGCCGTTCATGGCGAGGTTGTAGCTGACGGTCTCTGCTCCAAACGTGCCTTTCTCCGTGCCGACCGTCACGTTCGAGGCCTTGATCGTCTCCGTCAGGTTGTCGAAGACCGGCAGGGAAGCGCGCAGCAGGTCCTTCAGCCGCGTGGCGTCCGCCGCCTCCAGCTTGTCCTTGTCCATGTTGTCGAGCACGAAGAAGACGAGGTCCTGCACCACCTTGTAGCGCGCGCCGTCCATGCTGACATCGATATCGACCGTATCGGCGCCGATATCCACCCGGCCGGACGGCCCGCCGGTGATCGTCTCGGCAAAGGCCTTCATCACCCCGGTCGAGGAAATGTCGAGCGTTCCGGCATCCTTCTTCTCGGCCTCAACGCGCATCGCCGTCTCGCCGAAACTCGCCGTCACGCTTTCCTTCGGCGAGGTGCTGGAGAAGGCGAGCCGCCTGGCGGACCAGTCGGCCGAGGTGAAGTAGAGGATTTCCGGATCGTAGATGCCGTCGAGCTTCATCGAATCGACGACATAGGAGAACGAGTTCTTGCCGTCGGCGATATCGACCGATCCCTTGATGTCGAGGCTGTCGTTCGCCTCGATCCGGTAGGTGCCTTCCGGCATCGGCCGCAGATAGGCCGTCATCGGCTTCAGGCCTTCGAGCTTTACGGCACCGGTCTTGGCCTTGTCGAGAAGCACCGCCGGGTTGAAACGCAGCTCGTAGAAGGACGACGCCGCCTTGACGGTGACGAGCCCCGCGTCGATCATCTCCCGCGGCAGGTAGCGGGTAAGGCGCTGCTGGATGCTTTCGGCTTCGGTGGGCGAAATCTCCTGGGCGAAGGCTGGGCTCGCGGATACGAGCGCAAGGGCGGCCGAGGCCATCAGGATCTGTCTTCTCATTCTGGTCTCCTTCGCCGAACGATCTGCAACCGAACATCCAATCGCGGCGGCACCGTGTCAATCCGGGCGCAGGCCTTGCATTTCCGGGCATTCTCGTTTATCGAGCCCCGTCCGCGTAGACACCCTTGGAGGCAACGCGGATGAGGCTTTCACGAAATCCTCAAGTTTTGCGCGGTCGGCGAAGGCGCCAGCCGTGGAAAACTCTCCAGTAACACACGAAAGGTAAAGCCATGAGCCACGAAACTTACGAGCTCAAGGCCGAAACGCGCGAACGGGTTGGTAAGGGGTCCTCCCGTGAACTTCGCCGCAACGGTCTTATTCCTGCAGTTATCTACGGCGACAAGCAGTCCCCGCTTGCCATCGCCATCTCGACCAAGGACGTCACGCAGCGCATCCACGCCGGCGGCTTCAAGACGACGGTCGCCACGATCGACGTCAACGGCGAGAAGATCAAGGTTCTCCCGAAGGACTTCCAGCTCGATCCGGTCCGCGACTTCACGATGCATGTCGACTTCCTGCGCGTCTCGGGCAACACCCATGTCGTGGTCGAAGTTCCGGTTCACTTCATCAACGAAGAGAAGTCCCCGGGCATCAAGATCGGCGGCGTCCTGAACGTCGTTCGCCACGCTGTCGAGCTGCACGCTTCGGCCGGTGACATTCCGGAATTCATCACGGCGGACCTCGCTGGCCTCAAGGTCGGCGACGGCATCCACATCTCGAACATCAAGCTGCCGAAGGGCACGAGCCCGGTCATCACCGACCGCGACTTCACGATCGCAACGATCGCGACCCCGGCCGGCGGCGTGAAGGAAGAAGAAGCGGAAGCTTCCGAGGAATAATCCCCGTCGAAGGGATGTTTTCCAGAGCCCCGCGTCCCCCGGATGCGGGGTTTTTCTTTGCCGATTTTCCAGTACTACCGCTGCGGGAAGTTTGAATTATCAGTACTTTTCCGGGTCCGTATTTCAGCAACATTTAAGACTTTGATGAAAGTCTAGGCCCACAAATGACGAAAGCCAAAAGAGGGGCGCTATGGGCTGGCTTCGCAGCGCGGCATGGGGGCAACCGGCATGAAAGTGCACTCGGTGGAAAGCCGCTTCATCGCCATCGTCATCGGCGCGCTGCTGGTTTTCGTCGCCCCGCTCTTCGTCCTCTTCCTCATCCTTTCCTCCGATCGCGTCGCCCGCGAGCGGCTGCAGAACACGGAAGTCCTGCTGAAGACCAATGTCCAGGCGCTCGGCAAGCCACTTTGGGACTTCGACAAGGAGAGCATCGACCAGATCGTCGGCGGCCTGGAGGCCGAGGCCGATATCGGCTTCGTGCATGTGCGCGACACGTCCGGTACGATCGACATCCGTAAGCCGGCCGTCGCGCCCAATCCGGACGAAGCCCGCTCCATCGTGAAGACCGACATCCTCCACAAGGCCTCCGACGGCATCAAGAAGGTCGGCACCGCGGAGATCTGGCTTCGGAAGGAAGGTATCTTCTCGCGCTTCACGAAGGACGAGATGAGCATCTTCGCCATCTTCTTCTTCGCCGTGGCGACGCTCTTCACCGCCGCCATCATCGGCAACCGCATCACCATCATCCGGCCGCTGATGCGGCTGACGGCGGCGATCGAGGCCACCCGCCGGCTCGGCTCCCGCCACCATGTCGACTGGACCTCGAACGACGAGATGGGCGCGCTCGCCCATAATTTCAACGAGATGCAGAGCAAGCTGGAGCGCGAGGAAAAGGAGCTCAAGCTCGCCCATGCGCGTGCCACCGACATCTACAACCTGACGCCGGCAATGCTCTTCTCGATCGATGCGCACAACCGCATCACCGCCGTCAGCGACTATTGGCTGACCGCCACCGGCTATCGCCGCGATCAGGTAATCGGCCAGGAATTCACCGATTTCGTCGCCGAGGAATGGCGCGACACCTACCGCAAGCGCCACGCCGCGAACGGGCCGGAAAACGGCATCTGCGACGTCACGGTGCGTTTCCGCTGCGCCGACAGCAGCCTGATCGACGTGCTGATCCTGGAAACGGACACCGAGGCGAGCGGCGGGCGGCAGGCGCTCTCGCTCTCCGTCATGACCGATGTCACCGACCTCAAGGAGGCGGAGAGCCGCAACCATCGCCAGGCGATCACCGACCATCTGACCGGCCTTCTCAACCGGCAGGGCTTCGAAGCCGTGCTCGACGACCTGATCGTCGAGGCCGACAAGCTCGGCCAGCCCCTCGCCTGCCTCTTCGTCGATCTCGACCGCTTCAAGTGGATCAACGACAATCTCGGCCATGCCGCCGGCGACGACGTGCTCTGCCAGGTGGCGATGCGCCTGCGCCGCCAGTTGCGCGCCGGCGATGTCATCGCCCGGCTCGGCGGCGACGAGTTCGCCATCCTCCTGTCCGCGCCCCATGCCCGCCAGCTCGCCCTCGACGTCAGCGAGCGCCTCGTCGCGAGCCTGCGGGCGCCCCTCGTGGTGAACGGCGCAGAGCTTCATGTCAGCGCCAGCATCGGCGTCGCCGTCTATCCCGACCACGCCGCCACCGCCGCCTGCCTGCTGCAGAAATCGGACATGGCCATGTATGCCCGCAAGCGCAGCGGCAAGAACGGCGTGCAGATCTTCGACAACAACATGGTCGACATCGCCCGCAAGCGGCTGGAAACCGAGCAGTTCATCGACCAGGGCCTGCGCGACGACTGGTTCACCGCCCATCTCCAGCCGATCGTCAGCCTTTCAGACGGTCGCGTCGCCGGCTTCGAGGCGCTGATGCGCCTTCATCATCCCGAGCGCGGCATCCTGCCACCGGCCGACATCATCGGCATCGCCGAGGAGAACGGCTCGATCGGCCGCATCGGCGATTGCATCCTGTCGAAGTCCATCGCCAGCCTCGCCGTCATCTCCAGGCTGGAAGGGCTTGCCGACAGCTATCTGGCGGTGAACTTCTCGCCGCTGCAATTCGAGCCCGCCCTGCCCGCCCGCCTTGCCGCGCTGCTGCTGGAGCAGGGCATCACGCCCTCGCGCATCGTCGTGGAGATCACCGAAGCGGTGCTGATGCTCGACAATCCCGTGGTGCGCGACGTGCTCGACGCGCTCT
Organism: Shinella zoogloeoides; assembly: GCF_030733845.1. Classification (NCBI taxonomy): domain Bacteria; kingdom Pseudomonadati; phylum Pseudomonadota; class Alphaproteobacteria; order Hyphomicrobiales; family Rhizobiaceae; genus Shinella; species Shinella zoogloeoides. Next base: position 2,416,273 of record NZ_CP132311.1, read on the forward strand.
CCGACCTCGGCTGCCGCATCGCGCTCGACGACTTCGGCACGGGCTATTCGTCCCTGAGCTATCTCAACCGCTTCCCGGTCGATATCGTCAAGGTCGACCAGTCCTTCACCCGCTCGCTCTCCTCCGACCAGCCGGACGTGCGCCGCAAGAGCCGCATGCTCGTCGAGGGCATCCGCACCATCTCGCACCAGATGGGCTGCGCCGTGGTGGCCGAAGGCATCGAAACCACCGAGCAATGGGACATCCTCCAGGCGATGAACATCGAGTTCGGCCAGGGCTATCTCCTCAGCAGGCCCCTGCCGCTCGACGCGCTGCTGGAAAAGCTGGATGAATTCGCCATGCCGGACGTGCCGGAGCGCCGGGCCGCGGCGTCCTGAAAAACCGGGGGACGAGACGATGAAGACGCTGCTTTTGACGCTCTGCCTGTCGCTCGCCCCGCTTTCGGCCTGCCTTGCCGAAACGCTGCACTTCGTTACGGAAGAATATGCCCCCTTCAATTATTCCGAGGGCGGCAGGATCACCGGCATCGCGGTCGAGCAGGTCGAGGCGATCGCCAAGGCGGCCGGCATCGACTACACGATCGAGATCATGCCCTGGGCCCGCGCCTTCGCCATGGCGCAGAACCAGCCGATGCATTGCGTCTTCACGACCGGCTACAACCGGGAGCGCGCCGGCCAGTTCACCTGGGTCAATCCTCTCTTGAAAGACGAGATGGTGATGCTGAAGCGCAAGGACGGCAGCAGGGGCCCGGCTACCATGGCGGAAGCGCTCGGCATGAAGGTCGGCTCGCAGCGCGGCGATTTCGGCGTAGAGGCGCTGGAAGACCTCGGCTTCAAGGACATCGACCTTGCCGCCGATATCGACCTCTCCTTGCGCAAGCTCCTTTCCGGCCGGGTGGACCTGCTGCCGACCTCCATCAAGACCTACGAAAGCCTGGTGAAGCAGGGGCAGCCGGTCGAGAAGGCCATGCTGCTGGCCGGCCAGATCTACGGCCTCGCCTGCCAGAAGGATACGCCGCCGGACGTGATCGGACGTCTTCAGACGGAGCTGGACAAGCTGATCGCGAGCGGCGAGCAGGACCGCATCTTCGCCGCCTACGGCCTGCCGCCGAATGCACGCACGGCGCAGGACGGCGCGAAGAAATAAGCAAGGGCGGTTGACTTCCGGCTGCTTTCGCGGTGGTGAAGATCAAGCACAGCTTTTGGCGGACGATTTCATGCTTGTAATCACCGGGCTCGGCAATCCGGGCGCAAAATATGCGGGCAACCGCCACAATATCGGTTTCATGGCGCTGGACGCCATCCACCGCAAGAACCCGTTCTCGCCCTGGTCGAAGAAGTTCAAGGCGGAGATTTCCGAGGGCGAGCTTGCCGGCGAGAAGGTGCTGCTCGTCAAGCCCCAGACCTTCATGAACCTTTCCGGCGAATCCGTCGGCGAGGCCATGCGATTCTACAAGCTTGCCCCCAAGGACATCGTCGCCATCTACGACGAACTCGACCTTGCGCCCGGCAAGGCGCGCATCAAGGTCGGCGGCGGCCATGGCGGGCACAACGGCATCAAGTCGATCGACGCCCATTGCGGCAGGGAATACCGGCGCCTGCGCCTCGGCATCGGCCATCCCGGCGTCAAGGAGCTCGTCACCGGCCATGTGCTCGGCGATTTCGCCAAGGCCGACCATGTCTGGCTCGACCCGCTGCTCGACGAGCTCGCCATCAACGCCGACATGCTGGTGCGCGGCGAGGATTCGCAGCTCATGAACAAGCTGGCGCTCGCCACCGGCAGCAAGCCGGAGGAAAAGGCGCAGCCCGCTAAGCCCGCCGGCCAGTCCCACATCCGCCAGGCGCGCAACCACGCCCAGCCGAAGGCCCTGCCGACGAGCGGGCCGATGGCCGATATGCTGAAGAAGCTGTTCGGCAACAAGGGCGAATAGGCGGCGACGCCCTACTCCTCCGGCTCGGTCTGGAACAGCAGCGGGAAGCCGGCCTCCTTGGCGAGGTCCGTCGCCTCCTTCGCCTTGGTTTCCGCGATATCGCGGGCGCAGACGACGACCACGCAGGTGCCGAGCTTGTGCGCGGTCATCATGACGCGATAGCTCGCATCCGCATTCATGCTGAAGACGGCCTTGAGCACCAGCACGACGAATTCGCGCGGCGTATAGTCGTCGTTGACGAGAATGACCTTGTAGAGCTTCGGCCGTTCCAGCTTCGGCTTGGTATCGGTCTTCGGGGTGAGGGTCGTATCGCCATTGCTCATCGCAAGCTCCTCGTACCGTTGGCTTCGAGCGATGTGGGGCCATTGTGCATCGCAGGAAGCGCGACTTCAAGGCCCGAGAGGCGCTGGGTCTTGACCCTGCCCTGTCCTTCCCCCATAGCGAGGGCAACGATTTTCCTAAGACGAATGGACCACCTCCATGGGTTTCAAATGCGGTATCGTCGGTCTGCCGAATGTCGGCAAGTCGACCCTCTTCAACGCGCTGACCAAGACGGCGGCCGCCCAGGCGGCGAACTATCCCTTCTGCACCATCGAGCCGAACACCGGCGAAGTGGCGGTGCCCGACCCGCGCATGAAGGCGCTCGCCGGCATCGCCGGCTCCAAGGAGATCATCCCGACGCGCATCTCCTTCGTCGACATCGCCGGCCTGGTGCGCGGCGCGTCCAAGGGTGAAGGCCTCGGCAACAAGTTCCTCGCCAACATCCGCGAAGTCGATGCGGTTGTGCATGTCCTGCGCTGCTTCGAGGACGACGACATCACCCATGTCGAGGGCCGCATCAACCCGGTGGGCGATGCCGACACGATCGAGACCGAGCTGATGCTCGCCGACCTCGAAAGCCTGGAACGCCGCGTCGAGCAGACCCGCAAGCGGGCGACCGGCAAGGACAAGGAATCCCTGGCTCAGTTGCCGATCATGGAAGCCGTGGTCAAGCTGCTCAACGAGGGCAAGCCGGCGCGTCTTCTCCTGAAGACGCTGGCGCCGGAGGAGATCGAGATCCTGAAGGGCCTCAACCTCCTGACCTCGCATCCGGTCCTCTATGTCTGCAACGTCGCCGAGGGCGATGCGTCCACCGGCAACACGCATACCGAAGCCGTCGCCGCCATGGCGAAGGAACAGGGCGCCGAATGCGTCATCATCTCGGCCGCGATCGAATCCGAGGTCGCCCAGCTTCCGGAAGAGGAAGCCGCCGAGTTCCTCTCGGCGCTCGGCCTCGAGGAAGCAGGCCTCGACCGCCTCATCCGCGCCGGCTACCACCTCCTCGACCTCATCACCTATTTCACGGTCGGCCCCAAGGAGACCCGCGCCTGGACCATCGTGCGCGGCACCAAGGCGCCGCAGGCCGCCGGCGTGATCCACACCGATTTCGAACGCGGCTTCATCCGCGCCTTCACGATCTCCTATGACGACTACATCGCCTACAAGGGCGAAGTCGGCGCCAAGGAAGCCGGCAAGGGGCGCGACGAAGGCAAGGAATACGTGGTGCAGGACGGCGACGTCATCCATTTCCGCTTCAACACGTAAGCGAGCCGCCGCTTCTCCGTGAGCAGATCCGCTGCCGCCCTTTGCCCAAGGGGCGGCAGTTTTCATTTGGGGCGGGCGAGCTTGCCAAAGCACGCCGCGCTCGCCATTGTGCACACGCAACAGGACAACCGGAACGTGGCCAACTACACTTTTGAAGATTTTACGCCGGGCCGTCGCTTCGATTTCGAGAAGCGGACACTTTCGGCTGAGGAAATCATCGCCTTCGCACAGGAATTCGATCCGCAGCCGATGCATCTCGACGAAGCGGCCGGCCGCGACAGCATCCTCGGCGGGCTTGCCGCCTCCGGCTGGCACACCAGCGCCGTGATGATGCGCATGCTCTACGAGGCCTATATTCGTGGCTCGACCTCCGAAGGCTCGCCCGGCGTCGACCTCATGGAATGGAAGCGCCCGGTGCTGGCGGGCGACACGCTCGGCGGCCATTGTATCGTGCTGGATGCCCGGGCCTCGCGCTCGCGGCCGGAGATCGGCATCGTGCGCATGCGCGCCGAGATCACCAACCAGCGCGGCGAGCTCGTTGCGGTTTCGGAATATATCAACATGATGCGTCTTGCCGGAAAGGAAGCCGACCATGCGCATGGCTGAGCTCTACCCGTTCGGCGAGGCGGTCGAGATCGGCAGCCTCACCTTCACGGCCGAAGACATCATCCGCTTCGCGCGGGATTTCGACCCGCAGCCCTTCCACCTCGACGAGGAGCTTGCAAAGCATGCGCTGTTCGGCGGCCTCTGCGCCTCCGGCTGGCATACCAGCGCGGGCTGGATGAAATGCTTCGTGCCGTTCTGGATGCGCGAATGCAGGCGCCTCGCCGCCGAGGGCATCGTGCCGCCCAACCTCGGCCCCTCCCCGGGCTTCACCAAGCTGAGCTGGCTGAAACCGGTCTTCGCCGGCGATACGATCACCTATTCGGTGACGCTGACGGGTTCGCGCGCGCTCGCGACCCGCTCCGACCGGCTGATCAACACGATCCTCAATGCCGGCCGGAACCAGCACGGCGACCCGGTCGTCCGCTTCGAAAGCACGGTGCTGGAATTCGTATAGTCCTGCCGGGGAATACCCCCCTCTGCCCTGCCGGGCATCTCCCCCTCAAGGGGGGAGATTGGCTAGTGGTAAGCGCATCTCTTCGATCGCTACGGCAGTTATGGGCAAGACCTTCCCGCGATTCAATCTCCCCCCTTGAGGGGGAGATGCCCGGCAGGGCAGAGGGGGGTGAGCCACGTCCGCCAAGCGAATCGGAAACTCCTCAGTCCCCGTCGAAGGCCACCAGCGTGCGCACTTCCACGCCCAGCGCCTCCAGTTTTCTGCGCCCGCCGATGCCCGGCAGGTCGATGACGAAGCAGGCGGCGACGATGTCGGCACCCATCTGGCGCAGCAGCTTCACCGCCGCTTCCGCGGTGCCGCCGGTGGCGATCAGGTCGTCGACGAGGATCACCTTCTCGCCCGGCCTGATCGCGTCCTTGTGCATCTCCATCTCGTCCACGCCGTATTCCAGGCTGTAGGCGATGCGCACGGTCTCGTGCGGCAGCTTGCCCTTCTTGCGGATCGGCACGAAGCCGGTCGATAGCTGGTGTGCCATGGCCCCGCCGAGAATGAAGCCGCGCGCCTCGATACCCGCGACCTTGGCGATGCCGATCCCGGCATAGGGATGCACCAGTTCGTCCACCGCGCGGCGGAAGGCGCGCGGATTGCCGAGCAGCGTGGTGATGTCGCGGAAGATGATGCCGGGCTTGGGATAGTCCGGGATGTTGCGTATCGCGGCGACGAGTTCTTGTTCGACGGTGGAATTGGATATGGACATGGGATTTCCCGGCTGCGGAGGGCTTCGTCCGGTTATTGCAGGTGCGGCGGATGCCCTCAAGTCATGACCTCCACCAGAGGTGGAGGTTTGAAACGCTGCGCTTGAACCGCTAGAAGCGGTTTTGCTATGTGTTAGTAGCTACGGTTAAAGAGGTCGGCAAAGTCGGAAGCTTTGTCGGCCTTTTCCTGATTACGGATATAACGTCTGACGACCTGCTCATCATAGCCAGCCGTAGAGACGAAGTACCCACGCGCCCAAAAGTGATAGCCCTTGTAGCGCCGCTTGCGGGCATATTTGTTGGCCACGTAAAGGGCCGTCTTGCCTTTCAAAAAGCCGACAATCGAAGACACCGAGTATTTCGGCGGGATCGATATCAGCATGTGCACATGGTCGGGCATCAAGTGCCCTTCCCTGATCTCGCATCCCTTTTGTCGAGCAAGATTATGCAGCAGATCACCCAACTCACGCCTTACGTCCCCGTAAAGGCGCTTCGTTCGGTACTTACTCGCGAAGACCACATGATATTTGCAGTCCCACGTCGCGTGTGATTGCGATCGTTCGTCCATAAAACCTCCGTTCTATGTCTCGGCCAATCTAGCGGTCCAAGCGCGGAGGTCTCTCAACGACAATGTAGAACCAGTCCAGTCCTCCACCGTAGGTGGAGGTTTATTTATTCCATAACAAAAAAGGCGGCCCGAAGGCCGCCTTTCGACAGAGAGCGATGGGACCGCTCAGTGTTCCTTGTTCGCGTAGACCGACTTCTTCGTCAGGTAGATCAGGCCGGTGAAGATCACCAGGAAGACCATGACCATGAAGCCGGTGCGCTTGCGCTCTTCGAGATGCGGCTCGGCGGCCCACATCAGGAAGGCGGCGACGTCGTGCGCGTACTGGTCGACCGTCTGCGGCGAACCGTCGTCATAGGTGACCTGGTCGTCGGAGATCGGCTTGGCCATGGCAAGCGCCGCGGCATTGGCGAAGTACGGGTTGAAGTGCGTGCCTTCGGCGACTTCGAGATGCGCCGGCTTCTCTTCGTCGTAACCGGTCAGCAGCGAGTAGATGTAGTCCGGGCCGCCTTCCTGGTACTGCGTGAAGATGTCGAAGACGAACTGCGGGAAGCCGCGGGTGATGCCGCGGGCCTTCGCGATCAGCGAGAAGTCCGGCGGGGCCGCGCCGTTGTTCGAAGCGGCAGCCGCTTCGTGGTTGGCGTAGGGCGACGGGAAATAGTCGGACGGAACGGCCTTGCGGGTGAACATCTCACCATCGCTGTTCGGGCCGTCCTGAACTTCGTAGTTCGCCGCGAAAGCTTTTACCTGGGCTTCCGAGTAGCCGAGGCCTTCCAGCGTGCGGAAGGAGACGAGGCTCATCGAATGGCAGGCCGAACAGACTTCGGTATAGACCTTCAGGCCGCGCTGCAGCTGGCCCTTGTCATACTTGCCGAACGGGCCGGCGAACGACCAGTCCTGCTGCTTGGGCTTATGCATGGGATAGTGCGGCGTGGCGTGCTCGGCCTCCGCACCGCCGGCAGCGGCGTGGTCTTCCTGCGCCGTGGCGAGGGAGATGCCGAGACCGGCGACGAGTGCGAGCGACAGAATGCCTGCAACAAGCTTTTTCATTGTCATGGTTCCTTTCGACGCTCGCTATCAGGCCTTGGCCGCCTTGGCGTTCTTCTTTTCCAGAACCGCTTCCGTGATCGAATTCGGAATGCGCTTCGGGGTTTCGATCAGGCCGAGAACCGGCATGATGACGAGGAAGAAGCCAAAGTAGTACAGCGTGCCGAGCTGCGAGAGGATGACGTAGATGCCTTCGGCAGGCATGGCGCCGAGCCAGCCGAGCAGGATGGCATTGGCCACGAAGATCCAGAAGAACAACTTGTACCACGGGCGGTAGACGGCGGAGCGGACCTTCGACGTGTCGAGCCAGGGCAGGAAGAACAGCACGATGATCGCACCGAACATCACCAGGACGCCGCCGAGCTTCGAGTCGATCGGGCCGACATTGAAGGTGATGGCGCGCAGCATCGCGTAGAACGGCAGGTAGTACCATTCCGGAACGATGTGAGCCGGGGTCTTGAGCGGATCAGCCGGGATGTAGTTGTCCGGGTGGCCGAGATAGTTCGGCATGTAGAAGATGAACCAGGCGAAGACGATCAGGAAGACCGAAACGCCGAGCGCGTCCTTGAGCGTCGCATAGGGCGTGAAGGCGACCGTGTCGGTCTTGGACTTCACTTCGACGCCGGTCGGGTTGGTCTGGCCGGTGACGTGCAGGGCCCAGACGTGCAGGACGACGACGCCGGCGATCATGAACGGCAGCAGGTAGTGCAGCGCGAAGAAGCGGTTCAGCGTCGGGTTGTCGACGGCGAAGCCGCCGAGCAGGAACTGCTGGATCCACTCGCCGACCCACGGGAAGGCCGAGAAGAAGCCGGTGATGACGGTCGCGCCCCAGAAGGACATCTGGCCCCAGGGCAGAACGTAGCCCATGAAGCCGGTGGCCATCATGAGCAGGTAGATGACCACGCCGAGGATCCAGAGGATTTCGCGCGGCGCCTTGTAGGAGCCGTAGTAGAGGCCGCGGGCAATGTGCAGGTAGACCGCGATGAAGAAGAAGGATGCACCGTTGGCGTGCATGTAGCGCAGCAGCCAGCCGTGGTTCACGTCGCGCATGATCTTCTCGACCGAGTTGAACGCGACGGAGGTTTCGGCGGCATAGTGCATGGCCAGAACGATACCGGTCAGGATCTGCACGATCAGCATCACCGACAGCATGGCGCCGAAGGTGTAGGCATAGTTCAGGTTGCGCGGAACCGGATAGGAAACGAAGCTGTCATGGATCATGCGCGGCAGAGGCAGGCGCGAATCGACCCATTTTTCGATGCCAGTCGTCGGCTGGTAGGTTGAATGTTCAGCACTCATTATCAGTAGTCCCCTCAACCGATCTTGATGACTGTGTCGGATACGAACGAGAAGGTCGGCACAGGAAGGTTCTCGGGGGCGGGGCCCTTACGAATACGACCGGCGGTATCGTAGTGAGAACCGTGGCAGGGACAGAACCACCCGCCGAAATCGCCGGCCTGGCCGAGCGGAACACAGCCGAGATGGGTACAGGAGCCGATCATGACGATCCAGTTCTCCTTGCCCTCGCCGGCGGAGCGGTCGAGGTCCGTCGCCTGTGCGTCGGACGCGATGTTCGCGTTGCGGGCGACCGGGTCCTTGAGGTCGGCGAGCTGGACAGCCTTGGCCTCTTCGACTTCCTTGTCCGTGCGGTTGCGGATGAAGACCGGCTTGCCGCGCCACTTCGCCGTCAGCGACATGCCGGGCTCAAGGCTGGAGACATCGACCTCGATGGACGCCAGCGCCAGCGTGGACGCATCCGGACGCATCTGGTCGATGAACGGCCAGGCAACCGCTACGCCGCCCACGACGCCCGCCATACCGGTGGTCAGGTAAAGGAAATCGCGGCGAGTGGGCTCGCCATGGGGTTCGCTTGTTGTCTCGTGTTCGCTCACGGCTAAACCATCCTCTCACGCAATGTCTGCGGAAACCGCAACGCCCCTTTTGAAACCGGCAAGATCCGGACACAATACGGCCATAGATTCCCCGTCAATCCGGCGCGTTCTATGCTTGATCGCAAATTATGTCCAGCCTTGGCAAGGGGAGGTGGGCACATTGTCGCGGGAAAAAGCCGGCATCTTGACAAGGCATGGGCATCGCCTTGAACATGCAGCGCTTACCGGCTGAAAAAGCTGGCGGGAAACGACGCTTCGCGGCCCTATTGCGCCGCTTCCTGATGGCCGAGGAAGCCGCCCGACTGGCGTGACCAGAGATCGGCATAGAGCCCGCCCCGCGCGACGAGCTCCGCATGGGTCCCCTCCTCCACGATATGGCCGTGGTCCATCACGATCAGCCGGTCGAGCGCGGCGATGGTGGAGAGGCGATGGGCGATGGCGAGCACGGTCTTGCCGCGCATCAGCCGCTCCAGGTTCGACTGGATCGCCGCCTCGACCTCGGAATCGAGCGCCGATGTCGCCTCGTCTAGAACGAGGATCGGCGCGTCCTTCAGCATGACGCGGGCAATGGCGATGCGCTGGCGCTGGCCGCCGGAAAGTTTGACCCCGCGCTCGCCGACATGGGCATCGTAGCCCGTTCGGCCGCGCTGGTCCTCAAGCTGAAGAATGAAATCGTGCGCCTCGGCTTTCCTCGCCGCCTCGATCATCTCGGCCTCGCTGGCATCGGGATTGCCGAAGAGGATGTTGTCGCGGATCGAGCGGTGCAGCAGCGCCGTATCCTGGCTGACCATGCCGATATTGGCGCGCAGGCTCTCCTGCGTGACGGCGGCGATGTCCTCGCCTCCGACCAGGATGCGCCCGCCTTCGATATCGTAGAACCGCAACAGGAGGTTGACGAGCGTCGACTTGCCGGCGCCTGAACGCCCGACGATGCCGACCTTCTCGCCCGGCCGGACCGACAGAGTCAGGTCGTCGATGACGCCAGACTTGCGGCCATAGTGGAAACGGACGTTCTCGAAGCGGACATCCGGGCGCGCGACCTTCAGCTCCGCCGCATCCGGCCGGTCGACGAGGCCGATCGGCTGCGAGATGAGGTCGGCGGAATTCTGGATCGTGCCGATATTGCGCATGATGCTGTTGAGCTGCGTCATCAGCCGGTTGAGCAGGAAGTTCAGGCGCAGCACCAGCGCCATGGTGAAGGCGACGGCGCCCGAGCTGATGATGCCGCCAAGCCAGAGATGGATGCAGAGCACCGCCATGCCCGCGATCATCAGGCCGGAGAGGAAGGCGAGCGAGGCCCGCAACGACGTCAGCAGCCGCGTGAAGTTGAGGATCGTGCGCTGGAAGATGTCGAAGCCGTCCCGCATGTAGCGGTCGTTCGCATCGTCCCGGCCGAAGAGCTTCAGCGTCTGGATATTGGAGTAGGCATCGACCATGCGGCCGCTGATCATCGACCCGGCCTCGGCGGACTGGCGCGCATGCTCGCGGATGCGCGGCACGAAATAGCGCGCCAGCACGGCGAAGATCGACAGCCAGACGAGGAGGATCGCCGCCAGCCGCCAGTCGAGCTGGCCGAGCAGCACCAGCGTCGAAACCGTGTAGATCGTCACGAACCAGACGCTTTCCATGAAGGAGGTGATGACATCACCCGTCGCCTGCCCCGCCGACCAGACCTTGGTGACGATGCGGCCGGAAAAGTCGTTCTGGAAGAAGGACAGCGACTGGCGCGCGACATGCACATAGGACTGCCAGCGCACCAGATTGTAGAAACCCGGCGTGATGACCTGCTGGTCGATCAGCGCCGTCAGGAACGCCACGACGAAGCGCACGACGCCGATAAGGGCGAGCATCATGAGGAGTTCCGGCCCATGCGCCGAAAGAAGTCCGCTCCACCCCCCGCCCGGCCTCACCGTCGCCAGCATGTCGACCAGCCGCCCGACGAACCAGAAGGTCGCCGCCTCGATCCCCGCGGTGACGCCGCCGAGCACCAGAAGCGCCGCAAACGGCGCCTTCGCCTGCCCGACATAGAACCAGATGAAGGCAAAAAGCCCCTGCGGCGGCCGCAGGTCGTCCCGCCGGGCGAAGGGCTGGATCCAGTTCTCGAAGTAGGAGAAAAGCGGACGGAAGATCATGCCCCCGATATAGGCCGTTTTACGCGGCGGGCAAATTAAAGATCGGAAAGATGGCGACGCTATTTGCCTGATGGGGACGCCTTGATTTTCCCGGCTTGTAATATTAAAGTTACAGCCTAAATGACGCTCCTGATCAAGCAGACGGACACATTTCGCAAATGGGAGGGAGCGCTAGGCGATGCCAAAGCGCGGGCGTCGATCGCCGCCCGCCTGAACCGGATCGCCTATGGCCTGCTCGGCGACGTCAAAACCGTCGGTGATGGCGTCAGTGAAATTCGTATCCATTACGGACCGGGATATCGCATCTACTTCACGCGAAGAGGCAACGAGATCATCGTACTGCTCTGTGGTGGCGACAAGACCAGCCAGAAACGGGATATCGCGGCGGCCAAGGCATTGGCAGCTAGATTGGACGACTGATATGAACGAGACCTTGCATAACTACGACCCGGCAGAGGCCCTGACCTCGGACGAGGCCGTCGATGTCTTCATGAAGGACGCTTTCGAAAGCGGCGATGCCGGGTACATTGCGCATGCCCTCGGAGTCGTCGCGCGTGCCAGAGGCATGAGCAGGATTGCCGAGGAAACGGGTCTTGCCCGCGAAGCGCTATACCGTTCGCTGACCAGCGACGGCAACCCGACCCTCAAATCCATGCTGACGGTCATGCATGCCCTGGGGCTCGAACTGACCTCAAAGCGCACAGGCACATGAGAAAACCTCCCCGCTCACCCGGCGGGGAGGTCTCGTTTTTTTCACTCCGCCGCCGCTTCCGCCTCCGCATCATCGGCGATGAAGCCGCCGGACTGGCGGGTCCAGAGGTCGGCGTAGATGCCGCCCTTGGCGACGAGTTCGCTGTGGGTGCCCATCTCGTGGATGTGGCCCTTGTCGAGCACGACGAGGCGGTCCATCTCCGTCAGCGTCGAGAGGCGATGGGCGATGGCGATCACCGTCTTGCCCTCCATCAGGGCGAAGAGGTTTTCCTGGATCGCCGCCTCGACCTCGGAGTCGAGCGCCGAGGTCGCCTCGTCCAGCACCAGGATCGGCGCGTCCTTCAGGAAGACGCGGGCGATCGCGATGCGCTGGCGCTGGCCGCCCGAGAGCTTCACGCCGCGCTCGCCGACCTGGGCATCGAGGCCGGAGCGTCCCTGCTGGTCGGCGAGGCTTTCGATGAAGTCCCAGGCATTGGCCCGCTTCGCCGCCTCGATGATCTCCGCGTCGCTCGCCTCCGGCTTGCCGTAGGCGATGTTGTCGCGGATCGAGCGGTGCAGCAGGGAGGTGTCCTGCGTGACCACGCCGATCTGCGAGCGAAGGCTGTCCTGCGTGACCGTCGCGATGTCCTTGCCGTCGATCGTGATCTTGCCGGACTCCAGGTCGTAGAAGCGCAGCAGCACGTTCATCAGCGTCGTCTTGCCGGCACCGGAACGGCCGACCAGGCCGACCTTCTCGCCGCCGGCAATGTCGAGCGACAGGTCCTCGATCACGCCCTTGTTCTTGCCGTAGTGGAAGCGGACATGATCGAAGCTGATCGCGCCCTTCGCGGTCGGCAGGGTCGGCGCTTCAGGGCCATCCTTGATGTCGTGCGGCTTGGTCATCATGCCCATGCCGTCATAGACCGTGCCGATATTCTCGAAGAGCGCGGTCACTTCCCACATCACCCACTGCGACATGCCGTTGATGCGCATGGCAAGGCCGATGGCGACGGCCACGGCGCCGACGGACACGTCGCCCGCCATCCAGAAGTAGATGCCGATACCCGCCGTGAAGAACATGGTGATGACGTTGTTGATGTCGATCGCGATGTTGAACCCGGTGATGAGCCGCATCTGCTTGTGCACGGTCACGAGGAATTCGTTCATGCCCTCGCGGGCATAGGTCTCCTCACGGCCGGCATGCGAGAACAGCTTGACGGTGGCGATGTTGGTGTAGCTGTCGACGATCCGGCCCGTCATCATCGAGCGCGCATCGGCCTGCTCGCGCGAGACCACCATCAGCTTCGGCACGAAGTAGCGCAGGATGCACAGATAGACGACGAACCACACGAGCAGCGGCACGACGAGACGCAGGTCCGCCGAGGCGATGATCGCGATCATCGAGATGAAATAGCTCACCACATAGATGAAGACGTCGATGACCTTCATCACCGTCTCGCGCACGGCAAGCGACGTCTGCATTACCTTCGTCGAGACGCGGCCGGCGAACTCGTTGGAGAAGAAGGTCATGCTCTGGCGGATCAGGTAGCGGTGCATCTGCCAGCGGGCGATCATCGGAAAATTGCCCGCGAGCGCCTGGTGCATGGTCATGGTGTGCAGCGCGCCAACGCCCGGAATGAGGACGAGCAGCAGGAGCGCCATCCAGACCAGCGTGTCGCCTTCGCGGGCGAGGAACGTGCTCGGATCACCGGCCGACAGCCAGTCGACGATGTTGCCGAGGAACTGGAACAGCACGACTTCCGCGATGCCGAGCACCATGGAGCAGAGGCCGAGCAGGGCCAGCCACGGCGCGGCGGGGCGCGTATAGTGCCACAGGAAGGCAAGAAGCCCCTTCGGCGGAAGCGAAGGTGCCTCGGAAGGATAGGGATTCAAACGTCTTTCGAACCAGCCGAACATGGCTTTCTCCGTAATATAAAGCCGGAACCGGCACGGACGGCGCAGAATGGGCGCGGTCGGGAACGGGGTTCCGATAGGATTGCCGGGCGGCGAAAAGCGTCACACGGCGAATTGAAATGAAGGCAAACAGGGAATCTGGATGGCGAAGTGCCTAGGCGAGAAGAGGCGTCATTCCAGCCGGGAGGCGTAGCCGATGCGTGGTATTCATCATGATCCTCCCTTTTCTCGCGTTGCAGATGCGCTCTGGTTACCCCGAAATGGCGCAATTTGCCAGATACTTCGTCGCAAATTCGCATCTGCGGCCAATTCTGTTGCCATGCCGCCACATCTGGACTAGGCGAACGGGCATGTCCGCGCTCCGCATCGCCCTCTACCAGCCCGATATTGCCGGCAATACCGGCACGATCCTGCGTTTCGCCGCCTGCCTCGGCCTGTCGGTCGACATCATCGAGCCCGCCGGCTTCGACCTGTCCGACCGCAGCCTGAAGCGCGCCGGCATGGACTACCTCGCCGCCGTGACGCTCACGCGACATGTGAGCTGGGAGCGATTCGAGGAATGGCGGGCGACGAGCGGGCAGCGCCTCGTGCTCGCCTCCACCAAGGCGGCCGAGCCCTACACGGATTTCGCCTACCGGCCCGACGATATCCTGCTCTTCGGCCGGGAAAGCGCCGGCGTGCCGGAGCGCGTGCACGAGACGGCGGACGGCCGCGTGCTCATTCCCATGGTCGAAGGCCAGCGTTCCATCAATGTCGCGCTCTCGGCCGCGATGATCTGCGGCGAGGCGCTGCGCCAGACGGGTTTTGCCTGATCTAGCCATTGCCCGGACCGAGCAGCCGCGCGATGAAGGCCACGACGCCGAACACCAGCACGACCGCCCCGACGATGGCGTAGGCCCCGCCGTAGCCCGATGACGCGATCAACGGCTGCGAGACGATCGGCGAGAGGAACTAGCCGGCGAAGATGGCGGACACCAGAAGGCCCGAGACACGGCCGCGCAGGGCGGGCGGGGCCAGCAGCATCGCGGCGGCCGCGAAGTTCGGCATGATGGTTCCCATGCAGACGCCCGAGACGGCCATCGCGACGAGCACGCCGGCATAGCTCTCCGCCCCCCACAGCAGCAGGAAGGACAGTCCGGCCGAGACGAAACCCAGGCCGAAGACGCCCATGATGCCGAGCAGGCGGCGGAACGGCGCGAAGGCGAGCGCGCTCAGCACGCCGACAAGCTGCCCGGCACCGATCGCCGTGCCCGCAAGGCTTGGCGCGGCAAAACCGAGATGCTCCAGATAGAACGGAAGCTGCGTCGGGATCATGTAGAAGGCGATCATGTTGACGGCGGCGGCAAGGAACAGCAGGCCGAGCAGCGCGATCTCGCGCCCGCCGAGCCGTCCCTCCCCTGCGGTCGCGGTCGCCGGCTGGACCCGGCGCGGCTCCGGCAGGAACGCCATCGCCGCCGGCAGCAGCAGGATCGCCACCGTGTAGATGAGGAACGGCCCGCGCCAGTGGACCTCCGCGAGGAACCCGCCGCCCGTCAGGAAGATCGTGCCGCCGATACCGACAAAGGCCTGCTGCAGGCCCATGTAGCGGTCGCGCGCCGGCCCCTGGAAGAAATCGCCGACGAGCGCCGTCGTCGCCGTCATGATGCCGCCGACTGCGACGCCGAGCACGGCGCGGCCGACGAGCAGGCCGGGCAGCGTGTCGAGGAAGAGGCCGGAGGCGCCGGCGACGCTGAAGAGCGCGAGCGAAACCAGGAGCAACGGCTTGCGGCCGAAGCGGTCGACGAGGAAGCCGGCCGCCGGCGAGAACATCGCGATGAACACGGCCGGCAGCGTCAGCACCAGCCGGCTGAGCAGCGCCACGTTCTCCACGTCGGCAAAGCGCACCGCGATGCCCGGCAGCGAGGCGGAGATCGTCGCGCCGGACATGATGGTGAGCGTGCTGACGAGGAGCAGCGTCGCATTGCGCCGGAACTCTTCCGGGGAGCGGGCGACCTCTGCTGTCGCGTAGTGTTCGGGCTTCATGCGGCTGCCTCGTCGTAGCGTGTTGCGATGCGCGCCGCCTTCAGCGCGTCCGCCCACCAGGTAAGGCGTTTCAGGAGAACGGCAAGCTGGCCGTTGAGCTGGCCGGGACGGAAGGGATTGCCGGCGGGGTCGAAATGCGTCCAGGCATGGGCGAGGCTCACTGTCTCCCGGATCGCCACGGCGTGCAACTCGGCGAACACCAGGCGCAACTGCTCGACGGCCCTGAGGCCGCCGGAAACGCCGCCATAGGAAACGAAGGCGATGGGCTTGGCATGCCAGGGCCGGAAGCAGCAATCGATGATCGCCTTCAGCGCGGCCGGATAGGCATGATTGTATTCCGGCGTGACGATGAGGAAGGCATCCGCCTGCGAAATCCGGCTTTCGACGAATTCCGCCGAGGCCTCGTCGAGGCCGCCGGGGGTGAAGGTCAGCTCGGCCGGATCGATGCGGATGATGTCATACTGGCCGAACCCTTTGAGTTCCGGCTCCAGCCATCCCGCGATCGTATCGGCAAAGCGCCCCTCGCGGCCGCTGCCATAGATGAGGGCGATGGTCAGTCTGTCTGTCATGCGGGTTTGCTCCATGTTGGAAAAGCAGGGAGCCGCTGGTATAGAACCTCAACCAATGTTGAGGTCAACAGTCATGACGGAAAAATGTCCAAACGACGCGATGCCCCGCGAACTCAGCGTCGGCGAGGTCGCCGAGCGCAGCGGGATCGCGGTTTCCACCTTGCACTTCTATGAGACGAAAGGGCTGATCCACAGCCAGAGGAACCGCGGCAACCAGCGGCGCTATCCGCGCAGCATCCTGCGCCGCGTCGCGGTGATCAAGGTGGCGCAGCGCACCGGCATTCCCCTTTCCGAGATCGCGGACGCGCTCTCAGTGCTGCCGCACGACCGGCCGCTGACCGTGCAGGATTGGCGCAAGCTCTCCGAAACCTGGCGTAAGCAGCTGGACGACCGCATCGCGCGGCTCACCAAGCTGCGCAACCAGCTCGACGGCTGCATCGGCTGCGGATGCCTGTCGATGCGGGAATGCCCGCTGCGCAATCCGCTCGACACACTCGCGGCGGAAGGCCCGGGCCCGAGACTGCTCGAGCCCGACCCGATTTAATCGAGCCGCGTGGCGAGCAGCTTGTCGACGCGGCGGCCATCCATGTCGACGACCTCGAAGCGCCAGCCCTGCGTTTCGGTGATCTCGCCGGTCTTCGGCAGTTTCTGGAGAGATTCGATGACGAGACCGGCGGCCGTCTGGTAGCTGCGGCGGGCCGGCAGCGACAGGCCGAGCCGGTCGGCCATCTCGTCGATGGGCATGGAGCCGGCGATGAGCCAGGAACCGTCCTCGCGCTGCACGGCGTAGTCGTCGTCGCCTTCCTCGATATCGGCGCGGAACACGCCGGCAATCGCCTCCAGCACGTCCGCCGGCGTGATGACGCCTTCGAAGTGGCCGTATTCATCATGGATCAGCAGGATCGGCACTTCGGAATTGCGCAGGGCCTCCAGCACGCGCATCGCATCCATCGTATCGGGCACGATCGGCGCCTGGCGGATGAAGGAACGGATATCGAGAGGCTGGCCGGTCAGGAGCGCGGAAAGCAGTTCGCGCTTCTGCACGATGCCGACGATGGTTTCCGGCCCGCCATCGGCGACCGGCAGGCGCGAATGCTGGCTCTCGACGAGCTGCTGGTGAATCTCCTCCACCGTATCGCCGAGGTCGATCCAGTCGACATCGTTGCGCGGCGTCATGAGGCCGCGCGCCTCGCGGTCGGAAAAGCGCATGACGCCGGCGATCATCAGTTTCTCGCCGCCCTCGATGACGCCGGCCGCCTCGGCTTCCGCGACGATCGTCTTGATCTCCTCGTCGGTGACGACGCTCTCGGACACCTGATGCTGGCCAAGCAGGCGGAAGATCAGCCGCGTCGAGGTATCGAGGATCCAGACGGCGGGCGCGCCGACCTTGGAAAGCAGCGACATGGACGGTGCGACGAGCGTGGCGAAGCGCTCGGGATTCTTCAGCGCGATCTGCTTGGGCACGAGTTCGCCCACGACCACCGAGAGGAAGGTGATGATGAAGATGACGATACCGTAGCCGAGCGGATCGGCCAGCCAGTCCGGCACGCCTTCGGCGTAGAGGATGTCACGCAGGCGCCCGCCGAGCGCGGCACCCGAGAAGGCACCGGCGAGAATGCCGATGAGCGTGATGCCGATCTGCACGGTGGAAAGGAATTTTCCGGGATTTTCCGCAAGCTTCAGCGCCGAGGCGGCGCCACGCGAGCCCTGCGCCGCCATGGTCTTGAGCCGTGGCTTGCGGGCGGAAACGATGGAAAGTTCGGAAAGGGCAAAAACCCCGTTCAAGAGAATGAGGAAGACAGCGATCGCGAGTTCGAACAAGGACTATGAGCCGTGCTTTAGAACCGCAACGGCGCCTTTCTATTGATGACGATGGCCGCAAGATAGGGGTGCGGCGGTCCGCCGTCAATCGAACTTGCCGATCACGCTATCGTCAAGCCCGGCAAAAGGCGCTGGCGATGCGGCTTCAGTCCGCGCTCGGCAGCCGGCGCATGGTGAATTCGATACGGTCGCCTTCCAGCATCCGCCAGCTTTCCACCTCCGTCCAGTAGGCGGCCTTCGGCCACAGGTCGAACCATTCGCGGGCCTTTTCCCGCGCCGCCTGCCGCTCGAGGCGGAAGGTCTCGCGCACGAAATGGCCGGCGCCGGCAGGCTTCTCGCGGCGGCGGCGCTCGATCTGGCGCCGCAGCCCTTCGAGCGGGGGCGGTCCGGGAACACGCGCCATGCAGATTTCCTCCTGGCAGCACATTCTATAGAATGAAGATAGGCCGGCCCCGCGCGTTTTGCGAGTCCTGCCTTTCCCCGCCGGGGAGCCCTTTCGGTTGCCAAACGGCGCAAAGTTGGGAAGTGTGGCCAAAATGCGATTCGGCGTCGAGCCGCCAGCGGGAAGCACCATGGAACGACCAGACCTGCCGAAAGGCCTGCCCGAAGATATCGAAGACAAGAAGAACGCCGCGCGCGCCTGGTTCGAGCAGTTGCGCGATGCGATCTGCGCGAGCTTCGAGGCGATCGAGGACGATCTGGAAGGCCCGCTCTCCGACCAGCCGCCGGGCCGTTTCGTCGGCAAGGACTGGCTGCGCGAGGACGGTGAAGGCGGCGGCGGCCGCATGTCGATGATGGAAGGCCGCGTCTTCGAGAAGGTCGGCGTGCACACGTCCACTGTCCACGGCGAGTTCTCGCCGGAATTCCGCGGCCAGATTCCCGGCGCCAGCGAAGACCCGCGCTTCTGGGCCTCCGGCATTTCGCTCATCGCCCATCCGGTGAACCCCAACGTTCCCGCCGTGCACATGAACACGCGCATGGTCGTCACCACCAGCCACTGGTTCGGCGGCGGCGCAGACCTGACGCCGGTGCTCGACCGCCGCCGCGTGATGAGCGACCCGGATACCGCCCTCTTCCACAAGGCGATGGAGATCACCTGCAGCCGCCATCCGGTTGCCGACCACGCGAAGTTCAAGCAGTGGTGCGACGAATACTTTTTCCTCAAGCACCGGGGCGAACCGCGCGGCACCGGCGGCATCTTCTACGACTGGCTGCATTCGCCGGAAGAACTAGGCGGCTGGAACGCTGACTTCGCCTTCACGCAGGATGTCGGCCGCGCCTTCGCCATGGTCTATCCCAAGATCGTGCGCTCGAACTTCAACAAGGGCTGGACAGAGGAGGACCGCGACGAACAGCTTATCCGCCGCGGCCGCTATGTCGAGTTCAACCTGCTCTACGACCGCGGCACGATCTTCGGCCTGAAGACGGGCGGCAACGTCGATTCCATTCTCTCCTCCATGCCGCCGGTGGTGCGCTGGCCCTAATACGGCAGTGGATACTAGCGCGGTTGTGATTACCTGCCGCGCGGCCTCCGTGGTAATGTGCGCCCGCACGTTTCCATGGAGGAGAGTCATGACCAATCCGGTACAAGACGCAGTGCATACGGGTCTCGACCCGCAATCCCCCGATTTTCTCGATCGTTTCGCCGAAACCATGCGCGCCGGGAGCGGCATGGACCTGCCGCATGCCTATTTCGTGGAGGAAGCCCGGCTGACGCTTTCCAGAGGCACGGTCCACCATCTCGCAGATCGCCATACCAGGCCGGAACAACTCCAGTCGTCCGCGTGCTTCGACGCCTGGGCGAAGGATGAAGACGCAGCCTGACGGCAGCCTCGGGCGGCACGATATTCCGGCCTTCGGGTGGAACCGCGAGCCGCCTTCTCCGTTCCCCAGAACGGCTTCGCAGAGCCGCAAGGCCCTCGCCCGGTTTGGTCGATCGGGCCTCGTCTGCTACACTGGTCCCGTTGAAACGACAGGAGATAGTCATGAGACTTTTTGAATGCGGTTCACTCGTCCCCGGATGCGAATGGCATACGCGGGCCAATGACGACGCCGAAGTGGTCCGCCGCGCGGTCGAGCACATGCGCACCACCCATGGCGAGACCATGATCCGGGAAAGCATGGTCGACCACATCAAGGAACGCATCGTCGACGAGAAGGCGGCCGACGCCGCCTGACGGGTCAGCCTTCCCTGGCGAGCCCCTCCAGCCGGGCAAGCAGTTTTGCCCGGCCGTCACGGAAATTGCCCGCCACCCATTCCTCCTCGATCACGCCGAGCACCGCGCCGACCTTCGGCCCGGCCGGCACGCCCGCGGCCAGCACATCCGCGCCGTTCAGCGGGAAACTCGGCTTCTGCCATTTTTCCGCGCGCGCCAGCAGGCGCTGGCACAGGCCGGCGAAGGCGAGCGCCTCGGGATCGCCGAGCCCCCGCGTCCGCGCGGCGGCAAGCGCCAGCTTGAGCCGCATCGTCAGCCCCTGCGGCCCGTTGCGATAGAGCAGCCGGTCGAACGCCGTCTCGGCGAGTTTCGGCGCGATCTCGGGCGCTGCCGCCCAATAGTCGAGAACCGCCGCTTCCGCCTTGGAAAGACGCAGGCGCTCGGCGAGCGCCTTCAGCCGGTCGCGATCCGGCGGCACCATCGCGGCAAGCCGCAACAGCGCGTCCGGCTTCCACCCGAAGGCCTTTTCCGCTTCGATCAGGCCGGGGACCGCATCGATGCCCCACTTTTCCGTTTCCGGCAGGACTTCCGTCAGCACGCCGGCCTGGCGCATCCAGAGCAGCGCGCGGCCGGGATCGGGCGCGGCGAGCAGCTTCTTCGTCTCCGACCAGACCCGCTCGGCCGAAAGTTTCTTCAGCGTATCCTTCGCCCGCGCACAGGCCTTCAGCCCCTCCGCATCCGGCCGGCCGCTGCCGTAGAGCGCGAAGAAGCGGAAGAAGCGCAGGATGCGCAGATGGTCCTCCGCGATGCGCATCGTGGCGTCGCCGATGAAGCGCACCGTGCGGCTCTCGATGTCCGGCAGGCCGTTCACGAGGTCGATGACACGGCCGTCCGCCGTCGCATAGAGGGCGTTGATGGTGAGGTCGCGCCGCTCGGCGTCCGTCTGCCAGTCCGTGCCGAAGGCGACTTCCGCATGGCGGCCGTTCGTCGCGACGTCGCGGCGCAGCGTCGTCACCTCGAAGGGCTTTCCGTCGATGACCAGTGTCACCGTGCCGTGCTCGATACCCGTCGGCACCGCCTTGATGCCGGCTGCCTTCGCCCGCTCGGCGACCGTTTCCGGCCGCAGCGTGGTCGCGATGTCGACGTCGGCAACGGGCAGGCCCATCAGGCTGTTGCGCACGGCCCCGCCGGCAACGCGCCCCTCGCCGCCGTCGCCGTTCAGCAGCGCCAGCACGCGCACGAGCGCCGGATCGGAAAACCACGCCTCGCCCGAAACAGACGTCATGCATAAAGCCTTTCATAGATCACCCGCACGATGCCGGCGGTGATGCCCCAGATGTTATGCCCCTCATAGGGCATGCGATAATAATGCCGCTCGCTGCCGAGCCAGACGCCGCTGCCCTGCTCGTGGTTGCGCGGATCCATCAGGAAGGAGAGCGGCACGTCGAAGACCCGCTCCACCTCCGTTGGGTTGGGGACCAGCTCGAAACCCGGCTGCACCACCGCCAGCACCGGCGTGATGGAAAAGCCGGAAAGCGCCTTGTAGTGCGGCAGGCGGCCGACGGGCTCGACGAAGCGCCGATCAAGGCTGATCTCCTCCTCTGCCTCGCGCATCGCCGCCGCCTCGACATCCTCGTCGTCGTCATCGACGGCCCCGCCGGGAAAGGCGACCTGGCCGGAATGCTTGCGCATCGTCGCGGTGCGCTGGGTGAAGATGACGCGCGCCTCGTCCCCATCGTCGACGACGGGGATGAGCACCGCCGCATCGCGCAGCTTCATGCCCTCGATATGGGGAATGACGGACGGGTTCAGCAGGCTGTCGCCATGCTCGCGCCAGCTCTCCTCGCCGAGCGTCAATGTCTGCGCCATCGCCCGGCGGCGAAACTCGGCGGCGCTGTGCGGCGGAAAGCTCATCGCGACAGCGCATCCAGCTCGGCCGCCGGCATGACGGGAAACACCACGCCGCCCGAGCGCACCGCGAACATCGCGACACCATCGATCTCGACGGTCTCGCCGAGCGCCACCAGATCGTACATCACCGCCCGCGAGACGAGCGCCTCCAGCCGGCCGCGCACGAGGAGATAGGGCTTCAATTCGCTGTTCTCGCCTGAAATCACGAAGCGGAGGGGATGGTCCGGCCCCGCGGCGACCACGTCGCCGACATTGGTGCGGAAGGTCAGCACCTGCTCGTCGCCCTCTCCGCTCCCGTTCATCTCCACCGCCAGGAAGGGCGCATCGACCACGCGGATCCCGACCTTCTCCACCGGCGTCACCAGATAGGTCTTCCCGTCCTCGTCCTTGCGCAGCACCGTGGAGAAAAGCCGCACCAGCGGCGCGCGACCGATCGGCGTTCCCAGGTAGAACCAGGTGCCGTCCGCGCGGATCTCCATGTCGATGTCGCCGCAGAACGGCGGGTTCCAGCGCTCGACCGGCGGCAGGCCGCGCCCGCCCGTTTCCGCGCCGGCGCGCGCGATCAGGGCGGCCAGTCCCGCCGCGTCGTTGCTTTCGCGAATTTCACCCGTTGCCATTGTTCCGTCCCGGTTCAACCCTATCTCGGCGAGAGGAAAAGGTGGATACACTCACGAGATAGTCATTTCGTGGCCGCTTGTCAGCCACGGGTGAGCTAATAAGCTTTCCATGTAGGACGCGAACGCGGCAAGGCCACGATTCGCCACGCATTGTAAACCGGCACTGGAGACGACCATGGGCGTTCAGAATTCCCCCGAGGCAGGCCTGGACGAAAAAGCGGTGATCGCGGCTGCCGAGCGGGCGCTCTCCGACATCGCCGTCATCCGCAAGGAAGTCGCCAAGGTCATCTTCGGCCAGGAAAGCGTGGTCGAGCAGACCATGCTGGCCGTGCTCTCCGGCGGCCATGCGCTGCTCGTCGGCGTGCCGGGCCTTGCCAAGACCAAGCTGGTCGCAACGCTCGGCACCGTGCTCGGGCTTTCCTCCAGCCGCATCCAGTTCACGCCCGATCTCATGCCTTCCGATATCCTCGGCTCGGAGGTGATGGACCAGGACGAGAACGGCAAGCGCTCCTTCCGCTTCGTGCCCGGTCCGATCTTCACGCAGCTCCTGATGGCCGACGAGATCAACCGCGCCTCGCCGCGCACCCAGTCGGCGCTCCTGCAGGCCATGCAGGAATACCATGTGACGGTCGCCGGCCGGCCGAACGATCTGCCGAAGCCGTTCCACGTGCTCGCCACCCAGAACCCGCTGGAACAGGAAGGCACCTACCCGCTTCCCGAGGCCCAGCTCGACCGTTTCCTTTTGCAGGTCGACGTCGATTATCCGGAGCTCGCCGCCGAGCGGCAGATCCTGCTGGAGACGACGGGCGTCAGCGAAGCCCATGCCGGCGCCGCGATCTCCGCTGACCGCCTCATCGAGATCCAGACCCTCATCCGCCAGATGCCGGTCAGCGAGAAGGTGCTCGACGCGATCCTCTCGCTGGTGCGCTCCGCCCGTCCCGGCAACGGCGTCGCCTCCACCGACAAGCACGTCGCCTGGGGCCCCGGCCCGCGCGCCGGCCAGGCGATGATGCTGTGCGCCCGCGCCCGCGCGCTCTACGAAGGGCGCCTGGCGCCCTCCGTCGACGACGTGCTGGCGCTTGCCGAACCCATCCTCCAGCATCGCATGGCGCTGACCTTCGGCGCCCGCGCCGAGGGCATGTCGGTGCGTGACGTCATCGCCGATCTCGTCCGGCAGGCGGGCGGCTGAGCGGGGAAAGCGCATGGCGTCGATAGGCCAGACCGTTCAGCCGACACCGACCCGCGAGGTGCTCTCGCGGGCGCAGGCCCGGGCTGCCCTCATTCCCGATTGCATGGTGGAGGCGCAGCGCCTCGCCAACACGGTGATCTCCGGCTGGCACGGCCGCCGCAAACGCGGCATCGGCGAGAATTTCTGGCAGTTCCGGCCCTATGTCGATGGCGAGAGCCTGTCGCGCATCGACTGGCGGCGCTCGGCCCGCGACGACCATACCTATGTGCGCGACCGCGAATGGGAAGCCGCCCACACCGTCTGGATCTGGGCAGACCTGTCGCCCTCGATGATGTACAAATCCACCTTCGGCGCCGTCTCGAAGGAGAGCCGCGCGCTCGTTCTCATGCTGGCGCTCGCCGAAATCCTGGCCCGTTCCGGCGAACGCATCGGCTGCCCCGGCGTCATGGAGCCGATCGCCGCGCGCAACGCCGCCGAACGCCTCGCCACCGCCCTCATGCACAACGGCACGACCGGCGGCCTGCCGGACACGAGCATGATCCGCGGCAACAGCGATATCGTGCTGATCGGCGATTTCCTCGATCCCGTCGAAGACGTGATGGACCGCCTCGGTCCCCTTGCCCGCCGCGGCCTTCGCGGCCATGTGGTCGAGATCGCCGACCCGGCGGAAGAGCTGTTCCCCTATGTCGGCCGCACCGAGTTCACCGATCCCGAAAGCGGCCGGAAGCTCACCGCCGGCCGCGCCGAGACGCTGAAGGACGATTACGCCCGCGCCTACATCGCGCGCCGCGACACGCTCGCCGATAGCCTGCGCCACCTCGGCTGGAGCTTCGTTTCCCATCGCACCGACCGGCTCGCCTCCGAGGCGCTGGTGTCCGTGCACGCCTATCTCTCCGGCATGCCAGCCCTGAAGATGGAGGGCCGAAGCCGATGAGCGCGTTCGCCTTCGCCTTTCCCGCCGTGCTGACGGCGCTGGTGCTGCTGCCGGTCATCTGGTGGCTGCTGCGCCTGACGCCGCCCAAGCCGCTCGCCGAAGTCTTTCCGCCCTTCGCCATCCTCGCCTCGATCATGAAGCGCGAGGAAACGCCGGCGCAGAGCCCCTGGTGGCTGACGCTGCTGCGCATGCTGATGGCCGCCGCCGTCATCTTCGCCATCGCCGATCCGGTCTTCAATCCGCGCACCAACACGCTGGCGAGCAGCGGCCCGCTGGCGCTCGTCCTCGACAACAGCTGGGCGTCGGCCACCGATTGGCAGCAGCGCGTCGACACCGCCTCCGCCTTGATCGACGACGCCGAGAGCCGCGACCTGCCGATCGCGCTGGTGCTGACGGCGGACCGCCAGCACGACGCCGTGCCGGTCGATGCCGCGACGGCGCGCAACCGCCTCGCCGCCGCCGAACCGCGCCCGCTGCCGGCCGATCGCGCGGCGGCCGTCGCGTCGCTGCGCACCGCGCTCGACGGCACTCCGCCCGGCACCGTCGCCTTCCTCAGCGACGGCATGGCAAGCGGCGAGACCGACGAGACGGTTTCCGCCCTCCAGGCTCTCGGCCCCGCCGAATTCCGTCTGATCGAAGGCGATGGCGCTTCCGCCGTCGCCGTGACCTCCGCCACCAACGGCGCCGACGCGCTCTCCGTCACGCTCACCCGCCTCGATGGCGGCGCGGCGCGCGGCCTGCCGCTGACGGCGCACGATTCGCGCGGCCGGCCGATCGCCGCCGGCACCGCCGATTTCGCGGCCGGGGCGACCTCGACGACGGGGACGATCACCGCCCCCTTCGAGTTGCGCAACGATTTCGCCCGTATCACCGTGGACGGCCTTGCCAATGCCGGCGGCACCTATCTGCTCGACGACGGTTTCCGCCGCCGTCGCGTTGCCTTCCTCTCCGGCGAGGTGGTCGATGCCAGCCAGCCGCTGCTTTCGCCGCTGCATTATATCAACCGCGCGCTCGCGCCCTATGCCGACCTGATCGAGCCGAGCGTCGCCGACCTCTCGGTCGCCATCCCCGAACTGCTCGAACAGAACCCGTCCGTGCTGATCATGGCCGATATCGGCCGCTTGCCGGAAGATGTGCAAAGCGAGGTGCGGCGCTGGATCGAGGCGGGCGGCATGCTGATCCGCTTCGCCGGGCCGCGCCTTGCCGCCGCGCCCGCCGACGATCCGCTCGTGCCGGTCATGCTGCGCAAGGGCGAGCGCGCGCTCGGCG
This sequence comes from Shinella zoogloeoides, assembly GCF_030733845.1. Classification (NCBI taxonomy): domain Bacteria; kingdom Pseudomonadati; phylum Pseudomonadota; class Alphaproteobacteria; order Hyphomicrobiales; family Rhizobiaceae; genus Shinella; species Shinella zoogloeoides. The sequence goes on from NZ_CP132311.1 coordinate 2,442,330, forward strand.
GCGCGCTGTCCTGGTCCGAGCCGCAGCCGCTCTCGGCCTACCAGGCGGGCAGCCCCTTCTTCGGCATGCGCGCGCCGGAAAACATCCTGATCAAGCGCCAGGTGCTGGCCGAACCGACGCCGGACCTTGCCGAACGCACCTGGGCAAGCCTTGCCGACGGCACGCCGCTGGTCACGACCGGCCCGCTCGGCTCCGGCCGCATCGTGCTCTTCCACATCAGCGCGGAAACCGGCTGGTCCAACCTGCCGCTGTCGGGCGATTTCGTGGAAATGCTCCGCCGCACCGTGCAGCTTTCGCGCGGCGGCGGCGTCTCCACCAGCGACGGCGAGCAGAGCCAGGGCCTGCCGCCCTACCGCCTGATGACCGCCAACGGCACGCTGGCCGCCGCGACCGGCGAGGCAAAACCGCTTGCCGCCGCCGACGGCGCAAGGAAGGTCGCAAGCTTCGATAACCCGCCCGGCCTCTACGGCACGGAGGACGGCTATGTCGCGCACAACCTCTTCCCGCCGGGCCACGAAATCCGCCCGCTCGCCGTCATGGACGGCGCGTCCGCCCTGCGCGAGCCGCTGGCCGGCAAGGAGACCTGGTCGCTGAAGCCGCATCTCTTAACCCTCGCCGCGCTCCTGCTGCTCGCCGACTGCGCCATCGTGCTCTTCATGGGCGGCGCCTTCGCCGCCGCCGCGCGGCGCGTGCCGAAGCGGAGCGCTACCGCCGCCGTGCTGCTGGCGCTGCTTGCCGGCGCGCTCGTGGCTATGCCGCCGGAAAGCCGGGCGGCCGATGAAAAGCCCGGCGACGAAACGATCCTGTCGCGGCTCGACACGACGCATCTCGCCTATGTCGTGACCGGCGAAAGCGAAGTGGACCGCATTTCCGAACGCGGCCTTGCCGGCCTCACGGATTTCCTGACCTATCGCACGACGCTGGAGCCCGGCGAACCGGTCGGCATCGATATTTCCAGGGACGAGCTTGCGCTCTATCCGATCATCTACTGGCCGGTGAGCGCCACGGCGGAGATGCCGTCGAGCGCCGCGATCAGCCGCATCGACGCCTATATGCGCAGCGGCGGCACCGTGCTGTTCGACACGCGCGACCAGTTCGTCTCGCTCGACGGCAATGCGACGAGCCCGAACACCGAGCGCCTGCAGGCGATCCTCGCCAATCTCGACATTCCGCCGCTGGAGCCGGTGCCGGCCGACCATGTCCTGACCAAGGCCTTCTACCTGCTCGCCAATTTCCCCGGTCGCTATGCCGGAAGCCCGCTCTGGGTGGAAGCCGAGCTCGACCGCACCGAGGATCCCTCGCGCCCGGCCCGCGCCGGCGACGGCGTCTCGCCGATCATGATCACCGGCAACGACTTTGCCGGCGCCTGGGCGGTGGACGCCAACGGCATGGCGCTCCTGCCCACCGTGCCGCCGGACGAGGTGCAGCGCGACCACGCCTTCCGCTCCGGCGTCAACATCATGATGTACATGCTCACCGGCAACTACAAGGCGGACCAGGTGCATGTGCCCGCCCTCCTCGAACGGCTGGGGCAGTGACATGACGCTTCAATTCTCCCCCTTCCTGCCGTGGATCGCCATCGCCGTCATCGGCCTTGCCGGGCTTGCGCTTGCCGCCCTCGGCTTCTGGCGGGGCCTGCGCGGCTCCGTCATCCGCGCGCTGGCGCTCGCCCTGCTGGTGTTCGCCCTCGCCAATCCGGTCTTCCTTCAGGAGGACCGCGAGGCGCTGTCGACCGTCGTGCCCGTCATCGTCGACCGCAGCCAGAGCCAGGACAACGAGGAGCGCACGGCGCAGACCAATGCCGCGCTGGAAGGCCTCAAGGAACGGTTCGCGCGCTATCCGCGCATCGAGCCGCGCATCGTGGAGGCCGGTGACGACGGCACCTCCGACACGCCGTCCACCCGGCTTTTCGACGCCCTGAATTCCGCGATCGCCGACGTGCCGCGCTCGCGCGTCGGCGGCGCGATCCTGATCACCGACGGCCAGGTGCACGACATCCCGGAAGCCTCCGCCTTTTCAAGCTTCGACGCCCCGGTGCATGCCCTCGTCACCGGCCGGCCGGACGAATTCGACCGCCGCATCGAGGTCGTCAGCGCGCCGCGCTTCGGCATCGTCGGCGAACCGCAGGAGCTGAAATTCCGCGTGGTGGACGACGGCACCGGCCCGGACGAGCCCGCCCGCGTGACCATCCGCCTCAACGGCAACGAGATCGCCTCGGAGATCGCCCAGCCCGGCACCGAGCAGCCGCTGCGCTTCACCGTGCCGCGCGGCGGCAACAACATCCTGGAATTCGAGGTCGCGCCGGTCGAGGGCGAGATCACCACGGCGAACAACCGCGCCGTCCACGTCATCGAGGGCATCCGCGAGAACCTGCGCGTGCTGCTCGTCTCGGGCGAGCCGCATGCCGGCGAGCGGGCCTGGCGCAACCTTCTAAAGTCCGACACGGCCATCGACCTCGTGCACTTCACCATCCTGCGCCCGCCGGAAAAGCAGGATGGCACGCCGATCAACGAACTGTCGCTGATCGCCTTCCCGACACGCGAGCTTTTCGTCGACAAGATCAACGAGTTCGACCTCATCATCTTCGACCGCTACCAGCACCGCGGCGTGCTGCCGATCCTCTACTACGACAATATCGCGCAATATGTGGAGAACGGCGGCGCGCTGCTGATCGCGGCGGGGCCTGAGCATGCGGGCAACGATTCCATCGCCAGCACGCCGCTCTCCGTCGTGCTGCCGGCAACGCCCACCGGCGCCATGAACGAGGCCCCCTTCTATCCCCGCCTTTCCGAGCAGGGCCGTAAGCACCCCGTCACACGCGGCCTCGAAGGCGCGGGCGAGGAGCCGCCGCATTGGGGTCGCTGGTTCCGCACCGTGGACGTGCAGCGTCCGCAGGGCAATGTCGTGATGGAGGCCAATGACGGCAAGCCGCTGCTCGTGCTGAACCGCGCCGGCAAGGGGCGTGTCGCCATGCTGCTCTCCGACCAGGGCTGGCTCTGGGCGCGCGGTTTCGAGGGCGGCGGCCCGCATGTCTCGCTCTACCGGCGCACCGCGCACTGGCTGATGCAGGAGCCCGCACTTGAAGAAGAAGCGCTGACCGCCCGCACCTTCGGCCGCACGCTGCAGATCAACCGCCAGACGATCGGCGACGCACCGGGCGAAGCGACGCTGAAGCTGCCGTCCGGCGAGACGCGGCAGGTGGCGCTGAGCGAAGCCGAACCCGGCCTCTATCGCGCCGAGGTGCAGACCACGGAGACCGGCCTCTACGAGATCACCAACGACGATCTCAGCGCCCTCGTCCATGTAGGCGCGGTCGATGCGCCGGAATTCAAGGCAACGATCTCGACCACAGAGACGCTGGAGCCGCTTGCGGACGCCACGAAGGGTACCGTCCGCCGGCTGGTCGCCGAGAGCGGCGAGGCCATCTCCCTGCCCCCACTGCTGCCGGTCTCCGGCCAGGTGCGCACGGTGGATGAAAACCGCCTGTCGCTACGCATGACGGACGAGACCGTGCTGAAGGGCATCAACTCGCTGCCGCTCTTTGCCGGCTTTGCCGGTGTCGGCCTGCTGCTGCTCGCCTTCTCGGCCATGTGGTATCGCGAAGGGCGTTGACCTTTCTTCAGCGATTCGGCTAATCTTTCCGCACGGCCGGAGGCGGCCGGCAGACCCGCGCCTTTCCAAGGCATGGCGAACGCCTCCAGAACAACCTTTCTCCACCGTTCATCGTTGGGCGAAGGCGTCGGCAATGCGGGCACTGACGGGGACTTCGCCGGAACGAAAGGAACGGACATGCGCGATTTTCGCGATGCCAAGGCCATGGCGAAAGCCATGCGGGAAACGCTGGCCACCCGCAACATCGACCTCTCCCACAGTGAAGCGCTCGAAATCGTCGCCCGCCAGTTCGGCGTGGAGACATGGAACATCCTCTCGGCAAAGATCGAGGAGAAGCCGCCGGAAACTGGCATCGCCTTCGAGCAGGCGGTACCCATCGTGCGCATCTTCGACGTGGCGAAGGCGCACGAATTCTACCTCGGCTTCCTCGGCTTCTCGGTCGATTGGGAGCACCGCTACGGCGACAATTTCCCGCTCTACACGCAGGTCTCGCGCGGCGGGCTGCGCCTGCATCTTTCCGAACATGCGGGCGACGCCACGCCCGGCGGCTGCTCGGTCGTCTACATGAAGGGCATCCGTGCTTTCCAGAAGGAACTGATCGGCAAGAACTACCGCTACATGAAGCCGGGGCTGGAAGATGAAGGCTCGCGGCTGGAAGTGGAGGTAATCGATCCCTTCCAGAACCGCCTTCGCTTCATGGAATTGAAGGACTGAAGCGCTGCCCCTCATCCGGCCTGCCGGCCACCTTCTCCCCGCAAGCGGGGAGAAGGAGATATGCCGCACCGGCTTCCTCATTCCTCGACGCTGCGTGAGGCACGTTCCCTCTCCCGCTTGCGGGGAGAGGGTTAGGGTGAGGGGCAAATTCAACAGGGAAACGTTACCGCTCTTCCGACCCGCCATCCCGCCAGGCGATGACGCCCTTCAGCCGTTCGTGCGTGTCTTCAGCAAAAGGCATGACCAGCACGCGGGCCGGATCGACCGGTCCGGGGAAGGCAAGCGCGTTCCACGCCACCTTCTCGAAACCGAGCGGCGCGTAATAGGGCGGGTCGCCGACGAGCACGACGGCCTCGGAGCCCTTGCGCTTGGCGGCCGCGCAGGCGATGCGCAACAGTTCCCGGCCGATGCCCCGGTTCTTGTGCGAGGGCCGCACGGCGAGCGGGCCGAGAAGATGCGCCTTCACGCCGCCGGCCATGACGGGCGTCATGCGCACCGAGGCGATCGTCTCGCCGTCATCCGTGCAGACGAAGGACAGCGACAGGTCGTGCGGCCCCTGCTCGCGGATACGGGCGGCCGCGCGAACGTGCCGGCCGGGGCCGAAGGCTTCTTCGTTGATGTGTTCGATGGCGGCGTCGTGGGAGGCATCTTCCGTCAGGTAGACGATGTCGTGCTTGAGCATGTTCATGAATCAGGGAACCGGATACGAGCTATGGATGCGGGTTATCGCGCCGCCGAGGGGGCGCAGCATGAGCATCAGCGTCGTCGTGGGTTTCCCGTATGGAACATGGTCGGTCGTCTTCCTGGCCGGCAGAAGCGCCGGTGCTGATCTGCGCGGATAGCAGAAATTTTCCTTCTGTCAAAGAGCAAAACGCACTGTTCACCAAAAAGCGCCTATCAAGCCCCCGCCCATGCGCTATCTATGACCGCAGGTCAAGGCCGTGGACGGCGGCGAAAGGAGACAATCATGGGCATGCTCGTTGATGGCGTCTGGCACGACGTCTGGTACGATACGAAAGCGACGAAGGGCCATTTCAAGCGCGCGGCCTCGCAGTTCCGCAACTGGATCACCCCGGACGGCACCCCCGGCCCGACCGGCGAAGGCGGCTTTGCCGCGGAGGCCGGCCGCTACCACCTCTACGTCTCCTACGCCTGTCCCTGGGCGCACCGCACGCTGATCTTCCGCAAGCTGAAGAAGCTGGAAGACCTCATCACCGTCTCGGTGGTCGATCCGCTGATGCTGTCGAAGGGCTGGGAGTTCAAGGGCGAGAACGGCGGCACGCTCGATCCGCTGTTCGGTGCCGCCGCGCTCTATGAGGTCTACCTGAAGGCCGATCCGCATTATTCCGGCCGCGTCACCGTTCCGGTGCTGTGGGATAAGAAGCAGAACCGTATGGTCTCGAACGAATCGGCCGAGATCATCCGCATGTTCAACACCGCCTTCGACGACCTCACCGGTTCGCGCGACGATTTCTACCCGGAAATCCTGCGCGCCGAGATCGACGCGCTGAACGACAGCATCTACGACACCGTCAACAACGGCGTCTACAAGGCCGGTTTCGCGACGACGCAGGACGCTTACGAGGGCAGCGTCACGAAGCTGTTCGAGATGCTGGACAGCCTGGAAGAGCGGCTTGCGGCGAAGCGCTATCTTACGGGAGACCGCATCACCGAGGCCGACTGGCGCCTCTTCACGACGCTGGTGCGCTTCGATCCCGTCTATGTCGGCCACTTCAAATGCAACATCCGCCGCATCGCCGACTACCCGAACCTCTACGGCTACCTGCGCGAGCTCTACCAGATACCGGGCATCGCCGGGACGGTGAACATGCGCCACATCAAGGAGCACTATTACCGCAGCCACGTCACGATCAACCCGACGGGCATCGTGCCGGTCGGCCCTGAGATCGATCTTGCCGCCCCGCACGGCCGGGAGCGTTTGAAGGCCGCCTGATCCTACCAGAAATCCGCGAAGGCCGACCGGCCGGCAAGTTCCTCCAGCCGTCGGTGGGTCGCGGCGGTCGTCGCGACAGGCAGGGCGTCGAGTGCGAAGAAACCCGCCTCGACGATTTCCCGGTCCTTGAGGCGCGGCGCCGTCTGCGTGACCGCGTCACAGCGGTAGAGCAGCACATGGTCGCGCCTGCTGGTCTGCCGGTTGAAATAGATATGGATGAGCCGCGGCGGCGCGCCGATGGCAAGGTTGCCTTCCTCGCGCATCTCCTTGGCAAGCGCCTCCAGCGCCGTCTCGCCGCGCTCGACGCCGCCGCCCGGCAGATGCCAGCCCGGCACGTAGCTGTGGCGCACGAGGAAGATGCGGCCGGCCTCGTCGAAACAGGCGGCCCGCACGCCCATCGTCATGCCGCGCGACAGCGCGAAATAGCCGTGCAGCATCCGCGTTGCGAACCGCACCAGCGGGCTTTTCTTCGGCGGGGCGTCGCTCGGCATGTTCTCATCCATCGCTGCACTTCGCCGGAACCTTTCGGCCAAATCAAGGCTTGGTGCCGCAAACAACCAGGAATATCCACGCCTTGCGTTTCCCTTGGCGGTCTTATGTTCTAAGGAGGGGTATGTTCAGACTTGCCCATATATCGGACGTCCATCTCGGGCCGCTGCCGGCCCTCACCTTTCTGGAGCTGTTTTCCAAGCGCATCACCGGCTTCGTGAACTGGCATCGGAACCGTCGCCGGCACCTGTTCACCAACACGCTCGACCTCGTGCTTGATGACATCGAACGGCAGAACCCCGATCATCTCGCCATCACCGGAGACTTCGTGAACCTTGCGACCGGGCTGGAGATCGCCGCGGTGAAACACTGGCTGCCGGAGGCCGGACCGCCGGAAGACGTCTCCATCGTGCCGGGCAACCACGACGCCTATGTGCGCGGCGCCTACGAGAAATCGACGCGCGCCTGGTATCCCTATATGCGCGGCGACGCGGCCCCCGCCGAATGGCAGGAGGACATGCACGTCTTTCCCTATCTGCGGGTGCGCGGCCAGGTGGCGATCATCGGCTGCTCGACCGCCGTCGCGACGCCGCCCTTCGCCGCCTCGGGCTATTTCGGCAGCCGGCAGGCCCGCGAGGCGGTGAACATGCTGCGCGCCGCCGGCGAGGCCGGTCTCTTCCGCGTCGTCCTCATCCATCACCCGCCGATCCGCGGTGCGACCTCCTTCCACAAGCGCATGATCGGCATCCGCCGCTTCGCCGCGACGATCTCCACCGGCGGCGCGGAGCTCGTTCTGCACGGCCACACCCATCTCGACACCGTGCATTGGCTGCCGGGCCAGACGAAGCCGGTACCGGTCGTCGGCATCGCCTCCGCCTCGCAGGGGCCGGGCGGGCACAAGCCGCCGGCGGGCTACAATCTCTTCTCGATTTCCGGCGCACCGGGAAACTGGGAGATCCTGCGCGAGCGCCATGCCCTGACGCCTGATGGCGCCGCGCTGGCGCTTGCCGAGACGACACGTTTCTAAAAGCACCCGCGAATAAATCCCCCGCTCCATCCGTACCATTTCCCTAGAGCGGCCTGCCCCGGCGAACACCCTGCGCCGGCCGTTCGAAGACGGCCAGCGCCCGGCAGATGATCCGATCGAGAGGGAATCCCATGACCATGCTCCGCCACACCATGCTGCTTTCATTCTGCGCCGCCGTCTCGCTGACGGCGCTTGTCCCCGCGAGGGCCGCCGATTCCGATACGACCACGCCGCCGGTCGCCACCGAGACGACGACGACCTGCACCGACGGCAAGATCTGGAACGAGGAAAAGAAGGAATGCCTCGCGCCCGAGGACATGAAACCGGCCGAAACGACACCGGCGGAAGGCACGCCGGCCGACGACAAGGCCAAGACGGAAGAGCAGAAGAAGACCGAACGTGAGATCGACGACAAACTCTACGAGGCCGCGCGCGAATTCGCCTATGCCGGCCAGTACGAGAACGCGCTGCGCGCGCTGCGCACCGCATCCGATCAGGAAGACCCGCGCATCCTCAACTATCTCGGCTACAACACCCGCAAGCTTGGCAACATGGAACTCGGCATGCGCTACTACAAGCGCGCGCTGCAGAAGGACGGGAACTACATCCTCGCCCGCTCCTATATGGGCCAGGCCCTGATCGAACAGGGCGACATCGAGGGTGCCCGCGTCCAGCTCGTCGAGATCCGCGACCGCGGCGGCGAGAACACCTGGGCCTATCGCGCGCTGCTGCAATCGCTCGGCGGCGAACGCGTCACCTACTAAAGGTGCCGGCGGCGCTGTCCGAAACCGGGACGGCGCCGGCCAACACGGGGACAATCGTTGAGGGAACACAGGAAACTGCGTTCCGGGATGCCGTTCATGCTTGCAGACCCAAGGAAGAATGTTTCATATCAGACGGTCGCCGCCCAGCCGGGGGCGAATAGAGTTTTGATCCCGAACGTTTCCTTGGAAAAGCAATGCGTCCGACGGCAGAATCGAATGAGTTCCGGCGAGAATTGGTCAATTTGCTGCCGAAGTTGCGTCGTTTCGCCATGACGCTGACGCGCAACGGCAGCGATGCCGACGACCTCGTGCAGGAGGCGTGCGAGCGGGCCATCACGCGGAGCCATCTCTGGAACGGGGAAGGCCGGCTGGAAAGCTGGGTTTATGCCATGACGCGCAATCTCTGGGTGGACGAAATCCGCAAGCGAAAGGTCCGCACAGGGTCCGGCACGGTAGATGTCGCAGAGCAGGATAACCTGCATATCGAAGCGTCGGCCGACAAGGCGGTCTATGCCAAACAGTTGCACAAGTTGATCATGACGATGCCGGAGGGCCTTTCGAGCGTCTTCCTGCTGGTGAATGTCGAAGGCCACAGCTACCGGGAGGCGGCGGATATCCTCGGGATACCGATCGGCACTGTGATGAGCAGGCTTTCGGCGGCCCGCATCAGGCTTGCGGCCATGATCTCCGAACAGGCAGAAAGGAGAGCCTGATCGTGGAAAGCACACAGGGTCTCCCTCTGGAAGTACGGCTATCGGCCTATCTCGACGGGCAGCTTCCGCAGTCGGAAGTGGATGAAATCAACGCGATGCTCGCCGCGGACGACGATGCGCGCATCGTCTACGAAAAGCTCAAGCTCGGCAGCGAGTTCGGCGCCCGCGCCTTCGACAGGATGCTGCAGGAGCCGATCCCGCTCGATCTGGTGCGCAACATCAAGGAAGCCGGCAAGAACGAGGACGAACCGCCGAAGCTCGGTTTCGCCGACATTCCCATGGCCACCCTGCCCGCCTCCCGCCGCAGCGCCTTCTGGCCGCAGGCGCTGGCCGCCTCGTTCGTCATCTTCCTGGCCGGCGGCGCTGCCGGCTACCTGATTTCCGAACAGAAGCAGACCTCCTTCAACGTCGCGAACAACCAGTTCGCGCCGGCCCGCACCTGGCTCGACGACATCGCGGACTACCACCGCATCTATGCGCGCCAGACGCGCCATCTGGTGGAAGTGCCCGCCAGCGAAGAGGCCCATATCGTCGAATGGCTGTCGGCCAGCACCGGCGTCAACTTCGCCCTGCCCGATCTTTCCGGCCAGAAGCTCACCTTCGAGGGCGCACGCCTGCTGGTCGCCGGCGGCAAGCCGACCGCCCAGCTCCTCTACCGCGATGCGGAGAACGAGATCTTCGCCATCTGTTTCCTCCAGTCCGACCCTGTCGAGGGCAGGACGGACCTTGCGGAGAGCATGCGCAACGATCTCGGCCTGATCTCCTGGCAGAAGGGCAACGCCTCCTTCGTGGTGGTCGGCCCCTCGGCCGACCCGAGCCTCGAGCAGATCGCCGAGAAGGTTTCCACGAGCATCTAGAGTTTGTCAGGGAAAAGTGGGAACCGGTTTTCCCGAAAAGACAAACGAAAACAAAAAAGTCTACAGTCTGTCCGGTTCAGAATGAACCGGACAGACTGTAGCGCTTCGGAAAGGCTTCGCCTTATCCGCGCCGCGCCGCTTCGATCGCCGCGACGTCGATCTTCTTCATCGTCATCATGACATCGAAGGCGCGCTTCGCCTCGTCGCCGCCGACCCTGAGCGCCTCCATCAGCACGCGCGGCGTGATCTGCCAGGAAACGCCCCAGCGGTCCTTGCACCAGTGAGAGCGGCGGTGCAAAAGTCGGCCACGGTAGCGGCGGCATAATGCTGCTGCGGGCGGAGTAAAATCCGGCCACCTATCTTCCTTCTGCAATGATCGCAGGAGGGACAGGGGATCTACACCGTGGAACTATATCTGAAGGTTCGTCTGGCTGTTTCGGAAGGGATGACGCAGCGTCAGGCGGCGAAGCATTTCAACATATCGCGCGACAGCGTGGCGAAGATGGTGTCGTATTCGACGCCACCCGGTTACCAGCGGCGATCACCGATCCGGCGTCCGAAGCTGGATGCGTTTGTTTCGACGATCGAGCATTGGCTCGACGAGGACCTGAAGGTGCCGCGCAAGCAGCGGCATACGGCCAGGCGGGTATTTGACCGCCTGCGCGACGAGTGCGGGTTCACCGGCGGCTACACGATCATCAAGGACTACATGCGCGAGCGGGATCAGCGCCGGCAGGAAGTGTTCGTGCCACTTGCCCATCCGCCGGGCCACGCGCAGGCCGATTTCGGCGAGGCGATGGTGGTGATCGGCGGTGTGGAACAGAAGGCCCGCTTCTTCGTGCTGGATCTTCCGCATAGTGATGGCTGCTATGTTCGGGCCTATCCGGCGGCGGTGGCCGAGGCCTGGGTGGACGGTCACATCCATGGATTTGCCTTCTTCGGGGGCGTGCCGCAGTCGATCGTCTACGACAACGACCGTTGCCTGGTCGCAAAGATCCTGCCCGACGGTACACGCAAGCGGGCGGTGTTGTTCAGCGGCTTCCTGTCCCACTACCTGATCCGGGATCGCTATGGGCGGCCGGGAAAGGGCAATGACAAAGGGAATGTCGAGGGCCTTGTGGGCTACGCCCGGCGCAACTTCATGGTGCCGATCCCGCAGTTTGCGACATGGGATGCGTTCAACGCCTTTCTGGAGGAGCAGTGCCGCAAACGCCAGCGCGACAGGCTGCGCGGCGAGAGCGAGACGATCGGCGAGCGCCTGCAGCGGGATCTGGCGGCCATGCGTCCATTGCCGACATCACCCTTCGATGCCTGCGATCAGGCCAGCACCAGCGTAACGGCCCAGTCCCTGGTGCGCTACAAGACCAACGACTATTCCGTGCCGGTCGCCTACGGTCATCAGGACGTCTGGGTGCGGGGCTATGTCGACGAGGTGGTGATCGGCTGCCGTGGCGAGATCATTGCTCGCCATCCGCGGTGCTGGGATCGGGAAGACGTCGTCTTCGACCCTATCCACTACCTGCCGCTGATCGAGCAGAAGATCAATTCCCTGGATCAGGCCGCCCCTCTGCAAGGCTGGGACCTGCCGGAAGAGTTCGCTACGCTGCGCCGGCTGATGGAAGGCCGCATGGCCAAGCATGGTCGGCGGGAATACGTTCAGGTTCTGCGCCTGCTGGAGAGCTTCGAGCTCGCCGACCTGCATGCGGCGGTGAAGCAGGCAATCCAGCTCGGCGCAATCGGATTCGATGCGGTCAAGCATCTGATCCTGTGCCGGGTCGAGCGACGGCCACCTCGACTGGACCTGGCGATCTATCCCTACCTGCCGAGGGCGACGGTCGAGAAGACCTCGGCGAAAGCCTACATGCGGCTTTTGTCGTCTGATGCGGGAGAAGCGGCATGAGCACCGAAGCACCCGAGATACTGCTTGCCCACTATCTCAAGACCCTGAAGCTGCCGACCTTCCAGCGCGAGTATCAGAAGCTGGCCCGGTTATGCGCCACCGAGGGCGTCGACCACATCGACTACCTGTTCCGGCTTGCCGAACGGGAGATGATCGAACGCGATCGCCGCAAGGTCGAACGCCGGATCAAGGCGGCCAAATTCCCTGTCGTCAAAAGCCTCGACAGCTTCGACTTCACAGCCATCCCCAAGCTGAACAAGATGCAAGTGCTGGAGCTGGCACGTTGCGAGTGGATCGACCGCCGCGAGAACGTGATCGCTCTCGGCCCCAGCGGCACGGGCAAGACGCATGTCGCACTCGGCCTCGGACTGGCGGCCTGCCAGAAGGGGCTGTCCGTCGGCTTCACCACGGCCGCCGCCCTGGTCAGTGAGATGATGGAGGCGCGTGACGAGCGGCGTCTGCTCCGTTTCCAAAAGCAGATGGCAGCCTACAAGCTGCTGATCATCGATGAGCTGGGCTTCGTGCCGCTGTCCAAGACCGGCGCGGAATTGTTGTTCGAGTTGATCTCCCAGCGTTACGAGCGCGGTGCGACCATGATCACCAGCAATCTGCCTTTCGACGAATGGACGGAAACCCTGGGGTCCGAGCGTCTGACCGGCGCCCTGCTCGATCGCATCACCCACCACGTCAACATCCTCGAGATGAACGGCGACAGCTACCGTCTCGCCCAAAGCCGCGCCCGAAAGGCCGGCTGACGCCTTCTCTGAAAATCGCCGCGCGCGCCTGAGACCCCCGCTCGGGCTACGCCCTCCCGGCGGTCTCAGGCGCGCGCCAAGGTGGCCGACTTTTGCTCCGCCCCGTGGCCGGTTTTTACTCCGCCGTTGACACACCAGCCACACTCGCTTTCCTGGCCGCCGTTTCCGACGATCGCATTCCAGTACCGGTCGGTTTCCTCCTGGTTCTCCGTCGAGATCTGGAAGGAGAAGGCCTCGCTCTGCTTGAATTCGGGGCCGCCGTTGAGGCCGATGCACGGAACGCCCGCCACGGTGAACTCGACGACCAGCACCTCCCCCTGCTGGCCTGACGGGTAGTCGCCTGGCGCGCGAATGACGGCATCGACCGAGCTGTCGGGAAAGGTTTCGGCGTAGAAGCGGGCGGCCGCCTCGGCATCCTTGTCGTACCAAACGCAGATGGTGTTCTTGGCCATGGTGTGATCCTTTCGAGGGTAGTTTTGGTGATCCTACACATAGAAGACGAACCGACCTTCGCCAGTCCGACACGCCGCCAAAAAGAAAAGCCCGGCAGCAGCGCCACCGGGCTCCGATCTCGTCTGAAAATGTTGGCCGTTCAGCCGCGCGTGGCGATCACATGGTTGGCGGCCGAGACGATGGCTTCGAGCGAGGCCGTCACGATGTTCGTGTTGATGCCGACGCCGAACAGCTTACCGCCGGGATGCTGGACCTCGACATAGGCGATCGCCGCCGCGTTCGATCCCTGCTGGAGCGAGTGCTCGGAATAATCGACCACCGACATGGGAACGTCGAGATAGATCGACAGGGCATTGATGAAGCCGTCGATCGGGCCGGTGCCCTTGCCCTCGATGCGCTTGACCTCGCCGCCGTCGGTGATTTCGGCGGCGACGATGCGCGAGCCCTTCTGGACGGCATCGGGATAGGTGTGGTGGTCGATGAAGCGCAGGCGCGTGCCGGGCTGCGTGACGTAGCGCTCCATGAAGCTCTCATGGATGCGCTTGGCCGGCAATTCGACGCCTTCTTCATCCGTGATGCGCTGGATCTCGTCGCGGAACTCCACCTGCAGGTTGCGCGGCAGGTTGATGCCGTAGTCTTCCTGCAGGATATAGGCGATGCCGCCCTTGCCGGACTGCGAGTTGATGCGGATGATCGCCTCATAGGAACGGCCGACGTCCTGCGGGTCGATCGGCAGGTAAGGCACTTCCCAGATCGGCTTGTTGGCCTTCTTGATGGCCTTCATGCCCTTGTTGATGGCGTCCTGGTGCGAGCCGGAGAAGGCCGTGTAGACCAGTTCGCCGACATAGGGGTGGCGCTCGGGAATGGCCATCTCGTTGGAATATTCGTAGACGGCCTTGATGCGCTCGATGTCGGAGCAGTCGAGCTTGGGATCGACGCCCTGCGTGTACATGTTCAGCGCGAGCGTCACGACGTCCACATTGCCCGTGCGCTCGCCATTGCCGAACAACGTGCCTTCGACGCGGTCGGCGCCGGCCATCAGCGCCAGTTCCGTCGCAGCGATGCCGGTGCCGCGGTCGTTGTGCGGATGCAGCGAGATGATGACGTTCTCGCGGTTGTCGATGTTGCGGCACATCCACTCGATCTGGTCGGCATAGATGTTCGGCGTCGCCATCTCGACGGTGGAGGGCAGGTTGAGGATCAGCTTGTTGTCGGCAGTCGGCTTCACGATCTCGACGACCGCGTTGCAGATTTCCAGCGCCACTTCCAGCTCGGTGCCGGTGAAGCTCTCCGGCGAATATTCGAAGCGGTAGCCGCCACCGGCCTTGGCGGCCATGTCGGTGATCATCTTGGCCGCATCGGTCGCGATCTGCTTGATGCCGGCGACGTCCTTGGCGAACACCACGCGGCGCTGCAATTCGCTGGTCGAATTGTAGAAGTGGATGATCGGCTTGTGCGCGCCTTCCAGAGCCTCGAAGGTGCGGGTGATCAATTCCGGCCGGCACTGCACCAGCACCTGCAGGGAGACGTCCTTGGGCACGTTGCCCTCTTCGACGCACCAGCGGGCGAAGTCGAAGTCGGTCTGCGAGGCGGAGGGGAAGCCGATCTCGATTTCCTTGAAGCCCATGTCGAGCAGGAGCTGGAACATGCGGGCCTTGCGATCGTGGCCCATCGGGTTGATCAGCGACTGGTTGCCGTCACGCAAGTCCACCGAACACCAGATCGGCGCCTCTGTGATCACCTTGCCCGGCCAGGTGCGATCGGGAATGTTGATCGTCGGATAGGCCTGGTACTTGACCGGCGCCTCGGGCATGCCCTGCTTGGAAGTGTGGGTCTTCAAAATCATAGCGTCTTCTCTTCGTCGTCCCGGCATTCGCGGACGTCTTAGCGCAAGCATGGACGCTTGGCGACGGCGAATGGTGGCCTGATGCGGCCGGAACCGGAATTAATGCATGGGGTGGTGAAGCGAGGAGCCATTGCCGGCGGGCTTTTCGGCCGCCGGGCGCTCCTCAGCGAACCCGGCAACCGCGCGTAAGGCCGAGAAGAAGAAGCGAGGAGAAGCCGCGCGAACGCTCGACGACAGCTGCGCTGCCGCGGGAGACTCGTTCGATGATCTGTGCGCTGGTCTTCAACATGAGGCGGCTTATAGCGGGGAGAGGAAGGGAGTGCAAGCCGAAGCGACGATTTTATCGGCGGCGGGTGTGACACCCCCTCTGCCTGCCGGCATCTCCCCCACAAGGGGGGAGAAAGAGAAACGCTCGCTCACCACTCCGAGAGAAACGCAGAGGGCGCGGCAGATTAAGTCCCTCCCCCTTGTGGGGAGGGATTTAGGAAGGGGTTTTCCCTCAGATATCGGCCTGCGAGGTCACGATGCGCGAGACGAGGCCGTAGCCCTTGGCTTCTTCCGCCGAGAGCCAGTAGTCGCGGTCCGTGTCCTTGGCGATCTTCTCGATCGGCTGGCCGGTGGCATCGGCGAATATCTTGTTCAGGCGCTCGTTCATCTTGATGATCTCGCGCGCCTGGATCTCGATATCCGAGGCCATGCCGCGGGTGCCGCCCGACGGTTGGTGCAGCAGGAAGCGGGTGTTGGGCAGGCAAAGGCGCTGTTCCTTCGGCGCCGCGACATAGATCAGCGCACCGGCGGAGGCGACCCAGCCCGTACCGATCATCCAGACCTTCGGCTTGATGAACTTGATCATGTCATGGATCGAATCGCCCGATTCGACATGGCCGCCCGGCGAATTGACGTAGATGCGGATGTCTTCGTCGCTGGCGGCGGCAAGCGCCACGAGCTGCGAGCAGACCTTCTGCGCCAGTTCCTGGTTGATCGGCCCGTAGATGAAGATCGAACGCGACTTGAAAAGGTTCGCCTCCGTTTCCTTGCCCAGGGGCAGTTCCGTCTTCTTGTCGTCTTCGTCGCTCATCCAAAGTCTCCGGATTGCTCGTCAATGGTCCTGTCGCTGTCAGATAATGCGACTCACTGGCCAAGACAATGCAACAAAACCGCTATCGGGCGATAGAGCCTCGCCGCGCCACCGGAAAACAGGGTAAATGGCGGCATTTACGGCGCGGCCTCCGTGGCCGGCGCCACCCGCACGCGCTCGCCATGCGCCTTTTCCGTCTCCGGCTCGACATGGATGGCGATCTGCGCGCCCGGCTGCACGGCGCGGATGGCGTCCTCCAGCCGGTCGCAGATCTCGTGCGCCTCGCCGACCGGCATCCTCGCCGGCACGACGAGGTGGAAATCGACGAAGGTCGCCGCCCCGGCCCGCCGGGTCTTCAGGTCGTGCACGCCGAGCGAACCGGCACCGTGCGCGGCTATCGCCGCCTTGATCGCCTCGGCCTCATCAGGCTCGACCGCATGGTCCATCAGCCCGTCGACCGAATGGGCGATGACCTTCCAGCCCTGATAGAGAATGTTCAGCGCGACGAGCACCGCCAGCAGCGGATCGAGTACGGCATAGCCGGTGGCGAGCGCCAGGACGAGGCCGACGAGCACGCCGACCGATGTGACAACGTCGGACAGGATATGCTGGCCATCCGCCGACAGCGCCGGTGAACGATAGCGCCGGCCGGCGCGGATGAGCACATAGGCCCAGGCCGCGTTGATCGCGCCGGCCGCAAAGTTGATGACGAGACCCAGCGCCGGGGCCTCCATCGGAACCGGCGCCAGCACCGTCGGCACGGCCTCCGCGACGATCAGGAGCGCCGCCACGACGATCAGCACGCCTTCGAGAACCGCCGAAAGATATTCGGCCTTGTGGTGGCCGAAGGGATGCGTCTTGTCGGCCGGTCTTGCCGCATAGCTGACCGCCGCGAAGGCGACGATGGCGGCCACCACGTTGACGCTCGACTCCATCCCGTCCGAAAGCAGCGCCACCGAGCCCGTCACCCACCAGGCGACGAGCTTCAGCCCCATCACGCCCAGCGAAAGCGGAATGCCCCAGAGCGCCAGCCGCTTGACCCTGTCCGAAGTTTCCATGCCACTCTCCATGCGCATGCAACCGAGTTGCAAAAAGCCTGGCCCATCAACGCAAAACCGCCCGCGCGGTGTGTCGCGCAGGCGGTTCTGTCATGGGTGGCGTTTAGAGCAGACGGGCCGGCTTGTCAAAACCGCAAACGCCCTGCGGCATCGTTCATCGGAGCGTCAGCCCGATACGCTCCTTGTCGCCGGCCGCGAGAACCGAGGCGGCGACACCGACGACGTCGGGCTGCGCGACGAAACCGTCTTCGTTGAACATGTCCGGGAAGCGGCTATCGAGCGAGTTGTACCTGTTATCGCCCATGACGAAATATTTGTCGGCCGGCACCGTGACGGGGCCGAAATCGTCCGCTTGGGTCCGCGGCCTCGGGTCCGGCATGGCGATCGTGTAGCTGCGCCCTTCCGGCGTCGTCTCGCGCAGAACCGCTGCGGAAAAGGTGTCGTCGCTATAGGTTTCACCGGTCACCTCGCGGGCAAGGGGCTTGCCGTTGACAAGCACCTCCCCGGCGTGAATCTCGACCGTATCGCCCGGCATGCCGATCACCCGCGTTATGCCCAGCGTCGTGGGCGAGGCAGCGCCCTGATATTTCGCATTGTGCACGAGAACATCGCCCCGGCGGACGGCTCCGAAATCCTTTTGCAGCACGGCAACGGTATCCTTCACGAGCAGCGCCGGCGCCATGGACGTCGAGGGGATTCTGACGAGCTTCACGCCGCAGAGATCGCGGTTCATGCGTGCCAAGTCACAGGTCCTGGGAAGGGTAGCCGCCAGACCGTGTGCGGAACGCTCGGTCGCCGTCTCAATCGCCGTCATATCGGCGGTGAAGGCGCCGGCCTGGGCCAGCCAGACCGGCAAGCCAGCCGAAACGAGGGTCTTTGCCGCCGCCTCCCGCTCGTCCGCAGCATGGGCTCCTGCCGTCGACAGGCAGAGAGCGGCAAAAACCCCGGCGATCATTCGATTTGGCTGCATCATTGCATGTTCTCAGGCTGCGCCGCGCATGTCCCGTGGGAATGCGCGGCAAATGGTCGATCAGGCCACCTTGCTTTTCGCGTCCTTTTTCTTGGAAAGATGCGCCACCACGTTCTCGATCATGCGCATGCCGGCGTCCTGGCCGAGTGTCATGATCGATTCGGGATGGAACTGCACGGCAGCGACCGGTTCGCTGGCATGCTCGATGCCCATGATCGTGCCGTCCTCGCTTTCCGCCGTGATGATGAAATCACGCGGCAGGGTCGAGGGATCGGCGAAGATCGAGTGGTAGCGGCCGACGGTGACGTCCTTGCCGAGGCCGGAGAAGACGATGCCCGGTTCCAGCACGCGGATGCGCGAAGGTTTGCCGTGCATGGGGATGGCGAGCTGGCGCAGCTCCCCGCCATAGGCTTCGGCAAGTGCCTGCAGGCCGAGGCAGACGCCGAAGATCGGCAGGCCCCGGGCCCGCGCCTTCTTGATCGTCGCCTTGCAGTCGAAATCCTTCGGCGTGCCCGGACCGGGCGACAGCACGACGAGATCCGGCTTGATTCGGTCGAACACCTCTTCCGGTACCGGCGTGCGCACGGTCGTCACGCTTGCGCCCGTCTGGCGGAAGTAGTTGGCGAGCGTGTGAACGAAACTGTCCTCGTGATCGACGAGCAGGATGTTCACCCCTGCCCCGACGGAGGCGACGTCGCGCTGGACCTTGGCGGAATTGCCGGACTTGGCGTCGCGGATGGCTGCGATCATGGCGGATGCCTTCAGTTCGGTTTCGGCTTCTTCTTCTTCCGGGCTGGAATCGTAGAGCAGCGTCGCCCCGGCGCGCACTTCCGCGATGCCGTCCTTGATGCGAATGGTGCGCAGCGTGAGGCCCGTGTTCATGTCGCCGTTGAAGCCGACCATGCCGATCGCCCCACCATACCATGCGCGCGGGCTCTTCTCATGCGCCTCGATGAAACGCATCGCCCACAGCTTTGGCGCGCCGGTGACCGTGACGGCCCATGCGTGGGAGAGGAAGCCGTCGAAGGCGTCCATGTCGTCGCGCAGGCGCCCCTCGATATGGTCGACCGTGTGGATGAGACGCGAATACATCTCGATCTGCCGGCGGCCGATGACCTTGACCGAGCCCGGCTCGCAGACGCGGCTCTTGTCGTTCCGGTCAACGTCCGAGCACATGGTCAGCTCGGATTCGTCCTTCTTGGAATTGAGCAGCTTCAGGATCTGCTCCGAGTCGGCGATCGGGTCGTCGCCGCGCTTGATCGTGCCGGAGATCGGGCACGTCTCGATGCGGCGGCCCGACACGCGCACGAACATTTCCGGCGAGGCGCCGACGAGATATTCCTGATTGCCGAGATTGATGAAGAAGGAATAGGGCGACGGGTTGATCGCCTTGAGACGGCGGGAGATTTCCGACGGCTTGCTTTCGCAGCGCTCGAAGAATTTCTGGCCCGGCACCACTTCGAAAAGGTCGCCGCGCCGGAAACTCTCCTTCGCCTTGACGACCAGCTCGGCATATTCGCCGGGACGATGGTCGCCATGCGGCGGGATGACGTCGACGGTCTGGAAGGGCTCCGCTTCGATCGCCTCGCCCTTGCCTTCCGTCGAAAGCCCGCCCTTGGCGAAATCGTAGCGGTCGATCCAGGCCTTGGCGGCATAGTGGTCGACGACGAGGATCTCGTCCGGCAGGAACAGAACCATGTCGCGCTGGTCGTCCGGCCGCTTCAGCTTCAGGTCGATCGCGTCGAACTGGAAGGCGAGGTCGTAACCGAAGGCGCCGTAGAGGCCGAGGCTGGCATCCTCGGCCGAATGGAAGAGGTCCGTGACGGCGCGCAGCACGGTGAAGACCGTCGGCATCTTGGAGCGCTCTTCCTCGGTGAATACCCGGTCGGGCATCTTCACGTCGAGGTCGAGACGATTTGCCGTGCGGGTACCGAGCGCCAGTTCCGGCACCTGCGCCAGACGATCGGCGATCAGCGACAGCAGCACCTCGCCGCGCGCATTGTAGGCCTCGATCCATACGGCGCGGCCGAAGGAGGAAATGCCGAGCGGCGGATCGACGACGGCCGTGTCCCAGCGCGTATAGCGGCCCGGATATTCGTAGTTGGACGAGAAGACCGCGCCGCGCCGCTCGTCGAGCTTGTCGACATAGGCGGAGATCGCATGTGCGTAGTCCGCGGCCCGGCGGCGGCGGGTGACGGTCACGCCGCCCCGCGTCTCATAGGCTTCGCCGCCGTCTTCCAGAATTATCGTGGCCATTCCCAACTCCGTTTCAGGCCCGGTCTCTTGCAGGCGGCCAGAACACAAAAAAGCCGCCTCGAAGGTTCCGGGCGGCTTGTCGTCTCAATCACGCATGACTGGTCAAGGCCGCCTCAGCGAGCCCACCACCAGCCAGCGATGATGCGTGCGTTTATCATGGCGGGAATTGTTAGCGGCAGACGCGGGCTTGCGCAAGAGCCCGTTTTGCGGCCGAAAGGAAAAGGGCGGCCGAAGCCGCCCTGTCCTTGAATCTTGGTCACGATCTCAGAAGCGCTGGGTCAGCGACACCTTGAAGGTGCGGCCCGCCTCCGAATAGAAATCGACCGGCTGGTTCGTGCTCGTAAAGCTCGTCGGGTCGATGTCGCGCACGCCGATCGCGTTCCAGTACTTCTTGTCGAAGATGTTGTAGACGCCGGCCTGGACGCGAAGGCCCTGGAACTGCTCCGGCTCCCACCACGTCGTGAAGTTGGCGATGCCGTAGCCCGGTGCGTCGAACGTCTTTGGATCGGCATCGTCCCGCATGGCGGCCGAGAAGACGCCCGAAAGCTCAAGCCCCCAGGTCTCCTGCTGGTAACCGACGCCGACGATCGACTTCAAGGGTGCGACCGAGCGGATGAATTCGCCGGTTTCCTTGTCCTTGCCGTAGGTATAGGCCAGCGAGCCGTTCACATAGAGACCGTTCGCGAACTCCTTGCGTGCCTTGAGCTCGACGCCGGACATTTCGACGCGATTGCGGTTCGCCCAGCTGTTGATCAGGAAGCCCTGGGGGAAATAGCCGGCGGGATAGGCGGAGCTGTACTCCTCCGTCGTATCGATGAAGTTGCGGTACTTGTTGTGGAAGAGCGTCACCTTGCCGGTGAAGTCCCCCGCATCGTAGTTCGCTCCGATCTCGAAGCCCTGACCGGTTTCCGCCTTCAGGTCCGGATTGCCGAGAACCGTGTAGCCGCCCACCGTATTGGTGAAGTTGCTGTAGAGTTCGGTGACCGTCGGCGCACGATAGGACATGGACCACTGTGCGAAGAGTTCCAGTTCCTGCGTTGCCTGGTAGGAGGCCAGAAGCTTGGGCGACAGGCGCGTTCCGCTCTGCCCCTCCGGCAGGCCGAAGTAACCGAAGCCCGTATTGCCGGTGAAGGCCGCGCTGGATTTCGGATTGTAGTCGTACCAGTCGAAGCGCAGGCCGGGCGTCAGGGTGAAGCCGCTGTCGCCGAATACGATCTCGTCTTCGGCAAAAAGGCCGAGGCGCGTGCCGTCGACATCAGGCACGTCGGCCTGCGACGCCGAAGGCGACGTTGCCGAGGTGCCGCCGATGGACGTGACGAACTGGTCGTACTGGAACATGCTCAGATTACCGCCAAGCCTGACGGAATGGCTGAGCGTACCCGTCTCGAATTCGGAAACGGTACCCCCGGTCAGGCCGAACGAGCCTTCGCGCGTCTGGTTCTCGCGATCGTATCTCCAGGAGGCCGCCGTCGGCGTCCCATTGGCGAAGCGGGTCGCGTTCGAGCCGGAATCCTTGGTCAGGCGCTGCCAGTAAAGCGTGAATTTGGCCGCGTCGATCAGGCCACCGGCCTCCGGCGCCTGATAGTCGTAGTCGAGCGAGACGCGCTCGCGCGTCGTATCGTCGAAGCCCCAGTAATAGCCCGGCCGGTAAGTCGTGCCGTTCATCAAGGTCTTCAGGTCGCTGTCCGTGTCGCGCGCAAAGCGTTCCGCCGTCAGGCCGATCCTGTGGCCGCCCTCGAGGTCCTGACGGACCTTGAACAGGAAGTTGCTCTGCTTGCTGTCCATCGGGTTAGGCACGGTGCGCAGCGAGCCGATCCTGTCGACCGTGCCCTGATTCTCCCGCTCATGCCCGCGCTTGTAGCCGCCCTGGAACAGGACCGAGGTATTGCCGAACCGCTTGGCCACCGCCACGGAACCGTTGAAGCTGCTGTCTTGACCGTCATAGCCGGTCTTTGCCAGCCCACCCCAATCGCGCCCTTCGCCGATCAAGTCCTCCGGCTCGAGCGTGCGCAGGATCAGCGCACCGCCGAGCGCGCCCGGACCGATGCGGCTGGAATCCGAACCGCGCAGCACGTCGACCGACGACAGCGAAGCGAAGTCGAAGCTGTTGCTGCTGTCGCTGATGCCCGTCGTTGGCGATTGCGCACCGGTACGGGTCAGCGTTTCGAGATAGGGGACCGGAATATCGTCGATAAGGGTCGCGATACGCGCGCCGCCCATGCCGCGGATGAACATGCCGCCGGCAGCGCCCGGACGACTTTCAATGTAGTCCACGCCCGGCTCGGTGGTATTGCCGAGGTCGCCGACGCTGGCGATTTCCTTCTTGCGGATCGTTTCTGCCGACGTCTCGGAAATGAGCGGAGTGTTTCCGACGATGCCGGGCTTGACCACCCGCTTGCCCTTGACGACGATCGGCTGCAGCGCGGTGCTGTCGGCGGTCGCGGCAGCGCCGCCCGCGGCATCCTGCGCGAAGGCATCGGCGGAAAGCGAGAGCACGGCGATGGCCGTGCATGCCAGAAGTGCGGAACGGGAACGCCGAGCCTGCATGTCTATCCTCTATTCGGTCAGCTCGCACGGCATCGCTCCCGCGCACGGAATGCGCCGGTGGGCCATGCGGAAATATGGCAAAAACGTGGTGGGCCGGAACCCGACCCATCGCTATGAAACATGATTAAACTTGTCAACATAAAAAAGCTGACTTTATCAATCAACTATAAAGGAACGGCACCCATGTCACATAAATGCCAGTTTTCAAGAACGCGGTGGGGGAAATCTCTTGGCCGGCGCCGCCGCCTCAGGATGTTGCGTCGAGGCTTCCGGAGATGACGATTCCATCCGCGCCGTACGCGGCACGGCGAAACAATCTGTCAATATCCCGAATTTTCGCCATGCCCGGACATTTGCTCCTTTTTTGAGCATGTGCTAATGGCAGCCTGAAAAACTAGGCTAGCAAGGCAATATCCATGGTCTCCATCATGGTGGAAACGTTCCGCGAGATGCAGCTTCGGCTCGCGGACACGATCGAGCAATATGAAACGCCCGAATTCAAGGCGCTGGATGGCGACATCGCCGCGGTCTTCCACGATCTCTACCGGCATGCCCCGCGCAATGCCGAGGAAGCGCGCACCCTGGTCGGCTTCTTCCTCGACATCATCGAGAACAACGACGCGGGCGACAACCTCCACCTCATCGAGCGCGTCCGGGCGATCGTCGACGACTGCCCCGGCTCAAGCCGGCCATCGATGGAAATCGCGCACGGCGCGGGCATCTAGCCTTCCATCGGCAACCAATTCGCTTCCGCGGCGTTTCCCTGCTGATTTTCTCAGCCGGGAGACGGACCCATCGACTTTTTCCCCCGCATAGCCCTTCTCGCCGCCGCCCTCGTGCTTGCCGGCGCTGAACTCCCCAAGGAAGGCCCCTTGCCGCTCTCGAAACCCGAGCAGCGGCAGGCGGACGAGACGAAGGCAGCCCCCGCGGAGGACGCTAAGGCTGAGGCTGCGCGAAAGGCAAAGGACGAGGAGGAAAAGGCGAAGCAGCGTCCGCAAGAGGACACCAAGGAGCATGCAGCCTGCCTGATCGCGCTGAAGGCGATCGGGGCGACGTTCGAAGTGGCAAAGCCCGTCGATGACGGCAAGGCCTGCGGCATCGACAAGCCGGTCCTGCTCAAGGCATTGCCCGAGGGCGTCAAGGTCGAACCCGAAGCCACCATCCGCTGCGATACGGCGCTGCAGCTTGCACGCTGGCTGGAAGGATCGGTAAAGCCGTCGCTCGAAGCAGCCATGCCCGGCGAGACGATCACCGGCCTCTCCCAGGCTTCCGGCTATGTGTGCCGCAATCGAAACGGCGCGACGGAGGGGAAGATCTCCGAGCATGCCTTCGGCAACGCCATCGACATCGCCGGCTTCACGCTGAAGAGCGGCAAGATGCTGACCATCCGCCCGGCCGACAAGGATTCCACCCTGGAGGGCGCCTTCCAGCGCGCCATCACGGAAGCCGCCTGCCTCTACTTCACGACCGTGCTCGATCCCGGCAGCGACGCGGCGCATGAGAACCACCTGCATCTCGACGTGAAGGAACGGCGCGGCGGCTACCGCTACTGCTGGTGACGCCGCAATATTTTGCTTCGCGCCTGAAAAGACGGCATGGCGGCACCTATCTGTAGCGCAGCCGGCAACGGCCATCCACCATTCCCATCCAGAGGTTCCCGCCCATGTCGATCACCCCCTACGAACTCTCCATCCCGGCCTTCCAGCGCGGTTTCGCCGTGCTCTCCAAACTGCTCGACAAGGCGGAGGCCTTCGCCGAGGAAAAGAAGATCAAGCCGGAAATCCTGGTCAACGCACGCCTCGCGCCGGACATGCTCTCGCTTGCCGGGCAGATCCAGCGCATGAGCGACACCGCCAAGGGCGCCGCTTCCCGCCTCACCGGCACGGATGCGCCGAGCTTTCCCGATGACGAGACGACGCTTGCGGACCTGCGCACCCGCATCGAGAAGACCACCGCCTATCTCGCCTCCGTGCCGGAGGCCGCCTTCGAGGGCGCGGCGGAACGCACCGTCGTCCTGAAGACGCGCGGCGGCGAACTCAGCTCTTCCGGCAAGGAATATCTCCTCACCTTCGTGCTGCCGAACTTCTATTTCCACCTGACGACCGCCTACGCGATCCTGCGCCACAACGGCGTCGCCGTCGGCAAGCTGGACTTCCTCGGCCGCACGTAAATCCCAAAGGGGCGCCAAGCGCCCCTTTTTGCGGCTCAGAACAGGCCTTCGATATAGCCCTCTTCGTTGAGGAAGATCTTCTCCGACGAGGGCACCTTCGGCAGGCCCGGCATGGTCATGATCTCACCGGTGATGACGACGACGAAGCCGGCACCGGCCGAAAGCCTGACCTCGCGCACCGGCACCGTATGGCCGGAGGGCGCGCCGCGCAGGTTCGGATCGGTCGAGAAGGAATATTGCGTCTTGGCCATGCAAACCGGCAGCTTGCCGTAGCCCTGCTCCTCCCAGACGCGCAACTGGTCGCGCACCGACTTGTCGGCGATCACCTCGCCGGCATGGTAGATGTCCTTGGCAATCGTCTCGATCTTCTGGAACAGCGGCATGTCGTCCGGGTAGAGCGGCGAGAATTGCGAAAGGCCGGATTCGGCCAACTCCACCACCTTGCGCGCCAGCTCCTCGATGCCGGCCGAGCCGAGCGCCCAGTGCTGGCACAGGATGGCCTCGGCGCCGAGCGTGGCGACGAAGTCCTTCACCGCCCGGATTTCGGCGTCCGTATCCGAGGTGAAATGGTTGATGGCGACGACCACGGGCACGCCGAACTTCTTCACGTTCTGCACATGCCGGCCAAGGTTGGCGCAACCCTTGCGGACCGCCTCGACATTCTCCCGGCCGAGATCGTCCTTCTTCACCCCGCCGTTCATCTTCATGGCGCGCACGGTCGCCACGATGACCGCGGCATCCGGCTTCAGCCCGGCCTTGCGGCACTTGATGTCGAAGAATTTCTCCGCCCCGAGATCGGCTCCGAACCCCGCTTCCGTCACCACATAGTCGGCAAGCTTGAGCGCCGTCGTGGTGGCGACGACGGAATTGCAGCCATGCGCGATGTTGGCGAACGGGCCGCCATGCACGAAGGCCGGATTGTTTTCCAGCGTCTGCACGAGGTTCGGCTGCATGGCGTCTTTCAGGAGCACCGTCATCGCGCCATCCGCCTTGATATCCCGCGCAAAGACCGGCGACTTGTCGCGGCGGTAGCCGATGATGATATTGCCGAGGCGCCTTTCGAGGTCCCTCAGGTCCATCGCAAGACAGAGGATCGCCATGACCTCCGAGGCGACGGTGATGTCGAAGCCGGTCTCGCGCGGATAGCCGTTGGCGACGCCCCCCAGCGAGCCGACGATATGGCGCAGCGCCCGGTCGTTCATGTCCATCACGCGCCGCCAGGCGATGCGGCGGATGTCGATGTTCTGTTCGTTGCCCCAGTAGATGTGGTTGTCGATCAGCGCGGAAAGCAGGTTGTGCGCCGAAGTGATGGCGTGGAAATCGCCGGTGAAATGGAGGTTCATGTCCTCCATGGGCACGACTTGCGCATAGCCGCCGCCGGCCGCCCCGCCCTTCACGCCGAAGCAGGGGCCAAGCGAGGCTTCACGGATACAGGTGACGGCTCGCTTGCCGATGCGGTTGAGCCCGTCGCCGAGGCCGACGGTCGTCGTCGTCTTGCCCTCGCCCGCCGGTGTCGGATTGATCGCCGTGACGAGGATCAGCTTGCCGTTCTTCCTGCCCCGCTGCGCGGCGATGAATTCGGCGCTGATCTTCGCCTTGTCATGGCCGTAGGGCAGAAGGTGCTCGGCGGGTATGCCGAGTTTTTCGCCGATCTCCAGGATCGGTCTCTTCTTCGCCGCGCGGGCGATCTCGATATCGGATTTCACGTCGGCCATGCGGTGTCGCTCCCTCAAGCGTTGCTACCGCAGCCGGGTCTCCTCTCCCGAAGGCGGCATTTTCCTGCTTCGTCGGCATGCATTGCAATTGGCAGCAGATGCTGCCGAAAGGTCCGAATTCGTCAATCCCTGTCGGCTCCTGCCTGTGTGTCCAGCTCCTTTACCGCGCCAGCACGTCGCGCATTTCGACGAGGTTGGAGCGCACGCGCAGGATATAGAAGCCCATCGTGGCAAGGTGCGTCGGCATGATCCAGCCGTCCTCGCGGCCGTTCGAGATGATCGCGGGCTGGATGTTCAATGCGGAGCGCAGTTGCTTGATGCTTTCGATCCAGAGCGGCTCGATGCCGCGCGCCTTGATGATCGCGTCGAAATCGGCGCCGGCGGCCGAAAGGATGCCGTAGTAGCCGTAGAGCTGGCCGTAGGCGAACCAGAAGCGATCGTCCGCCCGCGTGTCGAACCAGCCGCCATTGTGGAACTCCGAGCGCTCGCGGATGATGGCGGAGGTAGAGCCGATATCGTTGGCAATGCGATCGAGGAATTCGATCAGGTTGTCCGAGCGCCCGTCAAAGATGGCCTCGCAGGATTCAAGCGACGTGTTGAACTTTCGCAGGTCCGCCATCGCCGAACGGTAGTAGTTCGGCGTCGGCGTCTTCGGCAGCAGCGAATCCGAGCCGAAATACCAGGTTTCCTCGTCGAACTGGATATTGCCGCGGGCGCGCTGGAGGTCGGCGTTGATGCCGGACGTGCCGCGAACGCGACCGAGCGAATCGACAAGTTCCACCGCCGTCCGGCGGACCGCCTGGTTGATGCCGCGCTGGAACGAGGCCTTGTTGTCGAACCAGGGCGTCTTGTCCCAGTCGAGCCCGAACAGCCCGAGCTTGTAGAGCAGCATCGAGGAGATCCAGGCGCTCTGGTTGACGTTGACGTCGATGAGGTCGGCCGTGACGTCGACGATCGCCGAGCGCACGCAGGTCTTGGGTTCGGGCTCCGAGGCCTCGCCTGCCGCCGGCGTGGCCGATGCCGTCGCCGTCGACGTGGAGCCCGCGTCCTGCTTGCGCTCCCCGAGATTGTAACTGTTCACATAGTCCGGGTTGAAGCCGCTCCACACCTGGGTCTGCCAGATGAAGTAGGCGTAGAAGCCGAAGAGGACGAGAAGGCCGATGCCGATCGGTCCCTTGATGATCCAGCCGCGGGCGCGATACCAGTTCGCCACGGTGATGAACGGCCAGAGGATCCAGGCGACCACCGTTCCGATGCCCCTGCCGATGGCCGCGAAAATGCGCTGGAAGAACAGGGCGATCGGGTCAAGCATTGGTGTCGTCCTCTTTGATGCC
Source organism: Shinella zoogloeoides (assembly GCF_030733845.1). Classification (NCBI taxonomy): domain Bacteria; kingdom Pseudomonadati; phylum Pseudomonadota; class Alphaproteobacteria; order Hyphomicrobiales; family Rhizobiaceae; genus Shinella; species Shinella zoogloeoides. Next base: position 2,470,542 of record NZ_CP132311.1, read on the forward strand.
GTAGAGTTTCCGGCGGAAAGCAGCCTTGTCTTGCAGATAGGTCCGCGTCAACGTGGTCACAACGTACTCGCGGAACTTTTCGCTGTATTGCTCGTAAGCCGCGTAGAAGCCCTGCTTGTCGAACACGAAGCGCGAGACGAAATCGTAGGGCACCATCTGGGAGATCAGGCGATTGACCAGCCATTGGTCCGGATGGTCGGGCGCCGCGCGCACCAGAAGGAACCGCCGCTCGGGCGCGACCTCGCCGATCTTGATCTCGCCGGTCGCGGCCAGCGCGCGAACCGCCTCCTGCAAGAAGGGATAGGTGCCGTCGCCGGCGACCAGCGCCGCATTGCGATGCATCCAGGTCTGCAGCCAAATGCGGTCCGCCTTTTCGAGATCGGCCGTCGGATCCGCCTGGTTGACGAGGCCGGCGACCGTCATGTCCGCCCGGTGCTGGAAGAGGCCCGACGGCTCGACCCAGGAGGCGCGCGGCAGTTCCAGCCGTTTCGTGGAGGCCAGGAAATCGAAGATCCGCTTGTGGTCGTCGAGTGCGATATAGCTGACCTGCCAAGGCCGTGAGCGGCGGAAGCCCGGCACGGTCGGATCGCAGATCACCGTCGTCGTCTTGTCGTCGAGGAAGACGTAGACCCCGCCGAAATGGTTGGCCCAATAGGCCTCGTGGCGGAAGACGAGCTGGTCCGGCACCAGCGCGTTCTGGCGGATGTCGCCCGTCTGCTTGGCAAGCTCCACCATGCGGTTCAGCATGGCGTCGTCCGCCCAGGCATTCGGCACCGTCTTCAGCCGGTCGACCAGTCCGCGCAGTTCCCCCGCCTTGCCGAGCATGTCCTCGGCCGACAGCACCTTGAAGCGCACCTCGTTGATCGAGAGCAGGTCATCGATATCGTTGACCGCCGACACCGAGTCCTCGATCTCGCCGTAGAGCGCGTCGCGGATGGTGATCGCGTTGATCGCCCGCGCGTTGGCCGAGAAGAACTCGTGCATCAGCGCGGCGGTGTTGGAAAAGCTCGTATGCACGACCGGCAGGTTCACCTGCTCCGGCGTCATGATTATGAAGCGGCGGTTGACGCGGTTCGGATCGAGATAGTCGCGGTCGCCGAGCTCGTCCGCGATCTCCGGCGAAAAGCCGGTCATGTCGATGCGGAAGCTCGAAAGCCCGGTGCGCCGCATGCCGAACCCGTCGAGCGCCTTGTTGTAGCGCTCGACCAGATGCGGCTCATCGACCGGCAGCAGCCGGCCATAGATCAATTCTGCTTCGAGGAGGCGTTTCATGCCGCCCCGCTCGTAGGTTCAGGAATAGATTTCACGCCGATGTCCCACACGAACGACAACCACGACAAGCCTGTTGTCCTGAATGTCGCAAATTACCCTGTAATCGCCGACACGATAGCGCCAGTAAGCTCCCAACCGGGATCCCTGAAGGGCGGCTCCGAACTGGCGGGGATCGTCCGGAGGAGCAAGTCGCTTGGCGAGGAAATCGCGAACCCGCTTCGCCTCGGCATGGCCAAGCCTATCAAGCTGCTTTTTCGCCCCTTCGGTGATCTCAATCTCCCAGGCCAAGCTCGTCCTCGACCTCCTTCAGAGAATACACCCGGCTTTCGCCACGCCGCACGCGCTCGAGTTCCTGCTCTGCAAGATAGATATCTTCGAGGTCTTCGAGATGTTGCTCGATTGCTTCGCGAATATAGTAGGTCGCCGTCCGCCCTGTTCGCGCCGCCAATGCCTGCAGGCGTTCATAGGTCTCATCGGGAAGGCGGATCGCCGTTTGTTTAGCCATTCCATCCTCCTTGGGATATCTGTATCCCAACATATAGCACCTGCGCCGGCATATTCCAACGAGGCGTTCACCACCGCCCTTCCGCCTTCATCGTCTCGATCTCGCGAACCGCCTTCTCGCGCTGGCGTTCGCGGCGGATGATGTCGGAGACGGCGGCGTCGTCGGATTTGTCGGTGTAGCGGAATTCCGAGTCGGCGTAGCGGTTGATCTCCTGCAGGACCATCTCCATCGAGATCGGCCCGCGCAGTTCCTCGATCATCGCCTTCTTCTCGTCGTAGCCCTTGTGCATGAAGGCGTCAGCCGTGGCGAACCAGTCGTCCGGCAGGTCCACGTCCATGGCGCGCATCTTGATCGCATCGGTGATGTTCTTGATGGCACGGCCGGTGAAACGCGGCTCGGCGAGCTTGATGCGGTGGAGATAGGCGCCGACATCGGCGATCGAGCGGATCGCACCCTGCTCCTTCTCGTGCCGCTCCCAGACGGCCAGCAGGCCGTCTTCCTGCGGCCTGGCGTGCTGTTCGTAGGAGGTCGAGACGGCGCGCTTGATCTCCTGTCCCTCGAACAGCGTGTGCTCGCCGAGCGGGATCGAATGGTTCTTGCCGACCAGCAGCGCGAAAATGTCGATATAGTCGTCCTCGGTCTGGGGACCATCGACCAGCCAGCGGGCGCCGGCGCGCTGGCGCAGCGCGTCGTCGACATTCTCGGGATAGTTGGAGAACATGCCGAAGGTACAATTGCCCCGCACCACGGTCGAGGCGCCGGCAAAGCTTTCCATCAGCACCGCCGTCACCTCGTGCTGGCCGGCAGACGCCCGGTCGTCGGAGCGCTTGGCGGCCACCTGGTCGACATCGTCGATGGTGCCGAAGCCGATGGCCTTCGGGTTGATGACGTTGTTGACGAATTCCTTGCAGTTCTGGCCGGACTTGCCCTGATAGGACGAGATCTGGTCGACGCCGAAATTCTCGTAGTGAAAAGCGTAGCCGGCGATCTGGCAGTAGTCGTTGACGAGACCGGCGAGCATTTGGATGAGGATCGTCTTGCCGGTGCCCGGCATGCCGTCGCCGATGAAGGTGAAGAGGAAGCCGCCGAGTTCGACGAACGGGTTCATCTGCCGGTCGAAATCGTAGGCCATCAGCATCTTGGCGAGCTTCATCGCCTGGTACTTGGCAATGTGGTTGCCGATGATCTCGTTCGGCTGCTTGAAGGTCATGACGAGCGGCTTGCGCTTCTGGCCCGGCGCGACGTCGAAGCCGGAGAGCGTGAAATCGTCCTGCTCGATGCGGATATGGGCGTTCTCGAAGCCGGCAAGGCCGGTGAAGCGCGCCCGGCGGCCGATCAGCCCCTCGATGGCCACGCGCGAGAAGGCACGCGCCCGGCTCACCAGCGCCGCGTCGTCGGGTGCGCCGGCAATCGTGCGGTCGAGACCGGCGACCATGCTCTTCAGCGCGTCCTGCGGCGTATCGAACAGATAGTCCGGCTCGCCGCTGTCCTCGACCGGCTCCCCCTCGCCCGGCAATGTCGCCCCGAGATAGGCCGCGAAGGTGAAGGCGGCGATATAGGCGGAGGCGGAAAGCAGGGCCTTGAACTGGGTCGCCTCGTCGCCGGCAAGCGGCGCGGCGAGGTTGCGCGATTGCAGCGCTTCGAGGTTCGTCTGGCGGGAAAAGGCATCCGTCACCGCAAGCGCGACCTGCAATCCGCGCCGGGCGCGAAACAGCACGGCATGCTGCTGCGGCGAGAGCAGCGGGTCGCCGGCGCGCACCGACTGGATGGTCTTGGCCAGTTCCACCTCGCGGGTGCGCCGGCTGCCGGCGGTCGAAACGGTCGAGACGAAGCGCCGGCCTGTGCCGGCGAGCGCCGTGCCGCTCTTGCCATCGTCACTTTCGAGAATGACAAGCTTGGTGACGAGGCTCTGCGCCGCCGCCTGGTGCTTGGCGATGTCGTCCTCGTGGATCGTCGTCAGTCCGGCATTGAGGCTCATGGTAGAGTCCTTCTGAAAGTTCGGCGGCGGAGAGCCGCCGAGATATTTTCGGGCTCCGTCAGGAGCGGTTTGCAGCCGATATCCCGAGGATATCGGCAAGAAGCGCGACGCGGCGGAGCGCGAAAGGAGCCGGCGGATCGACACGCCGAATTTTCAGGAGGACTCTCATCCCTCGCTGATGACCTGGTTTCCGGAAATCACATGCACCTTGTAGGCGCCGAAAATTCCCTGCGTCTCGCCCGCGGCGTAGAGCGCCTGGTAGGCGTCGTGCGGCACGAGCGCATGTTTCTCGTAGGCGCTGACGCCCATGCGGGCGGCTTCGAGGTCGTCGGTCTCGATATGGAATTCCTCCTGCGCCGGGGTAGAACTCCAGAATCCCTTCTGCGCCGGCCGCTCGGCCTTGGAGAAGACCTCCTGCACCGTCCAGGTGAGCAGCCAGGCATTGTCGGGCTTGCGCACCTTGGAAAGGATCTCGTTGACCCGCTCGTTGTTCTCGGTGATGCCTGCCGAATAGAACGGCCCGAGCACGATGCGGCGCAGCTGCTTGGGGTGCAGCGTCGGGAAATCCTTGTCGAGATTGGTGGCGATCGTCGCCGGCGTCAGCGAATAGGCGCTGTTCTTCAGCGCGAAATCGTCGAAGCGGCTGGCAAGTTCGGGATTGAGCAGCCCACCGACGGGCAGCGGAATGTCCACTTCCGGGTTGAGCTTGCCGTCCTTCGTCACCAGCATGTCGACGATGCTCTGCGTCGAATCCTCGATGGTCGCCATATAGACCATCGGCAGCGTCGCCGTGCCGTCGAAGGCGCCCCAGCAGACGACGTAATAGGGCCGCATGGTCTTCGGATTGACCGCCACGCGGATCGTCTCGGGCAGCACGAAGGGCGAGAAGATGTCGCCCTTGCCGATCTGTTCGAGATAGAGCCGCTCGGCCATGCGCGTCTGGAGATCGCTCGGAAACGCCTTCTGCCGCAGGATGAAATCCGCCATCTCCGTGCGAAGCTGGTCGGCATCAGGAATGGCGGAAAGCCGCTTTTCCGCGCTTTGCCGGTCATTCTCCAGTTCAAGGACGTTCTGGAACACCGGAAAGCCGCTCTCGGCGCGCGAGACGCGGAACTGCTGGACGAAGCCGATGCGGTTTTCCCAGCAGGCGAAGGAAGCCTTCAGCCGCGCCAGATACGGCATGACGATCTCGCCCACCACGCTGTTGCGGTAGAGCGGCGAATTGCGATCACCCAGAAAGATTTCGAGGCCACCGAGCGCGGAGCGGATGGTGGAGAAATATTGCGCGACGGCGCTGTCGGCGGGGATGTTCATAGATGTCGCGCCCCACGAACACCCCCCTCTGCCCTGCCGGGCATCTCCCCCTCAAGGGGGGAGATTGGAAAGGGGCCTGCTTTTCCCGCGAACCGCATTGTCGCCGAATAGCCAGACGTCGTCACATGCCGATCTCCCCCCTTGAGGGGGAGATGCCCGGCAGGGCAGAGGGGGGTGGCACCAGTTCCCGGCCCCGCTGCAAGCAAAACCGCCATGCACACCATCACTGCTTCACGTAATTGGCGGTGTTGTGCTTGTCCATGACGGCCTGGAAGCGCCGGGCGAAGGCGTCGTCGGCGAGCTTCTTGCGGCGCTGGATGTCCTGGGTTGCCAGCATGTTCTTCTCGTGCATTTCGAGAAGGTCGCCGATATGGCGCTGGGCGGCCGAGCCGATGCCCGCCATGGTCTCCTCGGCAGCCGTATCGACCTGCGAGCCGAGCGTGTTGATCTTGTGCGCCACGTCCTGCTGGGCGGCCGTCTTCAACGAGTCTTCCAACGCCTTGTAGAGCACGATGCGCTGCTCGGTATCGATGGTCAGCTTGTTGATCAGCGTGTTCTGCGCGGCGATCTGGTTATTGAGCGAATCGACGAAGGTCTGGAACATCGAGGTGTAGCGTTCCAGCGTCTGGCTTTCGGCCAGAAGCTCCTGCTCCTTCGCCTGCATCTGGTTGTACTCGGTCGCCAGCGCCGAGCGCTCGCCTTCGAGGTCCGTGCGGCTCTTCTGGTCCGTCGAGGCCGCGATGCGGTTTTCGAGGTCCATCAGCAGCGGATTCAGTTCCTCGATGCGCTTCTGGGTGGCTTCGAGATTGCTCATCGTGCCCTTGCGGCGCTCGATCACCTGCACGAGGCTCGCCTCGGAGGTCTTGTAGCGCTGGTCGAGGATCGATTTCTGCTCCTTGAGGATGCCGACGATCGTGTCGGACTTGGAGAGCAGTTCCTGCAGGTTGCCGGCCAGCGACATGTTGCGCACGCGGTCGGTGCGCATGCGCTGCATCTTCTGCTTGGAGAAGATGCCGATGAACTTCTCGTAGCCCGTATAGCTCTTCATGCTCTCGAATTCGGTGCCGAAGATGTTCGTGGCGTCCTCGAGGCCGATGATGAGGTCGGCGATATTGCCCTCCATCACCTTCTGCTGGGAGATGACGTCCTGGATGCGGGCGTTCTCGATGTCGAAATTGACGTCGCCGAGCTTGGTGTCCGCCTTGGCGAACTGTTCCAGCACGATGCCGGATTGCTCCAGCTTGCCGCGCATCTGGTTGACGACACTGCGGGTCTTGTCGATCTCCGCATCGAAGTTCTGAAGTGTGGCCATATGCCTCTTTCCCCTTGAGCTCTGCACGGCAGACGTCTGCGTCGCCCGTTTTATTCCGTCGCGGCAACACTATACGATTTCAGACAGATAGGAACCTGCCCCGCACAACATGTGGAGCGCGCGCGGGCGCACGCAAGATCGCGGGCAAAATTTTCGGCGAGCGATCAGTGGCGCGCCGGCGCCTTCAGATAGGCGATGAGGTTGGCGATATCCTCGATCTTCTTCAGGCCGGCGAAGGTCATGCGGGTGCCCGGCACCATGGCCTTGGGCGACATGAGGTATTCGGCGATCAGCGCCTCGTTCCAGATCCGGCCACCGTCCGCGAAGGACGTCATCGCCGCGGAATAGCCGTAGTCGGCGATGGAGGCGACCGGACGGCCGACGATGCCCGCGAGCGTCGGCCCGACCCGGTTGACCGGCTCCGTCGAATGGCACGGCGCACATTTCCTGAAGACCGACTTGCCCGCGACCGCATCGCCCTCCGCCAGCGCAGGGGCGGCAAGACAGAGAAAGGCCGCGGCCAGCATGGCAGGATGTCTCATCGTCGCTCCTTCGCCGCCAGCGCCTCACTCGGCGTTCATGATGTCGTCCCAGTGGCGGCGGCAATAGGAAACGTACTTGTCATTGCCGCCGATTTCCACCTGCGCGCCTTCCTTGACCACCTTGCCATCGCTGCCGAGGCGCACGACCATGGTCGCCTTGCGGCCGCAATGGCAGATGGTGCGCACCTCGCGCAATTCGTCGGCGATGGCGAGCAGCGCCTGCGAGCCCGGAAAGAGCTTGCCCTGGAAATCCGTGCGCAGGCCGTAGGCCATGACGGGAATGTGCAGCCGGTCGGCGGCGCGCGCGAGCTGCCAGACCTGGTCCTCGGAGAGGAACTGCGCTTCGTCGACGAAGACGCAGGCGATCTTGCCCTCTCCGTCGCCGTTCAATTCCTCGATATGCCGGTAGAGGTCGTCGGTATGGTCGAAGGCGATGGCGTCCGATGTCAGCCCGATGCGCGAGGAGATGCGGCCCTGGCCCGCCCGGTCGTCGAAGGAGGCGATGAAAATCGCCGTGCGCATGCCGCGTTCGCGGTAGTTGTACGACGCCTGCAAGAGCAGCGTCGACTTGCCGGCATTCATCGTCGCGTAACTGAAATAGAGCTTGGCCATGATTTTCTCCGTCCCCGCCTCATGGCCCGGGAATGGTCGATTTTCCAGTCGGAAAGGCTCGAAAACCACAGAAATCGACGCGGCCCATCCGTTGCGACATCCATGTGCAAAATTGCGAACCGGGCCGAAATTTATTGGACCTTTCAGGAGCTTCCGGTTACGCCAAGGTGCTTGAAAGCATATCGTTTTGATGATTGGCTAAACTACCATTTATAAGGGGAGCAATAAAATGAAGACTGCATCACCATTCAAGACCGTTCTTGCCGCAGCCGTGTCCGTCCTCGCTCTTGGCGTCGCCCATGTCTCGGCCGCCGAAGCGGAAAGCTGTGGCAAGGTTCGCTTCTCGGATGTCGGCTGGACGGACATCACGGCCACCACCGCAACCGCGACCGTCATCCTGAAGAGCCTCGGCTACGAGACGGAAGTTACCGTCCTGTCCGTTCCGGTCACCTACACCTCGCTCAGCAACAAGGACATCGACGTCTTCCTCGGCAACTGGATGCCGACCATGGAAGCCGACATCAAGCCGTTCCGCGAGAACGGCTCGGTCGAGACCGTGCGCGAAAACCTTGAAGGCGCAAAGTACACGCTCGCGACCAACGCCAAGGGCGCCGAACTCGGCATCAAGGATTTCGCCGACATCGCCAAGCAGAAGGAAGCGCTCGGCGCCAAGATCTACGGCATCGAGCCGGGCAATGACGGCAACCGCCTGATCATCGACATGGTGTCCGGCAACAAGTTCGACCTGTCGGGCTTCGAGGTCGTCGAATCCTCCGAACAGGGCATGCTGGCCGAAGTCGCCCGCGCCGAGCAGGACGGCAAGCCGGTCGTCTTCCTCGGTTGGGAACCGCATCCGATGAACGCCAACTTCAAGCTGACCTACCTGACGGGCGGCGACGACGTGTTCGGCCCGAACCTCGGCGGCGCGACGATCTACACCAACGTTCGCCAGGGCTACACGACCGAATGCCCGAACGTCGGCAAGTTCCTGCAGAACCTCAAGTTCTCGCTGGAAATGGAAAACCAGATCATGGGCAAGATCCTGAACGACAGCCAGGATCCGGAGACGGCCGCAACGGAATGGCTCAAGGCCAACCCGGCCGCCATCGAGCCGTGGCTCGCCGGCGTGACGACCAAGGACGGCAGCGGCGAGGCCCTGCCGGCCGCAAAAACGGCGCTTGGTCTCTGACAGGCAAGAATAGGGCGGGAAGGAAACCTTCCCGCCCTTCTTCCTTCCCGATAGTCGCGCATCGTCAAACTCCAGCCAGAGGCTTACTCTCGTGGATTGGCTCACCGTCTCCAAAATTCCGATCGGCCCGATCGCCAAGGAAGCCGTCAGCTGGCTGACGACCAATGGCAAGGGACTGTTCGACTTCCTCAAGGTCTTCCTGCAGGCCGGTATCGACGCCGTGCTCTTCCTGTTGCAAGGCCCCTTCGCCAGCGCCGGCGGCAAGCTCGGCTATGCGCTGTTCCTCATCGCGCTCGTGACGGGCCTCAGCTGGTATTTCCGCCGCTCGCTCGGCGTTGCCGTCTTCACCCTGCTCGGCCTGCTGCTCATCGTGAACCAGGGCTACTGGAAGGAGACGACGGAGACGCTGGCGCTCGTGCTCGCGGCGACCGGCGTCAGCATGGTCGTCGGCGTGCCGCTCGGCATCGCGGCCGCGCGCCGGCCATGGTTCTACTCGATCCTGCGGCCGATCCTCGACCTCATGCAGACGATCCCGACCTTCGTCTACCTGATCCCGGCGCTCATCCTCTTCGGTCTCGGCATGGTGCCCGGCCTGATCGCGACGGTGATCTTCGCCATTCCCGCGCCGATCCGCCTCACCCGCCTCGGCATCATCTCGACCCCGCCCTCGCTGGTGGAAGCCGCACAGGCCTTCGGCGCCACGCCCGGCCAGGTGCTGCGCAAGGTGGAGTTGCCCTTCGCAATGCCGCAGATCATGGCGGGCCTGACGCAGACCATCATGCTTTCGCTGTCGATGGTGGTCATCGCCGCCCTCGTCGGCGCCAAGGGCCTCGGCGTTCCCGTCGTGCGCGCGCTCAACACCGTGAACATCTCCATGGGCTTCGAGGCCGGCCTCTGTATCGTCATCCTCGCGATCATCCTCGACCGTCTCTTCCGCTCCTCCGACGAAGGAGACGCCAAATGACCGACACCGTCGTCTTCAAGAACGTCTCCATCATCTTCGGCGACAATCCGCAAAAGGCCCTCGCGATGGTCGATGCGGGCAAGACGCGCGACGAGATCGGCGCGGAGACCGGTCTGGTGCTCGGCGTCGCGGATGCCACGCTCTCCATCAACGAGGGCGAGATCCTGGTGCTGATGGGCCTTTCCGGCTCCGGCAAGTCGACGCTGCTGCGCGCCGTGAACGGGCTTGCGCCCGTCGTGCGCGGCGAGGTCGAGGTGAAGGCCGCCAGCGGCAGCGTGAACCCCTATGCGGCGACCCCGAAGGCCCTGCGCGACTTCCGCATGCACACCGTCTCGATGGTGTTCCAGCAGTTCGCGCTTTTGCCCTGGCGCACCGTCGCCGACAATGTCGGCTTCGGCCTCGAGCTTGCCGGCGTGCCCGACAGCGAGCGCAAGGCGCGCGTCGCCGAACAGCTCGAACTGGTCAACCTCACCAAATGGGCAAGCCGCAAGGTGAACGAGCTGTCGGGCGGCATGCAGCAGCGCGTGGGCCTTGCCCGGGCATTTGCCACCGGCGCGCCGATCCTGCTGATGGACGAGCCCTTCTCCGCACTCGACCCTCTGATCCGCACGCGCCTGCAGGACGAGTTGCTGGAGTTCCAGCGCCGGCTGAAGAAGACCATCATCTTCGTCAGCCACGACCTCGACGAGGCCTTCCGGATCGGCAACCGCATCGCCATCATGGAGGGCGGGCGCATCATCCAGTGCGGCACGCCGCAGGAGATCGTCAAGAACCCGGCCAACCAGTATGTCGCGGACTTTGTGCAGAACATGAACCCGATCACCATGCTGACGGCCGGCGATGTCATGCAGCAGGGCGCTTCCGGCAACGGCGGCGTGACGGCGACCGCGACGCCGCAAACCCCGCTCGTCGACATCCTCGACGCCATGGCCCGCACGCCCGGCAATGTCGGCGTGGTCGACAACGGCACGGTGATCGGCACGATCAACGCGCAGGATATCGTGAACGGATTGACGCGGCATCGACGCCGCGGCTGACAGACGGCTTCGTTCGGATTAGATAGGGCGGCGCTCCGAAACGGGCGCCGCCTTTTTTGCATCCGGACAGACAGGAGCCGAGCACATGACCGAGAAGGACAAACCGAGCGTTCTGCGCGAAACGGACGACGAGGCCCGCCGCCTTGCCCGCACCCTGCTGCGCTCGGCGCGAAGCTGTGCGCTCGCCGTCCTCGAACCGGAAACCGGCGTCCCGCTCGCCAGCCGCACGCTGACCGGCACCGACACCGACGGTACGCCGGTCATCCTCGTCTCGTCGCTCTCCTTCCACACCCAGGCGCTGAGGGCCGATCCGCGCGCCTCGCTGCTGGCCGGTGAGCCCGGCAAGGGCGATCCCCTCGCCCATCCGCGCCTCACCGTCATCTGCCGGGCCGAGGAAGTCGCGCGCGACAGCGAAGCCCGCGCGGCGCTGCGCGAACGCTTCATCCGCCGTCACCCGAAGGCAAAACTCTACGTCGATTTCCCTGATTTCACCTTCTTCCGCCTGGTGCCTGAACGCGCCAATCTCAACGGCGGCTTCGGCAAGGCCTTCCTGCTCACCGCCGACGACCTCATGATTCGCTCCCCCGCCCGCGCCGCCCTTGCCGAAATGGAAACGGGCGCCGTCGAGCACATGAACAGCGACCATGCGGAAGCCGCCGGCATCTATGCCCGCCACTATTGCGGCGCCAAGGACGGCGAGTGGATTCTCGTCGGCCTCGATGCGGCGGGTATCGATCTTGCAAGCGGCGACAAATTGAAGCGTCTCGAATTTTCACGCGAACTTGAACAGGCCGGGGAACTGCGCAGCGAACTCGCGCGTTTGCTTCACGAAGCAAGGGCGGCAGGGTGAAAATCGGCGTTTGCGTGGGAAATCCATGGGTTATCGCCTGACGGTTGGAAAAGGCCTATCGCCATGCGTGCACCCCCTACCCCCATTTCTTGCTCTTGATGAGGTAGGTTTTGTTTATATGCTAACAAGCGGATTCACATAAAATCATATGATTTGAAGCGGAAACGCCCAAAGGAGTTTCAGATGGACAAGATTTCAGACGCGGAACACGCGCAGGCCGAGGTTGCATCCGATTTTCTTTCCGCCATGGCCAATCCCAAGCGCCTTCTCATCCTGAAAGTGCTGGTCGGCGGCGAGATCGCCGTCGGTGCGCTGGCAGGTCAGGTCGGCCTCAGCCAGTCGGCCCTCTCGCAGCATCTGTCGAAGCTGCGCGCGCAGAACCTCGTGACCACGCGTCGCGACGCCCAGACCATCTACTACTCCAGCAAGTCGGACGCCGTCCTGACCATCCTCGACGCGCTCGACCGCATCTACAAGACCGCAGGCAACCCTTCGGAAAAGAAGCTCCGCATCGCCTGAAACCTGAAAAACCGCACGCCTTTCGCCGCCCCGGATGCAAATCCGGGGCGTTTTGCATGAAAACCGGTGCTTGACGCCTCGAGGTGCCTTGATAATTTGACCGCCGGGTAAAAATCCCAACCGGGACGGCCCCCCGCATGACAAGGCCATGGAGAGACCGCATGTCCAACCGCCTCAACACCCCCAACGATCTGCGTGCCTTCTGGATGCCGTTCACGGCAAACCGGCAGTTCAAGAAGGAGCCGCGCCTCTTCGTCGGCGCCAAGGACATGTACTACACGACCCATGACGGCCGGCAGGTGCTTGACGGCACCGCGGGCCTCTGGTGCGTCAATGCCGGCCACTGCCGCCCCAAGATCACCGAGGCGATCCGCGAGCAAGCCGGCGAGCTCGACTATGCGCCGGCCTTCCAGCTCGGCCATCCCAAGGCCTTCGAGCTTGCCAACCGCCTCGTCGACATCGCACCCGAGGGCATGGACCACGTCCTCTACACCAATTCCGGCTCCGAATCGGTCGAGACCGCGCTGAAGGTCGCGCTCGCCTATCACCGCGCCAAGGGCGACGGTGCGCGCTCGCGCCTGATCGGCCGCGAGCGCGGCTATCACGGCGTCAATTTCGGCGGCATCTCGGTCGGCGGCATCGTGTCCAACCGCAAGATGTTCGGCACGCTGCTGACCGGCGTCGACCACATGCCGCACACCCATTTCCCGGACAGGAACGCGTTCTCCCGCGGCGAGCCGGAGCACGGCGGCGACATCGCCAGCGAGCTGCAGCGCATCATCACCCTGCACGACGCCTCGACCATCGCCGCCGTCATCGTCGAGCCGGTCGCCGGCTCCACCGGCGTGCTCATCCCGCCGAAGGGCTACCTCCAGAAGCTGCGCGAGATCTGCACGCAGCACGGCATCCTCCTGATCTTCGATGAGGTCATCACCGGCTTCGGCCGCCTCGGCGCGCCCTTCGCCGCGCAATATTTCGACGTGAAGCCGGATATCATCACCACCGCCAAGGGCCTCACCAACGGCGTCATCCCGATGGGCGCGGTCTTCGTGACCTCGGAAATCCACGACGCCTTCATGAACGGCCCGGAACACATGATCGAGTTCTTCCACGGCTATACCTATTCCGGCAACCCGATCGCCTGCGCCGCCGCGCTCGGCACGCTCGACACCTACAAGGAAGAGGGCCTGCTCACCCGCGCCGCCGAACTCGCCTCCTACTGGGAAGACGGCCTGCATTCGCTGAAGGACTGCCCCAACGTCATCGACATCCGCAATGTCGGCCTGATCGGCGCCATCGAGCTCGCCGCCATCCCTGGCGAACCCACCAAGCGCGCCTTCAACGCCTTCCTGAAAGCCCACGAGAAGGGCCTGCTCATCCGCACGACCGGCGACATCATCGCCCTCTCCCCGCCCCTCATCATCGAGAAGCACGAGATCGACGAGCTGTTCGGCAAGCTTCGCGAGGTTCTGCAGAACAATATCTGACCGGAGCGATCCGGCCGGCAGGATGGCGGCTTCGGCCGCCATTTTCATTCGGGCCGGATTTTCCGCAGCCGGCCGGAATAGTGCACGACCTTGCCGATGCCCGGCAGCGCGATCGGCACGTCGAAACAGAAATCCTCGCCCTCCGCCCATTCGCGCGCCTCGCTGCGCGGGGCAAGAAATAGCGGCATGGGAATGCCGAACACCGACCATCCACGCATCGCCATCGTCAGGCCGGCCGCATCCGATGGCAGGTCGAACGAGAAACGCATCGGCCCGAACCGCTCGACGAGATGGGCGCCGCGCTGGCTGAGCTCGCTCGTAAAGGCATGGCCGGCAAAATCCCGCGTCCAGCGCTCCACGCCGTTCCGCTCCTCGAAGGAGACATGCAGGTCGTGCTCGCCCTCCGGCGGGAAACGCATCACGCGACAGACAAGCCGCGCCAGTATCGACCGGCCCCGCCGCACCGTGGCGCGGCCGGAGGCGCCGGCATCGCCGATGAGGTCGTGCATGGCCTGCACCGGCTGCGGCAGGGCCGCATAGTCCGCCCCGATGACCCGGCGATAGAGCGGCACATAGGATTGGCGCTCCATGGCCCGGAAGATGGCGAGCCTGTCGAAATGCACATCGAAATCGCCGAGCTTCACCTCGCCCGCCGCAGGCCGCGCACCGGGCTCCACCCGCTCTTCGGCAATGGCATTCGCCAGCACATGCGCCGCGATCGTCGGGATTTCCGGGCCGTCGCCCGCTTCCGCAATCAGCGTCCAGCGGCGCAGCTCTGCCGATCCTTGCGCCATGCCCTTGACCTCGATCGTCATGGCGGACCGATCCGTGCCGAAGCGCGCGGTCAGCTTCTGAAGCGGCAGCAGCCATCGGGCATAACGAGAAAGCGAGGAGATCCAGCCCCATTTCACCGGCCAGCTCAAAAACCAGAGCGTCAGAAGCTGGAAGGAGAATTCCGGCCCGGCGCGGAAAATGGTTGCCGGCCGGCCGGGAAGAGATTGCGGGACGATGTCATGATCAGGCACATCCGCCAGCGCGACCAGCCGCCGGATCGGCGCACGGCCGGGAACGGCATAATCCTGCCGATGCAGCCTGTGCCAACCGGTCTCCTCCCGCCATCGCCGGCCACGCCACAGGCGCACCGGCTTTCCGACATAGCTGAGGATCGCGGCCGCCACCGACGCCCCTGCCGTCGCCCGGTTGGAAGCGCTGATCGACATGTCGACCGAGCAGACCTCTTCCATGCCCTGCGCAAGCGCCGCAATCACCGCGCCCGAAAGCGCCGGCACGCTGGAGCCGCCGGAAACCGCCACGACGCCCGCCGCCCGCGCCGCCGCGTCCAGCCGTCCGATGCCGCAGACGAAATCCCGCGCATCCGCGAGGTCGATGTAATGCACGCCGCAGGCGATGCAGGCTTCCGCGACCTGATAGCCGCTTCCCTGAAAAGGCCCGGCCGCATCGACCAGCATGAACGGCCGGTGCTTTTCGAGCAAGGGCCGCAGATCGCCATCGCGATCCGCCGTGAGCGGGAGGGCATTGGGCAATTCCCCGGCAAGCCGCGCCGCAGCCGCGCCATTCCGACCGGCGACCAGCACCGTCCAGCCATCCGCCGCCAGCCGCCGCGAGAGCCGGGCGCCGAAACCGCCGTAGCCGCCGAGAACGATGACGCGCTTCACAGCACCCGATCTGCATCGCCAGGCGAAGGCACCCAGCAGGCCTCGCGCCGCCCGAAGATGCGGTAACGGTTGCGTGCAAGCCAGCGATAGGCGGGATCGCGCAAGAAACGGGGGATGACGCGCAGCAGGGAGACCGCTTTCCACGGCCAGCCGAGGCCGGCATAGATCGCCAGCACCGCGTCGCTGTCCCGCAGCAGCCGGTCGCCCGCAACGACGATCATCGATTCCGGATTGGACGGGTCTATACCGAAGCGGCGATAGAGGCCGGCGCCCACGTCCTTCTGCATGGAGGCGAGACGGAAGCGCCGGGCGCGGTCATGCCGCAGCACGAACTGCGCATTGGCCGAGCAGAGAATGCACTCCGCATCGAAGACGATGATCGGGCCTGCCGCGTCGTTCGGGTTCATGCATCCATCCTATTGCGGCGGCAAGCGCCGGGCAACCGCTATGCCGCGGCGGTAACGGTCTTTTCATAGCGCCAGACATCCAGATCGAAGGGGCCGTCGATGGTGTCCAGGTGATGGACGACCGTGCCGGCGCGGCGCCATCCGCACTTCTCGTAGAAGCGCGCGGCGCGGTCGTTGCCGATCGCGCAGGCAAGCCAGGCAGTCGTCATGCCATGGGCGGCAAGGCGCCGCTCGGCATCCGCCACCAGAGCGGCGGCAATTCCCGTGCCGCGCCCCTCCGGCGCGACGAAGAGCTGGTCCAGTTCGTCATGCCGGATCGCACAGAAGCCGAGCGGCATGCCGAGGTCTCCGGCCAAGCGGATATCCGGCAGCATGGCCGGCAGCCGGTCCTCGAAGCTTTCGAGCGTGCGCCGCCGGGCAAGTTCCGCCGGCACGACCGCCGCATGGGCGTCCTGCCAGCCGGCATGCCAGAGCCGCGCGAGCGCCCCTATCTCCGAAACCTCCGGTGTCCTTATGCTCCATGCCGGCTGCATCGGCTCCTCCCATGTTGGAAACAGCCTTTGCCACCCGATTGCGGCTCTTGCAAGTTCGGCCCGTTTGGGGGCTATTGTGCCGCCCAGATACGCTGGAGGCCCGCGCCATGCCGACCATCACCCGCATTGCAAACGAATATCTCGCCGTCGACGTCTCCTCCCTCGGCGCGGAAATGCAGTCGATCACGACGCCGGACGGGGCGGACTGGCTGTGGAACGGCGACGCCGCCTTCTGGACCGGCCGCTCGCCGGTGCTGTTCCCCATCGTCGGCAAGGCGCCGGACGATACGCTGCTGATCGACGGCAGGTCCTATCCCATGGCGCAGCACGGCTTCGCGCGGCGCCGGGAATTCTCGCTCGACACCGCGACGGCGACGGCGTGCCGCTACGTGCTGGAAACTTCCGAGGAAACCCGCGCCGCCTATCCGTTCGACTTCAGGCTTGCCGTCGAGCACAGCCTCGACGGCCCCGTCCTCACCGTCGCGGCCGAGGTGGAAAACCATGGCGACGAGCCGATGCCCTTCGGCCTCGGCTTCCATCCCGCTTTCCGCTGGCCCCTGCCAGGCGCCGAAGGCAAGGCACATGCGGTGACGCTCGACAACGGCGCGGAGCCGAAGCGCCAGCCCTTGGAGAAAGGCCTGCTCGCGCAGAAGCGGGATCCGTCGCCCTTCACCACGGGCAAGCTCGCGCTCGACCACGGCCTGTTCCAAAACGATGCCCTCGTCTTTCCCGAAGACGCAGGCGAAAGCCTCGCCTATGCCGCAGAAGACGGGCCTTCCCTTAAGTTCCAGTTCGAGGCGCTGCCGAACCTCGCGCTCTGGACCAAGCCCGGCGCGCCCTTTCTCTGCATCGAGCCTTGGCACGGCACGGCGGCGGAATATGGCGGCTCTCGCGAGCTGAAGGATCGGCCCTTTACCAGCGTGCTCGCCCCCGGCGGGCGCAAGCGCTTCGCCTTTATCGTGACCTTCCCGGTCTGAAGTTTCAGCACCCCGGCCCTTCCCTCTTCCGGCAGCAGGACTACAGTCTCCTGAAAAGGATTCGGAGACTGATCATGACCGACTTGGAACGCTTCATCGACCAGGGAACCGGCCGCGAACCGGCCGACATCGTGCTGAAAGGCGGGCAGTTCTTCGATCTCGTGACGGGCGAGCTCGTCGCCTCCGACATCGCGATTTCGGGCGGACGCATCGTCGGCACCTGCGGCGACTACACCGGCCGCACGGAAATCGACATTTCCGGCCGCATCGTCGTGCCGGGTTTCATCGACACCCATCTCCACATCGAATCCTCGCTGGTGACGCCGCACGAATTCGACCGCTGCGTGCTGCCCTACGGCGTGACGACCGCCATCTGCGATCCGCACGAGATCGCCAACGTGCTCGGCACCGAGGGCATCCAGTTCTTCCTCGACAGCGCGCTCGAAACGATCATGGACATCCGCGTGCAGCTTTCGAGCTGCGTGCCGGCCACGCATCTGGAGACCTCCGGCGCCGACCTGCCGGTCGAGCGTCTCCTGCCGTTCCGCGATCATCCCAAGGTCATCGGCCTTGCCGAGTTCATGAATTTCCCCGGCGTCATTCACAAGGACCCGGTCTGCCTCGCCAAGCTCGAAGCCTTCCAGGGCGGCCATATCGACGGCCACGCGCCGCTGCTCTCGGGCAACGACCTCAACGGCTACCTTGCAGCCGGCATCCGCACCGAGCACGAATGCACCACCGCCGAGGAGGCGCTGGAAAAGATCCGCAAGGGCATGCACATCCTCGTGCGCGAGGGCTCCGTCTCCAAGGATCTGCTCGCCCTGCTGCCCGTCATCACCGAGCGGCTCTCGCCCTTCATCGCGCTCTGCACGGACGACCGAAACCCGCTCGACATCGCCGAACAGGGCCATCTCGACTATATGATCCGCACTGCGATCGGCCATGGCCGCGCGCCGCTCGCCGTCTACCGCGCCGCCTCCATTTCCGCGGCGAAAGCCTTCGGCCTCACCGACCGCGGCCTCGTCGCACCCGGCTGGCGCGCCGACCTCGTCGTCGTCGACACGCTGGAAAACTGCAAGGCGGAGATGGTCTTCTCCGCCGGGCGCAAGGTCGATGCCGCGCTGTTTTCCACCCGCAAGCCTGTGGAGCCGGTCGGCCTCGACAGCGTCAAGGCACGGCCCGTCAACGCCGCCCATTTCGCCATACCGGTCACGGACGGGGAAACGCCTGTCATCGGCGTCCTGCCCGGGAAGATCATCACCGAACACCGCCGCTACCGCCTGCCGGCCAGGGGCAACCAGACGTCCGTCGATCTGGCGCAGGACATCATCAAGGTCGCCGTCATCGAGCGCCACGGCAAGAACGGCAACCATGCCAATGGCTTCGTCCAGGGTTTCGGACTGAAAAAGGGCGCGATCGCCTCGACCGTCGGCCATGACAGCCACAATATCTGCGTCGTCGGCGTCGACGAGGACGACATGGCGCTCGCCGCCAACCGGCTTGGCGAGATCAAGGGCGGCTTCGTCGTGGTGGAAGGCGGCAAGGTGACGGGCGAGATCGCCCTGCCCGTCGCCGGTCTGATGAGCCTCGAACCCTATGAGACCGTCCGCGACACGCTGCACCACCTGCGCCAGGCCGCCTTCGCGCTCGGCGCCACGCTGGAAGAACCCTTCCTCCAGCTCGCTTTCCTGCCGCTGCCCGTCATCCCGCACCTGAAGATTTCGGACAAGGGCATGGTGGATGTGGACCGGTTCGCGCTGATCGGGTGAGGAGCCGATGCCTGTCGTTTTCCGCCACCAGAGCCGCACCTTCTTTTTCTATTCGAACGAAGGTGACCCGCGCGAACCGATACACATCCATGTTCGAGGTGGCGGGACGATCGCGAAAGTCTGGCTGGAGCCGTTGATCGGTATCGCCGAAAGCCGTGGCTTCAACAGCAGGGAGCTGTCTGCTATCTTGCGCCTTGTCGCAGAGCATAGGCACCTCATAGAGAAGACGTGGCATGAATATTTCCGCAACTGACATTCGTTTCGACGATGACACGATGTGGGTGGCCCTCGACGACGGGCGCACGCTCGGTGTTCCGCTTGCCTGGTTCCCACGCCTCCTCGTCGCAGACAAGGCGGCGCGCCAGCGCTACGAACTCAGCCCCGGCGGCATCCACTGGGATGCGCTCGATGAGGACATTTCCATTGCCGGCCTTCTGGCGGGCCGTGGCGACCAGACGCTGAGGCGCCCGGCCGCCTGATCCTCACAGCCGCACGCAGGCCATATCCAGCCCGTCCAGCTCGATCGCCCCGTTCTTCAGCTTCGCGCCGAAGCCGGGGACCGGCAGCGGCTCGCCGAGCTTCAGCGATTTCGCCGGCACGAACTCGGCCTTTTCCCGCGTCAGGTTGAAGACGAAGAGCAGCTTTTCGCCGCCCTTCTCGCGGGTGAAGGCGAGGATGTCGTGGTTGGAGTGCAGGAAGGCCATGTCGCCGTCGTGCAGCGTCTCGTGCTCCCGGCGGAAGGCGAGCGTCGCGCGATAGTGGTTGAGCACCGAGCCGGCGATCTTGTCCTGAGCGTCGACGGCATGGCGGGCGTGGTCTTCCGGCACCGGCAGCCAGGGCTTTGCCGTGCTGAAGCCGGCATGGGCCTCGCCGCGCTGCCAGGGCATCGGCGTGCGGCATCCGTCGCGGCCCTTGAAGGCCGGCCAGAAGCGGATGCCGTAGGGATCGCGCAGGTCCTCGAAGGCAAGATCCGCCTCGGTGAGACCGAGCTCTTCACCCTGGTAGAGGCAGATCGAGCCGCGCAGCGTGGAAAGCAGCGTGACGGCGAGCTTGGCGACCCGCTCGCGCTCCTCCGGCGCCTGGCTGAAGCGGCTGACATGGCGGTTGACGTCGTGGTTGGAAAAGGCCCAGCAGACCCAGCCGTCGGTCACCGCCCGCTGAAAGCTCTGGACGCATCTGCGCACGTGGTCGGCGGTAAAATCCGGGCCGAGCAGGTCGAACGTGTAGCACATGTTGAGCTTGTCGCCGCCGCTCGTATATTCGGCGACCGTCTTCAGCGAGCGCGCGCCGTCACCCACCTCGCCGACCGTCATGCGCCCCTCGTACTCGTCCAGCAGCGCACGAAAACGCTTGAGGAACGCGACGTTCTCCGGCTGCGTCTTGTCGTAGCGATGAGCCTGCATGCCGTAGGGGTTGACGTCGGGCGCGTCGAGGCCGATCTCGTCCGGGTCCGGCTCGTGGGGCGGGTTGTCGCGCAGCTTCTTGTCGTGGAAGTAGAAGTTCACCGTGTCGAGGCGGAAGCCGTCCACGCCGCGGTCGAGCCAGAAACGCACGGTCTTCAGCAGCGCATCCTGCACATCGGGATTGTGGAAGTTGAGGTCCGGCTGGGAGGTCAGGAAGTTGTGCATGTAATATTGCTTGCGCACGCCGTCCCATTCCCAGCCCGGCCCGCCGAAGATAGACAGCCAGTTGTTGGGCGCCGTGCCGTCCGGCTTCGGATCGGCCCAGACATACCAGTCCGCCTTTGGGTTCTTCCGGCTGGCGCGGCTTTCCACGAACCAGGGATGCTGGTCGGAAGTGTGCGAAATCACCTGGTCGATGATCACCTTGATGCCGAGGCGGTGGGCTTCGGCCAGCATCGCATCGAAATCGGCGAGCGTGCCGAACATCGGATCGACGTCGCAATAATCCGAGACGTCATAGCCCATGTCGGCCATTGGCGACTTGAAGAAGGGCGACAGCCAGATCGCGTCGACGCCGAGCGAGGCAATGTGCCCGAGCCGTTTCGTGATGCCCCTCAAATCCCCCATGCCGTCGCCGGTCGTATCCTGGAACGAGCGGGGATAGACCTGATAGATGACCGCGCCGCGCCACCAGTTATCAGGCTTCTTGTGGGGCTTTGCCATGCGTTCTCGCTCCGGTTCTCGATTGCATTCCGGCAGATGTAACGCGCACCCCACGGGGCGTAAACGGGCTGGACCCCGATTTTTCGAAGGTTGACGAACCAACGGTCGGCCTGGATGATGCCGGCAAATTCCATAGAGAAGGTTGACCATATGGCCGATGACGTCACCCTTTCCCCGACCGAAGCGATCGACCTTGCCCGCACGGCGCTGATGCGCGTCGGCATGGCGGAGACGGCGGCCGGTGCGCTCGCCCGCGCCACGGTGGAGGCCGAGACGGCCGGCAAGCCGGCGGTCGGTTTCCTTCACCTGACCGATTACCTCAGAAGCCTCGTCGACGGCAGGATCAGCGGACGGGCCGAGCCGCTCATCACCGCGCCGGTGCCCGCCATCATGAGGTGCGACGCGATGGGCGGCGTGGCGCAGCACGGCTTTTCGATTGCCCATGAGGAACTGGCATCGAAGGCGAAAACCTTCGGCATCGCGGTCTTCGCGCTGCAGAACAGCTACACGACGGGCGAACTCGGCTGGTACGCGGCCCGACTTGCCGAGGAGGGTCTTGTCGCCCTCGCCGCGACGAACGGGCCGGCAGTGCTCGCCGGCGCCGGCGGCCGCCAGCCGGTCTATTGTGCCAATCCGCTCGCCTTCGCCGCCCCCATGGCCGACGGCAGGGTCCTGTTGATCGACCAGACCTCCAGCGCCACCGCCTTCGTCAACATCCGCGAGGCGGCCGCGCATGGCGAGGCGATCCCCGAGACCTGGGCGCTCGATCAGGACGGCGAGCCGACCACCGACCCCTTCGCCGCCATGCAGGGCGCCCTGCTCGCCTTCGGCGGCACGCGCGGCGCCAATGTCGCCCTCATGGTGGAAGTGCTCGCAGCCGGCCTCACCGGCGCGAACTGGTCGCTCGACGCACCGGATTTCCAGGCCGGCGATGCCTCGCCCGGCTGCGGCCTCTTCGTCCTCGCCTTGTCGCCGCAGCTTTTCGCCGACGATTTCCCGGTGCGCCTTGCCAGCCAGGTCGCCCGCCTCTCCGGCGATTACGGCGTGCACGTCCCCGGCATCGACCGCGTGGCACGGCAGCAGCAGGCGGAAAGCACCGGCATCGTCTTGCCCCGGCAACTCTTTGACAGTATTTCCTCTTTCCGGCGAATTTGAGCGGGAGGAACGGGCATGGCGGGACGGCTGCTGGCGATCGGCGAATGCATGGTGGAACTGATGCAGGCCGATGGCGGCCTGATGCGCAAGAGCTTCGCCGGCGACACGTTCAACACCGCCTACTACGCCCGGCAGTTCCTGCCTGCCGACTGGAGCGTGGACTACCTTTCCGCCGTCGGCACGGACATGATCTCCGACGAAATGCTCGCCTTCATGCAGAGCCATGACGTCGGCATCGACCATGTCGCGCGGATCGAGGGCCGCTCGCCCGGCCTCTACATGATCCACCTCAAGGACGGCGAGCGCAGCTTCTCCTACTGGCGCTCCGTCTCGGCGGCAAAACTCCTCGCCCGCGACGGCGACCGACTGCGCAGCGCCATCGAAGCTTCGGATATCGTCGTCTTCTCCGGCATCACGCTGGCCATCCTGCCGGCGGAGGATATCGAGACCCTGCTCGCCGAGCTGCGCCGCGCCAGGGCCGCCGGCAAGCGCGTCGTCTTCGATCCCAACATCCGCCCGCGCCTGTGGGACGATGCGGAATACATGCGCGCGACGATCACCGAGGGTGCCCGCGCCGCCACGCTGGTCATGCCTAGCCTCGACGACGAGACCACCCATTTCGGCGACGCCTCGCTGGAGGAAACCATCGCGCGCTACCGCGCGCTCGGCGTCGAGGATCTGGTGGTGAAGGACGGCAGCGAGGGCGCAACGCTCGTCTTCGGCGACAAGCGCAGCCACGTTCCCTCGGCGAAGGTCGAGACGGTCATCGATACGACCAGCGCCGGCGATAGTTTCAACGGCGCGTTCCTCGCCCGCCTGGCGACGGGCGCAAGCCCTGAAGAGGCAGCCCGCTTTGCGGCCGACGTCGCGGCCGCCGTCATCCAGCACCATGGCGCGCTGGTGGCTAGGGACAAGCTTGCGAAGGAATGAGCGGAGGCGCGATCAGCGCTTCTTCTTCGCCCGCCCCGCGAACGGATTGTCCGACGCCCTGAAGTGGATGCGGATCGGCACGCCCGGCAGGTTGAAATCGTTGCGCAGGCCGTTGGTGAGATAGCGGATATAGGATTCCGGCAGCGCATCCGGCCGCGTGCAGGAGATCATGAAGCCCGGCGGACGGGCCTTCACCTGCGTCATGTATTTCAGCCTCAGGCGGCGGCCGGAGACGGCCGGCGGCGGATGCTGCGTCTGCTGCGCATCCAGCCAGCGATTGAGCTTGGCGGTGGAGATGCGGCGGTTCCAGGTGCGGTCCGTGTCGATGACGGCCTGCATGAGTTTGTCGAGGCCGCGGCCCGTCTGACCGGAGACCGGCACGGCACGGATGCCGCGCGCCTGCGGCAGCAGCCGGTCGGTCTTCTCGCGAAGCTCGGCGAGCACGGCCTGCGGGTCATCGATCAGGTCCCACTTGTTGAAGGCGAGCACGGCGGCGCGGCCCTCGCGCAGCACGAGATCGACGATCTGCAGGTCCTGCTTTTCGAAGGGAATGGTGGAATCGAAGACGATGACCACCGTCTCGGCAAAGCGGATGGCCCGCAGGCCGTCTGCGACGGAGAGCTTTTCCAGCTTCTCCTGCACCTTGGCCTTGCGGCGCATGCCGGCGGTGTCGAACATCTTGATCGTGCGGCCCTTCCAGTCCCATTCGACGGAAATGGAATCGCGCGTGATGCCGGCCTCCGGCCCTGTCAGCAACCGGTCCTCGCCGAGGAAGCGGTTGATCAGCGTGGACTTGCCGGCATTCGGGCGGCCGACGATAGCGACGCGCAGCGGCTTCGTCTCGTCATATTCAGGCTCGTAGTCTTCGTCCTCTTCGGCGCCCTCGGCCATCTCGGCGCGCACGTCGATATCGGTGACGGCCTCGTCGTCCTCGGGATAGGCCCGCTCCTCGCCGATGGCGGCGACGATGGCGTCGCGCAGGTCCAGCATGCCCTGGCCGTGCTCGGCGGAAATCGGTGTCGGCTCGCCGAGGCCGAGCGTGTAGGCATCGTAGAAGCCGCCGTCGGAGCCACGGGCTTCCGACTTGTTGGCGACGAGCACCACCGGCTTGCCCTTGCGGCGCAGCATGTCGGCCAGCGCCTGGTCCACCGGCGTCAGGCCCATCTTTGCGTCGACCACGAAGAGCGACAGGTCGGCCTCGTCGATGGCCGCTTCCGTCTGCGCGCGCATGCGGCCCTGCAGCGTGTCCGGCGCCGCCTCTTCGAGGCCGGCCGTATCGACGATGCGGAATTTCAGGTCGATCAGGCGCGCGTCGCCCGGCCGGCGGTCACGGGTCACGCCGGGCGTGTCGTCGACGAGCGCGAGCTTCTTGCCCACGAGCCTGTTGAACAGGGTGGACTTGCCGACATTGGGGCGTCCGACAATGGCGACGGTGAAGCTCATGGATATGTTCCGTTGTAGTGACCCGGCGAAAACCGGATCAGGAGGACAGCTTGCCGCTTGCCGCGATCAGGTCAAGCAGCATCTGCGCCCGGTTGGCGACGTTGCGCGGGCTCTCGGTGTCGTTGAGGATGGCGTCGAACCATTCCTTGGCGCGCGCATAGTCCTCGTGCTTGTAGGCGGAAAGGCCGAGAACCTCGCGGGCCGAATGGCGCAGCGCGCTCTGCGGCGTCGCAAGCTGTTCGGCTTCGGCGGAAACCTGGTCGTAGGTTCCGGTATCGACCAGCAGGTAGGCCGCGCGCAGGCGGGCCGCATCGCGCAGCGCCTGCGGCACCGACGTATCCTTGGCGATGACCGTGAAGGCGTTGACCGCGCCCTGGGCGTCGGTTTCGGCCAGCAGCGAGGCAGAGCGCATGCGAGCGAGCACCGGATAGGAGCCGAAGCCGTCCTTCTCGAGATCGGTCAGCGCTGCCAGCGCCTCGTCCTTCTTGCCTTCGCGGGCAAGGGTAAGCGCTGCGAGGAACTTGTCGCCGGCGGCCGAAGCCTCGCCGTCGCGCCAGTAATCGTAGCCGACCTTGCCGATCGTGCCGAGAACGACCAGCACGGCGGCGCCGATCAGGACACGGCCGAAACGCTTCCAGACCAGACGCATCTGGTCGGAACGAAGTTCCTCGTTCACCTCGCGGATAAAGCTGTCGTCCTGATGTACCATTCCCTGCCCGGCTCTTGCTGACGATTGGAGTTCGCGCCTTCTACCCCATTTTGGCGGCGTTGTAAGGGGGCAGGCGCGAAAAGCCCCAAGATCGGGCAGTCATCGGGCCGGCATCAGGCAAAGCCGATCACGGCAGCGGCGCGACGCCGATCAGCCATTCGTGCAGCTTGAAGACGATGACGGCGTAGAGCGCGAGGCCGACGACGACGGAAATCAGGTCGTATTTCGCCGAGACGAAGACCGGCAGCCTGGTTTCGCCCGCCGCGATGCGCTTCTTCAGCGTGATGCGCAGGATGACCGCCCAGGCGAGGATCGTCACGAACAGCAGCACGGAATAGCTCTCGCCGTTGGCGAGCAGGTGCGCGAAGGCCCAGATCTTGATGGCGACGAGCATCGGGAACTTCAGCTTCGTGCGGATATGGCCGGCCGGCAGGAAACCGGCGACGAGACAGATCGAGGCGATCATCATCAGCGTCAGCGCGATATGCGCCATGAAGGTCGGCGGGAAATAGAGCATCTCGCCGCCGTTCTCGCGCGCGTCGACAAAGCCGTAGGCGATGAGCACGAGGCTTGCGAGCGACACGATGCCATGGACCGCCATCCAGCCCGGCTTGCCGAGCGCGGCAATGCCCGCATTACGCAGGCCCGGTGCGAAGGGCCGCAGGAGATGGGTGACGATGAAGAGAACGAGACCGGCGATGAGCAACGTCATGGAAATGCCTCTTGGAAAAATCTTCGGTCCGCGACCGCTGACACTGGAATATCGGGGACGGCCAGACAATTCCAGCCCGATCAAAGGATTGCCGCATTCGGAATCGATGAGAGACCCTTTGCAAATTGTCGCGGGTGGCCATGTTGTCTTCATTTTCGTCTCGAATTTTCCTCCTCCCCCTTGCCGCCCTGCTGGCGGCAGGCCCGGCACTCGCCAAGGACGACGCCATCGGGACGGCGAAACGAAAACAGCTCATCATCGTCTCCTTCGACGGCGCGCACGACAACCTGCTCTGGGAGAAGAGCCGCGCCATGGCCAAGCGCACCGGCGCGCATTTCACCTATTTCCTCTCCTGCACCTTCCTGTTTCCCAAGGACGAGCGCGCCAAGTACCAGGCGCCGCATGAAAAGCGTGGCCGCTCAAATGTCGGCTTTTCGCAGGACAAGGATGAGACGATCCTGCGGCTCGGCGAGATCTGGCTGGCCAAGCTCGAAGGCCATGACATCGGCAGCCATGCCTGCGGCCATTTCGACGGCGGCAAGTGGAGCGCGGAAGACTGGAAGGCGGAATTCGCCTTCTTCCGCGATTCGCTGCGGAACGGCTGGCAGAATGCCGGCGTCGGCGAGCGCGAGCCGGCCGACTGGCAGCGTTTCGTGTCAGAAGACATCAAGGGGTTCCGCGCGCCCTACCTTTCGGCCGGCAGCGGCCTCGTCAAGGCGCTGGAGGCGGAAGGCTTCACCTATGATGCCAGCCTCGTCACCAAGGGACCGGCCATGCCGGTCGCCAGCGGAGAGATCGCCCGCTTCGGCCTGCCGCTCGTGCCGGAAGGCGCCTCGCAGCGCCCGGTCATCGCGATGGACTACAATCTCTATGTCCGCCATTCCAAGGGCAAGGAAAAGCCGGAAAAGAGCGCCGCCTTCGAGGAAAGCACGCTCAAAGCCTACCGCGACGCCTTCGCCGGACAGTATGACGGCGAGCGCATCCCGCTCCAGCTCGGCTTCCATTTCGTCGAGATGAATGCCGGCGCCTATTGGCGCGCGCTCGACCGCTTCCTGACGGAAACCTGCGGCAAGGCGGATGTCGCCTGCGTCAGCTATGCCGAAGCGCTGGACATTCTCGTAAAGGAAAAGAGGGCGGCTGGCGCCGCCCTCTGATCCTCATTTCCTGCGGCGAACATCGGCTTAGCGCGCCAACTCCTCGTTGCCGCCGACCTCGATGAACTGCTTGTCGATGCTCGGCAGTTCCTGGCCTTCGATTGCCGCCTCGAAGGCCTTCAGACGCTTGAAGATCGACTGAAGCTCAATGATCGTCGACCAGGAATTCACGAGATACTGGAACGAGCTCGAGACCTGCCCGAAGGCCGTCAGGATCTGCTGCAGGATACCGTAGGTGATCTTGCCGGTGACGATGGTCGGCACGAGGATGAAGTAGACGAAGAGATTGTCCGCCTGGATGTAGAACATGCGGGCGACGTTGAAATAGAGATAGTGGAAATAAAGGCGGAAGTAGTTCGCGCGGACATTGTCGAAGAGTTCGCGCACCGTCGGCGGCTGGGCCTTGGTCTCGTCGTCTTCACCATAGACGAGCTCCTTACGATAGGCCGCCTCGACGCGCTGGTTGCGGAATTCCAGGCCCGGCAGCTTGATCCCCACGAAGGCAAGCAGGAACGTGCCGAAGGCCGACCAGAGGATCGCCGCCCAGAACAATGCGTGGGGTATCTCGCCGACGATCGGCAGAGGGCCGATATGCACCGAGAGCGCAAAGAGCACCGGGAGGAAGGCAATCAGCGTCATCACCGCATCGATCAGGCTGACGCCGAGGCCTTCGGTGATCGTGGCGAAACGCATCGTGTCTTCCTGCACGCGCTGCGAGGCGCCTTCGATGTGGCGCACGCGCGGCCAGAGCGACATGTAGTAGTTGTTCATCGCCGTACGCCAGCGGAAGACGTAGTGGCTGACGAAGAAGCGCGTCATGACGTAGACGAAGACGCTGATGAAGGCGATCTGGCAGAAGATCAGCATCAGGTCGAAGAAGTTCTGCGAGGTGACGCCGCCCGTGCCCTGCAGCGCGTTCTGCAGCGTATCGCCGAAAGGCCGGCGCCAGTTGTTGATGGCGAGCGAGACCTGCACGCTGAAATAGGTCGAGAAGATGATGAAGGCCGAGCCCCAGATCGACCAGTTGGTCCAGGGATGGTCCTTCGCCTTGATCTGCCAGAACAGGCCGAAGAGCCCGGTGCAGATGAGGAAGTAGAGATAGAACCAGATATTGTCGGGCGTCACGAAATAGCCGAGGCCGACCGGAGGCTCGGTGCCGGCCGGAAGCGGCGGCAGGCCGAGCACCGCGCCGAAATCGGCGCCGACCGTGTACCAGACCGCGATGGCGAGCAGTGTCCAGACGACGAGGGAGGAAAAGAACAGCTTCGGCTGCGGGAAGAAGGCGTGGAACAAGGTGCGAAACTCTCGTTTGCATGGGGCAGCAGCGCCGCCGGTTCGCGCCGAACCTAGAGGAGTTTGCGCATCGCAACAATCGCCGGCTGCCCGGATTACCGAGATTTAATGGAGAGTGCGCCGCCCAGCACGGTGATGGCCGCGGCGAGCAGAAGGATGCCGGCGGCCGCAAGGCTCGGCAGCACGTAGTTTCCCGTCCGCGCCGCCAGGAAGCCCGCGCCGAGCGGCCCGATGATCTGCCCCACGCCGAAAGCCGCCGTCATCAGCGCCAGTACCTGGCGCGGGCTTTCGCTGGCGAGAACCCGCCCGAGCTGCAAGCCGTATGCGGTGACGACGATGAAGGTGACGCCGAGCAGCGCGCCGCCGATGAGCGCCGACCAGGGAAAGGGCAGCAGCACCGTCGCCGCCACGCCGACCGTCTCCACCAGGATCGCCGCGAGATAGGCGACCGCCACGCCGTAGCGCCGATCCACCGGTTTCCACGCGACCAGCGAGATCGCCGCCGCGGCCCCGGTGACGAGCCAGGTGAGGCATTCGAGGAACGGGCTTTCGGCCCCCTCCCGCGCGATGGCGACGATGAAGGTGGCGGTGACGACATAGCCGATGCCGAAGAGGCCGTAGCTCAGCGTCAGCGCCGCGAGCGGCCGCGTCCAGACGATCGGCGGCTCGCGCACTGCCGATGCATGTCCCTCCGGGCGCGGCAGCAGCCAGGCGACGACGGCAAGGCCGATGGCGCCGAGCAGCGCGCCGGCCAGCCAGTCGACCCGCCAGGCGGCGATGGCCGGGAACTCAACCAGCGACAGCAGGTAGACAAGCACGGCCGAGACCGCGATGCCGCTGCCGACCCCGGAAAAATGCGCCCGCTGCACCCCGGAATCCTGATGGCGAAGGCCGATGGACAGCACGATGCCGGAGGTGAAGATCATGGCGAAGGCGCTGGCAAGGCCGGCGAGGAAACGCACGACCGAGAGCGCCGCGACGCCGGAGAGAAGTCCCATGGCGAGAAGCAGGAGCACGGTCGCGCCGAGCGCGCCTATCGCAAGGCGCCGCTCGTGGCCGGCCGCCCAGCCATAGGCGGCAAGCACCGCGCCGACGAGGTAGCCCGCGAAATTCGCCGCGGCGATGATGCCGGCATCGGCGGCGTCCAGCCCGAGGCCGGCCATCATGCCCGGCAGGACCGGCGTATAGAAGAAGCGGCCGAGACCCATGGCGACGGCCATGGCCAGCGCACCGGCGATGGCCGCCCGGACAGGCTCGCGCGACAGGAAGGTGCGTTGCGTCATGCCGCGACCATTGCACTGCAACATGACCGCGGCAAACGACATTTCTTGATCGATGGATCAGCCCCGGTGAAGGCTCAGCCCGGCAGCGTCACGACCAGCGGGCCGTTGCGCGTGGCGACGACCGTGTGCTCGAACTGCACCGTGGGCGCGCTCGGCTCGCTGTAGAGCGTCCATTCGTCCCTGTCGCCACCCTCGGCCCAGTTGGCGCCGAGCGACAGGAACGGCTCTACCGTGAAGACGAGGCCTTCCGTCATGCGGCGCTTTTCCTGCGGATCGGGCCAGGTGGCGATTTCCGTCGGCTCCTCGTGAAGCGAGCGGCCGACGCCGTGGCTGGCGAGGTTGGCGATCAGCGTATAGCGGTTCTTGCGGGCGAATTCGCCGATGGCGTTGCCGACCTGCGCGAGCGGCTTTCCGGCCTTCACTTCCTTGAGGCCGACCCAGAGCGCGCGCTTGCCGTCGCGGCAAAGCCGCTCCACCGCCGGCACCGAGCGCCCGACGGTGAACGAGGCGCCGGTATCGGCGAAATAGCCGTTGAGCTCGGCGGACACGTCGATGTTGACGAGATCGCCCTCCTTGATCACCCGCTCGCCCGGAATGCCGTGCGCCACCTCTTCATTGACGGAAATGCAGGTCGCGCCCGGAAAGTTGTAGCAGCTCTCCGGCGCGGACCGCGCACCCGCCGCTTCCAGCATGCGCCGGCCGATCAGATCGAGCTCCGCCGTCGTCATGCCCGGCTGGATGGCGGTCGACATGTGCTGCAGCACATTGGCGCAAATCCGGCCGATCGCCTTGAGGCCATTGAGGTCTTCGTCGTTTCCGAGGGTCATCGCATCTCTCTTTCGCCGGGCGTCCTATCATGTCCACGCCGCGCTGTCAGGCGGAAGCGACCGCCTCCGGCCTGGTTTCCGCCAGCATCTCGCGCACCAGCGGCGCGACCTTGGTGCCGTAAAGCTCGATGCCGCGCAAAATATGGTCGTGCGGCATCGGGCCGATCGCCATCTGCAGGAGGAAACGATCGTTGCGGAAGATCTTCTGGTGCGAAACGATCTTCCGCGCCACCGTTTCCGGGTCGCCGAGGAAGAGATGGCCGTTCGGACCGATGGACTGGTCGAACTGCGCCCGGCTCGTCGGCCCCCAGCCGCGCTCGCGGCCGATGCGGTTCATCACCTCGGCCTGCGGCCCGTAGAAGGCATCGGCCGCGGCTTCCGTCGTCTCGGCGATGAAACCGTGCACGTTGATGCTGGTCTTCAGCCTCGCCTCGTCCTGCCCCGCGCGGCGCGCCGCTTCGCGGTAGAGGTCGAAGAGCGGCGCATAGCGCGACGGCGTGCCGCCGATGATCGCGAGTGCCAGCGGCAGGCCGTAGGCCCCTGCCCGCGCCACCGATTGCGGCGTGCCGCCGACGGCGATCCAGATCGGCAGCCTGCCATGGGCCGGACGCGGATAGACGGCAAGTCCCGGCAACGGCGCGCGCATCGTGCCGTTCCACGAGACCGTTTCGCTTTCGTTGAGGGCAAGCAGCAGGTCCAGCTTCTCTTCGAAGAGCTGGTCGTAATCGTCGAGCGCATAGCCGAAGAGCGGGAAGGACTCGATGAAGGAGCCGCGCCCCGCCATGATCTCCGCCCGGCCGCCCGAGAGAAGATCGACCGTCGAGAACTGCTGGAAGACACGCACCGGATCGTCCGACGACAGCACCGTCACCGCGCTCGTCAACTTGATATTCTTCGTGCGCGCGGCGGCGGCCGCCAGCACGACGGCCGGCGCAGAGGCCGCATAGTCGGCCCTGTGGTGCTCGCCGAGCCCGAAGACGTCGAGCCCCACCTGATCGGCAAGCTCGATTTCTTCCAGCAGGTCCTTCAGGCGCCGCTCCCCTTCCCGCCCCTTGTCGGCGGCATTGGGATCGACATCGGCAAAGGTATAGAGGCCAAGTTCCATGGGATGTTCCAGATGAGAGAGGTTTTCCCTGAAATATGGCTGGTGGCGACGGCTTGAAAGGGGCCGTCGGGAAACAGTGTGTTCAGGAACACCGCACGTTAAGGCGCCTCGTCTCCGGGCAGAAACTGCCGCCCGCCATAGAGCACGCGGTCGAAGACGACCCTTTCGCCAGCAATGTGGAAGGCCAGCGTCACCCTTTTCTCGAAACCGACCAGCCGTAATCCCGGCAGGATATCATCCCTGGCGATGCCACGTTGCGGGAACTGCTCGAAGCCGAGGCAGAACGCCTCTATGCGTTCGATATAGGCCAGGGCACGCGCAGCACCGGATTGCCCGGCAATGAAGTCGTAAAGTTTCAGAAGGTCATCCCGCGCCTCGGGTGAGAAATGGACGCTATACCGCACGCTCAGGTCTCATGCCGCGATCGGTGGTGCCGGCGAATATCGTCGAAAACATCCTTCGCAGGGATCGCCCGTTGCGGATTAGCCTGCATGGCAAGCACGACAGGAACGACATCCTGGGCGAGCCAGCGCTCGACCGCGATATCCCGCTCCCGCAATGCCCTCAGACCCGCGCGGATCACTTCGCTCCCGCTTGCAAACGCACCGCTTGCGACGAGTTCGTCGATGTAATCGGATTGCTCCCGGGGAAGGCTGAATGTGCGTTTCTCGGCAGGTGCCATATCCCGACCTCCACTCGACGGTATGAAGCTTTCATACCACACTATTCACCTCATGCCAAACAGGCCAGACGATGGGAATCGAACATCGAGTGCCCATCGTCCTTGGCCGCTCAGAGCTTCGACGCCACCGCTTCGAGCTGCGTCGCCACCTGCCCCCAGCCTTCGTGGAAACCCATCTTCTCGTGCGTCTCGCAGTCCTCCACGCTCCAGTGGCGGGCGATGGCGGTGTAGCGGGTCTTGCCGTCGCCGAGATCGTCGAAGAGGATTTCGGCGCTGAAGAAGGCCTTTTCCGTCGGCTTCCAGTCCGGGCCGAAGGCATCGGTGGTGATGATGCGCCTATCCTTCTCAACCTTCAGGAAGACGCCGGTCGAATCCATGTGGAAGCCGTCCGGGCCGGTCATGACGGTGCGGAACTTTCCGCCGTCGCGCGCCTCGATCTCGATGACCGGCGTTTCATACGGCTTCGGCGCAAACCATTGCGTCATCAGTTCCGGCGTCGTCCAGGCCTTGAAGAGCTGGGCGGGCGTGGCGTTCAGCACGCGGGTCAGCACCAGTTCGCGGTTGTTGGCGGGCTTGATTTCGGTCATCTCGGTCATGTCTGTCTCCTCGAAAAGTGTTTTTGGCGGGTTCATGGCAAGGACGTCGGGGCCGCAGCCGATCCGACATATCCTGCCGGTTATTTTTCAGCCGCGGCCATTTCGCGCTGCACGCTGTCGAGATGCTGGCGGATATGGGCGGCCTCGGCCGGCGACGTGGCGAGCGCGATGGCGCGGTCGAACGCCTCATGCGCTTCGCGGTAGCGGCCGAGCTGCTTCAGGAGGCCGCCGCGCAGGCCGTGGAAATAGAAATAGCCATCGAGCTTGCCCGCCAGCGGCTCGACGAGCGCCAGCGCCGCCTCCGGCCCCTCCCGCTTGGAAACGGCGACGGCCCGGTTGAGCCGTACCACCGGCGAAGGCTGGATGCGTTCGAGCGTCTGGTAGAGCAGGTCGATCTCAAGCCAGTCCGTCTCAGCCGCCGTCGCGGCACGGGCGTGCAGCGCGGCGATCGCCGCCTGGATCTGGAACGGGCCGGGCGCGCGATGGCGGATCGCCTTGTCGATGAGCACCAGCGCCTCGTCGATCAGCGGCCGGTCCCAGAGCGAGCGGTCCTGATCCTCCAGCAGCACGATCTGGCCATCCTTGTCGAAGCGGGCGTCGAGGCGCGAATGCTGGATGAGCATCAGCGCCGTCAGCCCCATGATCTCCGGCTCGGCGGGGAAAAGCGCCAGCAGCAGCCGCGCGAGCCGGATCGCCTCCGCGCAGAATGGTGTATCCGCTTTGTCGGGCGCGCCGGCCGAATAGCCCTCATTGAAGACGAGATAGAGCATCGCGGCGACGAGGCCGAGCCGCTCGGCCCGCGCCACGGCGTCCGGCGTCTCGAAGGGAATGCCGGCGGCGCCGACCTTCGCCTTGGCGCGGGTGATGCGCTGCTCCATCGCCGCCTCCGAAACGAGGAAGGCCCGCGCAATCTGCCGGACCGAGAGGCCGGAGACGATGCGTAGCGCCAGCGCGATCTGCTGCGTCGCCGGCAGGTCCGGATGGCAGCAGACGAAGAGCAGGCGCAGGATGTCGTCACGGTAATGCGCGCCGTCCAGCCGGTCCGCGAGGTCGTCTTCCCTGTCTTCGAGGTCGGACAGCACCTCCTCGGACGGAAGCGGCTGGAGCTTTGCGCGCTTGCGCACTTGGTCAATGCCGCTGTTGCGGCCGACGAAGATGAGCCAGGCTGCCGGATCGCGCGGCGGGCCCTTGTCGGGCCAGGTCTTCAGCGCGCGCAGGCAGGCTTCCTGAAAAGCCTCCTCCGCCATGTCGAGGTCACGGAAATAGCGCAGCAGCGCCCCCATGGCCTGCGGCCGCGCCGACGTCAGTGCCAGATCGATCCAGGCAAGGTCTGTCATGTTATGGGTACTCCCGGATTGAAGAACTGCAACGGCCGGATTTCGTAGGTGCCGTTTGCCGGATTGGCGGCGGAAAGCTCGCGCGCGAAGGTGATCGCTTCCTCCAGCGTTTCCGCCTCGAGCACG
This sequence comes from Shinella zoogloeoides, assembly GCF_030733845.1. Lineage (NCBI taxonomy): Bacteria > Pseudomonadati > Pseudomonadota > Alphaproteobacteria > Hyphomicrobiales > Rhizobiaceae > Shinella > Shinella zoogloeoides. The sequence continues at coordinate 2,504,963 of NZ_CP132311.1, forward strand.
AAGAACCCGAGGAACTGTTCCTTAGTCTCGGCAAAGGGCCCGTCCATGACGATATGGTCCATCACGCCCTTGCGCACGGTGACGGCCGCCGTCGTCGGCATCAGCCGCGCGACCGGTCCCAGCTTGCCGGCCTCGGCATAACGCTGGTTGACCGCGCCGAGATCGGCCATGACCTTGTCGTCAAGCTCCTTGCTCCAGGCGTTGACTTCACTTTCGGCGTCGTAACAAAGAACGGCATACAGCATGGTGAACTCCCGTTGGCTGAAAGACGTAGGAGTAGCGTCTCAGCCGACAGCGTGCACCGGAATATTTTCGATTTTTGGGTGAAGACCCCCACCGGGTCAGATCTTGAACACGTCGTCCTGCCAGAACACGATGACATAGCCGCCCTCGGGCTCGGCTTCATCCGCCCAGGCCTGCAATTGCGAGCGATAGGGCTCGCGCCGCCAGATGTCCGGATGATCGACGTCGACCAGCACCGTGATCTGCGGCCCCTGCCGGTAGACCATCATGTGCGAGCGCGACGGCTCCCAGACCTCGCCGAGACTTGCATCGGTCATCCAGAGGCACAGGAAATCGCGACAGACCGATGGCCGGTCCGCATAGATCGAACAGCCCTTTCCCTCGATGCAATGGCTGCACCAGGCATTTGCCGGCTTCTCGAACAGATCGATTTCTGGCAGCCGGCAACAGAGCGTGCAGGTACCGCATGATCGCCCCGCGACAATGGTCGAAGATGGTTGCATGCGCGACCCAATAGCATCCGCAGGCACGGTGCAGAAGGGCAATCGGATTGGTGTATCCCTATCCCGCGCTCAGCGTCCGCCGCACCGCGTCCTTCCAGCCCCTGATCTTCACCGCGCGGGTCTTTTCGTCCATCTTCGGCTCGAAACGCGTATCGCGCGCCCAGGACTTGGCAAAACCCTTGCGGTCTGGCCACACGCCGGCGCGCTGGCCGGCGAGCCAGGCGGCGCCGAGGGCGGTCGTCTCCAGAATGGTCGGGCGGTCGACGGGCGCGTCGAGGATGTCGGCGAGGCGCTGCATGGTCCAGTCGGAAGCGACCATGCCGCCGTCGACGCGCAGCACCGTTTCCTTGCCGTTGCTGCGCCAGTCCTTGTGCATGGCGTCGAGCAGGTCGCGCGTCTGGTAGCAGACCGCCTCCAGCGCCGCGCGGGCGAATTCCGCCGGCCCCGTGTTGCGCGTCATACCATAGATCGCGGCGCGCGCCTCCGGGTCCCAATGCGGCGCGCCGAGTCCGGTGAAGGCGGGCACGAGGTAGACGTTCTGCGTCGGGTCGGCTTTCGCGGCGAGGTCGCCGGTGTCGGGCGCCGCCTTGATCACCTTCAGCCCATCGCGCAGCCATTGCACCGCCGCGCCGGCGATGAAGATCGAGCCCTCCAGCGCATAGGTCGTTTCGCCGTCGAGCCGGTAGGCGATGGTGGTGAGCAGGCGGTTCTTGGAGCGCACCATGTCGGGGCCGGTGTTGAGCAGCGCGAAGCAACCGGTGCCGTAGGTGGATTTCATCATGCCCGGCTCGAAGCAGGCCTGGCCGATGGTGGCGGCCTGCTGGTCGCCGGCAACGCCGAGGATCGGGATTTCCGCGCCGAACAGGGCTTTTTCCGTCACGCCGAAATCGGCCGCGCAATCCAGCACCTCGGGCAGCATGGCCTGCGGTACCCGCAGAATATCGAGAAGCTCGTCGTCCCAGTCGTTCGCCGCGATGTTGTACATCAGCGTGCGGCTGGCATTGGTGGCGTCGGTGACGTGCGACCTGCCGCCCGTCAGCCGCCAGATCAGGAACGTGTCGATCGTGCCGAAGCAGAGTTCGCCCTTCGCGCCCCGCGCCCGCGCGCCCTTCACGTTGGAGAGCATCCAGGAGAGCTTCGTGCCGGAGAAATAGGGATCGAGCAGCAGGCCGGTCTTCCTGGTGAAGGTTTTTTCGAGGTCCTGCCGCTTCAGCTTCTCGCAGTAGGAGGCGGTGCGGCGATCCTGCCAGACGATGGCGTTGTGAATCGGCTTGCCGCTCTCGCGCTCCCAGACGACGACCGTCTCGCGCTGGTTGGTTATGCCGATGGCGGAAATGTCGGACGCCTTGACGTCGGCCTTCTTCAGCGCGGCCTTGACCGACCAGACGACGCTTTCCCAGATTTCCTCCGGATCGTGCTCGACCCAGCCGGATTGCGGAAAAATCTGCGTGAATTCCTTCTGGCCGGAGCCGACGACCTTCTGTTTGCCGTCGAAGACGATCGCCCGGCTCGAGGTCGTGCCCTGATCGATCGCGAGAACATATCCGCCCATCATTTCCTCCCCATCGGATGGCCTCTCCCAGCCCCTTCGGAATCTTCAATACGAGACCAAAACGAATGTCAAAGGAAAATAAAACGCAAATCCTGCTTTGCCCTCAGCGGGACTGTACCGCGCGTAAAACGCAATTGTCATCGCTTGAGTTTTAGGCGTAGGCTGCCGCAACGCAGCATATCGGGAGAGACAGAGAACATGAAGAGCGTCGTCGTCACCGGCTCCACCAGCGGCATTGGCCTTGCCATCGCCAGCGCCTTCGCGGAAAGCGGCGCCAACGTCGTCATCAACGGCTTTGGCCCGGCAGACGAGATCGAGGCGACCCGCGCCAGGCTGGAGGGCCTCGGCAAGGGCCGCGTGCTCTATCATCCGGCCGACATGACGAAGCCGCATGAAATCGCCGATCTCATCCAGACGGCGGTCGAGGAGTTCGACGGGGTCGATATCCTCGTCAACAATGCCGGCATCCAGCATGTCGAGAAGATCGAGGATTTCCCTGTCGAGAAGTGGGACCAGATCATCGCGATCAACCTCTCCAGCTCCTTCCACACCATTCGCGCCGCCGTGCCGCACATGAAGCGCAAGGGCTGGGGCCGCATCATCAACGTCGCCTCCGCGCACGGCCTCGTCGCCTCGCCGTTCAAGGGAGCCTATGTGGCGGCCAAGCACGGCATTATGGGCCTCACCAAGACCGTCGCGCTGGAAGTGGCCGAGAACGGCATCACCGCCAACGCCATCTGCCCCGGCTACGTGCTGACACCGCTCGTCGAAAAGCAGATCCCCGATACCGCCAAGGCCCGCGGCATCAGCGAGGCGCAGGTGAAAAGCGATGTCATGCTGAAATTCCAGCCGACCAAGGAATTCGTCGGCACCGACGAGGTCGCCGCCATCGCCCTGTTCCTCGCCTCGGATGCGGCAAAGTCGATCAACGGCACCCATATCTCCGTCGATGGCGGCTGGACCGCCCAATAAGGCGCTCGCGCCGCCGGTGGATCGCCGGCGGCCGGACGCGCAAGAAGGATGAGATGAACTTTCTGCAGGACAGTCTCGAGGGCTTTCTGGCCCGAGAACACCGCGTCGTCATCGTCGACGTCACCGCCACCAGGGGCTCCGCGCCGCGCGATGAAGGCACGTTCATGCTGGTGGCGCCGACCGAAATCCGTGGCACGATCGGCGGCGGCCAGCTCGAATATTTGGCGATCGAGAACGCCCGCAAGTTGCTGGCGGATGCCGGCGGCGAGGCGAAGCTCGACATTCCGCTCGGCCCCGAGATCGGCCAGTGTTGCGGCGGCCGCGTCGAGCTCGCCTTCACCTTCGCGGATGAAGAGGCCCGCAACGCACTCGATGCGCGCCTCGCCGAGGAAGAGCGCCGCAAGCCGCAGGTCTGGATATTCGGCGCCGGCCATGTCGGGCGGGCGCTCGCCGAGGCGATGACCCTGCTGCCGCTCAACGTTTTCGTCGTCGAGGCGCGCGAGAGCGAACTCGACCAGCTCACCTCCGAAGTGCACCACCGGCTGAGCGCCATGCCGGAATCGCTGATCGCCGATATTCCGTCCGGTTCGGCGGTCGTCATCGTCACCCATGACCACGCGCTCGATTTCCTGATCGGACAGGCGGCGCTCGCCCGCACCGACCTTGCCTATATCGGCATGGTCGGCTCGAAATCGAAGCGCGGAAGCTTCCTGCACCATATCGAGGAAGAGGGCGTGGACCGCGCGGTGGCCGACCGGCTGGTCCTGCCGATCGGCGGCACGGCGGTCGGCGACAAGCGGCCGGAGGTCATCGCGGCGATGACCACCTCCGAGGTGCTGCTCGCCTTCGCCGCATGGCAGGCCGAACAGGCCTAGCGGCCGTCGAGAAAGCCGAGATCGCGCTTCAGATGATCGGAGAGCTCGCGCGGGTCGAGCCGTGGAAGACGCCGTACCGTCCGGCGGCGAAAGGCCATAGAGAGCTTATGCCAGAGGCTCGGCTCTCGAAACTGCAGGGCGCCCATTGGCGCCTGATCGACGATACATGTCATGGCTAAACCTCATAAATCCCATCCATTGCTTGCAGAGTGCGCCGGAAAATGATGGAATTCCAATCGAACCTTCGTCTGCATGCATAAAGAGAACTTGGTCATGAAGATGTCGCGCAATTTTCCGCTCAATGCGCTTCGCGTCTTCGAGGCGGCCGCCCGGCAGGGCAGCTTCACGCGCGCCGGCGACGAGCTGGGCATGACGCAGACCGCCGTCAGCTACCAGGTCAAGCTGCTGGAGGAGACGCTTGGCGAGACACTGTTCCTGCGCCAGCCGCGGCAGGTCATTCTCAGCGAGGCCGGCGAGCGCCTTGCGCCCAAGGTTGCCGAAGGGCTCGCCAAGCTCGCCGAAGCGGTGGCAGACCTGCGCGGGGCGAGCGAACAGAAGCTGCACATCCACTCGACGCCCACCTTCGCCACGCAATGGCTGAGCCGCACGCTCGGCGACTTCCAGCTCAAGCATCCGAACATCGCCGTCCGGCTCTCCACCTCGCAGGAGGTGATCGACTTTGCCCGTGAAGAAGCGGATGTCTCGATCCGCTGGGGCAAGGGCGACTGGCCGGGCCTGGAATGCCACCGCGTCATGCGCATGGACTTCGCGCCCATGCTGAGCCCGGCGCTCGCCGAGACGATCGGCGGTATCCACGAGCCGGCCGACCTCCTGAAACTGACGATCATCAGCCCGCCGGACATCTGGTGGCGCACCTGGTTTTCCGCCGCCGGCATCGACAACCCGAACCTCGAGCGTTTCCCCCCGAACGAACTCGGCATCCAGACCATCGACGCACAGGTGGCCATGGCCGGCCAGGGGGTCGCGATCCTCAATCCCGGCCATTTCCGCGAAGAGGTCGCCGCGGGCCTGCTCTACCAGCCGTTCGAACTCACCTGCAACGACGGCCGCGACTACTGGCTCGCCTATCCGGAAAACCGCCGCAACATCCAGAAGGTCCGCGCGTTCCGCGACTGGATCCTCGCCACGATGCCAAAAGAGGTCTAGCGCCGGGCCCCCGCTCATTGTCGCACCTGCAGCAAACGCTTGCGCTTCCACAACGCATGATGTCATTAGGACGCTTCTCCGGAGACTGCCCATGACCACAAACACAACGGCCGGACGGCCATGGAAAAGATTGGCGTTGCTCGCATCGCTTTTCCTGTATGCACCGGCCCATGCGACGCCCGTGCTCGTCGTCGATGCCGAAAGCCATCAGGTGCTTTATCAGGAGGATGCCGGCGCGCCCTGGTATCCGGCCTCCACGACCAAGCTCATGACGGCGTTCGTCGTGTTCGAAGCCCTCCGCGCCGGCGAAGTGAACATGACGACCCCCGTCACCATGACCCGCAACGCGACAAAACAGGCCTTTCTCGAATCCGGCCTGACCTTCGGGCGGACGATGACGCTGGAAGACGCGCTCTTCGCCATGCTCACCGCCTCGGCGAACGACGTCGCCGTCGCGCTGGCGGAAGCCGTGGGTTCCGACGAGAAATCCTTCGTAAAGCGCATGAACGAAGCGGCAACCCGCCTCGGGTTGACGGGTACCCATTTTGCCAATCCGAACGGCCTGTCGGACCCAAAGAACTACACGACTGCCCGCGACCTCGCGATCCTCGGCATGGAGGTGGACCGCCTGTTCCCCGAACATCGCCGCTTCTTCCAGGCCTCGGCCGTCACGATCGACGGCAAGGAGATCAAGTCCAACAACCTGCTGCTGACCCGCTTCAGCGGCACGATCGGCATGAAGACCGGTTTCATCTGCGCCTCCGGGCGCAATATCGTCGCGCTGGCCACGCGCAATGCGCGGCGCGTGATGGTCGTCATCCTGGGCGCGACGACGGAACGCGAGCGCAACGAACGCTCCGCGCAATATTTCACGCAGGCCTTCGACGGCCGCCTGCCTTCCGGCGCGGGGCCGGTGGAGAATCTGAAAAACCGCACCGGTGTCGCGCCGGAGGACATGCGCGTTCGCCTGTGCACCGACAAGAGCGCCGCCTACGAGGCGAGCCGCGACGCGCTCTATCCGATGGGCTTGCCGGGACATGACTCCTACCTGCGGGACCAGATACCCGGCCAGGTCCGCGCGATCAGCACATGGGCCGATGAAAACGTGGTGGATGTGCCGATACCCAAGGGACGTCCTTCATAGCCACTGGCTGAAAGGCTTTACCGGGATCACAGAGCGAGCTGGGCGGCCGCGAGTTCGGCAACCGCGCGGTTGATCGGCGCCGGATCGCCGTCCTCGATAAACCACGCCCATGACAGCCCGCACCAGGCAAGTATCCACAGCAGCAGGCGCTCCCTGTCCAGCGACGCGGCCTCGCACACGACGGCGAGCCGGCGGGCAAACCGCTGTGGATCGGTCGCCACCGGAATGCGCGCATCGGACAGGTCGGGGTTCGTGAAAATATTGGCGAAGTCGAAACCCCGCTCGCCGTGCAGGCCCTTGGGATCGATCGCCAGCCAGCCGCGATCGCCGAAATCCAGCACGTTTTCGTGGTGAAGGTCGCCATGCAGGACGACGATGTCTTTCGGTGTGGCCAACAGCAGGTCGGCCGCTTTCGCGCAGCGTTCGAGAATCCCGCCATGCGTCCTTGCCGCGGGTTCCAGCGCACGGAAAATCTGCGCGAGCGGGACGAGATCCGGCAGCGGCTGCCGCCGCGGCGCATGCAGCCGCCATGCCGTGGCGCAGAGGATGCGGCATGCCTCCTCGTCCCTGCCCGCCCGCGCCATCTGCGAGAGCGATTGCTCCCCGTCGGCACGCTCCATCAGCAGGGCCTCGCCCGCATGGGCAAGGACGGGCGCGGCTCCCACGCCAGCCCACCACGCCATCAGGGAACCGCCGCGGCGCTCCTCGTCCGCCCGCGCCAGCTTCAGCATGGCCTTCCTGCCGGCTTGCCTTACCGGCAGAAGGCTGCTGGTATGCGTCTCGATCGGATCGCCATCCGGCACCAGATGCCAGCGATGCAGATATGGTTCAAACATGGAGTCCATATAGGGCGCTTTCGACGCGTTGTAATGCCTTGGGGCGCCTTGGCAATTTGGCGATTGCCCTTCATGCCGGCGGGATCTATCTGCAGGCGGGTCGCCCGACCGGTAACCGGCCCGGCCACCGGCAAGCGCGCGCCCGCATCACCGTTTGGCTCCAAACCGTCGCAGAAGGAAGACCGCCATGACCGAAACCCTGATCCGCGGACGCCTGCTCTCCTTCCTCCGACGTCCCGAATCGATCGACGATGCCGCAAGCTACCGCTACGAGGAGGATGGCGGCCTGCTGGTGGTGGACGGCCGGATCGTCGCCGTCGGCTCCTATGCCGCCGTGCGCGCCGAGGCGCGCGACGACGCGGAAGAGATCGACCACCGCCCGCACCTCATCCTGCCGGGCCTCATCGACACGCACCTGCACTTCCCGCAGATGCAGGTCATCGGCTCCTATGCCGCAAACCTGCTCGAATGGCTGAACACCTATACCTTCCCGGAGGAATGCCGCTTCGTCGAAAGCGAGCACGCCGCCCGCATCGCCCGCCATTTCTACGACGAGATGATCCGCCACGGCACCACGACGGCGGTTGCCTATTGCTCCGTGCACAAGACCTCGGCCGACGCCTATTTCGCGGAGGCCCTGAAGCGCGGCATGTGCATGGTCGGCGGCAAGGTGATGATGGACCGCAACGCCCCGCAGGGCCTGCAGGACACGCCGGAAATGGGCTATGACGAGACCCGCGCGGTGATCGCCGAATGGCACGGCAAGGGCCGCAACCACGTCGCCATCACGCCGCGCTTCGCCATCACCTCGACGCCGGCCCAGATGGAGATGGCCGCCGCCCTCGCCCGCGAATTTCCCGATCTCCACATCCAGACGCACCTGTCGGAAAACCACGACGAGATCCGCTTCACCGGCGAACTCTACCCGGATGCGATCGACTATACCGACGTCTATGCGAAATACGGCCTGCTCGGCCCGAAAAGCCTGTTCGGCCACTGCATCCATCTGTCGGATCGCGAGGCGGACGCCATGAGCGAGGCCGGCGCGGTGGCGGTGCACTGCCCGACCTCCAACCTCTTCCTCGGCTCCGGCCTCTTCCCGCTGAAAAGCCCGTCGCGGCGCGAGAGGCCAGTGCGCATCGGCCTTGCCACCGACATCGGTGGCGGCACCAGCTATTCCATGCTGAAGACGATGGACGAGGCCTACAAGATCCAGCAATTGCTGGGCGAGCGGCTGAACCCGTTCGAGAGCTTCTACCATATGACGCTCGGCAATGCCGAAGCGCTATCCCTGTCGGACCGGATCGGCACGCTGGAAGCCGGCACGGATGCCGACTTCGTGGTGCTCAACGCCGCCGCCACGCCCGCCATGGCGCTGAAGATGGAAGTGGTGCGCTCGCTTACCGACGAACTCTTCCTGCTCCAGACGCTCGGCGACGACCGCGCCGTGCGCGAGACCTATGTGGCGGGCAAGCCGATGAAGGCGATCCTTTAGCTGCCGCGATAGGTCGAGTAGCTATAGGCCGAGAGCAGCAGCGGTACGTGGTAGTGGCTCGACGGATCGGCGACGCCGAAGCGCAGCGGGATGCGGTCGAGGAAGGCCGGCTCGGTGACGGCGGCGCCGCTCGCGCGCAGGTACTCTCCGGCATGGAAGACCAGTTCGTAGGTGCCGGCCATGAAGCCGACGCCTTCGACGAGCGGAGCATCGACACGGCCGTCGTCGTTCGTGACGGCGCTCACGATATGCTGATGCTCCTCGTTCTCGATCCAGTAGAGATCGATCCTGAGGCCCGCGGCGGGCTTGCCGAGTGCGGTATCGAGAACGTGGGTCGTCAGGCGGCCAGTCTTGCTCATGGTTCCTCTCAGGGCTGTTCGATGATGAACGGTGTGTCGAAGAAGGATTCTTCGAGGTTGACGCCGCCGCCCAGACGGTCGACGACGAGGAAATCACTGACGGCACCGACCGCGATCAGCGGATGGTGCCACACGTTGCGGCGGTAGTTCACGCCCTGCCGTCCGCCGGCGCGGAAGACCTGCGGCCGGCCCGGTTTGCCGCCCTCGTCCTCGGCCACCACGACGAGCCAGGGCCGGTCGTCGATCGGCGAGAAGCTCTGGCTGCCGAAGGGATGGCGCTCCATCATGCCGACGGCATAGGGGAAGGCGCGCGGGCTGCCCCGGAAGAGGTTTATGATGACCTTGGCGTCCTCGCCCACGGCTTCGACCTCGGTGAGCGCGTGGTAACGCTCCGTCGTGCCGCCGTTGATATAGCGCATGGAGGCGGGATCGGCCTCGATCACCTTGCCGAAGGGGGCGAAGGCGTCCTGGGTCAGCGGTTGGATCTTCAGTATCTCAGCCATCGGACAGCCCTCCCGGGGAGAGGAAGGGCGGTCGTTGGTAGTCGGGCATCGTCAATCTCCGGGGAGCAGAGCATTCAACCGGAGGAGCGCGATGCGCTCCACCTGGCTTTTCGCGGTTTCGAATTCGTCATCGGTCGAATTGCCGATGCGTCTTTCGAAGGCCGCAAGGATGTCGTCCTTGTCAAGCCCTTTGACCGCAATGATGAAGGGGAAGCCGAATTTTTCCATGTAAGCGGTGTTGAGCTCGGTGAACCGGGCGTGCTCGGCGGGGCTCAGCCGGTCGAGGCCGGCGCCGGCCTGTTCCTTGCGGCTGTCCTCGGTAAGCCCGCCGGCGATCGCCAGCTTGCCGGCAAGGTCCGGATGGGCGGTGAGCACGCCGAGCTGTTCGGCATGGCTCGCCTTGCGGAAGGCGTCCGTCAGCGCGGCATGCACGCCCGCCGCCGTCAGCGGCAGGGCGACGGCACCGGCATCGAGCGCGCGCTCGGCGATGAACGGCGAGTGCTCGAAGACGCCGCCGAAGCGGTCGAGGAAATCGGTGCGGTCGATCATGCGCCCTTGCCTTTCGAGGGGTGGTGGTTCTCGATCCAGTGGCGCGCGATGTCGATGCGGCGCGGAATCCAGACCTTCTCGTGGCCGAGCACGTAATCGACGAAGCGCGCGAGCGCGGCGACGCGGCCCGGCCGGCCGACGAGGCGGCAATGCAGGCCGATGTTCAGCATCTTCGGGCTGCCTTCCTTGCCTTCCTGGTACAGCACGTCGAAGGCGTCCTTCAGATAGTTGAAGAACTGGTCGCCGGCATTGAACCCCTGCGGCGTGGCAAAACGCATGTCGTTGGTTTCGAGCGTATAGGGGATGATCAGGAAGGGCTCGCCGTCGAGGCCCGGCACCCAATAAGGCAGGTCGTCGGCATAAGAATCGGAGGAATAGACGAAGCCGCCCTCCTCCATGACGAGGCGCAGCGTGTTCGACGAGGGCTTGCCCTGGTACATGCCGAGCGGATGGGAACCGGTCAATTCCTTGTGCAGGCGCACCGCCTCGCGGATGTGCTCGCGTTCCTTCTCCTCGGAATAGTCCTTGTATTCCAGCCAGCGGTAGCCGTGACTGGCGATTTCCCAGCCGGCTTCCTTCATGGCGGCCACGGCCTCCGGGTTGCGCGCCATGGCGAGCGTCACGCCATAGACCGTGGTGGTTACGTTGCGGCTGGTGAACAGGCGGTGCAGGCGCCAGAAGCCGGCGCGCGAGCCGTATTCGTAGATCGATTCCATGTTGAGGTTGCGCTGGCCCGGCCAGGGCTGCGCGCCGACGATTTCCGACAGGAGCGATTCCGACGCCGCGTCCCCGTCGAGGATGCAGCTTTCGCCGCCTTCCTCGTAGTTGATCACGAATTGCACGGCGATATTCGCATCGCCCGGCCAGCGGACCTGCGGCGGAGTGCGGCCGTAACCGATCAGGTCGCGCGGAAGAATCTTGTCAGTCATTCGATCACCTCGGGAATGGGCTCAACCGTGCATCGGACGGCCGGAAGTCGAATTGAATCGGGTGCATAACCCCATGCAGAGGAACCAATACCGCCTTGGCCCGTTTCCTGTCCATGACAACCAAGGAGAAACACCTATGGCCATGCAGGACGCAAACATTCGCGAAACCCAGGATCTGATCGCCAGCGACAAGGTCGAAGGCACCAGCGTCTACGGCGCCGATGGCAAGCATATCGGCTCGGTGGAACGCCTTATCCTCGACAAGCGCAGCGGTCATGTCTCCTACGCCGTGCTCAGTTTCGGCGGTTTCCTCGGCATCGGTCACGACCATTATCCGCTGCCCTGGAGCAAGCTGAATTATGACGAAGGCCTCGGCGGTTACCGCGTCGATGTGACGAAGGAGCAGGTCGAGCAGGCACCACACTATGAAAGCGATGCCGAATACGACTGGAACCGCCGCAACGGCAAGGTGATCCACGACTATTACGGCGTGCCGCCGTACTGGATGTGACGAGAGCCTAGATCCGTCCGGCTTCCTTGAAGTGGGCCGCGACGGTGAACGAGGGCGGTACGTCAAGCGTGCCGCCCTTGATTTCGTCCAGCACCGCGCGCGCCAGCGCATGCGCCATGCCGAAGCTTACCTTGAAGCCGCCGGTCATCAGGCTGACATTCGCGTGGTCCGGATGCCGGCCGACCATCGGCTCGCGGCCGATCGCCTTGGGCCGCAGCCCCGCCCAGCGCTCCACGACGGGCGCCTTCGCCAGAACCGGCGCCATATCGCGCGCCTTGTCGATCAGGACATCCAGCAGGACATCCGTGTTCAGGGGGTCGTTAAAGGTGTTCTCGCTGGTACTGCCCACCGCCACGAGGCCGTTTTCATGCGGCAAGATGTAGAGACCATCGGCGAAGATCACCGGCAGGGACGGATCTACCGGCGCTTCGAGCAAGGCCGCCTGCCCTTTCACCGCCATGCCGACCGGCCTGGCAAGCGGTGGATTGAGTGGAGAGAGCAAGGCAAAGGTTTCGACACCGGCCGCCAGCACGCAGTCGGCGAAAACGACGCTGGTGCCGTCATCCAGGCGGGCAAGGCCGGCCGCGGGCTCAAGCGTTTCGATGCCGACGCCTTCGCTGAGCGTCACGTTCGGCATTCTGTCGAGCGCGGCGCGCAGGGCCGCAAGCAGCGAGCGGGGCGCGAGGCGGGCGGCAAGTTGGTCGTGGACCAGTCCATGCGCCATGGCGGCATCCGCCGGCCAACCGGCGACGGGAGCGCCGTCCAGCACCTCAAATGCGAAGGAACGGTCGGGTGTCTTCCATACCGAGAGCGCATCCCGCGCATGGCCGAGGGCGATGTCGCGGTTGTGGGGCTTTGCCAGCGGAATGAGGCGGCCGGAGCGGCGGTAGCCGGCGGAAAGACCCGTTTCGGCCTCAAGCGCGGCGATATCCGTTTCCAGTGAAACCAGCGCCGCGAATTGAAACGCCTTCTTGGCGTTCCAGCGGTCCGGCAGATGCGGCATCAGCGCGCCGAGCACGCCGCCGCTGGCGCCGGCCCCGATCGTCCGCTTTTCGACGAGGCGCACGGATAGGCCGTCGCGCGCCGCGAAAAGCGCGGTCCACAGGCCCATGACCCCGCCGCCGGCGACGAGGAGGTCCACGGCCGGTTGACCGGCGGCCTTCACGCGACTATCGGCATCTGCCATGGCTGATCACGACCCTGAAAATACGCCGCAGACCCAAGCGGTCCTCGACTGGCACGAAGGCGATATGCCCTATTCGCCCGCCTTTGACGACCACTTTTATTGCCGCAGCGACGGCCGGCTGGAATGCGGCCACGTCTTTCTCTCGGGCAACGGGCTGCCGGACCGCTGGCAGCGCGAAGACCCCTTCCGCATCGGCGAACTCGGCTTCGGCACCGGTCTCAATCTCTGCGAGACATGGCGGCAATGGCAGGCGACGGCACCGGGCGGCGCAAGCCTTCATTTCACGTCCTTCGAGCGCTTTCCGATGGCGCGCGCCGATATCGACCGGGCGCTTTCGCACTGGCCGGAGATCGCCCGGGAACGCATGGCGCTGACCGCCCGATGGCCGGACAGGCCGGCAGGCCGCGTCGAGATCGAGCTGGAACCGCGCGTGCGTCTCACCGTCGTCTGCGGCGCCGCGCTCGACAGCCTGGCTGCGGAGATACAGCCCTTCGACGCCTGGTATCTCGACGGATTCGCGCCGTCCCGCAACCCGGACATGTGGTCGGCGGAGCTGATGGCGGCGGTCTTCGGCCTCACCGTTCCCGGCGGACGCTTTGCGACCTATGCGGCGGCCGGCTTCGTGCGGCGCAATCTTGCCGCCGCGGGCTTTGCAGTCGAGCGGCGGCCGGGTTTTGCCGGAAAGCGCGAAATGCTCTGCGGAGAAAAGCAGGCCGCTTGAAGGCTTAGTGCGTGTCAGGTTCAGATTGAATCAGACATGCTCCAAATTCTTTTGTTTTCGTTTGTCTTTTCGGGAAAACCGGTTCCCACTTTTCCCTGACAAACTCTAGTGCAGCGTACCGTTGGCGGCCTGCGCCTTGCCGTGCTTCAGCCAGCGGTCGAGCTTTTCCTCGAGCTTCTCGATGCTGATCGGCTTCGCCAGATAGTCGTCCATGCCGGCGGCAAGGCATTCCTCACGATCACCATCGAGCACATGGGCGGTGACGGCGACGATCGGCACGCGGCGAGCGCTACCGCTTTCGAGTTCGCGGATCGCCCGGCTCGCCTGCAGGCCGTTCATCACCGGCATGGAGATGTCCATCAGGATCATACGCGGCCGGCTCGCGCGAAAAACCGCGACGGCCTCCTCGCCGTTGTCGACCAGCCTGAAGCGGAGGCCGGATGCCATGAGCATCTGGGTGAAGAGTATCTGGTTGACCTCGTTGTCCTCGGCGACCAGTACGTCCAGCGCCTCGCCTACCGCCGCCGCCGCCGTCGGCGCGGCATGCGGGCGCAGCGGCAGGACCTTGCCCTCGCCCGTCGCGGAAGACAGCGTCTTCGTTCCGCGCATGGCGCGCAGCACGTCCGATACCGTCTCGCGCAGGAGATCGGCACGCACCGGCTTCATGAGATGGGCCTGAATGTCCTGCGAAGAGAGCAACGGGTCTTCGGCCGGCAGGTTCATCGAGGTGAGCACGATCACGGATATGCCTGCGGTCGCGGCGCTGTCGCGCAGCGTGCGCACGAAGCCGGGCGAGTGGTCCGGCCGATAGTCGATCAGGATCGCGTCCACCGCCACGCCCATGTCCGCGGCCGCCGTGAGCACGGCAAGCGCCTCCGTCTCCGAACCGACTGCGGTCGCATCGAACCCCCAGTCGAGCAGCATGTCGTGGGCCGCCTTGCGGGAAAGATCGTGCGCATCGACGACCAGCAAGCGGGCGCCGGGCGCCTTTGCCGGCACGATACGGGCCGGCAGCGAGGCGACGGCAAGCGCCATCGGCAGGCGCGCGATGAAGGCCGATCCCTTGCCGACTTCGCTCGTCGCGGTCAGCGTGCCGCCGAAAAGTCGCGTCAGCCCGTCGGTGATGGCAAGGCCGAGGCCGGTGCCCTCATGCCGGCGCGTCGAGGAGGCATCGACCTGCGAGAACTTCTCGAAGATCGATTCCATCTTCTCGGTCGGAATGCCGGTGCCGGTATCCTCGACGCGGATGACGATCTCGACGCCCTCCTCGGTCGTATTCGAGGCAAGGTCGATGAGGACATGGCCGCGGTCGGTGAACTTGACGGCATTGCCGACGAGATTGGTGACGATCTGGCGGAAGCGCCCGGCATCGCCTATCACCGCCGCCGGCATGTTCGCCGCCCCGCGCACGACGAGTTCGATGTCCTTTTCCGCCGCCTTCGCCGACAGCAGCGTCGCCACGTCCTCGATCGCCTCGACCGGGCTGAAGGCGACGTCGCGCAGCGTCATCTGGCCCGCATCGATCTTCGAAAAATCGAGGATGTCGTTGATGATCGTCAGCAAGGCGTTGCCGGATTTCACGATGATGTCGATGAAGGTCTTCTGCCGCGTGTCGAGGTTCGACTTGGCGAGCAGTTCCGCCATGCCGAGCACGCCGTTCATGGGCGTGCGGATCTCGTGGCTCATATTGGCCAGGAATTCCGACTTCGCCTTGTCGGCCATCTCGGCGCGGGCGACCAAGCGGCGCAGTTCGTCCTCGCGGCTCTTGAGGTCGGTGATATCGGAGAAGACCATGACGCTGCGACCACGGCTCGTCGGCGTCACGTCTAGGCGCAACCAGCGCTCGTAGCCGCTGAACACCGTCAGCGAGGCCGGCTTGCCGGTGAACAGGATCTTGCCAAACTCGCTTGCATCGACGGGCTCCTCGCCGGAAAAACCGGCAATCCTGCGATCGATGCAGCTCTGCAGCACATCCTTGACCAGCGCGCCCGGCTGCAGCAGGTCGTGTGGCATGGCGATCATGGTGGAAAGTGCCTCGTTGGAGAGCACCACGACGCCGTCCTCGATGATGAGCAGGCCCTGGCTCATCGAGGAGACCGCATCCTTGACGAGGCTGCCGACCTCTTCCAGCGCGCTGCGGGTTTCGAGCACTTCGCGCTCGCGTTCGCGTCGCTCGGTGATGTCGATATAGGTCAGCAGGCAGCGGCCGCCGGAGACCATGCAGCCGGCCTCGATCACCGTCCGGCCGCTGGCATAGGTCACCTCGCGCGCGGGCGTCTCGCCCGTGCGGATGCCGGCAAGGCATGCCTCGTATCCTTCGTCGTGCGGCCCGCCCTCGCCGCTGATGCCGCCCTGCGCGCGCTGGAAGCGCAGGAGCTCCGCGAGCGGCCGGCCCTTCATCGGCGGCAGCGCGCCGTCCCAGAGCTCCTCGAAGGCGCCGTTCACGAGGTCGATGTCGCCCCTTTCGTCCACGACGACGATGCCGACGGGAAGCGATTCCACGACGCTTTCGAGGTCCGACCGCGCCGCTTCGGCCCGGCGCTGCGTCTCGATGAGCTGGTCCTCGCGCTTCTTCAGCACCGTCGTATCGGTGATCGAGCCGATCAGGTAGTTCTTGTCATCCAGCGTCGTGACGCGGTAAAGCCGCGAGATCGTCGGCAGAACCGAACCGTCCGCGCGGATATAGTCGATCTCGGATTCGAACAGCTCGCCGGTATCCAGCACGAACTGGTTCTGCCCGTGGAACGCCTCCCCCTGCTCCGGATACATTTCCAGCGTGGTGAGCCCCAGCAACTCCTCCGGCTGGCGTCCCGTCAGTTCGACATAGGCCCGGTTCGCGAAGATCATGCGCTGGTTCTCGTCGCGCATGAAGCTGGCGACGGGCAATTCGTCGAGCAGCGCCCGGTAGAGGCTGATCTCCTGCGAATGCTGCTTCAGCCGCCCTTCGCTTTCCTTCTGCGCCGTCACGTCCAGCCGCAGCACGACGAGCGCGCCATCCTCGCGGCGCTGCGTGACGAGCCGGACCCAGCCGCCCGCCATGCGGGCGACGGATTCGTAGAGCGGAAGATCGTAGCTGGAGAGCCGCGCCGCCACCCAGCGCTCGCGCTCGGCCGCCGTGGTGCGTCCCACCTCGATGTCGTGCAGGGCCTCCGTCACCGCGGCAAGGCTGACGGGACCGTCCGCGACCTCGCCGATGAGGACGCGGTAGAATTCCCGCATGCTGCGATTGGCGTAGCTCAACCGGTTGTCGGCGCTGAAGACGGCAACGCCGGCTCCCACCGCATCGAGCGCGCCTTCGACATGCGCATGCGCCTGCGGCTGCAAGCTGCGCCCGGTCTCCCGTTCGCCGTCATCGCCGTTTCCATTGGCGGCGGCACGGACCGTCGTCGCCAGCGCCTCGACGGAGGGCGTGAAGAGGCCGACGAGGATGGAGAGCGTCGGGGAAATCCGCTCGCGCTTCAGCGCGATGTCGAAAACGCCGCCGCCGAAGGGATGGATGTAGCGGGCGCGCTCGGCATTGCCGAAAATCAGGCAGCGGCGTTCCGGATCGTCCCGGTCGCCATGACCCGGCGCCTCGCCGGTCTCGTCGCTGCGCAGGCCGATCATCTCGGCAGGAGCATGGCCGAAGAGGCGCGCATAGGCCTCGTTCACCGCGAGATAGCGCAGTTCGCTGCTCTTGACGTAGGCCGGATGCGGGTGTTCGCGAACGCGCGCGCAGGCCGCCACCAGCAATTCGTCTTGAGATTCAGTCACGTCATGCGCTCCCCGAAGCGGGACGGAGGGAGGGATTAATACCTCTCGGGGAGTATCACCAATCCTTGAATGGATGGTTAACCGTTTGTTGCCAGAACTGGAGCGGACCTCGCCGCTTATCCACGAGAGCACGCGCCTGTCGCAAATGGCGGGGGCATGGCGCCGCGGGATATGCGATAGGAAGCGAGAGGCAAACCAGACCGGGGACGCGCCGCAGATGGGTGACGTGATCAAGCTCGAAAACCACCTCGAACAGCCGGAGACCGACGCAGGCGAAGCGCCCGTCGAGCGCCGGCGCCGGAGCGGCGGCCGCAGCGCCGAGCGCGTCAAGCGCGCGCCGGCCACCGCAAAATACCTCAACCTCGTCAACACCACCGCCAGGTCCGCCGTGCTCTCCGAGGATGCGCTGGAGGCGGTTCACCAAGCCTCGCTGACGATCCTCGAAGAGATCGGCATGGACATCATCCTGCCGGAAGCGCGCGAGCGCATGAAGGCGGCCGGCGCCGAGGTGACGCCGGGCACCGACCGGGTGCGCTTCGATCGCGGCCTGATCATGGAGATGATGGCCTGCGTCCCCCCGACCTTCACCATGCATGCCCGCAACCCGATGCGGAACGTCGAGATCGGCGGCAACAACCTCGTCTTCGCGCAGATCGCCTCCGCGCCCTTCGTCGCGGACCGAGAGGGCGGCCGACGGGCCGGCAACCAGGAAGACTTCCGCAAGCTCGTCAAGCTCGCCCAGTCCTACGACGTCATCCACACGACCGGCGGCTACCCGGTCGAGCCGATCGACATCCATGCCTCGATCCGCCACCTCGACTGCCTGTCCGACATGGCGAAGCTGACGGACAAGGTCTTCCACGTCTATTCGCTCGGCCGCCAGCGCAATCTCGACGGCATCGAGATCGCCCGCATCGGCCGTGGCATTTCCATGGACCAGATGGAGCGCGAGCCCTCGCTCTTCACCATCATCAACACCTCCTCGCCGCTGCGCCTCGACGGGCCGATGCTGCAGGGGATCATCGAGATGTCGGCGCGTAACCAGGTCGTCGTCGTGACGCCCTTCACGCTCGCCGGGGCCATGGCGCCGGTGACGATCGCGGGTGCGGTGGTGCAGCAGAATGCCGAGGCGCTGGCCGGCATCGCCTTCACGCAGATGGTGCGCCGGGGCGCGCCGGTCATGTATGGCGGCTTCACCTCCAATGTCGACATGAAGACGGGCGCGCCGGCCTTCGGCACGCCGGAATACATGAAGGCGGTCATCGCCGGCGGCCAGCTCGCGCGCAAGTACAACATTCCCTACCGCACCTCGAACACCAACGCTTCCAACACGCTGGATGCGCAGGCGGCCTACGAATCGGCCTTCTCGCTCTGGGCGCTGACGCAGGGCGGCGGCAACTTCATCATGCATTCGGCCGGCTGGAGCGAGGGGGGCCTCACGGCCTCCTTCGAGAAGTTCATCCTCGACGTGGACATGCTGCAGATGGTGGCGGAGTACCTGACGCCACTCGACGTCAGCACCGAGGCGCTCGGCCTCGATGCCGTGCGCGACGTCGGCCCGGGTGGACACTTCTTCGGTACGCCGCACACGCTGGCGCGCTACGAGACCGCCTTCTATTCGCCGATCCTCTCCGACTGGCGCAATTTCGAGACATGGACGGAAGCCGGCCGGCCGACCACCTACGACCACGCCAACCGGGTCTTCAAGGAAAAGCTCAACGCCTACGAAAAGCCGCCGCTCGACCCTGCGATCGAGGACGAACTGGATGCGTTCGTCGCCAGACGCAAGGAAGAGGGCGGCGTTCCGACCGACTTTTAAAAAAAGAAGTCAGGCATTGAACATGATCGAGCGGACGGAGGAGATCAGCTTCTCCGTCGGCAGGTTGGAGAAGTTCTTGTCGATCTCGGCCATGGTCAGCGTGCGCGACTTGTCCGACAGCTTGCTGCGCAGGTCGCCGAGCGTCTGCGGCGCGGCGCACACGACGAGACGGTCGAAGGCGCCTTCGGCCGCATAGTCATCGATGCGGCCGGCGACTTCTGCGGTGAACTTCTGCTGTTCTTCGCGCACCGGATCGCTCGAATATTCCATGGCTGAGCGCCCGTGGCCGACCGAGGAATGGCTGCGGCCCGGCTTGTCGGCCATAATGTCCTGCGCCTTCTTCGGCTCCCAGCGAAAGACTTCCTGCTCCGGGCTCTGCTGGTCGTCCTTCAACAGGTTCACGCCCTTGAGCAGGCGAGCCTGATTGCCGTCGGCGGCGAGAATCCAAGTCGTGGCGGTCATGTTTCACTCCCGTAGCGAGGTTCATGGACACGCAGATCGCTCTGCGTCGAGAAGCATCCAACAGGATTGTGGCAGGATGCGTGTTGATCCAACGCAACGCGCCGCCGCATGTTCCGGGTGGCGCGTTCCACGAAGCTGTTGGAAAGGGAGCGATCCCCTATCGCGATGCCTCGAAGGCTCGCTAGGGTAGCGTTGACGACAGGAGAGACCCATGGCCGAACCGTTGAAGAACCTGCTGCATCCCGGACTGGTGAAGGACATGGCGGGGCACATTTCCCGCGCGGCGCCGGATTTCGACGCCGCACGATTCGTCCGCCTTGCGACGCAGGACATGGACACGCTGGAACTGATGCAGCGGGCCGAGCGGATCAAGGACGCACTGACGGCGACGCTGCCCGCCGACTATGCCGGAGCCTCGGATATCCTGCGCAGGGCCTTGCCCGCCGCCGATGGGCCGGGGCTTTCCGGCTGGGCGCTGCTGCCGGTCAACCAGTTCGTTTCCCAGCACGGCCTCGGGCATTTCGACCTGTCGCTCGCTTTGCTGAAGGCCCTGACGCCGCATTTCACCGCCGAGTTCGGCATCCGCCGCTTCATCCATGCCGACCAGGATCGGGCGCTTGCGGAAATCTCCGGCTGGACGGCGGATGCGAACCACCATGTCCGCCGGCTGGCCAGCGAGGGCACCCGCCCCCGCCTGCCCTGGGCGATGCGCCTGCCGGCGCTGGTGAAGGATCCGCAGCCCATCCTGCCGATCCTTCTCGCCCTGCTCGACGACCCCGAGGACTATGTGCGCCGCTCGGTCGCCAACAGCCTCAACGACATCGCCAAGGATCACCCTTCGCTCGTCGCCGGTTTCGTCGAGCGCCACATCGCGGACGCATCGGCCGAGCGGCGGCAGTTGCTGCGCCATGCCTCCCGCACCCTGCTCAAGAAAGGCGATGCGAGGGCGCTTGCCAATTTCGGCTTCGCCGCCGCCAGGGGCATCGGCGCGACATTGACGATCGACACGCCCTCCGTCGTCTTCGGCGACAGGCTCGGCTTTTCCATCGCCGTGACGAATGCGGACACGGTGCCGCAGCGGCTGATGATCGACTATGCGATCCATCACGTGAAAGCGAACGGTACGCTGGCGCCGAAAGTGTTCAAGTGGAAGCAGATCGAGCTTGCGGCGGGCGCGCGCCAGACGATCGGCAAGGACCACGCGATCCGGCCCATCACGACGCGGGTCTACTATCCCGGCACGCACCGCATCGAGATCCTGATCAACGGTGCGGTTTCAGCGGCGGCCGATTTCGATCTCATCATGGATTGAGCGCCGATCCTTTCGCACCTGCGAAACTAGCACTTGACTTTTCGGCGCAAAACAACGACATGAGCCGCAGCGTCGCCCTTCGGCCGCCGCGTGAGCGAGCCAAAGATTTCCCGATACCGGGATGCTGAGAAGGACAAGCGCAAGAGACCGATCCGCCTCCCATTTGCGGATGACTGCGCAGACGATAGCCAACCAACCCACAAGTTCCCAATTCACGCGGGGTTCTTGACGCCGAACGAAACCGGAAGCGCATGGTGCGTTTCCGGCCCGAAGCAGTTGCAGCAAAAGTGTGACGCGGTTTTGCGTCCGCAACTGCGTTTCGGGAAAGTCGTTTGGCGCCCCGAAAGGTATTCACTTGACCACTTTCCACGACCTCGGCCTCTCGAAGACCATCGTCGCTACCCTTTCCGCCCTCGGCTTCGAAAAAGCGACGCCGATCCAGGAAAAGGCCATCCCGCTCGTCATGGAAGGCAGCGACCTGATCGGCCTCGCCCAGACCGGCACCGGCAAGACGGCGGCCTTCGGCCTGCCGATGATCGAAAAGCTGCTTGCCGAAGCACGCCGTCCCGACCCGCGCAACATCCGCGCCCTGATCCTCGCCCCGACCCGCGAACTGGTGAACCAGATCGCCGACAACCTGCGCGACTTCGTGAAGAAGACGCCGCTGCGCGTTGTCACCGTCGTCGGCGGCGCCTCGATCAACAAGCAGTCTGAAATGCTGAGCCGCGGCACCGACATCCTCGTCGCCACCCCCGGCCGCCTGCTCGATCTCGTCGCCCGCAAGGCCGTGACGCTGACGCAGGCCCGCTACCTCGTGCTCGACGAGGCCGACCAGATGCTCGACCTCGGCTTCATCCACGACCTGCGCAAAATCTCCAAGCTCGTCCCGAAGAACCGCCAGACGCTGCTCTTCTCGGCCACCATGCCGAAGCTGATCGGCGAGCTTGCCGGCGAATACCTCGTCAACCCGAAGAAGGTCGAGGTCACCCCGCCCGGCAAGGCCGCCGACAAGGTGGAGCAGTACGTGCACTTCGTGCCCGGCAAGGACCACAAGACCCAGATCCTCAAGCAGACGCTCACCGCCAACCCGGACGGCCTGTCGCTCGTCTTCTCGCGCACCAAGCACGGCGCCGAGAAGCTGATGAAGCACCTCGACCAGGTCGGCTTCAAGGCCGCCTCCATCCACGGCAACAAGAGCCAGGGCCAGCGCGAGCGCGCCCTCAAGTCCTTCCGTGACGGCGAGACCCGCGTGCTGGTCGCCACCGACGTCGCCGCCCGCGGCATCGACATTCCGGGCGTCACCCACGTCTACAACTACGACCTGCCGGAAGTGCCGGATGCCTATGTCCACCGCATCGGCCGCACGGCCCGCAACGGCCGCGACGGCATCGCCATCGCCTTCTGCGCGCCTGACGAAGCGCACCTGCTGCGCGACATCGAGAAGCTGATGGGCATCAAGATCGCTGTCGCCAGCGGCGAAGCCCCGGCCGTCGTCACGGCGGGCCCCGGCGGCAAGTCGCGCAAGGGCCGCAACGGCGGCGGCCAGCGTTCCGGCGCAGGCCGTGCCGCCCAGCGCCCGCAGCGCAAGCCCTTCGGCGAAGGCGCACAGGCCTCCGAAGGCGGCGCACCGGCAGCCGGCAAGCGCGCCCATGGCGGCCGACCGCCGCAGAAGCAGGGCGAGCGCCAGAACCGCAACCACGGCGGCGGCAACGGCCAGGGCCGCCCGAACCAGCACGGCAAGCCGCGCCGCTCGGAAGGCCAGCGCCGCGAACAAGCGTAAGCGCAGGCAACCATTATCGATTTAGGGAACGGCGGGCTTCGGCCCGCCGTTTTCGTTTCCGCCTGCCCTAAAGAACAATCGAGACGCGAGCGCCCGGCACGGCCTCGTCGATGCTCGGGCACGGAAGGGGCAGCTTTTCAGCATCTGCCCATGTTTTCAGCAACGGAACCAGAGGAGACAGAACCGGTTGTAAATGTCCTCGCAAAAAACCGTCGTTACGGCCGGTTTCCTGGTGCTCAAAGCGGTGTGAGAATTCTTCCTCGCTAATTGAGCATGGTTCTTGCATTGACCGGGCTATTGTACTCAAATGGCGAAAAATGGGGAACACGCCTTTGGCATTTGATGAAATGATGAACGCGGACACAAACCCGCGGCAGCCATACGAAAACTACCATGACTGGTATGAAGGACAGGATCGGGCCCGCCTGATCGCCAAATCTAGGGACGCCGAGAACCTCTTTCGAAAGACCGGCATCACCTTCGCGGTCTATGGACACGCTGACAGTTCCGAAAAGCTCATCCCCTTCGACATCATCCCGCGCATCATTTCCGGCCGGGAGTGGCGCAAGCTCGCCCAGGGCATCGAGCAGCGGGTCATCGCCCTCAACGCCTTCCTCGACGACATCTACCACAAGCAGGAGATCATCAAGGCCGGCCGCGTCCCGCGCGAGTTGATCGAGCGCAACGAGGCGTTCCTGCCGCAGATGATCGGCTTCAAGCCGCCCGGCGGCGTCTACACCCACATCGTCGGCACCGACATCGTGCGCACCGGCGAGGACCAGTTCTACGTGCTGGAGGACAATGCCCGCACGCCCTCCGGCGTCAGCTACATGCTGGAGAACCGGGAAACCATGATGCAGATGTTCCCCGAGCTGTTCCACCTCAACAAGGTGCGCCCGGTCGAGGACTATCCCAAGCTCCTGCGCCAGAGCCTCGCCTCGCTCGCCCCGCCCGGCTGTTCGGGCAAGCCGCGCGTCGCGGTGCTGACGCCCGGCATCTTCAACTCCGCCTATTACGAACACGCCTTCCTCGCCGACATGATGGGCGTGGAACTGGTCGAGGGCTCGGATCTGCGCGTCGTCGATGGCAAGGTGAAGATGCGCACGACCCGCGGCTATGAGGCAATCGACGTGCTCTACCGCCGCGTCGACGACGACTTCCTCGACCCCCTCACCTTCCGGCCGGATTCCGCCCTCGGCGTGCCCGGCATCATGGACGTCTACAAGGCGGGCAACATCACCATCGCCAACGCCCCCGGCACCGGCATTTCCGACGACAAGGCGATCTATTCCTACATGCCGGAGATCGTCGAGTTCTACACCGGCCGCAAGGCGCTGCTGGAGAACGTTCCGACCTGGCGCTGCTCGGAGGAGGACAGCCTGAAATACGTGCTGGAGCATCTGAGCGAGCTCGTCGTGAAGGAAGTGCACGGTTCGGGCGGCTACGGCATGCTCGTCGGCCCGACCGCCTCGAAGAAGGAATGCGCGGCCTTCGCCGAAAAACTGAAGGCCCGGCCGGCGAACTACATCGCCCAGCCAACGCTTTCCCTCTCCACGGTTCCCATCCTCGTCAACAAGGGCATCGCGCCCCGGCATGTCGACCTCCGGCCCTACGTGCTCGTTTCCGACAAGGTGCAGATCATTCCCGGCGGGCTCACCCGCGTGGCGCTGAAAGAAGGCTCGCTGGTGGTCAATTCCAGCCAGGGCGGCGGCACGAAGGATACGTGGGTACTGGAGGACTGATGCCGATGCTCGGAAGAACTGCCAACGGCCTTTACTGGATGTTCCGCTACATCGAGCGCGGCGAGAACATTGCCCGCCTCATCGATGCGGGCCTGCGCATGGCGCTGACGCGCAGCGGCTCCACCGACGAGGACTGGGACGGCGTGCTGCAGAGCGCCGGGGTGCGTGAGGATTTCGACGGCGTGCACGACAGGCTGACGAGCGCCGACGCCATCGACTACCTCCTGCGCGACCGGTCCAACCCGTCGAGCGTGATGTCCTGCATCGAATCCGCGCGCAACAATGCGCGCATGGTGCGCACGGCCCTGACGCGCGAGACCTGGGAAGCCACCAACGAGTGCTGGATCGAACTGAAGCAGCTGCTTTCCAAGCGCGCCAAGCCGGCCGACATGCCGGAGGTGATCGATGCCATCAAGCGGAGCACCGGCCTCATCCGCGGTACCTTCCACGGCACCATGCTGCGCGACGACATCTATAACTTCTCGCGCATCGGCACCTTCATCGAACGGGCGGACAACACGGCGCGCATCCTCGACGTGAAATACTACGTGCTGCTGCCGGCGATCGCCAAGGTCGGCTCCTCGCTCGACAACAAGCAATGGGAATCGATCCTGCGGTCGGTCTCCGCGCACCGCTCCTACAGCTGGGTCTACGACGGCGACTATTCGCCGGCCAACATCTCGGATTTCCTTATCCTCAACGACCGCATGCCGCGCTCGCTCGCCTACAGCTATGACAAGATCGTCAGCAATCTCGGCTACCTTGCCAAGCTCTACGGCGACAACCACGCCGCCCACGAGACGGCCTCCTCGACGCTGATGCTGCTTCGAAGCCGTACGATGGACGACATCATGGACCAGGGGCTTCACGAATTCATCGAGGAGTTCATCGTGCACAACAATCGCCTCGGAGAGGAAATCTCCGAAGGCTACCGCTTCTATCGCTAAAGCAATTCCAGCAAAATGCGAAGCGGTTTTGTGTCTGGAATTGTGTGGAAACAAAGAGATAGAGTGTTTTCGCGATTTGGAGAAAAGCGGAAACGCTCCGGGGGCGAACGATGCGACTGAAGATCAGCCACACGACCGAGTATCAATATGACGATCCGGTGCAGTATTCCCTGCAGCGGCTGCGGCTGACGCCGAAGAGCCAGCCCGGCCAGATCGTGCGCGACTGGAAGACGACCGTGCACGGCGCGCGCCTGGAGGCCGGTTATACCGATCATTTCGGCAACCATGTCGATCTCGTCAGCACCAATGCCGAGCAGGTGACGATCCGCATCGTCGCCGAGGGTCAGGTGGATACGGAGGACCGGGCAGGCGTATTCGGCCCGCACCAGGGTTTCGTCCCGCTCTGGCTCTATCTGCGCGAAACGCCGCTGACCAAGCCCGGCAAGCTGATCCGCGACCTCGCCAAAGCCTCCGCCGGCGACAACGAACTGGCGCGCATGCACGACCTGATGGGTGCGATCCACGCGACCGTCGCCTACAGGCCGGGCGAGACGGCATCGGACACGACCGCCGAACAGGCGCTGGAAAAGAAGCAGGGCGTCTGCCAGGACCACGCGCATATCTTCCTCTCGGCGACGCGTTGCCTCGGCATTCCGGCCCGCTACGTCTCGGGCTACCTGCTGATGGATCAGCCCGAGCAGACGGCGAGCCATGCCTGGGCGGAAGTGCATCTGCAAGGCCTCGGCTGGGTCGGTTTCGACGCCGCGAACAATATTTGCCCGGATGCGCGCTATGTCCGCCTTTCGAGCGGCCTCGACTACATGGATGCCGCGCCGGTCTCCGGCATGGTGGTGGGCAAGGCGGCGGAAACGATGAGCGTGTCGATCACGGTGGAACCGACCGCCACTCAGAGTCAGTCGCAAAGCCAGAGCTGAAGCGGCGGCCCGAGGAGCCGCCGCCCGTCCCGTCAACGGGACGCCGTTTCGAGCAGGCGACACAGGTTGGCCAGCGAGGAATCATAGCCGCCGCCATTGATGCCGCCGCAACGCCGGAGCATCTGCATGCGCTCGCTGCTCGGAAGCTGCGAGAACTGGCGCAGGATTTCGCGGTCACGGCTGCTGTTGCCGTTGGAAGTGCCGGAACCGTTTTCGCCGCCGGTGCCGGGATTCGTGCCGGTTCCGCCACCGCCGATGCCGAGCCCGATATCGACATCCGCCAGGCCGCCATTGCCGCCCACATTGGCACCGACATTGGCGGCAAGACCGCCGCTGCCGCCAACCGTTGCGTTCACATCGGCATCGACCAGGCCTTTCGAACCGCCGACATTTGCCTTGGCGTCGGCATTGATGCCGCTACGCCCGCCGATGGATGCGGTCGCGTCCACATCGGCAAGACCCTTCGAACCGCCGATATTTGCCTTGGCATCGGCGTTCACGCCGCCCTCACCACCGACATTCGCGCCGACATCCGCATCCACGAGGCCCTTGCTGCCGCCGACGGTCGCCCCGATATCGGCCTTTACGCCGCCGAGATCGACTCCCACCCCGACACCGAAGCCCCCGCCCTTCTGCTGCGCGACCGCAGTCAGCGGCGCGGCAAGAACCGCAGCGACCAATACGGCCGCCGAAAGCTTGGGGATGGACATTGCATTCGTCGCTGTGAACATGACAAACCTCCAGATCAGCGACCAGTCCGGGAGTGGACCGGCATCGCAAAACGAAAGGTTGAGCCTCGATTTTGGTTCCCGAAGCGGAGAAACGCTCAAATGACAAGGAAAAGGAAGGGTTTAGGCCGCAAAGCAAGCATCGCACATTGTACCGGAACGGAACAGATCGGACGCAGCCTGTGGCCGCGCCCGAACGACGTTCTACCTGGCTTACGTTACGCCATCGTATAAGCGGTCTTGACGGTTGTGTAGAACTCGCTGGCGTATTTGCCCTGTTCGCGCGATCCGTGGGACGAGCCCTTGCGGCCGCCGAAGGGGACGTGGAAATCGACGCCGGCCGTCGGCAGGTTGACCATGACCATGCCGGCCTCCGCATTGCGCTTGAAGTGTGTGGCGTGCTTGAGGCTCGTCGTGGCGATGCCGGAGGAAAGGCCGAACGGCGTGTCGTTGGCGACGGCCAGCGCTTCCTCGTAGTCCTTCACGCGGATGACGGCGGCCACCGGGCCGAAGATTTCCTCGCGCGATATCCGCATGTCGTTCGTCGCTTCGGTGAAGAGCGCCGGCGCGAGATAGAAGCCGGGCGTGTCGCGCTTCAAAAGCTCGCCGCCGAAGGCGAGCCTGGCGCCCTCCTGCCTGCCGATCTCGATATAGTCGGTATCCTGCTTCAGCTGGCTCTCGTCGACGACAGGGCCGATATGCGTGCCGGCCTTCAACGCATCGTCCACGACGACGCCCTTCAGCCGCTCGCCGACGGCCGCGACGAACCTGTCGTGGATGCCTTCGGTGACGATGACGCGCGAGGAGGCGGTGCAGCGCTGGCCGGTCGAGAAGAAGGCCGAGTTGACGGCGGCTTCCACGGCGACAGTGAGGTCCGCATCATCAAGCACGACGAAGGGGTTCTTGCCGCCCATTTCGAGCTGGTACTTGCGGTTATGCTCGACGGAGGCCATGGCGACGCGCTTGCCCGTGCCGGTCGAACCGGTGAAGGTGATGGCGTTGACGTCGGGGCTGTCGAGCATCGCCTGGCCGACGACGGAGCCCTTGCCCATGACGAGGTTGAGCACGCCCTTCGGCAGGCCGGCGCGCACCAGGATATCGACGATGGCCCAGGAGCAGCCCGGCACCAGTTCGGCCGGCTTGAAGACCACCGTGTTGCCGTAGCAGAGCGCCGGGGCGATCTTCCAGGCGGGAATGGCGATCGGGAAGTTCCACGGCGTGATGATGCCGACGACGCCGACCGGCTCGCGGGTGATCTCGACGCCGATGTTCGGCCGCACCGAGGGCAGCACCTCGCCGGCAAGGCGCAGGCATTCTCCGGCGAAGAAATCGAAGATCTGCCCGGCGCGCACCGTCTCGCCGATGCCCTCCGCCAGCGTCTTGCCCTCCTCGCGCGACAGCAGCCGGCCGAGTTCGTCCTTGCGGGCGAGAATCTCGTCGGCGGTCTTTCTGAGGATGGCGTGGCGCTCGAGGATGCCGGAGCGCGACCAGGCCGGGAACGCCGCCTTCGCCGCCGCGATCGCCGCCCTGGTGTCCTCGGCGGAGGCGCGGGCATATTCGCCCACCACATCGTTCGTGTTCGACGGGTTGATGTTGCGGATCGCGTCGGAGCCGACCCATTCGCCGGCGATCAGGTTCTGGTGGATGGTCATGGCGCAAGCCTCCTGCTGTCATGGTGCGGCCGATAAAACCGGCTCGCGGCATGGATTACAATTGGCGGATGACGATGTCTTCCTCGCCGGCGATCGCCAGCGGATTGCGCAGCGGCAGGCCGAAACCGTCCGCGCCGATCTCGAACACGTCGCCCTCCTCAGTGCGGATGCCGTCGCCGAAGGACAGCGTCGCCGTGCCGAACATGTGGACGTGGATATCGCCGGGTGCGCGGAACAGGCCGTACTTGAAGTGGTGGTATTCGAGATTGGCGAAGGTGTGCGACATGTTCGCCTCACCCGAGACGAAGGGCTTTTCCCAGAGAACCTTGCCGCCGCGCAGGATGCGCGAGAAGCCGCGGATATCCTCCGGCGCGGCGCCGACGCGGATTTCCGGGCCGAAGCTTGCCTGCCGCAGCTTGGAATGGGCGAGGTAGAGATAGTTGATGCGCTCCGTCACATGGTCGGAGAATTCGTTCGCCACGGCAAAGCCGATGCGGAACGGCGAGCCGTCGGCGGCGATGACATAGATGCCGGCCATTTCCGGCTCCTCGCCGCCGTCGAGCGCGAAGGACGGCGAGGTGAGCGCGGCGCCCGGCGCGACGGCCTGGCTGCCGTTGCCCTTGTAGAACCATTCCGGCTGCACGCCCTTCTCGCCGGCCTTCGGCTTGCCGTTCTCGAGGCCCATGCGGAACATCTTCATCGTATCGGTGGCGCCCTCCTCCACCTTGGAGACCGCCGCATGCATGGCGTCGCGGGTCGAGGCCGAGCCGAGATGGGTGAGGCCCGTTCCCGTCAGGTGCAGGTGCGCGGCGTCCGGATGGGTGATCGGCGACAGCAGCCGGCCCGCAGCATAGGCCGCTTCCAGATCGACGACCTCGCCGAGCCCCTTCGCGTCGATGACAGCCTTGAGCGACCCGCCGCTATCGGCCGCCTCCATCGCCAGCGCGTAGACGCTCGCCGCGCCCTTGACGGCACGGCCATCGCCGCCCTCCTCGCGAACGACAACCGTGATCGAACCGTCGGTATTGCCTACCTGGGACAAAAGCATCTTCGTTTCCTTCCTTGGGCGGGCTTCGGTCAAAGCTCCGCACTTGCGGCGGACGCGTGTCCCCGCTCGGGCCGCGCCCGCGGCCGGTCAAACATATTTGCGATCCGTCGGCCGACCGGTTTCCCGGTCAGCCCTTGTTCTTGTTGTAGACGTCGAAGAACACCGCGGCGAGCAGCACCAAGCCCTTGATGAGCTGCTGGTAGTCGATGCCGATGCCCATGATCGACATGCCGTTGTTCATGACGCCCATGATGAAGGCGCCGATGACCGCACCGGTGATCTTGCCGACGCCTCCCGACGCCGAGGCGCCGCCGATGAAGCAGGCCGCGATGACGTCAAGCTCGAAGCCTACGCCTGCCTTCGGCGTCGCCGAATTGAGGCGGGCCGCGATGATCATGCCGGCGAGCGCGGCGAGCGCGCCCATGTTGACGAAGGTGTAGAAGGTCAGGCGCTCGGTGTTGATGCCCGAGAGCTTCGCCGCCTTCTCGTTGCCGCCCATGGCATAGATGCGCCGGCCGATCGTCGTGCGCGTCGTCACGAACGTATAGAGCGCGATGAGCACGCCCATGATGACGAGCACGTTCGGCAGGCCGCGATAGGTGGAGAGCTGGAAGCCGAGGAAGATCGCAACCGCGCCGATGATCGCCATCTGCACGGCGAAGAAGGTGAAGGGCTCGTTCTCGGTCTCATGCAGGGCGTTCATGCGCCGCTCGCGCAGGCCCGCATAGACGGCATAGGCGACGAGCAGGACGATCATGACGAGGGCGAAATAGTTCTTGATGAGGCTCGTCGCCGGGTCGGTGATGGACAGGAAATCCGGCACGAAGCCCGTCGAGAGGATCTGGAACTCCTTCGGGAACGGACCGACCGGGCGACCGGAGAGCACGACATAGGTCATGCCGCGGAAGACGAGCATGCCGGCGAGCGTGACGATGAAGGACGGTATCTTCTGGTAGGCGACCCAATAGCCCTGTGCCGCGCCCATGACGGCGCCGACAAGGATACAGAGCGGCACCACGACGATGGCCGGCAGCCCCCATTTCACCAGCATGATCGCCGATATGGCGCCGGTGAAGGCGACGATGGAGCCGACCGACAGGTCGATATGCCCCGCCACGATGATCAGCAGCATGCCCAGCGCCATAATGACGATAAACGAGTTCTGCAGTACCAGGTTGGTGATGTTGACCGGGCGGAAGAGCACGCCGTTGGTGAGTATCTGGAAGAAGATCATGATGACGACGAGCGCGACGAGCAGGCCGTATTCACGGATGTTCTTGCGCAGGTAGTCCCCCACCGAAGGCTGGGTCGTCTTGGTCGCGGTATCGGTGGCCATTAGTGTTTCTCCCCGGAGCGCATGATGGCGCGCATGATGGATTCCTGGCTTGCTTCCGCCTTGGAGAGCTCGGCCACGATGCGTCCTTCGTTCATGACATAGATGCGATCGCAGGTCCCGAGCAGTTCCGGCATCTCCGACGAGATCATGAGGATGCCCTTGCCCTCGGCGGCAAGCTGGTTGATGATCGAGTAGATTTCGAACTTGGCGCCGACATCGATGCCGCGCGTCGGTTCGTCGAGGATCAGGACCTCGGGATTGGTGAAGAGCCACTTCGACAGCACGACCTTCTGCTGGTTGCCGCCCGAAAGATTGACCGCTTCCTGATAGATCGAGTGCGAGCGGATGCGCAGCTTCTGGCGGTAGCCCGAAGCGACCTTGGCCTCCTGGTGGCTATCGATCACCGTCGCCCTGGAGACGCCGCCGAGATTGGCCAGCGTCGTATTGTGCATGATGTTGTCGATCAGCACGAGACCGAGCTGCTTGCGGTCTTCCGTGACATAGGCAAGGCCCGCCTCGATCGCCTTCGGGATCGTGCTGACATCGACCGGCTTGCCGCGCATGGCGACCTCGCCGGTGATCTTGTGGCCCCAGCTCTTGCCGAACAGGCTCATCGCCGTCTCGGTGCGGCCGGCGCCCATCAGGCCGGCAATGCCGACCACCTCGCCGGCGCGCACGGTGAAGTTCACGTCGTGCAGGAACTGCCGGTCGCGGTGATGCTGGTGGAAGACGTTCCAGTTCTTCACCTCCAGCAGCGTCTCGCCGATCTTGGGCTCGCGCGGCGGATAGCGGTCCTCCATCTCGCGGCCGACCATGCCCTTGATGATGCGGTCCTCGGAAATATCCTCGTGGTGACAGTCGAGCGTCTCGACCGTGCCGCCGTCGCGCAGGATGGTGATCTGGTCGGCGACCTTTTTGATCTCGTTCAGCTTGTGCGAGATGATGATCGAGGTCATGCCCTGCGTGCGGAATTCCATCAGCAGCTTCAGCAGCGCGTCGGAATCCTTCTCGTTGAGCGAGGCGGTCGGCTCGTCGAGGATGAGAAGGCGCACCTTCTTGGAAAGCGCCTTGGCGATCTCCACGAGCTGCTGCTTGCCGACGCCGATATCGGTGATCAGCGTGCCCGGTGGCTCCTTGAGGCCGACCTTGTCGAGCAGTTCCTGCGTGCGGCGGAAGGCCTGCTTCCAGTCGATGACGCC
Source organism: Shinella zoogloeoides (assembly GCF_030733845.1). Taxonomy (NCBI): domain Bacteria; kingdom Pseudomonadati; phylum Pseudomonadota; class Alphaproteobacteria; order Hyphomicrobiales; family Rhizobiaceae; genus Shinella; species Shinella zoogloeoides. Next base: position 2,537,221 of record NZ_CP132311.1, read on the forward strand.
GTTCTTGGCGACCTCGTTGCCGAGGAAGATGTTTTCCGCGATCGACAGGAGCGGCACGAGCGCCAGCTCCTGGTGGATGATGATGATGCCCAGATGCTCGCTGTCGGAGATCGTGGAAAAGCGGCGGACTTCGCCGTCGAAATGGATTTCACCCTCGTAGGAGCCGGCCGGATAGACGCCGCTCAACACTTTCATGAGGGTGGATTTGCCGGCCCCGTTCTCGCCGACAAGGGCATGGATCTCGCCTTCGCGGACCTTCAGGTTGACGTTGTCGAGCGCCTTCACGCCCGGGAACGTCTTCGTGATGCCACGCATTTCCAGAAGGGTCTTGCTCATATAACCAGGTTTCCAGCGGCCATCCGCCGTCACTCAAGCGGCGGGGTCCAGCCTATTCGCTCTGCGATCAGGAGAAAAGAGGGTCCGCGCACGTTGCGCGCGAACCCCCGATGGCGGCGAAAGGATCAGTTCTTGAGCTGATCGGCCGTGTAGTAGGCCGAGTCCGTGACGAGGATCTTCTCGGCATTCGACTTGTCGACGGCGACAGGCTTGAGGAGGTAGGACGGAACGACCTTGACGCCGTTGTCATAGGTCTTGGTGTCGTTCACTTCCGGCTCCTTGCCTTCCAGGATCGCATTGACCATGCCGACGGTGACCTTGGCCAGTTCGCGCGTGTCCTTGAAGACCGTCGAGTACTGTTCGTCAGCGAGGATCGACTTGACGGACGGCAGCTCGGCGTCCTGGCCGGTGACGATGGCCATCGGCTGGTCGCCCGAGCCGTAGCCGACGCCCTTCAGGGCCGACAGGATACCGATGGACAGGCCGTCATAGGGCGACAGCACGCCATCGACGCGGCCGTCGGTGTAGGTCGAGGACAGCAGGTTCTCCATACGCGCCTGCGCGACGGCACCGTCCCAACGCAGCGTGCCGACGGTTTCCATGCCGGTCTGGCCCGACTTGATGACGATGTCGCCCTTGTCGATGAGCGGCTGGATGACCGACATCGCGCCATCGTAGAAGAAGAAGGCGTTGTTATCGTCCGGCGAGCCGCCGAAGAGTTCGACGTTCCACGGCTTGGTGTCCGGGAACTTCGCCTTCAGGCCATCGACGAGGCTGGTGGCCTGCAGGACGCCGACCTGGAAGTTGTCGAACGTGGCGTAGTAGTCGACATTGCCCGAATCGCGAATGAGACGGTCGTAGGCGATGACCTTCACGCCGGCATCGGCAGCCTTCTGCAGGATGTCGGAAAGCGTCGTGCCGTCGATCGCGCCGATGACGAGAACCTTGGCACCCTTGGTGACCATGTTCTCGATCTGGGCGAGCTGGTTCGGGATATCGTCGTCAGCGAACTGCAGGTCCGGCGTGTAGCCGGCATCCTTGAACAGCTTTTCCATCGTCTCGCCGTCGGAAATCCAGCGGGTCGAGGTCTTGGTGGGCATGGAGATGCCGACCATGCCCTTGTCCTGGGCAAAGGCCGGCGCCACGAACGACGCGACGCTGATGGCAGCGGCGGCGAGAAGCGAAGTGATCATTTTCATTGAAAGGTCTCTCCCTTGTGCGCACTGGCCGATATTGCGGCCAGGCATTGCTCTGTGCGCGGACGGGGTCGCATTCAGGCGACGCCTGGACTGGTCGGGCGCAGGCCCGCCGGTCCCCACTCCCAAGGACCCCAGCGCACATTGGCGCAACGTCGTACGAATTGCCATAACTGTCAAATGCAATGAACTTCTAAATCGATATCATATTTGATATATAGTGAGCGAAATATACTATTTTTACGGATAGAGGAATCATGCGTCTGGAGAGCGACAACGAGGAGCAGCTTTTTGCCGGGGAAAGCCTCGACAACCTGCAGGGCATCGGCCTGCTGCGCAGCGGCCTGAAGCTCAGCCACCTGCGCATGATCGTGGCGATTGAGGAGCACAAGCAGGTGAGCGCCGCGGCGGATGCGCTCAACATCTCCCAGCCCGCCGCGTCTCGCATGCTGACGGAAATGGAGACGATCCTCAAGGCCCAGCTTTGCGAGCGCATATCGCGCGGCGTGGCGCTCACAGCCTTCGGCCGGGCCTTCGCCCGCCGGGCGCGCACCATCCTGCTCGAACTGCGCGAGGTCGACCGCGAGCTTTCGGCGCTGAAATCCGGCACCGGCGGCTCGGTCTTCCTCGGCGCGGTGACGGCGCCGGCCATCAGCCTTGCCGTGCCGGCGATCCAGCAGGTCAGCGCCGCCTATCCCGGCATCGAGGTGAACGTGCGCGTGGAGACGAGCAATGTGCTCGCCCGCGAACTGCTCGCCGCGCAGCAGGACTTCATCATCGCTCGCGTGCCGGACGACCTCAATCCGCGCCTCTTCAACGTCACCGAGATCGGCATCGAGAAGGCCTGTCTCATCGTCCGCAAGGGCCACCCGCTGACGGAAAAGCCCGTCGTCGGCCTTGCGGACCTGCCGCGCTACGACTGGGTCTTCCAGCCCGCCGGCACGCTACTGCGGCGCCGCATCGAGGAACTGTTCATCGCGGCGGGCGTGCCGCTGCCCTCCACGGTGGTCAACACCTCGTCCATCCTCCTCACCACCGCCATCGTCTGCGGCTCCAACGCGATCGCGCCGGTGGCGCGCGACATGGCGACCTTCATTGCCGATGTCGGCGCGCAGGCGGGCGAGATCAGCATCCTCAACACGGATTTCGAGATCGACATCAAGCCCTACAGCCTGATCTCCGTCAAAGGCAGGGCGCTCCCGCCCAGCGCCAAACTGCTCTATGATCTGATCTGGCAACGCAGCCGGACGCTTTCGCCGGACTGAGCGAAGGAGACCCCATGTTCGGCATGACCGTTTTCGAATCCGTGCTGGAACGCCTGAAGGCGGAGGCCCGCGAGGCGGCCGAAGAGGCGGAGGGCGAGACGCCGGACGACGGCGGCCACGGACAGATTCGTGGCCTGATCTCGGGCTTTACCGGCCTCGGCACGGCGGGCACCTTCGTCTCGGGTTCACAGGCCGCCGCCGCCTATCTCGATCTCTACGAGGAGCCGCGCCCGCCCGAACCGCAGCCGCCCCCGCCGCCCGAGGCACCGCCGGCACCGCCGCCGCATCTCCTGCGCACCGCGCCGGAGGAAGTCGCGAAAGACCTAGGCCTCAGCGGACGGGAAAATATCGACGACCTGCTTGCCCGCCGCCGCAGCTTTGCGCGCGAAAACCATCCCGACCGCGCGCCGGAAGACCTGCGCGCCAATGCGACGCTGCGCATGAAGATCGCCAACATGCTGATCGACGAGACGATCCGCCGGGTCAATGTCGAGAAAAGCCTCGGGCTGTCGCGCTAGCGGATGCCCTAGCCCTTCGTCTCGCCACCCTCTTCCGGCGGCTTGGCGGCCGGGTCGGAGGGCTTGAAGAAGAGAATGAGGTTCGCGAAGGCATAGGCGGTCACGACGAGGAAGATGGTGGCCCAGGTCTGCTCGCCGTTGTAGAACTCCACCGCCGTCCATGCGGCGCAGAACCCGACCAGAAGCAGCCGCCGCCAGAGCGGACGGTAGAACGGATGGTCGGTGTCGATGAATTTCATGAACGTCTCCTCACGCCTTCAGCGCCTACATAGGCGGTTTTGCGGCGGGGGGAAACCGGCTTTTCAAGCGCCGAGCCCATCGAGGAAGGCGGCAAGCTCGGAAGGCTCGATGCCGACGAGGTGCCCCTTTTCCGGATAGGCGCCCGAGCGCACGTCATCGGCATATTCGCGGAAGGCCGCGACGCGCTCCTGCTGGAGCCGGTCATATTCGGCGGCGAAGTTGCGGTAGACCTTGGCATGGCGCGGATAATGGCCGCGATTCTGCCCGAGCACGTCGTCCGCGAAGAGATATTGCGCGTCGCACCCCGCCCCCGCGCCCATCGACAGCATGACGAGCGCGGTCCTCGCGCTGATCGCCGCCGCGATTTCGCCGGGCACGACCTCGATCTCCGCCGCGAAGGCCCCCGCCTCTTCGAGCGCCTTGACCTGCCGGAAGATTTCCAGCGCGCTTTCCGCCGTCTTGCCGACCGCGCGGAACCCGCCCGTCCATGTCGCCTTGGAGGGAATGAGACCGACATGGCCGCACACCGGGACGCCCTCCTCGCGCAGGCGCCGCACGGTGGAAAGGCCGGCGGCGCAATAGACCGCATCGCCGCCGGCCTTCATCGCCTGGAAGGCGCCGCGCAGGTAGTCGTCGGCCGTGACGAAATCACCGTATTCGAGGCCGGGGAAGGCAAAGACCGTCGGGGCTGCCTCACGGAAGGCCGGCCCCAGCAGGGCGGGCGGCACGGAAACAAGGTCGATGCCCGCCTGTTCGGCGGCCTCCGCCTCCTCCAGCGTCACGACGCGCAGCATGGTGAGCTGGCGCTTGCCCTTCATTGCCTGCAGGTCGGCGACGGTCGGTCTCTTGGTTTTCACGATGAATCTCCCTCAGGCGGCGAGCAGTTTCTTGAGCTTGGTTTCCGGTGCGGCGAGCTCCGCCGGATCGGGATGGATGCGGGCGGCGATCAGCATTTCGGCAAGGCGGATGTCGCGCGCGACCGCATTGCCCGGCCCGATGCCGCTTGCCGCGATCAGCCGTCCGGCTGCATCGAGATGGAAGAGGATGAACGCCCCCTCGCCCATGTCGCGCCGAACGGTCGTCGCCGCGCCGTCGGCAAGGCCGGCGATCTGCAAGGTCATGTCGTACTGATCCGACCAGAACCACGGCACCGCCGCATGCACATCCGCACCGCCGAGCATGTTGGCCGCAGCGAGCTGACCCTGTTCCTGCGCGTTGCGCCAGGATTCGAGGCGGATGCGGCGCTCGCCATAGAGCGGCAGCGGATAGGAGGTGCAGTCTCCCGCGGCAAAGATATCCGGATCGGAGGTGCGCAGCATTCCATCGACCGAGATGCCATTTTCTACGGTAAGGCCCGCCGCTTCCGCCAGTTCCGTGTTCGGCACCGCGCCGATGCCGACGACGAGCAGGCTGGCCGCAACAACGCGGCCGCCTTCAAGCGTGAGGCGCACTTCGCCCGGCAACTCCTCGACACTGGCGATCTTCGCGCCGCAGAGGATTTCCACCCCTTCGGCAGCGTGCCGATGCGCGACGATCTCGGCAATCTCCGCCGGCACACCGCGGCTCAGGACGCGCGGCAGGCCTTCGACGAGCGTGACGGTGGCACCGAGTTTGCGGGCGCTGGCGGCAAGCTCCAGCCCGATGAACCCGCCGCCGAGAATGGCGACGTGGCTTCCCTCCACCAGATGCGCGCGGATACGCGTTGCGTCGTCATGGCTGCGCAGCGCCGCGACACGGCCGCCGTGGGTCGTGCCCGGCAGAGCGCGTGGCCGGGCACCGGTGGCAAGCAGCAGCTTGTCATAGGGAACCACCGTGCCGTCCCCCAGCACGACACATTTTGCGGCGCGATCGATCCCGCAGACCGTGCGGCCCAGCAGCATGTCTATGCCGGCTTCGACATAGCGGTGCGGCTCGGCGACGAATTTCGGGCCGGCCCCGGCAACAAGTGCTTCCTTGGAGAGCGGCGGACGCTCGTAAGGCAGGTGCGTCTCGCTGCCGATCAGGGTCAGCGTGCCGTCAAACCCCTTCTCGCGCAGCGCAAAGGCTGCGCGCGCACCGCATTCGCCGGCGCCGACGATAACGAAATTCGCCATGACGTTTCCTCTGGAGCATTTCCAGCCGAAGCGAAGTCGCTTCGGCGTCGGACAATGCGACAAAACCCCTAGAGCCCGATGAAGACCGTGCCGCCCTCGACCTTGACCGGATAGGTCCTGAGATCGACGCAGACGGGCGCGCCCTTGGCTTCACCGGACCTGTAGTCGAAGCGGCCATTGTGCTTGGGACATTCGATGATGTGATCCATCACCAGCCCGTCGGCAAGGTGGATCTTCTCGTGGGTGCAGAGCCCGTCCGTCGCGTGATAGGTGTCTTCCGGGCTGCGGTAGATCGCGAAGGTGCGGCCCGCATGGTCGAAGCGGATGACATCTTCCTCGTCGATCTCGTCTGCCGCGCAGACCTCGATCCAGTTGTCGCTCATGGTCTCTCCTCCGGGAATGGGTTGTTATTCGGCGGCCGCAATCGCCGGTTCGGCGTGGAATTCTTCCTTGTAGGGGCGTGCGGTGCCGGGCAGTTCGCGCTTCAGGAAATAGTCCTCGTTGCGCAGCTGGCGCAGGAAGGCCGGGATCATCTCCCTGTAGCCGTGCCAGATGGACGGGTTCGGCGCCGGCAGGTCGTGCTTGATCATGGCGTGCAGCCGGGGCAGCGCATGATAGGGCACCATCGGGAACATGTGGTGCTCCACATGGTAGTTCATGTTCCAGTAGATGAAGCGGCTGACGGGGTTCATGTAGACCGTGCGGCTGTTCAGCCTGTGATCAATGACATTGTCGGCAAGGCCGCCATGCTGGAGCAGGCCGGTCATCACATGGTGCCAGGCGCCGTAGAGCCGCGGCAGGCCGATCAGCATGGCCGGCAGGATCGAGCCGAAGTAGAAACAGGCGGCGATCGTCGCGGCATAGATGGTGAGCCAGATGCGGGCGATGCGGATCGCCTTCGGCTGTTCCATTTCCGGCACGAAGGTCTTTTCCGCCGCGCTCATCACGCCCGCCGCATTGCGCACCATATCGACGACGGCATGCCAGGCGTCGAGCAGGCCGAAGAAATTGAGGACGAGCCGCAGGAGATCCGGCGGACGCATGACGGCGATCTCCGGGTCGCGGCCGACGATGACCGTATCCGTGTGGTGACGCGTGTGGCTCCACCGCCATGTCACCGGATTGCGCATGATCATGAAGCAGGCGATCTGGTAGACGGCATTGTTCATCCACATCGTCTTGAAGGCCGTGCCGTGGCCGCATTCATGCCAGCGGCTGTCGGAAGCCGAACCGTAGAGGACGCCATAGACGAGGAAGAACGGCACCGCCCACCAGGTTCCCCAGAACCAGATACCCGCAGCGGCGCAGACCAGCATGGTTCCCAGCCAGATCGCAGTGTCGCGGATGGCGGCCGCATCGCTGCGCTGCATCAGTGCCTTCATTTCCTTGCGCGGGATTTCGGTATGATACCATTCGGCCGCGGCCAGCCCGTTTGCAACGGCGGCCTCGGCATCGCGGCCAAGAAGGCTGTAATCCCTCTTCGTCGGGTTCATCGCTCGTCTCCTCCACGCGGGGCACGCTCACCGACCCGCCTCATCTGATGGACAAACGATACCGCCGCTTCTTGCGTCTCTCAATCCTGCCATGATAGAATGCGTCAAATTCCATCATTCACTATCATTCCTGTTTGATGGAAAGATTTCAGGAGGGGAACATGGCATCGAGACCAACCATCTCGGATCTCGCCAGGGCGGCCGGCGTCAGCGTCGCGACGGTCGACCGAGTGTTGAACGGCCGCCACAAGGTGCGCGAGGAAACGGCGCGCCGGGTCTATGACGCCGCCAACGCCATCGGCTATCACGCCATCGGCCTCATAAGGCAGCGCGTCTTCGAGGACCTGCCGCAATACCGGCTGGGCTTCAGCTTCCAGCGCCCGGGCCAGGCCTTCTACCAGAATTTCGCGCGCGAGATCGAAATCGCCTGCAATGCCTGCACCACCGCGCGCATCGTGCCGCAGATCGAATTCATCAGTGCGCAGACGCCCGCGGCGATGGCGGAGATGCTGCGCCAGCTTTCCGCGCGCAACCAGGCGCTCGCCGTCGTCGCGCCGGACTATCCGGCGACCACATCCCTGGTGGAAGACCTGAAGGCCCGCGGCATTCCGCTGTTCTGCCTGCTCTCGGATTTCGCCATGGACGTGCGCCAGGGCTATATCGGCCTCAACAACATGAAGGTCGGACGCACCGCCGCCTGGATGATCGCGCGTGGCGCGAAACGCCCCGGCAAGGTCGCGATCTTCGTCGGAAGCCACCGCTTTCACGGCCACGAACTGCGCGAGATGGGGTTCCGCTCCTTCTTCCGCGAGAAGGGCCAGGCCTTCGAGGTGCTGGACACGCTGGTCAACCTCGACACCAGCGAGATCACCCACGAAGCGACGGCAAACCTTCTGGCGCAGCACCCCGATCTCGTCGGCCTCTATGTCGCCGGCGGCGGCATGGAGGGCGCGATTTCGGCGATCCGCGAGGAAGGCTATGCCGGCAAGGTGCAGCTCATCGTCAACGAACTGACCCCGGAATCGAGGGCCGGCCTTGCCGACGACGTCGTCACCATGGCCATCAGCACCCCCTTGCCCGCCCTCTGCCGTGAACTCGTCTCGCTGATGGTGACCGCCATCGAGAAGGGCGAAAACGCCGTGCCCGGCCAGACATTCCTGCCCTTCGACATCTTCCTGCCGGAGAATATCTGACTGATCATGATGGTTTTCCATCATGATGGTTTCTCAATCTTTCAGCCATGACGGCGACGACGGCACCTTCGGCTTTGACGCCCGTCAAGCCTGTCCCGATCCTCATGCGTGCATGCGAGGCCGCGCTATCGGCGGCTCGAAGACCGGAGGACACCATCCATGCCGCCCCTGACTTTCGCCCTCAACCACATGACGGCGCCCGCCCTGACGCTCGACGCCTTCTTCGCCCTCGCCGTCTCCCTCGGCATGACGGCGGTCGAAATCCGCAACGATCTTGACGGCAACGCCATCCTCGACGGCACGACGCCCGCCGAGGTGACGGCGCTCGCCGAACGCCATAGCGTCACGATCATCTCGATCAACGCCCTCCAGCGCTTCAACGAATGGACGCCCGCCCGTGCCACCGAAGCGAGCGAACTCATCGACTTCGCTAGCGCCTGCGGCGCCCGCGCGCTCGTGCTTGTGCCAAAAAACGACGGCACCGGCCAGGCTGACGGCGAGCGGCAGGCGAACTTGCGCGAGGCGCTGGCCGCGCTGAAACCCCTGCTCGACGCGGCCGGCATCATCGGCCTCGTCGAACCGCTCGGCTTCGAGATCTGCTCGCTGCGCTCCAAGCGCGAGGCCGTGGAGGCGATCAAGGCCGTCGGCGGGGAACGGACATTCCGCCTGGTGCACGACACGTTCCACCATCATCTCGCGGGCGAACCGGAACTCTTTGCCGACCACACCGGTCTCGTCCACATTTCCGGCGTCGAGGACCCGGCGGTCGCCATTTCCGACATGCGCGACGGCCACCGCGTCCTCGTCGGCCCCAGCGACCGGCTTGGGAATACGACCCAGATCAAGGCGCTGCTTGCTGCCGGTTATGCCGGCCCGCTGTCCTTCGAGCCGTTTTCGCCGGCCGTGCACGATGTCGCCGATCCCAGGGCGGCGGTCGCCGAAAGCGTCGCTTTCCTACTCGAAAGCCTTTGAGCCCCTTGGGCCGGCGGGTGTCATGCCGGCCCTTTTCCCCAAGCCGGCCGGTTTCCCACCGCCGGAAAATGGAACGGGCTTGACGTCACAGGCAGAAAATGGAATAAACATTCCGCAATACGGAATTCGCGGTTTGTTTATTCTGTTTTGGCCTTTTGCATCCCGGGAGGAGCAGAGGGCCGGCTGTCCCGCAAGGGCAGCTATCCGGATAATCGAGTGGCGCTGCCGGACGCCACGTTGAGGAGGAGAACGACATGAAAAAATTCATTCTTGGCTCGGCGCTTGCCGTGATGCTGTCGACGGCCGCCCATGCCGAGACGATCGGCGTGACGATGGCGCAGTTCGACGACAACTTCCTGACCGTCCTGCGCAACGGCATGTCCGACTACGCCAAGACGCTCGACGGCGTGGAGCTGCAGGTCGAGGACGCCCAGAACGACGTCGCCAAGCAGCAGAGCCAGATCCAGAACTTCATCGCCTCGGGCGTCAGCGCGATCATCGTGAACCCGGTCGATACCGATGCCACGGCCGCCATGTCGAAGGCCGCGGCCGACGCCGGCATTCCGCTCGTCTACGTCAACCGCGAGCCGGTCAACGTCAACGAACTGCCGGAAAAGCAGGCCTTCGTCGCCTCTGACGAAAAGGAATCCGGCACGCTGGAAACCAAGGAAGTCTGCCGCCTGCTGAACGGCAAGGGCAAGGTGGTCGTCATGATGGGTGAACTGTCCAATCAGGCCGCCCGCGTGCGCACCCAGGACATCAAGGACGTCATCGCGACCGACGAGTGCAAGGGCCTCGAAATCGTCGAGGAGCAGACGGCCAACTGGTCGCGTACGCAGGGCTCCGACCTCATGACCAACTGGCTCTCCGCCGGACTGGAATTCGACGCCGTCATCTCCAACAATGACGAAATGGCGATCGGCGCGATCCAGGCGCTGAAGGCGGCCGGCCGCTCGATGGACAGCGTCGTCGTTGCCGGCATCGACGCCACGCAGGACGCACTCGCCGCCATGGCTGCGGGCGATCTCGACGTGACCGTGTTCCAGGATGCCGCCGGCCAGGGCAAGGGCTCGGTCGACGCCGCGCTCAAGCTCGCCAAGGGCGAGAAGGTGGAGACCAAGGTCTATATTCCCTTCCAGCTCGTGACGCCGGCCAACATCGCCGATTTCCAGGCGAAGAACTGATCGGTTCGCACCGATAGAAGACGAAACGACCAGATTGTCATGGACGCGCGCACGCCTGCGTGCGCGCGTCCGACCCGTTTCAGGTTGCTCCGGGAGGGAGGGACGATGGTCAGTCCGACCACCATGGCCGCGGTTCGTGCAAGCGGCGCCATTCCGAATGCCGATTATCTTCTGTCCGCGGAAGGCATCCGCAAGGAATTTCCCGGCGTCGTCGCGCTCGACGACGTCCAGTTCAAGCTGAAGCGGGGCAGCGTGCATGCCCTGATGGGCGAGAACGGCGCCGGCAAATCCACGCTGATGAAGATCCTCGCCGGCATCTACACGCCCGACCAGGGCGAGGTGCTGCTGAAGGGCCAGAAGATCCGGCTCGACTCGCCGCTCGACGCGCTGGAGAACGGCATCGCCATGATCCATCAGGAGCTCAACCTGATGCCCTTCATGACCGTGGCGGAGAACATCTGGATCCGCCGCGAGCCGAAGAACCGCTTCGGCTTCGTCGACCACGGCGAGATGCGCCGCAAGACAGCCGACCTCTTTAAGCGCCTCAACATCGCAATGGACCCGGAAACGCAGGTGCGCGACCTCTCGGTCGCCAACCGCCAGATGGTCGAGATCGCCAAGGCCGTCTCCTACGAGAGCGACGTGCTCATCATGGATGAGCCGACCTCGGCGCTGACCGAGCGCGAGGTGGAGCACCTCTTCACCATCATCCGCGACCTGCGCTCGCAGGGCATCGGCATCGTCTACATCACCCACAAGATGAACGAGCTGTTCGAGATCGCCGACGAGTTCTCGGTGTTCCGCGACGGCAAGTATATCGGCACCCATGCTTCCACGGACGTCACCCGCGACGACATCATCCGCATGATGGTCGGCCGCGAGATCACCCAGATGTTCCCGAAGGAAGAGGTGCCGATCGGCGATGTCGTGCTGTCGGTGAAAAACCTGACCCTCAAGGGCGTCTTCCACGACGTCTCCTTCGACGTGCGCGCCGGGGAAATCCTCGGCCTTGCCGGCCTCGTCGGCTCCGGCCGCTCGAACGTCGCGGAAACGATCTTCGGCGTGACGCCGGCGACATCGGGCACGATCTCGATCAACGGCAGTCAGGTGAATATCGACAGCCCGAACACCGCGATCAAGCATCGCATGGCGTTCCTGACGGAGGACCGCAAGGACACCGGCTGTCTTTTGATCCTCGACATCCTGGAAAACATGCAGATCGCCGTTCTCCAGGACAAGTTCGTCAAGAACGGCTTCGTTTCCGAGGGGGCGCTGATCAAGGTCTGCGAGGAGATGAGCAAGAAGCTGCGTGTGAAAACGCCGAACCTGTCCGAGCGCATCGAGAACCTGTCGGGCGGCAACCAGCAGAAGGTGCTGATCGGCCGCTGGCTGCTCACCAACCCGCGCATCCTGATCCTCGACGAGCCGACGCGCGGCATCGATGTCGGCGCGAAGGCGGAAATCCATCGCTTCGTGACGGAGCTCGCCAGGGACGGCGTAGCCGTCATCATGATCTCGTCGGAAATGCCGGAAGTGCTCGGCATGAGCGACCGTGTCATGGTCATGCACGAGGGCCGCGTCACCGGCATTCTCGACCGGGCGGAGGCGACGCAGGTCAAGGTCATGGAACTGGCTGCCCAGTGAGATTGGGCCCCGTAAGATCAAGGGCCGCGGGGCGGCCGCAAGGGAGGTACTCATGAGCACGAATTCCGCCGCGCAGGCCCAGGCCGCTGCGCAGAAATCTGCCCGCCGGCTCCCGCCGGAACTCAACATCTTTCTCGTCCTCATCGGCATTGCGCTGGTCTACGAAATCCTCGGCTGGATTTTCGTCGGCCAGAGCTTCCTGATGAACCCGCAGCGCCTGACCATCATCATCCTGCAGGTCTCGGTCATCGGCATCATCGCCGTCGGCGTCACGCAGGTCATCATCACCGGCGGCATCGACCTGTCGTCCGGCTCCGTCGTCGGCATGACGGCAATGTTCTCCGCCTCGCTTGCGCAGGCCTCGACCTGGCCGCGGGCGCTCTACCCGTCGCTGACCGACCTGCCCTTCATCGTGCCGGTGGCGGTCGGCGTCGGCGTCGGCCTGCTTGCCGGCTTCATCAACGGCCAGCTCATCGCCAAGACCAAGATTCCGCCCTTCATCGCCACCCTTGGCATGATGGTGTCGGCCCGCGGCATTTCCAAATGGTACACGAAGGGCCAGCCGGTCTCTGGCCTGACGGACCAGTTCAACTTCATCGGCACCGGCATCTGGCCCGTCGTGATCTTCCTCGTCGTTGCCGTGATCTTCCACATCGCGCTGCGCTACACCCGCTACGGCAAATTCACCTATGCGATCGGCGCGAACGTGCAGGCCGCGCGCGTCTCGGGCATCAACGTCGAAGCCCATCTCGTGAAGGTCTATGCGATTGCCGGCGCGCTGGCGGGCCTTGCCGGCGTCGTCACCGCCGCCAGAGCCCAGACCGCACAGGCCGGCATGGGCGTGATGTACGAACTCGACGCCATCGCCGCGACCGTCATCGGCGGTACCTCGCTGGCCGGCGGCGTCGGGCGCATCACGGGCACGGTCATCGGCACCGTCATCCTCGGCGTCATGACCTCGGGCTTTACCTTCCTGCGCGTCGATGCTTTCTACCAGGAGATCGTCAAGGGCGTGATCATCGTCGCCGCCGTCGTCGTCGACGTCTACCGGCAGAAGAAGCGCAAGACCTGACACCCATTCCGCGGCCTTCCGCGGCGCCTTTGCGGGGCGAGCGCATCGCCCCGTCCCTCCCCCGGCGGCAAGGCCGCCGGTTCGACCAGAGAGAATGAAGATGACTGTGAGATTTGGTCTTCTCGGCGCAGGCCGCATCGGCAAGGTGCATGCCAAGGCCGTGACCGGCAATCCCGATGCCGTGCTCGTCGCCGTCGCCGATGCCTTCCCGGCGGCTGCCGAGGCGATCGCCACGCAATATGGCTGCGAGGTCCGCACGATCGAGGCGATCGAAACCGCCGAGGATATCGACGCCGTCGTGATCTGCACGCCGACCGACACCCATGCCGACCTCATCGAGCGTTTCTCGCGCGCTGGAAAAGCCATCTTCTGCGAAAAGCCCATTGACCTCGACGTCGACCGCGTGCGCGCCTGCATGAAGGTGGTCGAGGAGACGAAGGGCAAGCTGATGGTCGGCTTCAACCGTCGCTTCGACCCGCATTTCATGGCCGTCCGCAAGGCCATCGACGACGGCCGCATCGGCGATGTCGAGATGGTCACCATCACCTCGCGCGATCCCGGCGCCCCGCCGGTGGACTATATCAAGCGCTCCGGCGGCATCTTCCGCGACATGACGATCCACGACTTCGACATGGCGCGCTTCCTGCTCGGCGAGGAGGTCGTCTCGGTGTCGGCCACCGCCGCTGTACTGGTGGACCCCGAGATCGGCAAGGCCGGCGACTATGACAGCGTCTCGGTCATCCTCCAGACCAAATCCGGCAGGCAGGCGGTCATCTCCAACTCCCGCCGCGCCACCTACGGCTACGACCAGCGCATCGAGGTGCACGGCTCGAAGGGCATGGTATCGGCGGAAAACCAGCGGCCGGTCTCCATCGAGATCGCAAACGGCGAGGGCTACACCCGCCCGCCGCTGCACGATTTCTTCATGACCCGCTACACGGAAGCCTATGCGAACGAGATCGCGAGCTTCATCGCCGCCATCGAAAAGGGCGCCGCAATCTCCCCATCCGGCGCCGATGGCCTCGCCGCCCTCGCGCTCGCCGATGCCGCCGTGAAGTCGGTGGAAGAAAAGCGCCAGATCCCCGTCGCCTGACGGAAACCTCCTCCCAAGCAACTGGCCGGGCGATCTCCGTCGCCCGGTCTTTTTATTCGCCCGCCGTTCCCGCCGCGATGATGTCGTGGTCCATCTCCGCCAGCGCCCGGTCGAGATGGCCTTCCAGCGCGAGCGTCGCCTCCTCCGGAACGACGGAGATCGGCGGCGCGCCGAAGAGGCGTACCTGCTGCGATTGGGCCAGGCCCTCCTCCAGGCCGCGCCTGAGGAGATCGAAATAGCGTGTGCCCGGACCGGTGATGGCGATCGGCATGTTCTCGTAGAGGCTCACCATGCGCGACAGCCCCTGCCCCAGGGCAAGGCCGGCCTGGCGGAAGGCGTATTCCGACATGCGGTGCCCCTGCCGGGCGCGCAGCGCGATCTTGTCCATCTCGGCCAGCGGCACGAACTTGGCGGGGATCGTATCGGGCGGCACCTCGAAGGCCGTGCGCAGGATGCCGTAGAAGCCGGCGGACGCCTCGATGCAGCCCTGCGAGCCGCAGCGGCACAGCTTGCCATCCGACGAATTCAGCATGTGTCCGAAATTCGGCGCCGTCACGGTCAGTTCGCCGGTCCGGTCGAACCGGGCGATGCCGAGGCCGATACTGTGGCCGAGCGACAGCGCCGCGACCGCCTGCAGGTTCTTCTCGCCCGCCCTCTCCATGCGCAGCGCCATGGCATGGGCGACCAGCAGCGTCTCGTTGCTGAGCAGGATCTTCGCGCGCCACTCGGACCGGAGGAGCGCGGCGAAATCCACCTCCTGGGCACCGAAGACCGGCGACCAGACGAGGGTTGCGCGCGCGGGATCGACAAGCCCCTTGCTGCTGATAGAGACCACCAGCACCCGCGCGCGGTCGATCCGCGAGCGCTGGACCAGCCGGTCGAGCGCGGCGACGAAGGCAGCGGCGAAGGGTTGGGGCGAGGTGTCGGCGTGGTTGCGCGCCTCCTCGAAGCGATCGAGCAGCGTGCCGCCGTAATCGGCCAGAGAATATTGCACGACGTCGGAGGAAATGCGCACGGCTATGAGATAGCCAGCACCGCGCCGCTGGCCGAAGATGACGCGCGGCCGGCCGCGCGAGGCGGAAGCCTGCTGCTCGCGCCGTTCCAGCACCTCGGCCTTTTCCAGCTCGGCCGTGATGACCGAGATCGTTGCGGAAGCAAGGCCGGTATGCTGGGAAATGTCCGTATGGGCGAGCGGGCCGTGGCGGCGCAGCGAGGCCAGCACGAGCGCACTGTTCTGCTGACGCACAAGCTCCGTGCTCGACTTCACCAGCATCTTCCGTTTCCGCCCGCTTTCATAAGCTGCAACACATGCTCCTCCCAAAGCATCTGTCACGCCGTCATTCAAGGACTTTCTAAACCCGTGTTGACAGCCCGAAAAAGTTCTGACATTTATTTTCTCGACTGTCGAGAAAAAAGTCCCGGCACCGTCGGGAGAGGCATCGAGACAGCATTGTCGTGGCCGGTCGTTGATTGGACGGGAGGTTCGTCCGGCGGCCGGTGTTCACTTGGGAGGATAAAATGAAATCCGTTTTGAAGCTGATGGCAGGGGCTGCCGTCATCGTTTCCCTGCATTCCGCGGCCGCGCACGCCAAGGACCTGGTGGTCGGCGTTTCCTGGTCGAACTTCCAGGAAGAGCGCTGGAAAACCGACGAAGCCGCCATCAAGGCAGCGCTTGAGGCTTCCGGCGACAAGTACATTTCGGCTGACGCCCAGTCCTCCGCCGCAAAGCAGCTGACGGACGTCGAATCGCTGATCGCCCAGGGCGCCAACGCCATCATCGTCCTGGCGCAGGATTCGGACGCCATCGGCCCGGCCATCGAGAAGGCCGCCGCCGAAGGCATTCCGGTCGTCGGCTACGACCGCCTGATCGAGAACCCGGCCGCCTTCTACATCACCTTCGACAACAAGGAAGTCGGCCGCATGCAGGCCCGCGAAGTGTTCAAGGTGAAGCCGGAAGGCAACTATGTCTTCATCAAGGGCAACTCCGCCGACCCGAACGCCGACTTCCTCTTCGCAGGCCAGCAGGAAGTGCTGAAGGAAGCGATCGACGCCGGCAAGATCAAGAATGTCGGCGAAGCCTATACCGACGGCTGGAAGCCGGAAAACGCCCAGAAGAACATGGAACAGTTCCTGACGGCGAACGACAACAAGGTCGACGCGGTCGTCGCCTCGAACGACGGCACGGCCGGCGGCGCGATCGCCGCGCTGGCGGCCCAGGGCCTTGCCGGCTCCGTCCCGGTCTCCGGCCAGGACGCCGACCACGCTGCACTCAACCGTGTCGCGCTCGGCACGCAGACCGTCTCCGTCTGGAAGGACTCGCGTGAACTCGGCAAGCGCGCCGCGGAAATCGCGGCCCAGCTCGCCGGCGGCAAGACCATGGACGAGATCGAGGGCGTCACCACCTTCAACGGCGGCCCGAAGGGCGTCGAGATGAAGTCGGTCTTCCTCGCGCCGCTGCCGGTGACCAAGGACAATCTGAACGTCGTCATCGACGCCGGCTGGATTTCCAAGGAAGCCGCCTGCCAGGGCGTCGCTGCCGGTTCCGTCGCTGCCTGCAACTAACGCAGCACCATTGACCTGACCATTGCCGGGCGCCGCAACGACATTCGTTGCGGCGCTTGCGCAAGGTGGGCAGCGGGCGGAGGATAGGCGGCTCTATATCCTCGAGAAAGCCCGCACGACACGATCAACAAAGTGAGGGGGACGGCAAAGCGATGGCCGACATCACGAATACCGCACATGCCAATCGCGCGCGATCGGCGAGCGAGAATCCGGTAAAGCGCTTCTTCCGCGCGACCGAGATCGATACGCGCCTGCTCGGCATGGTCGGCGCGCTGCTGATCATCTGGATCGGCTTCAACATCCTGTCCGGCGGCCTGTTCCTGACGCCGCGAAACCTCTGGAACCTCTCCGTCCAGACCGCCTCCGTCGCCGTGATGGCGACCGGCATGGTGCTCGTCATCGTCACGCGCAACATCGACCTCTCGGTCGGCTCGATCCTCGGCTTCGTCGGCATGATCATGGGCGTGCTGCAGGTCGAGCTCCTGCCGCAGCTCATCGGCTTCAACCATCCCGCCACCTGGATCGTCACCCTCCTCGCCGGCATCGCGCTCGGCGCCGCCATCGGCGCGCTGCACGGCTCCATCATCGCCTTCCTCAACGTGCCGTCCTTCATCGTGACACTCGGCGGTCTCCTGATCTGGCGCGGCGCCACATGGTTCGTCACGAGCGGGCGCACGGTCGCCCCGATGGACACCACCTTCCGCCTGATGGGCGGCGGCACCGAGGGCTCGATCGGCGCGACGGCGAGCTGGATCGTCGGCATCCTCGCCTGCATCGCCATCGTCGCGACGATCGCCAACTCCCGCAAGCAGCGCAAGCGCTTCGGCTTTCCGCTCCGCCCCATGTGGGCCGAGTATTTCCTCGTCGCCGTCGGCTGCGCGCTGGTGCTCGGCGCCATCGCCGTCGTCAACAGCTATCCCTGGCCGGTCGCCATCGCCCGCAAATATGCCGACGCCAACGGCATCGCCTGGCCGGAGGGCGGCCTGTTCATCCCGCACGGCATCGCCATTCCCGTGCTGATCGCCATCGTCGTCGGCATCGTCATGACCTTCATCTCGACGCGCCTGCGCTTCGGCCGCTACGTCTTCGCCCTCGGCGGAAATCCGGAAGCCGCCGAGCTCGCCGGCATCAAGACCCGCTGGGTCACGGTCAAGATCTTCGCGCTGATGGGCATGCTCTGCGCCATCGCCGCCGCCATCTCGACCGCCCGCCTCAACGCCGCCACCAACGCGCAGGGCGAACTCGACGAGCTATACACCATCGCTGCGGCCGTCATCGGCGGCACGTCGCTCGCCGGCGGCATGGGCACCATCGCGGGCGCCATGCTCGGCGCCCTCGTCATGCAATCGCTGCAATCGGGCATGGTGCTGGTCGGCATCGACACCCCGTTCCAGCGCATCGTGGTCGGCATGGTCCTCGTCGTCGCCGTCTGGCTCGACACGATCTACCGCGCCCGCGCCAAGTAAGAGGAGCCCACCCAATGACGGACAAAAGCACGCCCCTCGTGGAGCTGAAGAACATCTCCATCTCCTTCGGCGGCATCCATGCCGTGGACAATGCCTCGGTCGATCTCTATCCCGGCGAGGTCGTCGCCCTGCTCGGCCACAACGGCGCCGGCAAGTCGACGCTGATCAAGATCCTCTCCGGCGCTTACAAGCGCGATGCCGGCGAGATCCTGATCAACGGCGAGCCGGCCGATATAAGCAATCCGCGCGACGCCAAGAAATACGGCATCGAGACGATCTACCAGACGCTCGCCGTCGCCGACAACGTGGACGCCGCCGCCAACCTCTATCTCGGCCGCGAGCTGCGCACGCCGTGGGGCACGCTCGACGACGTGGCGATGGAGGCTAAGACCCGCGAGGTGATGGGCCGCCTCAACCCGAACTTCCAGCGCTTCAAGGAGCCGGTGAAGGCGCTGTCGGGCGGCCAGCGCCAGTCGGTGGCGATCGCAAGGGCCATCCTCTTTAACGCCCGCATCCTCATAATGGACGAGCCGACGGCGGCGCTCGGACCCCAGGAGACGGCGCAGGTCGGCGAGCTGATCAAGCAGCTCAAGAAGGAAGGCATCGGCATCTTCCTGATCAGCCACGACATCCACGACGTCTTCGACCTCGCCGACCGCGTCTCGGTGATGAAGAACGGTCAGGTCGTCGGCCACGCCCGCACCGAGGACGTGACCAAGGACGAGGTGCTCGGCATGATCATCCTCGGCAAGGTCCCGGAAAAAGCCATCCCCGGCCCCGGCGCCATGCAGACCGCCTGACAGCCCACACGAAAGAGCCGCCGGAAACCCGGCGGCTCTTTCCGTTCAACAAGATCGCGCCAGCAAACCGCAGAAGAGATATCCCTTTCCGCAATTTCCCGATTGAAGCCCGCCCCCAGCTAGGCTAAGAACCCTCTCATCGGACAGGCGAGTCATCGCCTAGGGCAAGCACCCGTAGCTCAGCTGGATAGAGTGTTGGATTCCGATTCCAAAGGTCACAGGTTCGAATCCTGTCGGGTGCGCCATTTCAGTACAGAACCACTAACGCCGAATGCCGCCGATTTGCTGCGAGAAGCGGCAACAAGCGTGCGTAGCAGTTCCGATTTCGATTCAATGATGCGAACTTCGTCGTCAGCGACCTCAACGCGCTGCGCCAGCGCGCGAGGGTGGTCCCGCCGATAGTCGCCTTCTTCGAGCTTATCCGCGCGACTGCTATGCGAAATGCGTCCACAACGTGGGCCGGATTCTCAACGCATGAACCCACACCATCGCGCCCGCCTGTATACTGCAGGCGGGCGCTTTCGCCTGTTCGCATTTTTCCGCCACGCGACTGGCGCGCCGTCACGGACTAGTGTATTCAATATCTCAATGATTCTTGAGATATTGAGATGATGAACGAAAATCGAGCTCTCGACGCCTTTGCCGCGCTATCGCAGGAAACACGATTGCGCATCGTCCGCTTGCTCGTGATCGCCGGCCCCGATGGCCTGTCTGCCGGCGCAATCGGCGAAGCGATGGACAGCGCATCCTCGTCGCGCATGTCGTTCCATCTGGGCCATCTCGAACAGGCCGGCCTTGTGGAATCCCGGCGCGAGGGCCGCTCGATCATCTACAGCGCGGCTCTGCCGACGCTCGCCGGCCTTATCGAATTTCTCATGCGCGACTGCTGCCAGGGCCATCCCGAGGTGTGCAATCCGGCGATGGCCGCGCTGTCTTCCTGCTGCGAACCGACGAAAGGCACCGCCCATGGCTGATGCAGGCCACTCCGCACGCGTCCCCATGGACGTCATCACCTATCACAACCCCGATTGCGACACGTCGCGCAACACGCTGGCGATGATCCGCAATGCCGGCATCGAGCCGCACGTCATCGAATATCTGAAGACGCCGCCCAGCCGGGCAATGCTCACGCAACTCATCACGCGCATGGGCATCGTCCCCCGCGCGCTGCTGCGCGAAAAAGGCACGCCCTATGCCGACCTCGGCCTTGGCGATCCGGCGCTCACCGACAACGCGCTTCTGGACGCTATGATGGCGCATCCGATCCTCATCAACCGGCCGATCGTCGTCAGCCCGAAAGGCGTGAAGCTCTGTCGACCGTCGGAAGACGTGCTTGACCTGCTGCCGCCGCAGCAAGGCGAGTTCGTCAAGGAGGACGGCGAGCGTGTCATCGACGGGCACGGCCGCCGTGTCGCGACGGCTTGAGGATCGGGCATGTCCACCTTTGAACGCTATCTGACCCTCTGGGTCGCCCTCTGCATCGTCGTCGGGATCGCGCTCGGCCATCTTATGCCGGGCCTGTTTCAGATGATCGGCACGGCCGAAATCGCCAAGGTCAACCTGCCGGTCGCGGTGCTGATCTGGTTGATGGTCATTCCCATGCTGCTCAAGATCGACTTCGCCGCGCTCGGCGAGGCCGGCCGGCACTGGCGCGGCATCGGCGTGACGCTGTTCGTCAATTGGGCGGTGAAGCCCTTTTCGATGGCGCTGCTCAGTTGGCTGTTCATTGGTTGGCTGTTCCGGCCTTATCTGCCAGCCGAACAGATCGACAGCTATATCGCCGGCCTTATCATCCTCGCCGCGGCCCCCTGCACCGCGATGGTCTTCGTCTGGTCTAATCTCACCAAGGGCGAACCACATTTCTCGCTGAGCCAGGTCGCACTCAACGATGCGATCATGGTGGTCGCCTTCGCACCCATCGTCGGCCTGTTGCTCGGCCTGTCCGCGATCACAGTGCCCTGGAGCACACTGATCCTGTCGGTCGTGCTCTACATCGTCATTCCGGTCATCATCGCGCAGATCGTGCGACGGCAGATGCTGGCGGCTGGCGGGCAAGCCGCGCTGGATCGGTTGCTCGCCAAGCTCGGGCCGATCTCGCTCGTCGCCTTGCTCGCGACGCTGGTGCTGCTGTTCGGCTTCCAGGGCGAGCAGATCATCGCACAGCCCTTGGTGATCGCGCTGCTGGCCGTGCCGATCCTGATCCAAGTCTATTTCAATTCGGGGCTGGCCTACCTCCTTAATAGGATCTCAGGCGAACAGCATTGCGTCGCCGGTCCCTCTGCGCTGATCGGCGCGTCCAACTTCTTCGAGCTGGCCGTTGCTGCCGCTATCAGCCTGTTCGGTTTCCATTCCGGCGCGGCGCTCGCCACCGTCGTCGGCGTGCTGATCGAAGTGCCGGTCATGCTCTCCGTCGTCTGGATCGTGAACCGATCGAAGGACTGGTATGAACGCGGCGGCAAGCCGGAGAGCGTCGCGGAGGCCAATCGCTGATGCTGGTTGACCTTCCGAACCTCCATGCCGATTGCGTGGAAATTCCGAGCACCGAGCGGCTGCGCGCAACGCCTTCGTCCCATCCGCCGCGTATCCTGCTGCTTTACGGGTCGCTGCGCGAACGCTCGTACAGCCAGTTTCTCACGCTCGAAGCCGAGCGGCTGCTGAACCATTTCGGAGCGGAAACGCGCGTCTTCGATCCGATGGGCCTGCCGCTGCCGGATGGCGCCAAGGTCAATCACCCGAAGGTGCAGGAGCTGCGCGAATTGTCGCTCTGGTCGGAAGGGCAGGTGTGGAGCAGCCCGGAACCCCATGGCGCAATGAGCGCGGTGATGAAGGCGCAAATCGACTGGATTCCGCTCTCCGTCGGAGCCATTCGGCCGACACAGGGCCGGACGCTCGCCGTCATGCAGGTCAGCGGTGGCTCGCAGAGGTTCAACGCCGTCAACCAGATGCGCGTGCTCGGCCGCTGGATGCGGATGGTGACGATCCCGAACCAGTCGTCCGTCGCAAAAGCCTATCAGGAATTCGACGAAGCCGGCCGCATGAAGCCGTCCTCTTACTATGACCGGGTGGTCGACGTGATGGAGGAACTGGTCAAGTTCACACTGCTCACCCGCGACGTGTCGGCTTATCTCACCGAGCGCTATTCCGAACGCAAGGAAAGCGCCGCGGCCCTGGTGCGACGGGTGAACCTGTCGGCGGCAACCTGACGATATCATAACCGGCTCGACCGCGAGCCGCGTCCCGTGCCAAGTTCGGCAATGGCCGTTTCCGGCTCTTCTTCCGCTACAGCAGCGCCAGCAAGGTCATCATCTTCGCATGGGTGAACTATGAGAACAGCCTGCGGACCTGCGGCTCCGGACGCCTGCAAGCTCTTCAAGGGAATGCTCGACGACGGCAACTCGCCCGACGATTGGGAGGCGATGCACAAGCAGGCGTCCGACTCCAAGGCCGTTACCCGGCTGGAAAAAGCCTCTCCCTCAAAATCATGAAGATTAGTCCCGGCGCGGGCCTTGTCTGCTTCGTCGCCAACGCCACCTGTGAATCACTCACACGCTAAATCTGCCGGCAGGTCTGCGCTATTATGATCGTCGACGCGCGCTGCACCGCGCCAGCAGATTATTTGGCGCTGGCAAACTATGAAAACCGCTGCGCAATGTCGCAAAAGTCGATCGCGAAACTCGGACGTTTGCGACAGGGGTGCGACAACAATTGCCGAGCAATTTTAACGCCGCCGTCATGCCAGAAAAATCAGGATTTTCTCGGAGAATTTGCTTCCATTCCTTGTTCAATCTCGATGCCAAAAAGGAATGTATTGAAAGTCCTCAATGGGTATGAATTCCAAGCCGATTATTTTTTCATCAAAGCAATCTTTCATAAATCTTTCAGAGCAAATCGTTTCTCCAAAAAAATCGAGAGACTTAAAAATATCTCTTTTAGGGTCTTTCGACAGATCAATCCTGAACTTTTCAATCTTGTCAAAATTAGGCATGCCGGGGAAATATTTATTATAAATTACGTCACCACTACCCAAGTCCCTATCATATTCAAAAGTTGAATTATTCAAATCAATCATGGAGAACCAATCGCCAAACACGATGTAGAAATAATCTTTCTTCGGCTTTTTACCTCCAGCAATGATAAAACGAACGGGAATTTCCTTTATCCTTTCTGAGTATTTTTTAGCGATTTCAATGAATTCCGCCGACGCAATATCGTTCGATTCGAAGAAATCGAAATCAATAGATCGATTTGAAACCTTTGCGATATGCTCTCTTTTGATTTCGATGGAGTCGATATCGGGATTAAGGTTATCCCAATCCAGTCCGCCGTCATCATCTTTCCAGAGCAAAGCAGTAGGGCAGCCTGGCGCGCCGTGTTGATATTTAATTACATAATATTTCATCAATATTCGGCCTATAACCTATAGCTTTGTTTTCGCGGAATTCCCGAATATAGCGAGACTTTCGCACCTGATTTTTGCTGCGTTGCAGAATAGCAATTTTTGCGAGGGTTCATAAGAGCCAGCTCCTCGCAGCAAGTATTGTGGCGTCGCCCTTCGGGCCGCGCTGTCGGCTGCACCGGTGCGCGACCGAGTTCAGCGCCGCCTGGAAGAAGACCGCCCGCGAAACCGGCCGCGAATACCTCTCGGTCAAGCTCGACGATCCGAGCTTCCCGGCCCCGATCTACGCCAGCCTGGTCGACGCCGAGGACGGCAGCAGCCACAACCTCATCTGGTCCCGCCGCAACGGCCACTGAGACCGGCCCCTTAAGAAGCCCCGCGGCGGCGGGGCTTCTCCCCGCTCACTCCGGCAGGCGTTTTGCCACGTCGAGGTAGTGGATGCCGACCTGTACCAGCGTGTGCAGGGCCTCGCGCAGGTCCTCGTCGGAGGGAGCGTCCGGCAGCGTGGTGATGGGCGATTCCTGGAGGAGCTTTAGCGTCAGGGCGAAGGCTTCCTGCATCTTTGTGACGAGAATCGTGGTTGCCGCATCGAGCGGCTGATGCTCGCGAAGGACGTTGAACCGTTCGCCGAGGAATTCCATGCCGATCGCCCGGTCTTCGCACACGGCGGTGTTGAACCGCTCGAACAGGAAGCGTTCGAGATCGATCGTGATCGCGCTGTCGATCAGCACGTCGTCGCGCGCCGGCGCGCGCGCTTCCATCGGCGGATCGATGCGGTTCGACTTCAGGACGACGAAGACGCTGGTATCGGCCTGCGCTTCCAGGCCGGCGATGAAATGCGCCGGGCTGCGGCCCGTGCCGGAGACATCAGCGATGATCGTGCGCGCGCCGCGCAGCCGCGAGACATAGGCGGCATAGGCCGGGCTGTCGGCGAGGAAGAGGTCGCGCGACGACGGGAGGTAGTGCACAGCCATCTTGCGCGGGGAAAGGCCGATCATCCAGCGCAGCAGATGGACCCACATGTTGGAATCGCGCCCGCACATCAACAGCGTGTCCGCCCCGGCCGCGTTCGCCCGCCGGATGAGGATGAGGCCGGCGATGATCAGCAGCGGGATGTTGGCATCGAACTGCGCCAGTTGCGCCTGCCGCGCCGTCTTGTCGAAGGAGAAGCTGGAAAGCCGGGCTTTCCGCACCGCCTTGGCGAATTCGCCAAGGCCGACCGAGCACAGGACGGTCTCCCCCATCGACCAAGCGGATGTCGTGACGTGCTCGGCGTCGATGCCGGCCTTGCGCGCCTGCGCGACGTCCGAGTGATGATTGTCGCCGTAGTGGCGCAGGATCCGGTGCCCGGCGAGGATTTTCGGCCAGATCGTGCCATGGTGCTTGCCGTGATTGCTCAGATGGATCGTCAGCCCCGGCAGGCCGCATTTCTCCTCGACGATCTTCCGCAGGAAGGATTCCGGCAGGTACATGTCGGAAATGATCAGGTCGTCGTGCCGGACGCGGGCGACCATTTCCTGGATCGGAAACAGGTTGTCCCACTCCTCGGCAAGTTCCAGCATTTTCAGCCGCTCGATCAGGCCGTCCGGCCAGCCCGTGGCCTCGGCGAGCTTCGCATAGACGTCATCGAGCGTGTAGTCGCCGCTTCGCCAGAGGTCTGCTTCCAGGCTCTGGCGGAGCCGCGCGAAGCCTTTTGCCCGGGCCTTGGCCTCCACAGCATCGAAAACGGCGAGCGGATCGACGCAGTAGCGCGCAACGAGCGTATCGAACAGATCGAAGGTCTGCACGGCCGGCAAATAGCCGCGTAGCGCCAAGGGCCGGAAGTAATGCAGGTGGATTTCTTCCTCCAGCAGGAAGGGGCCGACGATCTCGCGGCTGCCATCGTCCGCCTCCATGAGGATGGCGATGCAGGACGGGGTTCCGTCCTCGCGCAGGATGAACAGCCTGTCGTCGTCGATCCGCCAGCCGGCCTCGTTCGGATGCTGGTAGCCGCCGATCCTGCCGTCCTTTTCGAAGAGCATGCCAGACGTGACCAGATGGCGCTGCGGCCCGACTTCGAAGCTGAAGACGTGCCGGGTCAGCCAGTCGGCCGTCAGGCGCGCCTTTTCGGGCGTCGCCGGCGGGTTCGGTTGCGTTTGCCGGAAGGTCAGGGCGGGGGCGAACAGGTTCACGGGGGCAGGCTCCGGGGGCGTTGGGTCGAGGTGTCCGCCCGGATCGTCGCGGGCGGGCGAAGGTCGGCTCACTTCTTCTGGATCGCGATCATCTTGATCCTCCAGTGATCCGTTCCGCCGCGCTCGTCCCAATGCACGAACACGTTGGCGATCTGGGACTGGATGATCTCCCGCTTGAACTCGTTGACATGCGGGCTGTCGAGCAATCCGGTGAGGATGTATTTCTGGAAGACCTCCTCGGTCCGCGGGGTTGGCGGCAGGATGTCGTCGACTTCCTGATTGTGCCAGTGCAGGTCCTCGATGACGTAGAACCCGCCCGGCTGCAGCTTTTCGAACAGTTCCGAGAAAGCGACCTGCTGGTGGTAGGGGCAGTGCGAACCGTCATCGACGATGATCTTGAGCGGCGGCGTGTTGCGCTTGAACTCCATCAGGGAGTCGCGCGAGCCCGCATCGCAATGGAAGAAGGTGAACCGGTCGCGGTCGTTGAGGGACGAGAAATCGGAAATGTCGACGCCGTAGACATAGGCGTTCGGGAAGAAGTTGAGCCACATCTCGACGGAAGGCGCGGTCGCCGAGATACGGGTTGCCGCAAGTTCCTGGTTCTGCGGGCCGATCTGGAGGCCGATTTCCAGCATGTAGAACGGCTGCTCGCGAAAGCCGCCGAACAGGAATGAATAGAGCGGCGCGTAGTTGTGCGCGTGGTGGACGACATCCCCCTTGTCAGACCCAAAATGGTTGGCAAGTTTCGTCAGGTTCGGGGCTGGGTTGAACAAGGCATTTCTCCGTTTTCTGGATATCCAGACTGATTGCGTATCGACGGCGCCGGTGAAGCTTTACAAGACCCGCATTCGGCCAAATGCCGTCACAAGGGCCGCGGCGCGAACTTCGGCAGGTCGAACCTTTCCCCGAAAAGATGCAGCCACAGGCGCTCGAGGATGTAGCCGTAGACCGCGACGCCGGACACCGCGAGATTGCGCAGGATGTCGATGGATTCGGCGGGAACCGCGGCAACCCGGCTGTTGCGGACGGCGAAGATGGCGCCGTAGGAGAACACGCCGACCATGTGCCGCTCGGCCTCCGCCGCCAGGTCGTCGAGCTTGGCGAGGCTGAGGAAGTGGCTGGCGATGTTGGTGCCGTCGGGCAGGCCGCCATGGATGGCGCGATAGACGTTGCCCATGCCCCAGGCGCCCTGGTCGATGAAGTCGATCGGGCCCCAGGTCAGCAGCGAGAACCGCTCGAGGCGCACGCGCGGCCGGCCGAACAGCCCGCGTTCGTATTCGGCAAGGAGGAGCGGCGGCGGCACTTTCTTGTCGGAAAGCCATTGCCAGGACATCGGCTGCAGGTCGTCCCAGTTCTTCCAGGTGTGCAGGAGGCTGATGAAATCCGGGCTGTGCTCGAAGGGGCCGCCCTGGGCATAGACGGTGAAGCCGTCGTCGTCCCGCGCGTCCGTCAGCATGTGATGGAGGTAGGTTTCCGACTCCCGCCCCTCGTTGGGGCGGTCGATGATCTGGCTGGCGCGCTGCAGGACGCCGGGCGAGTCGATCCTGTCGCCCTTGTTGTAGATGATGACCTCGAAGTCGTCGGGGATCAGCTTGATCCACTCCAGCGGTTCGGAATAGCGGGCAAGTACGACACGGTTCATCAAGGCTCTCCAGCACGTCACGGCACCGGAACGGAAATCTTTCACGAGCGAAAGGCTTCGGGCGCATCCATCCGTTCCGGCCTCAGCCTATGGCATGAATAACTTGCTCGTGGCTGGCCGCTTCGCGCCGGGGCGACGGGGATGCGCCGGTCGGCCTGTCGTCCGGCAGTGGTCAAGCCGCATCCCGCTTGACGGGAAGCGCACATTCCGTATGCCATGCGGCAAAACACTCCCCGTGAAAGGCCGAACCATGGATGCGATCATCTACCACAATGCGAAATGCGGCACGTCGCGCAACACGCTCGCCCTCATCCGCAATGCCGGCATCGAGCCCACGGTCGTCGATTACCTCGCCTCGCCACCGTCGAAGGCCGAATTGCGGGCGATGATCGCGGCCGCCGGCATTACCGTGCGCGCGGCGCTGCGCGAGAAGGATACGCCCTATGCCGCGCTCGGCCTCGCCGATCCCGCGCTTTCGGACGACACCCTGCTCGATCACATGATTGCCGAGCCGATCCTGATCAACCGCCCCTTCGTGAAGACCCCGCTCGGGACACGGCTCTGCCGGCCGTTGGAAGTCGTGCTCGATATTCTGCCAGACACGCACAAGGGGCCGTTTTCGAAGGAGGACGGGGAAAAGGTGATCGGCGACGACGGTAAGCGCCTCGCCTGACCCCTAAGCGACGGACGCCGCCTTCACGACGGCAAGGCCGAGGGCGGCGCGAAGGGTCGCCTCGCTCTCTTCGGCAAAGCGCAAGGCCGCGAGGCGCCCACGCTTCTCATCGCGCGGCGGCAGCGGGCCGGCAAGCCGCTCGGCGGCATCCTCCACGGCGGCCGCGATATGCGGCAGGTTCTCGATGATGCACAGGCGATGGGCGAGCGAGCCCTGGCGCACGACGACCGGGATGCCGAGCTGCACCGCGCGTCCGAGAATGCCGGTCGCATGGTCGCCGACCCGCGGGAAAAGGCACCAGACCGTATCGCTCGCCGCATAGGCGCCGAGCAATTCGGCATCACTGACCGTGCGATCGACCATCACGCCGCCCGCCTCGCTCAGCACGGCGGCATGCTCGCCCGCTTCCTGCACCACCTTGCCGCAGGCGATGAACTGGTAACGCCCGCGCAACCCGGCCGACCGGGCATAGATATCGGCAAAAAGATCGAACCCTTTCTGCGCGCTCTGGCTGCCGATCGCCGTCAGGACCAGCCGGTCGCCCGACCGCCGCTCGGCGCGCAGGAGGTTCACGGCCTTGCGCTCCTCCTCTGCCAGGTCCCAGAGCTGGAAGTCATGAATCCAGCCGTCCGCAATCGACGCGAAACCCGGGAAGACGCTGAACGGCAGGATGGTCAAGGTCTGGACGGAACGGCAGGGCTTCAACCTTTGCAGCACCGCCCGCTTCCAGCGGCATTGCCAGCGGGGCGACGCGGCAAGCGGCATCGGACGCAGCAGCAGGCCCGCCGTGCGCCGACCGGTGAGCGCGCGCAGCAGGCCGACCGCGACATAGAGAAGGAAAGCCTCCTCGACCATCAGGAACAGCACCGGCGCGCGGGAAAGGAAGAGGTCGCGTAGCCCAGCCCGGCGGGCGCCGAACAGACGCTCCAGAACACGCAGATAGGATGGGCGCCGGCCGGTCTCGCCGCGGGTATAGACAAGCGGCACGGCGGGCCGTCCCGCGGCCCTGCCTATCCGCACGCGGGCCCAGTTCAGCCACCGGCGAACCCCGGCTTCAAGGCGTTCAGGCCGCAGGTCCGCGCGCGCAGCCGAACCCGTTGCGGCTGGCATGTCAGAGCTCGCCTGCATGGTCTTCCCCCGAAAATCGTCGTGAAAATCCTCCGGCGCCGTCCCCTGCCCCGAAAGAAGTCGTCAAGGCAAGCCGGGTTTACCCCTTTCGCTTGCCGTTATGCGAACAGCATCCACGGAGGGCAATGAAGCCCTTCAAGCACAACCTGATCGCTAATATCTAGACTTTAACGTGCCTTTGACAAATTTCAAGCGCGATTTTACAACCTTTGCGGATCATCAGCGTGCAGCTTTCGAACACGCCATGAACCTCCCGGCGCTCTATCAGACGCTTGCTTGCCGCACCGCGCCGGAAGGTTCATAAAGGCCGCGATCGACCGACCGCATGCAGGGAGACAGGATGAACCTCAAGGAATTTGCCGCCCGCATCGGCCTCTCCCAGACGACAGTGAGCCGGGCGATGAGCGGATATCCGGAGGTGAAACCGGAGACCCGCGCCCGCGTGCTGGAGGCGGCCGAGCGCCTCGGCTACCGGCCGAACATCAGCGCGCAGCGGCTGGCGACCGGCCGGGCCGGTGCGATCGGCATCGTCTTCCAGGGCGGCGGGCGTTTCGGCCCCCATTCCAGCGAGTTCATGGGTGGGCTTTCTACGCGCCTGCAACGGGACGGCATCGACATTCTCGTCTCGACCGTCGAGACGGAGGAGGAGGAAGCGGCCGCCTATCGCCGGCTCGCCGCCAGCAAGCGGGTGGATGCGGTGATCGTGCACACGCCCGCCTGCACGGATGCGCGGATCGCGCTTCTGCAGGCGCTGGGCCTGCCCTTCATCGTGCATGGCCGCAGCGAGGCGAAAAAACCCTTCGCCTTTCTCGATATCGACAATTTCGGCGCGATCGCAACGGCGACGAAACACCTCAGCGATCTCGGCCACCGCCGCATCGCACTCATCAATGGCGACACGGCCAGCACCTACGCACGAGATCGGGAGAACGCCTGGCGCACGACGCTCGCGGCTCGCGGCCTTCAGGCCGATCCAGCGCTGGTTGGCTACGGCGAATTCACGGACGAGACCGGCTTCCGGCTGATGCAATCGTTCCTTGCCCTGCCCGCCCCGCCAACCGCCGTCATCGCCGGATCGATGATGTCGGCGCTCGGCGCCATGCGGGCGATCCGCATTGCGGGCCTTGCCCTCGGCGACGACGTCTCGCTCATCGCCCATGACGACGTCTTCCCCTATCTCAGCCCCGACAATCTCGTGCCGGCGCTCACCACGACGCAATCGCCGATCCGCGCGGCGGGCGAGCGGATCGGCGATATGGCGTTGCGGTTGTTGCAGGGCGAGAAGCCGGAGGCGTTGCAGGAGGTCTGGCCGGTCGATTTCGTCGTTCGCGCATCGACAGGCCCTGCCCCGTTCTAGGTCAGACCTTCAGTTCACAGCGCCCCTTCTCGGTCTCGATGGCAAGGTCGAGGACCTTCTGAAGCTCGGCGGCGTGGCGAAAGCCGGGCTCGATCTTTTGTCCCGCGGCGACGGCGGCGGCGAAGCGCTGGTAGTTAGTGGGCACCGTGCCGGCGTCGATGTCCCGCCAGACGGCCTTTTCGACATCCTCGCCAAGGCAGCCGCGCAGCTTCGAGCCCTCGGTCGAGTGGACGACCTCGAGGGCGCCCCTGTCGCCATGCATGCGCAGGCGAAGCTCGTTTAGATGACCGGTCGCCCAACGGCTGGAATGGATGACGCCGAGCGCGCCATTGGCGAAATCGACGGTCATGGTGAAGCTGTCATTCGCATCGAGATCGTATTCGCCGATACGGTTGTCCGGCGCCTTGTCGAAGGCCTTGAGCCGCGCGAAGACATGCTCGACGTCGCTCGCCGCGCCGTAGCTGGCGAAGTCGAGGATGTGGATGCCGACATCCCCCAGCACGCCGTTCGAGCCATGCCGGGTGGAAAGCCGCCAGAGCCATTGGCTCTCCGTCGCCCAGTTGCCCCAGGCCTTCGAGACGAGCCAGCTTTGCAGGTAGGAGGCCTCGACATGGCGCACATGGCCGATTTCGCCGGCGAGCACCATCTCGCGCGCTTTCTGCAAGGGCGCGACATTGCGGTAGGTGAGGTTCACCATGGTGACCAGGCTGGACGCCTCGGCGGCGCGCGCCATCTCGTCCGCCTTGGCGTAGTTTTCCGCCAGCGGCTTTTCGCACATAACGTGTTTTCCGGCCGCCAGCAGCGCCAGCGTCGTGGGATGGTGCGCGCGGTCCGGTGTCACATTGGTCGCGGCATCGAAGCCGTCCCAGGCGATTGCGTCTTCCAGCGAGGTAAAGACGTTAGGAATGGCGTGCGTATCGGCAAACGCCTTGGCGCGCGAGGGGTCCACGTCCACGGCGCCGACGAGATCGACGCCGTCGATCGCAGCGAAGTGCTTGGCATGGGCATTGGCCATGCCGCCTGTTCCAAGAATGAGCAGACGCATCGTTCGCCTCAGCGGTAACCGGCTTCGCCGGCTTCATGCAGTTTCGGCCCGCGCTCGACGATCGGCTCCAGCGCCTTCTCGACCGGCACGTTCGGCGCATCGTGGATCGCCGCGTAGGTGCCCTGCGGGTTAAAGGCCCATTTCACGCCATTGACGAGCACCTTCCGGACAGTGGTGTCGTGATAGGTCGGATAGGTCTCGTGGCCCGGCCGGAAATAGAAGATATTGCCCGCGCCGCGCCGCCAGGTGAGGCCCGAACGGAAGACCTCGCCGCCGGCGAACCAGGAAATGAACACCGTTTCCAAGGGCTCCGGCACGGAGAACTGCTCGCCATACATCTCCTCGTTTTCCAGCACGAAGTTCTCGCCGAGGCCTTCGGCGATCGGATGGCGTGGATTGACGACCCAGACGCGCTCGCGCTCGCCCGCCTCGCGCCATTTCAGTGCGCAGGGCGTGCCCATCAGGCGCTTGAATATCTTCGAGAAATGACCGGAATGCAGGACCAGAAGCCCCATGCCTTCCCACACCCGCCTTGCCACGCGCTCGACCACCTCGTCGCTGACCGCTCCATGGTCCTTGTGGCCCCACCAGACGAGCACGTCCGTCTCGGCAAGCCGTGTTTCCGTCAGCCCATGCTCCGGCTCCTGCAGGGTGGCGGTGGTGGCGGCGATATCAGGATCCGCGTTGAGCGCCTCGGCGATCGTGTTGTGCATGCCGTCCGGATAGATCGAACGGACGACCGCGTTCGTCTGCTCGTGGATGTTCTCACCCCATACGATGGTGCGTATTGCCATGTGCCGTTCCTTTGAAGCCAAGAATTGAAACCGCTTTCAATTCGTCGGAACCGATAGAACCAGACCCCTTTCTTGGCAAGCGGGGGCCGTGACGATTCCAGCGCCTTTCAGTGGAATGTCGACTTGGAGAAAAGGTTCAACACTAAAACGCCCGCGATGATGAGACCGAGGCCGAAAATGGCGGCCGGGTCGAGCTTCTGGCCGAAAGCGAAATAACCGACGAGCGAGATCAGCACGATGCCGAGCCCGCTCCAGATCGCGTAAGCGATGCCGACCGGAACGTAGCGCAGGCTCCAGGAGAGGAAGAAGAAGGCGATGGCATAGCAGACCACCATCATCACGGTCGGCACGAGGCGCGTGAAGTGCTGGGCGGCCTGCATGGCCGAGGTGCCGAGCACCTCGAAGACGATGGCGACGACGAGGACGGCGTAGACGGCGGTGAGGTTCATGACGTGTCTCCGGCGCAAGCAGCGCCAACGGGCGCCTTGTCCGGCGCGAAATTCGGGATATCAGGTGCGCGAAAGCGCCAGCAGGCGCTCCAGCACGGCCGCACGCGTCGTCGCGTCCAGCGCTGGCGTGCCGAGCAGGTCGGCAAGCCACAGGCCATCGACGGCGTAGCGCACCAGCACGGCATCGAGCGCGGAATCCGTGCCGACATTTTCCGCAAGCTGCCGTTCCACCCATTGTCGCCAGCGTTCGCGCAGATGCGGCTCGGAGATGAGCGCGACGGTCAGCACCTTCCATTGGTCGCCGTCCGCCATGCCGTCGGGCAGGAACCACACGGCGACATAGGCCCGCGTGAAGCGCCCCTTCGGCTCGGG
Source organism: Shinella zoogloeoides (assembly GCF_030733845.1). Lineage (NCBI taxonomy): Bacteria > Pseudomonadati > Pseudomonadota > Alphaproteobacteria > Hyphomicrobiales > Rhizobiaceae > Shinella > Shinella zoogloeoides. The sequence continues at coordinate 2,570,375 of NZ_CP132311.1, forward strand.
GTCGTCCCGCATCCGCTCTGCAAGCGCCCGGTCGAACTTCTGCGTGAGATCGTCGAACAGGCCGTCGAGCAGCGACAGCTTGTTGGGGAAATGATGCAGCAGGCCACCCTTGCTGACGCCGGCCGCCTGCGAGACCGCGTCGAGCGTCACGCTTGCAGGCCCCTTCTCAAGTGACAGCCGTGCCGCGACCTCCAGCAGTTGCTGGCGGACGGCTTCGGGATGCTTTTTGCGGTGGTGGGCCTTGCTCATGCCAAAAACATACCGTCTAGACGGTTTCTTGTCAATTATGAAAGTGCAGCCCGTTGCGCGCTTCGTCGCAGCGAAAGGCCTGCCATTGCGCGAAGGATGGGCCGGCGCTAAAACGCGGCCATGATGGATACGAGCGACGACCCGGGGCGGCAGCGCGAGACGATCACGCTTTACGAAGCGGTCGGCGGCGATGCGGGCGTGCGCGCGCTGACACGCCGCTTCTACGAGCTGATGGATACCCTGCCGGAGGCGGCGCGGTGCCGCGCCATCCATCCGCCCGACCTCTCGGGCAGCGAGGAGAAGTTCTACGAATATCTCACCGGCTGGCTTGGCGGACCGCCGATCTATGTGGAAAAACGCGGCCACCCGATGCTGCGCCGCCGCCACTTCGTGGCGCCGATCGGCCCGGCGGAACGGGACGAATGGCTGCTCTGCTTCGTGCGCGCGCTGGAGGAGACGGTGCCGGGCGAAGGCCTGCGCAAGATCATCCTCGATCCGGTGACGCGGCTCGCCCATCACATGCAGAACCAGGAATGAAACCGATGTCCTTCTCGCTTCGCTCGGCCAGCCTTCTCGTTGCCGGCCTGATGGGCCTTGCCGGTGTCGTCACCGCGGCCGCCGCCTCCCATGGCAGCGATCCGCGCCTGATGGCGGGCGCCTCCGCCATGTGCCTCGCCCACGCACCGGCGCTGATCGCGCTTTACGCAGCCTGGCCGTCCATGCGCACCGCTCCGCTCGCCGCTATTCTTCTGATCATCGGCACGGCGCTCTTTGCCGGCGATCTCGTGTTCCGCCATTCCACCGGGCACGGACTGTTCCCGATGTCCGCGCCGACCGGCGGCGTCGTCATGATGGCAGGATGGCTGGCGGTGGCGCTTGGCGCTTTCCTGCCGCGCAAGGACGCCTGATCCCGGCGCTTCGGAACATGGCCGAAGCGCTGGAGATTGCCGTGCGGATCATGGATATGGTCGCCGCGCGCTCAGGCGCCGACGACAGCGGTGAACCCTTCGAATTTCGGCGGGCCGAGATAGATGCCGCGGTTGTCGCCGGCATTCTTGTGGGCCTGCCGGAAGTTTTCCGATTTCGTCCATGCGACGAAGTCGTCCTTGCTCGCCCAGATCGTATGGGAAGCGAAGAGCGTATAGCCCTCCTCGGTGTTCGTGTCGCCACGCAGAAGATGGAAGGACTGGAAGCCCGGCATCTCGGCCAGGCTCGATTCCCGCCCCTTCCAGATATTCTCGAAGGCTTCCTCATGGCCGGGGACAATGTGGAAGCGGTTCATGGCAACGAACATGGGAAGGCCTTTCTGTCAGAACGAATCCCGCCGCGTGCGGCGCGGCACAGGGAAGGCTACGACATTATCGTTGCGCGCTTCAAGAACGCCCGCACCTTCGAAATTCACACCGCGGGCCGGCGGGCGGGCGCTGTGCACCGGAAATTCCGTGACATTCTCGCTTTCAAGCATGTCCGCGCGGCGCGTCAGCAGGGCATAGAGTTCCGGCACGAGGCCGTCGCCGTTCTGCGCCGCAAGCTTGTGCAGGCCGATCATCATGAAGGCTTCGGGTCTTTCGTCGTTCACTGGACATTGTCTCCCTGTGTCATGCTCTGCAGGGCGCGCTCGAAGGAGGATTTGCTGCCGTTGCGCAGCGGCACGAAGGCCTTCTCCCACTTCTTGCAGCCCGTCTTCACGCGGATGCAGGCATCGTGGCTGATACAGTCGATGGGGCAGAAGACGCAGTCGACCGAGGGAAGCACGTTGTCGATGCGCGAGACCGCCTCGCGCAGGCCGCCGTCGTGGTGGATGAGATTGGCGCCGTAGGAGCTGGCGATCTGGCGCAGATGCGCCACCTGGCAGTCGCGGCCGCCGACATAGAGGAAGCTGCGCCCCTCGAGCCCCGCCTTGCTGTCCGCCTTCTCGGCCTCGTTGCCGTCCTGTCGCCGGCGGGCCTGCTGCTGTTGCCTGTGCTTCTCGCGCATCGCCTTCCTCTCCGCTTCGCCGGTCCGGCGCTTGACTTTGGTGACTTCCACGCTGCGGGGCGCCTGCGGCGCCCGCACTTCAACCCGAGGCGCGACCGGCTCGGCGGCTACGGCGTCCTGCGGCACGGCCGCCATCTGCTTCTTCAGCGCGGCAAGCTGCCGCTCCAGGTCGGCGATACGCCGGTCGCGTTCGGCGATCGTTGCCTTCAAGACCGCTTCCATGCGGCCCGCACTCATCACATTCATGCAGCATTCCCCTTTGGCACTCCGCATGGGCGGAGCCTCAGTTCGGGGGCAACCTACAAAACTTGATTTTCAGAGTAAAGTATAAACATGACTAGGAAAGTCATATTTTCTGACAAAAAAATCCCGCCGGCTGGAGGACGGCGGGAAAAGAAGCTCTCAGTTGAAGACGATCGGCACGTTGAAGGCCCAGGACGACTTGCCCGCAGCCTCCGGGATCTTCGCGAAGGGGGCCGCGCGCTGCACCGAATCGACCGCCGCCCGATCGAGCGCCGCGCTGCCGGAGCTGCGCGCGACGCGGATGCCGCTCGCCTGGCCACCGGAACCGACGACGAAGCTCACCACCACGCTGCCGCGATCGCCGCCCGAAACACGCCGCTTGGCGCGGTTGATCTTGTTGCGCACCTTGCCGGGATAATTGCTCACGGCGGCGTTGCCGGCGGCGGACGAATTGCCCTTCTTCTGGCCGCCCACGGCCGCAGTCTTCACGTCTTCCGAGCCATCGACTTCACCCTTGGAGGCATTGGCCTTGGCCTTGCCCTTTTCGCCGGCCTTCTTGACGACCTTCTGCTTCGGCTTCTTGCGCTCGACCTTCTTGACCGGCTTTTCCTTCTTCACTTCCGGAACCGGCTTGATCTCCTCCTCCGGCTCGATCACCGGCTTGATTTCCGGGACCGGGACGGCGGCAATCTCCACCTCGGCCGAGGGAACGATCAGCTCCTGCACCGGCTCGGACACAACGGGATCGACCGGCGCGATCTCGGTCACTTCGGGCTGGATCTCGGTCGGCTGGATTTCCGCCACTTCCTGCGGCTCGGTGACGTCGGGCTGGATCGTCTCGGGCGTGATCACATCTTCGGGATTGCCGGATTCCACCGCCTCGAAAGCGCCGTTGCCGAGCATCGCCACTTCGGCGACGACGCCGCCGGCAATCAGCGCTTCCTCTTCCTGCTGCGCAGGCGTCATTGTGAGGATTGCGGCCGCGCCGGCATGGGCGAGCAAGGAAAGGGCGCCCGCGCCGATCCAGAGCCACTTGCTTCCAGCCATGATAGTCACCCGTCGTTCCGTTTCATGCGTCGCCGCGCATCATGCGCCGCGCTACTCGTCACTCAACCTTCGAGGCCGGCCGTCGCCTTGCTGCGCGTGACGATGCCGTCCATGCAGCGGCCTTTCTCCAGCCCCTCGCCCTCGCAGACCGGTGCATCGTTGATCAGGAGGTTCTTCACGCTCTCGCACTTGATGCCGGGCACGTCGAACTGGCGCACCTTGGATTTGCCCGCCGGCAGGTCGCGGAAATCGAGCAACGCCAGGCGCTCGACGGTACCCTTGTCGTTGAAGATCACGAATTCGAACGAGACCTTGGAAACGTTCTGCGCAAAGCCGTTCTGGGCGACGAAGGTGAAGAGGCAGCCCTTCTGGGAGCCTGCCAGCGCGTTGAGCTCCACATCCAGCCCCTTGGCCGCCGCGGCCTCCTGTGCTGCGGCGCCGGAAACAGCGACAGCGGAAAATAGCGCGGAGAGGAGAAGGGTACGTACGGTCATGAGCTCGCCTGTTCACGTTTTCGCCGGGGCGCCGGCCAGATCTGTTGTACGGCACTCGTCAAAGAATTAACATGACTTTATGGCACCGGTATTGCGTGCATAAATAAATATGAGTAATGAAGTCAAGATAGTAAACGCCAAAAAACCTGTCAAACCCCTGTTCCGCCACGAAAATTTCAGCGGAAGGGATGGTGGAGGCGGGAATGGCACCACGCATTTTATGAAGGCCGCGCCCATGACCGACACGACCCGACCGACTCCCGCCGAAATCCGCGCCTTCCGCGCCGAGAACCCGAAGATGCGCGAGCGAGACATCGCCGCCCAGCTCCGCATTTCGGAGGCAGCACTCGTGGCGGCGGAAGTCGGCCTCACGGCCGTGCGCATCGACGGCGACGCCAACCGGTTCCTGGAGCGTTCGGAAGCGCTCGGCGAGGTCATGGCGCTCACCCGCAACGAGAGCGTCGTGCACGAGAAGATCGGCGTCTTCGAGAAGATCAACACCGGCAAGCACGCCTCCATCGTCCTCGGCGAGAACATCGACCTGCGCATCTTCCCCGGCACCTGGGCCCATGGTTTCGCCGTGACCAAGACGGATGGCGACCAGGTGCGCCACAGCCTGCAGTTCTTCGACAAGGCCGGCGAGGCCGTGCATAAGGTGCATCTGCGCCCGGCATCCAACCTCGAAGCCTATGAGGCGATCGTCGCCGATTTCCGCCTGGAGGACCAGTCGCAGGAATTCGTCGAGGTCATCACGGAAAAGACCGTCGAGACTGGCCCGGTCGACGTCGCGGCGCTGCGCGAAAGCTGGAGCGCCATGACGGACACCCATCAGTTCTTCGGCATGCTGCGCAAGCTGAAGATCGCCCGCCAGGACGCCGTGCGCAGCGTCGGCGAGGATTTCGCCCATGAGGTGCGCGCCGATTCCGTTACCGAGCTGCTGCGCGCCTCGGCCGAACGCGGCGCCGACATCATGTGCTTCGTCGGCAACCACGGCACGATCCAGATCCACACCGGCCCGGTAAAGAACATCCAGCCAATGGGTCCGTGGATCAACGTGCTCGACCCGACCTTCCACATGCACCTGCGCACGGACCATATCGCCGAGTGCTGGGTGGTGCGCAAGCCGACCTCCGACGGCCACGTCACCTCGCTCGAAGCCTATGACGCGAACGGCGAGATGATCGTCCAGTTCTTCGGCAAGCGGAAGGAAGGCATGACGGAGCGCGCCGACTGGCGCGAGATCCTCGACAGCCTGCCGCGCCCGGACAGCGTCGCCGCCTGAGCCCAAAACCCGCGAAGGACCGCTACCATGAGCAAGAGCTTCGATTTCCGCCGCGCCCGCCCGTGGGAAGTGGCCCTCACCGTCTTTGCGCTGTCGGCCCCGCTGCTGCTGCCGCTCACCGCGAACGGCGACGGCGGCTTCATCCGCAAGGCCGTCGCGCAGGAAATGCAGCAAGTCGACACGTCGAAGCTCGTGTCGATCGGCGGCGCCATCACGGAAATCGTCTATGCGCTCGGTGAGGAAGACAGGCTCGTCGCCCGCGATTCCACCAGCATGTATCCCGAGGAAGCGATGAAGCTGCCGGATGTCGGCTACATGCGCGCGCTTTCGCCGGAAGGCGTCATCGCCGTGAACCCGACCGCCATCCTCGCCGTCGAGGGCAGCGGCCCGGCCGATGCGCTCGCCGTGCTGAAGAGCGCCGGCATCCCCTTCGAGACCGTGCCGGAAGGCTACGACCGCGCGGCGATCCTCAGGAAGATCGACGTCGTCGGCACCTTCCTCGGCGTGCCGGAAAAGGCGAAGGAACTGGAAGCCAAGGTCGGCGCGGAGCTCGACGCCGCCATCGCCGACGCCGCCAAGCGGCCGGAAGCCGAGCGCAAGCGCGTGCTCTTCATCCTGAGTTTCCAGGGCGGCCGCGTCATGGCTGCGGGCAACAAGACCGCCGCCGACGGCATCATCGGCCTTTCCGGCGGCATCAACGCCACGGACGGCACCTTCGAGGGCTACAAGCCGATCACCGACGAGGCGATCATCAACGCCAAGCCCGACGTCATCATGGTCATGATGCGCCCCGGCCACGGCAGCAGCGACGCGGAAATCCTGGCGCATCCCGCCATCTCGGTGACCCCGGCCGCCGCGAGCAAGGCGGTGGTGCGCATGGACGGCCTGCATCTGCTCGGCTTCGGCCCGCGCACCGCCTCGGCCATCACTGACCTCAACAAGAAGCTCTACGGCAAGGCCGGCAATGTCTCTCAATGATGCCGTGCGCGATCCGCTTGCGCGCGGTTCCGTCCTGATGCGCTCCGTCCGATCCCGGGCTGCCGGCGACCGGACGGCGATCGCGCGTCTGACGCTCGCCTTCCTCGTTGTGCTCTCGATCGTCGCCCTCGCGCTGTCGATCGCGACCGGCGCCTCGGACGCTTCCGCGGTCGGCGTCATCGGCGCGCTCCTCAGCGGCGCGGAAGACACCGCGCTCAGCGTGCGCGACCGCATCATCGTCTTCGACATCCGCATGCCCCGCGCCCTGCTCGGCTTCCTCATCGGCGGCGCGCTCGCCATGTCCGGCGCCGTCATGCAGGGCCTCTTCCGCAATCCGCTCGCCGATCCCGGCCTCGTCGGCATTTCCTCCGGCTCGGCGCTCGGCGCGGTGCTGATGATCGTGCTCGGCAGCAGCCTGCCGGCCGGCGTCATGCTCACGCTCGGCGCCTATGCCCTGCCGATCGCCGCCTTCGCCGGCGGCCTCCTGACGACCCTGCTGCTCTACCGCATCGCCACGCGCGGCGGGCAGACCTCCGTCGCCACCATGCTGCTCGCCGGCATCGCGATCTCCGCGCTTGCGGGTGCCGTCACCGGCATCCTTATCTACATGGCCGACGACAAGCAGTTGCGCGACATCACCTTCTGGGGCCTCGGTTCGCTCTCCGGCATGACCTGGCTGAAGCTCTTCACCGCCGGGCCGATCATCGTGCTTGCCCTGCTCGTCGTGCCCTTCCTGTCGCGCGGCCTCAACGCGATCACGCTCGGCGAGGCGGCCGCCTTCCACATGGGCGTGAAGGTGCAGCGGCTGAAATATATCGCGGTCGTCGCCGTCGCCGGTGCGGTCGGCGCTTCCGTCGCCGTCAGCGGCGGCATCGGCTTCGTCGGCATCGTCGTGCCGCATCTCCTGCGCATCGTCATCGGTCCGGACCACCGCTACTTGCTGCCGGCCTCGGCGCTGCTCGGCGGCGTGCTGATGCTCGGCGCGGACATGCTGGCGCGCACCATCGTCGCGCCCGCCGAACTGCCGATCGGCATCATCACCGCGCTTGCCGGCGCGCCCTTCTTCCTCTGGGTGCTCCTGCGCGACCGCTCGCGGAACGGCTGGTAGAAACATCATGATCACCGCAAAGAACCTTACGGTCAGCCTCTCCGGCAAGACCATCGTGCATGGCGTGGCCCTGGAGGCGAAGGCCGGCGAACTCACCGCCATCGTCGGCCCCAACGGCTCCGGCAAGACGACGACGCTGAAGGCGATCGCAGGGGAACTCGCCAGCAAGGGCGACATCACCCTCAACGGCCACGACATCCGCGCGCTCGAACCCTGGCAGCTCGCCGTCAAGCGCGCCGTGCTGCCGCAGGCCGCGACCATCGCCTTCCCTTTCACCGTGCGCGAGATCGTTCGCCTCGGCCTCACCGTCGGCCCGAACCGCCATGCGGATCGTATCGACGCGGTCACCGCCGAAGCGCTCGCCGCCGTCGATCTCGCAGGCTTTGCCGGCCGCTTCTATCAGGAGCTTTCCGGCGGCGAGCAGCAGCGCGTGCAGCTTGCCCGCGTGCTCTCGCAGATCTGGGAACCGACGCTCGACGGCGAGCCGTGCTTCCTGATGCTCGACGAGCCGGTCTCCGCACTCGACATCCGCCACCAGCTCACCATCATGCAGCTCGCCCGCCGCTACTGCGAAGGCGGCGGCGGCGTCATCGCCGTCATGCACGATCTCAACCTGACGGCGATGTTCGCCGACCACATGGTGATGATGAAGAACGGCCGCATCGAACGGTCCGGCCCGCCGGCCGACGTCATGACCGACGATGCCATGGAAGCCATCTTCGGTTGCCGCATGCGCATCAACGGCGTGCCCGCCGCCGGTGTGCCCTTCGTGCTGCCGCACACCGCTTCGGCCTGATTTTCCAGCACCTTACGGAACCTTTTGCCGCCATCCACGTTTATTGCCCCGGAAGACCGTTCCGCCAAGGGGGTGGAGCGCTGTTCGGCCCGCGCCCGTCGCGGGCGACCCGCAAAAGGAGCAACGGCATGGCCAACGGACTGTTTTCATCCCGCAGCAAGACCCTTCGCAACGGGCTTCAGGACGAAGCCCAGGCTGTCGAAGAGCAGATCGCGGAACTGCGCGCGGAGATCGCCTCCCTTGCCAGCGCCCTGGCCAGCGACGCCTCGAGCGGCGCAAGCGGCATCCGCAAGAAGGCCCGCGCCGTCAAGGCCGAGGTCAGCGACGCCGCGCACGGCCTGAAGGACCGCGCGGAAACCGATGTCCGCGACATGATCGCCGCCGGCGAGGACATCCTTGCCGAGCTTCAGGCCCGCTACCAGGATTCCGGCCGCAAGGCGCGCAAGGCCGTGCACGACCACCCGCTCGCGACGCTCGGCATCGCCGCCGCGGCTGGTTTCGTCCTCGCCGCCCTATTGCGGCGCTGATCTGGCCATCGCACGACCCGGGGCGCCGTTCGGCGTCCCATCCGGGCCTAGCTGGCTCATCCTTCCATTCGGAGCGTAAACGGCATGTTGTCCTTGGGGGCCATTCTCATCCAGAACCTCGTTACCCGTGTCACCGACCGGGTGGATGAGAGCGTCGACATTGCCAAACGCAGTGCCATCGCCGGCCTCTTCATCGGCATCCTGCTTGTCACCGCCTATGTGCTCGCCATCGTCGGGGCGGCGGTTCTGCTGTCCGACCACTACGGCACGGTCCCGGCCCTCTTCGGCCTTGCTGGCGGTTTCCTTGTCCTCGCGCTCATCGTGCTCGCCGTCGTCGCCGCCCGCAACAAGCGGGAGCGCGAACTGCGCCGCATCCGCCGCCAGCAACTTGCCGCCCGGCGCGACCTGATGGCCGCCGCCGCGACCGTCGCCGTGAAAAAGCCTCTCGCTGCGACTGCCGTGGCGCTCGCGCTCGGCTTCCTGCTCGCGCCGAAATCCCGCCGCGACGACGACTGATCCCATCATTCCAGTTGTTCTGGAAAGTGTGCCGCTCAGAGCGGCATGCGCACGACCGCCGTCACGCCTTTCGGCAGATATTCGACATGCACACTGCTGCCGAGGATCTTGTCCAGGCTGCGCTCGATGAGCACCGAGCCGAAACCGCGCCGTCCCTCCGGCTTGACCGGCGGCCCGCCCACCTCGTGCCAGGTCATGTTGAGCACGCGCTGGCCATCCTCGTTCATCACCCGCGCCGTGATCACCACCTTGCCCGAGCGTACCGAGAGCGAGCCGTATTTGCGGGCATTGGTGGCAAGCTCATGCAGCACGAGACCGAGGCCGACCGCCTGGTCAGGCCCGAGCTCCACCTCGTCCTTGTGGATTTCCACCTGGGCTTCGTAATCCATCGCATAGGGCATGATCTGCTTTTGCAGCAGCATCTTCAGATGGATCACGCCCCATTCATGATCGCTGAGCAGGCCATGCGCCTCGGACAGCGATTGCAGGCGGCCCGCGAAGGCATCCATGAACTCGACGGGATCGCTGGTCTGCCGCAGCGTCTGGCGCGCCAGCGATTGCAGCATGGCGAGCGTGTTCTTGACCCGGTGGTTGAGTTCGCGCAGCAGGAGCCGCGTGCGCTCGGAGGCGAGCTGCCCGTCGGTGACGTCGACATTGATGCCGAGGAACACGGTCGGCCGCCCGTCCGTATCCCATTCATGCACGCGGCCGCGGCCGAGCAGCCAGCGGCCGGACTTTGCCGCACGGAACAGGCCGTCATATTCCTTGCCGCTGACGAGCGCATCGCGCAGCCGCCCGATGGTGGCCTTGCGATCGGCCGGATGCACTGACGAGAAGAACCGCCGTGCGCTCATCGGCTTTGCCGGCTTGACGCCGAGCATGCGGTAGAATGTTTCGTTACCGGAGACGACACCGCTCGAAATGTCCCACAGCCAGCTCGCCACATTGGCGGCATCCAGGGCCAGCGCATGGCGCTTCTCGTCCCGCGAGAGGGCTTCCGCCGCCAGCAGGCGCCGCCGCGCCTCGTCCTTCAGCTTGACGAGCGAGGCGGCAAGCGAGGCCAGCCGTTCAAGCCGCGGCACGAGGTCCGGGGCGATGCGCGCATGGGGTTTCACATCGAAGACGCAGACCGTGCCGATCGCCTCTCCGCCGAGCAAGACCGGTGCCCCGGCGTAAAACCGCAGATGCGGCGCACCGGTGACGCTCGGCAAGTTGGCGAAGCGTGCATCCTTGCGGGCGTCGGGTATGACGAGCGGGTTTCCGGCACATTCGGCGATCATGCGCGCACAGAACGAGTCCGCCGACGGCGCGCGGATATCCGGCGTGCCCTCACGGGCGAGGAACCACTGATCGGTGCGGCCGAGGATGGTGACGAGCGAGATCGGCACGGAGAAAAGCCCCGCCGCAAGCGCGGCGATATCGTCGAAATCCGGATCGGGGCCGAGAAAGACCGGCACGGCGGCAGCGAGCACCGCCAGGCGGTCCGGAGCCTCCAGAACCGCAGCAACATCGGACGTGAATGGCTGAACGTTGTCCTTCATACCTTTTCGGTAAGCGATTCCACGCCCGTTTTCACCCGCGTTGCGCGAGATGGGCGAAAATTCGCTTCTTCCCCCTCAATCTTTCCGCCGCCCGCCATCACAACGGGCGGCGTCCGTTTCTTTATCAGGATGCGAAGGCACGCGACGTGATAGGCGCCGATACCGCGTCGGGACCGTAATCGCTTTCGCCGCTCACCTGCAAAAGCTCCTGCAGGCGCTGGCGGGCGCGGTTCACGCGGCTCTTGATCGTTCCGAGGGCGCAGCCGCAGATTTCCGCGGCCTCCTCATAGGAAAAGCCCGAGGCACCGACGAGAATGATCGCCTCGCGCTGTTCGTCGGGCAGCTTTTCGAGCGCCTTCTTGAAATCCTGCATGTCGAGCGAACCGTATTGCGACGGGTGCTGCGCCAGGTTCTCCGTGAAGATACCGTCGGAATCCTGCACCTCGCGGCCACGCTTGCGCATCTTGCTATAGAGTTCGTTGCGCAGGATCGTGAAGAGCCAGGCCTTCATGTTCGTGCCCATTTCGAACTGTTCCTGCTTTGCCCAGGCCTTCATGATCGTGTCCTGAACGAGGTCGTCCGCCTGGTCGTGGCGGCCGATCAAGGAGATCGCAAAGGCGCGCAGGCTTGGCAGAACCGCCAGCAACTCACGTTTGAAAGTAGTCTGTCCCTGATCCATCACGTCCTCACTCGACCCTTTGCACACTGTTTTCGACAGCATCCAATTTCTCGAGAAGATCCAGGAATCTCTGGGGAAGAGCCTCGTCCTGTACCGAATGGTAGAATGCACGCAGTTTTACGGCAATCTGTGCATTGGGATCATCCGGTTTTCTGGGGGGCCGGCTCGCGTTCGTTTTCATATTCACGCTATTCACTCTTGGCCACTTTCATGTTCACTCACCTGGTGACGAATTCGGCTTGGAAATGCCTAGCGTCAAAAAAAGTTCCCGCCCCTGGAACCTAAAATTGGCTTCCGCGTTCAAACCGTCAACTGCCATTGCAGCAAATCGAGAACAGGGGACCACATCATGCCGATTTCCGACCGCATCGGGCCGCACCTTCCCGCGCTCCGCCGCTACGCACGCGCGCTTACGGGAACCCAATCCTCCGGCGACGCCTATGTTGCCGCCACGCTCGAAACCATCCTCATCGATCCCACGGTGATGCCGGCGGGCGGGGACGACAAGGCTAGGCTCTTCGGCCTGCTCAGCCGCATCATTTCTTCCCTCCCCGTTTCGATGAGCCGCGGCGCGGGCGCCATAGTACCGGGCGCGGAAGTGCCCTTCGACCTTTCCAGCGTCCCCCCGCTCGGCCGCCAGGCACTGCTGCTCGCGACCGTCGAAGGCTTCACGGTCGAGAAGACCGCGGACATTCTCGAGGCGGAGGCCGACACCATCCGCTCCTTGCTGGACGCCGCCTTTGCCGAAATCGCGGCGCAGGCCGAGACCGGCATCATGATCATCGAGGACGAGCCGCTGATCGCGCTCGACCTCGCGCATATGGTCGCCGGCATGGGCCACCGGGTCACCGGCATCGCCCGCACGCAGGCCGAAGCCGAAACGCTGTGGAGCAACAGCCGCCCCGGCCTCGTTCTGGCCGATGTGAAACTGGCGGACGGCTCTTCCGGCATCGATGCCGTCAACACCATCCTGTCCCGCACGGATATCCCCGTCATCTTCATCACCGCCTACCCGGAAAAGCTCCTGACGGGCGAGCGGCCCGAGCCGGCCTTCCTCGTCTCCAAGCCCTTCAACCCCGAACAGGTGAAGGTGCTGATCAACCAGGCGCTTCTCTTTACGCCGCAGACCCGCGCAGCGGCCTAATCTCGCTCCCGGATAGCCGCAGCGGCGGCGCGGCGGCGGCGGTGGGACGGCACGCCCACCGCCGCCTTTGTCTTGTTTTCACAAAGCACAAAGAAAACAGCCAGCGCCTGGGGGGCACTGGCTGCTTGAGTATCCACGGACCGGAGGGGGACACGGTATCGTGGTCGATCACCGGTCGAGGGCCTCGCATTTGGGGGGATATGCGCAGACCGGTGACGACATGAAAACACGTAGCCTGCGATTTGGTTCCACTCGGCTGGAGATTTTTTTCAAGTTTTTTTCAGTCGATCGTTTCCAGCTCCGCCCGGTGGCGGACAAGGGCCAGAAAGCGGCGATAATCGCGGTCGTAGCCGGCCTTGCGGCGGGCATCCGGCAGCAACACCGTGCCGCCCGGCGACATGGCCGCACCGGCAGCAGCAAGATCGGGATAGAGGCCGCCGGCCGTTGCCGCGACCATCGCCGTCCCGAGAAGAACCGCATCGCCGGTCTCCGGCACCACGATGCGGCAACCGGTGACGTCGCGGTAAAGCTCCAGCAGCAGCGGATTGTGCACATGCCCGCCGGCAATGTGCAGCGTATCGCGCCGATAGCCGCATTCGCCCAGCTTTTCGAGAATATGGCGGATGCCGAGCGCGATGGCGACCGAGGTGCGCCAGTAGAGCCGGCAGAGCCCATCGAAGGAGGCATCGAGCGCAAGGCCGCTGATGACGCCGAGCGCGTGCGGATCGGCAAGCGGCGAGCGATTGCCGTGGAAGTCCGGAAGGACGTGCAGTCGCGCGGCGAAGCCGTCGCCCTCCTCCTGCCGCATCGCGCGGATGCGGGCGATGATGCGCGCATGGTTCGCCGCGTCGGGTTCCCCGCCGGCGCTATGCGCGCGCACGATATGGTCGAGCAGTGCGCCCGTCGCCGATTGCCCGCCTTCGACCAGCCACCAGCCGGGCAGCACCGCCTCGTAATAGGGGCCCCACATGCCGAAGCCGAATTTTTCGCTGCGCGAGAAGGCGACGATGCAGCTCGACGTGCCGCCGATCAAGGCGAACTGGCGCTCCAGCGTTTCCGGTTCGCCGGCGAAGCGGCCGAGCACGCCGAGCGTGCCGGCATAGGCATCGATCAGGCCGGTCGCGACCACGCACTCCGCGCTCAGCCCGAGATCATGCGCGGCGTCCGGCGTCAGCCGCCCCAGAGCATTGCCCACCGGAACCGTTTCGTCCGGCAGCGATCCACGTTCGCGCACGTCCTCGAGCCCGATCGCCTTCAGGAAACTCTCGCTCCAGCGCTCCTTCTCGTGGGCGCGATGGTTCCACTTGGCGGTCATCGTGCAACGCGAGCGGGCATTCGAGCCGGTCGCCCGCCAGGTGATGAAATCGGCAAGGTCGAAGAAATATCCGGCCTTGGCCCATTGCTCCGGCTGGTGGCGTTTCAGCCACATGAGCTTCGGCATTTCCATTTCGGGCGACATGACATGGCCGGAATGGGCGAGCACGGGATGCTTCGTCGCCGTGCAGAAATCGGCTTCCTCCAGCGCGCGGTGATCGAGCCAGACGATGGTGTCCCAGCGGGCATCCTCGCCGCCGGAAACGGCAAGCGGCTTGCCCGCCTCATCCCGCATGACCAGCGAGCATGTCGCATCGACGCCGAAAGCGGCCACGCGGGCGGTATCCGCGCCGGCCACCCGGCACGCCGCCTTCACCGCGGCGCAGACCGCCTGCCAGATGTTTTCCGAATCATGCTCGGCGCGGTCGGCGCTCGGCCGGCGCATGGCGATCGGATGCTCGGATCGCCCGAGAAGCCTGCCGCTCCGGTCGAACACGCCGGCGCGGGCACTGCCGGTGCCGATGTCCACCGCAACGATCAGATCGCCCATCAATGCTCTTTCCCGCCGTCCTCTTGCGCGCGGACAAACTGTAACAAATCCCGCATGTCGTCAAACAGGGCGTCGGGTTTGAGGCTCAGCAGGCTTTCGCGGTGCTCCGGGCTGCGCGCGTGGGAGCCGCCGGTGAAGGCGACGACCCGCATGCCGGCGGATTTCGCTGCCGCGATGCCGGCCGGGCTGTCCTCGACGACGACGCAGTCGCCGGGCGCCACGCCCATCGCGGCACTGGCATGCAGGAAGAGATCAGGCGCCGGCTTGCCGCGGGCGACCATGCTGGCGCTGAAGATGTTGGGCTCGAAGCGGTCGATGAGGCCGGTGACGGAAAGCGACAGGCGAATGCGCTCCGGCTGGCTGGAAGAGGCGACGCAATGGGCAATACCGAGCGCATCGACCGTCTCGGCAATGCCCTCGATCGGCCGCAGTTCCGCGCGAAACCGCTCGTAAAGTACCTTGCGCATGGCTTCGAGGAAGGCCGCGTCGATGGCAAGGCCGTAGTCGTCGTGCAGGATTTCCGACATGCTTTTCAGGCTGCGGCCGAGGAACCGCTCATGCGCCTCCGCCTCGCTCATCGCGACGCCCGCCGCGGCCAGCGCCTCGACCAGCACCGTGATCGAGATCGGCTCGCTGTCGACGAGCACGCCGTCGCAGTCGAAGATGACGAGTTCTGTCGCTCTGGCGGCCATGGCTTCCGTTCCGTGTTCGGGCCTCCGTGGTACTGTCTGCCCTCGTCGATGGAAAGCCCCGGATGGGGTGGAGCTCAGTTTGTCAGCGTGTTTTCCAGATAGCGCTTCAATGTCGGCCGTGTGCCGTTCTGCTGGAGGGATTTGAGGGCATTGGCGAAGCGCGTGCGGAAGAGGTCGGATTCCGCGACGGTGCCGAAGATATCCTTCAGTTGCAGGAAGGCGGCGGGGTCGAGTTTCGCGGCGGTCGCCGCGGCGTGGATGCGGTCGATATTGGGGTCGTTGAAGGTGATGGCCTTGCCGCTGTCGGTGGTGCCGGCAAGGTAATGGCACCACAGCGCCGAGACGAGCGCGAGGCCGGTAACGTCCTCGCCGCGCGACAGCCGGTCGGCGGTGGACGGCAGGATGAACTTCGGCTGGCGGTTGGAGCCGTCCTGCGCAAGCCGCGGGATCGTATCGGCGATCTTGGGGTTGGAGAAACGGCGCTCGATCAGCGCGTAATAATCGTTGAGGTCCGTGTCCGGCACGGGCGGGATGACGGGGATGATCTCCTCGCGCTCCAGCTTGGCGAGGAAGGCGCGGATATCCGGATCCTCCATCGCCTCGTGCACGAAGTGGATGTCGAGCAGCGCCGCCGGATAGGCGATCGCCGCATGGCCGCCGTTGAGGATGCGGATCTTCATGTGCTCGTAGGGCGCGACGTCGGGCACGAACTGCACGCCGACCGTCTCCAAGGCCGGACGCCCCTCGGGGAACTTGTCTTCGAGCACCCATTGCTTGAACTCTTCGCAGAAGACCGGCCAGGCATCGTCGATGCCGTAGTCGTCCGCCACGATGCCGATCTCGCGCGCGCCGGTCGCCGGCGTGATGCGGTCGACCATGCCGTTCGGGAAGGCGACATTCGCATCGATCCAGTCGGCAAGACCCGGGTCGGAGAGGCGCGCAAGGCCGGAAACGGCCGCATGGGTCACCTTGCCGTTGTGGGGAATGTTGTCGCAGGACATGACGGTATAGGGCGCGACACCCTTGTCCTTGCGGGCTTTCAGGCCGGCAAGGATGAGGCCGAAGACCGTCTTCGGCTCGGCAGGATCGGCAGCGTCGGCGGCGATCGCCGGATGGGCCGGGTCGAAGACGCCGGAGGCCGGGTTGATGAAGTAGCCGCCTTCGGTGATCGTCAGCGAGACGATGCGGATGGCGGGATCGGCAAGCCGGGCGATGGTCGCCGCCGCATTGCCGGGTGTGAGATAGTCGGTCATCGCGCCGGTGATACGGGCGCCGGAGCGGTTGTTGTCCTGCTCGACGACGGTGGTCAGAAAGTCCTGCCCCGCAAGCTTGTCGCGCATCGCCGCGTCGGACGGCAGCACGCCCGCGCCGACGATCGCCCAGTCGTGGTCGAGGCCGAGATTGAACAGGTCGTCGAGATAGACCGCCTGGTGTGCCCGGTGGAAATTGCCGACGCCGAAGTGGACGATGCCGGCCGCAAGATCGGCGCGCGCATAGGCCGGCACGCTTGCGGTCTTCGAGATATCCCCGAGGGTGGCGAGCGACAGTTTCGTGGTCATGGTCCATTCCTTCCGGTTTGTCCGGTCTTGGCGTCGTCGGTCCGCTGGCGCGGACTCAGCTCATCCAGTTGCCGCCATCGACATTGTAGGTCTGGGCGACGACGTAGTTGCTCTCCTGCGAGGCGAGGAAGATCGCCATGCCGGTGAGGTCGTCGGCGGTGCCCATGCGGCCGAAGGGGACGTCCTCGCCCACCAGCCGCTTCTTCTCGCCGCGCGGACGGTTCTCGTATTTGGCAAAGAGCGCGTCGACGCCGTCCCAGTGCTCGCCGTCGACCACGCCGGGCGCGATCGCATTGACGTTGATGCCGTGCTTGATGAGGTTCAGGCCCGCCGACTGGGTGAGGCTGATGACCGCCGCCTTGGTGGCGCAGTAGACGGCGACGAGCGCTTCGCCGCGCCGGCCGGCCTGGCTGGCCATGTTGATGATCTTGCCGCCGCGGTCCTGTGCGATCATCTGCCTGGCCGCCGCCTGCAGCGTGAAGAGCGTGCCGGCGACATTGATGGAGAACAGCCTGTCGTAGCTCTCCCGCGTGATCTCGACGATCGGCGCGAGATCGAACAGCGCGGCATTGTTGACGAGGATGTCGAGCCCGCCGGCCTTCTCCACGCAGGCGGCAATGGCCGCATCGATGGAGTCCTGCCGCGTCACGTCCATCTCGACGGCATAGGCTGCCGGGCCGATCTCCTTCGCCGTCGCGGCGGCGCGCTCGATGTTGATGTCGGCGATGGCGACGCGTGCGCCCTCGCGGATATAGGCCTCGGCGAAGGCGCGCCCGATGCCCCGCGCCGACCCCGTGATCAGCGCGCTCTTGCCTTCCAGCCTGCTCATCGGATCGCCATTCCCTTGTCGTCGAACCTGTGGATGCGTCCATCATCGGGGGTGAGCCAGACGGTATCGCCGTGCGTGACGGGGAAGTCGCCGTCGGCGCGCACGGTCATCATGCCGATGCCCTCGACATTGACGTGCAGGAAGGTGTCGGAGCCGAGATGCTCGGCAACGCCCACGACGCCCTTCCACGCGCCGCTCTCCTTGGAGAGCCTGATGTGCTCCGGCCGGATGCCGACGGTCGGCGCGTTGTAGGGTCTGGCGGCCTCGCCCTTGACGAAGTTCATGCGCGGCGAGCCGATGAAGCCGGCGACGAAGAGGTTGTCGGGCTTGTTGTAGAGATCGAGCGGCGAGCCGACCTGCTCGATATTGCCGGCGTTCAAGACCACGATCTTGTCGGCCATGGTCATGGCCTCGACCTGGTCGTGCGTGACGTAGATCATCGTGGTCTTCAGCTGGTGATGCAGCTCGCTGATCTCCAGCCGCATCGTGCCGCGCAGCGCCGCGTCGAGGTTGGACAGCGGCTCGTCGAAGAGAAAGGCCGACGGTTCGCGTACGATCGCCCGGCCGATGGCCACGCGCTGGCGCTGGCCGCCGGACAGCTGGCCCGGACGGCGTTCGAGATAGTTGGTGAGGTTGAGCACGCGCGCCGCTTCCGTCACCTTCCTGTCGATCGCCGCCTGGTCCATCTTCGCCATCTTCAGCGGAAAGGCGATGTTCTTGGCGACGCTCATATGCGGGTAGAGCGCATAGGACTGGAACACCATGGCAAGGCCGCGTTTTGCCGGCGCCTCCCCGGTGACGTCCCGCCCGTCGATCTCGATCGCGCCTGATGTGGTGTCCTCCAGTCCCGCGATGAGGCGCAACAGCGTGGACTTGCCGCAGCCCGACGGGCCGACGAAGACGACGAACTCGCCGTCCTCGATGGTCAGGTCAATGCCCGGAATGACCTGCGTCGCGCCGAAGGACTTGTTGACCTTCTTGAGTATGATCTTGCCCATGGGTTCCTCCCCGATCTCTGTTCGTTACTTCACGGCGCCGAAGGTCAGGCCGCGGACAAGCTGTTTCTGGCTGAACCACCCCATGATCAGGATGGGTGCGATGGCGAGCGTCGAGGCCGCCGAGAGTTTGGCCCAGAAGAGGCCCTGGGGGCTGGAGAACGAGGCGATGAAGGCGGTCAGCGGCGCGGCGTTGGTCGTCGTCAGGCGGATCGTCCAGAACGCCTCGTTCCAGGCGAGGATGATGTTGAGCAGCAGCGTCGAGGCGATGCCCGGCACCGCCATCGGCGTCAGCACATGCACGATCTCGCCCCACAGCGAGGCGCCGTCCATGCGGGCCGCTTCCAGGATCTCGCCGGGGATCTCGCGGAAATAGGTGTAGAGCATCCAGATGACGATCGGCAGGTTGATCAGCGTCAGCATGACGGTGAGGCCGAAGCGCGTGTCGAGCAGGCCGGTGTCGCGGAAGATCAGGTAGATCGGCACCAGCACGGCGACGGCCGGCATCATCTTGGTCGACAGCATCCACATCAGGATGTCCTTGGTGCGCCGCGTCGGCGAGAAGGCCATCGACCAGGCGGCCGGGATCGCGACGGCCAGCGCCAGCAGCGTCGAGCCGACCGAGATCACCACCGAGTTGAGGAAGAACTTGAAGTAGTTGCTCTGCGCCTGCACGGCCGCATAGCTCTCGATCGTGCCGGAGGGCAGCAGGTCGAAGCCCTGGATCGCCTCGGTCTCGGACTTGAACGAGGTGATGATCGTGTAGAGGATCGGGAAGAAGATGATCAGCGCGATGATCCAGGCGGCGATCGTGAAGACGACGGTTCTTCTCTTTGAGACGGCTCTGGCCATGGGTCTCTCCTCCCTTACTTGTCGAGATTTTTGCCGACGGCGCGCATCAGGAAGAAGGCGACGATGTTGGCGAGGATCACGGCGATGATGCCGCCGGCCGATGCGCCGCCGACGTCGTAGCCGAGGAGCGCGGTGCGGTAGATCAGGAACGGCAGGTTGGTGGAGGCATAGCCCGGCCCGCCATTGGTGGTGACGAGAATCTCCGCGTAGACGCCGAGCAGGAAGATCGTCTGGATCAGGATGACGACGGTGATCGAGCGGGCAAGATGCGGCAGCGTCAGGTAGACGAAGCGGGACACGAAGCCTGCGCCGTCCATCTCGGCCGCTTCCTTCTGCTCGCCGTCGAGCGACTGCAGCGCGGTGAGCAGGATCAGCGTGGCGAAGGGCAGCCACTGCCAGGCGACGATGATGATGATCGACAGCAGCGGGAACTGCGCGAACCAGTCGACCGGCTGGAAGCCGAGCGCCCGGTTGATATCGGCCAGCACCCCGTAGCCCGGATGCATGATCATGTTCTTCCACACCAGCGCAGCCACCGGCGGCATGACGAAGAACGGCGAGATGATCATGATGCGCACGATCCCCTGCCCCCACATTGGCTGGTCGAGCAGGAGCGCGATACCAATGCCGCCGACGACGGTGATCAAAAGCACCCCGCCGACGATCAGCAGCGTGTTCCAGATCGACTGGAAGAAGGCCGGATCGGTGTAGAAGAATTGATAGTTGAACAGCCCCGCCCAGCTCACATTCGCCGGGTTCAGCAGATTGTAGTTCTGGAACGAGAACCACAGCGTCATCGCCAGCGGCACGATCATCCAGACCAGAAGCAGCCCAACCGAGGGCGCAAGCATCATCCGCGCCAATCCACGCGTATTCTCCGTCGCCATTGAAATCTCCTCCCGAAAGCCGGTTTGCCGGCCGATGCAGTCAGTTCGCATGCGTTACGGCAGAGGGCCGTCCCTCACCCGTCTGCCAGACCCGTTTCATCGGCTGCCCGGAACGCGTCCGGGCAGCCCGTCCTTGGGGAGGAGGCTTACTTGATGTAGCCGGCGCGGGTCATTTCACGCACGGCGGTCGTCTGGGCCTGAGCCAGCGCGTCCTCCACGGAGGACTGACCGGCAAGCACGGCCGAGAAGAGCTGGCCGACCGTCGTACCGAGGCTCTGGAATTCCGGGATCGCCACGAACTGGCCGCCCGTATAGGGCACCGGCTTGACCGACGGCTTGGTGATGTCGGCTGCGTTCATCGCCGCAAGAGTGGGCGCCGCGAAGGCGGCCGCCTTCTCGTACTCGGCGTTCTTGTAGAGCGAGGTGCGCGTGCCCGGAGGAACGTTCGCCCAGCCTTCCTTGCTCGCGACGAGCTCGGTATAGCCCTTGCTGGTCGCCCAGGAGATGAACTTCTGCGCAGCCTCGGCCTTTGTCGAGCTCGCCGGTACGGCGAGGTTCCAGGACCACAGCCAATGGCCATGGTTGCCATTGCCCGTATCGGGGAAGATCGCGTAGCCGACCTTGTCGGCGACCGTCGAATCCTTCGGGTTCGACACGAAGGAGGCGGCGACCGTCGCATCCATCCACATGCCGCACTTGCCCTGCTGGAAGAGCGTCAGGTTCTCGTTGAAGCCGTTCGACGAGGCGCCCTGCGGGCCGGCGTCCTTCATCATGTCGACATAGAACTGAAGGGAGGCCTTCCATTCCGGCTGGTCGAACTGCGGCTGCCAGTTCTCGTCGAACCAGCGGCCACCGAAGGAATTGTTGAGCGCGGTGAGGAACGCCATGTTCTCGCCCCAGCCGGCCTTGCCGCGCAGGCAGATGCCGTTGATATCGGCGCTGCGGTCGGTGATCTTGCGGGCAGCCTCGCCGATGAATTCCCAGGTCGGGGAATCGGGCATGGTGAGGCCGGCCTTCTCGAACAGGTCCTTGCGGTACATGATCATGGCGGATTCGCCGTAGAACGGCGCCGCATAGAGCTTGCCGTCGACCGACAGGCCGCCGCGGATGGCAGGCAGCAGGTCGTCGACGTCGTAGTCGGCGCCGAGGCCGTCGAGCGCGACTAGCCAGCCCTGCTTCGCCCAGATCGGAACTTCGTAGTTGCCGATGGTGACAACGTCGTACTGGCCACCCTTCGTCGCGATGTCGGTCGTGACGCGTTCGCGCAGCACGTTCTCCTCGAGCGTCACCCACTCGAGCTGAATGTCCGGGTTCTTGGTGGTGAAGTCTTCCGTCAGCCCCTGCATGCGGACCATGTCGCCATTGTTGACGGTGGCAATCGTCAGCGTTTCCGCATTGGCGAAACCGCACAGGAGAGCAGCCGAGCAGGTGCCCAGCAGAAGGGTTCTCAAATTCATCGTCTTCCTCCCAGAAGGATATTGAGCATTTGCTTCGCTCATGAGCAATTACCCATAAAATGCCGCAACAAGTCAACGGCATTCGTTGCTGCGCCGCACAATGGAAAGCGGCGTCCGTTGAATTTCCTGGGATTTTTTTGTGTGGCCGAGTTGGCTATGCGCCCGACGAACCTGCCGTCAGGCCGAAAGCAGGTAACGCGCCGTCGCTTCGTCGGTGATGACACCGTTGATCATACGGCCGCGCAGTGCCGCAAGGAGAGCGGCATGTTTGCGCTTGCCCTTGGCAAGGCCGATGACCGTCGTCGTATCGCGCGGCGGCAGCGGCACGGAGGCGACACGCTCGTTGATGCTGCCTTCAAGCAGCTTGCCGTCGCGGTCGAACATCCAGCCGCAGATCTCGCCGGCAGCGCCCGCCTCCATCAGCCGCGCCATTTCCTCCGGGTCGAGGAAGCCGTCGAGGCAGAGCGGCGCATCCGCGCCGAGCTCGCCGATACCGACGAAGGCGACATCCGCCTCGCGGCCGAGCTGAAGCGTCGACTGCACGAGGCTCTGCTTATGCAGCAGGTCGCGCTCCTCGGTGGAGGAGACGAGCACCGGCAGCGGCATCGGGTAGTGCCGCGCCTTGACCGCATCGGCCATGGAGAAGATGACGTTGTAGTAGGCGGCCGAGCCGTCCGGGCCGATATTGCCGGTGAGCGACATGATGCGGTGCTGCGGACATTCCATCGCCGGAAGCTGGTCGATCGCCGCCTTCAGCGTGCGCCCCGTACCGACCGCCAGCACGATCGGGTCGGGTTTCTTCAGCCAGCGCTCGATTTCCGCCGCGCCCGCCTCGGCAATGCCGATCGTCGTCGAGGTGGAACCCGGGTCGCTCGGCACGATATCGACATGCACCAGGGCGAACTTCTTGCGCAACGCCTCACCCAGCTCCAGGCATTCGGCGATGGGGTGATCGAGCCGCACCTTGATCAGCCGCTCCGCAACGGCGAGCGACACCAAACGCTGTGCCGACTGGCGGGAGATGCCCATGGCCGAGGCGATCTCGTCCTGCGTGCGGCCGGCGACGTAGTAGAGCCAGCCCGCCCTCGCCGCATCGTCAAGCCGCCCGGCTGTTTCGCTCCGCTTCGCCATTGTGTACCCCGATTGTTGCACACGATTTGCTGCATCTTTTCATGTGGTCTGTCAAACGGCACATGATGCCGCAGCGAGAACAGCGTTCGATATCGCGCGTGCCTGGAGCGCTAAAAACATAACTTGAAATCTCATGTTTAAATCCGCTCGACCACCTGGAAAACCGGCATTTCCTTTGAAATTTTACCGTTTGATAAAAAAATATACCTGAGTTACCGTTCTCTTATTCAAAAAGCCCACTCGAATGGGAGATAACTATGGGAACGACGCAATCTGGGATCCATCGTGGGCGTCTTGCGCCTGCCGAATACGAGACGAATTTCTCCGACCTCCATCCGCGCCTCGACGACCACGAGGCGCTGGTCGCAGCCGACCGCTGCTACTTCTGTCATGACGCGCCGTGCATGACGGCCTGTCCCACCTCCATCGACATTCCGCTGTTCATCCGCCAGATCTCGACGGGCAATCCGATCGGCTCGGCCAAGACGATCTTCGACCAGAACATCCTCGGCGGCATGTGCGCCCGGGTCTGTCCCACCGAGACGCTCTGCGAGCAGGCCTGCGTGCGCAACACGGCCGAGCACCGTCCCGTCGAGATCGGCCGTCTGCAGCGCTACGCAACCGACGTGGCGATGACGGAGAACAAGCATTTTTACGAGCGCACGGCGCGCACGGGCAAGGCCGTGGCGGTCGTCGGCGCCGGGCCGGCGGGCCTTGCCTGCGCCCACCGGCTCGCCATGGACGGCCACGACGTGGTGATCTTCGAGGCGCGCGAGAAGGCCGGCGGCCTCAACGAATACGGCATCGCCACCTACAAGACGGTCGACGACTTCGCCCAGCGGGAAGTCGACTATGTGCTGGCCATCGGCGGCATCGAGGTGAAGAACGGCCTGAAGCTCGGCCGCGACTTCACCCTTGCGGACCTCACCGCCAATTTCGACGCCGTCTTCCTCGGCATGGGGCTATCGGGCGTCAACGCGCTCGGCGCGGAGGGCGAGACCCTGCCCGGCGTCGTGGATGCCGTCGATTTCATCGCCGAGCTGCGCCAGGCGACCGACAAGGCCACCATCCCCGTCGGCCGGCGCGTCGTCGTCATCGGCGGTGGCATGACGGCCATCGACGCCGCCGTGCAAGCAAAGCTGCTGGGCGCGGAAGAGGTGACGATCTGCTACCGCCGCGGCAAGGAGCATATGAACGCCTCGCCCTTCGAGCAGGACCTCGCCGCCTCCAAGGGCGTGATGATCCGCCACTGGCTTCAACCCAGGCGCGTCATCGCCCGGGATGGCCACGTCGCCGGCATCGAGGTGGAATATACCGAACTGCGCGACGGCAAGCTCGTCGGCACCGGCGAGACCGGGGCGCTTGCCGCCGACCAGATCTTCAAGGCCATCGGCCAGACCTTCGAGGCCGCCGGCCTCGGCGCGCTGGCCATGTCCGCGGGCCGCATCGCCATCGACGCCGAGGGCCGCACCTCCATGCCCAATGTCTGGGCGGGCGGCGACTGCGTGAAGGCCGGCGAGGACCTGACGGTCACCTCGGTCGCGCAAGGCCGCGACGCGGCCGATTCGATCAACCGCATGCTGGCCGCCGCCGCGCAGCCGGCCGTTGCCGTCGCTTGAGGGAGATGAGACATGGCTGATCTTCGCAACAACTTCGTCGGCATCAAGTCGCCCAATCCGTTCTGGCTCGCTTCCGCGCCGCCGACCGACAAGGCCTACAATGTCGAGCGTGCCTTCAAGGCGGGCTGGGGCGGCGTAGTCTGGAAGACGCTCGGCGAGGAAGGCCCGCCGGTCGTCAACGTCAACGGCCCGCGCTACGGCGCGATCTGGGGCGCCGACCGTCGCCTCCTCGGCCTCAACAATATCGAGCTCATCACCGACCGCGACCTCTACACCAACCTCATCGAGATGAAGCAGGTGAAGATGAACTGGCCGGACCGAGCGCTGATCGCCTCGATCATGGTACCCTGCGAGGAGGAGAGCTGGAAGGCGATCCTGCCGCTGGTGGAAGAGACCGGCGCCGACGGCATCGAGCTTAACTTCGGCTGTCCACACGGCATGTCCGAGCGCGGCATGGGCGCCGCGGTCGGCCAGGTGCCGGAATATATCGAGATGGTCGTGCGCTGGTGCAAGCAGTATACGCGCATGCCGGTCATCACCAAGCTGACGCCCAACATCACCGACATCCGCAAGCCCGCCCGCGCGGCCAAGGCCGGCGGCACCGACGCCGTGTCGCTGATCAACACGATCAACTCCATCGTCTCGGTCGATCTCGACAATTTCGCACCCAACCCGACGGTCGGCGGCAAGGGCACCCATGGCGGCTATTGCGGCCCGGCGGTCAAACCCATCGCGCTCAACATGGTGGCCGAGATCGCCCGCGATCCGGAAACGCACGGCCTGCCGATCTCCGGTATCGGCGGCATCACCACCTGGCGGGACGCTGCGGAATTCCTGGTGCTCGGCGCCGGCAACGTGCAGGTCTGCACCGCGGCAATGACCTACGGCTTCAAGATCGTGCAGGAGATGATCTCAGGCCTTTCCGACTGGATGGACGCCAAGGGCCACCGCACCCTCGACGACATCTGCGGCCGTGCCGTGCCGAATGTCACCGACTGGCAGTATCTCAACCTCAACTACATCGCCAAGGCCCATATCGACCAGGATGCCTGCATCAAGTGCGGCCGCTGCCACATCGCCTGCGAGGACACCTCGCACCAGGCGATCACGCAGTTCGTCGATGGCGTCAGGCATTTCGAGGTGATGGAGGACGAGTGCGTCGGCTGCAATCTCTGCGTCAACGTCTGCCCGGTGGAAAACTGCATCACCATGGTCGGCCTCGAGCCCGGCGTGCTCGACCAGCGTACCGGCAAGCCCGTCGATCCCAACTACGCCAACTGGACGACCCATCCGAACAACCCGATGGCGCGGCAGGCGGCGGAGTGACAAACAAGAAGGCCGGGGGATAGGCTCTGGCCCTTTTCCCATGTGCCAGCCTCTCCCTCGTCATGCCGGACTTGATCCGGCATCTAGCCACCGCGCGTCCGCGCGGTGAGAGGACTGCTGCACGTCCACAGAAAGAGTCTTTTCCGCGCAATGACTTGCGCGAGCTGGATGCCGGGTCAAGCCCGGCATGACGGAAGGGAAGTGGGCAGAAAGCGCCTTAACCGAAGAAACTGTTGCCCGCGCTGTAGGCAAGGAAAGCCAGCGCTGCAAAATAGACGATCGTCAGCACGACCATCACATAGCCTGCCAGCACCACCAGCCCGTCACGCTGCGAAATGCCGGCGGCGAGCAGCAGGATGGCGACGCCGGGCAGCGTATTGGAAAAGGGGATGAGTCCGAGCGGAGCCATGAGCAGGATGCCTGCCCCCATCAGTACGAGGCCGTTCACCCGGTTCATCACCGCGCCGGAGGTGAGCGAGGTCATGCGCGGCTTGAAGAACCGGTCGATCTTGCGCAGGAACGTCACGCCGCGCTCCAGCACCGGCCGGAGCTTGCCGCTTTCGAGCCGCCGGTCGGCGACCTTGCTCGGCAGCCAGGGAAGACGGTTGAGCGTGATCGCCGCGCTGATCAGCACGATGCCGGCGCCGAACACCGTCGAAACGCCGGGGATCGACACCGGGAAGAGGAAGGGCAGCGACAGGAAGGCGCAGAGCAGCAGGAGGCCGCTTTCACCCATCATCGCCAGAAGGTCGCGCAGCGTGATGTGCTCGCCCTTGATCGAATGCAGGATGTCTTCGAGCAGTTCGCTCGTCTTGCGGTCCGTATCCTTGAAGCCGATGGCCGTCGTCATGAAGTGTCCTTTCGAATGCCGCCGGCATATGGGCGGAGATTGCGGCTTTCCTGTGGGGTGGCGCGTCGCCCCGCACGGGTCTATGAGCATGCCGCGCCGCAGACAATAGGATGATTTTCTTGACGAAGCGTATGCCGGCCCAAAGGGGCCATTCCGTTCATGCCAAGGGCCGTGAAAAGCTCAAGGGCCACCTCGCCATGCTGCTCTTCGCTGTGCTGATCGCCGGCTCCTTCTCCTTCGGCGGCCTTGCCGCCCGCTATATGGAAGCCGAGCCGCTGATGCTCTGGCGCTACATCCTGACCATCGGTGTCATGGCCGCGCTTGCCTTCGGCGCCTTTCGCGTCCCCGTCGCCTTGCCGAAGGAGGCCTGGCGGTTCCTGCTGCTCGGCGGCCTCATCGCAGTCTACATGCTGACGATGTTCATGGCGCTGGAATTCACCAGCCCCATCGCCACCGGCGCGGTCTTCACCCTGATGCCCCTCCTCAGCGCCGCCTTCGCGCTGCCCGTGCTCGGCCAGAAGACCCGGCCGGGCGTGCTCGCCGGCCTGATCATCGCCGCCGCGGGCGCGGTGTGGGTCATCTTCCGCGGCGATATCGATGCCATCCTCTCCTTCGACGTCGGCACCGGCGAGATGATCTTCTTCATCGGCGTCGTCGGCCATGCGCTCTACGTGCCGCTGATCCGCCGCTTCGACCGCGGCGAGCCGGCCGTCGCCTTCGGCTTCTGGGTCACGGTCGGCGCGACGCTCTGGCTGGTGCCGCCGGGCATCAAGGGCCTGCTCGCGGTCGATTTCACCGCCCTGCCCCTCGCCGTCTACGCCGCCGTCACCTATCTCGCGGTCGTCACCACCGCCGGCACCTTCCTGCTGCTGCAATATGCCTCGATGCGCCTGCCGGCCACCAAGGTTCTCGGCTACGGCTACCTGACGCCAAGCTTCATCATCCTGCTCGAAGGCCTGCTCGGCCACGGCTGGGCGAGCCTGCCGGTCCTGGCCGGCGCGCTGGTGACGGCCTGCGGCCTTGCCTTGATGGCGCTGCTGCCCGACTGAATTTTTTTCGGAACGATCCGTCGCCTCATGCGTTGCGAACCCCGTTGGGGCGCACCTTGAGTATCGACGGAGCGCATATTTTGAAGCGATTTGAGATCATCGATGGCATGCGGGGCTATTTCCTTGTCTTCATGCTCATCAACCATCTGATTTTCGTCGGCGGCTACTGGATGATGGAAGTGAACCATCGCCAGTTCGCCTTTGTCGAAGACGCCCAGGGCTTCGTCTTCCTCTCCGGCCTGCTGATCGGCATGGTCTATGCCCGCAAGATGCTGAAATCCGGCTACGAGACGGGACGGCAACTGATCCACGGCCGCGCCTTCGAGCTCTATCGCTATGCCATGGGCACGGTGATGGCGGTGCTCGTGGTGCAGATGCTGCTGCCCGATGCCTACCGGCTCTGGTACAACTGGCTCGGCACGACGAATTTCGACGAGCCGCTGCGGCTGGCGGCGATCGCCACCTTCCTGTTCCAGCCGACCTTCATGGACATCCTGCCGCAATACATCGTCTACATGCTCTTCGCGCCGCCCCTCGTCTGGCTTTGCCTGCGCGGCAAATGGGCCCATGTTCTCGCCGGTTCGCTGATCGTCTGGATGGCCGGCCAGCTCGGCCTGCAACGCTTCGTCACCGAACCGCTGAACATGTGGATCACCGGAACGGACGGCCAGGGCATCCGCGCCAGCTTCAACATGCTGGGCTGGCAGATCGTCTTCTTCTCGGCGATGGTGATCGGCGTGCTGACCGCTCAGGACAAGATCGATTGGCAACGCATCTTCTCGCCGGAAAAGACCCTGCTGCCGAAGGCGGCGCTCGCCATCTGCCTGTTCTTCCTGCCGCTACGCATCATCACCGCCTGGGACCTGCTGCCGCAGACCGTGCTCGACAAGTTCGCGACGATGGAGATCCGCGCCGATTTCGGCCCGGTCTATCTCCTGAACTTCGCCGCCGTCGCAACCGGCCTCGCCTGGCTGCTGATCGCCGGGCCGAAACACCACAATGTCTGGATCCGCGGCCTTGCCCGCGGGGTGACGGCCGTCTTCACGCTGCCCTTCCTGCGCCTGCTCGGCCGCCATTCGCTGCAGGTCTATGTCTGGCACGTCGCCATCGTCTACGCGGTCTACTATGCGGACGGCCGCACGCCGGCACTGTCGCAGCTCACCAAGACGACGATCGCCGTCGTCTGCATCGTGCTGCTTGCCTTGCCGGCGCTGTGGCGGGAACGCGAGCAGATTGTGGCGAGCCTGTTCGGCCAGTCGAAGGCGCAGCCCGTCAAGACGAAGCCTGGGCCGGCTGCTCGCTGATGTGAAGGCCGTTGAGGAAGAGCTGTTCGAGGAAGCGCGCCGCATCCTCGAACCGCCCGGCCCCCGCTTGGTCCTGTCCCAGCACCGCGCGCACCTGCACGTCGAAGTCGGCATAGTGCTGCGTCGTCGACCAGATCGAGAAGATCAGGTGGTAGGGATCGCACTTGGCGATCTTGCCCGCCTTGGCCCAGGCCCGAATGACCTCCGCCTTCTCGTCGACGAGCGCCTTCAGCGGCCCCTTCAGCTCGTCCTCGATATTCGGCGCGCCTTGCAGGATCTCATTGGCGAAAAGCCGGCTTTCGCGCGGGAAATCGCGCGCCATTTCCAGCTTGCGGCGGATATAGCTGCGGATCTCCGAGACCGGGTTGCCCTCCGCATCGAATTCGCGCAGCGGATCGAGCCAGGTATCGAGCACGCGGGTGATGAGCGCGCGGTGCATCGTCTCCTTGGTGCGGAAATAGTAGAGCAGGTTCGGCTTGGACATGCCGGCGACCTCGGCGATCTGGTCCACCGTGGCGCCGCGGAAACCGTGGAGCGAGAAAACCTCCAGCGCCGCTTCGAGGATCTGCTCCTCCTTCGCTTCCTGGATGCGCGTGCGCCGCTGAGTCCTGGCCGCCCTCGGTAGTGCCATCGTGCCCCCTATGCCCCCTCCGCCGGCCCGAAAGTGCCGCCAAATTCACCAGTTTAACCCGTCGCCATTTTCTTGGGCGAAGCCCCAAGGTTTTTGGTTTTTCGGCTTGAGTGCCGCTACGGAAGCTGTAATGTTTACCAACCGGTCAAATTATCAGACAGTTATCAGGTAAAGGCAACTGCTCTGATCGGACGGCGCAAAACAAACAATCGCGCTGCCAGCCGGTGGGAACAAAATGGGGCTTCAAGAGCCCGAAGACGTGGGAGCATACGACATGGCCGCACCCGGCGAGAACATGCGTGTCAACGCGGACCGCCTGTGGGATTCCCTCATGGACATGGCGAAGATCGGCCCCGGCATCGCCGGCGGCAACAATCGCCAGACGCTGACCGATTCAGACGCCGAAGGCCGCCGTCTCTTCCAGGCATGGTGCGACGATGCCGGCCTGACGATGGGCGTCGACACGATGGGCAACATGTTCATGACGCGCGCGGGCACCGATCCGGACGCCCTGCCCGTCTATGTCGGCTCGCATCTCGATACGCAGCCGACCGGCGGCAAGTATGACGGCGTGCTCGGCGTGCTCTCCGGCCTCGAAGTCGTCCGCTCGCTGAACGATCTCGGCATCCAGACGAAGCACCCGATCGTCGTCACCAACTGGACGAACGAGGAAGGCGCCCGCTTCGCCCCCGCCATGCTCGCCTCCGGCGTTTTCGCCGGCGTGCACACGCAGGATTATGCCTATGGCCGCAAGGACCCGGAGGGAAAGACCTTCGGCGACGAGTTGAAACGCATCGGCTGGGTCGGCGACGAAGAGGTCGGCGCACGCAGGATGCACGCCTATTTCGAATATCACATCGAACAGGGGCCGATCCTCGAAGCCGAAAAGAAGGACATCGGCGTCGTCACCCACTGTCAGGGCCTGTGGTGGCTGGAGTTCACACTGACCGGCCGCGAGGCGCATACCGGCTCGACGCCGATGGCCATGCGCGTCAATGCCGGCCTTGCCATGTCCCGCATCCTCGAAATGGTGCAGACAGTCGCCATGGAGAATCAGCCGGGCGCCGTCGGCGGCGTCGGCCAGGTGTTCTTCTCGCCCAACTCGCGCAACGTGCTGCCCGGCAAGGTCGTCTTCACCGTCGACATCCGCTCGCCCGACCAGAAGAAGCTCGACGGCATGCGCGCCCGCATCGAGGCGGAAGCGCCCGCCATTTGCGAGGCGCTCGGCGTCGGCTGTTCCGTCGAGGCGGTCGGCCATTTCGATCCCATCACCTTCGACCCGACGCTGGTCGCGACCGTGCGCAAGGCCGCCGAGGATCTCGGCTACAGCCACATGAACATCATCTCCGGCGCCGGCCACGACGCCTGCTGGGCCGCCAAGGTCGCCCCCGCCACGATGATCATGTGCCCCTGCGTCGGCGGCCTCTCGCACAACGAGGCGGAGGACATCTCCAAGGAATGGGCCGCCGCCGGCGCCGACGTGCTGCTCCACGCGGTGATCGAGACGGCGGGGATCGCGGAGTGATCGGATGCTTCTGGCGGTGAACACCCCCTCATCCGACCCTTCGGGCCACCTTCTCCCCGTTGGGGAGAAGGGGAAGTGTGTTGCAACATCTTTGCTCAATCCGGCGCCGCATACGCCGAGCTGGAGAGAGAAGAAAAACGGTTCCGCAGATATCCCCTTCTCCCCAACGGGGAGAAGGTGGCCCGAAGGGTCGGATGAGGGGGGCATGCCGAACGCAACCGACATTACCAAGCGACGCCCCGGCAAAACCCGTCAAGCCCGCCGGCTGAGGCAGATCGATACGGAAGAGGAACGCCGCCTCTGGAGCAACCTCCGGGACCGCCGACTGAACGGCTTCAAATTTTCTCGGCAAATACCTTTGGGCGTTTACTTCGTCGATTTTCTTTGTCGAGACCTACGCCTCGTCGTTGAGATCGATGGATTTCAACATGCCGAAATGCCGTCCGATGCCCTGCGAACCGATTGGCTCAACAGGAACGGCTATTCCATCCTTCGCTTCTGGAATCATGAGATCACGCAGGAACGCCGGGCTGTCCTTGATACGATCCTGGCAGCATTGACCGGCCAAATGACGGAACGTTGCAGGAACGCGAAATTCTATCCCGCCATTCCTGCTGAAACCCGAAAAACAGGGGAGCCATCATGAGCACTGTCATCAAAGGCGGAACCATTGTCACCGCCGACCTCACCTACAAGGCGGACGTAAAGATCGAGGGCGGCAGGATCGTCGAGATCGGCCCCAACCTCTCGGGAGACGAAGTGCTGGATGCGGCGGGCTGTTATGTCATGCCGGGCGGCATCGATCCGCATGTTCATCTCGAAATGCCCTTCATGGGCACCTATTCGGCCGACGACTTCGAGAGCGGCACCCGCGCCGGCCTTGCCGGCGGCACGACGATGGTGGTCGATTTCTGCCTGCCCGATCCCGGCCAGTCGCTGCTCGACGCGCTGAAGCGCTGGGACAACAAATCGACCCGCGCCAATTGCGATTACTCCTTCCACATGTCCGTCACCTGGTGGGGCGAGCAGGTCTTCGACGAGATGAAGACCGTGGTCGAGGAGAAGGGCATCAACACCTTCAAGCACTTCATGGCCTATAAGGGCGCGCTGATGGTGAACGACGACGAGATGTTCGCCTCGTTCCAGCGCTGCGCCGCGCTCGGCGCCCTGCCGCTGGTCCATGCCGAAAACGGCGACGTGGTCGCCGCCATGCAGGCCAAACTGATGGACGAGGGCAACAACGGCCCGGAAGGCCACGCCTATTCGCGCCCGCCGTCGGTCGAGGGCGAGGCGACGAACCGCGCCATCATCATCGCCGACATGGCGGGCAGCCCCCTCTATGTCGTGCACACATCCTGCGAACAGGCGCACGAAGCCATCCGCCGCGCGCGCCAGAACGGCATGCGCGTCTATGGCGAACCGCTGATCCAGCATCTGACGCTCGACGAGAGCGAATATTTCAACAAGGACTGGGACCATTCCGCCCGCCGCGTCATGAGCCCGCCATTCCGCAACAAGCAGCATCAGGATTCGCTTTGGGCCGGCCTTGCGAGCGGTTCGCTGCAGGTGGTGGCGACCGACCATTGCGCCTTCACGACCGACCAGAAGCGCACCGGGCTCGGCGACTTCCGCAAGATCCCGAACGGCACCGGCGGCCTCGAAGACCGCATGCCGATGCTCTGGACCCACGGCGTCAACACCGGCCGCCTCACCATGAACGAGTTCGTCGCCGTCACCTCGACCAATATCGCGAAGATCCTCAACGTCTATCCGCGAAAGGGCGCCATCCTCGTCGGCGCCGATGCCGACATCGTGGTGTGGGACCCGAAGCGCTCCAAGACGATTTCCGCCGGCAGCCAGCAATCCTCCATCGATTACAACGTCTTCGAGGGCAAGCAGGTGACCGGCCTGCCGCGTTACACGCTGACGCGCGGCGTCGTCGCCATCGAGGAAAGCACCGTGAAGACGCGCGAAGGCCACGGCCAGTTCGTCAAACGCGAGCCCTTCACGGCCGTCAACAAGGCGCTGTCGACCTGGAAGGAAATCACCGCGCCGCGCAAGGTGGAGCGCAGCGGCATTCCGGCGAGCGGCGTCTGATGCCTCCCGGCCCTGCGCTTTCCGCCCTTCTTCTCGGCATCGCGCTGGCCGGTCCGGCGGGGGCGGCGGCCGACATCGTCGATGGCAGCTACGGCGACAAGGAAGGCTGTCATTACGCCGAAACCGGCGAATCTTCCGGCGCCGACTTCTTCTTCCTGCTGAACAAGGAGGGCGTGACCACCGCGGCCTCCTATTGCGAATTCAAGGGTGAGGGCAAAAAGGTCGGCGGCGCAAGCGTGGTCGCGGCCGAATGCCACGAGGAAGGATCCGAGGACGTCACGCCCAACGAACTGACGCTGACGCCCGACGGCGGCGGCTATACGGTCAGCTTCCCCGACGGCACGCGCTGGGGGCCGCTGATGCGGTGCAATCCGTGAGGGCTGGATGTACGGCGCGGCTCCCCCTCTGTCCGGGTAGCGCCCTCGAAACGGCAAGGGCCCGGCTTGCCGCGGCGAGTAGCACCAACCCCGCCTTTTCGTTCAAGATTTCCGTGCCCAAAGCGATAGTCCAGACAATGCCGATTGCAATGCCGGGAAGGGACATGCAGTCTGCCGAAAACCGCGCCGTGCGAGGCGCCGAAAGATGAGCAGCATGGCTTCTTCCGATACTGTCGTGTCAGCCAGGGATCTCGGCCTTACCTTCCAGACCGCCGACGGCCCGGTCACGGCGCTGACCGGCGTCGATCTTTCCGTCGAGAAGGGTGATTTCGTCTCCTTCATCGGCCCTTCCGGCTGCGGCAAGACGACGTTCCTGCGCGTCATCGCCGATCTCGAAAAGCCGACCTCCGGCACGATCAC
Organism: Shinella zoogloeoides; assembly: GCF_030733845.1. Classification (NCBI taxonomy): domain Bacteria; kingdom Pseudomonadati; phylum Pseudomonadota; class Alphaproteobacteria; order Hyphomicrobiales; family Rhizobiaceae; genus Shinella; species Shinella zoogloeoides. Next base: position 2,604,420 of record NZ_CP132311.1, read on the forward strand.
CGTCAACGGCATGACGCCGGAGGAGGCCCGCAGGCGCCGCGCCTACGGCTATGTCTTCCAGGCCGCCGCCCTTTACCCCTGGCGCACCATCGAGAAGAACATCGCCCTGCCGCTGGAAATCATGGGCTATGCGCGGGACGAGCAGAAGGCGCGCATCGAGCGCACGCTCGATCTCGTCAACCTCACCGGCTTCGGCAAGAAATATCCCTGGCAGCTTTCCGGCGGCATGCAGCAGCGCGCCTCCATCGCCCGCGCGCTCGCCTTCGACGCCGATCTTCTGCTGATGGACGAACCCTTCGGCGCGCTCGACGAGATCGTCCGCGATCACCTCAACGAACAGCTCCTGAAACTCTGGGCGCGCACGAACAAGACGATCTGCTTCGTCACCCACTCGATCCCCGAGGCGGTCTATCTCTCGACGAAGATCGTCGTCATGAGCCCCCGCCCCGGCCGCGTCACCGACATCATCGAATCGCCGCTCCCCAGGGAACGCCCCCTCGGCATCCGCGAGACGCCGCAATTCCTCGAAATCGCCCATCGCGTGCGCGAGGGCCTGCGCGCGGGGCATAGTTATGAGGAGTGAGGCTGTGAAATTGGCGAAAACCCCTCCCCAACCCCTCCCCACAAGGGGGAGGGGCTTAAACCGCCGCCCTGTCTCTTTTCCTAAAGCCGTCGCTACTAGCAGCAGCGTTTCGGAACAAACACAATGGGAGCGTCATCGTAAGTCCCTCCCCCTTGTGGGGAGGGGTTGGGGAGGGGTCCTAATGCCGCACTCGAATGTCTCACCAAAAACGAGAGCTCGCGCCAAAACCCTGCGCCGCGAACTGACGAAGGCGGAGCAGGCCATGTGGGACATCCTCCGCGACTTTCGCACCCGCGGCGCACGGTTTCGTCGGGAGACGCCGATCGGCCCTTACATCGCGGATTTTGCTTGGCTTTCAGCGCGGATGGTCATTGAGGTTGACGGAGACAGTCACGAAACGGAAAGCGGCCGTCGCCACGATTTGCGTCGAGATGCATTTCTGAACTCACAGGGCTTCCTGGTCCTGCGTTTCGACAATGCTCAAATTCTCGACGGCCCGGACTATGTGGTCGTCACGATTGAAAACCACATAGTCGCCTATTTGACGAAGGAGCACGTCTGATGAAGCTCTCCTTCGTGCTCTGGCTGTTCGGCGCGACGTTCGTCTTCATCGGCGCGGCATCCGCCTCGCGCGTCTATGTCGGCACGACCAACATCCTCTATCTCCTGCTCTCGCTGGCGCTCTATGTCGTCGGCAACCTGATGATGCTGCGGCTGATGCGCGAGGGCGGGCTGGGCCTTGCCATATCGCTTTCCGCCATCACCCAGCTTCTCATCATCAACGTCATCGCCTTCCTGTTCTTCGGCGAGCGGCTGAGCGGCACCCAGCTTGCCGGCATCGGTCTCGGCATCCTTGCCATGGGGCTGATGCTGCTGCCCTCCCCGGCGCGGAGCTGAGCCATGGGTGAAGCGAGCTTCCTCCGCGACCGCCTGTTTCCGATCGGTACCGTCGTGCTGGCCCTCGTCGCGCTCTGGTATGTCTTCGTCGTGGTGCTGAACGCGCCCTTCGAGCGCGACACGGCGGCGCGCGCCGGCACGACGATCGGCTTCATGGAGCTTCTGCCGAAGACCATGGCGCAAGAGCGCCCGGTCCTGCCGGCGCCGCACCAGGTCTTCGCCGAGCTGTGGGACACGACCGTCAACAAGGCGATCACCTCGAAGCGCAGCCTCGTCTATCATTCCTGGATCACGCTGTCGGCGACGCTGCTCGGCTTTGCCATGGGCGCGGTGCTCGGCATCCTGCTCGCCATCGCCATCGTGCACAACCGCGCCATGGACCGCTCGCTGATGCCCTGGGTCATCGCCAGCCAGACGATCCCCATCCTCGCCATCGCGCCGATGATCATCGTGGTGCTGAACGCTGTCGGCATTTCCGGCCTGATGCCGAAGGCGCTGATCTCGACGTATCTTTCGTTCTTCCCCGTTGTCGTCGGCATGGTGAAGGGACTGCGCAGCCCCGAGCAGATCCAGCTCGACCTTATGCACACCTACCACGCCTCCGCCGCGCAGACCTTCTGGAAGCTGCGTTGGCCGTCTTCCATGCCCTATCTCTTCACCTCGCTGAAGGTGGCGATCGCCATCTCGCTCGTCGGCGCCATCGTCGGCGAATTGCCGACCGGCGCCGTCGCCGGCCTCGGCGCACGCCTGCTCGCCGGCTCCTATTACGGCCAGACCGTTCAGATCTGGGCCGCGCTCTTCATGGCCGCGGGCGTGGCGGCGCTGCTCGTCATCGTCGTCGGCATCGCCCACAGCCTCGTCCTCAAGCGCATGGGGGCACGGGCATGAACGTCTCGATCCTCATCGCCGCCATCGTCTTCTGGCTCGCCGCCTGGGCGTTCAACGAATGGCTGGTGCGCCGGAAGTTCGCGAGCCCCGCCGCCGACCGTGCCGCCCGCCTCGCCGTGCCGCTGATCTTTGGCTTCACCCTCCTCGTGCTTTGGGAAGGCATCGTGCGGGGCTTTGCCATCCCCTCCGTCCTGCTGCCGCCGCCGAGCATGATCTGGGCGCGCCTGATCAATTCCGTGCCGACGCTGTGGGCCGACTTCCGCCAGACCTTCCTCAAATCCGTGCTGACAGGCTATGCGCTCGGCTGCGGCCTCGGCTTCCTCGTCGCCATCCTCATCGACCGCTCGCCCTTCCTGCAGAAGGGCTTGCTGCCGCTCGGCAATTTCGTTTCGGCCCTGCCGGTCATCGGCGTTGCGCCCATCATGGTCATGTGGTTTGGCTTCGACTGGCAGTCCAAGGTCGCCGTCGTCGTCATCATGACCTTCTTCCCCATGCTGGTGAACACCGTCTCCGGCCTTGCCGCGACGAGCCACATGGAGCGCGACCTGATGCGCACCTACGCCGCCGACTGGTTCCAGACGCTGTTGAAGCTGCGCCTTCCCGCCGCCTGGCCCTTCATCTTCAATGCCCTCAAGATCAATTCCACGCTGGCGCTTATCGGCGCCATCGTCGCCGAGTTCTTCGGAACGCCCATCGTCGGCATGGGCTTCCGTATCTCCACGGAAGTGGGCCGCATGAATGTCGACATGGTTTGGGCCGAAATCGCGGTCGCCGCGGTGGCTGGCTCCGTCTTCTACGGGATCGTCGCGCTCATCGAGCGGGCTGTCACGTTCTGGCATCCGTCTGTCCGCGGTGGACAGGCGTAACAAGAAGAAAGAGGGAACTGACATGAAAACGAAGATCGCATCGCTGCTTCTGGCAAGCACCTTCTCGCTTGCCGCGTTCCAGGCCGAAGCCGCCGACAAGGTGACGCTCCAGTTGAAGTGGGTCACGCAGGCCCAGTTCGGCGGCTATTATGTCGCGAAGGACAAGGGTTTCTACGAGGAGGAAGGCCTCGACGTCGAGATCAAGCCGGGCGGCCCGGACATCGCGCCCGCGCAGGTGATCGCCGGCGGCGGCGCCGACGTCATCGTCGACTGGATGCCCTCCGCCCTTGCCACGCGCGAAAAGGGCGTGCCGCTCGTCAACATCGCCCAGCCCTTCAAGTCGTCGGGCATGATGCTGACCTGTCTCAAGGAATCCGGCGTCACCGGCCCGGAAAACTTCAAGGGCAAGACGCTCGGCGTCTGGTTCTTCGGCAACGAATATCCGTTCCTGTCCTGGATGAGCCACCTGAAGATCCCGACCGACGGCGGGCCGGACGGCGTGACGGTGCTGAAGCAGGGCTTCAACGTCGATCCGTTGATCCAGAAGCAGGCCGCCTGCATTTCCACCATGACCTATAACGAGTATGGCCAGGTTCTCGACGCCGGCATCAAGCCGGAGGACCTCATCACCTTCAAGTATGAGGACCAGGGCGTTGCGACGCTCGAAGACGGGCTCTACGTGCTGGAGGACAAGCTGAAGGACCCGGCCTTCAAGGAAAAGATGGTCAAGTTCGTGCGTGCCTCCATGAAAGGCTGGAAATATGCCGAGGAGCACCCGGACGAAGCCGCCGAGATCGTTCTCGAAAACGACAGCACCGGCGCGCAGACCGAGGCGCACCAGAAGCGCATGATGGGCGAAGTCGCCAAGCTCACCGCCGGCTCGAACGGCGCGCTCGACGAAGCCGATTACAAGCGAACGGTCGCCTCGCTGCTCGCCGGCGGTTCCGATCCCGTCATCTCCAAGGAACCGGAAGGCGCCTGGACGCACGAGATCACCGACGAGGCGCTCAAGTAATCCTCATTTCGAGGACAACGATGCGTGCGGGGCCCTGCCCCGCACGTTTCGTTTCCGGCAACGAGAAACTGCGGCAGCAAGCCGCAATTGCCATCGAAATGCCAAACGCCTAAAATAATGAGGCACCATTCCGTTACCTCTTGTAAGGTGAGCGGGCGCCGATTACATAGACGCACGGTGGAACTTGGGACGAGGCGGCGAAGCCCTCCCGCATCCGCGATACTGGCAGGAAATAAAGTCCGGCAAGACCAATAAAAAGAACGTCCGGGCCAAGATCATAAAGTCATCCTTTTTGGGAAAGCTCGGCCTATGGCTTCTGGACACAGGAAAGTCCTCTCTTTTTCCGTCGCCGCTTTCATGACGGTCAATCCGGTTCTCGCCCTCGCCGCCGATGCGGCCACCGGCGATACGGCCGAACAGCAGCAGTCACAGAACCTCCCGGCAATCGTCGTCACCGCCGCTGAACCGCGTCCCATCGTGGACCGCGTGATCGCGACCGGCTCTGTGCAGGCGGTCGAGGAGGTCTACGTCACCCCGCTCGTCGACGGCCTTTCCATCCGCACGCTCGTCGCCGATGTCGGCGACCGGGTCGAGGCGAACGGCACGCTCGCCACGCTGAACGACGATGCCCTGCTTTTGCAGAAGAGCCAGACCGAGGCGACGCTCGCCAAGGCCGAGGCCGCGCTCGCGCAGATCAAGGCGCAGCTCGTCGAGGCGAAGGCCAATGCCGATGAGGCCGTCCGCGTGCGTGAGCGCGCGCAGAGGCTCGTGAAGTCCGGCTCGCAGTCGCAGGCGAACGCCGACCAGGCCATCGCCGCCGCGGACGCCGCCCTCGCCCGCGTCAATTCGGCCGAACAGGCGATCGCGGTCTCCGAGGCCGACATCAAGGTGGCCCAGTCGCAGATCGACGACATCGACCTGAAGCTCGCCCGCACGGCGGTGAAGTCCCCGGTCGCGGGCGTGGTTTCCGCCCGCACGGCGAAGATCGGCGCCATAGCCAGCGGTGCCGCCTCGCCGCTCTTCACCGTGATCCGCGACGGCGAGATCGAGCTGAAGGCCGACGTTTCAGAAGACGCGGTCCTCAAGCTCGCACCGGACCAGAAGGCGACCGTCACGCTCGCCGGCGGCGCGGCCAAGCTCACCGGCACGATCCGCCTCGTCGAACCGACGCTCGACCCGCAAAGCCGCCTCGGCCGCGTCTATATCCGCTTCGACGAGCCCGGCAAGGCGCGCGCCGGCATGTTCGCCAGCGCCGAGATCGTCGTCGCGGAAAGACAGGGCATCGCCCTGCCGCTTTCCGCCATCACCACGGCAGACGGCAAGACGGTAGCCCGCAAGGTCGGGAACGGCATCGTCAAGCTGGTTCCGGTCGAGACCGGCATTCAGGATGGTCAGGTGATCGAGATCGTCAGCGGCCTTGCGGCCGGCGACGAAGTGGTCGCCAAGGCCGGCGCCTATGTTCGCGATGGCGACCGGGTCAATCCGGTCCATGCCGAGCAGGCTTCGGCCACGAAATGACGTAGAGGCCCTGCCGCGGCAGGGCTGCTTCCGTAGGAACGGAAGATGATGCCGGGCGGGAGCCCGAACGTCTGGTCTCTCAACAAGGACTTTGGGGACATGAACTTTTCAGCTTGGTCCATTCGCAATCCGATTGCGCCGCTGCTCGCGTTTTTCCTGCTGATCTATGTCGGCATCCAGTCGTTCTACGCGCTGCCCATCACGCGCTTCCCCAATATCGACGTGCCGATCGTCGCCATTTCGGTGACGCAGAGCGGCGCGGCCCCGGCCGAACTCGAAGTGCAGGTCACCAAGGAGATCGAGGACGCGGTCGCCGGCATCGAGGGCGTCGACGACATCATGTCGACGGTCACCGACGGCAGCTCCGTCACCTCGGTTCTCTTCGAGATCGAAAAGCCGACGAACCAGGCATTGCAGGACGTCAAGGATGCGATCGACCGCATCCGCAGCGATCTGCCGGCCTCCGTCGAGGAACCGGTCGTCACCAAGATCGACGTGGAAGGCCAGGCGATCCAGACCTTCGCCGTCTCCTCGCCCAATATGACGCTGGAAGAGCTGTCGTGGTTCGTCGACGACAAGGTCAAGCGCGCCCTGCAGGGCCAGCCCGGCATCGGCAAGATCGACCGCTTCGGCGGCGCCGACCGCGAGGTGCGCATCGACCTCAACCCGGACAAGCTCGATTCCTTCGGCATTTCCGCCGCCGACGTGAACCGGCAAATCCGCAGCATGAATGCCGATGTCGGCTCGGGCCGCGGCCAGATCGCCGGCGCCGAACAGGCGATCCGCACGCTCGGCGACGCACGCTCCGTCGAAAAGCTCACCAACACGATGATCGCGCTGCCGAACGGCCGTTTCGTGCGGCTCTCCGAGCTTGGCAACATCACCGACACCTATGAGGAGCCGCGCTCCTTCTCGCGCTTCAACGGCAACCCGGTCGTGACCTTCGCGGTCTTCCGCTCCAAGGGCGCCAGCGAAGTGACGGTCGCCGAATCCGTCGCCAAGTCGCTGGAAAAGGTGCGCGCGCAATATCCTGACGTCTCGATCAGCCTGGTCGACGATTCCGTCTACTTCACCTACGGCAACTACGAGGCCGCGCTGCACACGCTGATGGAAGGCGCATTGCTCGCTGTCATCGTCGTCCTGCTCTTCCTGCGCAACTGGCGGGCGACGCTGATCTCCGCCGTGGCGCTGCCGCTGTCGGCGATCCCTACCTTCTTCGTCATGGACATGCTGGGCTTCTCGCTCAACCTCGTCTCGTTCCTGGCGCTGACGCTCGCCACCGGCATCCTCGTCGACGACGCCATCGTGGAGATCGAGAACATCGCGCGGCACATCCGCATGGGCAAGACGCCCTACCGCGCCGCCATCGAAGCCGCCGACGAGATCGGCCTCGCCGTCATCGCGACGACCTTCACCATCATCGCGGTCTTCGTGCCCGTCTCCTTCATGCCGGGCATTCCGGGCCAGTACTTCATCCAGTTCGGCCTCACGGTCGCGGTGGCGGTGTTCTTCTCCCTTGTCGTGGCGCGCCTGATCACGCCGGTCATGGCGGCCTATCTCATGCGCTCCGGCGATGCGGACGGCCATGGCGAGGAGAAGGAAGGCGCCTTCATGCGCGGCTATACCTGGCTCGTCAGCAAGACGACGAGCAAATGGTACGCCCGCTATGCCACACTCCTTGCCGCCATCGTCTTCCTCGTCGCCTCGGTCGGCCTGCTCTTCACCGTGCCCGGCAGCTTCCTGCCGCCGGAAGACGCCTCGCGCGTCGTGCTCTCCGTCGAGCTGCCGCCGGACGCGATGCTGGAGGATACCGACCGCACGACCACGCAAATCTACGATCGCGTCAAGGACATCAACGGCGTGCAGGGCGTCTTCGTGCTCGGCGGTTCCTCGCCGAAGGGCGACCTGGAGCTGCGGCGCGCCTCCGTGACCGTCATCCTCGACAAGCTCGAACATTCGCTCACCCACAAGCTGGTGAACGACGTCGCCGGCAACATTCCGGTGATCGGCGCCTACCTGCCGAAGATCGAGGCGAAGGGCCGCGTGCGCCCGCAGTGGGACATCGAGAAGGAAATCTTCGCCACCCTGCGCGAAATTCCCGACGTACGCATCATCAAGCTCAACGACCGCGGCGAGCGCGACCTGGCGTTTAACCTGCTGTCCAACAACGAGGCGGACCTCAACAACACCGTCGCCGTGCTGGAATCCAAGCTGCGCGCCGATCCGCTCCTGTCCAACGTCAGCTCGGAAGGCTCGCTGCCGCGGCCCGAACTGCAGATCCGCCCGCGTGACGACCGGATGGCCCGCCTCGGCATCACCACGGCGCAGATCTCGGAAGTCGTGCGCGTCGCCACCATCGGCGACATCGATTCCCAGCTGAGCAAGGTCTCGCTCGACGACCGGCTGATCCCGATCCGCGTGCAGGTCGACCGCGGCTTCCGCGGCGATCTCGCCGCCATCCGCAATCTCAAGATCCAGACGGCGGGCGGCCAGTTCGTGCCGCTCTCCACCGTCGCGGATATCGATTATTCGGAAGGCCCGAGCTCGGTGAAGCGGCACAACCGCAACCGCGTCGTCTCCATCGGCTCCGATCTCCAGCAGGGCGTGGCGCTCGACACGGCAACCGCCCGCTTCAAGGAGATCGCCTCCAGCATCGACATGCCGCCGAGCGTGCAGTTCGCCGAGAGCGGCGACGCGGAAATCCAGGCGGAGATGCAGCAGTCCTTCGGCAACGCCATGCTGCTCGGCCTGCTGCTCGTGCTGATGGTGCTGATCCTGCTCTTCAAGGACGTGATCCAGCCCTTCACCATCCTCTTCTCGCTGCCGCTCGCCATCGGCGGCGTGGCGGCAGGCCTCATCCTGACGCAGAACGCGCTCTCCATGCCCGTTCTCATCGGCATCCTGATGCTCATGGGCATCGTGACGAAGAACGCGATCCTGCTCGTCGACTTCGCCATCGAGATGATGCACCACGGCATGGAACGGGTGGAAGCGATGATCGAGGCCGGCCGCAAGCGTGCCCGCCCGATCGTCATGACCTCCATCGCCATGTCGGCCGGCATGCTGCCCTCAGCGCTCGGCGTCGGCGAAGGCGGTTCGTTCCGCTCGCCCATGGCGATCGCGGTGATCGGCGGCATCATCGTCTCGACCGTGCTTTCGCTGGTCGTCGTGCCGTCCTTCTTCCTGATCATGGACGACGTGTCGCGCTTCCTCGGCTGGCTCTTCGGGCGCTTCGTCGGCAAGAAGGACGACGAACTGCTGGCCATGGAGCCGGAGGCCCTCACTCGGCTTGCCGACCAGACCGCGCGAGACGTCAGCGATCTCGAAAAGCGCATCGAGACGCTGGAAAGGAAGAACGGCGAGCGCAAGCCGTTCAGCGTGGTGCACCATTCGCCGCTCGCGGCCGAATAGACGCTGCAGCCGCCTGAAACAAACGGCCGGTCCGGCGAAAGCCGGGCCGGCCGTTTTCGTCTTCTTTGATCGAAATCAAGTAAGACTTCCCCGACCTCGACTATCGTCCTGTCATCGAAATTCGAACGACGCCTGCGGGAGCATGGAGTGAGATCGATGAACAGGCTGATGAAACCCGGTATACGGGAACGCGAGACCCTGCTGAACTCGGGCCTTCTGTCCGCGCTCGGCGTGGAAAGCGTCGCGGCAATGATGGAGATCGCGGTGATCGGCAACCTGCCGGCGCGCCAGATTCTGTTCCGCGAGGGCGAGCCCGCCGACATGCTACATTGCGTGCTGTCCGGCTACATCCGCGTCTACAAGCTCGACCCGGACGGACGGGAAGCGGATGTGGAACTCTACGGCCCCGGCGACCTGATCGGCGCCAGCGTCGTGCTCGATGGCGGCCGCTATGCCGCAACCGCCCAGGCCGCCGAGCCCGCACTGATCGCCCGCTTCGACCTGAAGCGCGTGCGCGAAATCATCAGCCGCCGCCCGGACCTTGCCGTCGCCTTGGCGAACGCACTCTCCGCCCAGCTTTCCAAAGCCTTTGCCAGCCTTGCCAACGACCGCCTGCACACGGCGCCGCAACGCGTCGCACGCTACCTGCTCGGCCATTGCCCGGCGGACGGCAAGGCGGCGAGCTTCCGCCTGCCCTACCAGAAGAGCCTGCTTGCCGGCAGACTCGGCCTTGCACCGGAAGCCCTGTCGCGGGCCTTCTCCATGCTGCGCAGCCACGGCGTCAGCGTGCGCGGCCGTCTCGTGCATATCGGCGATCCCGAAGCCCTCCGCCGGCTCTGAAGAGGTCCGGCCGGCGCGCTTACCTGTCGAGGCGGTCGAGATGGCCGGCGGCGATCCGCGATTCCACCCAGCGCCGCTCGGCGGCGAAGGGGTGCCATTGCCAGCCCTCATGGCCGAAGCCGGCAATGGAGACGCGGTCGCCATCTTCCGCGATATTGTCGAGCACATGGGCAATGACGATCAGACCGGAGCTCGGCACCACATAGGGCGACGGATCGAAGGCCGCGAGCGCGGCATCGAGCTTGCGATGCGCTGTCGCCGGGACGATGCGCAGCCGCTTGCCGGTCGCTTCGGCAAACGTCTTGAAGCCTGCCGTGTAGTCATCGCAGAAATCGTCGAGATCGGGATGGCTGATCGAGAGCGGGCCGCGCATGGCGGCAAACATTTCCGACGTGCGCACGCACCAGATCTCTTTCGCCCACCGCAGCGGTTCGCTTGCCTTCCACCGCCCGCCCGCAAGCATTTCCAGCGCCGGCCGCCCGGTATTGCAAACGGCGATGACATCCGTCCTGTGTCCCCCGGCGCCGGCCGAGCGGCAGAGATTGAAGCGGATCACCATATCGGCGGCATCGATTGGCCCGGCGAACTTCTCGGAAACAGCGCCATTGCCGACGATGACGATCCTGCGCGGCATGGAGCGCCTCAGTCTTCCGTCTCGTAGACGCTCTTCAATTCCGCCGTGCGCTTGCGCGTGAGATCGGCAAGGCAGCCGGAAACCAGCATGGGCTCCATCGAGCCGCCGCGCGCCTCGAAACCCGCCAGCTCGCACTGGCCGTCGCGATAGCCGATCCAGGATCGCTGGGCGCGCTTCAGCGCATCGACGGCGCCAACATATTGTTCGCCCATGTCCTTGTAGTCCGCATCCATCTTCTGCGTCGCTTCCATCGCCTTCTTGTAGGCGGCGTTCAGCTCTTCGTCGGCCTGCGCATAGTCGCGATGCGCGCAGATGTTCAAGTCCATCTGCGCCACGGCATTGTTGCAATCGACCTCCGGCTCCTCCTGCGCCACGGCAAACGAAGCGGGAAGGAGGAGGATGGCGGCGGCAAGAAGGGTGCGGATACGCAACGGCATGTCAGAATTTCCTCATCATGTTCCTGGTGGATGCTTTGGATCGCCGGGCAATCGCGATCGTCACGCCGCTTCAGCCGGCCCGCAGCCTTCGGCCTTCAGCACCCTCTTGGTGGATGCCGGATATTTTACCAGCAAAGCCGCCGGCCGCACCGGCCGGCGCACGAACTCGCCGCCGCAATTGGGGCAGCGATCGCCGAGGACCGTTGCCACGCAATCGGCGCAGAACGTGCATTCGAAGGTGCAGATCATCGCCTCCGGGCTTTCCGGCGGCAGGTCGCGGTCACAGCATTCGCAATTGGGCCTGAGGTCGAGCATGGTCTCACCGGATCGGTTCGGGCACGGTCACGGACGCCATGCCATCAGGAAAGGTCACTTTCATCTGCCTGTGTAAATCATTTCGGCACGGCCTTCCATCACACATCCGCACCGTCAAACCCGTCCGGACTGCGCAGAAGGCGGCACACGAAAAAGCCCGGCACAAGGCCGGGCTGGAACTCGAAGCGGCCGGGCGGCGTGCGTGCGCCGCCCGTTCCGTGAGAACGATTAGTCGTTCTGGACGTAGGTGTACTTGCCGTCGTCACCCTTCTTCCAGGTGTACATGACGTAGTCCGGGCGGGTGATGTCGCCCTTCTCGTCGAAGCCGAGTTCGCCGATGGCCGTCTGGAACGGACCCTTCGACTTGATGGCTTCGGCAACGGCCTGCGTGTCGGTACCACCGGCAGCCTTGGCGCCTTCGGCGATGACCTGTACGGCGGCATAGGCGTAGAGCGTGTAGGCTTCCGGCTCGAAGCCGGCAGCGCGGAACTTCTCGACGAGGTCCTTGGCAGCCGGGTTCTTGCGCGGATCCGGCGCGAAGGTCATCAGCGTGCCGTCGACGGCGTCGCCGGCAATCGAAGCCAGTTCGTTGGAGACGATACCGTCACCCGAGATGAAGGTCGCCTTCAGGCCCTGGTCGGCAGCCTGGCGCTCGATGAGACCGAACTCGGTGTGCAGGCCGCCCCAGTAGACGACCGATACGCCGGCTTCCTTCATCTTGGCGATGAGCGCCGAGAAGTCCTTGTCGCCGACATTGACGCCTTCGTAGATGGCTTCCGTGACGCCGGCTTCGTTTGCCGCCTTCTTGGTTTCGTCGGCAAGGCCCTGGCCGTACGGGGTCTTGTCGTGCAGGACAGCGAGCTTCGCGTCCTTGAAGTTCGCGGCGATGAAGGAGCCTGCTACCGCGCCCTGCTGGTCGTCACGACCGCAGGTACGGAAGGTGTTCCACAGGCCGCGCTCGGTGTAGGTCGGGTTCGTCGAGGCCGGCGAAATCTGCAGCACGCCGTTTTCGGCGTAGATTTCGGAAGCCGGGATGGAAACGCCCGAGTTGAAGTGGCCGACAACGAACTTCACGCCGTCAGCAACGAACTTGTTGGCGACCGAAACGCCCTGCTTCGGGTCGGACACGTCGTCGCCGAGCACGATCTTGATCTGTTCGCCGTTGATGCCGCCGGCTGCATTGATGTCGGCAGCAGCCTGCTCGGCACCCTTCTGCAGCTGTGCGCCGAATGCGGCGTTCGGGCCGGTAATCGGGCCGCCGACGCCGATCAGGATGTCGGCCCAGGCGCTGCCGCTGAACGCGACCATTGCAGCCAAAGCAACAGCCGACATGAGAGACTTCTTCATATTGTTACTCCCAAAATTTATAGCGGGTTGGTTTCAACCGGCCGCAACACCCGCATTCATTGCGCCGATATCGTTATGCCGCGGGCCGGAACCGGCTGCGGAGTTCCCTCTGTTATTTCGACTTCCAGGAAAAGGGCGAGGCCTTTTCATAGAGCCAGTAGTAGTTGTTGGTCATCTGCCGCGTCCGGTAGTAGCGGAAACCGAGCGTAGCAAACAACAAAAGCACCAGCGTGTCCACGACATAGTATTGCACCGTCAGCATGGAGCCGTGGAACAAGGCGTGGTGGACGAAGCGGATCGCGGCGCCCAGCAGCAGGACGTAGACGACCAGCGTGCCGTAGTTCTGCCAGTTCTCCGCAACGCTCTTGCCGGTGCGCCAGGCCGTCCAGCCGCCCATGATGACGGTGATGAACAGGAACTGCCAGACTGACGGTTCTTCGTAGAGAATTCCCTGCATCTTAAATACTCCCCTCGACCGTCCTCAATGCCGTCCGCCTTCGAGATAGGCGGCGCGCACTTCCGGGTTGGCCAGAAGTTCCTTGCCCGAACCGCTCATCGTCACCTGGCCGTTGACCATCACATAGGCCCGGTCGGAGAGTTTCAGCGCGGCGAAAGCGTTCTGCTCGACGAGGAACACGGTCAGGCCCTGCTCCTGGTTCAAGACCTTGATGGCGTCGAAGATCTGCTTGACGATCAGCGGCGCAAGGCCGAGCGACGGCTCGTCGAGAAGCAGGAGCTTGGGACGGGCCATCAGCGCGCGGCCGATGGACAGCATCTGCTGCTCGCCGCCCGAAAGCGTGCCGCCGCGCTGCGCCTGGCGCTCCTTGAGGCGCGGGAAGAGCGTGAAGATCTTTTCCACGTCCTCGTTGAAATACTTCAGATTGTCGAGGCTCGCGCCCATCTGAAGGTTCTCGTAAACAGTCATGCGCGGAAAGATGCGGCGACCCTCGGGCGACTGCGCGATGCGGCGGCGGGCGATGAGATGCGTCGGCTGGCGGGTGATGTCCTCGCCGTCGAAGATGACGGAGCCGGTACGCGCCTGCGGGCTGCCGCAGATCGTCATCATCAGCGTCGACTTTCCGGCGCCGTTGGCACCGATCAGCGAGACGATCTCGCCCTTCTTCACTTCGACATTGACGCCGGCGAGCGCGCGGATATTGCCGTAATAGGTTTCCACGCCCTGGACGCTGAGAAGCGTATCGCTCATTCCTGCGACCCTCCCTGCGTACCGTCGTTTTCCGCGATCACCTCGATTTCCTCGATCACCTCTTCGACCTCATCATCTTCGACACCGAGATAGGCCGCGATAACCTTCGGATCGTTCTTCACATGGTCCGGCGTGCCGTCGGAGATCTTCTGGCCGTATTCGAGCACGACCACGTGGTCGGAGATCTCCATGACGACCGACATGTCGTGCTCGATGAGCAGGATCGACGTGTTGCTGTCGTTGCGGATCGAGCGGAGCAGATCGTTGAGCGCTGCCGATTCGCGCGGGTTGAGGCCGGCGGCAGGCTCGTCGAGGCAGAGGAATTCCGGCCCCGTGCACATGGCGCGGGCGATTTCCAGACGCCGCTGCGCGCCGTAGGGCAGATCGCCCGCCGGGTCGTCGGCACGCTCGACGAGGTTCGCCTTCTCCAGCCAGTACTTGGCGATATCGATCGATTCGGCCGCCGCCTTCTTGTAGGCGGGCATGCCGATGAGGCCGAGGATCGTATAGCCGGACGCCTTCATCAGCATGTTGTGCTGGGCGACGAGCAGGTTTTCCAGAACCGTCAGGCCGGAAAACAGCCGGATATTCTGGAAGGTGCGCGCCACCTTCGCATCGCGGTTGACCTCGAAGTCGGTCATGCGTTCCAGCAGGAACTCCTTGCCCGCCTTCTGGCGCATGGTGATCATGCCCATGGTCGGCTTGTAGAAGCCGGTCACGCAGTTGAACACCGTGGTCTTGCCGGCGCCGTTCGGGCCGATCAGCGCCGTGATCTCGCCGCGATAGGCTTCGAAGGAGAGGTCGTTGATGGCCATGAGGCCGCCGAAACGCATCGAGAGATGCTCGACCTTGAGGATGGGATCGCCCGTCATCGTATTTGGCGTCATCGTGTTCGTCGCTACCGTATTCGTTCCGAGGGCCATCAGCCGTGCCCTTCCTTGGTGAAGCTGCCGGAGACCGCCTTGCGTTCCCGAAGGAAGGCGGTCGGCTCACGGCTGCCGACGAAGCCGCGCGGCTTCCAGACCATGACGACGACCATGGCGAGGCCGAAGATCAGCATGCGGTAGAGTTCCGGCGTGAAGTCCGGTCCGAAGACCGCCTTCAGGAACTGCATCTCGCGCAGCAGCTCCGTGCCGCCGACCATCACCGCCGCGGCGACCGCGATGCCGACCAGCGAGCCCATGCCGCCGAGGACCACGATGGCCAGGATGATCGCCGATTCGAGGAAGACGAAGCTCTCCGGCGACACGAACCCCTGGCGCACCGCGAAGAAGGAGCCGGCAAAGCCGCCGAACATCGCGCCGATGGAAAAGGCCGTCAGCTTGGTCGTCACCGTGTTGATGCCGAGCGAGCGGCAGGCGATCTCGTCTTCGCGCAGCGCTTCCCAGGCGCGGCCGATCGGCATGCGGCGCAGGCGGATCGTCACGTAGGCGGTGAGCAGCGCCAGCGCCAGGATGAGATAAAAGAGGAAGATCTTGTAATAGGCCGAGGACATCGGCAGGCCGAAGACCTTGGCGAAATTGTTCGGCGCGCTGACGTCGAACGACCAGATGCCGAAGACCGAGGCCTTGGGAATGCCCGAGACGCCGAAGGTGCCACGGGTCACTTCCGTCCAGTTGATCAGCACGAGGCGGATGATTTCCCCGAAGGCGAGCGTCACGATGGCGAGATAGTCGCCCTTCAGGCGCAGCACAGGGAAGCCGAGGATCATGCCCCAGAAGGCTGCCAGGATGCCGGCGAGCGGCAGCAACACCCAGAAGGAGAAGCCGAACTGCTGCGAAAGCAGCGCGTAGGAATAGGCGCCGACCGCATAGAAGGCGACGTAGCCGAGGTCGAGCAGACCGGCAAGGCCGACGACGATGTTGAGGCCCCAGGCCAGCATCACGTAGATGAGGATCTGGATGCCGAAATTGTCGACCCATTTCAGCGAGCCCTGCACGCCGAAGAGCATGACCATCAGCGGCGGATAGATGAGCAGCGCGGCAATGGCGATCTTGCTGAAGTTGCGCTTGAAGAAACTCTCTTCCGTCTCCGCGGCCGTTGCCGGGGCGGCGGCCTTACGGGCGGCCATCCAGGGGCGCAGATAGGCGACGGTGAGGAAGCGGCCGACGGCGGCGACGATCACGAAGATCGCCAGCAGCCCCCAGCGCTGGTTCAGCACGAGCTCGTTGCGGATGTTCTGCGTGGTCTCGAGACCGACGAAGAGAACGAAGAGGCCGAGCGAGACGAGGCCGGCGAAAACGCCCTCGCGCAGAGCCCGCGCCGTCAGGTTACCGCCGGCGCTCTCAGACGTGTTGGAAATGTTGGACATGAAATCAAACCTTCTCGACTTCCGGTCGTCCGAGAATGCCGGACGGCTTGAAGATCAGGACGATGGCGAGGATGGAGAACGTCGCGACGTCCTTGTAGTCGATGGTGAAGTAGGCGGACCACAGGCTCTCGATGAGGCCGATGAGCATGCCGCCGAGAACCGCGCCCGGCAGCGAGCCGATGCCGCCCAGGACCGCGGCCGTGAAGGCCTTGACGCCCGGGATGAAGCCGTCGGTGAAGACGGTCACGCCGTAATACATCAGGTACATGGTGCCGGCGACGGCGGCGAGCGAGGCGCCCATGATGAAGGTCACGGAGATCGTCCGGTCGACATCGATGCCGAGCAGCGCCGCCATCTTGCGGTCCTGTTCGGTCGCGCGCTGGGCGCGGCCCAGCGAGGTCTTGTTGACGATGTACCAGAACGTCGTCAGCAGGATGACGGTCAGCAGCATGATGATGATCTGCTTGAGCGAGATCGCGATGCCGAAGACGTTGTAGACCGAGGAGACCAGCGGCGGGATCGGCTTGTTGCGCGGGCCCTGCGTGACCTGGATGAAGTTCGAAAGGGCGATCGACATGCCGATGGCGGTGATCAGCGGCGCGAGGCGGAAGGAACCGCGCAGCGGCCGGTACGCCACCTTCTCGATCGTCCAGTTCCACAGCGATGCGGTGAGCATCGCCGCGGCGATCATGACCAGCAGCAGCAGGACGACCGGAAGGCCGACGAACACGCTCGTCAAGACGAGGAAGGTGATGAGAGCGGCAAATCCACCCAGCATGAAGATATCGCCATGGGCGAAATTGATCATGCCGATGATGCCATAAACCATGGTGTAGCCAATGGCTATCAGACCATAAATCGAGCCAAGCGTCAGCCCGTTCACGAGCTGCTGGACGAAATACTCCATATATATAATCCCCCGGATGCAGTTCCCTGAGGGCCGCATCTCTTGTTTTTGTCGCTCTTTTTTCGAGCTTGTTTGGACAGGGGGATTCCATACCGCTTTCGATACAAAAAGGAAGCCCAAAAAGCCGGGATCGACAATTTCTTTAGCGAGAAGCGTTAAATGACATAATTAACGCCACGGAAACCGAAAAATCGGCAGGAAAAGCAGCACTTTTGTGCAAAATGCTGCACCCGGCCGCAAAGGCGATGTCCCGATTTGAAACACCGCCCTTGCAATGTGAATCAGGTCAGCCGCGCATTTTCGCGCCGGAGGGGTCGAAAAGCGGTTCGGCCTGCAGATGCGCCGTCAGCATTTCACCGAGAAGCTCGATCGACCAGCCGGTTTCGACGTCCGCGATCTCCCTCGGCACATAGCCGAGCGCGACGGAAACGCCCGCGGCATGGGCATAGCCGCCGGACGTCACCCAGCCGCGCACTTCGCCGTCGAGATAGATCGGCTCGTCGCCGATTACGTCCGCGTCCCTGGCCGCGACGACGAAGGTGCGCAGCCGCAGCGTGCCGCCCGAACCCCGCTCGGCCGTCGCCGCCGCCCTGCCGATGAAATCGGCGTCCTTTCGAACGGCCACGAATCGCTCCAGCCCCGCTTCGAGCGGCCCGTAGAGCGGGCGGTATTCGCGCGACCAGCTCCCGTAGGATTTTTCGAGGCGGAGCGCGTTGAGCGCCCGAAGGCCGAAGAGGCGGATGCCGAATTCGGCGCCGGCCTCCAGGATGAGGTCGTAGAGATAGCGCTGGTGCTGCGGCTTCATCCAGACCTCGTAGCCGAGATCGCCGGTATAGCTGACGCGCCCGACGATGGCCGGCGCCATGCCGAGGTCCATCCTGCGCACCGCCATGAAGGGAAAGGCGCCGGTCGAAAGATCCTGGTGCGTCAGTTTCTGCAGCACGTCCCGCGCCTTCGGGCCGGCGATGGCGAGGCCGACGAGCGCGAGGTTCAACGCTTCGAGCGTCACCGAGCCGTCCTGCGGAAGATGCCTTTCGAACCAGCGCATATGATAGTCTTCGGCAATGCCGGAGCCGATGAGCAGGAAGTCCCCCTCCCCGAGCTTCGCAAGCGTGAAGTCGCCGATGAGCTTGCCGTCATCCTTCAGCATCGGCGCGAGCGTCATGCGGCCCGTCGCCGGCATGCGGCAGGTGAGCAGCCGGTCGAGCCAGGCCTCCGCGCCCCTGCCCTTCACCGCATATTTGGCAAAGCCGGAGGTCTCCATCAGCCCGACGCTCTCGCGCACGGTCCTGGCCTCGGCACCGACCGTCTCGAAGTCGGTAGAGCGGCGCCAGGAGAAATGGTCCTCGACGCCTTCGGGCGCGAACCAGAGCGCCTGCTCGAGGCCGTAGGACGCACCGAAGACCGCGCCGGCGTCCTTCAGCCGGTCGTAGATCGGCGTCGTCAGCAGCGGACGGGCGGCCGGCAGTTCCTCGTTCGGATAGCGGATCGAGAAACGGCGCGAATAGTTCTCGCGCACCTTGGCATTGGTATAGGCGAGCGTCGCATAGTCGCCGTAGCGGGCAACATCCATGGCGAAGACATCGAAGCCGGGATCGCCGTGGATCATCCAGTTGGCGAGCGCAAGGCCGACGCCGCCGCCCTGGCTGAACCCGGCCATGACGGCGCAGGCCGACCAGAAGTTCGTCATGCCGCGCACCGGGCCGACGAGCGGGTTGCCGTCCGGCGAGAAGGTGAAGGGCCCGTTGATCACCTTCCGGATACCGGCCTTGTTGAAGGCGGGGAAGTGGCGGAAGCCGACCTCCAGTTCCGGCGTGATCCGCTCGATATCCTCCTCCAGCAGCTCATGGCCGAAATCCCAAGGCGTCGTCAGCGGCGACCAGGGACGGCAGGCCTTTTCATAGGTGCCCATCAGCATGCCGTTGCGCTCCTGCCGGAGATAGATTTCCCCGTCGAAGTCGACGCAATGCATCAGCTCCTTTCCGCGCGTTTTGTTGAACTCGATGACCTCGGGCATGTCCTCGGTGATGAGATACATGTGCTCCATGGCGAGGACGGGCAGTTCCAGCCCCACCATGCGGCCGATTTCGCGCGCCCACAGGCCGCCGCAGTTGACGACGTGCTCGGCGACGATCTCGCCCTTGTTGGTGATGACGCGCCAGCTTCCGTCCTCGCGCTGCACGAGGTCTTCCACCTTGGTGTGCAGGTAGATCTCCGCGCCGTTCTTCTTCGCCGATTTCGCATAGGCATGGGTCGTGCCGTAGGGATCGAGATGGCCCTCGACCGGATCGAACACCGCGCCGACGAACTGGTCGGGATCGATGAGCGGCATCAGGTCATGGGCTTCCTTCGGCGTCAGGAGATGGGCGTCGAGGCCCATGTAGCGTCCCTTGGCGAGGATCGACTTCATCCAGTCGAAGCGTTCCTTCGTCGCCGCCAGCATCATGCCGGAGGTCATGTGCAGGCCGATGTCCTGGCCGGAATAGTCCTGGATCTCCTTGTAGAGCTCGACCGTGTATTTCTGCAGCTTGGCAACGTTGGGATCGCCGTTGATCGTGTGCATGCCGCCGGCCGCATGCCAGGTGGAGCCGGAGGTCAGCTCCGAACGCTCGACCAGCACGACATCGGTCCAGCCGAACTTGGTGAGATGATAGAGGACGGAACAGCCGACGACGCCGCCCCCGATGACGACGACCCTTGCATGGCTCTTCATGGAAAACTCCGGCTTTCAGCGGGTTGACGGGAATGCACTGCTGCGGATGAAACGCAGCCTATGTGCTTGCCCGGACGCCTCACAAGCCCGTGGTGCGAAGCGCCATGTCGCTTCGGATGATTTTGTCAGCGCGTGGCGAAGTCCACCGAAAGGTCGAAGCTGCGCGCCATGACCTTGAGGTCGCCGACAAGGGCCTCGGCGAAAGAGCGCATCACGACGAGATCGAAGCGTGTTTCGCCGGTGCGGGCGAGGTTGACCGACAGGTGATTGCACAGGACGTTCGCCGCGCGGCCGACCGGAAAGGCATCGGCATGCAGATCGAGGGCAATCCCGTTCGCAAGGATGCGGGCGGCGTCGGGTCCGCAGAGCGTCAGCATCACGCGGCCATGGCTCTGGTCGACGATATGGGCGAAATCACCGAGCCGGACGGCGAGCTCGGCAACCAGCGTTTCCGGCGCATGCACCTCGGACAGAACCAGCCATTCGCCGGGGCCGGAAAAACGCGCCTCGAATTCGCCGTCGGAAACAAGGATGCCCGCCGCCTCCGCCGCCCAGCCGGGTGCGGCCAGAACCATCGCGATCGCCGTCGCGCGATGGACGGCGAGATGGTTCGCCCGCCGCTCGGAAATCGCCCCGATGGTGCCGTCCAGCGCGTGCACCGCCTGATAATCGTATGCCATGCCTCTACCTCACGCCATCAGCTTGCGGTTTTCCGGATCGACGAAGACCGGATCGCAGACTTCCGCCATGGTCTCGACGCCGCGCAACTGGTCCCAGACCACGACCCTCTCGCCATACCGCTCACGGCCGGATTTCAGGAAGGCAAGCGCGATATGCCCGCCGACCGTCGGCGAGAAGCAGGCGGAGCTGACCCAGCCCTGGTCATTCAGCGTCGAGGGCTTTGCGCCGTCCTTCAGCAGGTGCGCGCCGGCCCGCATGTCCTTGTCCGCTTCCAGCGCCCTCAGGCCGACGAGCTGCGCGCGGTCCGCCGCCGTCAGGCCGAAGCGCGTCGAAAGCCGCTTGCCGATGAAGTCCGGCTTGCCGTTCGCCATCATGCGGCCGAGGCCGGCATCGTCGGGCGTGACGCGGCCGTCGAGTTCGGCATGGGTCACATGGCCCTTCTCGAGGCGCAGCACGTTCAATGCCTCGACGCCATAGGCGCAGATGCCGTGCGCCTGCCCCGCCCGCATCAGCGCATCGGCGACGGTCTCGCCATAGCCCGCCGGCACGGCCAGTTCATAGGCAAGTTCGCCGGAGAAGGAGATCCGGAAAAGCCGCGCCTTCAGATTGCCCTTCAGCCGCACCTCGCGGGCGGCGAGGAACGGAACCGCCGCATTCGACACGTCGTCCTCGATGATGGCCTGCAGAATGGTGCGCGCCTTCGGCCCGGCCAGCGACATCTGCGCCCACTGGTCCGAAACGGAAAGGAACCGCACCTTGAGGTCCGGCCAGAGCGCCTGCGCGGCAAATTCCATATGCGAGAGCACGCCGCCCGCCATGGCCGTCGTCGTGGTGACGAGGAAATGCTCCTCCGCCAGACGGCTCACCGTGCCGTCGTCATAGACCATGCCGTCTTCGCGCAGCATCAGGCCGTAGCGCGCCTTGCCGACGGGCAGCTTCAGCATCGGGTTGCAATAGAGCCGATTGAGGAACTCGGCGGCATCCGGCCCGAAAACCTCGATCTTGCCGAGGGTCGAGACGTCGCAGAGACCGGCATTCTCCCGCACGGTGCGAACCTCGCGGTCGACGCTCTCCCGCCAGGTCTTTTCCCCTGTCCTCGGAAACCAGGACGAGCGGTACCAGAGCCCCGAATCGATGAAGACCGCGCCGTTGCGCGCCGCCCAGCCGTGCAGCGGCGAGCGGCGGACCGGCATGGCGTGTTCGCCGACGGAGGTGCCGGCCAGCGCGCCGAAGGAGACGGGCGTGTAGAACGGCCGGAAGGTCGTGGTGCCGACCTCGGCCGGGCTGACGCCGCGCATGGCCGCGAGAATGCCGATGGCGTTGACATTGCCGAGCTTGCCCTGGTCCGTCGCCATGCCGCCCGTCGTATAGCGCTTGGCATGCTCGACATGGCCGAAGCCCTCGCGCACGGCCAGGCCGAGATCCCGGGTGTGCACGTCGTTCTGGAAATCGACGAAGGCCTTGGATTTCGCGCCCGGCACATGCCAGAGCGCCGTGAAGGACGGGTCCACGTCCGCGCCGACCGAGGGCCGCTCGAAGCCGGCGACGGGGCGGCCGAAGGTCTCCACGATGGCCGACGCCTTGCGCGCGCCGTCCTCGAAGCATTCCGAAAGCCGGTAGTGCCCCGCCGCGGCACCGGCCATCACGAGGCCGCCCGCTTCCGGCGCGAGGAAGGCCTGCATCGCCTCGGACCAAACCGGCCTGCCGCCGCGCTGGCAGGCAAGGTGGATGACCGGGCTCCAGCCGCCGGACATGGCGACGGCATCGCAGGCGATCAGGTCCTCGAAGCCGCCGCGATCCGTGACGATCGCGCGGACCCGCTTGCGGCCCTTCGTATCGACGACGGCGCCGCCGCGAATGAGCCGCACGCCCTCCGGCGCCCGGTCGGCGGCGTCCATGCGGCTATCGACAAGCGCCGCGATATCGATGCCCTGCGCCGCAAGGTCCGCGGCGGTGCGGTAGCCGGCCGAACCGTTGGTGAAGATCGCCACCGACTTGCCGACGGCGACGCCGAAGCGGTTGGCATAGCTGCTGGCAGCGCTCGCCGTCAGGATGCCCGGCCGGTCGTTGCCGCCGAAGACCAGCGGCCGCTCCTCCGCGCCGGTGGCAAGGATCGCCTGCTTCGCCACGATGCGCCACAGGCGCTCGACCGGCCTTGCCGCATCGATGACCGCGCTGTGCTTCTGCACCCGCTCGACGGCGCCGAAGACATTGCCGTCGTACCAGCCGAACACGGTGGTGCGCGGCAGCAGCGTGACGTTCGGGCTGTTCCGGAGCTCGTCGATGACCCGCCGGGCGAAGACGAACGGCGCCTCGCCATCCAGCAGCGTCGTCTCGCAAAGCAGCGCGCCGCCGAGGGCAAAGTCCTGCTCGGCGAGGATGACGCGCAAGCCCGACCGGGCGGCGACCAGCGCGGCGGCGAGACCTGCCGGGCCGGAGCCGACGACCAGCAGGTCGCAATGCGCCCAGCTCTTCTCGTAGGCGTCGGGGTCGCGCGGCAGGTCCGTGCGGCCAAGGCCGGCGGCGCGGCGGATCAGCGGCTCGTAGAGCTTTTCCCAGAAGGCGGCGGGCCACATGAAGGTCTTGTAGTAGAAGCCGGCCGACAGGAAACGCGACATCCGGTCGTTCACCGCGCCGATGTCATAGGCAAGGCTCGGCCAGCGGTTCTGGCTGGTCGCGGCAAGGCCGTTATAGAGTTCGGCGACCGTCGCCTTCGTGTTCGGCTCGCGCCGCGCGCCGCTGCCGATGGTGACGAGTGCGTTGGGCTCGGACGGGCCGGCCGTCACGATGCCGCGCGGGCGGTGGTACTTGAAGCTGCGGCCGACGAGCAGCCTGTCATTGGCCAAAAGCGCCGAGGCGAGCGTATCGCCGGCATGGCCCTTGAAGCTCGCGCCGTCGAAGGTGAAGCCGAGGGCATGGCTGCGCTCGACGAGGCCGCCGGCGGGAAGGCGATAGGCGGTCATTGCGCGCCTCCCTGCCCGGCCGCGGCATCGGTCACGGCAAACACCTCATGGGAAAAATTGTCCCGCTCCACCACCAGCCAGCGCCGGCAGCCGGCGACATGCTGCCAATGCTCGCGGATGCGTCCGCGCGGGTTGGCGCGCACATGCACATAGTCGTGCCAGGCCTCGTCGGCGGCCATCGGCGCCGGGCGGACGGGCGTCGCATCGCCGCGGATCGAAAACTCTTCCTTGGGGCGCGTGCCGCAATGCGGACAGGAAATCAGGCTTGCCATGGCTTGTCTCAATGCAGGTTCGGCTGGGTGCCGGCACCCGCCTCGTCGATCGGGAAACCGCGCTCGAAACGATCGAGCCGGAGCGCGCGCGCCACATGATGGCTCTCGCCCCTGGCGATCAGATGCGCGAAGCAGAAGCCGGAGGCGGGCGTCGCCTTGAAGCCGCCATAGCACCAGCCACAGTTCAGGTAGAGGTTTTCGATGGGCGTGCGGTCGATGATGGGCGATCCGTCCATCGACATGTCCATGACGCCGCCCCAGCTTCGCAGCACCCGCACGCGGGAAAGGCCGGGGATCATCGTCACCCCCTCCTCCATGACATGCTCGGCCGTCGCGAGATTGCCGCGCTGGGCATAGGAGGAATAGCCGTCGATCTCCGCGCCGAAGACCAGCCCGCCCTTGTCGGACTGGGAAATGTAGAAGTGTCCCGCGCCATAGGTGATGACATGGTCGATGCAGGGCTTCAGCCCTTCCGTGACGAAGGCTTGCAGGACGTGGCTTTCGATCGGCAGCTTCAGTCCGGCCATCGCGCCGACGCGCGAGGTGTTGCCGGCGGCGGCCAGCGCCAGCTTGTTGCAGCCGATGAAGCCCCTGGTCGTCTCGACACCCGTCACCACGCCGTTTTCGCGGCGGATGCCGGTGACCTCGCAATTCTGGATCAGATCGACGCCATGCCGGTCGGCACCGCGCGCAAAGCCCCAGGCGACCGCATCGTGCCGCGCCGTGCCCGCGCGCCGTTGCAGCAAGCCGCCGACGATCGGGAAGCGGGCATGGTCGAAATTGAGGAAGGGCAGCATCTTCTTCAGCGTCTCGCGGTCGAGCTGTTCCGCCGCCACGCCCTCCATCATCATGGCGTTGCCGCGCCTGACATAGTGATCGCGCTGGCTGTCGTTATGATAGAGGCTGATGATGCCGCGCTGCGAGAGCATGACATTGTAGTTGAGGTCCTGCTCCAGCCCTTCCCAGAGCTTCAGCGAGAACTCGTAGAAGGGCTCGTTGCCGGGCAGCATGTAGTTCGAGCGCACGATGGTCGTGTTGCGCCCGACATTGCCGGAGCCGAGATAACCCTTTTCAAGCACCGCCACATTGCGCAGGCCGAATTCCTTGGCGAGGTAATAGGCCGTCGCCAAGCCATGCCCGCCGCCGCCGACAATGATCACGTCATAATGCGGCTTCGGCTGTGGCTCCCGCCAGGCGGGCTTCCAGCCGAGGTTTCCGGCAAGGGCTTGTTTGAAGATAGAAAAGGCGGAGTAGCGCATGCGAAATCCCGGATCAGTTGGCCCACATTCGCATATGCAGCACAAACGGCAAGACGGGGCAGCGCCGCAGCCCCGCACAAGTGCGACTCTTTCCACATCGCCCAGCTGGCACGCGACATTGCTTTCGTCCCGGCGCGCGGCTAAGCCAGGGGCAGGAAAGGCCGGGAAACCCATGCAGGCAGACCTTGCGGAATTGAAACAGGTGATGGAGAGCGCCGCGCTTGCCGCAGGCCGCGCCATCATGGCGATCCACAGCGCCGGGCCCGACGTGCACTACAAGCCGGACAGTTCGCCGGTGACAGAGGCCGACGAAGAGGCCGAACGGCTGATTCTCGCTGCGCTTGGGCGCTATTTTCCCGCGATCCCGGTCGTGGCGGAAGAGGCGGTCGCCGCCGGCATCATCCCGGACATTTCCGGCGGCCTGTTCTTCCTCGTCGATCCTCTTGACGGCACCAAGGAATTCATCGCCGGCCGCAGCGAATTCACCGTCAACATCGCCCTCATCCGCAACGGCGCGCCGATCGCCGGCATCGTGCTCGCGCCGGCCCTCTCGTCGGGTTTCGTCGCGGTTGAAAACCGCGCGGAACGTTTCGCGGTGACGGACGATTTCGCCATCGGCGAAAGACAGGCGATCGGCTGTCGCGGCCGCGGCAAGGCGCTGACCGCCGTCGCCAGCCGTTCGCACGATACGCCGGAGACGGCGCGGTTCCTCGACGATCACGGCATCGACGCCTGCACCGCCATCGGCTCATCGCTGAAATTCTGCCTCGTCGCCGAGGGCCTTGCCGACGTCTATCCCCGCTTCAGCCGCACCATGGAATGGGACACGGCAGCGGGCGACGCGATCTTGCGCGCCGCCGGCGGCGAAACCCGCACCCTCGACGGCGCACCGCTCGCCTACGGCAAGCGCAACCAGGCGCACGATGCCGACTTTGCCAACCCGAACTTCATCGCCGCCGGCGCCGGCTGGAGCACGGCCGCCCAAAAAAGATGACCCCGCCTTGCAGCGGGGTCGGAAGTCGTCGGCTCATGCTGCCGGAACGGGCTCGGGCTCAGGCGCCGAGAGGTTTTCGTCCCTCTTCTCTTCCGGCTTGATGCGGAACCAGGCGATGTAGAGCGCCGGCAGGAAGAGCAGCGTCAGCACCGTGCCGACGATGATGCCGCCCATCATGGCATAGGCCATCGGCCCCCAGAACACTTCGCGCGAGATGGGGATGAGCGCGAGGCTCGCCGCCGCCGCCGTCAGCATGATCGGCCGCATGCGATGTTCGGTCGCCTCGCGCACCGCATCCCAGGCATGCATGCCCTCCCGCCTCAAATCCTCGATCTGCACGACGAGGATGACGGAATTTCGGATCAGGATGCCGATCAGCGCAAGCACCCCGAGGATCGCGACAAAGCCGAGCGGCGCACCGCTGCCGATAAGCGCGATGACCACCCCAATCAGCGCCAGGGGCGCCACCGCGAAGACGAGGAACAGCCGCGAGAAGCTCTGGAGCTGAAGCATCAGGATCGTCGCCATGGCAAACAGCATGAGCGGCACGACGGCGACGATCGGCGCCTGGCTGTTGGCGCTCTCCTCGACCGAGCCGCCGACGGCGATGCTGTAGCCGGACGGCAGGTCCTGGCCGAAGGCGGAAACGTCCTTTTCCATCTGCGAGACGATCGTCGCCGGCTGTACGCCACCGGTGACGCTGGCCTTGACGGTGATGGTCGGCTGGCGCGAACGGCGCCAGACGACGGGCTGCTCCATCTCGTAGCGGAAGTTCGCGACGGCGGCGAGCGGCACCGAGGTGCCGTTTGCCGTCGGAAGCTGCATCTGGCGCAGCGTCTCGATGGATTCGCGCTCGCTCGCCCGCGCCCTACCGATGACGTCGATCAGATAGACGTCGTCGCGGATCTGGGTGACCGTCGTGCCGCCGACGACGCCGTTGAGCGCGGAGGAAATGTCCTGCGAGGTCACGCCGAGCTGGCGCGCCTTGTCCTGCAGCACATCGACCTTCACCACGCGCGCCGGCTCGTTCCAGTCATAGACGATGTCGCCGAGGCGGTCGTTCCTGCCGAGGAGTTCGCCGAAGGCGAGTGCCTGCGCGCGCACTTCCTGGATGTCCGGCCCGCTGATGCGGTACTGGATCGGCCGGCCGACCGGCGGACCGATATCGAGCAGTTTGACGAGCGCGTCCGTGCCGACGAAGGTGTCGCGCAGATAGGTTTCAAGATCCGCCTTCAGGCGGTCGCGGGCCTCCAGGTCCTTGCTGACGATGATGGTCTGGCCGAAGGCCGGCGACGGCGGCTGCACGTCGAAGGAAAGCAGGAAGCGCACGGCGCCTTCGCCCACATAGGAGGACCAGCGCTCGATATCCGGGTTGCCCTTCAGCTTGTCTTCCTCGAGCTTGGCGATCTGCGCATTGGTCTCGGCAATGGAGGCGTTCTGCGGCAGCGCCCAGTCGATGACCAGTTCCGGCCGGTCGGAGGACGGGAAGAACTGCTCCTGCACGAAGCGCATGCCGAAGACCGAGACGGCGAAGATCAGCACCGTCGCGACGATCGTCGTCCATTTCCAGCGCATGCAGACGTCGAGGATGCGCGCGAAGCCGCGGGCGACCCAGCCCTTCTGCTCGTGGTGCTTCTTCATGCTCTTCGGCAGGATCGTGACGCCAAGCAGCGGCGTGAAGATGACCGCGACCACCCAGGACACGACGAGCGAAATGGCGATGACGACGAAGAGGCTGAAGGTGAACTCGCCGGCCGCGCTGTTGTTGAGGCCGATCGGGATGAAGCCCGCCACCGTGACCAGCGTGCCGGTCAGCATCGGGAAGGCGGTGGAGGTGTAGACGTAGGTCGCCGCCTTGCGCAGCGAATCGCCCATTTCCAGCCGCGCCACCATCATCTCGACGGCGATCATGGCGTCGTCGACGAGCAGGCCGAGCGCGATGATCAGGGCCCCCAGCGACACGCGCTGCAGGGAGATGCCGTCGTAATACATGAAGACGAAGGTGATGCCGAGCGTCAGCGGAATGGACAGCGCCACGACGAGGCCGGCACGAAGGCCGAGGCTGACGAAGCTGACGATGAGGACGATGGCGACCGCTTCGAACAGCGCCCGCGTGAAGCCGGACACCGCCTCCTCGACGACCTTCGGCTGGTCGGAAACGAGATGCACGTCAACGCCGACCGGCAGCTCGTGCGACAGGAGTTCGATCTCCTTTTCCACCGCCGCGCCGAACTCCAGAAGGTTGGAGCCCTGCTTCATGCCGATCGCAAGGCCGATCGCCGGTTCGCCGTTGAAGCGGAACAGCGCCGACGGCGGATCCTGGTAGCCGCGGGTGATGGTGGCGATGTCGGAAAGGCGGAAGAAGCGGTTGTTGACGCGCAGGTTCACCTCGCGAAGGCTTTCTTCCGAGGAGAACTGGCCGCCGACGCGCACGCTGACGCGCTCGCCGCCCGCCTGCACCACGCCGGACGGGGCGATCGCGTTCTGCGCCTGAAGGGTCGAGACGACCTGCTGCGTGGAAATGCCGAGCGCGGCAAGCTGGCGCGTCGAGAACTCGAGATAGATCACCTCGTCCTGCGCGCCGACGAGATCGACCTTGCCGATATTCGGCACGGTGAGGACGCGCGTGCGGGCATCCTCCACATAGTCGCGAAGCTGGCGCGGCGTCAGGCCGTCGGCGGTGAAAGCGTAGATATTGCCGAAGACGTCGCCGAAGCGGTCGTTGAAGGCCGGGCCGATGACGCCGGAGGGGAAATCGCCCCTGATATCGTTGATCATGTTGCGCACCGTCAGCCAGGTCGGCGCGACGTCGCGTGCGCGGGTCGTCGGCTTCAGGTTGACGAAGACCAGCGTCTGGCCGGGCGTCGTCACGCTGCGGCTGAAATCGAGCGATTCCAGCTCTTCCAGCTTGCGCTCGATACGTTCCGTCACCTGCCGCGTCGTCTCCTCGACGGATGCGCCGGGCCAGGCCGCGCTGATCGTCATCGTCTTGATGACGAAGGACGGATCCTCCTCGCGGCCGAGGTTCTGGTAGGTAAAGAAACCGAGCAGCGCGAAGACGATCATGAAGTACCAGACGAGCGATGCATGATCGAGCGCCCAGTCAGAAAGGTTGAACTTCTTCATAGGCTTGCCTCGTCTTCGATCTTTATCTTCTGGCCTTCTTCGAGGCTGTTCACCCCGGCGGTGACGACGCGGTCGCCGTCCTTCAGCCCGCTTGCCACGGGCAGGTAGCGGCCGACGGCGGCGCCCGTCTCGACCGGCGCCAGATGCACCTCGCCCTTGCCCGCATCGACGAGCCAGACATGCGGCTTGCCGTCCTTCTGCAACACAGCCGTCTCCGGCACCATGATGGCCGTCAGGTCCGGTCCTTCGAGTTCGGCGGTGATCGTCGTGCCGAGGCGAACGGTCTCCGGCGGGTTCTCCAGCGCGATCTTGACGCGCCGCGTGCGGGTCACCGCATCGGCGGACGGCGCGACCTCGCGCACGCTCCCCTTGACGGTGATGGCGGGGTTGATCTGCAGGGAGACCGTGAACCGGCTGCCGATGGCAATGGCCTCGGCCGTTTCCGGAATATCGACCACCGCGTCCCGCTCGTCCGGGCGGGCGACCGTGACGATGGCCTCGCCGGGCGAAACGGTCTGCCCGACCTCGGCGCCGGTCGCGACGACGACGCCGTCGAATTCGGCGAGGATCTGCGTGTAGGAAAGCTGCTCCTCAGCCTTCACCAGCGCCGTGCGGGCGCGGATGAGGCCGGCATCGGCCGCCTCGCGTGACTGCTCGGCGCTTTCCACGGCAGCCTTCGCCGCCGCATTCGATTGCAGCAGCGTCTTCTGCCGCTCCTCGGCGGCAACCGCGCTAGCAAGCGTCGCCTCGGCGCTGGAAAGCTCCGCGCGGGCGGAACGGACCGCAAGCTCATAGGCCGTCGCATCCAGCACGGCGAGCACATCGCCCTTCTTCACGAGATCGCCGACATGGACGCCGCGCGAGACGAGGCGTCCGGCAACGCGCGAGCCGAGCGCAGCCTGCACCCTCGCCTGCACCGTGCCGGCAAAACGCGTGCCGGGCAGCGCGGTGGGCGTGACGACGACCGAGAGCACCGGCCGCGGCGGCGCGGCAGTCTCTTCTTCCTTGTTGCAGCCGGCGAGCGTCATGGCGGCAAGGACAGCCATGGCCAGCGGGAGGGATGTCCTCATTGGGCAGTTCCTTCGGTCGCGGTGACGGTCTGGCCGGGCCGCAGCAGCTTGGTGCCGTCGGCGACATAGGTCTCCCCTTCCTCGATGCCTCCGGAAACGAGCGCGACGCCCGTCTCGAAGGACAGCACCTCGACCGGGCGCAGGCTGACCGTGTTCTTCGCCTTGTCGACGATCCACAGCGCCGGCTTGCCGTCGATGCCGGAGAGTGCCTGCCACGGCACGACCGCGACACGGCGCGGCGCAAGCGCCCCGACACCGACGACGGACGCGCCGAGCGTCATTTCCGGCGGCGTCTGGTCCATGGCGATCTTCACCCGCACCGTGCCGGTCTGGCTGTCGATGGTCGGCGAGACCTCGCGCACAGTGCCGGTCGTGCGCACCTTGTCGTCGCTCAGCAGCGTGACGACCACGCCGTCCTTGGCGGGTTGAGCGAAGAACAGCGATTCGTAGACGTTGAAGACTGCGTCGCGCGGGCCGGTATCGGCGATGGTGAACATGGTCTGCGCCGCCTGGGCGACTTGGCCGCTCTCGGCAAGGCGTGCCGTGACGATGCCATCGGCGGGCGCGCGCAGCTCCGTATAGGAGAGCACTTCCTTGGCCGTGTCGCGCTGGGCGATCGCCGCCTCGCGGGCGCTTTCGGCCGTGCGCAACGCCGTCTCGGCATCGTCGAAATCACGCCGCGTGCTGATGCCGTCGTTCAAGAGCGATTTCTGCCGGTCGAAATTGGCGCGGGCGAGCTTGAGCTGGGCTTCGGCCGCGCGCACGCCCGCCTCGGCAGCCTCGACATCCGCCTTCTGCTCCTCGGGATCGAGCCGGGCCAGAACCTGGCCTTGCCTGACCGCATCGCCCACATCGACGAACCAGCCGGTGATGCGCCCGCCGACACGGAAGGAGAGGTCCGTCTCCACCCGCGCCACCACCTCGCCGGTGATGGTGACCGATTGCTTGCGTTCCTCGAAATGCACCGGCGCGACATGCACCGGCCGCGCCGCACCATCGGCAAGAGCCGGCAAGGCGGCGGCGGAAAGCAAAAGCGCCGCCAGCATCAATTTGCCCGATCGGGTCATTCTCGTCTCCACTGTTGCAGAAACCCCATTTAATATGGGTCCTCATTATATCGCGAAGAACAGTCTGGCAAGCCGCCGCACCATCAGGCGTTGAACATGCCGCAGCCTGAATGTGGCGGAGTCCGAAGAAAAAGCCAATCAGGAGGGCCCTATGACAGAAAAATATAATAAGTCATATTTTTCATTGACCTAGCCCGGCGCCATCCGCCCGGCCAAAACAACAAAGCCGCCGGCAGCCTCGAAACCTCTGCGGGTCTCTATGGCGCTGCACGACGGCTTTACCGGAGCGTCATTCGTTGGACGCTTCTATCTCGGTCCCCTCTGGACCTGCTGTTGGAAAAGCAGGAAGCGTGCCAGTTTCAGGAAGTTCCGAATCCAAAAGTGATTTCATATTACTAAAGATTTTCCTGATGCATGCCGCAACGGGATGGACACGCCGAGGCTGTTCAATTCCTGTGCAACGTCCGAATCCGGCGCAGCGCCTCGCCCAACAAAAAGGCGGCCGTCACCGGCCGCCTGCGTTTTTTAACCGGCTGGAGAAGGCTCAGAACTCCTGCCAATCCTGCGCCGCGGCCGCGGCCTGTCCGCCGCCGAAGGCGGTGGCGAGCTTGTTGCCGAGTGCCCGTGCACCCGAGGCGACCGGGCGGTGTTCGGCGGGCGTTGCCGCCACCGCGCGCATGCCGCCTGCGCCCGCCCCCAGCCGGAACTGCGCGATGAGCGTGTTCAGCGCCGCCGCCTCGGTGGCAAGCGCATGGCTCGCCGCCGTCTGTTCCTCCACCATGGCCGCGTTCTTCTGCGTGCCCTGGTCGATGGAGTTCACCGCCGCGCTGATCTCGTTGAGGCCCGTCGACTGCTCGCGCGCCGAACGCACGATCGCCGCGACATTCTGATCGATCTCCTGAACCTGGTTGACGATTTCCGAGAGCGACGAACCGGTCTCGCCGACCAGCGTCACGCCGAGATTCACCTGCTCTCCCGACTTGGTGATGAGCGCCTTGATTTCCTTGGCGGCATTGGCCGAGCGTTGCGCAAGCTCGCGCACCTCCTGCGCGACGACCGCAAAGCCCTTGCCGGCCTCCCCTGCCCGCGCCGCCTCGACGCCGGCATTCAGTGCCAGAAGGTTTGTCTGGAAGGCAATCTCGTCGATGACGCCGATGATGTTGGAGATTTCGCGCGATGAATTCTCGATGCCGCTCATCGCACTCACGGCGCGGCGCACGACCTCGCCCGACTTTTCGGCGCCTGCGCGGGTGCGCTCGACGAGCTGGCCGGCGTCTTCCGCCCGCTTGGTGGCGTCCTTGAGCGAGGTGGTGATTTCCTCCAGCGCCGCGGCCGTTTCCTCGACGGATGCCGCCTGCTGCTCGGTGCGCTTGGCAAGATCGTCGGAAGCGGAGCGGATTTCGGCGGAGCCGGCCTGGATGGCATTGGCATTGCTGCCGACCGAGCGGAGCGCCGATTGCAGCTTTTCGACCGAGGCGTTGAAGTCGTGGCGTACCTCGTCGAGCGACCCCGCAAAGGCCTCATGGATCCGGTGCGTCATGTCGCCGTCGGCGAGCTTCTGCAGGCCCTGGGCCAGCGCCTCGACGGCAACGCGCGTCTGGCGTTCGCGCTCGGCGGTTTCCTCGGCGCGCTGGCGGCGCTCGTCTTCCGAAAGCGCGCGGTTCTGTTCCGCCTCGCCCTCGAGGCGAACCTTGGCGAGCGTCGCATCGCGCAGCACGGCAAGCGAGCGGGCCATTTCGCCGATCTCGTCCTGGCGCTCGGATTCCGAGAGATCGACATCCGTGCGGCCGCGGGCGATTTCGCTCGTCGCGACGATGACCTTGTCGAGCCGCTTGCGGAAACGGGCAGCGAGCAGCCAGCCGATCACGATCATCAGGCCTGCCGCGATAGCAATGACGATGATCGAGGTAAGCGCAAGGTTGGAAAGGCTGGCGAACAGGACCGATTTCGGCACCGATACGACGGCGAACCAGACGGCGCCCGGGCTCAGGTTGACGGGAACCGCGACCGCCATGGAAGCGACGCCGGCCGCATCCGTCAATTCGAACGCCTTTCCAGGATTTTCAATCAGGCGCTGCCAGGTGGCGACGTCAAGGCCGGAATCCTTCAGCGGCTTTCCGAGCGCTGCCTTGTCGGGATGGCTGATGACGCTGCCGCTGCTGCTCAGGAGCGCGACGTAACCTTCGCCAAGCGGCTTCAACCTGGCAATGTCGGCCGCCAGCGCATCGAGTGCAACGTCCGTGCCCGCCATTCCCTTGAACGCGCCATCGTACAGCAACGGCGTCACGAACGAGGTCATCAGCGTGTCCTTGCCGCCGACGCTGTATACATAGGGCTCGGAGAGGTAATCCTTGCCGGTTGTCTTCGGCACCTGATAGTAGTCGCCCGGTCCCGGCTTGTCGTAGTCGACCAGGGCCTCGATCGTCATGCCGCCGTTCGAACGGATCGTATAGGGCACATAGCGGCCGCTCGCATCGTGGCCGGGCTTGTCCTTGTATTCGGCGTCCCTGCCGTCGAAGGCGTCTGGCTCCCAGGCTGTGTAGACACCGACGGCAATGGGCGTGTCCGTCAGCAGTCGTTTCATCATCATGTCGAACTGTTCGCGGCTCGGCTGCGCGCCGTCCTTCATCGCGAAAAGAGCCGAACGCATGTTCCAGCTCAACGTCTTCACCTGCGCGAAGGTCGTCTTCACCTCGCCGGCGCTGGCTTCCGCCGCGTTCACCATTTCCGAAATCGACCGCTCCTCCACGGTGCGGTAGGACAGCCAGAGCAGGACGCCCGCCGTCGCCACGGTCGTGGCAACACCGGCCGCCACGATGGCGAACATGTTTCGGGCAGTCGCAGTCTTTGGCAGCATAAACGTCTCCTCGCATCCGGGCGCGCCGGCAATCATCGGAAATGGCGGACATGCCGACGACGCGGCGAAAAAGAGACGAAGTCATTTCGCGAGGGGAAGCGTAAGCGGATGCTGGTTTATGAAACGATAAAATTCGAATGATCGAGCGCAGGAACAGAATGGGTGGATAAACGCTATATCTGAAACGGCGGTTTTTCAGCGTGGCGAGGCGACCCGGCCGCTTCGCAATGCTTGTCACCCGTCGTTCAGGAAAAGTGAACAATCCGTTCGCCGGACCCGGCCTTCCGGGAGCGTAGGCAAGGGGCGATATTCGCTTCAACGCAAGGCCCCAAGAGCGGGGCACGCACAAGGACAGTCCGGACCCTTCCGGAGAGGAGTTTCTCATGACCCTGCAGCTTACAGGCATCCACCACCTGACCGCGATCACGGCGAACGCGCCGGAAAACCTGCGCTTCTACACGCAGACGCTCGGCCTGCGCCTCGTCAAGAAGACCGTCAACCAGGACGATACCAGCGCCTACCATCTCTTCTATGCCGACGGGCTCGCCTCGCCCGGCACGGACCTGACCTTCTTCGATTGGCCGGTCGGCCACGAGCGGCGCGGCACGCACAGCGTTTCCCGCACGGGCCTGCGCATTGCCAGCCTTTCGACGCTCGAATGGTGGAAAGCCCGCTTTGCCGACCTCAAGGTCAAGGCCGGCGATATCCGAGATGTCGGCGGCCGTGCCACGCTCGATTTCGAGGATGGCGAAGGCCAGCGCTTCCGCCTGACCGTCGACAATGCCGGCGCACCGTCCAATCCGTGGGAAAAGAGCCCGGTTCCGGCCGAACACCAGATCAAGGGCCTCGGCCCCATCACGCTGAGCGTGCCTGACATCCGCAACACGGAGACCGTTCTCGTCCACGTCATGAACATGGCGCAGACCTCGACCTACCCGAACCCGGATGGCGCGGGCGACGTCCACGTCTTCTCGATGGGCGAAGGCGGTCCGGCAGCCGAGCTGCATGTCGCCGTCGAACCGGACATGCCGGCAGCCCATCAGGGTGCGGGCGCCGTACACCACGTCGCCTTCCGCGCACCTGACGTCGAGGCGCTGCATGCCTGGACGGAGCGCCTGCGCGGTTTCCGCCTGCCCTCCAGCGGCGAGGTCGAGCGCTTCTACTTCCGCTCGCTCTACTTCCGCGAGCCGAACGGCATCCTGTTCGAGATCGCCACGGATGGTCCCGGCTTTGCCGTGGACGAGCCGCTCGAAACGCTCGGCGAGAGCCTGTCGCTGCCGCCCTTCCTCGAGCCGCGCCGCACGCAGATCGAGGCCAGGCTGAAGCCGCTCGCCTAAGCTGAACCGAACCCCGGCGCGACGACCGTCCGCCGGGGTTTTCTCTATCCATCGACGGGAGACATATGATGACGAAACTGGTGGCAATCTCGGGCAGCCTGCGCAAGGGCTCCTTCAACACGGCGCTGCTGCGCGCCGCCCTCGACATGGCGCCCGCCGGCACCAGCATCGTGGAGGGTTCGATCCGCAGCATTCCGCTTTACGACGGCGACGTGGAAGCCGCCGACGGCGTTCCGGAGGCCGCCACGCGCCTGAAGGACCTCGTCGCTGATGCGGACGGCGTCATCCTCTTCACCCCGGAATACAACAACGGCATTCCCGGCGTCTTCAAGAACGCCATCGACTGGATGAGCCGCCCCTCCTCCGACATTGCCCGCGTCTTCGGCGGCAAGCCCTTCGCCATCACCGGCGCCTCGCCAGGCAATTTCGGCACGCTGCTCTCGCAGGAAGCCTGGCTGCCCGTCATGCGCACGCTCGGCACGGTGCCGTGGTTCGGCGCCAAGCTGATGGTCTCGCGCGCCGGCACCGTCATCCAGGACGGCCGGATCGCCGACGAAGCGACCGAAAGGAAGCTGCGCGATTTCGTTGCAGGCTTTGCCGCCTTCGTCGCAGAATACAAGCGATAGGCTCAGCCCCATCGAATCGGAAGGGCGCGTCCTGCGACGCGCCCTTTTTCGTTTCAGCCACCGGCATCAGCCGATGACGCGTTCCTTGTAGGCCTTCGCCAGCTCCAGGTCGGCCCCGCCGATCTCGTGCCCGGCGGCGAGCAGCCGGTGCTCGACCGTGGCGCCGCGCGCCTTGAGGTGCCGTTCGAGGTCGCCCGCAAAGCGGCCATAGGGATCCGACTCGCCGCTCGCCATCAGCACGTTCGTGCCGGGCAGGTCCGTTGCCGGAACGGTCTCCAGCACGTTCATGCCCCGCAGCAGCACGGCGTTGCGGATGATGCCGGGATGCAGCAGCATGACCGCACCGATCATGTTCGCGCCGTTGGAGTAGCCGACGAACAGCGTCTTGTCGGGGTCAAGGCCATAGGCCGCGTTCGCTCCTTCCATGAAGGCCGCAAAGGCTTCCGCCTCGCTGACGATGTCCTTCTGGTCGAAGGTCGTCATGCTCAGCCGGCGGAAGAAGCGCGGATGGCCTTCATCGACGCTGCGCCCGCGCGGGCTGACGAGCACGGCATTCGGCGCAAGCCGTGCGCCGAAGGGCAGAAGGCTGGTCTCGTTGCCGCCGGTGCCGTGCAGCAGCACGACGGCGGTGCCGTCAGGATTTTCCGGGCGGTGCATCCGATGGATGAAGGGCAGGTCTCGTTCACTCATTCTCTCGTCTCCAGGTAGCGAGAATTGCGGAAGCCGCGCCCGGACATCCTCCGGGTCGGCACGAAAATGCTTCGGGATGAACAGCGTGTGCCCGAGCGTTTCCAGCGGCTCGTCGACCGTCATGCCAGGGCCGTCCGTCGCATATTCGACGAGGGAACCGCCGGGTTCTCGGACATAGAGCGAGTAGAAATAGCTGCGGTCATGCATGTTCGTGTCGCCCGCATCCTCGGCGGCGAGCCGGCCGGCCATCGCCTCCACGCTGGCCCGGTCGGGCGCACGCAGCGCGATATGGTCGATCGTCCCGGTACCGGGCGCGGACGTCCAGAAACCGCTGGCATTGCGGATGTCGAGCACGTCGCCCGCCTCCCCGCCAAGCCGGATGACACCGTCGGCCTCGGCGACCTTGCGGAAGCCGAAATGCCCGCCGATGAAGGCCGTCGTTTCCGCCGGCTTCTCCGACAGGATCGTCGCGCCGCGAATGCGCTGGATCGCGTCCCCCGCCGCGATGCCCCTTGTGACATGCGGCGCCGGACCGCTG
This sequence comes from Shinella zoogloeoides, assembly GCF_030733845.1. Classification (NCBI taxonomy): domain Bacteria; kingdom Pseudomonadati; phylum Pseudomonadota; class Alphaproteobacteria; order Hyphomicrobiales; family Rhizobiaceae; genus Shinella; species Shinella zoogloeoides. The sequence continues at coordinate 2,641,789 of NZ_CP132311.1, forward strand.
ACATCCGCCTCGCCGACGAGCTTGACGATGATGCCGTCCGGATCCTTGAAGCGCAGCACCGGTTCGCCGAACTCCTGCGCCGGACCGGTCATGGCGACGTTGTGCGTCAGCGCCCGCGTCAGCCAGAAGCCGATCGCCTCCGGCCGGATGGCGAGGGCGATCTCCGACGGTTGGCCGAGCCCGACCCGGCCGGGAGACCCATCCTCCCAGGCAAGGAAGGTGATCAGCGAGCCGGGGCTGGCCGCCGCATCGCCATAAAAAAGATGGAGCTGGTCAGCGTCCTCGTATCCCGCCGTTCGCTTGACGAGCCTGAGGCCGAGAAAGCCGACATAGAAATCGACGTTCGCCTGGATCTTCCGGGTAATCGCCGTGATGTGATGGATGCCGCTGGTCATGGGGCACCTCCTTTCGAAAGCACCCAATCAGGATTTGGCAGCCCGCGCCAGCGGGCGCGAGGTGAATGGATTGTTCACAAAATGAGACCGGCCCCGCTGAAAGGCGAGGCCGGCCGTAAACGGCACGCAACGGCCGCTTCGTGGGGATTGTGGTTCAGGCGGCCGCGCTATTGGCCGGGGACATCGCCCGCGCCGAGGCGGACGGATCGTTGAGAAGGCGGCGGATCGCCAGGCGCACTTCGTCTGCCGACGAGAAGCGTTGGGAATCCAGATCCCAAACGGAATATTTGACGGCCACGAACTTCAGCCGATCCTCATCCGGAACGACGACGCCGACGGCTTCACCACCGATTTCGATAACCTGCTTTTGCATAACAACTCCTGCCGCACCCGAGGGCACAGCCAATTCAATCTTGCGCTAAATTCGATGAGGGGAAATCAGATCACATTCGGCAGAGGGCCGTATGCGCTTTCCCTGTAATCGTTTCACGACAGGAGTACGCCACACGCACGGAGGCGATGCAGTTGATATGGTACATGACACACTCCTCTGGTTGGCGCTGACGCTAAAAAATAACTGCGTCAGGGATAGACCGGAATAAGACGCATGCGGTCTTCATGCGATGCTGCAACACATAAGCGGCTCTCCCTTTTTTGTCAATGGAATCTGCAGGTTTTTGGAAAAAATTGCTTCCGGATTTGTGTGACAATTCGAATCGCAAAATATTGTTCGCTGATGCAGCATTTTTCAGGAAAATATGTCGCGAAGACGGACATTCCGGGGAAATGCCGTGACGCAATCTGGCGGCGCAGCAAAAATCGGCCAACTTTCGCATAGCGGGCAAAAAAACATCCCCGCAGAACGGATCGCGTTGCATGGCGGACACACACCGCCGGCGAACGGGGAAAAAAACGTTGTGGGACCATTCTTTTTTAAGGAGGAGGCTCGATCTCGGCGTTAAACATAAATAAAGAGTGAATCAGAGATTTCTTGCGTTAATATGCCCAAAGGCCGACAGGATAGACCCATGAATTTCACCAGGACGCTTTTTCCGCTGAGCATGCTTCTCCTGTCAGGCTGCGTCGTCGGCCCCGACTACCAGAAGCCTGACACGGCGCTTCCGGCAAAGTTTTCCGAAAGCAGGGCGGCGAGCGCCGAAAACGTGGCGCTCAATCCGTGGTGGGAATCCTTCCGCGACAAGCGTCTCAACGGCCTCGTCCACCAGGGCATGGCCGAGAACCTCACCGTTCAGCAGGCGCTGGAGCGCATCACGGCGGCCGAAGCCAATGTCGTCGTTGCCGGCGCGGGCGGACTTCCGAGCATCGGCGCCTCTGCGGACGGCGACGTGAGCGGCCAGGACGGCAGCTATCTGCGCCGCTCCACCGGACGCGACCATTCCGAATCGAAGTCGATCTCGGCCGGCGTGAGCGCGTCGTGGCTGCTCGACTTCTTCGGCCAGTACCGCCGGTCCAAGGAAGCGGCGAACGCCTCGCTCGACGCCGCCTATGACGACGTCAGCGTTGCACGCCTCGCCTATCTCTCGGACCTCGTGTCGAGCTACATCAATGCGCGCTACTATCAGGAAGCGCTCGCGCTCAGCCGCAAGAACCTAGTTTCGCGCCGCGAGACGCTGAAGCTTACCAACGAGATCAAGGAAGCGGGCGCCGCCTCCAGCCTCGACGTGCTGCAGACCGAAGGCCTCGTCAACCAGACGCTGGCTGACCTGCCGGCACTGGAAACCGGCTTCCATCAGGCGGCGAACCATATCGCGACCCTGCTCGGCGTGCCGGCCAGCACCATCACCTCCAGCCTGATCAAGGGCTCGGCCCAGCCGATGCCGCGCTACGCGACCAAGACGGGCATTCCGGCGGACCTCATCCGCAACCGTCCCGACATCCGCGCGGCCGAGCGTCGCCTGCAGGCGGCAACGGCGCAGATCGGCGTCGCCGAATCGCAGCTCTATCCGAGCATCGAGCTTGGCGGCTCGATCGGCGTGGCGCGCAACTTCAATGCCGTGACCGGCAGCCTGTCGAGCTGGTCCTTCGGCCCGACGCTGAACCTGCCGATCTTCAACGGCGGCGCGCTGAAGGCGCAGGTCAAGATCGCCCGCTCGGAAGCCGAGCAGCAGTACCTGACCTGGAAGGCCACCGTGCTGAACGCGGTCGAGGAAGTCGAGAACGCCCAGACGGCGCTCATCCGCGACGGCCAGACGGTCGCGGCCCTGCGCAAGGTCGTCAATTCCTACGAGCAGACGCTGAACCTCGCCCGCGAAAGCTATCGCGGCGGCGCCAGCACGATCCTCGACGTGCTCGATGCCGAACGCAACGTCGCCTCGGCCCGCCTGTCGCTCGCTTCCGCCATCCGCCAGCTTGCCCGCGACTATGTCGCGCTCAACGTGGCAATCGGCGGCGGCGCGGAAATCGGCGCGGCGACGACGGTCGCCAGCAAGTAAGCCGGAGCCAAAGACGAATAGCAGAACGGCGGCCCCTAGACCGGGCCGCCGTTTTCATTTTGGAAGAAGCCTTCGAGGGCGGCGGCGGTGCGCCCGTAATGCTCGCGAAGCGCCGCAGCGGCCCCTTCCCCGTCGCGCGCCAGGGCACGCTCCATCAGCCGCCGGTGCTCTCCCTCCACGTCGCGCGCCGCGCCTGCCAGGCTGACCGACAGCCGCCGGTAGCGATCCGCGCGTGAAAACAGCTTCTCGCAGATTTCGAGCAGGATCGGCGACCCGCAGGCCGAGATCAGCGCGGCATGGAAAGCCGCATGCCGCGCCTCCCAATCCTCCCGCATCGCCGAGGGAATGTCGTCACGCGCCTGCGGGATGCGCACCATGAGATGGTGGGCGGCAATCACCCTTGCTTCCCAGTCCGCATCGCCCCTCGCCACAGAAAGCCGCAGCGCCTCGCTTTCGCAGAGCTGGCGCGCTGCCGTGATGTCGCGCAACTCCTCCAGCGACAAGCGCGCGACGCTGTAGCCGCGATGGTCGTCGAGCACCGTGAGGCCTTCCGCGGTCAGACGCGTCAGCGCCTCGCGCACGGGCGTCACGCTCATGCCGCACAGCGCCTGAAGATCGGCAAACCGCAGGCGATCGCCCGGCTTGAAGTTTCCCGCGCGGATAGCCTGCCGGATCGTCTCGTAGGCCTCGCCCGCCAGCGTTCGCGTCCCCACCCGCTTCTCGCCCATCGTTCTCGCCTACCTTATAAAATCTGAAAGATTTTCGAAAATCATTGACTCGATGTAAAACCGGATGAAAGGTGCGTGCAACCGAAATCGGCGTGAATGGAGGAATGAATGAAACTGGTGCGCTTTGGCGCGGCGGGCGCGGAAAAGCCCGGAATGATCGATGCGGACGGCAAGGTCCGCGACCTCTCGGGCCTGGTGAGCGACATTGCCGGCAGCGTGCTCGGCCGTGCGGAACTGGCGCGCCTGCGCGCCATCGACCCCATGAGCCTGCCGCTTGCGCCCGAGGGGAGCCGTTTCGGCGCCTGTGTCGGCCGGGTCGGCAACTTCATCGCGGTCGGCCTAAACTATGCGGACCACGCCGCCGAAAGCGGCATGGCGGTGCCGAGCGAACCTGTGCTCTTCAACAAGGCCCCCTCCTGCATCGTCGGCCCTGACGATACGATCCTCATTCCGCGCGGTTCGGAAAAGACCGACTGGGAAGTGGAGCTTGCCGTCGTCATCGGCGAGCGCGCCTCCTATGTCTCGGAGGCCGAGGCGCTGGATTATGTGGCGGGCTATTGCGTCTGCAACGACGTGTCCGAGCGCGCCTTCCAGATCGAGCGCGGCGGCCAGTGGACCAAGGGCAAGGGTTGCCCGACCTTCGGCCCGATCGGCCCCTGGCTGGTGACGAAAGACGAGGTGGACACGAGCGATCTTGCCATGACGCTCAGCGTCAATGGCGAACTTGTGCAGAACGGGTCGTCCAGCACCATGGTCTTCAAGGTGCCGTTCCTCGTCCACTACATTTCGCAGTTCATGATTCTCGAACCCGGCGACGTAATCACCACCGGCACCCCGCCCGGCGTCGGCATGGGCATGAAGCCGCCGCGCTACCTGAAGCCCGGCGACCGCATGGAAGTCTCCATTGCCGGTCTCGGCGTGCAGCGCCAGGTCGTTGCCGCGGGTTGATGCGGGAGCATGGTCATATAAGCGAGAGGGGCCTCAAGGGCCCCTCTTTCGTGTCGGCGATCAGTGAACGGTCGTAGGCGACGCTTCGCCCTCGAGAATGCGGAAGGCCTCGTCCAGCGCGGCCACGAGGATATCCGTCAATTCGTCCGAATCGTTTTCGAGGAGGAAGAGCGCGACCGTTGCATTGTCCGGATCGCTGTAGCGCTCGAGGTCTTTCGACATGTCATTGTCCCTTTCCAGCCGGCACCATCCCGGTTAACGGAAAGCTTAGGGACGCAGGCTTGCGTCTGGCTTGTGCCGGAAAGACACAGGTTGCGCAAGGAGAAAACCGTCAACCGCACCAGGACTGGTGCCGCCCCGTCCAGGGCCTGGCAAGCCCTTCGCGCACGAGCCTGTGGCCGATCGACTGGCCATTGCGCAGCACGAGATGCGGCGCTGCGCCGGCCCGTCCGGACCCACCCTTCGCCGCCGCCAGCGTGACATTGCCTTCGTTCAGTATCTCGCGCAGGCGCAGCTTCGCATCCCCGCCGCGCGAGCGCTCCGCATCGCAGCGCGCCTCAGCAATCGCCGGCGCATCGACGTCGGCAAGCCGCACCTTGCGGCCGGCATAAAGGATGGTGCTGCCGTCGAGCACGCAGTAATCGGTCTGCGTCGTGCAGATGAACCATTTTCCGGAAAAGGCAGGCAGCTTCTCCTCCACGGCAAGCGTCTCGCCTACCGCCTCGGAGGGACGCGGCTTCGGCCGCACGCGCACGACCTCGCGTTCCGCCTTCTTCTCCTTGCGCTCGATGGAGGCCGTGCGGATTGCCGCGGCGCCCGTTTCCGGCCCCGGTGGGAGGTTCTCCATATAGAGAATGCCGCCGACAACGGCCGCGCCCAGCACATACCAATGCGCCATGCCGCCGCGCGAAGCGGCCGAACGCCGCGTTCCCGAACTCTTCTTCCGCCTGGTCGTCTTTTTCGCCATCGCCTGTCTCCTGGCGGGACAGTGCAACGATCTCTTGAACATATGGTTACCGAACGATGGAACGGCATCGATCGCCGTCGACGGGCATGCCTTGCCCTGCCCTTCCGGGCCAAAAGCGCCCTCTCCGTTCATCAAGGAGTCGTGAAGAAAAATTATGCCGTTGGCGCGGAACCGGCAGGCCGATTCGTCCATTCATGCGGCGATTTTCGAATGAGGCATCGATATGAAACCGACCACTTGGGAACAGGGCCTGACCGTGAAGATTGCGGAAGGCACACGGCTGCACCTCGTACAGGACGCCCGAAACGCGGCCTATCTCCTGGCGGAAAAATGGCCCGTCACCTACGGCCGCGCCTATCAACGGGCACTCGCCTACTGCGCCAGGGCAATGGAGGGCCGCTGCAGCCCGGGCCGGGCACGCCTGGCATTCATCGCTGCGGCGCGAGAGGCCGAGGTCGTAGTGACGTGATGATTTTCTCGGGAGAAAAAATGGTAGGGGAAGCAGTCTGGGGCGAACTCGTCTCGGAAGCAAATTTCCCTGATAGTGGCCGATTTACAGGGAATATGTCTGTTTTAACCGCATATCATGCATCCGGCAGATATATTTTCGCGGGAAATCAGTTTCTTAACGATCGAATTCCCTAAAACATTAAACAGGGAATTTTCGATAGGAAACTGGGAATTTTGGACTAGATATTCGATCTGAAGCTAGGGAGTAAATCGAAGGGCCTCGTCGCGACTTACGATCAGGCATATATTCCTGCGGCTTGTGCCATTCCGCAAATTACGCGAATGGCTGCCGCCGAACTCTCGAAGGGAATACTCGCCGGGCCAATGCTGGAAATCGCGTCCAGAGGAGTGCGAAGCTTTACTCAAAGTCCAGCAGGCGGGCACCCGGTCAGATAGCCAGCTTCGATCGGATCTGGTCCAGCGTCTCGGCGATCTCGAACCGCTCGCCGTTGACGTGGATGAAGCAGCCAGCACCGTGTATCGGGGTTATCGCCCCGACCTGAAGAATGTTGACATAAAGCGGCGTGTCGTCAATTTGGGTGACGGACAGCCAAATGCCTTCCTGCTTCGCAACCCCATACATGAATGCCTCACAGAACTCTGTTCGCCCGAACATAAACATCCTGCAACGTTAAGGCGCAGGAGTCGAGGAAGTGGGTTGTAAAGATTCCATTAAGGTTAAATCCGGACACGTCATAGCCACTGCCATGCTGCCCAGAGGATGCAGTAGACTGCCACCCCGATAACGAGACACATCACGAAGTCTCGAGCCATGACGTGCACCCCCGCGCCCTGACAAGGCTTCAAGGATGCGCCGTCTATTCGAACAAGTCGAGACGGGTGTTGTGTCGCCGCCTAGTCGCGCGGGGTTTCAGGATCCGTAGGCGCCCTTATTGGGATGGCGCGGCGCTTCTGAATTTACCGCCGTCTGGCCTTCCTTGAGGTTCGGCTTGCCAGCGGTGCCGGACACACGTTCGGCGTCGCCGTTTCCCTTGGTCGGCGTCGGCTGCCTGTGCTCCCTTGCCGAGGGATGTGTTCCGTCAGAGATACTGCCGGGGTGAGGGTCTTCGACGACCGGCATCGGCGTTGTTGTTTTGCTGCTATCGGGCTTTGTCATGGTGGTTCTCCTTATCCGCGAAGAATGCGGCCACGCCCTTCCCAGTTCCGCCCCTATTCCCGCAGGTGATCAGATGCTCTCTCTGCATCCTCGGTGGAGGGTAGAGACAGGGGCTTTACTTGGGCTGACAAAATGTCACCAACGCAAGATCACGCCTTTCTCCTTGGTAGTCCTCCGGTAGTGCGTTGCTGGTATGGCGAACGCAGCTTTCAAAATCAGTTTCCTTCGTGTGTACCGCAGCAGTGAGTATCGCGAATGCGCCACACCTTGTTGTCACCGTCCCACCGCGCGAACGGCACCTGCCGGATTTCCTCAACCAGCTTTCGCGAGTAGGGCGTCCTGATGCGGAACCCGTTCTTGTCGACACTCAGATATGGGCTGAGGATCAGCTCGAAGTCGAAGGCGTCCCTGCCCTTTCTTCTGCGAACGGATCGGCGCGGGATTCGTCCTTAGCTTTCCAGCGGTCGAAGCGCCGTAGGGCTGTCTCTCCAGGGACGAGCCAAGCTTTGCGCCGATCGCTCCAACGGGCACGGGGAAATTCCTGCCGGAAACGCTAGACCATCATCCGGTCAAACGGAAACGAGACGGCGACACGCTCGTCGCCGTCTTCACCGTCAACTATCTCGGATTCGGCATCGTCGCCCATCATCTCATCCGATGGCGCATCCACCATTCGTTAGTGCTTGGTATGCCGGTCGCCACGGTGACCTTCGCCCGGCTTGGCCTTCGTTCTTGGCCTTGCGGCGACGATCGGCAGACACGGAGCGGCTGAAAGCGACGCTTTCCTTGAACTGGCCCTTCTCGTCTCGGCGAACATAGCGTTTGTCGGTCCCTGTATCGATGGTCTCACGCTTCTCCCCGCCGAATATAGCCACGGCAGCATTTCGAAGCCGTAATCCGCGGGGCAGGTATCGCGCTTGGACGCAGCGTCCTCGTTGCGGAAGACCTTGCCGCCGGTCGTTTGATATCGCTCATTTGCCGGGCGAAGCTCGGTCACATGGGGCTACGACCTGATCTACCGGATCGTCAACCAGGATCATCCGAACGTGCGCGTGCCAGGAACTGCATTTTGCGAGAAGTGCGAGAGTTCATGCGAACGACGAATGGATGACGCCCTGCGAGCGACGCCGGGCCTTTAACTAGAACCGAACCTAAGCGCACCCGGGGTCATCGCGATCGCTTGCGCTGATTGCTGGTCCTGTTGCCTGGCGACTCCGAGCAGCCACTTATGGAAGTTTTGCCCGAACGGCTTTTCGAGGGCGGTCCTGTCCCAAGCCAGATAGTAGCTTTCCGAAAGCTTCATGCGGATATCGAAAGGCACGACCAGGCTGCCGGCGGCGATTTCGTCCTGTACCATGGAAACCTGCGCGAGAACAAATCCCCTACCGTTGGCCGCCGCGTCGATGGCGCTGCTTGAGAGGGTGAAGGAAAGGCTGGAAATAGTCTGCCGGCCGTCGGCATTGATGAGGCTCGCCCAGTCCTTCCATTGTGGCGAGGCCTTGTAGTCTGCTTCCCATTCCACATTGAGCAGGGGAAAGGTGAGGATATCCTGCGGACAGCTCGGAGCCCCGTTTGCAATGAGCGCGGGCGAACAGACCGGCACGACCCAGTCGGTGAACAAAGCCGCCACATGTTCGTGGGCGTAGGAGCGCCGGCCGTAGGTGATACGGAAATCCACCTCCTCCGCGCCGAGACGGGGCTCCTGCTCCTGGCCGAGGATGCGCACGTTCGAGCCCGGGCAGAGCGACTGCCAATCGAAGATCTTGCGGCTGACCCAACGGCTGGCGACCGAGGACAGGGCGCTGAGCACTATGCTGCTTTCGTTGCGCGCACGCGTCAGTACATTGGCGGCATGGGAAAGCTGCTCAAACCCCTTCGCAACCTCGCGATAATAGAGCCGCCCCCAGGAAGATAATTCCACCCGCCGGCCGCGCCGCTCCAGAAGCGTTAATCCAAGACATTGCTCCAGATTGCGCACCAACTGGCTGACGGCTCCCGGCGACACGCCCAGGTCTTCCGCGGCAGCACTCACCGAGCCGCATCGTCCAATGGCTTCAAAGGCCTGCAAGCCGCGCAAGGACGGGTTCGACATCGTTACGCATTCCTCCCGCGACGCATCCCAATTTAGATTTTCTAAAATAGAACGCAGCAGCTGGCAACTTGTTGGCGCCGGGAAAACAACGAACATTCGCTTATCAAAACGCAAGGAGAGCGAGATGTTTCTCAAGAATGCCTGGTACGTCGCGGCCTGGGATCACGAGGTAAGCCGCGAGCTTAAGCCCGTCACCATCCTCGGCGAAAAGATCGTTCTTTACCGCCTGCAGAATGGTCAGGCCGCCGCGCTGGAAGATGCCTGTCCCCATCGCAAGCTGCCGCTCTCCATGGGCCGTATCAAGGGCGACGATGTTGAGTGCGGCTATCACGGCCTGACCTTCGACTGTTCGGGCACCTGCACGCGCGTTCCGGGTGCGGAGCGCATTCCCCATGTCGCCAAGGTGCGCTCCTACCCGGTCTACGAGCGCTACGGCCTGCTCTGGATATGGATGGGTGAAGCCGACAAGGCGGACCCGAAAGACATTTTCGAGGTCGAGTATTTCGACGATCCGGCCTGGGGCATTAATCGCGGCGAGTCGATGACGCTCAACTGCAACTACCTCTACATGACCGACAACCTGCTCGATCCGTCTCACGTTGCCTGGGTCCACCAGTCGTCCTTCGCAAGCTCGGCCTGCGAGGAAACGCCGCTGGAGACGACCGTCAAGGACGACGGCGTCACCGTTTGGCGCTGGATGATCGACTCCGAACCGGCGCCCTTTTATGCCCCCTTCCTGCAGTTCGAGGGCAATACGGACCGCAAGCAGCACTATGAGGTCCGCTATCCGAGCAACGCCATCATCAAGGCGATCTTCGCGCCGGCCCACACGGGCGGCGAAGGCCGCGCGCTGCCGGAAAACACCTTCCTCATGGACAGCTACAACTTCATGACGCCGGTCGATGAGAACCGCACCAAATATTACTGGTTCCAGATGCGCAATTTCGCGCCTGATGACGCTGAAGTCTCTGCGCGTTTTGCTACATCCGTACGTGGCGCCTTCGAGGAGGACCGCGTGGTCTTGGAGGCCGTGCATCACGGTATGGCCAACAAGCAGACGCCGAACCTCGACCTGAAGATCGACGTCGGCCCGATGCGCTTCCGCCGCAAGCTCGCCCAGATGATCGCCGCCGAAGCGCAAGCCGGGCCTGCCACCGCGGCGGCTGAGTAAGGATCGCCCGAATGCTGGACGCCGCGGCCTCGCGCTTCCGCCCCTTCGAAGTGATCTCGAAAGTGCGCGAAAGCACCACCATCACATCTTTCCGACTTGCCCCTCTCGACCGGCAGCACTGGCGGCCGTTCGAGGCCGGACAGTTCCTCACGATACGGGTTCCCGATAGGAAGGGTGGCCATGTCCTGCGCAACTATACGGTCTCCTCGTCGCCGCGCGAGGAAGGCACGTACCGGATTACTGTGAAGCGTGAGGGCGCACCGTCGCAGGGCGTTCCGGCAGGTGTGAGTTCGTGCTGGCTGCATGACGAGATCGAGCCCGGCGCCGTCGTCGAAATCGACCTGCCGCGCGGCGCCTTCAAGCTGGACACCGCGAGTAGTCGGCCAGTCGTGCTGCTCTCCGGCGGCGTCGGGCTGACGCCCACGGTCTCGATGCTTGATGTGCTGGCACGGGAAAGCAACCGACCCGTCTGGTTCATCCACGCCTGCGACAGCGGGGCCGTCCATGCCCTGCGCGGCGAGGTCGAACGGCTTGCCGCCCTCAGGTCCGGCATCACCGTGCATTTCTGCTACCGCTTCGCAGACAGCGCCAACCTCGACACGATGAGATGCCATTCCGAAGGCTTCCTGACGCGCGCCACGCTTCAAGAGCTTCTGCCGCTCGACGATTACGACATCTACATGTGCGGCCCGCCCCCCTTCATGCAGGCGCTTTATGGCATCCTCACCGGCCTCGGCGTCCGCAAGGAGCGTATTGCCTATGAGTTCTTCGGCCCGGCAAGCCTTCTCACGGAGGCCGCGCAGACAACACCGCAACCCGTGAAACCGGCGGCCGACCAATCCCCCGCAGGCGACGGACCTCATATCGTTCTTCAGAAATCCGGGCGCAGGCTCGCCTGGGACGGCACGAGTGAATCCATCCTCGCCTTCCTGGAGGCACAGGGCATCGAGCCGGAATTCTCCTGCCGGGCGGGGGTCTGCGGAACCTGCGAACAGGGCCTCGTCTCCGGAGAGGTCGACTATTTCGACGAGCCGCTCGACGTGATCCCGAAGGATCGGGTGCTGCTGTGCTGTACCCGACCGAAATCCTCGCTCGTGCTCGATCTGTAGCGACTGTGAACAAGAGGCTGCGGCCTGAATCCGGGGTGCCTCGCACCCCAAGGAGAACCCGTGACGAAAATGCTCCGAGACGAAATTCCGCTCAATCCGCATGTCGCCGGGCTGCCGCCCTATAATGCCGGCATGAATATCGCCGCCGCGCAGAAGCATAGCGGCCGGCAAGACATCGCCGCTCTTGCCAGCAACGAGAACCCGGACGGCTGCTCGCCGAAGGTCGCCGCCGCTCTCGCCGGCCTCAATCCGGCGCGGTACTGCGATCCGGCCTGCACGGCGCTGCGCACGGCCCTCAGCCACAAGCTCGATGTTCCCGCGGACCGCATCGTCGTCGGCAACGGCTCGGAGGAGATGATCGCTGCGGTATGCCGCGCCATTCTTCGTCCTGACGCCTTCGTCGCGACGCTCTGTCCCGGCTTCGGCCTGCACGAGATCGAGGCGCTTGCCAACGGCGCGCGGATCGAGAAGGTTGCCATGCGGGCGGACCTGGATTTCAACATTCCCGCGATCGTTGCCATGCTTGCGCGCAAACCGGCGATCTTCTTCCTCTCGTCGCCGTCCAATCCTGTCGGGCCGGCGCTCGACCGTGACGGCCTCGCGCGCATTCTCTCGGCGGTTCCACCACAAACGCTGCTCGTGCTGGACGAGGCCTATTTCGAGTTCACCGACGACGATACACCCGACGGACTTGCCTCCCTTACAAGGACCGATCTCGCCTGGGTGGTGCTGCGGACCTTTTCCAAGGCCTACGGGCTTGCCGGCCTGCGCGTCGGCTATGCCGTGACGTCGGACCTGCGCCTGGCGCGCGCCATGACCGCCGCCAAGACACCGTTCAACGTCAATGCCGCCGCGCAGACCGCCGCCCTTGCCGCGCTGGATGACGAAGCGTGGATGCGCGCATCGGTCACCGCACTGAAGCGGGAACGGCAGCGGGTCTCCCAGCGCGTCGCGACCCTCGGCTTTCGCGTCGCCGGATCGCAGACGAACTTCCTCTTCATCGATGTCGGATGGGACAGCCGGGCGGCCTTGGATCACTTCCTGTCGAAGGGGATCATCATTAAGCCGTGGAAGGAAGCCGGCTACGAAACCTTCATCCGCGTGACGATCGGCAGCCGCTCAGAAAACGACCGTTTCATCGAGGCGCTTGCCGCTCTCGCCAAGGAGTGACGCCCGCAGCGCCGCTCCAATTGAACAAGACAGAACAGCGGCCGATCCACGGCCCAAGGGAACGAACCATGAGCGCAAACGCAAGTCTGCCCAAAGCGAACCGGGAGCCAAATCGCATGTCCCCATCGACGCCATCCGGCCTGTTTTCCGGCGACTATTCCGCTCTGCGCGCCCGGTTCCTCGCCGCCGCGCGCACGGCCGGGGCGAGCCTCGTCGAATATCTGCACCCGTTGCACGGCCCCGATGGCGAGCGGCTTGCAACCGATGTCGCCTATCTCGGACGCAACGATGCCCGCAAGCTCATGGTGCTGATTTCCGGCACCCATGGGGTCGAAGGCCCGTTCGGCTCGGCCTGTCAGACCGCCTGGCTCTCCCAGAACACACCCTGGCAGCTTCCCGACGATACCGCCGTCCTCGCAATCCACCTGATCAACCCCTGGGGCACCGCATGGTCGCGCCGGGTGAATGAAGACAATGTCGACCTCAACCGCAACTTCATCGACTGGCAGAAGGCGCCGCCGAAAAACGAGCGCTATGGCACGCTGCACGGCGCGCTCGTCTGTCCAGCGCTGGAAGGGCCGGCGCATGACACGGCCATGGAGGCCTATGAAGAGGTCAAGCGGCGTTCCGGCGGCTATGCCGGCCTTGCTCCGATCATCGAAGCCGGTCAGTACGATTTTCCGGATGGATTGTTCTATGGCGGCGACGGCCCCGTCTGGTCCAACCGCACCCTGATCGACATCCTCACGACCTTGGCGCAGCAGGCGAGCGAGGTGGTCGTTTTCGACCTGCACACAGGCGCCGGTCCCTATGGCTATCCGGCGCTGCTCTCCGTCGCCGAAAGCGAGCATGCCGGCCTGGATTGGGGACGCGGCATCTTCGGCCCTGCCCTTTCCATCGTCGTCACCGGCGCAAACGCGACCACGGATACCGGCATTGCCGCGACCGCGACCGGTTATGTCTCAGCGGCCGTGCGAACCGCGCTGCCGAAGGCGCGTGTCCTGCCGCTGGTCGTCGAATGCGGCACGCTTGATGGCGCCACCGTTTCAGACGCGGTGCAGGCCGACAACTGGCTTCATCTGTTCGGCAAGGTCGATACGCCGCTCGGCGGCAGGATAAAGAAAACCCTGCGCGCCGCCTTCATTCCCGAAGACGCAGATTGGCAGCGTGCATGCCTTGCCGCGTCGCTGCGCCATTTCGACCGCGCCTTCGCCGACCTCAAGGCGGTCGGCGGTGCCGGTCCGGAAAAAACGGTTCCGGCGGCAGCGGCCGTGACCATCGTCGCCCATCCGGACGTCAACGGCCCGAGGCTTGCCGAACGGCCGGCGATCGAGGTGCACGGCATCCACAAGCGTTTCGGCATCCTGCCCGTGCTGAACGGCGTCAGCGTCTCCGCGCAGCCGGGTGAGGTCGTGTCGATGATCGGCTCCTCCGGTTCGGGGAAAAGCACCTTTCTGCGATGCATCAACCTCCTAGAACAACCGAACGACGGACGCATCGTCATCGACGGCGAGGAAATCCGCATGAAGAAGACGGCGGACGGCAGTGCCGTCCCGGCCGACATGCGGCAGGTCGAGCGCATCCGCTCGCGGGTCGGCATGGTGTTCCAGAACTTCAATCTCTGGCCGCACATGACCGTGCTCGAAAACATCGTCGAGGCGCCGCTGCATGTGCTGAAGGAAGAGCGGCAGGCGACCGTCGATCATGCCCATGCGTTGCTGAAGAAGGTCGGCCTCTCCGACAAGCATGCTCAATACCCCGGCCAGCTTTCGGGCGGCCAGCAGCAGCGCGCCGCCATCGCCCGCACGCTTGCGATGCGCCCGAAACTCATCCTGCTCGACGAACCGACCTCCGCGCTCGATCCCGAGCTGGTCGGCGAGGTACTGCGGGTGATCCGGCAACTGGCCGAAGAAGGAAACACGATGATCCTCGTGACGCACGAAATGCAGTTCGCGCGCGAGGTCTCGCACAAGATCCTCTTCCTCCATCAGGGAAAGGTGGAGGAAGAGGGTGCCCCAGCGGAGGTGTTCACCAATCCGCGCTCAGAACGCATGCGCCAGTTCCTGGCCCGGACGTTCTGACAACCGCCGGCCTCAACCACCCGACAACAAAGCTCAACATGGGGAACCAAAACATGAAGCTGAAAACTCTGCTGCTCGCCGCCTGTTTCGCCGCTGGCATCACCGCCGCCCAGGCCGCCGAAGGTGAATTGTCCATCGGAACAGAGGGCGCCTATCCGCCATGGAGCATGGCCGATGCCGCCGGCAATGTCACCGGCTTCGATGCCGATGTCGGCAACCTGCTCTGCGCCAAGCTGGAGATGAAGTGCCAGTTCGTCGTGCAGGCCTTCGACGGCCTGATTCCGGCCCTGAAGGCCAAGCGTTTCGACATCATCATTTCGGGCATGTCGATCACCGAGGATCGCAAGAAGGAGATCAACTTTTCGATCGGTTACGCCGAACTCGCCAACATGTTCGTCGTACCGAAGACCTCGACACTCGTCGGCATCACCGATCTCGATGGACTTATCACGGCGCTGGACGGGAAGAAGGTGGGCGTGCAGGCCGGCACGACCCATGCGCACTACCTCGAGAAGAAGGTGCCAAACGCCGACCTAAAGACCTATGACACGCTCGACCAGATGCAGATCGATATTGCCAGCGGCCGTATCGATGCAGCATTCGCAGATCGATCGGCGCTCGACGACTTCCTGAACAAACCCGAAGGCAAGGATTTTCAGTTGGTCGACGTCAACGTTCCGAGTTCGTCTGACCCGACATTGGGTGAAGGCATTGGTGTTGGAATCGCCCAGGAAAACACCGAGCTGAAGGCCCGCATCGACACGGCGCTTTGCGAACTGGTCTCCGACGGTTCGATCGGCAAGGCGAGCCAGACCTGGTTCAAGACGGACATCTCCCGCCCCTGCAAGTAACGCCAACATGGTGTCTCCCGGATATCGTCCGGGGACATTGCCTCCGACAGGACAACAGACAGGTTTGGGCAGGTCCGATGGAATTTGGATTATGGCAGGTATGGGAGGGCGGCTGGATCGCCGCAATCCTGCGCGGCGCGGCGATCACCATCGCGGTCGGTGTCGCGAGCATGGCATTCGGCATTGTCATCGGCATTGCCTGCGGCCTGATCAAATGGGCGCGGCTCTTCCCGCTGACGCTGGCGGTGGATTTCTACACGTCGATCGTGCGCGGCGTGCCCGAACTCCTGATCATCTATCTTCTCTTCTTCTCCTCCGTCGAATTCGTGGGACAGATCGCCGCCGCCTTCGGCTATGAGGGGCTGGCCGGCAACGGCTACGCCTTCATCATCGCCGTCATCGCGATCGCGGCCATATCGGGCGCCTACTCCACCGAGGTCGTGCGCGGCGCGCTTGCCGCCATTCCCGGCGGCCATATCGAGGCCGCCCGCGCGCTCGGCATTCCCGGCAGGCGCATCTTTCGCCGGATCATAGCACCGCAGATGCTGAGGATTGCCGTGCCCGGCATGAACAATGTCTGGCAGACGACCATCAAGGATACCGCCCTCGTCTCCGTCGTCGGCCTGCAGGAACTGATGCGTGCTGCCTTCGTCGGCGCCGGCTCCACGCGCCATCCCTTCATTTTCTACTTCATCGCGGCTGTCGTCTATCTCGTCATCACGCTGGTCAGCCAGGGTGGTTTCGACCGGATCGAGCGCCTTCTGCGCCCCCGCACGAGGACATAGGCCATGGATCTCGATCTCATCCAGCTTGCCGTTCCGACCCTTGCCAAGGGATTGTGGCTGACCGCCGTCCTGACGCTTGCCGCCGTCGCCATCGGCTTCAACCTCGGCCTTGCGCTCGCCGTCATGCGGCTTTCGAAAAACCGATTCGTGAGCGGTTTCGCCAAGGGCTACAGCACCGTCTTCCGGGGAACGCCGTTGCTCGTCCAGCTCTTCCTCTTCTACTACGGCCTCGGCCAGATTGCCTTCGTGCGCGACAACCCCGTCCTCTGGTGGGTCATCGGCGACGGCGTTCATTGCGCCGTGATGGCATTGGCGCTCAACACCGCCGCCTATACGTCGGAAATCCTGCGCGGCGGCCTCCTGTCGATCCCGGGCGGCCTCGTCGAGGCGGCGCAGGCCTGCGGCATGTCGCGGCTCCTGTGTTTTCGCCGGATCACGTTCCCACTGGCCATAAGGCAGGCCTTGCCGGCCTATGGCAACGAGCTCGTGCTCGTCGTCAAAGGAACGAGCCTCGCCTCGACCATCACCGTGCTGGAAATCACCGGCCATGCGAAACGCCTGATGAGCCAGACCTATGCGATCCTTGAGGTCTTCGCCATCGCCGGCATGCTCTACCTCCTGATCAATCTGGTGTTGATCACCCTTGTTCGGCTGCTGGAAGCCAGCCTGACGCGCTACGTGCCGAGGTAGCCAAATCTCTGAAACGACGGATACTCTGGAAGGAAAACACCATGGACGTACGCGCCGCCGTTGCCGTTCAGGCCGGCAAACCGCTTGAGATCATGACCGTGCAGCTCGACGGCCCGAAGGCCGGCGAGGTGCTGGTCGAGGTGAAGGCGACGGGCATCTGCCACACGGACGAGTTCACCCTGTCGGGCGCCGACCCGGAGGGCATCTTCCCGGCTATCCTCGGCCATGAGGGCGCCGGCATCGTCGTCGATGTCGGCCCGGGCGTCACGTCGCTGAAGAAGGGCGACCACGTCATTCCGCTCTACACGCCCGAATGCCGCGAATGTTATTCCTGCCTGTCGCGCAAGACCAACCTGTGCACCGCCATCCGCGCCACCCAGGGCCAGGGCCTGATGCCCGACGGCACAAGCCGCTTCTCCATCGGCAAGGACAAGATCTTCCACTATATGGGCTGCTCGACCTTCGCCAACTACACGGTGCTGCCCGAGATCGCGCTCGCCAAGGTCAACCCGGACGCCCCCTTCGACAAGATCTGCTACATCGGCTGCGGCGTGACGACGGGCATCGGCGCCGTCATCAACACGGCGAAGGTCGAGGTCGGCTCGACGGCCATCGTCTTCGGCCTCGGCGGCATCGGCCTCAACGTGCTGCAGGGCCTGCGCCTTGCCGGTGCCGACATGATCATCGGCGTCGACATCAACAACGACCGCAAGGCCTGGGGCGAGAAGTTCGGCATGACGCACTTCGTCAATCCGAAGGAGGTCGGCGATGACATCGTGCCCTACCTCGTCAACATGACGAAGCGAAACGGCGACACGATCGGCGGGGCGGACTACACGTTCGACTGCACGGGCAACACCAAGGTGATGCGCCAGGCGCTGGAAAGCGCGCATCGCGGCTGGGGCAAGTCGGTCATCATCGGCGTTGCCGGCGCAGGCCAGGAGATCTCCACCCGTCCGTTCCAGCTGGTCACCGGCCGCAACTGGATGGGCACGGCCTTCGGCGGCGCGCGCGGGCGCACGGACGTGCCAAAAATCGTCGACTGGTACATGGAGGGCAAGATCCAGATCGATCCAATGATCACCCACACCATGCCGCTCGAGGACATCAACAAGGGCTTCGACCTCATGCATGCTGGAGAAAGCATCCGCAGCGTGGTGATATACTGAGCGCGGATTCAGGACCGCCGGCACTGCAGCAATCCATTCAACGCACCGTCGCGCCAGCGCCGGCGGTGCCTGTGATCGGCCGCGCATACCGCGCCGGCCATGAAGGAGGAGAAGCCCATGCCAAGCATCGCGATACATCCATCCCTCGACAGCGGGTTCAAGGCGACGAATGCCGCCTTTTCCGGCGGCACGCTCGTCTGCAATTGCGCGAGCAATACCGTGAAGGTTCGCATCAAGGGCGATATCGCCCATAACCATGCCTGCGGCTGCACCAAATGCTGGAAGCCTGACGGCGCGGTTTTCTCGGTCGTCGCCGTCGCGCCGACCGAGAATGTCGAAGTGCTTGAAAACGGCGACAAGCTCGCCGTCGTGGACCCGGCTGCCCTCATCCAGCGGCATGCCTGCCAGGCGTGCGGCGTGCATCTCTACGGCCCGGTCGAGCGCGACCATCCGTTCAAGGGCCTGTCCTTCGTGCATCCGGAGCGTTTCGAAGAGAGCGGCTGGGCGAAGCCTGGATTTGCGGCCTTCGTCTCCTCGATCATCGAGAGCGGCTACGACCCGGCGCAGATGGACAGCGTTCGGACCCGGTTGCGCGAACTCGGTCTCGCGCCCTACGACTGCCTCAACCCCGCCTTGATGGACTACATCGCCACCTGGACGGCGAAGAAAAACGGCACGCTTCACGCCTAATGCCCTGAACCTCCCAAGATCAGCCTCTCCCTCTTTCCCGATGCCATCGACAGGATCTGTCCAATGCACCGTCTGAAGCCCGAATTCACCGCAGAAGTCCGCAACATCGTCGGCGAGGGAAACTTCAGGGAGGGAGAGGCGGTCGCCATGATCGATTACGGCGTGGCGCCGGAAAATCTCGACGCCGGCGCCGTCGTCCTCCCCGGCACGACCGAGGAGGTTGCCGCCATCGTCCAATGCTGCCGCGCCCACGGCGTCCCGCTTGTCACGCATGGCGGTCGAACCGGGCTCGTGGGCGGCGGTCTGTCGAAAACGGGAGAACTGGTGCTCTCCACCGCCCGGCTCAATCGCATCCTGCATCTCTGCCCCGTCGAGCGTGTTGCGGTGGTGGAAGCCGGCGTGACGCTGCAGGCGCTGCAGATGGCGGCCGCGGAGCATCGCCTTGAACCGGGGATCGATCTACCGTCCCGCGGCTCGGCGACGATCGGCGGCATGACTTCAACGAATGCCGGCGGGATTTCTGCCTTCCGGTTCGGCGTCATGAGGCATCGCATTCTGGGGCTGGAGGCCGTGCTTGCGGATGGCTCGATCTATTCCGACCTCACCCGCGTTGTGAAAAACTCCGCTGGCTATGATCTGAAACATCTGTTTGTCGGCGCGGAAGGCACGCTCGGCGTGATAACGCGGATTGCCGTCAAGCTGGAGCCCCAGCCTTTGGCCACTGCAACGGTCCTGTTCGGCCTGGCCTCGGTGGATGCAGCACTCGAGACGGTTCGCCGGGGACTGGATGCAGAATACGGCCATCTGCGCGCGGCCGAAGCGATCTGGGACAGGTATTTCCGACTGACCTCCCGCCACCATCGCTGGTCGGCTGCGGACTACGCTACGGATCACCCCGTCAACCTTCTGATGACGCTTGGCGGCGTCGACGAGACCGCCTTGCAATCGGAGCTCGCACGCGTCTATGAAGTCGTGACTGCCACTCAACCCGACACCTCGGCCGTGATCGCATTCTCGGGCGCGCAGGAGGCAGATCTCTGGCGGCTTCGCGAGGACACAGACCTCATCTATCGGCAGCATCCGGGTGCACCATCCTACGACGTCTCCATTCCCCTCTCGCAGGTGGCGTCCTATCTCGAACGGTGCCTTGCCGATCTGAAGGCGATTGATGCCGCATTCGACCCCTACGTCTTTGGCCATCTTGCCGACGGAAACCTCCACATCGTGCTCAACAGCACCGGCAGCGACATTTCGGCGGAAAAGGCGAGTGCCGTCGATGAGGCAATCTACCGGAGCATCAGAGAGCTGGGTGGGTCGTTTTCTGCCGAACACGGGATCGGCGCGAAGCGAGTGGTGTCGCTATCGGCTCTGTCCCACCCGGCCAAGCTCGCCCTGATGCACCGGATCAAGGGCTCGCTCGACGCGCCGGCGCTTCTTAATCCAGGCAAGGTGCTCAAGGCAGTCATGGCCTGAATAATTGCCAGTTCGCCACTCGCCACATCCAACTCCTAACGATAGGTGCCGTTCGGAGAAGGGAACCTCTCAAACAATATGTTTTTGACGCGGCTCCGCATCTTATTGGGCGTCATGCCGAAATTGGCCCGAAAACGCCTGCAAAAATGCGAGCTGTTTGCAAAGCCGACGTCGAGCGCAATCTCAATCACGGTCTTGGATGTTCGCTCGACCAGTTGCGCGGCCTTTTTCATACAGATCTTCTCGTAGGCAGCAGCAGGTGAAACGCCAGTCTTGCTCTGAAATATCCGTTCCAGCTGCCGCCTGGAAAGACCGACGCGGTCCGCGATCGTCTCGATTTCAAGCCTGTCGTCCATGTTTTCCTCCATACAGAGGAGCGCCACACGAATGCGGTCGTCGCAGTGAACGGGCAGAGCGATCGGCGTCCGGCTCTGCAAATCCGAACCTTCTCTGCGCCGATCGAGTTGAAGGATTTCCATGGCATTGCGTTCTGCGCTCTCGCCGACATGCCGCCGGACCAGCAGTGCGGCAAGATCGGCCACAGCGCTTCCTCCGGCGCACGTCGTTACCTTTCCGTCCTCGACGAAGAGCCGTTGTGAGGTAAGTCGAATCGCCGGGAAGCGTGCCTTGAATTCGGAATGATGCAGCCAGCTGATACAGGCCGTCTTGCCGTCCAGCAATCCGGAATCGGCAAGAACGAAGCTGCCTGTGCAGGCACCGATCAGCCTGACACCCTTCTGGAGGGCGCGCTGAAGAAAACTGACGGATTCGGATGGCAATTGTTCCTCAACGCCCAAAAGGCCGCCAATCACGACGATATAGTCGAAACGCTCCGGATCACCGAGACTTGTGGTCGGAACAACCTGAACACCGCAGCTTGATCGGATCATATGTGTGTTCGGGCTCAGGACATCCCAGTCGCACATGCGACGGCCCGATTTGTCCTCTACGTCGCTGGCGAGCCGCAGGGTATCAACGAATAGTGCAAAGGCGCTCATGGTGAATTGCCGGGCGAGGAGAAAGCCGACCCTCAGTCGCTTGCCGGGTCCACCATCGGAGCCGTGGTTCTTGCCGCGTCCGGCGACGACATATCCAATTCCACGCTCCAGCATCGGCTCTCCCCGCTTCCAAAACGACGGCCGATCGCGGCCCTCTCTTGCTGGAAACCTATAGAAGGAGATACCGCGACGGAAATTTCCTTCGCAAATGACGGCATTAGCAATCTGCACGAAGTTCGAATTCCTTATGCCCGCATTGGAACTTCTAATTTTCCAGCAGCCACGAAGCTTCCTACCCTCAGTTTCGTCGAACAGGGCGATTGGCCGCCAAGAAGGAGTTTTTCACATGAACATGTTTGCGCGAGGGATGCCGAACCAGCTCCTACGATTGCAGGAAATGCACAATGGCGAGAAGGTACAGTCGACTTTCTCGGCAGGCGAAATGGAGCGGCGACAAAATGCGATGCGTGGCATTTTGGAGGAGTTGAAACTCGATGCGGCGGTACTGACCTCCTATCACAATATCTGCTATTTCTCCGATTTCCTCTATTGCTCCTTTGGCCGGCGATATGCCTTCGTCATCACGCCGGAAAAGGCGACTTCGGTCTCCGCCGGTATCGATGCAGGCCAGCCCTGGCGCCGCACCTTTGGCGACAACATCACCTATACCGACTGGCAGCGTGACAACTTCTTTCACGCTCTGCAGCAGCTTTTGCCGAATGTCTCGCGCATTGGCATCGAATTCGATCAGGTCAATCTCGATCTGCGTCGACTGCTGGAAGAAGCCTTCCCCAGTGTCGAGTTCGTCGATATCGGCTCGCCGACCATGTGGTTGCGCACGATCAAGTCGCCCGAGGAGATCGTGCTCATCAAGGCAGGGGCCGCGACGGCCGATATCGGAGGCGCCGCTGTGGCGAAGGCCGTGCACGAAGGCGTGCCGGAATACGAAGTTGCGCTTGCCGGCACGCAGGCCATGGTCCGCCATATCGCGGACCGTTTTCCCCATGCCGAACTGATGGACACATGGGTTTGGTTTCAGTCGGGCATCAACACCGACGGGGCACACAATCCGGTGACGTCGCGCCGCGTCCAGAAGGGAGACATTCTTTCTTTGAACTGCTTCCCGATGATCGCCGGCTATTATACGGCGCTCGAACGCACACTGTTCCTCGACCATGCGAGCGACGAGCACCTGCGCATCTGGGAGATCAACTGCGCCGTTCATCGTCGCGGCCTTGAATTGCTGAAGCCGGGTGCGCGTTGCGGCGATGTGGCGACCGAACTCAACGAGATCTACCGCGAGCACGGCCTGCTCGGCTACCGTTCCTTCGGCTACGGTCATTCCTTCGGCGTGCTTTCGCATTATTACGGCCGCGAGGCCGGGGTAGAGTTGCGCGAGGATATTAACACCGTGCTGCAACCGGGTATGGTCGTCTCAATGGAGCCGATGCTGACCATTCCGGATGCCCTGCCGGGGGCCGGCGGCTATCGCGAACACGACATTCTCGTGATGACGGAAACCGGCAGCGAAAACATCACGGGCTTCCCCTTCGGTCCGGAGCATAATATCATCCCCGCCTGACCCGTATGCGGGCAACTTGGAACGGGCCGCCCGATCGGCCCGTTTCCTTTTGGAAGCGGTACCACGCTCGTGAGAAACATCCCGACCGACCTTCTTCGTACTTTCCTTGCGGTTATCGATTTGCGCAGCCATACGCGCGCCGCCGAGCAGCTCGGCCGTACCCAGCCGGCCATCAGTCTGCAGATGAAGAAGTTGCAGGAACTGCTCAACGTTTCCCTTTTTGCCAAGGACGCCAGCGCGCAGCCGACCGAGGCGGGCGAACTCGTGGCGAGCTACGCTCGTCAGATGTTAACGCTGAACGACGAGATGGTGCTGCGCCTCTCCCGACGCGACCAGCATGGCAAAATCCGCCTCGGCATTCCCAATGACTATGCCGACCATTTCCTGCCGAAGCTGATGCCACGCCTTGCCCGCAGCGGCCACGATTTCCGCTTCGAGGTCGTCTGCGACCTTTCCCATATCCTGCTGCAAGGCCTGCGTAGCGGTCTGTACGATCTCGTTGTGGCGATGACGCCGGACGGGCCGGCAGAAGGCGCGTTCATGACCTGGAAGGAGCCGCTCGCCTGGGTGGGCGACGACGAGACCTCCATTGTTGCGGACAGTGGAGGAAATCTGCGCATCGTCTGCTATCCGGAGGGTTGCCTCTACCGTCGGGCGATGCTGACGGCCCTGCAGCGAGACGGTCGTGGTTATGAACTCGTATATACGAGCCCTAGTCTTTCGGGCCTCGAGGCCGCAGTCGGTTCCGGTTTCGGCAACACCGTGCTCGCCCGTCGCATCGTGCCGGCCAAGTTATCGACGCTTGACGACGCCCTTGGCCTTCCCAGGCTCACGGACGTCGTCGTCGGCATCTATCTGAGTTCCGACCGCAAACGCTCCCCGGTGGCAGAGAGCTTTGCTGCGCATTTTGCCGACGCTTTTCTCGCCGACACACGGGACGGGTGATCAGGTCCGTCGCATTCGACGGATGAGGTTCAGCACTAGAAACAGGGCGATGGAGACGGTGGTCAGCAGGCTTGCCGCCGCCATGATCGTCGGGTTGATCTGGTCCCGAATACCGGAGAACATCTGTACCGGCAGCGTGCGCTGCTCGGCCCCCGTGAGGAATAGGGCGACAATAACCTCGTCGAAGGAAACAGCGAAGGCAAGCAATGCGCCGGAGACGATGCCGGGGAGGATGAGAGGCAGCGTGACGGCGAAGAACACGCTGATCGGCCCTGCGCCAAGACTCGCGCCTGCCCGTGTGAGATTGGAATCGTAGGTGGAAAGCGCCGAAAGCACCGTAACGACCACGAAGGGAATGGAGAGCGCGGCATGGGCGAGCACCAGTCCCGTGCGCGTGTTGGTGAGCCCGAGCGTGCCGAAGAACATGTAGGCGCCAACGGCGACGATGACGACGGGCATGATCATGGGCGAGATCATCAATGCCATGACGGCTTTACGCGCCGGAAACCCGGGTCGGCTGATGCCGAGTGCGGCCAGCGTGCCGAGAAGCGTGGCGAGCGCCGTACTGAAGACAGCCGCGACCACGCTGTTCAAAAGGCTCTGTGTCCAGCGCGGGTTCTCAAAGAAATCCGAGTACCAGCGCCACGAATACTCCTGGATCGGAAAGGTAAAGAACGGATCCTTCGAAACCGACAACGGAAACACGACAAAGAGCGGTCCGATAAGGAAAACGAGAACGGCAAAAGCGAAAGTGACGACGGCGAAACGGCAGAGCCGTTCGCTTCGGGTTGCGTAAGCAGGAAGCCACATGGTTCTCATCCAAGCTTGATACGTTCCGCACCGACGAGGCGCAGGAACAGGAGGTAGATGGAGAGCGTCATGACAAGGAGCACGCAGGCGAGCGCAGCGGCCATGCCCCAGTTCAGGTCGCGGTTTATGTAGGTGGCGATGAAGTTTGACATCATCTGGTCACGCGGCCCGCCGACCAGTGCCGGCGTGATATAGTAGCCGAGCGACAGGATGAAGGTCATCAGGCAACCGGCGGCGACGCCTGGTAGCGTCTGCGGTGCATAAACCCGCCAGAAGGCGAAGAACGGTGGTGCGCCAAGTGAGCGCGCGGCGCGCATCTGCCCCTCCGGAATGGATTTCATCACGCTGAGAATCGGGAGAATTGTGAAGGGTAGCTGTATATGGGTCATGGCCGTCACCGTACCGAAGCGTGTCAGCATCAGCTGTAGTTTTTCCGTGGTGAGCCCGAGTGCCAGCAGCGCCTGGTTTATGATGCCGTCTGTCTGCAGCAACACGACCCAGGCGGTGGTGCGTACCAGAAGTGAGGTCCAGAGCGGTAAAAGCACCATCAGGAGTAGGAAGCCAGCAATGCGAGCGGGTGCAAGCGAGATGACGTAGGCCGTCGGAAAGCCGAGCAGAAGCGTTGCGAAGGTCACCAGCCCGGCAATCCAGAGTGTGCGGCCGAGGATGCCGAGAAACACAGCTTGGTCCTCTGGTGCCCGAACGATGGCACCGGATGCATCCTGCCAAAAATCGACGGCTGTCAGAAGGTAGTACGGGGTGACGGCATTGGCGTTGCGCTTAAGGATCGCCCAGAGATCCGGGCTCGCCCAGACAGGGTCGAGCGCTGCAAATTGCGGCGCAAGGGGACCATCCCGTAGTTTGCCGAGATGCCGAACGATCGACATGACGCGGCTGCGCATGCCCGCGCTCTCATAGTTTAACCGCTTGCCGAGTGCGGCAGCGGTGTTGTTTTCCTTTGCCCGTGTAAGATCGGCCACCAGCGCAACGTAGACGCCTTCGCCGGGTGTGGCTTGTCCGTCCCAGCCATCAAGCGCGATTATCGTTTGCGGCAGAACATCACGCACTTCCGGATTGCTCACCGCCGTCGTCAGGAAAACGCCGATCGGGGCAGCGAAGGTTACAAGCAGAAACAGGAGCGCCGGCAATGCCAGCGCGAGTGCCCGGAGCCGGTTGGGTCTTTCCGCACGGCGTAGCGCCACACCCAGATTGGCCTCGGCGGCGAGAGGGGCAAGAGACATGGTCTGCGTCATGACTACCTCGTCAGCGTTCGGCAATCAGCCGCGAAACAGGTCATCTCGATTTGGCTTTCCGGCTGGATGGCTGCACCAGACGCCGAAGGCAAGGACGCAACGAGGCGATCTCCGCCGAAGGCTTCGAGTGTCAACCGCACTCGGTCGCCAAGAAAGGTTTTGTCGAGCACGCGGGCACGGATGCGGTTTTCGGCAGTGCTGCGTTCCGCATGGTTGAGACCAAGTCGCTCCGGGCGGAGTGACATGGTGAGGTTCGATCGGGCCTGGCCCGAGGCGCCCGTTGTCAGAAGCCGGGTTCCGTCCGCCATTCGCACTACGTTGAAGCCGTCTTCCGTCCCGACAAACTCACAGGAAAGCGTGTTGTTGTCGCCGATGAAGCCGGCGACGAAACGGTTATCAGGCCGGTCGTAGAGCGTGACCGGATCGGAAAGCTGCTGGATTTTGCCTTCGTGGAAGACAGCAATCCGGTCGGACATGGTAAGCGCCTCGGACTGGTCGTGCGTCACATAGACCATGGTGATGCCGAGGCGTTGCTGGATTTTTCGGATTTCCACCTGCATGTGCTCGCGAAGCTGTTTGTCGAGCGCGCCGAGCGGCTCGTCCATCAGGATGAGCTTCGGGTTGAAAACCATGGCGCGGGCCAGCGCCACGCGCTGCTGCTGTCCGCCTGAAAGTTGCGCTGGACGACGCTCGCCAAGGCCCGTGAGCTTGACCATTGCTAGCGCTTCCTCGACACGACGCGTTGCATCGCCCCCCCTGACACTTCGATAGCGAAGAGGAAAGCCGACATTTTCAGCGACCGTCATATGCGGAAAGAGTGCGTAGTTCTGGAAGACGAAACCGATATCGCGACGCTCGGGCGGCAGGCGCTCCACGGCTTGTCCTTCGAGCAGGATGCGTCCGCTTGTCGGCTGCTCGAACCCGCCGAGCATCATCAGAGTGGTTGTCTTTCCAGACCCGGAAGGCCCTAGCATGGTGAGGAATTCACCACGTCGCACAGTAAGGTTCAGGTCTTCGACAACAAGCGTGCGCCCATCATAGGTTTTTTGGACTTGCTCGAAAGCGACCATTGTCTCGGCAGCATTCTTGGTTGGCGGCGCTTCGTCGAAGCGCCCCCTTTCCAGGATCATAGTGTTCATCCGCCGCTCCTCAGTTGGAAAGCCAGGTCGTGAAGCGCTTGCGGATTTCGTCGCCGTGGTCTGCCCAAAACGCGTTGTCGAGCGTAAGCGAGGCGGTCAGATTGGCGGGGCTTGTCGGCAGGTTCTTCGCATCTTCGGGCGCCACCTCGGCGGCCGCGCTCGTGCGGACCGGACCATAGGGTATGTACTTCGCGATACCCGCCAGAACCTTGGGTTCTACAGCGAAGCGGATGAAGGCGAGTGAACCTTCCAAATCCTTGGCCCCCTTGGGAATGACCCAATAGTTGGAATCGAGGATCTGATTGTCCCAGACGATGCTGAAGTTGCGACCTTCCTTGTTGGCATTGAAGATGCGCCCGTTCCACGCGGTCGTCATGGCTACTTCGCCGGAGGCGAGGAGTTGCGGTGCTTGCGCGCCTGCTTCCCACCAGACGATTTGGCTCTTGATAGTGTCGAGTTTGGCAAAGGCGCGATCGACACCTTCAGGTGTTGCGAGCGTCGCATAGACATCCTGCGGCGCTACGCCGTCGGCAAGGAGTGCGAATTCAAGATTGGTCGCGGGATTTTTCCAAAGACCACGCTTGCCGGGAAAGTTGGCAAGATCGAAGAGATCAGCAAGCCGCGTCGGCGGCTTTTCCAGCTTGTCCTGATCGTAGGAGAGGATAGTCGCATAGACGATTGTCCCGACGCCACAATCCGATGTGGTGCCGGCGAGCCAGTCCGACTTCGGGCCGATTTTTTCCCAGTCGATTGTTTCGAAAAGACCTTCGTCACAGCCTTGGAGCAAGGTCGGCGCGTCGACGTCCACCACGTCTATCGTCGTGTTGCCGCTGTCGATCATCGCCTTGATCTTGGCAATTTCGCCGCCGTACTCCTGCTCGGAAATCTGTCGGCCGGTTTCCTCGCTGTAGGCACCGAATACGGCCTTTCGCTGGGCATCCTGATAAGCGCCACCGAAGCTCATGACCGAAAGCGGCTCGGCCGCGAGTGCCACGCCGAGCGTCAAGCCATAGGCAAGCGTTGTCGCTGCCAGAAACATTTGTGTTCTGAACATTGGAATTCCTCTCTGGAGACAGATTTGATCTACCCGTCGTGACGCCCGTCTTGCTTGCGAGCTATGAGGAAAGCCTATGTTGCGACATGCCGCGGCGCAAATAAGTAGCTGTCATGTGAGCATGAGCGCCGCTTATCGGAGCCGCAGGCTAATGCCCGGACCCCACCACAAACTCACGCCGCAGATCGCGGACAGTCGCTGCTCCATATGTGAGCGAACCGGTGCATGCAGAGGCTTCTGCGAAGACAGACGGCAGGCGTGAACACAACCAATCATGTCAACATCTAAGCAACAGAGGTGAGCGCCCCAGAAACCCCTCGCTGCTCCTCATGCGGCTTTTGTTTCCTGTTGCGCTTAAAAGGCCCATGGGGAATTTCGGGCGGGGCGAAGCTGTCGGCAGCGGCACGGTCCCATCGATCGTGCCAGTCCGCCAGTTCGCGGATCTCCCCGCCTGACACAAGGAACCCCTCGGGCAGGTAGGGGTAGGCTTCGTTGCCGTCCAGGAATTCGTTGTCCTTCTGCCGGAACATGAAGTGGTAGGGCATGAAATCGCTCGGATTGCCGAGGCCGGCGGCGCCTGCGATTTCCCCAAGCGCGCGCATCGTATTGCGATGGAAGCGAGCGACGCGGTCGCTCTTGTCGCCGAGGTCGATCGCACGCTGGCGTGTCGGATCCTGGGTGGCGATCCCCACCGGGCAGCGGTTGGTATGACAGGATTGAGCCTGTATGCACCCGATCGCGAACATGAAGCCACGCGCGGCATTGCACCAGTCTGCACCGAGGGCCAGCGTGCGGGCGATGTCAAAGGCGGAGACAATCTTTCCGGCGGCAACGATCTTCACCTGTTCGCGAATGCCTGCGCCGCGGAGCGTATTGTGAACGAAGGACAAGCCTTCCAGCATCGGCATCCCGACCCGATTGGCGAACTCTACGGGGGCCGCCCCCGTTCCGCCTTCCGCACCGTCAACGACAATGAAGTCGGGAACAATGCCCGTCTGCAACATCGCCTTGACCATGCTCATGAATTCGCGGCGATGCCCGATGCAAAGCTTGAAGCCGACGGGCTTTCCGCCGGAAAGCTCCCGCAGCTGGCCGACGAACGCCATCAGCTCCAGAGGTGTCGAGAACGTGCTGTGTGCCGCGGGCGATATACAGTCTACACCCATCGGAATGCCGCGCGCTTCGGCAATCTCGGGTGAGATCTTCGAGGCCGGCAGCATGCCGCCATGTCCCGGCTTGGCGCCCTGGCTCAGCTTGATCTCGATCATCTTGATCTGGGGATCGGCCGCGAGTTGGGCGAATTTCTCCGGAGAGAACCGGCCCTGCTCGTCCCGGCAGCCGAAATAGCCCGATGCAATCTGGAAGATCAGGTCGCCGCCGCCTTGCCGATGGTAGCGGCTGATGCTGCCCTCTCCCGTATCATGGGCGAAACCGCCTTTCTTTGCGCCGGTGTTGAGGGCAAGTATCGCACTGGCTGAGAGTGCGCCGAAGCTCATGGCCGAGATATTGTACAGGCTGGCTTCGTAGGGCTGCTTGCAGGCTGGACCGCCGACGCGCACCCTGAAGTCTGTGTCGGCAATAGTGACCGGTGTGGCGGAATGGGTGAGCCAGGCGTATCCAGAACCATAGACATTCTCGATGGTGCCGAAAGGCCGCTTGTCTTCCACCCCCTTGGCACGCTGATAGACGAGACCGCGATCCTGTCTGTTGAACGGAACGGCATCGTTGTCGCCTTCAATAATGTACTGGCGTATCTCCGGCCGGATACTCTCCAGCAGGAAGCGCAGATGCCCAACTACCGGATAGTTGCGCAGGATCGCATGCTTGTGCTGACGCAGATCGTGGATACCGAGCAGGAACAACGCGCCGCAGATCGCGGCAATGACAAGGAGCCAACCATTGTAGAAGAGGCCGCCGCCGAGTGATGCAGTCGCGGCCACCCCGACGCCGAAGAACACCGCATAGCGCTGATTGGAAACGAGAGCCTTTACCATGATGCCTTGTCCGAAATTCGCTGATATCGATTGAGAGCCGGTATGCCGTGGATACGCACAGAGACTGCGGCGAACGGCACGACCCTGCCATAACCACCTGTGTTTGCAGAATGCTTATGGGATGATAGCGGGGGTGTTGTTCGCCGCGAGCAGGCCGTTAGAGGCTTACGCCTTCCAGTTTCCCGATCAGCATGGTGCGATCATCGATGGATTTCAGCCGCACCGTGAGCGCCTCGCTCTTGACCGGCACCTGGGGCGGCAGGGACAAGGCGACACCCGGAATGTTCTCGGCCGCCCACTGCTTGAAACGGGGCAACTTGTTCGGGCCGCTGATGGGGAAGGTATGGCTGTATCTGAAAGTCATTTCTGGTTCTTTCCGTATATGGGCAACGCATCGGCACAGAGAGGCCGGGTTGCTGCGCAGGTTTCAGTCTCGGATTGAAATGCCTGACGTCACTCTTGCTATCGCAGTTAGTGACGCCAGGCAGTCAGCGTCCGGCACTGACCCTGCGGATGGGAAAGACGTAAGGCATCCGGCCTGCGAAACCTGTCGGAAACATCTTGGCCACCTCAGCTTCTAGGAGCACGAACGCCGCTGAAAGACAAACTTCGCCGATCGGAGCAGCTGCTTGCTTCCAGCCGCTCCGGATCCGTTTCAAGTTCTCTCACGAACTCGGCAAGCTCGACATCGTCGAGCTTGCCTGCGGCCGCTTCGACAGAGAACCATCTTCGCTGTCTTTGCCCCTTCTCGCGCCAATGGCTGAGCGTACCGCGCACTTTCATGCCGAACAAGGTAACGCGGCAGGCGACCTGTGATCCATCGTCTCGAACCTTCATGTATCGATAGGTCGTCATTGGAACAGACGAGATGTCACCGGTGATCCCTGCCTCCTCAAAGGCTTCCCGCGAGGCCGCGACAAAGGGCGGAAATCCCTTCATGGGCCACCCTTTGGGTACGATCCATCGCCCCCGCCTGCGCGAGGTAATAAGTAGCAGCTTCCGCTCGCCATCACGCCTGATACGCCAGGGAAGGACCCCGACCTGTTGCAACTCGCCCGTATCGCAAACCATCCGGACGTTGTCGCCTGTTGTCGTCGTACAAGTCATAGTCCGGCATCCTCCCGGAGCCAGAGAAAAACCTGTCGAGAGGCACGACGATCGCGAACGACACCACGGCGGGAAACAGGTGATGGAATCGGCGTCGTGCACCACGGGCAACGGGCCGCAGCGCCGGGAGGATGCCGGTTACAGGTGACACAGTTGGGACGGGATCGGAAAGGGGACATGGATACGCTCCATTGACACGTCGCATGAGCGACGCGAAACGAACCGCACTTTCAATTGCGTGGTTCCCGGAGCGGCTGGGTCTATGGCGGCGTTACAGGATCACGGCTGCCAGCTCCGGGTAAGGAAGCATGCTTGATCGATAAGCCTCGAAAACAATGTCATTTCGGTCTGTTGCATAGTGCTCATCTGGGGCAATGCGGCACGTCGTTCAAGGTGACTTTTCGCCGCATGATAAAGGGAAATTCCCGGGTTTCACCAGAGCGGCGCGGTGCTCCACCCCTTCGCTACTTCACGAGGAAAGCAACTGGGGTACCGTTTATTCCGGTTAGCGAGGCAAATCTGCTGCAGGTACACCACGAAGTCACAGAAATAGCGGACACTGCGGATCAGGATCCTCTGATTGTTGCCGCAAACCAATTTGCCACACTGCGAACGTTTGCACCGCTGATCGATTAATGATCAATTTGCCAGCCTCAGATCTGAAGACCTGAAAACAGGACGCCTGGCCCAAAGGCCCCGATCCAGGGTCTTCTCGTAGCCGATGCGATACACTGAGCGCATATATTCAACGCTTAGCGGATCCAACATGGAATATGGCACCTGTTCATCGATCGATGCGATATCGAGGTCCACGCCTGCTCGTTGTGCGAAATTATACAGCGCGATAAGCCCATGTCTCGTCTGCGACTTCAAAAGTATGCCATAGGCCCGCCCCATAATCGGTAGGGCCCGCTCACGCGACATCGAAAACTCGGGAATGAGGGCGTTATTTACGATCACGTAGATATGAAGGCCTTGACCTCTCGCATGATCGTTTTGCGTAACAAGCAAGGATTCTGGCACGGTAAAGAACTGCGCCGAACTGCCCCCATCTGAATGCAGTTCCTCGATGTGCTTTCCATCGACCACTGCTCTTATTGATACAGGCGGAAGAATACCCGGCACACTTGCCGATGCGATCAATACTTGCCGAACCAGCGAAAGAGCATCCGGCCTACGGCTGTCAGCAATCGCTCCGATGTTCCAGATGACGGCCCGTTGTGTATCTAGATTTGTCGTCATAACCAGGAGCCGGCGACCGGCGCGATGCTCGGCTGCGATACGACGTAGTATTTCGGGCGTGATGTTCTGTTCGACATTGCCGCGTAGAGCCTGCCCCTTCAGGAACCCCGGAGAAAAGAAACCGGCTCCCTTCCATTCAATATCGAGGAGATCTCGTGTTTCTCCCGATAGATAAAGTCGTCTGAGCTGCTCATCATATTTGGAGCCGAGGAATGCGAAGGGCGCAATCAGGGCTCCTGTACTCACCCCCGTTACCACCTCGAACCTTGGCCTGGTTCCAAGCTCACTCCAGGCAGATAAAATGCCCACGGCAAACGCGCCACCTGCGCCGCCCCCGGAAATGGCAAGCATAGTGGGCTTATCTTTCAGGATGACCGGTTTCCAGGGGTCGTGAATCGACGCGGAAGGTCGGGGATCATCCACGTGCGCCCTGATATTCTCAAATCCGGCAATCTCAGCGCGTCGCGCTTCAGATGCATTGTATGCTGGGCGCTCCGGTGCCACGCAGCCACTTAAAGTGGCCACTACAAAGATCAGGATACCGGCAAGCGCGGTTCCAAGAAATCTCGTCGCGAAGTTTCGCTGAGTTTCCGCTTGCGCAGAGAACTTCATCCATGTGACTCCATTGGAACGGGGAAACCAGCGGCGCAGTCACGCGGCAACCCAGAAAGTATCGGCTGGTAAACGGCGGCTCTAATTAGGATGTCTGCGTTTCCGGATCAGTTTTGGGTAGCCTCACGATCGCCAATAACGCGCCTATCGTAGCGACCACTATCGCCACACCGATCCAGACGCCATAGAGTTTATGACCCAGAATGAAACCGCCAATCAGAGGGGAGACAATATCTGTCAGGGCGCCAAGCGACTGGGCCGATCCCATTACGACGCCTTGGCGGTTTCCCGGTACATGGACGGATAGAGCCGCAAGGTAAGTCGGTTTTGCCATCGCATCGCCTGTGCTCACACAAAGTACCGCCAATGCGAGAAGCGGGATTGTTGTCGCGAGGCTCGCGATGAGAAAACCTGTGCAGATCAATCCAAAAATCAAGACAATCAACTGACGTTCGGAAAATCGCCGACCAAGCCACCCCAAGACGAAGAGCTGCACCAGGATGTTGATGACGCCATCGGCAGCGACGATGTAGCTAAGGTGCTGGGGACCGAAAGCCTGCCCGTTCCAGATGAACGTCTCCGCGAGAAAGACCGGCATTTGCGAACTATAGATGCCGTATGCCAGGAAATGGCATACCATCACGATGATAAGGATACGGATGATCGGCGATGAAACGATGGCGCGAAACGAGATTTTCTCTCGTTCGTATGATCCAGTTTGTAAGGGTGCTGCCTTATCGGCTTTCAACGCGAACAGAGTAAGTCCAACCGCACCGATCGAGAGGAAAAGGGCTGCAAAGATTGGCAACGTCAGCGAAGCCTCGGAAAGAAACCCGGACAGGCCAGCTCCGGCAATTCCGCCCAGGCCGACACCACCAGTCAAGATACTAATGGCCTGTCTACGATCCTCAGGTGCAGTGTGGTCAGCGACATAGCCCGCGGCCGCTGAAAAATTTCCGCCGGTAAGACCAAAGAGCACGCGCGCGACTATCACCACGAACACATTTGGCGCGACCGCCAGCAGGAAAAGACTTGCTGCCGCCATAGCCTGGCTTGCAAGCAGAACTCGCTTCCTGCCGAACCGATCCGACAACTGGCCAAGAGTGGGTGCGGCGACAAAATGAGTGAACGCCTCCGTAGCCAGAACGAAGCCGAAGATCAGCGGAGTTGCCCCCATGTCCCTCAGGTAGAACGGCAGGACGGGCAGCACCGAAGCCATTCCGGCAGAATAAATAGAAACGATCAGAAAGAGTGGCGCCAGGATCCGCCAGTTCCGACGCAAGGCCTCACGGGAGGCCGTTTTCGAGTAGGCAGCTTCGGACATCTTCACTTTGTCCCCTGGCTGAGATCGAAAACAGTTCGCGACGTGCTGTCGTTTTTCGGCCATGCGGCATTAAATTCAGCGAAAGGGACTTTCCTGAAACTGATATCCAGCCTGGCCGGTCTAGTAGACCGCAACACGGTGTTAGTGATTTCGACGAGCTTGTCTGTAGACACGCTGCCGTTCCCGCTGCCCATCAGTTCGATTTTTGACGCCCGTAGTACAGCGCCTGGCAGCGAAATCTCCGAGCCAGAGATCGAGCCCACCTGAACAAAACGTATCGGGGATGCGCCGGAGCCTGCTTTGGCAGCAGTAATCAGGAGGCGCTCGGCACTCCTGCCCCAGAGGTAGTCGATGACGATATCGACGCCTTCGGCAAACTCCTTCATAAATCGGTTGTCGAGAGTTTCTGGTTCTACCCCAAGCTGGATGATCACATCCGCACCGCTCTGTCTTATCTCTTCAAGCGCGATGGGGTTTCTGCCCGTTGCCAGGACCTTCCCGGCGCCAAGCCATTTCGCGATTTGCACCGCGAGGCGGCCGGAGGTGCCGGTAGCCCCGTTGATCAAGACGGTTTCCCCTCTTTTCAGACGGGCGCGTTCCGTCAACCCTGCCCAGGACGACATTCCCGGATTGGCGATGGCTGCCGCAGTAAAATCATCGAGGTCGTCCGGTAGGGGTATGCAAAGGCGCGAATCTGCAACAGCAAACTCTGCCATGCTGCCAAAAGGCGAGCGGGGAAGCGCAAAATACACGCGACTGCCATCATCGAGCCTGCCCACGCCATCAACACCGACAACGAACGGAAACTCGTCATTTGCGCTGTAGTGGGCCCCGGAAGCGCGAGCCTTAGTGACGTGGCTGATCGCTGCCGCTGCCACTTTGACCCGATTCTCACCTTCGAGTGGGATAGGCAAATCGATTTCGCCCAAGGCTGGCTCAATCCCCATCGCCGATACCATTGCCGCTCTCATGTGCAATCTCCGTTGATGGGAAGCAAACCGACCTCTGCTATATAAATTTCGATCTTGTGGGTTCGATCGGCATCAAAGATTGCGCCGACATACCCGTCCGGACGGATCAAAATGCAATCACCGGGCTTCAGCGCGTATGCGTCTTTGAAATGTCCCCACTCGTCGGAAAACTCCGCACCAGGCCCGATCCGGTGAAGATGCAAGCCCTTCCTTGGCTCGACTACTTGATGCCCGGCCTCGTATGCCAGCAAAGTCCAGTGGACGCCCTTGAACAGGCTGAAAAGACGTACAACCTGTCCTCCTGCGCCTCGCATCGGCGCATCGGGAGCGCGATCGCCAGCCGACAGTTGACCTCGAGCCGCAGTGGAGTTCACTGAGAGTGGCGACAACGGATAACCGATATCGAGTTGGCGCACCTCACGACCACGCCGCATCTCTCCCGCCTTTTGGGCGTCCAACAGCTTGGTTGCAAGCCCAAGCATTGCTGCGGCAACCGGCCGCCGTTCCTCTTCGTAACTATAGAGCAGCCGGTCAGGGGCGCCCCGCGCGACCGCCGCAAGCTTCCATCCGAGATTGTAGGCATCCTGCACGCTGGTATTCAGGCCCTGGCCACCCGTCGGCGGATGGACATGGGCGGCATCACCGACCAGAAAAGCGCGCCCCAGCCGATAGCTGTCAGCCAGACGGGCATTCATCTCATAGTCTGATGCCCAGTGAACAGTGCGGACAATGACGTCATTGAGGCCTGTTCGATCGGCCAGGAACGTCGTCAGTCCGTGCGCGGAGAGATCGACCTGCGTGTCTTTGGCGACAGGCGCCTGGATCTGGAACAGCTCCGTACCGGCGAGAGGGCCGATCCATACCTGCCGGCTCATGTCCCCACCCCTGGCAAAGCGATGCGCGATATCACGCGAAAGCCCCGAGAGCGCTACATCGGCTACGATTGCACGAGCATCGAGCGTCTTGCCAGGAAAGCCGATCCCGACACAATGCCTGACAAAGCTTTTCCCGCCGTCAGCGCCAATCAACCAGCGCGCACGAACGACCTCTTCCTGTTCGGGATGGCCGATACGTGCGGTCACTCCATCCTTATCCTGCTCAAAACCCTTCAATTCACGGCCGAACTCCACCCTGCTACCCAGTTCAGCCAGACGCGCTCGTAAAATGCGTTCGGTCACGTATTGCGGAACCATGAGCGCCAGATGGTAGGGCTCCGCCGGCGTGGGCTGGATGATCTCGCCCATATCTGCGTCGGTGTGGCTTCCGTCATCCCGATAGGTCCGCTGTCGTGGATACATACCTCCTGCGGCCACGGCTTTGTCAAGAACGCCCAGATCCTCAAAAATTTCCTGGGTTCTGGGCTGTATCCCTTT
This sequence comes from Shinella zoogloeoides, assembly GCF_030733845.1. NCBI lineage: Bacteria > Pseudomonadati > Pseudomonadota > Alphaproteobacteria > Hyphomicrobiales > Rhizobiaceae > Shinella > Shinella zoogloeoides. The sequence goes on from NZ_CP132311.1 coordinate 2,678,592, forward strand.
GCCGCGCGACCCGTGGAAGGGCGTTTCCAGCCGGTTAATCAGTCGGAAAGAAACACCGCGGCGCGCGAGTTCGATGGCGAGCGTCAGGCCAGCCGCCCCCGCTCCGCAGATGAGTACATCTGCAGTTAAATCGTTTGTCATTTCAGTCTCCATGTGTGTATTATGCACATAAGAGGAAGGAGGACCTGATGTCAACAGATAATGTGCAAAATACACACACATCGGAACTTATGCGTAACCTGCATGGGGCTTTGATAGAGATCGTCAGCGCGATGAACCGCCCGCAACGAGACGACGAACTGGTTCGGGAGGCTGGTATTTCACTGGACCGCGCTCTGTTTCGGCTCCTCGTCGCCGTCGAGCGCCTGGGGCCGATCGGTGTCGTCGAACTCGCCGAGCGGGTCGGACTCGATTATACGACCGTAAGTCGCCAGGTCGCAAAGCTTGACGGCCTTGGCCTTGTTGCCCGCCAGGGTAGTGCTGCCGACCGACGAGTTCGCGAAGCAATTATCACGCCTGAAGGAAAGCTTGTGACGGACAAGATCGATGCAGCGCGTGAGCGGATGAGCCGGGCGATCTTCGATAAATGGGACGAAACGGACATTGCTGATCTGGTGCGATTGATGCGCCGTTTTGCTGATGCATTCAGGCAGGATCGGAATTAAGCACCCAAGCCGGATTCCCGACGAAGCGCCTGCGAGCCATCTGAAGGTGCAGGAGTAGCGTGAGCTATCGCAATGGTCGGAGGGGCACCCGCCACAGCGCGATGACCGGCATCATGAAGTCGCAGATCGACTGGATTCCGCTTTCAGCGGCAGGTCGTGCCCTGACGCTACTACATCCATCACGTCTTGTGACCACATCCCCTTCGATCGACTGGTGCCAAGCGGAACGAAACACGACTAGCTTCGTCCAACCTAGATCCAGACCGTCTGCCCCTCACCCTCGCAGCCGAAGGCGTGGAGCGTGGCTCTCGGGACGCTGAGCATATGTTCGGCGCCCCTGTTCAGGAGAAAGGCGGAGGTCTGCGGTTCCCGGTAGGCGAGGATTTCCGTGGGGGATGCCGCCGTGTAGATGCCGCGCAGGGCGCGCAGGCAGCCGCTATGTGTGACAGCGACATGCGGGCGGGTCTGGTCGAGGGAGCGCAGCCATTCCCGCAGCCGTTCGGCCAGCGCCGTGCGGCTCTCCCCGCCGGGCATGGAATAATCCCACGGGTCGGCGGCATGGGCATCGTATTGCTCGGGCAGATCCCGCTCGATCTCGCCATGCAAGCGTCCTTCCCAGACGCCGTAGCAGCGCTCGGCCAGCAGCGGCGCTTCCCCGAAGCGCTTGAAGGGCAGCGACCAGATATCGGCGAGGATAGAAGCCGTCTGCCGGGCGCGGCCGAGAGGGCTCACCCAGAACGCCGCATCCGTCATGTCCGCCACGGTTTCCGAAAGCCGTACGGCGACGGCCTGCGCCTGACGCACGCCATTGACGGTCAGCGGCGTGTCACGGCTTCCTTGCAGGCGTCCGGCGACGTTCCATTGGGTCTCCCCGTGGCGGATGACGAGGAGGGTGGGCAGGGTTTCAATCATATCTTAAGGCCTTTGCATGGGGGAACCTTCGCCGCCGGAGCGGCGAAGGGGATCGTCGTCAATCGGCAAGCCAGAGCGCCGAGGCCGGCTTGATGCCGAGCACCGTGCGACTGCCGGGGGCAAGCAGGCCGTCGCCGGAATGGAAGGGCGCGTCGACCAGCACCGTCGCCGTGCCCACTTCCACGCCGTAGCGCACCGTCGCGCCGAGGAACTCCCGGTGCGCGATTGTGCCGGAAAGCGGGACGGCATCGGCGTCCACCGTGCCGATCGTCGCATATTGCGGGCGGAAGACGAGCTTCGCCCCGGCCGGCACATCGACGCCCGCCGGCACCGGAATGCTGCCGCCGCCGGCCACTTCGAAGCTGCGCGCCGCGCCCTCACCCTTCACGCTGCCTTCCAGGATGTTCGCCGTGCCGAGAAAGTTGGCGACGAAGAGGTTGGACGGCTTCTCGTAGAGATGCATCGGCGTGCCGACCTGCTGGATGCGGCCTTCGTTGAAGACCGCGATGCGGTCGCAGACCGTGTTCGCCTCCTCCTGATCGTGGGTGACGAAGATGGTGGTGAGCTTCAGGCGCTGCTGGAGTTCGCGCAGCTCCCGCCGCACCTCCACGCGCATCTTCGCGTCGAGGTTCGACAGCGGCTCGTCGAGCAGCAGCACCTTGGGCTCGATGGCGATGGTGCGGGCGAGCGCCACGCGCTGCTGCTGGCCGCCGGAAAGCTGCGAGGGCCGCCGGTCGGCAAGATGCGACAGGCCGACCAGCGCAAGGGCCGCGGCCACGCGCTTTTCCACCTCGGCGCGGGGCAGGCGCCGCTCCTCCAGGCCAAAGGCGACGTTGCGTGCCACCGTCATGTGCGGCCAGAGCGCGTAGGACTGGAATACCATGCCGATGTCGCGCTTCCACGGCGGCATGTCGAGCACATCCTCGCCGCCGACGACGACCGCGCCGTTCTGAGCCTGGTTGAACCCGGCGATGAGGCGCAGCAGCGTCGTCTTCCCGCAGCCGGACGGGCCGAGAAAGGCGAAGAACTCGCCGGGCTGGATTTCGAGATTGATGTCCTTCAGCACATGCAGCGGACCGTAATAGAGATTCACGTCGCGGATGCTGATGGCCTTTGCTGGGCTTTCCGCGAGGGCAGCCTTGTCGATATTGATGGTCATAGTCCGTTCCTCCCGGATCATTTGCCGATGCCGAGCGCCTTCTGGCGGCGCTCGATAACGTAGTGGGACAGCAGCGTGCACAGCGCGACCATGACGACCGCGATGACGCCGAGGGCCGCGCCGGGGCCGCGGCCGGCCGGCGATTGCATGAAGACGTAAAGACCGTAGGCGAGCGGCGCGTCGGAATTGCTCTGAATGAGCATCAGCGTCGCCGAAAGCTCGACGGCGGCGGTGGAGAAGCTGGTGACGAAGCCGGCGAGAAGGCCGCCCGTCATCAATGGAAGCACGATACGGCGGATGGTCCGCTGCTTGGTCGCGCCGAGGTTCTCCGCCGCTTCCTCCAGCGATTCCGATACCTGCTGCAGGGCGGCGTAGCAGGCGCGCAGCGCATAGGGCAGGCGGCGAATGGCGAGCGCCAGCACGACCATGATCCAGAGCGTGGCGAGCGGCGTGCCATCCGGCAGCGAGACGCCGTAGAAGGTGCGCAGATAGCCGATGCCGAGCACGACGCCGGGAATGGCGAGCGCCGAGGTCGCCGCCCAGTCGAGCCATCGCCGGCCGATGATCTTGGTGCGCAGTACGAGATAGGCGATGGCACCGCCGACGACCACGTCGATGAGGCCGGCGAGCGTGGCGTAGATCAGCGTGTTCTTGATGTAGATCGAGCTTTCGCCGAACACCCGGCCGTAATGGGCGAGCGTCACGGCATCCGGCAGCGGGCTGAAGGACCAGACCGTGGCGAAGGACAGCATCAGCAGGCCGATATGCGGCGAGAGCACGAGCAGCAGGATGAGGCCGACGACGCCATAGGCGACGATGCTCTCCCCAAGACCGAGCTTGCGCCGCGACAGGCCGCCACCGCCACGCTGGGTCGTGGAATAGTCCTTGCCGCGCATGGCGACGGCCGACAGCCACATGGCGAAGATCGAGACGACGATGAGGATGACGGAGATGACATAGCCCATCGGGTCCGTCAGACCGACGGAGGTGACGCGCAGATAGGCCTGCGGCGCCAGCATGTCCTTGACGTTGAGCAGAAGCGGCGTCGCAAGATCGTCGAAGACCTTGACGAAGACCAGCGAGGCGCCGGCGAGATAGCCGGGCATGGCGAGCGGGAAGACGATGCGGCGGAAGAGGCGCATGCCGGACGAGCCGAGGTTCTGCGCCGCCTCTTCCATGGAGCGGTCGATGTTGCGCAGACTGGTGGAGAGGTTGATCAGGATGAAGGGGAAATAGTGCAGCGACTGCACGAAGATGACACCGTTCAGCCCCTCCATGAAGGGAATGCGGATGCCGAACCAGTCATTGAGCAGCAGGTTGACGGTCCCGTTGCGGCCGAAGAGCAGCTGCATGGCCACCGCGCCGACGAAGGGCGGCATGATGAGCGGCACGAAGCCGAGGGTCTGGATGACCAGCGAGCCACGGAACTCGAAGCGCGTCGTCAGCACCGCGAGCGGCAGCGCGATGGCGCTCGCCCAGACCACCGACATGGCCGAGACATAGACCGAGTTGAAGAACGAGCGGCGGAAGAGATCGGTGTTGAAGAAATCGACGAAGTTCACGGCGGTGAGTGCGCCGGTGCCCTTCTCCGTGAAGGCGGTGTAGATCACCGTTCCGGCGGGGATGACAAGGAAGATCGCGAGAAAAAGCGCGATCAGCGTCACCGCCAGAACCTGGCCGGGCCGCGCCGTGATGCGCCGGGCAGGAAGGGATGGAAGTGCGAAGGCCATGAGGCAGTCTCCGGAGTGAGATCGGCCGGCCCGGCGGCCGAGGGCGCCGGGAGGAGCGAAGACAGGGCTGAGGGGGGGAGGCCGCCCGTCCGGCGGGCGGCCCTGGCAAGATCAGTCGATCAGGTCGAGCGCCTGCTCGGCCTTGGACTTGGCGGCAGCGTATTTCTCGCTGGCGAAGGCCGCCCAGATCTGTTCCAGTTCGGCCTGACGTGCCGTCTTTTCCTCGCCGCCGGTGAAGGCCGCGCGCATTTCGTCGGTCGCCGCCTCTTCCGCCGAGACCGGCATGCGGGCCATCAGGCCATGGGCCTCCGCGATCAGCGCGCGCGCTTCGGCCTGGTCATTGGCCGCCAGCGCCTTTTCGGCAGCATGGATCGCCTTCGTCGCATCGCGCAGATTGTCGAGCTGGAAGGTGATCAGCTGGTCGTAAAGGGCGTCGACAACATCCGTGCGCTGCTTGGAGACGTCGGAATCGAAGGTGATCATCGACTGGAAGCGCGGATCCTCGAAGGGGTTCGGGAAGCCTTCCGGCGCATTCTTGTAGAGTGCCGGGTTGATCGGCAGGCGGCGGATCGCCGGTTCGAGCAGAACGGCCTGCCCCTTTTCCGACAGCAGGTAGTTCACGAAGGCTTCGGCGCCCTTCTGGTTCGGCGCATTGGCGATGATGCCGACATTGGCCGGCACGACCGTCGTGATCGAGGGATAGCTGAAGGAGACCGGGAAGCCGCTCGCCTTGGCGGAGAAGGCGAAGAAGTCGATGACGATGCCGATGCCCGTCTGGCCGGAATTGACCGCATCCGGCACGCCGAAGGAGCGCTCCGTCACCTGCTGGAGGTTGCCGCCGATGCCGGTCAGCGTCGCCCAGCCCTTTTCCCAGCCCTCGCCCTGCAGGATCGTCTCGATCGTCAGATGCGTCGTGCCGGAGCGCGAGGGTGCGGCGATGGCGATATGGTCATGATATTCCGGCTTCAGGAGGTCACTCCATTCGGTCGGCTGCGGCAGGTTGTTGGCTTCCAGATAGCGGTCGTTCGACATGATGCCGTAGCCGGACGCGGCAAAGCCGAAATAGTAGCCCTGCGGATCGTTGACCGGATAGGAGCCGACTTTTTCGGGAAGGCCCGTGACAGACGGCGTGAACCGGGCCAGCAGGTCGCGGCTCTTCAGGTTCTCGAAGGCGTCGGGCGCGGAGGCCCAGAACAGGTCGACCTGATTGTTGCCCTTCGTCTCGTCGACGAACTTGACGCCCGAGCTCGTGCTCTTGTTCTGAACGTCGAGCGTATAACTGGGATTGGCGGCCTCGAAGCCGGCCTTGAAGGGATCTGTGACGTCCTTGGAGAAGGACGTGATGACGGTGACTTTTCCGCCGTCCTGGGCCTGAACGGCAACGATCATGGCGGCCGACATCAGCATCGCCGCGGCAATGGTCTTGAGCATATGGTTTCCTCCCAATGGCGCCGCCGGCTCTCCGGCGGTCATCGGGATATCAGCAAAGCCCGTGCCAGTTTCGAAAACGCCGGTTTTCCAGCGTTCCCGCACGAAAAATGGGAAAGAAGGGTAACATCGCCTCCGTTTTCCGGGGTCGAAAGGGTAACGTCACGCTTCCTCTTCACCCCCGAGGCCATGCTTGCGCATCTTCAGGTACAGCGTCTTGCGTGAGATGCCGAGCATGTCCGCCGTCACGCCGATGCGGCCTTCCTGCTCGGCAAGGCTGTCGATGAGGATCGCCCGCTCCACCCGGTCCATGCGCGCCTCCAGCGTCTCACCGGCCGCTTCGCCGCCCGTCGGCAGGTCTTCGAGGCCGAGCACGTAACGTTCGGCAACGTTGCGCAGCTCGCGCACATTGCCGGGCCAGTTGCGCCGGTCGAGATCGGCAAGCACGGTCGCATCGACATGCGGGGCGGCGCGGCCCTGCCGGCGTGCAGCCAGATCGAGGAAGTGGCGGAAGAGCAGCGCGACGTCGCCCCGGCGAACCGAAAGCGCGGGCAGCTCGACGCGGGCGATGTCGAGCCGATAGGCGAGGTCTTCGCGGAACCTGCCCTGCCGGGCAAGCTGGTGCAGATCCGCCTTCGTGGCGGCAACGACCTGAAGGTCGACCGCCACCTCGTCGTTCGAGCCGAGCCGCTCGATGACCCGCTCCTGCAGCACGCGCAGCAGTCGCACCTGCGCCGGCAGCGGCATTGATTCGATCTCGTCGAGGAAGAGCGTGCCGCCATGGGCATGCTCGATCTTGCCGATGCGCTTGTCCTTCGCCCCGGTAAAGGCACCGGCCTCATGGCCGAACAGTTCCGATTCCAGCATGGTCTCCGGGATCGCGCCGCAATTGACGGCGACGAAGCGGCCCTTGCGGCCGCTGAAATCGTGCAGCGCCCGCGCCGTCACCTCCTTGCCGGTGCCCGTCTCGCCGAGAACGAGGATATCGGTCGCCGCGCCCGCAATGCGCTTCAGCCGCTCGCGCAACGCCACCATCGGCGCCGAATGGCCGATCAGCCGCGCCTCCCAGCCATCGGCCGCGATGGACAGGCGCAGGCGCCGGTTTTCGATAAGCAGGCGGCGATGGTCGCGCGCCCGGCGCACGGTCTCGATGAGATGCACCGGATCGGCCGGCTTCTCCAGAAAATCCCAGACGCCATCGCGCATCGCGCGCAGCGCCATCGGGATATCGCCATGGCCGGTCATCAGGACGATCGGGATCTCCCTGTCGATAGCCTGCACGGCGGCCACGAGGTCGAAACCGTCCCGCCGCGGCATGCGCACATCCGAAACGAGGACCGCCTCGCTATCGGCCGCAAGCCCTTCCAGCGCCGCCGCGACGGAACCGTACGCGGATACGCGAAACCCCTCGATCTCCAGAAGTTCGCGGCAGGCGTCGAGCACATTGGCGTCGTCGTCGACGAGGATGACGTCTATCGATGCGGTCATGCCGCTCCTTTCAGGGACACGATGAAGCGCGTGCCGCCGGGTCCGGTCTCCAGCACGGCGATATCGGCGCCGAAATCCTTGATGATGTTGTAGGAAATGGAAAGGCCGAGCCCGAGGCCCGCACCAACCGGCTTGGTGGTGAAGAAAGGATCGAAGACCGCCTCGCGGTTCCCGGCGGCAATGCCCGCGCCGGTATCGCCGACGATCAGGCTTGCCCCTTCGCCGCTCCCCTCCGCCGTCACCGTCACGACCCTTTCGGGCCGCTCCGCCACGGCATCGAGCGCATTGGCGACGAGGTTCACCACGACCTGTTCGAGCCGCACTGGCTCGGCCATGACCTGCGGCAGGTCGGGCGGCAGCACGAGTGCGAGCGTCGCGCCCTCCTCCTCGAAACGATGGTCGAGCAGGCTCAGCGCCTCGTGCACGACAGCCGCAAGATCGACGGGCTGCAGTTTCGCATCCGGCCGTCGCGCGAAGCGGCGGATATGGCTGATCTGTCCGGCCATGCGCGCCGTCAGCGCGCGGATCTTCTCCAGGTTGTTCAGCGCCTGCTCGCTGTTGCCGCGTGCGATCAGCGTGGAGCCGCTGTGGATATGCGCGCGGATCGCCGCCAGAGGCTGGTTCAGCTCGTGGCCAATGCCCGCCGCCATCTGGCCGAGCGCCGCGAGCTTTGCCGACTGCACCAGCTCATCACGCGTCTGGCGAAAGAGGGTGAGCGCGCGGGCAAGGTCCGCCAACTCGTCATTGCCGCCCGCCGGAATGGGCGCGGCAGGATTGCCCGCGCTGATCGCCGTCGCGGCATGGGCGAGCTGATCGATGCGGGCAAGCAGGCTGCGATGCACATAGAAGACGCCGATGACGACGGCGAGCGCGACGGCCATCACGGCGATGGCCGCAAGCAGCTTCCGGCCGAGGTCGATGGCCGCGGCCGCCCTCTGCGCCGCCGCGCCGGCGCTCGCCTCGATGGCCACCACTTCCGCCTCGATGCGCTGGCCGAGCGCCGCGACGAGACGGCCGTTCTCCTTCGCCAGTTCGCCGAGCCGTTCCGCCTCACGCATTTCTGAGCGCTTGCGGTTGGGCGTGCCCGTCGCGGGGTCGGATTGCTGCAGGATGCGCCGGGCAAGCTGGCGCACCGTCAGACTGTCCGGCCAACCCTCCAGAGTCGCCAGGCGCGCGGCAAGCTCGTCCGCGCTGTCGCCGAGAAAGGCATTGGCCTCCTGCACCTCCTCCGCCGTCGCGCTGCTGACGAGCCGGGCGATCAGCCCGGTGGCAAGATTGGCCTGCGACACCACGGTCAGCAGTGCCTCGCTGCGCCGCTGCTCGCCGAGCGCGGCCGCGCTGCGACCGTTACGCGTTTCCGCCTCGATGTTGAAGCGGATGTCGTCGACCAGCGGATCGGCCTCCTCGATCAGATCGGCCTGCACCCAGCGCAGCTCGTCGACATCCGCGCGCATCGCCTCGGCCAACGTGAAGCGCTTGCCGGCCGCCAGATCGATCCGGGTGAGGTTGCCGTTGATCGAGGCGGCCAGCGGCAGAAGCTTCTGCACGGAAGGTTCGGCCTCGTTATCCTCCAGCAATGCCTGCAAGGCGGCCAGCCGCTCGGCATAGACGCGGCGGGTCTCGTCATATTCCGCCCGCGTCTCCGCACCGGTCAGCGCCGCCGTGACCGAGCCGATATCGGCTCCCGCCTTGGAAAGCCGCGAGGCGAAGGCAAGCTGCGGCATCTGCACTTCGGCAATGCGCGAAAGCTCGCCCGAGAGTTCCCGGTAGGAAAGCCAGCCGACGAGGCTGGCGCCGACGGCAAGGCCGACGATCGCGACGAAGGCCGCGCCGAGGCGCGCGCCGATACCGAAGCGCCATCGCCTCGGCCCCTTCCGTCGTGATGCATCATGGGTCTCCATCGCGCCGGCTTCTACCATCGCCGGCCGGGCGGGGTCGAGATCGTCACCAGCAGGCTTTCCGCCCGGGTAAGGTTCTGCTCCACGACGCCCCTTATATCGCGCGCGACGGTTTGCTGCGCCGCCGTGCGGGCAATGCCCCGCGGCCATTCGCCCTTCAGGTCTTCGGCCAGTTTCTCCACATCGCCAGCCGACAGCGGCGGCGTGCCCAGCAGCCTGCGCACGCTCGCCAGCGTGCTTTGCCGCGCGGCATCGCCCTGCGCCTGCCCTTCGAATTCCCGCAGCCGCGCCCACAGACGGGCGAGCATCGCCCGTCGACGAACGATGTAATCATCGAAGATCAGGTTGACGATGCCGTAGCGCTCGGCCGAAAGGCGCGCATCGAACCCATTGGCGGCAAGCAGGCCGCCCGTGCTTTCGGGCGGCAGCAGGCCGGCATTCAGCTCCGCACGCACCGGAATGCGCCCGATGGCCGGTCGCAGCAGGATACCCTGCCCTTCCGCGGAAAACAGGAAATCAACGAAGCGCTCGGCCGCCTCTCCATTGCGCGCCCGCGAGAGAATGGCGATGTTGGCCGGCACGTAGATCGGGTCCGGCGTCAGCGCGAATACGTTCTCGCCACCCGCGACATCCGGCGCCTTCGCCAGGAAATCGATGGTGACGCCGATGCCGAAGCGGCGTTGTGCCACGCCCGAGGCGACGCCGAAGCTGCGCGCCGTGACGGTCGAGAGATTGCCGCCGATCTCCGACAGCAGCGCCCATCCCCGCTCCCAGCCATAGGCCTGCAGCAGGGCTTCCACGATGAGATGCGTCGTGCCGGAACGGGAGGGCGAAGTGATGCCGATATGGCCGGCATAGGCGGGTTTCAGCAGATCCTGCCAGTTCTGCGGCACCGGCAGGCCATATTGCGCGAGATAGGCCGAATTGTAGACGAGCCCGTAACCCGACAGCGCAAAACCGAGATAGAAGCCATCGGGATCGTTGACCGGATAACCGAGAATGCGTTCCGGCGCGCCGGTCTGGCGCGGGCGGATCGCCCTCAGGGCCCCCTTGCGCTTCAGAAGCTCAAAGGCATCCGTCGCCGAAGCCCAAAAGATATCCGCCGCGACCTCGGGCTTCTCAAGGATGAAGCGGCTCGCGCTGCCCGTGTTGCGCTGAACGACCGTGACACGCACATCCGGATTGCGCGCCTCGAAGGCCCGCTGGAACGGTTCGTAGAAGGACGGCGGATAGGACGTGATGATCGACAAATCCGCCGCTCTTGCGCCGAATGCGCAATCTAGAAACATGGCGAGCGGCAAAAGCCAATACAGGCCATGATGACCGTGCCATTTCAATGCTAATTGTCCTCTGTGGTGGAACGTCTTACTGCCTAACTGGCGGCCGAAAGAAGTTTGTCTGCCTTCGGATCGGATGTCCATCGCATCCCAGACCGGTACAGCTGGTTTCAAGTGGGTCAGGCGCGACGACGAACTCCTTCTCGATCATTGTTACATAATTCGAGATATTGAACTACGTGATGTAGCCGCAAAGTTAGAATGTCCTGTTTCTGCAAAGTTAGAATGTCGCACTCCCCGGTCTGAATGAGACCTGGGAGATTGCAGATGGGACTGATTGCGACCTGCAGCGCATCGAGATTTTGTCGAAGGTGGTCGCCGGCCGGATGAGCATCGTGTTAGCGGCGCATGTTCTGGATCTGAGCACGCGCCAGGTCCGTCGGCTTCTGCAGCGAATGCGCACGGACGGCGCAGCTTCGATCCGGCACAATGCAATCGGCCGTCTGCGGTATGGACGACGGCAACGCTTTCCTGCCTCAATTCATGGAGCGCTATAACCGCCAGTTTGCCATTGCCCCTGCCCGACCTGACGACTTGCACCGGCGGTTGAATCTTGCCCCCGATCGGCTGTGCGACGTCCTGTGCAAAACGTGAGCAGCGTTATGTCGGTGCCCAGTTGACGTTTTCGTTCGAGCGCCAGCGGATCATGCTCGAGGAGAACGAGGTGACGCGTGGACTGGTTGGGCGCTATGTCGAATCTTCGACAAGGACCAGCAGGTGACGCATGCGGCGATCACCGAGGACAAACGGCTTTCCGATGTGCTGGCCTGCCTCGACGTGCGCCAGGACGAGCGGCCGATACTGAAGGTAACGACCCACAGCGAGAAGATTGGCTACACGCCGCGCGGTCGCAAGCCGGGCAAGCGAACGGATTACATGAACCATCCGGCAGTGATTGCGCGGCGTACGACGGCGCTGTCGAAGCTTGATGTTGCCGACTAGCGCATCGATAAATCGTCTCAAAGCTCACATGAGGATTTCGCCGTCAAGATCAATCATCGTTTCATAGCGTGCCCCTTCGATTTCGCATCGAACCCATGGTCTGAGCCACCTTGCTTGACGCGGCACGTTTCCGTCACCGGTTCAAACTCACATACGGTCGCCGTTTTGTCCGGCAGCACCATTATCCCGCTTGCGTAGCGGCAAGGCTCAGGAGAACGGGACCAATCTAAAGCGCGGCATTTGAAGCCCGACTTTGAGGCGGTTCGCTCACCTGGATCCGCCAGGAGTGATCAGTCCTGGAAGATTCGTGTGTTCGGCAATTTTCGTCAGGCGGTCTTCATGACAGCCCCCTCGATGACAACACCCGCAGTGACAAACTTCCACAGCGCGATAAGGAGTTTGCGCGCCAGGGCAACTATCGCGGCTTTCCTTAAGCGTCCACCATTCGACTGAACCCGATCCACAAACCAACGGCTGAGCGCTGATGCTGGCTGATTGCGTAGCCACAACCAAGACAGTTGAATCATCGTGGTGCGCAGCCGAGGGTTTCCTGCCTTTGAGACACCCTGTTCGTGGTCGATGGTCCCGCTCATCCATGGAGTTGGTGTCAAACCTGCATAGGCGGCAATCTGCCGCCTATTATCAAAATGCCGGGACAGGGCTTCGGTCCAAAGAACAGCGGCAAATTCAGCGCCAACACCCTTCAAGGACAGCAGCATCGCTGCGGGCGAGGTTGCCTCAACCGCTGGCTGCTCGTCCATCGATAGGAGAGAATTACGCTCGCTCTCCACTGCAGCGATCTGTTCTAGCAGCAACTCGAGACGGTCGAGTTCGCGATTGATTTGAGCCCTCAGGTGTTTCGGTAACTCGCGCCCATCTCCGGTCTGGAGCTCCTCCAGCCGCTGACGGCGATCTTTACGGAGCGGTTGATAGCCGCTGACGCCTTGAGCAAAGAGTAGCCCCTTCACGCGATTGACATGCCTGACCCGCTCAGCAATCAAAACTTTGCGTTCCCGGCAAATCCGGCGCCGATCTTCGTCCTTCGGATCTGGCGCTCTAACCATCGCACATACGCGTGGCTCGCCGCGCTTGAACGCGAGCAATGTGCGCGTCAGAGCCTCTCCATCGATCTTGTCGGTCTTGGCACGCCGACGTCGACGGGAAGTCGCGATCGAAGCTGCGTCGACGACGTAACTCTCGATGCCGTGAGCCTCCAGCACGCGGTGTATCCAGAAGCCGTCCAATCCTGCCTCTTGGATCGTCACGATGGGAAATAACTTCCCTGTTCTCAGCCGGGCCTTCAGTTGTAGCTGCTCAAATCGATCCAGCAGCTCGGCTACATTGCCACCGGCCACTACATGCTTCGACATCTTCTCGCCGTTGCCTGGCGACAACGAAGTGATCAACCAGGTTGATCGGCTCAATTCCAATGACACAAAAATTGCGCCAAGATCAGTGCGGACAGCGGTCGGATGAATGGATGCAGGTTCCATAAACTGCTCCTCCTGAGCGAGTGTTTTGATGCAACCTCACTCTGCCAGAGCGGCGGCCGCTGTTCACTCCTCATGGGATCTAAAGCCGAAGGGGCGTGCTTACCACCCGCCCCGATCTGATCTTGCAACCCGGCCCAGCCGGTCAGATCGGGGCTGATTGGCAGGCCGTGTGGCGACCAAAGGACATTTCTAGTGTAGATTCCGATGATTCACCGGACGGCATTCCGATCAAAAACCGGACACGATTCCGAGAATTAACCGGACGCGATTCCGATTTGATACCGGACAGTTTTTCAACGTAAGCTGAGAGCGGCGGTGCAAAAGTCGGCCACGGTAGCGGCGGCATAATGCTGCTGCGGGCGGAGTAAAATCCGGCCACCTATCTTCCTTCTGCAATGATCGCAGGAGGGACAGGGGATCTACACCGTGGAACTATATCTGAAGGTTCGTCTGGCTGTTTCGGAAGGGATGACGCAGCGTCAGGCGGCGAAGCATTTCAACATATCGCGCGACAGCGTGGCGAAGATGGTGTCGTATTCGACGCCACCCGGTTACCAGCGGCGATCACCGATCCGGCGTCCGAAGCTGGATGCGTTTGTTTCGACGATCGAGCATTGGCTCGACGAGGACCTGAAGGTGCCGCGCAAGCAGCGGCATACGGCCAGGCGGGTATTTGACCGCCTGCGCGACGAGTGCGGGTTCACCGGCGGCTACACGATCATCAAGGACTACATGCGCGAGCGGGATCAGCGCCGGCAGGAAGTGTTCGTGCCACTTGCCCATCCGCCGGGCCACGCGCAGGCCGATTTCGGCGAGGCGATGGTGGTGATCGGCGGTGTGGAACAGAAGGCCCGCTTCTTCGTGCTGGATCTTCCGCATAGTGATGGCTGCTATGTTCGGGCCTATCCGGCGGCGGTGGCCGAGGCCTGGGTGGACGGTCACATCCATGGATTTGCCTTCTTCGGGGGCGTGCCGCAGTCGATCGTCTACGACAACGACCGTTGCCTGGTCGCAAAGATCCTGCCCGACGGTACACGCAAGCGGGCGGTGTTGTTCAGCGGCTTCCTGTCCCACTACCTGATCCGGGATCGCTATGGGCGGCCGGGAAAGGGCAATGACAAAGGGAATGTCGAGGGCCTTGTGGGCTACGCCCGGCGCAACTTCATGGTGCCGATCCCGCAGTTTGCGACATGGGATGCGTTCAACGCCTTTCTGGAGGAGCAGTGCCGCAAACGCCAGCGCGACAGGCTGCGCGGCGAGAGCGAGACGATCGGCGAGCGCCTGCAGCGGGATCTGGCGGCCATGCGTCCATTGCCGACATCACCCTTCGATGCCTGCGATCAGGCCAGCACCAGCGTAACGGCCCAGTCCCTGGTGCGCTACAAGACCAACGACTATTCCGTGCCGGTCGCCTACGGTCATCAGGACGTCTGGGTGCGGGGCTATGTCGACGAGGTGGTGATCGGCTGCCGTGGCGAGATCATTGCTCGCCATCCGCGGTGCTGGGATCGGGAAGACGTCGTCTTCGACCCTATCCACTACCTGCCGCTGATCGAGCAGAAGATCAATTCCCTGGATCAGGCCGCCCCTCTGCAAGGCTGGGACCTGCCGGAAGAGTTCGCTACGCTGCGCCGGCTGATGGAAGGCCGCATGGCCAAGCATGGTCGGCGGGAATACGTTCAGGTTCTGCGCCTGCTGGAGAGCTTCGAGCTCGCCGACCTGCATGCGGCGGTGAAGCAGGCAATCCAGCTCGGCGCAATCGGATTCGATGCGGTCAAGCATCTGATCCTGTGCCGGGTCGAGCGACGGCCACCTCGACTGGACCTGGCGATCTATCCCTACCTGCCGAGGGCGACGGTCGAGAAGACCTCGGCGAAAGCCTACATGCGGCTTTTGTCGTCTGATGCGGGAGAAGCGGCATGAGCACCGAAGCACCCGAGATACTGCTTGCCCACTATCTCAAGACCCTGAAGCTGCCGACCTTCCAGCGCGAGTATCAGAAGCTGGCCCGGTTATGCGCCACCGAGGGCGTCGACCACATCGACTACCTGTTCCGGCTTGCCGAACGGGAGATGATCGAACGCGATCGCCGCAAGGTCGAACGCCGGATCAAGGCGGCCAAATTCCCTGTCGTCAAAAGCCTCGACAGCTTCGACTTCACAGCCATCCCCAAGCTGAACAAGATGCAAGTGCTGGAGCTGGCACGTTGCGAGTGGATCGACCGCCGCGAGAACGTGATCGCTCTCGGCCCCAGCGGCACGGGCAAGACGCATGTCGCACTCGGCCTCGGACTGGCGGCCTGCCAGAAGGGGCTGTCCGTCGGCTTCACCACGGCCGCCGCCCTGGTCAGTGAGATGATGGAGGCGCGTGACGAGCGGCGTCTGCTCCGTTTCCAAAAGCAGATGGCAGCCTACAAGCTGCTGATCATCGATGAGCTGGGCTTCGTGCCGCTGTCCAAGACCGGCGCGGAATTGTTGTTCGAGTTGATCTCCCAGCGTTACGAGCGCGGTGCGACCATGATCACCAGCAATCTGCCTTTCGACGAATGGACGGAAACCCTGGGGTCCGAGCGTCTGACCGGCGCCCTGCTCGATCGCATCACCCACCACGTCAACATCCTCGAGATGAACGGCGACAGCTACCGTCTCGCCCAAAGCCGCGCCCGAAAGGCCGGCTGACGCCTTCTCTGAAAATCGCCGCGCGCGCCTGAGACCCCCGCTCGGGCTACGCCCTCCCGGCGGTCTCAGGCGCGCGCCAAGGTGGCCGACTTTTGCTCCGCCCCGTGGCCGGTTTTTACTCCGCCGTTGACATTGTACAGCTGGAAAGATCAGCTACTCGGTCACGAGGCTCCCTCATCCATGAAACGCCGCAAATCCAACCCCAAGCTGCCTGAACGTGAAGAGCTCGAGCGGCAGCTTGAAGCCCTCCAGCGTGATGTCCGCCAGTTACAACTCGAGCATGATCTCCGAAGAAGGCCAACGAACTCCTAAAAAAAGACCTGGGCGTCGATCTGCAGATCCTGAGAAATCGGGAGAAGACCCAGCTGATTGACGCCCTTAAGGAAGTTTATCGCTTGCCAGAGCTGCTTGCCCAGCTTCGGATTGCCCGCAGCTCCTACTTCTACCATCGCGCCCGCATGTGCCTGGCAGACAAGTATGCCGCCGTCCGCCATAGCCTAGCTGAGATCTTTGAAACGAACCGTCGTTGCTACGGTTATCGACGACTGCAGGCGTCGCTGGCCAGACAAAGCGTGGTAATCTCGGAAAAGGTTGTCCAGCGATTGATGAAGCAGGAGCAACTGGTCGTTGCCAGGCCGCGTCGACGGCGGTTTGGATCCTATCTGGGAGAGATCAGTCCAGCGCCCGAGAACCTGATCAATCGCGACTTCCATGCAGAAGCGCCGAACGTGAAATGGCTGACAGACATCACCGAGTTCCAGATCCCAGCAGGTAAGGTGTACCTTTCGCCCATCATCGACTGCTTTGACGGCATGGTCATCAGCTGGTCCATCGGAACCCAACCGGATGCAGGTCTCGTCAACACCATGCTGGATGCAGCCATCGGAACCGTCGCCAACAGCGAGGAACGGCCAATCATCCATTCTGATCGCGGAGCCCATTATCGATGGCCCGGCTGGTTAACCCGTATCAGCGAAGCAAGACTGGTTCGCTCGATGTCTCGAAAGGGTTGCTCGCAAGACAACGCCGCGTGCGAAGGGTTCTTCGGTCGGTTGAAAACCGAGCTCTTCTATCCACGAGACTGGAAGGTCATCACGATCGAGCAGTTCGTGGCAGAGGTGGACGCCTACATCCGATGGTACAATGAAACGCGCATCAAAATATCACTGGGATCACTCAGCCCGGTCGAATATCGTAAGAGCCTCGGCCTGAGCATTTAAAACAGTCCAACTTTTTATCCGCACCCCCTTCCCCGCAATCCCGGGTCAGTTCTCAGTGCAAATCAACAGCGATGTACAACGGGGCGAGGGATATTCAGCTTTGGGAGACCGGCTGCGCACTGCATCGTTCTACCGGAGGGAAAAGCGGAATGCGCGCCACATTTTCTGAACCTTTTCGCGGGAGAGAGCGCCGCCCTTTTCGCAAAGCCTAGTCCACCATCTCTCGCATCGCCGATGCCACGGCCCGTCCTGCATAAGGCTTGGTGAAGAAACGGCTATCGTCGGGAAGATCCTCGATCGCAATTTCCCGAAGCCCGGACGTCACGATGATCTTTATGGGTGGCCATCGATCGCGAACCGCGGCGGCGAGTTTTAATCCATCCATGCCGCCCGGCATATCTATATCGGTGAACATCACCTGAATGTCAGAACGTATCGCAAGGATAGCAAAGGCCTCGCTCGCGTTGCCAGCCTCCATGACCACGAAGCCGAGGTCTTCCAACTGATCGACGATGTCCATGCGGATGAGAGGCTCGTCTTCGACGACGAGAACGGTTATGACCTGTGGCAAGATGAAATCCGATACGCGCTATGGTCTGCGCCCAGACCCGTAATACGAAACCGCCTCGAACGGCAAACGTTCCGGCGTTCGCCGTCAAATCTCGAACATGACGCCGTTCTGTTGCTAAGTCGCGGTAAACTAATCAGAATGCGTGCGCCAGGGGAGCATCGTTGACCGTATTTGACCGAAACAACATTCAACTGCATGGAACGGGCCACCGATCAATCGTATTCGCCCATGGCTTCGGCTGTGACCAGAACATGTGGCGCTTCGTCGAACCCGCATTCCGGGACCGGTATCGAACCGTTCTCTTCGATCACGTCGGCGCGGGGCGCTCTGACCTGAAGGCTTTTGACAGGGCGAAATATTCCGATCTCAAGGGCTATGCATCCGATGTGATCGAGATCGGCCAAGCGCTGCAACTCGAGGGCGCCGTCTTCGTGGGCCATTCGGTCAGCGCCATGATCGGAGCGTTGGCATCGATCAGCGCGCCTGGCATGTTCGCGAAGCTGGTCATGGTCGGGCCATCGCCGCGCTATATCGACGACGGGGACTATGCCGGCGGATTCAGCGCGCTTCAGATTGAGGAACTGCTCTCATCATTGGCCGACAACCACCTTGGCTGGTCGGCAGCCATGGCCCCGGCGATCATGGGCAATCCGGACCGTCCCGAGCTTGGGGAGGAGCTGGTCAATTCGTTCTGCCGGACAGATCCTGAAATTGCTCGGCATTTTGCCCGAACGACGTTTACCTCCGACAACCGCACCGACCTGAAAAAAGTCATCGCGGATACCTTGATCCTGCAGACCCGAGACGACATCATCGCCTCGGAAGAAGTCGGCGAATACGTTCGCCGCGAGATCGAGGGTAGTCAGATCGTCTATCTGGATGCCACCGGGCACTGCCCTAATTTAAGCGCACCGGCCGCAGTGATTGAAGCGATGAATGAGTTCCTCTGACCTCTCTGACTCCGATTTTCAGGACCTGTTTGAGAACGCCCCTTGCGGTTACCTGTCGCTTGGGGCGGACGGCAAGGTCGTCCGGGTCAACGCCACCCTCTGCAACTGGCTTGGCAAGTCCTCCGACGATCTCGTCGGCAAGCGGCTTCGTGACATCCTGAACGTTGCAGGTAGTATCTTCTACGAAACTCACTTTGCTCCATTGCTTCGTATGCAGGGGTTCTTCGAGGAGGTTGCTCTCGACCTCCTGAAACCGGATGGCACTCTCCTTCCTGTGTTGGCCAACGCCGCCGAACGCCGGATTTCTGGCGAACTGGCCTTCACCCGGGTCACGCTCTTCCGCGCACCACAGCGACGCCGGCACGAACGCGAGCTGTCCGAGGCTCGTCGATCGGAAAGGGAGGCGCGCGGCAAGCTGGAGGAAATTAATGCGGGATTACAGCACCGCATTACCGATGCAGCGGTTCAGCAGACGCAGGCAGTCGAGGAGGCCGAACTACGGGAGCAGTTCATTGCGGTTCTCGGACACGACCTTCGCAATCCCCTGGCAGGGTTCGCAGGCGGCACGAACATTTTGACGCAAATGCACGGCGATCCCAAATCGATCCGCGTGCTGCGTCTGATGAGGGAAAGCATCAAGAGAATGGAAGGCTTGATCGACAACCTCATGGACTTCGCGAGGGGCCGCCTTGGTGGCGGCATCCACGTCGAGCCTTCATCCGGACAAAGGATCGAGCCGACAATCGCCCAGGTAGTCAATGAGATGAAGGCGGGTCATCCGGAGCGCAATATCGAGATGCGCCTCGATCTTCCTCAAACAGTCGATGTCGATCACCCGCGCATTGCCCAAATGTTTTCCAACCTGCTCGGTAATGCTATCGCGCACGGCTCGGAAGACCGCCCCATCGTGGTCGAAGCCAGGACGGCCGAAGGGGACTTTCTGCTCTCTGTCGCCAATGGCGGTGAACCCATTCCGCAGGCCGCTCTGGACCGCCTCTTCCGGCCATTTTACCGCGGCGAGGTCCGGCCCAGCATGCAGGGCCTTGGCCTTGGGCTTTATATTGCCAGCCAGATCGCGCAGGCGCACGATGGACGCATCGATGTAACGTCGGACGAGAAAGAAACGAGATTCACGTTTCGCATGCCGATCGGTGGATCAGTCGACCAACGCTAGCGTTGGAAACGTCCTCAAGTAATCTGTGTGGCAGGAAAGTGCTCACGGTGGAAGCACTTACCGCGACGCCCATGGCGATAAGACCCCTGGGGAGCGGACGAATTCGGCTTCTCGCGCAACCCATAGCGTTCTCAAGAAAAAGCGGCAGCACGAAAGCTGGCAGCACATTCGATCAGCTCAAGGACTCGGGCTAGACGTCCAAGACTTGGACGCTAGGCAGGCTTGGCCTTGCGATTGGCGTAGCGCCGATCGCGTTCGGCCTTGCGGGCGGCCGCGTCGTCGACAACCCGTGCGATACGATTTCTTTCTGCGGCTTCACGCGCTTCGGTTTCGGCGCGCGACGCCGCATCCGCAGCCGCCTGTCGCTCGGCTGCCTCGGCTGCCTGGCGTTCGGCCTCATCGCGTTTCACCCGTTCGCGCTCGAGACGCCGCTCTTCCCTGGCGGCGGCGATCGTCGCCCGCTCCGATTGCCTCGCCAATCTGGCAGGTTCGTCAGTAGTGCTTGCCGTACGAAAGGCACTCAGGAGAGCGGACTTTGCTTCCGCAGCCGCGCTACGGCGATCGGAGAGGTCATTGTTTCTGGCGTGTTTCAAATCTTTGTCCTGTGGGTCGTAGTTTACAAGTCAGGCCGTTCTGGCGCGTTTGGCGAGGAGAGAGATGATCGCCGCCTCCCGATCGGTCAGTTCTTTTGCAAGGCGCGCCTCGCGAAGCCGTCGGGTCTTCTCCTCACGGGCCAGAACGATGGAATCCAGCTCCTCAGCGGCACTGTTGCGCGCGAAGAATTGCGATTGAGCATTGGCGAAGGCGATCTCCGCCTTTTCGCGAGATTTGCTATGTGTGTGTGACATGGTTTTTCCGGTTGGGGCGCCGCAGGATGGTGCGGCAACAAAAAAGGCCAGGCACGCTGCCTGACCTTGGGTGGTATCATGCTCTCGACAGTGCCAGTACATCCGTGGTCAACGGAAAGCAGATACCGGATGGCTTAGGCAGCCTGCAGATTGCAGGCCGACATCTTGCCCGACTTGTTATCGCGCTCCAATTCGAAGCCGATCTTCTGACCTTCGACGAGGTCACGCATACCGGCGCGCTCGACGGCAGAAATGTGGACGAAGGCATCAGCGCCGCCATTGTCAGGCTGAATGAAGCCGAAGCCCTTGGTGGAATTGAACCATTTAACTGTGCCAGTGGTCATGGTGAACCCTTTCATAGCAATAAGAGAACCACAACGCCCGCGGCGTTGCAGATGTGATAGCGATTTTGAAAGAAAAGGTTCGTTCAGGGCACGGTGCCAAGCGCGCGACAATCAAAGCTAAGCAAGCAAATATCGACAAGCGGTATATAGGCGCGTCCTATCCCGTTGTCAATTTTTAGTTTTTGACTTCCAATATTCTCGGCGTCTGGTTGTATTTAAGAGAGGCCGTCAGCACCCCCTTCGCTCCTATTTTTCGCACAATACGCGGCAATGGAAGTCCGCCGCACGGTGGCGATGCTCGGCGCGCGGTCGCTGCTCGTCGGTGCGTTGATCGTCCGCTGCCGCCGCCCTCGGAGGGCGCCAGTGTGACGACGAAGAAGCCGCATTGATCGTCAAACGCTAAGCCTGATCGAAGCCGCATCTCGGAGTTGCTTCTTTCTTAAATCAGATTCATTGTGCAGTGCAGCAACCATATCGCTGCTGAGGTGTTAGGGTCTATGCGCCAATCCGGCGCGCCCCTGGAGCACCCCATGAGATCTCTGTCCGATACGCTCGAACGCCTTGCCCGGTTGCGCGCGGTGAAACCCGCCACCCCGACCGGTTCCATTCTCAGGAAGCTCGATCAATTCGGGAGCAACCCCGGTGCTTTGACCGCATGGCACCACGTTCCGAAACATTTGCCTGCTGCGCCGGCCCTGGTTGTTGTGCTGCACGGCTGCACGCAGACTGCCGCCGGTTACGACGCCGGCTCAGGGTGGTCCGCCTTGGCGGAGGATTACGGTTTCGTCGTTCTATTTCCGGAACAGGTCCGGCAGAACAACGCGAACCTGTGCTTCAACTGGTTCAATACCGCCGACACACAGCGCAATGAGGGCGAGGCCATGTCCATCCGGCAGATGATCGCCACGCTGGTCGCCGAACATCGCATTGATGATCGCAGGGTTTACATAACCGGCCTTTCGGCCGGCGGTGCCATGGCGAATGCAATGCTGGCCTGCTACCCGGACGTTTTTGCCGGCGGCGCCATCATCGCTGGCCTTCCATACGCAGCCGCGTCCACCGTGCCGGAAGCATTCGATCGCATGCGCGGGCAAGGACTTCCCAAGACGAACGCCCTGCAAGCAAGCCTGCGCGCCGCCTCACGGCATGAGGGGGCGTGGCCGACGGTTTCCGTCTGGCACGGAACCGGTGACAACACGGTCGTGCCGGAAAACGCGGCGGCGATCGTCGCGCAGTGGCGAGGTGTCCATGCATTGCCGGAACAGCCGACATCCTCAGAGATGTTCGCTAACTATTCGCGGTCGGCCTGGCGCGACGGGCGCGGCACTGATACAATCGAACTCTACTGGATCTCCGGGATGGCCCACGGCACACCCGTCGATGCCTCCACCGGCTATGGCCACGCCGCGCCCTTCATGCTGGATGTCGGCGTTTCCTCAACCGTTGAGATCGCAAGGACATGGGGCCTCGCAGCCTCCTTTGAGCGACGCCAGCGACCGAAGGCTGAAACTTTCGACGAGCGGCCAGCCAGACACCCGAGCGACGGTGGCGGGAACAAAATTCAATCCGTTATCGAAAACGCGCTGCGCTTGGCCGGGCTTATGAAATGATGTGATCTCGGCTCGCCCAAGGCATCTCCTCGGGTTTGCACGCGACGTCGTCGACCATATTGAGGATGAGGGAGCGCCTGCCGCAAGCGAGTTGACCGTGGAAGAAATTCAACAACCAGCGGTCGTCGGCCTTTGCTTCGAAGGTCACGAAGGCACGTATTTGTGTGACGACTCGGCGTCTCAGCGTTCGAAATCCAGGAAATGGCCCGCCGATGTTGGAAGCAGGGCTGGCACTAAACAATGTCACACTGCGATACATCGCGCAGCCTTGTCAGCAGCTTTCCGGTCGTTGCCGTGCTCGGCAAGGATCCGCCCTGCATCCTCGACGGAGATCCGGTGCTTCTTCGCCAGTGTCTTGGCATCGTACTTCTGGGCAGACGCCGAAGCGTCTTTGGATTGCGCCACGATGTTCTCCTAGGGATTGTCGCAAGACATGAGCGCAAGAGGCGCGCCTAAACCGATGAGCTTGTGTAGGTGGTCAACGACCATATAGCAACCGGCTGATACCCGACGGAGGTCGATGCCCGTGCCGGTGGAGATGCTGGCGAACTGGAAGATTCGCTTCCTACAAGTCGTGCTCATCATCCCAGATATTGAGAGCTTCGCAGCGGCGGGGTGTTTTCGCCTCCGCGAAACGTCTGGCCGGACCTTCGAATAGGCGGGCGACATCGCGAGCTTCTTTGTATTCCGGTTGGGCCTCGCTACTAAGGCTCTTGCTCGTCCTCGATGCTTTGAAGGTCAGGATCACCACAGCCAGCCCTCTGAGAGAACATAGATGGTCATGATTAAGCTAGCGCCAACCGCGAAGTGGGAGGCCATCTCGGTAACGACTTGACGGTTCTGGAAACGGTAAGTGGTGGAAGACATAATGTCATCCTTTCAATAGAGCGGTCGAAGGCAAATTCAGTTCGAAGACGGTGGCACGTTAGCCATTCAGGCCTTGGCATCGAGAGCTAAGGCCCGATGAACGTCATCGTACGAAACCTGAAGGCGTTGGCGAACGATCGAAGATGAAGAGAGGCGCGGTATCTCAAGATGAGTAGCTACGCGCTTGTAGGCGGGGAAACTCAATCCGACGATGAGTTCTTCGTCGACTATTAGGCGGTACGTGCCGGCCTCTTGCGGCTCAACGAGTGATTCAAGCCGGAAAGGCCTGTGGAATGTAATTTCTTTCTCAGTCGTTCTCATGACGCGTTCGCCCTGTGATGTGCTGGTAGCTGCAGCAGCTAAATTGGAGGCGGGCGGAAGCGCCCGATAGACGGCGCTTCGAAATCTAGCCCTGGTTTTCCGGCTTCCTAGCCGGGCGCCTACCACAGCCAGCCATCCATGAGGACGTAGACGATCATAACAATGCTTGCACCGACAGCGAACTGTGACGCGGTCGCAGCAACGAGATATCGATCTTGATGAGTTGCGAAGTTGGAAGACATGTCGTCCTCCTCTCTTTGGGGCCAGGGTAGCAAGCCCTCAAACAGCAGCGCCCGTAATGATGGCTGCTGGAGTAACGACCTTGCGCGCTTATGGCGGCATTAGCAAGCAATCAAATAAGGCAGTTGGAAACGAGGGCTGCGCCGGTTCCGTAAGGCGCCTGCGCGTCGCCTAGGTGACGACGATCTGACCTTTTTGCACGTACTCGGTAACGTCGAGATCAAAGCGCTGCACGACAGCGAGATCATCGGCCACGTTCGGCGGTGCGAAGTGCAAGAAGTAAGACGCGTTCCGGCTCTTCGAGCGCTCAATCTCAGTGTCGGACAGCTTTTGCCCCACATAGATACCGTCCCCCACCTCGTGCCCTTCGACCATCAAAGTTTGCTTCACAGTGAATTTCATAGGTTTGATGGTCATAGCTATTCCTCCGTGGGGTTGCCGTTAGAACCAATGCCACCCCGCTCTCGAAAAGTCGCCGATAACGAAGATCAGTGCGTCTTTCCGAGGAAAACGTAGCACCTTTTTAAAGTGCAAGCACAGAAGCATGAACTGCTACGCCTGATGAGTCGATAGGCAATCCTCCCGGTCGGCTGGCCGAGGCGAAACAAAGTTTCAGCGCGGTACGGATGAAGATAAGAGCAGAGCATAGCCCCTACCCTCGACAGCGCGGAAAATAACAGCAGGTTGGGTACACCGAAGGGCGCCACGCCGCGCCCTCCAACAATATCATCGACGCGATGGAACGCTATAATTGAGCTCTTGAATGGGCTCGAACCAGCGGCCCGATAGTTGCGCCTTTGGCGGGCTGACATTCTCTATAATTCTGCAGGCGCCTGAAAGCGCTATATTCAGCTATCCGGGGCCCAGCAGGAACAAGTTCTTTTCACCCACATTGTGCCCTCGTCTTTGCACCGGCGAATCAAGGGCATCCCAGGTGAGCAGGACACCTCGCTCAGAGCTTCACGATCGCCTTGCGAGCCAACAAGCCTTGCGGTGCGAACAACAGAACTGCGATGACAAGCAAAATGGTGAAGGCGTCGCGATAGCTGAGTAGGCTTTCCGGCAGGTAGGCCTGCAGGAAGACCTCGATGAAGCCGAGCAGAAAGCCGCCGGCGACGGCGCCCGAAAGGCTGCCGAGGCCACCGATGATCGCCGCGATGAAGGCCTTGAGCACCGGCAGGAAGCCCATCAGCGGATCGACGCTGCCGCGTTGGGCCACCCAGAGAATGCCGGCAACACCCGCCATGAGGCCGGAAATCGCGAAGGCCGTGGCGACGACAGCATTGGCGCGGATGCCCATCAGGCGGACGATGGCGAAATCCTCCGACGCCGCCCGCATGGCCCGGCCCAACACCGTGGTGCGCAGGAAGAGGTTGAGGCCGACCAGCATGATGACGGTGACGAGGATGGAAATCGCCTGGATAACACCGATATGCAGACCGCCAATCTCGATCGTGCCGGACAGGCTCATCGGCATCGGCACCGGCTTGGGACGGGCGGAAATGAAGTTCTGGAACAGCACGCGCAGGATGGCACTGACGGCAAAGCTCGTCAGAAGCAGCGTCGTGCCGCTCGCGCCGCGCACCGGGCGGAAAGCGATGCGCTCCATCAGCAGCACCAGCACGATCGCGACGGCAAGCGCGAAGATGACGGCAACGCCGAAGGGCATGCCGACGATGAGGGCGAAGCACAGGCCGTAGCCGGCGGCCGTCATCAGCTCACCATGGGCGAAGTTGATCAAGCCCATGATCGAGAAGACGACGGCAAGGCCGAGCGCGAGCAGCGCATAGGTGCCGCCAAGGCTCAGCGCATTGACCAGTTGCTGCAGGAACATGTCCATGGATGGTTTTCCTTCTTGCCGGTCACGCGCCGAGATACGCGCCCTGGATTTCGGTGGAATTGCGCAGATCGGCAGCGGAGCCGGACAGCACGATGCGGCCGTTCGCCATGACATAGCCGGCGTCGGAGATCTCCAGCGACAGCGACACGTTCTGCTCGACGAGCAAGATCGTCAGCCCGCGTGCGCGCAGGCCGGCGATCAGCTCGAAAATCTGGTCGACGATCTGTGGGGCAAGGCCGAGCGAAGGTTCGTCGAGCAGCAGGAGATCGGGCGAGGACATCATGGAACGGGCAATCGCCAGCATCTGCTGTTCGCCGCCGGAGAGCGAGCCGGCCTTCTGGTGCAGACGCTCCTTGAGGATCGGGAAGCGCGACAGCATGTCTTCGCGCACCGTGTCGATCTGTCCCCTGCCCTTGTGCATGGCGCCGCCGAGAAGAAGGTGTTCATCGACCGTCAGCGTCGGGAAGATGCGACGTCCCTCGGGCGTCAAGGTCATGCCCATGCGCACGATCATCTCGGGCGGCAGGGCGGAAATGTCCTTGCCGGCGAAGGTCACGCGGCCGGCTTTCTTGGCGGCGAGGCCGACGAGCGCATTGAGCGTCGAGCTCTTGCCCGCGCCATTGGCGCCGAGCAGGGTGACGATCTCGCCCTTGCGGACCTTGAGGTCGACGCCCTTCAGCGCCTCGACCGGCCCATAGGCGACCTTGAGGCCGCTGACCTCGAGCAAGGGGGTATCGTCGGAAGTCTCACGCGTCATCGGCAAATCCTCGCCGCGGCATGTCCGCCCCGGCCAACAGCAGGAAGATCGCCCTCCGACTGACGCCGGAGGGCATCGCTTGAGAGATCACGGTGCGGGAACGTCCTCGGCCGCCGGCACGCCCTGACTGACCAGCGAGCGGTTGCCGCCCTCGATGCGCACCAGCGAGACCGAACGCAGCGGCATGCCCTGCGTGCCGACATAGCTGATCTTGCCGGTCACGCCCTCGACGCCGTCGAGCGAGGCGATGGCCTCACGGATGGCAGTCGAGTCCACGCTGTCGGCCTTGGTGACGGCCGCCTCGATGACCTTGCCGAGATCGTAGCCGTTGGCGATGTAGACCGTATCCGGGTCCTGGCCGAACTTCGCCTTGTACTTCTCGTTGAAGGCGGCGAGCGGGCTGCCCTCCGTCGCAAAGCCGGCCGTGGTGAAGACGACGCCGTCAACCAACGGGCCGAGGCCGAAGGTCGTCGGGGAATCGATGCCGTCGCTGCCGAGGATCGGCGTGGCGACACCCGCGCCGCGCAGCTGACGGATGAAGGCCGGGAAATCCGGTTCATAGGCGGCGGTCATGATGACGTCGGGCGCCGGGTTCAGCGCCTTGATCTTGGTGACTTCGGCGCTGAAATCCTGCTGGCCCATGCTGTAGGTGCCCTCGCCGACGACTTCGCCGCCCTTGCCCTTGAAGCTGGTCGCGAAATATTCCGGCAGCTTCAGCGTATAGGCGGTATCCGGCGACTTCAGCACATAGGCGGTTTTGAAGCCCTTTTCCTTGGCGTAGTTCGCCAGCACGGCGGCCTGGACGTTATCGGCCGGATAGTTGCCGAACATGTAGTCGCCGACGGCGAGCGGCATGGTCGGCGTGGTGGCGCAGAAGGAGAAGGCCGGGATCTGCGCGGCCTGCGTGATCTGGCCGGCCGCGATCGACGGGTCGGCATCACAGGGCGTGATCAGGATCTTGATGCCTTCGTCAACCAGTTCCTGCGCGACGAGCGCGGTCTGGGCGGCATCCGAGCGGGTATCCTTGGCGATCATCTTGATCGGGAATTTACCGGCGATGCCGCCGGCCGCGTTGATTTCGTCGACGGCCATTTGCAGGCCCTTCAGCGACGGCTGATCATAGGGCGCGAGGCCGCCGGTCTGCGCGGTTGCAAGCCCGACGACAAGGTCCTCGGCAAGTGCGGGGAACGCGAGAGCGCCAAGCGCGGTGGACAAGAACAAGGCCTTCAACGTCGTTTTCATTCTTATTCTCCTCTGGTGGTTATGCGGGCTTGCCGGCGGTATGCGGATCGAGATCCGGCACGGCGGCGTCGATTGCGGGCTTCGTCTGCTGCGCGGCCGAACGGCGGCGACCGATATAGGCTTCGATGACGGCGGGGTTGGCCTGGATTTCAGCGGGCGTGCCGATTGCGATCTGCTGGCCCTTGTTGAGCACTACGACCACGTCGCAAAGCCGCATGATGAGCTTGAGGTCGTGCTCAACGACGAGGAGCCCGAGCCGGTGCTTCGTGCGGATGCGATCGAGCACGGTCATCAGTTCCTGCGTTTCGGCCGGGTTCATGCCGGCGGCGGGCTCGTCGAGCAGCAGGTAGCGGGGCTTCAGCGCCAGCGCGCGGGCGATTTCCAGCCGCCGTTGCGCACCGTAGGACAGCGTGCCGGCAAGCTGGCCCTCGACAGTGCCGAGACCGACCTCAACCAGCGCCTCGCGGGCAAGGTCCACGGGATCGCGCTCGCCGACTATGGCGCTCGCGGCAACCGTGACGTTTTCCAGGACGGTGAGGTTCTTGAAGAGACGGATGTTCTGGAAGGTCCGGGCAAGGCCGGTGACCGGAACCCGGTGCACCGGGAGCGACGCGACATCCGTGCCATCGATCATCACTCTGCCGGTGGACGGCGGCACAACGCCCGAGACGCTGTTGATGAGCGTCGACTTGCCGGCGCCGTTCGGGCCGATCAGGCCGGTAACGAGGCCGGGACGGATTTCGAAATCGGCCTTTTCCAGCGCGACCAGCCCGGAGAAACGCTTGCCGACATCTTCGACACGCAAGGTGCCCGGTTCTTTTGCTGCGGCCTGCGCCGGCTGCTCGGCCACCGGCTTGACGACGCCAGCGGAAAGCCGCTTGAGGAACGGCACCTGCTCGTCAATCTCGCGCACGCCGAGAAGACCATCCTGAAGGCGGTACATGACGAGCAGGATGGCAAGACCGATGCCGATATCGGTGAGGCCGAACACCGTCGGCAGCGAGAAGGCGCCGAGATCGACACCGCCTTCCAGCTTTCGCAGCAGCTCCACGATCAGCATGATGACAGCCGATCCGACGACGGCGCCGGAGACGGTGGTGATGCCGCCGAGGATGAGCATGGCGAGCAGCATGAAGGTGAAGTTGAAATAAAAATCCTTCGGCGAGAAGGCGCCGATGAAATGCGCAAACAGCACGCCCGCCGCCCCGGACAGGATCGCACCCAGCACCCAGGCCAGGAAGCGGTGCAGGCGCACATTGACGCCGACGGCCGTCGAGGCGATCTCATCCTCCCGCGAAGCGCGCAGCTTCATGCCGGCGGCGCTGTCGCGATAGATGCGCGCGACGGCGACCGCGAGAATGGCGAAGGGAAGCGCGACCCAGATATTCACCGCACGGGGAATGCCGAAAAAGGTCTGACTACCACGGGTGAAATCGCTGGAAGCGACCAGCACGACATGCACGATGACGAGGAAGCCGAGCGTGCAGATCGAGGCGGAGGAACCGGCGAGCCGGGCGACCGGAATGCCGATGGCGACCGCCACCAGCGCCACCACGACGAGCGCCACAAGAAGTGCCGGCAGGAACGGCATGCCCCAGCCCATCAGCCAGTCCGGCAGATGCGGCAGCGCCGTCTTCTGCACGATCGGATTGATGGTGAGGAGGCCGGACGCATAGGCGCCGACGGCCATGAAGCCGACATTGCCGAACGAGATGATACCCGAATTGCCGCTGTAGACACCGATGCCGATGACGGCGGTCACGTTGATCAGGAACAGCGTCACCAGCCGCTCTCCCGCTCCCGGAAAGAGGCCTTTCGCCACCAGGGCTGCGATCACCAGGGGAAGCACCGTCGCGACGATCCCGACGACGGTTCCGCGCCTTATGCGCACCATCAGCATTCTCCCGATTTGCGGCTTCGTTTGTCGAGCCCGTTCCCGCAACAAACGTTAATCGAGAAAACGCATATGTCAATCTTGTTTCATTTTTTATTGTCTGCTAGCAAGAATGTAACAAAATTAAAATCGCGCCACGAACGCCGATCACGAGGGGGAGGCAAGCAATGGCCATTCGAGACCGACTGACGGACGGGGAAATCGCCTTCACACGGGCGGAGCTGAAAATCGTACGGCAGCTGCTGTCGAACTATCCGGCAGCCGGCCTCAATACGGTCGCGCACCTTGCCGCGGCTGCCGATGTCAGCAATCCCACGGTCGTGCGTTTTGCCAACAAGCTTGGCTTCGAAGGCTATCCGGAATTCCAGGCGGCGCTGCTCAGCGAAGTGCAGGAGCGGATGAGTTCGCCACTCTCCATGCTCGACACGCGCAAGCCGTCGCTGGAGCAGGAGAATTTCTACCAATACTTTTTGCGCGCCAGCATTCACGCGCTGGAAGCGTCGATGCAGATGCTGCCGCCCGACGATTTCGAAGCCGCCATCGATGCCGCCGCTGATCTCAACATGCGCGTTCATTGCCTCGGCGGACGGTTCAGCGGCTTCCTTGCCGGTCTCTTGTGGTCGCATATGAAGCAGCTGCGCGGCGAAACGCGCTGGATCAACGGCTCGCAGGCCGATCAGGTCGATCAGCTGGTCGATCTCGGCAAGCGCGACGTGCTCTTCGTCTATGACTACCGCCGCTACCAGATCGACACGATCCGTTTCGCCCGGCAGGCGGCCAAACAGGGCGCGCGCATCGTGCTCTTCACCGACCGTTGGGTCTCGCCGATCGCCGAATTTGCCTCGGTCACGCTGATGGCGCCGGTCGATACGGTTTCGCCCTATGACACGATGGTGCCCGCCATCGCCCAGACCGAGGCGTTGATCGCCGGCCTCACTGCCCGTCTCGCCAGCCAATCGCGTGGCCGCATCGAGCGCATGGAGGACCTGCGCCGCAGCTACGCCATCACCGAAGACGCCTACAGCCCGCCGGTCGACGGCGGCAAATGACACAGTGCCCTCAGGGCGAACCGACATCCACTGGAGGACAGACATGACTGCGATTGAAGTGCAATACGGCAAGGACCTGCTGCGGCGCGACAGCGCCTATGAGGACGGCATGACGGCCCTGCTTTATGTCGACATGCAGCGCATCTGGTGCGAGCCGAACCTCGACCCGACCCATCCGCAGGACGCTGACAGCTACTACCACCGCCGCCTGCGCGAAAAGGTCATTCCGAACCAGGTGCGCATTCTCGAAGCAGGCCGCAAGGCCGGCTGCAACGTCCTCCACACCATCATCGAGAGCCTGACGCTGGACGGCCGTGACCGTTCGCTGGACCACAAGCTCTCCGACATGCATGTGCCGAAGGGCTTGCCCGAAGGACAGGTCATCCCGGCGCTGGCGCCTATCGACAACGAGATCGTACTGCCCAAAACCTCGTCCGGCGTCTTCAATTCGACGAACATCGACTATGTGCTGCGCAATCTCAACACGCGCTATCTGATCATTGCCGGTGTCGTCACCGACCAATGCGTCGACATGGCCGTGCGCGATGCTGCCGACCGTGGCTATCTCGTCACCGTCGTCGAGGATGCCTGCGCCACCTATAGCCAGGAGCGTCACGACGCAGCGATGCGCGCCTATTCCGGCTACTGCTGGATCACCGACACGCAGACCGTCGTCAGCCGCCTTTCCGCACTCGGCCGCGCCTGATCGGATCACAAGGGGATCACCATGAACGAGAACAGCAGCAGCAAGGCCTTCGCCGATCTGACGGAACTTGCGACCTTCGTCACGACCGATATTGCCGGCATCACCCGCGGCCGCAGCTTCGCCGCCGCCGAGATCGAAGACTACCTGCGCAAAGGCGTCGGCTGGGTGCCGGCGAACCTCGCGTTGACGCCGTTCGATCTCATCGCCGACCCCAATCCCTGGGGCTCGGCCGGCGACTTGCGGCTGATGGCTGATCCCGAAAGCAAGGCCCGCGTCACCTGCCTGCCGGACGAGACGCCGCTGCATTTCTATCATTCCGACATCACCGATCTGAAGGGCGAGCCGTGGGATTGCTGCGTGCGCAGCTTCCTCAAGGCGACGCTGGCCGACTTCGAGAAGGAAGCGGGCCTCAAGGTCATCAGCGCGGTCGAACAGGAATTCCAGGTTCTCGGGGCCAATTGGCTCGCGGCACCCGCCTTCGGCCTGCGCGCCCAGCGCCGCGCCGAACCCTTCGGATCCCTGCTGATGACCGCGCTGAAGGAAGCCGGCGCCGAGCCGGAAATGTTCCTGCCGGAATATGGCAAGGACCAGTTCGAAGTCACCTGCCGTCCCGCCCCGGCCCTTGTCGCCGCCGACCGCGGCGCGACGATCCGCGCCGTGACCCGCGAGGTCGCCGCCCTCTTCGGCTGGACCGCCAGCTTCGCGCCGAAGACCGACCCCAACGGCGTCGGCAACGGCGTGCACCTGCATGTCAGCTTCACCGATCTCGACGGCAACCCCGTGACCTTCGACGCCTCGCGCCCCGGACGGCTCTCCAAGGTCGCCGGGTCCTTCGCGGCCGGCGTTATCAGGCACCTGCCGGCGCTGGCCGCCTTCACCGCGCCCTCCGTGCTCTCCTACATGCGCCTCGTGCCGCATCACTGGAGCGCGGCCTATACCTGCCTCGGCGAAAAGAACCGGGAAGCGACGCTGCGCATCTGCCCGACGCTCGACCTGCCCGGCAGCAACCCGGCCAAACAGTTCAACATGGAATACCGCGCTGCGGACGCCTGCGCGAGCCCGCATCTGTCGCTGGCCGTCGTGCTGCGTGCCGGCCTCGAGGGCATTCGCGCCGGGTTGGAACAGCCGCCATTAATCAACACTGACCCGTCGGAATTCTCCGCCGAGGAACAGGCGAGGCTCGGCATCCGTCGCCTGCCTTCCAGTCTTTCGGAGGCTCTCGATACACTGGCTGCCGATGACGTGGTGACGGGCTGGTTCTCGAAGGATTTCCTCGACTGCTACTTCGCCATGAAGCGCAAGGAGATCGAAATCGTCGAGGGTCTTTCGCCCGAAGACCTCTGCGCCCGCTACGCGACCGTCTATTGATGGGGCCGGCCATGACCTCAAGCAACGCTGCTCCCCGCCCTGAAAACCGATGGCGGCACGATCCGGCCCTGCCGCTGCTCGCCATCGACGAACCGCCGCCCTATAGCGTGGTCAATCCGGATGGTGCCTCGCCCTATCTGCTGCTGTGCGAGCATGCCGCAAACCGTATCCCGCGGGCGCTCGGCGATCTCGGCCTGCCGGAGACGGAGCGCCGGCGCCATATCGCCTGGGACATCGGCGTCAGCGCGCTTTCGCTGCATCTCAGCCGGACACTCGATGCCCCGCTGTTCATGACGAACTATTCGCGACTCGTCATCGACTGCAATCGCCCACTCGGTGTGCCCTCCGCCATTCCGGAAACCAGCGAAACGACCGAGATCCCCGGCAATATCGGCTTGACGGACGCCGAGAAGGCGCAGCGGATCGAGACGTTGTTCACACCCTATGCCGAAGCCGTCGCGAGACGGCTCGACCTGTTGCAGCAACAGGGCAAGCGCCCCATCGTCGTCGGCATCCACTCCTTCACACCGATCTATTTCGGCAAGCAGCGTCCGTGGCATGCCGGCATCCTCTATGGCGCGGCAACCGGCTTCGGCCGGACAATGATCCGAGAACTCCGGACGGAGTCCGGCCTCACTATCGGCGACAATGAGCCTTACACGATCCATCGGGATGAGGACTACACCGTGCCGGTCCATGCCGATGCACGCGGCCTGCCGGGCGCCCTCATCGAGGTGCGGCACGATCTGATCGACACGCTGTCCGGCGTCGGTGCATGGGGTGACAGGCTCACCCGCTGTTTCGAGGCCGCAACGAGGGAGCTGGGCTGATGGCCAACAGTCTCTACGACAGGGATGAAGCGGCGATCGGCACTTTGCAGAAGCTGCGATTCTTCCCGCTTGCCATCAGCGGCGGAAAGGGCGCCCGGCTCTTGGAAGAAAATGGCCGCGAGCTTATCGACCTCTCCGGTGCCTGGGGCGCAGCGAGCCTCGGTTACGGCCACCCTGCCATCGTCGAGGCCGTCTCCACCGCTATCGCCAATCCCGCCGGCGCAAGCATCCTCTCCGCCTCGAACGCACCGGCCGTGGCGCTTGCCGAAAGGCTGCTGGCGACATTTCCCGATCGCGGCGGGCATAAGGTCTGGTTCGGCCATTCCGGCTCCGATGCCAACGAAGCCGCCTATCGGGCGATCGTGAAGGCAACCGGCCGCACCGGCATCATCGCCTTCGTCGGCGCCTATCACGGCTGCACCGTCGGCTCCATGGCATTTTCCGGCCACAGCGTTCAGGCCGGCGCGGCCAAGGCGGAGGGATTGATCCTTTTGCCCTACCCTGATCAATACCGCCCTTATCAGAACGACCCGACCGGCGATGCCATTCTCACGCTTCTCAGGGAGAAGTTGGCTGAGGTTCGGGCCGGCTCGATCGGTGCGGCCTTCATCGAGCCTATCCAGTCGGATGGCGGCCTTATCGTGCCGCCCGACGGTTTCCTGCGGAAATTCGCCGATATCTGCCGCGCCCACGGCATTCTCGTCGTCTGCGACGAGGTGAAGGTCGGGCTTGCCCGCAGCGGCCGCCTGCATTGTTACGAGCACGAGGGGTTCGTGCCGGATATCCTGGTGCTCGGCAAGGGGCTTGGTGGTGGCCTGCCGTTTTCGGCGCTTATCGCGCCCGCCGAAATCCTTGATTGTGCCAGTGCTTTTGCCATGCAGACCCTGCACGGCAACCCGGTCTGTGCTGCCGCCGGCCTCGCGGTTCTCGAAACGATCGACCGTGAAGACCTCGCGGCGGACGCTGACCGCAACGGAAAGCTGCTGCGCGACGGTCTCGCACGGCTCGCCGAACGCTATCCCCTGATCGGCGACATCCGCGGCCGGGGCCTCGCCTGTGGCGTCGAACTCGTGCTCGACCGCCAAAGCCGCGCGCCGGCCCGCGCCGAGACGGCAAAGCTGATCTACCGCGCCTACGAACTCGGCGTCGTGCTCTATTATGTCGGCATGAACAGCAACGTCCTGGAATTCACGCCGCCGTTGACCATAACGGAGGGTGAAATCCGGGAGGCACTCGACCGGCTGGATCAGGCCCTGTCGGATTTGCCGAACGTTTCGAAAGAAAATCTCGCGCAATTTACCGGTTGGTAGATAAAATCTGACCTTGTCCCTTTGGAATAGTTCTTTTTAGATTGAGTTCCTGGCCCTTAAGAAGGCTGGAGAACTAACGCAAAATGCGGTCTAGGTCCAACTTTCTCTATACCTCGTGTGGAAAGCTCTTGAAGGGTATCGAACTTGCGGCCCCTTTGTTTGAGTAGACCTAACGCGCTGAAATCGTTGAGCGTCGCGCAGTGGCTTATCTCTGTAGAAGGGCTGATATGGGGCCGTAAGAGGACCGTCCGGTTCTGGCGCGTGAACAGTCGATGGCGGACACGCCGGAGCGTACAAGAATGGCGGTTATTGGCTGGCCAACCGTCAGTCTCCTCCTGTTCGCAATAACGGAACTATCGTTGGACTCTTCGCCCCCAATCCAGGCGCAGCTGCGCAATTCGGGCAACGATGGGCAAGTCGTCTGCGGTGTCCCTCCAACTTGCTTCAGACCAGTGTCATGAGCCACCTTTCCGGCTGACCGCTTCCGTTTTTAATCGTGGCCGCAAATCGAGACCCTTAGCCAATAGCCTCACAGTGCCACCCAGCTCTTGCTGAAGCCGTCGAGCTTCAGCATCAAGGAAAGAGATCAGCATGGGCAGCGTCATCTGCGCATTAGTGTCCGGGTGCCTCCAGGTTCGATCCGAACTGACGGTGATCATCAAGCAACCGACCTTCGCATGTTCCGCCGCCATGTACTTGGTGAGCAATTGATCCTTGAGAGCGCTCCGTAAATCTGCAGCAGAACGGTCCTTTTCCCCAATCTTCAACTCGATCGTCGCTTGTTGCGGCGACGAGGTTGAACGGAGCCGGATGTCGGTTTCCTTCTCGTCGGCCGTCGCAGCTTCCTGATCAACGGTGTAGATGTGGTTGTTCATTGCGTTGAGCTCGCGGGCGATCGCTCGCCGCATCACTCTCTCATCCTCGATCAGCGCCCATTGCTCACGCGGCGAGGTATCTTGCAAAAGGGCGTCATCGATGTCGTCCAAGCGGTCACGGAGCAGCTGGTACATTGCATCGCGCGTGTTTGGCGGTGCTTCGCCATACGTATCCAATGTCTTGAACTCGCTCTCCGATAAGGTGGCGGCATCCGCCTCTTCTGCTGCCTTTTCTTCCGCCAAAATTCGCCCACGATCCGAGAAATGCGCGAATAGCGGGTCGTTGATCATCGCCATCTTTGTCGACCAGCCCTCGCTGCCGCTGAGATCGAGCACCGCGCCGAGCAGATTGTTTCGTGCATTTTCCGCGTTGTCGCGGGTGTCAGGGGTGTAGGCTCCTTCGTGCCGAACATCGTCTGATGGGCGCACGTGGCGATAGGCGAGCTTTGCCAGTCGCAATTGCACGGCGGGCGTAAATCCGGGCGCCTTCGGGTAGACAGCGCCCCCGTCATGGTCCCGTCCAAAGAGCCGGGCGAACCACCCGACCGCGACACTGTCCTTTTCCGGTTCGACATCGGTAAGACCGGCTTCCAAGATATCAGTTGCCCGCGCAGGGTTGAGCCGGAATAGCAAAGGTAACCAAGTCCCGGCCCCAGAAACGTTAAGGCCAGCCCCAAGGAACCGCGCTACCGCGCTTTCGAGAAATGCACGGTCATCCTCGTTTCCAAATTTTAGCATGATTTCGATGGCGTGGTCAGTGACCGTCTCCGACGCCCGCACATTGGAACCGCGGCCGCTTAGCATCGACTCCAACCACTGCCGCACGCGCGGCACGAAAACGGCTGCGATAGCGGGAGATGCGTACTTGATATCCTGAATCACGTGAGAGTGATCTTCATTGGAGGTGTCATAGAGCGCGAGGGTGATTTCTCTGCCTAAAACATTGTCAATTGCGGTGGGATGGGCACCTGCGAGCGCCTCCAGCCAGGACGGAAATCCATTGAGGTGGATCGGCGCGTAGCGGCAGGCGAGCTCAGCTTCTTCCGGCGAGAGCTTGGACGCCCAATCCGGATCTTCGGCTTCGGCCTCGATTGCCGCCAGCCCGAACTGCCATCGGACAAGAAACGTCCTCTTCTCACCGTCAGGTCGTTCACTTCGAAGCGTAGGGCGATCATTACGCCAGACCTTAAGCATCGAATTCCTTAGCTTATCGGCCACCTCCTTTCCAAACTGCTCTTCGATGAAGGCGCGGTTCCACCCGGCGGACCTGCTCTCGGAACCAGTCCGCTCCATCACGCGCCAAAGATTCCAGGCCGTGCCCGAGGCGCGGCTGTCACCGAAAAGTTGCTCGGGGTGGTCGATGATCTCCTGCCAGAAGGCGACCCAGCTTGCGTGTGCTTTAGCGCCATCACGCTCCTCCTTCTTTTGACGCCGCGCGTGGTTGCGTTCGAGGCGGGCCATTTCCTCGCTAAGAGGGCGGGGCTTCATTCTATCCTCAAGCATCGCCGTCAGCTCCGGCGAGTCCGATGTGAGGGGGCGGAGGTCCTCCAGCGGGGCTGGCGTTTCGCCACGCCGGTGCAACAGACCCGTCATCAAAGCCCATAGCATCATCTGACGGTGGACCAGCGGCTCGTCAGGATTGGAAAGTCGACGACTCACCCATTCCAAGTCCGAGTCTGGCGTTAGGGTCAGCCCACCATCATGGGAAATCGTATAAAGCCGGTGCCATGGGTCCGGCTCCGGATGCAGAGCGGCCAAGAACGCATCCTCCTTCCAGAAGGCCTCTTCCCTAGCTTCTGTCGGCAAATTGGCGATCACCTTTGTGAGCGGCGCGGGGCGATCATCTGAACTGTGGCGGCCGTCGTTTAGCCGTAACGCTAGGAGGGTGGAGCGTAGCCATGCCGAAGTGCGAACCCCGAGATGCGCTTGGCGGCCACACGCTGCGAGCAGCGCCTCAAGTAGGTCTGGCCGGTTCGTTGCAACATGGGGATGCCGTGAAGGATCCCACGTCACCCCATCACCAACTAGCCGCGTCAGAAGCTCGCGCAAACCGTCGAGGTCGGCGTCTGCACTCTCCAGTCCCTCTATCATCTTCGGGAAGTGATAGGTCAGGTAGCCGACGGCGCCTTTACCTTCGCGCACCCGCACGAGAATTTTTTCGAGAGTAGCCAGCGGCAGGTGGTGCGGAAAGAGATGCGCAAAGCTTCGGCGGGTAACCTCGTCGTCCCAGAGATCAGGCATAGACCCCAGGCTCTCCGCGATTGCGGTGACCCGCGGATCGTCCAATGTCACAAGGACACTTACGGCCGTGCTCCGAAGGGTGGCGGGCATGCCCTGATCAAGCGCGACCTCATAGGCAAGGTCGGCGCATTCCGGTATGGGACCGGCAGCAATGAGGTCGAGTACCAGGTCACGGACCTCATGATTTGGCACACCAGCGTTCCAGTGCTGCTTGATCGTCTCGGCTAGATCGGGCGAGGCGAAACGGCGAACTTGAATGTGCGGGATGCTGAGCCCCCGCCATTCGCCTTCCCTGTATCTGGAGATGAATGCGTCCAGCGCGCGCATGCGCTGGTCAGGCCGAAGAGACTGAGGGTCGCCGAAATTCAGCATGACCGAGGGATCGCGGCTGACGATCTCATCGAATACACTGTCACGCCAAAGTGCGAGCCATGCCGCGACGGGACGCATTGACGGGCGTACCACGGGCAATCCTTGAGCTGTCTCCGTGAACAAAAATCGCTTGATCGACTTCATGGGAACGCCTTCCTGAAGAAGGGCTTCTAAACGCACCGCTGCGAGATACTCCAGCACGGAGCGGTGGTGGAAGCGAACTCGGCCGTAACTTGCGAAGCCAAAGAGCGGTCGCTCTAACAGTGTCTTTTGCTCGTCGGCTGAAGCCTCGGGGATTAAGCGCGATACATCGAGTGCAGACACGCTTGCCTCAACGTCGTCGGTGCTGGCGTCGTGCCGCAGGGTGAGCTTTCGCATCAAGATCGCAGCAAGAGCTAGGCGGCTCGCAAGCTGTTGGGCCTTCTGCAGGGAAAGGTTTGTCCGTTCCTCACGCTCGGCGTTTGGCTTCAGCTTTGTCGCAACGTTGGACTCGACTTGCTCGCGGTGGGTTCTGATGCGCTGGAGGTCGCGCCAGTCGGCACATAGTTCGACGAGGTCCTGGGGACGCTCGGCAAATTCCTCTGCATTCCGCCGTTCGATGTCCCGCAGAAGGTCATCAGGATTGCTAACATTCTGGGAGATGGCCAAGGCTCGCATCTGGCTTGTCGACAACGGCAGCAAGCCAACATTGGCCCACCCCTCATGATCGTTGTCATAATCGGTTTTTTGCGGGCGGTTGTGGCGCATCGCGATATCAGCAAATGCATTTGCCGATGCCGTAACCGTCTCACGCTTTGGGATCGGAAACTGGTCGACCATCAACTTCCGGTCGAGCGGTACCGGACGGCTGGTGACAATAATGCGGATACGGGCCAGCTGACCGTCGACAAGCTTTCTAAGCCTGCGCAGCGCAACGTCAAACTTGCCGCGTGTGAGCTTCAGCTCATCAATCGAGTCGAGAAAAAAAGTTGCTACGTCGGACTGGGCACGTTTCCAATATTCCAGCCGATCCAACTCGTCGCCAGAGAGCATGTCGTCAATTGGCGTCATCGCAAGGACCGATAAATCAAGAAAAAACGCTGCCTCGCCCTCGCTCCACAATTTCTGTTGCTGCGCGCGGCACTCATAGGTCTTACCCGACCCCGCTTCCGAGACGAGCAGCACCCGCCTGAAGGCAAGGAGGTCTTCCCATTTTAGCTCTTTTCGCCAGTACCCGCGGCGCGCCGTCGAAATCGCGGTTTCGAGATCGGCCACTTCCTCGTTCGTAAGACGGTAGAAA
Organism: Shinella zoogloeoides; assembly: GCF_030733845.1. Taxonomy (NCBI): domain Bacteria; kingdom Pseudomonadati; phylum Pseudomonadota; class Alphaproteobacteria; order Hyphomicrobiales; family Rhizobiaceae; genus Shinella; species Shinella zoogloeoides. The sequence continues at coordinate 2,718,230 of NZ_CP132311.1, forward strand.
GTCCGCTCCACTGTTCCGCTATCTGTAAGAGAGGTACTCATTGGTGCACGCCCGTTGTCGGCCAAATTGAATTAGGTCGGGCCAGCCCGATCTGCAGCGTTCGGCCCACGGCCTTAGCTGCCCGCTGCAGCATGGATAGCGTCACTGATGGGTTGTTGGAGTCAAGCAGCCGGTCCGATTATCGACAGTCAAGTTTATAGGCGCGGCTGGGTAACCGATTAGGCTATGGCTCGCATCCCAAGGTGGGCAAGGCACGCATCCCAGGATGCAAGGTCGCATGCCAGCTCGATCGTGTAGATCTCTAGGCTGAGTGGCGGCGACGTCAGCTATCTGGAACTCGCGGAGCTTGATCGAACGACCGGAATGAAGGCGCAAAACGGTCACGAAAGAACGTCGATCGTTGTGCAGAGGCCAAAGCAACCATTTCCTTAGGCTCTTCTTCCCATTTTATATCGTGACGGTGTTTGCCCTTGACCACGAAGCATACTTCGTCATTGCTTGAGTAAACCAATACGGAGTTCATCATGCTTGGTTTGCGCAAATGGCCATGGGGCATCCTGCCCACCTACAACGGCTTCAGCCACGATGAGCGCGTCCGCGGATGGCAGCTGGTAGGCTGGTTCATCGACAATGGCTGGATGCCCAAGGCGACGCAGTGCTGCATCTCCGGCGCGACGGAGCGGGTGCAATATCACAGCGAGGATTATTACGGCTGGACGCCATATGCCTTGAACCAGCAAGTCCATTTTGCCCTGCACCAACGCTTCAATCGCCCCAAACGGTGGCTGGAGCTGGTGGAGCGATATGCCATGACCGGAAATGAATGGTTTGCCAACCTCGCGATGGAGCCGATCGACGTAGCCGGATCGTTGCGGGCGAGCCAGGGTGCAGGTGTCGTCGATATCTTTGCGCGGGCGCCGGTGCCGAAGGACGTCACAATCCCCAGGCACCAGATCTATACAAGATCAGAGACCTGACGCGCCGCAAGCCGGCTCACTTGAGCGTCTTCAACGCCTCGATCTGCTGGAGCGCGATGCTGACGGCCGTGTCGCTCAGCCCTTGCACGACGGTCACCAGCCTTGCCTCGTTGTCGGCCCGCTCGCGCGACACGTTGCGGGCATCTTTTGAGGCTTCGATCACCTCGACCGTCGGCAGGTCGAGCACCCGCGCCAGATCGAGCAGCGTATCGAGCGCTGGCAGTTGCTTGGCGCGCTCGATATTCGAGATGCTTTCGGGCGTCTTACTGATGCGGGCAGCCAGTTCCTCCTGCGACCAGCCTCTTGCCATGCGCGAAGCCTTGACCCTGGAAGCGATGATTTGTCTGAGCCTGTCCGTCATGGCGCGAAGATGACTTCGACAATTCGACTTGACCATGAAGTGAACTTGAGCATTGGTCACAACCATGAAGTCGACTTCATCAGGATGGCGACTGACGAAGTTTATGGAGGTTCCGCCATGCCCGAAACGACGAATTGCCCTCAAGCGCTGGAGATCGTGTGATGCAAGCGCTCCTGCTTCCAAGTGTCGATCAGGATACGATTGGGCCGGCAGGACCTCCAACCGCCCTCCCCTTCAGCCGCCGGACGCTGTCTTCCGTTCCAGGCGGCTATGACGAGAAGTGGCTGCAGGAACTGCTGTTTGCCCATCCCGCGCTGATACCGCTCGAGCTCATCGAACCGGGTGCCGGAGACGTCGTGCCGCTCTGCCGCGAACTGACGCTGAGCCGCGAGGGCGGCGTCGTGTTCCTCGACCTGCTCTGCGCCACCCGAAGCGGACGCCTGATGCTGATCGAATGCAAGCTGTGGCGCAATCCCCAGGCGCGCCGCGAGGTCGTCGCGCAGATCCTCGAATATGCCGCGCTTCTCAAGGGCTGGAGCTACGGCGACCTGACGGCTCGCCTGAAGCAGCAGCGGCGCTGGCAGGGTCCAAATCCGATCTTCGACCATGCCCGGACCCTGTGGCCCGATCTCGACGAGGCCCGCTTCGTCGATGGCGTCTCGCGCTCGCTCGCCACTGGCGACTTCCACCTGGTCATCGCCGGTGACGGCATCCGCTCTGACGTCGAGGCTTTGGCCGGCCATATCAACAGCAGCAATATGGGCTCGGGCCGCCTCAGCCTGCTGGAGATCCAGCTGTGGGGTTCGCCGCGGGGCGATACGATCGTCGTGCCCTGGGTGCCGACACGCACCGAGGTGATCGAAAGCCGGGTGATCGTTGCCGAAGACGGCCGGACGCTTCCGGTCAAGGATGTGCGGGTGGACGGCGTGCTGGTGGATGGCGCGGGCGCGAGAGGCCATGGCGCAAGCGATGCCGATCAGATCGTCGATCCGGCAAAGGCGGCGCAACGCGACCACAACAAGGTGTTTTGGGACCGCTTCATAGTGGAGACCCGCTTCGACCACCCCGAACAGCTTGCGCCGACCCACGGCGGCAACAACTGGGTTCGCATACCGCTGGAATCGCCGGTGCGTTGGCTGACGGCCTATCGTGCGAGCAACGACGTGATGGGCATTTTTGCCCGACTCACCGACGAGGCCGGCCGGCAGCTTGCAGCCATGCTGGACGATCAGATCGAGGGACTGCGCACGGAAAGCGGATTGCCGCTGGAGATCAAGATCCAGTCCGAAGAGCCCTTCAAGGCCGATCTGTCGGTCACGCAATCGACCGCCGGGCTTGGGGAGGACGAGCAACTCGGATGGCTCTCGGACACGGCAAACCGTCTGGTGACGCTTCTGAGACCAAAACTCTCCGCCTGGTCGGCGGCGCAGAGCGCAAACCAGGGGGCTGCGGCATGAGCGCGGATGAGAGCGCAGGCGGCACGACCAGCGACAAACAAATGCAGGTCGCGCTCGCCGTCGCGATGGAACCCGACCTTCGTGCGCTGAAAGGCCTGACGACGGTCCTGCGTTATCTCAGCGAACGCGCACCGTCCGAGCTGATCGAACCGGCCGCCCTTGCCGCCCTGATCGTTCCCGCCGAAGACGCGGTGGACCGGCTCCTTGCCTTGAGGCAGGCCGGGACCCGGGAAGATGAAAAGGGCCGCCGTTGAACCCGGCGGCCCTTTATGCTGGTGCGCGAGCGCTGCCTAATAACACCTAGCGGCGCGCCGAACGGCCCGGATAGGGGTCGGTAAAGGCGCGGCCGAGCCGCCAGCCGAACATCAAGTCGAGGAACTGCGTCATGCTATCGACCTGGTCGTCGTGGCGTCCGTTCGGGAACGCGAGGCATTCACGGCGGAAATCGGCCAGCCAATCGGCTTGCTCGGGCATGTGGAAGTTGACGTCTTTCAGCCGTGCGATCTGCGTCTCGAAGCGGATCTGCTTGTCGAGGCGCGGCGTATAACCGACCGGAGCGCCGCGAAACGCATTCTCGCGCGTGAGCTCGCGGATGAGGACGATGCCCGTATTGGCACGTTCGATGATGACCCGATCCGCGTTCCAGCGATTGCGCAGCTGGATGACCCGTCGCTTGAGGTCGCCATAGTCGAGGCGCTGGCGAAACACGTCGAGCAGGAACCAATTGTTGCTGTCGAGTGCTCCCCAGGTGGTGCAGACCGAATAGTCGCTGTGGGGAAGCGCCGTCATGCCGGTATCCCAGCTCTGTACCACCATGGCGAACTCAGTCCGCTCGGGCGCCTCCTCATAGGTGTGGAAGTCACCCCAGCTCATGCGGTTGCCGCCGGGCGGCGTCGGATCCTGGAGATATTGCGCAGAAAACACCATCGGCCCGAGTTCGGCGCGCACGCGGTTCAGGACCTCGATCGGTTCCTGCTGCGGGAACAGGACATCTCCGACAGCACGATACTTGACCCGCCCCTTGCCAAGCGCAATCTCCTGCGGTTCCTGCGCGATCGCCGGCAGGTTCAAATGCCGGTATTCGCCGGTCGAAAGGAGATAGGAGGCGACATCGCCCTCATGCAGACGCTGCTGGATGGAAACGACCCTACCGTCTCTCTTGCTGTCGAAGCGCGACAGGAGCGTGCCGCTCACGAAGTCCTCGGCCCGCCGACGCTCGGGCTCGGACTGGGCATCGGCCGCCTTCATCAGGTCGTCGATGATGATAACGTCGGCGCCGCGTCCGGTTACGGCGCCTCCGACGGACGTCGCCTTCATTCCGCCGCCCCGCGTCGTCACCAGCTCCGAACCCGAGATGCGCGCGATCTGCGTTGCGGGGAAGAGCGCCTGGTAAACCGGATGCTCCATGACCCGGCGCAGATCGGCAAAGATGCTGCGCGACAGGTCGTGGCCATAGGTCGCCAGGATCACCTTGGTCGAGGGGTCATGGCCGAGCAGCCAGGCGGTAAAGCCGATCGAGGTGCAGATCGTCTTGAGATGGCGCGGCGGGACGGTGATCAGCAGGCGCCGGTTCTCGCCGCGGTAGACGCATTCCAGCTCATGACACATGGCCTCGACATGCCAGTTGTCGATGAACGAGATACCCCGCGGCTCATGCAGAATGTCGAAGATGCGCCAGACGAAGAGGTGAAAGGAACTGCGGCAGGCATGGAGCAACTGCTGCGCGTGCCACTGATCCATCTGAAGAGCATAGTTGCCCCCTGCCCGTTGCGGCTCACCCGGACCACCAAGGTGGTCAGACGATATCGTCATCGTCGTCCTCCTCGCCGATGGTCTCATCGCCGTCGTCATCATCTTCAAGGGGACCGCCCGATTGCTCGACCTGATCCATGTCATGGTGCGGCGCCGGGAGGCCGAGCGCTTCGAGCAGCTTGGCGATCTGATCGTCCGATACACCGGCCTCGCGGTAGAGATCGGCCTGATAGCGGGCGAGGATGTGCTTGTCGCTCGGCGTGAGCGAGGGCGCTGAGGATATGTGCTGACGCTCCTCACTGCCACTACCGGCAGCATCGGGCTCCTGAAGCTTTGAAGCCAGGTTGATCACCTGCGCGGCAGCGCGCGGATCCCCTGTCATGAACTTGACCATCAGCTGCTGCAGCCCGATCTTGAACTGCGGCATGCGCTTCTTCTTGCCATCGATCGTCACCTCACGCGTCTTGAACAGCTCTTCCCTGATGAGTGTCTTGGTGTTGCGCGACCCCTTCGGCCGGCCCGGCGGGTGGCCGCACTGGCCGGGCTGGAAGCGCGTATGCACGGGCGGCTTGCCATAGCCCACCTCATAGTCAGCGGACCGGCTCTGGTCCCGCTTATGCTTCTGCTTCTGCTTCTTCGCTTTGCCCGGCGCGCTTTCCGCCGGCATCGCCTTGGCCTTACCAGTCTCGGCGCGAACGCCCTGCTGATCGTCTTCGATCTTACGGACGGGCCTGGTGCGACGGCGCACATTCGCCACCGCCTCATCGAGGCGTGCCTGTTCTTCGGCGGTCGTGAGCTTTTTTCTGGAATTCGACATTGGATTGAACCTCGATTATGCGTTTGCCGCCAGGCCATGGCCGGAGCGGGTGCGGGCGCGGACAGTGAGCGGCGCGTCGGACGGAGCTTGTTTAAAACGGCTCTGGTCGATAGTTCCGTCCGTGGGGTCAGTCGATGTCTCGAAGCGACGCTGGCTGAGCTGCACATAAGTCAGGCCGGTCTCGGCATGGACCGCCTCAATGCCGGTATAGGCCTCGTAGCGGCGCACGATCGTATCGACGTAAAGCGGGTCGATCTCGACGCCGCGGCAGATACGGCGGCACGTCTCGGCGGCCATCAGCGTCGAGCCGGAGCCGAGAAACGTGTCGAGCACGATGTCGTTCTGGCGTGTGACATCCTTGATCGCCTCGACCAGCAGGTTTACCGGCTTGACCGTCGGATGCAGCTTCAACGCTTCGTCGCGGTTCTTGCCGAAGGACGCCATGCCCGGATGGTCCCAGACATTGGTGCGGTAGCGGCCATTCTTGCCGAGTTCGACATTGTTGAGATGGGGAGCGGTGCCTTTCTTGAACACAAGGCACAGTTCATGCTGCGAGCGATAGAGGCTGCCCATGCCGCCCGTGCCCTTGTTCCAGACGCACAGATTGATCTGGACGAGGTCGGCGGCCTCGAGAGCCGCCATATAGGCGCCGTGGCCGCGCCAGTCCATAAAACCGTAGAGCAGGCCCCCGTCCACCAGATAGTCCGCCGCGTTCTGCGAGGCCGTCTTCAGGAACTCGAAGAACTGCGGCTTCGACATCTCGCCGGACGCCATGGCAAACTCGCGGTGCTTCACCTTGCCGAGGCCGCCGACAAAACCGTTGACGCGAACATTGTAGGGCGCGTCCGTCAGAACCATCCTTGCGCGATCGTCGCCCATCAGCCTTGCCATGACACCCTGCTCCAGCGCGCTGCCGCAGATGAGCTTGTGCGGGCCGAGCAGCCAAATATCCCCCAAACGCGAGACCGGCGGACCGCCCTGTTCCTCCGGCAGGGTGTCTGCCGGATCGACTTCATCATTGGTTTCGCCCTTGGCCTCTGCGATCAACAGATCAATCGTCGGCGCATCGAAGCCGATCGCATCCATGTTGAACTCGATCGAAATGAGGTCGGTAAGCTCGATGCTGAGCTCCGGCAAATCCCAGCCCGCGAGTTCGGCGATACGGTTGTCGGCGATCTTATAGGCCCGCTTCTCCTCCCTGGTCAGATGATCGACGCGCACGGCCGGCAGGCTGGCAATGCCGAGACGCCGGGCGGCTTCCACACGGGCATCCCCGGCAAGCACGGCATTGTGCTCATCGGTCACGATCGGGTTGAGAAAGCCGAATGTGTTGAAGGACCCCATGATCGCCGTGATCTGGCGTTCGTCGTGGGTGCGGGTGCGCCGGGGATGTTCCTTCAGCGTGTCGAGCGCAATCATGGTGACGCGATCGACGATAGTTTTGTTGAATGCCGCGATATCCGACGGCAGAGAAGCGTGCTTGCCGATCGCGGCCTTGGGCTTGGTCTTGCTCTTCAGGGATTTGAGGAGCGGGTCGTTCGTCTTGGGCATAAGGCACTCCAATAGCGTTGCGGCGGCGGACATGGTCCGACCGTCGCCGGCAGAAGCCGGGTGATTATCTGGGGACGTCAGTGCCTTTTGGCGCCGTAGTAAACGTCATCGACGTTAGGAACGGACAAGACCCGATCGGCCGCAAGGGTTTGGACCTCACGGTTGATCATGGACTATCAGCGCCATGCGTCATTGTCAATAAACCATGTAAAAACAAATAGATGACGAACCGATCCTTTGGCAGGGCGCGCTGCCAAAGGATGTTTCCAGGCCTTTGAAAATCTTTGTAATTCGACTGGACTTGGGCACCAAAGGAAGCATTGCTGTGGTTATCGAAAGCGACTGAACCCCTCGCGATCATCCGCCCGCCGCCTGCGGGCTTCAGCCAGTACGAGGGCCCGGATTGGCCGGCCTTCCGAACCCGGAGCGATGATCATGACGAAGACGAATCAGACCAGCCGCAAAGCCAAGGCAACCGAAGCCAAGGACACCACCACAACCCCGGCGGTTCTGCCAGAGACGGTCGCATCATCGCCAGCCACCATCGTGACAGCAAAGGCCCCCACGAAGGCGGACAAGGTGATCACGATGCTCCGCGCAAAAACCGGCGCGACAATTGCCGAGATCATGGCCGAGACGAACTGGCAGGCGCATTCAGTCCGCGGCTTCCTCTGGGGCACCGTGAAGAAGAAGCTCGGCCTTACGACGACGCGCAACGAGGATGTCGATGGTCACCAGCGCTATAGGATTGTCGAACCAGCATGTGATCCAATGCCGCAGGCAGCAGCCCTGACGGATGTGGAAACGGACAAAGCATCGGCGACAGCCAACCCTGATGCGCAAACGAACGAGGCTTGATCGATGGCCGGCAACAGGGAGACAATCGAAGAAAAGGTCGCCGCCCTCGGCGACCTCCCTCGCGAGGAGCTTATCGCCCTCTGGCGCAGGAATTTTGGAACAGCACCACCCAAGGGCGTCCATCGCGAACTCCTGATCCGAGCAGCTTCCTTCCATTTGCAGCAGAAGCATTCTGGCGGACTGTCCGGCGAGGCCAAACGGCTGCTGAAAGTCGCGATGCGGGAAGTCGGGAAAGCCAAGACGTCCCGCGAGAAGAGCGACGAGACGGTAAGGATCGATATCACAGCGCAGGGGGCAAGGCAGGCTGCCGTAAAAGCATCGCCCGCCGAACGCCGCCCGGCCCTGCCTGGCGCTCGCCTGATCCGCGATTGGAACGGCAGCAGCCATGTCGTCGATGTGGTCAACGGCGGCTTCATCTATGCCGGCAGCCGCTACCGGTCCCTGTCAGGAATCGCCCGCGAAATCACCGGCACGAACTGGTCAGGACCGAGGTTTTTTGGGCTATGAGCGCCATCCCCAAACTTCGCTGCGCGATCTACACCCGCAAGTCCACCGAGGAAGGTCTCGAACAGGCGTTCAATTCCCTCGACGCCCAACGCGAAGCCTGCGAGGCCTATATCGTCTCGCAGGCCTCCCTTGGATGGAAGGTTTTGCCCGAACTCTATGACGATGGTGGAATCTCTGGTGGCACGCTGGAGCGTCCTGCCCTGCAGCGCCTTCTTCACGACATCAAGGACCGAAAGATCGACGTGGTGGTCGTTTACAAGATTGACCGCCTGACCCGCGCCTTGATGGATTTTTCCCGGATCGTCGAGATCTTCGACAGTCATGGCGTCTCCTTCGTCTCTATCACCCAGCAGTTCAACACCACGACATCGATGGGACGGCTGACGCTCAACGTGCTCCTTTCCTTTGCCCAGTTCGAACGCGAGGTCACCGCCGAACGCATTCGCGACAAGGTCGCCGCCTCGAAGAAAAAGGGCATGTGGATGGGCGGCAATGTTCCGCTCGGGTATGAGCTCAAGGATCGCAAGCTGGCCATTGACGAAGAAGAGGCAAGGACCGTCCGATGGCTGTACCTGCGGTATCTAGATCTCGGATCGATGCGTGATCTGTCGATCGAAGCGCGCACCGCCTGTCTGTACCGACGCCCAACCCGACGGGCCAGCGGATCGGCCTTCGGACGCGGCAATCTCCACCATCTTCTTACCAACCCGATCTATGTCGGCAGGATCCGCCACAAGGGTGCGGTCTATAGCGGTGAGCATCCTGCCATCGTCGATGAGGACGTCTTTAATCGGGTGCAGGCGATGCTGACCCAGCAGAGCCCGAAGCGCCGCTCGGCAAAAAGCCATCGCGACATTCATCTTCTTTATGGCCTACTACGCGATGATGCAGGTCAGACGCTCGCGTCGACGCATGCAAACAATCATGGCAAGCGGTATCGCTACTATGTCTCGCGCGCACATAACGGGAAAGAAAGCGGACAGACCGATAAAACCAATCTGCCAACCGTCTGGCGATTATCGTCGACGATGATCGAGCCGCTCGTCGAGCGGCAGCTTCATGCCATCCTCTCAGACAAGAAACGGCTGGCAGACTGGTGCGAAGATGCTGGATCAGCAACACGGCTTGCCGATGTGCTGACCGCAGCCGCAAAGCTGAGCACCCAGTATAGCGAGCATGAGGGTCACGTTGAGAAGCAGGGTATCCTGCGAACGGTCTTTGCCGGTATAACGCTTCGAACCGATGCGATAATCTTCGAAATCACCTCAGGCGGGCTAATCTCGATGCTGCTGGATGGAACCGCAGATCAAAAGAGGCCGGCGCAGCCCCATCGTGGCGCCGATGATACGGTCACCATCACCGTCCCGGTCATCCTAAAACGTCGCGGTGTCGAGGCGAAGATTATTCTAGAAGACAGCCTGGTCGCCCCTCCCCAAAAAGATCCGATGCTGATCGCAATGGTCGCAAAGGCGCATCTTTATCTTGAAGCGTTGACTGATGGATCCGGGGCCGGTCACACCGAAGTCGCCGGTCGTCTGGGCATCCATGGTCCCGACATCAGCCGCATCCTACCCATGGCTTTCCTAGCGCCGAAGATTACGGAAGCGATCCTAACCGGAAGACAGCCGGCCGATCTGACTATCGCCAAACTCACCAGGATGCTCGATCTGCCGATGAGCTGGAATGAACAAGCGGCTCTTCTCGGTTCTTGAAACCAGCGAGACACAGCAAAAGACATGCGGCTCGTTTCTTCGGAAATGAGCCGCATCTCGTGTGCGTCCGCTAGCTGACGATGGTCCGTCGCCAACGCCTGGACCAATCAGGACAAGCGAACCTGTCTCACGAAACCCGCGGCCAGCGGTTCAAAACTTTTGGCTGGCGGAATAGGCAATCTGAGACGCCGCGGCGAAAAGGCGAGAATGAGCAACCAGAGACCAGGAAGTGACGGAGAATGCCGCGTCATTGCCTGCGCAAGTCTTTGAAAATAAAATAAAATTCTCGATATGACAAACGGTTAAGAGTTTGGGTGGACCGTTTGGTAGCGGAGGAGGGATTCGAACCCCCGACACAAGGATTATGATTCCTCTGCTCTAACCTACTGAGCTACTCCGCCGCCCGATGGGACAATCGAGAACGATGTCCATTTCCGTCCGGTGCGCGGCTTATAAGGCGCGGTTCCCGCGGGTGTCAAGCGAGGCTCCAAGAAAAATCGCTTTATCCGCAAAGGCTTTGCCGGGCGCGGCTTTTCAGGCCGCGACCGGGGTTGAAAGAATGCGCTTCAGCGCATCCTCGGCAGCCGCTTCCCGCTCCGAGCGCAGGATGAAGCCGCCGCCATAGATGCGGGCGTCTTCGCCCTCGCCGGAATAGAGCGCACAGGCTTGGCCGGGTGCGACGCCGGGTTCACCCTCTTCCAGTTCCACATAAATGCCGCCAGCGCCGGACTGCAGACGTGCCGGGCGCGGCGGGCGCGTGGAGCGCACCTTGGCGAAGCAGTCGAAACCGCCGGCAGCCACCGCCGCCAGATCGCCGTCGCCCAGCCAGTTGATGTCGCGCAGGTAAAGGCGCTTCGTCTCCAGCGCTTCCTTCGGGCCGACGATGACGCGGCGCGAGCGGGCATCGAGGTAAACGACATACAGCGGCTCGCCGGTGGCGATGCCGATGCCGCGGCGCTGGCCGATCGTATAGTGCAGGATACCCTCGTGCCGGCCGAGCACACGCCCGTCCATATGCACGATCTCGCCGGCAAGCGCCGCATTCGGCTTCAGCTTGTTGACGATGTCGGAATATTTGCCCTGCGGCACGAAACAGATGTCCTGGCTGTCCGCCTTCTTGGCGACGACCAGGCCCATATCCTCGGCGAGCGCCCGTGTTTCGGCCTTGGAGAGATGGCCGAGCGGGAAGCGCAGGTAGTCGATCTGCTCCTGCGTCGTCGCGAAGAGGAAGTAGCTCTGGTCGCGCTCCGCATCGACCGGCCGATAAAGCGCGCGGCGCTGCGGCGCGTCGGGCGTCGGGTTCGGGCGCGAGCGGATGTAGTGGCCGGTCGCCAGCGCGTCCGCGCCGAGCTCCTTGGCCGTGGCCAGGAGATCGGCGAACTTGACGGTCTGGTTGCAGGCAACGCAGGGGATCGGCGTTTCACCCGCGATATAGCTTTCGGCGAACGGGTTGATCACCGTTTCGCGGAAGCGCTTTTCATAATCGAGAACATAGTGCGGAATGCCGAGCGTTTCGCAGACGCGGCGCGCGTCGTCGATGTCCTGCCCGGCGCAGCAGGAGCCGGCGCGGTGCACCGCGGCGCCATGATCGTAGAGCTGCAGGGTGATGCCGAGGACGTCATAACCCTCGCGTTTCAGGATTCCGGCCACGACGGAACTGTCGACGCCGCCCGACATGGCGACGACGACGCGGGTATCTTCCGGCTTGCGATCGAAATCGAGACTGTTCACGCGAGGTCCGTTCCGGTGCTGCATGGTTCTGGCGCAGGCCACCTTTGACTGGGGCCGACATCGGCCGTTGCGGCGCTCGACAACCGGCAGAGCGCCTTTCCGGGCGACATATAGAAACTTGCCGCACCGAGGGCAAGAGAAGGCCCGGAAACCGGCGGTCAGATGAGCCGGAGACGCAGTGCCACGGCGATCGCCTGCATGCGGTTGACGGCCTTGAGCTTGCGGGTCGCGCTCTTGAAATAGCTGCTGACCGTATAGACCGAAATACCGAGGATGGTGGCGATCTCGTCGCTGCTCTTGCCCGCCGCGGCCCAGCGCAGGCACTCGACCTCGCGGCTGGAGAGTTTTTCGCGGCTCGCGGTCGCGGCCACGAAGGTCTTTTCCAGGCATTCGAAAAGCTGGAGGGCCGAAAAATGCAGTTCCGACAGTTCCGGCCGGGCCAGCGGCGTGCGCGTGCCGGAAAACACCATCAGATAGGGATCCGAGGTCGTGGAATGCAGCAGGAACGCCGTGGAAGCCGAAAGGCCGTGGCTTTCGGCAAGCGCGACGGCCTCGCCGGCCTGCGCGCTCTCCCAGTCGGCCGGGGCGAGAAGCGCACTGTCGCCCTGCACCGGCAACTTGGTCATGCCGGTGTCGATCGCCAGCCGGCTGACATGGAACAGGTTCATGGCATCGTATTTGCGCACCAGATCGGCCGGCCAGTTGCTGACGAGCAGGCGCTCGGAGAAGCGCTGCTGCTCGTTTGCCGGAAAACGAGACACCAGGAAATGGCTGAAGCGGAAGTGCTGGGCGCACTGGCGCATGAGGTGCAGGACTTCGTATTCGGTCTGCACGGATTCGATATTGGCCGAAGACAGGAATTCAGGCGACCAGCCCTGCCGCAGGAGCATGTTGTCTGGATCTCTCATTTCCGTTTCCAAAAGCCGGCGGGAGGTGCCGGACTCGTGTGTGTATTTTCGGTCCGGAAATTTTCAGGCGCACCCTTCAGGCAGGCGGCGCAAAAAACGCCGCGGAAGCCATATCCCGATGGGAAACAGCTCGCGGAGGGAATTCATTTGGATGCGTCCTGGAGGCTTCCGGTGGCATCGACCCGATGCCGGCCTCCGAATTTTGGCGCGTATTAGCAGTATTTGAATAAAATGGAAATGAAATATTTGCATGGCTCCCATGCCCTTCGCGCGCGGGAAAAGCCGACAAACGTAAGGGGAGGCAGCGCGTCGCGCGGAATGACTGCTCCGCCGAAGCCGCTCAAAAGATTAGAAAATTGTTAGCATGCGCTTAGGCAAATCTTAAATGTGGCGGGCTACAGTTCCGCCATATGGTCTTGAGTTTATGTAGAGAGTCCAATGACCGAACTGATACGACCCCGCGTTAAATACGTCATCGGCCCCGATGGCAGCCCCCTGACGATCGCCGATTTGCCGCCTGCCAATACGCGGCGCTGGGTGATCCGCCGGAAGGCAGAAGTCGTCGCCGCCGTACGCGGTGGCCTCCTGAGTCTCGAAGAAGCCTGCGAACGCTATACGCTGACGGTCGAAGAATTCCTGTCCTGGCAGTCTTCCATCAACGACCATGGTCTCGCCGGGCTGCGCACCACGCGCATCCAGCAGTACCGCCACTAGCTTTTCCTTTTTATATCAAGACCCTGCGGCCGCTCAACGCGGCCGCAATTTCATTTGCAGAAGGCCGGTCATGATCGCCGAGGCGGCATAGAACCAGAGACCCGGCTGCGTGAAGGCCGAGGCCATGCCGCTGGTCTTCGCCGCGACGATGACCAGCGCGACCAGCATCACATCCATCATCGACCATTTCCCGAGCACCGGCAGCAGCCGCGCGAGGAAACCCGCCTTGCCGTCCGGCTGCGGCGGCGCGGTCGCCTCCAACGCAATGCCGAACAGCTTGACGATCGGAAAGACGATGGAAAAGAGGCCGACCAGCACCGCCAGCCCGCCGTACCCCTGCCCCCAGAGCGAGAGGACGATGTCGATCAGCGAGGGCGTCTCGCTGAAGAAATAAAGCTTCTCGAAGCGCACGAGCGGCAGAACGAGGCCGAAGGCAAGGCACAGCGCGGAGAGAACGAGAAGGGCGGGAACGACAAGAATCATGAGGCACGACGCGGTTTCGACTGACCTTCCTTAACATCCGCGGTATCCCGATGCAGCACGGACTGTTCACCTCGGCGCGGCTTGCGGGCGCGGGCGGGACAAGAAAGGATGGCTCCAACGCAACACGGCGCAACGCAACACGGCAAGGAGCATCGCCATGGACATCCTGCACGAAGACAACGGCTCGAAAGGCCGCTACCACACCACCGTCGAGGGGCACGAGGCGGAGGTGACCTATTCGCGCGCTTCGCCGCAACTCGTGATCGTCGACCATACCGGCGTGCCGGATGCGCTGCGCGGCAAGGGCGTCGGCCAGGCCCTGGCGGCCCATGCGGTGGAGGATGCCCGCAGAGGCGGCTGGAAGATCATGCCGCTCTGCCCCTTCTTCCGGGCGCAGGCGATGCGCCACAAGGACTGGCAGGACGTCGTCAATCTCTGAGAACGGCAGGCAACGCGAAGAGCCCTCGTGAGCGGTCTTCCGGCCGCTCGCGAGGGTTCTTCAAATCTTAGCCGATCAGGCGCGCATCCGGACCGCGTTGTCCCGCTCTTCCAGCGCCGAAGCCTTGGCGAATTCCGCCTCCGCCTCTTCCAGCGCCAGTTCGGCCGCATCCTGCTGCACCTTCAGTTCCCGGATGGAAACCTGGAGGTTGTCGGAGCGTTGCCGCGCCGCCTTGGCAAAGGTGGGATAGGCAAAATGGCCGGGATCGGTGATCCCCGACTTCTTTTCCTCGATGGCGATCTGGCTTTCCAGCTCCTTCGACATCCGTTCGAATTCGGACATCATCAGCTGCAGCTGGGCCAGTTGCCGTCTTTTGTCTTTCACCTGAAATTCCTTCAGGCGAACTAGGCTCTCACGCGACTTCATACGCAATACTCCCGTGGATAGCGAGACCCCGGCATTGGAGCGAACAGCCACCGAAACAAGATGGCCGAGCGTTCGCCCCGCATTCCAAATCAGTGCCCGAAGCACGGCCTTCACCGCGCGCCGGAAACCGGCATTCACACCCGTAGCCCGGCAAAACCTGCCGAACCGTAAAAAAAATTCAGCGAGATTAATAAAATCCTACCGCTGGTAACCTTTCGTTTACGGGCATCGTTAATCATAGGTTCGATGATTTAAGGCTCGGTAAATACGGTTCGCTAAAAAAGAGGTGGGTCGCATTGATGAGTCGAAAGAGTCGGTTAGGAATGTTTCTTAATGTAGAAAATTAAGAGATACATTTCCGATTTATGTGTGAAATCAGGAGTCTGCCTAAAATAATTAACAGATCGATACACCTTGCCAAAGTGAATCAGGATTTGTTAACCATTTCGTGGCAGCCTCCAAATCAGGCAACGACTGGATCCGTATCGCGTAGGGGGCCAGGAACCTTGGGCGGCGGAAAAGGGGACAGATATGCGGGTTCTACTCATTGAGGACGACAGCGCGACGGCGCAGAGCATCGAATTGATGCTGAAGTCCGAAAGTTTTAATGTGTATACCACCGACCTCGGCGAGGAAGGTGTCGATCTGGGCAAGTTGTACGATTACGACATCATCCTGCTCGATCTGAATCTCCCCGACATGTCGGGTTACGAGGTTCTGCGCACGCTGCGCCTGTCCAAGGTGAAGACGCCGATCCTCATCCTCTCCGGCATGGCCGGCATCGAGGACAAGGTTCGCGGTCTCGGCTTCGGCGCCGACGACTACATGACGAAGCCGTTCCACAAGGACGAGCTCGTCGCCCGCATCCACGCCATCGTGCGCCGCTCCAAGGGCCATGCCCAGTCGGTCATCTCGACGGGCGAGCTCATCGTCAACCTCGACGCCAAGACGGTCGAGGTCGGCGGCCAGCGCGTGCACCTGACGGGCAAGGAATACCAGATGCTCGAGCTGCTTTCGCTGCGCAAGGGCACGACGCTCACCAAGGAAATGTTCCTCAACCACCTCTATGGCGGCATGGACGAGCCGGAACTGAAGATCATCGACGTCTTCATCTGCAAGCTGCGCAAGAAGCTCGCGAACGCCGCCGGCGGCGCGAACTATATCGAGACGGTCTGGGGCCGCGGCTACGTGCTGCGCGAGCCCGATGGCGACTATCTCGAAAGCGCCTGACAAGCCGGGCTCCCTCCCCTTACGCGAAAACATCCGACCCGCCGCTTGCCGGCGGGTTTTCTTTTGCCCGGAGCGCAGCGGGCCGCCCCCGCCCGAAAGCAAAACGCGGCCGGCTCCTGCGAGCCGCCGCGTTTCCTGTTCAATTCAATTGTCGGTCGTTTCAGGCAGCGATCGAGAGGCTGCCGAAGACCTGGGTCAGGATCTTGCGATCGAACGGCTTCAGCAGGAAGTCGTCCGCCCCGGCACGCTTGCCCATCATCATCTTCTTGAGATCCGCCTCGACGACGCAGTAATAGATGCGCACCGACTTGCCCTGCGGCAGGTTGCGGATGTTGCCGATCAGCTCGAGCGCACCGTCCATGGTCGAATCGACGATGAGAATGCTGGGCAGGTCCGCCTCGCAACGCACCAGCGCCTCGAGCGAGCTCGAGGCTTCCAGCACGACGAAATCGAAACCGGAAAGAATACGCTTGCCGACCTTGCGGACGACATCGGACGCGTCGGCGATCATCAATCGCTTCATTGGCTGCTCCTAGGTCTCCCGCTCGCAAAGCGGGAACGATACAGGATGCAACTCTACCGGCGACTGGCAAACAAAGGGTTAGCGGCCATGGTTAACGAACCCTGACCGCTTCTATCTTACTCGGTAGCGGCAGCCATGCGGGCCGTGAAGACGATCTCTTCGGGGCTGACGGCGACATCGAGTTCCATGCCGGCCTCTTCGGCAAGCAGCACCGTGTAGTAGGGCTGGATGGAATGCGCGTCGACCTGCTCTTCCGGCGTGCCGGAGAGGATTTCCGAGAACTTCGGCGGCACCCGCAGCATGCGGCCTTTCACGGCCAGCTTGAAGGTTGCGTCGAATTCCGGATTGTCGAGCGCCACGTCGATCGAGCCGCCGCGCGGAATGGCGCCATAGGCGATGAGGAACAGGTTGAGCAGCAGCTTGACCCGGTTCTTCGCGACGATGGCGCGCGGGCCCGACCAGGTGATTTCCGTCTTCTTTTCGGCGGCGGCGAAATCGCGCGCGGCCTTTTCGGCCTCGCCCGTATCGATCGAGGCACCGACCGAGCCGGACGCGCCGAAGGCGAGCCGGGCGAACTTCAAGCGGACCGAAGCGTTCAGCGCGCTGGTGCGGATGAGGTCCATCGCCTCGGCATCGGCGCCGCCCTCATCGAGCAGTTCGAGACCGTTGTTGATCGCGCCGACGGGCGAGATGACGTCATGGCAGACACGGCTGCAAAGAAGCGCTGCCAGATCGGGACCGGCCAGCGTAAGGTTCAGATTTTTAGCCATAAAATTCTCCCAGATCCACGCATTGTTTCATCGCGGGACGCCTAGCGAAAGGCGCACGCGGGGACATTCCGCGCGACGCATAGCACGCCTGAATTGCGCGAGGCGTGCTCGATTTAAAGACAGCCATAATGACACCACATTTGGTAAACCGATTGTTAATATCATCGGATCAAATTGCGCATGAAACGGGGCCGAGTCATAGGGAAGGCGAACGGACATGGGTATTTCAAATCCGGCGAAGATGGCTTTCAGGATCGCCGCGGCGGTGTTCGTCGCGCTCCTTCTGGCATTGCCGGCCAGAGCGCAGCAGAGCGGCAGCCAGTATTCCATGCAGGAGATCGTCGACGCCGGCCACGGCTTCTTCGGCGAAACGTCCGGCGGCCTTGCCAAGCTGGTCGAGCGCGCCTTCGAATCCTATGGCCTGCCGAACGGCTACATCCTCGGCCAGGAAGGCTCCGGTGCGTTCGTGGCGGGCCTGACCTATGGCGAAGGCACGCTCAATACCAAGAATGCCGGCCAGCATTCCATCTTCTGGCAGGGCCCCTCCCTCGGCCTCGACTGGGGCGGCCAGGGCAGCCGCACGATGATGCTCGTCTACAATCTGCCCGACGTGAACTCTCTCTACGACCGTTTCGGCGGCGTTTCGGGCTCGGCCTACGTGATTGCCGGCCTCGGCATGCAGGTCAACGTCAACCGCGATATCGTGCTCGTGCCGATCCGCACCGGCGTCGGCGCCCGTCTCGGCATCAATGCCGGCTACCTGAAGCTGACGCGCGAACCGACCTGGAACCCCTTCTGATCGGCCCTGGCGCCCACGCGATCGAATGAACCGGCCGCCTCGCCCGTCAGGTTAACCGAAAGTTGATTTCGCAGGAACGCCCCCTGTGCAAGCTCGAACGAGCCGCTATAGTGCGCTCGTTCGAGATCCGTTTTGGGCCATGTTTGGAACGAGTTGACCCGTGATCGAGTATGCTCTCCTCTTCGCGCTCGGCTTTCTTGCTGCCACGCTGACCGGCTTGCTCGTCGCGCCGGCGATCAAGGAGCGCATCGTCAAGTTCACCGAGGCGCGCATGCGCGCCACCATGCCGCTGAGCCCGCAGGAAGTGCGCGCACAGAAGGACATGGCCCGCGCCGCCTATGCCGCCGAAAACGCCCGCCTTTCGCAAAGCGTGCGGCGCGAGCGGGAAAAGCACACGCTGGAAATGGTCAAGAACGAAAAGCTGCTTGCCGGAGCGGCGGCGATCGGCACGGAAAATGCCGAACTGCACGCCCAGATCGCCGACATGAATATCGAGGCCGGCGACATGCGCTCGGTGATCCGGCGCGAGGAGATGAAGAGCGAGCAGTTGAGGACAGCGCTTGCCGCCGCCGACCGCGATGTCCGCGCGAAGGCGGCGGATATCGAGAAGCTCAACGGCAGCATCAGCCATCTGCGCGCCGACATCGACAACATGAAGATCGATCTTGCGACCCGTGACACGGCGCTGGAGAACCTCAAGAGCCGCATCGGCAACCTGAAGGACGAGCGCGACAAGCTGCGCGAGGACCTGAAGGCGGCCAGCGAGAAGGCGAAATCGTTCGAAATCCGCCTGACGCGCGAAGAGACCCGCGTGCGCCAGCTCGAAACGAGGCTCACGCGGGAACTTGCGGGCAATGCCGACAAGGACAATGCGATCGAACGGCGCATCGCAGAAATCGGCCGCCTGCGCGAAAAGGTGAAGACATTGACGGCGGAGAACAAGGAAGTGGCGAAGGGCGCCCGCTCCACCGGAATTGCCCGGACGATCCCGGCCGGCAAAACGCCGCCCCGCCGCACGGAGACGATCCAGCCGGTGCCGCCCATCGACATCGCCGCCCTGGAAGAGGACGTGCGCAACCAGGGCACCGCCCTGACGGAGCGCCTGCTCGCCGCCAGGACCGACACCAATGACGGAGCGTTGCGCGAGGAAATGGCCGATCTCGCCAGCAAGATGATCGTGCTGACCGCCGCACGCGAGGGCGCAAGCTCGCCGGTGCACGAACTCATCGCCACGCTCGATCCCGCCCTAGACGGCGACGACCGCAGCCTTGCCCAGCGGGTGCGCGAGCGGATCGGCCGCGACGAGGCCTGACCCGAACGGAGCCGCACGATGAAGGCACTGATCCTGGCGCTCGCCCTCGGCCTCACGGGCGCAAACGCTCCCTCTCCCAAACAGGAAGCGACCGTCGCCGGCCAGTATTGCGGCCGTCTTTGGAGCAGTGGCGCGCTTGTCCAGGTGGAAACCGACTTCACCGTCGAAAGTGACGGCCGGCTGAGCGGCACCTATCGCTTCGCCGACTATGGCGGCATGACGCCCGGCACCCTGGCCGAAGCCGCACCCGTGACGGGTCTCGCGCACACGCTCGACTGGCAGGACAAATACGGCAGCGGCAAGCTTTCCATCACCTTCAAGCCGGACTACAGCGGCTTTACCGGTACATGGCAGGACCGGACCAGGACGCCGAACGAATTGTGGGACGGCGTGCGCTGTTGAGCGGCCTCAGCCGACACGTTCCATGGCAAGCGCGATCTGGTAGAGCGCGATGCCGCTCGCCGTCGCGACATTGAGGCTGTCGAGGCCCGGGCGCTGCGGGATGCGCGCCGTGCGGAACGACGACAGGATGACTTCCGGCAACCCTTCACCTTCCGTGCCGAGCACCAGCGCGATTCGCCGCGCCGCTGGAATAGATGCGACCGGCACGTCGCCGCGCGGCGAAAGCCCCCATATCTCGAAACCCGCCTCCGCCAGCCCCTGCAGCATCACCACCGCCGAGAGGCCACGCGAGAAGGGCACCGTCAGCACCGAGCCGACCGATACGCGCACTGCCTTGCGGTAGAGCGGATCGCAGGAGGTTTCGTCGAGGAACACCGCGTCCGCACCGAAGGCGGCGGCGTTGCGGAAGATCGAGCCGACATTGTCGTGATTGGAAAGGCCGCAGCCGGCGAGCACGAGGCTCGTTTCCGGCAGGCGCCCGAGAAGCGTCGCGCCGATTTCCGCCGCCGGCTTGCGGCCAAGCGCCAGCACGCCGCGATGCATGTCGAAGCCGGCAACCGCGTTGAACACCGCCTGGGAGGCGACATAGACCGGCACGGTCTGCGGGAAGGAGGCCAGCACGTCGGCAACACCGGCAAGCCGGTTTTCGAGGAGCAGGATGGCTTCCGCCGCAAAACCGTTCCCGAGTGCCCCGGCCTCGCCGAGCATGCGCAGCACGACCGTGCCTTCGGCGATGAACAGGCCGTCGCGGCCGGTCAGGTCCCGCTCGCGGATCGAGACGAAGCCGGCAATGCGCGGATCACCGGGATCGTCGATACGGACGGGATCGGCCGCCATGCCGGTCAGTTGCCCTTGACGTCGATCTCGGCGACGGTGCGCGCGGTGGCGATGTCGAAGAGGAAGGCCTTGCGCACGCCATCGGCCATCACGCCGTAGAACAGGATCTGCCCGCCCGCCTGGGAGACGGCCGAAACGGCAAAGCCGTCGGGCAGCGTCGCGGTCGCCTTGACCGGCGCGTCGCTCGGCACGGCAAGACCGCCCGCGGCGGAGGCGACGGCTTCAGGCTTGCCATCGCGCGTGTTGATCTTATAGACAATGGCCGCGAGCACCGCCATGAACATCAACAGCATGATGCCGCCCGACACGAGTTGCAGGCGCATCATCTTGCGGCGAACATTTTCCATCACGGGGTCGAGCGGCTTGTCTTCCTGATCGTCGGTTTCGATGTTGGACATGGCAGGCGCCCTTCCGGCAATGAGTAGAATTGAACGATGACCGACCCCTTTAAAGAAGCCGAGGCCACAAGAAAAGTCCTGACGGCGCCGGAAGACGCGGAAGGACGCATCGACGCCTGGCTCGCCGCGATGCTTGCCGACGATTTCTCGCGCAGCCGCATCAAGGCGATGATCGAGGAGGGCGCGGCCAGCGTCAACGGAGCGGTCATGACCGAGCCGAAGCGCAAGGTGCATCCGGGCGACGTCATCGAAATCACCCTGCCGGCGCCGCGCGACCCCGAACCGCAGGGCGAGGACATCCCGCTCGAGGTGCTCTACGAGGACGACGACCTTATCGTGCTCGTCAAGCCCGCCGGCCTCGTCGTGCATCCGGGCGCCGGCAACTGGACGGGCACGCTCGTCAGCGCGCTCATCCACCACTGCGGGACGAGCCTGTCCGGCATCGGCGGCGTACGCCGGCCCGGCATCGTGCATCGGCTCGACAAGGAAACGAGCGGCGTGATGGTCGTGGCCAAGAACGACATCGCCCACCGCCACCTCTCCGACCAGTTCGCCGACCATGGCCGCACCGGCCCGCTGGAGCGCGCCTACCAGGCGATCGTCTGGGGCCGCCCGCGCCAGTTGAAGGGCACGATCGACGCACCGCTCGGCCGCGGCACGGACCGCACGAAGCGCGCCGTCAAGCGCGAGGATGCCGACGACGCACGTGAGGCGATCACCCACTACGAGGTGGTCGAGCGCTATGGCGAGCGGGAGGACGGCACCAGCCTCGCCTCGCTGGTCGAGTGCCGGCTCGAGACCGGCCGCACGCACCAGATCCGCGTGCATATGGCCCATGTCGGCCACCCGCTGATCGGCGACCCGGAATATGGCGCCGCCTTCAAGACCAAGGCGAACCGGCTGCCCGACGAGGCCCGCATGGTGGTCGACGGTTTCCACCGGCAGGCGCTGCATGCCTTCCTGCTGCAGATCGAGCATCCGACGACGGGCGAGACCATGCATTTCGAGGCCCCGCCCCCGAAGGACCTGGAACAGCTGATCACGGCGCTGCGGGCGATCGACGACCCCGCCAGCCCTTGATTTTCCGGTAAAAGACACCACTTTAGCAGCGTGTCGCAAAGTCCATCCACCTTGCCCGCCTTCACGCAGCCGTGAAGCCCGCGGTGCCTTGAACCATTGTTTCGCCATACCTATCTGTATGATCAGTGGGGTCGCCATGACCCACGGGGAGCATGGTTGCTGACGGGGATCCGGTTTTCAGGATCAAGCTCCGTACCAAGGCTTGCCGGAATGGAAGCCGTCTCAGAAAGGGGTGCTGAATGGCCCGCAATACGCTGCCGTCGATCACGGCCGGAGAAGGTGGTCTCAACCGCTATCTCGATGAAATCCGCAAATTTCCAATGCTTGAGCCGCAGCAGGAATACATGCTGGCCAAGCGTTACCAGGAGCACGGCGACCGCAACGCCGCCCATCAGCTCGTCACGAGCCATCTTCGTCTCGTGGCGAAGATCGCCATGGGCTATCGCGGCTACGGCCTGCCGATCGGCGAAGTCGTCTCCGAGGGCAATGTCGGCCTGATGCAGGCCGTCAAGAAGTTCGACCCGGAGCGCGGCTTCCGCCTTGCGACCTATGCCATGTGGTGGATCAAGGCCTCGATCCAGGAATACATCCTGCGCTCGTGGTCTCTGGTGAAGATGGGCACGACCGCCAACCAGAAGCGGCTGTTCTTCAACCTGCGCCGCATGAAGGGCAAGATCCAGGCGATCGAGGATGGCGACCTGCGTCCCGACCAGGTCAAGGAGATCGCCACCAAGCTCAAGGTCTCGGAAGACGAAGTCGTCTCGATGAACCGCCGCCTTTCCGGCGACGCCTCGCTGAACGCGCCGATCAAGGCCGGCGAAGGCGAATCCGGCCAATGGCAGGACTGGCTCGTCGACGACCATGACAGCCAGGAGCAGACGCTGATCGAGCAGGACGAGCTGGATACGCGCCGCGCCATGCTGGCCCGCGCCATGAGCGTCCTGAACGATCGCGAACGCCGCATCTTCGAGGCCCGTCGCCTCGCCGAAGATCCGGTCACGCTGGAAGAGCTCTCCTCCGAGTTCGACATCAGCCGCGAGCGCGTGCGCCAGATCGAGGTGCGCGCCTTCGAGAAGGTGCAGGAAGCCGTACAGAAATATGCGGCCGAGCAGGCCCGCGCCGTGCGCGTCATCGAAGACGCCTGACCCGAACGTGACAACCCAGAAATGAAGAAGGCCCGGCAGCGATGCCGGGCCTTTCCTTTTGCCGGATGAACCCGGTCTATTGCGTGCCGGTGGTCGACCAGGCCTTCATCACCTTGTCGAAGGCTTCCGCGCCCGCCGTGCCCTTGTCGAGCGTCAACAGCGCGCGGCGGCCGTTGCGGTAGGTGATCGGAATGTCGATCCAGCTGCGGCTGCGCAGCAGTTCCGTGTTCTTGGTGATCGCTTCCGGGAAGTCGTTGAGCGCGATCATGTGGAAGTCGTCGGTGATCTTCGCCGGCACCGCGATCAGCGCATCGCCGCGGTCCTGCTCCGTCCGCTTCATCGCCACGCGCTGGACGCTCTCGATACCGCCGCCTTCGAAATTTTCCGGCAGCGAGAAGACGAGCTCGACGAGATGGCTGGCCGGCAGGGACTTGTCCGCGTTGCGGCGGAACGTCACCAGCGCCGTCAGGCCCTTCGACGGCACGTTGATCTGCGCGCGCACGACCGGTTCCGGCTTGGCGTCGCCACCCGGCGATTCCTCGGCGCTCGACCAGGCGACGGTTCCTTCGATGGCCGTCGGTGCCGTCTGCCCGAGACGCTCCTCGTAGAGGAACATTTTCTGGGCGACGCCGACGGTTCCCGCCTGATCGCCCGTCGCTGCCGGGGTCTGCGTGTCGGCCGTGGTGGCCGTGCCCGTGTCGGCCGGCGTCTGCGCCGCACCGTCCGTGCCGGCAGCCGGTGTCTGGCCAGCCGTGTCTCCGGTCGCCGCCGCGCCGTCTTCGGTCGCGACACCGGCCGTTTCCGTGGTCTGCGCCGCGACGGACTTTCCCTCTTCCGCCGCACCGCCGTCGAGTGCCGGCGCCGGGCCCTCGTCCACTTCGGTACCGTCCGTCAGGAGCCGCTGGGTGAACTTGCCGCTGCTGTTCTGCGTGGCGGAGGCGACTTCGGTGTTTCCGGCCGCGTCGTCCGTCGTCTCGGCGGTGTTGGAAGGCGTGGTGTTCGCCGGCAGGCTGCGCCCGCCTTCGGCCGTATCGCTCGTCTGCGACGTTTCGGCGGGTTTCTCTGTCGAGGGCGCGGTAAAGGACGCGATCTTCTCGTCGACCCAGCCGTTCACGGCGTCGCGGTTGATCCAGTATGCGGCACCGGCACCACCGACGATCGCAAGCAGCGCCACCGTGGCGGCGAGCGCGGCGAGGTTGAAGCGCGACTTGCGCGGCTCGGCACGGAACGAGCGCTGCGGCGCGCGGGCAGCCGTTTCCACGGCGGCAGACGGCACGGCGGCGGCAAAGCCGGGATCGGCCGCGGGCGTCGTTTCGGTGGAGACCTCTTCGGTCTTCGGCATGTAGCCGATCAGGTCGTCGAGGTCGTCCCAGTCGGACTTCTGCGCGCCCTGTTCCTGTGCGCCTTCCGTCTGGGACGGCTTGTCGTCCGGCCATTCCCAGGCGAGCGGATCGGCGGCTTCGACGGGAGCCGCGTTCCCGTTGCCGGCTGTGATGGTGGTGGCGGCCGCTTCGTTCCAATCCCACTCAGCTTCGGCGGGCGGCATGCGGGCTTCCGCCACCGGCTCGGCGTCGGAGGCTTCCTCGTCGTGAACCGGATAGACCACCGGTTCGGGCTCGACCACCTCGACCGTTTCGGCGCCCACCTCGGCGGTGATATCCGCCTCCGGCTCGTGCCAGGACGGGACGTAGTCGTCCGCCGGCGTGGCTTCCGCCTGCCAGGACGGCTCGACATGAGCCTCGACGGCAATCGGCTCCTCGTGGACGACCTGCTCTTCTGCAGTCGGTTCCGGTTCCGGCTCTAGCTCAGCCTCGGGCTCGGGCTCGGGCTCGGGCTCGGGAATGGTCTCGGCCACCGGCTCTTCGACAACCGCTTCCTCGGCGGCCGGCTCTTCGGCGGTCAATTCTTCGGGACGCTGCTCTGCGACGGGCTCGTCGGCCTGCTCGGGCTCGGGCTCCACAGGCTGATCTTCCGGCTCCGCGACGGCGACGGGTTCTTCCGTCGCCGGCTCGGCCTCGATGACCTCTTCCTGCATCACCTCTTCGACGGATTCGGGCGCGGGCTCATCGGCTGGAAGCGCCTCGGCATGGTCGCTCTCGACATCGACGATCGCCGCTTCGAGCTTGTCGAGCTGACGCTTCACGAGTTCATCGGAAGCGCGCGGGTTCATGGATTCGAGCTGCCGGCGGACGGCGCCGCGGGCCTTCTCGTAAACCTTCTGCCGCATCTCGGCATTGTTGTCCGAGAGGCCGTCCACGGCCCTCCGAATGACTGCTACAAAATCCGCCATCAGAACTTTCCGTCGTGTCCGCGCGCTATCTCATTGGAATACGTCACGGAACTGGTGTTGAGCTTGAGATTAGTCCTCAAACGGGTCTGTCACAAGTATGGTGTCGTCCCGTTCCGGGCTGGTCGAAAGCAGGGCGACCGGTGCGCCGATCAGCTCTTCGACCTGGCGGACATACTTGATCGCCTGGGCCGGCAGATCCGCCCAGCTACGCGCGCCGACCGTCGATTCCTTCCAGCCTTCGAGCGTGATGTAAACAGGCTCGACGCGGGCCTGCTGGCCCTGGCTGGCCGGAAGGTGGTCGATATCCTTGCCGTCGAGCGTGTAGCCGACGCAGATCTTCAGCTCGTCGAGGCCGTCGAGCACGTCCAGCTTGGTGAGTGCGATACCGGTGATGCCGTTGGTGGCGACCGACTGGCGCACCAGCGCGGCGTCGAACCAGCCGCAGCGGCGCTTGCGGCCCGTCACCGTGCCGAATTCGCGACCCTTCTCGCCGAGGAACTGGCCGATCTCGTCGGTAAGCTCCGTCGGGAACGGGCCCTCGCCGACACGGGTCGTATAGGCCTTGGTGATGCCGAGGATATAGCCGAGCGAGCCCGGGCCCATGCCGGAACCGGCGGAAGCCTGGCCGGCGACCGTGTTGGACGAGGTAACGAAGGGATAGGTGCCGTGGTCGATGTCGAGCAGCGAGCCCTGCGCGCCCTCGAACAGGATGCGCGCGCCGCGGCGGCGCTCCTTGTCGAGCATCAGCCAGATCGTCTCGCGATAGGGCAGCACGCGGTCGGCGACCGAGGTCAGTTCCTGCATGATCGTCTCATGCGTCACTTCGTTTTCGCCAAGGCCGCGGCGCAGCGCGTTGTGGTGCGTCAGCAGGCGCTCGACCTTGCCCGGTAGCGTCTCGAGGTCCGCAAGGTCCATGATGCGGATGGCCCTGCGGCCGACCTTGTCCTCATAGGCCGGGCCGATGCCGCGGCGGGTGGTGCCGATCTTGACGCCGGAATTGGAGTTGGACGCGGCGTCCTCGCGGATGCCGTCGAGTTCGCGGTGCAGCGACAGGATGAGCGTCGCATTGTCGGCGATGCGCAGGTTTTCCGGCGAGATCTTCACGCCCTGCTTTTCAAGCTTGTCGATTTCGGCGATCAGCGCATGCGGATCCACCACGACGCCATTGCCGATGACGGCCATCTTGCCGGGGCGCACGACGCCGGAAGGCAGCAGCGACAGCTTGTAGCTGGTGCCGTCGATGACGAGCGTATGGCCGGCATTGTGACCACCCTGGAAGCGCACCACGATATCCGCGCGCTCTGAAAGCCAGTCGACAATCTTGCCCTTGCCTTCGTCACCCCATTGCGATCCGATTACCACGACGTTCGTCATTTCATCTTTCCCGTTTTCGCGCGCGAGCGCTGCTGTTTACGCACACGCGCGCGTGCACCTGACTGAAACCCGCGCATCTATACTGTGTTGTCTTTGGGAATGCGACCCTGTTATGACGGCCGGCATCCGCTTTTTGCATGACATTGCGTGGTTTTTCGCCTTATGTGAGGCGCCTTCCGCCGCACCCCGCGCGCACCCTTCCACCATCCGGATAATGTCACCTTGAACAGCAGAGCTTATTTCTACCTGTGCATCACCACGCTTTTCTGGGGCGGAAACTCGGTTGCCGGCAAGCTCGCCGTCGGCCATGTCAGCCCCATGGTGCTGACGACATTCCGCTGGGTCGTCGCGCTCACAGTCATTCTCGCCCTCATGCTGCCGCAGGTCAAACGCGACTGGCCGGTCATCCGCAGGCACTGGCTCCAGCTTCTGCTCTACGGCGTCTTCGGCTTCACCGCCTTCAACGCCCTGCTCTACACCGCGCTCGGCTATACCAGCGCCATCAATGCCGTCATCGAGCAGGCCGGCATTCCGATGCTGATCTTCGTCTTCAACTTCGTCCTGTTCCGCATCCAGGCATCGATCGCCCAGATCGTCGGCTTCACCGTGACGCTCATCGGCGTGCTGGTAACAGCCGCTCATGGCGAATTCTCGGCGCTCGCCGAACTCAAGTTCAATTTCGGCGACGCCCTGATGCTCCTCGCCTGCATCGTCTATGCCGCCTATACGGTGTCGCTCCGCTGGAAGCCGGAGTTGCACTGGCAGAGTTTCATCGCCGCGCCCGCCTTCGGGGCCTTGCTCAGCGCCATCCCGCTCTTTTTCTGGGAACTGTCGCGCGATGCGGCAATCCTCCCCGATGCCACTGGCTGGGCCATCGTGCTCTATGCCGGCATCTTTCCCTCGCTCCTTTCCCAGGTGCTCTATGTGCGCGGCGTCGAGATGATCGGCGCCAACCGGGCCGGCCTTTTCATCAACGCAATACCGGTCTTCGGCACGATCCTGTCCGTGCTGCTGATCGGAGAGACGATGCATCTCTTCCACATCATCGCCCTCCTCCTCGTGCTCGGCGGCATCGCCATTGCCGAATGGGGACGGCCTAAGGAAAAGAGGGCCTGAAAGCGAAAAGGCCCGCCGGACGATCCGGCGGGCCTTTCCAGTCCGTCTTGGGAGGACGAAGCTCAATCGACGTTGAAGACCAGCGGCTTGATCTGGCGGATCGCCGGGTTGGCGCGCAGCTTGTTCAGCACATCTTCCGACACCGCGGCATCCACATAGAGCAACGCGATCGCATCGCCGCCCTGCTTGTCGCGGCCGAGCTGGAAGTTGGCGATGTTGACGCCGGCTTCGCCGAGCGTCGTGCCGATGAAGCCGATCATGCCGGGAACGTCGGTGTTGGTGATGTAGACCATGTGGTTGCCCACATCGGCGTCGAGGTTGATGCCCTTGATCTGGATGAAGCGCGGCTTGCCGTCGGAGAAGACCGTGCCGGCGATCGAGCGGGTCTGGTTCTCCGTCTTCACCGTGAGGCGGATATAGCCGTCGAAGACGCCCGACTTGTCGCGCTTGACCTCGGAGAGGATGATGCCTTTCTCCTTGATCATCACCGGCGCCGAGACCATGTTGACGTCGGCCACCTGCGAGCGGATGAGGCCGGCGAGCACCGCGCTCGTCAGCGCCTTGGTGTTCATGCCGGCGGTCGCGCCGTCGTAGAGGATCTCGATTTCCTTGATCGCGCTTTCCGTGACCTGGCCGACGAAGGCGCCGAGCACGTCCGCAAGCCGGATGAAGGGCTTCAGGATCGGCGCTTCCTCGGCCGTGATCGACGGCATGTTGATGGCGTTCGAGACGGCGCCCTTGACGAGATAGTCCGACATCTGCTCGGCGACCTGCAGGGCGACGTTTTCCTGCGCTTCCGTGGTGGAAGCGCCGAGATGCGGCGTGCAGACGACGTTTTCGAGGCCGAAGAGCGGGCTTTCGGTCGCGGGCTCGACCTCGAACACGTCGAAGCCGGCGCCGGCGACATGGCCGGACTTGATGGCTTCGGCAAGCGCGGCCTCATCGACCAGTCCGCCACGGGCGCAGTTGATGATGCGCACGCCCTTCTTGGTCTTGGCCAGCGCTTCCTTGTTCAGGATGCCGCGGGTCTTGTCCGTCATCGGAACGTGAAGCGTGATGAAGTCGGCGCGGGCGAGCAGGTCGTCCAGCTCCACCTTCTCGACACCCATTTCCTGGGCGCGTTCGGCCGACAGGAAGGGATCGTAGGCGATGACATGCATGCCGAGGCCGATGGCCTTCTTGCAGACGATGCCGCCGATATTGCCGGCGCCGATGACGCCGAGCAGCTTGCCGGTGATCTCGACACCCATGAACTTCGACTTTTCCCACTTGCCGGCCTGGGTCGACGAATCGGCGGCCGGAAGCTGGCGGGCGACGGCGAACATCAGCGCAATGGCGTGCTCGGCCGTGGTGATCGAGTTGCCGAAGGGCGTGTTCATGACGATGATACCGCGGCGCGAGGCGGCCGGGATATCGACATTGTCGACGCCGATACCGGCGCGGCCGATGACCTTGAGGTTGGTCGCGGCGGCGATCAGCTTCTCCGTCGCCTTGGTGGCCGAGCGGATGGCAAGGCCGTCATAGTTGCCGATGATCTCGGCGAGCTTTTCCTTGTCCTTGCCGAGCTTCGGCTGGAAATCGACTTCGACGCCGCGATCGCGGAAGATCTGGACGGCGGTTTCCGAGAGTTCGTCGGATACGAGTACGCGAGGTGCCATGGGAGGCCTCCTTAAATCGGTCTAGGGAGATGAGATAAAGGGTGGCTCCGCCCGAGGGACGAAGCCGGTCGCGAAAATCAGGCCGCAGCCTTGGAAAGCGTCGCCTTCTGGGTCTCGAAGGCCCAGGTCAGCCAGGGCATCAGCGCCTCGAGGTCCGCGGTGTCGATGGTGGCGCCGGCCCAGATGCGAAGGCCCGACGGGGCATCGCGGTAGGCGCCGATGTCATAGGCGACACCCTGCTTGTCGAGGGCGGACACGAGGCCCTTGGCGAAGGCCGCCTGCGCCTCGGCGTCGAGCGCCAGCACGTCCTTGTCGGCGATCGTCAGGCAGACCGAGGTGTTGGAGCGCGTTGCCGGGTCCTTGGCGAGATTGGCGATCCAGTCGTTCTTCTCGACAAAGTCGAAGATGACCTTGGCGTTCGCATCGGCGCGGGCCATCAGGCCCTTGAGGCCGCCGACTTCCTTCGCCCAGAGAAGCGCATCGATATAGTCCTCGACGCAGAGCATGGAGGGCGTGTTGATCGTCTCGCCCTGGAAGATGCCCTCAATCAGCTTGCCGCCCTTGGTCATGCGGAAGATCTTCGGCATCGGCCAGGCCGGCGTATAGCTCTCCAGCCGCTCGACGGCACGGGGCGACAGGATGATGACGCCATGGGCGCCCTCTCCGCCGAGAACCTTCTGCCAGGAGAAGGTGACGACATCGAGCTTGGCGAAATCGAGGTTCTGCGCGAAGGCGGCCGAGGTCGCGTCGCAGATGGTGAGGCCCTTGCGGTCGGCCGGGATGAAGTCCGCATTCGGCACGCGCACGCCCGAGGTCGTGCCGTTCCAGGTGAAGACCACGTCACGGTCGAAATCGATCGTGGAAAGGTCGGGAAGCAGGCCGTAGTCGGCGGTAATCTTGCGGGTGTCGGGGAGCTTCAGCTCCTTCACGACGTCCGAAACCCAGCCCGAACCGAAGCTTTCCCAGGCGACCATGTCAACGCCGCGCGGGCCGAGCAGCGACCAAAGCGCCATCTCGACGGCGCCGGTATCGGAAGCCGGCACGATGCCGATGCGGTAATCCGCCGGCACTTCCAGGACGTCACGGGTGAGATCGATGGCCTGCTTGAGCTTGGTCTTGCCGATCTTGGCGCGGTGCGAACGACCGAGCGGCGCATCGGAAAGCGCTTCGAGCGACCAGTTGGGACGCTTCGAGCAGGGACCAGAGGAAAAATGGGTGTTGTTCGGACGCACGTCCGGCGGGGTGACGGTCTTCGTCATGATGGCTATCCTTCCAGATAGATAGCTCCTCGTTGGGGAGGAGTGGCCCGCCGCTGGGAATATGAGAGAGGCCTTTCCGAGTCAAGGGGATTATGTCGCGAACGAAAAATAATCCGGCGCAATGGAAACGGCGCGCCGGTTGCCCGACGCGCCGTTCGAAGATCAGGAAGGCAGCCGCCTCACCAGGTCGGGATACGCAAGCCGATGCGGAATTCGTGCTTCTGGAAGCCGTCGTCCCGGCCCTTCGCGCCGGCCGCGCCATAGCCCTGCTCGGCGGCGCCGTAGTGGAACATCCGGCCGCCCCCCGTATCGGAGAAGCGATAGCCGAAATCGAGCTTGAGCCGCTCCGAAAGGTCGAAGGATGCGCCGGCCATCAGGGCATAGGTGAAGCGCCAGCTGTCATATCCCTCCAGCACGTCGCCGCCATAGCCCGCCCCCGAGCAGGCCGCGCCACCCGAGACGCAGAAGGCCCGCGCACTGACATCGCCCCAGCTCACGCGCGTCGCGCCGACGCCGGCGCCGACATAGGGCGTGAACCCGGCAAAGGTGCCGATATCGACATAGCCGTTGGCCATGAGGTTGATCGCACTGTAGTCGGCTTCATGGCTGAACCCGCAGCTCGTCCCGGCCGGCTCGGCGCCGCTGCACGGCGCGGCGACGGTCGAATCGCCGCGAAGGTCGCCGCTGAAGAAATCCGTCGTCAGGTCGGCGCGCAGCATGTCGTTGAACTGATAGCCGAAACCCACGCCATAGGAGAACTCGTCGGAAAAACGGGCGCTGTCGAAGCGCTCCAGCGAGGTGGCACCGCCCGGCGCATAGACCGTGTAGTCGGGCTTGCCGCCCCTGGTCCAGCCGGAATAGCCGAGATCCCCGCGGATATACCACCCTTGCGCCACCGCGCTTTGCGAGACGTCGATTTCCGGCGCGTTGATGATGTCGATGTCGCTGGCGCCCGCCCCCGTCGCGAGAAGGCCGGCGATGGCGATGCCAAGCGGTGCGATACGGCGGAACATGGTCTCGATCCCCTGCGACCCGGGATTGCCCGGCGTTTGCGCGACCGGCTGAGGGCAGGCAAATCGCTGCTCTATACCGTTGGTTAACCATATTTCTTAAGGAATGAAGAAACGGTTAAGGACCGCCGGAACGCGAAAAGGCCGCCCCGAGGGGCGGCCTTGAAGGACGTTTCGAAAACAGGTCTTACTTGTAGACCGGCTGTTCGATCGGGATATCTGCCGGCGGAATGTAGGTCGCCTGCTCGCAGCCGTTGAAGGAGTAGCGCAGACCGGCGCGCGCTTCGTGGCTGTAGAAGCCCTTGTCGTAGCCGGGGCCGCCGTTCAGGTTGTAGCCGAACATGTCGCCCTTGGTGACATGGCGGAAGCGGTAGCCGAGGTCGGCCTTCAGGTTGCAGGTCACGTCGACCGAGGCGCCGGCCATGAGCGCATAGGTGAAACGCCAGCTCTTCTTGCCGCGGTGGATGACGGTCGGATCGCAGTTGCCCGGATTGCCGTCCTCGCACGAGGTGTTTTCGAGATCGCCCCAGCTCACATGCGTGCCACCGATACCGGCACCGACATAGGGCGTCACGATGCCGTACTTGCCGATATCGACATAGGCATTGGCAAGCAGGCTGAGGGCGTTCATCGAAGCGACGTCGCGGGACGTGCAGCTGACCGCAACGCCGCAGCCGCCGGAGGTCGAGCCGCGGAACTTCGACTTGAACATGTAGTCGAGCGTCACGTCCGTACGGAAGTGATTGTTGATCTGGTAGCCGACGCCGCCGCCGATGGTGAAGCCGCTTTTCAGGCGCGCCGTGCCGAAATCGCGATCGAGAGCGTTGGAGCCCTGGAAATAGTGCGCGCCGCGCAGCTTGTTGTAGGACCAGCCCGCATCACCGCGCAGATACCAGCCGCCGGTCTCGACGATGGTTTCCTGCACCGGGGCCTCGATGACCTGCGGCTCATACAAATCGGCCGCGTAACCCGTCGTGCCTGTCAGCAGGACGGCAACGACGCCACTCAAAACTTTCCTCATGGCCTGACTCCAATAGGCTTGTGTGCTTGGCACGCCCGGCAAGCCGGTCCCCAAGTCCCTCGATCGGCTATGGATAATGGCGAAGAAAGGTTAAGCGCCGATTAACTACGAACATTTACCCTATTTGTTAACGGCCCTTCATGAATTCGGTAAATTTTTAAATAAAGCTCCGGCTTTCACTTGCCGGCAAAAGAAAAGGCCGGGACGAAGCCCGGCCTTTTCGGAAGACATGCCGATGTCGCTCAGGCGGCGTTGCGCGCCGACCCGATCACGCCGACGAGCTCGTCGACGATGCGCTCCACCTGCGCGCGGTCGTCGCCTTCCGCCATCACGCGGATCAACGGCTCCGTGCCGGAGGGGCGGATGAGCAGGCGGCCGTTGCGGGCAAGCTCGCTCTCCGCGTCGGCGATCGCCTGGCGGACGCCCGCGTCCTCCAGCGGCTGGCCGGCCTTCACGCGGACATTCTTCAGAATCTGCGGGACGGGCTCGAAACGGTTGCAGACCTCGCTCACCGTCCTGCCGCTGCGCTTGACGCAGGCGAGGATCTGGAGCGCGGCGACGAGGCCGTCGCCGGTCGTGCCGAAATCGGACAGGACAATGTGGCCGGACTGCTCGCCGCCGACATTGTAGTCGTTCTGGCGCATATGCTCGACGACGTAGCGGTCGCCGACCTTGGTGCGCTGGAGGCCGAGGCCCTTGCCGGTGAGGAAACGCTCGAGGCCGAGATTGGACATGACGGTGGCGACGAGGCCGCCGCCGCGCAGCATGCCGTCCGCCACCCAGCTTTCGGCAATCACGGCCATAAGCTGGTCGCCGTCGATGATCTTGCCGTTCTCGTCGATGATCTGCACCCGGTCCGCGTCGCCATCGAGCGCGATGCCGATATCGGCGCGCACCTCGTGCACCTTGCGCTGGAGCGTCGCCGGGTGGGTGGAGCCGCATTCGAGATTGATGTTGAGGCCGTCGGGCTCCGCGCCGATCGTCACGACATCAGCGCCGAGCTCCCAAAGAGCGGCCGGTGCCACGCGGTAGGCGGCGCCGTTGGCGCAGTCGATGGCGATGCGCAGGCCCTGCAGCGTCACGTCGCGCGGCAGCGTGCGCTTGGCATGCTCGATATAGCGGTCATGCACGCCGTCGATGCGCTTTGCCCGGCCGATCTCGGCGGACTTGGCAAGCTGCGCCATCATGTCCTTTTCGAGCAGCTCTTCGATTTCCATCTCCAGTTCGTCGGAGAGCTTGTAGCCGTCGGGGCCGAAGAGCTTGATGCCGTTGTCATAGAACGGATTGTGCGAGGCCGAGATCATGACGCCGATATCGGCGCGCAGCGAGCGCGTCAGCATGGCGACGGCCGGCGTCGGGATCGGGCCGAGGACGAAGGCGTCGATGCCGGCGGCGGTGAAGCCCGCGACCATGGCGTTTTCCAGCATATAGCCGGAAAGGCGCGTGTCCTTGCCGATCACCACCCGGTGGCGATGCGCGCCGCGCCGGAAGATCGTGCCGACGGCGATGCCGACCCGCATGGCGAGGTCCGGCGTCATCGGGAAGGTGTTGGATTGACCCCGGATGCCGTCCGTGCCGAAATAACGACGTTTCATGTTCGCTCCTGAATTCGCAGGCCTGCGGCGTCTTCCGCCGCGCCCAGCGCAATACGCGTTCCTATTGCCGCGCCCTAGGTGCCGTATATAGGAGGGCACCGAATGGGGAAATACTCTACGCTCTTCGCGTAACTTTAACCTTAAGACGCGCAGCACTCGCGCTTCTTTGCCACAAAAGCGGGCAAAGAGCATCCATCTCGAAATCAGAATTCGTTACAGTCCGTTACCGAAGGAAAACGGCCGGGAATTGCTTCCCGGCCGTTCTGGTTTCTTCGGATGGCGCTTATTGCGGCTGCGGTTCGAGACCGCTTTCCGGCTCGCCCCCCTTCTTGTGACCGGCCTTCGGAACGGCCGAGCCACGATGCGGCGGAGTGTCGTCGCCAAGGTCGCGCGCCGGCTTTTCGCCGCGGATGAGCGCCTTGATCTCGTCGCCCGTCAGGGTTTCGTATTCGAGAAGGCCTTCCGCCAGCGCCACGAATTCGTGGTTCTGCTCGGTGATGATGCGCTTGGCCTCGGAATAGGCCTCGTCGATCAGGCGGCGGATTTCGTTGTCGATCTTCTGCGCGGTCGCCTCGGAAACGTTCTTCTGCTGCGCGACCGAATGGCCGAGGAAGACTTCCTGCTGGTTCTCGCCATAGGCGACCTGGCCGAGCTGGTCGGAGAAGCCCCACTGCGTCACCATCGCGCGGGCAAGTTTGGTCGCCTGCTCGATGTCCGACGATGCGCCGGAGGTGATGTTGTCCTTGCCGAAGGTGATCTCCTCGGCGACGCGGCCGCCCATCATGATCGCGAGGCGCGAGACCATCCACTTGTAGCTCATCGAGTAACGGTCGCCCTCGGGAAGCTGCATGACCATGCCAAGGGCGCGGCCGCGCGGAATGATCGTCGCCTTGTGCAGCGGATCGGCGAGCGGAACCTTGAGCGCGACGATGGCGTGGCCGGCCTCGTGATAGGCGGTGAGCTTCTTCTCCGCCTCGGTCATGGCCGAGGAGCGGCGCTCGGCGCCCATCATGATCTTGTCCTTGGCGTCCTCGAATTCCTGCATGGTGACGAGGCGCTTGTTACGGCGCGCCGCCATCAGGGCGGCCTCGTTGACGAGGTTCATGAGATCGGCGCCGGAAAAGCCGGGCGTGCCGCGGGCCAGAACCTTGAGGTCGACATTCGGCGCCAGCGGCACATTGCGGACATGCACCTTGAGGATGCGCTCGCGGCCGACGATGTCGGGGTTCGGCACGACGACCTGGCGGTCGAAGCGGCCCGGGCGCAGCAGCGCCGGGTCGAGAACGTCGGGACGGTTGGTCGCGGCGATCAGGATGATGCCCTCGTTCGCCTCGAAGCCGTCCATCTCGACGAGGAGCTGGTTCAGCGTCTGCTCGCGCTCGTCATTGCCGCCGCCGAGGCCCGCGCCGCGATGACGGCCGACGGCGTCGATTTCGTCGATGAAGATGATGCAGGGCGCATTCTTCTTGGCCTGCTCGAACATGTCGCGCACACGGCTCGCGCCGACGCCGACGAACATTTCGACGAAGTCCGAACCGGAAATCGTGAAGAAGGGAACGTTGGCCTCGCCCGCGACCGAACGTGCGAGAAGCGTCTTACCCGTACCGGGCGGACCGACGAGCAGCACGCCGCGCGGAATGCGGCCACCGAGGCGCTGGAACTTCTGCGGGTCTCGCAGGAATTCGACGATCTCTTCAAGGTCCTGCTTGGCCTCGTCCACGCCGGCGACGTCCGCGAAGGTGACGCGACCATGCGCTTCCGTGAGGAGCTTGGCCTTGGATTTGCCGAAACCCATCGCCCCGCGCGAGCCGCCCTGCATCTGCCGCATGAAGAACAGCCAGACGCCCAGGATCAGCAGCATGGGAAGCAGCGTGCCGATATAGCTGAGGAAGCCGGACGAACCATCCGTCTCAGGCCGTGCGCTGACGACGACGTTCTTCGCCTCCAGGCGCTGGACGAGCGAGTTGTCGCCGGCCGGTGCGTAGGTCTGGAAGGTCGCGCCGGTCTCGACATAGCTGCCGACGATTTTCTCGCCGGTGATGACGACTTCCTTCACCCGGCTCGAGTCGACCTCCTTGAGGAACTGCGAATAGGGGATTTCCCGCGAGCCGGTCTGGGCCGGGCTCGTCTGGAACATGCTGAACAGCGCGATCAGCAGGAGGGCGATGATCGCCCAGAGGGCGAAGTTTCGGAAATTGGGATTCATCGAACTTTCCGGGCACTTTCCCGGCCGGGGACTCCCAGCCGTTTCTTTGCTGCCTAACATAGGGTCGCCTTGCGGCCTTGCCAAGGCAAAGCGCACGGTTCGCGGGCATTTCTCAAACTATCGTCAACGGCCGGAAGGCGCGCCGACAGGACGGCTGCGGTATCGGCATCCATCCGTATTCTAGCACAACGCCTTCGCCCGCGCCCTCATTCGTTCGGAGGAGAGGCAAAGCGCCGGCTCCCGACGATATCGGCGAGGACCTGCGCGACCGGAAGATCGAATCGCGGCAGGAAATCGGCATAGGGCGCGAGCGAAGGCTCGATGGCCGCAACGCCTTCCAATACCGCTCCGCCATCCTCGAATTCCAGGTGCGCCGCCGCCCAGGCAGCGCGCGCGGCCGGGCCGGTCAGGCCATCGGCCTCCGTCGTCCGCACACCTTCGCCCACGGCGCAAACGACGATCGCCCGCGCAGCACGGTTGAGCACATGATACCGCCCGTCCCATGTTGCCGCCTCCCCCGCGCGAACGAGCAGCGGCGCGATGCCCCGGCATTCGCGGTAGAGGTAGAGGCCGTCGCGCCGGCGGTCGAACACCACGCGGCCGGCCGTCAGCCGCGACAGTGTGCCGCTGGCAAGGAATGCGCGCAGCCGCGCGGCCGAGCGCGCTTCGAGCACATGCGCCCGCCCGCCGGCCGCAGCCGCGAGCAGCAGCAGGCCACGCCAGGCGGCGGGGTCGGCCAGCACGATCTCAATCGCCGCCGGCGTTATGGCATAGAGCGAACGCTCCGTCCGAATGCTGGCAGCGAGAAAATCCGCCGCACGCTGCGCCATGGAAAGCCTGTCCACCGCCACGGACTCAAAAGGCACCACGTCACCTTGGCTGCGGACGCGCACGCGCTCGAAGCGCGGATTGAGGTTGCTCGGATCATCCACCCAGCCCTCCCCTCGCGCGGTGAGAAAATTCCGGATCGACGCCCGGTCTACTTCCAGAAACGGCCGGAGCAACCAGACAATCCCCTTCAGCAGAACGGCGTCCGCCATGCCGGAAAGGCCGATACCGTCGGGCGCGCGCGCGGCGCGCATGGCGACCGTCTCGGTCTGGTCGTCGCGCGTGTGGCCGGAAAGGATGGCATCCGCACCGGTTTCGGCCGCAGCCTCCACGAGCAGCTCGTAGCGCCTGGCGCGCGCCGCGGCCTGCAAGCCGGTCGCGGGTTTCGGCCCCGTCCAGCGGCGGATGACATGCAGGATGCCGTGACGGGCGCACAGCGCCGCGACGTCGGATGCCTCCCCGGCCGAGCCGGCGCGAAGGGCATGGTCGACGGTGCAGGCGCGAAGGGTGATCTGCGGATAGCGCCCGGTGGCGCAAAGGGTGG
Organism: Shinella zoogloeoides; assembly: GCF_030733845.1. Taxonomy (NCBI): domain Bacteria; kingdom Pseudomonadati; phylum Pseudomonadota; class Alphaproteobacteria; order Hyphomicrobiales; family Rhizobiaceae; genus Shinella; species Shinella zoogloeoides. The sequence continues at coordinate 2,756,320 of NZ_CP132311.1, forward strand.
CGAGCGCCACGAGAAGCCCGGTCGAATCGCTGCCGCCGGAAACAGCGATCAGAAGCGTTGCGGGGCGTTTGAAACTCTTGAGCAGGCGGTCGGCTGCGTTCGTGACGGGATCGTCCACGCGGGCCACGGCCTCGGCTTCGCCCGCAATCAGCAGGACAGGCGGCGCTGTTCGGAAGAGACCTTGCTCTTCACGGCCTTGGAGGCCTCGGGATAGCGCTTGTTGACTTCGCGCAGCGTCGCGCAGGCGGTTTCGCGGTTGTCGAGCGCGGCGAGCGACATGCCGAGCTTCAGCAGCATTTCCGGCGCCTTCTTCGATTTGCCGAAGGTCTGGTGGGCATTCAGGAAGGTCTTTGCCGCGTCGTTGAAATTGCCCTGCGAATACTGTGCCTCGCCCAGCCAGAAATTGGCATCCGCCGCCTTATCGCTGCTCGGGAAGATGTCGAGGTAATCGCGGAATTCACGCTCGGCAACCTGGTAGTCGCCCGAGAGCACATGGCCGTAGGCCGCCTGGTAGAGGTCGTCGGGATTGTCGAGAGAGGCGGTCGACGATTGCGAGGCCTGCGGCAGGCCGCCATCGACGCCGGGCAGCGCGTTGTCGTTGCCGATCGAGGCGCTCTGGTTGTTCAGGTCCGGATTGGCGTCCGCGCCGATCGGATTGCCGTTCTCGTCGAACTTGATGGAACCGAGTTCCTGCGGCTGCGCGCCGCCCCCGCTTCCGCCGTTCTGCGTGCCGAGCGTGTCGGTCCCGGCGGTATCATCCGCCGGCACCTTGTTCGATGCGATCTGCTGGTCGGCGGTTCCGCCATTGACCGGCTTGTCGAGTGCGCCGCTCTTGCCGCTGCCCCCGCCCTTGCCGCCTTCGAGTTCCTGGAATCGGTACTCGTTGTCTTCCTGCGTCTTGCGGAGCTGTTCCTGCATCTGCAGGAGCTGGTAGCTCATTTCCTCGATGCGGCCGTTGAGGCTGCGAATCTGCTCTTCAAGCTGGCCGACCCGCGGGTCCATGGCCTGCGCCAGAACCACGTTGCGGTCACCCGCCCGTTCGCTCTTGGCCGCAAGGAAGCCGTTCGCCAGTGTCGAGAGCGGCGATGCGCTGATCGGCCCGACTGTTGCTGCTACCGCTGCCAGACTGAGAACGCCTGCCGCGACAAGTTTCTTCATCTATCTTCGTCCTGTTGGTCCTAGTTACGCCGAAGCGCTGCCGAAGAGTTTTCCATATGCTCTCAAAAAGCAACGGAGTTCGGCCAAAGTGTGTTGAAAAAAGAAAGGCGGCCGAGCGGCCGCCTTTCGCATGGATCCTTCCGCGGAAGGAATTACATGCCTGCGCCGCCCAGAACGGTAACGGCACGGCGGTTCTGCGACCAGCAGGAAATGTCGTCGCAAACGGCGACCGGCTTTTCCTTGCCGTAGGAGATCGTCTTGATGCGGTTTGCCGGAATGCCGCGCGAAGCGAGATACTGGCGGGTCGAGGCCGCACGGCGCGCACCGAGCGCCAGGTTGTATTCGCGCGTGCCGCGTTCGTCGGCATGGCCTTCGACCGTGATCGCGTAGTTCGGATACTGCTGCAGCCACTGGGCCTGGCGGTCAAGGGTCGCTGCGGCATCGGCGCGGATCGACGTGGAGTCGGTGTCGAAGAAGATGCGGTCGCCGACATTCACGGTGAAGTCCTGCTGCGAGCCGGGGGTTGCGGCGCCCGCGCCGCCGTTGAGGCCGAGATCGCCGGCGCTGTTCGGCAGGTTCTTCTTGGAAGCGCAGCCTGCCAGCGCCAGCGACATGAAGAGGGCGATCATAGCCGGGTTACGGGCGATGGTCTGCATGCGGCCAGCGGCCGGGGTATGAATGCGGCTCATGAGCCGGTCTCCTTGCATCAGTTCTTGCGTCAAGTTCGTTGAGGCGCGGTTTTCAATCAGGGTTGCCAGACTGTAACCGCGGGCGGTTAATCCGCATTCAACGAGTATGGTTAACGATTGCTTGTAAGACCGTCCCCGGCCCCCGTGCATTCTCTTGCGTGACGCGGTCTGCCGCCTCTCGCCTGAAGCCTGATTTACAGGACTTTGCGGCAAGAACGCGGCGGGCGCGCCACATATGTGGTGCTATTCGAGCAGCGGCGACCAGGCCGGGTCGGACGCAAAGCCCTTCGTCTGGATGACCTGCTCGTTGTAGCCGGAAAGGTCGATCGAATAGATCTGCGGACCGCCGGAGCCGGCGGCCTGGCGGAAGAACATCAGCACGCGGCCGTTCGGCGCCCAGGTCGGGCCTTCGTTGTGGAAGCCCGTCGTCAGGATGCGCTCGCCCGAACCGTCCGTCTTCATCACGCCGATCGAGAACTTGCCGCCCGACTGCTTGGTGAAGGCGATGAGGTCGCCGCGCGGAGACCAGACCGGCGTGGAATAGGAGCCGTCGCCGAAGGAGATGCGGCGCTGGTTGGAGCCGTCGGCGCCCATCACGTAGAGCTGCGGCCTGCCGCCACGGTCGCTTTCGAAGACGATCTGCGTGCCGTCGGGCGAATAGGAGGGCGAGGTGTCGATCGCCGCGGTCGAGGTGAGCCGCGTCGTGGTGCGCGAGCGCAGGTCCATCGTGTAGATGTTGGAATTGCCTTCCTGCTGCAAGCTCATGATGATCTTCTGCCCATCCGGCGAGAAGCGCGGCGAGAAGGTCATGCCCGGGAAGTTGCCGACCACTTCGCGCTGCCCGGTCTCGAGCTGGAGCAGGTAGACGCGCGGCTGGTTGCCCTCGAAGGACATGTAGGTGATTTCCTGACGGCTCGGCGAGAAGCGCGGCGTCAGGACGAGATCGTTGGCGTTGGTCAGCGCGCGGGCGTTGAAGCCGTCCTGGTCCATGATGGCGAGCTGGCGCTTGCGGGCCGTCTTCGGGCCGCTTTCGGCGACATAGACGATGCGTGTGTCGAAGTAACCCTTCTCACCGGTCAGGCGTTCGTAGATGGCGTCGGCGATGATGTGCGCGACACGGCGCCAGTTTTCCGGCTGGGTGTAGAACTGCTGGCCGGTCAGCTGCTGGCCGGCAAAGGTGTCCCACAGGCGGAACTCGGCGCGCAGGCGGCCGTCGCCCTCCTGCGTCACGCGGCCCGTGACGAGCGCCTGCGCGTTGATGACCTTCCAGTCTTCGAAGCGCGGCGGCTGGTCGGGATTGGAGATCTTCTCGATGAAGGCCTGCTTGCCGACCGGCGCGAAGAGGCCGGACCGCTTGAGGTCCGCCGCGATCACGTCGGTGATGCGCTGGCCGAGATCGCCGCTCGCGATGAAATCGGTGACGGCGATCGGCAGCGGCTCGACATTGCCCTTGTTGATGTTGATTTCCACGACCGCGAAGGCCTGCGGCACAAAAGCCGCGAGACCGGTCAGCACGACCAGCAAACGGAGGAGATTTCGTCTGAACATCTATCTAGGCCTTCCCTAGTTCTTACATCATCTGGCTGGGGTCGAAGTTCACGACGACTTCGCTCCAGGCGTCATATTTTTCAGGCGGCAGACCCTTGAAGGGCCGCGATTTCATGATGGCGCGGCGCGCACCGCCGGCAAGCGCGCGGCGCGCGGATTCCGAACCACCCGTCGCAACCACTTCCGGCTCGCCGATAATGTCGCCGTTCTGGTCGAGCTGCATCTTGACCTGGATGCGCACGTCGGCGGCATCGGACATGCCGGGGATGATCGACCAGTTGTTCTGGATCTGGCCGCGCAGGGCGTCCATCTCGCTCAGCGACAGCTTAGTGCCGCTGGTCGTCTTCTTGCCGCCGAGCGCGGCCTGGTCCTGCGAGCGCTTGGCACCGCCGCCGGCAGCCTTGTCCTTGTTCAGAAGCGCAGCGATTTCGTCGGAGTTGAAGTCGCTCTCGTTCGTCGAGCTCGCCTTCTCCTGCTTCTTCTTCTGTTCCTTCTTGCGGTCGGGCGTCTTGGCGGTCTCGGCCTTGGCCGTCTCCACCTTCTTTTCAGCCGGTTTCTCGGCCGTCTCGGTCTTCTTCGCCTCGATCTTCGGCTTCATCTCGGGAAGCGGGATCTTGTCGGGCAGCGCCTCGGCTTCCGGGTCGGCCGCGGGCGTATCCTCGGCCGGCTTTGCCTCGGGCTTCGGATCCGGCTTGACCTCCTGCTTGGTCTCGGCCACCGCCGCGACCTCCGTCGAGGGCTCGCTGGCAGGCTCTTCCTGCTTCACGTCCTCGACGGGCTTGGTGTCCGGCGTCTGGACGGCCTTCTCCGCCTTCTCCGGCGAGGCGGCCGTCTCGATGTCGCGCGGCTTTTCCTCCGGCGTCGGCAGGTTCTTCAGGTCGATGTCGTTGTCGCCGACATTCTCGGCATTCTCGACAGGCGTCTGCTTCTTGGTCGGAACAGGCGCGGCCTTCTCCTTCATTTCGGCTTTCTTGTCGCCCTGCTGGATTTGCGTCAGTTCCTCGATCGACACGATATCGACCGGCATGGCCTCGACATCGGCGACGTCGAAGCTTTCGGGACTGCCGAGCGAAACCAGCGCCCAGGTGAGAACCAGGGTGTGGAGCACGGCGGATGTGGCAAGGCTGCCCTTCATGGCGTGCGATTACCTGTCCGGTTTCTGCTCGGTGACAAGACCGATATTGGTGAAGCCGCCGGCCTGGATGCGCGACATGACGTCGGCGATGATGCCATAGGGCGCATTGCCGTCGCCGCGCACGAAGATGCGTTCGGTATATCCCGTGGTGGCCACCGCCTGGAGCTTGGCCGCGACCTCGTCGATCGGGATTACCGTCTCCTGCAGGAACACCTGGCCGTCGGCCTTCACCGAAACGGTGATCGGCTGCGTATCGGCGTTGAGGGCCTTCGCCTGCGTCTTCGGCAGGTCGAGCGGCACGCCGACCGTCATCAGCGGCGCGGCCACCATGAAGATGATGAGCAGCACGAGCATGACGTCGACGAACGGCGTCACGTTGATCTCGCTCATCGGGGCCTTTTTGCTGCCCCCGCGACGGCGGCGGCCACCGCCCGCATTCTTCGCTCCGACTGACATGCCCATGGCGTCGTCTCCGTCTCAGGCGGTTCCGGGAAAAATGGGAAGCATCCGGAACCGCGGAATATCTGAAATGCCGATCACTGCGCCGCAGCGCGCGGCTGCAGCTTCTCGTCGATCTGGCGCGAGAGGATGGCGGAGAACTCGTCCGCGAAGCCTTCCATGCGCGCCGTCAGCTTGCCGGCATCTGCGGAGAACTTGTTGTAGGCAATAACCGCCGGAATTGCGGCGAGAAGGCCGATGGCGGTCGCCAGAAGCGCTTCGGCGATACCGGGCGCCACAACCGCAAGGCTCGTCTGCTTGGAACCGGCGATCGCCTGGAACGAGGTCATGATGCCGACCACCGTGCCGAAAAGGCCCACGAACGGCGCCGCCGAGCCGATGGTGGCAAGCGAGCCGAGGCGCGCCTCCAGCGTCTCGGATTCACGCGACAGCGTCACGTCCATCGCCCGGTCGATACGCATCTGCAAACCGATCGGCGATCGTGCCCCGCGCTCGAAACTCTTCTTCCACTCCCGCATCGCCGCCACGAAGATGGCGCTCATGCCGGAGGTCTGGCGGTCGGAGAGCGTGCGATAGAGCTCTTCCAGCGACTGGCCCGACCAGAAGACCTGCTCGAAGCTGTCGAGCTGCCGGCGCGCCCGGCCATAGCTCACCGACTTGTCGACGACGATGGCCCAGGTCCAGACGGACGCGGCGATCAGGCCGAGCATGACCAGCTTGACGACGAACCCGGCCTGCATGAAGAGACCCCAGAGGGTCACGCTGCCTGCCGCTTCCAAACCTACTTGTTCCATAGACCTATGTCCCCGAATCCAAACACCCGGCACGGGCCTTTGCGGCTCGAACCGGGTCACATTCACGCCTTTGCGGTCTCCTGGGAGGTGGATCTCGCATCGGCATTCACAAACGCGCGTTGCAGCAAAGGATCCGATCCCACCCGCTTCGCATGTCCGTCAAGAATGTCCGGTTGATGCCGCCGGCCGCCATGCCGGTCAAACGCTTACAACCTGCCTTCTTCACGGCAATTTTGGTTAAAGGATGACGTGCAGTGCACAAAATCCTCGTGAAGCGAGTAAGACATCATTATGGTTAAGGGAGTGTTACCGCTAATGCGCGCCGGTGACTTCCTGCGCCCTGGCAAGGAAACGCGCCGCCAGACCTTCCGGCAGCCGGCGTGGCCGCCCGGCCGCATTGATCACCGCGATGATCACGCGCGCGGCGATCAGAAGCTGGTCGCCGCGGCAGATTTCCTGGGTAAGGATCATCTTCGCCCCGCCCGCCTTCTCCGTGGCCGTGGAGATCGTCAGGATATCGTCCATGCGGGCCGGCGCCTTGAAGTCGATCTCCATGCGGTGCACGACGAAGACGAGCCCTTCCCGGTCCTCCTCCAGGACGAGGCTTCCCTGCTCCACGCCGAGCAGCCGCAGATAGTCCGTCCGCCCGCGCTCGAGGAAATGCAGGTAGCGGGCGTGGTAGACAACGCCAGAAAAATCCGTGTCCTCGTAATAGACCCGCTGCACGAGCCGATGGCCGGCATCGGTGAGTTCGCCTGAAAGCGAATGAGGCGCTCCGGTCAAGCCGCTGCTCCTTCCCTGACGATGAGATGTTCGCCGCCGGCCGGCAGCCGCTCTATGCGCTCCGCGATGAATTGCGGCTTCAGCCGGTGCATGGCGAGCGCAGCGGGCGTCGCCTTCAGCCAGCGGAACTCCACCTCCACGCCATCTTCGACCCGGTGGACGATGTCCTCCTCATGGAAGGGAAAGGGCTCGGCCAGCGAAAGCAGGTAATAGAAGCCGAGTTCATGCGCCGTATAGCCCTCATAGGAGAAGAAATTCTCCACGGTCCACAGCAGGCGCTCGATGCGCACCTCCTGGTGAAGTTCCTCGCGCATTTCGCGAAGAATGGTCTCCTGCGAATTCTCGCCGATCTCCGCCCGCCCGCCGGGCAGCGCCCAATAGTCGTCCTGCGCACCGCGCTGGGCGAGAATGTACCCGTCGTGGAAGATCAGGCCAGCCACGCGGAAGCTGAAGAGCTGCGGCCTGCGGTCGATCCGGATCATGTGGCGGGCCGGCGCGCTCATTCGTCGAGCTCCAGCCTGAACTGCGCCGCCACGACATCCTTCGGCGGCGTCAGCCCCAGATGTTTCCAGGCGTTCGCGGTCAGGACACGGCCGCGCGGCGTACGCTGGATGAAACCCTGCTGGATCATGTAGGGCTCGATGATGTCCTCGATCGCATCGCGCGGCTCGGAAAGCCCGGCCGCGATCGTCTCGATGCCGACAGGACCGCCACCGAAATTGTGCGCGATCATCGACAGGTAGCGCCGGTCGAGCTGGTCGAGGCCCATATTGTCGACGAGAAGACGCGTCAGCGCCTCGTCGGCGATTTTCTGCGTCACCGCCTCCGCTCGCGCGACTTCCGCGAAATCGCGCACGCGGCGCAGCAGCCGGCCGGCGATGCGCGGCGTGCCGCGGGCGCGGCGGGCGATCTCGCGCGCGCCATCGTCCGTCATGCCGAGACCCATCAGCCGCGCGCCGCGGCGAACGATCAGTTCCAGCTCCTCGACGGTATAGAAATTCAGCCGCACCGGAATGCCGAAACGGTCGCGCAGCGGCGTGGTGAGAAGACCGAGGCGCGTGGTGGCGGCGACGAGGGTGAATTTCGACAGGTCGATCTTCACGGAACGCGCCGCCGGGCCTTCGCCGATGATGAGGTCGAGCTGGAAATCCTCCATGGCCGGATAGAGGATTTCCTCGACGGCCGGGTTGAGGCGGTGGATCTCGTCGATGAAGAGCACGTCGCGCTCTTCCAGATTGGTCAGCAGCGCCGCGAGGTCGCCGGCTTTCGCGATGACCGGGCCGGAGGTCGAGCGGAAGTTGACGCCGAGCTCCTTGGCCATGATCTGCGCCAGCGTCGTCTTGCCGAGGCCGGGGGGGCCGACGAAGAGCACATGGTCGAGCGCCTCGCCGCGGTTCTTCGCCGCCTCGATAAAGATCTTCAGGTTCGCGCGCGCCTCCGCCTGGCCGGTGAAGTCGTCCAGCGTCTGGGGCCTGAGGGCCGTATCGATGTCCTCGCCGCGCTTGTCGGGCGAAAGCAGTCTGTCATCGTCGCTCATCGCGCCCTAATCCCATTGTCCGCGGCGGAAGGCAACCGCATCACCGCGACAATTCCTTGAGGCCGAGGCGGATGAGCTTGGCACTGTCGGCCCCCTCCCCGCCATTCTTCAGCGCCGCCGCGACGGCATTGGCCGCCTGGTCGCGCGAATAGCCGAGATTGGTGAGCGCCGAGACGGCATCGGCGACCGGCGCCGAGGCGACGCCCTCGCCGATCTCCTGCTTGAGGCCGATCGCGGCCGAGGCCTCGCCGGCAAAGGCCGGCGCCTTGTTGCGCAGCTCCGTGACGATGCGCACCGCCACCTTCGGCCCGACGCCCGGTGCGCGCGACACGGCGGTCTTGTCCTGCAGCGCGATGGCGTTCGCCAATTCCCCCGGCGTCAGCGTGGACAGCACCGCCAGCGCCACCTTGGAGCCAACGCCCTGCACACTCTGCAGCAGCCGGAACCACTCCCGCTCCAGCGCCGTCAGGAAACCGAACAGCCTGAACTGGTCCTCGCGCACATAGGTCTCGATGAACAGCACCGCCGCCTCGCCGGCCGAGCCGAGCTTGCCGAGCGTGCGCGCCGAGCAATGGGCGACATAGCCGACACCGTGCACGTCGAGCACCACATGGTCCTCGCCGATCTCGTCGATGGTGCCTTTGAGTTTGCCGATCATGGTGGAGTCCGTCAGGGATGGGTTTCGGGAGAGATGATGTCGAGCGCGGGGAAATAGGAGCGGTAGCGCGCCGCGTCGCGCGTAAGAAGCCGGTGGGAACGCAGGACCGCATGGGCGCCGACAAGGAAATCCGGAAGCGTGCGCTCGCGGAGCCCGCCCGCCCGGCGATAGGCATAATGCGCCTTGCCCGCCGCGAACGCCGCCTCGTAGGATGTCGGCTCCCGCCGCATGTGCAGCCAGCCGAACGCAAGGTTCAACTCCAGCTCGCTGAGCGGTGAGGTCGCCAGTTCCGACCAGACGACGGAATGAAGGACCAGTTCGCCTTCTTCCGCGCAGCGTTTCAGCGCAGCAAGCGACCAGACGCGCTGGGGCCGGTCGGGACCGAGAATGTCGATCAGGACGTTCGTGTCAACGAGGGTCGAGGTCATCGCGCGGCCCCCGCAGCCATTCGAAATATTCGTCGGGTGTCATGCCGTCGAAATCCCACGTTCCCTTGACGCTGGCCGCCCAGGCTTCGAAGTCCTCGAAATCGGACTTGCCGTCACCGGTCTTGACCAGCATCACGCCATCTTCCGACACGACGAAATCGACCTCCGAGCCCGGCTTTATGGCAAGCCGGTCGCGGATATCCTTAGGGATCGTCACCTGGCCTTTTTCCGTCACACGCATGGTAATACCTCCGAGGTATTACTTATCGGCAGAACCGGAACAAGTCAAGAACAAATCACCCGGCAAGCTTGGCGAGGCGGCCGGAGAGGCCCTGGCGATTGTGGGCGTGGCAGATGGCGATGGCCAGCGCATCGGCGGCGTCGTTGCCGGTGAAGGTAGCCTTGGGCATCAGCACCTTTAGCATCATGTGGATCTGCTGCTTCTCGCCATGGCCGACGCCGATGACGGCCTTCTTGACGGCATTCGGCGCATATTCCGCGACACGCAGGCCCGCCCGCGCCGGCACCAGCATGGCGATGCCGCGCGCCTGCCCGAGCTTCAGCGTCGCCGTCGCATCCTTGTTGACGAAGGTCTGCTCGACGGCGGCTTCATGCGGCTGGTAGCTGTGCACGATCTCGGCCAGGCCATCGTGCAATTGGCAGAGGCGCGAAGCGAGATCCATATCGCCGTCGGAGGTCACGGTGCCGGAAGCGACGAAGCGCAGCGAGTTGCCGAGCGTCTCTATGACGCCCCAGCCGGTGCGGCGAAGCCCCGGGTCGATGCCGATGATGCGAATCGTTTCCTGCATGGCCAAAACCCTATTCCTGTCGGGCGGACCCTGCCAGCGAAATGTGAACAAAACAAAAACATTAGAGCGCTGCAGGAAAACCTGCAAAGCGTCGCTTGGATTTCACGAAACTGAACCTACATGGGAGCACAATCAAATCCGCTCACAACGAGGCCGTTCCCATGGTGCCCTTTTCCATCCTCGACCTGTCCCCGGTCATCGAAGGCGGCACCGTCGCCCAGTCGCTCGAAAACTCCCGTCGGCTGGCGCAGGAAGCGGAGGCCTTCGGCTATAAACGCTTCTGGCTTGCCGAGCACCATGGCATGCGCGGCATCGCCAGCGCCGCCACCTCCCTCGTCATCCAGCATGTCGCGGCCGGTACGCAAAAGATCCGCGTCGGCTCGGGCGGCATCATGCTGCCTAACCACTCGCCGCTGGTGATCGCCGAACAGTTCGGCACGCTCGCCGCCCTCTTTCCCGATCGCATCGATCTCGGTCTCGGCCGGGCGCCCGGCACGGACATGCGCACGGCGCAGGCGCTACGCCGGAACCTCGACAGCGCCGCCAACAATTTCCCGCAGGACGTCATCGAGCTGATGCAGTTCATGGGGCCGCCCAGCCCTGATCAGAAGGTCATCGCCGTGCCCGGCGCGGGCAGCAACGTGCCGGTCTGGCTGCTCGGCTCCAGCCATTATTCGGCGCACCTTGCCGGCATGCTGGGTCTGCCCTTCGCCTTCGCCTCGCATTTCGCGCCTGATATGCTGCTAAGCGCGCTGGAAATCTACCGCGAGCGTTTCGAGCCCTCGCAATATCTCGACAAGCCGCATGCCATGGTCGGCGTGATGGGCGCGGCGGCCGATACGGATGCCGAAGCCGATCACCTCTTCACCTCGATGCAGCAATCCTTCGTGCGCCTGCGCCGCGGCGCGCCGGACGCCTTCCCGCCGCCGGTCGACGACATGGGCCCGCTGTGGAGCGAGCAGGAGAAAATCAATGTCGAGCATACGCTGCAATATGCGGTGGTCGGCGGGCCGGACAAGATCAGGCGCCGCATCGCCGATTTCCTGTCGCTGACCAGAGCGGACGAGCTGATCGTCTCCATGCCGGTCTACGACATGGAGGCCCGGCTGAAATCCGTGCGGCTCTTTGCCGGGGCGCGGGAAGCGCTCGCCAAGGCGGCCTGAACGACAAAGGCCGGGGCCTTTCGGCGCCCGGCCTTTTCGATTGACGGCATTGCGACCGGTCAGGCCGAAAGCTTGGCCATGACCTCGTCGGAAACCTCGAAGTTCGAATAGACGTTCTGCACGTCGTCGTCATCTTCCAGCGTGTCGATGAGCTTCATCAGCGACTGCGCCTTCTCCTCGTCGACCGGCACGGTGTTCTGCGCCTTCCAGATGGCCTTGACGGTCTCCGCCTCGCCGAGCTTGTCTTCCAGCGCCTTGGAAACCTCGCCGATATCCTCGAAGCCGCAGATGATCGTGTGGCCGTCTTCATCAGTCGTCACGTCCTCGGCGCCGGCCTCGATGGCGGCTTCCATGACGCTGTCGGCATCGCCCGCGGAGAGCTTGTAGGTGATCTCGCCCACGCGGTCGAAGGAGAAGGAGACCGAGCCGGTTTCGCCGAGCGCGCCGCCGGCCTTGGAGAAGGTCGAGCGGATGGAGGAGGCGGTGCGGTTGCGGTTGTCGGTCAGCGCCTCGACGATGACGGCGACGCCGCCCGGGCCGTAGCCCTCGTAGCGGACTTCCTCGTAGTTCTCGCTGTCGGCACCGGAGGCCTTCTTGACGGCGCGCTCGATATTGTCCTTCGGCATGGACTGCGCCTTGGCGTTCTGGATCGCCAGACGCAGGCGGGCGTTCATCGCCGGGTCGGGAAGACCGGTCTTCGCCGCCACCGTGATTTCACGGGCAAGCTTGGAGAACATTTTCGACCGCACGGAATCCTGTTTGCCCTTGCGGTGCATGATATTCTTGAACTGTGAATGGCCAGCCATGGCACCCCTGTCTCGGTTTTTGGCGCCCCGTCTCGGTCGCCGGTCACTATGCCGGGACGCACAGCCACGGCGATGCGTCGGCTTGCAGACCCGATTTTCGGAATGCCGCCTTATAATTTCATTGCCGCCGGACGTCCAGCAGTCCCCGCAAACAAAGCGGCACCCGGTTTCAGTCCGCCTGCACGCGGGCGCGGCTCAGCAGGAAGGAATGGCCGTCGCTGCGCTCGCAGGTAAGGCCCGTGCGCTCCGAATAGCAGGTGAACGGGCCGGCAGACCAGGTCTCGCCATAGGGCACGACCTTCTCGGCGCCGCAGCAGCCCCGGTCACCGACATTGGCGCGCACCACGGCCTTGCCGCTTCTTGCCAGCGTGGCGCGCAGATATTTCGGCTCGATGCGGTCGCAGGACAGTTCCGGCCCGCCGTCGGCCGGCTGGTAGACCTCGGTGCCGCCTTCCGGAATATAGGTGCAGCCGATATTGCCTGACGGCATCACGAATTCTTCCGCCACGCCGAAGACACGCGCCGGCGCCTTTTCCACCGGTTGTGTCACCGTCTCGCGCGGCTGGCCGGATTCGGCCGCCGGACCGCCCGGCGTCGGCGCGCCGCTGGCAGAAGCAGCGGCGGAAGAAAACAGCAGAACGGCGATGGCAAACAGCAAGCGCATCAGGAAACTCCGGCATCAGACGCCGGAGAGAATATGAATCGTCGGCCGCTTCGGCAAGTTGCGGATGGAAACGGTCATCGTCGCATCGTCATCGCTCACCGCATCGAAGCCATTGCCGAACATCGACAGGAACTGGCTGATCGGCGGGCCGCGGCGATGCATCGGCAGGATGAGCGACGAGCGCAGCCGCTGCACGACCCGGCTCATGCTCTCCGCGCCCATGGTCAATCCGCCGTCGACCGGCACCATCAGCACGTCGAGCCGGCCGATCTCGCCGTACTGCTTCTCCGTCAGTTCGTGGTGCAGGTGGCCGAGATGGCCGATGCACAGGCCTGCCACCTCGAAGATGAAGATGGAATTGCCGTTCGGCTCCATCGCCCCGCCCCAGCCGCGGATATCGGTGGGTACGTTGCGGATATAGGTGTCGCCCACCACCACGTCGTGGTCGGCGCCCTTTTCCGAACCGTCCTTCCAGCCATGCAGCACATATTCGATGCCGGGCTCCGGGGTCATCGTATAGTGGCTGGAATGGGCCTTGTTCATCGTCACCACGGTCGGCAGCGCCGGTGGCTTGTACCAGCCGTTGTAGTCGGTGGCGATCTTTACCCCGGCGGGCGTCTCGATGAAGAAGGTCGAGTGGCCGATATAGGTGATGCGCACCTCCTCGTTCGCCCGGGCCTGCACCTGAACGGCGCTTCCCGCGGCAAAGCTGGCGAAGGTGACGGAGGGCAGCGCGCGGGCGATCATCTGGCACTGGCTGACCGGCGCCTGCGTTTGCGCCATTGACGCCCGCGGCACTGCGAAACCCGCAAGAACGACGGCGATCAACGAGATGAGCAGGAGATGCGGCATGGGCGGCTCCGTTCACTGGTCGGCGGCGACTATGCGCCCGCGCGCGGAACGGGTCGAGGCTGGCGGGGCCGTGCGACGATCACAATCGGTTGAGCGATCCCTCGCCGGAACCTTGCCTGCCGCGTCGCGTTCCCCGAGCATCAACCCCCAACGATCGAGAGGAACAACCATGTCCAATCTCACCCGAGCGCGCGAAAACCCGAAGGAACAGCTTTTCGACGAGATCGACCGCATCCATGCCGGCATGCTCGGCATCGAGGGCAGCCATATGCACATGCAGCCCATGGCGCCCCAGCTCGACCGCGAAACGGCGACGATCTGGTTCTTCACCAAGACCGACGCCGAGATCGTCGAGGCCACCGCACCGGCGGCGCGCGCCCATTTCTGCGTGGTCGGCAAGGATCACGACTACCATGCCTGCATCGCCGGCCGTATTTCCGTGCGCAAGGACCCGGCCAAGATCGACCAGTACTGGAGCTCCGTCGTCGAGGCCTGGTTCGACCACGGCAAGGAGGACCCGTCCCTCACCATGCTGGCGCTGGAGATCGAGGATGCGGAAATCTGGGCCTCGACCGGCAGCAAGCTGAAATTCGGCTGGGAGATCGCCAAGGCGAACTTCAACCCGGACGAGGAGCCCGATGTCGGCGTGAAGGCACACCTGACCTTCAACGCCAGTTCGGCCGATCACCTGCGCCACATGATCTGACCCTTGGGGTCAGCGCCAGAAATCCGGCAGGGTTTCGGCAAGGCGCGGTCCGAGGCGCAGCGGCGCGATCTTCTCGGCAAGGCCGGTGCGGTCGGAGATCTCCACCGCCAAGCCGCAGATCGTCGCCGGACCGGAGGCCGCCTCAAAGCGGCCTTTCGGCATTTTCGAGATGAAGCGGTTGAGCGGCTCCTCCTTGTCCATGCCGAGGGAGGAGTCGTAGTCTCCGCACATGCCGGCATCCGACATATAACCCGTGCCGCCGTTCAGGATCTGGCAGTCGGCGGTCGGCACATGGGTATGCGTGCCGACGACGACGCTGGCGCGGCCATCGACGAAATGGCCGAAGCACTGCTTCTCGCTCGTCGCCTCGGCATGGAAATCGAAGATGATCGCATCCGCCTGCTCGCCGAGCGGACAGGAGGCGAGGATCGCCTCGCCCGCCGTGAAGGGATCGTCGAGCTCGGGATGCATGAAGACGCGGCCCATGACGTTGGCGACGAGCACGCGGGCGCCGTTGCGGGCAATGAAGAGGTTGGCGCCGCGGCCCGGCGTGCCGGCCGGATAGTTGGCGGGGCGCAGGAACTGGTCGTGCCGGCCGGCAAAACCGACCGCCTCCTTCTGGTCCCACACATGGTTGCCCGTCGTCACCACGTCGGCGCCGGCATTGATCGTCTCGAGGAAGATGTCCTCCGTGATACCGAAACCGCCGGCCGCGTTCTCCCCGTTGACGACGACGAAATCCAGCTTGAGGTCGCCGATCAATCCCGGCAGGCGCTCCCAGACGGCCGTCCGTCCGGTCTTGCCCACCATGTCGCCCAGAAAGAGAAAACGCATCGAACTGCCTTACGAAACCTGTTGGAACATGACGAGGCCGCTTTCGGTGAGAATGCCATCCAGGGGCACGTCGTGCGGCTCGGCGGGTACTGATGCCACTTCCTGGCAGTCGAACGCAATGCCGATCAGCTTCGGCGCACGACCTTTCGCCTTCAGCCGGTCGATCGCCCGGTCATAGTGGCCGGCCCCGTAGCCGATGCGATGCCCCGTCCGGTCGAAGGCCGAGAGCGGCACCAGGAGGATGTCAGGATCGAGCACCGGGGCCTCGGGCCCCGGTCCCGTCGTGCCGAACCCGGTCTTCACCACCGGCGCGCCGACGACCAGCTCGCGAAAGACGATCGTCTCGCGGTCGAGCACGACGGGCAGGCACAGCCGCGCGCCGCGGGTGCGCAGATGCGCCATCAGCGGGCGGATATCCGCCTCCGAGCGGATCGGCCAGAAGCCGGAGATGACGGTGCCGGGCTCGAAATCGATGCGGTCGCCCGCATGGTCGATCATGGCAAGGCTGCCCTCGATGCGCGCTTCGTGCGTCATCGCATCGCGCAGGGCCAGCCGCTCGTTGCGGATCGCCGCCTTCTGTTCCTTGGGTGTCACGCTCGTCTCCAGATCGCCTGCCGTGGCTTATCAGCTAGCAGCGGCCGAAAGCAAATTCAGCCCGATTTGCGACACGAGGCGACCTGTCCCGCAATGGGACAAAGTGGCGAAATGCGACCGGCCGCCGTTAAGCATTGGAACAGCTTACCCTTTTCGTGCCACGTGCCAGCCACTAAGCGGGGACGCATGACGCTTCCGGAAAATGATCTTTCCCGCCTTCCCGACCTGACCGAAATCGAAAAACGGTGCCTCGAGCTTGCCGCCAACGGCAGGACACCCGCCGATATCGTGCTCGAGACCGACCTTGCGATGCCGCGCGTGACGGACGCCATGCGCAGTGCCATCGACAAGCTCGACGCCCGCAACATCACGGCCGCCATCACCCGCGCCGTGCGGCTCAAGCTGATCTAGGCCGCAGCGGAGGTTTCGGCGAGCCGCAGCATGGCCTGCGCCGCGCCCTCGTCGGTGATCAGCGTGTTGCAGCCGATGCGGCGGATCGTGGCGCGGATCGCTGGCGCCCGGTGCGCGCCGCCCGAGACGAGCACGATATGGCGCGCCTTCTTCACCGTATCGAGGTCGATCGACATGACCCGGTGGCGGATCGGATGGTCGATCGTGTGTCCCTCCGCATCGAGGAAATTGCACATCGTATCGCACACGCAGCCGGCGGCGATCAGTTCGTCCAGCTCCTGCCGGGCAATGAAGTCGCGCGAGAGCGAGCTTGCGCGCGGACCGATGTCGCCGCAGCTCACCACAGCGATATCCATGTTCTCCGCCAGGTCGAACAGCGTCTTCAGGCCGCACTTCTCGATAAGGCTGCGCTTGGTTTCGCGCGAATCGACGAGCAGCGGCGCAAGGAACAGGTAGCATTCTGCGCCGAGCTGGCTCGCCAGCTGCCAGGTATATTCGATGGGGTTGATGTGGTGCGCCTCGACCACGCCGCCGAGCAGCGAGACGACCTTGACACGCTCGCGCCGCGCCGGGCGGAAGCTGGCGAGCGAGGCCGTCAGCGTGCGCCCCCAGCCGACGCCCACCGTGCAGTCGTCGGGAATAGCCTCGGTGAGGAACTGGCCGAGCGCCAGGCCGACGCTCTTGGCCGTCGCCTCCGCATTGTCCGCAGCCGGCACCACCACGGCTTCGTCGAGCCCGTAGGCCTTTTCCAGCCGCACGGCGAGCTCGACACAGTCGGCGATGCCCTCGTTGATCCAGATCTGCACCTCCGAACGCTTCAGCGCTTCGTCGAGCATGCGCACGACGGTGGTGCGGCTGACGCCGATCTTCTCGGCGACGTCCTTCTGGGTGAGCCCCTGATTGTAATAGAGCCAGGCCGCCCGAAGCCGAAGCGCCGCCGATTCCGAATAGGCCGTGTGTGTATCGCGCCGAAGCCTTGCCACGTCGCCTCCATCTGTCTGCATCAGTCGTTATGGCGACCTTATCATATCGTACGGGGAATGCGACATATGTTCAGAAGATTAGGCAAAAGTGCTTGACTTTTACCCAGGGAACCGCTGATAGTCCGCTCATATCGGCTGGCGGCTTTCCGCCGGCAGATGAGGTGTGCCAGCGCACGCGGCGGCTGAACCGGAAGCAGGTCGCCGTTGCGCTTTCACGAGGAACATGGAGGAGGGCCTGGCGTTTCCTAAGCCAAGGCCCGGCAACAATTCGGGATTTCGGATATGACATCCAAGCTTGAACAACTGCGCGCGATGACGACCGTCGTGGCGGATACCGGCGACATCGAAGCCGTGCGCCGCCTGAAGCCGGTCGATTGCACGACCAACCCCACCATCGTCCTGAAGGCCCTCGGCACGCCGATGTTCGCCGATGCCGTCGGCGAAGCTATCCGCTGGGGCCAGTCGCAGGGCGGCAACCGCGAAGGCGTCGTCACCGCCGTGGCGGATCGCCTTGCCATCTCCGTCGGCGCAGCGCTTGCCGAACTGGTGCCCGGCCGCGTCTCGACCGAAGTCGACGCCGACCTCTCCTTCGACACGGAAGCCTCCGTCGCCAAGGGCCGCGAGATCATCAAGGCCTATGAGGCGCGCGGCATTTCCCGCGAGCGCATCCTCATCAAGCTCGCCTCCACCTGGGAGGGCATCCGCGCCGCCGAAGTGCTGCAGAAGGACGGCATCGACTGCAACCTGACGCTGCTCTTCAACAAGGCCCAGGCCATCGCCTGCGCCGATGCCGGCGCCTTCCTCATCTCGCCCTTCGTCGGCCGTATCCTCGACTGGCACGTCAAGGCATCGGGCAAGACCTTCACGGCCGAGGAAGACCCGGGCGTTCTCTCGGTCCGCGCGATCTACGACTACTACAAGTCCAACGGCATCAGCACGATCGTTATGGGCGCCTCCTTCCGCAACACCGGCGAGATCGAAGCGCTGGCCGGCTGCGACCGCCTGACGATCAGCCCTGCCCTGCTGGAAGAACTCGAAGCGGCCGAAGGCAAGCTGGAACGCAAGCTTTCGCCGGAAAAGGCCGCGAAGGTCTCGCCGATCAAGATCGACGAAAAGACCTTCCGCTGGATGCTGAACGAAGACGCGATGGCGACCGAGAAGCTCTCCGAAGGCATCCGCGCCTTCGCAAAGGACCTCGGCAGCCTGCGCGCCATGGTCGACAAGGAGCTGAAGGCCGCCGCGTAAGGCACCCTGCACCACGAAATGACGAAGGCCGCCCGGTGGGCGGCCTTTTTCGTTTGCCAAGCGATGGCACCACGGCCGCCGCCGGAGACTTGTGCTTCCCGGTATCCGATTCACGCCTGGCGTTAACTAATAATTAAGCATTTGTTTTACTCCCGAAATCCGATGTGGGAGTACTCGTCCCGGCACATTCGGCCATTCTTGGATGAGGCATCCTCCTTTCAAATAGAGAGAGGCGAGCCGGGAAGTTAAAGGCAAATCAATGCGCACGGACAACAACGACAGGCCCTTGGTGTCCTGCATCCTCCCGGTCTACAACGGCGAACGCTGGCTGCAAGCGGCCATCGAATCCGTGCTTGGCCAGACCTACCCTCATCTCGAATTGATCGTGATCAACGATGGAAGCACCGACAGGAGCGGCTCGATTGCGGCCGATCTCGCCGCCCGGGATTCGCGCGTCGTCGTTATCGATCAGGACAATACCGGCATAGTGGGCGCCTTGAACGCCGGGCTTCGTGTCGCACGCGGCTCCTACATCGCCCGAATGGACGCGGACGACATCTGCCTGCCAGAGCGCTTTGCGCGCCAAGTGGAGGCGCTGGAAGCCCATCCGGAACTGGCGATCATCGGTACGCGGTCGATTACCGTCGGCGCGGAGGGGGAAATCGATTCACAGGTCGAGGCCGGGCAGCACGAGAGCATCCCTCTGTTCGTGAAAAGCAGCAACGTTCACAATTTTCCGCCGTCCCTGCTACAGGTCCTGCACCCGACGATCATGGTGAGGGCCGACCTCATGAAAACCATTGGCGGATACGGCGGGAGATATCCGCATGTGGAGGATTACGACCTCTACATGCGCCTGTCGGCTTACGGGCCTATCGCCGAGCTGCAGAGGGAGCTGCTGCTTTACCGCGTCCACGGCGACAACGTGTCGATACGCCGCCTGCGCGAGCAGGAAGAGAATGCCGCCCGCTGCGACATCGAAAACGTGAACGCCTTCCGCAGAAAAGCCGGAAAACCGGCACTGAGAATATCGGACAAGACAGTCCTCGGCTGGGTGGAATTCCGCTGTTTCCGCCGTGAATTCCCTCTGGGAATATCGAAGGTCGGAACCCTCAACTCCGCGCTTTCCTACACGATCCAGGGCGCCTTCCGAACCAGCCTGAACATCACCGCCCTCATTCTCATGAGATGCGGCCTGTATTACATGAAGAGTTTTCGGATCGCGGCGACCCACCTTCGAAAGTTTCGCATTCAGCCGAAACCTTTGAAGTCATAAGAAAAAGTACGATCCACGGCGACCGATGGAGGTTTACGATCCTGGGTGCCTACAAACGTAGGTGGGCACCGTGTGACCAAGCCCACGGGCCGGGTCAGGGACAGCTCCCTTTGGATCGAGTATGGCCCCAGGGATTGTGGTTCCTGTCGGGAAGCGCAGACCGCATTCGACATATAGGACGAAAGCGGCGTCTTCGCCAGTGGCAACCGGCAAAAGTGCGAAGCGGTTTTGCGTTCGGAAATGCGCAGACGCTAAGGTCAGTTGACCGGGGGCTTGCCGGACAGTTTCGCCGCCATCCCCTGGATCTGGCTGGTCAGCTCGCCGAGCGCCTGCGCGATCGCGTCCTCGCTCTTGGAAACCTCGTCCATCACGCCTTCCCGGCCCTTGCGCAGGTCCTCGGTTTCCGTCTCCAGCTTGGCGAGGCGGCGGGTGACGTCGTTCAGCTCGTCCATCACCATGATGCCGGCCATGACGGTCAGGCGCAGGTCGCCGATCTCGCCGAACTGCGTCTTCAGGTGTCCGACATACCGATCGAAGCCGGCGGCAAGCTCTTCGAGATGCGCCTCCTGGCCCTCCTCGCAGGCCATGCGATAGGCCTTGCCATCGATCTGTACGGTTACCTGTGCCATGCGGGATTATCCTGATTGCGGGGAAATGCGGCGCTCAACGGTCGAGCACGGCCCGGATCGTCTCCATCGCCGTGACGAGCCGGCGGGAGACCTCGCGATTGACCTCCTCCAGCCGGTTCGCACGGAATTCGGACTGGTCGAGCTCCTGGGCAAGCCGCGAGCGGTCGGTGTTGACACGCCGCACCTCGCCTTCCACCTCGCCGTGGTCGCGCTCACGGTCGAAGCGCATGTCGAGCGCATTGTCGAGGCTGACGATAGCCTTGCGAAGCTCCTCGATCGCTGCCCTGACTGTTTCCCCGTTGGTCATAAAGCCTTCACCGGCACTCTCAAAAAACGCGAATCGCCGCCGCCAGCGCCGGTTCTCTCACCTTGACAGTATTCAACTGCGGGCCCGAGCGTCAACAGCGCGGCGCGGGGGCCGGAAAAGCCGCTGTGGATCAGCGCCCCCGATCGCCGGAAAAGCGACCGCACAACTCCATTCGAAAATGCTGAAAAAGGTCGTGGAACCGGCGTTCAAGTGCCGCAGGAACGGCCGAATTCGTTGACTCCGACGGCGCACCTGCTATGTGTCTCCCGCTTCCAACCGACGCTCGGAACGACGTCGGCCCTGACACCCCGAAGAATACGGAACAGCCATGATCTCTCGCGAAAAACACGACCGGATGGCGAACGCAATTCGCTTCCTTTCCATGGATGCCGTGGAAAAGGCGAATTCGGGTCACCCCGGCCTTCCCATGGGCGCAGCAGATATCGCAACGGTTCTTTTCACCCGCTTCCTGTCCTTCGATCCGAAGACCCCGTCCTGGCCGAACCGCGACCGTTTCGTCCTGTCGGCCGGCCACGGCTCGATGCTTCTCTATTCGCTGCTCTATCTGACGGGCTACGAAGACATCACGATCGACGAGATCAAGAATTTCCGCCAGCTCGGCGCCCGCACGGCCGGCCACCCGGAATACGGCCACGCCGCCGGCATCGAGACGACGACCGGTCCGCTCGGCCAGGGCATTGCCAATGCCGTCGGCATGGCGCTTGCCGAGCGCAAGCTGCGCGACGAGTTCGGCGCCGACCTCATCGAACACTACACCTATGTCATCGCCGGTGACGGCTGCCTCATGGAAGGCATCAGCCAGGAGGCGATCTCGCTCGCCGGCCACCTGAAGCTCAACAAGCTGATCGTCTTCTGGGACGACAACAACATCTCGATCGACGGCCCAATCTCGATTGCCGACTCGACCGACCAGCACGCCCGCTTCCGCGCCAGCCAGTGGCACACGATTGCTGTGGATGGCCATGATCCGGACGCTATCGCCGCCGCCATCGAAGAGGCGCAGAAGTCCGACAAGCCGACCATGATCGCCTGCAAGACGACGATCGGCTTCGGCGCGCCCAACAAGGCCGGCACGCACAAGGTCCATGGCTCGCCGCTCGGCGCCGAGGAAATCGCCGCCACCCGCAAGGCGCTGAACTGGGAATCGGAAGCCTTCGTCGTTCCCTCCGACGTGCTGGACGCCTGGCGCCTCGCGGGCCTGCGCTCCGCCAAGACCCACAAGGAATGGGAAGCCCGCCTCGACAGGACGGATGCCGAGAAGAAGGCGCAGTTCGTCCGCCGCTTTGCCGGCGACCTCGAAAGCGGCCTCGATTCGGCGATCTCCGCCTACAAGAAGAAGCTTGCCGAGACCAAGCCGAACCCGGCGACCCGCAAGGCCTCCGAAGACGCGCTGGAAGTCATCAACGGCGTTCTCCTGGAAACGATCGGCGGCTCGGCCGACCTCACCGGCTCCAACAACACCAAGACCAGCCAGACCAAGTCGATCACCCCGACCGACTTCTCCGGCCGCTACATCCACTACGGCGTGCGCGAGCACGGCATGGCGGCGGCGATGAACGGCATGGCGCTGCACGGCGGCCTCATCCCGTATTCGGGCGGCTTCCTGATCTTCTCGGATTATTGCCGTCCGTCGATCCGCCTCGCCGCGCTGATGGGCATCCGCGTCATCCACGTTCTGACGCACGATTCCATCGGCCTTGGCGAAGACGGCCCGACGCACCAGCCGGTCGAGCACATGGCGGCGTTGCGCGCCATCCCCAACCTGCTCGTCTTCCGCCCGGCCGATGCCACGGAAACGGCCGAATGCTGGCAGCTGGCGCTGGAAAGCCATAACCGCCCGTCGGCCATCGCGCTGACGCGCCAAAACCTGATGCCGGTGCGCCTGGAATATGAGGAAGAGAACCTCTGCGCCCGCGGTGCCTACGATCTCGTTTCGGCGAGCGACGCGCAGGTCACGCTCTTCGCCTCCGGCTCGGAAATCGAGATCGCGGTGAAGGCTCAGCAGGCGCTGTCCGCCAAGGGCATCTCGACCCGCGTCGTTTCCGTGCCCTGCTTCGAGCTCTTCGCCGAGCAGCCGGAAGCCTACCAGCAGGCGGTCATCGGCAATTCGCCGGTCAAGATCGCCATCGAGGCCGGCATCCGCCAGGGCTGGGATCACTTCATCGGTTCGGACGGCATCTTCGTCGGCATGTCCTCCTTCGGCGCCTCCGGCCCGTACAAGGAGCTGTACAAGCACTTCGGCATCACGCCGGAGGCCGTCGTCGCCGCCGCGGAAGCCAAGCTTGCCTGATTGCCCAGGGCGCGGCTTCCCGGCCGCGCCCACATCGCAAAGTTCATCCATAGGGAGAGACCCGAAATGACTGTGAAAGTTGCCATCAACGGTTTTGGCCGCATCGGCCGCAACGTGCTGCGTGCGATCGTCGAGTCCGGCCGCACCGACATCGAAGTCGTCGCCGTCAACGACCTCGGCCCGGTCGAGACCAATGCGCATCTCGTTCGCTACGACTCCGTGCACGGCAAGTTCCCCGGCACCGTCACCGTTTCCGGCGACACGATCGATGTCGGCCGCGGCCCGATCCGCGTCACCGCCATCCGCGACCCGAAGGAACTGCCCTGGGGCGACGTCGACATCGCGCTGGAATGCACCGGCTTCTTCACCACCAAGGAAAAGGCTTCCGCGCATCTTGCCAACGGCTCCAAGCGCGTCATCGTCTCGGCCCCGTGCGACAATGCCGACAAGACCATCGTCTTCGGCGTCAACCACAACACGCTGACCAAGGACGACCTCGTCATCTCCAACGCCTCGTGCACGACGAACTGCCTTGCACCGGTCGCCTACGTCCTCGACAAGGCCTTCGGCATCGAGAAGGGCTACATGACGACGGTCCACTCCTATACGGGTGACCAGCCGACGCTCGACACCATGCACAAGGACCTCTACCGCGCGCGCGCGGCGGCCCTGTCCATGATCCCGACCTCCACCGGCGCCGCCAAGGCCGTCGGCCTCGTGCTGCCACAGCTCAAGGGCAAGCTCGACGGCTCGGCGATCCGCGTGCCGACCCCGAACGTCTCGGTCGTCGACCTGAAGTTCGTGCCGAAGCGCAACGTCACCGCCGAGGAAGTCAACGCCGCCATCAAGGAAGCCGCCGAAGGCGAGCTGAAGGGCATCCTCGACTACGTCACCGGCCCGCTCGTCTCGATCGACTTCAACCACGACAGCCATTCGTCGAACTTCGCCGCCGACCAGACCAAGGTCCTCGACGGTAACCTCGTGCGGATCCTCTCCTGGTACGACAACGAGTGGGGCTTCTCGAACCGCATGTCCGACACGGCGGTTGCGATGGGCAAGCTGATCTAATCGGAAACACGAAGCACCCGGACAGCGATGTCCGGGTGTTTTTTCTTGACCAGACGTCACATTCAGGAGCCGTGCCATGACCTTCAAGACCCTCGACAACCTCACCGACATCGCCGGCAAGCGCGTGCTCGTCCGCGTCGATCTCAACGTGCCGGTCAAGGACGGCAAGGTCACCGATGCGACCCGCATCGAGCGCGTCGCCCCGACCATCCGCGAACTGTCGGAAAAGGGTGCGAAGGTCATCCTGCTCGCCCATTTCGGCCGCCCGAAGGGCGAGGCCGTCGCCGACATGTCGCTGCAGCAGATCCTGCCCGCCGTGAATGATGTGCTGGGCGCCAAGGTCCATTTCGCCGCCGACTGCATCGGCGAGCCGGCCGCTGCCGCCATCGCCGCCATGGCGAACGGCGACATCCTGCTTCTCGAGAACACCCGCTTCCACAAGGGCGAGGAGAAGAACAATCCGGACTTCACCGCGGCGCTGGCCGCAAACGGCGACATCTATATCAACGACGCTTTCTCGGCGGCGCACCGCGCCCACTCCTCGACGGAGGGCCTCGCCCATCTCCTACCCGCCTATGCCGGCCGCACCATGCAGGCCGAACTGGAAGCGCTGGAGAAGGGCCTCGGCAATCCGGCCCGCCCGGTCGTCGCCATTGTCGGCGGCGCCAAGGTCTCGACCAAGATCGATCTCCTCATGAACCTCGTGAAGAAGGTCGACGCGCTGGTCATCGGCGGCGGCATGGCGAACACGTTCCTTGCCGCCCGCGGCACCAATGTCGGCAAGTCGCTCTGCGAGCACGACCTTGCCGACACCGCCAAGCAGATCATGATCGAGGCCGCGACCGCGACCTGCGCCATAGTGCTGCCGGAGGACGGCGTCGTCGCCCGCGAGTTCAAGGCCAATGCCGAGAACGAGGTGGTCGACGTCAACGCCATTCCGGCCGACGCCATGATGCTCGACGTCGGCCCGAAAACCGTCGAGGCCGTCAACGCCTGGATCTCCCGCGCTTCGACCCTCGTCTGGAACGGCCCGCTCGGCGCCTTCGAGATCGCGCCCTTCGACGCTGCGACGGTCTCCGCCGCAAAGCATGCGGCAGGCCGCACAAAGGAAGGCAAGCTCGTCTCCGTCGCCGGTGGCGGCGACACGGTGGCCGCGCTCAACCATGCCGGCGTGGCGGACGATTTCATCTATGTCTCGACCGCCGGTGGCGCCTTCCTCGAATGGATGGAAGGCAAGCCGCTGCCGGGCGTCGATATCCTCAACCAGCAGAAATAAGGCCGGGCCTCTTGCGCTCGGCCGTGGATCGCCTACATTCTCTGTAACGTCAACGAACAGAAAGGAAGGTGATCCAATGTCTAATGAGATTTCGGTCTTGGCTTCGGGCATGGGAATTGTGGTGAACGAAACGAGGCAGCCCTCGTTCTGAGCCCACCTTCCTGCGGGCACATCTGCCCGGGTCCGCACCGGACCAAACCTCATGGGGGCCACCTTCGGGTGGCCCTTTTGCGTTCAGGGGCGAATGAACACCGTCAGCATCATCATCGCGATGGCGACGACCGCGATCTTCCAAAAATCCGCGCGCCGCTTCAGCCCCGGCAGGCCGATGGGCCGGATGAGATGCAGCGGCATGACGGCAAGCAGCAGGGCGGGCAGGATTTTCGACATGGCGACCTTTCTCGGCCCTTCCTGTCACACCTCAGACACTTTTCCAAGCGATCAGCACAGGGCCTGAAAAACATGCCGGTGTCGCCTTTGCATCTGGCAATCGGCAACAGGTGCGCTATTCCTTCCCATCGGTGAAACTGCGAAAAATCAAATGCGTACAAACCTCATATCCGTCTTCGCGCTTCTCATGGGCACCCTGTTCCTCTTCCTGGGAAACGGCCTGCACGGCCTGCTGCTGCCGATGCGCGGCGCCTTCGAGGGCTATGAGACGACGATGCTCGGCCTGCTCGGCACGTCCTGGGCGACGGGCTTCGTGCTGGGCTGCCTCCTGGCGCCGACCATCGTCAAGCGCATCGGCCATGTGCGCGCCTTTTCCGGCTTCGCCTCGCTGATCGCCATCATCGCGCTTCTGACCGGCATGCTGGTCGATCCCTTCTGGTGGATCGTACTGCGCGCCGTCACCGGCTTTTCCATTGCCGGCACGTCGATGATCATCGAGAGCTGGCTGAACGAGCGCGCCACCAACGAGAGCCGCGGCCTGATCTTCTCGCTCTACATCGCCATCACGCTGATCGGCACCGTCGGCGGCCAGTTGACGGTCGCCCTCGGCGACGTGACGACGCCCTTGCTCTTCATGTTCGCCGGCATTCTCTACTGCCTTGCCATGCTGCCGACGACGCTTTCGACCGCCGCCTCGCCGCAGCCGCTTAAGCAGGTGAGGCTCGACATTCCCGCGCTCTTCCGCACCTCGCCCATCGCCTGCGTCGGCATCGTGCTGATCGGCATCGCCAACGGCGCCTTCGGCACGCTCGGCGCGGTTTTCGGCGCCAATGCCGGCCTTTCCTCCAGCACGATCGCCATCATGATGAGCGTCGCCATCTTCGCCGGTGCCGTCATGCAGCTTCCGGCCGGCCGCATCTCGGACCGGGTCGACCGCCGCATCGTGCTCGCCGTGCTCTCGGCGATCGCGGCCGGAGCCGGCCTTTCGCTCTTCGTCTTCCAGCCGGCTTCCGTTCCGGTCCTGCTGATGCTCACGGCGCTCTACGGCGCCATGGCCAACGCGCTCTATCCGATCGCCGTATCGCACGCCAACGACTTCGCGAGCCCCGAGGACTTCGTGAAGGTCTCCGGTGGCCTGCTGCTGCTCTACGGCGTCGGCACGATCATCGGCCCGACGCTCGGCGGCCCCATCATGTCGGCGGTCGGTCCCTACGCGCTCTTCATGGTCACCTGCTGGGCGCACATCCTGATCACCGCCTACGCGATCTTCCGCAGCCGCCGCCGCGCCGCCGTGCCGGCCGAGATGCGCGATTCCTACACGACCATCAATCCCGGCACGCTCACCACGCCGGAAAGCCTTCAGCTTTCGCCGCGCGCCCTCACCCAGCCGCAGGCCGCCGACGAGCAACAGGAGGAACGCACCGCATGAGCCTCTTTGACGACGACCGCCCGGCCAAGAAGACCGCACACGAGATCGGCAGCGACCTGTCGCTGCTGTCGGTAGACGAGCTTTCGGCACGAATCGAACTCCTGCGTGCGGAGATCGAACGGCTCGAAGCGGAGAAGACCCGGAAGGGCGCCAGCCGCTCGGCGGCGGAAAGCCTGTTCCGCTAGAAGCGGGCGGAACAGCCGGTATCAGGCCTGCCGGCTCCACCCGGCGGATGCGCCCCGCATCCCCTCGAATCACCCCGCACGCCCGAAGCGGCCCCCGCGCCGGATTGCCGCAGACTTGCCGAAAAGGCACAGGTTTGGCCAAAACCCCAATAGAGTTAACCGGCCATTAAGCCTTACATGTTATTACTTGCACATCCGGTTCTTCCGGGTTCAGACATTTTCGTCCTTTTGGGCATCGGTCTGATTTTTCTCCCTGTTTTACCTTGAGAGCCGCTTTCCGCGGCTCTTTTTTTGCTTGCGCGCACCCGCCCCGATACACCTGTCCCGAAAGAATTGTGGAGATTAACCCTTTCTTAAGAATACCCTTGCGCGAATTGGGTTATGGCATCATCCTCAAGACATAGACCGGCCACCTGGAACACCACGGGCCGACCTTCCGTTACCTGCATTGTGATGCGTTCAACAGGGATCAAACCATGTCCGAAAGAGGATTGAATACCGTCAGCTTTGCTGGCCACGTTGCGTCTTCGGCGCAATTCAAGTCCCTGTACGCCGAGGGCATGGGTCTGGTCGAGGAAACCGCAAGCTATCTCGACGGCGTCGGCCGTCAGGCGTCCAAGGTCCTGCCGCGCATGGCCTCGGTGCTCTATGCGGCGGAATCGATGCGCCTCACCACCCGCCTGATGCAGATGGCCTCCTGGCTGCTGCTCCAGCGCGCGGTCAACAATGGCGAGATGAGCCGCGACCAGGTGCTCTCGGAAAAGAACAAGGTTCGCCTCGACAGCTTCAACGTCGACAAGACCGCGCCCGGCTGGAACGACCTGCCGGAGGCCTTCCGCGACCTCATCGAACGCTCGCTTCGCCTGCAGAACCGCATCGCCCTGCTCGACCGCGAAATCTACCGCCCGCAGGAAGTCCAGAGCTTCCAGCCGGACAACCAGAACAGCGTCCAGGCCCAGATCAATCTGCTGCAGACGGCCTTCGGCAACAACTGAGCGGCAGCGCAAACGCCACGACACGAACCCGGCTCCGGCCGGGTTTTTTGTTGCTGGCAATCGTGTATTGCCCCTCACCTGCCTGCCGGCATCCTCCCCCCGTAAACGGGCGAGGAGCGCTGGGCTCACCGTTCTGCCCCCTTCTCCCCGCCTGCGGGGAGAAGGTCCCGGCAGGGGGATGAGGGGCTTAACCGCCACCAAAAACAGGCAACAAAAAACCCGGCCGAAGCCGGGTTCTTGAAATCGTCTGCGACGCAGAAGGATCAGAGGCCGAGGCCTTCGAAGCGCTTCTTGAACTTGGAAACGCGGCCGCCGCGGTCCAGCATCTGCTGGTTGCCGCCGGTCCAGGCCGGGTGCGACTTCGGGTCGATTTCGAGGTTCATCGTTGCGCCTTCCGAACCCCAGGTCGAGCGGGTTTCGTACTCGGTGCCGTCGGTCATGACGACCTTGATCATGTGGTAGTCGGGATGGATATCAGCCTTCATGACACTCTTCCTGCCTGTTCCGGGGGCCAATTGTCGCAATGGATTGCGACAGCGGGGCCAAAGACGTAAATGAAGCCGCGGTCGGTCGGACCTACGGCTTCCCAATTCGATGGCGAGCCTATACATGAAGGCCGTCTGGATAACAAGAGCCGAAAGACAATTCGTGCCGGCAGGCACTGGGAACGGGGGTATGGTGTCCACAGACAGACAGACAGTCGCGCAGGAAAAGCCCGCGCGCCGAAACATTCGTCCGCTGGGCAGGCTCGCTCCCTATATCCGCCGCTATCGCGGTCTGGTCGCCGGTGCGCTGGTGGCCCTCGTCATGGCCGCCGTGACGACGCTGGTGCTGCCGATCGCCGTGCGCCGCATGATCGACCACGGCTTCTCCGGCGCCGACCTCGGCTTCATCAACACCTATTTCACGATGCTCTTCGTGCTGGCCGGCCTGCTCGCGCTGGCAAGCGGCATGCGCTACTATTTCGTCATCACGCTCGGCGAGCGCATCGTGGCCGATCTTCGCCGCGACGTCTTCGCCCATGTCACCAGGCTGTCGCCCGCCTTCTTCGACGTCAACCAGTCCGGCGAGATCGTCTCGCGGCTGACGGCCGACACCACGCAGATCAAGTCCGCCGTCGGCGCCACCGCCTCTGTCGCGCTGCGCAACCTCATCCTCTGTTTCGGCGCCATCGCCATGATGGTCTATACGAGCCCGAAGCTCTCCAGCCTCGTCATCGCCGCCATCCCCGTCATCGTCTTCCCGCTCGTCGCCTTCGGCCGCTCGGTGCGCCGCCGCTCGCGCGAGGCGCAGGATACGCTTGCCGCCGCCTCCGCCTATGCGGGCGAAGCGATCGGCGCCACCCGCACGCTGCAGGCCTTCAACGCGGAAGAGGCCGCCCGCGCGCGCTTCTTCGGCAATGTCGAGAGCGCCTATGAGGCGGCGCGCGCCGCCATTCGCGCCCGTTCGCTGCTGACCGGCTTTGCCATCGCCATGATCTTCGGCTCCGTAGTCGCCGTGCTCTGGTTCGGCGCGCGCGACGTGCTTTCCGGCACGCTTTCGGCCGGCACGCTCGGCCAGTTCCTGCTCTATGCGGTCTTCGCCGCCGGCAGCCTCGGCGCGCTCTCCGAAGTCTGGGGCGAACTCTCGCAGGCCGCCGGCGCGGCAGAACGCCTCACCGAACTGCTCGCCGAACCGCCGGCCATCACCGCTCCTGCCAATCCGGTGGCGCTGCCGGTGCCCGCCCGCGGCGAGATCGCCTTCGAGGACGTGCACTTCTCCTACCCGGCGCGTCCCGGCTACCGCAGCATCAACGGCCTTTCCTTCTCCGTGAAGCAGGGCGAGACCGTCGCAATCGTCGGCCCGTCCGGTGCCGGCAAGAGCACGATCCTGTCGCTGGTGCTGCGCTTCTACGATCCCGATGCCGGCACGGTGCTTCTCGATGGCGTCGACCTTCGCACCGCCGATCCCGAAGACCTGCGCCGCCGCATCGCGCTGGTCCCGCAGGACGTCACCATCTTCGCCGCGACGATCCGCGACAACATCGCTTTCGGCATGTCCGGCGTCAGCGACGAGGCAATCCGCGCCGCGGCCAGGGCCGCGCAGGCGGAAGAGTTCATCGAGCGGCTCGACAAGGGCTATGACACGATGGTCGGCGAGCGCGGCGTCACGCTGTCGGGCGGTCAGCGCCAGCGCATTGCCATCGCCCGCGCCATCCTGAAGGATGCGCCGCTGCTGCTGCTCGACGAGGCGACCTCCGCGCTCGACGCGGAGAGCGAGACGCTGGTGCAGAAGGCGCTCGACGGCCAGATGGGCAAGCGCACGACGATCGTCATCGCCCACCGCCTCGCCACCGTCCTGAAGGCCGACCGCATCCTCGTCATGGAAGACGGCCGCGTCGTCGAGGAAGGCACGCACCAGTCGCTCATCCGGCAGGACGGGCTCTATGCCCGCCTCGCCCGGCTGCAGTTCGACCATGGCGGCCAGGCCTTCCTTGGGGAGGAACGCGCGGTCGGGTGATCGTCGCCCTTGCCTCGCGAGGCTGGCGCCCTATCCTGAGGTGGCGACTTCACGTCACCTTGGGAGGAGAACCACGTGGCATTTTCGACGATCACCCGCCGTACCCTCATTGCGCTTGGCACCACCGTGCTCGCATCGCTGTCGCTGGCCCTGCCCGCCGGCGCCCAGCAATTCCCCGACCGGACCATCACGCTCGTCGTGCCCTTCGCGGCCGGCGGCTCGACGGACGTCGTCGCCCGCATCATCGCGCAGAAGATGTCAGAAAACCTCGGCCAGCAGATCGTCGTGGAAAATGTCGGCGGCGCCGGCGGCAGCCTCGGTGCCGGCCGGGTGGCGCGCTCGGAGCCGGACGGCTACACGATCCTGATGGCGACCGTCGCCACGCACGCGCTGAACCCGCTGATCCTGAAGACCAAGCCCTATGATGCGGAAAAGGATTTCGCGCCCGTCTCGCTGCTCGTCATCGTGCCGAACGTGCTGGTGGTCAATCCGGAACTGCCGGCCAAGACCGTCGAGGAACTGCTGGCGCTGCTGAAGGCCGATCCCCAGGGGTACAGCTACGCCTCCTCCGGCAACGGCACGCCGCTGCACCTCTCGGGCGAACTGTTCAAGAGCATGGCGGGCGTCAGCATGCAGCATGTGCCCTACAAGGGATCCGGTCCGGCGCTGAACGACGTGATCGGCAACCAGATCCCGATCATGTTCGACAACTTGCCCTCCTCCTCCGGCCACATCAAGGCCGGCACGCTGCGCGCGCTCGCCGTCACGACGAAGGAGCGCGCGGCGTCCTTCCCGGATGTGCCGACCGTCGCTGAAGCCGGCATCCCCGGCTACGAGACCTATACCTGGAACGCGCTCTTCGCCCCGGCCGGCACACCGACGGAGGTCGTCGCCAAGCTCAACGAAGCGGCGAACAAAGCGATGAAGGATCCGGCCGTCGCCGAACGCATGAAGGAGTTCAGCGCAACCATCGTCGGCTCGACGCCGGAAGAACTCGGCAAGCACGTCACGGCGGAACTCGCCAAGTGGAAGCCGGTGGTCGAAGGCGCCAACATCCAGATGGATTGACCGGCAGCTTCCTCGGCCGGCGCTTTCAGGCGCCGGCCGCCCTGCCCGCGATGCGGCCGGAGAACAGGCAACCGCCGAGGAACGTGCCCTCCAGCGCATTGTAGCCATGCAGGCCGCCGCCGCCGAAACCGGCCGCCTCGCCCGCCGCATAGAGCCCCGGCACCGGCTTGCCCGACAGTTCCAGCACTCGGCCCGAAAGGTCCGTCTGGAGCCCGCCCAGCGTCTTGCGCGTCAGGATGTTGAGGCGCACGGCGATCAGTGGCCCGACCTTCGGATCGAGCAGGCGGTGCGGCCGCGCCGTGCGCATCAGCTTGTCGCCGAGATAGGCGCGCGCCCCGCGGATCGCCGTGACCTGTGCGTCCTTCGAGAACGGATTGTCGATCTCCCGGTCGCGCGCCTCTACCTCGGCCCGCACCTGCGCCACATCCAGCAGCGGCTCGTCGGTCAATGCGTTCATGGCGGAGACCAGATCGCCGAGATCGTTTCGCACCACGAAATCCGCACCCTTGTCCATGAAGGCCTGCACGGGGCCGGGCGGGTTCCTGCCGAGACGCTTGAGGAGCAGCGGAATGTTCTTACCGGTCAGGTCCGGGTTCTGCTCCGAGCCGGACAGCGCGAATTCCTTCTTGATGATCGCCTTCGTCAGGATGAACCAGCTATGGTCATGGCCGGTCGCACGGATCGCCTTCAGCGTCGCCAGCGTATCGAAACCGGGCATGGCCGGCGCGGGGAAGCGCCGCCCGCGCGCATCGAGCCAGAGCGAGGAGGGACCCGGAAGGATGCGGATGCCGTGGCCCGGCCAGATCGGATCCCAGTTCCTGAGACCTTCCGTATAGTGCCACATGCGGTCGCCGTTGATGAGCGAGCCGCCGACCTGCTGCGCGATGCCCAGCATGCGCCCGTCGACATGGGCGGGCACGCCGCTCACCATGAAGCCCGGCGGTTCGCCGAGGCGTTCGCGCGGCCAGTTCTGCCGTACCAGGTCGTGGTTGCCGCCGATACCGCCGGAGGAGACCAGCACCGCGCCGGCCCGGATGCTGAAATCGCCGACGATCTCGCGTGACGTCGACCGTCCCCGTTCGCCGCCGTCAGGCTTCAGCACGGCGCCATGGGCACCGACGACCGAACCGTTCTCCATGATCAGGCCATCGACCCGATGGCGGAAGCGGAAGGCAAGCCCTCCTGAGGCGCGCAATTCCTGCGCCCGCCGGACGAACGGCGCCAGCACGCCGGGGCCGGTGCCCCAGGTGACGTGGAAGCGCGGAACGGAATTGCCGTGCCCGGTGGCGAGCCCGCCGCCGCGCTCGGCCCAGCCGACGACCGGAAACCAGCGCATGCCCATGGCGTGCAGCCAGGCGCGCTTTTCGCCGCTCGCAAAATCCAGATAGGCCTCCGCCCAGCGGCGCGGCCAATAGTCCTCCTGCCGGTCAAAACCGGCCGAGCCAAGCCAGTCCTGGCGGGCGAGATCGATGCTGTCGCGGATGCGCATGCGCCGCTGTTCGGGACTGTCGACGAAGAACAGGCCGCCGAGCGACCAGAAGGCCTGCCCGCCGAGGTTCTGCTCGCCCTCCTGATCGAGGACGATCACCTTGAGGCCTCGTCCGGCCGCCTCCGTTGCCGCAACGAGACCGGCAAGGCCAGCCCCGATCACCAGAAGATCGCAATCCACCGCACTGCCTCCCATCGCCAAGCGTGAAAAACTTACGCATACGTACGCGTAAGATCAACATGCTGCAAAGAGACGGGAGACGCCGATGCGAAAGGCTACTTTTCCGTGAGCTTCAGCTCGATACGGCGATTGGTGGCGCGCGCCTTGTCGTCCCCGCCCTCGGCAAGCGGCTGGAACTCGCCGAAGCCGGCCGCGACGAGCCGGTTGGCCGGCACGCCGTTGGCGATCAGGTACTTCACCACCGATGTCGCGCGGGCGGACGAAAGTTCCCAGTTGTCGCGGTAGCGGCCGGTGCCGGAGAGCGGCACATTGTCCGTATGGCCGTCGACCCGCAGCACCCAGTTGATCTCGGAGGGGATTTCCTTGGCAAGGTCGAGCAGCGCCGTCGCCAGCTTACCCATCTCTGCCTGCCCGGCCTCGTTGAGATCGCTGCCGCCCGAGGGGAACAGCACCTCCGACTGGAAGACGAAACGGTCGCCGACGATGCGGATGTTCTCGCGGTCGGAGAGGATTTCGCGCAGACGCCCGAAGAAGTCGGAGCGGTAGCGGTTGAGCTCCTGCACGCGCTGCGCCAGCGCCACGTTGAGACGCCGGCCGAGATCGGCGATCTTCGCCTGCGAGTTCTTGTCCTTGGCCTCCGAGGCCTGAAGTGCCTCTTCGACGGCTGCGATCTGGCTGCGCAGCGCCGCGATCTGCTGGTTGAGCAGTTCGATCTGGCTCATAGCCCGCGCGCTCATCTGCTTTTCGGTATCCAGCTCGCCTTCCAGCGCCGCCGCGCGAGCGCTCGCCGCGTCGGATGCACCGGAGCCGCTGTCGAGCAGCTGCTGCAGGCGGGTCCGGTCGCTTTCGGACTGGGCGAGCGAGGCCTGGAGGTTGGCGAGCGCATCCTCCAGATCCTGCTTGCCGCTCTTTTCCAGCGCCAGGAGCTGCGTCAGCTCGTTGATCTGGCTGGTCAGCCGGTTCAGCACGTCGTCCTTGCCGGAAATCTCGCGGCTGAGGAAGAATTGCGCCAGCACGAACACCGTGAGCAGGAACATGATGGCGAGGAGCAGCGTCGACAGCGCATCGACGAAGCCCGGCCAGTAATCGACCGAACGCTGGCTGCGCCGGTTGCGGGCGAGCGCCATGTCTATTCGCCCCCGGCCGACTGGGCTTTTTCGGCGGCGCGTTCGGCCCGCTCGCTCGCCTTGTCACCACTGCGCGCGGCCAGCCGGTCGAGCGTGCGGCGCAGCGCCTTGGATTCCTCCTGCTGCGCCTCGATCCAGTCGCGCAGCATCTGCTGTTCGCTGCGCATGTTCTTGACGAGGCCCTGGATGCCTTCCGCAAGGCTCGCCATGGCGGCGGTGGAGCGGTTGCTGCCGCCGCCTTCCTGCGCAAGCTTCAGGATCTGACCGGCCAACGCCTGCACATCGGCGGACGAGGTTGCCGCCATGTCGGCGACCGGCTGCAGCTCGGAACCGACATCCGTCACCGACGAGAGCCAGTTTTCCAGCTCCGTATAGAAGCGGTTCTGCGCCCGGCCGGCCTGAAGGTCGAGGAAGCCGAGAATGAGCGAGGAGGACAGGCCGAAGAGCGAGGTGGAGAAGGCCGTGCCCATGCCTTCCAGCGGCGCGGAAAGGCCTTCCTTGAGGGCGGCCAGGATATCGTTCGCGGTGCCGCCGCCGGCATCGAGCGACTGGATGACCGTGCTGATCGAACCGATCGTGCCGAGCAGGCCCCAGAAGGTGCCGAGCAGGCCGAGAAAGACGAGAAGGCCGATCAGGTAGCGGGACGTGTCGCGGGATTCGTCGAGGCGCGTCGCGATGGAGTCGAGGATGGACCGCAGCGTCGTCGTCGAGAGCGCCACCGAATGATGCCTGCCGATCAGCGCGCGCATCGGCGCAAGGAGCACCGGATCGCGCCCGACCTTTTCTGCGCTGCCCGCCGCGCGGAAGGAATTGAACCAGCGCACCTCGGGCCGGAGCCTCAGCACATGGTTGAACACCAAGAGCACGCCGATCAGCAGAACGCCGAGGATGAGGCCGTTGAGGCCGGGATTGCTGAGGAAGGCCGATTGCGCCTGGCGGAAGAGGATCGCGGCCACGAAACCGACGATGATGAGGAAGATCACCATCGTCCAGAAGAAGGCCATGGGGCTCGAGAGTTTAAGCGGGTAGTCGTCTCCGGTCTCGGACGACCCTCCCCAGCCCGACAGCGCCAGCTTAGCCATGTAGTCCCATCTCCGCTTTCTCGTCGGGGCGGAGACTAGAGGAAGATTGCGCCGAATTGAAGGGCTTAGCGGCAAAAGCAGCGCGTGAAAGCGCCGCCCCGCCCGCCCCTCAGCGCGTCGGCACCGGGCGGTGCAGCACTTCGCGCAGCGCCTTGTGGATATATTCGTTGCCGCAGACGATCGCGCCGGTCTCGAACATGGCGTTGCCGCCTTCGAGATCGGTCGCATAGCCGCCGGCCTCGCGAATCAGGAGGATGCCGGCCGCGATGTCCCAGGCGGAAAGGCCCCGCTCCCAGTATCCGTCGAAACGGCCGGCCGCGACATAGGCAAGGTCGAGCGCGGCGGCGCCGAGGCAGCGCATGCCGGCAACCTCGCCCATCACATGGCGCTGCTCGATGAGGAACTTGCCGTGGTTGCCGCGGCCGAGATGCGGCATGCCGCAGCCGATGACGGCGTCCGACAGGTTCTTGCGGGCCGCCACGCGCAGGCGGCGATCGTTGAGGAAGGCGCCGCCGCCGCGCTCGGCGGTGAAGAGCTCGTCCGTCGCCGGGTTCAGCACGACGGCTGCGACGATCTCGCCATTGCGCTCCAGCGCGATCGAGACGGCAAAATACGGAATGCCGTGCAGGAAGTTGGTCGTGCCGTCGAGCGGATCGACGATCCAGCGATGCGCGCCGTCCGTGCCGACGATCTCCTCGGATTCCTCGCCGAGGAAGCCGTAGGTCGGGCGTGCCTTCATCAGCTCGTCGCGGATCAGCTTCTCCGCCTTGCGGTCGGCCTGGGAGACATAGTCGCCCGGCCCCTTGAGCGAGACCTGCAGGTTCTGCACTTCGCCGAAATCGCGGGCGAGCGACTTGCCGGCCTTGAAGGCGGCCTGAACCATGACGTTGAGAAGAGCTGAGCGAGCCATGTAACTTAAGTCCTTCGGGAATGTCCGGATGCTTCGGGACGGCAAAAGCCGCGGCGCACGAGGGCACCGGACCGAATGTGCGGCCTCAAGACCACAAATTCCCCGAAGTTTCAAGCCTTGCGCCCCTGCGCGCAGCGCAAAGCAGGGTGCACGATCGTGCAACAGGGTAAATGCGCAGGCCTCAGGACCCCGAGCGGAACTTGTTGGCCGCGGCGACCGCGGCCTTCTGTTGCTCGTCGTTGAGGCCGAGATAGAAGTCTTCCAGCGAGGGATCGTTGAGCCCGGCGCGGCGCGCCAGCACGAACCATTTCGCCGCCTCGACCGGGTTGGACCTGGTGCCGATGGCGTGGATGTAGAGCTGGGCGAGCTTGCTCTGGGCGACCGGGTTGCCGCCCTCCGCCGCCCGCTTCATCCACTTGAAGCCTGCATCGTAGTCGCGCTCGCCGGCCGTGCCGTTCACCAGCCACATGCCGAGATCGAGCTGGGCCGTGTCGTACCCCGCGCGCGCCGCGCGCACCAGCCATTCGCGGGCCCGCTTCGTCTTCTCCTCCGGCAGGTCCTTCAGGTTGATGTAGATCTGCGACAGCGCATATTGCGCGTCCGCAATGCCTTGCTCTGCGGATTTCTCGTAATAGGGCATGGCATCGCGCAGGCCCTTCTCGCCGGGACTGTCGGCCACCAGCACCTGCGCGTAGTTGAACTGCGCCGAGGCATTGCCGAGATCGGCGGACTTCTTCATCAGTTCGTCGGCCTTCTTGCGGTCCTCCTTCGAGCGCGAGCGCTCCATGAGAAGGACGGCATACTTGAACATGCCTGTGGGATCGCCGCCATTGGCCGCCTGCTCGTACCAGAAGATGGCCTGTTCGCGGTTCCGCTTGACGCCGAGGCCGCGGTCAAGGATTTCGGCGACCAGCGTCTGCGCCGCCGGATCGCCGAGCTGCGCGCGCGGCAGGGCCAGCTCCATCGCGGTGAGGTAACGGCCGCGCTGGAACGCGCCATAGGCATCGTCAACCTTGCCGGTGAAGGGCTTTTCCGCCGGCAGGTCAGGCAGTTCCGCCCCCATGCGCTCCAGCACGGTGAGGCCGCCGGACGGACCGTCGGCCGGCTTTTCCCCATCCTTCCCGGTCTCCGGGGTCTCGGCAACGAAGCCGGGCTGCACGTCGTTCGCCAGGCCCTTTACCGGTTCCGTCGTATCGTCCGGGGTGACGGAAGGCCCTTTCTTGGCCGGTTCCGCGAGGACAGGCGCGGCCATGAGAACGCCCATGGCAAAAAACGCCATCGGCGCGATACGGCTAGCTTGCGAGAGGGCGGCCCTGATCATGCGCGCCTACTATTGCTCAAACCGTGGCGCTTTTTCGTCAAGCAAAGCGTTGACGGCGGCAACCACATGCGGCGCCTGCGCCGGATCGGCGAACACCGCCTTGTCGAGCGCCACGAATTCCGCGCCGGCCTCGGCCACGACAAGCGCCGACTGCGGATCCGTGCCGCCGAGCACGATGCAGGGAATTTCGACCATCGACGCCCACCATTCGGCAAGCGCCACGTTCTTCGGATGCGCTTCCGGCTTGATGTCTCCGCCGATCTTGCCGAAGAAGATATAGTCCGGCTGAACCTCGCCGACCTCCAGCGCCTTGTGCCGGTCCGTCGCATTGCCGCCGCCGACGATGAGCTGCGGCGTGAACTTCTCGACCACCTCGCCCAGTTCCTCGACGCCACCCGTCACATGAATACCGTCGGCCTTCACCCGGCCGGCCACGCGCGTATCGCCGGCGACGAGCGCCGCCGCGCCGGCTTTCTGCACGATCGGCACCAGCACCTCGGCGTGCTTCTGGAACTGGCCGTCGTCCAGCCCGTATTGCGGCAGGATCACCGAAGCGACGTCACCGCCCTTCAGCGCGCCTTCCAGCATCGCGGCCCGCGCGGAAAGGTCCTCGCCCTCGGGAAGGATCAGCACCAGGCGGCAGCGGGTTTCGACATCGGACATGAATGGGCACTTCCCTTGGGTTGAGATCGTCGGGGCTCGTCATAACAGATCAAAGCGGATAGACGGAAGAACGAAGAGGATCAATCGCCTTCCATGTCCATCGACCCCAGCATCTATTATGCCGCCATCCCCGCCGTTGTCCTCGTCGGCCTCACCAAGGGGGGCATGGGAGAGGCGCTGGCGCTGATGGGCGTGCCGCTGCTGGCCATGGCCGTGCCGCCGGTGCAGGCCGCCGCCATCTTGCTGCCGATCCTCGTAGTGATGGATTGCGTCTCGCTATGGATCTGGCGCCAGCACAACGACCGCACATTGCTGAAGATGCTGCTGCCGGGCGCCCTCCTCGGCATCGCGATCGGCTGGGCGACCTCCGCCTACGTGCCGCGTGATGCCCTGCGCCTCATCATCGGCGTCATCACGGTGCTCTTCGCGCTGCGCTACTTCTACAACAGCTGGCGGGTGCGCCACGGCCATGTCATCCACGCCAAGCCGCACCGGCTTGCTCCGGCGGCCTTCCTCGGCACGCTTTCCGGCTATGGCAGCTTCGTCGCCCATGCCGGCGGTGCGCCGTTCCAGGTCTACGGCCTGCCGCTGAAGCTGCCGCCGCGCGATTATACCGGCGCGGCCGTGCGCTTCTTCGCCATCCTCAATTTCATAAAGCTCGGTCCCTATTTCGCGCTCGGCCAGCTCGATACGGAGAACCTGACGATCTCCGCCACGCTCGTCCCGCTGGCCATCCTGGCGACCGCCCTCGGCGGTTTCGCCGTCAAGCGCATGAAGCCGGACGTCTTCTATCCCTTCATGTACGCCATGGCCCTCGTCGCCGGCCTGAAGCTCTCCTACGACGGCGTGCTCGCCTTCCTCTGAAGCCTTCCTTCGCAGCGCACAAAACGCTTGCCGCAAATGCTGCTTTGCCATAGCGTTCGGCCATGGCGCACCCGGACCCCTTCGCTGCGATTGCCGATCCCAACCGCAGGTTCCTGCTGGAGGAGTTGCGCCGTGCCCCGCGCACCGTCAACGAACTGTCCGAAGGCCTGCCGATCAGCCGTCCGGCGGTATCGCAGCACCTCAAGGCGCTGCTCGATTCCAACCTCGTCAGCGTGAAGGCCGAGGGCACGAAGCGTATCTACGCGATCAACGCCAAGGGCTTCGACGGGCTCAATCTCTGGCTCGACCAGTTCTGGTCCTGACCCGGCAACCGTCCCATCCTGAAACAGAACGCCCCGGCATGCGTTGCGGCAGGCCAGGGCGTCTCGACGTCTATGATTTGGTTTCCTGGGACGGTTTCGCGAAATGGGCTCCTGCCCTGGTCTTCCCATTCAGACCAACTGTTTCCGCGACCTTCACCCTTCTAATAACTTGGAAAAATCCCTGTCGTTTCAGTGGGATGAAGAGCGAAGACGCTCGATCTCATCCTTGATGCGCAGCTTGCGACGCTTGATGTCCGCGATTGTCTGATCCTCCGAAGAGGGGCGCGTTACGGCAGCATGCAGCTCTTCCTCCAGAGCAAAATGCTTCTTTTCCAGCGTGGCCAGATGAGCCTCAATCGTCATGTGACAGTTCCTTCCTTTTGCTTGCACCCGATCACTTTCATGCCGGATGGTCCAGGTTGCAACAAAGTCAGTGTGCCATGTCATTTTTCATTTGTCGAAGGCGAAAACGTGGCAAGGGATAACTTCCCGTTACCATGGCTTTCGTGGTAGGAGCAGCCTTCATACAGGCTGGGGAGTGCGGGGGAGCCGCGCCTCCGACGACGGGGAACGTATAGCATGGCAGACCAGGAACAGGCTGAATTGCGGCTTGCCGTTGCACGGCTGCGCCAGGAGCACGAAGACTACGACGCCGCGATCAACGCCATGATCCAGATCGGCTGCGAAGCCCTCAGAATCCAGCGCATGAAGAAGAAGAAGCTGATCCTGAAGGACACGATCTCCAAGCTGGAAGACCAGATCATTCCCGACATCATCGCCTGAACCGGACGAGAAGCCTTGGACACCACAGAAACGCCCCCCGTCGCCATCATCATGGGAAGCCAGTCCGACTGGGAGACGATGAAGAACGCCGCCGATACGCTCGATGCGCTCGGCGTCGATTACGAGGCCCGCATCATTTCGGCGCACCGCACGCCCGACCGGCTCTATAGTTTCGCGCGCGGCGCCAAGGCGGAAGGCTTCAAGATCATCGTCGCAGGCGCCGGCGGCGCGGCGCATCTGCCGGGCATGGCGGCCGCCATGACGCCGCTGCCGGTCTTCGGCGTTCCTGTCCAGTCCAAGGCGCTGTCCGGCCAGGACAGCCTCCTGTCCATCGTCCAGATGCCGGCCGGCATTCCCGTCGGCACGCTCGCCATCGGCAAGGCCGGCGCGGTCAACGCGGCCCTCCTTGCCGCCGCCGTGCTCGCCCTCAACGATCCCGAGCTTGCCCATCGCCTCGACGAATGGCGCGAGAACCAGTCGAACGCCGTTGCCGAATATCCCGTGGACGGCCCCCTATGAGCGCCACCACGATCGGCATCATCGGCGGCGGACAGCTTGGCCGCATGCTGGCCATGGCGGCCGCGCGCCTCAGCCTGCGCACCGTCATCCTCGAGCCGCAGGCCGATTGTCCGGCCGCACAGGTCGCCAATGCGCAGATCGTCGCGGCCTATGACGATCCGGACGCGCTCGCCGAACTCGCACGCCTTTGCGACGTCGTGACTTACGAATTCGAGAACGTGCCCGTCGCGGCCGCCGAGGCGCTGGCGAATGCCGTGCCGGTCTTTCCGCCGCCACGCGCCCTGGAAGTCTCGCAGGACCGGCTCGTCGAAAAGAGCTTCATCCGCGATTGCGGCATTCCCACCGCCGATTTCGCCGCCGTGGACAGCCAGGCCGATCTGGAAGCCGCGCTCGACCTTTTCGGCGGCGTCGGCGTGCTCAAGACACGCCGGCTTGGCTATGACGGCAAGGGGCAGCGGCTCTTCCGCTCGCCGGCCGAAAGCCGCGATGGCGCCTTCGAGGCGCTCGGCGGCGTGCCGCTGATCCTCGAAAGCCTCGTGCCCTTCGAGCGGGAAATCTCGATCATCGCTGCGCGCGACCGCGACGGCACGATCGCCTGCTACGATCCGGCGGAGAATGTCCACCAGAACGGCATCCTGCACACCTCCACCCTTCCCGCCCGCGTCGGCGAGGCGACGGCCGACCAGGCCCGCAAGGCGGCGCGCGCGATTCTCGACAGCCTGTCCTATGTCGGGGTCATCGGCGTCGAATTCTTCGTGCTGCCGGATGGCGGGCTGGTTGCCAACGAGATTGCGCCGCGCGTGCACAATTCCGGCCACTGGACGGAGGCGGCCTGCATCGTCTCGCAGTTCGAGCAGCATATCCGCGCCGTCGCCGGCCACACGCTCGGCGATCCCCGCCGCCATTCGGACTGCGTGATGCAGAATCTCATCGGCGACGACATCGACGACCTGCCCACCTGGCTCGCCAGACCCGGCGTGCTCGTCCATCTCTACGGCAAGACGGAAGCCCGGCCCGGCCGGAAAATGGGGCATGTTACCCAGATTTTCGACTGAGAGAGGCCGGAAAACCGGTCGCTGTGGCGGAAAACCCGCCGTCCACGGTTGACAGGGGAAATGTCACGGGGTACATGCCTGCCAACCCGAAAGCGCGCCCGAAACGGCGCGTTTTTGATTGAAGAAATCCGGCGAACTCGAGTCGCCCTGTAATACGCGGATCAGAAAAATGAAGATCAAGAATTCGCTCAAGTCGCTCAAGGCTCGCCACCGCGAGAACCGCCTTGTTCGCCGCAAGGGCCGTATCTACATCATCAACAAGCAGAACCCGCGCTTCAAGGCTCGTCAGGGCTGATCAGGCGTCGTGGTCGCCTGCCCTTCACAGGGCAGTGATGATCGACAAATTTCGATTTGAAGTTAGGCCATGGCGGTTTACCATAACCGCCATGCGCTTTTTTATGCTGTCCATACTTATCCTTTCCCTCTCCCTCATCGGCGCCGCACCGACCGCTGCCCTTGCGCAGACAGCCGACAAGGCTTCCGTCGATGCCTCGGCCACTGCGTTCACCACGCCCGCCCAGCGGATCGACAAGCTCTTCACCGAGTTGAAACTCGAGGGAAACCCGGATGCCGCCAGGGGCATCGCCGACCAGATCCGCCGTGAATGGCAGGATTCCGGCAGCGCAACCATCAACCTTCTCATCCAGTGGGCCGACAAGGCCATGTCCGAGGAAAAGAACGCCGCCGCGCTCGATTTCCTCGACGAGACTATCCGCCTGAAGCCGGACTATGTGGAAGGCTGGAACCGTCGGGCGACCCTGCACTTCAAGATGAACAACTACCGCAAGTCGATGTCCGACATAAACCAGGTGCTGCGGATCGAGCCCCGTCACTTCGGCGCGCTCGCCGGCATGGCCGCGATCATGGCGCAGACCGGCCGTGACGAGATGGCCCTCAAGGCCTGGGAGCGTTTCCTCGACATCTACCCCACCGAGCGGCAGGCGCAGAAGGAACTCGGAGACCTCGCGGAAAAGCTTACCGGCCAGCGCACCTGACCGCGGCGGGCGATCCCGTAGACACAGTTCCTGCCCCAAGCCCGGACCAATCCTTGCCTCCTCCCCTTCGCCTCATGCTGACCATTTTCATTGCTGCCCCCATCGCCCTCGCGCTCGCCGGCTACGCCTTCACGGCGTGGAAGACCCGCACCTTGGAACAGGCCTTCCCGAATGTCGGCGAGTTGATCGACATCGGCGGCATCCGCATGAACAGCGTGTTCGTGCCCGCCGGCGGGACTGCCGACCTGCCGCCGGTCGTCTTCATCCACGGCGCCAGCGGCAACCTGCGCGACCAGATGCATGCCTTCCGCAATAGGCTGGAAGGCCGTGCCGACCTGCTCTTCCTTGACCGTCCCGGACACGGTTATTCGCAGCGCGGCGGGCCGGAAAATGCCTGGCCGG
This sequence comes from Shinella zoogloeoides, assembly GCF_030733845.1. Lineage (NCBI taxonomy): Bacteria > Pseudomonadati > Pseudomonadota > Alphaproteobacteria > Hyphomicrobiales > Rhizobiaceae > Shinella > Shinella zoogloeoides. The sequence goes on from NZ_CP132311.1 coordinate 2,799,722, forward strand.
ACGGGCAGGCGCACGCCATCGCCCGGCTGATGGAAAAGCGCGGCATCGGCAAGGCGATCATCGTCGGCCATTCCTTCGGCGGCGCCATTGCCGCAAGCTTTGCGCTGGAACATCCGGAAAAGACGGCGGGCCTGCTCTTCCTTGCGCCCGCCACCCATCCCTGGCCGGGCGGCGTCGACTGGTACTACGATCTTGCCAGGATGCCGGTGATCGGCTGGCTCTTCACCCGCATCGTGGCGCTGCCCGCCGGCCTGTCGCGCATCGACAGCGGCACGCGCTTCGTCTTCGCGCCGAACCCGCGCCCGGACGACTACATCGAGGCCACGGCGCCGGCGCTCGTGCTGCGCCCGGCAACGTTCCGCAACAATTCGATCGACGTCGCCAACCTGCTGGACTATGTGCGCCGCGTACAGCCGCGCTACCGCGAGATCCGCACGCCGACGGTCATCGTCACCGGCGATACGGACGGCGTCGTCTATGAGGAAATCCACTCGCGCGGGCTGGTGCGGGATATCGAAGGTTCGGAACTCGTCTGGATCCATAATCTCGGCCACAAGCCGGACTACGTAGTGACGGACCTTGCCGTCGAGGCGCTCGAAAAGATCGCCGGCAAGGATCGCGACCTGCAGGAATCAGCAAGGCGGGCCGAAGCCCGCCTTGCGAAGGATCACGGCGAATAGAGGCCGCTCAGACGCCGCTGACGCCGTCGGCGCCGATATAGGCGATGCGCAGCATGTTCGTCGCGCCCGGCGTGCGGAGGGGAACGCCGGCGGAGATGATGATGCGGTCGCCCGGCTTGCCGAATTCCTCGGCAACGACGATGCGGCAGGCGCGGTTGACCATGTCGTCAAGGTCTTCCGCATCGCCCGTGACGACGCAGTGCAGGCCCCAGACCACCGAAAGGCGGCGCGCCGTCTCAATGACCGGCGACAGCGCAAGCACCGGCGTGTCCGGCCGCTCGCGCGCGGCGCGCAGGCCCGTCGTGCCCGACGAGGTGTAACAGACGATGGCCGACAGCTTCAGCGTTTCCGCGATCTGGCGGGCGGCCAGCGAGATGGCGTCCGCGCCGGTCGCTTCCGGCGTCGAGCGCTGGGCGTAGATGATGCCCGGATAGTGGGGGTCGCGCTCGACCTTGCTGGCGATCGACGCCATGGTGGAGACGGCCTCGAACGGGTAATCGCCCGAAGCGGATTCGGCCGACAGCATGACGGCGTCCGCGCCTTCAAAGACAGCGGTCGCGACGTCGGATACCTCGGCGCGGGTCGGCACCGGTGCGGAAATCATCGATTCCAGCATCTGCGTGGCGACGACGACCGGCTTGCCGGCGCGGCGGCAGGCGCGGATGAGCTGCTTCTGCAGGCCTGGAACGGCTTCCAGCGGCATTTCCACGCCGAGGTCGCCGCGCGCCACCATCAGCGCGTCGGAGAGTTCGATGATCTCGTCGATGCGCTCGATGGCCTGGGGTTTCTCGATCTTCGACATGAGGCCGACGCGGCCGCGGGCGACCTTGCGCACTTCGGCAAGGTCTTCCGGGCGCTGGATGAAGGAGAGCGCCACCCAGTCGACGCTGCCGGTCGCGAGAACCGCATCGAGGTCGACGCGGTCCTTCTCCGTCAGCGCGCCGACGGGCAGCAGCGTGTCGGGCAGGCTGACGCCCTTGCGGTCGGAGATCTTGGTGCCGGAAACGACGGTGCAGACGATCGACTTGCCGTCGGCGCTGTCGGCGCGCAGGTGCAGCTTGCCGTCGTCGATCAGCAGGCGGTGGCCAGGCTTGACCGCTTCGAGGATTTCCGGGTGCGGCAGGTAGACGCGCTTGCTGTCGCCGGGCGTGTCCTTGTTGTCGAGCGTGAATGTCTGGCCGGGCTTCAGCTCTTCCGAGCCGTTGGCGAACTTGCCGACGCGCAGCTTCGGGCCCTGAAGGTCGGCGAGAATGCCGATCGGGCGGCCACAGCGCGCCTCCACGGCGCGGATGCGGCTGATCAGCGTGCGCATCACGTCGTGGCTGGCATGGCTCATATTGATGCGGAACAGGTCTGCTCCCGCCTCATGCAGCTTCTGGATCATCTGCTCGTCAGATGATGCGGGTCCAAGCGTGGCGAGGATTTTGACTTTTCTGTTCCGTCTCATCAGTTCTGGCTCTCCTGAGTCCCTGGCGTGTCGGAAAGCTGCACCATCCAGCTTCCCTGTCGACCCGTGTCGTATTCCTTGAAGCCCATGCGCTGGAAACCGCGGGCGAAGCAGTCCTCGACGCCGGTGACCTTGAACTCGTTCTCGGCGACGCACATGTTGACGTCGCCGGTCCAGCGGCCGCCGCGCGCGGCATCCTCGGCATAGAGATAGTAGTAGCGTGACTGCAACTCGCCCTCGATCAGCGTGGCGCAGGTCGTGGCAGGCACCTGCCACCAGCCTTCGGTCATCCAGCCTTCCTTGGCACGGTAACCGATGGCGACGCCGACGAGGTTCTGCGTGCCGTTGCAAACGCGGAAATCGGCCTTCGCCTCATCCGGGACGGACAGGGCGAGGAAACCCGCGAGTGTGAAAAGGCCGGCCTGGAGAAGACCGCTGGCTTTCGGGAAAAACGGGCTATGGCTCTTGGTTCTCACGGCTTCCAATGGAACTCCGTTGATTTGAATATGCGCTTTCTTGCGACGACGGGGCAGGAATGTCAACGCAACACTAATCGATTACATTTTCACAAAAGGAGAAGGAATCTTTCCTGTAACCGCAAGGCCCGAACCTTGCGAGGCGGAACGCCCCATGCGATCAGTCGCAAGGCGCGGCGGACATGTGGTAAAAGGCATGCAGGATCATCCTCCCTTCGAGATCATTGACGGCGACACCGGCCTCGGGCTCGTCATCCTGGCGGACCACGCCACCAATCGCCTGCCCGAACGCTACGGCCGCCTCGGCCTGCCGGAAAGCGCCTTCGAGCGGCACATCGCCTACGATATCGGCGTCGAGGGCGTGGTGCGCGGCCTTGCCGGCCGGCTGAACGCGCCGGTCGTCATGAGCCGCTTCTCCCGCCTTCTCATCGACCCCAATCGCGGGGAAGACGACCCGACGCTCGTCATGCGCATTTCCGACGGCGCGATCGTTCCAGGCAATCATCCGATCACGCCTGAAGAATGGCAGCACCGGCTCCAGACCTACCATCGGCCCTATCACGATGCCGTGTCCCGGACGATCGCGAGCGTTGCCGCCAGGACCGGAAAGGCCCCCCTCGTCATCTCCATGCATTCCTTCACGCCCACCTGGAAAGGCGTCGCGCGGCCCTGGCAGGTGACGGTGCTGTGGGACAGCGATCCACGCGCGGTCCGGCCCCTGCTCACGGAGCTTGCGGCACCGGGCGATGTCGTCGTCGGCGACAACGAGCCCTATGACGGCGCCCTGCGCGGCGACACCATGTTCCGCCACTGCATGAAGCCCGGCATTCCCCATGCCCTCATCGAGATCCGCCAGGACGAGATCGGCAGCGAGGCGGGCATCGCCCGCTGGGTCGACCGGCTCGCGCCGGTCCTGTCCCGGTTGAATGCGGACGAGGCCCTGCACACATACGAAATATTCCCCTCCCGCACCGGGCCCTATTGAGACGCAGGAAAAGACGATGACCGAGCTTACCAGAGAGCAGCAGACCGAATTCGAGGCCGCCGCCTTCCGCCGCCTCGTCACGCACCTGCGCGAGCGCAGCGACGTGCAGAACATCGACCTGATGAACCTTGCCGGCTTCTGCCGCAACTGCCTGTCGAACTGGTATCGCGAGGCCGCGAACGAGGCCGGCGTTTCCCTCGACAAGGAGGCTTCGCGCGAGATCGTCTACGGCATGCCCTACGAGGAATGGCGCGAGCGCTACCAGCGCGAGGCGAGCGAGACGCAAAAGGCGGCCTTCGAAATCAACCGTCCCAAGGAATGACGCGGCGCGCGCGAAAATCCTGAAGGAGCGCGTGATAGGCCTTGATCTTGCCGGAAGTTCGCGGCAAGTCACGGCACAATTCGAATTTCTAGCCCATCCAAGGAGAAAAGCATGTCGGATGCCCACGGCGTCGCCCGCGACCAGCTTCGCGCATTCATCGAGCGGATCGAACGCCTCGAGGAAGAAAAGAAAACCATCGCCGACGATATCAAGGACGTCTACGGCGAAGCCAAGGGCACCGGCTTCGACACCAAGATCCTGCGCAAGGTCATCCAGATCCGCAAGCAGGACAAGGACGAGCGCATGGAGCAGGAAGCGATCCTCGACACCTACCTGCAGGCCCTCGGCATGATCGAACTGCCGCAGGACGCCGAATAAGCCTTTCGCGCAATCATCCAATGAAAAACCCGCCGGATCGCTCCGGCGGGTTTTTTGATGGGACGTTTCCCTGCGCTTAGTTCTCGGCGCTTTCGAACTTGCGCACTTCCATGAAGTTCACCGCCGTGCCGCTGAAACGGCCGGTGTCGATCGACTTGCCTTCCGAATGGAAGCCGGCGAGGTAGACGGTCGTCGGTGCGGCACGCAGCGTGCGGCTGACGAAGCGCGGCGCCTTGACCGGCTTGGACAGCGTCGCGACGCGGCCCTGCGTCAGCGCCCATTGCGAAAGGATCTTCTGCGACAGCTTCGGCTCGGTGCGGATTGCACCGCGGTTCGCCGCATCGGCGTCCTTCTTCTTCGGACGGCTTCCCTTGGTGGTCGCGTCTTCCGCCGTCTTGGCATCGAAGGCGTCGAGACCGGAGAGCGAGCGACTGCCGCTATCGTTCATCGAGACGAGCGCGGCCATTTCGACCGGCGTGCCGGCAGCATCGTCCGTCGTCGGATCGGCAAGCGCTGCAAGGCCCGAACGGTCGGCCGACGACGGCAGCGCCACATCGGCCTCGGCCGCCGCCATCAGCGCCGTCTGCGTCTTGTCGAGCTCGACCTGCGGACGCAGGCCCGGCACCGGCACCATGGCCAGTTCCTCGCCGTCCTCGGCCGAGGCTTCCGCCGTCATGACCTCACCCGGCTGCGCATCGCCGGCCTGGGTGCGGGCACCCAGCATCACGGGAAGCGGAATCTTATAGGCCGCGAGATCCTCGAATTCGGGCTTCTGCTCTTCGGCCGTCGCCGCTTCGAGCGCCGCAACGGCACCGCTCGTCGTCGGCGCGACAAGAGCAAGTTCGCTCGTTGTCTCTTCGGATTTGAAGGCCGGGCGGCTGCCGGGGACCGGCGCGCTGAAGTCGACTTCCGTTTCGGCCTCGGTCGCGACCGGTTTCGTCTCGGCGGCCTTCGCCTTCGCGCCGGCGGATCCGCCTTCGTCGAAGTCATCGGCGATGGTCGCGTTGCTCGCGATCATTTCGGGTTCTTCATCCTCGTCGCCACCACCGCCGAAGAGAGCGGCAAGGAAGCCGCCCTTGCGCTTGGAGGCCGTCGGGCTGGAGCCGCCGCCGGCGACTTCGATCGTGTTGGCGCCGACGCGACGCTTGTAGTCGGCAACCGCCTGCTGGTAGCCCGGCAGCGGCTTGCCGTCGGTCGGCACGTGCATGGTCTTGCCATCGGGGAAGAGGCGGGTGAGTTCCTGACGGCTCATGCGCGGCCAGGCGCGCACGCTGCCGACGTCGAGATGGACGAAGGGCGAGCCGGAGGTGGGATAGTAGCCGACGCCGCCGACCTGGAACTTCATCGCGGTCGCGCGAAGGGTCGAGAGCTTGACGCCGGGAATGTAGAAATCCATCGCCTTGCCGAGCATGTGCTGGCTCTTCTTGGCGACGCCCTTGGAGCGCGAGCGCAGCATGCCGTTCGTCGCCGGCGAGCGATAGGCCGACACGACGTTGATGTAGCCCTTGCCGCCGGCCTTCTGGTAGACTTCCCAGACGAGGTCCAGCAGGCGCGGGTCCATACGCGTCGGCTCGTTGCGGCGCCAGTCGCGCAGGAACTGGTTGATCTGCTTCAGGCCGCGCTGATCGTAGCGCCCGTTGCGCTTGAAGGTGATCTCGGCCTTTTCCTTGGTATGGATGAAATAGAGCTTGAGCGTGCGACTGCCGCTCTCGGCCTGGACCGTCGCAGGGATCGCCGTCGGCAGGATCAGGGCAGCAGAAAGCATGGCCGTGGACAACGCCTTCGGCAGCTTGTGCAGCACTGTCTTGCAAAGGCTGCTCAGGGAGGACCCCCGGCGCTTCATCGATGCGAACAAATTTGCCAACTCTTTCCCCGTCCGAAGGACAACGAACGTCCGTTGCCCCAGATGACTGCCAATTGCGGTAAGAGCATGGCAAATCCGCCACACTCTTCTTCGCGCACCCGTTATAGTGAACAATCCACTAACAGGGAATAAACGGCAATCGAGAAATCCCAAGTGGCCGGGATATCAGGGGTTTTTACGCAGCTTCCTTCAACGGATCATCCGGATCGATGCCGTAATCCTTGAGTTTGCGGTAGAGAGTCGAGCGTCCGATGCCCAATTTGCGGGCAACCTGGCTCATCTGGCCATGATAGAATTTCAAGGCGAAGCGGATCAGTTCCTCCTCCACATCAGCCAGTTTGCGCACATGGCCGCCCTTGTCGACGCTGGAAATCGCATTGTCCGGGCCGGACGACGTGTCGAGTGATTCGCTCGGCCGGAAGTCCGGGTAGACGCTTGGCAGGCGCGTTTCGGATGATGCCGGCTCAGGCGTACGCAGGTCCGCCGCATCCCAGGTGACGGCTCCGTCCTCGGCAAGGCCGTAGCCGGGAACCTGCGCTGCGATCTGCGGGAAGTCGGCGGCCGTCAGTTCCGCCCCTTCGGACAGCACGACGGCGCGGAAGATGGCATTTTCGAGCTGGCGGATATTGCCCGCCCAGTCATAGGCGGTCAGCAGTGCCATCGCGCCGGCCGAAACGCCGAGCGGACGGGCGAGCTTCTGCTCGCCGGCAAACCGCTGCACGAAGGAGCGCACCAGGACCGGAATATCCTCCTTGCGCTTGCGCAGCGCCGGAATGGTGATCGGGAAAACGTTGAGGCGATAGTAGAGGTCTTCGCGGAAGCGGCCCTCGCGCACCTCGTTGATGAGGTCGCGGTTGGTCGCCGAGATGAGGCGCACATTGACCTTCTGCGGGAAGCGTGCACCGATCGTCTCGATCTCGCCCTGCTGGACCGCGCGCAAGAGCTTCACCTGCACCTCGAGCGGCAGGTCGCCGATCTCGTCGAGGAAGAGCGTGCCGCCGTCGGCCTCCATGAACTTGCCGGTATGGCGTTCCGTCGCGCCGGTGAAGGCACCCTTCTCGTGACCGAAGAGAATGCTTTCGACCAGGTTGTGCGGAATAGCGCCGCAATTGACGGTGACGAAGGGCTTGTGCGCCCGCTCGCTCGCCGCCTGGATGGCGCGCGCCACCATTTCCTTGCCGACGCCCGATTCGCCTTCCAGCACCACCGGAATATTCGACTGCGCGGCGCGGCGGCCAAGCTCGATGACGCGCAGCATTTCGGGACTTGCCGAAACGATGTCGTCGAAATGCACGGTCTCGGCGCGATGACGGCGGCCACCGCGGCCGCGGCCTTCCCGCTGGTCCACCTTCAGCGCATTGCCGACCGCGGCATTCAAGCGCTCGGGCGACACCGGCTTCACCACGAAATCGAAGGCGCCGGCCCGCATGGCCATCACCACCGTCTCGATGCCGCCCTGCCCCGTCTGCACGATCACGGGAATGGTGTTCTCGCGTTCGGAGAGCGCGTCGAGGAAGGCCGAGCCGTTCATTTCCGGCATCATCAGGTCGAGCAGGATGACGTTGATCAGGCCGCCCTTGCGATCGAGCAGATCGAGGCCCGCACGGCCGTTTTCCGCCATATGGGCGACATGGCCGGAGCGCTCGATCATGTTCTTCAAGAGCCTGCGCTGGACAGGATCGTCATCGATGACAAGAATATGGGCCGTCACTGGAACCTCCTTGCCTCAAGGCATGCCTCATGCACGCCCAAGGGAACTGGACACCAGCGGACCATGGCAGAAAGGGTTGAACATGCCGTTTTGAGAAAGGCTTGCATTTTAACCAATGCCGACGCAAGCAAGGGCCACCGGCCCCACGAGGAAGAGAGACACCAGATGATCCGACATGTCCAAGCCCCCCGCACCGCCTTCGCACCGGCGGATGCCGCAGCCAGCGCCCAGCTTGGCGATCTTCCCGGCTGGAACCTTGCCGATCTCTATCCCTCGAAAGAATCCCCCGAATTCCGCAACGACATGAAGAAGGCCGAGGCCGATACGCTCGCCTTCGAGGCCAAGTGGAAAGGCAAGCTGGACGCGGCGACCGAAAAGACGGGCGACGAAGGCATCGGCGCGGCGGTGCGCGAATTCGAGGCGCTGGAAGACGTGATGGGCCGCATCATCTCCTATGCCGGCCTCACCTACTTCACCAACACCACCGATCCGGCGAACGGCAAGTTCTACGGCGATGCCCAGTCGAAGCTCACCGATCTTGGTGCGCATCTTCTGTTTTTCTCCCTTGAACTCAACAGGATAGCCGACGAGCGCATTGACGCGGCGCTTACCAACGATCCGCTTGCCGCCCATTACCGCCCGTGGATCGAGGACCTGCGCAAGGACAAGCCGTACCAGCTCGACGACAGGACGGAACAGCTCTTCCTCGAAAAGTCGATGACGGGCGCTGCCGCCTGGAACCGTCTCTTCGACGAGACGATGGCCGCGCTGCGCTACACGATCGACGGCGAGGAACTGCCGCTGGAAATCGCCCTCAACCAGCTCCAGTCGCCCGATGGCGAGGCGCGCCGCAAGGCCGCGCAGGCACTGGCCAAGACCTTCAAGGACAATATCCGCACCTTCACGCTGATCACCAACACGCTCGCCAAGGACAAGGAAATCGCCGACCGCTGGCGCGGCTTTGCCGACATCGCCGACAGCCGCCACCTTGCCAATCGCGTCGAGCCGGAGGTCGTCGCGGCGCTGGCCGAAGCCGTGCGCGAAGCCTATCCGCGCCTCTCCCACCGCTATTATGCGATGAAGGCAAAGTGGCTCGGAATGGAGCAGATGGAATTCTGGGACCGCAATGCGCCCCTTCCCGAGACACCCGACGCGACGATCTCCTGGGACGAGGCGCGCGATACCGTGCTCGCCGCCTACGGCGCCTTCGCGCCCGAAATGGCCGCCATCGCGAAGGACTTCTTCGACAAGGGCTGGATCGACGCGCCGGTGCGCCCCGGCAAGGCGCCGGGCGCCTTCGCCCATCCGACCGTGCCGTCCGCCCACCCCTATGTGCTCGTCAACTACATGGGCAAGCCGCGCGACGTGATGACGCTCGCCCACGAGCTCGGCCATGGCGTGCATCAGGTCCTGGCCGGCGGCCAGGGCGCGCTGATGGCCTCGACGCCGCTGACGCTGGCCGAGACTGCCTCGGTCTTCGGCGAGATGCTGACCTTCCGCAGCCTGCTCGACAAGACGAAGGACAAGCGCGAGCGCAAGGCGATGCTCGCCCAGAAGGTCGAGGACATGATCAACACGGTCGTGCGCCAGATCGCCTTCTACGAATTCGAGCGCAAGGTGCACACCGCCCGCAAGGAAGGGGAGTTGACGAGCGACCAGATCGGCGAGCTCTGGCTCTCCGTGCAGGGCGAAAGCCTTGGCCCGGCGATCCGCATTTCCGAGGGCTATGAGACCTATTGGGCATATATTCCCCACTTCATCCATTCGCCCTTCTACGTCTATGCCTATGCCTTCGGCGATTGCCTGGTGAACTCGCTCTACGCCGTCTACAGCCAGGCCGAGGCCGGCTTCCAGGCGAAGTATTTCGATCTGCTCAAGGCCGGCGGCACCAAGCATCACACCGAACTCCTGAAGCCCTTCGGCCTCGATGCGAGCGATCCGTCGTTCTGGAGCAAGGGACTGTCGATGATCGAAGGGCTGATCGACGAGCTGGAAGCGCTTGATAGGGCCTGACCTCAAAAGAAGAAGCCGCGCATGACCGACCGCGAACGCTTTGTGCTCCTCAGGGACGACCGTGAGGACCGGACGGTGGTTTTCGCCGAGCCGATCGCGGTCGTCACCGTGCGTGATCGCGCCGGCTTCGAACCGGCTTTCGCGGCCTTGCAGGCGGCGCATGCGAAAGGCCACTGGATCGCCGGCTTCATGAGCTATGAGGCCGGCCATCTCTTCGAGGAAAAGCTCGCCCCGCTCGCGGTGGAGAACCGCCCGACCCCGCTCATGAGCTTCGGCATCTTCGAGGGGCCGGCGGACGATCACCCGCTCGCAAGACCGCGCCAGCGCGTCGAGAACGAGCCCTTCCTCACCGAGCCGAAAGCCCATTGGGATTTCGAGACATACCGCAGCCGCTTCGACCGCCTGCACCAGCACCTGCGCCAGGGCGACTGCTATCAGGCGAACCTCACCATGCCGATCCGCGCCCGCTGGGCCGGCGATCCGCTCGCCGCCTTCTGGTCGCTGATCGAGCGCCAGCCGGTGCGCTACGGCGCCTTCGTCTCGCTCGACGGCCCGCAGCTTCTCTCGCGCTCGCCGGAACTCTTCTTCGACATCGACAAGGACGGCTGGATCGAGACGCATCCGATGAAGGGCACGGCGCCGCGTGGCGCCAGCGCGGCGGAGGACGAGCGGATCAAGGCCGCCATGCAGGCCGATCCGAAGTCGCAAGCGGAGAACCGCATGATCGTCGATCTCCTGCGCAACGACATCTCGCGCATCACCGAGGTCGGCACGCTGCATGTGCCGAAACTCTTCGCCGTCGAGACCTACCCGACCGTGCACCAGATGGTGAGCCATGTGCGGGCCAAGCTGACGCCGGGCATCTCCATCCGCGACATCTTCGCCGCCCTCTTCCCCTGCGGCTCGATCACCGGCGCACCGAAGATGCGCGCCATGGAGATCCTGCACGACCTGGAGGACGGCCCGCGCGACGCCTATTGCGGCGCCATCGGCATGATCGCGCCTGATGGCACCATGCGCTTCAACGTCGCCATCCGCACCATCTCGCTCTTTGCGGACGGCAGCGCCGTCTTCAATGTCGGCGGCGGCATCGTCTTCGATTCCACCGCCGAGGCGGAGTATGACGAGTGTCTGCTGAAGGCACGCTTCGCGGTGGGGGACCAATGGATCTCTCGCTGATCGAGACATTGCGATGGGAGCCGGATGCGGGCTTCGTGCGGCTGGAGCGGCATCTGGCCCGTCTGGCGCGCTCGGCGGCGGAACTCGGCTTGCCGGGAGCGGAAGGGGCACGGAGCGCCTTGCTTGCGGCGCTACCCCCCTCTGCCCTGCCGGGCATCTCCCCCTCAAGGGGGGAGATCGGCAAGGGGCAGCGGCTTCCCGGGCGGCAAACCACCTCGGCTGCCGCACCGAACGAAAAGGAAGGCATTGAGCCATCCCCATCGATCTCCCCCCTTGAGGGGGAGATGCCCGGCAGGGCAGAGGGGGGTAGGCCGTACCTGACGCCTCTCCGCATCCGCCTCGAACTCTTCCCCGACGGCCGCATCGACGTCCAGACGGCCCCCTTCACCCCCCTCGCCCCGGACACGACCTGGCGCATCAAAATCGCCGCCACCCGCCTCGCCTCGACCGACCCGCTGCTGCGCCACAAGACCTCCCGCCGCGCCGCCTATGCCGCGGCCCGCGCCGAATTCCCGGCGGCGGAGGCCGACGAGGTGATCCTTCTCAACGAACGCGGCGAGGTCTGCGAGGGCACCATCACCACGCTCTTCCTCGACGACGGCTCCGGCATGCTGAAGACGCCGCCGCTTTCCTGCGGCCTGCTCGCCGGTGTGCTCCGCGAAGAGCTTCTGGAAAATGGCAAGGCCGTCGAGGCGGCGCTGCGGCCGGATGACCTGTCGCGCGGCACGATCTTCACCGGCAATTCGCTGCGCGGGCTGATCCGCTGCGTGCTTTCATGACGTGCCGGATGCCGGTCGCGGGCGGTTAAACATATCACCGCAGAAATTCTTGGCCGCTCTTTATTGTGACAGAAATCTGTGCTCTAGCGCTGCCATACTATGCTAGGGGCCTAGAGCCCTGATTTTCAGCGCAAAGCGGCCGTCCGCAGGAGACCCAAATGGCAGACAGCACCTATCCGGTTTATGGCGAGATCACCGGTCCGATCGTGATGATCGGCTTCGGCTCCATCGGGCGCGGCACGCTGCCGCTGATCGAGCGCCATTTCAAGTACGACCGGAACCGGCTGATCGTCATCGAGCCGCGCGAAGACGCCGCCGACGCCGAGATCTATGCCCGCCATGGCGTGCGCCACATCAAGGCGCATGTCACCAAGGAGAACTACAAGGACCTCCTGAAACCGCTCCTTCAGGAAGGCGAAGGCCAGGGATTCTGCGTCAACCTCTCCGTCGATACCGGTTCGCTCGACCTCATCAAGCTCTGCCGCAAGCTCGACGTGCTCTACATCGACACGGTCGTCGAGCCCTGGCTCGGCTTCTACTTCGACAAGGGCATGAAGAACGCCGACCGCACGAACTACGCCCTGCGCGAAACCGTGCGCAAGGAGAAGGAAAAGCACCCGGGCGGCACGACGGCCGTTTCCACCTGCGGCGCCAACCCGGGCATGGTCTCCTGGTTCGTCAAGCAGGCGCTGCTCAATCTCGCCAAGGACCTTGAGCTGAAGTTCGAAGAGCCCTCGCAGGACGACCGCGAAGGCTGGGCCAAGCTGATGAAGAAGGTCGGCGTCAAGGGCGTGCACATCGCCGAGCGCGATACCCAGCGCACCAAGAACCCGAAGCCCTTCAACACCTTCTGGAACACCTGGTCCGTCGAGGGCTTCATCTCCGAGGGCCTGCAGCCGGCCGAGCTCGGCTGGGGCACCCACGAGAACTGGATGCCGAAGAACGCCAAGAAGCACAAGAAGGGCAGCAAGGCCGCAATCTACCTGGAACAGCCGGGCGCCAATACGCGCGTGCGCTCCTGGTGCCCGACGCCCGGCCCGCAATACGGCTTCCTCGTCACCCACAACGAATCGATCTCGATCGCCGACTACTTCACGGTGCGCGACAAGGACGGCGACGTCACCTTCCGCCCGACCTGCCATTACGCCTATCATCCCTGCAACGACGCCGTCCTGTCGCTGCACGAGATGTTCGGCAACGGCGGCAACCAGCAGCCCACCCTGCACGTCCTCGACGAGAACGAGCTGGTCGACGGCGTCGACGAGCTCGGCGTGCTGCTCTACGGCCACGACAAGAACGCCTACTGGTACGGTTCGCGCCTGTCGCTGGAAGAAACCCGCCGCATCGCGCCCTACCAGAACGCGACCGGCCTGCAGGTGACCTCCGCCGTGCTCTCCGGCATGGTCTGGGCGCTCGAGAACCCGAAGGCCGGCATCGTCGAGACGGACGAGATCGACTACAAGCGCTGCCTCGAAGTTCAGACGCCCTATCTCGGCCCGGTCGAAGGCCACTATACCGACTGGACCCCGCTCGACGGCCGCCCGGGCCTGTTCCCGGAAGACCTCGACACGAAGGACCCGTGGCAGTTCAAGAACATCCTGGTGCGCTGAACCACTGGCACGATCACGACGAAGACGCCCGCGGCAAAACCGCGGGCGTCTTCGCTTTCAATGGGATAATGCCGGTTCGCCGGGCGGCGCGTCTTGCTTTCGAACAGTCTTCGCGGCATGTTCTGCCGAACCGGACGGGTGGTTCGCGCCGCCGTGACCTTGGGAGAACCAGATGAAGCCGATCACAGCCCTGAGCCTGCTTGCCGCCGCCGCCGCGCTCGCCTCCTGCCAGACCGAACGCGCGCCGCGCGACATGCCGGTGTCCCAGCGGCCCATGCCGACAGGGGTGGAAGGCGCCTGGGTGGATCCGAACGGCATCGTCTCGACCTTCGCGGCAGGCACGTTCACGACGCGCACGACCGACACCAACCAGCTTCTGGCCTCGGGCACCTACGTCAACAATTCGCCGACGCTGGTCGAGATCAACATGACCTCGCTGGTGCGCAACACGCAGTCCAAGGTCAATTGCGCGCTGGTCAGCCAGAGCCAGCTCAACTGCACCACGGCCGAGGGTGCGCAGTTCTCGCTCTCCCGCCGCGCCTGAGCCGGGGCAGATATCCGCAAAAGGGCCGCAAGGCCCTTTTTTCGTTTCCTCTCATGAACATGGCAGCGCTCCGCCGCGCCGTCTTTTCGCTTGAAGTTGCCGGCAAGCGGTGAAAACATCCGCCGGCCGGCTGTCAACTTTCCGGTCTATGGAATGCAGATGGCCCCTCCCGCGCCGTCGATCGCGGGCAAACGAGGAGAACAGGACCCATGACGATTTTCCGATCCGGCCTTCTGGCCGCCTCCCTTATCGCGCTCTCCGGCGGCTCGGCGCTTGCGGATTACGAGCTGAACATCCTGCACATCAACGACCTGCATTCGCGCATCGAGGCGATCAACAAGTTCGATTCGACCTGCTCGGCCGAGGAGGAAGGCAAGGGCGAATGCTTCGGCGGTGTCGCGCGCCTCAAGGCTGCGATCGATGCGGAGCGCCAGAAGCTTTCCGGCAAGAACGTGCTGCTCCTCAATGCCGGCGACAATTTCCAGGGCTCACTCTTCTACACGACCTATAAGGGCGCGGCCGAAGCCGAATTCCTCAACCTCATGAAGTTCGACGCGATGACCGTCGGCAACCATGAGTTCGACGACAGCGAGGACGGGCTCGCGACTTTCCTCGACAAGGTGCAGTTCCCCGTCGTCACCGCCAATGTCGCGGCCAGCGCCAGTTCGAAGCTCGGCGACCGCATCAAGCCCTTCATCGTGATCGAGCAGGGCGGACAGAAGATCGGCATCGTCGGCGCCGTGGCGAACGATACGGCCGAACTCTCCTCCCCCGGCCCGAACGTGCTGATCGGCAATGACGTCGCCGACATCACCGCCGCCATCGGCGAGCTGAAGAAAGAGGGCGTCAACAAGATCGTCGCGCTGACCCATGTCGGCTATCCCCGCGACCTTGCGGCCATCGCAAAGATCCCGGATGTGGACGTCGTGGTCGGCGGCCATACCAACACCTTCCTCTCCAACACCTCGGACAAGGCCGAAGGCCCCTATCCCACGCTGGTCGACAATCCCGGCGGCTACAAGGTGCCGGTCGTGCAGGCGGGCGCCTATACGAAATATCTCGGCAACCTGAAGGTCGTCTTCGACGATGCCGGCGTCGTCAAGGAAAGCTCCGGCGAGCCGATCCTGATCGACGCATCGATCAAGCCGGACGAGGCCGTCCTTGCCCGCATCAAGGATCTTGCCGGCCCCATCGAGGAGCTGAAGAACAAGATCGTCGCCGAAACCGCCGAGCCGATCGACGGTTCGCGCGAGACCTGCCGTGCCGCCGAATGCGCCATGGGCAACCTGGTGACGGACGCCATCCTCGACCGCACCAAGGACCAGGGCATGACCATCGCCATCACCAATGGCGGCGGCCTGCGCTCCTCCATCGACGGCGGCCCGGTCTCGATGGGCGAAGTGCTGTCGGTCCTGCCGTTCCAGAACACGGTCGCGACCTTCCAGCTCAAGGGGTCGGACCTCGTCGCAGCGCTGGAAAACGGCCTCAGCCAGATCGAGGAAGGCGCCGGGCGCTTCCCGCAGGTCTCCGGCATGAAATATTCCTTCGACAGGTCCAAGCCGGCCGGCAGCCGCGTCTTCTCGGTCGAGGTCAAGGAGGGCGACGCCTTCGTACCGCTCGACCCCGCCAAGACCTACGGCGTCGTCTCCAACAACTACATGCGTTCGGGCGGCGACGGCTATTCGGTCTTCGCCAAGTCCGGCCTGAACGCCTACGATTTCGGCCCGAACCTCGAACTGGTCGTCGCCGACTATCTCGCTGCCCACCGCCCCTATAAGCCTTATACGGATGGACGCATCACCGAAGTCGCGACTGGAGTAGTACTGGAGACCCAGGCCACGACCGACACGTCGACAGCCGACGATGCGAAGCCGGCAACCGGCGAAGCCTCCACGGACACGGCCGCAAAATCGACCGAGGGCACCGCGACCACCGGCGACGCCGCGGCCACGGCAATGGAGGCGGAAACCGCCACGAGCGCATCCGGCACGGCCGCGACGGCTGGCGGCAAGCATGTCATCGCGCGCGGCGACACGCTCTGGGATATCGCCAAGGCGGCCTATGGCGACGGCGCGCTGTGGCGCAAGATCGCGGAGGCAAACGGCAATCCGCGGCCCCGCGCGCTGCATGTCGGCACGGAGCTTTCGATCCCGGCCAAATAAGGACAATTTGTCTCCACTTTTTCTGCCGGTCCGGGCTTTCCCGGACCGGCATTTCTTTTTAGAACCGTTCTGAACGGAACGGCCCTCGCCGCGTATAAGAACGACAACCAGCACGCACAGGATCAACCATGGACATCGTCGCCAAGCCCGCCGACCATCCGCCCGTCAAGCATGGCAAGGTCGGCGTGCTGCTCGTCAATCTCGGCACACCCGACGGCACGGACTACGCGTCGATGCGGCGCTACCTGAAGGAGTTTCTGACCGACAAGCGCGTGATCGAGTGGCCGAGGATCGCCTGGTATCCGATCCTCTTCGGCATCGTGCTCAACACCCGCCCCGGCAAGGTCGGCAAGGCCTACGAGACGATCTGGAACAAGGACAGGAACGAGAGCTACCTGCGCACCTATACGCGCAGCCAGGCCGAACTGATGGCGACGGCCCTCAAGGACTATTCCGAGGTCGTCGTCGACTGGGCCATGCGCTACGGCCAGCCCTCGATCGCCTCGCGCATGGAATACCTGCACAAGCAGGGCTGCGAGCGCATCCTCGTCTTCCCGCTCTATCCGCAATATGCCGCGGCGACAACGGCGACCGTCAACGACAAGGCCTTCGAGACACTGCTCAAGATGCGCTGGCAGCCGGCGCTGCGCACCGTGCCGCCCTATCACGACGATCCGGCCTATATCGATGCGCTCGCCGTCTCCATCGAAAAGCACCTTGAGACGCTCGACTGGGAGCCGGAGCGCGTGCTGACCTCCTTCCACGGCATTCCCAAAAGCTATTTCGAAAAGGGCGACCCCTACTACTGCCAGTGCCAGAAGACCGCCCGGCTGCTGCGCGAACGGCTCGGCTGGTCCGGAGAGAAGCTGATGGTCACCTTCCAGTCGCGCTTCGGGCCGGAGGAATGGCTCCAGCCCTATACCGACAAGACCGTCGAGAAGCTGGCGCAGGACGGCATCAAGCGCATCGCCGTGCTCAATCCGGGCTTCGTTTCCGATTGCCTGGAAACGCTGGAAGAGATCGCCGAACAGGCCGCCGAAAGCTTCCTGCACAATGGCGGCGAGAAGTTCGCGCACATCCCCTGTCTCAATGACTCGCCGGAGGGCATGGCCGTGCTGGAAAAGGTCGTCAGGCGCGAGCTTTCCGGCTGGGTCTGAGCCCACATTAATTCTTCTTCCCGTCCAAATAGACTGGCATCGCGGCGCGTATTGCCTACAGTAGCGCCGCATTGCATTTTGGAGAGAAGAACATGGATTTTGCCGGACTGGATATCGTCGTCATCGCCCTTGTGGTGCTGGTCATCCTGATCCTGTTTGCCGGGATCAAGACGATCCCGCAGGGTTACCAGTACACGGTCGAACGCTTCGGCCGCTATACGCGCACGCTCCAGCCCGGCCTCAACCTGATCATCCCGTTCATCGACCGCATCGGCGCGAAGATGAACGTCATGGAACAGGTGCTGGATATCCCGACCCAGGAAGTCATCACCCGCGACAATGCGAGCGTGGCCGCCGATGGCGTCGCCTTCTACCAGGTGCTCAACCCCGCACAGGCCGCCTATCAGGTCGCCAACCTGGAAAACGCGATCCTCAACCTCACCATGACCAACATCCGCTCCGTCATGGGCTCGATGGATCTCGACGAACTCCTGTCCAACCGCGACGTCATCAACGACAAGCTGCTGCGCGTGGTCGATGAAGCGGCCAATCCCTGGGGCATCAAGATCACCCGCGTCGAGATCAAGGACATCGCGCCGCCGAAGGATCTGGTCGATTCGATGGGCAGGCAGATGAAGGCCGAGCGCGAGAAGCGCGCGCAGGTGCTGGAGGCCGAGGGCGCCCGCAATGCGCAGATCCTGCGCGCCGAAGGCGCCAAGCAGTCCGCCATCCTCGAGGCCGAGGGCCAGCGCGAAGCGGCATTCCGCGACGCCGAAGCCCGCGAGCGCCTGGCGGAAGCCGAAGCCAAGGCGACGAAGATGGTGTCGGAGGCGATCGCCGCCGGCGATGTCCAGGCGATCAACTACTTCATCGCGCAGAAATACACCGAAGCCATGGCCGCGATCGGCAAGGCGCCGAATTCCAAGATCGTGCTGATGCCGATGGAAGCCTCCTCGCTCATCGGTTCGCTCGGCGGCATCGGCGCCATTGCCAAAGAGGTGTTCGGCGACGGTTCTGCGCCCGCCGGCAACGCGCAGCGCATCCGCCAGTCGACGCCGGCGACCACCACGACCGCAGCGACGCCCGCCTTCCGCAATCCGTTCGACACGCCGCCGCAAGGAAGCTGAGCATGATCCAGCGCATTGTCACGGAACTGGGCCCGTGGGCCTGGTGGGTGCTCGGGATCGTCCTCCTGATCCTCGAAGTGCTGATGCCCGGCGTCTTCCTCGTCTGGATCGGCATCGCGGCGATCATCACCGGCGCCCTCTCCCTGCTGCTCTGGGAGCAGGCCTTCTGGGCCTGGCAGGCACAATGGCTCGTCTTCGCCGTCCTGTCACTGGCGGCCGCCCTGATCGGCCGGCGCATCATCAGCACCCGCGGCGAGACGAGCGACCAGCCGCACCTCAACCAGCGCGGCCAGAGCCTTGTCGGCCGGACGGCGACGCTGGAGCAGCCGATCAGCGAAGGCCGCGGCCGCATCCGCCTCGACGATACGATGTGGAGCGTTCAGGGACCGGACCTGCCGGTCGGCGCACGCGTGCGCGTCACGGCCAGCAACGGCCGCGACCTCACCGTGGAACCGATCTGACGGTTCTCAGGCGACGCCGATCCTCAGTAGATCGTGGAAATGCACGATGCCGACGGGGCGGAACGTCTCGTCGGTGACGATCAGCGCGGAGATGTTGTGCTGGTTGAGGAGCCCGAGCGCGGCGGTCGCCAGCGTGGACGGCTTCACCGTCTTCGGGTTGCGCGTCATCACGTCGTCGACATCGAGCTCGGAGAGGTTGCGCGTCAGGTTGCGCGCGATGTCGCCGTCCGTGACGATGCCGACGAGAATGCCGTCATTGTTGATGACGCCGACGCAGCCGTAGCGTTTCTGCGCCAGCATATGCACCGCATCCGGCATCGAGGTGCCGAGGGCCACGAGCGGCATGTTCTCCCCGCTGTGCATGATGTCGCCGATATGGGAAAGGCTCGCGCCCAGCTTGCCGCCCGGATGGAAGGTCTTGAAATCCGTCGCCGTGAAGCCCCGCGCCTCGAGCAGCGCGACGGCGATGGCATCGCCAAGCGCAAGCTGCATCAGGGTCGAGGTGGTCGGCGCAAGCCCATGCGGGCAGGCTTCCAGCGCCTTGGGCAGCAGCAACACCGTATCGGCCGCCCGGGCCAGCGCCGAGCGCTCGCCGGAGGTCATGGCGATCAGCGGAATGGAAAAGCGGCGGGAATAGGTGACGATGCCTTGCAGTTCGGCGGTCTCGCCGCTCCAGGACAGCGCGAGGATCACGTCGTCGCGCCCGATCATGCCGAGGTCGCCATGGTTGGCCTCGACGGGATGCACGAAGAAGGAGGGCGTGCCGGTCGAGGCGAGCGTCGCGGCGATCTTCACCCCGATATGACCAGACTTGCCAATGCCGGTCACGATGACACGCCCGCCGATATCGCCGATGCGGCGCACGGCATCGCAGAAGGCGTCGTGCAGGTCGCCTTGCAATGCCGTCGAGAGGGCAACCAGCCCCGCCCTTTCGGTCTCGACCGTGCGGATCGCGGAGGCAATCGCGCCGCCGCCGTCATATTTAATCTGTCGCGTGATCATGCGGCCTCGTTAGCGCTTTTGCTCCAAACTGTCCATTGCGAACGTAGACGCGCATTGCGCCTCGGTAGCAACCAAGCGTTAACCATGACGGTTTACGTTCGCTTAGGAAATTCGAGATTCGCAGGCCGATCATGACAGAGGCAAGGGGAATGGAATGCGGGCGCCCGTCGCTCCGCCTGACACGGCGACTGGCCGGGCTTCTGCTCGCCGGCACCGTGCTTGCCGCCTTGCCTGCGCTCGCCCAGCAGACGACTTCCACGACGTCGATGACCTTCCCGACGCCGCTTGCGGGAACGGGAAGCGGAACCACCACCAACGGCGAGGTACCCGGCGCAGCCGACGGCACGTCCACCACGACGGGTGCGGACGCGACAACGGACATGGACGCGACCACGACGACACGGCCCGCGCTTTCCGACGAATCCGCTGCCGCGCTCGCCGACGAGGGCGACGCCTTCGGCGCGACGGAGCGCCGGGCAGAGAGGCTGAACCAGCGCGAGGGCAATATCGACGGTTCGCGCAGCAATTTCGGCGACCCCTACGAGCCGACCGGTATCCGGGTCGGCACGTTCATCCTGCGGCCGTCGATCACGCAGAACCTCGGCTACGAGAAGAGGAAAAGCGGCTCCACGTCGACGAACCGCACCTTTTCCGAAACCGGCTTCCGGGGATCGCTGACGTCGGACTGGTCCCGCCATCAGTTGACCATCAATGCCGAAGGCATCTACCAGCGCAATATCAGCGGCACCGGCGAAACCGAACCACGCCTTCGGCTGAACAGCGATCTCAGGCTCGACCTCAGCGACGACACGGTCGCCAACATCACGGCCGGCTACGATTTCGAGCGGGAAAGTTCCAGCGATCCCAACGCCATCGACGGCGCCAGCGCCCAGTCCGGCGTCAACACCTATACGGGCGGCGCGCGCGTCACCCGCGATTTCGGCCTGATCCGCGGCACGATCGGCGCCGAGATCGAACGCCGCACCTATGGCTCGGCAACGCTGTCCGACGGCAGCAAGCTGATCCTGTCCGACCGCAACTACACGGAAGGCACGGTAACGGGCCGTATCGGCTACGAACTTTCGCCGGCCCTGATCCCCTATCTCGAAGCCTCCGTCGGCCGCTCGATCTATGACGACAAATACGATTCGCTCGGCTACGAGCGGTCGCATTCGACGCTCGGCGGGCGCGCCGGCGTGGAGGTGGATCTCGGTGAAAAGCTGCGCGGCGATCTCGGCCTCGGCTACCGGCGGGCCACCTTCGATGACAGCCGCCTCGCCGCGCTGAAGGCGCTGACGATCGACGGCTCGGTGCTCTGGTCGCCGCATCGCGGCACCGATCTGAGGCTCGGCCTCGCCACGACGCTCGAACCCTCGACCGCCGCCGGCGCGAGCGGCTACGTCTCCTATGCGGCGACGGCGGACCTGACGCACGAATTGCGCGACAATCTCGTGGCGCGGCTGAGCAGCGCCTATACGCTGCGCGATTTCCAGACCACCGGCACCACCGACCAGTCCATCTACCTGGTCGGCGCCGGCCTCACCTGGGATATCAACCGCTGGCTCGCCATGACCGGCGACGTCTCCTACGAATTGACGCGCCAGTCGGGCACGTCCGACACCGGCGTCACACGCGCCGGCATCGGCCTCGTCCTGCGGCGCTGATTACTTCAGGCCGGCGACCAGCTCTCTCAGCGGCCCCTCGACCGACGGGCGGATATCCGCACGCTCCAGCGCAAAGGCGATGTTGGCGAGGATGAAGCCGTCCTTGGCGCCGCAGTCATAGGTCTCGCCACGGAAGTGATAGGCGGCGAATTTCTGGCTGTCGGCGAGCTTCACCATGCCGTCGGTGAGCTGGATCTCGTTGCCGGCGCCGCGCTCCTGCGTGGCGAGGATCGAGAAGATTTCCGGCTGCAGGATATAGCGGCCGTTGATGAAGAAGTTGGACGGCGCGGTGCCCGGCGCCGGCTTCTCGACCATCTTCGTGATGGCGAAACCCTCGCCGACCTTCTCGCCGACGCCGACGATGCCGTATTTGTGCGCTTGGTCGGGCGCACATTCCTCGACGGCGATGACATTGGCGCCCGAATGCTCGAAGAGCTCGACCATGCCCTTCATGCAGCCCTTCTCGCCCTTCATGATCATGTCGGGCAGAAGCAGCGCGAAGGGCTCGTTGCCGACCAGCTCGCGGGCGCACCAGACGGCGTGGCCGAGGCCGAGCGGCTCCTGCTGGCGGGTGAAGCTCGTCGAGCCGGCGACCGGCAGGATGCTGTCGAGCAGCGTCAGCTCGGCCGTCTTGTTGCGCTGGCGCAGGGTTTGCTCCAGCTCGACCTGGATGTCGAAATAATCCTCGATGACCGCCTTGGACCGTCCCGTCACGAAGATCAGGTGCTCGATGCCGGCATCCAGCGCCTCGTCCACCACGTACTGGATGACGGGCTTGTCGACGACGGTCAGCATTTCCTTCGGAACGGCCTTCGTGGCCGGGAGGAAGCGTGTGCCGAGGCCGGCCACTGGAAAGACTGCTTTGCGAACCTTACGTGTCTGAGACATAGTCACCTCGTTAAGCCCATCGCCCTCATGGCCGGGCATATCTGCGCCGAATAGAATCCAATTGCTATTTTTTTGCAAAGGAAGACGGGACAAAAGTTTGATGGTAAAGAATTTGTTGACTTCGTTTTTATAAGTTTTGCGTTCAGCCGGTGGTTCCGAGCCATCGTACCGAAATTTTAAGAAACGGAAACGACAGCCGATGACACAGAATCTGAAGACCGTTCTGCGCCGATCTGCGCTCACCCTTCTCCTCTCGGCGGGGCTTTTCGCTCATGCCACCGCGGCCCGCGCGGATACCCGCTTCCAGAAGTGGATCGCGGAATTCTACGCGACGGCGTCCGAGGCCGGCATCAGCAAAGCCACCTACCAGAAGGCGTTTTCCGGCGTCAAGACTCCCGATCCGGATGTATTGGAGAAGGCGGCCTACCAGCCGGAATTCAAGCACAAGATCTGGGACTATCTCGATTCGCGCGTCAATCCTTACACGGTGCGCATCGGCCGCGAGATGGCGAGCAAGCATGCCCGCACGCTGGCCGCGCTCGAGCGCCATTTCGGCGTCGATCGGCACATCCTGCTCGCCATCTGGTCGATGGAATCGAACTATGGCGCGGTACTGGAGAAGGACGACCGGCTGCATTACGTGCCGCGCGCGCTCGCAACGCTCGCCTATGCCGACAAGAAGCGGGCGAAATATGCGCGCACGCAGCTGATCGCCGCCCTCAAGATCATCCAGCGCGGCGACATCGCCGCTTCCGACATGACTGGCTCCTGGGCCGGTGCGATGGGCCACACCCAGTTCATCCCGACGAGCTACATGCTCTATGCGGTCGATGCCGACGGCAACGGCCACCGCGACATCTGGAACTCCGTGCCGGACGCGCTGGCGACCGCCGCGAACCTGCTTGCCAAGAACGGCTGGCAGGCCGGCAAGACCTGGGGCTACGAGATCGTCGTGCCGAAGGGCGGCAGCAAATATTCCGGCCAGACGAAGACGCTCGCCCAATGGGCCAAGCTTGGCTTCACGCGCCCGGGCGGCAACGGCTTCAAGAACGGTTCGGACCGCGCCGAGCTGAAGCTGCCGGCAAACGGCGGACCGGGCTTCCTGATGACCAAGAACTTCTTCGTCATCAAGCGCTACAACGCGTCGGATTCCTACGCCATGGGCGTCGGCATGCTGGCGGACCAGCTCGCCGGCTACAGCGGCGTCAAGCAGCGCTGGCCGCGGCCGGACGGCACGCTCGACATCACGGAGAAGTTCGAGCTCCAGACGCGGCTCAAGGAGCTCGGCTATTATGAGGGCGAGGTCGACGGCAATTTCGGCTCCGGCTCCAAGGCGGCGATCCAGGCCTTCCAGAACCGCATGGGCCTGGCGGCGGACGGCGAGCCCAGCCAGCAGCTTCTGCGCGCCCTTCGCCGCTGATAGCGCGGGCAAACCGGCTTGAGGGGCGCTTCGGCGCCCCTTTTTGCTGGGCCGGTGCTTCCGCTTGCCGCCGGCATTTGCCATCATGCCGCCACCGAATGCCCGCAAGATCGCGGGAAAGACGGGGAGCCCTCGCAATGAGCATGACGATCCGGATTGTGCGCCTCGGCCTTGCCCTTGCCGTTTCGGCAGGCGTCTTCGCCACGGCTGCCGTGCCGGCAGGCGCGCAGGAACGCGTCGAGCGAAAATCGATCCTCCAGCTCCTCTTTGGCACGCCCAAGCGCAAGGAGGTCGAACCCGAGCGGCAGATCCGCAAGCCCCGTACCGTCACCCGCAAGAAGAGACCCGCCACGACGGTCGCCAGGAAGCCGGAACCGGCGGCCGTCGAAAAGCTGCCGGATGCCAAGGTCGTGCTCGTCGTCGGCGACTTCATCGCCGGCAGCGTCGGCGAAGGGCTGATCGCCGCCTTCGAGACGACCCCCGGCATTCTCGTCGAGCGGCGGACCAACGGCTCCTCCGGCATCGTGCGCGACGACTACTACGACTGGCCGGAATCCCTGCCGGCCCTGATCGCCGAAACGAAGCCGGCGCTCGTCGTCGTCAGCATGGGCGCCAATGACCGCCAGCAGATGGCCGTCGCCGGGCAGAAGGAAAAATTCCGCTCCGAAGCCTGGACGAGCGAATACGAGGCACGCGTCTCGCGCATCGCGACGCTGGCCCGCGAGAGCGGCAAGCCGCTCTTGTGGATGGGCATGCCGGCGTTCCAGTCTTCCGCGCTGACGGCCGACATGACGACGCTCAACAACCTCTACCGCGCCGGTGTTGAGAAGGCCGGCGGCACGTTTATCGATATCTGGGACGGCTTCGTCGACGAGGAGGGCAAGTTCGTCACCTCCGGCTCCGACATCAACGGCCAGCAGGTGCGCCTGCGCGGCTCGGACGGCATCAACTTCACCAAGGCCGGCAAGCGCAAACTCGCCTTCTATGTGGAAAAGGAAATCCGCCGCGTGCTGGGCGACGCCGCCGCGGACGGGCCCGGCCTGCAGGGCGACCTCAAGGACCTCGTCGTCGTGACACCGCCCGCCGAGGCTGCCGAAATCACCAAGACGCAGCCCATCAGCCTCGCCGACCCCGCGCTCGACGGCGGCACGGCCCTGCTCGGCGGCACGGCCATCAAGGGCAACGGCAAAAGCCTGCGCGAGAAGCTGGTGGACAAGGGCGAGACCGCCGACGCACCGCTCGGCCGCGTGGACGATTTCCGTTTGGACAAGACGGCGACGCCCTGATTACTTTCCAGAACGAAAAAAGGCGCGCTCGTTTCCGGCGCGCCTTTTTTTGTTTTGTGCATGTCACCGCGGCAGCGTGGTGGCCCCCATCAGCGCCTCGTCGATCGCGCGGGCGGCCTGACGGCCTTCGCGGATCGCCCAGACGACCAGCGACTGGCCGCGGCGCACGTCGCCGGCCGTCCAGAGCTTGTCGACCGAGGTCTTGTAATCGCGGTCGTTGGCGATGACGTTGGAGGAGCCGCGCTTGTCGGTGTTGATGGCGAGCTTGTCGCCGAGGTCCTTCAGCACGCTGCCGGTGAAGGGGCCGCGGAAGCCGATGGCGATGAAGGCGAGGTCTGCCTTGATGATGAACTCCGTGCCGGCGATCGGCTTGCGGCGGTCGTCCACTTGGCAGCACTTGACGCCCGTCAGCACGCCGTCCTCGTCGCCGACGAATTCGAGCGTGCCGACCTGGAACTCGCGCACGGCGCCTTCGGCCTGCGAGGAGGAGGTGCGCATCTTCGTTGCCCAGAACGGCCAGACGGCGAGCTTGTCTTCCTTTTCCGGCGGCTGCGGGCGGATGTCGAGCTGGGTCACCTTCACCGCGCCCTGGCGGAAGGCCGTGCCGACGCAGTCCGAGGCCGTATCGCCGCCGCCGACGACGACGATGTGCTTGCCGCCGGCAAGGATCGGATCGGACGGCCAGCCGACGCTGTCGATGTTCTCGCGGCCGACGCGGCGGTTCTGCTGCACGAGATAGGGCATGGCATCGTGCACGCCGGCAAAGTCGACGCCCGGAATGCCTGCATCGCGCGGGGTTTCCGAGCCACCGCAATAGAGCACGGCGTCATGCTCGGCGAACATCTCGTCCATCTTCTTGTCGACGCCGACATTGACGCCGTAGTGGAAGGTCACGCCCTCGCCGCGCATCTGGTCGACACGGCGGTCGATGAAGTTCTTCTCCATCTTGAAGTCCGGAATGCCGTAGCGCAGCAGGCCACCAGCCTTGGATTCGCGCTCGTAGAGATGCACCTCGTGGCCGGCGCGGGCGAGCTGCTGGGCCGCCGCCATGCCGGCGGGGCCGGAGCCGATGACGGCGACCTTCTTGCCGGTCTTCACCGTCGCCGGCTGCGGCACGATATAGCCCATCTCATAGGCCTTGTCGGCGATCGCCTGCTCCACCGTCTTGATGGAGACCGGCATATCCTCGAGGTTCAGCGTGCAGGCCTCCTCGCAGGGCGCGGGGCAGACGCGGCCGGTGAATTCCGGGAAGTTGTTGGTCGAGTGCAGGTTGCGGATCGCCTCATCCCAGTTGCCGTTGTAGACGAGGTCGTTCCAGTCCGGGATCTGGTTGTGCACCGGACAACCGGTCGGACCGTGGCAATAGGGAATGCCGCAGTCCATGCAGCGCGCGGCCTGCTTCTGGACCTCCGGGTCCGACATCGGGATGGTGAATTCGCGGAAATGGCGGATGCGGTCGGAGGCCGGCTGATACTTCGCCACCTGCCGGTCGATTTCCATGAAACCAGTTACCTTGCCCACTTCAGTAATCCTTGCTCAAAGCGGGGCGCCCGCAGGCCCCCAGTACCAGTAGGCGGCTCCAACCACCAAACCCAGTACGATGAATTCGATCCTGATCTCTCCGTTGACGAGTGTCGCGATTACGGGAACCGCGACTGTCACGCCCAGCGAAACCAGCCGGTGAAGGTTGGTGAACCGCTGCCTCACTCGGCAGCGATCCCCATCCTCATGCGCTCCATCTCTTCGAGCGCGCGCCGGTACTCGACCGGCATCACCTTGCGGAATTTCGGACGATACTCGGCCCATTTGTCGAGAATCTCCTTGGCCCGCGGCGAACCCGTGTAGTGCAGGTGGTTCGAGACGAGCTGGTAGAGCCGTTCCTCGTCATGGCGCGTCATGTCGTCGGACACGTCGACCATGCCCTTGTGCATGAGATCGCCGCCATGGTGGTGCAGCTTCTCCAGCATGTCGTCTTCTTCCGGCACCGGCTCCAGCTCGACCATCGCCATGTTGCAGCGGCGGGCGAAATCGCCCTCCTCGTCCAGCACATAGGCGACGCCCCCCGACATGCCGGCCGCGAAGTTGCGGCCGGTCTGGCCGATGACGACGACGACGCCGCCCGTCATGTATTCGCAGCCATGGTCGCCCACGCCCTCGACGACGGCGACGGCACCGGAATTGCGCACAGCGAAACGCTCGCCGGCAACGCCGTTGAAGTAGCACTCGCCCGAGATCGCGCCGTAGAGCACCGTGTTGCCGACGATGATCGATTCATGCGGCACCGCGCGGTTGCCGGCCGGGGGACGCACGACGATGCGGCCGCCCGAGAGCCCCTTGCCGACATAGTCGTTGCCCGCACCCACGAGGTCGAAGGTGATGCCGCGGGCAAGGAACGCGCCGAAGGACTGGCCCGCCGTGCCGTTGAGCGTCGCCGAGATCGTGTCGTCCTTCAGGCCCTTGAAGCCGTACCTCTTGGCGACCGCCCCCGACAGCATCGCGCCGGCCGAACGGTCGACGTTCTTGATATCGACCTCGAAGGCGACGGGCGTCTTCGAATCCAGCGCGGGCTTGGCCTGTTCGATCAGCTTGCGGTCGAGAACGTCGTGAATCGGGTGATCCTGCCGCTCGGTCCAGTAGGTCGCTTCCTTCGGCGCATCGACCTTGTGGAAGATGCGCGAGAAGTCGAGACCGTTGGCCTTCCAGTGCGAAATCATCGTCTCCTTCTCGAGCAGCTCGGAGGCGCCGATGATCTCGTTCAGCGAACGGACGCCGAGCGAAGCCAGGATCTCGCGCACTTCTTCGGCGACGAAGAAGAAGTAGTTGATGACATGCTCGGGCGTGCCCTTGAAGCGCTTGCGCAGAACCGGATCCTGCGTCGCAACCCCTACCGGACAGGTGTTGAGGTGGCACTTGCGCATCATGATGCAGCCGGCCGCGATCAGCGGCGCGGTGGCAAAGCCGAACTCGTCGGCCCCCAGCAGCGCGCCGATGACGACGTCACGGCCGGTCTTCAACCCGCCGTCGACCTGCAGGGCGATACGCGAGCGCAGCTTGTTGAGCACGAGCGTCTGGTGCGTCTCGGCAAGACCGATTTCCCAGGGGGAACCGGCATGCTTCAGCGAGGTGAGCGGCGAGGCGCCCGTGCCGCCGTCGAAGCCGGCGATGGTGATATGGTCCGCGCGCGCCTTGGCGACGCCGGCGGCAACCGTGCCGACGCCGACTTCCGAGACGAGCTTGACCGAGATATCGGCCTCCGGATTGACGTTCTTCAGGTCGTAGATGAGCTGCGCCAGATCCTCGATCGAGTAGATGTCGTGGTGCGGCGGCGGCGAGATGAGGCCGACGCCCGGCGTCGAATGCCGGGTCTTGGCGACAGTCGCATCGACCTTGTGACCGGGCAACTGGCCGCCCTCGCCGGGCTTGGCGCCCTGCGCGACCTTGATCTGCAGCATATCCGCATTGACGAGGTATTCCGTCGTCACGCCGAAGCGGCCCGACGCGATCTGCTTGATCGCCGAGCGCTCGGGGTTGGCGGAACCGTCCGGGCGCGGCAGGTAGCGGTCTGCCTCCTCGCCGCCCTCGCCGGTATTCGACTTGCCGCCGATCCGGTTCATGGCGACGGCGAGCGTCGTATGTGCCTCGCGGGAGATCGAACCGAAGGACATGGCGCCCGTCGAGAACCGCTTGACGATATCCACCGCCGGCTCGACCTCGTCCACGGAGATCGGCTTGCGGCCGGCCGCTTCCGCGCCCTTGATCGAGAACAGGCCGCGGATCGTGTTCATGCGCAGCGACGAGGCGTTCACCAGCTCGGCGAATTCCTTGTAGCGGTCGGCCGCATTGCCGCGAACGGCATGCTGCAGCGAGGCGATGACGTCGGGCGTCCAGGCATGTTCCTCGCCGCGCATGCGATAGGCATATTCGCCGCCGATATCGAGCGTGTTGGCGAGCAGCGGGTCGCGGCCGAAGGCGGCCTTGTGGCGGTTGAAGGTTTCCTGCGCGATCTGGTCGAGGCCGATGCCCTCGATGGTCGTCGCCGTGCCGAAGAAATACTGCTCCACCAGCTCGGAAGACAGGCCGATCGCGTCGAAGATCTGCGCGCCGCAATAGGACTGGTAGGTCGAGATGCCCATCTTGGACATGACCTTGAGAATGCCTTTGCCGATCGCCTTGATGTAGCGATAGACGATCTCCTCCGCATCCACTTCCTTCGGGAACTCGCCGCGCTTGTGCATGTCGGTGAGCGTGTCGAAGGCGAGATATGGGTTGATCGCTTCCGCGCCGTAGCCGGCGAGCAGGCAGAAGTGATGCACTTCGCGCGGCTCGCCCGATTCGACGACGAGGCCGACCGAGGTGCGAAGACCCTTGCGGATCAGGTGATGGTGCACGGCGGCGGTCGCCAGCAGCGCTGGGATCGCCACGCGGTCCGGCCCGATCTGCCGGTCGGAGAGCACGATGATGTTGTAGCCAGACGTGACGGCCTGCTCGGCGCGCTCGCACAGCCGGTCGAGGATTTCCGGCAGTCCCTCGGCCCCGCGCGAGACGTCATAGGTGAAGTCCAGCGTCTTGGTGTCGAAGCGGTCCTCGACATGGCCGATGGAGCGGATCTTCTCCAGATCGCCATTGGTGAGGATCGGCTGGCGCACTTCCATGCGCTTGGCCTTGGCCGCGCCGCCATGGTCGAGGATGTTCGGCCGCGGGCCGATGAAGGAGACGAGGCTCATGACCAGTTCCTCGCGGATCGGGTCGATGGGCGGGTTCGTCACCTGCGCGAAGTTCTGCTTGAAATAGGTGTAGAGCAGCTTGGTCTTGTCGGACATGGCCGAGATCGGCGTGTCCGTGCCCATGGAGCCGATCGCCTCCTGCCCCGTCGTCGCCATCGGCGACATCAGGAGGCGGGTGTCCTCCTGCGTGTAGCCGAAGGCCTGCTGGCGGTCACGCAGCGAGACGTCGCGGCGCAGCGCGCGCGGCTCGACCGGGCCGAGGTCTTCCAGGATGATCTGGGTGTTGTCCAGCCAGTCGCGGTAGGGGTGCTTGGCGGCGAGCGAGGACTTCACCTCCTCGTCGGAGATGATGCGGCCCTCTTCCATATCGATGAGCAGCATCTTGCCCGGCTGGAGGCGCCACTTCTTGACGATGCTCTCTTCCTTGACCGGCAGCGTGCCGGCTTCGGAGGCGAGGATGACGCGGTCGTCGTCGGTGACGAGATAGCGGGCGGGGCGCAGGCCGTTGCGGTCGAGCGTCGCGCCGATCTGCCGTCCGTCGGTGAAGGCGACGGCGGCCGGGCCGTCCCACGGCTCCATCAGCGCGGCATGGTATTCGTAGAACGCCTTGCGCTCCTGGCTCATCAGCTGGTTGCCGGCCCAGGCCTCGGGGATCAGCATCATGACGGCATGCGCCATGGAATAGCCGCCGCGCACCAGAAATTCGAGTGCGTTATCGAAACAGGCGGTGTCCGACTGGCCCTCGTAGGAGATCGGCCAGAGCTTGGTGATGTCCTCGCCGAAGAGCGGTGAGGAGACGGACGCCTGGCGGGCAGCCATCCAGTTGACGTTGCCGCGCAGCGTGTTGATCTCGCCGTTATGGGCGACCATGCGGTAGGGATGCGCCAGCTTCCACGACGGGAAGGTGTTGGTGGAGAAGCGCTGGTGCACGAGGGCGACGGCGCTCTCGAAGCGCGGGTCGGCCAGGTCCTTGTAATAGGCGCCCACCTGATAGGCGAGGAACATGCCCTTGTAGACGATGGTCGTCGAGGAGAGCGAGACCGGGTAGAAGTTGCTCTCCTCGCCCTCGTATTCGTCGTAGATGCGGTTGGAGATCACCTTGCGCAGCGTGAACAGGCGACGCTCGAACTCGCCGTTCGTCGCGGCCTCGCGGCCCGCGCCGATGAAGACCTGCACGTGGCGCGGCTCGGTGGCGGCGATCTCGGGGGCCTTGGAAAGCGAGGCATTGTCGACCGGCACGTCGCGGAAGCCGATGAGGACCTGCCCCTCTTCGGCGACGACATCCCCGATGACCTTCTTGAAATAGTCGACCAGCTTTTCGTCCTGCGGCATGAAGATGTGGCCCACGGCATATTCGCCTGCCTTCGGCAGCGTGATGCCTTGCTTTGCCATCTCCTCGCGGAAGAAGCGGTCCGGAATCTGTACGAGAATGCCCGCGCCGTCACCCATCAGCGGGTCGGCACCGACAGCGCCGCGATGCGTCAGGTTCTCGAGCATGAAAAGCCCGTCCTTGACGATCTGGTGCGACTTCTTGCCTTTCAGATGCGCCACGAAGCCGACGCCGCAGGCATCGTGTTCGTTTCGCGGATCATAGAGTCCCTGTTTTTTCGGCAGGCCCGGCGTGGAGGCGCGCGTTGTGGCGCCCGTCGCAGTCGCCTGCGCCCGGGTCTGCCGCAAATCATGTGCTTGGGTCTTCACCATTTTCTTTCCTCCTGTGGCCCGCCTTTCGCGGGATTTCGTTCTTGCCCCGGAACCGCCATTTGCCTTCCGGCAAACCGTCCGACGGGCGTCGGCAGCATGAACCTGATGCGACCATAAAAGCGACGGCCGATCGGGTGCGATCATCGGGACCGTCGAGGCGCTGGGGCATTCATGGGGAGAGTTCCCCGCTGCCCGGCGCCGTTCGGGCATCCTCTCGCCGGTCGCGAAAGGCGCCTCTTCGGTCTCTTGACCGAAATAGGACAGCAAACCTGTCCTATTTCATGGGCTCTATGCCAGAAACACCCCTACCCTGCAAGGCCATCATGCCAAATAATCACCACATCATGAAGAAAAATTGCCCGCGCCGATGACGCCTTGAAATTAAATTACGAGCCTTCGGCCCTTTGTTTCCGTTCCTTTCATTTTGCCGAAAAGCCGGGTTTTTGCCGGAATCCGGCAATTGATCGCCTTCATTTCTCCACTATGGTCCCTTTCGGACCCTCATTCGCACAGGAAACCGCATGTTTTTCGCTTCCGACAACTGGGCAGGCGCCCATCCCGCCATTGCAAGAAGCCTCGTGGAGGCGGCCAACGGCTTCGCCTCGGCCTATGGCACCAGTGACCTCGACAAGCGTGTGGAAAAGACCTTTTCCGAAATCTTCGAGCGTGACGTCGCCGTCTTCTTCGTCGGCACGGGCACGGCGGCCAATTCGCTGGCGCTCGCCAGCTTCAACCGGCCGGGCGGACAGGTGTTCTGCCACCGCGAGGCCCATGTGAATGTCGACGAGTGCAACGCGCCGGAATTTTTCGCGACGGGTTCCAAGCTCGTGCCGATCGACGGCCCCGCCGGCAAGATCGCACCCGATGCCCTCGCCGCCACCATCGGCCGTTTCCCGCCGGATTTCGTGCATGGTGGCCAGCCGATGGCCGTCACCATCACCCAGGCGACGGAAGCCGGCACGGCCTATTCGCTCGACGAGATTTCCGCCCTTTCCGACGTGACCAAGCAGACAGGCCTGCCGCTGCACATGGACGGCGCGCGCTTCGCCAACGCCCTCGTCCATCTCGGCGCGACGCCGGCGGAGATGACCTGGAAGCGCGGCGTCGACATCCTCTCCTTCGGCGGCACCAAGAACGGCTGCTGGTGCGCCGAGGCGCTCGTGCTGTTCGATCCCGGCAAGGCCCGGCAGATGCATTACCTGCGCAAGCGCTCCGCCCAGCTCTTCTCCAAGTCGCGCTTCATCGCCGCCCAGTTCGACGCCTATTTCCGGGACGACCTGTGGCTCGACCTCGCCCGCCATTCCAACGCCATGGCAAAACGCCTCGCCGCCGGCTTCACGGCCTCCGGCACGGCGCGCCTTGCCTGGCCGACGGGTTCGAACGAGCTCTTCGCCATCATCCGCAACGATGCGATCAAGGCCCTGCGAGAAAAGGGCGCCACCTTCTACGACTGGCCGGCCGGCCCGGCGCTGAAAGCGAGCATGCGCGAGGACGAAACCCTCATCCGCCTCGTCACCAGCTTCGCGACGAGCGAAGCAGACGTGGACGGCTTCCTTTCGGCGCTTTGAGACAAAAAAAGCGGCGCCCTGCGGCGCCGCCTTCTTCATGCCAAGTGAAGCGAGATCAATTGTTCTGCGCTTCGATCTGCTTGGCTTCGCGCTGGACGGCCGCGATCTCGATGCGGCGCGGCTTGGCGGCTTCCGGGATCTCGCGCAGGAGATCGATGTGGAGAAGGCCGTTCTTCAGCGAAGCGGCGCGCACTTCCACATGGTCGGCGAGCTGGAAGCGGCGCTCGAAGGCGCGCTTGGCGATGCCGCGATAGAGATACTGGCTCTCGTCAGCCGCATCGTCCTTCTTCTCGCCCTTGACCGTCAGCGCATGTTCGCGCGCTTCGATCGACAGTTCGCTTTCGTCGAAACCGGCAACCGCCATGGTGATGCGGTAGGTGTTTTCGCCGGTGCGCTCGATGTTGTATGGCGGGTAGCTCTGGGCCTGGTCGGGCTGGCCGAGGCTGTCGAGCATGGTGAAGAGACGGTCGAAGCCGACGGTGGAACGGTAGAGGGGGGAGAAATCGACGTGACGCATGGTGTCCTCCTTTAGAGCAACGGTTGCGATCCTTCTGAAGGCCGCCCCCGATTTCCGAAGGTGCGGCCCGGTTCATCCGGCCTCCGCCCCTTTTGTGGCGACGGAAACCTCGACGGACCCTTGCGGCGCCCGTGACGATGAGATGGGAACGGTTTTCGGCCCGTTCAAGAGGTGCCGGACGGCACAAAAAGCCTGCCCGCGGAATTTTTCGAGATGAACGGCAAATGAACGGCCGCTTCGGAAAGCGTTCAGCTTGGCCTTGCTAGAACAGCATCATCGAAAGCGACCCTTTCGACGACCGGGGTGCAACGTCCCTTCCTCCCCGGTTAAATTGCGCCGGCTGCATGTGTGCCACCCCCGTGCCACATGCAACCGGCTTTTTTCTTTGACGGGCCGGGGATGAGCGCCTATCCATCCCTGTAGCAAGCCCGAGACCATGCCGCCGATGGATTCCATTCTCCACGCCACCGCCGACAATCCCGTTCCGGAAAACCATTTCGCCGGCTTCCTGGAAGGCCGCGGCGGCGTGAAGATCCGCTATGCCGTGTTCCGCTCCGCCGAGCGCGAGGCGAAGGGCACGGTCGTGCTGCTGCAGGGCCGCAGCGAATGCATCGAGAAATATTTCGAGACGATCAATGATCTCACCTCCCGCGGCCTGTGGGTCGCGACCTTCGACTGGCGCGGCCAGGCAGGCTCCGACCGGCTGATTGCCGGCAACCGCGCCGGCCATATCGTGCGCTTTGCCGACTACGAGGCCGACCTTTCGCTCTTCCTCGAAAAGATCGTGCTGCCGGATGCCCGCCTGCCCTTCTTCGTCGTCGCCCACTCGACCGGCGCGCTCGTCGCCCTGTCGCAGGCCCCCGAATTGGAGAACCGTATCGAGCGCATGGTGCTCGCCGCGCCCTTCGTCGCGCTCGGCGGCCAGTCGATGAGCCAGCGCAAGATCGCCATCATCGCCCGCCTCGCCTCGCTGACCGGCCTCGGCACGCGCACGTTCCGCAAGGGCGACCCCTCGCTCGACTTCGCCCGCAATGTCGTGAGTTCCGATGCGCGCCGCTTTGCCCGCAACGCCGCGATCTACGCCGAGCACCCGGAGCTTTCGATAAGCTGGCCCTCCGCGCGCTGGCTGAACGAGACGCTGGCCGCCATGGCGCGCGTGACGCATCAGGACCACCTGACGCGTATCCGCATTCCCACCCTGCTGCTGTGCCCAACGGCGGACGTGCTCGTGCCGCGCAAGGCGATCGGCGACCTCGCGCGCATTTTCCGCGCCGCCCGCCTGATCGAGATCGACGGCGCGCGCCATGAACTGTTCCAGGAAGCCGACCGCTATCGCGCGCAGGCGCTCGCCGCGATCGATGCCTTCATACCCGGCAGCGACGCCGAGGAAACCAGCCTCGGCGCCTGAGACAATCTCCAGCCATTCTGCATGCTTATGCCCTGAGCAGCGCCATCGCCTCGTCATAGACCTTGCGGCTGCCGGCCGCGATGATCTCGCCGCCCATTTCCGCCGGGCCGCCGTCCCAGGTGGTGATGACGCCGCCCGCCTGCTCGATGACCGGAATGAGGCCGCCGACATCGTAGGGCTTCAAGCCGCATTCGACGACGAGGTCGACATGGCCGGC
The DNA here is from genome assembly GCF_030733845.1 of Shinella zoogloeoides. Lineage (NCBI taxonomy): Bacteria > Pseudomonadati > Pseudomonadota > Alphaproteobacteria > Hyphomicrobiales > Rhizobiaceae > Shinella > Shinella zoogloeoides. Next base: position 2,835,012 of record NZ_CP132311.1, read on the forward strand.
GGCGAGCAGCGCATAGGCGTAGCAATCGACGCCGTAGCGGAAAAGCCGGACCTTGTCCTGCACCGCCTCGAACCGCGTCTTCCGGCTCTCGGTGAAGAGATGCGGCGATGTCGTGAACATGATCGCGTCCGAGAGGCTGTTGCACGGCCGCGTCGAGAGCACCTTGCTGCCGTCGGGCCCGGCATAGTGCGAGACCTTGCCGTCCGCGAAATAGCGCTCGCCGGTGAAGGGCTGGTCGACGAGGCCCATCACAGCCTCTCCGTTGCGGTAGAGGCCGATCAGTGTGCCCCAGACCGGCACGCCCGAAATGAAGGCGCGCGTGCCGTCGATCGGGTCGATGACCCAGACATATTCGCGGTCGAGGCCGACCGAGCCGTGCTCCTCGCCAAGAATGCCGTGATCGGGGAAACGCTGCTCGATCAGCGCGCGGATCGCCGCTTCCGCCGCCCTATCCCCCTCCGTCACCGGATCGAAGCCGGTCGCCTCCTTGTTGACCACGTCGGCGCCGGCGCGAAAGCGCGGCAGGGTTTCCTTCTTCGCCGCATCGGCAAGAAGGTCGAAAAAGGCGCGGTCTGGCAGCATGGGATCTCTCGGCGGGAGTTCGATACCGCTCCTCCATACTGCATCGGCGGAGAAAACGGAACCGGAATGACGGTGAACCCGCCATGAGCCGGACGCAGGTAAATTACGTGTCGGGCCGCAAATTTGCTTCGCAGTTGCGCTTGACTTTTGTGCGGCGCAACATTATTCTTTTCTTACAGTCACTCGTGGCTGTAAATGCCCTCCTTGGGTGTTTCCTCCCTAGACTTGACCGCGCCGCAAGCGCGGTTTTTTTTGAGAGGGAGAGGGCCTATTCGGCGGCAAGCGCCCGGTCCGCGGCATATTCCTCCACATGGTCGGAAAAATCCTGCAGGAAGGCGGAAATCGCCGTCTGCAGCACCGCGAAATCCGGCCTCTTGGCCAGCGTCGTCTCATCGACATAGAGCCCGCGGTTCACCTCGATCTGCAAGGCATGCAGGCCCTTGGCCGGCCGGCCGTAATGCTCGGTGATGAAGCCGCCGGCATAGGGCTTGTTGCGCACGACGGAAAAGCCCATGTCCTCGAGCAACCGCATCGCCACGCGCGAGAGTTCGCCCGAGGCGCTGGTGCCGTAGCGGTCGCCGATGATGAAATCCGGCCGTATCCCCGTTCCCGACACCCGGATATTGCCCGGCATGGAATGGCAGTCGATCAGCACCGCGAAGCCGAAAGCCACATGGGTGCGCACGATGAGACGGCGCAGGCACGCATGATAAGGCTTGTAGACATTCTCGACCCGCTCCAGCGCCTCCTCCACCGGAAAGCGATGGCGGTAGATCTCCATGTTTTCCGCAACGACGCGCGGGACCGTGCCGAGCCCGCCGGCGACGCGAATGGAGCTGATATTGGCATAGGACGGCAGCGGGCCGTCGAACATGCGGGGGTCGAGCTCATAGGGCTCGCGGTTGACGTCGAGCCAGGCGCGCGGGAAATGCGCCACCAGCATGGGCGCACCGAGCGCCGGGGCTACCGAGAAGAGCTCGTCGACATAATGGTCTTCCGAACGGCGGATGCCGAGCGCATCGAGACGCGACTGTTCAAGGAAGCCCTGTGGATAACGCCTCCCGCTATGGGGCGAATTGAAGACGAGGGGCACGCTCTGCGAAACCGGCTCCAGCACTTCGAAGTGGCTGTTTTTGCTGAAAGCCTCCGCCATTGCCGTCCTTTACCATGCCTCGAAGTCATTACGCCCTTCATGTTGCCAGCGGGCCTATCGCGTGTCCATACTGAGAAACGAGGGATAAGGGCTTGCCCTGCCCCATTCACCGGATATTTACCGGAATACGCTCTTGTAACAGAACCGCCCCCTTGCGGGCAGACAACCTTCAGCAACGGTTCCCGAAATCCATGACACCCAAGATTCTCCTCGCCGAAGACGATAACGATATGCGCCGCTTCCTGGTGAAGGCGCTCGAAAAGGCGGGCTACCAGGTGCTGTCCTATGACAACGGCGCCAGCGCCTACGACCGGCTTCGCGAAGAACCCTTCTCGCTTCTTCTCACCGACATCGTGATGCCCGAGATGGACGGCATCGAGCTGGCGCGCCGCGCCACCGAACTCGACCCGGACCTGAAGGTGATGTTCATCACCGGTTTCGCCGCCGTCGCGCTGAACCCGGATTCCAAGGCCCCGAAGGACGCCAAGGTCCTTTCCAAGCCGTTCCACCTGCGCGACCTCGTGGAAGAGGTCAACAAGATGCTGGCCGCCTAAGGCCCGGAAAAGACCGCAAAATCGGCACGCAAAAAAAGCTGAAAAAGCCTATTGACGTAGCCAGATGTTTTGTGGTCTATCCGCCGCATCGGATGGGCGTGTAGCTCAGCGGGAGAGCACTACGTTGACATCGTAGGGGTCACAGGTTCAATCCCTGTCACGCCCACCATTCGAATTCCAAAGGCCTTTCGGGAAACCGGAAGGCCTTTTGCTTTTGGTCGGCAAACGGGCATGCGTGAAGGCTGCGCTGCGCCGGCAAACGCCGAATCAACCGGCCTCCCACTCCCTGAGAATCGAATCGCCGACAAGGCCGCGGGCGTGGTCGAGATAGGCTTGCGCGCTTTCGGCATCGCCCAGCCGGCGAAAGCTCTTTGCCATGGTGAGCGCCGGCAGGGGTTGGCCGCGGGCGGAGCACCAGTCGAGCGCCATCCGCGACACGGCGATGCTCCGCGCGTCGTCGCCGGTCTCGTGGAGGGCGGCGCCGAGGCCGCTCTTGATCCAGTAGCCGATATCGGCGCCCGGCAGGTGGGCATCCGCATAGTCCAAAGCCGCCGCCCAATATTCCACCGCCTCCGCATGCCGGCCGCGCGCACCGGCCTCGATGCCTTTCTGCGCCAGCGCAAGCGCTTCGGCTTCCAGCGGATTTTCCCTGTTTTTCCGGGGCATGCGGCGGTTTCCTTCGGCGTGTTTTGCGGCGCAGCAAAGCGCAAGGCGGAAATACACATATGCCGTGCAGGAAACAGTTGACGGCAGGCAGTGTTTTGCGCTCAAATGACAGCCGGTACAAGCCGTTCATTATACCGGGAAATGGCGCCAACCCTGTGAAAAAGCGCCATAATTCTGGATAGGCGCGGTATGTTGCGAATACTCCCCATCGCACGATTACCCCTGGAATACGTAAAGTGTTTATTGGCTGGCTATGCTTGAAGCGTTCTACCGCAGCGCGAAAGATAGCCCACCCGTTGGAGGACGGGGCTAGAGGGTCGACGTGATAGGAGGAGTATCCATGAGCGACGCATCCAGCATACATCCGGTGGACGAGAAACTGCCCGTCGGCAGGCTCGCAACGCTGGGCATTCAACACGTACTCGTCATGTATGGGGGTGCCGTCGCGGTGCCGCTCATCGTCGGCCGGGCCCTGCAGCTCAGCCCGCAGGACGTTGCGTTCCTGATTTCCGCCGACCTTTTCGTCTGCGGTCTCGTCACCATCATCCAGTCGCTCGGCGTCAGCCGCCATGTCGGCATCCGCCTGCCCGTCATGATGGGCGTCACCTTCGCCTCGGTCGGCCCGATGGTCTCCATGGCCACCATGGTGCCCGGACAGGAAGGTGCGCGCATGATCTTCGGCGCCATCATAGGGGCCGGCTTCGTCGCCCTCCTGCTGGCGCCTCTCATGGGGCGGCTGCTGCGCTTCTTCCCGCCCGTCGTGACCGGCACCATCATTCTCGTCATCGGCGTGTCGCTGATGCGCGTGGGCATCAACTGGACCTTCGGCAACCCCTTCGGCCCGACGGCACCCAAGCTGATCAACCCGACGCATGCGGAGTGGCTGACCCAGATGAAGAAGCTCGCCGAGACCGGCGGACCGGCCGTTCCCGATGGTTTCGCCATCGCGCCGACCGTTTCCAACCCGATCTATGCCGAGCCGAGCCACATCGCGCTTTCGGCCCTGGTGCTGATCTCCATCCTGCTCATCGCCCGTTTCGGCAAGGGCCTGATCAGCAACATCGCGGTGCTTGCCGGCGTCATCATCGGCTGCCTCGCCGCCACGGTGCTCGGCATGATGCATTTCGACCGCGTCGGCGAAGCCGGCTGGTTCGCCGTCGTCACGCCGCTGCGCTTCGGCATGCCGATCTTCGACCCGGTCCTCATCGCCACCATGACGCTCGTGATGATCGTCGTCATGATCGAATCGACCGGCATGTTCCTTGCGCTCGGTGAAATCACCGAACGGAAGATCGGCCAGCAGCAGCTCACCTCGGGCCTGCGCGTCGATGGCATCGGCACGATGATCGGCGGCCTGTTCAACACCTTCCCCTATACGAGCTTCTCGCAGAATGTCGGCCTCGTCGGCGTCACCGGCGTCAAGAGCCGCTATGTCTGCGTTGCGGCCGGCGTCATCATGATCGTCCTCGGCCTCATCCCGAAGATGGGCGCCCTGGTGGAAGCCGTTCCGACCTTCGTGCTCGGCGGTGCGGGCCTCGTCATGTTCGGCATGGTCGCCGCAACGGGCGTGCGCATCCTGACGGCGGTGGACTTCAAGTCCTCGCGCAACAACCTCTTCGTGGTTGCCGTCTCGGTCGGCTTCGGCCTTATCCCACTGCTGGCACCGAACTACCTGATGTGGCTGCCCCACGCGATCCATCCGATCATCGAATCGGGCATCGTTCTCGCCTCGATCGTGGCCGTGCTCCTCAACGCCTTCTTCAACGGCGTCGGTTACGACCATGCCTCCGCGGTCGACGCAGCCCGCATGGCCGACTCGCACTAAAAGCGCGGTCCTGAAACAGAAAGCCGGCCCGTTCATCACGGGCCGGCTTTTCTTTTTGCCGAATGCCTTCGCTCAGTTCAGCGGAAGGCGCACGCCGCCATCCGAAACGGACGGACGGGCATAGGTCGTGTTGTCAGCCGCTCTCGTGCTGCAGCCTGCCAGCGCCAGAACTGCAAGCATGGCGACGATGAAACCGGAAATGGGGCGCATGGTCCTCTCCTTTTGATGTGCCCCTATGACATAGGCACTGTGAGCGGCTGCGTCTACGCAGCCGGAAGGAAATGCCGGCTCACCACTCCGCGACGCTGCCGTCCTCATGCCGCCAGACGGGGTTGCGCCAGCGGTGGCCCTCCTTCGCACGCTCGATGACATAGTGCTCGTCCACCTCGACGCCGAGGCCCGGACCCTGCGGGATCGACACGAAACCGTCCGCATAGTGCAGCACCTCCTTGTTGGAGATGTAGTCGAGGATGTCGTTGCCCTTGTTGTAGTGGATGCCGAGGCTCTGTTCCTGGATGAAAGCGTTGTGACTGACGGCATCGACCTGGAGGCAGGCGGCGAGCGCGATCGGACCCAGCGGGCAATGCGGCGCCAGCGCCACGTCGTAAGCCTCGGCCATCGCCGCGATCTTGCGGCATTCCGTGATGCCGCCGGCGTGCGACAGGTCCGGCTGGAGGATGTCCACATAGCCGTCCGACAGCACGGACTTGAAGTCCCAGCGCGAATAGAGCCGTTCGCCGAGCGCGATCGGCGTCGCGCAATGATTGGCGATCTCCTTCAGCGCCTCGCGGTTCTCCGAAAGCACCGGCTCCTCGATGAACATGAGCTTGAACGGTTCCAACTCCTTCGCCAGCACCTTGGCCATCGGCCGGTGCACCCGGCCGTGGAAGTCGACACCGATGCCGATGTAGGGGCCGATCGCCTCGCGGATCGTCGCGATGGTCTCCACCGCCTTCTCCACCTTCTCCCAGGTGTCGACGATCTGCATCTCTTCGCAGCCATTCAACTTGATCGCCTTGAAGCCGCGCGCCACGACCTCGCGGGCATTGTTGGCGACGTCGGAGGGCCGGTCGCCGCCGATCCACGAATAGACCTTGATCCTGTCGCGCACCTGGCCGCCGAGCAGCGCATGGACCGGCTGGCCATAGGCCTTGCCCTTGATGTCCCAGAGCGCCTGGTCGATGCCGGCGATGGCCGACATGTGGACCGCTCCGCCGCGATAGAAGCCGGCGCGGTACATGACCTGCCAGTGATCCTCGATCAGCAGCGGATCCTTGCCGACGAGATAGTCCGACAGTTCGTGCACCGCCGCCTCCACCGTCAGCGCGCGGCCTTCCACCACCGGCTCGCCCCAGCCGACGATGCCCTCGTCCGTTTCCACCTTCAGGAAGAGCCAGCGCGGCGGCACGATGTAGGTCGTCAGTTTCGTGATCTTCATGGAGTTTCCATCCCTCGTCAGTTCGTATGGTCCGCGGGCGCCGGCCCGGGCAATTCGTCAGGCATCGCCGGCCTTGCCCATCAGGGCGGAGAGATCGCGCGCGGCAAGATCGAGAATGTGGCGCGAGCAGGCCTCGGCCCGCGCCCCGTCGCGAAAGCGCAGCGCATCGACAAGCTCGCGGTGCACGCCCAGCGCCTCGTCATGCCGGGCGGCCGCGCTGTTGGAGGCGTGCAGCGCATAGGACAGGGCAGCGTGGATGATCGAGGAGAGCTGATGGAAGACCTGGTTGTGACTGGCCTTCAGAAGCGTCTCATGGAAACGGGTATCGGCGCCGGTGAAGGCTTCGAGATCGCCCTCCGCCTCCGCCATCTCGTCGCAGGCGCGCTCCAGGTCCGCGATTTCCTGCGCCGTTGCCCGCTGGGCGGCGAGAAAGGCGGCGGCGGGCTCCACGGTGCGACGCGCCTCGAGGATCGAGCCCAGGAGTTCGGCCGACAACACGTCCGGCCCCATCCATTCGAGGATCTGCGCGTCCAGCACGTTCCATTCCGAGCGGGCGCAGACGAGCGTGCCGACTCGCGGGCGGCCACGCACGAGACCCTTGGTTTCCAGCACTTTCAGGGACTCGCGAACGACGGTGCGGCTGACCCCGTAGCTCTGGCAAAGGTCGCTTTCACGCGGCAAGACCGCGCCGGGCGCAAATCGCCCGCCGCAGATGTCCTTGCCGATCGCCGCCGTCACATTGTGGCGCACCCGCGGACGGCGCGACAGCGGCCGCTGCACATGCCTTTTTGCCTTTTCCGCCACGCCAATCTCCAATCTCAAATCATCGTACAATTACGAAGCAATTATACGACAAATTAATGGGAAGAGCCATGCCTCCACCCCCAGTGCGGCGCATATTTCACAATATTGACTTATGCTGACAAAGTGCATAATGCGCCGGTCCCAATCGAGGAGCCGCCATGCTTGCCGATCTGCCCGCCGTGCTCGTGCTGAACCCGAAGGACAATGTCGGCGTGGCTCCCGCCAATGTGGATGCGGCGCGCGCGCTCGTGAACGGCGTTGCCGCCATCGAGCGCATTCCGCGCGGGCACAAGGTGGCGATCGCGCCCATCGAAGAGGGCGCGCCGGTGCTGAAATACGGCCAGATCATCGGCTACGCGACACGGGCGATCCGCCCCGGCGAGCATGTGCACCTGCAGAACCTTGCCATCCTCGACGTCGAACTGAAGCACGATTTCTGCGCCGACAATGCCCCGCCCGTCATGGTGCCGGAGGCGGAGCGGCGCACCTTCGACGGCTACGACCGCGGCAACGGGCGCATCGGCACGCGCAACTATATCGGCATCCTCTCGACGGTGAACTGTTCCGCCACGGTCTCGCGCTACGTGGCCGAGCACTATGCCCGCAGGTTCCGCGAGGCAGGCCATGACAATATCGACGGCGTGGTGGCGCTCACCTATGGCGGCGGCTGTGCGCTGAACCTGAAATCCGAGGGCGGGCGCATCCTCACCCGCACCTTCAAGGGCTATGCCCGCAACCCGAATTTCGGCGGCATCCTGATGATCGGCCTCGGCTGCGAGACGTTTCAATACGGCCCGCTCGTCGAGGAGGCCGGACTGGAAGAGGGAAAGACCTTTCGCACGCTGATGATCCAGAACCAGGGCGGCACGCGCAAGACCATCGAGGCGGCCTGCGCGATGATCGACGAGATGCTGCCGGATGTCGGCCGCATCCGCCGCACGCCGCAGCCGCTCTCCGGCATCAGGCTGGCGCTCGAATGCGGCGGCTCGGACGGCTATTCCGGAATATCCGCCAACCCGGCGCTCGGCGTGGCCTCCGACCTCCTCGTCAGGCAGGGCGCAACGACCGTGCTGTCCGAGACGCCGGAAATCTACGGCGCCGAGCACCTGTTGACCCGCCGGGCCGCCCGGCCGGACATCGCCCAAAAGCTGCTCGCCCGCATCGACTGGTGGCGGGACTATACGGCGAAGAACGATGCCGAGCTCAACAACAACCCCTCGCACGGCAACAAGGCCGGTGGGCTCACGACCATCCTCGAGAAATCGCTCGGCGCGGTCGCCAAGGGCGGCTCCATGCCGCTCAACGCCGTCTACGAATATGCCGAGGAGGTGACGGAACGGGGCTTCGTCTTCATGGACACGCCCGGCTACGACCCCGCCGCCGTGACCGGCCAGATCGCCGGCGGCTGCAACCTCGTCGCCTTCACCACCGGCCGCGGCTCGGTCTCCGGCTACAAGCCCGCGCCCTGCATCAAGATCGCCACCAACACGCCGATGTACGAGCACATCAGGGAGGACATGGACATCAATTGCGGCACGATCGTCGACGGCACCGAGACGATCGAGGAGGCCGGCCGGCGCATCTTCGAATTCGTCATCGAGACCGCCTCCGGCCGCAAGACGGCAAGCGAGGCCTTCGACTACGGCGACAACGAATTCGTGCCCTGGCAGGTCGGCGCGATCACCTGATCAGCGCGTGTGCATGACGATGTTGACGAGCGCGCCGGCCGGATCGCGCACGAAGAAGCGCCGGACGCCCCACGGCTCGTCCGCCGGACCGTATTCGACCGGATAGCCCCCCTCAAGAACGGCCCGGTACACCGCCTCCACGTCGTCCACTTCGACCGAAAGCCCCGGCACCGGCGTGCCCGATCCGCCCTCGGAGGCGAAGCTGACCTGCAGGGGCATGGTGCCGTCCGTGCCGTAGGTGGCGATCCAGCCGTGATCCATCAGAAGCTCGAGCCCCAGCACTTCGCGGTAGAAGCGGGCGACGACGGCGGGGTCCGCCGTCTCGACATTCGCGACGATGCGTTTGACTTTCATGGCAACCTCCTCAGCGCGTGACGGGCGCGGCATAGGCGGGCACGGCGGGCCGATGCGCTTCGCGCAGCTCCGCGACACGCCCGATGACCTTGGGCAGGGACACGACGATATGATGGCGCAGCGTTTCGGCCGCCCGGGCGCCGTCGTCCACGTCGAGCGCCCTGAACACCGCCAGGTGCTCGGCGATGAACGGCTCGTCGGCGGGCATGCGATGCGAAACGCCGATGATGTGCTTGCTGACATTCAGCGTGAATTGGGCGCGGCGCAGCGCGATCAGCAGCTCCCGGTTCAGACAGTAGCCGAGACAGGTGATGTGCAGGTCGGTTTCGAGGTCGTCCATCGCCTTCACCGTGAGATGCGGATAGACCGCCAGCGCCTCCTCCAGCCGCGCCGTCATCGCACGGCGCTCGGCCGGCGGAATGAAGGGTGCGGCCTGGACGATCGCCAGCGGTTCCAGCGCGGCGCGGATATCGTGCAGGTCGCGCATGCGCTGCTCATCGAGCGGCACGAGCGTCCAGCGCATGCGCTCGTCCTTCTCCACGATGCCGTAGGCTTCGAGCCGGGTCAGCGCATCGCGCGCCACCTGCCGGCCGACGCCGCGGTCGCGCGCCAGTTCCACCTCGTTGATCCGGTGCCGGCCGAAGACGGAAAGGTGCACCATCTCCCGCTCCAGGCCCTCGTAGATCGCCTCCCAGGCCGGCGCCTTGCGCAGGCCGGGCGCCTCCTCGTCGAGGCCGAGCATCTCCGCCGTCAGCGCCACGCGCTTCGGCCCGCTGCGTCCCTGCCCGACCAGAAAGCCGCGTCCGTCGAACCGCCGGATCGTGCCCGCCGCCTCCAGCAGCGCGAAGGCCTGGCGCACGGGCGTGCGCGTCGAGGCAAACAGGCCCGCCACGGGGCCTTCCAGCAGCAGCGCGCCCTTGGGCAGGCGGCCGGTGGCTGCGGCATCGGCCAGCACATCGCGGATGCGCAGGTAGAGCGGGCTCTTGTCGAGCGCCGCTTCGGCGCCCGGCGCGCCCATATCTGCCAAGACCTGACCCGTTCCGTTCATGGCGCGGACCATGGCATGAATGGCTTGTGCCGACAACGGTCATGTCCAGCCGTAGCGCCAGCAAGGAAATTGCGCCACGTCGTCAAAAAATCGTCATTCCTTTCGTGACGCGCGGGGCGTTTTGCGCTAGGGAACCCTGCAAAGGCTCGCAATCCGGCCCCTCCAGGGCCATATGTGAACCAGGTCCGACGTCAAGGAAGAGAACCATGCCCGCATATCGCTCCCGAACCACCACCCACGGCCGCAACATGGCCGGTGCCCGCGGCCTCTGGCGCGCGACCGGCATGAAGGATTCGGATTTCGGCAAGCCGATCATTGCGGTGGTGAACTCCTTTACCCAGTTCGTGCCCGGCCACGTGCACCTGAAGGATCTCGGCCAGCTCGTCGCGCGCGAGATCGAGGCTGCCGGCGGCGTCGCCAAGGAATTCAACACGATCGCCGTCGACGACGGCATCGCCATGGGCCATGACGGCATGCTCTATTCGCTGCCGTCGCGCGAGATCATCGCCGACAGCGTCGAGTACATGGTCAATGCGCATTGCGCCGACGCCATGGTCTGCATCTCGAACTGCGACAAGATCACGCCCGGCATGCTGAATGCCGCAATGCGCCTCAACATCCCCGCCGTCTTCGTCTCAGGCGGCCCGATGGAAGCCGGCAAGGTCGTGCTGCACGGCAAGACCCACGCGCTCGACCTCGTCGACGCCATGGTCGCCGCTGCCGACGACAAGATGTCCGACGAGGACGTCAAGGCCATCGAGCGCTCGGCCTGCCCGACCTGCGGCTCCTGCTCGGGCATGTTCACCGCCAACTCGATGAACTGTCTGACCGAGGCCCTCGGCCTGTCGCTGCCCGGCAACGGCTCGACGCTGGCGACCCATGCCGACCGCAAGCGCCTCTTCGTCGAGGCCGGCCACCTCATCGTCGACCTCGCCCGCCGCTACTACGAACAGGACGACACCAGCATCCTGCCGCGCTCGGTCGCCAACAAGCGGGCCTTCGAGAACGCCATGTCGCTCGACATCGCGATGGGCGGCTCGACCAACACGGTGCTGCACATCCTTGCCGCCGCCTATGAAGGCGGCATCGATTTCGACCTCGACGACATCGACGAGCTGTCGCGCCGGGTGCCGTGCCTTTCCAAGGTCGCGCCCGCCAAGGCCGACGTCCACATGGAAGACGTGCACCGGGCCGGCGGCATCATGCGCATCCTCGGGGAGCTCGACCGTGGCGGCCTGCTCCATCGCGACACGCCGACCGTGCATGCCGAGACGCTGGGCCACGCCATCGACCGCTGGGACATCACCCGCACCAACAGCGAGACCGTGCGCACCTTCTTCCGCGCCGCGCCAGGCGGCATCCCGACCCAGGTCGCCTTCAGCCAGGAAGCCCGTTGGGACGACCTCGACACCGACGGCGAGAACGGCGTCATCCGCTCCGTCGAGCATCCTTTCTCCAAGGACGGCGGCCTTGCCGTGCTCTCAGGCAACATCGCGCTCGACGGCTGCATCGTGAAGACCGCCGGCGTCGATGAATCCATCCTGAAGTTCTCCGGCCCCGCCGTCGTCTTCGAAAGCCAGGACGCGGCCGTCAAGGGCATCCTCGGCAACGAGGTGAAGGCCGGCGACGTCGTCGTCATCCGCTACGAAGGCCCGAAGGGCGGCCCCGGCATGCAGGAAATGCTCTACCCAACGAGCTACTTGAAGTCGAAGGGCCTCGGCAAGGCCTGCGCGCTGATCACCGACGGCCGCTTCTCCGGCGGCACGTCCGGCCTTTCGATCGGCCATGCCTCGCCGGAAGCGGCGCAGGGCGGCGCCATCGGCCTTGTGCGCCAGGGCGACCTCATCGAGATCGACATCCCGAACCGTACGATCAACCTCGCGGTTTCCGAGGACGAGCTTGCCGCCCGTCGCGCCGAACAGGACAAGCTCGGCTGGAAGCCGGCCGCACCGCGCAAGCGCAATGTCACGACGGCGCTGAAGGCCTATGCCGCCTTCGCCGCCAGCGCCGACAAGGGCGCCGTGCGCATCCTGCCGGAATGATGTTCAACCGGGCGCGCACGATCCTGCGCGCCCGGCCGCATCCTCAAAGGTGGCGCGTCTCGGCCGGCGTATTCCACCACGCATTGTTTCGCCCGTCGAAATACTGGATCGGCAACTCCGCCAGTTCGCTGTGCTCGATATCATCTAGGCAGGCGACGTTGATCGAGACGTAATCCCCGCCGATTGCCTCGATATAGCCATTTCCGAAAGGCGAGACCCCGCAATTCCTGCAGAAGCGGTGATGCCCGCTCATCGTGCCGAACTGGTAGTCGGCAAGGTCGGCCTCGTCGCATTGCAGGCGAAAGGCATCCGGCTTGATCTGCGCGCCCCAATACCGCTTCTTCGAGCAGATCGAGCAATTGCAGCGCCCCGTGCCCGCCTCGAGGTCGATATCCGCCTCGTAACGGATCTTCCCGCAGTGGCAACTTCCCTTGTACGTCTTCAGCATGCGGTCTCTCCTCGCTTGCGCCGTCAGGCCTTAAATGACAATATATTGTCAAATTCACCTTCGCAAAATGACAGCATGTTGTCAATATGAATCCTGACCGTACCCCCGCCGGCGATGCCTTTGCCACCCTCGCCATTTCCGTCCTGCGCCTCGCCGGACATTTGCAGACGGCGGGCGACGCGCTCGCCAGGCCCGTCGGCCAGACCAGCGCCCGCTGGCAGGTGCTCGCCGCCGCCGACCACGCGCCGATGTCCGTCGCCGATGCCGGCCGGGCGCTCGGCATGACGCGGCAGGGCGTGCAGCGCGTCGCCGACCTGCTGGAGAAGGACGGGCTCATCGCCTATGCCGAGAACCCCGCCCACCAGCGGGCGAAGCTGATGGTGCTGACGGACGCGGGCAAGGCGGCACTCGGCGCCATAAGGGCGCGGCAGGCGGTATGGGCCAATGCGCTCGGCGAAGTCGTCGGGGAAAACGACATTCGCCAGGCAACCGAAACCGTCATCGCCGCGTTACAGGCCGTTGAGAAACTGCCGATATCGGAGCGCTGACCTCGGCCGGCATTTTTGACATGGGCAGGAAATGTTGATACCAACTCATATGTCGAAAGCCCGTGAAAGAGGAGTTCCGAGCATGAGACCGAACCACGAAATCGTCACCCGGCAGGAATGGCTGGATGCCCGCAAGGCGCTGCTGTCGCTGGAGAAGGAAGAAACGAAGCTGCGCGACAAGGTGCGCGCCGAGCGCCTCGCCTTACCTTGGGTCAAGGTCGAGAAAACCTATACGTTCGATACGCCCGAAGGCCGCAAGACGCTGGCGGAACTGTTCGACGGCCGTAGCCAGCTCATCGTCTATCACTTCATGTACGGTCCCGACTGGGACGCCGGATGCTCCGGCTGCTCGTTCATGGCCGACCATATCGACGGCATGCTGCCGCACCTCAACAACCACGACGTGACGATGATCGCCGTGTCCCGCGCGCCGCTTGAAAAGCTGGAAGCCTACAGGAAGCGCATGAACTGGTGTTTCCCCTGGGTGTCGTCCCACGACAGCGACTTCAACTTCGACTATCATGTCTCCTTCACCAAGGAGGAACTGGCCAGCGGCAAGGTCATGTACAATTACCGCGAGACGGATGCGGCCGATGCGCATGACGAACTTCCCGGCCTCAGCGCCTTCTTCAAGGACGAGGACGGCACCGTCTACCATACCTACTCCGACTATGCCCGCGGCGGAGAAGAAGCGCTCGGCACGCTGATGATCCTCGACCGCGCGCCGAAAGGCCGCAACGAAACCGGCACGCTCAGCTTCGTCAAGCGCAAGGACGAATATGCGCAGCCGCCCAAGGCACATTCCTGCTGCGACTGAACCAGCCAACCCTTGAAGGGAGCACCCGCATGCACAAGGATTACGGAAAGTTCTGCTGGTACGAACTGATGACGCCGGACGTGCCCGCCGCCGAACGCTTCTATGCATCGGTCGTCGGCTGGTCGATGCGCGATTCCGGCATGCCGGACATGAACTATACCCTCGCCTATGCCGGCGAGGGCCAGGTGGCGGGATTGATGACGGTCCCCTCGCAGGACGAGGGCATGCCGCCGATGTGGATCGGCTACATCTTCACCGACCGGATCGAGGACACGCTGAAAGACATCGAGGGGAACGGCGGCACGGTCTACCGCCAGCCGCAGGACATTCCCGGCATCGGCCGCTTCGCCGTCGCCGCCGATCCGCACGGCGCGATCTTCTCGCTCTTCAGCACCGAGGACGAGAGCCCCGCGCCGCCCGACATGATGACGCCGGGCCATATCGGCTGGAACGAGCTGATGGCCGGCGATCTCGACACCGCCTGGGACTTCTACGCGAAGACTTTCGGCTGGACGAAGGACCGGGCCATCGACATGTCCGAAACCGGCATGGGCACGTACCAGACGTTCGCCGTGCGCGGCGGCAATGCCATCGGCGGCATGATGACGAACCCCGCCGGCACGCAGATGCCGCCCGCCTGGGGCTATTACTTCGTCGTCCAGGGTCTGGATGCGGCGGCAAAACGCGTCACGGACGGCGGCGGCAGCATTCTGATGGAACCGATGGAGGTGCCCGGCGGCGCCTGGATCATCAACTGCGTCGATCCGCAGGGCGCCCAGTTCTCGCTCGTCGCCGACAAACGCTGAAGACCGTGCGGGGGGCTGCGCGCACCCCGCGCCATTCCCCGCTTGCAATCTCTCTTCGCATTGCACAAACTCCCCTCGATGACGGCAGAAGACCGTCACCGAGGGGATCAGTAAGCGCATGTCCATCAAGGCCGGTATCTACCACCTCACCCATTACAAATACGACAACCCGGTCCATCTCGGACCCCAGATCATCCGGCTGAAGCCGGCCGCCCATTCCAAGACCAAGGTCATCAGCCATTCGCTGAAGGTTTCGCCCGAAAACCATTTCGTGAACCTCCAGCAGGACCCCTACGGCAACTATCTCGCCCGCTACGTGTTTCCCGATCCCGTCACCGAGCTGAAGATCGAGGTCGACCTCGTCGCGGACATGACGGTCTACAATCCCTTCGATTTCTTCGTCGAGGAAGAGGCCGAGCACTGGCCTTTCGACTATCCGCAGGACCTTCGCGAAGACCTGGAAATCTACCGCGCCCCCGAGCCGATGGGACCGGCGCTCGAAGCCTTCATGGCGACCGTCGACCGCTCGCGCCAGCGCACCGTCGACATGGTCGTCGGCCTCAACGCGCGCCTCCAGCAGAATGTTGGCTACGTCATCCGCATGGAGCCCGGTGTGCAGACGCCCGAGGAGACGCTGACCATCGCGCGGGGCTCCTGCCGCGATTCGAGCTGGCTGCTCGTGCAGATCCTGCGCAATCTCGGCTTTGCCGCCCGTTTCGTCTCCGGCTATCTCATCCAGCTCACGCCGGACCTCAAGGCGCTCGATGGCCCCTCCGGCACCGAGGTCGACTTCACCGACCTGCACGCCTGGTGCGAAGTCTATATCCCCGGCGCCGGCTGGATCGGCCTCGATCCGACCTCGGGCCTGCTCACCGGCGAAAGCCACATTCCCCTCGCTGCCACCCCGCATTACCGCAACGCCGCACCGATTTCCGGCGGCTATTTCGGCGAGGCGAACACCGCATTCGACTTCGCCATGACGGTGGACCGCGTCGCCGAGCATCCGCGCATCACCAAGCCGTTCTCCGATGAGAGCTGGGAGGCGCTGAATGCGCTCGGCCGCACGGTCGACACGGTGCTCGCCGGCAACGACGTGCGCCTCACCATGGGCGGGGAGCCGACCTTCGTCTCCATCGACGATTTCGAATCGGAGGAATGGAACACCGCCGCCGTCGGCCCGACCAAGCGCGAGAAGGCCGACGATCTGATCCGGCGCCTGCGCGAGCGCTTCGCGCCGGGCGGCTTCCTGCACTACGGCCAGGGCAAGTGGTATCCCGGCGAGAGCCTGCCGCGCTGGACCTTCTCGCTCTACTGGCGGCGCGACGGCAGGCCGATCTGGCAGAACCCGGCGCTGATCGCCGAGGAAGGCAGCGAACTTGGTGTCGGCGAAGCCGATGCGCAGGCGATCCTGACCGGCATTGCGGAGGAACTCGGCGTCGAGCCCGACATGGTGCAGCCCGCCTATGAAGACCCCGCCGAATGGATCATCAAGGAAGGCAACCTGCCGGAAAATGTCGATCCGTCGAATTCCAAACTGGAGGACCCCGAGGAGCGCAGCCGCATCGCCCGCGTCTTCGAGCGCGGCCTGACCACGCCGACCGGCCATATCCTGCCCATCCAGGCCTGGAATGCCCGCGCAAGCGGCCAGCGCTGGATCAGCGAGAAATGGCGCACCCGCCGCGGCAGGATCTTTCTCGTGCCCGGCGACAGCCCCGTCGGCTATCGCCTGCCGCTCGGCGCGCTGCCCTACCTTCCGCCTTCCAGCTATCCCTACATCAACCCGGCCGATCCGTCCGAGGACAAGCCGCCGCTGCCGGATTTCGCAGGCCCCGGCCGCGCGATGGCCGAGGCTTCGTTCCAGCCGAGCGAGGCCGGGCAGGACCGCATCGAACAGGTCCGCAGCGAGATCGTCGGCACGGTGCGCACGGCCATGAGCGTGGAAGCCCGCGACGGCAGGCTCTGCATCTTCATGCCGCCCGTCGAGCGGGTCGAGGACTATCTCGAACTGGTGACCGCCGCCGAGCGGGCGGCGGACCGGCTCGGCCTGCCCGTTCATATCGAGGGCTATGCGCCGCCGCAGGACGAACGGCTCAACGTCATCCGCGTCGCGCCGGACCCCGGAGTCATCGAGGTCAACATCCACCCCGCCTCCAATTGGCAGGACTGCGTGGACATCACCACGGCGATCTACGAGGAGGCGCGCCAGACGCGCCTCGGCGCCGACAAGTTCATGATCGACGGCCGCCACACCGGCACCGGCGGCGGCAACCATGTGGTCGTCGGCGGCAAGAACCCGAACGACAGCCCGTTCCTGCGCCGGCCGGACCTGCTGAAGAGCCTCGTGCTGCACTGGCAGCGCCATCCCTCGCTGTCCTACCTCTTCTCCGGCCTTTTCATCGGCCCGACGAGCCAGGCGCCGCGCATCGACGAGGCCCGGCACGATTCGCTCTACGAGCTGGAGATCGCGCTGGCGCAGGTACCGTCGCCCGCGGAAGGCGTGCCGCCCCTGCCCTGGCTCGTCGACCGGCTCTTCCGCAATCTGCTCACCGACGTCACCGGCAACACGCACCGCTCGGAAATCTGCATCGACAAGCTGTTCTCGCCGGATGGACCAACCGGGCGGCTCGGCCTCGTCGAGTTCCGCGGCTTCGAAATGCCGCCGAACGCCCGCATGAGCCTTGCCCAGCAACTGCTCATCCGCGCGCTCATCGCCCGCTTCTGGCAGAACCCGGCCGAAGGAGGCTTCGTGCGCTGGGGCACCACGCTGCACGACCGCTTCATGCTGCCACACTATGTTTGGCAGGATTTCCTGGACGTGCTGGCCGATCTCAGGGCCAACGGCTTCGACCTGCGTCCCGAATGGTTCGCCGCCCAGCTCGAATTCCGCTTCCCCTTCTGCGGCGAGGTCGAATACGAGGGCGCCAACCTCGAAGTGCGCCAGGCGCTGGAGCCCTGGCACGTCATGGGCGAACAGGGCGCGATCGGCGGCACCGTGCGCTTCGTCGATTCGTCCGTCGAGCGGCTGCAGGTGAAGCTGGAGACCGCCAATCCCGAGCGCTACACCGTCGCCTGCAACGGCCGGCCCGTGCCGCTGAAGGCGACCGGCACGAAGGGCGTCTCGGTGGCCGGCGTGCGCTACAAGGCCTGGCAGCCGGCCTCCGGCCTGCATCCGGTGCTGCCCGTCAACACGCCGCTTACCTTCGACATTTATGATACATGGTCGCGGCGGGCGATCGGCGGCTGCATTTACCACGTTGCTCATCCGGGCGGACGCAACTATGACACCTTCCCGGTGAACGGCAACGAGGCCGAGGCGCGCCGGCTGGCGCGGTTCGAGCCATGGGGACACAGGGCGGGCGGCTATACGCTGTGGCCGGAGACGCCGCCGGCGGATTTCCCGCTGACGCTGGATCTGCGCAGGCCGCCCGGCATCTAGCTCCCGCAGGAGAATTGGATTGAAGACCACCAGCGTGGAAGCGGAGCATATCGACACGGCGCGGACACCGTCGCGCGCCTATGCGCCGCTCGCGGGCGTGGCCGACGAAATGGTCGATACGCAGGGCGAGGTGCGCCCGGTCTGGCGGCATTTCCTCAAGGCGCTCGACCGCATGGACGAAACGGACCTTGCCGGCCGCTTCGCCCGCGCCGACCGCTATCTGCGCGATGCCGGCGTCTTCTACCGCGCCTATGGCAAGGAGGCCGGCACGGACCGCGCCTGGCCGCTCTCCCACATTCCCGTGCTGATCGACGAGGCCGAATGGGAGAACCTGTCGCGCGGCCTCGTCCAGCGCGCCGAGCTGCTGGAAGCCGTCGTCGCCGATATCTACGGCAAGAACGAGCTCGTCGCGAACGGCCTGCTGCCGCCTGCCCTCGTCGCCTCCAACAGCGAGTTCCTGCGCCCGCTCGTTGGCGTGCAGCCGGCCGGCCGCCACTTCCTGCATTTCGTCTCCTTCGAGATCGGCCGCGGGCCTGACGGCAACTGGTGGGTGCTCTCCGACCGCACGCAGGCGCCGTCCGGCGCCGGCTTCGCGCTGGAAAACCGCGTGGCGACGACCCGCGCCTTTTCCGACGTGTACGCCGAAACCCACGCCCACCGCCTCGCCGGTTTCTTCGGCGCCTTCCGCAGCACGCTGCAGGCAGGCAAGGCCGCCGAGGACCGCATCGCCGTCCTGACGCCGGGCCTTGCCAACGAGACCTATTTCGAGCACGCCTATATCGCCCGCTATCTCGGCTTTATGCTGCTGGAGGGCGAGGACCTGACGGTGGTCGGCGGCAAGGTCATGGTGCGCACGGTCGCCGGACTCAAGCCCGTCGGCGTGCTCTGGCGCCGCCTCGACGCCGCCTTCGCCGATCCGCTGGAGCTCGACCAGAATTCCCATATCGGCACGCCCGGCATGGTGGAGGCCCTGCGCGCCGGTTCCGTCACCTTCGTCAATGCGCTCGGCGCCGGCATCGTCGAGACCCGTGCCTTCCTCGCCTTCCTGCCGAACATCTGTCGCCAGCTTCTCGGCGAGGACCAGCGCCTCCCCTCCGTCGCCACCTGGTGGTGCGGCCAGAAAAGCGAGCGCGAACACGTCGCGGCCAATATCGAGCGCATGGTCATCGGCCCGGCCTATTCGACGCGCCCGTTCTTCGACGACAACGAACAATCCGTGCTCGGCGCGAGCCTGCGCGATACGGCCAAGCAGTCGATTGCCGACTGGCTCGCCTCCGACGGCGCCAAGCTGGTCGGCCAGGAAGCGGTGACGCTGTCCACCACGCCGGCCTTCGTCGACGGCAGGCTCGTGCCGCGCCCCATGTCGCTGCGCGTCTTCGCCGCCCGCACGCGGGACGGCTGGCAGATCATGCCGGGGGGCTTTGCCCGTATCGGCGCCGGCGACAATGTCTCGGCTATCGCCATGCGCGAGGGCGGCTCGGCCGCCGACGTGTGGATCGTCAGCCGCAAGCCCGTCGAGCGCACCTCGCTGCTGCCGGCCGAAGAAGTCTTCACCCGCAACATGCCCGGCAGCCTGCCGAGCCGCGCGGCCGACAACCTCTTCTGGCTCGGCCGCTATATCGAGCGGGCCGAAGGGGCGCTGCGCATCCTGCGCGCCTGGCACGGGCGCTATGCCGAATATGCCGATCCCGAGCAGCCGCTCCTGAAGGACGTCAGCACCTATCTCGATGCGCTCGACATCGACACGTCTGAAGCCGTGCCGACGAGCCTTATCCGCAACATCGACAGCGCGGTCTTCTCCGCCAGCAATATCCGCGACCGGTTCTCGCCGGACGGCTGGCTGGCGCTGAACGACCTGTCGAAGACCGCCCGCCGCTTCCATGTCAGCGTCCAGCCGGGCGACGACGCGACGCGCGCCATGACGGTCCTCCTGCGCAAGCTCGCGGGCTTCGCCGGCCTCGTGCACGAGAACATGTACCGCTTCACCGGCTGGCGCTTCCTCTCCATCGGCCGCTACCTGGAGCGCGGCCTGCACATGACGCGCCTGCTCGGCCACATGTCCGGCGAGGACGCGCCGGACGGCGCGCTCGACATGCTGCTGGAGATCGGCGACAGCGTGATGACCCATCGCCGCCGCTACAACGTGGCGACCGCGCGCCTCACCGTCACCGACCTCCTGGCGCTCGACGCGCTCAATCCGCGCTCGATCCTCTACCAGCTCAACGAGATCAAGAACGAGGTCGAGCAACTGCCGAACGCCTATGCCAACGGCCAGATGTCGCCTTTCTACCGCGAGGCCATGCGCCTTCATGCGGGGCTCGCGGTGATGACACCGGAAACCATGACGGATGCGGTCTACGGGCGCTTCGAGGCGGAACTCGAGAAACTGTCCGACATTCTCGCCCAGACCTATCTGAGCTGAGCGAAAGGGAGGCGCTGTGACCATGCTCTACGACGTCAACCTCCATATCAGCTATCTCTACGACACGCCGGTTTCCGGCGGGCGGCACATCGTGCGCGTGCTGCCGCTCTCCATCGGCGGCCGCCAGCGGCTCGTCGCCGGCACGGTGGGTGTCGATCCCGGCCCGGGCGAACGGGTCGACCATCACGATTTCTTCGAAAACCCGATGAGCGCGATCCTCTTCCGCAATGCGCACGAAAAGCTCGACATCCGCATGCAGGCGCGCGTCCATGTCGACGTGCCGGAGCCGGCGGCAGATTTCTCGCCGCGCGTCGCCGACCTGCCGGAGGATATCGCCGGATACTGGTCGCTCGATGCCGGCTCGCCGCACCACTATACCGGCCCGAGCCCGCGGCTGAAGGATTGCCCGGAGATCGCCGCCTACGCCCGTTCGATCGCCAAGCCCGGCATGACGATCCGCGCGATCGCGACGGCGATCTGCGCGCGCATCCACAAGGACTTCACCTACGATCCGAAGGCCACCAACGTGGACACCACCCCGCGCGAGGCCTTCAAGCTGAAGCGCGGCGTCTGCCAGGATTTCTCCCATGTGATGATCGTCGCGCTGCGCAGCCTCGGCATTCCGGCCGGCTACGTCTCCGGCTTCCTGCGCACCATCCCGCCGCCGGGCAAGGAGCGGCTGGAAGGGGCGGACGCCATGCATGCCTGGGTGCGCTACTGGTGCGGCCGGGTGAACGGCTGGATGGAACTCGATCCGACCAACGACATCCCCGCCGGCACCGACCATATCGTCGTCGCCTACGGCCGCGACTATGCGGACGTCGCGCCCGTGATCGGCGTTCTGAAAGGATACGGCCAGCACAAGACGACCCAGGCCGTCGACGTCATCCCCGTCCGCCAGGCGTCGTGAATTCCCGTTTGGAAACAGCGCAGAGGGCGGAACTGCGGGACCTGCGCAATTTTACGAAAACTATACCACGCGCCCGAACCGTTGAATAACACTTCGATGGTAGCTTCAGCCCACATTATGACGATGGTGGGTGAAGTCTCATGACGACGAAGAAGGAAAATCGCACTTTGCTGTCCCGGTTCCGCAAGGATCGCCGCGGCAACTTCGCCATCATGGGAGCCGTCGCCGTACCCCTCATC
This sequence comes from Shinella zoogloeoides, assembly GCF_030733845.1. NCBI lineage: Bacteria > Pseudomonadati > Pseudomonadota > Alphaproteobacteria > Hyphomicrobiales > Rhizobiaceae > Shinella > Shinella zoogloeoides. The sequence goes on from NZ_CP132311.1 coordinate 2,856,792, forward strand.
CTGGCCGCAGCCGGCTTCGCGATGGACCTGACCAACATGGTGCTCGCGAGAGCCGAGCTTCAGGACGCGGCGGATTCCGCCGCCATCGCCGCGGCCTCGGCCCTTGCGAGCGACGGCAAGAGCGTGGCCGAAGCAAAAGCCATTGCCGCCACCTTCATGAAAACCCAGCTTTCCGGCAGCAGGGTGTTCACCTGGGGCAAGGACGGCATACCGCTTCCGACGGTCGATATCACGGAAGAAACCACGGCTGGCGTCGGAAAGGTTTTCAAAGTGGCCGTCTCCACGTCGGGAGATATGGAATTCACGCCGCTCACGAAGCTGATGGGCTATAAATCCACCACGCTCAATGCCAGCAGCTCCACCGAGAGCGCGACGGAATCCAAGAACGCGCTGTCCATGTATCTTGCACTCGACCAATCCGGCTCGATGCTCGCCAACACCAACGAGTTGAACACCACCGTCACCGGCAAATGCGAACAGTTCAACGAGAGCGGCATAAGCATCGGAAGAAAGTCGCCCTGCTACATCAAGAAGATCGAAGCACTCCAAATCGCCGCCACCAGCCTCTTCAATCAGTTGAAGAAAGCGGACCCGAACACCAAATTCGTGCGCACGGCAACCGCCTCCTATAACAGCAGCCTAGTCAAGTCCTACGAACTGGCGTGGGGCACCACCGCCGCCCAGAAACAGGTGGATGCGCTTAAGGGCGGCGGCGGCACGAGTTCGACGGGCGCCATGAACGCGGCCTATACCAAGTTGAGCGCCGACACCGAGAAGACCGAACACAAGCGGGTAAACGGTCAGGATCCGACGAAATACATCATCCTGATGACGGACGGGAACAACAACAATACGTCGGACGACGGCGCAACCGAGACGATCTGCAAAAACGCGAAGGACGCGAAAATGGAGGTGTACGGCGTCGCCTTCATGGCGCCGGCGCGCGGCCAGAAGCTGCTCAAGGCGTGCGTTTCCTCACCGGAAAACTACTTCGCGGCGGAAGAGATGAGCGAACTCGTCGACGCCTTCAAGGCCATCGGCGACAGAGCGTCTGCCGTTGTGGCACGCGTCACCCGCTAACATCTGAGAGCAGGACAAATTTTGAACCCGCTGCGGCTTGCGCAGCGGGTTTTTTAACATGTCCTGGTTGTTTCAGCCATGTCGAAAATGCATGCGCCCTTTCTTGAAAAGGCATATTGCAAGCGCTTCGGACAGATGCTTAAATTGATTTAAACGCGATTTTCGCCAGAACGAATGCATGGAATGCGAAGGGGAAAAGTTCACCGATGATGAACCGGGTAACCAACAACGACCTTGCCCCCGCCCTTCGGTCATCCGACCGTGAACAGCTTGCAACCGAGCTTCTGGAGCGCCTGAAATACCGCATCGGCAAGGACCCCAAGGTCGCCAAGCCGCACGACTGGCTGACGGCGGCGATCCTGGTCGCGCGCGACCGCGTCACCGACAAGTGGATGGACTCGACGCGCCGCACCTATGACACCGGCGCAAAGCGCGTCTACTACCTGTCGTTGGAATTCCTCATCGGCCGCCTGATGCGCGACGCCATGACGAATATCGGCATCCTCGATGAAATGCGCCATGCGCTCGCCTCGCTCGGCGTCGATCTCGACGTCATCGCGGAGCTGGAGCCGGATGCGGCGCTCGGCAACGGGGGCCTCGGGCGCCTTGCCGCCTGCTTCATGGAGAGCATGGCGACGGTGGATGTGCCGGCCTATGGCTACGGCATCCGCTACGTGCATGGCCTCTTCCGCCAGCAGATGGCGGACGGCTGGCAGGTCGAACTGCCGGAGACCTGGCTCGCGCACGGCAATCCCTGGGAATTCGAGCGCCGCGAAAGCTCCTACGAGATCGGCTTCGGCGGCGCCGTCGAGACGATCAACATCGGCGAGGACAAGCAGCGCTTCGTCTGGAAGCCGGCGGAGCGCGTCATCGCGACCGCCTACGATACGCCGGCCGTCGGCTGGCGGGCAAAGCGCGTCAACACGCTGCGCCTGTGGGCCGCCAATCCGATCGACCCCATCCTGCTCGAAGCCTTCAATGCCGGCGATCACATCGGCGCGCTGAAGGAAAGCAACAAGGCGGAAAGCCTCACGCGCGTCCTCTATCCGGCAGACGCCACGCCCGCCGGCCAGGAACTGCGCCTGCGCCAGGAATTCTTCTTCTGTTCGGCCTCGCTGCAGGACATCCTGCGCCGCCATCTCCAGCAATATCCTGATTTCACGTCGCTGCCGGATGCCGTCGCCATCCAGCTCAACGACACGCACCCGGCCGTCTCCGTCGCCGAGCTGGTGCGCCTGCTTACCGACGTGCACGGCCTCGACTTCGATGTCGCCTGGGACATCGCGCGCCGCACCTTCTCCTACACCAACCACACGCTGCTTCCCGAGGCACTGGAAAGCTGGCCGGTTCCGCTGTTCGAGCGGCTTTTGCCGCGGCACATGCAGATCGTCTATGCGATCAACGCGAACATCCTGGTGGAAGCCCGCAAGGACAGGGGCTTCGAGGACCAGCGCATCCGCAACATCTCGCTGATCGAAGAATCGGGCGAGCGCCGGGTGCGCATGGGCAACCTCGCCTTCATCGGCTCGCATTCGATCAACGGCGTCTCGGCGCTCCACACCGAGCTGATGAAGGAAACGGTCTTCGCGGACCTGCACAAGCTCTACCCTGACCGCATCAACAACAAGACGAACGGCATCACGCCGCGGCGCTGGCTGATGCAGTGCAATCCGGGCCTGTTCGAGCTGATCCGCGAATCGATCGGCGACGCCTTCATGGACGATGCCGAGCAGTTGAAGGCGCTCGACGCCTTCGCCGACAACAAGGATTTCCAGGAGCGCTTCGCCGCGATCAAGCGGGAGAACAAGAACCGCCTCGCCAATCTGATCGGCAGCCGCATGGGCGTGCGCATCGACCCGACGGCGATGTTCGACATCCAGATCAAGCGCATCCACGAATACAAGCGCCAGCTGCTCAACATCATCGAGGCCGTCGCGCTCTACGACCAGATCCGCTCGCATCCCGAGCTGGACTGGGTTCCGCGCGTAAAACTCTTCGCCGGCAAGGCGGCGCCGAGCTATCACAACGCCAAGCTGATCATCAAGCTCGCCAACGACGTCGCCAAGGTCATCAACAACGACCCGGCCGTGCGCGGCCTGCTGAAGGTCGTCTTCGTGCCGAACTACAACGTCTCGCTCGCCGAGATCATGGTGCCGGCCGCCGACCTCTCCGAGCAGATTTCGACCGCCGGCATGGAAGCGTCGGGAACCGGTAACATGAAGTTCGCGTTGAACGGTGCGCTGACGATCGGCACGCTCGACGGCGCCAATGTCGAAATGCGCGACTGCGTCGGCGAGGAGAACATCGTGATTTTCGGCATGACCGCGGAAGAGGTCGCGAAGGTTCGCTCGGAAGGCCACAATCCCCGCGCCATCATCGAACAGTCGCGCGAACTCTCGCAGGCCCTCGCCGCGATCTCCTCCGGCGTCTTCTCTCCCGACGACCGCAACCGCTTCGCCGGCCTCGTCGACGGCATCTACAATCACGACTGGTTCATGGTGGCGGCCGATTTCGACGCCTATGCCAAGGCCCAGCGCGACGTGGACGCGATCTGGACCGACAAGGCCTCGTGGAATTCCAAGACCATCCGGAACACCGCCCGCATGGGATGGTTCTCCTCCGACCGCACGATCCGCCAATACGCCAAGGAAATCTGGAGGGCCTGATGACCGCACCGCCGAACAAAGGCACGACGGAACAACCGTCAGGGCTCCTGGCGAAGGCGGACATCGACGCGATCCTGGAAAGCCGGCACTGGGACCCGTTCGCCGTGCTCGGCGTCCACGCGGCCGGCGACGGATATGTCGCCCGCTGCTTCCTGCCCGGCGCGGCCGAGGTGACGGCCGAGACGCTGGCTGGCAAGGAAATCGGCACGCTGACGCAGCTCCACCCGGCCGGCATCTTCGCCGGCGAGGTGGCGGTGAAGAAGCTGCAGCCGATCCGCTACCGCGCCCGCAACGAGGGCGGCGAGTGGATCGTCTACGATCCCTACAGCTTCGGTCCGGTGCTGGGGCCGATGGACGACTACTACATCCGTGAAGGCTCGCATCTCCGCCTCTTCGACAAGATGGGCGCCCATCCGATGACGCTCGACGGCATCGACGGCTTCCACTTCGCCGTCTGGGCGCCGAATGCCAAACGCGTCTCCGTCGTGGGCAATTTCAACGAATGGGACGGCCGCCGGCACACGATGCGCCTGCGGCGCGATACCGGCATCTGGGAGATCTTCCTGCCCGGCATCACCGCGGGCCATGCCTATAAATTCGAGATCGTCGGCATCAATGGCGAGGTCCTGCCGCTGAAGGCGGACCCCTTCGCCCGCCGCTCGGAACTGCGCCCAAACAATGCCTCGATGACGACGGGGCCGATCGACCAGCAATGGGAAGACGAGGCGCATCTTGCCCATTGGGCATCCGCCGACGCGCGCCGCCAGCCGATCTCCATCTACGAGGTGCATGCCGGCTCCTGGCAGAAGCACGATGATGGCAGCTTCCTGAGCTGGGACGAGCTTGCCGACCGGCTGATCCCCTACTGCACCGACATGGGCTTCACCCATATCGAGTTCCTGCCGATCACTGAATACCCCTTCGATCCGTCCTGGGGCTACCAGACGACCGGCCTCTATTCGCCCACCGCCCGCTTCGGCGAGCCCGAAGGTTTTGCCCGTTTCGTCAACGGCTGCCACAAGGTCGGCATCGGCGTCATCCTCGACTGGGTGCCGGCGCATTTCCCGACCGACGCGCACGGCCTCGGCAAGTTCGACGGCACTGCGCTCTACGAGCACGAGGACCCGCGCCAGGGCTTCCACCCGGACTGGAACACGGCGATCTACAATTTCGGCCGCGCCGAGGTTCTGTCCTACCTCATCAACAACGCGCTCTACTGGGCCGAGAAGTTCCATCTCGACGGCCTGCGCGTCGATGCGGTGGCCTCGATGCTCTACCTCGACTATTCGCGCAAGCACGGCGAATGGGTGCCGAACGAATACGGCGGCAACGAGAACCTCGCGGCGGTGCGCTTCCTGCAATCCATGAACCGCCATGTCTATGCCGGCCATCCCGGCATCCTGACGATCGCCGAGGAATCCACCTCCTGGCCGAAAGTCTCCGCCCCCGTGCATGACGGCGGCCTCGGCTTCGGCTTCAAGTGGAACATGGGCTTCATGCACGACACGCTGCAATACCTGTCGCGCGAGCCTGTTCACCGCAAGTTCCACCACAACGACATGACCTTCGGCCTGCTCTATGCGTTTACGGAGAATTTCGTGCTGCCGCTGAGCCACGACGAGGTGGTGCACGGCAAGGGCTCGCTGATCGCCAAGATGACCGGCGACGACTGGCAGAAGTTCGCCAATCTGCGCGCCTATTACGGCTTCATGTGGGGCTATCCCGGCAAGAAGCTGCTGTTCATGGGCCAGGAATTCGCCCAGTGGCAGGAGTGGAGCGAGGAACGTTCACTCGACTGGAACCTCCTGGAATACCCCCTGCACGAGGGCATGCGCCGGCTGGTGCGCGACCTCAACGGCACCTATCGCCGCAAGGCCACGCTGCATGCGCGCGATTGCGAGGGCGACGGCTTCGAATGGCTGATCGCCGACGACCGGGAGAACTCGGTCTTCGCCTGGCTGCGCAAGGCGCCCGACGAAAAGCCGATCGCCGTCGTCACCAACTTCACCCCCGTCTACCGCGAGAACTACGGGGTGCCGCTGCCGGTGGAGGGCCGGTGGCGCGAGATCCTCAACACCGATGCCGAGATCTACGGCGGCAGCGGCAAGGGGAACGGCGGCGCCGTCGAGGCGAGGAAACATGCAAACGGAAGAATAGCAGCCACGATCACCCTGCCGCCGCTGGCGACGCTGATGCTCGAGCTGGACGCATAATAGACAAGTCGGGAGGACACCATGGAGCAGAAGCGCAATCAACCCCTCGCCCGCGATGCGATGGCCTATGTTCTGGCGGGCGGGCGCGGCAGCCGCCTCAAGGAACTGACGGACCGGCGCGCCAAGCCCGCCGTCCATTTCGGCGGCAAGGCCCGCATCATCGACTTCGCCCTCTCCAATGCGCTGAACTCCGGTATCCGCCGCATCGGGGTGGCCACCCAGTACAAGGCGCATTCGCTGATCCGCCACATGCAGCGCGGCTGGAACTTCTTCCGCCCCGAGCGTAACGAGAGCTTCGACATCCTTCCCGCATCCCAGCGCGTGTCCGAAACGCAGTGGTACGAAGGCACCGCCGATGCGGTCTACCAGAACATCGACATCATCGAGGACTACGGCGTCGAATACATGGTCATCCTTGCCGGCGACCATATCTACAAGATGGACTACGAGTTGATGCTCCAGCAGCACGTCGATTCCGGCGCGCAGGTCACCATCGGCTGCCTGGAAGTGCCGCGCATGGAAGCGACCGGCTTCGGCGTCATGCACGTGGACGAGAAGGACGAGATCATCGCCTTCGTGGAAAAGCCGGCCGACCCGCCGGGCATCCCCGGCAATCCGGACATGGCGCTCGCCTCCATGGGCATCTACGTGTTCCACACGAAGTTCCTGATGGACCTTCTGCGCCGCGACGCCGCCGACCCGACATCGAGCCGCGATTTCGGCAAGGACATCATCCCCTATATCGTCGAGCACGGCAAAGCCGTCGCCCACCGCTTCACCGCCTCCTGCGTGCGCTCCGATTTCGAGCGCGAGGCCTACTGGCGCGACGTCGGCACCATCGACGCCTACTGGCAGGCCAATATCGACCTGACGGACATCACGCCCGAACTCGACATCTACGACAGCTCCTGGCCGATCTGGACCTTCGCCGAGATCAAGCCGCCGGCCAAGTTCGTGCATGACGACGAGAACCGCCGCGGCTCGGCGACCTCCTCGCTCATTTCGGGAGACTGCATCATTTCCGGCGCCTCGCTGAACCGCAGCCTGCTGTTCACCGGCGTTCGCGCCAATTCCTATTCCCGCCTCGAAGGCGCCGTCATCCTGCCGAATGTTATGATCGGCCGCCACGCCAATCTAAAGAACGTCGTCATCGACAGCCGCGTCATCATTCCCGAAGGCCTCGTCGTCGGCGAGGATCCGGAGCTCGACGCCAAGCGGTTCCGCCGCTCGGAGAACGGCATCTGCCTCATCACCCAACCGATGATCGACAAGCTGGAGTTCTAGTCGGAAATGAACATCCTTTCGGTGGCATCCGAAGTATTCCCGCTCATCAAGACGGGAGGCCTCGCCGACGTCGCCGGCGCATTGCCGATCGCGCTCGCCGGGCATGGCATGCACATGCGCACCCTTGTGCCCGGCTATCCGGCGGTCATGCAGCGGCTGGCCGAGGTCGAGGTGGTCGCCACCTTCGAGGACCTGCTCGGCGAACCGGCCCGCATTCTCGCCGCAATGCACGAGGGTCTCGACATCCTCGTGCTCGACGCCCCCGGCTTCTTCGACCGCACCGGCGGCCCCTATACGGACGCCACCGGCAAGGACTTCGTCGACAACTGGCGGCGCTTTGCCGCCCTCTCGCTGGCGGGCGCCGAAATCGCCCGCGGCCTGCTGCCCGGCTGGCGGCCGGACATCGTGCACGCCCATGACTGGCAGGCGGCGATGACGGCGGTCTACATGCGCTACACCGGCCTGCAGCACATCCCCACCATCGTCACCGTGCACAACCTCGCCTTCCAGGGCCAGTTCGGCGCGGAGATCTTCGCCGAATTGCGCCTGCCGCCCGAAGCCTACAGCGTCGACGGGCTCGAATATTACGGCGATGTCGGCTTCCTCAAGGGTGGGCTGCGCACCGCCTGGTCGATCACCACGGTCAGCCCCACCTATGCGCACGAAATCATGACGCCCGAATACGGCATGGGCCTCGAAGGACTCATCAACGCCCGCGCCAGCGATCTCGCCGGCATCGTCAACGGCATCGACACCGCCGTCTGGAACCCCGAGACCGACGCGCATATCGCCCGCCCATATGCTGCCGGCTCGCTCAAGCAGCGCGCGGTCAACCGGCGGGCGGTCGCCGAGCGGTTCAGCCTCGAGCACGACAGCGGCCCGATCTTCTGCATCGTCAGCCGCCTCACCTGGCAGAAGGGCATCGACATCGTCGCCGAGGTCGCCGACTGGATCGTCGCGGAAGGCGGCAAGCTCGCCGTGCTCGGCTCCGGCGACCAGGGGCTGGAGGGCGCGCTGCTGGCCGCCGCCTCGCGCCATCGCGGCCGCATCGGTATCGTCATCGGCTACAACGAACCACTGTCGCATCTCATGCAGGCCGGCGCCGACGCCATCCTCATCCCGTCGCGCTTCGAGCCCTGCGGCCTCACCCAGCTCTATGGCCTGCGCTACGGCTGCGTGCCCATCGTGGCGCGCACCGGCGGCCTTGCCGACACCGTCATCGACGCCAACGAAGCCGCCCTCTCCGCCCGCGTCGCCACCGGCTTCCAGTTCACGCCGATCAATGCCGAGGGCCTGCGCCAAGCGCTGCGCCGCGTCTTCAAGGCCTGGCGCGAACCGAAAATATGGGCGCGCATCCAGAACCAGGGCATGAAATCGGACGTTTCCTGGGAAAACAGCGCCGCGCGCTACGCCGACCTCTATTCCAGCCTAATCTCGCGAGTATAGAAGATGACCATCAAGACCGTATCGACCACGCCCTACACCGACCAGAAGCCGGGAACCTCGGGCCTGCGCAAGAAGGTCCCTGTCTTCCAGCAGAAGAACTATGCGGAGAACTTCATCCAGTCGATCTTCGATAGCCTGGAAGGCTTCGAGGGCCAGACGCTGGTGATCGGCGGCGATGGCCGCTACTACAACCGCGAAGTCATCCAGCTCGCCGTCAAGATGGCCGCCGCCAACGGCTTCGGCCGCGTGCTGGTCGGCCGGGGCGGCATTCTCTCGACGCCCGCCGCCTCCAACGTCATCCGCAAATACAAGGCCTTCGGCGGCATTGTGCTCTCCGCCAGCCACAATCCCGGCGGCCCGACCGAGGACTTCGGCATCAAGTACAATATCGGCAATGGCGGCCCGGCCCCGGAGAAGATCACCGACGCCATCTTCGCGCGCACCAAATCCATCGACAGCTACAGGATCGCCGAGGTGGAGGACGTTAACCTCGACCACGAGGGCACGCAGGAGATCGAGGGCATGACGGTCACCGTCATCGACCCCGTCGCCGACTATGCCGAACTGATGGAACAGCTCTTCGACTTTGACGCCATCCGCCGCCTGCTTGCCGGCGGCTTCCGCGTCGTCTTCGATGCGATGAGCGCCGTCACCGGCCCCTATGCCAAGGAAATCCTCGAAAACCGTCTCGGCGCCACCAAGGGGTCCGTGCTGAACTTCATGCCGCTGCCGGACTTCGGCGGCCACCACCCGGACCCGAATCTCGTGCATGCCCGCGCCCTCTACGAGACGATGATGGCCGAGGACGCGCCGGATTTCGGCGCCGCCTCGGACGGCGACGGCGACCGCAACCTGATCATCGGCAAGGGCATCTTCGTCACCCCCTCCGACAGCCTCGCGCTGCTCGCCGCCAATGCCCATCTCGCCCCCGGCTATGCCAAGGGTCTTGCCGGCATCGCCCGCTCCATGCCGACCTCGGGCGCCGCCGACCGGGTCGCCGAGAAGCTCGGCATCGGCATCTACGAGACGCCGACCGGCTGGAAGTTCTTCGGCAACCTGCTCGACGCGGGCCTTGCCACGATCTGCGGCGAAGAGAGCGCCGGCACCGGCTCCAACCATGTGCGCGAAAAGGACGGCCTCTGGGCGGTCCTGCTCTGGCTCAACATCCTCGCCGTGCGCAAGGAAAGCGTGCTCGACATCGTGGAGCAGCACTGGGCGACCTACGGGCGCAACTACTATTCACGCCACGACTACGAGGAGGTCGACACCGAGGCCGCCAACGGCCTGATGGCGAACCTGCGAGACCAGCTCGCAACGCTCCCCGGCAAGTCCTTCGGCGCGCTGACGGTCGAGACGGCCGACGACTTTGCCTATAACGATCCGGTCGACCAGTCCGTCAGCAAGAACCAGGGCATCCGCATCCTGTTCGAAGGCGGCTCGCGCGTCGTCTTCCGCCTCTCCGGCACCGGCACCTCGGGCGCGACGCTGCGCGTCTATATCGAGCGCTTCGAGCCCGACGCCACCCGCCATGACATCGACACGCAGGAGGCGCTGGCCGACCTCATCGCGGTCGCCGACGAGATCGCCGGCATCAAGTCCCGCACGGGCCGCGATGCGCCGACCGTGATCACCTGAGATGAGCATCACCGCCCCATCCTTCGCGCCGGGCGCCACGCTCTCCGGGGACGGGGTGGAATTCGCGGTCTATTCGCACGATGCTTCCCGCGTCGAGCTCTGCCTGTTCGACGACGAGGGCGACAGGGAACTCGCCCGCCTCACCATGGGGCGGGACGAGAACGGCTTCCACCGCGTCTTCGTCGAGGGCGCGGCGGCCGGCACGCGCTACGGTTTTCGCGCGGACGGCGTCTATTCGCCCGACCACGGCCTCTGGTTCGATCCGGCAAAGCTGCTGGTCGATCCCTATGCCCGGGAACTCGACCGCCGCTTCGTGCATGACGGACGGCTCACCGTCTTCGGCGCGGAAACGGCGGATATCGTGCCGAAGGCCATCGTCACCCGCGATCGGCCGGTGACGGTGAAGCCGCCTCTCTTCCGGCCCGGCGGCTTCATCTACGAGATCGCCGTGCGCGGCTTCACCATGCTGCATCCGGACGTGCCGGAAGCGATGCGCGGCACGGTCGGCGCGCTCGCCCATCCCGCCGTGCTCGCCCATCTGAAGCGCCTCGGCGTCGATGCCGTCGAGCTGATGCCGATCACCGCCTGGATCGACGAGCGTCACCTGCCGCCGCTCGGCCTTTCCAACAGCTGGGGCTACAACCCCATCGCCCTGATGGCGCTCGATCCGCGCCTCGTGCCCGGCGGCATGAAGGAGCTTGCGGACACGGTGGCGGCCCTGCGTGCGGAAGGCATCGGCACCATCCTCGACCTCGTCTTCAACCATTCCGGCGAGAGCGACCGCCACGGCGCGACGCTCTCCATGCGCGGCCTCGACAATCTCACCTATTATCGCCATGTGCCCGACAGGCCAGGTGAGCTGATCAACGATACCGGCTGCGGCAACACCATTGCCGGCGAGCATCCGGTCGTGCGCCAGCTCGTGCTCGACAGCCTGCGCCATTTCGTGCGCCATGCCGGTGTCGATGGCTTCCGCTTCGACCTCGCCACCATTCTCGGCCGCGAGGCGAACGGTTTCTCCGCCCATGCCGCGCTGCTCTCCGATATCTGCGAGGATTCCTTGCTCCGGGATCGCGTGCTGATCGCCGAACCCTGGGATATCGGCCCCGGCGGCTACCAGCTCGGCAATTTCCCCGCCCCCTTCCTCGAATGGAACGACCGCTACCGCGACGACGCCCGCATGTTCTGGCGCGGCGACAGCCACAGGCTCGGCGGCTTCGTCACCGCCTTTGCCGGCTCCTCAGACATCTTCTCGCGCAACGGCGGCGAGCGCACCCGCACGGTCAATTTCCTCGCCGCCCATGACGGCTTCACGCTGATGGACCTCGTCTCGCACACGATGAAGCACAATGCGGCGAACGGCGAGGACAACCGCGACGGCCACAACGAGAACCATTCCTGGAACAACGGCGCGGAAGGCGCGACCACCGACGGCGCCGTGCTCTCGGCCCGCCGGGCGGACGTGAAGGCGCTGCTCTCCAGCCTGTTCCTGTCACGCGGCACCGTGATGCTGACGGCCGGCGACGAGGGCGGGCGCAGCCAGGGCGGCAACAACAACGCCTATTGCCAGGACAATGCCATCACCTGGCTGCACTGGGACCGGCTGGACGAAGGCCTGATCGAGCACACCGCCATGCTGTCGGCCATCCGCAAGCGCTTTCCGGCGCTCGGCGAGACGATCTTCCTCAGCGGCACCGGCGATGTCGAATGGCTGACGCTCGCCGGCAGCCCGATGACCGTCGCGGACTGGGAGGCTCCCTTTGCCGGCACCTTGCTCGTCCTCCTGAAGACGCCGGATCTCGAGCAGCGGCGCATCGTCCGCCTCGCGATCGCCATCAACCGCACGCATGGCGAACAGGCCCTTGCCTTGCCCCTGCCGGATGGACGAGACTGGGTGAGCCTGCTCACCGTCAACCATCCGGCGACCGGCATGCTTCACGCGCGCACCGTCGAAATTTTTGTCGAAAAATACTGAATTTCCATTGCCCGGACAAACCGTCTCTCTAAAGCACTTCCAGCAAAAGCGGATACCGGTTTTCGCTCGCAAATGCGGAAGACAAAGAGATAGATCCCGATACGAACGGCGAGAAGGCCAGATGCCAGCCACCATCCATTTGAAAGACATTCCCCCCCTCGTCGGAACGGAGATCGGCCTTTCGCGCTGGTTCACCGTCGACCAGACGATGATCGACCGTTTTGCCGATGCGACGGAGGACCATCAGTTCATCCACACCGATCCGGTGCGGGCCGCCGCCGAAACGCCGTTCGGCGGCACCATCGCCCACGGCTTCCTCACCCTCTCGCTGCTCTCGGCGATGAACTACGATTGCCTGCCGCACATCATCGAGCAGACGATGGGCATCAATTACGGTTTTGAGAAAATCCGGTTCATGACGCCGGTGAAGAGCGGCGCTCAGGTGCGTGGCCGCTTCAAGCTCGCCGAAGCCCGTTTCCGCGGCGCCGGCATGGTGACGATCCGCTATGACGTGACGGTCGAGATCGAGGACGAGCGCAAGCCGGCGCTGACGGCCGACTGGATCACCATCATCCAGTTCGATCCGAAGGACCGGCCGGAGAACGTGTGAAGATCCGCTCCGCCCGGCACGAGGATCTGCCGGCGCTCGGCGCCTGCGACTTCTCCTTCCTGGTTACCCGCGAGGCTATGCCGCCTTTCGAGGGCGACTGGCTGGCCCATGCCCGGCCGGTCGAGCCCTACCCCAAGAACTACGGCTTCGACCCCGCGGAACTGGAAACCTATGTGGCGATGGACGACAAGGCGCTTTTCGTCGTCATCGGCGACGAGGCGCCCGTCGGCTATATCGCGCTCTCGGCCGGCTGGAACAATTTCGCCTTCGTCGACGATCTCGCCGTCGATGCGCAATGGCGCGGCACCGGCGCCGCGCAGCGCCTGATGCAGCGCGCCGTCGACTGGACGAGGGAAAAGGGCCTGCCCGGCCTCCGGCTCGAGACCCAGAGCAACAATATCGCGGCCTGCCGCTTCTACCTGCGCCAGGATTTTACGCTCGGCGGCCATGACAGGCACCTGTACGAAGGGCTGTCCCCCGGCACGCGGGAGACAGCCCTGTTTTTCTACCGTTTTCTCTGATCGGCTCAGAGCCCGGCGTCTTCCGCGCCCTCGGCGAGCATGCCGAAGGCATAGGGCGAGAACGAGCGCCAGCACTCGACGCGGTAGTCCTCCTTGCCGGTGCGCAGCAACACGATCTCGATCTTGCCGAGCACCGTGCGCGCCGCAGCCCCCACCGGGAAGGCCGTCTTGCCGAGATCGAGCGGGCAGGCGGCGGCAATCGCCTCTGCCGCGTTCGGGCCGGAAACGAGGACGGCGGTATTGCGGTGGGAGACGTCCGTCGCCGAATGCAGCACGCCCGCATTCGCAGCGGCGGCCATCAGGTCCGCGCCGTTCTCGTCGATCAGCAGCCACTCGTCCGGGCCGAGCCAGAGCGCATGGCGGCCATTCGCGGAAGCCGAGGTCTTCGGACGCGTCGGCAGCGTCAGGCCGAAGGCCGACGACAGGGCGTCGAGCGCATCCGTGCCGGCGCGCAGCGACAGGCGGGTTGCGGGAGCGGCGGGCGTGACGCGCGCGCCGGCGGAGCCGCCGTGACGGCCGGCAAGCGGCGCCTTGCGAAGAGCTTGATCAGCCATTGAGGCGTCCTCCTTCCTTATCGATGAAGACCATGTCGCTGACCTCAACCGCGATGGTGCGGTCGGGCATCGGAACGTAGAGCGTCTGGCCCATGCGTGCCTGTCCGCCGGCAACGAGCGCCATGGCGATCGACCGGCCGCAATTTTCCGACCAGTAGGACGAGGTCACATGGCCGAGCATTTTCATCGGCTTCGGCTCGTTCGGATCGGCGACGATCTGCGCGCCCTCCTCCAGAACCACATTCGGGTCCTTGGTCAGGAGGCCGACAAGCTGCTTGCGGCCCTCCTTGACGAGGTCCGGGCGCTTGAGGCCGCGGATGCCGACGAAGTCCGCCTTCTTCTTGGAGACGGCCCAGCTGAGGCTGGCGTCGTGCGGCGTGACCGTGCCGTCCGTATCCTGGCCGACGATGATGTAGCCCTTCTCGGCGCGCAGGACGTGCATGGTCTCCGTGCCGTAGGCGCAGGCGCCGAGCGGCTCGGCCCGCGCCCAGATGGCTTCCCAGACGGCCTGGCCGTAATCGGCGGGAACGTTGACTTCGTAGCCCGCTTCACCGGTGAAGGACATGCGGAAGAGCCGGGTCGGCACGCCGCAGATTTTTCCTTCGCGCACGCTCATATGCGGGAAGGCCTCGTTGGAGATGTCGATGCCCTCGACCAGCGGCTCGAGGATTTCGCGCGCCTTCGGACCCTGCACGGCGATCACAGCCCATTGCTCGGTGGTCGAGGTCAGCCAGACCTTGAGATGCGGGAACTCCGTCTGGAGATAGTCTTCCATGTGGTGCATGACGCGCGGCGCGCCGCCCGTCGTGGTGGTGACATGGAAGCGGTCTTCCGCAAGGCGCCCGACGACGCCGTCGTCATAGACGAAGCCGTCCTCGCGCAGCATGATGCCGTAGCGGCAACGGCCGGGCTTCAACGTGTCCCACGCGTTGGTGTACATGAGGTTCATGAACTCGCCGGCATCCGGGCCGACGACCTCGATCTTGCCGAGCGTCGAGGCATCGAACAGGCCGGCGGCGTTGCGCACCGTGCGGCACTCGCGGTTGACCGCGTCATGCATGGTCTCGCCCGAGCGCGGATAGTACCAGGCGCGCTTCCAGTTGCCGACATCCTCGAAGACGGCGCCGTGCGCCTCCTCCCAGGCATGGATCGGCGTCTTGCGCGCCGGGTCGAACAGATCGCCACGCGAATGGCTGATCAGCGCGCCGAAGGTGACGGGCGTATAGGGCGCGCGGAACGTGGTGAGGCCGATCTTCGGGATCTCGCGGTTCAGCACTTCCGAGGCGATGGCAAGGCCGTGGATGTTGGAGAGCTTGCCCTGGTCCGTCGCCATGCCGTTGGTGGTGAAGCGCTTGATGTGCTCGATCGAGTGCATGCCCTCGCGCACCGCAAGGCGGATATCCTTGGCGCAGACGTCGTTCTGGAAGTCGACGAAAGCCTTGACGGTCGTGTCGACACCAGCGCCTTCGCCGGCCCCGGCCATGCCGCCGGTCCATTCGAAGGCGTTCTCGCCGCGAAGCTCGACCTTGCCGCCGCCCTCGTTGCCGGTGGCGCGGGCCATCAGCTCGCCGGCCGCCAGCGCCTCCTCGATCGTCGCCTGCAGACCGTCCGTGCCGTTGCACGAGCCGACGGAAAGGCAATCCTGCGCATAGGTGCCCGGCAGGAAACGGCCGGAGGCGGCGTCATAGGCCACCTTGCCGCGCGACTGCGAGAAGAGGTGGACGGAGGGCGTCCAGCCGGCGGACATCAAGAGCGCATCGACCGGGATCGAGCGCGCCGAGCCGCCGCCGTTGCGGGCGACCGACATGGAGGAGACGCGCAGCTTGCCCTTGGTGTCGACCACCGAATGGCCCGCCAGCACCTCGATGCCGAGCTTGCGGGCCTCGGCAAGGACGGCCTCGCCGGGCTTTTCGCGTACATCGACGATGGCGGCGATGGCGACGCCCGCGCGCTTCAGGTCGAAGGCCGCTTCATAGGCCGAGTCGCTCGCCGTGTAGACGCCGACCTTGCGGCCGACGGCGACGCCGAAATGGTTGAGATAGGTACGCGCCGCCGACGCCAGCATGATGCCCGGCCGATCGTTGTTGGCGAACACCATGTGCCGCTCGATGGAGCCGGTGGCGAGCACGACGCGCTTGGCGCGCACCTGCCACAGCCGCTCGCGCGGCAGCTTCCTGTCGGGGCGCGCGAGATGGTCCGTCACGCGCTCCACGAGGCCGACGAAATTGTGGTTGTAGTAGCCGAACGCCGTGGTGCGGGTGAGAACGGTGACGTTCTCCATCGCCTTCAGCTTCGCGGCGGTCGCCTGCGCCCAGTCGTAGCCGTTTTTCCCGTCGATGGTGACGGACGTGTCGTAATGCAGCGCACCGCCGACTTCCGGCTGCTCGTCGACGAGGATGACGCGTGCACCCGCCTCGGCGGCGGCGAGCGCCGCGGACAGGCCGGCGACGCCGGCACCGGCCACCAGCACGTCGCAATAGGCGTAGCGGTTGGCGTAGTGGTCAGGATCCTCCTCCGTCGGCGCGACGCCGAGGCCGGCGGCTTTACGGATGAAGGGCTCGTAGAGCTTTTCCCAAGCCGCCTTCGGCCACATGAAGGTCTTGTAGTAGAAGCCGGCGGCGAAGAACGGCGACAGGAGGTTGTTGACGCCGCCGACATCGAAGGCGAGCGAGGGCCAGCGGTTCTGCGATTCCACCTTCATGCCGTCGAAGACTTCCTGCACCGGCGCGCGCACATTCGGCTGGCGGCGTGCGGCGTCGCGCGACACGTCGATCAGCGCGTTCGGCTCTTCCGGCCCGGCCGAAAGGATACCGCGCGGGCGATGGTACTTGAACGACCGGCCGACGAGGTGCACGCCGTTGGCGAGCAGCGCCGAGGCGACGGTATCGCCCTCAAGCGCGTCGAAGGTCTTTCCGTCGAAGGTGAAACGCGCCGTCCTGGCGGGCGTCAGGCGGCCCTGGCCGGCAATGCGATTGGCACCGCTCATTTCGCGATTCCTTCTACGGCTTCATAGGTTTCGACGGTCTTTTCGGTGGCGGGGGCGACGCCCGGCAGATCGGGTTTCGGCTCGCCGGCCTTGTAGCTCATGTAGAACCGGTCGCTCACCGTGTCGCGCGCCGCGTTGAAGAAGCGCCCGCAGCCGTGGATATGGCGCCAGCGTTCGAAGATCAGGCCCTTCGGGTTGTCACGCAGGAAGAAATAGTCCTGGAACTCCTCGTCGGTGATGTCGGCGATGTTGGTCGGCCGGGCGATGTGCGCGTCGCCGCCATGGCGGAATTCGAGCTCGGAGCGCTCTTCCTCGCAGTAGGGGCAGTAGATCAGCAGCATTTTATCCTACCTGTTTAAAGCTCTGGACCCGTCACAAGCGTGCCCGGTTCCTGGTCGCAAAGTCTCTGGCCCATGGTGACGAAGGGCACGAGCCGATGAAGCAGCTGCGCGGTATCGTCGTAGGGAGCCAGCACGTCTGGCACGCCAATATTGATGATGCTCATCGCAAAGAGGTTGCGTCGATGTGGAAGGCGCGGGTCAGGTCCTTTTCGTCCGGGACAAAATAGACCGCGGGTTCCCCGAGCACTTTCGCACATCCCAGCATCCCGCTCTCGGCGATGAAAGGCCAATTCTTCTCGCTCGCCGCCTTGCGGATTGTCTGAAAGCGAAAGTCATCCGGTTCGGGGAAGACATCGCCGACCGGCAGGGCGCCGGCCGTCATCAGCAATCCGGCGACGAGCGCGCCATTCATCAGTGTGCCACCGCCGCCGCTGCCGCCTCGTCGATGAGGCGGCCAGTGCGGAAGCGGTCGAGCGTCAGGCCGGCCGCCAGCTTGTGCGGCTCGCCCTTCGCGATGAGATGGGCGAAGAGATGGGCCGAACCCGGCGTCGCCTTGAAGCCGCCGGTGCCCCAGCCGCAGTTGACGAAGAGGTTCTTGACCGGCGTCACGCCCTGGATCGCCGAACGGTCCGGCGTGTTGTCGGTGATGCCGCCCCACTGGCGCATCATCTTGACGCGGCGGAACATCGGGAAGAGCTCGCAGATGGCGTCGAGCGTATGCGTGATGATCTGCAGGCCGCCCGTCTGGGAGTACGAATTGTACTGGTCCGTACCCGCGCCGATGACGAGTTCGCCCTTGTCCGACTGCGAGATATAGGCATGCACCGAGTTGGACATGACGACGCAGGGGAAGATCGGCTTCATCGGCTCGGAGACCAGCGCCTGGAGCGGCACGGAATGCAGCGGCAGCTTGACGTCGGCCATCGAGAGGATGACCGAGTTGTGGCCCGAAGCCGACACGGCGATCTTCTTTGCCCCGATGAAGCCCTTCGACGTCTCGACACCCGTCACCGCGCCGTCAGGCCCGCGGCGGATGCCCTTGACCTCGCAGTTCTGGATGACATGCACGCCGCGATCGGAAGCCGCGCGGGCGTAGCCCCAGGCGACGGCATCGTGGCGGGCGGTGCCGCCGCGGCGCTGCAGGGCCGCGCCGTTGATCGGATAGCGGGCCGTCGCAGAGATGTCGAGGACCGGCACGAAATCCTTCGCCTGCTGCGGTGTCAGCCACTCGTTGTCGATACCGTAGAGACGGTTGGCGTGGACGTGCCGCTGGAAAGACTGCTTGTCGTGCACATTGTGCGACAGCATCATCACGCCGCGCGGCGAGTACATGACATTGTAGTTGAGGTCCTGGCTGAGGTTCTCCCAGAGCTTCAGCGAGTGCTCGTATATGTCCATGCTCTCGTCATAGAGATAGTTCGAGCGGATGATGGTCGTGTTGCGGCCGGTATTGCCGCCGCCGAGCCAGCCCTTCTCGATCACGGCGACATTGGTGATGCCGTGCTCCTTGGCGAGGTAGTAGGCCGCGCCGAGGCCGTGGCCGCCGCCGCCGACGATGATCACGTCGTATTCCTTGCGCGGCTCGGGCGAGGTCCACTGTGCCTCCCATCCCTTGTGGCCGCGCATCGCCTCGCGGGCGACGGCAAAAGCCGAATATTTGCGCATCCCGTATCCTCGATGTCTCGCCGGCCCCGCCGGCTGTTTCCTGCCCCGATAGAAAGCAAATCCTGACGCCGCGCGCCGTATTCTTTGCGACGCATTCAGGCGCACCTTGTACCACATGCGACATGACCCCCAATGGGGCTTTCTCGACGGTTTTGCACCCCTTCCACGCAAATATCCCCGACATCAGGCGCAGGAGACTGGACTTCTTCCAAGTGTTCTGGTATCCGACGCCCAATCGTCAGCCTTCCGGGCTGCGCGAACGTCACTTATTTGCCTGACGACCTCAAGGAATCGCCGGGTAACAACGAACAAAGGAACGGGATTCTCGTGCAGGTACTTGTCCGCGACAACAACGTTGATCAGGCTCTCCGCGCTCTCAAGAAGAAGATGCAGCGCGAAGGCATTTTCCGTGAAATGAAGATGCGCGACTATTACGAAAAGCCGTCGCAGAAGCGTGCGCGTGAAAAGGCCGAAGCCGTTCGTCGCGTTCGCAAGCTGGCCCGCAAGCGCGCCCAGCGCGAAGGCCTCGTCGGCGGCCGTCCTGGCGCCCGTTAATCGGCCGTCATTTCGACGTTTTCGGATGCAAGACCGGGCGGGGGCGATGAATTCGCCGCCGCCTTTTTTGACATGACCGGAAGATTTTCACGCTTGTGAAAGACTTCCCATGCAATTCCGGGTCGATCGCTACGCACCTTGCCGGAATTGTGGTGAGCCGTAGCGTATTCTTCGCGCATGAGGCGCGCACGAAGCTCCGTTTTGAGGATTCGCACTTGGACATGGCTGCATCTACCGGGTACCCGACCGATCGTCTTTCTCCCTCGTCCGCCCGCATGCGCCGCCCCTTGATGGCCGCGGCTGCCGCGACCGCGATGGCCCTCATGCTTGCCGGCTGCCAGTCGACCACCTCGACGGACGTCCTGAAGGTCGAGCGCGCGCAGGGCTCGCAGGAGAACATCTCGTCGCTCTCCGCCGTGATCGCCGCCAATCCGCAGGATCCGGAAGGCTACAACGTCCGTGGTTCGGCCTATGGCCGCGCCGGCGAGCATCGCCGCGCGCTGGAGGACTTCAACCGCGCCATCGAGCTCAACCCGCGCTTCTACCAGGCCTATGCCAACCGCGCGCTCGTGCAGCGCAGCCTCGGCGATCAGGCGCAGGCGGCGGCCGACTACAACACGGCGCTGCAGCTCAGCCCCAACTATGACGTCGCCTATATCGGCCGCGGCAATCTCTATCGCCAGGCCGGCCGCCTCGACGACGCGTTCCGCGACTTCAACCGCGCCATCGAGCTCGATACGACCGATCCGCGCGCCTATCACAACCGCGGCCTGATCTACCAGGCGCGCCGCCAGCACGACAAGGCGATCGACGACTTCTCGAAGGCCATCTCGCTCTCGCCGAACTCGGCCGAGCCCTATAACGGCCGCGGCATCTCCTATGCCGCGCAGGGCGACGACGACAACGCGTTCCAGGACTTCAACACGGCGATCAACCTCGACGGCAAGCTGGCCGAATCCTGGGCGAACCAGGCGCTGATCTACGAGCGCCGCGGCGACAATGCCCGCGCGGCAAGGTCCTATTCGCAGGCCCTGCGCCTCGACCCGAACTACGCGCCGGCAAAGTCGGGCCTCGCCCGCACCCGCGGCGCCGGCAACGCCGCCAAGCCGGCCTGACCACCGGCCTGATCGGCATCCCGGCCTGAGCCGCAGGCGCTATTGCGCCTGCGCATGTACCTTGAACGGGTCCTGCGTCAGGCCGGGGCACGCTATGGTCACCCGCCGGGATTCCCGCCGGTCGAGATAGGTCACCGTCCGGCACAGCGTCAGGCCGCCCTGCTCCAGCCACACGCTCACCAGCCCCTGCCCGCCCTCGTTCTCCAGCAACGCATCGACATAAATCGGCCCCGTCGTGGCGGTCTCGACGATCCGCACCCTGTCGGGATTACGCTTGTACACATAATGCAGGACAAGTGTAGCAAGCGGCAGTACCGCGACGAGGAGGATAAAAAGCTCCATTTTCAGTTCTGCTGTTTTCATTGAAGGCAACGATAAGGAACGTTTTTGTTGAATGTTCCTCGACGTTGGCGCAGACTTGATTTCTACTCGTAGTCCTAGCCACTCCTCCCAAGCTTCCAAGAAAAATAGCTAAAAAATATCCCCGCTCAAAAACGTTCGTTTATGTTGAAGAAAGCAACGATGAACGGAAGGCGGCACATGGCGAGGAAAATC
This sequence comes from Shinella zoogloeoides, assembly GCF_030733845.1. NCBI lineage: Bacteria > Pseudomonadati > Pseudomonadota > Alphaproteobacteria > Hyphomicrobiales > Rhizobiaceae > Shinella > Shinella zoogloeoides. Next base: position 2,877,993 of record NZ_CP132311.1, read on the forward strand.
GGTTATCTGAGAGTCAGCACTGTCGACCAGAATCCCGATCGTCAGGTCGACGGGCTCAGGGATCTGTGCGATGAGCTACACGTCGAGACGCTTTCGGCGGTCAGCCGCCGCCGTCCGGTCTACGAGGCGGTCACCGCCGCCCTGCGGGCGGGCGACATCTTCGTCATATGGGATCTGGACCGGGCCTACCGCTCGGCGAAGGATGCGCTCGGCGAGCTGGACGCGCTCCAGCAGCGCGGCATCCACTTCCACATCGCCAAGCTCAGCATCGATACCACGACGCCGACCGGCCGCTTCCTCTACACGGTCATGGGCGGCCTCGCGGAATTCGAGCGGCTCACCCTTTCCCAGCGCACCCGCGAGGGCCTGCTAGCCGCCCGCCGGCGCGGCTCGCGCCTCGGCCGCCCGCCCAAGCTCGACGACCACCAGCTCCGCCTCGCCCGCGAACGCCTCAGCCGCGGCGAAACCATCACCGCCCTCGCCCGCACCTTCGGCGTCGCCCCCTGGACGATGACGCGCGCCCTGCGGCGGGGGGAGTCTTGTCGGTGACGTGAAGGCCCTCTCCGCCTGCCGGCATCTCCCCCACAAGGGGGGAGAACGCAAGATGCTTGCTCTTCATTTCCCAATCTTACGCCGAGGGTGCTACACGTTAAGTCCCTCCCCCTTGTGGGGAGGGGTTGGGGAGGGGTCTTGCTCAGTGGTTCATCGCCTTGACGATGTCGTCGGTCATCTTCTTGGCGTCGCCGAGCAGCATCATCGTGCCGTCCTTGTAGAACAGCGTGTTGTCGATGCCGGCATAGCCGGAGCCGAGCGAGCGCTTGACGAAGAGGCAGGTCTTGGCCTTGTCGACGTCGAGGATCGGCATGCCGTAGATCGGCGAGGACTTGTCGTCGCGCGCCGCCGGGTTCGTCACGTCGTTGGCGCCGATGACATAGGCGACGTCCGCCTGGGCGAATTCCGAGTTGATGTCCTCGAGCTCGAACACTTCGTCATAGGGCACGTTCGCTTCGGCGAGCAGCACGTTCATATGGCCCGGCATGCGGCCGGCGACCGGGTGGATCGCGTATTTCACTTCGACGCCGTTCTTCTTCAGCGCATCGGCGAGCTCGCGCACCGCATGCTGCGCCTGCGCCACCGCCATGCCGTAGCCCGGCACGATGATGACCTTGGAGGCATTCGACATCAGGAAGGCCGCGTCGTCGGCCGAGCCCTGCTTGACCGTGCGCTGCACGCCATCGTCGCCCGCCGCAGCGCCGCTGTCGCCGCCGAAGCCGCCGAGGATGACCGAGACGAACGAGCGGTTCATGCCCTTGCACATGATGTAGGACAGGATCGCGCCCGAGGAGCCGACCAGCGCGCCGGTGATGATCAGCGCGAGGTTGCCCAGCGTGAAGCCGATGCCGGCCGCCGCCCAACCCGAATAGGAGTTGAGCATCGACACGACGACGGGCATGTCGGCCCCGCCGATCGGCACGATGAGCAGCACGCCGAGCGCCAGCGCCAGGATGACGATCAGCCAGAAGTCGAAATGGCTTTCCGACAGCGTCAGGCCGACGATGAAGAAGACGATCGCGGCGAGCAGCACGATGTTGATGACATGCCGGTAGGGCAGCATGATCGGCTTGCCGGACATGCGCCCGTCGAGCTTGAGGAAGGCGATGATCGAGCCAGTGAAGGTGATCGCGCCGATGGCCGCGCCGAGCGCCATTTCGACCAGCGCCTGGCCGTGGATCTCGCCGACCTGACCGATGCCGAAGGAAACAGGCGAATAGAGCGCTGCCGCCGCCACCAGCACGGCGGCAAGGCCGACCAGCGAGTGGAAGCCGGCGACGAGCTGCGGCATCGAGGTCATCGGGATCGAGCGGGCGATATAGGCCCCCGCGCCGCCGCCGATGGCAAGGCCGAGCACGATGAGCACGAGACCGCCGAAGGAGGGCGTCGCGAGCAGCAGCGTCGTGCCGATGGCGATGCCCATGCCGATCATGCCGAGCATGTTGCCGCGGCGGCTGGTCGTCGGATGCGACAGGCCGCGCAGCGCCATGATGAAGAGGACCCCGGAGACGAGGTAGAGGAAGGCTGCGAAGTTTGCGTTCATCGGGCCGGCCTCACTTCTCTTTTTTCTTGTACATCGCCAGCATGCGCTGGGTGACGAGGAAGCCGCCGAAGATGTTGACGGAGGCGAGGATGAGCGCGACGAAACCGAAGCCGGTCGCGACACCCGAGAGCGAGATGCCGACGGCGAGCAGCGCGCCGACGACGATGACCGAGGAGATCGCGTTGGTGACGGCCATCAGCGGCGTGTGCAGCGCCGGCGTCACCGACCAGACGACATAGTAGCCGACGAAGATCGACAGCACGAAGATCGCAAGGCGGAAGACGAAGGGGTCGATCGCCCCGCCGGAAACGCCGTGCGCCGCGGCAGCCGCGGCGTCCGGCACATATTCGGAAGCGGCGCGAACGGCCTCCACGGCGCGTTCGAGATCGGTGATCGCCTTGTCCAGAAGTTCGTTCGCCATCACTTGCCCTCCCCTTGCTGAACGGCACCGCCGAAGTTCGGATGCACCACGGTACCGCCGTTGGTCAGCATCGTCGCCTTGACGAGTTCGTCCTCGACATTGACCGAAACCGATTTCGTTTCCTTGTCGACCATGGTCTCGAGGAAGGTGATGAGGTTCTTGGCGTAAAGCGCGGAGGCGGACGCCGCGATGCGGCCCGGCACGTTGAGATAGCCGATGACCTTCACGCCCTCGACCTCGGCGACCTTGCCGGGTTCCGAGCCCTCGATATTGCCGCCGCGCTCCACCGCGAGATCAACGACGACCGAGCCGGTGCGCATGGCGGCCAGCATCTGGCGCGTCACGAGACGCGGCGCGGGACGGCCGGGGATCAGCGCGGTGGTGATGACGATGTCCTGCTTGGCGATATGATCGGCGACCAGCGCCGCCTGCTTCGCCTGATATTCTTTGGACATTTCCTTCGCGTAGCCGCCGGCGGTTTCGGCGGCCTTGAACTCGTCGTCCTCGACGGCGATGAACTTGGCGCCGAGCGAGGCGACCTGCTCCTTGGCGGCCGGGCGTACGTCCGTCGCGGAGACGGCGGCGCCGAGGCGGCGGGCCGTGGCAATGGCCTGGAGGCCAGCGACGCCGGCGCCCATCACGAAGACCTTGGCGGCCGGAACGGTGCCGGCGGCGGTCATCATCATCGGCATGGCGCGGTCGAATTCATGGGCGGCGTCGATGACCGCCTGGTAACCGGCAAGGTTCGCCTGCGAGGACAGGATGTCCATCGACTGGGCGCGCGTGATGCGCGGCATCAGTTCCATGGCGAAGGTGGTGAGGCCGGCCTGCGCCATCTCGGCGATGGCGGCTTCGTTGCCGTAGGGATCCATCGTGGCGATGACGATGGCGCCGGACTTGTAGCCGGCGATCTCGGCCGAGGTCGGCCGGCGCACCTTCAGGATGACATCGCCCGACTTCGCCTCTTCCGGCCCGACGATGCGGGCGCCGGCGGCCTCGTAGTCGGCATCGAGGATGCGCGATCTGAGACCGGCGCCGGCTTCCACCAGCACGTCGAGCCCCAGGCTCTTCATTTTCTTGATCGTTTCGACGGACCCTGCGACGCGGCCTTCTGCCGGATCGCTCTCCCGTGCCACAAAAATACACTGACTCAAACCGTGGTCCTCCCCCCGAGACTGGCCGTGTTGAAGCGCGACGCCGGATGGCGCCGCGGCGAACCGCAGGTGCGGTCCTTTTAGATCAACGCAGCAGGAAGTAGCCGACGACGTTGAGAATGATGAGCAGCAGAAGGCCGCTGAAGAAACCGGCGCTGGTGAAGAAGCCGGCAGCCATGGCGATCAGCAGCGCCACGCAGAACAGCGTGCCGTACTTGGTGGCAGCGATGAAGAAGTCGTAGGTCTTCTCGTGCTCGGGATAATCCATCGGCGCGCCGAGTTCGACCGGTCCGTTATGATGTTCAGCCATAGTCACCTTCTCCTAAGCAGCCGCACCCGCCAGCCGGAAAGCTCCACCCGATGAGCGCCTAAACAAGGCCGGACCCTGAACGGTCCGGCGATTCCCTCAAGCGCGAAAGCGCGCGTCTTTCTGGCCATACACAAAGGATTGGCAAAGCGCAACGGCAAGCCGGGATGTGCTTTTCCGCCTGTATCGTTTCCGAAACAGAACGGGCCGGTTTCCTGCGAAACCGGCCCGTGATGCGACATCAGAACGCAAGCCTCACCCGGCGTAGGCGCCGCCCGAAAGCTGGATGCGGTTATGGGCATGGGCGAGCCGCGCCGTGGGGCGCACGGTCAGCGGGCTGAACGGCATGTCCTCGCCGCGCGCAAACAGCATGCGCCGCTCGAAGGCTTCGGACTGGAAGAACGGGAAGCGCTTGTAGAGCGACGAGCGGATGTCCTTGCAGCGCGTCGCCATCAGCATCAGATCGATGATGAACTTGCCCTGGTTGCTCTTCGGCGAGGCGACGAAATCGCCGTCGAAAACGCGCCGGTAGAAGGCCGCGTGCGCCGGCTTGACCATCTGGAGCACGCGGTCGGCATCGAAATAGTCCGCCGCCATCGTGGCAAGGCGCAGCGTGAGATACGGGATCGCCGGCATCTCGCTCCAGATTTCCGGGTCGGCCGCCAGCCGCACGGGGTCGATCAGCGACATGCCCGCATCGAGGAAGGCCTTGATCTCGTCGGGAAATACCTTGCCGGACGAGGTGACGCGATGCTCCGGCGTCACATGATGCAGGCGCACCGTCGAGATCAACCGTTCCTCATGGTAGACGCCGAAGACATAGGCATGGCTGTCGAAATCGGCCTCGTCGATGAGGAGCGGCGAGTCTTCGGCCAGATGCATCACGCTGCCGGCCTTGTAGGCCTTGTAGCGGATGCGGGCGATATCCTCCATGTCCTCGCTCGTCTCGACCCGGCGGTATTCCACCTTGTCGAGCAGCCCCAAAAGCTTTTCGGAAAAGCGACTGTTCGCCGTTTCCACCATGGCCATGCCCCGTACCCCTGACTGAGAAAGCCGGCCGCACCCCGCAGCCGACTCTGATAATCGCCGATATAGGACAATTTGTGTAAAATACCATTCATTAACCTTAATATATGGTTAACGCTAATTTTGAAGAATGATATATATATTGTGGAATTAATGGCTTCCGGGAAAAGAATGCGCGTCAGGCGACGCGGCGGCCGCGACGGCGCGGTTCGACCGGCTTGCCGCCGAGGCTTTCGTAGCGATCGCGCAGCGCATCGGGCGACATGGGGGCGGCGAAGACGTAGCCCTGAACCAGGTCGGCGCAATGGTACTTGTTGATGAGGGCTAGCTGCTCCTCGGTCTCCACGCCCTCGATGACGATGCGCAGGCCGAGTTCGCGCGACAGGTTCACCGTGCCGCGCAGCAGCTTGAAGCGGCGCGGGTCCTCGCCGATATTGCGCACGAAGGAGCGGTCGATCTTGATGACGTCGAGCGGCAGCTGGTCGAGATAGCTGAGGCTCGAATAGCCGGTGCCGAAATCGTCGATGGCGATGGTGATGCCGCGGGCGCGAAGCTCCTGCAGGATCGCCTGCACCTTGACCGGCTCCTCCATCAGGCAGCTTTCGGTGACTTCGAGATGCAGCCGGCGCGGCGCAAGGCCCGCCGCCTCCAGTGCTTCGGACACGATCTCGATGATGGCGGTGCCACGCAGGTCCTGCACCGAAAGATTGACGGACACGCCCATATGCGCCGGCCAGGTCGCGCAGTCGGCGCAGGCGCGGTTGATCATGAAGCGCGTGATCTCGGAGACGATGCCGATCTCCTCGGCGATCTGGATGAACACGTTCGGCGCCACCGGGCCGCGCTCGGGATGCGTCCAGCGCGACAGCGCCTCGCAGCATTCGATGCTGGAACCGTCGGGAACGAACATCGGCTGGTAGGCGACCGAAAGCGCATCGTTGGCGAGCGCCTCGCGCAGGTCCTCCTTCAGCTTCTGGCGGTCCATGTAGCGGGCGTCCATCTCCTGTTCGAAAATGGTGACGCTGCCCTTGGCGCGCGACTTCGTCTCGAACAGCGCGAGATCGGCGCGGATCTGCATCTCCTCCAGCCGGAAATCGTCGCTCGCCACGGTCACGCAGCCCGCGCTGAACGAAACGAAGAGGGTCGTGCCCTCGAATTCGTAGGTGCCGCGAAGCTGTTCGTGGAAGCGTCGCATTCGGGCCTCGAGATCGCGCCGGTTCGCCTCGTTCGGGAAGAACAGGATGAACTCGTCGCCCATCAGATGGCCGGCAAGCACCCGGTCCCCGGTCAATCGTCGCAGCCGCTCGGCGATGGCACAGAGCAGCCGGTCGCCCGTGACGTGCCCCTTCATGTCGTTGACGTGCTTGAAGTCGTCGACGTCGAGAACCATGAAGCCGACCGTGCCCGGCTTCTTGCGCTCGGCCAGCGCCTCCTGCACGAGATCGGCGAAATAGGTGCGGTTCGGCAGGCCGGTGAGGCTGTCGTAGCGCACCATGTGCAGGATCTTCTTTTCCGCCCGCACGCGTGCCGTGACATCCTCGAAAATGAGCACCGCGCCGCCGTTGTCGCGGGGCGCGGCGGTGAATTCGAGGTACAGCCCGTCCGTCACCTGCACCAGCGCGCGCGAGCGCTCGCCCCTCAGGAGCTCGTCGAGCTGGCGCAGGATCGTCCGGCTCTGCTCGGCGTTGAAGAAAGTGTTGCGCACGCCGAAGCGCAGGACCACGTCGAGATGGCAGTCCTTCAGCCGCTCCTGGCTGCCGAGATGCAGGAGTTCGCAGGCCCGGCGGTTGGCGACGAGGATGCGGTGGTCCGCATCCAGCATGAATAGGCCGTGCGGCATGTTGTTGAGCGCCGTGTCGAACCGGTCGGCGATGGTCGCAAGCTCGCGCGCAGCCAGCACGTTCTCGTAGAGAAAGGTGCGCACGCCGTTCGCCATCGAGCGTGTCGTCATGGCGAATGGCAGGACAAGCGAGGCGAGCACGGCGTGGTAGAAGTCCTGCAGGGCGAGGAAGCCGACCGCGATCGGAAAGCAGGCGCAGAAGACCATGTAGCTGACCGCCCGCGGCGATCCGTAGTTTCGGCCGACGACGGAAACCATGGTGGCGAAGGTCACGGAGATACAGGCGATCTCGGCGAAGGCATCGCGGGCGACGATCAGGCTGTAGCAGCAGGCCGTGCCCAGCGCGAGCGTCGTGCCGACGGCGCCGAGATTGTACCAGTTCTCCCAATAGCGGATGCCGGCCATGTCGAGGCCGTCCTTGTCCGCGCGGTCGAAGTGACGCATGCCTTCGGCGCGCAGCGCCCAGATGAGCACGACGAGCGCGCTCCAGACGAGGTAGAAGGGATCGGAGGTCTTGGCGTAAACGAAGGAGAACGTGATGACATGCGAAATCATGCCCACGAGAAGGGTCTGGCGGTTTCCGTACAGCGAGCTGACGAACGAGAGGTAAACATCAGCCGGCAGTGTGTTTTCACCCTTATCCTTCATGGACTCGGCACTCCCTATGGCGTTTGAGGGTTACCGGCCAAAATTTAATGAATGATTTCGGGAAATTACCCAATAACTGGGGGACGTCGGGGTATTATTGCACGCCGCCTCAACCAAGGGAAGATGTATTCAACCCAATATTGCAGAATACCGCTTTATCCGGAAACGACTCAACCTCCCATACGTCCGCGACGCAACTTCCTGACTCGCATGCGACAGAGTATTACGCGGCGACGGGCGATGGAAATCTTGCGCTGCAATCCCCGTTTGCAACGACGTGGTTAACGGCTTGCCTCTTTAGCCCCTGCTAAAACTTGCTAGAGCGCGCGCCCTTTGGGCGCCGGATACCGCGTGGACCTGCCGTTTTGTCGTCATTTCGCCCGAATGGGGGAATTGACTGGCGCGGGATTTGATAGCAAATCCTCATTTGGTATTTCTTTTTCCGGAGCCCATCATGTCGAAACCCGTCGTCGCCATTCCCGCCGATATCAGGGAGATCGAAGGCAACGTCTGGCAGGCCACCCCGAACCAGTATGTGCGCGCCGCCGTCAAGGGCGCCGATGTCACGGTCTTCCTGGTTCCGGCGCTCGAGGCCGACAACGATTTCGACGGCATCCTCGATCGGGTCGACGGGCTTCTGGTCAGCGGTTCTCGCACGAACGTTCACCCCTCGCTCTACGGCAAGGAAGCGACCGACGCGGAAGGCCCCTACGACATGGCGCGCGACGCGACCAGCCTGCCGCTCATCGAGCGGGCGCTGGAGCGCGGCATCCCGCTGCTCGCCATCTGCCGCGGCATCCAGGAGCTCAATGTCGTGCTCGGCGGCACGCTCGCCAATGAAATCCAGGACCAGCCCGGCATGTGGGATCACCGCAAGCCGGATACGCCGGTGCTCGACGTCGCCTATGGCATCCGCCAGAAGGTGACCGTCAAGGAAGGAAGCTGCCTTGCCGCGGTGATCGGCGCCGGCGACGTGCAGGTGAATTCGCTGCACCGGCAGGCGATCTCCGAAATGGCGCCGCGCCTTGCCGTGGAAGCCGTCGCCGAAGACGGCACGGTCGAGGCGGTCTCCGTCATCGGCGCCAAGGCCTTCGCGGTCGGCGTGCAGTGGCACCCGGAATACTGGGTCGGCTCCGACCAGCCCTCCAACAAGCTCTTCGCCGCCTTCGGCGCGGCCGTGCGCGACTATGCGGCGGCCAGGGAAGGCGTGCAGCACCGGACGGCGGCCGAATAGGCCCCGTCAGTCGGCGGCAATCATCGTGACCATGGCGTCGGCGGGCTCGACCGCCTCGTAGGCGAGGCCGTCGCCGTCGACGACGGTGAGGATCGCCTCGCCCTGCGCATCGGCAACGACGACCGTGCCGTCGCCATTGTTGAGCCAGGTCCGCGCCTTCGAAAGGCCGGGCCAGACGGCATCGCAATCCGCCCCCGCCTCGAAGCGCGCGCTGCGGCTGGAGATCGGGCTGCCGCGCTCGGCAAGGCAGGCCGTGTTCGCCATCACGTTGGAGACGGTATAGCTGTGTCCGGCCGTGCGCGAAGGAATGGAGTTCGAGATCACCGGATCCACGCCGGGCGTCTCCTGACCGGAAAAGGCCCACAGGCCAAGCGACACCGCACCGGCCAGAACGGCGATCGTCAGTGTCTTCATGGGGCTCTCCTTCATCAGCGATTCGATGGGGAAAGCATGCGCCCGCAAACTTGCCGAAAGGTTAACGAAGGCTTTCCAGCCGCTACCCGGTTTTTCGCGTAAAGGGCGTTTCCGGCACCGGCGTCAGCGCCGCCCCCTGCCCGAACCAGGCGAGGAGATTGTCCGCCACGAGATCGGCCATGGCATCGCGCGTCACCACCGAGGCCGAGGCGACATGCGGCAGCAGCGAGACGTTCGGCAGGTCGATCAGCGCCTGCGGCACGTTCGGCTCGTCATAGAACACATCGAGGCCGGCGGCGGCGATGACGCCGTCCCGCAGCGCCGCGATCAGCGCCTCCTCGTCCACCGTCCAGCCGCGCCCGACATTGATCAGCACGCCGTTCGGCCCGAGCGCCCGCAGCACCGCCGCGTCGATGGTCCTGTGCGTCTCGGCCGTCTTCGGCACGATGGCGATCAGGATATCGACCGCCTCGGCGAGTTCCGGCAGCGAGGGGTAGTAGGCATAGGGCACACCCTCGCGCGGGCGGCGGGTGTGATAGGCGATGTCGAGCCCGAACGCCTTCAGGCGCTCGGCGATCGCAAGGCCGATGCGCCCGAGGCCGTAGATGCCGGCCCTGCGGCCGCGCAGGCTGAGCGGCGTCAGCGGAAAGGCGCCCTCCCGCTTCCAGCGCCCCTCGCGCAGCCAGGCCTCCGCCTGCGGGAAGCGCCTGACGGTGTTGAGCAGCAGGCCGACCGTGGTGTCCGCCACCTCGTCGTTCAGCACGTCGGGCGTGTTGGTGACGGTGACGCCGCGCACTGCCGCCGCCGCCGCATCGACGCCGTCATAGCCGACGCCGAAGCTCGCGATGATTTCCAGCGCCGGAAGATGCTCGATCATCGCAGCGCCGAACGCGCCGGAAACGGCGACGCCCGAAATGCTCGCCGCCTCGGAGCGGGCGAGCAGCGACGGATCGGCCCGGTCGATGCGCAGGACGTCGAAGCTCTCCTTCAGGCGGTCGAGCACCCGCTCGCGGATCGTGCCGGGCACGAGAATGCGTGTCTTGGCCGCCATGGCGAAAACCTCCTATGCCTTGACGCCTCATCCTTCCGGATGCGGCTTCAATGGTCCGGTGGATTGCCGGATGCGCATTTCCGGCTTGATGAGATGGATGCCGTCGGGCTCGTGGCTGCCCGAGAGCTTGTCGAGCAGGGCGCGGGCCGCATTGCGACCCACCTCCGACTGCCCGTTCCAGACGGTGGTGAGCGCGGGCGTGGCGATCGCCGCCTCCTCGAGGTCGTCGTAGCCGGTGACGGAGACGTCGCGCCCGGGCACGAGGCCGGCGCGGGCGATGCCGTTCATCAGGCCGATCGCCACGAGGTCGTTCCAACAGACCGCCGCCGTCGGCTTCTGCGGCAGCGAGAGGAAATGCACCGCCGCCTCGAAGCCGCCCTGCTTGGTGCGGGGGCCTGGAATGCGCAGGCTGGGATCGACCTCGATATTCGCCTTGCGCAGCGCGTTGACATAGCCCTGGTAGCGGTCGCGGCCGGTCGAGGTCTGGTCCGTGCCGCCCACCATGGCGATGGTGCGGTGGCCGAGCCCGATCAGGTGATTGGTGGCGAGCGAGATGCCGTAGCTGTCGTCGCCGCGGAAGATCGGCACGTCGAGGCCGTCGATGGAACGCGCGATCAGGATCGCCGGCATGCCGTTGTCCTCGGCAAGCTGGATGTCCTCCGGCGGCGTGCCGATGGCCGGCGACATGATCACCCCGTCGCCGCCGAGCTGCAGCAGCGTCTCGACGAAATTGCGCTGTTTCTCCACCGAATCGTAGTGGTTGGAGAGGATGAAGGTCTGCCGGTCCCGGTCGAGCTCGCTCTCGATGGCCTTGAGGATTTCCGCGTAGAACGGGTTCATGATGTCGTGCACGACGACGCCGATGATGCCGGACCGCGAGGTGCGCAGGCTCGCCGCGCGGCGGTTGTAGATGTAGCCGAGCGCGCGCGCCTGCTCCTTGATGCGGTCGCGGGTCGCCGCCGCCACCAGCGGACTGTCCCTCAGCGCAAGCGACACCGTCGCCGTGGAAACGCCGAGCGTCTCCGCGATGGTGGAAAGCTTGATTTTCTGTGCCACGACCCCTCCCCGACGAACACGCAGCAGCGCGGCTTTAAAACCGTTTATTTAAACAGTTTAAATCTCGTCGGCAACCGTCTTTTCACTACTCCGGGGTGCATCCGGCAGGGTGACGTGCAGGTTCTCGTCCATCGCGCGCAGGAGCTTCAGGAGATTGCGCACGTCCTTCTCGCTGAGGCCTTCGGCCGCCTGCTGCTCGCTGAGGCGGCCGGCTTCGGTGATGCGATCGACGGAGGCGCGCCCGGCCTCGGTGAGATGCACGACGGTAAGGCGCCCGTCCGTCTCGTCCGGCCGGCGCTCGACGAAGCCCTGCGCCTCCAGCCGGCCGATCGTGCGCGTCATGGTGGGCGCCTTGACGCCGAGCCGGGCGGCAAGCGCGCCGGCGGTCAGCCCGCCCTCGTCCGAGAGCGCCAGGATCACGCCGTCCTGCCCGGCATAAAGGCCGGTGGCGAGCAGGTTGCGGGAAAGCACCGTGCGCATGGAGCGCGCCGCGTTGACGACCGCGCCGGCAAGGCCCGCGCCCGAGACCGCCTCGTGCGACTTCTTCTTCTTGGCCTTCTTGCCGTCTTTGCCGTCCTTGTGCTTCTTGCCCATCCATCGCCTCCTGCACCGCCCTTGCATCATGGGCCCGGCCTTGTATGACTCAGGAGCAAGGCAGGCGGCAAGTGAGGATCGGAGAGACGCCATGGCGCATCCCAGGCTGCGATGGACCGAAAACGACCCCATGCTGGCGCCGGAGGACCGTGCCGGCTGGATCGCCGTCCTGCCGCTCGGCGCACATGAGGGCCACGGCCCGCACCTGCCGCTGGAGACGGACACGCTGATCGCCGAGGGCATTGCCGAGCGGCTGATGGCGGTCCTGCCGGCGCACCTGCCCGTCACCTTCCTGCCCGCAGAGCCGGTCGGCTATTCGCCCGAACACCTCGACGTGCCGGGGACCCGCTCGCTCGGCTATGCGGAAGCGATCGAGCGCTGGCTGCGCATCGCCGAGGATCTCAACCGCTTCGGCTTCCGCAAGCTCGTGCTGCTCAACGCCCATGGCGGCAATTCGCCCCTGATGACCATCGTCGCGACCGAGGCGCGCGTGCGCCTCGACATGCTCACGGTTGCCACCGCCTGGACCCGCTTCGGCCAGCCGCATGGCTGGATCGCGCCGGAGGACAAGGCGATCGACATCCACGGCGGCGATATCGAGACCTCCGTCATGCTCGCCCTTCATCCGGATCGCGTCGAGATGGACAAGGCGGAGCGCTTCGGCTCGCGGCAGGCGGAGTTCTCCGCGCGCTTTGCCTATCTGCGCGCCTATGGCCCGCACGCCTTCGGCTGGAAGATGTCCGACCTCAATCCGAAGGGCGTGGCGGGCGATGCGGCGGCGGCGACGGCGGAAAGAGGCGAGCAGCTCATCGCCCATGCCGTACGTGGCCTCGTCGCTCTCCTCGAAGACGTCGCCGCCTTCGACGTGGATGCGTTCCAATAACGCCATCGGGCATTTGCGCTGGCCCGTCCGATCTCCTATATCAGTCGCCAACCGGACGTCCCGACCGTCCCTGCCCCGCGCGAGGTTCCCATGACCGAAACAGCCCCTTCCAAGCCCATCCCCGTCACCGTGCTCACCGGCTATCTCGGCGCCGGCAAGACGACGCTGCTGAACCGCATCCTCACCGACAACCACGGCAAGAAATACGCCGTCATCGTCAATGAGTTCGGCGAGATCGGCATCGACAACGACCTGATCGTCGAATCGGACGAGGAAATCTACGAAATGAACAACGGCTGCATCTGCTGCACCGTGCGCGGAGACCTGATCCGCGTGGTGGAAGGCCTGATGCGCCGCCCCGGCCGCTTCGACGCGATCATCGTCGAGACCACCGGCCTTGCCGATCCGGTGCCGGTCGCCCAGACCTTCTTCATGGACGACGACGTGCGCCAGAAGACCGAGCTCGACGCCGTGGTCGCCCTCGTCGACGCCAAGCACCTGCCGCTGCGCCTCAAGGACAGCCGCGAGGCCGAGGACCAGATCGCCTTCGCCGATGTCGTGCTTGTCAACAAGACCGACCTCGTCAGCCCCGAGGAACTGGCGAAGATCGAGGCGACCGTGCGCGCGATCAACCCGTCCGCCCGCATCCACCGCACGACCCGCTCGGACATCGACCTCTCCAAGGTCCTCGACCAGGGCGCGTTCAACCTTGAACGGGCGCTGGAGAACGATCCGCATTTCCTCGACCACGATCACGAGGACCATGTCTGCGGCCCGGATTGCGGCCATGACCATCATGACCACGATCACCACCACCATGATCATGATCACGACCATCACCACCAAGATCATGACCACCATCACCACGACCACAGCGTTTCGCCGATCCATGACGTGACGGTGCAGTCGATCTCGCTGCGCGGCGGCGAGATGAACCCCGAGCGGTTCTTCCCCTGGATCCAGAAGATCACCCAGACGGACGGCCCGAACATCTTGCGCCTCAAGGGCATCATCGCCTTTGCCGGCGACGACGAGCGCTATGTCGTGCAGGGCGTGCACATGATCGTTGAGGGCGATCACCAGCGCGCCTGGAAGGACGGCGAGAAGCGCGAAAGCCGCCTGGTCTTCATCGGCCGCGATCTCGACCGCGAGAAGATCGAGCGCACGTTCAAGGCCTGCGAGGCGCAGAAAGCATGATGCAGCAGTTTTTGGGCAACGTCCTGCGCCGGAGAGACAAGAACTGATGCCGACAGTCGCGCCCCTCGATCTTGACGGCCACGTCGTCGCGGCCGCCTTCCTCGGCGACGTGCCGTTCTTCGCCACCGCCTCCGGCGCCATCCATCGCCTCGATCACGGCCAGAAGGTCACCGAGGCGCATGACGGCCTGCTCGCCTGCGTCCGCGACGAGGCGAACGATACGCTGGTCACCGGCGGCGAGGACGGCAAGGTGCTGCGCATCGCCGCCGACGGCACCGTCACGCTTCTTGCCGAGGTACCGCGCAAGTGGATTTCCGTCGTCGCCGCCGGCCCGCAGGGCGCGGTCGGCTTTGCCGAGGGACGCACGGCGCGCGTCCGGCTTTCCGACGGCACGATCAAGGAATTTTCCGAGGCGCGTTCGGTCGAGGGCATCGCCTTCGCGCCCAAGGGCCTTCGCCTCGGCGCGGCGCGCTACAACGGCGCCTCGCTCCATTGGGTCGCCATGGCCGCCCCGCCGATCGATCTCGAATGGAAGGGCGCCCATAACGGCATCACCTTCTCGCCCGACGGCCGCTTCGTCGTCACCAGCATGCAGGAAAACGCCCTGCACGGCTGGAAGCTCGACAGCAAGCCCGGCGCCGAGACGCGCCACATGCGCATGACCGGCTATCCGGCCAAGGTGAAATCGCTGTCCTGGTCCGCCAAGGGCAAGTGGCTCGCCTCCTCCGGCGCGCCGGCCGCCATCGTCTGGCCCTTCTCGGCCAAGGACGGCCCGATGGGCAAGCCGCCGCTCGAACTCGGCACCCGCGCCGACGTCATGGTCACCGCCGTCGCCTGCCATCCGGGCGAGGACGTGGTCGCCATCGGCTATTCGGACGGCATGGTGCTGGCGGCTCGCTTTGCCGACAGCCGCGAAGTTCTGCTGCGCCGCCCCGGCAAGGGCGCCGTCACCTCGATGGCCTGGAGCCGCAACGGCAAGCTCCTCGCCTTCGCCAGCGAAGCCGGCGATTGCGGCGTCATCGATCTCGCGGGCTGAGGCCCACCCTCCCTGAACAAGGAAAAACCCGGGAGAGCAAAGCTCTCCCGGGCCACTGACCACGGGGACGGGTGGGGAAGCGTGGTCAATGTTTCCGCTTCTTGCAGCCGCAGTCGCTACCGCCGCCGCCGCTCAGGATGCCGAGAACCGAGCCGTTGAGGACGCCCGAAAGGGTGCCGTTGAGGTTGTTGTTCAGCACGCCGTTCAGGATGTTGTTGCCGTTGTTGTCGCTGAGGATGTTGCCGACGCCGAGGCCGACGCTCGGGGCGATCACGATGCCGCCGGTCTTGGTCTTGTTGCCGTTGAGAATGCCGAGGCCGCCGAGCAGGCCGCCGGCCGAAGCCTGGCCGGCGCCGGCAAATGCGATGATGGTTGCGATGGCGATGATGCGGGTCTTGTTCATGATCTCTCTCCTTTGGTTGTGCACCTCGTCGATGCACAATCAAAGGTAATATAAGCGCCGATTTACTCAACCCGTTTTGCCAATCATAGCAAAGAGTTAACCATAACATAGACAAGTTTAACGATTCCCAACCGGGCACAACCTTTAGTATTTAAAATTGCACAATCCCGTCAATTATCAACCTTTGAGGGAATTTTTAACCATGCAACCCTAGGATTCCGTTTCGGAAACGGACAGGGGCACGAGCGGATGCGTTCTCATCATGGTTTGCTGTGCGCGGCTTTTGCGCTGGCCATTTGCAACCCGGCAAATGCCGATTCAACCATTGATTACAGTTTCGGCGGTGGCTGGACGTCGAATGTTTTCAAGGATCCAACCGCGTTGCGGGCCTCGTTCGACGAGGCGAAGATCGCGCTGCGCGGCAGTCTCGCCCTTGAGGACACCCAGCTCGCCTATGGGCTCACCGTCAGCGGGCGGCGCGTGCCGCGCTACCGGTTCGCCGACGAGCGGAAGATCGGCCTCGAGGTTGGCCTGACGCGCGACCTCGGCGAGGCCGTCAAGCTCACGCTGAGGGGGAGCATCGAGCAGCGGCGGGAGGGCGATATCTTTCTCGCCCTGCCCGGCCTCCTGATCGGCTACCGCAAGGCCGATATCGCCGCTGCGGCGAGCGCGGGCCTCACCGTCGAGCATTGGGGCGGCAAGAGCCACCTGACGGCGGCGCTCTCCAATCTCAACCGCGGCAACGTCGATTTCACGCTGAGGGGCCTGCCGCGCGTCCAGCTCGAAGCGGGCAACCGGCTGGCGGAGCTGACCGGCGGCCATATCCGCGCCCTCTTCGGCGGCGAGGTGGGCGCCACGCTGCAATACCGCACGAACCCCATCCCGGCCGAAGAACAGCAGCCGTTCGAACGCTTCCCGGCCGAGACGCTGCGCGGCTCCCTCGCCTATGGCCGCCCCCTTGCGGAGGGCATCACCCTGATGGCGGAAGCCGGCATGATCGGCGTGCGCAGCCCTGAACTCGGCAAGACGGTCGATACCATCAGGCCCTTCCTCAAGGCGGAACTTGCCTGGCAGCTTCCGCGCGATACCATGCTGAAGGCGGGCTTTACCCGCGACATCCAGCTTGCCGATATTGATGATCCGCTCGGCGAGGACGTGCGCACCGTTGCTCTCTCGCTGGAAAAGGCGCTGACGGAAAAGCTGAAACTCACTCTCGCCTACGAGAAGGCCCGTAGCGACTGGCTCTACTACGACTACCGCACGCGCACGACGTCCACGATGGCGACGCTGCACTATACGCTGGACAAGGGCGCGGCGGTGGTGCTGGAATACAGCCGCCTCATCCGACGCGAAGCGGACGAGACCGCCGATTTCAGGATCGACGGCCTCGCGGCGCGGTTTTCCGGCTCCTTCTGAGAAGTTCCGGTTTTACCATTCCAGTTCCAGATGCGGACGGCCGTTCGAAGTCTTCGCCGCCGTCCGCCCCGTATCGTCGACGGTGCAGTTCACGCGCTGGCGGAAGGCGGAGAAGCTGTCGAAGGTCACCACGTCCACCGGTTCGTCGAAATGCAGCACCATGCGGTAGTGCCCGGGCTGGCTCGTCAGCGCCTGCACGCCGAGGATCTCGGCATCGAAGGGCTGGCCGAGATAGTGGCCGCGCACGCGCGAGCCGAGCATCCACGGATTGAACGGCGGCCGGTTGCCGACCGCCGCATGCAGCGTGTTCCAGTCGCGAAAGCCGTATTGCGCGGCGATGAGTTCGAGCGCGCGGGAATGGGAAATGCCCTGCCCCTCGTCGCAAAAGCGCGCACGCAGCCGCTTTGCCTGGTCTTTCAGGGCATCGAGGGATGGAAGTGGCGTCGAGGACGGACGCATGTCGGATCTCCAGTGTCTGCATGCGTCATTTCGGAGGGGGCCCGCATTGCCGCCGGTTCGCATGCATGATGCTGGAAGACCGATCGTCTGAAGAGAGACTTCACCAAAGCTCGCGCTTGCGGACGGCAGGGGCTCTCACCCTGCCGTCCCGATAACGCAATCGCTTGTCCAAGTCAATCAGCGGGCGGTCAGGCCGCCTTGCGCAATTCGCCTGCCAGCCGGCGGCCGCTTGCGACGAGCAGGCCCGCCGCGCCGTCGAGCCAGCCGTGCTTCAGCTCGAGCGCCAGGAAGCGGCGGCGCTCGAAGGGACCGGGCATGACGAGGTGCTGCGCCGGCTCCGTGAAGAAGCCGAAGCGCTCGTAATATTCGGGATCGCCGACGAGCAGCACCGCGCCGTGGCCGCGATCCCGCGCCTCGGTGATCGCCGCGCGCATCAGCGCGCCGCCGATGCCCTTGCCCTCGTGCTGGCAATCGACGGCGAGCGGGCCGAGCAGCAGGGCCGGCACGGCATTGCCGTCCGAATCGACGCCAGCCTCGACATTCCAGAGGCGCACGGTGCCGATGACATGCCCGTCGGCATCGCGGGCGACGAGCGCCAGGCCCTCAGCGGGAAGCCGGTTGCGGCGCAGCTTTTCGGAGGATTTGCGGAAGCGCGCCTCGCCCATGACGCGGTCGAGCAGCCGCTCGCGCGCGACGACGTCGCCGGTGTTTTCCTGGTCAATGGTGAAGGCGGCATGCGCGAAGAACGCGCGGACAGAATCAAGAACAGTGGCCATCCCTGGGCCTCCCGAACTCAAAACCGATTCAGACGGTATCTTGAACTGATTGTGAAAGTGGCGCTCCCGCTCCAGACGGGAGCGCCGGGTCGTCTTAGATGACGTAGGCCTTGAGCGGCTCGAAGCCGTTGAAGGCGACGGCCGAATAGGTCGTCGTATAGGCGCCGGTGCCCTCGATCAGCACCTCGTCGCCGATCGTCAGCGTGACCGGCAGCGGGTACATGTTCTTCTCGTAGAGCACGTCGGCCGAATCGCAGGTCGGGCCGGCAAGCACGCAGGGCTCCATCTCGTCCGCATCGCGCACGGTGCGGATCGGGTAGCGGATCGCCTCGTCCATCGTTTCGGCGAGACCGCCGAACTTGCCGATGTCGAGGAAGACCCAGCGGTGGTTGTCGTTGTCCGACTTCTTCGAGACGAGCACGACCTCCGCCTTGATAACCCCCGCATTGCCGACCATGCCGCGGCCCGGCTCGATGATGGTTTCCGGGATCTGGTTGCCGAAGTGCTTCTTCAGCGCGCCGAAGATCGCCTTGCCATAGGCTTCTGCCGAGGGCACGTCGCGTAGGTACTTCGTCGGGAAGCCGCCGCCCATGTTGACCATTTTCAGCTCGATGCCCTGCTTGGCAAGCTGCACGAAGACGCGCTTGGCATCGGCAAGGGCCGAATCCCAGGCGTCGAGCTTCGTCATCTGCGAGCCGACATGAAAGGACACGCCATAGGAGGCAAGGCCGAGCTGGTGGGCGTAGACGAGCACGTCGACGGCCATCTGCGGCACGCAGCCGAACTTGCGCGACAGCGGCCACTCGGCGCCCTCGCCATCCGTCAGGACGCGGCAGAACACGCGGGCGCCGGGCGCGGCGCGGGCGATCTTCTCGACTTCCTCATGGCTGTCGACGGCGAAGAGCGAGACGCCGAGCGCATGGGCTTTCGCGACATCGCGCTCCTTCTTGATCGTGTTGCCGAAGGAGATGCGAGAAGCGGTCGCGCCGGCATCGAGCGCCATCTCGATTTCGGCGACGGACGCGCAATCGAAGTTGGAGCCCATGGAGGCGAGCAGGCGAAGGACTTCCGGCGCCGGGTTGGCCTTGACGGCATAGTAGATCGCGCTGTCCGGCAGCGCATGGCGGAATGCCTTGAAGTTGTCGCGCACGACATCGAGGTCGACCACGAGGCACGGGCCGTCGGGACGTCGGGTGTTCAGGAAGTCGATAATACGTGCAGTTGCCATCTCGGTATTCCCCATATCCAGGTTGCTCCGGGCAAAACCCGGAGGACAAAGGGCAGAATGCGGGCACGCTCTGGAACCAGCCGGTGGAGACCCCGGAACCAAGCATGCGCATCATGCGCGAACGGTGAACCGAAGCCCGCCTAGGCTTCAATTCGGCTTTGTCTGCCATGGATTGGCGGGAAACCCGACCGCACTTCCGGCAATGAAGGTGTGCCTCTTCAGTAACCCCGGCTGATGGAAAGCCGGCAGACACCAGAAAGGCCCGCACCGTCGTTGCTTCAAGATGTCCTCGCTCTTCCGGTTGGCCGGAGAAACGACTGGAGGGGTTAATTCCAGGTACCTTACCGATTTCCTCACCAATTCGAGGGTCGGCGGACACCCACAGGCACGTGCGACTTTGGGCAAGGCGGGAGATAAGAAGAATCGCTGTCGTAATCAAGAGTTTTTTGCGGGCTGCTATTGAAAATATTGTGACAGCCACGACATTCGCCGGACTGGTTTTCAAAGATCGTTCATAATGCACCGGCCATCGCATTGCGGCCGGAGGCCCGCCTTCCTTCGCGCCATCGACGAGACGAAGCGGCGGACAGCCAAGTGGGGACACATGGATACATTGACCCGAATCCGGGCCTTCATCGACGTCGTCGATGCCGAGGGCTTTTCCGCCGCATCGCGCAAGACCGGCCGGTCCAAGGCGCTTCTGTCCAAATATGTGCGCGAGCTGGAGGACGAACTGGGCACGCTGCTGCTCAACCGCACGACCCGCCAGTTCTCGATGACTGAATCCGGCCACACCTATTATCGCACCGCCTCCGACATCCTGAAGGAGATCGACAATCTCGCCGATCTGGTGCGCGAGAAGAACACGGACTTGCGCGGCAAGCTGAAGGTCTCCGCCCCGCGCACCTTCGTGGACGCTGATATCGGCCAGTCGCTCATCGATTTCGGCCGGGAGCACCCGGAGCTCTCGCTGGAGATCGTCTCGGACGACCGGTTCGTCGACCTGGTTGAAGAGGGCTTCGACGTCGCCATCCGCATCACGCGGCTGGAGGATTCCGCCCTCATCGCCCGCAAGCTCGGCGATTTCTTCCTGAAGATCTGCGTGACCGAGGAATTCCTCGAACGCGCCGGCCCGATCAACCATCCGAGCGATCTGGCGCGCCTGCCCTGCATCATAGACACCAACGGCAAGTCGCACAGCAACTGGCGCTTCATCGACGAGAAAGGGGCCGGTTTCAGCGTGCCGGTCGGCGGCCATATCGAGGTCAACAGCCCGACGGCGGCGGTGCGCGCGGCGGCGAGCGGCCTCGGCGTCGCCCAGGTGCCGGCCTTCATCGCCCGCTCCTGCCTCGCGTCGGGCCGGGTCGTCTCCATCCTCGAAGACTACCTTCCGACCGACCGCGGCATCTACGCGATCTATCCCCACCGGCGTTATCTTCCGGCGAAGGTGCGCACCTTCGTCGATTTCCTGCACGGCTGGTTCCGCCGCAATCCCGGCATCGAGGCGTGAGGTCCCAATTCCGACCCATTTGCGTTACATTCCAGCGGGCGATTCCAAAGACTGTCACGCCGCTTCGAGAGGCTTGAAACCCATGCGATTCCTCCCCCTTCTCGTCGCCGGCACGGCCCTCCTTGCCCCGGCCGCGGCCTTCGCCCATCCGCATATCTTTGCGGAAGCACGGCTCGAAGTGGTGGCGAATGCGAACGGCACGGTCGGCGAGCTGCGCAATGTCTGGCGTTTCGACGAGATGTTCTCCGCCAGCGTCGTCATGGACTTCGACAAGAACAGCAATGCCGTGCTGGATCCGGACGAGCTTGCCGAGGTCGGCAGGACCGTGCTCGAATCGCTGGAGGAGTTCAGCTACTACACGACGATCACCGAGGACGGGAAAACCGTGAAGGTGGCCAAGCCCGATGCGATCAATGTCGACTACAAGGACGGCCAGCTCCTGATGCTCTTCACCGTGAAGCCCGGCGAGGTCATGCCGCTCAAGGGCAAGCTCACCTTCGGCGTCTACGACCCGACCATGTACGCGGCCATGGATTTCGCCACCGACGACGACCTCGTCACCGTCGGCGACAATTTCGGCTCGTGCAAGCGCGCCGTCGTGCGGCCCGACCCGGACGAGGTGCTGGCGCAGAACCAGGACAGCCTGACGGATGCCTTCTTCAACGATCCGGCGGGCACCGACATGTCGAAACTCTTCGCCACCCGTCTGGAGCTGACATGCTGAGCCGCGCGTTCCGTGCCGTCACCCCCCTCTGGCCTGCCAGCCATCTCCCCCTCAAGGGGGGAGATCGGCAAGGGGTAGTGGCTTCCCTTCAGCGGCAACGTCCGAATGGAGCAAGACGGTCCCCCATCCAATCTCCCCCCCTGAGGGGGAGATGGCCGGCAGGCCAGAGGGGGGTATCCCGCGCCGCCCATACCGCACTCATCATCGCCCTTGCCTTCATCGCCACGGCAAGCCTCGCCCACGCCCAGTCGCCGCTCGGCATCGGCTCGGCGGAGCCGGGATTCAACACGTCGGGCACGTTCGGCGGGCTCTTCGCCTGGATCAACGCGCAGCAGCAGGGTTTCTACCGGATGATGACCGGCGCGCTGAAGGACATGCGCGAGAACCCCTGGGCCGCCTCCACGCTCGTCGGCCTCTCCTTCGCCTACGGCGTCTTCCACGCCGCCGGCCCCGGCCACGGCAAGGCCGTCATCTCCTCCTACATGCTGGCCAACGAGCTGGAGCTGAAGCGCGGCGTGCTGCTCTCCTTCCTGTCCTCGATCCTGCAGGGCGTGGTCGCCATCCTGCTGGTCGGCGCAGCCTACCTGTTCCTGCGCGGCACCACCGTCTCGATGACCGACGCCACCCGCGCGCTGGAAATCGGCAGCTATGCGCTGATCGCCCTCTTCGGGGCATGGCTGCTCTTCAAGAAGCTGCGGCCGGGAGAACGGCGCACTTCCACGCTCGGCGCGCAGGCCGTCGCAGCACATGATCATCATCACGACCACGCCCACCACCATCATGCCGGCGAGGTCTGCTCGACCTGCGGCCACGCCCATGCGCCGGACCCGTCGCTTTTGAAGGGCGATCGTTTCGCGCTGCGCGAGGCTTGGTCGGCCATCGTCGCCGTGGGGCTGCGCCCCTGCTCGGGCGCGCTCATCGTGCTGAGTTTCGCGCTGCTGAACGGCCTCTACCTCGGCGGCATGCTCGCCGTGCTCGCCATGTCGATCGGCACGGCCATCACCGTCTCGATCCTCGCCACGCTCGCCGTCACCGCCAAGGGCGCGGCCGTGCGCTTTGCCGGCAACGGTTCGGCAGCCGTGAAGGTCGGCACCGCCATCGAGATCGGCGGCGCGGCGCTGGTGATGATCCTTGGATTATTACTTCTTGGAGCGGCGCTGCAGGCCTAGTTCTCGCGATTGCGCTGGTAGCGCGCCCTGAGCCAGAAGAGCAGGAAGAAGCCGAGCACGATCAGCGTGCCGAAGGCGCCCGCCAGCCAGGGCGAGACGCCGCCGAGCGCGATCATGACGCGCGGCAGGAAGTAGAACACCACGCCCGTGCCGAGCAGGATGAAGAGCGCCGCCAGCGCCGCCGACTTTCCCTTGCGTTCCTCGCTCATGCCGCGCCCGCCTTGGAGATTTCGGCGCGGATGTCTTCGAGCTTGCGCTTCTGCCGTCCCTCGGCATCGAAATTGTCGGGCGCCAGCCAGGCATCGAAGGCCTTGGCGATATCGGGCCATTCGCTGTCGATGATCGAGAACCAGGCGGTATCGCGGTTCTCGCCCTTGGAGAGCATGTGCTGGCGGAAGACGCCCTCGAAGGTGAAGCCGAGACGGGCGGCGGTGCGCTTGCTGGCCGCGTTGCCGTTGTGGCACTTCCACTCGTAGCGGCGGTAGCCGAGGTCCTCGAAGACATGCTTTGCCAGAAGATACTGCGCCTCGGTGGAGAGCGGCGAGCGCGACATGCCGGGACCATGGGCGATGCCGCCGATCTCGACGACGCCGTTCGCGGGGTCCGGCCGCATGTAATGCGCCATGCCGACGACCTTGCCGTCCGCCTTGTCGACGATGACCTCTCGCACCCAGCCCGACTTGATCGCCCCTTCGGACCAGGCATCGAAATCCTCGATGCCGGTAAAGTCGGCCTGCGTGAAGTAGCGCAGCAGCGGATTGATCTCCATGCCGCCGAAGGCATCCCACAGCGCCTGAAGATGTTTCGCGCGATCATAGGGCTCGATGCGCACGGTGCGGCCGTCGAGCGCCACGGGCGCCGGCGGCGGGCAGCCTTTCCAATCCTTGAGATCGCGCATGATAATCCTCCTTCGGTCTTGCCGAAGGGATAGAGCAGCGGACCGCGCGAAGCAATGTGGAAAGCGGGGAGCGGCGTTCGGCCGCTCCCCCGGATGTCACACCTTGGCGGCGGAAACCGTGGCCTCGATATGGTCGACCAGCCCATCGGCAAGGCCGAGGCGGCCGGCGAGCAGGTCGAGATAGCCCCGTTCGGCACGCGACTTCGGCTCGATGGCAAGGCGCGAGGCGGTGTAGAGCTCGACGCGCTGCTCCTCCGTCGAAGCCGCCGCGATGATCGCGTCGAGATCGACCGGATTGGCAAGCTCGTCCTCGAGGAACTGCGCGGCATCGGCGCCAAGGCCCGAGACCTTCAGCTTGTCCATGATGCGGGCGCGCTCCGCCTCGTCGATATGGCCGTCGGCGCGCGAGGCGGCGATCATGGAGCGCACGAGGATGAGGGCGAAGTCGGTGCTGACCGCCTCCGGGTGGAAGCCGGAATCGGTGGGCGGCGGCAGGAGCTCGGGCGTGCCGCCCCCGGCGGTCTCGGCCGGGCTCTGGCCGGCCTTGTAGTTCTTGTAGGCCTGGTAGCCGAGGCCGGCGATGGCGGCGAGGCTGCCGAGCTTCAGCGCCGAGCCTGCGACCTTGCGGCCGCCGTCCGTGCCGAGCAGCACGCCGGCAATGGCGATGGTGGCAAGCGGATTGTCCTTGGCGAGCTGGGTGACCTGGCCGGCGCGGTCGCGCACGGATCCACCGGCGCCGGGCACCTGCGAACCGAGGAACTGGTCAAGCAACTTCTTGGGGTCGAACATAGGGGCGTCTCCGTTTCTCTCGTCGCGCAAGGGCAGACTGCAAGGCAAGATAGGAATGCCGCTCCTCGATTACAAACGCAGAACGGGCGACCGAAGGCCGCCCGCCTGCAATTTCGCTGAACCTGCCTCAGCCCTTCAGGGCAGCGGCTTCCGCGGCGAGCTTCTCGATGCCCGCCCAGTCGCCCTTGGCGACGAGGTCCTTCGGCGCGACCCAGGAGCCGCCGACGCACACGACATTGGGCAGCGAGAGGTAGTCGCGGGCATTCGCCAGCGAAATGCCGCCCGTCGGGCAGAACAGCGTGCCGGCGAGCGGCGAGGACAGCGACTTGAGGTAGGCCGCACCGCCCGCCTGCTCGGCCGGGAAGAACTTCAGCACCTCGTAGCCCTCCTCGCGAAGGCCCATGACCTCGCTGGCGGTGGCAGCGCCCGGCAGAAGCGGGATGTCGGAATCGGCGGCCGCGTCGATCAGCTCCTGCGTTGTGCCGGGGCTGACGATGAACTGCGAGCCGGCCTCGACCGCCGCTTCGAACTGCGCGGCGTTGAGGATCGTGCCGGCACCGGCGACGGCGCCTTCGACCTCGTTGGCGACGGCGCGGATCGCCTCCAGCGCGGCGGTCGTGCGCAACGTGATCTCGATGGCTTTCAGGCCGCCCGCGACCAGCGCGCGCGCCAGCGGAACAGCGGTCTTGACGTCGTCGATGACGAGCACCGGCACCACCGGCTGCAGCCTCAGGACGGAAAGGAGCTTGGCGTTTTTCTCGCGCATGGCATGACCTTTTAAAACGATTGAATTGAAACCGGAATATCGCGTCCGCGACGTCCTGTCGAGCCTAAAGCACGATTCATGGCCTTGTCATGACACACTTATCGTGTAGTCTCCCCTCGCCCAAGCCCATCTCCAACTGCGAAAGCGTGCCAATGGCAAAAGAGATCGAGCGGAAGTTCCTGGTGTCGGGCCAGCGGTGGCGTATCTTCGCGGATGAAGGCATAGCCATACGGCAGGCCTATGTCGTGGCGCAGGACGACCGGTCGCTCAGGGTTCGCCTCTATGGCGACGGGCGCGCGCGCATCACCCTCAAAGTCGGCCATACCGCCCTCGTGCGCGACGAATACGAATTCGACATCGACCGGGATGAGGCCGAGGACATGCTGCGCCATGCCATCGGCAACGTGATCGAGAAGGTGCGCTACCGGGTGCCGCACGAGGGCCATGTCTGGGAGGTCGACGTCTATGACGGCACCCATCGCGGCCTCGTCATCGCCGAGGTCGAGCTGTCCTCGATCCATGACGAACCGGAAATGCCGAACTGGGTGGGCCGGGAAGTCACCGGCGAGAGCCAGTATTCCAACCAGTCGATGGCGCTCGGCACCAGCAACGGGGCGAGCCTGCAACGCCTCGCCTGAGGCGCTACGCGACGCCGCATTGCCTGAAATGCGGCAAAGCTGTATGTGGCGGCCATGACAAACGCGATCTCCTCCCCCGCACAGGAAACCGGCTTCCTCGTCGCCGCTCTCTATCATTTCGCCTCCGTCCCGCGCTTTGCGGAACTGCGCGCGCCCCTGCAGGGGCTCTGCGAGGACAATGGCGTGCGCGGCACGCTGCTGCTCGCCCATGAGGGCATCAACGGCACGATCGCCGGGCCGCATGCCGGCATCCGCACGGTGCTTGCCTATCTGCGCGCCCAGCCGGAATTCGCCGGGCTGGAGCACAAGGAAAGCCACGCGGCGGATATGCCCTTCCTGCGCATGAAGGTGCGGCTCAAGAAGGAGATCGTGACGATGGGCGTCGAGGACATCGACCCCACGCGCTCCGTCGGCACCTATGTGGCGCCCGAGGACTGGAACGCGCTGATCTGCGATCCAGATACGATCCTCATCGACACGCGCAACGACTACGAGACGGCGATCGGCATGTTCAGGGGTGCGGTCGACCCGAACACCAAGACCTTCCGGGAGTTCCCCGACTGGGTGCGGCAGAACACCGGCCTGCACAACAAGCCGAAGATCGCCATGTACTGCACCGGCGGCATCCGCTGCGAGAAGGCGACGGCCTTCATGAAGGCCGAGGGCTTCGACGAGGTCTACCACCTCAAGGGCGGCATTCTGAAATATCTCGAGGAGGTGCCGGCCGAGGAGAGCCTTTGGGAGGGCGCCTGCTTCGTCTTCGACGAACGCGTCTCCGTGCTGCACGGGCTGGAGGAAGGCGAGCACAAGCTCTGCCGCGCCTGCCGCCATCCACTGACGGCCGAGGACACGACCTCGCCGCTCTACGAGGCCGGCGTCTCCTGCCCGCATTGCCATGCGGCGCGCAGCGAGGAGGATCGGCTGCGCTTCCGCCAGCGGCAGAAGCAGATGGACCTTGCCAGGAAGCGCGGCGAGCGCCACCTCGGCAAGTAGGCTAGCCCGCCGCGGCCTGCACATCGATCTGCGGGGCGATGAGTTCGCCCATCGCCTTCTCGCTCATCGGCCGGCCGAAGAAGTAGCCCTGCAACTGGTCGCAGCCGCACAGATGCAGGAAGGCGGCCTGCTCGGCGGTCTCCACGCCCTCCGCCGTCACCGGCATGTCGAAGGAGGTGGCAAGCGCCACCGTCGCCTGCAGCATCGCGCCGCCCTTGACAGACTGCTCCGCCGCCACGGTCAGCGACCGGTCGATCTTCATGCGGTCGAAACCAAAGCGGATGAGATAGCCGATGCTGGAAAAGCCCGCGCCGAAATCGTCGAGCGCGATGCGCACGCCGCCCGCTTTCAGCCGGTCCATCACCAGCCGCGCGCGACCGGGATTCTGGATGAAGTAGCCCTCGGTGATTTCCAGCGTGACGCGCGATGGCTCGATGCCGGCAGCGGCGATGATGGCGAGCGCCTGGTCGGGGAAATAGGGATTGCGGAACTGCGCCGGCGAGACGTTGATGGAAATACCGATCTCCGGCCAATGGCGCGCCGCCTCGCAGGCGCGCTTCAGCACCAGCGGGCCGAGCGCATCGATGACGCCGGTCGCCTCCGCCAGCGGAATGAAGACATCCGGCGGCACTGGCACCGTTCCGCCGCGATACCAGCGGGCCAGCGCCTCGACGCCGCAGATGGTTCGGTCGCCCGCCCTGACGATCGGCTGGAACACGACGTCGATCTCGCCGCGCGCGACAGCCGCCCGCAGCGCATCCTCCATCTCGCGCCGCGCATCGCGGTCGTCGTCCATCAGCACCTCATAGTGCATGGCGCGCCCGCGGCCGGCATGTTTTGCCCGGTACATGGCAACATCGGCGCGGCGCAGCAGCTCCTCGCCGCCGACATCGCCGCGGCGCGAGACCGCGATGCCGATGCTGGCGCCGACGACGGCGACGCGCTCGCCGATCGAGAACGGCTCGGAGAAGAAATCGAGCAGCGAACCGATGAGCCGGCCGATCTCCGGCCCGTGCGGATCGCCGCTGAAGGCGATGGCGAATTCGTCGCCGCCGATGCGGGCGAGCATGGCATTGGCGGGCACGAGCCGGGAAAGGCCCGCCGAAACCCCGCGGATCAGCCGGTCGCCGACGGCGTGGCCGTAGAAGTCGTTGACGTCCTTGAAGCCGTCAAGATCGAGATAGAGCATCACGACGTCGCGCTCCTGCGCCGCCGCGCGCACGGTGAGCTCTTCGAGGGCGATGTAAAGGCCGGTGCGGTTGCGCAGGCCACTCAACCGGTCGGTGATCGCCTGCAGGCGCGCCTTGTTCTCATCCGCCTTGAGGCGGATCGTGAAGGCGGCGCCGGTCAGGACGAGCAGCACGAAGAAGAAGATGACGCCGCCGAGCGCCAGCAGGACGAGCGGGCGCACCTGCGCATAGCTCTTGTCGCCGGGCATCTCGGGCGTCCATGAGAGGAAACCGAGGGTCTGGCCTTCGGGATCGCTGATCGCCACGCTGGCGCCCTTTGCCGGCGGTTCCTCCGAAAGCAGCAGGCCGGAAACCAGGAAATTGTCGGCGATCCGCGCGATGCGGGCGGGCGACAGATGGCGGATGATGACCAGCGTGCGCAGGGCATTCGCGGGCGCCTTCACGGCATCGGAAACCGGACGCACCGCCGAGATGGCCGCGACGGCCGGCCCATCCGGCGTGCGCAGGAACGCGCCGAGTTCCTCGCCCGGCTCGAGCCCCGCCTTCAACACCTTGCCGTAGAGATCCGTCAACACCGTCCCGCCATAGGATCGCGCATCCGCCGCGAAGGGGGCGCCGTTTCGATAGGCGAGCATTGTGCCACCCTTCTCGTCGACGAGGAAAACCGTGTCGAACAGCGGGCCGCCCTGGGTGGCCAGGCCGATATTGGCGGTGAGCCATGGCATGTCCGGCGTGCCGTAGATGGCGCTCACCGCGTCGTCCCAGACCGCATAGTCGCGCACGGTGGTGACCATGGAGCTGCGCATGGAGGACAGCGCGCCGAAGACGGTCTGGCGCGTGCGCTCCTCGTCCAGTTCGTTCGCCCGGTTCGCCAGGAAGCCGAGCGCCATCATGACGAGTACGGTGGCGAGGCTGACCACGACCGCAAAGGAGGCGAGCACGCCGAGGACGACCAAAAGCCGCCTGGCGCCGAGCATGCCAGAAAGGTGGTGCGCAAGCCGCAGCATCGTCTTCTCCGACCGAGAGGCGATGATGCGGCAGAACCGTTATGATTCCTTTACGGTTCGATGGTTGCCCTTCGGGAAGCGGCCGGCAAGGGCGGCGTACCAGTGGCCGCTCTTCTTGATCGTGCGCGCCTGCGTCTCGTAGTCGACATGGACGATACCGAAGCGCATGCGATAGCCTTCCGCCCATTCGAAATTGTCCATCAGGCTCCAGGCGAAATAGCCGCGCATCGGATAGCCCTCGCCGATGAGGTCGGCCGTGACGCCGAGATGTTCGGCGATGTAGTCGAGGCGCGGCTGGTCGTCGACCACGCCGTCCGTCACGCCCATATTGTAGCAGGCGCCGTTCTCCGTGATGTAGCAGTCGGGCAGCCGATAGGCGGCGTTGAGCTTGCGGATGAGGGCGCCGAGCGCGGGCGCCTGGACCTCCCAGCCGATGTCGGTCTTGCCATCGGCGACGGGCGGCGCGGGCACGGTCGCCGGGAACGCGGCGCCCTCGGCCGGATCGTCGCTAACGCGCATCGGCGTATAGTAGTTGAGGCCCCACCAGTCGAGCGGCTGGGAGATCGTCTCCATGTCGCCGGGCTCGATATCCGGCATGCGGTGGCCGAGGGCGGAGAGGAAGCGCTCGGGATATTCGCCCTTGAAGACCGGACCAAAAAAGACGCCGTTGTGGAAATCGAAGGCGCGCTCCGCCGCCGCCCGGTCCGCCGGCCCGTCGCTGCCGGGATAGATCGAATGGGCGTTCAGCACGAGGCCGACGGGCAGGCCCGGCCGCTCCGAGCGGATGGCCGAGACGCCGAGGCCATGGGCGAGATTGGTGAAATGCAACGCGTGCAGCGCCGCGCCCATGCTGCGCTCGCCCGGCGCGTGGATGCCGTAGAGGTGGCTGAGCCAGACGGAGCACCAGGGCTCGTTGAAGGTCGCCACGGCATCCAGCCGGTCGCCGAGCCGGGCGATGGTGGTCTTGGCATAGCGCTGGAAGGCATAGGCCGTCTGCCGCGCGGTCCAGCCGCCCTCGCCCATGAGCATCAGCGGCAGATCCCAGTGGTAGAGCGTGGCGAAGGCCTTGATGCCGCGGGCCTTGAGGCCATCGACGAGGCGGTCGTAGAAATCGAGCCCCTTCTCGTTCACCGGCCCGGTGCCCTCGGGAACGATGCGCGGCCAGGCGATGGAGAACCGGTAGGCCTCGACACCCAGCGACTGGATGAGATCGAGGTCTTCGTCGAGGCGGTTGTAGTGGTCGCAGGCGACGTCGCCATTGTGGCGGCCGAAGACCCGGCCGGGCATGTTGGAAAAGGCATCCCAGATCGACGGCTTGCGGCCATCCATCTTCGCCGCACCCTCGATCTGGAAGGCGGCGGTCGCCACGCCGAACACGAAATCGCCGGGAAAGCGGTCGGCAAGGGTCTTGGGGTCGCTCATCGGTCTTCTCCCGGATTGTAACGCTCAGGGCAAATCTGCAACGTTGCAGTAAAGCGGTTTTGCGGAAAGTCAATCATCTTCATGCGCGCGCATCCACGCGGCGGATTTCGCCCGTGGTTTTGGGAAAGAGCATCGGACGGGGCGCCGGTGGTGCCGCATCGAAAGTATTTGGTATGACACCTTCCGGCGCCCCGTTCGGCGGTTTGTGCCCGCGTCTTCGGTCTCTCTGCAAGGGCCGGGACAGGGGATGGTTCTCGCCGGTTTCCGGAAGGGAACATCTCCGTTTTTGCATCCGGCCGCACGCCTTGGCGATCCGGACGGGGAGGCCTCTCCCCGGACTGCTTTCCTTCCGGCGGACGATGCCGACGCATCCGCCAGTCCCGTCCCCCTTGTGTGCCGCACAGGCACGCCCGGCGCGCCGTTCGGGGCCGTGAAGCGAAGGGTCGGCCCGATGTCCCGTCGCTTCCCCCGTGTCGCCGGAGGGAGACCATTTTCCGCGGACCCTTTCGATGAAGGCTTACGTCCTTCCCGCACCCAAAGCGCCGACCCCGCCTCGCTGCAACGCCTTGCAGTGTATCCGCGGCGGGATGCGCGCAGTATAGGCATGGGTCGAGGGGGTGGGGAAATTCGAGGGCGCTTCTTCCGGGAAATGAGACGGTTGCGGGCGGGAAATTCCCCGCGCCGCGCCATGGACCGCGCCTCTAAATCAGACGCCCCTTAAATAAGGCTTAGGATTTCGTGCCATAAAGTATCCATGTGCTGGGACGGAGACACACGTGGTACGACGCATTCCGAAGCATCTCGTTCGAAAAGGCATGTTCGTCGAATCGGTCGAATGCCCGGACGCCGAATTCTCCAGCCGTCGCTTCCTCGTGCAATCAGACGAAACCGTACGCGCCATCCTCGCCACGTCGGCGGTCTATGCGCTGGTCAACCCGCAGAAGAGTACGGTCGAAATCGACACCAGCACGCCGGCGGCCCGGCAGTCCGAGGAGCGCAAGCGCACGGCCGAGACCGTCGCGGCGGCGACGAGCACCCTGCGCGGCAGTTTCGAGGCGGTGCGGTTCGGGCAATTGCAGGTCGAGACGCTGGCGCCCGTCGCGGACGAGATCTCCGACCGGATCGACGCCTCGCCGGATGTCTTCCTCAAGGTCACCCGCCTCAAGACCAAGGACGAGGGCACCTATGTGCATTCGCTGGCGGTGAGCGCGCTGATGATGCGGCTTGCCCGGTCCCTCGGCCATGGCGACGACGCGGTGCGCGAACTCGGCGTCGCCGGCCTGCTGCACGATGTCGGCAAGCTCATGGTGCCCAACGCCATCCTGAACAAGAGCGGCGGACTGGAAGCCGACGAGAGGCGCCTCATGCGCAGCCATCCCGAGGTCGGCTACCGGCTCCTCCAGGAACAAGGCAGCCTGTCGGACCTCGTCCTCGACATCTGCCGGCACCACCATGAAATGCTTGATGGCAGCGGCTATCCGCTCGGCCTGAAGGCAGAGCAGATCAGCCCGGAAATCCGGCTGTCCACCGTCTGCGACGTGTTCGAGGCGCTGACCAGCGCCCGCCCCTACAAGCGCGCCTGGTCAACGCGGGACGCGCTGAACTGGATGTTCGATCGCGGGCACATGTTCGACAAGAAGCTCGTCATCCGCCTCGGCGGCATCTTCGCCTGACGCAAGGCCCGGCCGCCGCGATAGAGCATGTCAGGTTCAGATTGAACCAGACATGCTCTAAATTCTTTTGTTTTCGTTTGTCTTTTCGGGAAAACCGGTTCCCACTTTTCCCTGACAAACTCTAAGGCGGCGGCGAGGCCGATGGGTCAGACCTTCACCCAGGCGCCGTTCTTCTTCGAGGACTGCACGCAGGCATCGACGAAGATCATGCCCTTCAGACCGTCGTCCACCGTCGGATAGATGACGGCGGGATCGATCGCGGCGCCGCTCCGCTTTGCGTGGATGGCGCGGGCGGCTTCCGAATAGATGTTGGCGAAACCTTCGAGATAACCTTCCGGATGCCCGGAGGGCACGCGGCTGACGCGGGCGGCGGCAGCGCCCGAGCCAGCACCGTTGCGCGTGATCAGCCGCTTCGGCTCGCCGAAGGGCGTGTACCAGAGATAGTTCGGATCGGCCTGCACCCATTCGAGGCCGCCCTTGGTGCCGTAGACGCGGACCTTCAAGCCGTTCTCGTGGCCGGGCGCGACCTGGCTGCACCACAGCGTGCCCTTGGCGGTAACGCCGTCCCTCTCCTTGAAGCGCATCATGACATGGGCGTTGTCGTCGAGCCGGCGGCCCGGCACGAAGCTGTCGAGATCGGCGGAGAGCTCCGCGAGCTCCAGGCCCGAGACGAAGCAGCCGAGATTGTAGGCATGGGTGCCGATATCGCCGGTCGAGCCGCCGGCACCGGACTTGGTCGGGTCGGTGCGCCAGGCGGCCTGCTTCTGGCCGCTCGACTCGATGTCCTCCGTCAGCCAGTCCTGCGGATATTCCATCTGCACGAGGCGGATCGTGCCGAGCTCACCGTTGGCGACCATCTCGCGCGCCTGCCGGACCATCGGATAGCCGGTATAATTGTGGGTGAGCACGAAGAGCGCGTCGCTCTCCTCCGTCAGCTTCTTCAGCTTGCGCGCGTCGCCAAGCGTCGAGGTCAGCGGCTTGTCGCAGATGACGTGGATGCCGCGCTTCAGGAATTCCTTGGCCGCTTCGTAATGGACGTGGTTCGGCGTGACGATCGCCACCGCCTCGATGCCGTTCTTCAGCTTCGCCTCGCGGATCGCCATCTCCTTGAAGCTGGCGTAGCTGCGCGACGGATCGAGGCCCAGCTCGCGCGCCGACTGCTCGGCCTTTTCCGGCGAGGACGAGAGCGCGCCGGCGACGAGCTCGTATTGATCGTCGAGCCGGGCGGCGATGCGGTGCACCGCGCCGATGAAGGCGCCTGAGCCCCCGCCGACCATGCCGAGCCGGATGCGAGGCTGCCGCGTGTCGCTTGCGCTTCCTTCGATTGCCATGATTTTCTCCTCAGACCTACATTCGTGAAAAAGACCCCCTCTGGCCTGCTGGCCATCTCCCCCACAAGGGGGGAGAAGACACGCGGCACCGCCGCGGCTTAAGTCCCTCCCCCTTGTGGGGAGGGGTTGGGGAGGGGTCTTGACTGCCTAGAGCCCCAGCATGCGCCGGTTGGCCGCCTCGTCCGTGCCCGCGTCGGCGAAATCGTCGAAGGCCTTTTCCGTCACGCGGATGATGTGCGCCTTGACGAATTCCGCGCCCTCGCGCGCGCCGTCCTCCGGATGCTTCAGCGCGCATTCCCACTCGACCACGGCCCAGCCGGCAAAGTCGTTGGCGGCCATCTTGGAGAAGACGGCGCCGAAATCGACCTGGCCGTCGCCGAGCGAGCGGAAGCGGCCGGCGCGGTTCACCCAGCCCTGGTAGCCGCCATAGACGCCCTGCCGGCCGGTCGGGTTGAACTCGGCATCCTTCACATGGAACATGCGGATGCGGTCCTTGTAGATGTCGATATTGTCGAGATAGTCGAGGCACTGCAGCACGTAGTGCGAGGGATCGTAAAGCATGCAGGCGCGGGCATGGTTGCCGGTGCGCTCCAGGAACATCTCGTAGGTGATGCCGTCGTGCAGGTCCTCGCCGGGATGGATCTCGTAGCAGACGTCGACGCCGTTGTCCTCGGCATGGTCGAGGATCGGCTTCCAGCGCTTCGCCAGCTCGTCAAAGGCGGTCTCCACCAGACCGGCCGGGCGCTGCGGCCAGGGATAGACGAAGGGCCAGGCGAGCGCGCCAGAGAAGCTGGCCATGGCGTCGAGCCCGAGGTTCCGCGAGGCCGTCAGCGCCATCTTCACCTGCTCGACGGCCCATTCCTGCCGCGCCTTCGGATTGCCGCGCACCTCGGGCGCCGCAAAGCCGTCGAAGGCCTCGTCATAGGCGGGGTGCACGGCGACGAGCTGGCCCTGGAGATGCGTGGAAAGTTCGGTGACCTCGACGCCGTTCTCGCGCGCCTTGCCGGCGAATTCGTCGCAATAGTCCTTGGAGGAGGCCGCCTTCTTCAGGTCGATGAGGCGCGAATCCCAGGTCGGGACCTGCACGCCCCTGTAGCCGATATCGGCCGCCCATTTGGTGATCGCGTCCCAGGAGTTGAACGGCGCGGCATCGCCGGCGAACTGAGCGAGAAACAGGCCGGGCCCCTTGATCGTCTTCATCTTTGGCTTCCTCCCATGGACCCGACCGCGCTTCCGGTCGGTCTCGAATATTCCTGCGGTACGTACCGCAGCGCGTGGAAAGCTATCGGCCTTTGACGGCTCAGGCAATGCGGAATGCCTGTCTCGGCCGGGAAAAAACCGCCCGGGTCATGACGCCCGGGCGGCTCGCGTCGTCTTCAGATCAGAACGGGGAGTCCGGGAAGTAGAAGTCCTTCGCGTTGTCCTTCGTGATCAGCGTGGCGTCGATCGTGTAGACGCCGCGGACCGGGACCTGGCCGTAGAAGTTGGCGGCGGTCATTTCGAGCGCGGTGCCGACCATTGCCGGCGGATAGAGCACGTCGACCGGGATCATCTTGTCGCCGTCCATGACCTTCTTGATCATGTCCTTCGAGCCGGCGCCGGCCACGACATACTGGATGTCCGTGCGGCCGGCCTGCTCGATGGCCTGCAGCACGCCTACGGCCATGTCGTCGTCCTGGCACCATACGACGTCGATCTTCTGGTACTTGGTCAGGTAGTCCTGCATGACCTTGAAGGCGTCGTCGCGGTTCCAGTTACCGTACTGGCGGTCGAGAACCTTGACGCTGGAGCCTTCGATGCCCTTGTCGAAGCCGTTCTGGCGTTCCTGGTCGATCGGGATCGGCATGCCGCGGATCACGACGACTTCGGCTTCCGGCGTCGTCGTCTTGATGTACTCGCCTGCCGTCTGGCCGAGCGCGAAGTTGTTGCCGGCGACGTAAAGGTCACGCACCGAATTGTCGTTGACGCTCGGCGCACGGTCGACGAGGGAGACGAACGTTCCCTTGTCCTTGATCTCCTTGATGGCGTTGACGAGCGGATCGGGATCCGTCGGCAGGATGACGAGCGCGTCGATGCCCTGCGTCGCAAGGTCCTGCACGGCATTCGCCTGACTGGCCGGATCGGGGGACGTCTTGACGACGACGTTGAGGCCCGGATGGCTCTCCATCAGCTGCTTGGCGACGCGCTCGGCGTGATAGATCACGCCCGCGGTCCAGCCATGGCTCGCGGCCGGGATCGAAACGCCGATCGTCACCTTCTTTTCTTCCTGAGCGTGCACGACGCCGGCGACGAGAGCCATTGCCGCGACCGTCAGGCCCAACAGTTTCTTGCGCATGAGTTTCCTCCCAAAAGCAGGTCTTCCTTCGTCACCGGGGACCCGTGAACCCGGCTCTTTCCCCGCAGCACCGGCAGTTTGCGCATGCCGGTGCTGCCTGGCCTCACGATTTCCGCACCAGCGAACGCTGGACGAGCATCGCAATGATGATGATCGCGCCCTGAATGGCCCCGATCAGGTATTCGCTGATGAAGTTGGACAGCAGCATGATGTTGCCGACCAGTTCGAGAATGAAGGCGCCGCAGATCGTGCCCCAGACGCGCCCCGCCCCGCCCTTCAGCGCCGTGCCGCCGACGACGACCGCGGTGATCGCCTGCAGCTCCCACAGGATGCCCGTGGTGGCCGAGGTGGAGCCGAGGCGCGGCACGTAGAGCAGCACGGCGATGGCGACGCACAGGCCCTGGATGACGAAGGCGATGGTGCGCACCCGGTTGACCGGAATGCCCGAATAGCGCGCGACGTCGCTGTTCGAGCCGACGGCGACGACATGGCGGCCGTAGCGCGTGCGGTAGAGGATGAACGCGGCGACGCTCGTGACGGCGAGAATGACGACGATCGGGATCGGCACGCCGAACAGCGTCCCGAAATAGGCCGGACGGTAGAGCGCCTGCAATTCCGGCTCGCGAAGCGTGATCGCGCCGCCCTGCGAGAGCCATGTCGTCAGGCCGCGATAGATGCCCATCGTGCCGAGCGTGGCGATGAAGGGCTCGATCTTGCCGACCGTCGTGATGAGGCCGTTCAGAAGCCCGCAGCCCGCGCCGATGACGATGGTGAGCACGATCGCCGCCGTCAGCATCAACGACGGATCGGCGATGGCGCCGGAATTCATGAAGAGGATCATGAGCGAGGCGACGAAGGCCACCATCGAGCCGACCGAGAGGTCGAGGTCGCCCGAGGAGATGACGAAGGTCGCGCCGACCGCGACGATGGCGATGAAGGCGCTGCGCGTCGCGACATTCGCCAGGTTGGTCAGTCCGATGAAATTGGGGTTCACCAGCGCGCCGACGACGAGAAGCAGCGCCAGCGCCGCAAAGGGCGCGACGGCCCTGAGATCGACGTCCCGCCAGCTTCGGCCCCTCGCCTTCGTTTCGCCCGCCTCTTCGCTTGCCGTCATGGTCGTCCCCGCGTGACTTCGTTATGGTGATGCAGCCGGCTTTTCGCTCAGGCCGCGGTCTTCTTCTTCAGGCCCGCCGAATAGCGCATGATCTCCTGCTCGGAGATCTCCTCGCCTTCGAGAATGCCGACGATCCGCCCTTCCCGCATGACGGCGACGCGTGTGCACAGGCCGATGATCTCCGGCATCTCCGAGGAGACGACGATGATCGACTTGCCGTCGCGGGCGAGCGCCGAGATGAAGTGGTAGATCTGCTGCTTGGTGCCGACATCGATGCCGCGCGTCGGCTCGTCGATGATGATGACGTCGGGCTCGGTCTCCATGACCTTGGCGAGCAGCAGCTTCTGCTGGTTGCCGCCAGACATGCGGCCGGCGACGACGCGCCCGTCGCGCACGCGGATGTCGAAACGGCGGCGGGCGCGCTCCAGCGCGGCGGCCTCGCTCTTCGGGCTGAGATAGCCGTAGTTGCCGTGCTTTTCCAGCGATTGCAGCGTGAGGTTCGCCGTCATGCGCGAGTTGAGCAGCAGGCCCTTGTGCTTGCGGTCCTTGGTCATGTAGGCGATGCCGACGCGGTTGGCGGCATGCACGTCGCCGCCCGGCACGCTTTCGCCGCGCACGGAAACCTCGCCGGCAAGGCGCGAGCGCAGGCCCGCGACCGCCTCCATCAGCTCCGACCGGCCCGAGCCGATCAGGCCGGAAAAGCCGAGGATCTCGCCCTTGCGCACCTCGAAGCTGGCATCCTTGACGTAATGCGTCGAAAGCCCCTGGACGGAAAGCGTCACCTCCTCATCCACGCTCGGCTCCTGCTTGGCAGGATAGAGACTGGAAAGTTCGCGCCCGACCATGAGCTGGGCGATGGATTCGCCATCAAGAATGCTCGTCGGCGCGGTCTTAACCCATTGCCCGTCGCGCAGCACCGTCACGCGGTCGGTCAGTTCCATCACTTCGTCCAGCTTGTGCGAGACGAAGACGAAGGACGTGCCCTTCTCGCGCAGCTTGCGCACCTGGCGAAACAGGTAGTTTGTCTCCTCGCGGGAGAGGACGGCCGTCGGCTCGTCCATGAAGATGATGCGCGCATCGCGGCTGATTGCCTTGGCGATCTCGACCATCTGCTTGTCGGCGATGGAGAGCGAGCTGATCAGCGCGTTCTCGTCGACATGGGAGCCGAGCTGGTCGAGCACGCGGCGCGTTTCAGCGCGCATGAACTTGCGGTCGAGCACGCCGAAGCGCGTGACCTCCCGGCCGAGGAACAGGCTCTCCGTTACGGTGAGGTGTTCGGCGAGATTGAATTCCTGGTGGATGATGACGATGCCGAGCGCTTCGGCCTGGCCGTTCGGCGGCAGCTTGACCGACTGACCGTCGAGCAGGATTTCGCCGGAGGTCGGCTGCTCGAAGCCGGAGAGGATCTTCACGAGCGTCGACTTGCCGGCGCCGTTCTCACCCATCAAGGCATGGATTTCGCCGGCGTGCAGCTCGAAATTGACGCTGAACAGCACCTGTACGCCGTTGAAAGACTTGCTGATGCGGCGTGCAGCCAGAACGACGGGAGCCCCGTCGGCAGCGTCCGGATTCATGGATTTCCTCCCTGCGGCTCCTCGACCGCTTGAAGGATGATGTAAACCTTTACACTGCTTATGTAAAGGTTTACATCATTGGATATCAGGAATTTTCACCAAGCGCCGTTTGACCCGCGGGCCAGTCTGTGTAGTGTCCCCGCAAATCCTTGGTTTCCGCGATTGCCGACGCTTCACGCGCCGCCTTTGTGAAGCCGCCATCGCCGAGTGGGAGCCAGTTTGTCGATGTCCAGCCCCGCCACGATCGAGGATGTCGCGCGCATCGCGCAGGTCTCGATCGCGACCGTGTCGCGGGCGATCCACACGCCGGAAAAGGTGGCGAACTCGACGCGGCTGAAGGTCAACCAGGCGATCGCCATCACCGGCTACACGACCAATGCCATGGCGCGCAGCCTGCGGCTCGGCCGGTCCAACATGATCCTCGTCGTGGCGCCCGACATCGGCGACCCTAACTTCTCCAACATCCTGATCGGCCTGGAAAACGAGGCGCGCGCGCATGGCTACGGCATCCTGATCGGCCACACGCACAACGACCCGCAGCGCGGGCTCGAATACCTGAAGTTCCTCAACTCCAACCAGGCGGCCGGGCTGATCCTGTTCACCGGCATCCTGCCCTTCGGCCACCAGACCATGACGGCGCGCCTGCCGCCGAGCGTCGGCGTCTTCGAGCCGGTCTACAATGGCGGCATTCCCTATGTCGGCGTGGACGACATCGAGGGCGCGCGCAAGGCGGTCGACCTCCTCATCGCCGAGGGCCACCGCAAGATCGCCTTCATCGGCGATTCGCGCACGCGCCTTGCCTATAGCCGCCGCCGGCAGGGCTATGACGAGGGGCTGGACGCCGCGGGCGTACCGGTGGGCGAGCGCATCATCCTCGAAGGCGACGGGACCATCGAGAGCGGGCGGCTGGCGCTCGAACAGCTCTTCATGCGCGACACGCTGCCGAGCGCCTTCATGTGCGTCAACGACCAGACGGCGATCGGCGTGATCATCGGGCTCGGCGCGCGCGGCTACGACATCCCGACCGACTTCTCCGTCACCGGCTTCGACGACGTGCCGCAGGCGACCTTCATGACGCCCTCGCTCACCACGATCCGCCAGCCGCGCACCGCCATCGGCAAGAGCTCCATGGCGCTGCTGCTGGAACTGCTCTCCGGCAGCGAGCCGCCGGACGCGGAAATCCTGTTGACGCCCGACCTCATCGTGCGCAATTCGGTTTCGACGCCGGCACGGCGTTTCGTGAGGCGGTAACGGGCGCGGTGGTGGGGCGGCGAGATGCCTCTCTGCCATTGCCCTTCTCCCCTCGGGGAGAAGGTGGCCCGAAGGGTCGGATGAGGGCGCTTGTACGACCTCTCACATCTGCGCCCCCCTCATCCCGCTGCCGCGACCTTCTCCCCGACGGGGAGAAGGGGCAAGACGCGATCTCCCAGTCCATATG
This sequence comes from Shinella zoogloeoides, assembly GCF_030733845.1. Classification (NCBI taxonomy): domain Bacteria; kingdom Pseudomonadati; phylum Pseudomonadota; class Alphaproteobacteria; order Hyphomicrobiales; family Rhizobiaceae; genus Shinella; species Shinella zoogloeoides. The sequence goes on from NZ_CP132311.1 coordinate 2,917,802, forward strand.
CGACTGCCCTACTCTCAGGGATGCCCGGCAGGGCAGAGGCAGGCCAACCGCCAGCCTCATCCATACCGCCGCTGCGCTGGCCTTGCCGGCCGCTCGCTGCGCTCCGCCGAGACGACGAACCGGTCCACGAGCCCCTTCAGCGTGGTGCTGACCTGCATGAGATTGTGCGTTGCGGCGTTGGTTTCTTCCACCATCGCGGCATTCTGCTGGGTCATCTGGTCCATGCTGCCGACGGCCGTGTTGATCTCGGAAATGCCGGCCGACTGTTCGCGTGCGGAGCTGGCAATGGCGTCGATATGGGCGTTGATGTGCACGACCTGCTCGCCGATATGATGCAGCGCCTCGCCCGTTCGGTTGACCAGCGACACGCCGAGCTGCACATCCGCGAAGGACTTGTCGATCAGCGCTTTGATCTCCTTGGCGGCCTCGGCGGATTTCTGCGCGAGTTCGCGCACCTCCTGCGCCACGACCGCAAAGCCCTTGCCGGCCTCGCCGGCGCGGGCGGCCTCGACGCCGGCATTCAGCGCCAGGAGGTTGGTCTGGAAGGAAATCTGGTCGATGACGCCGATGATCTGGGTAATCCTGCCGGATGAATCCTGGATGGCGCTCATGGCGCCGACCGCCTGCTCGACCACCTCGCCCGAGCGCTCGGCCTCCTCCGTTGCGCTGCGCACGACGCGGCGGGCCTCTTCCGCCCGCCCGGCCGCCTCGCGGGAAATGGTGGTGATCTCCTCGACGGCCGCCGCCGTCTCCTCGAGGGACGCCGCCTGCTGCTCGGTGCGCTTGGCCATGTCGTCGGTGGCGTGAACGAGCTCGCCGGAATTGCCGGCCGCATCGTCCGCCGCCGTGACGATCGCGCCGAGCGTGTCGTCCAGCTTCGCGATGGCCGAGTTGAAATTGGAGCGCAGGCCCTCGAACTGCGGGGCGAGCGGTTTGGAAATGGCGGCCGTGAGGTCGCCGCCGGCAAGGCGGGTCAGCGAGGCATCGAGCGCGGCAAGCGCCTCTTCCTGCTCGGCATTGCGGGCCTGCCGCTCGGCCTCGGATTTCTCACGCTCCTCCTGGAGCGCTTCGAGATAGACCGAGATCGCATAATCCATGTCGACCAGGGCGGCCTTGACGATGGCGGTGATCTCCCCGCCCAGCGCCGCCGCCTTCTTGCGGTAGAGGAAGCCTTCGAGGTGCTTTGCGATGACGCTCTCGACGATGGCTTCGAGGATCAGCGCGTAACCGCCGATATACCAGCGCGGCTCGAGGCCGAGGCGGGCGTGGGTCTTGCCGATCGTCGTGACGGCATCGACATATTGCGTGTCGAAATTGGCCGAGCCGATCAGTTCCCAATGCTTGACCTGCCGGCCCTTGGCGCTCTGGATATGCGCCTCGCTGGAAAAGAAGCGGGCCGTCTCCGGCGTCGCGCGCGCCTTGCGGTAGAAGGTGTCGAGCGCGCCGTCGAGCGAGGCGGAAATGGTCGGCAGCGCCCGCTTCAGCGCATCCCGCTGGCGCGTGTCGAGATCGACGAATTGCAGGCGTTCGTTCAACTGCTTGGTCTTGGTATCCTGCGCTGGCATCGGACAGATTCCCCGTATTGTTGGACTGGCGGCAGATGCCGGATCCCGAATCGGGACCGCATCCTTCGCCCTGTCGCGATTTTTCGCAGGAGACAGTAAACAAGAACTATAAGATCGACCGCAATACTTTCCCGTAAATTGACGAAGCGCAAGTTACCTTCAGATTTAATTAGTAAGTATCGCTTATTGTAATACTGCATATCGATCAATACGAACCAGAACACGATATTCGACAGAACAATACTGATCCCCTCCTCACTTTACGTGAAGCACACTTTTCCTAGAAACAAAAAGGGGCGCCCGAAGGCGCCCCAGGGATTCGTTCGGCAATAGCAGGCGATATCAGACGTAGCGGTTGACTACGTTTTCCAGAAACTCCTGCCGGCCGGAGCGCGGCTGCGGATTGACGTTGCCGTCAAGCACATAGGCTTCCAGCGCCTCCAGCGAGGAGCCGCCGGCGAGGATCTCCTGCGCGTCCGGCTTCTGCCAGCCGGCATAGCGCTCGGAAAGCGGCCCGGAGAGCGCCTTGTCCTCCAGCATCTTCGCCGCCGCCTTCACGCCGCGCGCGCAGCAATCCATGCCGCCGATGTGGCCGATCAACAGGTCTTCCGGATCGATCGACTGGCGGCGCAGCTTCGCGTCGAAATTCGTGCCGCCCGTCGTGAAGCCGCCGCCGGCGAGAACCTGGTAATAGGCCAGCGCCATTTCCGGCACGTTGTTCGGGAACTGGTCGGTGTCCCAGCCGGACTGGTAGTCGTTGCGGTTCATGTCGATGGAGCCGAAGACACCGAGCGCGTTGGCGAGCGCCAGCTCGTGCTCGAAGGAATGGCCGGCGAGGATGGCGTGGCCCTGCTCGATATTGAGCTTCACCTCGTTCTCAAGGCCGTATTTCTTGAGGAAGCCGAAGACCGTCGCGACGTCGTAGTCGTACTGGTGCTTGGTCGGCTCCTGCGGCTTCGGCTCGATGAGGATCGCGCCCTTGAAGCCGATCTTGTGCTTGTATTCGACGACCATGTTGACGAAGCGGCCGAGCTGGTCGAGCTCCTGGCCGATATTGGTGTTGAGCAGGGTCTCGTAGCCCTCGCGGCCGCCCCACAAAACGTAATTGTCGCCGCCGAGGCGGTGCGTCGCGTCGATGCAGGTCTTCACCGTCGCCGCGGCGAAGGCGAAGACATCGGGATCCGGGTTGGTCGCTGCGCCGCCCATGTAGCGGCGGTTGGAGAAGAGGTTGGCGGTGCCCCAGAGCAGCTTCACGCCCGTTTCGGCCTGCTTCTGCGCGAAATAGTCGACGATCTCGTTGAGGTTCTTCGTGTTCTCGACGAAGTCCCTGCCTTCCGGGCGCACGTCGGCATCGTGGAAGCAGTAGAAGGGCACGCCGAGCAGCTGGAAGAACTCGAAGGCGACATCGGCCTTGAGCTTCGCGGCCTTCATCGAATCCTCGAACCACGGGCGCTCGAAGGTCTGCCCGCCGAAGGGGTCCCCGCCCGGCCAGACGAAGGTGTGCCAGTAGGCGACGGCAAAGCGCAGGTGATCCTCCATGCGCTTGCCCGCGACGATCTCGTCGGGATTGTAGTGGCGGAAGGCGAGCGGATTGGTGCTCTCTGGACCTTCATATTTGATCTTGGCGATATCGCCGAAAAAGCCGGTGGCCATGGGTGTCTCCTCTGGGGTGTTCGTTGATCAGCAGGCGGCGCGGATCGCCGGGTAGAGGCGGCGGTAGCGCTGGTAGGCGTCCTCATAGGCGGCGGCGAGCGCCGTCTCGGGTTCGATGGTTTCGGCAGTGGCGGGCGCGGTCAGCACCTCGGCCGGGTTCGCGCCGGTCGCGGCGATGAGGCCGAGGCGTGCGGCGCCGAAAGCGGCGCCGAAATCGCCGTCGGCCGGCAGGTCGACCGGCAGGTTCAGCGCGGTGGCGATGGATTTCAGCCAGTAGCGCGAGCGCGAGCCGCCGCCGATGGCCGTGACGCGCGAAAGCGACGTGCCGGCGGATCTCAGCGCTTCGAGATTGTCGCGAAGGGCGAAGGAGACGCCTTCCAGCACGGCCTGCGTCAGCACCACGCGGCCGCTCTCATGGCCGAGGCCGAGGAAGGCGCCGCGGATGGCCGCGTCGTTGTGCGGCGTGCGCTCACCGGAGAGATAGGGCAGGAAGGTGACACCCGACGGCGCCTTCAGCGCGTCGCCGAGCTCGCCGGTGAGATCGGCGGCAGAGGCGCCGGTGACGCGCGAATGCCAGTTCAGCGCATCGGTGGCCGACAGGATGACGCCCATCTGGTGCCAGGTATCCGGCAGCGCATGGCAGAAGGCGTGCACAGCGCTTTCCGGGTTCGGCAGGTAGCTGGCATTGGCGGCGAAGAGCACGCCGGACGTGCCGAGCGAGACGAAGGCCGTGCCTTCGCGCACCGTGCCCATGCCGCAGGCCGAGGCCGCATTGTCGCCGGCCCCGCCGGCGATGACGACGCCCTCGCCGAGCCCCCATCGGGCGGCAAGCTCCGGACGCAACGTGCCGGCGGGCTCGGTGCCTTCCACGAGGCCGGGCATGTGGCGCTCCTCCAGGCCGGTCGCGGCCAGGAGTTCCGCCGACCATTTGCGCGCGCCGGTGTCGAGCCAGGCGGTGCCGGCCGAATCCGACATGTCCGACAGGTGCTCGCCGGCAAGCCAGACGCGCAGGTAGTCCTTGGGCAGCAGGACCCGGCGGATCCTGGCGAAGACATCCGGCTCGTTGGCCTTCACCCAGACGAGCTTCGGCGCGGTGAAGCCGGGGAAGACGATGTTGCCGGTGACCTTGCGGAAGCGCGGATCGGCATCGAGCGCGGCGGCCTCGCGGTGGCTGCGCGTGTCGTTCCACATGATGCAGGGGCGCAGCACCTCGTCGTCGGCATCGAGCAGCGTCGCGCCGTGCATGTGGCCGGACAGGCCTATGCCGCGCACGGCGGCAAATTCGCCGGGATGGGCGGCGCGAAGGCCGGCGACGGCCTCTTCCGTCGCCCGGATCCAGTCGGCCGGGTCCTGCTCCGACCAGCCGGGATGCGGGCGCGCCGTCGCAACCTCCTTGCCGGACGCCGAGCCGATGACCTTCTGGTCCGCGTCGATCAGCATGGCCTTGACGCCCGAAGTGCCGAGATCGATCCCGAGATACATGTGGCTCTCCTATTCCTCGTCCGGGCCGGCCGGCGGAAGATTGTCCTTGATGAAGATGTCGAGGCGGATGCGTTCCTGCGCGGCGTTCACCGGCAAGCCATCCGCCTTGGCGCGCAGAACGCGGACGGCGCTGCGCACCTCATGGCCGGCATCCTGGTTGAGCACGGCGTCGATCAGGCCGGTTTCGAGCGCCGCGCGGGTATCGGCGGTCAGTTCGTGCGCGATGACGCAGAGGCCCGCATCCGTACGGCCGGAGAGGGCCTTCACGAGGCCGTGGTTGCCGGCGCCGAGGCTGTAGATACCGGCAAGATCGGGGGTGGCGGCGAGGCAGCGCGAAATCAGCGCGAAGGCCTGCCCCGGATCGTCCTGTCCTTCCAGCACCGGCAGCACGGTGCGCGCTGTCGGCATGGCCGCCATGGCGGCAAGAAAGCCGTCAAGGCGCTCGCGGTGGTCGCGCAGGCGCATGGAGCCGGCAAGCACCGCGACGGGGCCGGGCCGCCCGCCGAGGAAGCGGCCCATCAGGCTGCCGGCAGTGCGGCCGGCGGCGATGTTGTCGACGCCGACGAAATGATCGCGACCGGAGCCTTCGAGATCCGACACCAGCGTGACGAAGGGAATGCCGGCCGCCTGCGCCCGGGCGATGGCGGCGGAGACCTCCGGCGCATCGACGACGACCGCCGCGATGCCCGCGACATCCTCGGCGATGGCGGCATCGATCGCCCGCACGAGCGCCACCGCATCGAAGGCGGGAACGGACACCACCGAAAGGCGCGTGCGCTCTGCCGGCGAATGCAGGCCGGCGCGGCGAACCTGCGCCTCCAGCCCGCGCATGAAGGGATTGTCGCCTTGCGGCAGGATGAAGACCAGCGGATAGACGCGGCTTTTCGCAAGGTTCGCCGCCGCCACGTCGCGCACATAGCCGAGCGCCGCGATCGCCGCCTCGACCCTGGCGCGCGTGACGCCACGCACGCCCGGCCGGTCGTTGAGCACGCGGTCGACGGTGGCGAGGCTGACGCCCGCCTCCGCGGCAATATCGTGAACCGTAGGTCTCATTTTTCCTCCGTGGCAGACCCTTAGAGGAATTTTTGATGTACGTAAATCAGAAATTTCGACGGCGGAGAAAGGCGAGCCTGATCAGCGTGAAAAACGCTTACTGAAGGCGTGCGTGAAGACGATGTCGGCGGGGTTCTCGCCGGCCCTTGCGAGCGCGATGTCGAGGAACGCATCGGTTACGCGAACGAGCGCGAGGCCGCCCAGGAAGGCCGCGACGGGCTTGAAGATGTCGTAGCCCTCGTGGTTGTAGATCATCGGCGTCGGATGCTCGTGGCCGTGGAAGATGCCGACCACATTGTAGCCCTTCAGCGCGGCGAGAAGCCCGGCGCGCTCGGCATCGCTCCACCAGTGCGCGGCACCGGCGCCCTGCGGGTCGAAGGTCCCCGCGGCCGGATCCCAGTGCTCGGTGGAGAACCGGTCCCAGCCGTAGTGCTGGAAGAGCACGACCGGCCGGCCGTCGCCGGCATAGGTCGCAAGGTCGTCCTTCAGCCACGGCAGGCCACTGATCGCGCCCTTCGTGTCGTCGCCGCCGAAGCGCTGGAGCTGGACGAGATGCAAGCCGCCCCAGTCCCAGGAATAATTGTCCGAATCGATATCGTAGTTCGTGACGGGCACCGGGGCCTTGTAGAACACGGTCGAGCGGTGATTCAGCTCGACATAGTCGCGCAGTTCGCGCCGATACCAGTCGCGGTGCGGCGAGGCGCCGTCCTGGTCGAGATCGTGATTGCCGAGGCCGTTATAGACCGGATAGTGCACCCGGTCGGGACCCGTGCCCTGCTGATAGCGGCTGGAAAACTGCTGGAGCTGCCGCCCCTCGCCCGGCACCTTCACCTGCCCGCCGCCGTCATCCGTCATGTCGCCGCCGAGCACCAGGCCCCGCGGCGCGGCGATGCGCGTTCCTGCGCCGGCAAGGCCGGACGGCTTGCCGTCGATCTCCGCCGGCCACTCAAGACCGTCCACGGCATTCACCGCCGCGACGTGGCGCAGAAGCGCCGCATCGGTCTTGCCCTCAGCCGCGCAGTTCGGGCTAAGGCTGTCGGCCGAGACGAGGCAGGCATGGACATCGCAGGAAAAGACAAAGGTCGCATCGGTCGCAGGCCACGTCTGCGCGAAGCCGGAAAGCCTCGGCAAGGCAAGCGACAGGCCGAAGCCCCCGGCCGCGGTCAGGAGATGACGGCGCGTGGGCTTGAACGGCATGGGACCTCCGGGCATCGATCGTTCCCGTCATTCTGGAGGAAGGACCAATGTCTCGACAAGAGGCTTGTGGCCTCAGTGCCCGCCGCCGCCTCCGACGCCCGATTGCGGCTTGCTGATCGCGAAGGCGCAGGCGACGAGCGCGCCGAAGAGGAAGGTGAGCAGCAAGAAGATGTCGATGAAGGACAGGATATAGGCCTGTTGCTGCACCATGCCGGCCATCTGCTTGACGGCGATGGTCGCCCCGTCGAGGCCGTGCGCGTTGAAGCTGGAGGCCATGTTGCGCATCTGCTCGACGGCGACGGGATTGCCCCACTGCACATGCTCGGACAGGCGCAGGTAATGCTCCTGCGAACGCTGCGTCAGGATCGTGTTGATGACCGCCAGCCCCACGGCCCCGCCGAGGTTTCGCGTCAGGTTGAAGAGGCCGGAGGCGTTGCGGATGCGCTCTGGCGGCAGCGTGCCGAGCGCGACGTTGTTGATCGGCACCATGCAGATCATCAGCGAGACGCCGCGCAGGATCTGTGGCAGGAGCAGCTCGTAGAAATCCCAGTCGGCGGTAAGCTGCGTCATCGACCAGGTGCCGAGCGCGAAGCCGCCGAAGCCGATCATCATCATGACGCGCGGATCGAGCCGCGACGACATCATGCCGGCGATCGGCGCGGTGCAGAACATGGCAAGGCCCGAGACGAACATGGTCTCGCCGATCATCAGTGAATCGTAGCCGCGGATGCGCGCGAGGTAGAGCGGGTAGAGATAGGTCAGGCCGTAGAGGCCGATGCCCATGACGAAGGAGAAGACCGAGCCGAAGGCGAAGTTGCGGTTGGCGAAGGCGCGCAGGTCCACCACCGGAAACGGCACCTTGAAGGCCCGCCAGAAGAAGACCACGGCGCCGACCACGATGGCGACGGTGCCGAGCACGATGTGCTCGTCGTTGAACCAGTCCTTGTTGTTGCCCTCTTCCAGCACGTATTCCAGCGAGCCGAGGAACACCGCCATGGAGGCGAGGCCCCACCAGTCGAAGCGCTTGATCAGATTGAATTCCGGCTTGTCGAAATCGATCAGGTTGAAGGTGAGGACCGTGACGATGATGCCCGGAATGATGTTGACGAGGAACAGCCAGTGCCAGGAGAAGGCGTGGCTGAGATAACCGCCGACCGTCGGACCGATGGTGGGCGCGAGCGTGGCGACGAGGCCGATCATCGGCGAGACGACGGAGCGCTTGGAGGGCGGGAAGATGGTGAAGGCGGCCGCGAAGACCGAGGGGATCATGCCGCCGCCGATAAAGCCCTGGATGGCGCGGTAGACGATCATCTGGTCGATGTTCGTCGCGGTCGCGGCAAGCGCGCTGGCGATGGTGAAGCCGGCGGCCGAGAAGCTGAACAGGATACGCGTCGAGACGATACGCGCGAGCGTACCCGACAGCGGGATCATGATGACTTCGGCGATGAGGTAGGACGTCTGCACCCAGGCGATCTCGTCCGCGCCGGCGCCGAGCCCGGCCTGGATCTCGGACAGCGAGGCGGAGACGATCTGGATGTCGAGGATCGACATGAACATGCCGAAGACCATCGCGAAGAACGCGACGACCCGGCGGACGGGAACCTTGTCGGCCTGCGCGGGCGCCGCCAGGGCGCCTGCTGCCGGTAGAGCGGTCGCGGCCATTGCCCGCGCTCCTTTGCTGGAAAACCCTTATTCGGCCCTGGCGGCGAGCGCCGTGTCCGTCGGCGCCGTGCGGCTGTCGACATCGACCACGACGCTGAGGCCGGCCCTCAGCTTGCCGGTATCCAGTGCGTCCTTCGGCAGGGCGATGCGGACCGGCACGCGCTGCGTGACCTTGGTGAAGTTGCCCGTGGCGTTTTCCGCCGGCAGCAGCGAGAAGACCGAGCCAGACGCCGGCGCGATCGATTGCACCGTGCCGAGGATATCGTCGTTCTCGTAGGCATCGACATGCAGGTGCACCTTCGAGCCGGGCACCAGATGGGCGATCTGCGTTTCCTTGAAGTTGGCCTCGACATAGAGGTCCGTCACCGGAACGAGCGCGGCAAGGCGCTGGCCGGCCGAGACGAGGTCGCCGACCTGCACGGAGACGTTGCCGACCACGCCGTCATAGGGCGCCTTCAGCACGGTGAAGCCGAGATCGCGCTCCGCCTTGTCGCGGGCAAGCTCGAGCGTGCGGATGCCGCTTTCGGACTCGGCGCGCTGCGCCTCGAGAACGGAGATGCTCGCCCTGGCCGAGACGATGTTGGCGTCGGCGCCGACGAGGTTGGCCTTGGCCTGGTCGAGCGCGACGGTGGCGCTGTCGAGCGAAGCCGTGGTGCCGACGGCCTTGGCGTTCAGCTCCTTGGCGCGCTTTTCGGCGACTTGCGCGCCGCTGAGGGCGGCCTGGTAGGCCGTCTTCTGGGCTTCGGCTTGGGCAAGGCTCGCCTTGGCGCCCTCGATCTGGGCGTCGATGCGGTCAAGCGCAAGCTTCTGCGTGGCGATCTGGGCCTCGGCCTGCTCGCTCGCAAGGCGGTAGTCTCCATTGTCGAGCGTGACGAGCGGATCGCCCGCCTTGACCGCCTGGTTGGCGACGACGTTGACCGCCTCGACATAACCCGAGACCTTCGGGGAGATGGAGGCGATGTCGCCCTCGATATAGGCGTCGTCGGTCGAGATCATGAAACGGCCGTGCGTCCACCACTGATAGCCGTACCAGCCGGCGGCGGCGAGCAGCACGAGGCCGACGACCGGCAGCATCAGCCGGCGCCCGCCCTTCTTCTTTTCCGGCTGGGCAACGGCCGCGGCGGGCGCCGCCTCCGCCGTCACCGGCTTGGCCTCGGCGGTCTCGGCCTCATAATCGTCGTTGACCGGGCGAACCTTCGCCGTGCCGGCGCCATGGGAAGTCGACATGCGCTTGCCACCATCTTCTGGGGTAAAAATTCGAACTGAACCGTTCGGTTCGATTTGACATAATCCTGTTTCTCCCGCATATCAAGTAGAAATCGAACCGCTCGGTTCGAAATAGTTGATGCAAGGTGTCGGAAACGGGAATGGAGATGCAGACGACGGAAGGCCGACCGGACGCTCCGCAGACGGGTCGCCGCGCCGCCGGGGAGGACCCCGCCAAGCGCGAGCAGATCCTAGACGGCGCAAAGCGCGTGTTCATGGAGCAAGGCTTCGAAGCCGCCAGCATGAACGACATCACGCGCGCGGCCGGCGTTTCCAAGGGCACCATCTACGTCTATTTCGAAAACAAGGAAGACCTGTTCGGCTACATGATCGAACGGGAGCGCCAGCGGATCACCGAGACGGTGCGCCACGCGCTCGACGGCCGGAAACCGATCGGCGAAACGCTCAACGGCTTCGGCACGCTCTTTGCCACGCACATGACGGCAGACCAGACGATCCGCGCCATGCGCATGGTGATCGCCGCCAACCATCGCCTGCCGAGCCTCTGCAGCCGCTTCTTCTCCGCAACGCCGATCAACCCCGTCTCGGTGCTGCAGGACTATCTCGACCGGCAGGTCGCCGCCGGCATCATCGTCTGCGACGACACGGCCCAGGCCGCCAAGCAGTTCATCGAACTCACCACGGTCGGTCTCTTCAAGCCGCGCATCTTCGGCTCCATGGAGGAGGTTCCCTCCACGGCCATGATCGAGAAGAACGTCACCTCGGCGATCCGCGTCTTCCTCGCGGCCTACGGCGCCAAGTCCTAGCGACTTAGCGGAGCCCCAGCGTTTTTTCGGGGATTGCCGCGAACGCGCAACCGCGATCAAGTGACGGGCCTTAAAGGGCGCCATAAGACGGCTGTCCATGAGGAGCGACCACGCCATGCACCCCGTTGCCAAGGCCATCTGGTATATCGAGAGCCATTTCGGCCGCGCCATCGCGCTTTCCGAAATCGCGGCGATGGCCGGCATGTCGCGCCACCACCTGTCCCGGCGGTTCAGCGAGATGACCGGCCAGAACCTCAACCGATACCTGCGCGCCCGCCGTCTCTCGGTGGCCGCCCGGCAGCTTGCCGGCGGTGCGCAGAACATCCTGACGGTGGCGCTCGAAGCCGGCTACGGCTCCCATGAGGCATTCACCCGCGCCTTCCGCGAGGAATTCGGCCTGACGCCGGAAGCCCTGCGCGCAAGGCGCGACCTCTCAGGCCTCACCCTTCAGGAGCCCATCCGCATGTCCGCCATCGACAAGAGCAACCTTCCCTCGCCCCGCATCGAAACGCTCGATGCCTTCGTCATCGCCGGCCTCGGCGCCGATTTCGAGCCCGGCAAGGCGGCCGGCATTCCGGCGCTCTGGCAGAAGTTCAACGAATATTTCGGCCACATCCCCGGCCAGACCGACAAGACCGCCTTCGGCCTGTGCCGCATGCTGCCGGGCAAAGAGGGCTTCCGCTACGTCGCGGGCGTGCGCGTTGCACGCAGCGACGACCTGCCGGCGGGCTTCGAGACAATCCACGTCCCTGCGCAAAGCTGGGCGATGTTCCCGCACGAAAGCCATGTCAACGGCATTGCAGCGACGGCGGACGCTGCCTTCCGCACCTGGCTGCCGGCCTCCGGCCGCACGATCGGCCCCTTCCCCGACGTGCTCGAATTCTACGGCGAGGACTTCGATCCCGAGACAGGGGTCGGCCGCGTGGAAATCTGGCTTCCGCTCGCAGATCAGATGACGAATTCGTGAAATGCGATTTACCGGCGGCCGGTCGGCTTGCCAGCGGTCGAATTCTGCATAAATACGGAAGTCCATTCTTGCACCGTATTTTGGAGAGGAAGACCGGATGGACAGCATTCTTGCGCTCATGCAGGACCCGGCCGCCTGGATCGCGCTCATCACGCTCATCGTGATGGAAGTCGTTCTCGGTATCGACAACCTTATTTTCATCTCGATCCTGACGAACAAGCTGCCCGCCGAGCACCGGGTGCAGGCCCGCCGCATCGGCATCGGCCTGGCGCTGGTCATGCGCCTTGCGCTGCTCGGCACCATCGCCTGGATCGTCCAGCTCACCACCCCGGTCTTCGAGGCCTTCGGCCACGGCTATTCGTGGAAGGACATGATCCTGATCGCCGGCGGCCTTTTCCTCGTCTGGAAGGCGACGAAGGAAATCCACCACAATGTCGACCCGGTCGACCACAAGGAAGACATGGTGGGCGGCGCGGTATCGTCGACCTTCGCCTCCGCCATCGGCCAGATCCTGCTGCTCGACCTCGTCTTCTCCATCGACAGCATCATCACCGCCGTCGGCATGACGCCTCACCTGCCGATCATGGTGGTCGCCGTCGTCGTGGCCGTGACCGTCATGCTGGTCGCTTCCAACCCGCTGGCCAACTTCATCGAGAAGAACCCGACGATCGTCATGCTGGCGCTCGCCTTCCTGCTGATGATCGGCACGACGCTGATCGCCGAAGGCATGGGCTTCCATGTGCCGAAGGGCTACGTCTATGCCGCCATGGCCTTCTCGGCGATCGTGGAAGTGCTCAACATGATCTCACGCAGGGCGCGGCAGAAGAGCAAGCCGGGCGCGCACTGAAACATGAAACCGGCGGGAGAAATCCCGCCGGTTTCATTTCGCAAATCTGTCGAAGACAGGCCGGACGGGTTGGGAGCTCGCCTGCCATTTCGTTGGCCACGGGGAGAAACCGGAAAAATCCCCGTGTCCTCCATCTCCGTCATGTCCGGTTGACACGACCTGCCTTCCCTTGGCAAATCTTCTGACGGGTGGATTGTTCCGCAAAAGTTTTGAACGGTTGGGCCGCTTGCGGCGGAACCGGGACGACGTGCAGGGAATTCATGCCGAGCATCGTCCCGCCGCACGGACCCGAACATGACCCTAGAGCAGACCTTCGCCTTCGTCGTCATCGCGCTGATGATGGCGGCATTCATCTGGGGAAGGTTCCGCTACGATCTGGTCGCCTGCTGTTCCCTGCTTCTGGCGCTCGCCCTCGGCATCGTGCCCTTCGACAAGGCCTTTTCCGGCTTTTCCGACGATATCGTCATCATCGTCGGCAGCGCGCTGATGGTGAGCGCGGCGGTCGCCCGCTCCGGCATCGTCAACATCGTCGTGAAGCGCTTCTTCCCGAATCTCACCTCCAAGCGCAGCCAACTCGCACTGCTGCTCGTCTCGGTCGCGGTGCTCTCGGCCTTCATCAAGAATATCGGCGCGCTCGCCATCATGATGCCGCTCGCCTTCCAGTTCTCCCGCAAATCCGGCGCGCCCGCCTCGAAATTCCTGATGCCGATGGCCTTCGCGGCCCTGCTCGGCGGCCTGATGACCCAGATCGGCACCTCGCCCAACATCGTCGTCTCGCGGCTGCGGCAGGAAATCACCGGCGAGAGCTTCACGATGTTCGACTTCACGCCGGTCGGCGCCACGCTCACGGTGTGCGGCGTGCTCTTCATGCTGTTCTTCAACCGCATCGTGCCCGAGCGCACCAACAACAATGCCAGCATCGAGGAATCGCTGGAGGCAGCCGCCTATTCCTCGGATGCGACCGTGGAGGAAGGCTCGCCCTCGGTCGGAAAATCGCTCAACGACATCCTGAAGAACGGCGACGGCGAGGTGATCGCCACCGCGATCATCCGCGGCCACGTCCACATCGCGCCGTTGCCTGACGTGCGGCTCATGACGGGCGATACGGTCCTGATGGAGGGCACGGCCAGCGCGCTCGACAAGGTGGTTTCCGCCACCGGTCTGACGCTTTCCGGCAAGCCGATCCGCGCCGGGCGCGGGGAAGCCGGCGAGATCAGCGCCATCGAGGTGGTCGTGGGCAACGAATCCCGCCTCATCGACATTTCCGCGCGCTCCATCGCGCTCTTCCACTCCTACGGCATCAACCTGCTCGCCGTCAGCCGGCAGGGCCAGCGCCTGCGCGAAAAGCTCTCCGAGGTGCGCCTGCGCCCCGGCGACGTGATCGTGGTGCAGGGCAACAACCGATCGCTGCCGACGCTGCTGCCGGAACTCGGCCTGCTTCCCCTCGCCCAGCGCGAGATCCTGCTCGGCGCGCCGCGAAGGGCGATCATTCCCGTTCTGATCCTGATCGCCGCCATGGCGTCCACCGCGCTTGGCTTCGTTCCGGTCGCGACCGGCTTCTTCGCCGCCGCCGTCGCCATGGTGCTGTTCCGCGCCGTGCCGTTGCGCGAGGTCTACGGCGCGCTCGACGGGCCGATCCTCGTCATGCTCGCGGCCCTCATCCCGGTCTCCGACAGCCTGCGCACGACGGGCGCGAGCGAACTCATCGCCGGCTGGCTCGGCGATGTCGCCGTGCACCTGCCGCCTTTCGGCGCGCTCGCGCTCATTCTTCTGACCGCCATGGCCGTGACGCCCTTCCTCAACAATGCCGCGACAGTGCTCGTCATGGCCCCGATCGCCGCAAGTTTCGCCGGGGCGCTCGGCTACAGGCCGGAGGCCTTCCTGATGGCCGTGGCGATCGGTGCGGGTTGCGACTTCCTCACCCCCGTCGGCCACCAGTGCAACACGCTGGTCATGGGCCCCGGCGGCTACAAGTTCGCCGATTATCCGCGCGTCGGCCTGCCCCTCTCTCTTCTCATCGTCATCGTCAGCGTGCCGACGCTGCTCGCCGTCTGGCCGGTGCAGTAGGCAAACCCGAGTTTTTCTTGACGCGCCGGGCTGAATATGGTCTCACCCAGCCCAACGGAAAGCCTCTTCCCGCCGCTCGAAACGGCGAAAATCCGGGCTATCCTCTCCTGAAATGTCACGACAGGCCCTATCATGAGCACATCCGGCGTTCGCGTCCGCATCGCACCCTCCCCGACCGGCGAGCCGCATGTCGGCACCGCCTATATCGCGCTGTTCAACTACCTCTTCGCCAAGAAGCACAACGGCACCTTCATCCTGCGCATCGAGGATACGGACGCCACGCGCTCGACGCCGGAATTCGAGCAGAAGGTACTGGACGCGCTGAAATGGTGCGGCCTCGAATGGTCGGAAGGCCCCGATATCGGCGGCCCCTACGGCCCCTACCGCCAGTCCGACCGCAAGGACATCTATCGTCCCTATGTCGACAAGATCGTCGCCAATGGCCACGGCTTCAATTGCTTCTGCACGCCCGAGCGGCTGGAGAAGATGCGCGAGGAGCAGCGCGCCGCCGGCAAGCCGCCGAAATATGACGGCCTGTGCCTCCACCTTTCCGCAGAGGAAGTGACGAAGCGCGTCGAAGCCGGCGAGCCGCATGTCGTGCGCATGAAGATCCCGACCGAGGGTTCGTGCAAGTTCGTCGACGGCGTCTACGGCCCGGTCGAGATTCCGTGGGATGCGGTCGACATGCAGGTCCTGCTCAAGGCCGACGGCATGCCGACCTACCACATGGCCAACGTGGTCGACGACCACATGATGAAGATCACGCATGTGGCGCGCGGCGAGGAATGGCTCGCCTCGGTGCCCAAGCACATCCTCATCTATCAATATCTCGGCCTCGAGCCGCCGGTCTTCATGCACCTGTCGCTGATGCGCAATCACGACAAGTCGAAGCTGTCGAAACGCAAGAACCCGACCTCGATCTCCTATTATTCGGCGCTCGGCTACCTGCCGGAAGCGCTGATGAACTTCCTCGGCCTGTTCTTCGTGCAGATCGCCGAGGGCGAAGAGCTGCTGACCATGGAACAGCTCGCCGAAAAGTTCGACCCGGAGAACCTCTCCAAGGCCGGCGCGATCTTCGACATCCAGAAGCTCGACTGGCTGAACGGCCGCTGGCTGCGCGAACAGCTTTCCGAGGAAGAGTTCACCCAGCGCGTGCTGGCCTGGGCGATGGAGAACGACCGCGTCCGCCAGGGCCTGAAGCTCTCGCAGTCGCGCATTTCCAAGCTCGGCGAACTGCCCGATCTCGCCGGCTTCCTCCTGAAGTCGGATCTCGGCCTGACGCCGGAGGCCTTTGCGAAAGTGAAGTCGACGCCGGAGGAAATCCTCGAAGTGCTGAACCAGGTGCAGCCGGACCTCGAAAAGATGCCGGAATGGACCGTCGAGAGCATCGAGGCGGAACTGCGCGCCAGCGCCGACAGGCTCGGCAAGAAGCTGAAGGTCGTGGTGGCCCCGCTCTTCGTCGCCGTCTCCGGCTCGTCGCGCTCGCTGCCGCTGTTCGATTCGATGGCGATCCTCGGCCGTTCGGTCGTGCGCCAGCGCCTGAAGGTCGCCGCGCAGGTCGTCGCCTCGATGGTCGGTAGCGGAAAGTAAGGACAGAGAAGAATGAACGAGAAGACAGAAACCGCCCTTTCCTCCGATCCGACGGAAGTCCGCCGCCAGAAGCTCGACCAGCTTCGCCAGACGGTCGGCGACGTCTATCCGGCGCATTTCCACCGGACGATGACCAATGCGGAGCTGGCTGCGAAATACGAGACGCTTGAACTCGACACGGAGAGCGGCGACGTCGTGACCGTGGCCGGCCGCGTCTATTCCTCGCGCAATTCCGGCATGTTCATGGACATCCATGACGCCTCCGGCAAGATCCAGATCTTTTCCCACAAGGACACGACGCCCGAGGAAGCCCGCGCGCTGCTGCCGATGATCGACCTCGGCGACATCATCGGCGTCACCGGCCTCGTGCGCCGCACCAAGCGCGGCGAACTGACGATCAACGCGCAGGAGATCGTCATGCTGACGAAGACCCTGCTGCCGATGCCCGAGAAGTGGCACGGCGTTGCCGATGTCGAGATCCGCTACCGCAAGCGCCACCTCGACATCATGACCAACGAGGAATCCAAGCTCCGCTTCCAGCAGCGCTCGAAGATCGTTTCCGGCATCCGCCGCTTCATGGAGAACGACGGCTTCATGGAAGTCGAGACGCCCATGCTGCATTCGGTCTATGGCGGCGCGACGGCCGAGCCCTTCAAGACGCACCACAACACGCTGAAGCTCGACATGTTCCTGCGCATCGCGCCGGAACTGTTCCTCAAGCGCACGCTGGTCTCCGGCCTCACCGACAAGGTGTTCGAGATCAACCGCAACTTCCGCAACGAGGGCGTGTCGACCCGGCACAATCCCGAATTCACGATGATGGAGTGCTACTGGGCCTATGCCGACTACGAGGACATCATGGACCTCGTGGAACGCCTGTTCGCCGAGCTTGCGGTGAAGATCCACGGCTCGACCGAGTTTGCCTACGGCGACAAGGAAATCTCCTTCAAGGGACCGTTCAAGCGCGTGCCGATGCCCGACGCCGTCAGGCAAGCGACCGGCATCGACTTCCTCGCGATCAAGACGGACGAGGAGGCCCGCGCCGCCGCCAAGGCCGCCGGCTTCGAGGTGGAGAAGGACTGGACCTGGGGCGAATGCCTCGCCTTCATCTTCGAGGAGAAGGTCGAGCCGACGCTGATCCAGCCGAGCCACGTCACGCACTTCCCGAAGGACATCTCGCCCTTCGCCAAGGAAGTGCCGGGCGAACCGCGCCTCGTCGAGCGTTTCGAGACCTATTGCAACACCTGGGAACTCGGCAACGCCTTCTCGGAACTGAACGACCCGGAAGAGCAGCGCGCCCGCATGGTCGAGCAGCTCGAACAAGCCCATGCCCGCGGCGAGAAGGCCAAGCAGCTCGACGACGAATTCCTCGACGCCATCGACCAGGGCATGCCGCCCGCCGGCGGTCTCGGCATCGGGGTCGACCGCCTGATCATGCTGCTCACCAACGCGCCATCGATCCGCGACGTCATCCTCTTCCCGGCGCGCCGGGCGAAGAACGACTGAAGGGAAGCCCCTCCCCAACCCCTCCCCACAAGGGGGAGGGGCTTACCTCGCCTCTCCGTTCGCGTTCAAATTTGATCGGTGAGCAAGCCTTCTCCTTTCTCCCCCCTTGTGGGGGAGATGCCGGCAGGCAGAGGGGGACTTACGCCTCGATCGACACGTCGCCGATCGGCCGCGAGCAGCAGGCGAGGATATAACCCTCCTCGATCTCGTCATCGAGAATGCCGCCATTGTGCCGCATCTCGACCTCTCCCGAGACCTTCATCACCCGGCAGGTGCCGCAAAGGCCGCCCTCGCAGGCCGCGCCGATGCGCACGCCGGCGGCGCGTGCCGTCTGCAGGATCGTCTGGCCGGGCGGGCACTTGGCGTCCTTGCCGGCCATGGTGAAGGTGACGGTGGAGACGGCCCCGGCATCCGGCTCGCCCGGGCCGGCGCGAACGGCGATTTCTTCCGGCGCCGGGGCGTTGGCCGGCTGGAAGCTTTCCTCATGATAGCGGTCCATGTTGAAGCCGCAGACCTTCAGCATGTCGCGCACGCCGCGCATGAAGGGCTCCGGGCCGCAGCAGAAGACGGTGCGCTCACGGAAATCGGGGGCGAGCAGCGAGAGGCGGGCCGCATCGATCCGCCCGCGCAAGCCATGCCAGCCGTCGCGCGGATTGTGGCTCTCGACGACGAAGCCGAGCGCGAGGTTCGGCATCTGCGCGGCGAGACATTCGAGCTCCGCCTTGAACAGGAGGTCTTCCGGCTTGCGGGCGCAAGAGACGAAGGCGACGTCCGACTGCGGCGCGCAGTCCGACATCCAGCGCGTCATCGACATCATCGGCGTGATACCAGAGCCGGCCGAGATGAAGAGGTACTTTTCCGCCGGATAGCGCACGAAGGAGAAGTCGCCGAGCGGCCCGAACGCCTTCAGCTTCATGCCGGGACGCAGGTTGTCGAACATCCAGCGCGTGCCGATCGAACTCTTCTGCGCCTTCACCGTGACGGCGACGGAGAAGGGACGCGAGGGCGTCGAGGAGAGCGTGTAGGTGCGCATGACCGGCTCGTCTTCCGACACCGGCAGCTCCAGCGTGACGAACTGGCCCGGCAGGTACCGGAACCAGTTGTCGCGATCCGAGCGGAAGGTGAAGGTCATCACGTCGGCCGTCTCCACCGTCACGGCGGTGCATTCCAGCAAGTGCTGGCGATCGTTCCATGGCTGGAGTCCATCGAAGTGACGGAAGTGGCTGGCGGCGGTCATCTCATGCCACCCGCGAAAGCGGCTTCTTGGCGCCGTCGAGCCGCTCGATCATGAAGTTGCAGTACCATTCGACGAACTGCATGACGCCGCCCTCGTCCTCCGGCGAATAGGGGCCTGGCTGGTAGGCGGGCGAGCGGATGCCGAAGGCGTTTTCCTCGACGATCCGGCGATCCTGGTCGTTGGTCTCGGTCCAGACATGGGTGAGCTCGTCGAGACGGTAATCGACGCCTTCCACCGCATCCTTGCTGACCAGCCATTTGGTGGTGACCTGCGTCAGTTCAGGGCCGAGCGGCAGCACGCGGAAGGTGATGGCGTGGTCGGCGAGAACGTGGTTCCACGTCGACGGATAATGGAAGAGCAGCAGCGTGCCGATATGGCTCTCCAGCACGTCGTTGGAGAGTGGTCGCTGGACGGCGCGCGCGCCGGACATGGTGTAGCTCTCGGCATCCTGGATGAGCGGCATGCGCGCGGCGCGGAACTGGCCGGTCGGCGAGATCCTGAATTCGCTCGGCAAGCCCTGGGCCTCGCAACGCGCCCAATGCTCGGCGATGACGGGATCATCCTTGGCGCCCTGCACGCCGGTCGCGCTCGGCGCTTCCGGATAGGTGCGGCAGAGTTCCGGATGGTTGGCGGCGCAGTGGTAGCACTCGCGGTTGTTCTCCCAGACGAGCTTCCAGTTGCCCTTCTCGATGATCGTGCTTTCGAAGGCGACCTTGGTTTCGCCGAGGCGGTGGCGGGCGAGATAGGGCTCGACCAGGGCGCGGAAGGGCGCAAAATCCGGCGCCTCGTCAGCAAGGCAGATGAAGATGTAGCCGCCGACGGTCTGGCAGTTGATCTGCTTCAGGCTGTGCTGCGTCCTGTCGAAATCCTCCGCCATGTGGCGGGCGAAGAGCAGCGAGCCGTCGAGTTCGTAGGTCCACTGGTGGTAGGGACAGACGAGCTTGGCGGACGAGCCCTTGTGCTGGGTGCAGACGCGCGAGCCGCGGTGGCGGCAGGAATTGTGCAGCGCGCGCACCATGCCCGAGCGGTCGCGGGTGATGACGACCGGATAGTCGCCGACCTGCACGGTGAAATAGTTGCCGGCTTTCGGGATTTCGCAATCATGGCCGATGAACAGCCAGTCGCGATACCAGATCGTCTCCAGGTCGAGCTTGTAGTGATCGGGGTCGATGTAGAAGGCCTGCTCGAGGCTGTAGCCGTCGCGCCGGTTCTTGAGCTTGCGGAGCACGTCGCTTCTGATGTCCATGCCGGTGTCCTCGAAATATCCAGATTGCGGATGAAGCGCACGGAAGGAGACGGCATTCGGGCGGCAGGCGCACCGGTTGCACGCTTCCCGGCCGCCCGCCGCAGCCAGTCACGATCGATACTCCAGGCTGGTTTCCGGGCTGAGGAGCGTCCCTTCGGACCATCGCAGCGCCTTCCCAGACCCTTGGGTCCAGTGGCTTTTGCCGCGTCTTCTCCAACACCGTTGCGGGGGCAGCGCCGGATTTCAACCGGCTTCCCAATTCTCCGCCCTCTTTCGAGAGCGGCACCTTGAGTGTCCTTATCTAAGCGCAAGACTTCTCCGACAGCATGTCGAAAAGCGACACGCCGTCATGATTTGACGACAGTCAAATACGACAGAAGAGCAACACCTTGCATCTGTACTTTTCTTACATATCAAGGCGATATGCATTCTTTTTCGGCAGACCGCCCACGCCTTCGGCATGATGTATTCGACGGGACGACTGTTGTCATATTGCGACCACAAAGCCTGACCCGCAGGAATGGGGACGCAGGCGGAAAGGAATGCTTAACGACGTTTCCATAAACTTTCCGGCAATCCGGACGCGGGGCCGGGCGCGAGCATGGAGTACGGGGCGTGCAGCAGACGAAATTCCGATATTACGATGCCGTCGCCTTCAAGCGCGCGAACCCGCCGAAAGCCGCCGTGCACACCGAATTCCTGCGCACCGGCCGCATCGACCGCAGTTTCGGCTGGAGCCCGACGGAGAAGCGCTATCTCAGCCACCAGGAGGTTGCCGAGCGCACCGGCCGCAAGCTGGAACGGGCCGGCAGCGTCACCCATGACCGCATCAACGGCTTCCACCAGTCCATCCAGTTCCCGAAGCTGATCTTCCACCGCACGCTGGCCGAAACGCCGCATCTCGGCTATTGCCACATCACGGTGGCCAAATCCCGCTTCGCGGAATTCGAGAACGTGCAATGGGCCTTCTACATGGCCAATTTCCTCGCCGAGATCGGCGACGACGAGCAGTTCTTCGCCGGCATTTCCAAGAAGCCCGGGCGCATGTATTTCGCCGTCGCCATCGCGCCGACGGAGGAGGAAGGCCGCCTCAAGATCGACCGCAAGGTGCGCGGCAACGGCGTCATCTTCCGCACCGACGATCCGAAGCTCGCCATGAAGAACGTGCTGATGCTCGGCGCCCGCAACGAGGCGCTGCGCAAGATCATCCGCGCGCTGTGACCGCCGGTCAGGCCCGGTAGAGCATCCATTCCTTGCCCGCCGGCACCTCGTCGCCGCGGCCGTAGACGACCACCCCGTCTCCTCCCCCTGCCCTGGCTTCGGCAAGCGCGCGCTCGCAGGCCGAGGCAAGGTCGAGCGCGCTGTCGGCGCGATCCGACATGCAGACCCCGGCCGAAAGCGTCAGGTGGCCGAGATTGCGGCCGGTGCGCGGATCGCGCAGCGCCATCGTCTGGAAGGCGGCGCGCAGGAGATCGATCAGCCGCGTCACCTCGCTCTCGTCCGATGTGTGGAAGAGGAAGCCGAAGCGCAGGCCATCGAAGCGGACGGCAAGGTCGCTTGCCGGAAAGGCCTGGCGGATGAGGCCGCCGTAGAAGCTCACGAGGTGGTCGGACAGCGCCTCGATCTGCCCGGGCGAAAAACGGCGCTCGGCATCGATCTCGGCGACGGCCACGCCGCACAGCATCGGCAGGTCCGGATTGGCGTAGACGCGGGCGAGCGCCTTGTTGAAGGCGCGACGGTTGCCGAGCTTCGTCGGCGGATCGATGAATTTCGTCGCCTCGAATTCCGCCATCTCCTTCTGGATGCCCTCCATCGCGGCCGATTGCGCGGCAACCTTTTCCGCCATTTCCGCCGTGTGGCTGACGCGCAGTTCCGTCGCCCGCTGCAGGGCTTCGAGCGAGCTGCCGAGCGCGCCGCCGGCCTCGCGGATGACCTGCGAGGCCTCGCCGATCAGGCGGCCGTAATCGTTGAGCGAGGAGCGCTCCTGGCTGAGCAGGTCCATGAAATTGCTCATCTCGCTGCTGATCGCGCCCGCCGAGCGCTGCAGCACGCTCGCCTCGTGCTGGTGCGGCAGGTACTTGCGGCCAAGCTCGTCGAGGGCGGCCTGCGTCTTGTACTTGCCGAGCGCGATGAAGTCGCGCACCAGCTCCGGATTGCCGCCGGCATAGGCCTCGTAGACCAGTTCGTAGTTGCGCGGCAGGCCGTCGATGCCCATCTGCTTCATCGCCGTCGCGATCCGCAGGGCGATGTCGGTCGTCGAGGATTTCTTGTGCGCCATCAATGGAGACCTGTGTGCGGGATGTTCAACCTCTCCTAGCAGGCCGCTCTTTCGGTGGGTCTAATCCGGTCGCTCGAATTTTAGGCAAGCGGGCGGCCCTTGGCATTTGCCGGCAAAGCCCTGTATGGAAGCCGGAAAGACGGAAGGACGGCATGGCTGAGATCGTTGATACGCGCATGGATGCGGAGGCGGCGCTGGCGCGGGCCGCGAAGACCCTCGGCCGCGGCGTGCCGGTCGCCATTCCCACCGAAACCGTCTACGGCCTTGCCGCCGACGCCACCAATCCGCTGGCGATCACCCGCATCTATGAAATGAAGGGCCGGCCGCGCTTCAACCCGCTGATCTGCCACATGGCCGACCTTGCCATGGCGGAGCGCCACGCGGTGTTCGATCCCCTGTCGCGCAGGATCGCCGAGGCCTTCTGGCCCGGCCCGCTGACGCTGGTGGTGCCGATCCGCCCGGACAGCGCCATCCATCCTCTGGCGCGCGCGGGCCTCGACACCGTCGGCATCCGCGTGCCGACCGGCATTGCCGGCCGCCTGATCGCCGCCTTCGGCCGGCCGCTCGCCGCCCCGAGTGCCAACACGTCCGGCCGCATCAGCCCGACCAGCGCGCGCCATGTGGCAGACGATTTCGGCGGCAAGCTGGAACTGGTGCTCGACGGCGGCCCTGCGGTCGTGGGGCTCGAATCCACCATCCTCAAGGTCGAGGGCGAGACGATCCGGCTGCTCAGGCCCGGCGGGCTCGACGCGGCGGATGTCGAGCGGGTCACCGGCCGCCCCGTCCTGCGCAAGGAGGCCGGTGCGAGCATCGAGGCGCCGGGCATGCTCGCCTCGCACTATGCGCCCGACGCGCCGGTGCGCCTCGACGCCCGCGACGTGCGGCCCGGCGAGGTGCTGATCCGCTTCGGCGGCAAGGCGCTTCCCGGCGAGGCGCAGGCCGCGCTCGTGCTCGACCTCAGCCCGGCCGGCGACCTCGCCGAAGCCGCCGCCAACCTCTTCGGCTACATGAAGCAGGCGGATGCGGCGGGCGCACGCGCCATCGCCTTCTCGCCGATCCCCGCGAGCGGCCTCGGCGAGGCGATCAACGACCGCCTGCAACGCGCCGCCGCGCCGCGCGGCTAGTGAGGAAGACGACATGGTCCAGGCAACGCTTTCCTCCGACCTCATCGCCCGCTTCGCCGCGATCACCGGCCCCGCTCATGCCCTCACCGTCGAGAAGGATATCGCGCCCTATCTCGTCGAAAGCCGCGGCCTCTACCACGGCACCGCACCGCTGGTGCTGCGGCCGGGCTCGGTGAAGGAAGTGTCTGATATCCTGGCGCTCGCCACCGAGACCCGCACGGCCATCGTGCCGCAGGGCGGCAATACCGGCCATGTCGGCGGCAGCGTGCCGCGCGAGGGGGCGGCGGACGTGGTGCTCTCGCTCTCGCGCCTCAACCGCATCCGCGATGTCGATCCGGTCGGCAACGTGATCGTGGCGGACGGCGGCTGCGTGCTGGCGGACATCCAGGCGGCAGCCGAAAAGGTCGGCCGGCTTTTTCCGCTATCGCTCGGCTCGGAAGGCTCCTGCCAGATCGGCGGCAACCTTTCCACCAATGCCGGCGGCACCGCCGTGCTCGCCTATGGCAACATGCGCCAGCTCTGCCTCGGCCTTGAAGTCGTGCTGCCGACCGGAGAAATCTGGAACGGCCTTCGCCGCCTCAAGAAGGACAATACCGGCTACGACCTGCGCGACCTCTTCATCGGCGCCGAAGGCACGCTCGGCGTCATCACCGGGGCGGTGCTGAAGCTCTTTCCGCGGCCGCTCGGCCACGAGGTCGCCTTTGCCGGGCTCAACTCCGTAGAGGATGCGCTCGCCCTCTTCGAGCGCGCCTCCAGCCGGTGCGGCACCGCGCTCACCGGCTTCGAACTGATGCCGCGCCTCGGCGTCGACTTCACCACGCGGCACATTCCCGGCGTGCGCGATCCGCTCGCCAGCCGGCACGACTGGTACGTCCTGATCGACATCTCGACCTCGGATGCCGCCGACACGGCGGCGCGCATGATGGAGGCGCTGCTGGCCGAGGGCATCGAGGCGGGACTGGTGGAAAACGCGGTGGTCGCGGCCAGCGACGCCCAGCGCAAGGCGCTCTGGCACATGCGCGAGAGCATGTCCCCGGCACAGAAGCCGGAGGGCGGCTCGATCAAGCACGACGTGTCCGTGCCGGTCTCGGCCATTCCGGCTTTCATGGCGGAGGCGGACGCGGCGGTGATGGCGGCGATGCCCGGCGCCCGCATCTGCTCCTTCGGCCATATGGGCGACGGCAATATCCATTACAACATTTCGCAGCCGGTCGGCGCGGACAAGCAGGCCTTCCTCGACCGGTGGCGGGAGATCAATCATCTCGTGCACGGCATCGTGCTGAAATACCACGGCTCGATTTCCGCCGAGCACGGCATCGGCCAGCTCAAGCGCGACGAGCTCGCCAGCGTGCGCGAACCGATCGAGATGGACCTGATGGTCCGGGTGAAACGCTCGTTCGATCCCGCCGGCATCATGAATCCCGGCAAGGTGATCAGCGTCTGACCGTCAGCTTCCGCCGGTGCGAAGCTGCGCCAGCGACATCATGATATCGGCGCTGATGCCGGCCGAGCCCGAGCCGCTCAGCACCGAAAGGGCGGGGTCGGTCGTGGTCTGGTTGTCGAGATCGTAGAGGACCGAGAACTTGACGATCATCTTGGCGACCTTTTCCGGATCCTGCAGGTCCTTCAGCTCGAGATAGCGCTCGATCATGGTGGCCTGCGCGTCGATATCGGCGCTACCGATCTCGTCGGGCAACTGATAGAGCACCTTGAAGACCTCGAAGAGCGCGTCGTCGGCCAGGATGTCGTAGGGACTGGCGATCGCCCCCGCCTTGCGCTCGAAATAGAGGGCGAGGCGCACGCCGGCATTCTCGTTGCCGGCTTCCTCCTCCAGCATCTGGCGGACATGGCCGTCGATCGTCTCGTAGATGCCGCGGCGCGACTGGATCTGCGCGTCGTCGGACCGTTCGACCTGACCTTGCGCATTGAAGTTGAAGGAGGCGACGATCGCCCGATAGGCGCGGTCCTGCTGCTGGTTCGCAAAACTCTTGGGGTCGTCGAGGTCGGAGGTGAAGATCTTCTCCATGAAGGCCGCATCGACGCCTTCCGGATCGATGCCGTTCGCTTCAAGGACGAAGGCCACCAGGCGCTCGTCCGCCAAAAATTCCTTGACGGAGTCCACCTTCTGCATCTGGGCGGAGTAATACTTCGCCTCCTCTTCCGCCTTCTTCTTGTCGTCTTCCGTTCCGAAACGGGATTTCTCCGACACATAGGCGCGCGACATCACGAGGATTTCGGATTCGGCCTGTGCCAGCTTCGGCGCGGTGATGTTGCCGTCCGAACCGAAATTGAACGCCTTGGCCAGCTCGACGAACCGCTCGTCCTTCAACTGGTACACATAGCTCCTGGGATCGTTCAGGTCGCTCTTCAGCACGTTCTTGATGGTCAGCGTCGAGACCTTGGCCGGATCTAGGCCGAAGGCCTTCAACGCGAAGTCGTAGACCGTCGCCTCGCCCACGAATTCCTGCACGGTGTTCACCGCGCCGATCTGCGCCTTGAAGCGCTTGACGGCACGTTCGTCGGCCTCGTCGTCCTTGTCGTTGTAGTGGACCATGTAGCCGTTGGTCGCCGTGGCGGTCTGCGCCGCCGTCTGTGCCTTTGTGCCGGCCGCGAGCGTTCCGTCCTCCTCGAAGTTGAAGGCGGCCCGCAGGGCGATGTACTTCTCCTTGTCCTGTCCCCCGAACAGGTTGATGTAGCTGTCGGGATTATCAGGGTCGGCATCGCTCGTCAGGATATTGGCGATCGTCGAACTGACGACGGACGCCTTGTTGAGGTCGAAGGCCACCTTGATATAGTTCAGCATGCGCGGGTCGTTGACGAGGTCGTCCGCCGTGGCGATGTCGCCGATCCCGCTCTCGAAATACTCCTTGTTGAGCAATGCCGCCGCCGACGTCACGCGCGGATTGGAGAGCGTGTAGAGATCGGTCGTGCTGGCCTTCTGCCCGGCATTCTGCGCGGTGCCGGCGACGGCCGCGCCGTCGGTATGGAAGTTATATGCCGAGGCCAGCGTCTGGTACTTCTCCACATTGGCGATGACGGCCTGCTGCTGCACGATTTCCGCCTGGAGCTGCTGGATGCGGGCCGCATTGGCGCTGTTGGACGGCAGGCCCGCCAGTTCCTCGCTCGCCGCCTCGATGGCCGCCGCGGCGGCCGTCGCCAGCGGGGCGAGTTCCGTGTTGAAATAGCTCGCGGGATTGTCGAGGTCGCTCGTCAGCACGCCGCGGATCGTCTGGCGCGAATAGGTGTTGGGGTCGATGCCGAAGGCCGTGAACATGTAGCTGCGCAGGCGATCGTTGTTGATGAGCTGGTCGACGCTCGTCACCGTGTCGATGGCTATATTGTAGTAGCGCGTCTCTTCCTTGATCGCGGCGCCGGCATTGGCGGCAGTTGCGGAATAGAGGCCGATGACCTCGTCGAGCTGCGCCTCGGTCTGCGCCACGGCCGTCGAGGAGGCGAAGCTGAAGGCGCTGGCAAAACCGCGATAGCGCTCGTCCGTCAGCTTGTTCGCGAAACTGTTTGCGTCGGTGAGGTCGCTTTCCAGCACCTTGCGCATAAAAGCCTTGGCATAGGTCATCTCCTCGATGCCGTAGGCTTTCATGGCATAGGAATAGAGCCGGTAGTCGTCGAGGAACTCGTCGACCGACGTCACCTTGCCGATGGTCTCCTTGTAATAGGCCGCCTCGCGCGCATTGGTCGTCTCGCTGGCCGTGCGGTTCAGCGACTTCAACATATCCTTCGCGATGAGGTTGTAGCTCGTATAGGTCGACAGCATCGGAAAACCGTTCCTTCCAGTCATCGGCCGGTCATCGACACGCCGATCGTCGGCATTGTCGCGCGCGAGGCTTGTCCCGGCCTGTCGGGAAGGCGGTTCAAATGCGGCTGGCGGCGTTCACGTCTCCTAAACCCTAGCCCGTTCGGTTTTGCTAACCATCAGGAACTGCAAAGTTTTCTTAACCGCAATTTTTAAGCGGCATGGAAGGGGGCGCGCCTATTCTCCCCCTCAGAGGACGAAAAGTCCCGATGAGAAGACCGGACACCGGCTCTCAAGGAAAACAAGGGCGAAAGACATGCTGAACACCGTTTCCAAGCCGGCCTGGGCCGGCACCACGCTCCGGCTCGATCCCAAGCGCTTCCCGCAGCAGGTGACGTTCGAGCTGCGGACGGAAGGAACCAACGCCACCATCACCCTCGACGAGCGCGGCGCGGTCCTGCGCAAAGTTCTGCCATCGAGCGGCCTGCCGCTGTCCATCGCCCTGCCGGCCCGCGCCTTCAAGGGCGTCGCCGCCCGCGCCATCGACCATGGCAATGGCGACGTCACCGTGACGCTGGAACTGCACCACGACGATCCGGACCTCTGCATCCCGCTGCTGGTGGCACACGACCTGTGCGACATCGCCGCCGACTGGCGCAGCTGGGCGGACGCCTACCGCATCCCCATGCTGATGGTGGAAGCCGACGGCGTCGCCCGCCCGCTCGACGATCACCTGACGCCCGGCAGCAGCCCCGCCAAACCGCGCCGCCGCCATTCCTATTTCGCCGACCGCCGCCCCCGCTTCCTCGTGCGCCGCACGACCGGCAAGCTCGGCGTCCAGATGAAGATCGACGGCCGGGAGATCATCGCCCGGCGTTGAAGCGATACGACTGACCTCCGGAAAGCCGGCCGTTCCCTGCGGCCGGCTTTTTCATGTTCCCTGTTCCCTCCGGAACATCGCCATTGCCTGCGGCGTGGGAAAGAGCGTCCGACAAACGAACGCAGGGACACGCACGTCATGGCAAAGCTCTTCACCACCCTCCTCATCCATATCCGCAAGGCCGATGCCGCGATCGTCGCGCGCGGACGCCCGCCGCGGCGCGGCTTCGAGCTTGCCCTGCATCCGGCAACGCTCAGAAGGACCGGCGAGCGCCCGCAGCTGGCGGTGCGCTCCCGCTAGGGGTCAGGCGAAGGGAATGGCGACGGCCAGCGCGAGGAAGATGGCAAAGCCGACGAAGTGGTTGAACTTGAACAGCGCCAGGCACTGCACGGGATCGTCTATGTCGAGCGTCCTGATCTGCCAGGCGAGCATCGCCGCCGCCACTGCGAGGCCGAGCCAGGCGACGATGCCGACATCAGCCAGGAAGAAGGAAAGCGCCATCAGCACGACCGTCAGCCCGTAGAGGCCGACGAGCCATTGCCGCGTCTTCTCGCCGAACAGGCGCGCGGTGGAACGCACGCCGATCAGCGCGTCGTCTTCCTTGTCCTGGTGGGCGTAGATCGTGTCGTAGCCGATCGTCCAGGCGATGGCGGCGATGTAAAGCGCGACGGGCGCGACCGAAAGCGTGCCGAACGCCGCCGCCCAGCCCATCAGCGCGCCCCAGGAAAAGGCCATGCCGAGGAAGAATTGCGGCCAGTCGGTGAAGCGCTTGGCGAAGGGATAGATCGCGACGATCAGCAGCGAGGCGATGCCGAGCCCGATGGTGAAGAGATTGAATTGCAGGAGGACGACAAGACCGACCAGCGCCTGCAGCAGGATGAAGATCTTCGCCTGCCGGCGCGTGACGCGGCCGGACGGCAGCGGGCGCGAGCGGGTGCGCGCCACCGCCTGGTCGATCTCGTGATCGACGAGATCGTTATAGGTGCAGCCGGCGCCGCGCATGGCGACGGCGCCGATGAAGAATAGGAAAAGGTGCACGAGGAAACGCAGCCAGTCGAACGTGCCGGCTGCCGCCGCCACATTCGCCGCGAGCGCCGCCGACCAGAGGCAGGGCCATAACAGGAGCTGCCAGCCGATTGGCCGGTCCCAGCGGGCAAGCTGCGCATAGGGCCAGAGACCGCGCGGCAGGGCGCGGTAGACCCAGTTGTCGGAGGGCGCATCGGCGACGCGGCCGGAATCGGACGGAGAGCTGATCATGCATCTCAATCGCAAGCCGCCCGCCGCCGGTCAAGCCGGCACGACGTCGCGCCCGCTCGTGCCCGACACAAATGCTCAGGGAAGCGTGAAATCGAAGCGGTAGGTCGCCGAAACACCGACCAGGAACTGATCGCGGTCGCCACGCGCCTGGACGAGGCTAGAATCAGCCGCCGAGCCGACGAGGCGCTTGTATTCGGCAAAGGCGCTGGTCTCGATCTTCTCGTTGACCTGCCAGGTGATCGCCGCGCCGGCACCGACCGAATGAATGCCGCCGTCCGGATCGTAGGCGGCAAGGCCCGAGGCCGCGGTCTGGCTCGGCTTCACGCCGTAATAGGCGTCCATATAGTCCTTCGAGGCGAGCGTCAGGCGCGGGCCGGCGGAGATGCGCACATCCGGCCGCACATCGACGAAGGCATCGGCCGCGACATCCGCCACGACGCCGTGATGGCTGCGGATGCCGTGGCGCACTTCGCCGCGCACGCGCAGCCAGTCCGTCGGGTAGACTTCCGCGAAGGCGCCGAGCTCGCCACCGAACTTCACCGGCGTCAGGCCCCTGAGATCGTCGGAATCGTCCTCGTCGCGCGGCATGACCAGCTTGCCGGTGGCGCCGGCGCGGAAGGCGCCGCTGTCGATGAGCGCGAAGGACGGATTGTCGTTGCGCGAGGAGAAGCGGACCGTGCTGCCGGCCTTGCCGAGCGAGATCATCGGCGTGACCTGGAAGAGGTATTTCTTGGCGCCCTCGTAGCGCGGCGCGGCAAAGCCGGCAGCGCCGACCTTCAGATACCAGTCACCGGACCAGAAATAACCGCCCTCGCCGGCAAGGGCGGAAACAGACGCAAGAAGAAGGGCGGCCGCAGTCATTGCGGTCGTTGCACGGATACTCAAAACACAATCCTCGCTTTGCCGGCGCACCCGCCGCGGGCTGCCGAAACCATTGATTGCATGAACATTAGCCCTGTTTCATTACCGCTTTGCTAACCATCGCCGACATGCCGCCGCTGGAACGATTCGGTCCAGTTTGCGTTTTTCGGCCGATGAAACAAGGATTTTTCCGATGACAGTCAGCACGATGGAACTGAAGCTCCAGGCAATTCGCGACGATTCCGGCCTTTCCCGCAAGGAGAAGATCGCCAAGCTCGAAAAGCTGCGCACCGAAGCCCGCGCCCTCCAGCGCGCGGCGACCGAAAGCACGATGGTGGAGGATGACGGCTGGTACGAGGACGTGCACCTGATCGACACGGAGCTGGAAAACCTCGGCCGCAGCGTCGAGGAAAAGGGCGCCGCGACGCTCTGAGGCCTTGCAGGCCTTGACCTTTCAGCCCCGCCCCCTTAACCCGCCTGCAACGAAGGACAGGTCGAGGGCACGGGCATGAAGGTTCTGTTGATCGGATCGGGCGGACGCGAGCACGCCCTTGCCTGGAAACTGGCGCAATCGCCCCGCCTCACCACGCTCTATGCCGCGCCCGGCAATCCCGGCATCGCCGAATGCGCGACGCTCGTTTCCCTCGACATAGACGATCACGCCGCGGTCTGCGCCTTCTGCAAGGAGAACGGCGTGAGCTTCGTCGTCGTCGGCCCGGAAGCGCCGCTCGTCGCTGGCCTCGCCGATGTGCTGCGGGCTGACGGCATCGACGTCTTCGGTCCCTCGGCCGCCGCCGCCCAGCTCGAAGGCTCCAAGGGCTTCACCAAGGATCTCTGCGCCAAATACGACATCCCGACCGGCGCCTACCGGCGCTTCACCGATGCCGCCGCCGCCCGCGCCTATGTCGAGGCCGAGGGCGCGCCGATCGTCATCAAGGCGGACGGCCTTGCCGCCGGCAAGGGCGTGACCGTCGCCATGACGCTCGACGAGGCGCTCGCCGCCGTGGACGACTGCTTCGACGGCGCTTTCGGCGCGGCCGGCGCGGAAGTCGTCGTGGAGGCTTTCCTCGACGGCGAGGAGGCGAGCTTCTTCTGCCTTTGCGACGGCGTCAACGCACTGCCGCTCGCCTCCGCGCAGGATCACAAGCGCGTCGGCGACGGCGATACCGGCCCGAACACCGGCGGCATGGGCGCCTATTCGCCGGCCCCGGTGATGTCGCCTGACATGGTCGAGCGCACGATGAAGGAGATCATCGAGCCGACGATCCGCGGCATGGCGAAAGACGGCCATCCCTTCCAGGGCGTGCTCTTCGCCGGCCTGATGATCACCGCCAAGGGCCCCGAGCTCATA
Source organism: Shinella zoogloeoides (assembly GCF_030733845.1). Taxonomy (NCBI): domain Bacteria; kingdom Pseudomonadati; phylum Pseudomonadota; class Alphaproteobacteria; order Hyphomicrobiales; family Rhizobiaceae; genus Shinella; species Shinella zoogloeoides. Next base: position 2,949,409 of record NZ_CP132311.1, read on the forward strand.
GAATACAATGTGCGTTTCGGCGATCCGGAATGCCAGGTGCTGATGATGCGGCTTGAAAGCGACCTCCTGCCGATCCTCCATGCAGCGGCGACCGGACGGCTCGACACGGTCTCCGCAAAATGGCGCGACGCGCCGGCGCTCACCGTCGTCATGGCCTCGAAGGGCTATCCGGGCGCCTACGAGAAGAACACGCCGATCCTTTCGCTGCCGGCCGACGACGCCGGCACCAAGGTGTTCCATGCCGGCACAGCCCTGAAGGACGGCTCGCTGGTCGCCACCGGCGGGCGTGTGCTCAATGTTACGGCCGTGGCCCCGACCGTCGCGGCGGCGCAAAGCGCGGCCTATCAGGCGCTCGATCGGGTAAAATGGGAGAACGGCTTCTGCCGTCGCGACATCGGCTGGCGTGCCGTGGCCCGCGAACAGGCCTGAACGTCGGGGTGAAAAACACCCGGTAGATCAAATTTTACCATTTCCCCTGACGGGACCGTAACCGGCGCGCGCTATTCTCCCTTCAACGATAAGGGAGTTCCGTTGATGCGTACCCTGCTGCCGACCCTTGCCCTGATACTGCTTGCCGCCCCCGCCTTTGCGGATTCGATCCAGCCGGTCGCCGGCGCGGTTTCGGCCGGCAGCATCGAGACGATCCGCTGCACCGACTGCCCGACGCTCAAGGAAAAGCTCAAGGCCGCGACCTATCACGTCGATGCCATCGAACCCGGCACGCAGAAGGTCGAGGTTCGCGAGGAGAACGGCGAGCGCAAGATCTTCCGCACCGAAGCCTGGATGGGCGGCTCGCCCGTGCTGTTCGTCAGCAAGGCACCTGCTGAAGCCGTCGAGGCTGCCGACGCGGACAAGCCGGGCGATACGCTGACGGTGGATGCGAGCGCCAAGACCAGCGCGCTCAACGAAGGCGCCGCACGGCAGGCGACTGAGGCCTCGATGACGGGCTCACGCGAGTTTGATCCGGAAACGTTTGAACTTCGGCTCAACTAGGCCCATATTGGAGGAGCCCTGCCTCTCAGTCCCTCCAGGCTGACAGGAATCCGCAAAAGCGGACGTTTGCGCCCCTGACCTCAAGCAGGGGCGTACGCGTATCAGCCGCCTTCCCCCAGATCGCTGACGAGACGGTCGACTTCGCGGTCGGAATAGACGGCGATGCCGTTGCGGCGCAGAAGGGCCGCCGTCACCCCCTGGCCCGCATGCCGGGCACCGGAAAACGTACCGTCATAGACAAAGCCGGACCCGCAGGACGGGCTGCCATCGATGAGCAGCGCATGCCGGCAGCCGTTTTTGCGCGCGATGGCAAGGGCGATGCGCGCGCCGTCGATATAGGCGGCCGAGACATCCCCGCCGGAAATTTCCAACACCCGCGCCCGCCCGTCGAGCACATCTTCGCCGCCCATCCCGCCTTCGATCTCAGCCGGCGGCCGGGGCACCTGGAACCCGCCGGCCAATTCCGGACAGAGCGTCACCAACCGCCCCTCCGCCCTCCAGCGATCGACCGCATCATGCAGCAGGGGTTTCGCCGATCCGTTGTAACGGACCGGCAGACCGGCAAGGCAGGCGCTGATGAGGATGTTGCCGGCCATCAGCGCCCACTCCTCACCCCGTGATCTTGGAGAAGTCCGCGACCGTGCCGGTTGCCGAGCGGATGGCGGACAGGAGGGCAAGGCGGTTGGCGCGGATGGCGGGGTCGTCGTCGTTGACGAGCACGTCGGTGAAGAACTGGTCGACGGGCGCGCGGAGCGTGGACAGCGCTTCCATGGCCGAGCGGAAATCTTCCTTCGCAACCGCGGCGGCGGCGTCCTTCGTGGCGGTTTCCACGGCGGCGTGGAGCGCCTTTTCGGCGTCGAGCTTCAAGAGTTCGGCCGAGACCGCACCTTCGACGACGGTGCCCTTCTTCTCCTCGGCGGCGAGAAGCTGCGTCGCGCGCTTGGTGCCGGCGAGCAGGTTCTGCCCTTCCTCGGAGGTGATGAAGGCCGTCAACGCCTCGACGCGGCGGGCGACCATCAGGAGATCGTCGGCCTCCGGCGTCAGGACGGCGTCGATGAGGTCGTGGCGCGCGCCCATGTCGCGAAGGTAGACCTTCAGGCGATCGTGGAAGAAGGCGAGGAGATCCGCATCCCTCACGACGGACAGAAGCGGCAGGCGGATATTCTTTTCGAGCAGCATGCGAATGACGCCGAGGGCGGCGCGGCGCAGCGCATAGGGGTCCTTCGAGCCGGTCGGCTTCTCGTCGATGGCCCAGAAGCCGATCAGCGTGTCGAGCTTGTCGGCAAGCGCCACGGTGAGGCCGACCTTGTCGGCCGGCACGCGGTCGGAGGGGCCGTGTGGCTTCCAATGGTCCTCGATGGCCTCGGAAACGGCGGCGTCCTCGCCCTGCAGAACCGCGTATTTGCGACCCATGATGCCCTGGAGCTCCGGGAATTCGCCGACGGCTTCCGTGCGCAGGTCCGCCTTCGCGAGCACGACGGCACGGTCGACCAGCGTGGGATCTGCGCCCGTAACCTTTGCCAGCTCGGCGGCGAGCGTGCGGATGCGCGCGACGCGCTCGCCCTGCGTGCCGAGCTTGGCATGGAAGGTGACGTTCAGCGCGTCGAGCTTGGCCATGCGCTGGTCGAGCGGCTTTGCGAGGTCGAGGCCGAACTTTTCGGCCGAGGCCTTCAGCGTGTCGAGGTCCGGCAGGTCGCCCTGATCGCGCAGCCAGAAATGCTTGGCGTCCGAAAGGCGCGCACGCACGACCTTGCCGTTGCCGTGTACGATCTCCCTGCCGCCATCCTTCGCCTCGATGTTGGAGATGAGGATGAAGTGGTTGGAGAGCGTATCAGCGCCCGGCTTGCGGGTGACGAAACACTTCTGGTTCGTCTTGATGGTGAGGCGGATGATCTCCGAGGGGATCGAGAGGAAGTCCTCGTCGAACGTGCCCATCAGGACCTGCGGCCATTCGACGAGACCCGAGACCTCTTCGAGAAGGCCTTCGTCCTCGACCAGTTCCAGGCCGTTGGCGAAGGCGATGTTGTTGGCATCCGTGGCGATGATCTGCTTGCGGCGCTCGGCATCGAGCACGACCTTCGCCTTTTCCAGATTGGCGACGTAATCCTCGAAGCGGCGCACGGTGATCGCCTCGGGCGCATGGAAGCGGTGGCCGTAGGTGACGTTGCCGGCGACCAGCCCGTCGATCTCGAAGGGCACGACGCGGGTCTCTTCCGTCTCCGAGCCGAAGGTGCAGACGATGGACTGCAGCGGGCGCACCCAGCGCATCGCGCCGGGCCGGGCGGAGGCGGCGCCCCAGCGCATCGACTTCGGCCAGGGGAAATTGCGGATGATGCCCGGCATGACGTCGGCGATGATCTCGTCGGCGGGACGGCCCGGCTTGACGATATGGGCGACGTAGAAGTCACCCTTCTTCGGGTCCGAGTGGACGTGGGCATCGGCGACCGAAGCCAGGCCGGCCTTGCGCAGGAAGCCCTGGATCGCCTGCTCGGGCGCCGAGGTCGTCGGCCCCTTGATATCCTCGCGCACGTCGCTCGAGCGGGCATTGAGGCCGCGAATGTCCAGCGTCAGGCGGCGCGGCGTCCAGTATTCGCGCGCGCCCTCATAGGTGAGGCCGGCCTCAACCAGGGCATCGGTGACGAGCTTCTTGAGGTCGCCGGCCGCCTTGCGCTGCATGCGGGCGGGAATTTCCTCGGAGCGGAGTTCAAGCAGAAGATCGGGCATGTCAACTTTCCTCACCCTCGCCGCAGCGGAGAGGGTCGGCACGCCGTGCCGGTACGGGGTGGAGATCGTGTGCCTCTGCTAGCAAAGTTGGGTGGGGCTGTACAACGGCAAATATGCCGCCGGAGCGACGGAAAAGCCGTCAGTGCCCGGCGGCAGCGACCTCGTGGGAGCCATCTTGCGCGCTGGCATGCTCGCTCTCGGCCTTGGTCTCGGCGGCGTGGCCGCCCTCGTCCTTCGCCTCGCCGTGGCCGGCCTTTGCCGTCTCGGTCTCTTCGGCGTTCGGATCGATGCAATCCTCCCGCTCCTTCATCGCCGTCACGATGGTCTTGATCTCGTCGAGCGAGAGTTCCTTGCGCTCGCCGTAGAATTCGCCGTTCTGGGCCGGCGTGCCGGCCGTGTAGCGGGCGACGAAGGGCGCCGCCATGCCGGGAATGGCCGATGGATCGCGCGCGAAGAGCACTTCCGCGCCGATGGCGCGGCCACGCATGTCGGCGCGGTTCACGGGACCGGCGGTATCGAGCAGGATCACCTGGTAGAGATCCGCCTCTTCAGCGTTGGAAACGGCGCCGGCGACGCGCAGCGCGGTCTTGATGCGCACCTCGCCGTCCTTGGCTTCCGAGCGGACGTATTTGCGTAGCCAGTGCTGGCCGTTGCGGTCGAGGCGGACCGTCGTGACCGTGGTGCAGGCGGCGCCGGAGACCTCTTCCGCCGGGGGGCCGAGCAGCACGTCGCGCCCGACGAAGATCGCCGCCGCTCCCGAGGCACCCGTCAGCACGGTGACACCGGCAAGGATGATCAGAAGCTTCCGGGACAGGCGGAACGAGGTCGGAAGGAGCTTCACGGGCGACGAACTTCTCTTTGAACGCAGAACACGGGAACGCGCCGAGAGCGCGCGAACTTTGCCGCACTCTACCTGGCGGGCGTTTCGGAAGTTTTAAACCGCGCCGTCCGATTTCGGGACGTTTTTGCGAATGATTTGCAATTGCGTTGACAGACGGAGAAACGACCCTATAGTTTATTGCAACTCATTCGCAAAAGCAGATCAGGAAACCCGATGCTCCGACGTTCCTTCCATGCCCTTCTCGCAAGCCTGCCGCTCCTCATCGCCGCTCCCGCCCTCGCGCAGGAAAAGCCCAAGGTGGTGACGACCTTCACGATCATCGCCGACATTGCCGCGAACGTGGCGGGCGATGCCGCCACCGTCGAATCCATCACCAAGCCGGGCGCGGAAATCCACAACTACCAGCCGACGCCGCGCGACATCCTGAAGGCGCAGGACGCCAAGCTCGTGCTGTGGAACGGCCTCAACCTCGAACTCTGGTTCCAGAAATTCCTCGCCAATCTCGGCGAGGTGCCTGAGGTCACGGTCTCCGAGGGCATCGAGCCGATGAGCATCGTGGAAGGTCCCTACGAGGGCAAGCCGAACCCGCATGCCTGGATGTCGCCGGAAAATGCGCTGATCTATGTCGAGAACATCCGCAAGGCGCTTAGCGCGCTCGACCCGGCCAATGCCGCGACCTACGACGCCAACGCCAAGGCCTATGGCGAGAAGATCAAGGCGCTCGGGGAAGAGATGAAGGCGAAGATCGGCGCGCTGCCGGAGGAAAAGCGCTGGCTCGTCACCAGCGAAGGCGCCTTCAGCTACCTCGCCCGCGATTTCGGCCTGAAGGAACTGTTCCTCTGGCCGATCAATGCCGACCAGCAGGGCACGCCCAAGCAGGTCAAGGCCGTGATCGACGCGGTGCGCGAACACAACATCCATGTCGTCTTCAGCGAGAGCACTGTCTCCGCCGACCCGGCAAAGCAGGTCGCCGCCGAAACCGGCGCCGCCTATGGCGGGGTGCTCTATGTCGACTCGCTGAGTGAGGCGGACGGCCCGGTGCCGACCTATCTCGACCTCCTGCGCGTGACCTCCGAGACCATCGTGAAAGGTCTTTCGCAATGATGATGGGCAGCAAGCCGAAGAAGGTCGAAGGCATCGTCGCGCAGGACGTGACCGTTACCTATCGCAACGGCCTCACGGCGCTCAGCCATGCCAGCTTCTCCGTGCCGAAGGGCACGATCACCGCGCTCGTCGGCGTCAACGGGGCGGGCAAGTCCACGCTCTTCAAGGCGATCATGGGCTTCGTGCCGGTCGCCGCCGGCACGGTGACGATCCTCGGCCTTTCCGTGCGCGAGGCGCTGAGGAAGAACCTCGTCGCCTATGTGCCGCAGGCCGAGGAAGTCGACTGGACCTTTCCGGTGCTCGTCGAGGACGTGGTGATGATGGGCCGCTACGGCCACATGAACTGGCTGCGCATTCCCACGAAACACGACCATGAGATGGTCGACAAGGCGCTGTCGCGCGTCAACATGGCCTCCTTCCGCAAGCGCCAGATCGGCGAACTCTCCGGCGGGCAGCGAAAGCGCGTCTTCCTCGCCCGGGCGCTGGCGCAGGAAGGCCAGGTGATCCTTCTCGACGAACCCTTCACCGGCGTCGACGTCAACACCGAGGAACAGATCATCGAGCTGCTCGGCAAGCTGCGCGACGAAGGCCGCGTCATGCTGGTCTCCACCCACAATCTCGGCAGCGTGCCCGACTTCTGCGACCGCACCGTCTTCGTAAAGGGCACGGTGATCGCCTCCGGCCCGACGAAGGAGACCTTCACCGAGGCCAATCTGGAGCGCGCCTTCGGCGGCGTGCTGCGCCATTTCATCCTCGGCGGGCACGACCTGCACGACGACGAGGACAAGCGCACCGTCAAGGTCATCACCGACGACGAACGCCCCTTCGTCATCTATGGCGAGCGCGATCCGGAGAAGACGCCGTGATCGAAACGCTTCTCGAACCCTTCACCTACGGCTACATGGTCAACGCCATGTGGGTGAGCGCGCTGGTCGGCTGCATCTGCGGCTTCCTCTCCGCCTATCTCATGCTAAAGGGCTGGTCGCTGATCGGCGACGCGCTGTCCCACTCCATCGTGCCGGGTGTCGCCGGCGCCTACATGCTGGGCCTGCCCTTTGCCGTCGGCGCCTTCCTGTCCGGCGGGCTCGCCGCCGCCGCCATGCTCTTCCTCAACCGCAAGACGAAGCTCAAGGAAGACGCGATCATCGGCATGATCTTCTCCTCCTTCTTCGGCCTCGGCCTCTTCATGGTGTCGCTGTCGCCGACGCCGGTGAACATCCAGACCATCGTGCTCGGCAATATCCTCGCCGTCACGCCCGAGGATACGCTCCAGCTTGCCATCATCGGCGCCGTCACGCTTCTCATCCTGCTCGTCAAGTGGAAGGACCTGATGGTCACCTTCTTCGACGAGAGCCATGCGCGTTCCATCGGCCTCAACCCGACCGGCCTGAAGATCCTGTTCTTCACGCTGCTCAGCGCCTCGACGGTCGCGGCCATGCAGACGGTGGGCGCCTTCCTCGTCATCGCCATGGTGGTGACGCCCGGCGCGACCGCCTACCTCCTCACCGACCGTTTCCAGCGCCTCATCGTCATCGCCGCCGCGCTCGGCGCCGGCACCAGCCTCGTCGGCGCCTATGCCTCCTACTTCCTCGACGGCGCGACGGGCGGCATCATCGTCGTGCTGCAGACGGCGATCTTCCTTCTCGCCTTCCTCTTCGCGCCGAAACACGGCCTCATCGCCGCCCGCCGCCGCAGCCGGCTGGCACTCGTCACGGAAGGCCGCCAACCATGAACGAGACGCTTGAACTCGCCCTCCTGCCCTTCCAGCTCGCCTTCATGCAGAACGCTTTCCTGGTGACACTGATGATCGCGGTGCCGATGGCGCTGCTGTCCTGCTATCTCGTGCTCAAGGGCTGGTCGCTGATGGGCGACGCGGTCTCGCACGCCGTGCTGCCGGGCGTCGTCATCGCCTATGTCGTCGGTCTGCCCTTCGCGGCGGGCGCCTTCGTCGCCGGCCTGTTCTGCGCGCTTGCCGCCGGCTATCTCAAGGACAACAGCCGGGTGAAGGAGGACACGATCCTCGGCATCGTCTTTTCCGGCATGTTCGCCCTCGGCCTCGTGCTCTACGTGAAGATCCAGCCGGACATCCACCTCGACCACATCCTGTTCGGCGACATGCTCGGCATCGCCGTCTCCGATCTCGTGGAAACGGCGGCGATCGCCAGCGCGTCGACCGCCTTCATCCTCTTCTTCCGCAAGGACCTTTTGGTGCATGCCTTCGACCGGCAGCACGCCTCGGCCATCGGCCTGCCGGTGAAGCTGCTGCACTATGGCCTGCTCACCGTGCTTTCGCTCGTCGTGGTCGGCGCCCTGAAGGCGGTCGGCATCATCCTGGCCATCGCCATGCTGGTGGCCCCGGGCGCCATCGCCGCCCTGCTCACCCGGCGCTTCCCGAGCATGCTGATGGTCGCCGTCGCCGTCGCCGTCGGGGCCACCTTCCTCGGCATCTGGCTGAGCTTCATGCTCGACAGCGCGCCCGCGCCCACCATCGTGCTCCTGATGACCATCGTCTTCGTGTTCGCCTTCCTGCGCCAGGTGCTGGCGAGCCGCAGGCCGGCGATCGATGCCCGCAGGGAGGCCTGATCCGGCGCGGCTTTCACTCTGTCGACAGCCATCCGGTTTCCGTCTATCGTCCGGCGCAAATGGCCGGCCGTGCTTCGCGGGCGGCGGACTGCAACGAAAACAGAGCGGCAACGGGACGGCATGGCGCATATCGGTATCGTCGGCGGTGGCCTCATGGGCTGCGCCACAGCGCTCAATCTCATGGAACAGGGCCACAGCGTCACCATCCTCGAACGGGATGCCGGCGGCCTGCCGGCCTCGGTCGGCAATGCCGGCATCCTCGCCGTGCCGGAAATCGATCCGCTCGCCCGGCCGGACATGCTGCTCTCCGTGCCGAAATGGCTGCTAGATCCGCTCGGGCCCCTCACCGTGCGCTGGCAGGACCTGCCGGCGCTGACGCCCTGGCTCCTGAAATTCCTGCTCTCCGCCCGCGCCGGCAAGGCGGCGGAAAGCCGCGCGGCCATGCTCTATCTCATGAAGACCGCCGAGGCCGACCATATCCGCCTCGGCACCTTCGCCGGCATTTCCGGCCATATCCGCGACACCGGCGCCCTGACGGTGTTCGACAGCCTTTCGGCGCGCGACAAGGCATTCGCCCATGAAGCGGAAAACGCCAGGCTGGTCGGCTGCAATGCCGAGAAGCTGGATGTCGAGGAAGCCCGCCGCCGCGTGCCGGCGCTGCAAGGCGCCTTTGCCGGCGCCACCTTCAACGACGGCTACAAGACCTTCGAATATCCGCTGACCTTCCTGCGCCGGCTGCAGGCGGCCTTGCGTGAGCGCGCGACGCTGCTCGACGCCACCGTCTCCTCGGTGCGGCAGACCCAGGACGGCGTGGTCGTGCGCACGGAGGGCGGCCGGGAATTCACCTTCGACAGGCTGGCGATAACGGCCGGCGTCTGGTCGCGCCGCTTCGTCGCCGATCTCGGCCTGAAGGTGCTGCTGGAGACCGAGCGCGGCTACAACACGACCTTCATGAACCCCTCGACCACGCTGGAAATGCCGGTGTTCTTCTCCGAGCACGGCTTCGTCGCGACGCCCTTCGAAAACGCCCTGCGCATCGGCGGCGCGGTCGAGCTCGCCTCGCCGGAAGCGCCGGCCAACTACAAGCGCGCCGCCGCCATGCGCCGGAAGATGCGCCGCTACGTGCCCGACCTTCAGGAAGAAGGCGGCACGGAATGGATGGGCCGACGCCCATCGACGCCCGACACGCTGCCGGTCATCAGCCTGCATCCGCAGGACCCGCGCATCGCCTTTGCCTTCGGCCACGGCCATCTCGGCCTGACGCTGTCGGCGACGACCGGCCGCCACGTCGCCCGGCTGCTTTCCGGCGAAGGCGAGAGCGCGCTCGCCCCCTTCTCCATCGCCCGCTTCCAGTAAGCGCGCGATCTGCTGAACGACGACAAAAGCCCTATAAAAACAAAAAGAAAGTGACCAACCATGCACAAGGTTATTTTTGACACGGATCCCGGCGTCGACGACGCCATGGCGCTGCTGTTCCTGCACAATCATCCCGAGATCGACCTGATCGGCATCACCACCGTCTTCGGCAATGCCTCCATCGAGACGACGACGCGCAACGCGCTGTTCCTGAAGCGCGAATGGGGCATTGCCGCGCCGGTCGCGCGCGGCGAGGGCAAGACCTACAATCCGATGCGCAACCCGATCGACTGGCCGGTGATGATCCACGGCCATGACGGGCTCGGCAATATCGACGTGCCCGAGGTAATCGACCTGCCGGTCGATCCGCGCCCGGCGCACCGCTTCATCATCGAGACCGTCCGGGCCAATCCCGGCGAGGTGACGCTGATCGCCGTCGGCCGCATGTCGAACCTTGCCTATGCGCTGAAGGAGGACCCCGCGATCGCCGGCCTCGTCAAGCAGGTCATCATCATGGGCGGTGCCTTCGACGTGCCGGGCAACATCACCCCCGCCGCCGAGGCCAACATCCATGGCGACCCGGAGGCCGCCGACGTGGTGATGGGCGCGCCGTGGAAGGTGGTGGTCGTCGGCCTCGACGTGACGATGAAGACCGTCATGACGCGCAAGCGCCTCGCCGAACTGACCGCCGAGAACGGCAGGCACCTGACGCTGCTCTCCGACATCTCGCAGTTCTACATCGACTTCTACGGACAGCATGTGAAGGACGAGGGCATGGTGGTGCACGACAGCTGCGCCTGCGTCTATCTCGTCGCGCCCGAACTCTTCACCACCCGCAGCGGCGCGATCCGCGTCGTGGCCGGCGGCATCGCCGATGGCCAGACGATCCAGAAACCGGATGCCCGCAGCTTCCCGCCCGGCAACTGGGACGACCTGCCGAGCCAGCACGCCTGCATCGGCATCGATGCGCAGAAGGTGATGGCGCTGCTGGACGAGACGCTGGTGCGCTGAAGCCGTTCCGCCAAAGCCGTGAAAATCCTGTCGCCGGCCGGTGCCCTTACCGGCCGGCGTTTTCGTTCCACCAGCGCAGGACGCGCAACGCCCGCAAGGTGATCCAGCGCGACGGTTCGCCCACCGTCTCCATCTCGAACCAGACCGGCCCCTTCAGGGACCAGTCGAGCCGCCACCTGCCATCAGCCATCTGTTTTGAGCGCAGGTGCGCGACGGCTTCCGCAAGGCGCTGATCGGGCACGCCGCCGGCCGCCCGGAAATAATCGAGCCCGCGCAGGACGTCGTAGCGCCACCGGTACGGATAGAGAAAGGCGAGATAGCGCTCGTCGACCACCGCGCCGCTCGTCAGCCCGCGCAAAAGCCGGCGCTCGAGGAGATATTCTTCGCCCGCCCGCCGCGCGGCAGCGATTTCCGGCGTTATCCCCTTTGCGCGCCCGTAGGCGAGGAGCGCCTCGAGCACATTGATCGTCGTGTGGAAGGAGGAACGATCGGAGCCGTTGCAGCGCTCGCAGTTCCAGCCGCCGTCCGCCTGCCGCTCGCCAAGCAGCCGCGCGACGATCGGCGAAACGTCGACGCCGAAATAGACGCCGGCCGTCACCGTGCGGGCATTGATGCATTCCTCCACCTCGCCATCCCAGAAGGGCTGGCCGTCATGATCCCAGCGTGAATGCTGGCCGACGAGCCGGATCGTCTCGCGGGCCTGCAGGGAGGCCGGATCGAGGCCGAATTCGCAAAGCTGCTGCAGCGAGAAGCAGGTGGCCGTCCAGGCCTGGCCCAGCTCGCGCCACTTCTCCTGCGTGTAGCCGGCAGGCATGAAAGCGCCGCCGGCCCATTGGCCGTCCGCATCCTGATGCGACAGAAGCGCCGCGCCCCAGCCCTCGGTTTCCACCTTGGCACGCTCAGCCTGCCATTCGGCCTCGGGCGTATCGAGCAGATCGCGCATGACCTGCCAGCGGATCGCCGGGTCCGAATCCAGAAGCCAGTCGATGACGGAGCCGGAGGATGCCATGGGAAAAGCCTACCAGCCCCGGCGGGCAATTTCTATTGTGGCGTTGCCGGCAATTGCCAGTCGATCGGCTTGCGTCCGTGCTTTTCGAGGAATTCGTTCGCCTTGGAGAACGGCCGCGTGCCGAAGAAACCGTTATGCGCCGAGAGCGGCGACGGGTGGGGCGAGCGCAGCACGAGATGGCGGTTGCGATCGACGAAGGAGGCCTTCTTCTGCGCGTAGGAGCCCCAGAGGATGAAGACGACGGGCTTTTCCTGCTCGTTGACGGCCCGGATGACCGCATCGGTGAACCGCTCCCAGCCCTTGCCCTGATGCGAGGCGGCGCGGCCCATTTCCACCGTCAGCACGCTGTTGAGCAGCAGCACGCCCTGCTTGGCCCAGTGCTCCAGAAAGCCGTGACGGGCCGGCGGGATGCCAAGGTCTTCCTGCATTTCCTTGTAGATATTGACCAGTGAGGGCGGGATGCGCACGCCGGGCTGCACGGAAAAGCACAGGCCATGCGCCTGCCCCTCCCCGTGATAGGGATCCTGCCCGAGGATGACGACGCGCACCTCGTCGAGCGGCGTCAGGTCGAGCGCGCGGAAATATTCCGCGCCCTTCGGGAAGATGCGCCGGCCATCCTGCTTCTGCTCCAGCAGGAAGGCTTTCAGCTCGGCCATATAGGGGCTGGAGAATTCGGCCGCCAGCGGCGCCTTCCAGCTCTCGCCGACCTTTACCTCGCTTGCCGCCATCGTCTGCTCCCATCCTGTCTTGAGCTGGCGAGTTTAGCGCCGGATGACGGCGAGGACCGGCGCGAGGACCGGTCATCCACAGCTAATCTTGCGCGACGCCGAGCACTGCCATCAGGTTTTTCATGCGCGTAGCGGCAAGTTCCGGCCTGTCGAGCACGTTCGCCCGGTCGGCGAGGCGGAAGACATCGGCATAGTGCAGGACGCCGCGGGCGGACTGCATGCCAGCCGGCATGGTGAAATGAGCCTGATGGCCGTTCAGCCAGGCGAGGAAGACAACGCCCGCCTTGTAATATTGCGTCGGCGCCTCGAAGATTTTTCGCGACAGCGGCACGGTGGGCTCGATGACGGCGCGGAAGGTGGCGACATCGCCCGATGCGAGCGAGGCCAGCGCCTTCGAAGCCTGCGGCGCCACCGCATCGAAGATGCCGAGCAGGGCGTGGCTGTATTTGCGCCCGTCGCCCTCGATCAGTTCGGCGTAGTTGAAATCATCGCCGGTGAAGCAGAGAACGCCGTCGGGCAGCCGGTCGCGCAGTGCCACTTCACAGGCATTGTCGAGCAGGGAAATCTTGATGCCCTCGACCTTGTCGCGGTTCTCCGCGATGATCGACAGCACGGCGTCCAAGGCCGGCTCGAAACTGTCCGAACCCCAATAACCCCTCAACTGCGGATCGAACATGTCGCCGAGCCAGTGCAGCACCACCTTGTCCTTCGCCTGGCCGAGGATGCGGCCGTAGACCTTGCGGTAATCGTCCGGCGACTGCGCGAGGTGGGCGAGCGCGCGGCTCGCCATCATGATCGCCCGGCCGCCGTGCTTTTCCACGAAACCGACCTGCTCCTCATAAGCCCTGATAACGTCGTCCAGCGAGCGGGCGTCGGCCGGGTTGAGATGGTCCGTGCCCGCGCCGCAGGCAAGATCGGCGCCCGGCACGGTCCTCGCATCGGCGAGCGAGCGGCGGATCAGCTCCTGCGCGCCGGCCCAGTCGAGCCCCATGCCGCGCTGCGCCGTGTCCATCGCCTCGGCGATGCGGAAGCCGAGCGACCAGAGATGATGGCGGAAGGCCAGCGTAGCTTCCCAGTCGACCGCCGGCGCCTCCCACGGCCGCATGTCGCGGCGCGGATCGGACACCACATGGGCGGCGGCATAGGCGATGCGGTTGAAGGCCGGCGCGGCGGCCGGGCGCTCCGTGGGCGTGCCCACGAGCGAATAGGCTTCGACGCCGCCATCGGCGCGCGGCAGGGAAAGGCTGATCGGCATGGAGTCCTCCCGAAGGTCTTGTCAGGCAATAATTTAGATCGTTCCAAATTTCAAGATGAATTTTGAAAGCTTCATCAAAGGGAGCGATCAACGACGCAAAAGGGCTGCTGATACGCCAACCGCCGGTGTTAGAGACCGGTAAACCCGCTTCAACAAATATGCCGATCCCGCTTGACAAATTTGGAACGATCCAATTAATTACCGACAACAAGCGGGACAGGAGCACCCGCCCAGGGAGGAATGGACGTGAACAAGAGCCGGGTGACAGTCGTCGACATTGCGCGCGCCGCCGGCGTGTCGAAGTCGACCGTCTCGCTCGTCCTGCAGGCAAGTCCGCTCGTCAACGAGGCGACCCGCGCCAAGGTGAACGCCGTTATCCGCGAGCTCGGCTATGTCTACAATCGCGGCGCGGCGAACCTGCGCCAGTCGGCCTCCTCGCGGATCATCGGCATCATCGTCAACGACCTCACCAACTCCTTCTTCGCGGAGCTGGCGGTCGGCATGGACATGGTCATGCAGTCCGCCGGCTACGTGCAGTTCCTGTCGAATTCCGCCGAGAACATCGACCGCCAGCGCGAGGTCATCGCCTCGATGCGCGAGCACGGCATTTCCGGCCTCATCATCTCGCCGGCTCGCGGCACGGAGGCGGCGGACCTCAAGCCGCTCGCCGCCAGCGGCATCCCCGTCGTCGCCGTGGTGCGCAACGTGGTCGGCGCAAAGGTCTCCTCGCTGTTTTCCGACAACTATGCCGGCGCAAAGGATGCGGTGCGTCATCTCATCTCGCTCGGCCATCGCCGCATCGCCTTCCTCGGCGGCATACCCAACACCACGGTCTTCACCGAGCGCGTGGAGGGCTGGCGCGACGCGCTGGCGGAAGCCGGCCTCGATGCGCCCGATACGCTCGTCATCGGTTCGGCGGCCTCGCGCGCTGGCGGCGTCGCGGCCATCGAGCGCGCGCTTCTGCTGCCCGACCAGCCGACCGCCGCCCTCTGCTTCAACGACGCGGCCGCCTTCGGCGTCTGCGACGGCCTGCGCGCCGCCGGCAAGGAGCCCGCCCGCGATTTCGCCGTGGTGGGTTTCGACGATGTGATCGAGGCGGAAACCGCCGTGCCGGCGCTGACAACGGTCTCCGTCGATCCGCAGGGCATGGGCCGGCGCGCCGCGCAACTGCTCCTGAAACAGATCAACACGGGCCGGGTGGAGCCCGAGGCGATCGTCAGCTCCGTGCGCCTCGTCGTGCGCCAGAGCTGCGGCGCCGGCCAGAAGACGAAGAGGAAGTCGGCATGACGCGGTGGGGACTGATCGGGGCGAGCACGATCGCCAAGGAATGGGTGATCGGCGCGATCCGCGCGACGGGCGGCGAGGTCGTTTCCGTCATGAGCACGAGCGCCGAGCGCGGCAAGGCCTATGCGGACGAGCAGGGCATCACGAAGGCGGTGACGTCGCTCGACGACCTCGTGAACGATCCCGATGTCGACGCCGTCTACATCTCCACCACCAACGAGCTGCACCGCGACCAGGCCCTCGCCGCCGCCAAAGCCGGCAAGCATATCCTGTGCGAAAAGCCACTTGCCATGTCGCTCGAAGATGCCCGCGCCATGGTGAAGGCCGCGAAGGATGCCGGCGTCGTCATGGCGACCAACCATCACCTGCGCAATGCGGCGACGCACCGGGCGATGCGCGAGGCCATCAAGGCCGGACGCATCGGCACGCCGCTTGCCGCCCGCGTCTTCCACGCCGTCTACCTGCCGCCGCATCTGCAAGGCTGGCGGCTCGACAAGCCGGAAGCCGGCGGCGGGGTGATCCTCGACATCACCGTGCACGATGCCGATACGCTGCGCTTCATCCTCGACGACGACCCGGTGGAGGCCATCGCCTTCTCGCAGGCCGGCGGCATGGGCAAGGCCGGGCTGGAGGATGCCGTGATGGGCGTGATGCGCTTCAGGAACGGCGTCATCGCCCAGTTCCATGACGGCTTCACCACGAAATTCGCCGAGACAGGCCTCGAACTGCACGGCACGGAGGGCTCGCTGATCGGCCGCAACGTGATGACGCAGCGCGCCACCGGCACGGTGACGCTGCGCGATGCAAGCGGTGAGCACGCCCTGCCGCTCGACCATAAAAATCTCTACGAGACCGCCCTTTCCGCCTTCCACGCCGCCGTCGCCGGCAAGGGGCAGCCCTCTGCCGCCGGCGAGGACGGCGTCTGGTCGCTGGCGACCGGCCTTGCCGTCGTCGAGGCCGCCCGCACGGGCAGGACCGTCCGCATCGAAACCGGATACTGAAGCAATGAACAAGCATATCACCCCGCGCCAGGCGGCAGACCTCATTCCAGACGGCGCCGTCGTCTCGGTCTCCTCCTCCTCCGGCCTCGGCTGCCCCGACCTGACGCTGAAAGCGATCGGCGAGCGCTTCGAGGAGACCGGCCATCCGCGGAACATCACGACGCTGCATCCCATCGCCGCCGGCGACATGAGCGGCATCAAGGGCATCGACTACATCGCGAAGAAGGGGCTGCTCGCCAAGGTGCTTGCCGGGTCCTATCCGTCCGGCCCCTCTTCCTCCGAACCGCCGCTGATCTGGCAGATGATCACCGGCAACGAGATTCCCGCCTACAATATCCCCTCCGGCATCCTCTTCGACATGCACCGCGAAGCCGCCGCCAAGCGCCCCGGCGTCATCACCAAGGTTGGCCTCGACACCTTCGTCGATCCCACCCGCGAGGGCTGCGCGATGAATGCCGCCGCCGCCAGCAAGCCGGTGGTGGAGAAGATCACCTTCGCCGGCGAGGAATGGCTCTATTTCAAGGCGATCGCCCCGCAAGTCGCCATCATCCGCGCCACGACGGCGGACGAGCGCGGCAACCTCACCTACGAGCACGAGGGAGCCACGCTCGGCGGGCTCGACCAGGCGCTCGCCGCCCGCAACAATGGCGGCATCGTCATCGCGCAGGTCAAGCGCATCACCAAGGAAGGCTCGCTGAAGCCGCATGACGTGCGCGTGCCGGGCGTGCTGGTCGACTATATCGTGGTCGATCCGGACCAGAAGCAGACGACGCAGACGCTCTACGATCCCGCCATCTCGGGCGAGATCTTCCGCCCGCTCGACAGCTTCCGCGTGCCGGAATTCAACATCCAGAAGGTCATCGCCCGCCGCGTCGCGCAGGAGCTGGAAGCCGGCAGCGCCGTCAATCTCGGCTTCGGCATTTCCGCCAACGTGCCGCGCATCCTGATGGAAGAGGGCCTGCACGGGGCCGTCACCTGGGTGATCGAGCAGGGCGCGGTCGGCGGCGTGCCGCTGCTCGACTTCGCCTTCGGCTGCGCCTCCAATGCCGATGCCTTCATGCCCTCGCCCTACCAGTTCACCTATTTCCAGGGCGCGGGCTTCGATGCTTCGCTGCTGTCCTTCCTGGAGATCGGCAGGGACGGCTCCGTCAACGTCTCGAAGCTCTCCTTCCGCCCGCATGTGACGGCCGGCTGCGGCGGCTTCGTCGACATCACGGCGCGGGCGAAGAAGGTTGTCTTCTCCGGCATGTTCAATGCCGGCGCCAAACTCGCCGTCGCGGACGGCAGGCTCGTCATCGAGAAGGAAGGCAAGCTGAAGAAGCTGGTCAACGCCGTCGAGCACGTCACCTTCTCCGGCCCGCGCGGCGTGGCGCAGGGGCAGGACATCACCTATGTCACCGAGCGCTGCGTGATGAAGCTGACGCCCGACGGCATCATGCTGACCGAGATCGCGCCGGGCGTCGATCTCCAGGCGCATATCCTCGACCAGTCGGAATTCGACCTCATCGTCTCGCCGGACCTGAAGGTGATGGACGCGGCGCTCTTTGCCGATGCGCCGATCGGCCTGGCGCTGCCGGAAAAAGCAGAGCGCCGGCTCGCGGGAGCGAACCATGGCTGAACCGCGCATCCGCATCACCATCGACGGCGCCATCGCGATGATAACAGTCGCGCGGCCGGAAAAGCTGAACGCCTTCGACATCGACATGCTGAAAGAATTGTCGGCCGCCTGCGACGACGTCGAGGCCAATACCGCCGTGCGCGTCGCCATCCTCACCGGCGAGGGCAAGGCCTTTTCGGCCGGGGGCGATATCCGCGCCTGGGCCGGCATGGAAGCGAACGAATTCGGCCATGCCTGGGTGCGCTTCGGCCACCGCGTCTTCGAGCGTCTCGCGACGCTGCGCATGCCGCTGGTCGCCGCCGTCAACGGCCATGCGCTGGGCGGCGGGCTGGAGCTTGCCGCCGCCGCGGATATCCGCATCGCCGAAACCCAGGTGAAGATCGGCTTGCCGGAAGCCGGCCTCGGCATGGTGCCCGGCTGGTCCGGCACGCAGCGGCTGGTGAAGCGGTTCGGCGCGCAAGCCGTGCGGCGCATGCTGCTGGGTGGCGAGGTGCTGACGGCCGAGCAAGCCGCGGCGCTCGGCATCGTCGATCAGGTCGTGGAGACCGGAACGGCCGTGGACGCAGCCAAGGCCTATGCGGCGCGCATCGCCGCGCGCGGGCCGGCGGCAACGGAGATTTCCAAGCTGATGATTTCAGTCGCGAACGGCGAAGACAACGGCGCGGCGGTGGAAGCCCTCGGCTCCATCCTCGTCGCCAAGACCGGGGACCTCAAGGAAGGCGTCGCCGCCTTCACCGGGAAACGCCCCGCAGACTTCAAGGGAGAATGGTGATGACCGCGCATGTGAAACCGAAGGCGCTCGACAACTTCAAGGCACGCGATTTCCGCATGCTGATCGACGGCGTCTGGGCAGACGGCGCAGGCAGCCCGCTCGAACGCATCGCCCCCGGCCACGGCATCGTCGTCAGCCGCTATCCTGCCGGCACGACGGCCGATGCCGAGCGCGCCATCGCGGCGGCCCGCAAAGCCTTCGATGAAGGCCCATGGCCGAACATGACGGGCGCCGAGCGCTCCAACATCCTGCTCAAGGCCGCCGATCTCATCGCCGCGCGCGCCGACGATCTCGCCTTCCTCGACTGCATCGAGAGCGGCAAGCCCATCAGCCAGGCGAAGGCTGAACTTGCCGGCGCGGCCGATATCTGGCGCTATGCGGCGGCGCTCGCCCGCGACCTGCACGGCGAAAGCTACAACACGCTCGGCGAAGGCACGCTCGGTGTCGTGCTGCGCGAGGCGATCGGCGTCGTCTCGATCATCACGCCCTGGAACTTCCCCTTCCTGATCGTCAGCCAGAAGCTGCCCTTCGCGCTCGCCGCCGGCTGCACGACGGTCGTCAAGCCCTCGGAACTGACCTCCGGCTCAACGCTCGTGCTTGGCGAAATCCTCATCGAGGCCGGTGTGCCCTCGGGCGTCGTCAACATCGTCACCGGCACCGGCCCGGAAGTGGGCGCGCCGATGACGACGCATCCGGATGTCGACATGGTCTCCTTCACCGGCTCCACCGGCGTCGGCCGGCTCACTATGGCCAATGCGGCGCAGACCCTGAAGAAGGTATCGCTGGAGCTCGGCGGCAAGAACCCGCAGATCGTCTTTCCCGACGCCAATCTCGACGAGTTCATCGACGCGGCCGTCTTCGGCGCCTATTTCAATGCCGGCGAGTGCTGCAATGCAGGCTCGCGGCTGATCCTGCACAAGTCCATCGCCGACGAGGTCACGGCGCGCGTCGCGGAACTGGCCAGGAAGGTGAAGGTCGGCGATCCGCTCGATCCAACGACGCAGGTCGGCGCGATCATCACGCCGCAGCATTTGGAAAAGATCGGCGCCTATGTGGATGGCGCGGCGAAGGCCGGCGCTTCGGTCGCACTCGGCGGAGCGGCGCTTGATCTCGGCCTCGGCCAGTTCATGGCCCCGACCATCCTTTCCGGCGTGACGCCGGACATGCCCGTCGCCCGCGAGGAGGTCTTCGGGCCGGTGCTCTCCGTGCTGACCTTCGAGACGACGGAAGAGGCGATCCGCATCGCCAACGCCATCGACTACGGTCTTTCGGCCGGCGTCTGGAGCCGCGACTTCGATACGTGCCTCACCATCGGCCGCAAGGTGCGCGCCGGCACGGTCTGGATGAACACCTTCATGGACGGTGCGTCGGAACTGCCCTTCGGCGGCTACCGCCAGTCCGGCCTCGGCCGCGAACTGGGCCGCCATGCCGTCGAGGATTATACCGAGACCAAGACGCTCAACATGCATATGGGCGCACGCACCGGCTGGTGGATGCCGCGATGATGAGAACCGTCCCGACAACCATGGCAGGGACCGGCTCCGCCGCCCGCTCAGGGCGTCGGGAAGCTGAATTGCGGGCTCTGGAGGATCGCAAGGTCCGCGATGGGTTCGCCGGCGATGCGCTTCAACAGCAGCCTCCCCATGGCCTCGCCCGCCGCGGTCAGGTCCTCGTAGATCGTCTCGACCTTCGGCTGGATCTGGCTGAGGAGCCGCGACGTCTGCTTGGCGACGATGTCATATTCGACGCCGAGCGAAAGGCCGTTGTCGCTCATGCCGGTGATCGTGGCGAGCGCGGAGACTTCGCCGGGACAGGCGAACCCGTCCGGCGGGTCCGGCTCGGTGCTGCGGCGGCGCATGTAGTCGCGGATCATGTCGGCGGGGCTGTCGAGGTCGAGGTCTTCGGGGATCTCGTAGGCGATGCCGGCCTCGCGCACCGCCGTCATGAAGCCGTGCAGCATGTGCTGGTTGAACGTCAGCCGCTTCGGCGGCAGGACGATCGTGACCTTGCGCCGGCCCTTGACGATCAGCCGCTTGGTGGCCTCGTAGGCGAAGGCGAAATTGTCGTAGTCGACAAAGGCATGCGGGGTGGAGAATTCCGTGCGGCCATGCGTGACGAAGGGAAAGCCGTTTTCCAGGAGCAGCCGCACGCGCGGATCGAACGGCTCGGTGCGCGAAAAGATCAGGCCGTCGGCCATGCCGTTGCGGATGATGTAGTTGACCGCATCGACATTGCTGCCGTCGAGGAAGTTCGGCGTGACGATGAGGTGATAGGGCGTCGTCTGCAGCGCGCGGGCAAGGCCGTGCATGATCGACGTGCCGAAGCCGAGGATTTCCTCGTGCGGATCGAGCAGGACGGAAACCACATTGGTGCGGCCGGTCTTCAGGCGCTGGGCGGCGCGGTCCGGCAGATAGCCGATCTCGGCGGCGACCTCGTGCACGCGCCGGCGCGTCGCCTCGGAAATCTGCGGCGCGTTGCCGAGCGCCCGGGAAACCGTGGTGATCGCCAGTCCCGTCATTTCGGCAATGGTCTTCAGCGTCGGCTTGCCGGCTCGGGCCGTGCTGCGGGCGGGTTCGCTGTCGGTGGTTTTTTCGATGCGGGACACGGATACGGTTCTTCGGATTGCGGTAGTCGATCGGCGGCACCATACCGGCGAGCCATCCCTTCGGCAATCTTGCGCTGCACAGAATTTAAAACGATTTCATTGCGGCGCAGCAGGTATCGAAAACTACGTAAACTTCGTGAGGCACCTGAATTTACCGCATTTGCGAAAGCGATGGCGGCCGCGTGCCTCGGCGACTTGACTCCGCAAATTTACAACGTTTTAAATTGGCACGGCAATTTGAGCCGCAGACATAATTCCGGCGCCCGCAAGGGCCTCGGGGAAATCGGCGGGAGGAGGCTCTCGCCCACGAACTTGCAAACGGGAGGAATACGATGCGCAAGTTTCTGACAACCACCGCGATCGCCGCGGTGATGATGAGCATGGGCGGCACGGCCGCGCGCGCAGCCGAAAACGTGGAAGTCCTGCACTGGTGGACCTCCGGCGGTGAAGCCGCGGCCCTCGACGTCCTGAAGAAGGACCTCGAGACCAAAAGCATCTCCTGGACCGACATGCCGGTTGCCGGCGGCGGTGGCACGGAAGCCATGACGGTGCTGCGCGCCCGCGTCACGGCCGGCAACGCGCCGACCGCGGTGCAGATGCTCGGCTTCGACATTCTCGACTGGGCCAAGGAAGGCGCGCTCGGCAACCTCGACGAAGTCGCCGCCAAGGAAGGCTGGGACAAGGTGATTCCGACCGCCCTGCAGCAGTTCTCCAAGTATGACGGCCACTGGATCGCCGCGCCGGTCAATGTGCACTCGACCAACTGGGTCTGGGTCAACAAGGCCGCGCTCGACAAGGCCGGCGGCAAGGAGCCGACCAACTGGGACGAACTCGTTGCCCTCCTCGACAAGTTCAAGGAACAGGGCATCACGCCGGTCGCCCATGGCGGCCAGCCGTGGCAGGACGCGACGATCTTCGACGCGGTCGTGCTCTCCTTCGGCAACGACTTCTACAAGAAGGCCTTCATCGACCTCGATGCGGAAACGCTGGGCAGCCCTCAGATGAAGGAAGCCTTCGACCGCATGACGAAGCTGCGCTCCTATGTGGACGACAACTTCTCGGGCCGCGACTGGAACCTTGCTTCCGCCATGGTCATCGAAGGCAAAGCCGGCGTGCAGTTCATGGGCGACTGGGCGAAGGGCGAGTTCATCAAGGCCGGCAAGAAGCCGGGTACGGACTTCGTCTGCATGCGCTTCCCGGGCACGCAGGGCTCCGTCACCTTCAACTCCGACCAGTTCGCGATGTTCAAGGTCGCCGAGGACAAGGTTCCGGCCCAGCTCGTCATGGCATCCGCCATCGAGAGCCCGACCTTCCAGTCGGCCTTCAACGTGGTCAAGGGCTCTGCCCCGGCCCGCACGGACGTGTCGGACGAAGCGTTCGACGATTGCGGCAAGAAGGCCATCAAGGACCTTGCGGAAGCCAACACCAACGGTTCGCTCTTCGGCTCCATGGCGCACGGCCACGCCAACCCGGCCTCCGTCAAGAACGCGATCTACGACGTCGTGACCCGCCAGTTCAACGGCGAGCTCTCCTCCGAGGAAGCCGTCGAGGAACTCAAGGCCGCCGTCGAAGGCGCGAAGTAAGCAAAAGAGGCTGGGGGCTTGCCCCTCATCCGCCTGCCGGCACCTTCTCCCCGCAAGCGGGGAGAAGGAAGAATGCCGCGCCGCCCAATCCCCTCTCCCCGCTTGCGGGGAGAGGGTTAGGGTGAGGGGCTACTGCCCCTGAACCGCACAACCGCACAACAACGGTGGTAACGACCATGGATAGCCGAAGCCGGCTGCAGGAGCTTCTGCCGAAGCTCGTGCTGGCACCCAGTTTCCTCATCGTGCTCGTCTTCGTCTACGGCTTCATCGCCTATACGGGCTTCCTGTCGCTGACGGACAGCAGGATGCTGCCCTCCTACAATTTCGTGGGGCTGAGCAACTATACCAAGCTATGGGCGCTGCCGCACTGGTGGCGGGCGATCTCGAATCTGGCGATCTTCGCCTCGCTCTACATCGTCATCTGCTCGGTGCTTGGCCTGGCGCTCGCCATCCTGCTCGACCAGAAGATCCGCGCCGAAGGCCTGTTGCGCCCGATCTATCTCTACCCGATGGCGCTCTCCTTCATCGTGACGGGCACGGCCTGGAAGTGGTTCCTCGATCCCGGCATCGGGCTTGAGAACACCATGCACCTCTGGGGCTGGGAAAGCTTCGCCTTCAACTGGATCAAGGACCGCAACTACGCCATCTACTGCGTGGTGATCGCCGCCGTCTGGCAATCCTCCGGCTTCGTCATGGCGATGTTCCTCGCCGGTCTTCGCGGCGTCGACAACGAGATCATCAAGGCCGCGCAGATCGACGGCGCCTCGACCTCCACCATCTACCGCCGCATCATCATTCCGCTGATGCGCCCGGTCTTCCTGTCCGCCTTCGTGGTGCTCGCCCACCTTGCCATCAAGGCCTACGACCTCGTTGTCGCCTTGACCGGCGGCGGGCCGGGACAGGCGACCGAGTTGCCGGCCACCTTCATGTATTCCTACACCTTCACCCGCAACCAGATGGGCATCGGCGCGTCCTCGGCGATCATCATGCTGGTCATGATCTTCTCGATCATCATCCCCTACCTCTATTCCGAAATTCGCGGAGGCAAAGGCCGATGAGCGCCCAGAACCCCGACAACGTCATCTCGCACAACAGATTGACGCGCGCCCTCATCTACACCGCGCTCATCCTGTTCGCGGTCTACTACCTGCTGCCGCTCTACGTGATGCTGGTCAACTCGCTGAAGCCGCTGGAGGAAATCCGCCAGGGCGGCATGCTGAACCTGCCGCAGGTCTGGACGATCGAGCCCTGGCTGCAAGCCTGGTCGACGGCACAGATCGGCGTGCAGCCGACCGGCCTTCGCCCCTTCTTCATCAACTCGATCCTGATGGTCGTGCCGGCCGTCGCCATTTCCACCATCGTCGGCGCGCTCAACGGCTACGTTCTGACCAAGTGGCAGTTCAAGGGCTCGAACGTCTTCTTCGGCCTCTTGCTGCTCTCCTGCTTCATCCCGTTCCAGATCGTGCTGATCCCGATGGCGCGCATCCTCGGCTGGCTGGGCCTGGCCGGCTCGCTCTGGGGCCTGATCCTGGTGCATGTCGTCTACGGCATCGGCTTCACCACGCTCTATTTCCGCAACTACTACGAAAACTTCCCGACCGAGCTGGTGCGCGCGGCGCAGATCGACGGCGCGAGCTTCTTCCAGATCTTCTACCGCATCCTGCTGCCGTCCTCGGGGCCGATCATCGTCGTCTCGGTCATCTGGCAGTTCACCAATATCTGGAACGACTTCCTGTTCGGCGCCTCCTTCTCCGGCGCGAACACCACGCCGATGACGGTGGCGCTCAACAACCTCGTCTCCTCCTCGACCGGCGTGAAGGAATACAATGTGCACTTTGCCGGCGCGATCCTCGCCGCGCTTCCCACCCTCATCGTCTACATCGTCTCCGGACGGTACTTCGTGCGCGGCCTGATGTCCGGCGCCGTGAAAGGATAACGCTCATGTCGTTCCTCAAGATCAGCAACCTGCGCAAATCCTACGGCGCGCTCGAAATCCTGAAGGACATCAATATCGAGATCGAGCAGGGCGGTTTCCTCGTGCTGGTCGGCCCCTCCGGCTGCGGCAAGTCCACGCTGCTCAACACGATCGCCGGGCTGGAGCCGATCACCTCGGGCGAGATCGCCATCGACGGCCGCTCGGTCGCCGGCCTGCACCCCTCCAAGCGCGACATCGCCATGGTGTTCCAGTCCTACGCGCTCTACCCGAACATGACGGTCGCCGGGAACATCGCCTTCGGCATGGAAATCCGCGGCGTGCCGAAGGAGGAGCGCGACAAGGCGATCAAGGAGGTCGCCGACATGCTGCAGATCGGCCATCTGCTCGACCGCAAGCCCGGCCAGCTCTCCGGCGGCCAGCGCCAGCGCGTCGCCATGGGCCGGGCGCTGGTGCGCGACCCGAAGCTCTTCCTCTTCGACGAGCCGCTGTCGAACCTAGACGCGAAGCTGCGCGTCGACATGCGCACCGAGATCAAGCGCCTGCACCAGCGCATGAAGACCACCATCGTCTATGTGACGCACGACCAGATCGAGGCCATGACGCTCGCCACCAGGATCGCCGTGCTTAAGGACGGCGTGCTCCAGCAGTTCGGCTCGCCCTCGGAGATCTACAACAACCCGGCCAATACCTTCGTCGCCGACTTCATGGGCTCGCCCGCGATGAACCTGCTGCAGGGCAAGGTGGAGAACAACGGCTCGGGCGTCGCCGTCTCGCTTGCCCGCCATCAGGCCGAGCCGCTGGTGCTTGCCGTGCCCAATGCGCCCGGCGGGCTTGCCGCCTATAGCGGCAAGGACGTGATCTTCGGCATCCGCCCGGAAGCCCTCACCGACCCTGATGGTGCGGACCGCAACGCCCGCACCATCGGCGAAGGCGATTGCCTGATCGAGGTGGTGGAGCCCGCCGGCGCCGATACCTTCGCCGTCACCCATCTCGGCGGCAAGCAGATCGTGGCGCGCCTGCGCGCCGACGTGCGCATCGCCGCCGGCCAGACGGCGCGCCTTGCCTTCAACCTCGACAAGGCGGTGTTCTTCGACCCCGCCAGCCAGCTTCGCATCGCCTGAGATTTTGCAATGACCACGCAGCCGGACATCGTCATCATCGGATCGGGCATCGGCGGTTCCACCATGGCCGCCGCACTCGCCCCGACGGGCGCACGGATCGTCATACTGGAAGCGGGCGACCACCTGCCCGACCTGCCGGAGAACCGCGACCAGCGCGCCATCTTCCAGCGCGGCCATTTCCGCCCGAAGGAGATGTGGTACGAGGCTGATGGCACCGCCTTCAACCCCGGCAACTACTACAATGTCGGCGGCAATTCGAAATTCTACGGCGCGGTGCTGGTGCGCTATCGCCGCGAGGATTTCGAGGAGATGCGCCACCGCGACGGCATCTCGCCCGCCTGGCCCTTTCCCTACGAGGAGCTGGAGCCGTGGTATTCGGCAGCGGAAAGACTCTACAATGTGCGCGGCACACTCGGCGAGGATCCGACCGAGCCGCACCATTCGGCCCCCTACCCCTTCCCGCCCGTACCGGACGAGCCCGCCATCGCGAAGGTCCGTGCGAAGCTGAAGGCGAACGGGCTGCACCCCTATTCATTGTCGCTCGGCATCGACATCGACCGCTGGCTCGCCAAGGCGAAGACGCCGTGGGACGCGCATCCCAACAGCAATGACGGCAAGATGGACGCGGAGACCACGGCGCTCGCCGAGGCGCTGAAACATCCGAATGTCGAACTGCGCACCAATTGCCGGGTGACACGGCTCGCCACCGCCCCGCACGGCCGCAGCATTTCGACCGTGCATTACATGCGCGGCGGCGAGGCGGAGAGTGTTTCGCCGAAACTTGTCGTTCTCTCGGCAGGCGCGGTGCAATCGGCCGTGCTGCTGCTGCGCTCGGCCTCGGAGGCCTTCCCCAACGGGCTTGCCAACAGCTCCGACCAGGTCGGCCGCAACTTCATGAACCACAATTCGAGCGCCGTCATCGGCCTCTCGCCCTTCTACCGCAACACCTCCGTCTACCAGAAGAGCTTCGGCTTCAACGACTACTACCTCTCGGACGGCGAAGGCGGCCCGCCGCTCGGCAATGTGCAGCTCCTCGGCCGCGTCTCCGGCAAGATCCTCAAGGCCAACATGCCCTCCATGCCGGAATGGCTGCTGGAACAGGTCGCAGCCCGCGCCATCGATTTCTACGCCATGAGCGAAGACCTGCCGCATCCCGAAAGCCGCATCATGGTCGACCGCGACCGGATCGTCATGAAATGGACGCGCACCAACTGGCAGGCCCATCTCGACCTCGTGGCGAAGCTAAAGGCCGCGCTGAAGAAGGCGGGCTTCCCGGTCGTGCTCGCCCGCGCCTTCGACAAGCGCACGCCCTCGCATCAATGCGGCACCGTGCGTATCGGCAGCGATCCGGCAACGGCGCCGCTCGACATCTGGTGCCGCGCGCACGACCATCCGAACCTCTTCGTGGTCGACGCCTCCTACCTGCCGACCTCGGCCGCGGTGAACCCGGCGCTGACCGTCGCCGCACAGGCGCTGCGCGTCGCCGACCACATCAAATCGAGGGACCTTGCCGCATGACGACATCAGCCCGCCCCGTCGCCATCGTCACCGGCGGCCGCCGCGGCATCGGCCTCGGCATCGCCAAAGCCCTCGCGGCTGAGGGTTTCGACATCGCTATCACCGGCATCGGCGACAGTGATGGCGCGACCGACACCATGCTTGGCGAACTCACCGCGCTCGGCGGCCGGGCGATCTATCTCAAGGGCGACCTTGCCGATCTCTCCGGCCATGCAGCGACCGTCGCGGCCATCGAGGATCGGCTCGGCGCCATCGGCTGCCTTGTCAACAATGCCGGCATCGCCTCCGTCGTGCGCGGCGATTTCCTCGATCTTTCACCGGAGCATTTCGACACGATCGTCGCCACCAACCTGCGCGGCACCGTCTTCTTCACCCAGGCCGTGCTGAAGGCGATGCTGCACACCAAGACCGCGGGACCGCGCTCGATCATCAACATCACCTCCGTCTCGGCCGGCCTCACCTCGCCCGAACGGCTCGACTATTGCATGACCAAGGCCGGCCTTGCCGCCTTCAGCCAGGGGCTGGCGCTGCGGCTCGCCGAGACCGGCATCTCCGTCTTCGAAATCCGCCCCGGCATCATCCGCTCCGACATGACCGCCGGCGTTTCGGCGAAATACGACGCGCTGATCGACGGCGGCCTCGTGCCGATGAAGCGCTGGGGCGAGCCTGACGATATCGGCAATGCCGCGGCGGCACTTGCAACCGGCAAGTTCGCCTTCGCCACCGGCTCGGTGATCAATCTCGACGGCGGCCTCGCCATCGGGCGGCTTTGACAGAGGGAAAAGCGGTTGCGGAAAGTCCCCCTTCTCCCCTCGGGGAGAAGGTGCCGGCAGGCGGATGAGGGGGACGGCGGAGGGGACTTCCCCCTCATCCGACCCTTCGGGCCCCCTTCTCCCCGAGGGGAGAAGGGGTCGAGGCAAGGTATCGGCCAACATGAAACGCCGCTGTGGAACCTAAGGAAAACGGCATGACCTACGACTACATCATCACCGGCGCCGGCCCTGCCGGCTGCGTGCTGGCGAACCGGCTTTCGGAAGACCCGACCGTGCGCGTGCTGCTGCTGGAGGCCGGTGGCGGGGACTGGAACCCGCTGTTCCACATGCCGGCGGGCTTTGCCAAGATGACCAAGGGCGTCGCCAGCTGGGGCTGGGAGACCGTGCCGCAGAAGCACATGAAGGGCCGCGTGCTGCGCTATACGCAGGCCAAGGTGATCGGCGGCGGCTCCTCGATCAACGCGCAGCTCTATACCCGCGGCAATGCCGCGGACTACGATCTCTGGGCGAGCGAAGACGGCTGCGAGGGCTGGAGCTACCGGGAAATCCTGCCCTATTTCAAGCGCGCCGAGGACAACCAGCGCTTTGCCGACGACTATCATGCCTATGGCGGGCCGCTCGGTGTTTCCATGCCGGTCTCGGCGCTGCCGATCTGCGATGCCTATATCCGCGCCGGCCAGGAACTCGGCATTCCCTACAACCACGATTTCAACGGCCGCCAGCAGGCCGGCGTCGGCTTCTACCAGCTGACCCAGCGCAACCGCCGCCGCTCCTCCGCCTCGCTCGCCTATCTTTCGCCGATCAAGGATCGCGAGAACCTGACGATCCGCACCGGCGCCCGTGTCGCCCGCATCGTGCTGGAAGGCACGCGCGCCGTCGGCGTCGAGGTGGCGACGGCCAAGGGCGTCGAGACGATCCGGGCGGAGCGCGAGGTGCTCGTCTCCTCCGGCGCCATCGGTTCGCCGAAGCTGCTGCAGCAATCCGGCATCGGCCCGGCCGATCACCTGAGATCGGTGGGCGTTCCGGTAAAGCACGACCTGCCGGGCGTCGGCTCGAACATGCAGGACCACCTCGACCTCTTCGTCATCTCGGAATGCACCGGCGACCACACCTATGACGGCGTCGCAAAACTCCACCGCACGCTCTGGGCCGGCCTGCAATATGTGCTGTTCCGCTCCGGCCCCGTCGCCTCCTCGCTCTTCGAGACGGGCGGTTTCTGGTATGCGGATGCCGAAGCCCGTTCGCCGGACATCCAGTTCCATCTCGGCCTCGGCTCGGGCATCGAGGCGGGCGTCGAAAGGCTGAAGAATGCCGGCGTGACGCTGAACTCCGCCTATCTACATCCGCGCTCGAAGGGCACGGTGCGCCTCGCCTCGGCGGACCCGTCCGCCGCGCCGCTGATCGACCCGAACTACTGGGAAGACCCTCACGACCGGAAGATGTCAATCGAGGGCTTGAAGATCGCCCGCGAGATCATGCAGCAGGCCGCGCTGAAGCCCTATGTCATGGCCGAGCGCCTGCCGGGAACGAAGGTGATGACCGACGAAGAGCTCTTCGACTACGGCTGTGCCAATGCCAAGACCGACCACCACCCGGTCGGCACCTGCAAGATGGGTACGGGGGCGGATGCCGTCGTCGGGCTGGATTTGAAGGTGCATGGCCTTGAAGGTCTGCGCGTCTGCGACAGTTCCGTCATGCCGCGCGTTCCCTCTTGCAACACCAATGCGCCGACCATCATGGTGGGCGAGAAGGGCGCGGACATCATCCGCGGCCTGCCGGCGCTGCCGGCCCAGGTCTTTCAATACGAGCGCAACGATGCGCGCCCACGCGCCCGCGCCGACATCCGATAGGTGCCATCATGATCCGCCATTGCGTCTTCATCCACTTCAAGCCGACCATTTCGGTGGCCTACAAGACCGAGCTCTTCGACGAGATCGACAGGCTGAAGCATCGCCTGCCCGGCATGCTGGCCGTGCATATCGGCACCAATGTCAGCCCGGAAGAGGGCATGGACAAGGGTTTCAGCGACGGATTCATCGTCGACTTCGCCGACAGTTTCGCGCGTGACGCCTATCTGGAGGATTCCGAGCACAAGCAGACGGGGAGCCGGCTAGTGGCGGCTGCGGAAGGCGGCATCGCCGGCATTCTCGTCTACGACCTGGAAACCGACGACTAACTCGCCCGCCCGGCCCGGCGCGCCAGCACGCGTTCGAGGGCGGAGAAGGCATCGTAGATCAGCACCGCCAGCACGGCGACGACAAGGCCGCCCTGCAGCACGAAGGCGAGGTTGTTCGATTGCAGGCCGGCGATGATGACCTCGCCGAGCGTCTTGGCCGCGACCGTCGAACCGATGGTGGCGGTGGCAAGGCTGATCGTCACCGAAAGGCGGATGCCGGCGAGAATGACCGGCAGGGCGAGCGGCACCTCCACCTTGGTCAGCCGCTGCCAGGCCGTCATGCCCGTGCCGCGCGCCGCCTCGACGATGGCCGGCGGCAGGGTGGAAAGGCCGGTCATGGCATTCTCGAAGATCGGCAGCAGGCCGTAGAGGAAGAGCGCGATCAGCGTCGGCTTCTCGCCGAAACCGACGGCGGGCACGGCGAGCGCCAGCACCGCGACCGGCGGGAAGGTCTGGCCGATATTAACGAGGCTGCGTGACAGCGGCAGGAACTCCGCGCCAATGGGCCTTGTGACGAGGATGGCAAGGCCGACCGCCACGATGGTCGCCGCGAATGTGGCGGTGAAGACCGTGGCAAGGTGCGACAGCGTCAGCGACAGCAGGCTGCCCTGATTATAGACGGCCGGCGCATTGGCCTGCACCAGCGGCTTCAGCAGCGGCTCGAACAGCATGGGCTGGACGAGGAAGGCGATCAGCAGAACGAGCGCCGCCAGTCGCAGCAGATTGGGCAGGAACCGCCTCATTGCGGCCTCGCAGCACGGCGGGCAAGGCCGGCAAGCGTGATACGGCCAAGGGGCACGCCGTCCGCGCCGACGACCGGCAGGGCCTCGCGGCCCGACCAGAGCAGCGCCGAGAGCGCCTCGCGCTGGCTGGTGCCCGCGGCGAGCGGTTCGCCCTCCGCCGTGCCGGTTTCCGCGGCGTCACCCGCCGTGCCGATGGACAGCAACCGGAACGGCCGCTCGCCGGCGCCGATCAGCGTCTCGACGAAATCGGTGGCCGGATTGACCAGCATCTCCTCGGGCGCGGCGTATTGCACGATCTTTCCCTTGTCCATCACGGCGATCTTGTCCGCGAGATGGAACGCCTCCTCCATATCGTGCGTAACGAGCACGATGGTGGTGCCGAAATGCTTCTGGATCGCCAGGAGATCGTCCTGCGCCTTGGCGCGGATGACCGGATCGAGCGCGCCGAAGGGCTCGTCCATCAGGAGGATGTTCGGCTCGGCGGCAAGCGCGCGGGCGACGCCGACGCGCTGCTGCTGACCACCCGAGAGCTCATGCGGATAACGCGGGCCGAAGGCGGCGGGATCGAGCTGGAAGAGCGTCAGCAATTCCTCGACCTTGGCGTCGATGCGGCTCTTTTCCCAGCCGAGCAGCGCCGGCACGGTAGCGATGTTCTCGGCGACCGTGCGATGCGGGAAGAGGCCGTGACCCTGGATGGCGTAACCGATACGGCGGCGCAGCTCGTAGCCGGGAATGGCGTCGTTGGGTTCGCCGTCGATCAGGATCTTTCCCGAGGTCGGCTCGACCAGCCGGTTGATCATGCGCATCAGCGTCGTCTTGCCGGAGCCGGACGTGCCGACGATGACGGTGATCGTGCGCGGCGCGATGCTCATCGAGACATCGTCGACGACGGTCGTATCGCCGTAGCGCTTGGTGATGCTGTCGATCTCGATCATGCGGCCCTGCCGGGTTTGGAATTGGAAAGTTCGGTCGCGGCATCGAGCACGATGGCCGCGGCGAAGGCGAGCGCCACGGTCGGCACCGCGCCGAGCAGCACGAGGTCCATGGCCGTCTGGCCGATGCCCTGGAAGACGAAGACACCGAAGC
This sequence comes from Shinella zoogloeoides, assembly GCF_030733845.1. Classification (NCBI taxonomy): domain Bacteria; kingdom Pseudomonadati; phylum Pseudomonadota; class Alphaproteobacteria; order Hyphomicrobiales; family Rhizobiaceae; genus Shinella; species Shinella zoogloeoides. The sequence continues at coordinate 2,981,229 of NZ_CP132311.1, forward strand.
CGCCGCCGCCGATGAGCGCGGCGATGGTGGCAAGGCCGATGTTCTGCACGAGCACGATGCGGATGCCGGTGAGAATGACCGGGAAGGCGAGCGGCAGCTCGACGCCGAAGAGGCGCTGCCGGTCCGTCATGCCGATACCGCGCGCCGCATCGTTCGCATCCCGCGGCACGCCGGCAAGGCCGACGACGGTGTTGGCGACGACCGGCAACAGCGAATAGAGGAAGAGCGCGACGAAGGCGGGGGCCGCGCCGATGCCGCGGATGCCGATGGCGGACGCGCCCGGAACATTGAGCGCGATCCAGCCGAGCGGGGCGATGAGCAGGCCGAAGAGGGCGATCGACGGGATCGTCTGGATGATGTTCAGCACATTGAGCACGCCGGCGCGCAGCGCCTCCACGCGGTGGCAGAGAATGCCGAGCGGCAGGCCGACGAGCGTCGCGGCGGCAAGCGAGCCGAGCGCCAGCACCACATGGCGGCTCGCCTCCAGCCAGAAGGTCTCCGCGCGGCTGCCATATTCCTTGAGGATCGACAGCCCGTCCCATGCCCCGGACATCAGGAGCGCGGCGACAGCGGCGGCGACGGCGGCGAGCAGCGCGACACGGGCGAGCGGCGAGAGCTTCAGCCGGGCGAGCGCGTCGGCCGTCAGGAGCGCGAAGGCGAAGCTCGTAAGCCAGAAGCCGGAGGCCGGCGAGACGCGGGCATAGGTGTTTTCCGGCGGCGTCAGGTGGCCGGCGGAAAGGCCGATGAGAATGGCAAGCGCAAACAGCCCCACAAGTCCGAGCATCAGCCGGAACACGGTCGGCGTGCGCAGCACGATGAGGACGACGGCGACGGCGACGAAGGCGAGAAGCGCCGCACCGAGGCCGGCCGGCAGCGCATCGAGGACCGGCCGCGCCTCGCCGGGCACGATGCGGTTGGCGCGAAAATTGGCGAACGGCGCCAGGAAGGCGCCGTAGGCCAGCAATGCGGCGATCACCACGCCGAGCTTGTCGATCCGCAACGTCATGAACGCCTTTCGGGGAAAACCCTCCGCCCCGACGGGCAGAGGGTAACGGCAGCTTACTTGATGAAGCCGTTCTTCTTGAGGAAGTCCTCGGCGACCGCCTTGGCCGGCTCGCCGCCGACCTGAACGCGACCGTTGAGGTCCTGCAGCGTCACGAGATCGAGTTTTTCGAAGACGGGCTTCAGGATTTCCTCGATCTGCGGATTGGCCTTCAGCACTTCCTCGCGGATGATCGGCGCGGGCTGGTAGACCGGCTGCACGCCCTTGTCGTCTTCGAGGACGACGAGACCCGACGGTGCGATGCCGCCGTCCGTGCCGTAGACCATGGCGGCATTGGCGCCGTTCGTCTGGTTGGCGGCGGCGCCGATCGTCGCGGCCGTATCACCGCCCGAAAGCGTGATGAGCTGTTCCGGCTTCAGCGTGAAGCCGTAGGTCGTCTGGAACGCCGGCAGGGCCGCGGCCGAGTTCACGAATTCCGACGAGGCGGCAAGCACCACCTGGCCGCCATCGGCGACATATTTGCCGAAATCCGTCAGCGTCACGAGCTTGTTCGGCTCGGCGACATCCTTGCGCAGCGCGATCGCCCAGGTGTTGTTGGCGGGCGAAGGCGTCAGCCAGACGATCTTGTTGGCGTCGAAATCGAGCGTCTTGGCAAGCTCATAGGCCTTGGTGGCATCCTTCCAGGCCGGATCCTCGGCCTTCTCGAAGAAGAAGGCGGCATTGCCGGTATATTCCGGATAGATGTCGATCTCGCCGGCAGTGATCGCCTTGCGCACGACCGGCGTGGCGCCGAGCTGCACACGGTCCGTCGTCTGGACGCCGTTGGCATTCAGCACGGCGAGGATGATGTTGCCGAGGACCCCGCCTTCGGTGTCGATCTTCGAGGAGACCACGACCTGGGCCTGGGCAGCACCGGCGGCAAGGCCGAGGGCCAGCGCTGCTCCGAGGAATTTGACGACTGGGCGCATGAGAATAAACCTTTCGTTTGTGCGGGAACCCACGGCGGCATTTTCACCACGTTTGGGAAAGCCCGTCCGGGCAAAGCATTTCATATATGGCAGGCATTCGCAAAAAATAGACCGCACCGGCGAGCAAATGCACGCCATTTGTTGCGGCCTTCAAAGCGCTTTCGAGATTGCGCGAGGAGACGGGCTTTGGCAACAGAAACGCGTTGCAATTGCCGGTCGCATCCGACACTCTCGCGTCGGTCCACTCTCATTTTTCCAGCATTGCATTTCATCACCCGCCGGGAACCATCGCGGGCCCGATGTCCGGCACAGATTTTCGTGAGGGGCTAATGAGCATCTATATTCTCGCATTGCTGATCGGCATCGTCGCGGGGCTTCGGGCCATGACGGCGCCGGCGGCCGTCAGCATCGGCGCGGCGCTCGGCTGGCTGCCGGTTTCCGGTACCTGGGCCGCTTTCCTCGCCTATCGCTTCACGCCCTATATCTTCGGTGCACTGGCACTCGTCGAATTCGTCACCGACCAGTTGCCGAGCACACCAAGCCGCAAGGTGCCGCAGCAGTTCGGCGCCCGCATCGTCAGCGGCGGCTTCTGCGGCGCCGTCATCGGCACCGTGGGCGGCTCGCTCGTCGGCGGGCTTGTCGCGGGCGTCATCGGCGCCGTGATCGGCACGCTCGGCGGCGCGGAAGCCCGCCAGCGCCTCGTTTCGGCCACCGGCGGCAAGGACCTGCCCATCGCGCTGCTGGAGGACGCCGTCGCCGTTCTGCTCGGCCTCTTCGTCGTCTCGTCGGTGCTCTGATGCGCAGGTTCGACGCCATCATCGTCGGCGCGGGCCAGGCCGGCCCGTCGCTTGCTGCCCGCCTGACGGCTGCGGGCAAGACCGTCGCCCTCATCGAGCGCAAGCTCGTGGGCGGCACCTGCGTCAACACCGGCTGCATGCCGACCAAGGCCATGGTCGCCAGCGCCTATGCCGCCCATCTCGCCCGCCGCGGCGCCGACTACGGCGTGGTGACGGGCGACGTCTCCATCGATTTTCAGAAGGTCATGGCGCGCAAGGACAAGGTGCGCTTCGACGCCCGCAAAGGCAACGAGGACTGGTTGGAAGGGATGGCGGGCCTGACCTTCCTGCGCGGCCATGCGCGCTTCGAGAGCCCGACGGAAATCCGCGTCGGCGAGGAGCTTCTGTCCGCCGGACAGATCTTCCTCAATGTCGGCGGCCGGGCGGTCGTGCCGGATTTTCCCGGTGTCGCCGATGTGTCGCATCTCGACAATGTGTCGATGATGGACCTGACGGAGCTGCCTGAACATCTCATTGTCGTCGGTGGCAGCTATATCGGGCTGGAATTCGCCCAGATGTTCCGCCGTTTCGGTTCGAAGGTGACGGTCGTCGAGAAGGGGCCGCGACTGATCGCGCGGGAGGACGAGGACGTCAGCGCCGCCGTACGCGACATTCTCGAGCGGGAAGACATAACCATTCGCACCGGAGCGGAGTGCATCCGCTTCTTCAAACGCGGCAATGATGTCGGGGTCGGCGTCGACTGCACGGCAGGCGCGCCGGAAATCCTCGGCTCCCATATCCTGCTTGCCACCGGCAGGCGGCCGAACACGGACGATCTCGGTCTCGACAAGGCCGGCGTTGCGATCGACAAACGCGGCTACATCACGGTCGACGAGCGGCTGGAGACGAACGTGCCGGGCATCTTCGCCCTGGGCGACTGCAACGGCCGCGGCGCCTTCACCCACACGGCCTACAACGATTTCGAGATCGTCGCAGCGAACCTTCTCGACAACGAGCCGCGCAAGGTGAGCGACCGCATCCAGACCTACGCGCTCTACATCGACCCGCCGCTCGGGCGCGCCGGCATGAGCGAGACCGAGGCGCGCAAGACGGGCCGCAAGCTGCTGATCGGCACGCGGCCCATGACGCGGGTGGGGCGTGCGAAGGAAAAGGGCGAGACGCTCGGCTTCATGAAGGTGATCGCCGACGCGCAGACCAAGGAAATCCTCGGTGCATCCATCCTCGGCACCGGCGGGGACGAGGCGGTGCAGAGCATTCTCGACGTGATGTATGCGGGCAAGCCATACACGACCATCACCCATGCAATGCACATCCACCCGACCGTGTCGGAACTAATCCCGACCGTCTTTGGCGATATGCAGCCCGCAGAATAAGGAAAGGCCCGGGATCGGATTCCGGGCCTTTCATGTTCTTACTTGCGGATCGTCAGCGCCGGGTTATGGGCGAAGAAATTGTGCGGCATGATGTGCACGGTCTTCCACTCCGTCGACATGACCGGCCAGTCCTCCATGCGCGGGATGTGATGGAAGCCGGCGGAGAACCAGGTGACGATGTCCTTGCCCATCAGGCTCTGGTCCTTCTTCACCCACTCGGCGAGCGTATCGGACCCGTCGCTCTGCATGGCGAACTTGCCGCCGGCATAACGCTGCTCCGGATCGTAGACCGTATTCCAGACAGAATATTCGATATAGGCATTGCGCTTCATCGGCGGGTCGTTCGCAAAATCGAACGGGCCGTAGGAAACGTCGCCGTGGTGGATCATGTAGCCCGGCTCATGGCCGAGATAGCCTTCGCGCGAGGGATTGGAGATGTGGAAATAGCGCGGCTGCATGGACGAAAGCTTGTAGCGCGCCTCCATTTCCGTATGCGGCATCTTGTGTTCGACCGTCCACATCGACTTGCGCGGGCTCGATGCGTCGAGCTTCGCCGGCACGATGTCCATGGTCGAGAAATGGTTCACCGGCTGGTCCACGTCGAAGTCGATGCGGAAGTTGAAATAGTGGTCATGATTGGCGGCAACGAGATTCGGGGCGATCAGCGTGCCATGGGCCGTATCCGCCTTCGCCGTCGCGTCCTTCATCGAGGTGGAGGCGACGCCCTTCACTGCATCGAGCCCGGTCGCGCCGACATAGATGTTGACCTGGCCGTTCTGCTGCAGGCGGTAGTCGATGAGGTAGTCGTAGTTGCCGACCTCCGAGGCCGTGCGCACGACGAGCTCGGTCGCCGGCCGGCCTTCCGCCGGAACCGGGCTTTCCGGCGTCTGGGCGAAGACCTCAAAGTGGCGCCAGGCCGGATCGCCGATATTGCGCTCGAAGACGCAGATCGCGTCGGGAATGACGAGCGGCGCGCCCTTGTCGTCGGCAATCGTTGCCGGCAGGAAGGTGGCGTGCGCGGGGCAGTCGATGCCGGCGCGCAGGGGGCTCAGGAACAGGCCGAAACCATATTCCCCGCTGTCCATGTAGGTGCGCCAGTACCAGCCTTCCGACGGGTCCATATAGGGCACGAAGACTTCGGAAAGGTGTGCCTGGTAGATGACCGAGCGCCAGGTGCCGTCATCGTTGACGTCGAGGTTGGAAAGAACGAGGCCGGGCCGCTTGTCGATGCGGAAGTTGAAGCGCCAGATGTCCCATTCGAGATGGCTGCCATCGATCTTGTAGTTCGGGCCAACCTCCTGCACGAGCTTGACGGGCTTCATTTCCGGGCGCAGCGGCACGCGCTTGGCGACCTCTTCCTCGGTATAGCCCCAGGCGTCCTTCGGCACGTCGACGACGCCGATATCGACGACCCGCTGCACTTCCTTCTTGCCGATGTCGTAGATGGCGAAAAGCCCCTCGATCGGCTTGGCATAGAAGTTGGAGCCTTCCGGCACCCGGTAGCACGGCACCTTCATCAGACGGGAATTCTGGTATTCCTCGGTGAAGAAGTTGCCGCCCGTCAGCGGCAGGCAGAAGGCCTGCTCCGGCTTCAGTCCGCGCTTGGCAAGCCCCGCCACCATGTCCGGATGGCCGAGCGCGCCCTCCAGCGCGTTCATGAACTCGGTGAAGAGCACCATGGGCTGGCCCTTGGTCTTCTCGTTGCTCTCGACCGTGCCCTTGGTGATGTTGACGACCGCCTCGCTGAAACCGTCCTTGCTGGTGAGGAAGACCGTCGCCTTGCGGTCGAGGCCGTCGCCCTCCTTCCAGGCGAGCACATCGGCCTTGGCCGGCTCCTTCAGCTCGATCAGCGGATAGAGCGTGTTGTCGTCAGCGAGCTTCTCGCCGCGCAGGATCTGGTTGATCTTCTGGTATTCCTCGGCGGTCAGACCGTCCAGCGGGTGGGCGGCGGCTGCGGTGGCGGCAAGGCCGAAGGCCAGCGCCGTCGCGGCGAAATGTTTTATCAGTCTCATGATCGTTCCCTCTTTTCCCTTATTTCACTCAGCTGAAGACCACCTGGATGTCGGTGTATTCGGCAAGCCCTTCCTCCGCGAACTCGACGCCGAAGCCGGAGGCCTTCACGCCGCCGAAGGGCGCGTTCGGCTGGATGGCGCCGTGCTTGTTGATCCAGACGGAGCCGCAGGCGAGACGCCCCGCCACTTTCTTCGCGGTCGCGATATCCGATGACCAGACGGAGCCGCCGAGCCCGTTGGGGCTGTCGTTCGCGAGCCGGATCGCCTCCTCGATGTCGGAATAGCGGATGATCGGCAGCGCCGGGCCGAACTGCTCCTCGTCGACCAGCGCGTCGCCGTTGCGAAGCCCGGCAATGATGGTCGGCGGGAAGAACAGGCCCTCGCCCGGCTCGCCGCCGAGCAGCACCTTCCCCCGCCCCCTGGCATCGGCGACGAGACGCTCGACCTTGTCGAACTGCATGCGGTTCTGGACTGGCCCGAGAATGCTCGCCTCCTCCATGCCGTTGCCGACCGGGATGTTCCTGGCATAGGCGACGAGCGCATCGCAGACGGCGTCGTGGATATCTTCATGCACATAGAGCCGCTTCATCGCCGCGCAGGTCTGGCCGTTGTTGATGAAGGCGCCCCAGAAGAGGCCTTCGGCGATCTTCGCCGGGTCCGCATCCGGCAGCACGATGCCCGCATCGTTGCCGCCCAGTTCCAGCGTCAGCCGCTTCATCGTCTCGGCGGCGGATTGCATGACCTTCTGCCCGGTGGCGCAGGAGCCGGTGAAGACGATCTTGCGGATATCGGGATGAGCCGACATCGCGGCGCCGAGATTGAACGCCCTGTCATCGCCCGTCACCACGTTGACCACGCCCGGCGGCAGCACCTCGTTCATGATCTCGACGAGCCGCAGCGTGGAGAGCGGCGTATGGGGCGAGGGCTTGACGACGACGGTGTTGCCCGTGCGCAGCGCGGGAAGGATATGCCAGACGGCGATCATCACCGGAAAATTCCACGGCGTGATGGAGCCGACGACGCCGAGCGGCTTGCGGGCAAGCTCCACCCGACCCTGCTCGTTGTCCTGCAACACCTTGACCGGCAGCGAGAGGCCGGCCGTGTAGCCCGCCCAGGCGACGGCGCCGCCGACCTCCCAGCGCGAGCCGAGGCCGTTCAGCGGCTTGCCCTGCTCCAGCGTGATGATCTCGGCCAGCTCGCCCGCGTGCTCCTCGATCTTCGCCGTGACGGCGGCGCAGGCGGCCTGCAAGGCCTCGTCGCTTAGCATCGACCAAGAGGCGAACGCCGCCTTGGCGATGGCGACGGCCGCGTCCACCTCGGCGCCGCCCATGTTCGGCGCGCGGCCGACCTCCTCGCCCGTCGCTGGATTGAGGACGGCAAAGTCCGAGCCGACATGCGCCGGCTTGCCGCCGATGGTTGCCTTGAATTCCATCATTTCCGCCTCCTCCATGAACGCCCGGCCTCCTCCGGCAGGGATATCTGGTGGCGAAGAATAGGCCGCGGCGGGGCGTCAGACTTGGACGGCGCCGTCCCGGCTTTTGGACAAAAGCGTCAATGGCAGCGCGCGACCGCACCCGGCGTCGTGCCGTATTTCTTGCGGAACTCGCGGTAGAAATAGGAGAGGTCGTTGAAGCCGCAGTCGAAGGCGACGGCGGTGACGCCTTCGGCAAGCTGGTCCCCCTTGCGGGTGGAAAGCCGCGCATGGGCCAGCTCCAGCCGGCGGTTGAGCAGCCTGTGCCCGGGCGTCTCGCCGAGCGGCCGGAAATGCCGCTGCAACATGCGCTCCGAAACGTTGAGGCGGACGGCAAGCTCACGCGGCCCGAAGGCGGGATCGGCCCTGTGGCGGTCGATCATCGCCAGCGCGCGCGACAGCAGCGTCTCGGCCGGCGTCGCGGCACCCATGACGCGCGTCGAATGCAGGTAGGCGCCAATGAGGCAGAGGAACGCCTCGCCGAGCTGCGCCTGCGCGCCCTCCTCCAGCAGCATCTTGGCGATGACGGCGCGCATGGCGAGCCAGAGCGGATCGTCGCGCGAGATCGCAAGCCCCCCGGTGCAGAGAGTGCCGAAGCGGTGCACCATCTCCTCGCGCGGAATGTGCAGCGACACCTGGTTCGAGCGCTCGCCGCGATAGAGGAAGGTCGAAGGCTTGACGGAATCGACAAGGAACATGTCGCCGGGCAAAAGCTCCGCGACATGATCGCCCTGCTCGACGCGACATTGCCCGGCATCCTGCACCAGCAGGAAGAAGTGCTCGCCGGGATCCTGCCGGATGGAGCGGGTGTTGCGCGCGACCTCGGAGGCATCGAGCGCGACGATCGCCGTATCGAACGGCCCGACGCGGCGCGTGGCGACGTCGCCGTTGACGACGCCCGTCCGCCGCATGGGCTCCAGATCGAACGAGCCGCAGACCCGCCTGATCTCCGCTTCGAGGATTTCTACCGGCACCGGCTTGTGTCCCGGCGTCATCAGCGACTGCATCGTGCCCTCCCGGCTCCAGCAGAATGCCTGTTCTCCCAAAACTATCTCATCACAGTCCGCAGCGCTTGCCTATCGCCCTCACCCGGCGAGCGCCGAAAAACCGCCGGCTTCAGCGGCCCGGCGCAGGCCTTCGCACGGCGGCTCGGCCAGACCGTCCGCCGAAAGCCGGTCGAGCACGGCCACGACCGCGGCAAGGCCGCGCGCCTCGGCATAGTGCATCGGCCCCCCGCGCCAGCGCGGAAAGCCGTAGCCGTGGATCTTGACGAGGTCGATATCGGCAGCGCGCAGGGCCACGCGCTCCTCCAGGATTCGCGTTGCCTCGTTGACCATCGGCAGGACGATCGCGTCGGCGATCTCCGCCTCCTCCCACCGCCGCTGCGGCCGGCCCGCGGCCTCTTCCGCGATGATCGCCGCCACGGCATCCGACGGTTTCGGCGTGCGGTCGCCCGGCTGGTAGTCGTACCAGCCGCCGGCGGACTTCTGGCCGAATCGCTCGATGGCGCAGAGCCGGTCGGCAACGGGGGCGAAGGGCGTTTCGCCGCGTGCGCGGGCGGCCTTGCGCTGGAAGGCGGCGATGTCGAGCCCGCCGAGGTCCTGCGCCTCGAAAGGTCCCATCGGCAGGCCAAAGGCGCGCATGGCGGCATCGACCGACGCGGGCGTCGCACCCGACAGCACAAGCCGCTCGGCCTGCGCGCGCGTCACCTTCAGGATGCGGTTGCCGATGAAGCCGTCGCAGATGCCGGCGCGCACCGGGATCTTTCCGAGCTGGCGGGCCAGTGCAAAGCCTGCGGCCAGCACCTCCGGCGCGGTCGCGTCGGTCGGCACGATCTCCAGCAGCTTCATCACATGGGCGGGGCTGAAGAAATGCAGGCCGAGGAATCGCTCCGGGTGACGGACGCCCTCGCTGATGGCGTTAGGGTCGAGATAGGACGTGTTGGTGGCGAGCACCGCATCCGGCCGGCAAATCTCCGAAAGCCTTGCGAAGACCGCGCGCTTGACGTCGATATCCTCGAAGACCGCCTCGATCACGAGGTCCGTATCGGCAAGGAGATCATAATCGTCTGCGCCGACGACACCCGCCATGCGCTCGTCCGCAACGGCTTGCGGGATGCGGTTGCGCTTCACCGACCCGTCATAGATGGCGCGGACATTGGCAAGCCCCCGCTCGACCGCGTCCTTGTCGCGCTCGATCAGCACCACCGGGAGGCCGGCGTCGCGCAGTGCCGCAGCGATACCCGCGCCCATCGTTCCGCCACCGATGACGGCGGCGGAGCGGATGGCGCGCGGCGTGATACCGGCAAGCTCCGGCGGGCGCGGCGCGGCGCGCTCGGCGAAAAAGACGTGGCGCAGGGCCGCCGCCTGCGCCGAGCCGCGCAGCTCCAGAAACGTCTCGCGCTCGAACGCCATGGCGCTTGCGAAATCCGCTTCGCTCGCCCTGCGCACGGAGGCAAGCGCCCGGAGCGGGGCGACCTCGCGCTTCGCCTTCGCGGCCACGGCTTTTTCGGCGGTCTCCCATAAGCCGGCTTCGACTGGCGGCACGACACGCTCGGAGATCGGCTGCGGGACGGGCTTTCCGGCGATGTCGCCTGCAAAGGCGATCGCACCGGCGCGCAGGTCGCCGTCGATCAGCGCGTCGACGAGGCCGAGGCCCTCTGCCTTCCTCGCGCCGACCGGGCTGCCGCCCGTCACCAGATCGACGGCGGCGGCCGGGCCGATCAGGCGCGGCAAGCGCACCGTGCCGCCGGCACCGGGGATGATGCCGAGCCTGACTTCCGGCAGGCCGAGGCTGGCGGAGGGGACCGCGACGCGATACGCGCAGCCGAGCGCCACTTCGAGGCCGCCGCCGAGCGCGCTGCCATGGATCGCCGCGACCCAGGGTTTCCTCGCGCCTTCGATGCGTGCCACCACATCCGGCAGGTGCGGCGGCTGCGGCGGCTTGCCGAATTCGTTGACGTCAGCCCCGGCAATGAAGGTGCGGCCGGCGCAGATCAGCACGACGGCCCTGACCGCCGCATCCGCGTCGAGCTCCGCCACCGCGTCCACGAGCGCCTGGCGCAGCGCCTGCGACAGCGCGTTGACGGGCGGATTGTCGACAGTGACGACGGCGACGGTGTCTTCGCGGGCAATGGTGACGGTCATGGTGTCAAATTCCCAGGTAAGCGGCGCGGATGCGCTCGTCCGCGATCAGGTCGGCGGCGGGGCCGGACATGGTGATGCGCCCCGTCTCCATGACATAGCCGCGATCGGCGACGGAGAGCGCGCCGAAGGCGTTCTGCTCGACGAGGAGCACGGTGACGCCGAGCGCCTTCATGCTTTTCACCACGTCGAAGATCTGCGCGACGAGGATCGGGGCGAGACCCATGCTCGGCTCGTCGAGCAGCAGGCAGGACGGGCGCGCCATCAGCGCGCGGGCGATCGCCAGCATCTGCTGCTGACCGCCGGAAAGGCCGCCCGCCGCAAGGTTGCGCTTTTCCTTCAGGATCGGGAACATGGCGAAGGCGTCTTCCCTATCGCGATCCACCTTGTCGTCGGAAAAGAGATAGGCGCCGAGGCGCAGGTTCTCCTCCACCGTGAGGTTGGTGAAGATCTGCCGGCCCTCCGGCGACTGGGAGAGCCCCCGTTGCACGCGGCGATGCGCCGGCACCGTCGTCAGCACTTCCCCGCGGAAGTGGATGGAGCCCGCCGAGACCGGCTGGATGCCGGAGAGGCATTTGAGCAGCGTCGTCTTGCCCGCGCCGTTCGCGCCCACCACCGTGACGATCTCGCCCGAGGCGACATCGAGGTCGATGCCGTGCAGCACCTCGATACGGCCGTAGCGCGAGCGCAGTCCCTCAACCGTCAGCATTCTGGGCCTCCGCCGCCTGGGCACCGAGATAGGCTTCGACGACGCGCGGATCGCGCGCGATCGCCGCCGGCTCGCCCTCGGCGATTTTCTCGCCATGATCGAGCACCACGATATGGTTTGAAATGCGCATGACCATCTTCATATCGTGCTCCACCAGCAGGATCGAAACACCCTCGGCCGCGACCTTGGCGATGAGATGGTCGATCTCCTCCGTCTCGACGGCATTGCAGCCGGCGGCCGGCTCGTCGAGCAGCAGCACGCGCGGCTTCAGCGCCAGCGCGCGGGCGATTTCCAGACGCTTCAGCGCGCCGTAGGAGAGCGAGCCCGCCTCCTGCTCGGCGGCACGGCCGAGGCCAACGCGCTCCAGCAGTGTGCGGGCGCTCTCTTCAGATGCCTTGCTGCGCCGGCGCGCGGCGGGCAGCGAGAAGAGATCGGCGAAGACCGAACCGCGCTCATGCAGGTGATGGCCGGCGACGGCGTTTTCGAGCACGCTCATTGACTGGAATATCTGCAAGTTCTGGAAGGTGCGCGACAGGCCGCGTCGGGCGAGCAGGTGCGGCGGCATGCGCGTGACGTCCTCGCCATCCAGCGCGACGCGGCCGCGCGCCGGGGCATAGACGCCTGAAATCATGTTGAACAGCGTCGTCTTGCCGGCCCCGTTCGGGCCGATGACGGAGACGATCTCGCCGGGTTTTAACGAGAAGCCGACATCGTTGACGGCGCGCAGGCCGCCGAAATCGATCCCGAGACCTTCGATCTGAAGCAGGCTCATTCTCCCCTCCCCCGGATGCGGCGGCCGATGGAGGGCAGCAGGCCCTCGCGCATGAAGATCATCACGAGCATCATGACGAGGCCGAGCATGAGCTGTTCGTATTCCTGGAAGATCGTCAGCACCTGCGGCAATGTCGTCAGGATCGCCGCGCCGAGGATGGCCCCGAGCACGGACCCCGCCCCGCCGAGCACCGTCATGGTGACCATCTCGATGGAGTGCATGAAGCCGGCGACATCGGGCGTGATGAACTTGTTCTGCAGCGCCAGCAGCGAGCCCGACACCGAGGCATAGACCGCCGAGATGACGAAGGCGACGAGCTTGTAATGCGCGACGTCGACGCCGACCGTGCGGGCGGCGATCTCCGAACCGTGCAGCGCCCGGAGCGCCCGGCCTGTGGGGCTGTGGTAGAGGTTGAGCGCGAGCCACGCGCCGAGCACCAGCACGAGGCCGGAGAAGGCATACCAGAACTCGGTGTTGGAGAGGTCGATGCCGATGGCCTTGAGGACGGCGCGCAGGCCGAGTTCCGGCACCGCCATGCCGTCGGGCCCGCCGGTGAGCTGCGCCTCGTTCGACAGGACCATGGAGACGAGGATGCCGAAGCCGAGGCTGGCGACGGCGAGGTAATAGCCCTTGAGACGCAGGATCGGCCGGCCGACGAGATAGGCGATGGCTGCCGAAAGAAGTGCCCCGAGCAGGGCTGCCAGCGCCGGATGCCAGCCGAGATGGGCCGGCGCGAGCGCGCAGGCATAGGCGCCGATGCCGGCGAAACCCGCATGGCCCAGACTGATCTGGCCGGCATAGCCGATGAGGATGACGAGGCCCGTCACCGCAACCCCGTTGACGAAGATCAGCGAGCCGACGCGGAAATAGTAGGACGACGGGAAGAAGACCGGCGCGACGGCGATGACCGCGGCGAGGATGAGAAGCATGGTCGCCTTGCTGGAGAGCCGCATGGTCACACCCGATCCGTCGACTTGCGGCCGAAGAGGCCCTGCGGCATGGCGAAAAGCACGGCGAGGATGACGACGAAGGCGGCCGCATCCTTGTATTGCGAGCTGATATAGCCCGCCGTCATCGCCTCCAGCACGCCGAGCAGCAGGCCGCCGACCAGCGCGCCCTTGGGATTGCCCATGCCGCCGAGCATGGCGGCGGCAAAGCCCTTGAGGGCCAGCGCGAGGCCAACATCGTAGCTCGTCAGCGTGATCGGCGTCACCAGCACGCCGGCAAGCGCGCCGATGGCGGCGGACATGGCGAAGGAGAGCGTCATCACGTAATTGGTGTTGATGCCGACGAGCTGCGCGGCCACGCGGTTGTTCGCCGTCGCCAGCACGGCGTGGCCGATCAGCGTGCGCGTGAAGAACAGCCAGAGACAGACGAAGACGGCAAGCGCGCCGGCAATCACCCACAGGCTCTGCGGCAGGATGGTCGCGCCGCCGACGAGGATCGGCTGGTCGCCGGAAAAGGCCGGGAAGCGGTGGATCTGCTTGTCGAAGACGAGCTGCGTCGCGCCGCGGATGAAGATGGACGCGCCGATGGTGATGATGATGAGCGAGACGACCGGCGCCCCGCGCGCCGGCTCGATGGCAAGCTTGTTGAGCGCCACGCCGATGGCCGCCGTCGCGACGATGGCGATGAGCGCGGCAAGCGGCAGCGGCAGGCCCGCGGCATGGGCGAAGAAGGTGATCATGCCGCCGAGCATGACGAATTCGCCCTGGGCGAAGTTCACGACATCGGAGGCATTGTAGATGATCGTGAAGCCGAGGGCGACCAGCGCATAGACGGCGCCGACCGTGATCCCGGAGAGGAGAAATTGCAGGAGTTCGGGCATGGATGCCTCCGCGTTCCGAGCGACGGTTTCCGCCGGCCCCATCCTTCTCGGAGCGGGCCGGCGGGCTCGATTACTCGACGATCTTCCAGCCGCCCTTTTCGATCTGCAGCATGCGGAAGGCCGAGAGGTCGAGGCCGAGATGGTCCTCGGCCGTCATGGTGACGGTGCCCGTGGTCCCGACAAGACCCTTCGTTCCCTCGATCGCATCGCGGATGGCCGCGGGCTCGGCACTGCCCGCCCGCGTGATGGCATCGACGAGGATGCGCAGCGCGTCATGGGCATAGCCGCCGAAGGTCGAGACCGGCTTGCCGGTCGCCTTCTCGTAGGCTTCCTTGTAGGCGACGACGACCGCACGCTGCGGGTCGCTTTCCGGCAGCAGGCCGGCAACGAGCAGCGCCGTGCCCGGCAGGCGCACGCCTTCGGCCGCGTCCGCGCCGGCAAGCTCGATGAAGCCGTCCGAGGCGACGCCATGCGACTGGTAGAGCGGCAGGCCAACGGCAAGCTGGGCATAGTTGCGCGTGACGATCGCCGGTCCCTGGCCGAAGCCGGGGTTGAGCACGGCCTGGATGCCCTCCTTGCCCTTGATGTTGGTGAGCTGCGGCGTCATGTCGGCATCGGTCGGGCCGTAGGTCTCGTCGGCAAGGACCTCGATGCCGTATTCGCCGATGATCTCCAGGCACTGCTTCTTCATGGAGGCGCCGAACCCGTCGGAGCCGGAGATCATGCCGATCTTCGTGATGCCGGCCTTCTTCATGTCCTCAAAGATCTTCGCGCAGGCCATGCGATCGGTGTGCGGCGTCTTGAAGGTATAGGGCTGCACCGGATCGATGATCTCGATGGCGCCGGCAAGCGAGATGAACGGCACTTCGGCATCCTCGAAGACCGGGATGATGGCCATGGATGTGCCGGTGGTCGTGCCGCCGATCACGGCGACCACTTCGTCGTCCTCGACGAGGCGGGTCGCGAAGGTGCGCGCCTTGTTCGGGTCGCCGCCGTCGTCATAGATGACGAGCTCCAGCTTCTCGCCGTTGACGCCGCCGGCCGCGTTAATCTCCTCGACCAGCATCTTCAGCGTCTTGGCTTCCGGATCGCCGAGGAAGGAGGCGGGGCCGGTCTCGGAAATGGTGGCGCCGATCTTGATGCCGGCAAAAGCGGGCGCGGCAAGGCCGAGGACCAGCGCCAGGGTGCCGGCAAGCGCCGTGGTGGTGAGCGAAAATTTCATGTCGGTTTCTCCTCCCAACAAAGACAAAGGGTTAAAGCGAAAACTCCTCTCACGCCGCCGCAGGGCGGCGCCACATCGCCACGCGGAACCGGTTCGCGACGAAAGCCGCATCCGTCAGGCTGGCATTGCCCGCCGGATTGGCACCGGTGACGTGGAAATCGCTGAAGGCGGCGCTCTGGTTCACATAGATGCCGCCGGTCAGGTTGACCGAAAGATTGACGCCCGCCGTTGCAAAGCGATCGGCGGCGGCAAGGATCTGCGCCTCGTCGGTGGCGTAGAGCGCGGCGGTGATCGCGCCCTTGCGCTCGGCAAGCTCCGCGGCGCGGTCCACGCCCTCGGCGGCGTCATCGACGGTGACGACGAAGGTGATGGGGCCGAAGCGCTCCTGCCCATAAGCCTCACCATCCGACGCGTCGACGGCGAGGATCAGCGGGGTCGCCGTGCGCGCATCGTCCAGCCCTTCGACCGGCGCGGAATCGCGCACGATGCGGCCGAGCGGCCGGACGGTCGCGATGCGGGCGAGCGTCGCGGGATTGGCGATGGCCCCGCAGACGCCGGCCGCGCGGGCCGGATCGGCAAGCAGCCCGTCGACGGCGGCGGCGATGCCGGCCGCGACCTCGTCGAAGCTCTTGTGCCCCTCGTTCGTCGCGATGCCGCCGCGCGGCACGAAGATATCCTGCGGTGCCGTGCACATCTGGCCGGAATAGAGCGACAGCGAGAAGGCGATGTTGCCGCACATGCCGGCAAAGTCGTCGGTGGCGCCGATGACGATGGAATTGACGCCAGCCTCTTCCGTGTAGACGTCCGCATTGCCGGCATTTTCGCGCACCCAGCTCCCGAAGCTGTTGGAGCCGGTATAGTCGACGATGGCGATGGCCGGATGGCGGACGAGGTCCTTGGTGATCTCGGAGCCGGGCTCGTCTGTGGCAAGCAGCACTATATCGGCCGCAAAGCCTTCTTCCACCAGCACCTGCCTGATGATCTCCACGGTGATGGCGAGCGGCAGGATCGCCGCCGGATGCGGCTTGACGATGACGGTGTTGCCGGTGGCAAGGCTGGCGAAAAGCCCCGGATAGCTGTTCCAGGTCGGGAAGGTATTGCAGCCGATCACCAGCGCAACGCCGCGCGGAACGATGCGCCAGTGCTTTTCCATGACGATCGGCGCGCCCTTGCCCTGCTGCTTGGTCCAGGTCGCCTGCCGCGGCGTGCGGGTCATCTCGGCATGGGCATAGGCGACGGCCTCCAGACCGCGATCCTGCGCATGCGGGCCGCCGGCCTGGAAGGCCATGGCGAAGGCCTGGCCGGTCGTGTGCATGACGGCATTGGCCATCTCGAAGCTGCGGGCATTGAGGCGAGCGAGGATCTCAAGGCAGATGCCGACACGCACCTGCGGCTCGGCGGCCGCCCATTGCGGGGCGGCGGCACGCGAGGCGGAAACCAGCATGTCGACGGAGGCTGCGGGATAGGCGATGCCGAGAGCCGGTCCGTAAGGTGAGACTTCCGCGCCGACCGTGCGCTCGGAAGGGTGGTCGGGGAGGTCGAACGTCTTGCCGAGCCGGGCCTCGTAAGCGGCAAGCCCATCGTCCCTGGCGGTTTCGCCATAGATCTTGCCGCTCGGCACTTCCGGATAGGGCGACCAGAAATCGCGCTTTGCAGCCGCTTCCAGTGCGGCGTCCAGCGTCGGACGATGGCGCTCGAAAAGTCCGGTCATGACCTGTTCCTCCCAGTCAGTGCTTTTATAATTGACTGACCGGTCGGTTTATGCAAGAGTTTTTTTACGGTCGCCAGTGGGAGGGCGACAGGGAGGTCCAATGTCCAATTCCGACACCATTCTGTCGGCGCTTGCCGATGGCGTTCTCACCCTTACGCTGAACCGCCCCGACAAGCTCAACGCCTTCAACGAAGAGATGCATCTTGCGCTGCGCGCCGGCTTCGAGCGCGCTCATGCGGACGAGGCCGTCAGGGCGGTGCTCCTGACCGGCGCCGGCCGCGGCTTCTCGGCCGGCCAGGATCTCGGCGACCGCGATCCGAAGAAGGGCGTGCCCGACCTCGGCCATACGATCGAGACCTTCTACAACCCCTTGCTCCGCCTCATCCGGAGCCTCGAAAAGCCCGTTATCTGCGCCGTCAACGGCGTTGCCGCCGGGGCCGGCGCCAACATCGCCTTTGCCTGCGACATCACGCTCGCCGCCCGCTCGGCCCGCTTCATCCAGGCCTTCGCGAAGATCGGCCTCGTGCCCGATTCCGGCGGCACCTGGAGCCTGCCACGCCTGATCGGCGAGGCACGCGCCAAGGCGCTGGCGCTGACCGCCGAACCGCTCGGCGCCGAAACCGCCGCCGACTGGGGCCTCATCTGGCGCGCCGTCGACGACGACAGGCTGATGGAGGAGGCAACCGCGCTCGCCGCCCGCCTTGCCGCCGGCCCGACCCGCGGCCTCGGCATGACGAAGCGCGCCATCCAGGCCGCCGCCACCAATTCGCTCGATCAGCAGCTCGACCTCGAACGCGACCTGCAGCGCGAGGCCGGCCGCAGCGCCGACTATGCCGAGGGCGTTTCCGCCTTCCTCGAAAAGCGCAAGCCGGAGTTCAAGGGAAGATGAGCGCCGCCGGCCTTTCCCCGCAGGCGCTGGCCGAAGCCTGCGCCAGGGCGATGTGGGACGACGACAACGCCACGCGCCATCTCGGCATGGAGCTCGTCTCCATCGCACCCGGCGAGGCGGTCATCGCCATGACCGTCGCCGAGACCATGACGAACGGCCACGGCACCTGCCATGGCGGCTACATCTTCACGCTGGCGGACTCCGCCTTCGCCTTTGCCTGCAACACCTACAACCAGCGCACCGTCGCCCAGCACTGTTCGGTGACCTACATCGCGCCGGCCTTCAGGGGCGACCGGCTGACGGCGACGGCGCGGGAGGCGTCGCGCCGCGGACGGGGCGGCATCTACGACATCCGCATCACCAATCAGGAGGGCGAGCACGTCGCGGAATTCCGCGGCCACTCGCGAACAGTCAAGGGTACCCATCTGCCGGAATAGGCCGCTGAATGGTCCCTTGCGGGGCCAGTCGGCAAAGCCAAGGACAGGCCGGTGCCATCCAGCATTCTCGGAGGAGACATTCATGGAAGACCTTTCCCCCCGCCCCGGAGACCTCGAAGCGATCGAGACGGCCTCCCGCGACGAGATTTCCGCGCTGCAGCTAGAACGCATGACGTGGTCGCTGACCCACGCCTACGAGAATTCACCTTTCTATCGCCAGCGCTTCGACGAGGCGGGCGTCCACCCCTCCGATCTCAAAACGCTCGCCGATCTCGCCAAATTCCCCTTCACCACCAAGAAGGACCTGCGCGACACCTATCCCTTCGGCATGTTCGCCGTGCCGCGGGAAAAGCTCGCGCGCATCCACGCCTCCTCCGGCACCACCGGCAAGCCGACCGTCGTCGGCTACACGCAGAAGGACATCGACATCTGGGCGAGCGTCGTCGCCCGCTCGATCCGCGCCTCGGGCGGCCGCGCCGGCGACATCGCGCATATCGCCTACGGCTACGGCCTCTTCACCGGCGGCCTCGGCGCCCATTACGGCGCGGAAAAGCTCGGCTGTACGGTGGTGCCGATCTCCGGCGGCATGACGGAGCGCCAGGTGACGCTGATGCAGGATTTCAAGCCGCGCATCATCATGGTCACGCCCTCCTACATGCTCTCCATCCTCGACGAGTTCCGCCGCCAGGGCATCGACCCGCGCGAAAGCTCGCTCGCCGTCGGCATCTTCGGCGCCGAGCCCTGGACCAACGCCATGCGTGAGGAGATCGAGCAGGCCTTCGACATGCACGCCGTCGACATCTACGGCCTGTCGGAGGTCATGGGCCCGGGCGTCGCCAACGAATGCGTCGAGACGAAGGACGGCCTGCACATCTGGGAGGACCATTTCTACCCAGAGATCATCGACCCGGAGACGGGCGCGGTGCTGCCCGACGGCGAGATCGGCGAACTGGTCTTCACCACGCTGACCAAGGAAGGCCTGCCGATCATCCGCTACCGCACGCGGGACCTGACGCGGCTCCTGCCCGGCACCGCCCGTTCCATGCGCCGCATGGAGAAGGTCACCGGCCGCTCCGACGACATGATGATCCTGCGCGGGGTCAACGTCTTCCCGACCCAGATCGAGGAGCAGATCCTCAAATGCCGCGGCCTTGCGCCGCACTTCCAGATCGAACTGACGCGCGCCGGTCGTATGGACAACATGACCGTCCATGTCGAATGTACGCTGGAGGCGGCCGACGAGGCGTCGCGCGCTGGATCGTCGAGGGAACTCGCCCACCACATCAAGAGCATCGTGGGCGTCTCCACCAGGATCACGGTTCACGAGCCGGGCGGTGTCGCCCGCTCCGAGGGCAAGGCCAAGCGGGTGGTCGACAACCGGCCGAAAGAATGAACCGCCGGGATAGCCCGGCACCGGCTTGACTGTGTATAGGAGGGCAACCGCCCTCCTGAAGCAGGGCCGGCCGGAAACGAGCAGAGCAAGGAACACATGGCACGCACGCGCGCAGTCGATTTCGAGGAAAAACAGCGTGGCATTCTGTCGAGTGCCGCGGCGGTGTTCGCCGAAATGGGCATGGAGAAGGCCTCCATGTCGCTGATCGCCTCGCACAGCAACGTCTCGAAGGCCCTGCTCTATCACTATTATCCGAGCAAGGACGCGCTGATCTTCGACATCGTGCGCACGCATCTGACCGAACTGGAGACGGCGATCGAGGCGGCCGACCGCACCGACGTCGCGCCGCAGGAGCGGCTGCGCCTTCTCGTCAAGGCCGTCCTCAAGAACTACGAGGGGCGCGACAACGAGCACAAGGTGCAGCTCAACGGCACCAGCGCGCTCTCCGCCGAGCAGCTCGGCGAGTTGCAGGCGATAGAACGGCAGATCGTCAAGCGCTTCTCCGGCGTCATCCGCGACATCAACCCGGACCTCAACAAGGACCGTCCCCTGCTGATGCCCGTCACCATGTCGCTCTTCGGCATGATGAACTGGGTCTACATGTGGTTCCGCCCGAACGGGCCGGTCACGCGGGACGAATATGCCGACATCGCGACGACGCTGATCCTCGAAGGCGTCAAGGCCGTTACGTAAGTAACGACTAACCTTCTTCCGCCCGTTCCACATCCTTGCCCGTCGCGGCGACCGACTCCAGCCGCTCCGCGAATTCGCGCCGCAGCGTCCGGCGCAGCTCCGCCGCCTTGTAGCGGCGGATATCGACCGGATCGGTGGGACGCAGGTCCGGCACGCGCAGCGGCCGTCCGGCATCGTCGACGGCAACCATGGTGAAATAGCAGGAATTGGTGTGCCGGCGATGGCCGGAACGGATGTTCTCCGCCTCGACACGGATGCCGACCTCCATGGAGGTGCGTCCCGTATGGTTGATCGAGGCGCGGAAGGTGACGAGCTCGCCGACCTGGATCGGCTCCTTGAACATCACCTGATCGACCGACAGCGTCACCGCATAGTGCTGCGAATAGCGGGACGCGCAGGAGAAGGCCACGCGATCGAGCAGGTTGAGCAGCGCCCCGCCGTGGACCTTGCCGGAAAAATTCGCCATGTCGGGCGTCATCAGAACGGTCATTTCCAGGCGGCGCGGGTCCTGCTCCATCGGCGTCATGCGGTCACTCTCTCGTTTTGGCCACCATCGTCAGAACGTCGTATTGCGCGACGGTGGCGCCCGTCTGGTTGGTCACCTGGCAATCCCAGCGCACCTCACCATGCTCGGCATTGGCGCGCGGATTGATCTCCTTGCAGGTGAGCTGCACCTGAAGCGTATCACCGGGATTGACCGGTGTCAGGAAGCGCAGGTTGTCGACGCCGTAATTGGCAAGGACCGGGCCTGGCGCCGGATCGACGAAAAGGCCGGCGGCGAAGGACACGATCAGGTAGCCATGTGCCACGCGCCCGTCGAAGAACGGGTTCGCCTTGGCGGCCTCCTCGTCCATGTGCGCGTAGAAGGTATCGCCGGTGAAATGGGCGAAGTGCTCGATATCGTCGAGCGTCACCGTGCGCGTGGCGGTGACGAGCTGGTCGCCGACCTTGAGCTCGGCGAGCGACTTGCGGAACGGGTGCTCGCCGCCTGCCCGCGCCTCGGCGCCCGGAAGCCAGCGGCCGGTGACGGCGGACAGCATGGTCGGCGCGCCCTGCACGGCGGTGCGCTGCATGTAGTGCTTGACGCCGCGGATGCCGCCCAGTTCCTCGCCGCCGCCCGCGCGGCCGGGGCCGCCGTGCACGAGGCCCGGCAAGGGCGAGCCGTGGCCGGTGGAGGAACTGGCGCTGACGCGGTTGCCGATCATCACGCGGCCGTGGAAGGGAGCAAGGCCCAGCACGACCTCCTCGGCGAAAGCCGGATCGTTGGTGAAGACGGACGCGACCAGGCTGCCCTTGCCGCGCCGGGCAAGATCGACCGCCTCTTCCGCCGTGTCATAGGGCATGACCGTGCTGACCGGGCCGAAGGCCTCGACATCATGGATCGCGCGGGCGGAGCCCGGCTTGTCGCAATAGAGCAGCACCGGATTGAGGAAGGCGCCGGCGAGGGCATCGCCGGACGTCACGCTCGGATTGTCCGGATCGCCGGCAACGATCTCCGCGTCGGCGGAAAGGTCGCGGATGCGGGCGCGCACTTCCTCGCGCTGGTCGAGGCTGGCGAGCGGCCCCATGCGGACGGCCTCGTCGGCGGGGTTGCCGATGGCCGTCTTGCCGAGCCGGGCGCGCAGGCTCTCGATCAGCGCTTCGCCATGGGCGCGCGGCGCGATGACGCGGCGGATCGCCGTGCACTTCTGGCCGGCCTTCACCGTCATCTCGCGGGCGACTTCCTTGACGAAAAGGTCGAATTCTTCCGTGCCGGGCGCGGCATCGAGGCCGAGCACGGCGGCGTTCAGGCTGTCCGCCTCCATGGTGAAGCGTACGGAATTCTCGACGATCGCCTTGTGCGTCTTGAGACGACGGCCGGTCGTGGCCGAGCCGGTGAAAGTCACGGCATCCTGGCCCTCCACATGGTCGAGCAGGTCGCCGACGGAGCCGCAGACGAGCTGCAGGGCACCCTCCGGCAGGATGCCGGTCTCGATGATGCGGCGGACCATGAGCTCGGTGAGATAGGCCGTCTGGCTCGCCGGCTTGACGATGGCCGGAACGCCGGCGAGCAGCGTCGGCGCCAGCTTTTCCAGCATGCCCCAGCAGGGGAAGTTGAAGGCGTTGATGTGGACCGCGACGCCCTGCAGCGGGCTCAGGATATGCTGCGCGGCAAAGGTCCCGTCCTTGGAAAGCGGCTCCACCTTGCCGTCGAGCAGGACGCGGGTGTTCGGCAGCTCGCGCCGGCCCTTGGATGCGTAGGACAGCAGCGTGCCGATGCCGCCCTCGATATCGACCCAGCTGTCGGCGCGGGTGGCGCCGGTTGCGGTCGACAGGGCGTAGAACTCCTCCTTGCGTTCCATCAGCGCCTGGCCGAGCGCCTTCAGCATGGCCGCGCGTTCATGGAAGGACAGGCGGCGCAAGGCCGGCCCGCCCTTGTCGCGGCCATAGGCGAGGATCGCCTTGAAATCGATACCGGTAGAATCGATGAAGGCGACGGGCGCGCCCGTCGAGGCGTCGAGCAACGGCACGCCCTCTTTGGCCCCGGCGACCCACTGGCCGCCGACATAGCTTTCGAGCCGGCGCGGTCGGTTTGCCATGACGTTCATCTCACTATCCTTCTGTCAGTTCAGGTTCAGCGCAGCAAGCTGCGCATCGACCTCCGCCCGCCATTCGGCAAGCAGCTTCTCGTTGGGCGTATGCCGCAGGCCGAAACGCGACAGCGTCTCGAAGCGCGCCGAGCCGGAATGGCCGAAGCTCGCGGCAACGCGGGGATACCAGTAGGCGACGGAGGCTTTCGCCCCGGCGCGGCCGTCCGCACCGTCGACGGCCTGCACGAGACCGGCGAGGCCAAGCTCGGCATGGCGCGTCTCGCGCGGCAGGATGGCGCGGAAGACCTCGGCGAGCGGCTGGTAGGAGACGCGCGACAGTTCCTTGAGCTGCACGATGCTCGCCTGGCCCATCAGCACGTTCATGACGACGGCGTCCACCCAGCCTTCCAGCGGATAATGAAAGACGGAAAGGCGCATGTCGCCGCCCTGCCGCGCCGCGCCGATATCCGCCCCGCGGGCGAGCCGCTCGGCCCAGGGATGGTGCACGGCATAGCGCCCTCCATCGGCGCCGAATGTTTCCATGACCTTCAGCACCTTGCCGGCATGGTCGGCCTTTTCCAGCACGATGCGGGCGGCGGAGATGCGCTCCTGGATGCCCGGCGCATCGTTGATCGTATCGGCAAAGCCGGCGGAACCGGCCAGCTCGCTGTCGACGAAGCTCGCCATCAGGCGCAACAGCTCGCCGCGATAGCGCGGCGGCACATTGGCCGGCGACGAGAGAACGCCGCCCTGGGCCAGATAATCCTCGATCGGCATCGTATCCGACATGGCAGTTCCCCCTACTGGTCGTAGCTGACGACGATGCGGTCGGTGAGCGGGTAGCACTGGCAGGTCAGCACATAGCCCTGGCGCACCTCGTAATCCTCGAGCGCATGGTTGGTCTCCATCTCGACCTCGCCTTCGAGAACCTTGGCGCGGCAGGTGGAACAGACGCCGGCCTTGCAGGCGTAGGGCGCGTCCATGGCGTTTTCGAGCGCGGCATCGAGCAGGCTCCGACCCTGCTTCGGGAACTTGAACGTGCGCGTGGCGCCATCGAGCGTGACGGTCGCCTCGCAGGCGGCATCGTGGTCCGCGCCGTTCGCCTGCTCCACCTTGCGCCTGATACGGCCGGGCTGCGAGGAGGCGAAGAGCTCGAACTTGATCTGGTCGTCGCGAAGCCCGTGCTCGCGCAGCGCCGCGGCGATCGCCAGCATCATCGGCTCCGGGCCGCAGATGAAGGCGGTGGCGATCGACCCGATGTCGATCCAGCTCCTGAAGAGCGCCGCGCATTTCTCGCCGTCGACGCGGCCGGTGAAGAGATCGATGTCCTGCGCCTCGCTCTCCAGCACATGCAGCACGGAGAGGCGGCCGAGATAGAGGTTCTTCAGGTCCTCCAGCTCCTCGCGGAACATGATCGAGCTGATCTGCCGGTTGGCATAGACCAGCGTGAAGCGGGAGCGCGGCTCGCGCGACAGCACGGTCTTGATGATCGAGAGCACCGGCGTGATGCCGCTGCCGCCGGCAAAGCCGAGATAGTGCTTGCCGACCTCCGGCTCCAGCGCCGTGAAGAAGGCGCCCATCGGCGGCATGGCCTCCAGCATGTCGCCCGGCTTCAGGTTCTCGTTGACCCAGGTGGAGAAGCAGCCGCCGTCGACGCGCTTGATGCCGACCTTCAGCACGCCCTCGTCCTTGCCGGCGCAGATCGAATAGGACCGGCGCAGCTCCTCGTCCTCGAACTTGCGGCGGAAGGTCAGGTACTGGCCCTGCGTGAAGTCGAAGACGGCGCGGTCCTCGTCGGACGGCCGCAGCGTGACCACGACCGCATCGCGCGTCTCGCGGCGAACGTCGGTCACGGTCAGGGGATGAAAACGTGCCATGCGCGGGCCCTTTCCATAGAGCAATTCCAGCAAAAGTGCTTGAGCGTCTTGCGTCCGGAATTGCGTAAAAACAAAGCTCTCGTAGTCAGATGCACTTGAAGTAATCGAACGGTTCCAGGCAGTCGGTGCAGCGATAGCTCGCCTTGCAGGGCGTCGAGCCGAACTGGCTGATCTTCTCGGTGTTCGCCGATCCGCAGCGCGGACAGGCGATCGTCAGGTTCGAACGGCCCGAAAGCCGGTCGATGCGTTTCATCAGCACGCCGTCGGCCGCCGTGCCGTCGATCGGCGGAGCGATGCCGTAGTCGCGAAGCTTCTCCCGGCCCTCGGCGCTGATCCAGTCCGTCGTCCAGGCGGGCGAGAGCCGCCTCTCCAGCCGCACATTGGAAAGGCCCTTCTCCGTCAGCGCCGTCTCGATATCGAGATTGATCACCGTCGTCGCGGGACAGCCCGAATAGGTCGGCGTCACCGTCACCACCAGCGTATCGTCCCGCCATTCGACATCGCGGATGATGCCGAGGTCGGTGAGCGAGATGACCGGGATTTCCGGGTCCGGCACCTCGGACAGCCAGTGCCAGACCTCATCGACCGAGGGACGGAGCGCCGGATCCATCACCGCCTCCTACCAGGTGGCGCCCGGATAGGCGCGCTGGAGGAACTGCATCTCGGACAGGATGAAGCCGAGATGCTCGGTGTGCACGCCGCGCCGGCCGCCCTTGTGCATGTAGCCGTCGGCCGGCTTCTTCAGCGTGCCCTCGTCAAACGTGTCGGCAACGATCTCGTCCCAGTCGGCCTTGAGGCTCCGCGGGGCGGGAATGGCGCCGGCCTCGACCAGTTCGGCATCCAGGGCGTCGCCCATGAACATCTCGCCGGTATAGGGCCAGAGGTCGTCCAGCGCCGCCTGCATGCGGCGATGGCTTTCCGCCGTGCCGTCGCCGAGGCGGATGACGAGGTCGCGGCTGCGGTCGAGATGATAGGAGGCCTCCTTGAAGGCCTTTTCCGCGATATCGGCGATGCGCGTGTCCGACGAGCCCTTCAGCGCCTTGAGGAGCAGGTAGTGCCAGGCGTCAAACAGGAACTGCCGCATCAGCGTCTTGCCAAAATCACCGTTCGGGCGCTCAACGAGGAGGATGTTGCGGAATTCGTAGCCGTCGCGCAGATAGGCGAGGTCGTCCGCCGAGCGGCCCTTACCTTCCACTTCGCCGGCAAGGCCGAGCCAGAGCTGGGTCTGGCCGATCAGGTCGAGCGCGGTGTTGGCGAGCGCGATATCCTCCTCCAGCGCCGGCGCATGGCCGCACCATTCGGAAACGCGGTGGCCGAGGATCAGCGCATTGTCGCCGATGCGCAGCAGGAATTCGAAGAGCGCGGCCTGACGGGCCGCCGGATCGAGCGCCGCGGTCGCCATCACATATGCCCCACTTCGTCCGGAATGTCGAAGAAGGTCGGATGCCGGTAGACCTTGGAGTCCGACGGGTCGAACAGCGGTCCCTTCTCCGAGGGCGCGCTCGCGGTGATCTCGGCCGACTTCACCACCCAGATGCTGACGCCCTCGTTGCGGCGCGTGTAGACGTCGCGGGCATTGTTGATGGCCATCTCGGCGTCGGGCGCGTGCAGGCTGCCGACATGGCGGTGGTTGAGGCCGTGCTGGCCCCGAATGAAGACTTCCCAAAGCGGCCATTCGCTGGACATGGTTCTCTCTCCCAAAACTTATTCGGCCGCGACCTTTGCGGCGGCGCGGCGATCTTCGGCCTTTTGCGCATGGGCGGTGAGCCCGTCACGGAACCAGGCGCCGTCGTCCCAAGCCTTCTTGCGGGCGTCGAGACGCTCCGCATTGCAGGGACCGTTGCCGGCGATCACGTTGAAGAACTCTTCCCAGTCCGGTTCGCCGAAATCGTAGCCGCCCTTCTCCTCGTTCCACTTGAGGTCCGGGTCCGGCACGGTGAGGCCGAGATACGTCGCCTGCGGCACGGTCTGGTCGACGAATTTCTGGCGCAGCTCGTCGTTGGAATTCTGCTTGATCTTCCAGGCCATCGACTGGGCCGAATGCACGGAGGCGTCGTCCGAGGGGCCGAACATCATCAGCGACGGCCACCACCAGCGGTTCAGCGCGTCCTGCACCATGGCCTTCTGCGCCGGCGTGCCCTTCACCATCTTCATCAGCGCGTCGTAGCCCTGGCGCTGGTGGAAGCTCTCTTCCTTGCAGATGCGCACCATGGCCCGCGCATAGGGGCCGTAGGAACAGCGCTGCAGCGGGACCTGGTTCATGATGGCCGCGCCGTCGACCAGCCAGCCGATCGCGCCGATGTCGGCCCAGGTCAGCGTCGGGTAGTTGAAGATCGAGGAATACTTCGCCTTGCCGGAATGAAGCTGCTCGTACATCTCGTCGCGGCTGACCCCGAGCGTTTCGGCGGCGCAGTAGAGATAGAGGCCATGGCCCGCCTCGTCCTGCACCTTGGCGAGCAGGATCGCCTTGCGCTCCAGCGTCGGCGCGCGGGTGATCCAGTTGCCCTCCGGGAGCTGGCCGACGATCTCCGAATGGGCGTGCTGGCTGATCTGGCGCACCAGCGTCTTGCGGTAGCCCTCCGGCATCCATTCCTTCGGCTCGATCTTCTGGCCGGCATCGACGCGCTCCTGGAAGGCGCGCTCGACGGGATCCATCTCGTCGAGGGAGCGGACGCGGGCGGCATCGGTCTTCACCATCTGGGCATACATGGTCTTTCCTCCTGTTTCCGGCGCGTCAAACGCGTTCGAGAATGATGGCGATGCCCTGGCCGACGCCGATGCACATCGTGCAGAGTGCGTAGCGACCGCCCTGGCGATGGAGCTGGTAGGCGGCCGTTGTCACCAGGCGGGCGCCGCTCATGCCGAGCGGATGGCCGATGGCGATGGCGCCGCCGTTCGGGTTCACATGCGGGGCATCGTCCGGCAGGCCGAGATCGCGCAGAACAGCGAGCGCCTGCGAAGCGAAGGCCTCGTTGAGCTCGATGACGTCCATCTGGCCGAGCGAAAGACCGGCGCGCTCCAGCACGCGGCGCGCGGCCGGCGCAGGGCCGATGCCCATGACGCGCGGCTCGACGCCCGCCGCCGCCATTGCGACGATGCGCGCCTTCGGCGTCAGGCCCTGCGCTTTGGCAACGGCCTCGTTGGCGATGAGCAAGGCAGCCGCGCCGTCATTGACGCCCGAGGCGTTGCCGGCGGTGACGGAAAGGTCGGGGCCGTTCACGCCCTTGAGCCGGCCGAGCTGCTCGGCGGTAGTGCCGGGACGGGGATGCTCGTCGGTATCCACGACGAGCGGATCGCCCTTCTTCTGCGGCACATGGACGGGCACGATCTCGTCCGCGAAGACGCTGGCCTCGTGCGCAGCGGCCCAGCGGGTCTGGCTGCGGGCGGCGAAGGCATCCTGGTCCTGCCGGCTGACGGCGAAGTCGGCGGCGACATTGTCGGCCGTCTCCGGCATGGAATCGACGCCGAAGGCCTTCTTCATCTTCGGATTGACGAAGCGCCAACCGATCGTCGTGTCGTAGACGGCATTGGCGCGGGAAAAGGCGCTCTCGGCCTTCGGCATGACGAAGGGCGCGCGGCTCATGCTCTCGACGCCGCCGGCAATGACGAAATCGCAGTCGCCGGCGCGGATGGCGCGGGCCGCCATGCCGACGGCGTCCATGCCGGAGCCACAGAGGCGGTTGACGGTGGTGGCAGGAATGGAAACGGGAAGCCCGGAGAGCAGCACGGCCATGCGGCCGACATTGCGGTTGTCCTCGCCGGCCTGGTTGGCGCAGCCATAGATGAGATCGTCCACCTTCGACCAGTCGACACCGGGATTGCGCGCCATCAGCCCGGCAAGCGGCACGGCGGCAAGGTCATCGGCACGCACCGAGGACAGCAGCCCGCCATAACGGCCGATGGGCGTGCGAACGGCATCGCAGATAAAGGCTTCGGACACGCGGTTTCCTCCCTGGCACCCAAGGCCGGTCGCCCATCCGGAAAGATTGACCGACCGATCGGTTATCTATTTACCATTCAACATGTCACAAATCAATGATAATTTTTACAAATTCTGTGACGTTTTATGTCGGCACCATTTATCATAGCACCAAGAGGGCGTTTTCCGCGTAAAAAGTGGGCTCAGGCCGGATCGCGCAGCAACGAAAGGCGGCGGAGCGTCGCCTCGCTCGCTTCCGGCAGTCTGCCATCCGCCGTCACGAAACTGCGCGCGACATGCAGGTCTGCCTCCGGCGAAAGACGCAGATAGAGATCCGTGAAGAGCCGGCGCGCTTGCTCGCCCGGCCAGTCCCCCGGCAGCGCGGCAAGCGGCAGGCGCGGATCGCGCAGCACGACGAGACGATACTGGTGCACGAGCACCAGCCGCGCAACGAGGCTGTCGGCTGCGGTGAGCCTTATGCCGCCGGCGAGCAGGCCGGCAAGCCGGCCGAACCGGTCAAGGAAGCCGCGATAGGCATCGGCATGCAGGGCAAGGTTCCAGTGATCCGCGGCGAAGGCGCCGAGGTCCTGCCCGCCGCTCAGCACCTCTGCCTTGAAGACCACGGCAGGCTGCCGGAAGCTCGGCAGCGACCGGACACCCACGGCGAGCCTTGGACCGAGCCTTGCATGGCCGGCACGCTCGAGGACCTGCATCGCCTCGTCCGGCGCCGGGCCGGTCAACTGGACGAAGTGCCAGTCCGCCGCCTCCGGCGGACCGAACAGCAGCCGCGCGGCGGCGGCGAATTCGGCGCGGGCGGGCGCGGCGAGGCGGTAGAAGCTGCGGCGCCCCTCGCGCTCGCCGGCAAGCTGGCCTGCGGCGACGAGGCGGGAGACGGCGGTGCGCACCAGGGTCTCGCTGATGCCGACGGCGGCGCAGGTCTCGATGAGGTTGCCGGTCCACACGACGCCGCCGCGCGGCTCCACCACGTCGCCATAGATGGTGACGATGAAGCCTGCCGCCTTCAGCGGGCTTTCCTCGACGATCGCCCGCAGCAGCGCGCCGAATGCGCTTTCCGCCCTATCGCTTTCCGCCGGCAAACCCGCTCCCTCCGTGGTTTCGATCCGCGCGGAGGAGTAGCCCGAATGGGCCGCGACGGGAAGCCCCAGGGCCGGCGGTATCGCTGTCACCTTCCAGAACAGGCCATCGCCTCGTCAGCAAATATTAAGCTGCGTCTGCCATCGTCCGTCGACGATCGCCCCGGGCGTACGGCCCAGGACGCGTAGATGCGCAAACGAACGGAACGCGATGAACGACCGGAATGCCCCACTATCCTTCCGGGGGCTGGGATACTACATCCCCGCCATCGTCGTCGCGTTTGCCGTCCTGATCGCCGCCTTTCTCGCCGACGTGCAGAAGCGCCGGCTGGAGACGGAATACCTGCGCTCCTTCACCACGGAACAACTCGGCCTGCTGCGCGCACGCCTGCAGGGCAACATCCTCAGCGACATCAAGCTGGTGCAGGGCCTCGTCGCGACATTCTCAACCGAACCGGACATGTCGCCGGAGCGTTTCGCCGACCTGTCCCGCCGTATTTTCCGCGAGGGAACGCAACTGCGTAATCTCGCCATCGCGCCGGATTTCGTCGTCACCCTCGTCTATCCGCTGAAGGGCAACGAACGCAGCCTCGGCCTCGACTATCACAAGAACGTACAGCAGCGCGCCGCCGCCATGCAGGTCAAGCAGCACGACCGGCTGATCGTCACCGGCCCGGTGAATCTCGTGCAGGGCGGGCGCGCCCTCATCGCGCGCTATCCGATCCATACCGGCAAGGACAACGCCTTCTTCGGCATCGCCTCCGCGGTGATCGACCTCGACAAGCTGCTCGCCAGCAGCGGCTTCGACGAGGACATGCGCATCGCCGTCTCGATTTCCAGCCGGGCGCATGAGGGTGGCGAGGCGAAGGGTTTCTTCCGCACCACTGCCGCGGTCGATGCCGACCCGGTGGTGATGTCCCTCGACATCGGCCATGAGATCTGGACCATGTCGGCCGCGCCGGTGAAGGGCTGGCACCAGCCTTCCGCCGATCTCGGCCTCTTTCGCGGCGGCCTTGCGCTGCTCGCCCTCATCATCGTCGCGCCGATGTTCTGGGTCGGTTACCTCACGAAGGACCGCCACCGCCATATCCTTGCCTTGCAGGATCGCGAGGAGCGACTGGAAACCGTCTCGCAGCGCCTCCAGCTCGCGCTCGACGCCTCCAAGGTCGGCGTATGGGAATACGACTCCGAAACCCGGCACCTCTCCTGGGACGCGCGCATGCGCGTCCTCTACGACGTGCCGCCGACGCAGCCGGTTTGCGGCTATGAGGATTGGCGCCGCGGGCTGCATCCCGATGATCTCGAAGAGGCCGAGCGCGTCTTCGCCACCGCCATCGAGACGGAAAAACCATACATCACCGCGTTCCGCGTGCTGCGGCACGACGGCAGCATCCGCCATATCCGCGCGCACGGCATGACCTACCGCGCCTCCTCCGGCGCCAAGCGCATCGTCGGCGCCAACTGGGACGTGACGGAGGACATCCAGCTTCAGGCCGAGCTGCTGCAGGCCAAGCTGACGGCCGAGGCGCAGAACCGCGCGCTGGAGGAAGCCCGCCGCGTCATGGAGCACAATTCGCTGCACGATGCGCTGACGCGCCTGCCGAACCGCCGCTTCCTCGACCAGCAGCTCGCCCTTGCCAGCGACGACGGGCGGGCGCTGACGCTGCTTCATATCGACCTCGACCGCTTCAAGGACATCAACGACACGCTCGGCCATGCCGCCGGCGACGAGGTGCTGAAACAGGCGGCCGCCGTGCTGCGCGCCCATGTTCCGGCGGAGGACTTCATCGCCCGCATCGGCGGCGACGAATTCGTGCTCCTGTCGCGCCGCGATCCGGCGGCGGCCGACTTCCCGACGCTATCGGCGCGCCTCATCGAGGCAATCAGCGCGCCGATGGCGATCGAGGGCCACGACTGTCGCATCGGCGCGAGCATCGGCATTGCGACGCGCCACGACGCGGAGGAATCCGCCGAGCAGCTTCTCGTCAACGCCGATATCGCGCTCTACGAGGCCAAGCGCCGAGGCCGCAACCGGGTCGAGGCCTTCAACGACGAGCTGCGCCTTCGCACCGTGG
This sequence comes from Shinella zoogloeoides, assembly GCF_030733845.1. Taxonomy (NCBI): domain Bacteria; kingdom Pseudomonadati; phylum Pseudomonadota; class Alphaproteobacteria; order Hyphomicrobiales; family Rhizobiaceae; genus Shinella; species Shinella zoogloeoides. The sequence continues at coordinate 3,013,185 of NZ_CP132311.1, forward strand.
AGATCAAGCGTCTCAGCGACGATATCCTGCGCGGCCTCGAACGGGGCGAGTTCCACCCCTTCTTCCAGCCGCAGTTCGATGCGGAGACGCTGGAGATCGTCGGCGTCGAGGCGCTTGCCCGCTGGGCGCATCCGACGCGCGGCTTCATCCCGCCGGACGTTTTCCTGCCGGTCGCCGAAAGCCTCAACGTCGTCGCGCAGATCGACGAGGCCATCCTCGACCAGGCGCTTTTCCAGACCATTCGCTGGGAAGGCCAGGGCCTCGATATCCCGCGCGTCTCGGTCAACGTCTCCTGCCAGCGCCTGCGCGACGAGAACCTCATCGAGAAGCTGAAGGCGATGAACATCCGGCCCGGCGCACTCACCTTCGAGCTTCTGGAATCGATCTCCTTCGACGCCGCCGACGACGGACTGAAACAGGCGATCGAGGAGATCAAAGCGCTCGGCATCGATATCGAGATCGACGATTTCGGCAGCGGCCACGCCTCCATCGTCAGCCTGCTCGAACTGTCGCCCAAGCGGCTGAAGATCGACCGGCGGCTGGTGCTGCCATTGCTGGAATCCACCGCACAGCAGAGCCTCGTCCATTCGATCATCGATATCGGCAAGGTCCGCGGCATCGAGACGGTCGCCGAGGGCGTCGAGACGCTTGCGCATGCCGAGCTGCTGCGCAGCCTCGGTTGCGACGCCCTGCAGGGCTATGCGCTCGCGCGGCCGATGCCGGCGGACGACTTCCTCGCCTTCGCCAAGGCACGCGAATGGATGCCGGCGGCAAGACCTACGACGGCAAGAGCGAGCTGAGCACGTCGGCGACGGCCTCGCCGTCATGGTGGCCGCGCTGCCACGGATCCTCGAATTCGCCGATCACCGCCTCCGCGCCGATCCGCGCGCAAGCCTCCTCCAGTTGCCCGGTGCCGAGATAGGCGAAGGCCCCGACGGTCTTCTCGAAGGGCAGGAGCTGGCGGTTCGCCAGCACATGCGTGAAGGGCCGCACATCCGCGCCGCCGCGCGCGCGCCACAGGCCGGCGGCAATATCCAGCATGCGCCCCATGTCCAGCCCGCGGGTCTCCCGGCATTGCAGGATGTTGCCGATGAAGATGCGGCGGGCGCGCACGTTGCGCGCGATCGCCGGCACGATATCCTCGACGAGGAAATGCGGCAGGATGCTGGTGAAGAAGCTGCCCGGGCCGAAGACGATGGCATCGGCGCTTTCAAGGCTTTCGAGCACCGCCTCGTTCGCCGCCACCCTCTCGCCGCCGGCCGCAAGGGCGATCTCGCGGATGCCGACCTTGCCCTCCCCCTCCGCGAGCGCCGTCACCCGGTGCTGGCCGGCGACGGGCGTCCCGTCGTTGAGGACGGCCGAGAGATCCACGCCATCGGCCGTCGTCGAGGGCCAGACATGGCCGGCCACGTCGCAGAGCTTGCGGAAGACGAAGATGGCGGTGTTGATGTCGCTGTTATGGGCGAGATGCGCGCCGGTGAGGATGAAATTGCCGATGCTGCCGTTGCGGAAATCGAAATCCGCGGCAATGCCGGCCCGGAAGGTGCGCAGGTAATTGAGGATCGCGCCGCGCAGGCCCGGCTCCATCCGCTCCAGAAGCGGATGGCGACCTTCGGCATAGAGCGCGAATTCCGTGCGGGCATCGGCCTCGGCGCCGCTGGTCAGGCGCGCATTGCACACCTTCACCACGTCGCCCGCCCGGCCCTCGCCATGGGCCATGGTCATCAGCGCCTGGCGGATGTCGCCGACGGCGAGCACCCCGAGGCTTTCGCGGATCACCTTCGAGCTGCCGCCGCTATCCCAGGCCGGCACGATGCGCGTCAGCCGCACCGGCTTCGTACACAGCGCCAGATTGGTCGAGCGGCACGCCGTGCCGCCCGAAAAGAGTACGATATGCGGCAACCGGTCTGCGGCCATCCGTTCCCCGTCCTTCGCGGTCTACGGCGCGATGTTGTAGGCCGCGCCGATCAGCGTCTTGGTATAGGCTTCCCGGGGCGCGCTGAAAATGGCATCCGTCGGGCCTTCCTCGACGATCTTGCCGTCCTTCATCACCACGACATAATCGGACATGGCCCGCACCACCGACAGATCGTGGCTGATGAAGACATAGGAGAGACCGTAGCGGGACTGGAGATCGCGCAAAAGCTCGATCACCTGGCCCTGCACGGACCGGTCGAGCGCCGACGTCGGCTCGTCGAGGATCACCGCCTGCGGTTTCAGGATCATCGCCCGGGCGATGGCGATGCGCTGGCGCTGGCCGCCGGAGAATTCGTGCGGATAGCGGTTGCGCGCGGCCGGATCGAGCCCGACCTCCTTCAGCGCCTCGATCGCCCGCTTGTCACGCTCGGCGCGCGAAAGCTGCGGTTCGTGCACATAGAGACCTTCGGTGATGATCTCGCCCACCGTCTGGCGCGGCGAGAGCGAGCCGTAGGGATCCTGGAAGACGACCTGCATGCTGCGCCGGAGCGGCCGCATGCCGGTGCGGTCGAGACCGGAAATATCCGTCTTGCCGAAGCGATAGGCGCCCTCGCTGGAAATGAGCCGCAACAGCGCCCGGCCGAGCGTCGACTTGCCCGAGCCCGATTCCCCCACGATTCCGATCGTCTGGCCCTCATGCAGGCTGATGCTGACATTGTCGACGGCGCGGAAGGTCGAGGCGCGCTTCTTGAGGAGGCCACCGTCGATCTTGTAATCGACGACCACATTGCGGCCTTCGAGGATGATCGGCGCGTCGTCCGCCGGCGCGGCCTTGCGGCCGTGCGGCTCCGCCTCGATCAGCATGCGCGTGTAATCGGCCTTCGGGTTCTCGAAGATCTCCGCCGTCGCGCCCTGCTCCACTACCTCGCCGCGCCGCATGACGACGACCCGCTCGGCGAAATGCCGGACTATGCCGAGGTCGTGCGTGATCAGCACGATCGCCATGTCGAACCGCTTCTGCAGGTCTCGCAGCAGCTTGAGTATCTGCGCCTGGATGGTCACGTCGAGCGCCGTCGTCGGCTCGTCGGCGATCAGGATGTCCGGCTCGTTGGCGAGCGCCATGGCGATCATTACGCGCTGGCGCTGACCGCCGGACATTTCGTGCGGATAGCTGTTGATGCGGCGGTCCGGATCGGGAATACCGACGAGCTTGAGGAGTTCCAGCACGCGCGGGCGGGCGGCCTTCCGCGTACCGCCGCGGTGATGCACGATCACCTCGGCGATCTGCTTGCCGATAGGATACAGCGGATCGAGCGAGGTCATCGGCTCCTGGAAGATCATCGTGATCTTCGCGCCGCGGATCTCGTTGAGCGCCTTCGGCGGAAGCCCGACCATCTCCTGGCCGCGATATTTCGCCGAGCCGGTGACCGTACCGTTCGCGGCGAGCAGGCCCATGATGCCCATCATGGTCTGGCTCTTGCCGGAACCGGATTCGCCCACCACCGCCAGCGTCTCGCCGGGGCGGACATCGAGGTCGATGCCCTTGACCGCGTTGACCTGACCGTCCGGCGTCGTGAAGGAGACCTTCAGGTCCCGGACGGCAAGGATCGGCTCCATGGTCTTTTTCGTCTCTTCCATATCAGCGATCCTTCGGGTCGAATGCGTCGCGCAGGCCGTCGCCGACGAAGTTCAGCGAGAAGAGCGTGACGACGAAGAAGATGGCGGGGAAGATGAGCAGCCATGGCGCCGACTGGATGTTGTTGGCGCCTTCCGCGATCAGCGATCCCCAGCTCGTCAGCGGCGCCTGGACGCCGAGGCCGAGGAAGGAGAGGAAGCTTTCGAGCAGGATCACCTTCGGCACGATGACCGTCACGAAGATGACGACGGGCCCGATCGTGTTGGGGATGACGTGCCGGCGGATGATCTGCCAATCCGTCAGGCCCAACGCTTCCGCCGCCCCGATGAATTCCCGCCGCTTCAGCGACAGCGTCTGGCCGCGCACGATGCGGGCCATGTCGAGCCATTCCACCGCGCCGATGACGATGAAGATCAAGACGAAGCTGCGCCCGAAGAAGACGACGAGCACCACCACGAGGAAGACGAAGGGCAGCGAATAGAGGATTTCGACGAAGCGCATCATGACGTTGTCAACGCGCCCGCCCATATAGCCCGAGATGGCGCCGTAGACGACGCCGATGCCGAGCGAGACGAGGCTGGCCAGCAGCCCGACGGCGATCGAGATCTGCCCGCCGAGCATAACGCGCGCCATGAGGTCGCGGCCGTTGGTATCCGTGCCGAACAGGAAATATTCCCGGTCGACGATGCCGGTAAGCGTGAGCTTGCGGCCCTCGTCCTCGGTCGTGACGACCTCCGTCTTGTCGAACTCGTTGGCCCGGTCGAAGTAGCGCGTCGTGCGCGGGTCGATCGGCTCCTTCGCCGTGACGATGGCGGTGAAGGCCTCGCCTTCGACGGAGAAGGATTGCAACTCGACGCGCGCCCGCGACGCGACACCCTTCATCGCGTCTTCCAGCGCGTCCTCGCCCGGTCGCGGCTCGAGGCTCGGCGGGCTGGTCACGTAGGAAGAGAACACCTGGTCGTAGCTGTGGCTGATGAAGAACGGCCCGAGGAAGGCGAAGCAGGCGATCAGCACCAGCATGACGCTGCCGGCCATGGCCGGTCGGTTGCGGCGGAAGCGCATGACGGCGAGCTGGAAGAGGCTGCGCCCCTTCACCTCGCTCGTCGGAGCGGAAGAGACCACGGCATCAGTCATGGCGAACCCTCGGATCGAGCAGGCCATAGAGAATGTCGACCAGCAGGTTGAACACGATGACGAAGATGGCAATCAGCACGACCGTGCCCATGACGAGCGTATAATCGCGGTTGATCGCGCCGAGCACGAAATAGCGCCCGACGCCTGGAATGGTGAAGATCGTCTCGACCACGGCCGAGCCCGTCAGGAGGGCCGCCGCGCAGGGCGCGAGATAGGAGACGATCGGCAGCATGGCGCCGCGCATGGCATGCACCACGACCACCGATTTCGCCGGCAGGCCATAGGCCCGCGCGGTGCGGATATGGTCGGTGCGCAGCGCCTCGATCATCGAGCCGCGCGTCAGGCGCGCGAAGACGGCGAGCTGCGGCAGCGCGAGCGCGATCATCGGCAGGATGAGGAAGCGCAGCGACCCGTCGCCCCATCCGCCGGCCGGCAGCCAGGCAAGCACGATGGCGAAGATCAGCGTCAGGACGGGGCCGACGACGAAATTGGGCACCGTCACGCCGATGGTCGCGACCGACATGACCGCGAAATCGAGCGCGCTGTTTTGGCGGAGCGCGGCGATCGTGCCGACGGTGACGCCGCCGACCAGCGCAAGCAGCAGCGCGTAGAAGCCGAGTTCCATCGAATAGGGCAGGCCCTTGCCGATGAGTTCGGCGACCGTATTGTCCTTGTAGATGTAGCTCGGACCGAAATCGCCGCTGACCGCATTGCCCATATAGGTGAGATATTGTCGCCAGAGCGGCTGATCGAGCTGGTAGGCCCGCATCAGGTTTTCCATCGTGGCGGGCGGAAGAGGGCGTTCGAGGTTGAACGGCCCGCCGGGCGCAAAGCGCATGAGGAAGAAGGAGATTGTGACGACGATGAATAGCGTCGGCACGGCGCTGGCGAGGCGCCGTAGAACGAAAGCAAGCATGACCTGGACTCCCCAGATACGCGGAAGCGCGGCCTCGAGAGGCCGCGCACCGACGCCGGATTATTCCGAAACGCTGAGGAAACGGCTCAGGTGCTGGTTGGCCGCATTGTCATGCCAGCCCTGAACCTTGGCCGAAACGAGCCAAAGGTCGGCCTGCGTGAGGAACGGCGCGATCGGCTGTTCCTTCATGAGCAGGGCTTCGGCCTCGTGCAGAACCTTGGCGCGCGCCGCCGGGTCACGCTCCTCGTACGACTTCTTCATCAGGGCGTCGTAGTCGGCGTTCTTGAACTGGCCGTAGTTGAAGGTCTTGTTGCCGCTCGTGCTGAGCGCCAGGAAGTTTTCGGCATCCGCGTAGTCGGCGACCCAGCCGGCGCGCGCCACGTTGAACTTGCCGCCTTCCTGCAGGTAGGCGTAGTGCGAGGACACGTCGAGGTTGACCATCGAGACTTCGGCGCCGAACGTGTTCTTCCACATGTCGGCCACCGCCGTCGCCACGCGCTCATGGTTCGGGTTGGTGTTGTAGCGGATCTCGATCTTCAGCGGCTTGCCGTCCTCGCCGTAGCCGGCTTCCTTCATCAGCTTGAGCGCTTCGTCCTCACGGTCGAGCTGGGAGAGCGCGCCGAAATCGGCCATCGCCGGCTCATAGCCCTCCATGCCGGGGGGCACCATGGAATAGGCCGGAAGCTGGGAACCGGAGTAGATTTCCTTGGCCAGGAAGTCGCGGTCGACGGCCATGGAGAGCGCGCGGCGCACGCGCACGTCGCTATAGGGCTCCTGGCGCGTATCGAAGGCATAATAGTAGGTCGCCAGCGTCGGCGAGACGTGGACCTCCTCGCCATAGCTCTTCTTCAGGCGGTCGATCTGGTCGGCCGAGAAGTTGTAGACGAGGTCCATTTCCTTCGCCTCGAAGCGGCGGACGGAGGCGGCCTGGTCGTCGATCGGGTAGAAGATCACCTTGTCGAGCTTGACGTTGGCCGCATCCCAGTATTCCGCGTTCTTCTCGACGACGAGGTTGTCGTTCGGCACATGGCTGACAAGCTTGAAGGCGCCGTTGGACACCATCGTACCGGGCTTGACGAAGTCCGCGCCGTTCTTCTCGACGCTGGCCTTGGAAACCGGCAGCGCCGTCTGGTGCGCGAGCAGTTCAAGGAAGAAGGGGGTCGGGCGCTCGAGCGTCACTTCCAGCGTCTTGGCATCGACGGCCTTGAGGCCGAGCTGGTCGAGGCCGACCTCGCCCTTGTTGGCCTTTTCGGCGTTCTTGATCGGATAGAGGATATTGGCGTAGCCCGCCGCGGTCTTCGGGTCCTCGACGCGCGTAAAGGAGAAGACGAAGTCTTCCGCCGTTACTGGGGACCCGTCGGACCACTTCGCGTTCTCGCGAAGCTTGAACGTATAGACCGTGCCGTCGTCCGAGACGGTCCAGCTTTCTGCCGCGCCGGGCACGATCTTGCCGGCGGCGTCATAGATCGTCAGGCCCTCGTAGAGGTCCTTCAGGATGAATTCCTCGATGTTGATGGAGGTGTGGGCCTGGTCGAGCGTCTGCGGTTCGCCGGCATTGCCGCGGTGAAGCACCGCTTCGGCGAGGGCCGGGCTTGCGCCCAGGAGGATCGCACCGGCCAGGAGTGCTGCACGAAAGCCAATCAGTCTGTTTGCCATTTTTTATCTTCCTTCCCCGTTTGTTTTTTTGGGTGCCACATCAATTGTCCCTGTTTTGTCGCTTGGCAAGACCCTAGAAACAGGAAATGCACAGCGTTCGCTCAACCTGCGCACGCCCCGCCAGACCGGCCGAAACGCGACTTCCGGCGTCTATCTGCGGCAGAAAATGAGAAAAATATTTGCGTTTGCCTAAACAAATCGCAGTTTTCTGCCCATCGTTTTGCACCGAATTCTGCGATTGATCGCCCATCGAATACTTGAGCCAGAAACGGAGTCCCAAGATGAACTGGTTGAAGACCCTCGCCGCCGCCGCGGCCCTCCAGGTTGCTGTCCTCGCCCCGGCCCATGCCGGCGAAAACCTCGACGCCGTCAAGGCTGCCGGCGCGCTGAAGATCGGCACCGAAGGCACCTACGCCCCCTTCACCTACCATGACACCGACGGCAAGCTGGTCGGCTTCGACGTCGAGATCGGCGAGGCGATCGCCAAGAAGCTCGGCGTCAAGGCCGAGTTCCTGGAAGGCAAGTGGGACGGCCTGATCGCCGGCCTCGACGCAAACCGCTACGACGCCGTGATCAACCAGGTCGGCATCACCGACGCGCGCAAGCAGAAATACGACTTCTCGGAGCCCTACATCGCCTCCAAGGCCGTGCTGATCGTGCGCGCCGACGACGACAGCATCAAGGGTTTCGCCGACCTCAAGGGCAAGAAGTCCGCCCAGTCACTGACCAGCAACTTCGGCAAGCTCGCCGAAGGCGCCGGCGCCGAACTCGTCGGCACCGACGGCTTCGACCAGTCGATCCAGCTCGTCCTGACCGGCCGCGCCGACGCCACGATCAACGACAGCCTGTCCTTCCTCGACTTCAAGAAGCACAAGCCCGATGCCAACGTGAAGATCGCCGCCGAACAGGCCGATGCGGACTATTCCGGCGTCATCATCCGCAAGGGCGAACCGGAGCTGCTGGAAGCGATCAACAAGGCGCTGGCCGACATCAAGGCCGACGGCACCTACCAGGCGATCTCCGACAAGTATTTCGGCCAGGACGTTTCCAAGTAAGGCTTGCAGGGACCGCTTCGCGGCGGCCCATTCCTCGCATATAGATAGATCGACACGCTGGCCGGGGATCACCTCCGGCCAGCCGCATTTCGGAGGATCGTCCCCGTGCCGCCGTGGCTTCAACTGATGCTGGATTCGCTTGGCCCCCTTCTGTGGGCCGCGCTCGTCTTCACCATTCCGCTCACCCTCGCCTCCTTCGTGCTCGGCCTTGCGCTCGGCCTTCTCACCGCCGTCGTGCGGCTGTTTGCGCCGAGACCCTTCTCCGACATCGCGCGCTTCTACGTCTGGGTGATCCGCGGCACGCCGCTGCTGGTGCAGCTCTTCGTCATCTTCTACGGCCTGCCGAGCCTCGGCATCCTGCTCGACGCCTTCCCGGCGGCGCTGATCGGCTTCACGCTGAATGTCGGGGCCTATACGTCGGAGATCATCCGCGCCGTCATCGCCTCGGTGCCGCGCGGCCAGTGGGAAGCGGCCTATTCGATCGGCATGAGCTGGTCGCAGGCCATGCGCCGCACCATACTGCCGCAGGCGACGCGCGTCGCCGTGCCGCCGCTCTCCAACACCTTCATCTCGCTGGTGAAGGACACCTCGCTCGCCGCCGCCGTCACCGTGCCGGAACTGTTCCAGACCGCGCAGCGCATCGTCGCCACCACCTACGAACCGCTGATCCTCTATATCGAGGCGGCGCTGATCTACCTCGCGCTCAGCTCCGTGCTATCCGCCCTGCAGGTGCGGCTCGAAAAGCGCTTCGCCCGCTATGGCGGCTTCCTGGAGGCCCGCACATGATCGAACTCGAGCACATCGAAAAACGCTTCGGCGACAACCACGTCCTGCGCGATATCAGCCTCCGGCTGGCCGAGGGCACCGTGACGGCGCTGGTCGGCCCCTCGGGCGGCGGCAAGAGCACGCTGCTGCGCTGCATCAACCTCCTGGAAACGCCGACTTCCGGCTCAATCCGGCTCGGCGACGAGAAGATCGATTTCGCACCCGGCCGCAAGGTCGGCTGGCCGGCCATCCAGAAGCTGCGCCGCCAGACCGGCATGGTCTTCCAGAACTTCCAGCTCTTCCCGCACCAGACGGCGATCGCCAATGTCATGGAAGGCCTCGTCACCGTCCTCAAATGGCCGGCCGACAAGGCCCGCGCCCGCGCGCTCGAACTTCTGGAAAAGGTCGGCATGGCACACAAGGCCGATGCCTGGCCGGCGACGCTTTCCGGCGGCCAGCAGCAGCGCGTCGCCATTGCCCGAGCGCTCGCCCCATCACCGCGCGTCCTGCTCTGCGACGAACCGACATCGGCGCTCGATCCGGAGCTTGCCGAAGAGGTGGTCGAGGTGCTGAGCCGGCTTGCCCGCGAAGGCACGACGATGGTCATGGCGACGCACGATCTGCGCCTTGCCTCGCGCGTCGCCGACACCGTCGTCTTCCTCGATGGCGGCGTGATCGTCGAACAGGGGCCGCCCCGCGCCATCTTCTCGACGCCGGAGCGCGAGCGCACCAAAAAATTCATCGCCTCGCTGAGCGCGCCGCAGAGCTACGATATCTGAAATACACCTTGCCTCACGCTACGGTAGGGAGGAAATCCAGTTCCCGGGAGTTGCGCCGGATAGGCGATTCAAGCAGAGTGATGGGATATTCGTATTTTGCCATGCCCCGGCATGTCTTACAGGGGAGAAAGTCTCATGAACAAGAAAGCTCCGAATCCGATCGACATCTTCGTCGGCTCCCGCGTCCGCCTGCGCCGGCTGATGGTCGGCATGAGCCAGGAAGCGCTCGCCGACCGGCTGGGCGTCACCTTCCAGCAGGTCCAGAAGTACGAGAAGGGCACCAACCGCATCAGCGCCAGCCGCCTCCAGGCTATCTCGGACGTCTTCCGCGTGCCGCCGAGCTTCTTCTTCCAGGACGACGAGAGCGCCGTACCGACCACGGGCGTCGCCCACGAGACCGGCGACGTATCCACCTTCGTTTCCTCCAAGGAGGGCCTCGACCTCAACAGGGCGTTCCTGAAGATCGAGGACATTGGCGTGCGCAAGTCGATCATCGCCCTGGCCACGGCGCTTTCCAAGGCGAGCGCCGGCGAACAGGCGGGCGAGCGCGCGGAGAACGCACCGGAACTGCGGGTCTGACCCCAAATGCCGGCAAGGCTGCAGACGCTCGGTCATCTGCGCCTGCTCGATGAGGGCGGTGGCGATATCGTCTTTCCCGAAAAGGCGCTGCTGATCCTCTGCTATCTCCAGACGCGCGGCCTGACGGATATGCCGAGGGCCGACGCGGCGAATCTTTTCTGGGACGATGGCAACCCCGCCGCCGCCTTCGCCAGCCTCCGGCAAACCGTGTCCCGCGTGCAGAAACGCCAGCGGGATCTCGGACGGACCTATCTTGCTTTCACCGATGCGTCGATCGCCCTCGGGCCGGAGCCGGTGATGAGCGACGTGGAGCAGCTTCGCGAGGGCGCCAGCCTCGAACGGCTGGCCGGCCTTCTCGTCGAAGACTTCCTGAAACACGTCAAGCCGGGCAACCGCGCTTTCGAAAACTGGATCGCGCTCCAGCGGCAGGCCCATATGGCCCAATTGCGCAGCGCGCTGCTGGCGGAAACGGTCTTGGACGGCGGCGCCACGCGGCAGGTTCGCTCGATGGCCGCGCTCCGCCTGCTGGAAGCAAACCCCGAGGACGAGGAGGTGCGCGCGGTCCTGACCGGCCGCCCGGTTTCGTCACGACCCCTCATGACCCTGCAGCCTTCCCTGCGCCTTCCGCTTGCGGAAGAGGCGGGCCTTGCCCTGCCGCGCCAGAACCCGCCGCGCGTCGTGCTGCTGCCGCCGGTCACCACTTTCTCCTCGAAGACCGCGGCGCGTTTTTCCGAGGCCCTGATCGAGGACGTCACGATCGGGCTTTGCGCGCTGCGCTCGATCTCGATCATCGCGCCGCATACCGCCGCGCAGATCTCGCTGCAGGCCGACCGCGCCGCGACCTACGAACGCCACAAGATCAGCTACATCCTAGAAACGCGGCTTCGCGACGAGGGCGACGGCCACACGCTCTTCGTCCAGCTCATCTTCTTCGGCAGCGACGAGGTCATCTGGGCCGAGCGTTTCCCGCTCTCCTCCGAGGGGCTTGCCCGCTCGCGGCAGATGATCGCCCACCAGGTCTCCGGCGCCATCGCCACCGAGATCGAGCGCAACGAGCTGGTGCGCGGCGACTACGAGCGCGATGCCGAGGCCTACCGCAGCTTCCTCCTCGGCCAGGGGCAACTGAAGAACCTCGACCTGCGTGACATCCGCCGGGCACGCAGGAGCTTTCGCGACGCCCTGCAGGCGAGCGCCGGCTTCGCGCCGGCCATGGGCGGCCTTGCCCGCAGCTATTTCCTCGAATGGCTGGTGACGGCGAGAGGCGATCACGATCTGCTGCGGCAGGCCGAATTCCACGCCGAGCAGACCATCCGGACCGACGAGCGCCTTCCTTCCGGCTATCGCGAACTCGGCGTCGTCAAGCTCTATGCTCGCCAGTTCGATGAAAGCGCCGCCTATCTCGACCGCGCCGAAGCGCTGAGCCCGCATTACGCCAATGTCATCGCCAGCTATGCCGACACGCTGGTACAGGCGTCGCGCCCGGATGTCGGGCTGGAGAAGATCGAACACGCGATCGATCTCAATCCGCTGCCGCCCGACGAATACTTCTGGACTGCGGCGGGAGCCGCCTATGCGCTCGGCAAATATGAGGAAGCATTGGCTTACATAGCCCGGATGAAGGACAAGGAACCTGTCCATCGCATATCCGCCGCCTGCTGGGCGATGCTGGGAGACCACAAGAAGGCGCGGTTGTTCGTGCGCCGCACCTACGAAAGCAACCCGAATTTCGATTTCGAATCCTGGGTGGCGATCATTCCTTTCAAGGAAGAGTGGCAACGGAAACACTATTACGACGGGCTCAAGCGCGCGGGCTTTTGACGGATCAACGAAGAGAGGACAAAGGGCATGACACGAATTGTTGTTTTGGGCATCCCAGGGGAGGATGGTCTGTGGGCCGCCAATCTCGACACGGGCACCGTCACGCCGCTCGCGGTGCCGGCCAGCGGCAACCTGAAACTGGCCGACGACCTGCGCAAGGCCGGCGCGACGATCACCGTCGGCGTCAATCTCGCAACGCTCGCCACATCCGACGGGGTGGAGGACCCCTCCGGCGGTTTCTATGACACCGGACCGTCCGGCGGCTTCTACGACACATGATTTTCCGGAGGGCGTGCGGACCTGACCCCGCACGCCCGCGGAAGATGATCCGGCCGCCGGCCTTCGCGCCGGCAGCCACCGCCATGCTCGTTCGGGGTGAGATGTCGCAAACCATGCCGCGTTACTCGGACCGCATCTGCGGCCCGGACGAGACCTGGAGCTGGATCGAGGCGCTTCTGCCCCGGTTCGGCATCACGCGGCTTTCCCGCCTGACGGGACTGGACCGTGTCGGCATCCCGGTCTGGAATGCCGTCAGTCCCAACGCCCGTTCCATCGTCATCAACCAGGGCAAGGGCATCGCCGATATCGATGCGAAAGTCTCCGCGGCGATGGAGGCGCTTGAGCGGGCGATCGCGGGCGAACCGCTCGTGCCTGTTCGGCGTGCATCGCGGCGCGGCTTCGCCGCGGCGGGAGAGACGTGCCTGCCGCTCGATATCTTCATCGCGTCCGGGCAACCCTTCATCGCCGAGGACGAACCGTTCGACTGGCTGGCCGGGCGGGAGCTCGCGACGGGCGAGAAGGTCTGGGTTCCGCACGGCGCCATGCTGCTCGACCGCACCGATCCCGCGCCGCGTTTCTGGCAATCATCCGACGGCCTCGCATCGGGAAATTCCGAAGCCGAGGCGATCCTGCATGGGCTTCTGGAACGCATCGAGCGGGATGCCGACTGCCTCTGGCGCCTGTTGCCGCGCGAAAGGCGGCTTGCGACAGCGGTCGATGCCGCGGCCTTTGCCGATCCCGTCATCCAGACCCTAGCCGGCCGCTTCACCGCAGCGGGGCTGGACCTGCGGCTCTTCGACATTACCAGCGACCTTGCCGTTCCCACCTATGCGGCGGTGCTCGGCGATACCGGCCTGCTCACGAAAAAACGGCCGCTCTTCCACGATGCGACCATCGGCTACGGCGCCCATCCCGTCGCCGAGCGCGCCGTCATCCGGGCGCTCACCGAAGTCGCCCAGTCGCGCCTGACCTATATCAGCGGCGCCCGCGACGATCTCTTTGCCGAAACCTTCACCCGGCCGCTCGCCGCCGAAACGCTCGCCCTCTTCGAATCCCGCCACCGCACGCCGACCTTCTATGCAGCCCCCTCGGGCGATGCTGCGGCGCTGCTCGCCTGGTGCCTGGAGACGCTGGCGGCCTCCGGCATAAAACCAATCGTGGCGGTGCCGCTCGGCGATGCATCGCTCCCCATCTCGGTCGTCAAGCTCGTCGTGCCGGCGCTCGAAAACCCGGAGGGCGCGCGCCGCCATGCCGTCGGCCCCCGCGCCCTTTCCCGCATGATATTCAAAACAACATGAAAATCCTCTTTGCCGGCCCCAGCCTGCCCGATGCGGCGAACCTCTGCGGCGAGGCGATCACGCTCCGCCCGCCGGCCTCCCATGGCGACGTGCTGGCGGCTGTGCGGGCGGGCGCAACGGCAATCGGCCTTATCGACGGCAATTTCGAGCATGTGGCCCCTGTTTGGCACAAGGAGATCCTCCATGCGCTGGATTGCGGGGTGGCGGTCTTCGGCGCCGCCAGCATGGGCGCGCTTCGCGCCGTCGAATGCGACAGCTTCGGCATGGTGGGCATCGGCCGCATCTACGAGGACTATGCAAGCGGCCACCGCGTCGACGATGCGGACGTCGCCCTGCTGCACGGACCGGCCGAACTCGGCTACCCCGCGCTCTCGCTTCCCCTCGTCAATATCGACGCGACGCTGGACCGGCTGGAGGCCTCGCAGGCCATTGATAAGTCTTACATATCAAGATTTCGTGATGGCGCGCGCAGCCTCTTTTACAAGGATCGCACATGGTCCTCGGTGCTCGAAAGAGCCGGCATCGAGAAAGATCACAATGCGCTTCTGCAACTTCTCCATGCAACAACCGTGAACCAGAAGCGCGAGGATGCTCTCGCATTGGTGTCCGTGCTGGCGGATTTTCAGCCGCAAAGCCCTGTAAAGCGCGGAAACTGGGCATTTCGCGCGACATCCCAGTGGCGAATCGCCGCCGATCAACCGGAAACCTAGAAAAACGTGCAATTTCCCATTCCGCGTGTGTCACGCCCAAGTCACGCGCAAAGCCCGAGAGTCACGCCTATACTTCAACCGGGGTATGAATCTGAGCACCGCTCTGGGGGCGTGAGACATGAACATCGATAGCATTGAGACTGAAGACCGGGGAACCGAACTGATGGCGCTCGCGCGCTTTGTCGCCTTCGCGCTGGAATCGGCCAAGACGCTGGAGGTGGAAGTTGCCGAATTCTGCCTCGACAAGGCGCTCCGGGCCGTACTGGACCAGATCGACGAACCGTCCCGCATGGCGCTGACGACAAGCGACATCATGCTCATCAACCGCTCGGCTCTCTGCTGAGCAAAAGTATGCGACCGGCGATCCGGTCGAAACCCAGCCGCCGTTTTCCTCCACGGCGCTGATTTCGCCGGCGGCCCAGAACCTGCGGACCGCCGGCGATCTTTCCCGCCACCGATTTCCGAAAAAAAGCGAGAGCGGTCTTTTCCAGATTGCCGGCACCGTTTACCGGAAGGGCAGGACATCATCCCGATGCCCGCGCGGAGAACGGTATGGAAGAGCGTGCATTCGCCGATGGGCGCGGCATCGGCGAAGATGCCGACGTCGCAGGGAAGCGATGAGCGCGCTTGCCGCCTATTGCGGCCTCTTCCTCGCAGCCTTTGCCGCCGCGACCATCGTGCCCGCCCAGTCGGAAGCCGTTCTCGCCGGGCTGCTGGCAACGCGGAACTACGCGCCGGCCATTCTCATCCTCGTCGCCGGTATCGGCAATGTGCTCGGTTCGGTCGTCAACTGGCTGCTCGGCCGCGGCGTGGAACGCTTCCGCGAAGCGCGCTGGTTTCCGGTAAGCGCCAAAAACCTGGAGCGCGCCGGGAACTGGTATCGCAGATATGGCTGGTGGAGCCTGCTCCTGAGCTGGCTGCCGATCGTCGGCGACCCGCTGACGGTGGCGGCCGGCATCATGCGCGAGCCGTTCGGCCGTTTCCTCGTCGTCGTTTCCATCGCCAAGTTCGGCCGCTATATCGTGCTCGCCGCTCTCGTTCTCAACTGGCTCTGAAATTTTTTCCGCCGGCGATGGAATGGACACCACCTGGCTCTCGTATATTGGGGCATGAACGGAAAGACACCCGGCTTCAACGTGATCGGACAGCTTGCAGCGCTTCGGCGCTATGCGCTGTCGCTCGTGCGCAATCCGGACGAGGCCGAGGATCTGGTGCATGATGCGCTGGTGAAGGCCTATGAGCGGCAGTCCACTTTCCGCACCGGCGCTAGCGTGCGCAACTGGCTGATGTCCATCCTGCACAATGCGCATATCGACCGGCTGCGCCAGCGCCGCTCGCAGGAGCGCCGCCACGATGCCGCGGCGGAAGTCGCGGAGACGTCCGTGCCGGCGAACCAGGACCATTCGGTGCGCCTGACACAATTGCGCAACGCCTTCTTCGCCCTGCCGGAAGAGCAGCGCGAGGCGCTGCATCTCGTCGCGATCGAGGAGCTTTCCTACCAGGAGGCGGCCGAGACGCTCGGCATTCCCGTCGGCACGCTGATGTCGCGCGTGGCGCGCGCCCGCCAGCGGCTGCGCGCTTTCGAACAGAGCGGCACGGCCGCACCTGTCACCCATCTCAGAATCGTCGGAGGCACTGGCGATGACAAGCAATGACCCGATCCTCGAATCCGATCTCAATGCCTATGTCGACGACCAGCTCGCCGTCGGCCGGCGCATCGAGGTCGAGGCCTATCTTTCGGAGCGGCCGGACGTTGCCGCGCAGATGATGAGGGATCTGCGCGTGCGCGACGAGCTGCGCCTGGCGCTCGCCGACCACCGCACGGTGGCGCGGGAAGCGACGCGCGACGCCGCGCGCCTGCTCGAGCGCTCCCTTTCGCACCGGCGTGTCTTTTCCGCCTTCCGCCGCGCCGCCGCCATCGCGCTCTTCGTCGCCGCGGGTTGGACGGCCCACGCCGTTCTCGGTCCCTTCGGCGCGACCGAGGTCGTCGCCTCAACCCCGCCGCCCGCCTTCGTGGAAGAGGCGGTGCGCGCGCACAAGACCACGCTGCTGCGCGACACGATGGCATCGCAGCCGGAAATCGAGACCTTCGATCCGGCGGAAATCCGCTCGGCGACGGCCATCGTGCTGCCGGAGCTGCCGAAGGGCTGGGGCGTGGTCGATACGCAGGTCTTCCCGTCCGCCTATGGCCCGAGCGTCGAACTGGTGCTGGAGCCGAAGAAGGACGAGCGCCTGTCGCTCTTTGCCGTGCGTCCCGGCTCCTTTGCCGTGCAGCACGTCCTGCTTTTCCACGCCGACAATGCCCGTGCCGCCTACTGGCAGATCGGCGATGTCGCCTATGCGCTGGTATCGGAAAGCCGCAAGGCCGACGACCTGGCGCAAACCGCGCGGGACCTCTCGCGCACGCTCTACTGATCAACCGTTTCCAGACCGAAGGAGATTTTCGATGGAACCCGTACAACAGCGATTTGGCTACGGCGCGCAGGCGCAGTCGGCCGCCCTCTTCGACGAGGGCCTGCGCCAGCACATGCTGCGCGTCTACAACTATATGGGCGCAGGCCTCGTCATCACCGGCCTCGTCGCCTTCATCGTCGGCTCGACGCCGGCGCTCTACGTGCCGATCTTCTCCTCCCCGCTGAAGTGGGTGGTGATGCTGGCGCCGCTCGCCTTCGTCTTCTTCTTCTCGTTCAAGATCCAGACGATGTCGGCCAGCACCGCGCAGATGACCTTCTGGGCCTTCTGCGCCGTCATGGGCCTGTCGCTCGCTTCCGTGTTCCTCGTCTTCACCGGCACGAGCATCGCCCGCACCTTCTTCATCGCCGCCTCCATGTTCGGCGCGACGAGCCTCTACGGCTATGTGACGAAGCGTGACCTCGCCAAGGTCGGCTCGTTCCTGATCATGGGCCTCATCGGCGTCATCATCGCCTCGATCGTCAACATCTTCCTCGGTTCGAGCGCGCTGCAATTCGCGATTTCCGTGATCGGCATCGTCGTGTTCGTCGGCCTCACCGCCTGGGACACGCAGAACATCAAGCAGCAATATGCCGAGAACATCGACCAGGAATCGCAGCAGAAGATGGCCGTGTTCGGTGCGCTCTCGCTGTACCTGAACTTCGTCAACATCTTCCAGCTGCTGCTGAATTTCACCGGCGAGCGCGAATAGTCCTAGCGTTGATGGCATCCGGAACGGCGGGGCAAAACCCCGCCGTTTCTTTTTGTGCCTCGCACAAAGTAAGTAAGAATACACTTACGTATCTGACCCCGGTTGACAAATCGACCTACAGCGTCTTTGCTTGGACCATTCACCAGGGGGGTCCCGACAAGGGGCTGAGATACTGCTGGCTTTCGCAGCGCAGTGACCCGTTGAACCTGATCCAGTTCATACTGGCGTAGGGACGGTGCAAGCGCTGTTTGGCCCGCAATCCGGCACCCGGATTCCGTCCCGGCGTCTTTCCATCATTCCGGCTCTAGGACTGGGTCTCCAACTGCAAACTTGGAGCCTCACGATGAATATTGCCGCCCAGAAACTCACCCCCACCGTCACCACGGGCGCCCTGCCCGCCTCGCGGAAGATCCATGTTCCCGGCGAGCTGCACCCGGACATCCGCGTGCCGATGCGCGAGATTTCCCTGCACCCGACCTCCGGCGAACCGCCGGTCGTGGTCTACGACGCCTCCGGCCCCTATACCGACCCGGCCCATGTCGTGTCGATCGACGGCGGCCTGCCGCGGCTGCGCGAACGCTGGGTCGCGGCCCGCGGCGACACCGAGGAATACGAGGGCCGACACATCCGGCCGGAAGACAACGGCTTTGCCAGCGGCGAACGGCTGACGCCGGAATTCCCCGTCCTCGCCCGCCCGCGCCGGGCGACTGGCGGCAAGGCGGCAACCCAGCTCGCCTATGCCCGCGCCGGCATCGTCACGCCGGAAATGGAATTCATCGCCATCCGCGAAAACCTCGGCCGCAAGGCCGTGAAGGAAGCCCTTGCCCGCGACGGCGAGAGCTTCGGCGCTCATATCCCGGATTTCGTGACGCCGGACTTCGTCCGCCAGGAAGTCGCCAGTGGCCGCGCGGTCATCCCCGCCAACATCAACCACCTGGAAGCCGAGCCGATGATCATCGGCCGCAATTTCCTCGTGAAGATCAACGCCAATATCGGCAATTCCGCCGTCACCTCCTCCATGGCCGAGGAGGTGGAGAAGATGGTCTGGGCGATCCGCTGGGGCGCCGATACGGTCATGGACCTGTCGACGGGCCGCAACATCCACAATATCCGCGAATGGATCATCCGCAATTCGCCGGTGCCGATCGGCACCGTGCCGCTCTACCAGGCGCTGGAGAAGGTGAACGGCATGGCGGAGGACCTGACCTGGGAGGTTTACCGCGACACGCTGATCGAGCAGGCCGAGCAGGGGGTCGACTATTTCACCATCCATGCCGGCGTGCGGCTGCATTACATCCCGCTCACCGTCAATCGCGTCACCGGCATCGTCTCGCGCGGCGGTTCGATCATGGCCAAGTGGTGTCTGCATCACCACCGCGAAAGCTTTCTCTACGAGCATTTCGAGGAGATCTGCGACATTGCCCGCGCCTATGACGTCACCTTCTCGCTCGGCGACGGCCTGCGCCCAGGATCGATCGCCGATGCCAACGACGCTGCGCAATTCGCCGAACTCGAAACGCTTGGCGAACTGACGCAGATCGCCTGGAGGAAGGATTGCCAGGTCATGATCGAGGGCCCCGGCCATGTGCCGATGCACAAGATCAAGGAGAACATGGACAAGCAGCTCGAAGTCTGCGGCGAGGCGCCCTTCTACACGCTCGGCCCGCTGACGACGGACATCGCCCCCGGCTACGACCACATCACCTCGGGCATCGGCGCGGCGATGATCGGCTGGTTCGGCACGGCCATGCTCTGCTACGTCACGCCGAAGGAGCATCTCGGCCTGCCCGACCGCAACGACGTGAAGGTCGGCGTCATCACCTACAAGATCGCCGCGCATGCCGCCGACCTCGCCAAGGGGCATCCGGCCGCGAAGACCCGCGACGACGCGCTGTCGCGCGCCCGTTTCGAGTTCCGCTGGGAGGACCAGTTCAACCTCTCGCTCGACCCCGAGACCGCCCGCGCCTTCCACGACGAGACGCTGCCGAAGGAGGCGCACAAGGTGGCGCATTTCTGCTCCATGTGCGGCCCGAAATTCTGCTCCATGCGCATCTCGCACGACATCCGCGCCGAGGCACAGAAGGAGGGGCTGGAGGCCATGGCGGCGAAATTCCGCGAGGGCGGCGATCTCTACATGCCGCTGGCCGAAGCCCCGGCGGGAGAATGACCATGCGCATCCTCGTCAAGGGGGCCGGCGTCGCCGGCCTGACGGTCGCCTGGCAGCTTTACCGCCATGGATTCGACGTCACGATTGTCGACCGCGCCGAAAAGGTCGGCCTCGGCGCCTCCGGCTTTGCCGGCGGCATGCTGGCGCCGTGGTGCGAGCGGGAGAGCGCGGAAGAGCCGGTGCTGACGCTCGGCCGCACGGCCGCCGACTGGTGGGAGGCGGCCCTGCCCGGTCAGGTCCACCGCCGAGGAACGCTCGTGGTCGCAGGCGTCCGCGATGCCGGCGAACTCGACCGCTTCGCCCAGCGCACCAGCGGCTGGGAATGGCTGGACGAGGCGGCGATCGCGGCGCTGGAGCCGGACCTTGCCGGGCTCTTCCGCAAGGCCCTGTTCTTCCGGCAGGAGGCCCATCTCGATCCGCGCCAGGCCTTGTCCGCGCTGACCGCGGGGCTCGAGGAAGCCCGCATGCGCTTCGTCTTCGGCACGACCGGCGATGCCGGACACTACGACCGCGTCGTCGACTGCACCGGCGCAGCCAGGATCGGCCGCCTGCCGGAGCTCAGGGGCGTGCGCGGCGAGATGCTGGCGCTCGAAACCGCCGAGATAAAGCTCTCCCGTCCCGTCCGCCTGCTGCATCCGCGCCACCCGATCTACATCGTGCCGCGCGAGCGCAGCCGCTTCATGGTCGGCGCGACGATGATCGAAAGCGAGGATGCCGGCCCCATCACCACCCGCTCGCTGATGGAACTGCTGAATGCCGCCTATGCGCTGCACCCCGCCTTCGGCGAGGCGCGGCTCGTGGAAACCGGCGCGGGCGTGCGCCCCGCCTATCCAGACAATCTCCCGCGCGTGACGGAAGAGGGAGACACGATCCATGTGAACGGCCTCTACCGCCACGGCTTCCTGCTCGCCCCGGCCATGGCAGGCGAGGTCGCGCGGCGGCTGCGCGCGCTGCAACAACCGGAAAGGAGGGCATCATGACCTTCATCATCAACGGCGAGGCACAGGAGATCGCGGCAACGACGCTTGCCGACCTTCTCCTCGCCCTCGACTACGAAGGCGACTGGCTCGCGACGGCGGTCAACGGCGAGCTGGTGCATCGCGAGGACCGGGCCGACTTCGCGCTCGGAGACCACGACCGCATTGAAATCCTCTCGCCCATGCAGGGAGGCTGACATGCTGAAGCTCTATGACGTGGAAGTCCGATCCCGCCTGCTGCTCGGCACCGCGCGCTACCCCTCCCCCGCTATTCTGGCGGAGGCGGTGAGCCGCTCGAAGGCGCAGATCGTCACCGTGTCGCTGCGGCGCGAAACGGCCGGGGGCAAGGCGGGCGGCGCCTTCTTCGAGCTGATCCGCGACCTCGGCGTGCGCGTGCTGCCCAACACCGCCGGCTGCCACAGCGCCAGGGAAGCCGTGCTGACGGCGAAGATGGCGCGCGAGGTCTTCCGCACCGACTGGATCAAGCTGGAGGTGATCGGCCACCAGGACACCTTGCAGCCGGATGTCTTCGGCCTCGTCGAGGCAGCCCGCATCCTGACGGACGAGGGGTTTGAGGTCTTTCCCTATACGACGGACGACCTCGTCGTGGCCGAACGGCTGCTCGAAGCCGGCTGCCGCGTACTGATGCCCTGGTGCGCGCCGATCGGCTCGGCCATGGGTCCGGTCAATCCCATGGCGCTCAAGGCCTTCCGCGCCCATTTCCCGGATATCCCGCTCATCGTCGATGCCGGCATCGGCCGTCCATCGCATGCCGCAAGCGTCATGGAACACGGCTACGATGCCGTGCTGCTCAACACCGCCGTTGCCGGCGCCGGCGATCCCGCCGCCATGGCCGAGGCCTTCGCGCTCGCCATCGAAGCCGGCCGGCTGGCACACAACGCCGTGCCGCTCGAACCGCGCGACATGGCCGTTCCCTCCACCCCCATCATCGGAAAGGCCGTCTTCGCATGAAGCTCGATCCCTTCTATCTCATCGTCGACAGCGCCGACTGGATCGACCGCCTCGTACCCGTCGGCGTCAAGCTGGTGCAGCTACGCATGAAGGACCTGCCGGAAGATCGCCTGCGCGCGGAAATCCGCCGCGCCAGAGTGACCTGCGCCGCGCATGGCTGCCAGCTCATCGTCAACGATTACTGGCAGGTCGCCATCGAGGAAGGCTGCGACTTCGTGCATCTCGGTCAGGAGGATCTTGCCGGGGCCGATGTCGAGGCCATCCGCGCGGCCGGCATGAAGCTCGGCCTTTCCACCCATGATGACGCGGAACTGGAAACGGCGCTGGCGGCAAGGCCCGATTATGTGGCGCTCGGTCCGGTCTGGCCGACGATCCTGAAAAAGATGAAATGGGCGCCGCAAGGCGTCGAACGGCTGCGGGACTGGAAGGCGCGCATCGGCTCCCTTCCCCTCGTCGCCATCGGCGGCCTCAATCCGGATCGCCTGCCAGCCGTCTTCGAGAACGGCGCCGACAGCGCGGCCGTGGTGACCGACATCACGCTGAATGCCGATCCGCAGGCGCGCACGCGCGAATGGATCGCGCACACGGCGCGCTGGCGCTGATCAGGCTTTCGGCGCGACCTTCCAGAGCCGCCGGGCGTTTTCGGACAGGACGCGCCGCCTGTCCTCCAGGCTGACGCCGGAAAGCAGCGCATGCGTCGCGTCGATCCAGGTCGAAAGACCGCCGCCCAGCGTGCAGACCGGCCAGTCGCTGCCCCAGACCATGCGCTCGAAACCGAAGCTCTCCGCCACGTGGGCGAAGTACGGCTTCAGGTCCTCCAACGTCCAGCTTTCCGAGCCGTAGGCCGGAATGCCGGAAAGCTTGACCGTCACGTTCGGCCGGCGCGCGATCTCCGCGACCGGCCCCTTCCAGACGTCAAAGCCGCCACCCTTGATATCAGGCACGCCGCAATGGTCGAGCACGAAGGAGACATCCGGCGCAATATCCGCCAGCGCAATGGCCTTGTCGATCTGGTGCGGCAGCACGCAGAGATCGAAGTTGAGCCCGGCGCCCGCCAGACGCCGGATATTCTCCCGGAACAGGGCGCCTTCGGAGACATCGTCGGGCACGACATGCAGCACGCGGCGAAAGCCGCGCACGAAGGGCGTGGCGAGAACCGTTTCAAGATAGGCCGGAAAATCCGGTGCCTCCGGCCGGCAGGCGGCGATCGCGCCGACGAGAAGACTGCCCGCCTCGCCGGCAAGCGCCTCGATCATCGCTGTCTCGCGCGCCATATCCCCCGCCGCAACATCGACCTCCATATGCAGCGCCCCGGCGATACCCAACCGGCGGGCTTCGCGCGCATAGGTCTCCTCCGTGAAATCCGCATCGAGCGCCGGCACGCCGGCAAGCCAGGGATAGGACAGCCGGTCGCGGTAGATGAGATGCAGATGCGTGTCGATGATCATGCGGGCCTCCTCCGGACGGCTGGAGACTGCCACAGAAGAATGATCCATTCAAATACGAATTGACTGGAAGCCGCCACCGCCGCGACGGAAACCCGGCGGACGACTAGTCGTCCACCTTCTTGCACATATGCACCTGGCCGGTCTCGAAGTCGCCCTTCTGCGGCGGCGCGATCGGCTTGAAGAGCGTGCGGTCCGGCTTCAGGTCGATCAGCGGCGTACCGTCGAGGCAGTCGAGACCGCGCACGAAGAGGCGATTGCCTTCGATCTTTTCCAGCGCAACGATCGAGGTGCCGATCGGGTTGGGCCGGACAGGCGAGCGCAGCGAGAACGTGCCATGCACCTCGCCGTTCGAGCCCGGGCTTTGCAGCACAAGGTCGCGGCGCGACTGGTGCAGCCAATAGAGCACCTCCAGTCGCTCGAAACGCTCGACGCCCGCCAGCGCCGCCCCCCAGGGCTCGAAAATTTCGATGATGCAGACAGGCCCGTCATGGCGTCCCTGGCGCGGCGTCTCCATGCGCGAGGTCCAGGGCGTCGATATCCGGCCGATGAACACGAGCCCGGCATGCACCGTTTCCGGCGGCGCGATCGCGACCTCGTTCGTGCGGATTTCGTTCAGCCGGACCATGCCCATCTCCATCGTTATATCTTCTGATATACGACGTTAGCGGCTGCCGCAAACTTTTTAAAGATATAAATCCCGATATATCTTGAATTTCGATATATCTAGTTTTATATCGACACCATGAGACACAGAATGGGATGCGGCCCTCACCGCCACTTTTCACCGCCCGACGACCGTTCGGGTCCCTTCCACCGCGGCCGGCATGGCCATGGCCGGGGCGGCCGTCACGGCGGACGCCTCTTCGATTATGGCGAACTGCGCCTGCTGCTGCTTGCCATCATCGCCGATGCGCCGAGCCACGGCTACGAGCTGATCAAGATCATCGAGGAGCGCTTCGGCGGCAGCTACAGCCCGAGCCCCGGCGTCATCTACCCCACGCTCTCCTGGCTCGACGACATGGGTTACGCCGTGATCGAACCCGTGGAGGGCGGGCGCAAGCGCTACAGCATCACGCGGGAAGGCAAGGCCTTCCTCGCCGCCAACCGCGCCGCCATCGATGACCTTATGGCCCGCGCCGGTAGCAAGGATCGCGGCGGCCGCGAGGGCGTGCCCGCCCCCGTCGTGCGCGCCATGGAAAACCTGAAACTCGCCATGCGGCTGCGCCTTCGCGGCGGCGACCTCAGCGAAGAAGCAGCCGAGGCCATCGCCGCGGCTCTCGACCTTGCCGCCAAGACCGTGGAGAAGAGCTGATGACCGCCCAAACCAGCAAGACCGCCATCCCCACCGAGCAGGCGAGCCGCTACCTGCAGCAGCTCTGCAAGCACTTCGCCCACAAGCTCCCCGTCACCTTTGACGAGCAGCGGGGGCAGATCTCCTTCTCGATCGGCGAGTGCCGGCTGAAGGCGGACGGGAATGCGCTTCACATCGACCTCACCGCGCCGACCGCAGAGGACATGGAGCAACTGAAGGACGTGGTGATACGCCACCTCGTGCGCTTCGCCTTCCGCGAGGAGCTTGCGGTCGCGTGGCAGGACGCCTGATCAGCCGGCGCCGGCGGCTTCCGAGTTCTGCCGGCGCCACTCCGTTGGGGAGAGGCCCATCCGCTTGCGGAAGAAGCGCGAAAAATAGGCCGGATCCTCGAAACCGATCTCCCGGCCGATATCCTCCACCGGACGGATGGTGAAGCGCAGCAGGCGCTTGGCCTCCAGCAGGCGGCGCTCCAGCACCATGTCCTTCACCGTCTGACCGAAGACGGTGCGCGCCGCCTTGTCGAGCAGATGCGGCGTCGTCGCCAGCGTCTCGACATAGCGCCCGACCGGCCAATCCTCGCGGTAATGGCGGTCGATGGCACGGCGCAGGTCCAGCCCAAGCATCACGGCAGGCGAAGCGCCTTCGAAGCCGACCTTGCCGCCGAGCCGCGCCATCAGCGACAGCACCACGCCAATCAACCCCGCCAGCACCCGCTCGCTCGCCGCCGCCCCGTCGCGATATTCCTCCATGACCATGTCGAGCAGCGCACCGACCTTAGACCAGCCGGGCACACCTGCCTCACCGGACAGCAGCATCGGCGCATCGAGCGCCAGATCCACCTGCGGCGCCATCGCCCTCAGCAGGTCGTCCGAGACCGAGACGACGATGGCATCCGCCTGCTCGTCCACATCGAAGCCATGCACCACGTTGCTCGGCACGAAGCTGATCGCCGGAGCGGAAAAATTCCAAGTGCGATCCTCGATTCGGTAGCGCCCTTCGCCCTTGTACCAAAAAGTGATCTGCCCCATCAGCGGGTGCTTGTGCGGTGCGACGCGGCCGAAATGCAAGCTCCTGCGCTCCATCACCGTTTCGACATGCAGGAAGCCGACGTCGAGCGCGCGGCTCGGCTCGCCGTAGACGAAGAAGGCGGGGACATCGTTGCGGGCGCTCATGCCGGAAAAAGTACCAGCGAATTGGCCTCTTTGTCCATGGCGCTCCGCCCAGTGTCGACTTAGCGTTTGTCAGGATTTTGGAGGAGACAGCCATGCGCGCGGAAGACCATCGCAACGACAAGACACGGCCGTTCACCGGCGCCGAATATCTCGCCAGCCTCAGGGACGGGCGCGAGGTCTATATCAATGGCGAACGCATCGCCGATGTCACCAGCCATCCCTCGATGCGCAATTCGGCCCGCTCGATCGCCCGCATGTACGACGCGCTGCACGACCCAAAACGTAAGGAAAGACTTACATCGCAGACCGACACCGGCTCGGGCGGCTACACGCACAAATATTTCCGCGTCGCCCATTCCGCCGACGACCTCGTCGCCCAGCAGGGCGCCATCGCCGACTGGGCGCGCATGTCCTACGGCTGGATGGGCCGCACGGCGGACTACAAGGCCGCGCTGATGAACACGCTCGGCGCGAACGCCGACTGGTACGGCCCCTTCAAGGACAACGCCCTTTCCTGGCACAAGCGCGCGCAGGAAAGCGTGCTCTTCATGAACCACGCCATCGTCAACCCGCCGATCGACCGCCACAAGCCGGCCGATGCGGTGAAGGACGTCTTCGTGCACATCATCAAGGAGACGGATGCCGGCATCTACGTCTCGGGCGCCAAGGTCGTCGCCACCTCCTCGGCGCTGACGCACTACAATTTCCTCGCCCAGAGTTCGGCGACCGTCACCGAGGACCCTTCCCTCTCCGTCATGTTCATCGTGCCGATGAATGCGCCGGGCGTGAAAATGTTCTGCCGCGTCTCCTATGAGCAGACGGCCGCGACCGCCGCCCATCCCTTCGACTATCCGCTCTCCTCGCGCTTCGACGAGAACGACGCGATCCTCGTGCTCGACAACGTCTTCATCCCCTGGGAGGACGTGCTGGTCCTGCGCGATGCGGCAAAAATCCTCTCCTTCCATCCCGCCTCCGGCTTCATGCACGGCTATTGCTTCCAGGGCTGCACGCGGCTTGCGGTAAAGATGGATTTCCTCGCAGGCCTGCTGGCAAAAGCCCTGCGCGCCACCGGAGGCGATGCCTTCCGCGGCAACCAGACGATGCTCGGCGAGGTCATCGCCATCCGCCACCAGTTCTGGTCCTTCTCCAACGCCATGGCCTATAATCCGATTCCCTGGGCGAACGGTGCGGTGCTGCCGAACCTGGAAGCGGCGCTCTGCTACCGCACCTTCATGTCCGAGGCCTATCCGAAGGTCATCGACATCGTGCGCCGCACGGTCGCCTCGGGCCTCATCTACCTGCCCTCTTCCGCGAAGGACTTTGCCAACCCGGAGATCGATCGCTACCTCGCGCAATATGTCCGCGGCTCGAACGATATGGGCCATATCGAGCGCATCAAGATCATGAAGCTGCTGTGGGACGCGACCGGCACCGAATTCGGCGGCCGCCACGCGCTCTACGAGCTGAACTATGCCGGCGCGCCGGAGGAGGTTCGCCTGCAGGTGCTGAAGGGCGCCGAGCGCGGCGGGCGGCTCAAGGAAATGGAAGCCCTCGTCGACCAGTGCATGGCCGACTACGACGAGACCGGCTGGACGGGCGACACCTGGCTGCCGCCGCTCGGCGATACCGCCGTGCGCGACGCCGCCGAGTGAGGGCCGCACCATGGAAACCGAGATTTCCCGAACCGAGTTCCGCAACGCGATGGCGCGGGTCTGCGCACCCGTCAACGTGATCACCACCAAGGGAGAAGCCGGCCGCGGCGGCTTCACCGCCACCGCCATGTGCTCCGTGACGGACGAGCCGCCGACGCTGCTCGTCTGCATGAACAGCCGCTCGGCACAGACCGAGCTCTTCATCGAGAACGGCCGCTTCTGCGTGAACGTGCTGACGCAGGAGCACAAGACGCTCGCCGCCTCCTTCGCGGGGCGCGAGGCGGATATGGAGGCACGCTATGCCGACGCCGAGTGGACCGACCTGCCCTCCGGCAACCAGGCGCTGGCCGACGCCATCGTCTCCTTCGACTGCAAGCTGACGGAGGCGCGCCTCGTCGGCACGCACAACATCCTCATCGGCGAAGTCGTGGATATCCGCTGCCGGCGCGATGGGCATGCACTCCTCTACTTCGACCGCAACTACGTGCATGTGCCGACCCAGACGGGCAGTTTCGGGGGCTGACGCGGCAAAGCCTCTTGACAATGGTCTTTCTATTTAACATGTTAAATAAAAAGCTGCATGCCGGGAGGAAGAATGCCGCACTTGACAGTGGAATATTCGGCCAATCTGGAAGGCCGCACCGATCTCGACGCGCTCTGCGCCGGGCTCCTGGAAACGCTGCTCGAAACCGGCCTCTTCGAACTCGGCGCGCCGAGGGTCCGGGCGCTCCGGGCCGATCACTATGCCATCGCCGACCGCCTGCCGGAAAATGCCTTCATCGACCTGAACCTGCGCATCGGCAAGGGCCGCAGCGCGCAGGAGAAGAAGCGCACCGGCGATGCGCTCTTTGCGACCGCCGGCCGGCTGCTCGCTCCCCTCTTCGAGACGCCGCACTTCGCGCTGTCGCTCGAAATCCGCGAGATCGACGCGGAGCTGAGCTGGAAGAAGAACGCCATCCATCCCCGCCTGCGCGGCCAGTAACCGAAATTCCCAGGAAAACATCATGTCGAAACTTCAGGAAAACATCGCCAAGGCGGAGGCCTATCTTGCCCGCTTCAAGGAGAACGGCGTTCTGAACCGCATCGCCGGCGAGGACGTGCCGGCCGAGGGCGGTGCGACCTTCGAGACCATTTCCCCCGTCGACCTGAAGCCGCTGGCGACCGTCGCCAAGGGCGCGGCCGCCGATATCGACCGCGCCGCCAAGGCCGCGAAAGCCGCCTTTGCCGATTGGGCCGCCATGCCCGGAGACGCGCGCAAGAAGCTGCTGCACAAGATCGCCGACGCCATCGTGGCGCGGGCGGAAGAGATCGCCTTCGTCGAATGCATGGATACGGGGCAGTCGCTGCGCTTCATGGCCAAGGCCGCGCTACGCGGGGCGGAAAACTTCCGCTTCTTCGCCGATCGCGCGCCGCAGGCCCGCGACGGCAAGACGCTGCGCACGGAGACCCAGGTCAACATGACGACCCGCACGCCGATCGGCCCGGTCGGCATCATCACACCCTGGAACACGCCCTTCATGCTCTCGACGTGGAAGATCGCCCCGGCGCTCGCCGCCGGCTGCACCATCGTCCACAAGCCGGCCGAGTTCTCGCCGCTGACGGCACGCCTGCTGGTCGAGATCGCCGAAGAGGCCGGCCTGCCGAAGGGCGTGTGGAACCTCGTCAACGGCTTCGGCGAGGATGCCGGCAGGGCGCTGACCGAGCACCCCCTGATCAAGGCCATCGGCTTCGTCGGCGAAAGCCGCACCGGCTCGATGATCATGAAACAGGGTGCCGACACGCTGAAGCGCGTCCATTTCGAGCTCGGCGGCAAGAACCCCGTTATCGTCTTCGCCGATGCGGATCTGGAGCGCGCGGCCGACGCCGCCGTCTTCATGATCTATTCGCTGAACGGCGAGCGCTGCACCTCCTCCTCGCGCCTGCTGGTGGAAGACAGCATCTATGACCGTTTCACCGCCCTCGTCGCGGAAAAGGCGAAACGCATAAAGGTCGGCCATCCGCTTGACCCGGAAACCGTCGTCGGCCCGCTGATCCATCCGGTGCAT
Source organism: Shinella zoogloeoides (assembly GCF_030733845.1). Taxonomy (NCBI): domain Bacteria; kingdom Pseudomonadati; phylum Pseudomonadota; class Alphaproteobacteria; order Hyphomicrobiales; family Rhizobiaceae; genus Shinella; species Shinella zoogloeoides. The sequence goes on from NZ_CP132311.1 coordinate 3,042,635, forward strand.
GAGAAGAAGGTTCTCGAATATATCGAGATCGGCCGCAAGGAAGGCGCGACGGTCGCGGCGGGCGGCGAGAAATTCGCCGGCCCCGGCGGCGGTTGCTACGTCTCGCCGACGCTGTTCACCGGCGCGACCAACGCCATGCGCGTCGCGCAGGAAGAAATCTTCGGGCCGGTGCTGACGGCCATTCCGTTCAAGGACGAGGCCGAGGCACTGTCGCTCGCCAACGACATCCAGTACGGCCTCACCGGCTACCTCTGGACATCAGACGTCACCCGCGCCTTCCGCTTCACCGACCGTCTCGACGCGGGCATGATCTGGGTGAACTCGGAAAACGTGCGCCACCTGCCGACGCCCTTTGGCGGCGTCAAGAATTCCGGCATCGGCCGCGACGGCGGCGACTGGTCCTTCGACTTCTACATGGAGACGAAGAATATCGCCTTCGCCACGAGCGCCCACGCAATCCCGAAACTCGGCGGCTAGGCCGCCGGCCCGAAACTCGGCGGCTGATCCGCCGGAAACAGACTGCGCCCGACCTCGGCCTGCCGGGGCGGGCTTGAGGAGGAACCCATGCCCGTACCCCAGCCCAATCTCTACCCGCCCTTCAACATCGTGCGCCTCAGCCATGTCGAATTCGGCGTCACCGACCTTGCGAAATCCCGCGCCTTCTATGTCGATACGCTCGGCCTGCAGGTCACGGACGAGACGGCCGACACGATCTACCTGCGCGCCATGGAAGAGCGCGGCCACCATTGCATCGTCTTGAAGAAATCCGGCAAGCCGGAAGCCCGCGACCTCGGCTTCAAGGTGTTCGACGACGAGGACCTCGAAAAGGCCGTGCATTTCTTCAAGGGCAAGGGCCTGCCGGTGGACTGGGTGGAGCGCCCCTATCAGGGCCGTACCTTCCGCACCCGCGATCCCATGGGCATTCCGCTGGAATTCTATACCAGGATGGACCGCTTGGCGCCGATCCACCAGAAATACGCGCTCTATCGCGGCGTCAAGCCGCTGCGCATCGACCACTTCAACTGCTTCTCGCCTGACGTCGATGCCTCCGTCGCCTTCTACAACGAGCTCGGTTTCCGCGTGACGGAGTACACGGAGGACGAGGAGAGCGGCAAGCTCTGGGCGGCCTGGACGCACCGCAAGGGCGGCGTGCACGACATCGCCTTCACCAACGGCCGCGGCCCCCGGCTGCACCACACCGCCTTCTGGGTACCGACGCCGCTCAATATCATCGACCTTCTCGACCTGATGGCAACGACCGGCTGGGTCTCCAACATCGAGCGCGGCCCCGGCCGCCACGGCATTTCCAACGCCTTCTTCCTCTATATCCTCGATCCGGACGGCCACCGCATCGAGATATACTGCTCGGACTACCAGACGGTGGACCCGGACCTCGAACCCATCAAATGGGACCTCAAGGACCCGCAGCGCCAGACGCTCTGGGGAGCACCCGCGCCGAAATCCTGGTTCGAGCACGGCAGCCTCTTTGCCGGTACCGAGGTCTCGGAATCGCAGCTCAAGGCTCAGCCGATCATCGCACCTTGAGAGGCATTGCAAATCAGCGGCCAAACGCCGAAAAACGCAATGTCATCACGGGAGTAAGACATGGATAGCGAAGAATTCCGCCAGTGGTCGCGCACCGTGGCCGACTGGGGCGCCGACTATCGGGCGGGCTTGCGCGAGCGGCCGGTGCGCGCGCAGACGAAGCCGGGCGACATCATCAAACAGATCGCCGAGGCCGCCCCAGAAACCGGCGAGGCGATGGAGACGATCTTTGCCGATTTCGAGCGGATCATCCCCGATGGCCTTACCCATTGGCAGCATCCGCGCTTCTTCGCCTATTTCCCGGCCAATGCCGCGCCGGTCTCGGTAATCGCCGACTACCTGGTCACCTCCGTCGCCGCCCAGTGCATGCTGTGGCAGACCTCGCCGGCGGCGACGGAGCTGGAAACCCGCACCGTCGATTGGCTGCGCCAGGCGCTCGGCCTGCCGGACGGCTTTTCCGGCGTCATCCAGGATTCCGCCTCCACCGCGACGCTCGCCGCCGTGCTGGTCATGCGTGAAAAGGCGCTCGGCTGGAAGGGCAACAGCGAGGGGCTGGCAGCGCACAAACCCGTGCGCGTCTACGCCTCGAAACAGGTGCACACCTCCATCGACCGCGCGATCTGGATCGCTGGCATCGGCGAGGCGAACCTCGTGCGCATCCCGACCAAGGGACAGCTCAACGGCATGGACCCGGACGCGCTCGACGCGGCGATCAAGGCCGACCTTGCGGCCGGCCATATCCCGGCCGGCGTCATCGCCTGTACCGGCGGCACCTCCATCGGCGCCTGCGACCCGATCCGCGATGTCGCGGCGGTCGTGAAGGCGCATGGGCTTTACCTGCATGTGGATGCGGCATGGGCGGGCTCGGCGATGATCTGCCCGGAATTCCGCACCCTCTGGGACGGGATCGAGGCGGCCGATTCCATCGTCTTCAACCCGCACAAATGGCTGGGTGCGAATTTCGATTGCTCGGTGCAGTTCATCAGGAGCCCCGAGGACCAAGTGCGCACCCTCGCCATCCAGCCGGAATACCTCAAAACCCACGGCCATGACGGCATCATCAACTATTCGGAATGGACCGTCCCGCTCGGCCGCCGCTTCCGCGCGCTGAAACTGTGGTTCCTGATGCGCTACCACGGCCTCGAAGGCCTGCGCACGATGATCCGCAACCATGTCGCATGGTCGGAAGAGTTGGCGGCGCGGCTTGCCGCCGAGCCGGATTTCGAGATCGTCAGCGCGCCGGTCCTGTCGCTCTTCTCCTTCCGCCACAAGGGCGGCGAGGATGCCGACCGGCACAATATCGCCCTCGTCAATGCCATCAACGACGACGGCCGCATCTACCTCACCCAGACCCGCGTCGAGGGCCGTATCGCCATCCGCTTCCAGGCGGGCCAGTTCGAAATGACCCGCGACGACGCCGACACCGCCTTCAAGGTGATCACCGAGATCGCCCGCGTATTGAAATAGGAGAGACCACCATGACCGAACGGCCCCGCCTCGCCGGCTTTTCCCGTCAGGGCGTCAAGAAGTACGGCGTCGTCAAGGACGACGGCGTGGTCGATCTCTCGGCGCGACACGGCGAGCGCTGGCCGAGCCTGCGCGAGGTGATCGAGGCGGGGGCTCTGGCAACGCTGGCGGCAGAGGCGGCGGCGCTTCCGGCCGACTACCCTCTCGCCGACATCACCTACGAAATTCCGATCCCCGCGCCGGAAAAGATCATCTGCGTCGGCGTCAACTTTCCCGACCGCAACGAGGAATACAAGGACGGCCAGGCCGCCCCGCCCAACCCCTCGCTGTTCATTCGCTTCCCGCGCTCCTTCACCGGCCACGGCCGGCCTCTGATCCGCCCGCCGGAAAGCCCGCAGCTCGATTATGAAGGCGAGATCGCCATCGTCATCGGCAAGGGCGGGCGGCGCATTGCCGAGAAAGATGCGCTCGACCACATCGCCGCGCTCACCCTCTGCAACGAGGGCACGATCCGCGACTGGGTGCGGCACGCCAAGTTCAACGTCACGCAGGGCAAGAACTTCGACGCGACCGGCGCCATCGGGCCCTGGCTGGTGCCCTATACGGACGAAAGCCAGCTTGCCGACGTGAAGCTCGAGACCCGCGTCAACGGCGAGGTGCGCCAGAGCGACCGCACCGGCCGCATGATCTTCTCCTTCCGCAAGATCATCAACTACATCTCCACCTTCACGACGCTCGTGCCCGGCGACGTCATCGTCTGCGGCACGCCGACCGGGGCCGGCGCACGCTTCGACCCGCCGATCTGGCTGAAGCCGGGCGACGTGGTGGAAGTCGAGGCCGAAGGCATCGGCATGCTGCGCAACACCATCGCCGACGAGGTTTTCTGACCATGCTGACACACAACGATATCCGCGCTGCCGCGACAAGCCTCGATGAGGCCGAGCGCAGCCGCGTCCAGACCGGCCTCCTCTCGCTGAAACACCCCGAGATCACCATGGACGACGCCTATGCGATCCAGAGCGCCTGGGTGCGGAAGAAGATCGCCGATGGGCGCCGCGTGATCGGCTGGAAGATCGGCCTCACCTCCAAGGCGATGCAATATGCGCTGAACATCGACATCCCCGATTCCGGCGTGCTCTTCGATGACATGGTCTTCGAGGACGGCGCGACGGTGCCGGCGGACCGCTTCATCCAGCCGCGCGTCGAGGCGGAAATCGCCTTCGTCATGAAGGCGCCGCTGAAAGGCCCCGGCATCACCGTGTTCGACGTGCTGAACGCTACCGACTACGTCACCCCCGCCCTTGAAATCCTCGACACCCGCATCCTGCGCGTCGATCCCGCGACGAAGAAGGCGCGTACCATTTTCGACACGATCTCCGACAATGCCGCCAATGCCGGCATCGTCACGGGCGGACGCGCCGTGCGCCCCGATCAGATCGACATGCGCTGGATGGGCGCCATCGTCAGCCGCAACGCGGAGGTGGAGGAAACCGGCCTCGGGGCCGGCGTGCTCAACCAGCCGGCGCGCGGCGTCGCCTGGCTCGCCAACCGTCTTTCGCAATATGGCGACGGCATCGAGGCGGGCCAGATCGTGCTCGCCGGTTCCTTCATCCGGCCGGTGGAAGCCCGCCATGGCGATACCATCATCGGCGATTTCGGCCCCTACGGCACCGTCAGCCTGTTCTTCGCATAGGAGTTCCCATGCCCGCCCCGAAAAACCGCTTCAAGCAGGCGCTGAAGGAGGGCCGCGCGCAGATCGGCCTCTGGCAAGCGCTCGCCAATCCCTACACGGTCGAAATCTGCGCCGAGGCAGGCTACGACTGGCTGCTGCTCGACGCGGAGCACGCGCCGAACGACGTGCCGCTGCTCGTCTCCCAGCTCCAGGCGATGAAGGGCTCGCAGAGCCATGCCGTCATCCGCCCGCCGATCGGTGAGACCTGGATCGTCAAGCAGCTGCTCGATATCGGCGCGCAGACGCTGCTGATCCCCATGGTCGACAGCAAGGCGACGGCGGAGGCGATGGTCAGGGCCGTGCGCTACCCGCCCCATGGCGTGCGCGGCGTCGGCGCGGCGCTGGCGCGGGCCTCGGCGTTCAATCGCACGGTGGATTATCTCCAGACCGCCAATGACGAGATCTGCCTGCTGCTGCAGGTGGAAAGCCGTGCCGGCCTCGAAGCACTCGACGATATCGCCGGCACGGAGGGCGTCGACGGCGTCTTCATCGGCCCGGCCGACCTTGCCGCCGACATGGGTTTCCTCGGCAGGCCCGGCGCGCCGGAAGTGCAGGCGGAAGTGGAAAAGGCGCTGGCAAAGATCCAATCGCATGGCAAGGCGGCGGGCATCCTCATCGGCGACCTCGGCCTTGCGAAACGTTACTTGGAACTGGGCGCCACCTTCGTCGCCATCGGCAACGACGTGACGCTGCTCGTCAATGCCACGACGAAGCTTCTGGCGGATTTCAAGGCCGCCGAACCGGCAAAGGCGCCGTCGGGCGCCAAGGTCTACTGAGACTTACTCCTCGCCGCCCGGCTTGCCTTCGAGCTTCAGGGTGGCGAGGTCTTCCAGCATGTCGAGAAGCTGTTCCACGCGCTGCGCGCCGAAGCGGGCGTCGATCTGCGCATAGACGCGGCGGGAATCCGGCATCACCTCGTCGATCACCGCCTGTCCGGCCGGTGCGAGCCGCAGCAGCACGCGGCGGCCGTCGGCCTCGTCCTTGTGCTTGGAAATGAAGCCGCGCTCCTCCAGCGAGCGCAGCATGCGCGTCAGGCTCGGCGCGAGGATGAAGGCCTTCTCCGCGACCTCGGACGCATCGAGCATGCCGGATTCCGCCAGCACGCGCAGCACCCGCCATTGCTGCTCCGTCAGGTCATGATCGGCAAGGATCGGCCGGAAATGGCTCATCACCGCTTCGCGGGCCTTGAGGAGGCCGATGGCCAGAGAGCGTCGGCGCTCGCGCGGCGACGTATCCTTGCTATTGTCGGGGATGGTCATGTTTGTGAGCGGCACCGTTCGTCTTCCTGCCTCTATCCGCGATTTTTCGGGGTCGCGCAATCGAAACACAGTATAGGGCAAGAAGAACGGATCGATTGTGGCCGATCGGCATGCTAGCTTCCGCCGGCATATCAAGCCTGTCGAAAGTGCATCCTGCCATGACATCCGAAAACGCCGCCTCCGGCCGAGACTATATCTTCGCCCCCGCCCCGGTTCCCACCCTGCCGATCGTGGGCACGGCCGCGCTGTTTCCGGTGCACCGCATCTATTGCGTCGGCCGCAACTTCGCGGACCATGCCATCGAAATGGGCCACGACCCGGACAAGGAGCCGCCCTTCTTCTTCCAGAAGAACCCGGACACGCTCGTATCGCCCGAGCGCGGCTTTCCCTATCCGGCGGCGAGCAAGGACGTGCATCACGAGGTCGAGCTCGTCGTGGCGCTGAAGAGCGGCGGCAGCGACATCCCGGTCGAAAAGGCGCTCGATTGCGTCTACGGCTATGCCCTCGGCCTCGACATGACGCGCCGAGACCTCCAGGCGGAAGCCAAGAAACACGGCCGGCCGTGGGAAGTCGCCAAGGCGTTCGAGCACTCCGCGCCCTGCGGTCCGATCCATCCCGCCGGCACGGTCGGCCATCCGGCGGCAGGCGCGATCCGGCTTTCCGTCAACGGCACGGTCCGGCAGGACGGCGATCTCAACCAGATGATCTGGAAGGTGCCGGAGATGATCGCCTATCTCTCCCGCCTCTTCATGCTCGCCCCGGGCGACCTCATCTTCGCCGGCACGCCCGCCGGCGTCGGCGCGGTCGAAAAGGGCGCCGTGATGCAGGCCCATATCGACGGATTGGAAGACATCACCGTCGCCGTCACCTGACGGCACCTATCCCTTTGGCGTATTCCTTCGTTTTGCGGCCCGCGCCAAAGGACATGACCGATCGCTGAATGATCGATCGACGTCCGGGAGCAAGAGGAGGAGACCTGTATGCCCGTGCCCGCTGATCTGATTGTCGTCAATGCGCGCATCCTGACCATGGATGAGGCCAATCCGCGCGCCGAGGCCATTGCGCTGGCCGGTGGCCGGATCCTCGCCGTAGGCACCGAAGGCGATGTCCGCGCGCTCCAGGGCCCGCAAACGCAGGTGGTGGACGCAGGCGGCGCTTCCGTCCTGCCCGGCTTCATCGAAAGCCATATCCACATGTTCGGCGGCGCCGAGGAGCTGGGCCACCTCCAGCTTGCCGGCATCGAGGGTTTCGAGGCGCTGAAGGCAAGGCTTTCCGCCCATGCCGCCGCCCACCCCGACGATGCGCTGCTGACCGGCCATGGCGCCGGCTACACGATGATCTCCGAAGACGAGCCGCTGACGCGCCACCATATCGACCGCATCGTGGCCGACCGGCCCGTCGTGCTCGTCGGCGCCGACCATCACACGTCCTGGGCCAACACCAAGGCGCTTGAGATGGCCGGCATCCTGCACGGCAAGGCCGTCAATCCCGGCAATGAGGTGGTCATGGGGCCGGACGGCCTGGCGACCGGAGAGCTCAGGGAAAGCGAGGCCATGTCGCCGGTCTTCCATCTCGGCGGGCCGAACCGCACTCATCTCGGCATAGAGACCGGCGGCGAGCCCGACCCGGCGCCGACCGCAGCCGAATGGGAGGCCGACAAGGCGATCATGCGCCGCGGCCTTGCCCATGCCGCAAAACACGGCATCACCTCGTTTCACAACATGGACGGCAATTTCTACCAGCTCCAGCTCATGGCGGCGCTGGAGGAGGACGATACGATCACCGTGCGCGGCCAGGTCCCCTACCATTTCAAGAAGCCGATGACACTCGCCGACCTCGAAAAGGCGAGCGAAATGGACCGGCGCTATAACAGCGAATGGGTTTCCTCCGGCATGGTCAAGGTCTTCATGGACGGCGTGCTGGAATCCGGCACCGCCTTCCTCGTCGAGCCCTATGCCGACCGCCCGGACTGGCATGGCGAACCCTATTTCAGCAATGAGGAATTCGCCGAACTCGCCACCGAGATCGACCGCCGCGGGCTCCAGATCGCCGTGCATGCCATCGGCGACGGCGCCGTGCGGCGCGTGCTGAACGGCTACGAGGCAGCGCAGAAGGCCAATGGCGTGCGCGACAGCCGCCACCGCGTCGAGCATGTCGAGTTGATCACCGAAGAGGACATGCCACGCTTCGCCGAACTCGGCGTCATCGCCTCCATGCAGCCGCCGCATCCACCGGGCGGCATGTGCTTCCCGCTCGAGCCGACGCTCTCGCGCATCGGTGAGAAGCGCCGCTATCTCGCCTATGCCTGGCGGCGCATCAAGGAGACGGGCGCCGCGCTCGCTTTCTCCTCCGACTGGCCGGTCTCGCCGATCGACCCGCTCTCCGGCATCCAGGCCGCGCTGACCCGCGCGCCGTGGGAAGAAGGCGACCCGGATCACTCGGTCAGCCTGCACGACGCCATCGCCGCCTATACGATCGGCAGCGCCTATGCGGAGTTCGCCGAAGACCGCAAGGGCATGCTGAAACCGGGCTACTTCGCCGACCTCGTGATCCTTGAGGGCGATATCGAGGCCGTCGAGCCGCAGCACATCCGTAACGTGCGTCCGAAGATGACGATCTGCGGCGGCCGAGTGACCTACGAGGCCTGAACCTTTTCCGATGGAACGTGGTGTCGGCAACCGCGCCGGCACCGAGTTGCAACACATGTCGGGCCCTCGCCACAAGCGGCGGGCACGGGCGAGTTGACTAATTTTTATTGCAGTGATATTTCACTGTGATATCAAAATCCGGTTTGTGATACCTTCCCGAGAGGAGGTCTGCGCGCCGGAGAGAGGCTGGAGCGGCGGGATATGCCTTGCGAGGAGCATGGATCCGGCAGTTCATCAGGGAAACCAGACCGGATCAACGCGCGGCACCGGCCGCGGCGCGGTTGGACCGAACGCATTTGACAGGGATCGCCGCAATCCGCGGCTCAACGGGAGGATGATCGATCGTGACGGATCGAACCCATAAGAGTGCCATTGAAGTCCGTGACGTGAGCAAGGTGTTCGGGTCGGGTGACAGCCCGTTCAGGGCTCTTGACCATGTGAGTGTCGACATAAGGGAGAACGAGTTCTTCACGCTGCTCGGTCCGTCGGGCTGCGGTAAGACGACTTTGCTGCGCATGATCGCCGGTTTCACCTATCCGACGGATGGCGAGATCCGGCTCCACGGCGAGGATATCGCCGCGCTGCCGCCCTATCGCCGCCCGGTCAACACGGTCTTCCAGAGCTATGCGCTCTTTCCGCACATGACGGTCGGCGAGAACATCGCCTTCGGCCTGGAAATGCTCGATCGCCCGAAAGCCGAGATCGCCAAGCGCGTCGAGGAAATGCTGGCGCTGGTCAAGATGGGGCACCTCAAGGACCGCAAGACGGCGCAGATTTCCGGCGGACAGCAGCAGCGCGTGGCGCTTGCCCGCGCGCTCGCCCCGCAGCCGAAGGTGCTGCTGCTCGACGAGCCGCTCTCGGCCCTCGACTACAAACTGCGCAAGGACATGCAGATCGAACTGAAGCGCCTGCAGACCGAGACCGGCATCACCTTCATCTTCGTCACGCACGACCAGGAAGAAGCGCTGACCATGTCGGACCGCATCGCGGTCATGTCGGCCGGAAAAATCCTCCAGGTCGGCGGCCCGCGCGATATCTACGACCGGCCGGCCGAACGCTTCGTCGCCGAATTCATCGGCGAGACGAACTTCCTGACCGCCGAGGTCGTTTCGGTTGCCGGCGACAAGGCGGATATCGTCCTGCCCGGCGGCACCCGCGTTACGGCCCGCCTGCCGGAAGGCTTCGCACCCGCGGGCAAGGTGACCGTCGTCACCCGTCCGGAACACGCCGCCATCACCGCCAATCCCGAGGGCGCGCATCTTCGCGGCACGCTGGCAAGCGTCGTCTATGTCGGCACGGACACGCATTTCCACATCGCGCTGGAAAGCGGCGAAAGCTTCTGCGTGCGCCGCCAGAACAGCCTCGAGCAGGGCACGCCCCTCGCCGAAGGCGATGTCGTCGGTGTCGTGCTCGAGACGGGCGCGGCGCAGGTGCTGAAAGATTGAGGCCCCGATGAGCACGATCACCAGCACCGCAAGCGAGGCCGCCCGCCGGGTGGACGCGCAGGACATCCGCAGCCGCTGGCTCCTCTCGGCGCCGGCACTTCTCATCATCGCGCTCGCGGCCATCGGGCCGCTCGCCATCGTCTTCGTCTATTCCTTCCTGATGCCCGGCAGCTACGGCGACGTCGTCTGGACCTTCTCCCCCGATGCCTGGATCTCGGTGCTCTTCGAGAAGGATATCTTCGACGGCACCTGGTCGATCGCCGACGCACACCTGTCGATCTTCTGGCGTTCCGTCTGGCTGTCGTTGCTGACCACGATCGCCACGCTCCTGCTCGGCTTCCCCACCGCCTATTTCATCGCGACGCGGCCGGAGCGCACGCGCGAGATCTGGCTCTTCCTCATCACCATTCCCTTCTGGACGAACCTGCTCATCCGCACCTTCGCGATCCAGGAACTGATCCGCAACGAGGGCATGATCAACACGCTTCTCATGAAGGTCGGCATCATCTCCGCGCCGATCCAGATGATGTATACCGACTTCGCGATCCTTCTCGGCATGACCTACGTCTTCTTTCCGCTGATGGTGCTGCCGCTCTATGCCAGCCTGGAGAAGGTCGATTTCCGCCTCGTCGAGGCGGGCTACGATCTCTATGCCAGCCGCTGGCGCGTGCTGAAACGCATCGTCCTGCCACTGGTCAAGCCGGGCATCGTCGCCGGCTCCATTCTCGTCTTCATTCCATCGCTCGGCTCCTACGTCACCCCGCGCATGCTGGGCGGCGGCAGCAAGATGATGCTTGGCAACCTGATCGAACTGCAATTCGGCCAGGGCCGCAACTGGCCGCTCGGCGCCTCGCTCTCCATGGCGCTGCTCGCCATCGTCATGGTCGCGCTCATGGTCCAGGTCAAGTTCACCGGCCGCCAGGGAGGAAACGCCCATGGCTAACCCCACCGAAGCCTTCGACGTCCGCCGCCAGACCGGCTTCCCGACCGTCGCCGTGCTCTGCTTCTTCCTGCTCTACCTGCCGATCGCCGCGCTCGTCGTCTTCGCCTTCAACGACGGCATGTCGATCGCCACCTGGGAGGGCACGTCGCTGCGCTGGTTCGAGGCGGCGTGGAACAACGACAAGGTGGTGGAAGCCTCGATCCGCTCCGTGCAGATCGCCGCCGCGGCCGCCGTCATCGCCACGGTGGTCGCCACCATGGCCGCCGTCGCGACCACTCGCACGCGCCAATATCGCGGCCTCAATGCGAAATACGCCTTCATCAACATGCCGCTGATGGTGCCCGAGATCGTCGTCGCCGTCGCGCTCCTGATCTTCTTCTCGCGCATCAAGATGGCAACCGGCTATTCCGGCCTCGGCTACCTGATCGCCGCGCACACCGCCTTCTGCATTCCCTTCGCCTACTTGCCGATCCGGGCGCGGCTGGAGACCATGGACCTGTCGCTGGAGACGGCCGCCGCCGATCTCTACGCCACCCCCTTCAAGGCCTTCCGCCGGGTGACATTGCCGCTGCTCTGGCCCGGTATCCTCGCCGGCCTGATGCTCGCCTTCGTCATCTCGCTGGATGACGTGGTCATCACCGAATTCGTCAAGTCGGGCGGCCAGGACACGCTGCCGACCTACATGCTCGGCCAGCTGCGCCGCGTCGTCACCCCGGAAATGAACGCGATCTCGACGGTCTTCCTCATCCTCTCCGTCGCCATCGTCACCGTCTTCTTCTTCATCAGCCGTAAGAAGGATTAACCCATGGGAGGAAAACACATGACGCGCATTCTCGGCACGGCCACGCTCGGCCTCGCCCTCTTGAGCTCCACCGCCGCATACGCTGCCGGCGAGCTCAACATCTTCAACTGGGGCAACTACACCAGCCCCGACCTCATCAAGAAGTTCGAGAAGGAGTTCGACGTCAAGGTCTCCGTGACCGACTACGACTCGAACGACACTGCGCTCGCCAAGATCCGCCAAGGCGGCCACGGCTTCGACATCGTCGTGCCCTCCGCCAACATACTGCAGATCTGGATCGACGAAGGCCTGCTGCTCGAGGCCCGGCCGGACCAGATGGAGAATTTCAAGAACGTCGACGAGCGCTGGGTGGACGTGCCCTTCGATCCGGGCCGCCACTACACCGTTCCGTGGCAGTGGGGCACGACAGGCGTCTTCACCAACAAATCGGTCTACAAGGGCGACCCGAACACCTCGGCGATCTTCCTCGACCCGCCGCCGGAGCTGGAAGGCAAGATCATCGTCGTGCCGGAGATGGCCGACATCATGTTCCTCGCCATCCGCTATGCCGGGGGCGAGCCCTGCACGAACGACCTGACGATCCTCAAGAAGGTGCGCGACACGATGGTCGCGGCGAAGGCCAAGTGGCTCTCCGTCGACTACGGCACGACCGAGCAGCTTGTGAAGGGCGACTTTGCCGGCGGCACCGGCTGGAGCGGCGCCACCTTCCGCGCGCGCCTGCAGAACCCCGATATCGTCTACGGCTACCCGAAGGAAGGCTATCCGGTCTGGATGGACAATGTCGCGATCCTCAAGGACGCCAAGAACGTCGACAATGCCAAGCTCTTCCTGAACTTCATCATGGACCCGGAGAACGCCGCCATGATCTCGGCCTTTGCCCGTTATGCCAATGGCATCAAGGGCTCGGAAGCCTTTATGCCGGAGGATATGAAGACGGCACCGGAGGTCGTCATTCCCGAGGGTTCGAAGGCCGCCGGTTCGTTCAACCTCGCCTGCCCGCCGGACGTCCAGCAGCTCTATACGAAAATCTGGACGGACCTGATGAAATAAGCGGGTGGAACCATCGCGGGGGCGCGCCTTTGCCACGGCGCGCCCCTTGCCACTTGCGGTAAAAACCCTTTCGATGCCCTTTCCTTTTCAAGCAGGTCCTTCCCATGAATCTTGCCGAATATGCGAACCATGATGCCACCGGCCTTGCCGGGCTCGTCCAGCGCGGCGAGGTGACTGCGGCCGAGCTTGCGGCGCTCGCCCGGCAGGCCTTCGAGAAGGTGGATCCGGCCATCAATGCCGTGGTCGAGTTCTATGCGGATGCCGAAACCCTGCCAGGCCCCGATGAAGGCGCCTTTGCCGGTGTGCCTTTCCTGCGCAAGGATATCGGCGCGACCGAGGAAGGCCGCCTGCAGGAATGCGGCAGCCGGCTTCTCAAGGGCACCATCTCTCCTCATGACGCCTATTACACGAAGCGCGCCAAGGCCGCGGGGCTGCGCATCGTCGGCCGCAGCGCCGTGCCGGAACTGGCCTTCGCCGGCTTCACCGAAACCATCCTGGAAGGCATCACGCGCAATCCCTGGAACCTGGAGGCCTCGGCCGGCGGCTCCTCGGGCGGCGCAGCCGCGGCGGTCGCCGCCGGCATCGTGCCGATCGCGCACGCCTCGGATGGCGGCGGCTCGATTCGCATTCCCGCCGGCTGGTGCGGCCTTGTCGGCCTCAATCCCTCGCGCGGCCGGGTTTCCGGCGGCCCCGACGGTCAGGATTCCCTGTTCGGCCTTGCGCGCGAATTCGTCGTCTGCCGCACGGTGCGCGACATGGCGGCGGCGCTCGACGTCTTCGCCGGCCCGGAGCCGGGCGATCCCTTCGTCATCCGCGCGCCGGAAAGGCCCTATACGGAAGAACTGGCGCAACCGACCGGCAGGCTGCGCATCGGCCTTGCGCGCACCGCCTGGGGCAGCGTGCCGATCGCCGCGGACGTGCTGGCGGCGCTCGACGAGACGGCCGCCCTGCTCGCCTCGATGGGCCACACGGTCGAGGAGATCGCCTCCCCCGTCGAGCCGCGTGACATCATGGTCGGCGTGATGGGCGGCTTCAATCTCGGCCTTGCGGAACTGCCGGCGCTCGCCGCCGCCCTCGGCCGTCCACTGGACGACACGATGCTGGAGCCGGTGATCCTGAAGCTGATGCACCAGACGCTCGCCATGACGCCGGCCGAGATCGTCAATATCTTCGAGACCATGCGCAAGATCCGCCACGACGTCGCCATCGCCACGCAGCGCTACGATATCCTCCTGACACCGACGACGCCGGTGACGGCGCCGGAGCACGGCCGGTTCTCCACGACCCGACCCGACCTCACAGCTGCCGGCTTTTCCGAGGGCGACACCACGCTGTTCACCTTCCTCGGCACGTTCAACGCGACCGGCCAGCCCTCCGTCAGCCTGCCGCTCGGCCTGGACCGCAACAACATGCCCATCGGCCTTCAGATCGTCGGCCGCTTTGCCGACGAGGCGACGCTGGTGCGCGTCGCGCGCGATCTGGAGGAAGCGCGGCCGTGGAGCGGCATGCTGCCGCCGGTACACGCGCTGCGATAGAGAACCTGCGACAGGACGCCACGCGCCATCGCGGCCTTGTTTGATCAATGTCAAAGAAGGAGGGTGTTTCCGGGTCTACCTCTTGCGCATGAACGATTGACGTTCGTCAGCAAGGAGAATTCCAGTGCGTATCATGGCAAAGAGCATCGTCGGCGCGGCAGCAGTCATCCTGGCGTTTGCGCTTCCGGCAGCGGCGGCAGATTTCGAAGTGCATATGCTGAACAAGGGCGCCGAAGGCGCCATGGTGTTCGAGCCCGCCTTCGTGAAGGTCGCGCCCGGCGACACGGTCACCTTCATTCCGACCGACAAGGGGCACAATGTCGAGACGATCAAGGGCATGATCCCCGAGGGCGCCGAAGCCTTCAAGAGCAAGATCAACGAGAACTACAAGGTCACCTTCGGCACGGCCGGCGCCTATGGCGTCAAGTGCACGCCGCATGTCGGTATGGGCATGGTGGGCTTCGTGGTCGTCGGCGATGCGCCGGCCAATCTCGACGCGGTCAAGACCGGCAAGCTGCCGAAGAAGGCCCGCGAGCGCATGGACGCCGCCATCGCGGCAGCAGGCCTCTGACACATCCTTTCGGGGCGGGGCAGGAACCCGGGGCGGAGCGATCCGCTCCGGGTTTCTTTTCGCTTTGTCAGTCCGCCCATTCGGGGTCGGTGGTGAAGGCGATGGTCAGCCAGCGGTCCGGTCCCTCGTCGCCGATCGCAAGGCCGATCTCGTCGCGGATCCTGTCCCAGTCCTGCAGCTTCTTCGCCGGAAAATCCTCCGGCACGATGAAATAGAGCTCGATCTGCCGGCCGCGCCCGACGCGGGCGACATAGGCCCGATAGGAGAGAAAGCCGTGCCGCTCGACGACCGCCCTGGCGACCGCATCGACATGGCTTTTCAGGTCCGAGGGGGTGACGAGCAGGATATCGGCGAGCGCCTGCCGGATCGTGCCGGCCGGGATGGGGATGATCACGAGGCAGACCAGCGCCAGCGCAACCGGGTCGATATAGGGCGACAGCCATTCGTATTGCGTGCCCTGGATGAGGGAGCCGATGACGAAGGCGACGAGCAGCGCGCTCGTCAGCCCCGCCGACATCATCCAGGCCTTGGCGTCGAGCGCCACGAAATCCGACTGGATCGTGCGGTTCGCCCGGCTGCCGGCGATCGCCATGGCGATCGTCACCGCGAGCGTCACGACGGCATAGATGATCGCCTGGCCGAAATCGAGCGGCCGCCCGCCCGCCATGATGCTGCCGATCGCGTTGATCAGCGCGTAGATGGCCGCACCGGTGAGCAGGATGCCGTTGAGGCCGAGCACCATCGGCTCGAGATGCCAGAAGCCCATGGTGAAATGCTTGACGAGCCGGCCCTTGCCGGCCCCGCTGGCCGAAGAGGCGATGAGATTGGCGACGAGCAGGGCAACGACGGTCATCGCCGCGTCGGTCATCGCATAGACGCCGTCGAAGACGATGGCGAAGGAGCCCGAGAGGATACCGAACAGAATGCCGACGCCCGCCAGCAGGATCGTCACGGCGATGGAAATGCGCAGAACACCCTGTTCCGTCTTCATGGATCGGTCCCTTCCGTCCGGTCTTCCCTGCGGCTTATAGCCGGCGGTCCGGCCAAATTCCATCTTCTGAATGATCCGGATTTACACATTTAATTTTCTAATGGCGGCATGCCCTGCTAATTTGATGCCACAACCAATGGGATAGCGCATGCTGAAACTCGCTTTGCTCACGGCTTGGCTGTTCCTTGCCGCTCTCTGCCCTCCCCTTCTTGCCGCCGACGACGCCATGACCGCTCAACTCCACAAGGCGGCCGCGGCCGACGATGCCGCCGCCGTAAAGACGCTTCTCGCCGAGGGCGCCGCGATCGACGCACGCGACGCGAGCGGCGCGACGGCGCTGCTGGTCGCCACGCACGGAAACAAGGTGAACGCCGCCCGCGCGCTGATCGAGGCCGGCGCCGACGTCAACGCCAAGGACAGTATCGAGGACAGTCCCTACCTCTATGCCGGCGCCCGCGGCCACCTCGAAATCCTCAAGCTGACGCTTTCCCACGGCGCCGACCTCAAGAGCATCAATCGCTATGGCGGCACCGCCCTCATTCCCGCTTCCGAGCGCGGCCATGTCGAAACCGTCGAGACCCTGATTGCAGCCGGCGTCGATGTCGATCATGTCAACCGGCTCGGCTGGACGGCCCTCCTGGAGGCTATCATCCTCGGCGACGGCGGACCGCGCCACCAGAAGATCGTCGATCTACTGGTCAAGGCCGGCGCGAAGGTCGACCTCGCCGACAATGACGGCGTGACGCCGCTCCAGCACGCCCGCACACGCGGCTACGGCGAGATCGCCGCCCTGCTGGAAAAGGCGGGCGCGAAGTGACGTTGCAAAGACTATCGTGAAATACTCACAGCAAAGGGCCTGAGACGATGCAAAGAAGCTACTATTCCTCCCTCGGCGGCCATCCCCCGCAGAGCGACCTCCTGACCGGCCGTGCCGTCTTCACGGAGGCCTATGCGGTGATCCCCAAGGGGGTGATGCAGGACATCGTCACCAGCTTCCTGCCCTTCTGGAACGATACGCGCTGCTGGGTCATCGCCCGCCCGCTCTCGGGTTTTGCCGAAACCTTCTCGCAATACGTCATGGAAGTGGCGCCGGGCGGCGGCAGCGACCGGCCGGAGCAGGACCCGGAGGCCGAAGGCGTGCTGTTCGTCGTCGACGGCGAGGTGGAACTGACGCTGCCGACCGGCAAGCACACGCTCCAGCCAGGCGGCTATGCCTTCCTGCCCCCGGGCCTGAAATGGTCGCTGCACAACCGCTCCGGCGCCCATGCCCGTTTCCATTGGATCCGCAAGGCCTATGAGGCCGTCGACGGCCTGCCGCATCCCGAGCCGCTGATCCTCAACGAGAAGGACATCACCCCGAACGCCATGCCCGGCACGAACGGCGGCTGGGCGACGACGCGCTTCGTCGACCCCAACGACCTTCGCCACGACATGCATGTGACGATCGTCACGCTGATGCCCGGCGCGGTCATTCCGTTCGCCGAAACCCACGTCATGGAGCACGGCCTCTACGTGCTGCAGGGCAAGGCCGTCTATCGCCTCAACCAGGACTGGGTGGAAGTGGAAGCCGGCGACTTCATGTGGCTGCGCGCCTTCTGCCCGCAGGCCTGCTATGCCGGCGGCCCCGGCCCGTTCCGGTACCTGCTCTACAAGGACGTCAACCGCCATATGGCGCTGAAGCCCTTCGGCTCGCGCCGCTAAGCGCAATCGCTTGTGAAATAGAAACCCGCGCCCGACCGGCGCGGGTTTTTTCGTTCAGGCGGAAAACGGCATCGCTTTCGGATAGTGCCGCGGATCGAAGCGCAGATAGAGCAGCGCCGTCACCAGCACGCAGCCGAGATGCAGGATCCAACCGGCGGCAAAGCCGCCCGTCCAGTCATGCAGCAGCGCCATCGCATAGGGGCCGATCGCGGCGATGAGGAAGCCGCCGCCCTGCATCAGCGCGGCGAGCGCACCGGCCTGTTCGGGCCGTGGCAGGTGGTCGAGCGCAGTGACGATGGCGAGCGCGAAGCTGCCGCCGAGACCCGCGCCGCACAGCCCTGCCCAGACGACCGGCGCCGCGCCGGGAAAGCCGGCAAGGCCGAGGAAGCCGACAGCCTGGAAGGCGATCGTCATCCACAGCCAGCGGCGGCGGTCGATATTGCGGCGCGCGAGGATGGGAAGGCCGAGAGCGGCCAGGGCCTGGCACATCGCCATGACGGCGACGAGGCCGCTGCTGTCGGCACTCGTCCAGCCCTGCGCCTGATAGTACGGGGCGAGCCAGGCGATCATCGACGTGTAGCCCGCATTGATCAGGCCGAAGGCCGCCATCAGCGCCCAGGTCCGCGGCCGCCGCAGCAGCTGGCGGCTCAGCGTGCCGTCGGGCTTGCTCGACTGAACGTCGGAGAGGATGCGCCAGGCTGCCGCAAGCGCGATCGCCACCGGCAGCGCCAGCCAGGCGAGCGCCGCCCGCCAGCCATAGCCGGCATGGACGAGCACCGGCATCAGCCGCGCGCCGAAGGCGCCGCCCGCCATGATCATCGCGGAATAGAGGCCCGTGACAGCAGGCACATGCGCCGGGAAGCGCGCCTTGATGATGCCGGGAAAGGCGGCCTGGATGAATGCGACGCCGATCCCGCAGAGCGCGGCCGTCAGGATGAGCGACAGGCCGTCCGAGGCGAAGAGGCGGAGGGCGGAGCCGGCAAGGAGAATGGCGAGCGCGATCAGCAGGCCGCGCCGCGTGCCGATCTTCACCTGAAGGCCGGGCGCCACGAAGGCGCCGAGCCCCATCAGGAACATCGGCAGCAGCGTCAGCATCGCGATGCCGCCATAGCCGAGGCCCGTATCCGCGGCGATCTCGACCAGAATGGGCGCGGGAGCGGCAAGGAAGGGGCGAAGGTTGAGGCCGACAAGCACGACCAGTGCGAGCATCGCCAAATCGCCGGCGCGCGTATCCGTCATCATTCGCCTCACATGCTGAAAGTGCTTTCGACGGCGGCAATTCCCCACCGTTCTTGCCCTATCGCTACCACCGCCTTGAATCATGCGCAAATTAGATGTTTAGATAGCCATTATTCCAAATACCAATGGAGATGCCGTGCTCGACCCGCGCCTGCTCCGGGCTTTCGTGGCGATCGCCGATGCCGGCAGTTTCACGGCAGCAGCCGACCGCCTGCATATGACCCAATCGACCATGAGCCAGCAGATCGCCCGTCTCGAAGAGGCGATCGGGCGCGAACTGGTCGACCGCGCCGCGCGGCCCGTGCGCCTGACGGTGACCGGCGAGCGCCTGCTCGGCCACGCCCGCCGCATCCTCTCGCTCCAGAACGAGGCGTTGACCCTCATGGCGGAGACTTCCGGCACGACCTCGGTGCGGATCGGCATGCCTGATGACATCGCGACGCCGGAAATGGCCGTCGCCTTCGCCGCCTTCACCAAGCGCCACAAGGAGGCCCGCCTCGACGTCACGACGGGCCTTCGCGCAGACCTGACGCGCCGCTACCGCTCCGGCGAGCTCGACATCGTGGTGCTGAAGGAGGACAAGCCGAGCCCCGACAGCTGGGCGAGCCATGAGGAGCCGATCGCCTGGTTCACCGCACAGGATGCGGCAGGCACGCTGCCCGACCCGGTGCCGCTCGTCACCTTCCCGCCCGGAGGCCTCTACCGCGACGCCATGTTCGAGCGGCTGGAGCGCGAGCGCCGCCGCTGGTACGTCGCCTTCACCTCCGCGAGCCTGCGCAACGTGCTGATGGCCGTGGAAGCGGGCCTCGGCCTGTCGCTGCTGCCGGTCGATGCCGCCAGGGGATGGCGGATCAAGCCGGTCGCCGATTTCACGGCGGAGCCGCCCGTCGTCGCCTCGCTCTATTCCTGGGAGCGGGGCGGCATCGTCGGGGAACTGGCAAACGAAGTGCTCGACATCCTCAAGCGGCACTTTGCGCGTGATCGGATTTAGGCCTTGTAGAGATCCGCATAGGTCTGGCGCAGCACGTTCTTCTGCACCTTGCCCATGGTGTTGCGCGGCAGGTCGTCGACGAAGAGCACGCGTTTGGGCTGCTTGTAGCGCGCCAGCCGGTCCTTCAGCCCTTCGAGCACGGCCTTCTCGTCGAGCATCGAGCCCTTGGCCTGCACCACGACGGCCGTCACGCCCTCGCCGAAATCGGGATGCGGCACGCCGATGACGGCGCTTTCGACGACGCCGGGCATGCCGTCGATCTCGCTCTCCACTTCCTTCGGATAGATGTTGTAGCCGCCGGAGATGACGAGGTCCTTGCCGCGCCCGACGATGTGAACGTAGCCGCGCTCGTCGATCTTGCCGAGGTCGCCGGTGATGAAGAAGCCGTTCGCGCGGAACTCGGCCGCGGTCTTCTCCGGCATGCGCCAATAGCCCTTGAAGACGTTCGGGCCTTTCACTTCAATCATGCCCGTCTCGCCGTCCGGCAGCGGCCTGCCGGTTTCCGGCTCGGTGACCTGAAGCGAGACGCCGGGCAGCGGGAACCCCACCGTGCCGGCCACCCGGTCGCCGTCATAGGGATTGGAGGTGTTCATGTTGGTCTCGGTCATCCCGTAGCGTTCGAGGATGGCGTGGCCGGTCTTTTGCGAGAAGGCGCGGTGGGTTTCCGCCAGAAGCGGCGCGGAGCCGGAAACGAAGAGCCGCATCCCTGCCGTCGCCGCGCGTGTCAGGCCGGGATGCTGCGCGAGCCGGACATAGAAGGTCGGCACGCCCATCATCACCGTGGCGTTCTCCATCAGCCGCAATGCCTCGTCGGCATCGAATTTCGGCAGGAGATACATCGACGCGCCGGCCAGCAGCGTGACGTTCGAGGCGACGAAGAGGCCGTGGGTGTGGAAGATCGGCAGGGCATGGATCAGCCGGTCGGCGCTGGTGAAGCGCCAGTGATCGCGCAGCGTCAGCGCGTTCGAGAGCAGGTTGTCATGCGTCAGCATCGCGCCCTTGGAACGCCCTGTCGTGCCGGACGTGTAGAGGATCGCCGCCAGATCGTCCGGGCCGCGTTCGGCATCGGCAAAGTCCGCCGCTTCGCCGCCGGCCCGCTGCAGAAGGCTGCCGCCGCCCGTCGCGTCCAGCGTTTCGACCGTGCAGCCGTAAGCCGCCGCGATCCCCGCCACGCCCTCGCGGGCCCGCGGATCAACGACAATCAGCCGCGGCTCGGCGTCGCCGATGAAATAATCGAGTTCCGCCAGCGTGTAGGCCGGGTTGAGCGGCAGGTACACTGCTCCTGCGCGCAGGCACGCGAGATAGAGCATGAGCGCCTCGGGGCTCTTTTCCACTTGCACCGCCACCCGGTCGCCCGGCTGCACGCCGAGGGCCTGGAGCGCGCCCGCCATCTGGCCGGAAAATCGGATCATGTCGCCATAGGTCCAGCGCCGCCCCTCGGCCGTCTCGATGAAGACGGCTTCCGGCGTCGCGGCCGCGCGGATCGCGTCGAAAAGATGATTGGCCATGGGTGATCTCCTCCTGCTTTCGCCCGCACATTGTCACACTGCCGGGCGGCAGCGCCAGAGGCAAACGCTTCAGCGCAGGAGACCCTGCCCGCCATCGATCCACAGCGGGATGCCGGTGATGTGCCGGGCCTTGGAAGAGGCGAGGAACAGGATCGCGTCAGCCACCTCGTCGGCCGTTCCGGGCTTGCCGTGCGACACGGGGATATCGCCCTCCGGCCACACGACAGGAATGCCGGCCTCGCCCGCACCGCGCTGATCGGTGTTCTCGTCGATGCTCGTTTCGATCGCGCCTGGGCAGACGGCATTGACGCGGATGCGCGCCTTGCCGAGTTCCAGCGCCAGTTGCTGCGCCATCGCCACCTGCGCGGCCTTGGTGGCGGAATAGGCCGTCGCACCCGGCGTGGTGAAGGTACGCGTGCCGTTGATCGACGAGACGATGACGATAGCGCCTTCGCCCGCCTGCTTGAGATGGGGAACGGTCAGGTGCAGCGTGAGATAGGTGCCGCGCAGATTGATGGCGATCGTCTCGTCCCATTCGGCGGGCTTGAGGTCATCGATCGGCGCCCAGGCGCCGTTGACGCCCGCATTGGCTACGACGACGTCGAGCCGGCCGAACGCACCGACGAGCTGCTCGACCGCAACCCGCATGGACGCCTCGTCCGCCACGTCCGCCGCGAGCGCCAGCGCCGCGCCGCCAAGCGAGCGGATTTCCCTTGCGACGGTCTCCACCTCGTCCGCGGTGCGGCTCAACACGCCGACGCTGGCGCCATACCGGGCGAGCGCCAGGGCCGTTGCCTTGCCGATCCCGGATCCAGCACCGGTAACGAGGGCGACCTTTCCTGCAAACAGCATGGCAACTCCTTCCAGTGGCCGCGGTCCGGCTTGACAGAAATGCTCCTGCGGGACGTCGGTTCCCCGGATTTTTTCGGAACCAAGCGGAGAGGCTTGCGTTTGCTCAAAAGACGAAGCCAGTTCGCAGGAGCTACCCGTGCGCCAGAAGAAAAAGCCGCTACCCCGCAAACCCGCCGTCTCCCCGGAAGCAGAACTTCGCAACGCCCGCAAACGCCGCAATTCCTGGGAGCCGCAGGTGATCGTGCCGCAGCAGGTCGATCTGCCGCTCGTCCGGTCCGAGCGGGAGGAAGTGGCCGTGCCGGCCGCTCCGAATGGCCGCAGCCTCGTCAACGGGCGGCTTTGAAGGAGGGCGGATCGCGATGCGTGTGAAGGACGTGATGTCCGCCCAGATCGTTACGGTCTCGCCCAATGACACCGCCCAATCGGCCGCCCGGCTGATGCTCGAAACCGAAGTCGGCGCGCTGCCGGTCGAAGTGCCCGGCGTGGGCGCCATCGTCGGCATCCTCACGGACCGCGACATCGTCGTCTCGGTGCTGGCGCGCGGACTTTCCACCTCGACGACCATTGCCGAGTTCATGACCGTGTCGCCTGAAGTCTGTAACGAGAATGACGACACGGCAGCGGTGGCCGCCCGCATGCGCGAATTCGCGGTGCGCCGCCTCGTCGTTGTGAACGACGACCGGCATGTCGTCGGCATCGTCAGCCTCGTCGATATCCACAACGAGAAAGCCGCTGCGGAGGGATTGCGATGACCATCTTTGCGAACGACCGGCTGTGGGACGAAGCCGTGGTGATCGAGGGCGACCGGCAGGTCATTCGCGTGCAGAGCACGCGCGACGCCCTGCTCTGCCTCAAGAACCATTGGCCGATACAAGACGGACCTGCTGGCCAGACGGCGAAAAGCGTCTGCGAGCAGGGGCTGACAAGCGACGACGACCCGGCGTTCGCCCGCCGGGCCTTTATCGAAGCGGCAAAGGAGGCCGGCTTCCGCGTGAATTCATGGACGGCCGCATAGACGGCTGCCAATCTCGAAGGGACATCACCGTGGACGACGAACGCCAGGAATGGATCAGCAAGCGCGCCTATGGCCTGTGGGAGAAAGCAGGTCGCCCGCATGGCAAGGACCGCGAGCACTGGGAACAGGCAGAGCGCGAACGCGCCGAACTCGAAAGGGTGGCTCTTCCCGAACATCTCAAGCGAAAGCGCAATTCGACCGAGGCCGATGACGCCACCAGCGCCGCCGTTGCCTCGACAAAGGGGATGCTGCCCAGGAACCGCGGCAAGGTTCTTCCCGCCGCTCCGCGCGGCCGGCCGAAGGCATCCCAAACCGGCCCCGCCGGCGGGGCCACGACTTCATGAGAAAGGAAAAACCATGCCCTCCATCAAGGAATCCCGCATTCTCATTCTCGCCACCGACGGCTACGAGCGCTCCGAGCTGCGCGTTCCGCTCGAAGAACTGAAGAAGCGCGGCGCGACGGTGAAGATCGCCTCGCTGGAAAAGCGCCCGATCAAGAGCTGGGACAAGAAGGACTGGGGCGACACGGTCGACGTCGACCTGACCGCCGAGGAAACCTCCTCCAAGGATTTCGATGCGCTCGTCCTGCCCGGCGGCCAGATCAATCCCGACCTCCTGCGCAAGGAAGAGGCGGCAATGGGCGTGGTGAAGGACTTCCTCGCCTCGGGCAAGGTGGTGGCGGCGATCTGCCATGCGCCCTGGCTGCTGGTCGAGGCGGATGCCCTGCGCGGCCGCAAGGCGACCTCCTATGCCTCGATCCGCACGGACCTGACGAATGCCGGCGCGGACTGGCGCGACGAGGAGGTGGTGACCGACCAGGGCATCGTCACCTCGCGCTCGCCGGAGGACCTCGATGCTTTCGTAGCGAAGATCGTCGAGGAGATCGAAGAAGGCCGGCACGAACGCCGCGCCGCCTGATCGCCGTTTCTTCTATGCCGCCGGCTGCGTATCCCGCGCGGCCGGCGTTTTCCTGCGTGCACGGCGGCGGGCATTCCGCCGGCTTTCGAGGAAGCGCAGCAGGCGCTCTTCCTCTACCCGCAGGCCGGCGATCGCCAGGGCGGGCCGGCGCAGCGCGAGGCGCAGGGCCTCCGGCGCGTCCGCCAGGGCGATGATATCCGGGTGGATATAGCTCGAACGGGCTATGGCCGGCGTATTGTGCAGGACCTCCGCCGTGACCGTCGCCATGCCTTTAATCGTCGGGCGCCCGCCCTCCTCGATCGCCTGGCGCGCCATGGAAAACGCGGCAAGGCTGCCGGCCCAGGTGCGGAAGGTCTTGGCGGAGACCGCAATGCCGGAGATATCGGCGAGATAGGTGTTGAGGCGGCCGGAATCGATCGGCCGCACCAGGTCCGCCTCGTCCCTCCAGACGAAAAGCTGGCGGCCCGGCAGGTCGGCGCACTCTTCGAGCAGCCTCTGGAGACGCGGATGCCTGAGCGTGCGGCGCACGCGCTTGCCGCCCTTGGCGGCAAAGCGCAGCTCGATGCGCCCGTCACCAAGCGAGACATGGCGTTTCAGGAGGGTCGTCGCGCCATAGGTCTTGTTTTCCACCGCATAGGCCCGGTTGCCGACGCGCAGCTGCGCCTCGTCGAGCAGGACGGTGATGGCCGCGAGCATGGTATCGACCGTGCCGGGCGCACCGTCGAGATCGCGCCGCACCGCGCGCCGGAGCTTCGGCAGCGCCCGGCCGAAGGCGATGAGCTGGTCGAACTTGTCGCCGCTCTTGAGCGCCTGCCAATCGGGATGATAGCGGTACTGCTTGCGCCCGCGCGCATCGTAGCCGGTCGCCTGCAGGTGGCCGTTTTCCTCCAGGCAGATCCAGACATTCTCATAGGCCGGCGGCAGGCCGAGGGCGGCGATGCGCGCCTTGAGCGCCGCATCGCGCACGAGCGAACCATCCGGCAGGCGATAGCAGAAGCTGCGGCCGGCCCGCTGGCGCCGGATTCCGGGCTCGCTGTCGGAGACATAGACGAGACCGGTTGCCTTGAGATCTTCCGGCGCCATGTCCACCCTGCTAGCCCACAGGCTCGAAGACCGCGACGCTGGCCCCATAGACCGGCGCCGGGCTTTCCGCCGGATGCATGGCGAAGGCGTCGTCCTGCGCTCCCGTATCGAGCACGCGCTTCCATGCGGTGATGCCGTTCACCTGCGGCAACGTCACCTCGCAATCGCCGCCGGCATTGCAGACGAGGAATAGCTGGTCCGCGCCCTCGCCGTTCGCCGGCTTGCAAAGGAAGAGGCCGAGCGCCCTGAGATTGCCGTCCTTCCAGGCGGCATCGTCCATGAAGGCGCCGTCCGGCCGATACCAGGCGATCTCGATCGTACCGTCCTCCAACGCATCGCCCGTCAGGAAGCGCTCCTGCCGAAGCGCCGGATGGGCCTTGCGGAAGGCGATGGCGCCCTTGCAGAAATTCAGGAACGGATCGTCGAGACCGTTCCAGTCCGTCCAGCCGATCGCATTGTCCTGGCAATAGGCGTTGTTGTTGCCGTCCTGGCTGTTGCCGAGTTCGTCGCCGCCGAGCAGCATCGGCACGCCCTGGCTGAGCAGCAGCGTCGCGATCATGTTGCGGCGGCGGCGGTCGCGGGCGGAAAGGATGCCTTCATCCTCGGTCGGTCCTTCCGCACCCATATTGTGCGAATGATTGTCCGAGTGGCCGTCGCGATTGTCCTCGCCGTTCGCCTCATTGTGCTTGTCGTCGTAGGAGACGGTGTCCATGAGGGTGAAGCCGTCATGGGCGCTGAGGAGATTGACCGAGGCCGTCGCGCCCCGGTCGGAATGGTTGAACTGCGGTGCCGAACCGGTGAGGCGCGTCGCCAGTGCCGATGCCAGCCCCCCGTCGCCCTTCCAGAAGCGGCGCACGTCGTCGCGGTATTTGTCGTTCCATTCCCGGAACGGATGCGGAAAGCCGCCGACCTGGTAGCCGCCGTCACCGACGTCCCAGGGCTCGGCGATCAGCTTCACGCCTGACAGGATCGGATCCTGCCGGATGGCGTCGAAGAACGTGCCCTCCCGGTCGAACTCGATGTGCCGGGTGCGGCCGAGCGTGCTGGCGAGGTCGAAGCGGAAGCCATCGACATGCATGACGCCGACCCAGTAACGCAGGCTGTCGAGCACCATGCGCAGCACCATCGGATGGGCGATGTTGACGGTGTTGCCGGTGCCCGTCGTGTCGTAGCTATGGCGCAGGTCATCGGGCGAAAGACGGTAATAGCTGAGATTGTCGAGCCCGCGGAAGCTCAGCGTCGGACCCCGCTCCGAGCCTTCGGCCGTATGGTTGTAGACGACATCCATGATCACCTCGATGCCGGCGGCATGGAAGCGCTTGACCATGGTCTTGAATTCGGTGACGGCGCGGCCGGAGAGGAAGCGCGGCTGCGGCGCGAAGAACCCCAGCGTCTGGTAGCCCCAATAGTTGCGCAGGCCCTTTTCCAGGAGATAGCGGTCATCCGGAAAATACTGGATCGGCAGCAGTTCGACAGCGGAAATGCCGAGATCGACGAGATGTTCGACGATCGGGTCGCTCGCCATGCCCATGAAGGTTCCGCGCAGCTCTTCCGGCACACCCGGATGGGTCATCGTCATGCCGCGCACATGCGCCTCGTAGATGATCGTCTCCGTCCAGGGCCGGCGGATGGCGGCGTCGCCCGCCCAGTCGAAATCTGGATCCTGCACCACCCCCTTGACCATGAAGGGCGCGCTGTCGCGCTCGTCGAAGGAAAGATCCTCCGCCGGATCACCGATGCGATAACCGTAGAGCGCGTCGTCCCAGGCGATCTCCCCGAGGATCTGCTTGGCATAGGGATCGAGCAGCAGCTTGTTCGGGTTGAAACGGTGGCCGTTCTTCGGATCGTACGGCCCATGCGCCCGGTAGCCGTAGACCGTGCCGGGCTTCAGGCCGGCAATATAGCCGGACCAGACGTCGCCCTCGCGCTTGGGCAGCGGCAGGCGGGCGGTTTCCTCGGTGCCGTCCTCGCTGAAGAGGCAGAGCTCCATTTGCTCCGCATGGGCGGAAAAGACGGCGAAATGCGTGCCCTCGCCGGTGAATTCGGCGCCAAGCTCCGGCTTCATGAAATCGAGTTCGGAAAACGAATAGCTCATACGATCTGTCCCCTTGATCAAGCAGATGGCCTCCCTGAAATGAACAATGCGCGCGGTCTGAAAAGCCAACACCGAAGCTCATCGCGCCGGCAGGCGAAGCGTTTCGGATCGCTGGTCAGGTCGAGAAGCGGTGGTGCAACGCAAAAAGAGGAGATTTGTTCCGGAACTTTTCCGCGCCCGCCCGGTTCCGCTCCCCGCAACCAGCAGAGAGGACGGGGATGATACAGCCCTCACGAACGCCGAGAACCTGGGGCCCGAGCGTGCTGCAGGATGGACGGGTGCGGTTCCGTCTCTGGGCCCCCGCAGAAGAACAGGTCGCGGTGCTCGTCGCCGGACATGTCATCGAGATGCACCGTGAAGGTGACGGCTGGCACAGCGTCGAGACGGACCTTGCGGGGCCGGGAGACGCCTATTCGTTTCGCCTTGCAGATCGCTCGAACATAAACGACCCCGCCTCCCACGCCCAGACGGACGGCGTCGCAGGCCCCTCCATCATCGTCGATCACGAGCGCTATGACTGGCAAAATCCCGGCTGGAAGGGCCGCCCCTGGCACGAGGCGATCGTCTACGAACTGCACATCGGCACCTTCACCCCGGAAGGCACGTTCCGCGCCGCCATCGACCGACTGGCCCATCTGCGCCACGTCGGCATCACGGCCGTCGAGATCATGCCGGTCGCCCATTTCACCGGTGAGCGCGGCTGGGGCTATGACGGCGTGCTGCACTATGCGCCGCACAACGCGTACGGCACCCCTGACGACCTGAAGGCCTTCGTCGACGCGGCGCACGGCCATGGCATCATGGTGCTGCTCGACGTGGTCTACAACCATTTCGGCCCGATCGGAAACGTCCTGCCCCGCATCGCCCCGCCCTTCTTCCATCCGGAACGCCACACGCCCTGGGGCGCGGCGCTGGCTTTCGAACAGCGCGCCGTGCGGCGATACTTCATCGAAAACGCGCTGCACTGGCTTATCGACTACCGTTTCGACGGCCTGCGCTTCGACGCGACGGAAGAAATCGACGACGAAAGCGACAACCATCTGCTCATCGAACTGGCGCAGGAAATTCGGCGGAACGTACCGGACCGCGAAATCCATCTCGTCGTAGAGGACCAGACGAGCCGCAAGAGCCTGCTGAACCGGGACGGCGGCGTCACGCATCACTATACGGCCGGCTGGAACGACGAATTCCACCACGCCCTGCACGTCATCGCGACGGGCGAGGCCCAGGGCCATTATGCGCGGTTCGTGGAGAATGCGGACGACATCCTGCGGGAATCGGCCGCAAAAGGCTTCGCACTTGCCGATCGCACCAGGGATCGGATCGGCCCGCCACCGCAGGACCCGCTGCCGCCGGAAGTGAACGTCAATTTCCTCCACAACCACGACCAGATCGGCAACCGCGCCTTCGGCGAGCGGCTGCCGGTCCTTGCCGACCCCGCCTTGCTCAACGTCATGACCGCGCTCCTCATCCTCGCGCCGGCCGTGCCGATGCTCTTCATGGGCGAAGAATACGGCGAGCAGCGGCCGTTTTATTTTTTCGCCGATTTCGAAGGGGAACTTGCCCTCGCAACGAAACAGGGCCGCAAGGACGAGGCGGAAAAATTCGGCGGCATTCCCGAAGGAAAGACGATGGAGGATCTTCCCGATCCGGGCGCCGAAGAGACGTTCCAGCGCTCGAAACTCGATTGGCCGCGTGCCGATTCCGCCGGCGGCCGGCAGCAGCTTGGCTTCATCCGCGAGCTGATCCGGCTGCGGCAGGCGCATATCGTGCCGCTGCTTGCCGGCCCCGGCGTGGCCGAGCCGCATATCCTGCCTGCCGAAAGCGGCATTTTCGCCATCGACTGGCGGTTCAAGGAGGCGACGCTCGCCATCCGCGCGAACCTGACCAGCGAAAGCAGGCCCTGGCCGGCCGTCGCCGGCGACACGATCTTCGCGCTCTCCACCGGCGGCGCGGGCGGGCCGTCGATCGTCGTCGCCCTGGAACCGGTGCGGCGATAGCGCCCGGGAACCAACGTCCTGTTCGATTGTTTATGCCTGCAAGAGGGAGGTCCCCATGCATATCGGTGAGATCATGACCCGCAATGTCCACCTCGTCCGGCCGGAGGAGACCTTGCAATATGCCGCCAGCCTGATGGCGGAGTGGGACATCGCCTTCCTGCCGGTCGCCGATGCAAGCGGCCTCGTCGGAACGCTGACCGACAGGGACGTCATCCTGCGCGCGGTCGCGCCCGGCCTCGATGCCGAAACCACCAAGGTCTCCGACATCATGACCACCAACATCACCTATTGCTACGACGACGAGGAGGCCTCCGACGTTCTGGCGAACATGAAGGCGCTGCATCTTCGTCGCCTTGCCGTGCTCGACCGGCAAAGCCGGCTGTCCGGCGTCGTTTCGCGGACGGACTTCGCCCGTCACGGCATGTGAGCCGGCAATGGAACAAATCGGGAGGATGTGCGTTCTGGCCGCCGACACCGCACCCTCCAGGACCCCATGACCATCCCCCGCTCGACCTACCGCCTCCAGTTCCGCAACGGCATGGACTTCGAGAGGGCACGCCAGCTTGTGCCTTATCTCGAACGTCTCGGCATCGACCATCTCTACGCCTCGCCGGTCATGACCGCGGTGGGTGGTTCCACGCACGGCTACGATGTCACCCATGCAAATGAGGTCGATCCCTCGCTCGGCGGCCTTGACGGCCTGCGCCGGCTTGCGGACGAGCTGCATGCACGCGGCATGGGCCTCATCCTCGACATCGTGCCGAACCACATGGCCGCAAGCCTTGAAAACCCCTGGTGGCGCAGTGTGGTGGCTTGGGGGGCGGAAAGCCCGTTTTCCGGCCATTTCGATATCGACTGGTCGCAAAGGCTCACTCTGCCCTTCCTCGGCAAGGATTTCGCCGCGGAACTGGCGGATGGCACGATCCGCCTCGCGCTCCACCCCGAGCACGACGCCCTCGCGTTCCGCTATCATGACAACCTCTATCCCCTCCATCCCGGCACCTATTGGCTGGCGCTCGACGGCCACGGCACGTTCGCCGTGACGGCGAACCCGCAGGACGATCCGCAAGCCCGGGCAGTCCTGTCCGAAGCGCTTGCATCAACGGGCGCCCGCGCGGCGCTGGAAAAGGCCGTCGATATGATTTCGGCGGACCGCGCCCGGCTCGCCGCCATCCATGATGCGCAGCCATGGCAGCTCACCGACTGGAAAACCGCAAGCCGGCATCTCAGCTATCGCCGCTTCTTCGAGATCGCCGGCCTCGCGGGCCTGCGCATCGAGGAACCGCGCGTCTTCGACGACTGCCATCGCCTGATCCTCGAGCTCGTGCGCGACGGCACCGTGGACGGCCTGCGCATCGACCATGTGGACGGGCTTGCCGATCCCGCGGCCTATCTGAAACGCCTACGCGCCGCCGTCGGTCCTGATGTCTACATCGTCGTCGAGAAAATCCTCGAAAAGGAGGAGCCCTTCGCCACGCATTGGCCGGTCGAGGGCACGACGGGCTACGAATTCATCGCGTCCCTCGCCGACGCGCTGGCCGACGAACGAGAGGGCGGCGGGCTGGCAGAGGCCTTCCGGCCGCTCCGGCACGAGGACCATCGCGGAACCTATACGCAGGAAATGCGCGCCAGCAAAAGGCAGATGCTTTCGGACAATTTCGAGGGCGAGGTCCGCCGCCTCGCCCGGCTGGCAAAGGACATGGCCGACCGGACAGATGCCGACCTCTCCCGCAGCGCGCTTGCCGAGGCGCTCTGCGCCATGATCATCGCGCTGCCCGTCTACCGCACCTATACGACGGCGACGGCCGGTGCGGACGGGTGGGACCGCCAGCTCCTCGCCGCAGCCCGGCAACACGCGCAGGAAGACGTACGCCCGGAGGTCCGCGAGGCGATCGACTTCATCTGGGAACTGCTCATCGACGACAGGACCTGCAGCAGCCTGGCCGGCTGCCCCGAATTCCGCATTCGCCTGCAGCAGCTCAGCGGTCCCATCATGGCCAAAGCGCTGGAAGACACGCTTTTCTACCGCGAAAACGCCTTCATCGCCCTGAACGAGGTCGGTGGCGATCCCGGCCGGCCGTCCGGCGGCCCGGCCGCCTTCCATGCGGCCATGCAGGCACGCGCGGAGACCCTGCCCCAAGCCCTCTCGGCAACATCGACGCACGACACGAAGCGCGGCGAGGATGCCCGGGCGCGGCTCTATACGCTCAGCGAGGCGCCGGATGCATGGATCGCGGCGACAGGGCGCTGGTCCTCCCTCAATGCGCGGTTTCTGCGCACTCATGCCGGCCGCACCGTTCCCGAAGCGGACGTGGAATGGCTCGTCTACCAATCGCTGGCCGGCGCCTGGCCGCTTGGCGGACGGAACGATCGCTCCGCCATAGAGGCTCTTGGAGAACGGATGCCGCCCTATGTCGAGAAGGCGTTGCGCGAAGCGAAGATCCGCTCGAACTGGAGCGAACCAGATTTCGACTATGAGCAGAAGGTCATCGGCTTCGTGAAGGACGCGCTGGGGAACGGCACCTTCCTCGACGACTTCACTGAAACGCTTGCGCCCTTCATCGCGGCCGGTCTGATGAATTCGCTGACGCAGACGCTGGTCAAGCTGACGGCCCCCGGCATTCCCGATATCTACCAAGGCAGCGAGCGCTGCGATCTCTCCCTGGTCGATCCCGACAATCGGGCGCCCCTGGATGTGTCGTCCTGCAGCGTTCCGCAAAAACCGCCGGCCTCGCAAGCGAACTTCCCCGACTACAAGCAATGGCTGATCGCAACCGTGCTTGCCGCACGCGGGCGGAAACCCGATCCGTTCGCCGGACCTTACGTTCCGCTGGAATTTTCGGACGGTGGCCGGCAGGCGCTGGCCTTCCTGCGCGGCACGCCTGAAGACTTCGCCCTGACCGTCGTACCGCGCCTCACTTATGGGAAAGTCGACCGGGAAAACCTGTGCCTGACGGAAGAGGCGATGGCCGGAATCGCCCTCGTCGTTCCCGCCGGTTTCGAAGGCCGCACCGTGCGTTCGGTACTCGACGACCGGACGTTTACGCTCGGCGGCACGCTGCCGCTCGCGGATATCTTACGGGTCGCGCCGGTGGCCCTGTTCATCGACACCTAGCCGGCGTCAATGCCGCCCGAAAAGCTCGACGAGATCGACGGCATCCGTCGTCTTGCTGCCGAGCTTGAGGTGTTTTTCGATATGCCGCAGATGGGTCGCCATGGTGCGCGCGGCCTTGTCGGCATCCCGGGCATGGAAGGCATCGACGATCGCCGTATGCTCGTCGTCGCGACAGTTGCTGACGCCCGGCGCCCCGAAAATGCCGATGATCAGCGAGGTCCGCGTCACCAGTTCCTTCATGGTGCGAATGAGGATCGCATTGCCGGCGACCTGCGCGAGCATGGTGTGGAACTGCCCGGACAGCCGGATCGCGTCGTGACGGTGCCGTTCGTTGTGGGCGAGGTGCTCCATTTCGAGGTGGCGGACGAGCATGGCGATATCCTCGTCCGTCGCCCGCTGCACGGCAAGGCGCGCGATGTTCGGCTCCAGCGCGATGCGGGCCTCGAAAACCTCGCGGGCCTGCTCGGCGGTCGGTG
Organism: Shinella zoogloeoides; assembly: GCF_030733845.1. Classification (NCBI taxonomy): domain Bacteria; kingdom Pseudomonadati; phylum Pseudomonadota; class Alphaproteobacteria; order Hyphomicrobiales; family Rhizobiaceae; genus Shinella; species Shinella zoogloeoides. The sequence continues at coordinate 3,075,616 of NZ_CP132311.1, forward strand.
AGGCGACGAAGGCGCCGCGATTTGCGTGCAGTTCCACGACCTCACGGCTCGCGAGCAGCAGGAGGCTGCGGCGGATGCGCATGCGCCCGACGCCGAAGGCCTCGCACAGCGCGGATTCGGAGAGTTTGGTGCCCGGCGGCAGCCGCTGTTCGACGACCGCGTCGAAAATCCGCTCGACGATATCCTCCTCGTCGATCTCCTCCACGTCCACCAGGTTTTCCCTGCTCATATCAACCACCGCATTTACCTCGACATGCACCGCCGCATTGCAACACCTTTAAATAGGGCCGATTTGGTTGACCAACAAGCGTCGATTTCGTCGACATGACCTGCACACTCTTGTTTACAACCACTTGACAAGATCGTTAACAATGCGCTCAATACTCTTGCCAGGGACGATCGTAGCCGCACACGCGGCCCGTTCGACCAAAGAAAACAGATCACAATGGCCCAGAGGAAGAACATCATGCACAAGCGCACATTCCTGAAGTTTTCCGCCCTCGCCGCAGCGACGGTGCTCGCCATGCCGCTGATGGCATATGCCCAGAACGCGACGCTGAAGATCGGCTTCGTCGGCGTCACGTCCGGTCCTGCCGCATCCTGGGGCGTCTCGAACCAGCGCTCGATGGAAACGCGCGCGGCCTGGCTGAACGAGCTCGGCGGCGTCAAGATCGGCGACAAGACCTATAATATCGAGATCGTTCCCTTCGACGACCAGAAGGACCCCAAGCGCGCCATCGCCGGCATGGAGAAGATGGCGCAGGACGGCGTGCACTACGTCGTCGGCCCGAACGTGGATGACGGCGCCGCTGCCGTGCGCCCGGTCGCCGAGCAGAATGGCATCATGTATTTCCCCTACGCATTCCCGAAGGAACTCTTCACGGCGCCGGCATCAAACGCGATCCTCGGCATGGTGGCGAACTACCAGTCGGGGCCTGCCATCTACAAATTCCTGAAGGAAAACAAGGGCGTTAAGAAGGTTGCCTTCGTCGCCGCCAACGAATCCGACCCGCTGAGCCAGCGTGAATCCGGCATTGCCGCCGCCGAAGCGCTTGGGCTGGAAGTCGTGTCGGGCAACGTAACCTACCAGGTTGACACGACCGACTTCACGCCGGTCCTGCTGCCCGTCATCCAGGCAACGCCGGATCTGCTCGTCCTCTCCGGCGTCTCGCCGGCCAATGCCCCGCAGCTCATCCGCTCGGCCCGCGAACTCGGCTATACCGGCCTCATCTCGACGGAAACGGGGCAGGATGCCAGCGTTCTGCAGGAAGGAGCGGGCGAACTTGCGGATGGCTTCATTTCCGTCGGCGGTGCTTCCACGCCGGAGCTTGCGAGCGACACGATGACGGAATTCGTCGCGCGCTACACGAAGATGTTCGGCGAATACAATGACGAGTCGAACACCAAGGTCTATGCGCTCGAATACATCATCGAGACGTTGAAGGCGAACCCGGCCGCCATCGACAATGTCGATGAGTTCAAGAAGACGATGGACACGTTCGAGGCCGCCAACCCCTTCATGAAGGGCGACGCCAAGCTGAAATATGTCGGCATGACCTCCTTCGGCCAGAAGCGTCAGGTCTCCGTTCCGCTCGTCGTCAACGAATACAAGGGCGGCAAGTTCGAGACGCTGTTCGTCGGCCAGGTCGACTGATCGGAGCCTAGGCATTTCGAATACGGGGTCCGGACCGACAATGTCCGGCCGGACCCCTTCTTTGCCTGAATCTTCCATTGGAGGCTCACGATGGAACAGATAATCGCCAACGGTCTCTACCTCGGGGCGCAATATGCGTTGATCGCCCTCGGATTGACACTGATCTTCTCCCTGATGAACGTGCTGAACTTCGCCCACGGGCAGATGTACGTCTTCGGCGGCTTCGTCACATACACGGTCGTCGTCCAACTCGGCCTGCCCTTCATCGTCGGTCTCTTCGCCTCGGCGATCGTCCTGGCGGTCATGGGCGCGGTCATCGAGAAATTCCTCTTCGCGCCGGTCGTGCGCCGGTCGAAACGCGACGAATCCACCATGCTGCTCGCGGCAGGCGTCGCCTTCTTCCTCGATGCCGTCATCCTGCTTCTCTTCGGCGAAAAGCAGCGCGGCGTGCCGAAGATCGTGAGCGGCGTGTTCAACTGGGACATGCGCATCATCATGCCCTATGACCGCATCCTGATCGGCGTTCTCGCCATCCTGCTGATCGCGGCCTTCATCGGCTTCATGAACTATTCCCGTACCGGACGTGCCATGCGGGCGCTCGCCCAGGACCGGATGGCCGCCCAGCTCATGGGCGTCGACGTCTCGCGCTATTCCATGCTCGGCTTTGCGCTCGGCGCCATGCTGGCCGGCCTCGTCGGCGGGCTTCTCGTCACGATCACCGGCGTCAATCTCGGCATGGGTGGCCCGACCTCGATCAAGGCCTTCCTGATGATCATGATCGGCGGCGCCGGCGTGATTTCGGGCGCTATCGCCGGCGGTTTCATCCTTGGCATGATGGAGAGTGTCGGCCTGACCGTGCTCTCGGCCTATGGCGACATCACCTATCTCGTCATCTTCGCCACGCTGATGGTGTTCCTGGCTATCCGCCCGCAAGGGCTGATGGGCAAGCCGTGGGGTTGAGATCATGAACGCGAAAAAACTTCTCGGCTTCGCAGCCTTCCTTCTCGTCGTCTTCCTGCTGGTGCCGCTGTTCATCGGCCTGACCGGACGCGTGGACTTCTTCTACACATTGACCTCGGTCGCCCTGCTTTCGGTCGGTGCCGCCGGTGTCTGGCTTACCTTCTATATCGGCCGCATCAATATCGGCCAGGGCGCCTACGCGCTGGTCGGCGGCTATGTCTCGGCCATCCTCGTCACGCAGGCCGGCGTTTCCTTCTGGCTCACACTGCCGCTGGCCGGCCTCCTCTGCGCCGTCATCTCGGTGCTGATCGGCTTTCCGATCCTGCGCCTGCGCGGCGTCTACTTCGCCATGGTCACGCTGGTGCTGACGGAGGTCGCCCGCCTCTCCGCCCTCGCCCTGCCGATCACCAACGGGGCCAAGGGCATCACCTCCATCCCCCTGCCGAGCGAACTCTCGCTCTTCGGCCTGACGATCATCCCGGCCTTCGGCTCGCTGCCCAACCCGCGCGTCGGCTTCTACATGATGGCCGTCGCGCTGATGGTCGTCACCTATCTCGTGCTCTGGCGCATCGTGAACTCGCGTCTCGGGCACCTGTGCCGCAGCCTCCAGCAGAACGAGGAGCTTTCGGCCTCGATCGGCGTCAACACCGCCTATCTCCGGGTACTCGCCTATGCGATCTCCTCGTTCTTCGGCGGCATTGCGGGCGCCATGTTCGCCTCCATCGCGCAGTCGATCTATCCGTCCTCCTTCGTTGTCGCCGACAGCGTGAACTTCATGCTCTACTGCTTCCTCGGCGGCCTCGGTTACGTCTTCGGCCCGATGCTCGGCACGTTCCTGCTCTACTTCGGCTGGGACCTGCTCTCCATCGCCAGGGAGTATCAACTCCTCATCTACTCCGGCGTCATGATCCTGCTCATGCTGGTCCTGCCGAACGGTGTCCTCAGCCTTCTCGACAAGAAGGAGGGCGGCAAATGACCCCCATCCTGCAAATCAAGAACATCACCAAGCGCTATGGCGGTCTGACGGCGGTCAACGACGTGTCCTTCGACGTGAAGGCCGGCGAAATCCTCTCGGTGATCGGCCCGAACGGCGCCGGCAAGTCGACGCTGTTCAAGCTGATCTCCTCCTTCGTGCCGGCAACGACGGGGGAGGTGCTCTTCAACGGTACCCGCATTTCCAGCCTCGCCCCGCACAAGGTCGCCCGCATGGGCGTCGTGCGGACGTTCCAGGAAACGACGATCTTCCGCTCCATGACGGTGCGCGAGAACATCATCGTGTCCCATCACCTGCGCTCGAAGGCGAGCCTCTTCGGCTTCTTCCTCGGCACGAAACAGGCCAGGGAGGACGAGGCGGCCTTCGCGGCCTCGGCCGACGACATCGTCGATTTCCTTGGCCTGCAGGCGATCCGCAACGAGCTCGCCTCCAACCTGCCGCAGGGCCATCTTCGCGCGCTCGGCATGGCCATCGGCCTTGCCACCGACCCGAAGGTCATCCTGCTCGACGAGCCCTTCGCCGGCATGAACCACGACGAGACCATGAAGATGGTGGGCCTCGTTCGCCGTCTTCGCGACGAGCGCGGCGTCACCGTCCTTCTCGTCGAGCACGACATGCCCGCTGTCATGAAGATCAGCGACCGGATCGTGTGCATCAATTTCGGCGAGAAGATCGCCGAGGGCACGCCCCAGGAAATCCGGGAGAACGAGAAGGTGATCGAAGCCTATCTCGGCTCCGAAGATGCGGCGATCGGGATGTGAGCCATGACCAAGATATTGAGCGTTGAGAATGTCGAACTCTACTATGACCACATCTATGCCCTGAAGGGCGTCTCGATCGATGTGGGCGAAGGCGAAACCGTTGCGCTGATCGGCGCGAACGGGGCGGGCAAATCCTCGATCCTGCGCGCGATCACGGGGCTGCGGCCGATCAAATCCGGCCAGATCACCTATCAGGGCCAGAAGCTGAATGGCACGCCGGCCGCCGAGATCGTGCGCCGGGGCATCTCCATGGTGCCGGAGGGCCGCCGCGCCTTCCCGCTGATGTCGGTGAAGGACAACCTCCTGATGGGCGCCTTCACCCGCACCGACAAGGCGGAGATCGAGCAGACGCTGGAAAACGTGCTGACGCGCTTTCCGCGCCTGCGCGAGCGCTATAACCAGCAGGCGAACACCATGTCCGGCGGCGAGCAGCAGATGATGGTGATCGGCCGCGCCCTGATGGCACGTCCGAAGCTGCTGCTGCTGGACGAGCCCTCCCTCGGCATCGCGCCGAAGATCGTGCAGGACATCGCCCGCGCCATCGTGGCCATCAGCCGCGACGAGAATGTCTCCATCCTCCTCGTCGAGCAGAACAGCCGCATGGCGCTCTCCATCTCCAACCGCGCCTATGCGCTTTCCACCGGGTCCATCGCGCTGTCAGGCAATTCCAAGGACCTGATGAACGACGACCGCATCAAGGCTGCCTACCTCGGAGGCGAACTCTGACATGAAAATCCTCGTCATCAACCCCAACACCACCGCATCGATGACGGCGCATATCGGAAAGGCGGCGCTGAGCGCCGCTTCTTCCGGCACGCAGATCACCGCCGTCAATCCCGTGCACGGCCCCGTCTCGATCGAGGGCTTCTTCGACGAGGCGATGAGCCTTGCCGGCCTGCTCGACACCATCCGCCGCAACCCGGATTGCGATACCGTCGTCATCGCCTGTTTCGACGATACCGGCCTCGATGCGGCGCGCTGCCTCACCGACAAGCCCGTAATCGGCATCGGCGAGGCCGCCTACCACTTCGCCTCGATGATCTCGAACAAATTCTCCGTGGTGACGACGCTCGCCCGCTCGGTGCCGGCGCTGGAGCACAATCTCTCCCGCTACGGCCTTGCCGCCCGTTGCGCCCGCGTGCGCTCGTCGGAAGTCGCCGTGCTGGAGCTGGAACAGCCGGGCTCCAATGCCCGCCAGAAGATCAGCGCCGAGATCGGGCTTGCCGTTTCGGAGGACCGCGCCGAGGCCATCGTGCTCGGCTGCGCCGGCATGGCGAGCCTTGCCAACGACCTCGCGCAGGAACACGGCCTGCCGGTTCTCGATGGCGTTTCCTGCGCGGTGAAGCTGGCCGAGGCCATGGCCGGTCTCAACATCCGCACGTCACGCCTCGGCGGCTATGCCCCGCCGCCGGCCAGCAAACTCGAAAGCATCTTTCCGGCCGCGGGATAGCAGGAATTCCGCTCACCCACGTACGCATTCCACCCGCCCCATCGCATACATACCTCTGGCATTTCGCCGCGAACATTCTTTGTGGGGACCGCGGCAAAACAGTCCGCAGGGCACACCAGAGCATGGCGGGTGGACAGACCCACCCTTTGCATGCAATTTGCGGGAGAAATCTGCGGAACGGGAGAGAACCGGATGACACAGAAAGTTGGCGATTCGGGCCGCGGCCGCTCTCAGGCCGTCCACCGCGCGCTGAAGCGCGCGATCCTCGACCAGGCCCTGTCCCCCGGCGCGAAACTGCCGGAAGATTCGATCGGCGAACGCCTCGGCGTCAGCCGGACGCTCGTGCGCGAAGCGCTGGTGCGCCTCAGCGAGGAGGGTCTGGTGGACCTGCGCCCGAACAAGGGCGCGACGGTGGCGCGGCCGACGCTCGAAGAGGGACGCAACCTGTTCCTGACCCGCATGGCGCTGGAACGCCTTGTCGTGGAGACCCTTTCTGGCAAATTGACCAGGGAGCAGATCGACACGCTCTCCGCCCATATCAATGCCGAGGACGCCGCCAAGCCGGAGCACGCGCTGTCGATCCGGCTCGCCGGCGAATTCCACACGCTGCTTGCACAGATGACGAACAATGCGAGCCTCATCCGCTACGTCAACGAGACGGTCGCCCGCAGTTCCCTCATCCTCGCGCTCTACGGGCGGCCGCATTCGTCCGACTGCGCCGTGTCCGAGCATCAGGAAATTCTCGATCACCTGATCGCCGGCAAGAGCGAGGCGGCGGCCAAGCTGATGACGCACCACCTCGATTCGATCACGACGCGTGCCTTGCTGCCGCGCGAGGAGGACCGCAACATCAAGGACGTACTCTCCTCCTATGCCGTCGCGGAAGGCCTGGTCTGAAAAGCTAGGCCCCGAACAGCTTCCACCGCGTCGGCCTGAAGCGGATCGTCGTGCCGTTCGCGGCCTGCGCATCGAGCGGAACCTCGATCTCGACGTGATGCGGCTCGCCGGCCCTGCCGATATCGATATCGGCAATGCGCGTGCCGGCAAGCCGGCGGGACGTCGAGATACGGCCTTCCAGCGCGGGCACGGCCGGATCCGTGACGAGGACGACATCCTGCGGACGGAAGAACAGCGTGCCGGAGCCGATGGCGATCTCGCTCGCGCGCGGCACGATGCCGATGGACGTATCCTGGAAACGGACGGTATCCTCGTTGACGGTGACGGGAAGGCTGGCGCTGTCGCCGATGAAGGAAAAGACGAAGGGCGAGTTCGGCCGGTCATACACATCGTCGGACGAGCCGACCTGCTCGATCGTGCCCTGGCTCATGACGACGACCCGGTCGGCGAGCTCCAGCGCCTCTTCCTGGTCATGCGTGACGAAGACGGTGGTGTGACCGGTGCGGTCGTGGAATTCGCGCAGCCAGCGGCGCAGCTCCTTGCGCACCTTGGCATCGAGCGCACCGAACGGCTCGTCGAGCAGCAGCACCTTCGGCTCGATCGCCATGGCGCGGGCAAGCGCGACGCGCTGGCGCTGGCCGCCGGAAAGCTGGTTCGGATAGCGTTTTTCGAGGCCCGAGAGCTGCACCATCTCAAGCAGTTCCCCGACACGGCGCCGGATTTCGGCCTTGGGCGGGCGCTGCCCGCGCGGGCGAACCGTCAGGCCGAAAGCGATGTTGTCGGCGACGGTCATGTGGCGGAACAGGGCATAATGCTGGAAGACGAAGCCGACATGCCGCTCCTGCACGCTCCTGTGGGAGGCGTCTTCCGCGCCGAAGAAGATGCTGCCCCGCGTCGGCTGCTCGAGGCCGGCGATAAGGCGAAGAAGCGTCGTCTTGCCCGAGCCCGACGGGCCGAGCAGGGCGATCAGCTCGCCCGAGCGGATGTCGAGCGAGACGTCGTTCAAGGCCGGGTATCGGTCGAATTCCTTGCGGAGATTTTTAACGCTGACGTCCATGGAGGGCGTGCCTTTCAATGCTTGCGGCCGGCAGCGATTTCCGCGCCGTAGTGAAGTTCGAGGACGGTCTTGACGACGAGCGTGACGAGGGCGAGCGCCGCGAGCAGCGAGGCCACCGCGAAAGCGGCGACGAAATTGTACTCGTTGTAGAGGATTTCGACATGCAGCGGCATGGTGTTGGTGAGCCCGCGAATATGCCCCGAGACCACCGAGACCGCCCCGAACTCGCCCATCGCGCGCGCGTTGCAGAGCAGCACGCCGTAGAGCAGCCCCCACTTGATGTTGGGCAGCGTCACATACCAGAACGCCTGCCAGCCGGAGGCGCCGAGCGACAGCGCCGCCTCCTCGTCGCCCGTGCCCTGCTCCTGCATCAGCGGGATCAGCTCGCGCGCGACGAAGGGAAAGGTGACGAAGACGGTGGCGAGCACGATGCCCGGCACGGCAAAGAGGATTTCGATGCCATGGCTCTTCAACCAGGGCCCGAGCACGCTGCCGGCCCCGAAAAGCAGCACATAGACGAGGCCGGAAATGACCGGCGAGACCGAGAACGGAAGATCGATCAGCGTCGTCAGGAACGCCTTGCCCTTGAACTCGAACTTGGCGATCGCCCAGGCCGCCGCCACGCCGAAGACGAGGTTGAGCGGCACGGCGATGCCGGCGACCAGCAGCGTCAGCCGGATCGCGGCGAGCGTATCGGGATCGCCGAAGGCGGCGAGGAATTCACCGGTGCCTTTGCGGAAGGCCTCGATGAAGACGGCCGCAAGCGGCAGGACGAGGAAGAGCGCGAGGAACAGGAAGGCGAGCGCCATCAGCGTATAGCGCGCGACGGGCGTTTCCGTCGTCGGCGAGCGCAGGCGGCGGGGCGTTTCATGCGCCATGACCGTACCTCCTGCGGCTCCAGGCCTGGATCAGGTTGATGACGAGCAGCATGACGAAGGACAGCGCCAGCATGATCGTGGCAATGGCGGTCGCCGCGCCATAATTGAATTCTTCGAGCCGGATGACGATGAGGAGCGGCGCGATCTCCGAGACATAGGGAATGTTGCCGGCGATGAAGATGACCGAGCCGTACTCCCCGACGCCGCGGGCGAAAGCGAGCGCGAAGCCCGTCAGGATCGCCGGGGACAGCCCGGGCAGGAGCACCCGGTAGACGGTCTGGAAGCGGTTGGCGCCGAGCGTCGCGGCGGCTTCCTCCACCTCCCGGTCGATCTCCTCCATGATCGGCTGCACCGTGCGCACCACGAAGGGCAGGCCGATGAAGACGAGCGCGATGACGATGCCCGTCGGGTTGAAGGCTGCCTTGATGTCGAAGAGGTTCAGCACCTGCCCGATCCAGCCGTTGGGGGCATAGAGCGCGGCAAGCGCAATGCCGGCAACGGCCGTCGGAAGGGCGAAGGGCAGGTCGACGATCGCATCGACGATGCGCCGGCCGGGAAACTCGTAGCGCACGATGACCCAGGCGACGATGACACCGAAGACGACATTGACGAGTGCGGCGATGAAGGCCGTGCCGAAGGAGACCTTCAGCGCGTTCAGCGTGCGCTCGTCGGCGAGAATAGCCAGGAATTCCGCACTCGACAGCGAGGCCGAACGCCAGACGAGGCCGGCGAGCGGAATGAGGATGATGAGCGTGAGGTATGCGAGCGAAAAGCCGAGCGTCAGTCCGAAACCCGGAATGACACTCGGCTGTCTCAGTCGCCACCGCACCGAAGCAGCAGCAAAAGTCGTCAAGTTACTCAGTTCCCCGGCTTGTAGATCTGGTCGAAGACGCCCCCGTCGCCGAAATGCTCGGGCTGTGCCTTCACCCAGCCGCCGAAGATCGGGTCGTCGATCGTCACCAGCTTAATGTCGGGAAGCTGTTGCAGCAACTCGGGCTTGACCACATCGCGCTTCGAGGGGCGATAGTAGTGCTTGGCCGCGATGTTCTGGCCCTCTTCCGAATAGAGGTAGTTGAGATAGGCTTCCGCCTGCTTGCGCGTGCCCTTGGCATCGACATTGCCGTCGACGACCGTCACCGGCGGCTCGGCGAGGATCGAGATCGGCGGCGCGACGATGTCGAAGGCATCCCCGCCGAACTCGGCGCCGGCCAGATAGGCCTCGTTTTCCCAGGCGAGCAGCACGTCGCCGATCTGGCGCTGGGCGAAGGTGGTCAGCGAGCCGCGCGCACCCGTATCGAGCACCGGCGCCCGCTTGAAGAGTTCCGCGATATAGGCCTTGATCTTGTCCTGATCGCCGCCGAATTCCTCGTTCGCCCAGGCCCAGGCCGCCAGGTAGTTCCAGCGCGCGCCGCCCGAGGTCTTCGGGTTCGGCGTGACGATCTGCACATCGCCCTTCACCAGGTCGCCCCAGTTATGGATACCCTTCGGATTGCCCTTGCGCACGAGGAACACGATGGTCGAGGTATAGGGCGAGGAATTGTTCGGCAGGCGCGTACGCCAGTCCTTGGCGATCTTGCCGGTCTTTTCCACGATGGCGTTGATGTCGCTTTCCAATGCCAGCGTCACCACGTCGGCCTCCAGGCCGTCGATCACCGCGCGGGCCTGCTTGCCCGAACCGCCATGCGACTGCTGCACCGTCACGTCCTCGCCGGTCTCCGCCTTCCAATGCTTGGCGAAAGCCTCGTTGAAATCCTTGTAGAGCTCGCGCGTCGGGTCATAGGAAACGTTGAGCAGCACCGTCTGCGCGGCCGCCCCCGAAACCCCGCCGAGCACCAGCCCCAAACCGAGGGCCAAAACCCCCAACCCCTTCACAAATCCGGACATCTCCAACCTCCTGGTCACTGCCTCGGCTAAAAACCTAGAGAATTAGTAGACTTAGTCAACAATAGGCGGAAAGTTCGCAAAACGGGTTTCAAACCAGCGAAATCGGCGCAATGGGCGCACTGCCATACCCGGCAGGTGACGCACAGTTCATCTCGAAAAGGGCGCGGCGAACGCAAAAAGCATCCACCAAAATTCGCCCTTTTTCACCCCGTCCGCCAAATTTTTTTTTCAGCCGCGCGATACCCGCGCCGGACGGGACAAGGGTGCTGCAAGAACGCTGCGATAGGCCTGGCGCACCGTCTCGGCAAAAGTGAAGGGGCCGGGCCGCAGGCCGGAGGCAACGGCCCCGACGACGGAAAGGCCGGACAACGGTGCATCATGGCTGAGCAGGTGCCCGTGATCATCGACCGAGAGGGTCGCGACATCGCATCCGAGCAGCCCGGCAAGCGCGCGGGCGGCTGGCACCTCGCGGCAGTCGACGGTGTTCCCGTCGGCCGATTTCGGATCGTGCGGCGGGACGAAGCGTGTGCGGCCGGCCTCGAATTCTCCGGCGAGACGACGATGGATATCGCCTGCGATACGGACGGAGAAATGCCGGTGCAGGCGCAGGAGATGGCGGCGGTAGTGGTTGCGCTCGGCCTGGGGCAGGTTGCGCCAGACGACGGAAAGGCGGTCGGAGGCCGCATCGACGACGGTTTGCCACTGGCCGCCGCGCCGCGCCTCCGCGCTGCTACATTCCCGCCGGATATAGCGGAAGGCATCGCGCAGCGACCGGCTGGCCGGCGGCTCGCCGAACACCATGCCATCGTATCCGCGGCTGTGGGGCTGCGGCAGGCGGCCCGCGGCCGCCGCGACATGAATGGCGCCGGTAAATCCGCGCATTCGCAGATCGAGCAGGATCGCGGCAAGGCGCGGCCCGTTGCCGACCAGCGTCAGCGGCGCCGGATTTTCCTCGTGCGAAAGGCGCTCGGCCACCGCGGCGGCATCACGCCAGGAGGCCGCCTCGCGTTGCGCGATCCCGAAACCGGTCGCAACGAAGACGTGGTCGAAGACCGCGTTTTCTCCGTCGAGAAACCCGACATACACGCCGTCGTTTCTTCTACCGATGTGGCGCACAGTGCCGCGGATGGTGCGGATGCGCACATCCCTGCGAAGGGCGAGCGCCTCGCCGAAGCGGGCCATCACATAGTCGCGGAACACCGAGCGCGGAACATGCAGGTCCTGCGGACCGCGCAATGCGGCGACCGCGCCGTTGGACAGGAAATTCTCCTTCAGCCAGCGGGCAAAATCATCGGGCCGGTCGGGCAGGACGGAAAGATCGCGCGCCGGCTCGGCGGTCAGCGCGCCGCCGGCCGGACCATCGCCGAACGCGCCCGGCGCATCCTGCGCATCGACGATCCAGGCCTCGAAGGGGCAATGGCACCGCCGCATCAGTGCGATCACCGTGGCAAGGCCCGACGGTCCGGCACCGATCACCGCGATCTTGGCCAGCGGCAGCCCGTCCGCAAACGCGACGTCTTCCCTTACGATCCTTTCAAAGAACATGCGATGTCCTTTCCCTGCAAGGTGGAGCGAGAGAGCGAAGGCCACATCCGTGTGCACGCCATTGCTCCCTGAGGGGACGCTGTCGAGCACAGTCTAACGCTATTTTCCTACTAAATCTATAGACTATTAATATCGGGCGATTGCTTTAGAAGAACGGCGACAAAGCGAGAGGTGCCGGCCGCTGGTGTCCCCGCCGGATTTCCTTCTCAGAAGGGCGTTCCTTCATTAAAATGCTGCGCGGCGCGAGAGGGCCGCAATGCAACTCTTTCCGGTTTTGGCCGTTTCGGCAAGCGCCTGATGACCGTCGAATTGGCAGAAGCAATCTATACAATCTCTATAGAATATGGTCTCTCTAGCCTGATAATGCCTATGCGCCCTGGAACAGAATTCCGCGAGGAGCAGACGACATGGGTACTCATTCATCGGCACACAGCCGCGCGGCACGAACGGCCGCCCTCATCGGAACCGAGGACGAAGCCATCACGGTTGCCGGTACGGTGGCGGAGGTTTTCGACTTCCCGGCAGAGGGTGGAGCGGCGGCCGGAACCGCCGAAGCGCGTCTCGATCTTCTCTCCCGCTCCGGCCTTTTCGGCATCTCGGTGCCGACCGAGCATGGTGGGATCGACGTCTCCAACACCGTACTGGCGGAAGTTTGCGCCGTGGCGTCCTCAAGGTCCGTGACGCTCGGCGAGATCCTCGCCGCACATTTCGTCGCCGTGGAGCACATTCGCAGCCATGCCAGCGAGAGCCAGCGCAGCACCGTCTTTTCCGCCACCCTCGCCGGCGCCCGTCTTGCGCGGGCGGCGGCCCGCCGCAACAACGAGACGGCAGACGCCCTTGCGCTCACATCGAGCGGCCTCGCCTGGCGGCTGGCGGGCGAGGCGCTCTGTACGCCCTGCACCCGGCACGCCGATTGGGTGCTGGTGCCTGCCCGCCATGACGGAGCGAAGACGGCGGGCCTCCTGCTGCCCACCCGCATCGAAGGGCTGCACTATGTGGCCAACAGCTGCGAACCGGTAAACGGCGGCGCCCAGCCCGCAGAACATGTTTTGTTCAGGGATGTACTCGTCGATGGCGATACCCTGCTGCAGCCGGCCAGCGACGCGGCCGCGCATTCCGTTCCCCGTTCCCTCGATCTCCTGCTGGAAGCCGCGCGCCAGCTCGGCGGCGCCCGCCATGCCCTGCGGCATCTCTTGGACGATCCGGCGAGCGACCCCGTCACGACGGGCCTGCTCTCCGCCCGGCTTGCCGCGGCTGACGCGATGACCGCCGAAGCCGGCCGCGCCGTCGATGCGGCCCAGATCGGCCTTGCCGAAACGCATCGGACGAACGCCTTTCTCGCCGCCGCGTCGGCCCTCGCCGTCGCCGAGGATACCATTGCCGAAATCCGGCGAGCCTCAAGCGGGCCGGCAGCACTGCCGGCCGACGGTCTCTCGCCGCATCTTTCCGACATTCTTCGGGAAAGCGGCGAGCTTCGCCGCCAGGAGCACCATCGCCAGCCGGAGCCGGACGACTGAGCAGCGGGCAAAAAAAAATGGGCCTGCGGAAACCGCGGCCCATAAGGTATGAAGGTTAAAAACCTCCAGAGGGGAACAGCCGATGCGGCGGCACTGGGAGGAAAACCGCCATGTGCATCAGCTGTGTGCACTATGATCGTTTTTTGATCAGATGGAAAACATTTATTGTGCAGTGCAGCCATGCGTATGCTGCATTGCTTCTGAGCGCCCGCCGCGACGACGCGCGGCAGGCGGCCAGAGACCGGTTTAGACGGCTTCGGAAACGGCGGACGTCTGCCCGATGAGACCGATGATCCGCTCCACCGCGCAGGGAATGGGCCCCAGCACGGGTGTATCGAAGATCAGCCGCAACTGCTCGGCGGCTTCGCCGAGCGGCCCGCCGCCGATGATGACAGCCTCCGCACCGTCGAGTTCGATGCACTGGCGCACCGCACCGGCAAGCGCTTCGATCAGAAGCGCAGGATCGGCGGCAAGGGCGACGGGATCGCCCTGCGTACAGCGGATGCCCGTATAGAGATGGGCAAGCCCCAGATCGTGCGCCCGCTGTCCGATAGCCTCGACGAGGTCGGGCGTGGATGTCGCCACGGCGAACCGGCGTCCGCCCTGCGAGGCCTCGATCATCGAAGCCTCGCAGATGCCGACCACCGGAACGGCGACCTTGCGGCGCAGGTCCGCAAGACCCGGATCGCCGAACGCGCTGACGATGATCCCCGCACAATGCCCGCCATGCGCCGCCCCGAGCTCGACCACCTGCGGCGCGGACGCCGCAAGCTGCTCGGGCGTGACGATCATGCCGGGGCTGCGGCTCGCCGTGACGGTCTCCACCTCCACGCGCCCTGCCGCGGAGCGGTGGGCGATGGCGTGCATCATGTCGCTCGTGGCCTGCGAACTGTTGGGATTGATCAACAGGATGTGCGGGGTCATGCCTGGTTCAAGCTCCTGCTTTTACGGGTTGCAATGCCGGATCCTCGGTGGCGCTGATGACGTCCGCCGGCTGCGTGAGGTCTTCCATCGACCGACCGTAGGTTTCCGGCCCGAGGCGGATGCAGACCGCGAAGACGGCATACATGCCGGCTGCAAGGGCGAAGACGCCCGCCATGCCGTAGGCGTCGAACAGCGCGCCCGAAATGGTCGGCACGAAGGAACCGGCCGCCGAGCCCGTCGCCAGGATGAAGGCGACGCCGAAGGCGCGGATGCGGGTCGGGAAGAGTTCCGGCGCGTAGATCCAGATCGAGGTGTTGAGCAGCAGCACGAAGAACTGGAAGAGCGCACCGAAGAACAGCACCAGATAGATGGTGGTGCCGAACTGCATGATGCAGAGCGCCGCAAGGCACGCGCAGATCGCGCCCACCGTCAGCACCCGCTTGCGCGGGAAGTAGTAGCCGAACATCGAGGCCGCGATGGCGCCGAGAACGCTGCCGCTCTGGATGATCATGCTGTAGAGCAGGCTGCCCTGCAGGGTGTGGCCCATGGACACGAAGATGACGGGCATCAGCGTGAGCACGGAAAGCTGCGCGCCGTAGCTCATGAGAATGGCGATCGAGACCGGAACGATGCGGCCGAGGAACGGCGCGCGGAACAGCTCCTTCCAGCCGCCCTTGGCGCGGGGCGCCTCCTGCTCATGGTCCTTGGTGAGATATTCGCGCACCACGAGGTCGCGCGGCCTCAGCGAGCCGGATTCCAGCACCGAGAGCACCTTGTTAGCCTCGTCGATCCGCCCTTGCGAGGCGAGGAATCGCGGCGTTTCCGGCACATAGCGGCGGTAGAAGACGACGAGAAGTGCAGGAAGCGCGAGCGAGGCGAAGAGCCAGCGCCAGCTGTCCTCACCGGGGAAGATGCTGAAGATCATCAACCCGTAGACCGGCGCCAGGAAGTTGCCGAAACCGCCCGCGCCGACATTGACGAGGCCGGCGGCCGTGCCGCGGAACTTCGGCGAGCAGAACTCCGACAGCATGGTCACCGCCGTGGAAATCTCGCCGCCGACGCCAAAGCCGACGATTGCACGCGCAATGCACAGGAACATGAAGTCCGGGGCGAGCGCGCAGGCCGCCGAGCCGAGCGAGAACAGAAGCAGGTTGACGGTCAGCATGACGCGGCGGCCGTAGCGGTCGCCGAGAATGCCCGAAAGCAGGCGGCCGATGGCCGCGCTGCCGAACGTGATCGTGTTCAGGAAGCCGATATCCGTGCCGGTCAGGCCCCAATGCTCCTTCAGGAGCGGGCCGGACACGCCGATCGTGTTCTGCTCGAAACTGTCGAACAGGCACCCGATCAGCACCAGCGCGATGATCTGCTTGTGCGCGCCCGTGACCCCGATGCGGGTCAGCGCGCCCTCCAATTGTCGGATCGCCGGCGATGATTTGCCGGACTGCACCATACCTTCTGCTGCCATAGTCTCCTCCTCTTTGGCCTCAGTATGAAAATCAATTTTCACATACTACATATAAGAAATCATTTTTTCAATACGCTTGTCGACGGGGCCGGCGGTCGTGTTCTTGCGAAGTGCGACAAGTCCGTTACAAGCTTGATTTCACGATGGAAGACGGTGGGTCAGATGGGTTCTACGGATCGTTCGTTTCTGTTTCGCGTGCGCGATGCGCTGGACGGCCTGCATCCGGCCGAGCGGCGGCTCGGCGAATTCGTCTGCGACTTTCCGGGCGAGCTCGCCAGCTACTCCGCCTCGGAGCTCGCGAAGCTTGCCCAGGTGTCGAATGCGACGGTCACCCGGTTCGTGCGCCGGCTCGGCTACGAGAGCTACGAGGAGGCGCGCCGCCACGCCCGCGACGAGCGGCAGACGGGCTCGCGCCTGTTCCTCTCGACATCCGCGGACGCCGCCGCGGCTCAATCGGTGGGCGCGCATGTCGCCCAGGGCATCGCCAATCTCGAAGGCACGTTCTCCGCCATCACGGACACGCAGGTCGATGAGGTCGCCGACGCCATCCTCGGCGCCCGCAAGACCTGGGTACTCGGTTTCCGCAGCAGCCACGCCTTTGCCGACTACCTGCAATGGCAGATGACGCAGGTCGTGGAAAATATCGTCGCCATCCCCGCTGCCGGGCAGACGCTCGGCGAACATCTGGTGAGCGTGACGAATCAAGACGTCGCGGTCGTCTTCGGCCTGCGCCGGCGCGTGGCGCAGATGGAGACCATTCTTTCCGCGATCGAGAAGAGCGGTGCCCGGCTGCTCTATCTCACGGACGAAGGCGTCACCCATCGGGCGTCCGCCACCTGGCACTTTCGCTGTCAGACCCTCGCGCCGGGCCCCCTCTTCAATCACGTTTCCGTGATGGCGGTCTGTCACCTGATCACCACGCGTGCCATCGAGCGGGCCGGCGCCACCGGGCGGACACGCCTGCGCGGCATCGAGCGGTTCGGCGACACGCTGGAAGAGCTGTGACGCCATTTCACCCACTTTTGGTCGAAAACGGCGGCGACAGGAAACCTTTTGGAAAACCAAGGACGCTATTGTTGAGTATGACGGTTAGCTAAAACCGAATCTGCCAACTGGAGTGTCGATAACCAGCAATGCCGCCGATATCCCGGGTCGTCCTCATCAACGACTTTTCAATCGCACGCGGCGGTGCGACGACGCTCGTGCTCTTGCTGCTCCGGCTTTTGCGATCCCGCGGCATTCCCGTCACCATGATCGTTGGCGACGAGGGCGACAGCCCCCTGTTCGAGGAACTCGGCGTCGACCTCGTGAAACTCAGGCAGAAGGCGCTTCTGGGCGGCAATCCGTTCCGGACGGCGATCAGCGGCGTGGACAACCGCTCGGCCAGCGCCCTCGTTTCCGACTGGATCGCCAGGAACGACACGCCCGGCACGGTGTACCACGTCCATGTCTGGTCGCAGATCCTCTCGCCCGCGATCTTCGTGCCCCTGCGCAAGGTTGCCGAGCGCACCGCGATCCACGCCCACGACTTTTTCCATGCCTGTCCCAACGGCGCCTATATGGACTACCGGCGGGAAGAGCGGTGCCGGCGCGTGCCTCTCGGGCTGAGCTGCCTTGCGACGAATTGCGACCGGCGCGCCTATGCGCACAAGCTCTGGCGCGCGACGCGCGAGGCGAGGCTCTATGCCGCGATGGGCAGGGACGTGCCGTGGGGGAAGATCGTCCTCATCCATGAAAAGATGATCGAAGGCTTCAACCGTGCCGGCTACGCGGCGCGGCTTCTCCAGGCGGTGCGAAATCCCGCCCTGCCCTTCGTCCCCGAGCGGATCGCCGCCGAGCAGAACCGGAGTTTCTTCTTCATCGGCCGCCTCGAGCAGGAAAAGGGCGCGCAGGATGCATTGGCCGCCGCGCGGCTGGCGGGCGTGCCGCTGGAGATCATCGGCGACGGGCCGATGCGCGCGGAACTTCAAGCGCAATATCCGGAAATGACATTCCACGGCTGGCGCGAGCAGCAGGAAATCGGCGCGTTGATCGGCCATGCCCGCGCGCTGGTCATTCCCTCGCGCCTTCCCGAGCCATTCGGCCTGGTGGCGGCGGAAGCGGCGGGCAGCGGCGTGCCGCTCGTCCTGACGGAAATGGCGTTCCTCGCTGACGAGGTGGTCGAGCGCGGCATGGGCGTCGCCTGCAACACGCAGGACAACGCCGCCTTCGCCGAAGCCCTGCGCACCATGGCCGCCATGCCTACCGAGGACATGCGCCGCATGAGCGAGAAGGCCTTCGCCAACGGAATGAAGCTCGCCAACACCCAGTCGGACTGGGCCGACGCGCTTCTTGATATATACGAGGGCCTGCTCGGAAATCCCTCTTCCGCCACCCAGCCCGCCGGCGCGCAGCGCAGCTTCATGCTGGCGTGAATTGAATGCCGGAAACCGCCCGCAAGCGAAAAAAGCGGGCAACGTTTCCGCTGCCCGCTCGAGGTGCCGGTCTATTTCCGGTGATGAACCGGTTGGAGGCCGTAGACCGGCGTGGGGAGGCCTTCCAGGCGCGCCTTCAACTGGAGCGACAGATACTGCGAATAGTGGCGTGACTGATGCAGGTTGCCGCCGTGGAACCACAGGGCTTCCTGCTGCGTCGGCTTCCACATATTGCGCTGCTCGCCCTCCCAGGGACCCGGATCCTTCGGCGTATCGGAGCCGAGGCCCCAGACCTTGCCGACCCTATCGGCCGTTTCCTGGTCGATGAGGTCGGCGACCCAGCCGTTCATCGAGCCGTAGCCTGTCGCGTAGACGATGACGTCGGCGGGGATCTCCCGGCCGCCGGAGAGCTTTACCGAATTCTCCGTGATCTCCTCGACCTGGCCGGCGGCGAGCTTGACCTTGCCGTCGATGATGAGCTGCGAGGCGCCGATATCGATGTAGTAGCCGGAGCCGCGGCGCAGATACTTCATGAAGAGGCCGGAGCCATCCGCGCCCCAGTCGAGCTGGAAGCCGGCTTTTTCCAGCGCCGCATAGAAGTCCGCGTCGCGCTCGCGCATCTTGTCGTAGAGCGGGATCTGGAACTCGTGCATGATCCGGTAGGGCAGCGAGGCGAAGATGAGGTCGGCCTTGGCCGTCGTCACGCCGTTCGCCAGCGCCTGTTCCGAATAGAGCGAGCCGAGCCCGATATCCATCAGCGTGTCGGACCTGACGATATGGGTCGTCGAACGTTGGATCATGGTGACGTCGACGCCGGCTTCATGAAGCGCGGCGCAGATGTCGTGCGCCGAGTTGTTCGAGCCGACGACGACAACCTTCTTGCCCTTGTAGCCGTCCGGTCCCGGATGCTGCGAGGAATGGTACTGCTCACCCTTGAAGCGCTCGCGGCCCTTGAAGTCCGGAATGTTCGCCTTGCCGGACATGCCGGTCGCGAAGACGAGCTGTTTCGGGCGGAGCACGACCTCCTCGCCGTCGCGATCGACGACGATGGTCCACTCCTTCGTCGCCTCGTCCCATTTGGCGGATTTCGCGGTGGAGCGGGTCCAGTAGTTCAGCTCCATGACCTTCGTGTAGAATTCCAGCCAGTCGCCGATCTTGTCCTTCGGTGCGAAGACCGGCCAGTTCTTCGGAAAATCGATATAGGGCAGATGGTCGTACCAGACGGGATCGTGCAGGCAGAGCGACTTGTAGCGCTTGCGCCAGCTATCGCCCGGCCGGTCGTTCTTTTCGAGGATGATGGTCGGCACGCCGAGCTGGCGCAACCGGGCGCCGAGCGCGATGCCGCCCTGCCCGCCGCCGATGATGACGACATAGGGCTGCTTCTCGTAGCCGAGCGTGCGCTCCTCTTCTTCGCGCTCCTCCTTCCAGGTCTTCGCGCCGAGATTCTGTCCATGCTTTGCGCCGAGCGGGCGGGTGAAGCCGGATTTCTCCTCGTGGCCCTTGAGTTCCGAAAGCACGGTCAACAGCGTCCAGATCAGTCCGTTCTTGAAGCGCACGAGGCCATAACCGCGCCCGGTCGCCGTCTCGAAGGTGATCCAGCTTTCCAGCACGCCGTCAGCCTCGCTCGCCTCCTCGCCGGCCGCGACGGACCAGTTGGAGGGCTTGGCCGTCGAAAGCTGCGCCTTCAGCATGTCGCGGACCTGATCGCGGCCCTCGACGGTCTTGATGTTCCAGGTAATGGCGACGAGGTCGCGCCAGTAGCATTCCCCGGCGAAGAGGTTTGCAGCATCGTCTATGTTTCCGGCTTCAAGGGCGGCGCCGAACGTGTCGAGAAGCGCCTGGACGCGGGTGGTGGGGGTCTTGTCGAGCATGGTTTCTCCTCCTGCTATCTCCCGGCAGGAAAGCAGCAAGCGGCGTGCCAGATTGGCCTTCTTGTTATTTATCAAATACTTATGATAGGGGAGATGCCGTTGCGCAAGCGAATGCAACAGGTGGCGTGCAACAGGTGTTGCAGGTGCCGCGTCAGTTGAGGCGCTTGAGGCGGCGATGGATGGTGGAGCGGTTGACGCCGAGCTTTCGGGCGAGCGCCGAGACATTGTTGCCGCAATCGTCGAGTGCCCGGCGCAAGGCGTCGTCGTCGGAGGCGGTCGCGTCCGGTTCGGCGAAGAGATGGTCCGGCAGGCAATCGAGGCCGATGACGCCGCCTTCCGAAAGGGCTGCCGCAACGCGCAGGACATTGGAGAGCTCCCGCAGGTTACCCGGCCAGCCATGGGCAAGCAGCGCCGCCCGCGCCGCGCCGTCGAGGCGATAGGCCTCGCCGTTTTCCTTCTCGATGCGGCCGAGGACCTGGTCGACCAGCCAGCCGAGATCTTCTCTTTCGCGCAGCGCCGGCAAGGCGAGCGTCGCGGCATTGAGGCGATAGTAGAGATCCTGCCGGAACCGGCCCTCCTTCACGAGTTCCGCAAGGTCGCGGTGCGAGGCCGACAGCACCCGGAGACGAACCGCCCGCGCCTTCAGCGCGCCGACCGGCTGCACCTCGTTTTCCGAGAGGACACGCAGCAGCCGGCTTTGCAGGGCGAGCGGCATGTCGCCGATCTCGTCGAGGAACAGCGTGCCGCCGTTCGCTTCCTCGATCAGACCGCGCTTGCCCTTCTGGCTGGCACCGGTGAAGGCGCCGGGCGCATAGCCGAAGAGTTCGGATTCGATGAGATGTTCGGGAATGGCCGCACAGTTGACCGCGACGAAACTGCCGCCGCCACCGCAACTGTCATGGATCGCCCGCGCCAGGAACTCCTTGCCGCTGCCCGTCTCGCCCTGGATGAGAATCGGGATGTCGCGCGCCGAAAGTTTCGCCGCGCGGGCCTGAACCCTTTCCATCGCCGCATCGCCATGGCTGAGATCACGCAGCGCCCGCGGCAGGCGCGCCGCCGGAACGGCAGGAGAGCGAAGGTTGACGGCGGGCGCGACGGCGCTGGCGAAGAGCACCAGCCCATTGCGCGCCCGAAGCAGCCGCTCGCCGTTCGGCCGGCCGCGCATGAAGCGCGGCAGGTCGTCGACATCGATGTCGAAAACCTGCGAGACCTGCTGGCCGAGGAAATCGCGCGTGGCAAGGCCATTGAGGTTCATCGCGCGGGCAAGCGCCCCGAAACCGCCATGGGTCATGCCGGTGATGCGACCGCTGCCGTCGAGCGCGATGGCGGCGTCGGGATCGACATCGAGGAATTCCGGCGAGCGCGCAAGGCGCAGCACCCAGTCGTTGCGGGTGCGGGTCATCAGGTTGGCGAGCTCGATGCGCCGCGCGGTGGAAGCGACGAGATGCAGCGCCAGTTGCTGGCTGGTCTTCACCGTCGGCGAGCGGAGCTGCGAGATGTCGAGCACGGCGGTGAGGTCCCCCAGCGTGTCGAAGACCGGCGCGGCGGTGCAGGTGAGCCCGATATGGCTGGTATCGAAATGATCGTCCTGATGGATGATGACCGGCTCGCCGGAGACCATGCAGGCCCCGACCGCGCAGGTGCCCGCCCGGTTCTCCGACCATTCCGAGCCGAGATAGAGCCCGGCCCGGCGCAACTGGTTGTCGAAAGTCGGGTCACCCATGAAATCGACGGTGACGCCGCGCGCATCGGAAAGCAGCAAGACATAGTTCTGCCCGGCCACCTGGTTGAACAGCGCCTCCAGGCCCGAGCGGCCGATGCGGATCAGTTCCTCGGCCTGCTCGCGATGCTCGCGTAGCTTGAGTTCCGGAACGATATAGGCTTCCTGCGCAACCGTCGGGTCAAGCTTGTAGTCGTTGAGGCAGCGCAGCCAGGATTTTATGACCGGCGCATCGCGCGGGCTGACCGCGCCCATGCCGACGCGTTCGATCTCCTGTATGTGCGACAGCGTCGACACCATCCAGACATCCTCCCGCGCGCATCGTCGCACAGGACGCGCCGTCCGACAATCGCTTTGCGCTCAGCCCTTAGTCGGCCTTCCAGTGCGGATAGGTCGGCGGGAACATGGTTTCCAGAGCAGGATGACCCCAGGTGCGCTCGGGATATTTCGCGACAAGCCCGTCGAACTGCGCCTGCGCCTCTCTGCGGGCCGCCTTGATGTCAATGCCGGCCACCTCGCCGTCGCGCATGGAAAGCCGCCCGTCGACGAAGACGGCGCGCGTCACCCGGCCGCTCGCGCCGAAGATCAGCGACTGGACCGGATCGACGGTCGGTGCGAAGCGCGGATCGGAAAGGTCGAAGATGGCGATGTCGGCTTTCGAGCCCGGTTGCAGGCGGCCGATATCCGTGCGGCCGAGCGCATCGGCGCCGCCGAGCGTGGCGGCATCGAAGACTTCGGCCGTCGACAGCCCCTCCTCGCCCGCGGCGATGCGGCCGGTCATCAAGGCGACGGCCATGTTCAGCACCATGTCCGGCGGCGTCGTATCCGTACCCATGCCGATGCGGATGCCGAGATCGCGGCAGCGGCGGAAGGAATTGAGATATTCGCCGCCGCGGGCATAGACCAGCGGGCAATGGGCGATGGTCACGCCATGTTTTGCGTAGAGGTCGAGGTCTTCCGGCTCGGCCTGCACGGCATGCGGCGCGATCAGCCGTTCGTTGAGCAGGCCGTGGCTGGCCATCCATTGCGGCGCGGTCGTGCCGTGCAGGCGGGCAACGGTCTGCCGCTCCATCTTGCCCTGCGCCATGTGCAGGCGCACCGGCAGGCCCATTTCGGCCGATGCCGCCATGGTGCGCTGGAGAAGGGCGAGCGTCGAGGTCTCCACCCGGTCGGGCGCGAGCATGCCCTGCACCAGCCCCTCGTGGCGGCCGGCGATGCGGCCGGCAAAAGCGATGGCGTCCTGCAGCCCCTTGAGGCCGCGGGCCTCGTCGAAGACCGGCTCCAATTGGCCCGGTGCCTCGCAGACCATGCCACCGGAGCGATAGGCCGGGCCGAGCCAGACGCGCAGGCCAAGATCGCCCGCGGCATCCGCCGCGCCCTCGAATTCGGCGACGGTTTCCGCCCATTCGCGATAGAACAGCGACGCGATGGGCAGCGCGGAGGTGATGCCGTTCAAAAGCAGCTGGGCGAAGGCGAAGCGCTTCTGGAAGATGAGCTGCTCCGGCGTGTACATCTCGTAGGGGCCGCGATCGACATAACTGCGCGGCCAGACGCGGCCCGTCGCCCAGCCGGGACCGTAGTCGATGGTGAGCACGGTGGTGTCGAGGTCCGAGAGCGCATCGAGATCGACGAAGCCGGGCGAGACCAGCATGTCGCCAAGCTCGATGCGGCGCGCCACCTCGCCGGGAAAGCGCGGGCCGACATAGATGACCTCCCGCCCCTCGATGACGATTTCGCCGTCGGTGAGCAGCCGGTGGCGACCGTTTTCATGGGCGACGATCCAGCGGGCGGAAAGTGTGGTGCGGCCTTCCGGGCGGCGGCCGAGGGCGAGGTCTGCAAGGGTCATGGCTCTATCCATTCTTGGCAATCGGATGTCGGTCTATTCGATGAGGTCGAGGTCGCGGCTGTGGCCCCAGAACATGCGCGGCGTTTCCAGCGCGTAGCGCAGGCCAAGCCGGTCGATCATCAGGTCCGCCTCGCGCTGGGCGGCGTCCAGCACCGCATCCTGGTTGACATGAAGCGGCGTGCGATCGCGCATCAGCACCTTGCCGCCGACGAGCACGGTATGCACGTCGTTGCCGTTGGCGAAACAGGTGACGCGGAACTCCGGCATATGCGCCGGGTAGAGATGCGGCCGGCGCAGGTCGACGAGGATGACATCGGCCTTCTTGCCCGGCTCCAGCGAGCCGATCTCGGCATCGAGGCCAAGCACCCGGGCGGCGTCGATGGTGCACATTTCCAGCGCCTTGCCGGGCGGCAGCCAGCTCGGATCGTGGAAATGGGTGCGGTGGTAGTGCATGCATTGCTGCATGTGGCGGAACATGTCGGCCGAGCGGTCCGGGGCGGTCGCATCCGAACCGATGACGACGGTGACGCCGGCATCGATGAGCTCCGTCACCGGGCAGCGCGCGAGAATGGCGGCGACGGCGCTCGGATTGTGCACGATGGTCGTGCCGGTCTCCGCGCAGATCGCGATCTCATCCTCGTCCAGCCCCGTCGCGTGGGAGAGCAGCGTGCGCGGGCCGAGAATGCCGATCTCATGCGCGATGCGCACGCTGCCGCGGCTATGGCCGTCCTGCGTGAAGACCAAGTCGCGCTCCTCGGCGAACTGCTTGATCGCGCGCGACTGGGCGACGGCCTCTTCCGCACCAGCGGCCTCCCGATAGCCGCGATGCAGCGTCGGCGTCAGCAGGGCGACATGCAGCCGGCCGTCATGGCTGGCGTGCCAGCGGTCGATCAGCGTCCTGCAGGTGGCGAACTGCTGCTCGAAGGTGACAGGATAATCGGTGCGTGTCTCGCCGTTCCAGCGGGCATAGGTCAGCGGATGCGGTGGGCGCGTGGTGCCGACGGCGACCACCGAGCGGGTGCCGATGCCGAGCACGCCTTCCATATGCGCATCGCCATAGACGGGCTCGTCGGTACGCATGACGGAATCGCCGCCGCCGAGCAGCGAAACCCCCGTCGTGACGCCGAAGCGCAGCCGCTCCAGCGCGGCAAGCTGCGCCTCGGCAAACCAGAAGTCCGGCGTGGAGCCGACCGTATAGGCGCCGCGGCAGGCCTGATACCAGGGATCGCTCTTGCCGCCGCCGAGCGTCTTGATCAGACCATGGCCGGCATGGGCGTGGGCATCGACGAAGCCGGGCATGATCGCCATCCCGCGCGCGTCGATCACTTCGCCCGCCGGATGGGCCGCTTCCACCTCCGCTGTCGGTCCTACGGCGACGATCCGCTCGCCGGTGATGGCCACCGCCCCGTCGGCGATGATCCGGCGCGCCGGGTCGATGGCGATGACGGTGCCGTTCTTGATGAGGATGTCGGCCATGCGGGGTCTCCGGTCTGTCAGGTCATTCCGCGGCGCTCTGCCGCGAAAGGATACGGTCGAGCGAGGGTGCAAGGCGCAGCAGTTCCTTTGTGTAGTCGTGCTTCGGCGCCGTGAACAGCATCTCGGTCTCGGCGAGTTCGACGATCTCGCCCGACTTCATCACCGCGATGCGATCGCACATCTGACGGATCACCGCGAGATCGTGGCTGATGAACAGCATGGAAAGGCCGGCAAGATCGCGCAGATCCTTCAGGAGATTGAGAAGCTGCGCCTGTACCGACACATCGAGCGCCGAGGTCGGCTCGTCGCAGATGAGCAGCGACGGGCGCGGGCCAAGGGCGCGGGCGATGGCGATGCGCTGGCGCTGGCCGCCGGAAAAGGCATGCGAGAAGCGCGAGCCTGCATCCGCCGGCAGGCCGACGGCTTCAAGCAGCGTCTTCGCGTCCTGCCGCGCCTCCTCCGCATTGGAGGCGAGCTTGTAGAACAGGATCGGCTCGGCGATGGCGGAATTGATGCGCAGGCGCGGATTGAGCGCCGAATAGGGGTCCTGGAACACCATCTGTAGCGATTGGCGAACGGATTTCTCGCGCTTGGCGCCGAGCGCCGTGCCCTGGAAATCGATGGTGCCGGAGCTCTGGGTGACGAGGCCCGCAATGGTGTTGGCGACGGTGGTCTTGCCGCAGCCGGATTCCCCGACGAGGCCGAAGATCTCGCCGCGGCGGACGTCGAAGGAAACACCCTTGACCGCCCTGAAGACGGAGGCCTTGCGGCCGGGGATCAGCGAGCGGCCGCCATATTCCACCGCAAGGTCGCGCACGGAAAGCACCACGTCGTCCTTGCTGCCGATCTCGGTTTTTGTGCCCTTGCGGCGCACGTTCGCGCGGGCGTCGAGCGTCACCTGCGTTTCCTCGCTCGGCACCGGCAGGCGCTCCAGCCGTGTTTCGATCGGTGGCACGGCGGCGATCAGGGTGCAGGCATAGGGGGCCTTCGGATCGGTCAGCACCTCCCGCGCCGAGCCGCTCTCCACCACCGCGCCGTTCTGCATGATGGTGACGCGGTCGGCGATCTCGGCGACGACGCCCATATTATGCGTGACGAGCAGCACGCCGACGCCGCGTTCGTTCGCAAGGTCGCGGATCAGCTTGAGGATCTGCGCCTGGACGGAGACGTCGAGCGCCGTCGTCGGCTCGTCGGCGACGATGAGCTGCGGATTGCAGGCAAGCGCGGTGGCGATGACGACGCGCTGGCGCTGGCCGCCGGAGAGCTGGTGCGGATAGGAGCCGAGCCGGCGCTCCGGCTCGGGAATGCCGACGGCCTTCATCAGCTCCAGCGCACGCGCCCTCGCCTCCTTCGAGGAGAGCTTCAGATGCGCGAGCATGCCTTCGCAGAGTTGGCTTTCCACGGTGAAGAGCGGGTTGAGGCTCGTCATCGGGTCCTGGAAGATCGCGCCGACATCGCGGCCGGGCACGATGCTCTCGGTGCGGCCGGTGCGAAGATCGATCGGCTTGCCGGCAATCTCGATGGAGCCGGAGACGATCTTGCCGGGGGCCTGCAACAGGCCCATCAGCGCATTGCCGACCGTGGTCTTGCCGGCGCCGGATTCGCCGACGAGGGCGTGGATCTCGCCGGGACGGATGAGGAGGTCGATATCCTTGACGGCGACGAGCGTATCGCCGTTCGCCAGCGGATATTCGACGCGCAGCTTCCTGATATCGAGAACGGGGGTCTTGCTCATCTCAGCGGGCCATCAGTTTCGGGTTGAAGCGGTCGCGCAGATAGTCGCCGATCACGTTGACGGCGAGCACGAGGACGACCAGCACTGCCGCCGGCATGACGGCGATCCACCAGAGGCCGGAGAACAGGAACTGGTTGCCGATGCGGATCAGCGTGCCGAGCGAGGGATAGGTCGGCGGCATGCCGGCGCCGAGGAAGGAGAGCGTCGCTTCCGTCAGGATCGCGCCGGCAAGGTTGATGGTGGCGATGACCATGACCGAGCTCATGACGTTCGGCAGGATATGCCGGCCCATGATGCGGCCGGAGGGCAGGCCGATCACCTTGGCGGCGCGCACATAGTCGCGCGCGACCTCCACCATGGTCGAGGCGCGCACGGTGCGGGCATATTGCACCCATTCATTGACGGCGATGGAGAAGATGAGGACCAGCGGCGCCCAGGTGAGCATCGTGTCGGCGCTGAGCTGCGCGCGGGCAATGCCGCTGATCAGCAAGGCGACGAGGATGGTCGGGAAGCTGACGAGCACGTCGGCGATGCGCATGACGATGCCATCGACAAGGCCGCCGAAGAAGCCGGCGACGAGGCCGAGCACGACGCCGAGCGCGGCGGCGAAGAGCACCGCGCCGAGGCCGATGACGACGGAGATGCGCAGGCCGAACAGGATGACCGAGACGAGGTCGCGGCCCTGGTTGTCGGTGCCGAGCAGGAAGCGCGGGTCGCCGCCCTCCATGAAGGCCGGCGGGATTTCCATGTCGATCAGCGAAAAGGAAGAGACGTCGCGCGGGTCCATCGGCGCGATCAGCGGCGCGAAGACGACGAGCACGAGCATGATGGCGAGCACCAGGCCGGCGATCATCACGGAAACCGGCGGAAGCCGGCGCATCAGGGATTGCGTGGCCATTATCGTGTCCTCAGACGGGGATCGATGAAAGTGTAGAGAATGTCGACGATCATGTTGATCATGACGAAGAGGAAGCCGACGAAGAGCAGATAGGCGGCCAGCACCGGCACGTCGGGATAGCCGACGGCATTGGTGAACAGCAGGCCCATGCCCGGCCACTGGAACACCGTCTCGGTGACGATGGCGAACGCGATGAGCTGGCCGATCTGCAGGCCGGTGACGGTGACGACCGGCATCAGCGCATTGCGCAGCGCCAGCCGCCCGTAGATATAGCGGCGCGGCAGGCCGCGGGCGAAGGCGAAGCGGATATAATCCGACGACAGCACGTCGATCATCTCCGAGCGCACGAGCCGCATGATCAGGGTGAGCTGGAACAGCGCCAGCGTGATGGACGGCAGGATCAGCGATTTCAGGCCGGAGAGCGTCAGGAAGCCCGTTTGCCAGAAGCCGAGATCGACCAGGTCACCGCGCCCCGACGAGGGCAGCCAGCGCAAGTTGACCGCGAAGACGAGGATCAGCAGCAGGCCGGTGACGAAGGTGGGTATGGAAATGCCGATGAGCGTCGTCGCCTGGGTGAGGCGCGAGAGGAAGGAGTTCGGCTTGAGCGCGCAGAGCACGCCGAGCGGAATGCCGACGGCGAGCGCCAGGACGGTGGCGACGATGACCAGCTCGAGCGTAGCCGGAAGACGGCTCATGAGCAGGCTGACCACCGGCTGCTGATAGCGGAAGCTCGTGCCGAGATCGCCCGTCACGACGTTGCCGACGAAATCGACGAACTGCGTCAGGATCGGCTTGTCGAGGCCGAGCGCCACGCGCAGCGCATCCTTTTCCGCCTGCGTCGCGCCTTCGCGCACCATGGAGGCGATGGGATCGCCGACGAAGCGGAACATGACGAAGGCGATGGCCGTCACCGCGATCATCACGAGGATGGCCTGAAGCAGCCGCACCGAGAAAAGTCTGAGCATCGGAATAGTCCTTGCGCGGGAGATCGAGCCCGAAGGGGCGGAAACCGGGCCGTTGCGCTCCCGCGTTCTCCTCGCCGTCGAGGGTCGGGGCCGGTTTGCCAGGCGGCCCCGGCCTGCTTTCGCCTGCCGGGACCGCCGCTCGGGAGAAACCCGTTACTGGTTGACCTTCGCGAACCAGGGACGAACGTATTCGTCCGGGAACTGCGGAATATCGACCTTGTTGCTCATCGCCCAGGCGACCGGCTGCTGGTGCAGCGGAATGAACAGCGCCTCGTCATGGGTGATGCGGAAGGCTTCCTTCAGCATGTCGACGCGCTTGGCCTCGTCGAGCTCGACCGCCGCCGAGCGGGCGAGCGCATCGATGCGCGGATCGGACAGGCCGTTCGGGTTGCTGCCGCCATAGGTGCCGTCATTGGTGGCGAGCAGCGCCTGGAGCACGCTGAAGCCATCCATCGGCGGCAGCGAGGCCCAGCCGAGCATGTAGACGTCGAGTTCGCCATTATCCATGCGCGGGAAATAGGTCGTCTTGCTTTCGACGCCGAGATCGACCTGAACGCCGATCTTCGCCCACATGGAGGAGATCGCAAGGCAGATCTGCTCGTCGGCGATGTAGCGGTCGTTCGAGCAGGAAAGGCCCGTCTTGAAGCCGTCGGGATAGCCGGCTTCCGCCAGCAGCGCCTTCGCCTTGTCGATATCGTAATCCAGCGGCACGTCGATCGCGTCGTCATGGCCGGTGACGGCAGGGGCGACCAGCATGGCCGCGACGCGCGACTTGCCGCGCATCAGCCGTTTCTGGATCGTGTTGAGGTCGATGGCGTGCCAGAGCGCCTGGCGCACCTTCACGTTCAGCATCGGATTGGCGACGCCGGGAGCCGCGTGCAGTTCCTTCTTGAAGTTGAGCGCCAGCATGATCGTGCGCAGCGACGGGTTTTCGACGACCTTCAGCCCGTCGGTGGAAGCGATGCGGTCGACGTCCTGCAGCGGCACGGGCGCGATCATGTCGACCTCGCCGGAAAGCAGCGCGGCGACGCGTGTGGCGTCGGAGGCGATCGGGCGGAACTCGACTTCCGTCAGGTTATGCTCCGGCTTGTCCCACCAGTCCTTGTTGACCTCGAAGATCGAGCGGGAATCCGGCTCGTAGCTCTTCAGCTTGAAGGGGCCGGTGCCGTTGGCGTGGTTGCTGGCATAGGTGACGACGCCGGTGGCAGTGTTACCAGGCTTCAGCGCGTCGTGCTCCTCCATCCACGGCTTGCTCATGATGTAGATGGCGGCAAGATCGTTGAGGAGCAGCGGATAGGGGCCGCGCAGGATGAGATCGACGGTATAGTCGTCCACCTTCTCGACACCGGTAACGGTGGAAAGGTTTTCACGGTTGCGCGAACCGGGATCGATCTGGCGCTGGATCGTCGCCACCACGTCGTCGGCATTGAAAAGTTGGCCCTCGTGGAACTTCACGCCCTCGCGCAGCTTGAAGCGCCAGCGGGTCGGCTCGACGATTTCCCAGGACGTGGCGAGCGCCGGCTCGAGCTTCAGCTCCTTGTTGCGGCGAACCAGCGGGTCGAAGACCATGTGCTGGACGCTCTGGGTGAAACTGTCGACCTGCGCGTTGGGGTCATAGGAGATGACGTCGCCGGACGCGGACCAGCGGAGCGTTTCGGCAAAGGCCGGGGCGGAGAGCGGCACCAGGACGGCAAGCCCCGCCAACAGGGACTTCAGAGTGGTCTTCACAAGGATTCTCCCGAGTTTGTATGCTTGTTCCCAAAATTTTGCATACGATTATTCTGGATATGACTGTACATAATGTGCGCGCAAGATCAAGATAGGATAATTAGTTTTTGCGCACAGACCGTCCAAAGACAGTATGCAATCCTTGCGGGAGGAAATTTCGATGACGAAGGCCTTGCTGATCGAAAACGGCGTGATCGTCACCATGGATGTCGAGCGGCGCATTCTCGACAGGGGCTACGTGCTGGTGAAGGACGGCCGGATCGCCGCCATCGGCGAAGGCACGCCCACCGCCCCGCCGGAGGTGGAGCGTATCGATGCCGCCGGCATGGTGGTGATGCCCGGCCTGATCGACACGCATGCCCATGCCGGCCACATGCTGACAAAGGGGCTTGGAAGCGATTCCGAGGACTGGATGACCATCACCGGCCGGATCTATGCCGAAGCCACCGACCCGGAATTCTGGGCGGCCGAGGCGGCGCTCTCGGCGGCCGAGCGCATCAAGTGCGGCACGACCACCGCAACCCTCCTCTTCGGCGGCGGGCCGGACATCATGCGCACCGAGGCGCCGGACGCCGCCGAGGCGCATCTTGCCGCCATCACCGAGATGGGCGTGCGCGAGGTGCTGGCCGTCGGCCCCAACCGGCCCGCGGCCGCAAGCGTGTACCGCGCCTACCGGGACGGCGCCCATGAGGAGATCGCGGTTTCACCCGAGGCCCAGCTTTCGGTCAGCGCCGCGCTTATCAACGCCTGGGCGGGCCGCAGCGACCGGGTGCATCTCGCCGTCTCGCTTCCCGTCTTCGATGCAGCCGAGCTGGAGGATCCGGCCGTCCTCGACCTTTCGCGCAAGGCGCGGCAGCTGGCGCGCGACAAGGGCGTACTGCTGGTGCAGGACGGTCACCGCGACGGCTCAATTGCCGCCAACGACGAAAAACTGGCCCTTTTCGACGCCCGCTCGCTGCTTGCCCATTGCGTCGATCTCACCGAGGCGGACCGGGCCGTTCTCAAGCGTACCGGCGCCAAGGTGGCGCACAATCCGAGCGCCATCATGTCCGTCTTCGGCCGCTGCCCGGCGCCGGAGCTGCGGGCCGAGGGCATCACCGTCTCTCTCGGCACGGACGCCGCCGCGCCGGACCGCTCCTTTGACATGTTCCGCAACATGTTCCAGGCGCACCGCTACCACGCACGGCATTTCCGCGACGACGCCGTGCTGCCGCCGTTCGACCTCCTCGAAATGGCGACGATCGAGGGCGCGCGGGCGCTGTCCATGGAGGGCGAGATCGGCTCGCTCGAAACGGGAAAACGCGCCGACATCCTGCTGATCAACATGCGCCAGCCCCATCTCTGGCCGCCGATCGATCCGGTGCAGCGCCTCGCGCGCTTCGCCAATGGCGCTGATGTCGACACGACCATCGTCGGCGGCCGCGTGCTGATGCGCGGGCGCAAGCTCGTCGGCCAGGACGAGGACGCCATCCTCGACCGCGCCGAAAAAGCATTCCGACTGGCGATGCAGCGTGCCGGGCTTGCCTGAGAGGAGAACAGCCATGGCCAGAGACATTCTCATCCGCAACGCCCGTCCCCTCGGCGGCGCGCCGGTGGACCTCGTCATTCGCGACGGCTGCTTCGGCACGGCCGGCGGCGCGCTACCGACGCAAGAGATCGACGCGGCGGGGCATATCGCGCTGCCCGGCCTCGTCGAGGCGCACACCCATCTCGACAAGACGCTGATCGGCATGGACTGGTTCGAGAACCGCGTCGGCCCGACCCGCAACCATCGCATCCTCGCCGACCGCAAGGCCAAGCGTGAACTCGGCATCGATGCGCGCCGGCAGTCCGCCCGGCAGATCCTGCAGACACTGCCTTTCGGCGTGCTCGCCATCCGCAGCCATGTTGATGTGGATACGGAAATCGGCATCGCCAATATCGAAGGCGTGCTCGAAACCCGCGAGGCGCTGCGCGATCTCGTGGATGTGCAGGTCGTCGCCTTCCCGCAGAGCGGCATGCTGCCGCGCGAGGGCACGCTCGACCTGATGGATGCGGCGATGCGCGCCGGCGCCGACATTGTCGGCGGCATCGATCCCGCCACCATCGACCGCGACCCCGTGCGCCATCTCGACGCCATCTTCGCGCTGGCCGACCGGCATGGGAAACCGATCGACATCCACCTGCACGAGCTTGGCGAGCTCGGCGCCTTCTGCCTTGAGCTCATGATCGAGCGCACCCGCGCCCTTTCGATGCAGGGCCGCGTGATGGTGAGCCATGCCTATTGCCTCGGCATGCTGGAGCCCTCCCGCCAGCAGGGCCTGATCGAGGCGCTGGCGGCGGAACGGATCGCGGTGATGACGGTCGGCAGCCCCGCGGCCCCTGCCTTGCCGCTGTGCCTGATGCGGCAATGCGGCCTCACGGTCGCCTCCGGCTCGGACGGCATCCAGAACACCTGGGAACCGTGGGGCAACGGCGACATGCTGGAACGGGCCAAATATCTCGCCCAGCGCAACGGCATGACCAACGACGCCGACCTTGCCGAGACCGCCCGCATCTGCACTTTCGGCGGTGCCGAGGCCATGGGCCTTGCCGGCTACGGCCTTTCCGATGGCGATGCCGGCGATCTCGTCCTGGTGCCCGCCCGCACGCTTGCCGAAGCGGTCGCGCTGACGCCGCAAAAGCGCACCGTCATTCGCCGTGGCCGCATCCTCGGGCGTGATGGCGTGCTAGTCGAAGACCTTTTTGCCGACGCCAAAACACATGCGTGAAAGGCGAAATATCGCATACAATAATGGCTTAGAACTGGCCTTCGAGCGTGCGATCTCGACACCGGATGCAGGAAGGCCGCAGAGGGAACGATGGAGATCCGCAGCGCAAAAACTTCCCGCATAACCGGCTCAATCCCGCGGAGGCCGTCATATGTCACTTTTATTTGCCGGACACCTCTTCCTCGGCAAGGGAACGCACGTCGGCGAGATAGCGCTGCAGGCGCGCGGCATTGTCGGGAAGATCGGGCCGCGCTGCCGCCCAGCCGATGTAGGTGAGCGCCCGCAGCAGCAGGAACAGCGGCAGGTGCTCGACGGACGCGCTCGCCTGCGGCCGCACAGTCATGTAGCCCTCCAGCAGCGCAGCGCGAAATGCTGGATAGTCCGGTTCGCGGCGGTTGCGCAGCAAGGTCGTCGCGAGGTCGAACAGGCGAAAGCCGAAGCCGCAATCGTCGAAATCGATGAAGGCGACCGCGCCTTTGCGCACAAAAATGTTCTCACGCACGATATCGGCATGGATCAGGCCGTAGTCGAGGCTCGGCGCGATCGCCGCCAGCCGGGCGGAAAGCGTCGCGCGAAGATCCGTCAGGTAGGCCGCGTCTTCGGCCGACAGCGCCGGACAATCCCAGAACCGCCCCCAGAACGGCGTATCGCCAAGGAGGCCGGCTGCGTCCCAGGCCGGGCGCTCGAAACCCGGAGGCTGCCGGAAGGCATCGGCCGCGCCATGCAGAAGCGCCATCTCTCGGCCAACGGCACGGAAGATCGCGGGCAGGTCGCGGCCCTCGCCGGCTAGGGGAATACCGGTCTCCCCGAGCGGCTCGCCCTCCACCCAGCCGATCAGGTCGGCATAATACGGCCCGTCGCCGAAGGCCACCAGCAGCGCGCCGCTGGCAGCCGGGATCGGCTGCGGCACGGCCAGCCCCCTGTCGCGCAAACTTGCCATGAAGGCGAGTTCGGAGCCGAGCGCCGCAGGCGAATGATAGGCAGGGCGGTGCAGCCGGAGCGCGGCGGGCTCGCCCCAGGCCAGCCTCACCTTGAAGACCGCGTTTTCGCGGTACTTGATGAGCTCCGGCACCTGATCCGGCAAATCCCAGTGGGAAAGCGCGGCGATGGCCCGGGCCGTCAGGGTTGCGACGATGCCGTCCATCGGCTCAAAGCCCGGCCAGCACGTCGTCGAGCGTTGCGAGCATCAGGTCGGCATTGTCCTTCGAGAAAGGCATGGGCGGGCGGATTTTCGTGGCATTCTGATGGATGCCGAGCTTGCCCATCAGCACGCCGCGTTCGCGCATGCCGTTGATGACGCGGGTGGCGACATCGGATGCCGGCGTTTTCTCCTCCCGGTCGAGCACCAGTTCGGCGCCGAAGAACAGGCCGCTGCCGCGCACATTGCCGATCAGCGCATGCTTTTCGCCAAGCTTCTGCAGGCCCGCGCGGGCATAGGCGCCGACGTGAAGCGCGTTCTCCTGCAGCTTTTCCGCCTCCAGGACGTCGAGCACCGCCATGGCGGCTGCGCAGGAGACGGGATTGCCTCCGAACGTATTGAAGTAGCGGAAGGCCTTGCGGAAGGCGTTCAGCGTCTCGCTCCCGGCGACGACCCCGCCGACCGGATGGCCGTTGCCCATCGGCTTGCCGAGGGTGACGATATCGGGAACGATGCGCGCCTTCTGGTGGCCCCACATATGGCTGCCGGTCCGGCCGAAGCCGGGCTGCACCTCATCGCAGATGACGAGACCGCCGGCTTTTCTGACCGCCGCGACGGCGGGAGCGAGGAAGTCTTCCGGAAGGTCCGGAAATCCCTCGTTGGCGAAGAACGGATCGATGATCAGGGCGGAAAAGCCGAAGGAACTTTCCGCGAGCGAGGCGATCGCCTCCTCCACTTTCGCCGCCCAGGCGTTTGCGAAGGCTTGGCCGCCCTCCCCGCCGAGCGGGCGGTAGGCGTCCGGGGCCGGAACATGGCGCACATGGCCGCCATAGCCGCCGACCGGCGGCATGCGGGTCGAAAGCTGCGACACCGCCGTCGTGTTGCCGTGATAAGTGAAGTCGGTCGCGATCACCCCGGTCTTGCCGGTCACCGCCTGCGCCATGCGCAGCGCCACGTCGTTCGCCTCGCTGCCGGTGCAGGTGAGGATCGCCGAGTCGAGGCTCCTGTCGAAGGTAGACGTCAGGCGCTCGACATAGTCGAGGATGCCTTCGTGCAGGTAGCGGGTGTGGGTGTTCAGCATCGAGGCCTGCCGGCAGATCGCCTCCACCACATGGGGATGGCAATGGCCGACATGCGGCACGTTGTTGTAGCAGTCGAGATATTGCCGCCCATCCGCATCCCACAGCCACACGCCCTCGCCCTTCACCAAGTGGACCGGATCGTGATAGAAGAGCGACATGTTGCGGCCGAGCAGCTTTTCACGGCGGGCGCGCAGGGTTTTGGTGTCGGTCATCGGCATACCCCCCTTTGCCCTGCCGGGCATCTCCCCCTCAAGGGGGGAGATTGGATGGAGCACTGTTTCGCCCGTCTCCAGCGCTGCTGTCTGAGTGAGGTTTGCGCCCCTTGCCGATCTCCCCCCTTGAGGGGGAGATGCCCGGCAGGGCAGAGGGGGGTGGCAACGCCCATCGCCCTCACCCCTGAGCCGCCGAAAGCCCGGCATCCAGCGCCGAGACGATCTTCTGCACATCGGCAGCGGTGATGACGAGCGGGGGGGAGATGATGACATTGGCGCCGGAAGTGCGGACCATGACGCCGGCCTCGTAGGCGGTGTCGTAGACCCTCTGCACCACGTCCTTGGCGGCGGGGCTCTTCCTGGTATGGTCGGAGACGAGCTCCAGCGCCGCCATCAGCCCCAGGCCGCGCACGTCGCCGACAAGCTCGTGCTTTTCCTTCAGCCCTTCGAGGCCCGCCATCAGTTCGACGCCGCGGGCGGCGGCGTTGGCAGCGGTGTTGGCTTTCGCCGTCTCCTTCAGCGTCGCGAGCGCCGCCGCCGCGCCGACCGGATGGCCGGAATAGGTGTAGCCATGGCCGATGGCGCCGAAACTGTCCTTGTTGCTCTCGAAGACGCTCGCCACCTTGTCGCAGATCATCACCGCGCCGAAGGGGAAGTAGCCGTTGGTGATGGCCTTGGCGGTCGTCATCATATCGGGTTTCACGCCCCAGCCGCGCGAGCCGGTCCAGGCGCCGGTGCGGCCGAAGGCGGTAATCACCTCGTCGGCGATGAGCAGGATGCCGTGCCTGTCGCAGATGGCGCGCATCAGCGGCATGAAGGTCTCGTGCGGCACGATCACGCCGCCCGCACCCAGCACCGGCTCCATGATGAAGGCCGCGATGGTATCGGCGCCCTGGAAGGCGATCTCGTCCTCGAACTGGCGGGCGATGGCCGCGGCGATCTCGGCCGGGTCGGTCGTGTTGAACGGGTTGCGGTAGGGATAGGGCGCGGCGAGATGGAAGACGCCGGGCAGCAGCGGCTCGTAGTTGCGCCGGAAGTTGGCGTTGCCGTTGACCGAGGCGCCGCCGAAATGCGTGCCGTGATAGCCTTT
This sequence comes from Shinella zoogloeoides, assembly GCF_030733845.1. Lineage (NCBI taxonomy): Bacteria > Pseudomonadati > Pseudomonadota > Alphaproteobacteria > Hyphomicrobiales > Rhizobiaceae > Shinella > Shinella zoogloeoides. The sequence continues at coordinate 3,112,527 of NZ_CP132311.1, forward strand.
TTTCAACGCCACGAACTTGGTGCGCTCCGGCTGGCCGTTGATCTTGTGGAACTGGCGGGCGAGGCGCAGCGCCGTTTCCACCGAATCCGAGCCGCCCGAGGTGAAAAAGGAGCGCGTCAGCCCGTCTTCCTTGAAGAATTCCGCAAGTTCATAGGACAGTTCGATTAGCGGCGAATTGGTCGTGCCCCGGAAGGTGGAATAGTAGGGCAGCGCATCGAGCTGGTCGCGGATCGCCTGCTTCACCGGCTCGCAGGAATAGCCGAGATTGACGTTCCACAGGCCGCCCACGGCGTCCAGCACCTTGTTGCCGTGGATATCGACCACCTCGACGCCCTCCCCCGCATTGATGATACGCGGCGGCTTGGCCTGCATCTCGGCCGGGTGCGCCATGGGATGCCAGAGGTGGCGGGCGTTATTCTCGATCAGGAAGTTAGAATCGCGCATGGGATGTCCTTTCAAATTCCAAGCATTTTGAGTGCCTGCGCATAGCTTTCCGCAGGCCGGGTCACGTCGAAATGCACATGGGGAAGGTTCACGGCCGCCGCGCCCTCGATGTTCTTCTTCTGGTCATCGACGAAGACGCAGTCGGCGCGCTCGAGGCCGAGTTCGGCAAGCACCTGCTCGTAGGCGCGCGGATCGGGCTTCAGGATCTTCGTGTAGGTGGCATCGACGATCACGTCGAAAAGCTCGATGAGCGGAAAGCGCTTACGGAACTCCACGCCGTAGAAGAGGTCGAGCTCATTGGAGAGGATGGCGAGCTTCAGTCCCGCTTCCTTTGCCTTGAGGATCGCGTCGCGCGCCTCGGGGCGCAGCACCAGTTCCGCATCCGCCCCGCGCGCCCGCTGCACGAAGGTCTTCATGTCGGTCCAGTCCTCGCCGAGCAGCGCGCCGACCTCGCGGGTGCGCGTCATCCAGTAGTCGCGTTCGGTGATTTCGCGCGCCTGCATCGACACCCAAAGCGGATCGGTGGAAGGGTCGAACGGACCGCGCCAGGTGAGCGAACCGGCGGGCAGGCCCAGCGCCCGCTCGGTGATACCGTGCGTTTCGAACAGCGTGCGGGTGACGACCCCGCCGAAATCGAGGATAAGCGCTTTGGTCATGCCGGGCGGCCCTTCTCGACGATACCCTCGGCGACCCAGCGGTCGAAGACCTCCATCGCCCTGAGAGCGAATTCCGGGGCGTTGATATGGGCATCCACCTCTTCAAAGGCGGCCGAAGACGGCACCGCCTTGCGCATCTCCTCCAGGAAGGCGTCGAGCGCCGCCGGCTCGTGCAGCGGCTCACCCTGCCGGTCCCACTCCTGGATGCCCTGCACCGGCAAAAGGAAGGCAACGGGCGCGGTGGCGCTTTTCAGCTTGGCGGCCACGATATGCGCCACCTCCCTTCGCTGCTGCGGCGAGACGGTGACGGAGGCGATCAGCCGGTTGTGGGCGTGGTAGGGCCGGCCCTCGAAGCGGGCGGGCGTTTCCTGCCAGGCGGGCATGTCCACCATGTCGACCGCGCCGGGCGCGACGATCTGCGGAATGCCGGCGCGGCCGGCATTTTCCAGGCGGTCCGGCCCCGAGGTGACGACCGAACCGTTTTCCGCATTGGTGACTTCCTGGATGCAGAAATCGAAGACGGCAGCGAACTCCCTGCGCGCTGCGACCGCCTCGTAGGCCCGCCCGCCCATGCCGGTGGCGTGGAAGACCGCGACGTCATAGCCGCGTTTTTCCAGTTCCGGCTTCAGCACCTTCATGTATTTGAGGCAGGAGGAGCCGAGCGAGGTCATGCCGATCAGCGGGCGCGCGCCGCCCGGCTTCTCGACGGCCTTCGCCGCCCCCACGACGGCGCCCGCCGCTTGCGACAGCACCGCCCGGCAGATCGGGTTCAACCCGTAGAGCCCGCCCGCCCACAGGATCATCATCAGGTCCGGCGCGATGCGCTCGGGCGGCAGGAGATGGGAATAGGCAATGGTGGAGACGATGAACTTCGGCACGCCGAGCGGCAGCACGGCGGCGACGTCAAGCGCAAGATCGGTGCCGAGCGAGCCGCCGAGCGCGATCATGCCATCCACCTCTCCGGCATCGCAGAGCCCGCGCACGATCTCCACCGCACCCTTCGACATCGATGCCATGGCGGAGTTCTCGTCGCCGCTGTCGAGAATGGCCGTGATGGTGGTGCCAGCGGCGGCGGCGATATCGTGGCGGGAACGATCCGGCACATAGGGCGGATCGCCGAGAATGCTGACATCGATCATGACCGGCATGCCGCCCGCCTTGCCGATGACATCAGCCATGAACAGCAGCTCCTCGCTCTTGGTGTCGCCGGTGCCGATCACCACAATCCGGGGCAGACGGGCGCTTGCGCTCATCAACCGTATCCTCCTCGTTATCTTGCAGGCATCCTTCCGGGCCGACCTTCATCAAGCCCAGTTCCGATCGGACACCTCCTCCGGCGTCGGCGAACGGACGATACTTAACATGCGAATTAACTTGGCAGGAAGCGATATATATTGCAAGTCTATATTTGAAGCTATGGTTCATATAATGAACCAAAAAATCGATAAGACGGTGACTGCCATCCCGCCGTTGGCCCGCACCGATATCTATTTGCAAGCGAGCAACCTTTCAGCGCAAGACCGGCCCGGCCACAGCAACCCTGAGAAAATCGAGCTATGACGGTGCAATCGCGCCGGGAGGGCGCCACCGCCCTTGCAAAACGCGAAAGTGAAGCGGTAGTGATCGAAATGGTGGTGGCGCGCCGTCGGTACGCCCCGGGGACAGCCGAAGCATTTCTGAAGGTGGCAAAACATGGAAATTTTCACAGCAGCCGGTTTGACGGCGCTCTTGCAGGTCATCGCGATCGACCTTGTTCTGGCCGGCGACAATGCCGTGGTCATCGGCCTAGCGGCGGCGGGCCTTGCGCCCGAGCAGCGAAAGAAGGCGATCCTCGTCGGTATCGTGGCGGCGACCGTGCTGCGCATCATCTTCGCGACGGTCGCGGTGCATCTTCTCGCGATCATCGGCCTCTTGCTCGCTGGCGGCCTGCTGCTGCTTTGGGTGTGCTGGAAGATGTGGCGCGAGCTGCGCAGCGGCGGCCATGAAGAAAGCCTGGACGGTTCGTCGGCCGAGGGGGCCCCGAAAAAGACTTTCTTCCAGGCCGCAACGCAGATCGTCGTCGCCGATATCTCCATGTCGCTCGACAACGTGCTGGCCGTCGCGGGCGCCGCGCGCGAGCATCCGAGCGTTCTGATCATCGGCCTTGCGCTTTCCATCGCGCTGATGGGCATCGCCGCGAACTTCATCGCGAACCTGCTCAACCGGCACCGCTGGATCGCCTATGTCGGTCTCGCGATCATCCTCTATGTCTCGCTCGACATGATCTATCGCGGCACGCTCGAAGTATCGCCCTACGTTTCCGCGGCATTGATGCACTGAGCGCCAGGGCAGGCGGGCCGCGGAACGGCCCGCCTGCCGGTTCAGAGCTGGATCCAGGCCGTTTTCAGGTCGAGATATTTTTCCAGCGCGTGCAGCGACTTGTCATGGCCGTTGCCGGACTGGCGCACGCCGCCGAGCGGCACCGTATTGTCCGCCCCGCCATAGGTATTGACGTGCACGACGCCCGCGCGGATGCCGCGCACCATGCGGTGCGCCCGCGAAAGATTGGACGTCCAGACGGCCGAGGCAAGGCCGTAGTCGGTGCCGTTGGCGATCGTCAGCGCGTCTTCCTCGGTATCGAATGGGATGATCGAGAGGATCGGCCCGAAAACCTCTTCGCGGGCGAGCGTCATGCCCGGCGTCACGTCGAAGACGGTGGGCTCCATGTAATAGCCGCCGGTCTCCGTGAGGATGCGCTTGCCGCCGGTGCGCAGCCTCGCCCCCTCGGCAAGCGCCTGTTCGGCGAAGGCGAGGTTCTTGCCGAGTTGCGCCTCGCTGGAAACGGCCCCGGCCTCGGTGGTCAGCAGCAACGGATCTCCGACCGTCATCGCCGCGGCGATGCCGGCCACCTTCTCCGAGAATTCTTCCACGATGGATCGCTCGACGAGGAGGCGCGAGCCCGCGACGCAGACCTGCCCGGAATTGCGGAAGATGCCGTAGGCCGAGACCTTTGCCGCCTTGTCGAGATCGGGCGCGTCGGCAAAGACGACGTTCGGCGACTTGCCGCCGAGCTCCAGATAGACGCGCTTGAGATTGGAACGCGCCGAATATTCCAGCAGCCGCCGGCCGACCGGGCCGGAACCGGTGAAGACCAGCACATCGATATCGGGGTGCAGGCCCATCGCCTCGCCGGCGACGGCGCCGCGGCCGGTGACGATGTTGAACACGCCCTCCGGCAGCCCGGCTTCGGCGCAGAGTTCGGCAAGGCGCAGCAGCGTCAGCGAGGCGGCTTCGGCCGGTTTCAGCACGACGGAATTGCCGGCGGCCAGCGCCGGCGCGATCTTCCACGCGCCGATCATCAGCGGGAAGTTCCACGGCACGATGGCGCCGACGACGCCGACCGGTTCGCGGTGGACGAGGCCGAGAATATCGCCGGCCGTGGGGGCGATCTCGCCGTAGACCTTGTCGATCGCCTCGCCATAATAGCGGAAGCTGCCGGCGGCGCTGCCGGGCTCGGCCTTCAGCGCCATGGAGATTTCCGTGCCGTTGTCGCGCACGCCGAGAACGGCGAGCTCCAGCGCATGTTTTTCGATCAGCTCGGCGATCCTGAGCAGCACCTTCTTGCGCTCTGCGGGCGCGGACTTTGCCCAGCGGCCTTTCTCGAATGCAGCGCGGGCGGCTTTTACGGCCCGGTCAACATCCGCCGCCCCGGCATCGGCAATCGTCGTCAGCTTGCGCCCGTCGATCGGCGAGACGACCTCCAGCACCGCGCCCTCGGCCGCCTCCCGCCAGTCGCCGTCGATGAAGAGCGACTGGGCCGGGACGGTGCGGCTGCGGAGCGCTTCGATCTTTTCCTGCATGATGTTCCCTCGAAAGGAGGAATGACGCGCAAAAGCGCGTCATCCAGTCAAGCTGTTCTTACACTTCCCGTCCGATGCCGAGCCGGGCGAAGGCACCGGCATCGCCTGCCCGCAGGCGAAGGGCGCAGAAGAGGCCGATGACTGCCGCGATCAGCACCAGGCCGGGCAGCAATACGGCAAGTGCTCCCTCCGCCCCGGCGAGCGCGCCAAAGTTCACGGCGATATAGACCACAAGAGCAAGGAGAATGAGGCCCGTCAGCACCGGCAGGACCGTCGTGACCAGCTTGTTGCCCTCAAGACCGGGATTGCGGCCGAAGAAGGCGACGATGGAAAAGGCCGTCAGCGCCATCAGCAGGATGATCGCCAGCGTGCCGACATTGGTGAGCCAGGAGAACAGCGCCAGCACCGGGTCCTGTCCCGTGAAGGCGAAGAGCGCGACGACGAGGACCGCGATCACCGTCTGCACCACGGAGCCGGCATGCGGGCTCTGGAACACCGGATGGGTCACGCCGAGCGCTTTCGGCAGCAGTCCCTCGCGGCCGGCGACGTAGAGATAGCGCGCGACCCCGTTGTGGAAGGCGACGACGCCGGCAAACAGGCTGGTGATGAACAGGATGCTCATGACCGTGGTGATGCTGCCGCCGACATACCGGTCCGCCAGCCCGAAGAGGAAGGTGGTGGGATCGGCAAGGCCCTGGATTTCCGGCACCAGCTTGTCGACGCCCGCCCCGTTGACCATCAGCCAGGAGGTGAGCATGTAGAACAGGCCGATGATCAGCACGGAGATGTAGGTGGCGCGCGGCACGGTCTTTTCCGGCTCGCGGGCCTCTTCGCTGTAGATGGTCGTCGCCTCGAAGCCGATGAAGGCGGCGAAGCAGAACAGGATGCCGATGGCCGGCGTGCCGCTCAGGAAGGCGGACGGCGTGAAGGGCGCGGCAGAAAGGCCGCTGTCGCCGCCCTGGAACAGGATGGCCGCATCGATGACCAGCACGACGAGATATTCGAGTACCACCAGCACGGCGAGCACACGCGCCGAAAAATCCACCCGGCGATAGCCGAAGACCGCGACCAGGGCGATGCCGATATAGGTCCAGACCCACCAGGGTAGGTCGAGGCCGTAGCCGGCGAAGAAGCCCGCGGTGGCGGCGCCGAACAGGCCGAAGACGCCGATCTGCATGGCATTGTAGGCGAGGATCGCGATCAGAGCCGCCGCGCCACCGGCAAGCCCGCCGAGCCCCTGCGCCGTATAGGCGTAGAAGGCGCCGGCATTGCTGATGTGGCGGGCCATGGCGACATAGCCGACCGCGAAGAGCAGCAGCACCGCCGTCACGAAGGCGAAGGTCAGCGGAATGCCCGGCCCGTTGCCGAGCATCATCGACAGCGGCACGCCGCCGGCGACCGCCGTCAGCGGCGCGGCCGCCGAGACGACGAGGAATGTCACGGCCCCGACGCCGAGGCTGTTCTTGCGCAACTGGTTCGCGCCGCCCGGCGGCACGGTCTCATTGGTCATGATCTTGCTCCCATCCTGGCGATGCCGAACTGGCTCGCGCCCTCCTGTGCCGTGCGCAAAGGCCCGGCGGTTCCCACTGCAAAACCCGCTTGCGGTTCATTATTTGAACCTCTATTTTGATTATAGATTTGCAAAAGCCAGTTCCGCCGTCAAGTTATTTCTCATGTTAAGTATCTCGGGAAATTCCTGACCACGGCAGGGCACGAAACCAAAAAGACAAGGCGAGACGAATGAGCACGATCGGAAAAGCCCTGACCCTCCTCGACGTCGTTTCCAGGCTCGACAGGGACACGGGTCTCACCGACCTCGCCCGGCTTTCCGCGCTGGACAAGGCGACGGCGCGGCGCCTCCTCGTGGAGTTGGAAAAGCACGGCTTCGTGGAACAAGACGGCGAGACGCGCAAATACCGGCTGGGCGCCGCGCCCGTGCGCCTTGCGCGCATCCGCCAGGCGCGCTTTCCCTTCGTCGCCGTGGCCGCACCCTTCGTCAAGGCGCTCGCCGACGCGGTAGGCGAGACCGTTCACCTTTCGGAATTCTCCGGCGGGCGGCTTGCCACCATCCATGTCGAAGATTCCACGCAGGCCCACCGGGTGATCGTCGATGTCGGCGCGGCCCTGCCCTTCCACGCCACCGCCTCGGGTCTCGCCTTCCTCGCCTTCCTGCCGCAAGGCGAGATCGACGAGGCTTTGGCGCGGCCGCTGGCGCGCTTCTCCCCGCAGACGGTCACCGATGCCGATGCCCTGCGCGATCTTCTCGGACAGACCGTGGAGCGGGGCTTTTCCATCTGCCGGCAGGGTTTCGAAATGGGCGTCATCAGCGCCGCCGCCCCGATCGTCGCCCCGAACGGAAGGCCGGCCGGGGCGCTTGCCGTTGCCGCGCCGATCGCCCGCGCGGATACGGCCAAGATGCTCGACATCGGCGCGAAGGCGGCCACCGCCGCCCGCGGCATCGCGGAAAAATACTACGGTACGAGCGCTGACGGCGGCTAGCGCCGGCCTTTCGGCCGCGTCGCCAGCACGTTGCGGATCGCAAAACTCGAATGGATGCGCGAGACCCCCGGCATGGCCGAGAGGATTTCCTTGTGGATGCGCTCGAACTCGCCGGCATTGGCGACCTCGACGCGCAGCAGGTAATCCGAGCCGCCCGTCATCAGGAAACACTCTCGGATTTCCGGATGCTTGCGCACCGCCGCCTCGAAACGGTCGAGATGGTCTTCCGTCTGCCGCTCCAGCGTGATGTTGATGATGACGGCGATGGTGGATTCGGCATTGCCTGCGTCCACCAGCGCCGTATAGCCGCGGATGACGCCGGCCTGTTCCATCAGCTTGATCCGCCGCAGGCAGGCCGAGGGCGAGAGGCCCACCTCGGCGGCCAGGCTCGCATTGCTCATGCGCGCGTCGAGCCGGAGGAGCCGAAGGATATTGCGGTCGATCGCATCAAGCGCAGCCATGGCAGATCATTCCAAAAATTCGCCGTTCCTTTCAAAAATCATGGCTGGACACAACAATCAAGCGCTCTTTCATCAGCAATTTCGTGATCCTTTCAATAGGCTCCATCAAACGCGGGGGGATCGCCTATGGATGGCATGACACAGGAAAACCGACAGGGCGAGGCGACCCGTATGGGCGGCGCATCGGGCTATCTGACCATCGATCTGGCGGCTCTTGCCCGCAATTACGAAAGGCTGGCGGCTGAGGTTTCCCCGGCAAAGGCGGCGGCCGTCGTCAAGGCGGATGCCTATGGGCTCGGCGCCGACCGGGTGGTGCCGAAACTCTATGCGCAGGGCTGCCGCCATTTCTTCGTCGCCCAGTTCGTGGAAGCCCTGCGCCTGCGGCCGCTGCTTCCCGCCGATGCTGCCATCTTCGTGCTGAACGGCCTTCAGCTTGGCAATGAATTTGCCTCGGCGCGCGATGGCATCGTGCCCGTGATCAATTCACTGGAGCAGTGGCGGCAATGGGCATCCGCCGCAAAGGCGCTCGGCCGCACCCTGCCCGCGGCACTGCAATTCGACACCGGCATGTCGCGGCTCGGCGTGCCGCCGGAAGATCGGGCGACGCTTGCCGACCTCGTGAAAGCGGAAAACGGGATCGATATCCTCTTCGTCATGAGCCACCTCGCCTCCGCCGACGATGCCGGCAGCGAGCAGAACGGCGACCAGCATGCCGAGATGGCCCGCATCGCAGCCGAATTTTCCCAGTTCGATACCTGCTTCGCCAATTCCGGCGGCATCTTCCTCGGCAAGGCCTATCACGGCGTGCTCGCCCGCCCCGGCGTCGCGCTCTATGGCGGCGCCCCAACCGCCGGGCGCGCCAATCCGATGGAGCCGGTCGTCAGCCTCGATGTCGCCGTGGTGCAGACACGCACGGTGCCGTCGGGCACGCGCGTCGGCTATGGCGCCAGCCATGTCACGACGCATGAAACGCGGCTCGCCACCATCGCCGCCGGCTATGCGGACGGCCTGCCGCGCAGCCTGTCCGGCCGCGGCGCCGTCTATTGCGACGGCATCCGCCTGCCGATCATCGGGCGCGTCTCGATGGACAGCATCATCGTCGACGTCTCCGCCTTGCCGGAAGGCCGCCTCACGCTCGGCAGCCTGGTGGAGGTGCTGGGTCCGCACCAGACGCTGGAAGACGTCGCACGCGACGCCGGCACCATTTCCTACGAGATCCTGACGGGTCTCGGCCATCGATACGAGCGGAACTACCGCTGAACTCTCTTCTTTCCCCGTGAGGATATCATGAAAGTCATCGTTCTCGGCGCCGGCATCGTCGGCGTCACCTCGGCCTACCAGCTTGCCAGGGCGGGCCACGAGGTCACGGTCGTCGACCGCCAGCCGGGCCCGGCGCTGGAGACCAGCTTCGCCAATGCCGGCGAGGTCTCCTTCGGCTATTGCTCGCCCTGGGCCGCACCCGGCATTCCCATGAAGGCGATGAAATGGCTGTTTATGCAGCATGCGCCGCTGATCCTGCGCCCCAAGGTCGACATGGCCATGCTGTCCTGGATGGCGCAGATGCTGCGTAACTGCACCTCCGCCCGCTACGCGCTCAACAAGAGCCGCATGCTGCGCCTTGCCGACTACAGCCGCCTCTCGATTGCCGCCCTGCGCGAGGAGACCGGCATCGCCTATGACGAGCGCATGCAGGGCACGCTGCAGCTCTTCCGCACGGAGGCCCAGCTCGACGCCTCCGCCAAGGACGTGAAAGCGCTCGCCGCCGACGGCATCGCCTATGAAGTGCTCGACCCCAAAGGCTGCATCCGCGTCGAGCCCGCTCTCAGGCATGTGCGCGAGAAGATCGTTGGCGGCCTGCTGACGCCGAAGGACGAGACCGGCGACTGCTTCAAGTTCGCCAATGCGCTGGCGGAGAAGGCAAAGGCCCTCGGCGTCGCCTTCAATTACGGCAGCATCATCCGCGGCCTCGACGTGGAAGGCGGCCGCGTCACCGGCGTCGTCACCGCGCATGGCAGACTCCAGGCCGACGCCGTGGTCGTGGCGCTCGGCAGCTTCTCGCCGCTCCTCGTGCGCCCGCATGGCATCCGCCTGCCGGTCTATCCGGTCAAGGGTTATTCGCTGACCATCCCGATCACCGACGCCTCGCGCGCGCCGGAATCGACCGTGATGGACGAGACCTACAAGATCGCCATCACGCGGCTCGGCGACCGCATCCGCGTCGGCGGCATGGCGGAGATCTCCGGCTATACCAACGATCTCGGCGAGCCGCGCCGCCTGACGCTGCAGCATTCCGTCACCGATCTCTTCCCCGGCGGCGACGTATCGAAGGCGAGCTTCTGGTCCGGCCTTCGCCCGATGACGCCGGACGGCACACCGGTGATCGGCCCGACGAAGGTCGCCGGCCTCTTCCTCAATACCGGCCACGGCACGCTCGGCTGGACGATGAGCTCGGGCTCGGCTCGCGTCATCGCCGATCTTGTTTCCGGCCGCAAGCCGGAGATCGACGCGACGGACCTGGCGGTCGCGCGATACGCCTGACGCACCAACGAGCGGCGCATCGCGCCGCTCAGGCCTCCGGCGCTGCCTCGACGCGGGCGCAGCCGCGGATTTCATCGAGCGAGCGCACGCCGAGCCTTTCGAGCGTCGCGTGGAGATCGTCGAGGAGGCGCGGGAAATAATCCGGCCGGCTCATGCTGGCGGCGCCGATCTGCACCAGATGCGCGCCCGCCATGATGAACTCCACGACGTCCTCGGCCGTCGTGATGCCGCCCGAGGCGATCACCGCGCGCCTTGCCACGCGCGAGGCCTGCACGCAGCGCCAGAGCGCGAAGGGTTTTACGCCCGAGCCGGAATAGCCGCCAAAACCGGTCGAGCCGCAGACGAAGGCACGCCGCTCGATATCGATGCGCGCGCCGGGAATGGCGTTGAACAGCACAGTTCCATCCGCCCCGCCGCGCTCGGAGGCCGAGACGAAGTCCTCGATGATCATCTTGGCCGAGGTCGCCGCCTTCGACCAGAGCAGCACCTTGCCTTCCGCCGCGTCCGACAGCGCACGGAACATGTCCGCGTTGTTGTCGGGATTGTCCCAGTAGGAGGGTTCGTCCCGCCCGGCATAGGGGAAGTTGCCGTTGACCTCGACGCCGGCGATGCGTCCGCTCTCCACGCAGGCACGGATCATCCCGACGAGCTGGGCGCGCGTCGGCGCCTTGATGTTGACGAAGACCGGGACCTCTTCCGCCGGCAGGCGCGGCAGCACCTCGGCGATGAAGCGCTCCAAAGTCATGTTGTTGATGCCGAAGGCGGAAAGATAGCCGCTCTCGGTATGGGCGAAGCGCCGGCAGCGGTTCGGCTCGCCCTGCCAGGGCAGGAAGGAATTCGCCACCACCCCACCGAGCCGCGTGATGTCGAAGGCGCCCAGGTATTCGACGATGTTGCCGAAGGTGCCCGCAGCCGTCATGACCGGGTTCTTGAAGGTCACGCTGCCGGTGCCCATCGGTACGGTTACGGAAAGGTCCATGCCGGCCATCCTCAAATGAAGGGTGCGGAAGCGAACCGGAGGCGCACAAGGTCCACCCGTTCAAGCGCAAACCACGGGCCGAGGCGACAGCTCGCCTCACCATCCTTGCTGTCCTTCACGTTGACATGACAGCTCCGGCAGGCGCCGATGCCGCAGCTCATGTCCATACTGGCGAAGATATAGGGGTTCGCGCCGGGAAACGCGGCGGCGAAAGCCTGAAGTCGCGCCGGCTCCAGCGCGAGGAAGACGGACGACCAGTCCCTTCCTTCCGTAAGGCCGTTGCGCAATTCGTCCCAGAGGTCGATGCCATCCCCTTCCACGAGCAGCGTGGCGCCACACTGCTCGAAGGGCGCGATGCGGTAGAGGAACGGCCGGGTGGTCACGACGAGCGATCCCGAGCCAACGGAAACGGCAGGCGTTTCGTTCGACCAGACCGTCAGCGCATCGCCGGCGTCCGGTGCGAGATCGTCGGGTTCGAACTTTGCGACCAGCGCCGCCGTGTCGGACGAGGCCGTTTCGACCGTCGCGATGCGACAGCGCGGCGCGTGGCGGCCGTCCTCGGAGAAAAACACGGTCTGGCCCGGCCGCACATCGCCGGCGAGGCCGGAAACCGCAAGCCGCAGCCAGCGGCGCGCACCGTCGCGCCGCATCTCGTCCAGGGCCAGAACCACGACGTCACGAAGGAGCTGCATGGCGGTCACCGCGCCATCAGCGTGACGCCCGGCCCCGGCGGCAGGTCGAAGAGCACCCAGAAGACGAGCTGGATCACCAGGACGCCGAGGATGGCGAGCGCATAGGGCATGGCCAGCATCAGCGGCGTTCCCACCTTCACCGCTTCCGTGCCCTTCGGCCGCCACTTGTTGAGCAGGCCAATGACGAGGATGAGGAAGGGATTGACCGGGCAGATGGCATTCAGCGGCGCATCGCCGATGCGATAGATCATCTGCGTCGCCGCCGGGCTGTAGCCGAGTGCCAGCATCAGCGGCACGAAGATCGGCGCATACATGATCCACAGCACGCTGCCGGAGATGATGAAGAGGTTCGATACCGAGACCAGCAGCAGGAAGAGGAAGATCGCGACGCCCGGCGAGGCTTCGATGCCCTGCAGCATCACGACGCCGTAGCTGCCGATATATTCGCCGATATGGCTGTCGTTGAAGAGCTTCAGGAAGATCACCGCCGCCGCGGCGACGACGAGGAAGTAGGACATGGACGAAATGCCGTTCTTCATCCATTCCGCCGCCTCGCCGAGCGATTTCATCCGGCCGGCGAACCAGCCGTAGACGATGCCCGACAGGGCGAAATAGAGCGAGATCAGCACGACGATGCCGCCCATGAAGGGCGACTTGGGCACGATCTGCCCGCCCTCGCCGCGCAGCGCGCCGCCTTCCGGCAGGACCATGGCGAGGATCGCGCCGAGATAGACCAGCGTGAAGATGCTGGCCGCCAGCAGGCCGCGGCCCTCACGGCCTTGACCGGCCGCCGCCTCGTCGACGACTTCCGGCTCGATCTCCAGCTCGCCGACCTGGTTTGGTGCCAGCTTCGACGGCGCGAAGAAATAGGTGACGACCAGCATGGCGGCCGTCGCGGTGAAGGCGCTGAAGGCGTTGAAGTACCAGTTCATGATCGGCGAGACATTCGCCGCCGCGTCCGGCGGCAGCACGCTCGCGGTGATGCCGGAAAGCACCGTATCCGTCTGGTTGATGACGAGCGAGGCGGAGAACCCCGCCGTATTGCCGACGAAGACGAGGATGATGCCGAGCCAGGGATTGAGCCCCATCTGGTAGAACAGGGTCGCGGCAAGCGGCATCAGCACGAACATCGCCGCGTCGCCGAAGATGTCACCGTTGATCGCCAGGAACGAGACGACCGCGATGACGGCGAATTTCGGCACCCGGCGCAGCAGCGCCCGGATGACCGAGGACAGGAAGCCGGAATGTTCGGCCACCGAAATGCCCATCATCACGACCAGCGTGAGCGCGATCGGCGGGAAGCCGACCAGCAGCTTCGGAAACTCCACGAGAAGATCGGCGAAATAGGACGCGGTGAGGATGTTGGCGATCGCCACGGTCTTCATGGCCGCCTGTCCCGTGGCGGGATCGACCGTCGAGAAGGTCAGCGATACCCCGGCTCCCGCCAGCGGGAGGGACGCCAGCGCCGTCAGCGCGGCAAGCGCCAGCAGCAGCGTGAACGGCTCCGGCAGCCGGTTGATGATGGCTTCCAGCCTGTCGAAAATGTTGCTGCCCTGCTTTTCCGCCGTTCCGTCCATCGTCCACCTCACCCGTTCCCGAAAAGGGACCCCGTTGCCTTCGTTATTTCGCAAATGACAGGAAAAGGGAAGATATTGTCGACACAATGCCCCATGCTTTGCATGCATATGCCCGCAATCATGCGGGCGCGAACTCGCATAATCGCACACATGATTTCCCAGCGCCTCGACGAAGAGCCATGGCGGAAGGCTCGAAAACAGCGGCTTTCACCCTCGAAATTTGTGAACAAATTTAAGCGAAACCTAACGATCTGCACGTATTCACGAGGTCAGTTTCTCCACGATAGGCAGCGGCTCATGCGAAATATCCCGATCATCGGCAAATTCCTCGTCATTCTCTGCGCGTTCGGCCTCTTCGTGGCTGGCGTGACGGCGTTCAGCACCTCGCGCATATCCTTCATCGACTCGTCCTATTCCTCGCTGCTGGAGGAAGACTCCCAGGCGACGCTGATGCTGGCGCGCGCCAGCCGCAGCCTGGTTTCCGTGCGTTCCGCCATTGCCGATATCCTGCTGTCGCGCGAGGAGGACGCCAAGAAGGCCGCCGTCGCGGACATGAAGTTGAGCGAAGGCTTCTTCACCAAGCAGATGGACACCGCAATCGCCGCCGCGCCGTCCAATGCGCGGATCAAGGCCATCAAGGCCGACGCGCTCAATGCGCTGAACAACAATTGCGGCCCGCTGATCGCTGCTGCGAGCGTCGCCTTCGGCGAAGCGGATGTCGACCGCACGCAGGCCGATTTCGCCGCCGCCTGCCGCCCCGCCTTCACCGCCGTCATCGCGGAGATCACCGACGAAATCGGCAAGATCACCGCGGCGACGGAAGCCCGCCATGCGGCGCTCGGCGAAACCACGCAGGCGACCATCCTGACGACCATCCTCTGTGTCGTCGTCGGCCTCGCCGTCATCCTGATCGCCGGCTTCTTCGCCGTGCGCGCCTGGATTTCCCGGCCGCTGAACACGCTCTCGGCAACCATGACGACGCTCGCCGGCGGCGATCTCGACATCGCGATCGCCGAAACCGGGCGGCGCGACGAAGTCGGCGGCATGGCCCGCGCCGTACAGGTCTTCAAGGACAACGGCCTGCGCACCCGCGCGCTCGAAGCCACCTCGGCGGCCGAACGCACCGCCACCGAAGCCGAACGCGAGCGCAACCAGGAGGTCGACCGCGTGCGCACCGCCGCCATGGCGCAGGCGACCGGCGGCCTCGCCGAGGGCCTGAAGCGCATGGCTGCCGGCGATCTCGCCTGCGAGCTGATGCAGTCCTTCTCGCCGGAATTCGAAAGCCTGCGCCAGGACTTCAATGCCGCCGTCGGCCAACTCCGCAGCACGCTGCAGGCCGTCTCGGATGCGACGGGCTCCATCGACAGCGGCTCGCGCGAACTGAGCCAGGCCGCCAACGATCTCTCACGCCGCACCGAACAGCAGGCGGCCGCCCTCGAGGAGACCGCCGCGGCGCTGGACGAGATCACCGCCAATGTCTCCCAGTCTTCGAAGCGCGCCGAAGAGGCCCGCAGCAAGGCGCTCGAAGCCAACGGTTCCGCGCATCACTCCGAGCGGATCGTTTCAGAGGCTGTCACCGCCATGCAGCGCATCGAGGCGTCCTCCGGCCAGATTTCCAACATCATCGGCGTCATCGACGAGATCGCATTCCAGACGAACCTCCTGGCGCTGAATGCCGGCGTCGAGGCTGCCCGCGCCGGCGAGGCCGGCAAGGGCTTTGCGGTCGTGGCGCAGGAGGTGCGCGAACTTGCCCAGCGCTCCGCCCAGGCCGCCAAGGAGATCAAGGAGCTCATCCGCCATTCCGCCGGCGAGGTCGAAGGCGGCGTGCGCCTCGTCACCGAGACCGGCGAGGCGCTGAAGGTGATCAACCAGCACGTCATCGACATCAATGCCCAGCTCGACGCCATCGCCCTTTCGGCGCGTGAACAGTCGGTCGGCCTTGCCGAGGTCAATGCCGCCGTCAACCAGATGGACCAGACGACGCAGCAGAACGCCGCCATGGTCGAGCAGTCGACCGCGGCTAGTGCATCGCTGGCGACGGAAGCCGACCGACTGCGCCAGCTCGTCGGCCAATTCCAGGTCGGCGGCGCGGCCGCATCCGGCGCAGGCCGCACTTTCGCACCGGCACCGGCCCGCTCGCACCTGAACGTGGCCACTGGCGCCTCGCTTCACGTCGCCTCGCCGGCCAAGCGCATGGTCGGCAAGCTCGCCAGCGCCTTCGGCAGCGCCGCTCCGGCCGCCGAGGCCGGTTGGGACGAGTTCTAGAGTTTGTCAGGGAAAAGTGGGAACCGGTTTTCCCGAAAAGACAAACGAAAACAAAAGAATTTAGAGCATGTCTGGTTCAATCTGAACCTGACATGCTCTAGGCAAAAACCGCATCCACCGAGGAAGGCCGGTATACGGCCCGGCCAGCCTCGGTGGAAACCATGCCCCTATCCATTGGGCAGCCGTCAGAGACCCGCATCGTCGTGGACAAGTTCACCGGTGAACCCGCACGCCGCGCCATGATAGCCAATGCAGCCGCTGCGCTCTTCCAAGAGCAGCTTGCGACCTTCGGCGAAGGTCAGGCCGATCTCGCAATAGCGCTCCTTGAGGCCGGGAGACGTTGACTCCGGATCGTAGGATTCGTTCTCGACGAAGAAATTGCCACCCTTCCTGTCGAGCTTCACCTCGCCGTCGATGCCGCCGCCGCAGCCCGGAATATCCCCCTCCATGGCGACGGTGGTTCCGATGGAAATCTTGTAGATATCGTCCTGGACATGCGTGAGGTCCACCGTCAGGTCGCCCTCTCCCTGGCCCGACCAGTGCCCCTCGACCTGGTTCGGATCCTGCGCGAAGACGGGCAGAACAGCAAAATTGAGCGTGACGGCAATGAGAATGGGTTTGAACATGTGGTCTCCAAAACGAAAATGAATCGCGGCCCGTCCACGCCGGGCCACACCTGAACTTTCCATATGTGCCGACCGGCGATCAAGTCGAGCAGCCGGCTTTGTTTTCGCAGCCCTCTTGGAAATCCCGTCCGCTCACGCCGGAAGACCAGCCTTGCGAAAGCCGTCGACGAAATGCGCAAGCGTCGCCGCATCGCGGACCGGCTCCGTCTCGGCCCAGTGGCGGATCGAGAAATCCGGATTGCCGACGAGAAACAACTCGGCCTCGGCGCGAGCCTCATCGAGCCGACCCATCCGGGCAAGGCTTGCCGCCAGGAAACGCCGCGAGCTTGTCCGGTAGGTCTCGTCCCGGCGCAATGTCTCGACGGCGGCCTCGTAGGCGCCGGCCGCATATTGCGCCTGGCCGAGCACCAGAAAGTACCAGCTTGCTGGAAACGGGTTCAGCCGGAACGCCTTGCGGATGTGCTCGAGGCCCTCCTCGATACGCCCGGCCAGCACCGCGATGTCGGAAAGCGCCGCGAAGGCGTCGGCCTCGTTCGGGTCGAGTTCGATCGCCCGGGCAAATTCCGCGTCCGCCGCGGCGAATCTGCGGTCATAGGCAAGCAGGTAAGCCAGGACCCAGCGGCAGCCCGCATCGTCGGGATCGAGCGACACGGCCCTTTGTGCCAGTTCCAGGGCGGTGTTGCGGGACTCATCCGTTGGTCCGCCGGAATGCACCCAGCCCATCCAGTGGTTCATGGCAAGCCAGCGGCAGGCGTCCGCATAGTCCGGATCGAGCGACACCGCGCGGGTGAGCATAAGATGCGCTTCCTGCGCCATCTGCGGTGAATCATCCATCAGCCTGCGCGCCCGCATGCAGAGATCATGGGCTTCGAGATTTTTCGGCCGGTTGCGCGGCGGCAGCGCACGGATCCGTCCGAGCAGCGCCTCCACTATCCTGGCCGTCACCTCGTCCTGAACGGCGAAGATATCGTCGAGGCCACGATCGAAGCGCTCGGCCCACAGATGATCGCCGCTTTCCGCATCGACCAGTTGCGCATTGATGCGCACGCGCCCCGCGGCACGCCGCGCACTTCCCTCCAGCAGGTAGCGCACGCCGAGGTCCTCGGCGATCGCGCGCACGTCCATCGCCTTTCCCTTGTAGGCAAAGGCCGAATTGCGCGCGATGACGAAGAGCCCGGAGATCCGGGAAAGGTCGGTGATCAGGTCCTCGGTCAACCCGTCGGCGAAGGCTTCCTGATCCGGATCGTTGCCGACATTGACGAAGGGCAGCACGGCGATCGATGGCTTGTCGGGCGGCGGCAAAGGCTTCTTCTTCGTACCCTTGAGCCGTTCGCTTGCCCTCGTAAAGCGGTAGCCGACGCGCGGAACCGTCGAAATCCACTCGCTGCCGTCCACCGCCCGGCCAAGCAGTTTCCTGAGCTGCGCGATCTGAACGGTAAGATTGCCTTCCTCGACCGCCATGCCCGGCCAGGCCGCATCCATCAATTCGGCCTTGCCCAGAATTTCACCGGGCCGCCCGACGAGCGCCGCAAGCAGCCTCAAGCCGCGATGACCGATGGCAACGGGCTCATCGTTCCGAACAAGCGTTCCCACCCCTGGATCAAGCACGAACGGACCAAAGGCAAAACGCGATCCCTGCATGGGCGCATCTATAGTCGGTTCGCATGCTTTTGAGAACTTTTTGGAAGCACTTAAGGACGGGCGGCTACCCCATCGCGCAGAATCCATCCTCTTCGACGTCCAGCGGGAGGTCTGCATGATTTCGGAAGACACGATACCGGTGCGGGGCAGGCCCATCCCGTGGGGCGCGATGGCGGGCATCATAGCGACTGTCACGGTCTTCGCGGTGGCACAGGGGCTAACCTATCCGCTGCTCAGCTTCATTCTCGAGCGGCAAGGCACCACGCCCGGCCTGATCGGCCTGTCGGCGGCAATGACGCCGCTGGGTTTCATCGTCTCCGCCCCCTTGATTCCGGTGCTGGCAAGGCGTGTCGGCGCCGCACGGCTGGCGATCCTGTGTTCGATCCTCGCCGCGCTCACCTTGATCGCCATCGCCTGGACACAGGACATCCGGGCCTGGATGCCGCTGCGCTTCCTGCTCGGCGTCTTCGCCAATCCGCTTTCCGTGATCAGCGAAACCTGGCTGGTCGCAATCACGCCCGCCGAACGCCGCGGGCGTATCATGGGCCTCTATTCGTCGCTCGTTTCCGGTGGTTTCGCCCTCGGCCCGCTTTCGCTCCATCTGGTCGGAACCGAGGGTTGGCTGCCTTTCATGATCGGCATCGCGGCCTTCCTCCTGTGCGGCCCGATCGTGCTTGCGGTCGTGCCGCGCCTGCCGAAGATGCCGCAGGAAGGCGAGGCGGTATCGGTCGGCGGTTTTTTCGCGCTGGCGCCACTTCTCCTGCTCGCCGTTTTCGTCGCCGCCTCTTTCGAGCAGACCCTGCTGACCCTGCTCGCGGTCTATGGCGCGGCGCTCGGCAGCACCGAACGGCGCATCGCGACGCTCATCACCTGTTTCGTCGCAGGCAATGCCTTGCTGCAGGTCGTGCTCGGGCGCATGGCCGAGCGGCTTGGCTCGGCGCGAACCATGCTGTTCTGTACTTTGGCTTCCCTCGCCGGCTGCCTCCTGCTGCAGGCGGTCTTCGACACCTGGCTGCTCTGGCCGGTCGCCTTCCTCTGGGGCGGAGTGTCGTTCGGGCTCTACACCATGGCGCTGATCCAGCTCGGCGAGCGTTTCCGGGGACGAGCCCTGATCGCCGGCAACGCGGCGTTCGCCTTGTTTTGGGGCGTCGGCGGCATCGCCGGCTCACCCGCGACGGGATTGGCGATGCATCTCATCGGTCACCAGGGGCTGCCATTCGTCCTCGGCCTGCTGTGCTGCATACTGGCAATCTTCCTGCTGGCGGAACAGCGACATCGTGGCTGGACAACCCGCTGACAACCTCCACCACTTCCGGCGCAAAGCCGGCTTCGGGCAGCGACTGCTCACCCAAGCTCAAAAATTGCTCTGCAAACGATAGCGCGAGCCGGGATAGAGCAGGCGCACGGACGTCACCACTCGGTCCTGCGACCAGGTGCGGCGGCGGATGAGGATGCACGGTTCGGAGCGGGCGATCGCCAGCACCTTGCATTCCCAGGGCTGCGGCAGCACAGCTTCGATGAACTGCTCCGTCCGGGCAATCGGCGCGATGCTCGTGAGAAACGCATTGGGCGTCGTGCGGGAAAAGTCCTGCTCCAGATAATCGGGCGCGACGGCGGGATTGACGAAACGATCCTCAAGCTGGATCGGTACGTCATCCTCGTGATGCACCATGACCGAGTGGAAGGACTGGGCGCCCACATTCAGCTCCAGCGCAGCCGCCAGCTCATGGCTGCAGATCTCGCTCTGGGCGAGGATCAGTTCCGTACGGTGGACCGAGCCGCGTTCGATAATCTCGTCGGCGATGTTGCGCACGCCGAGGACCGGGGCGCTGCGCTTCTTCGGCGCGACGAACGAGCCCCTGCCCTGCACACGCGTGATGACGCCTTCATTGGCCAGTTCCCGAAGCGCGCGGTTCGCCGTCATGCGGCTGACGCCGAGCGTTTCCACCAGTTCGTTCTCCGACGGGATACGATGATTGACCGGCCATTCGCCGGTTTCGATGCGCGTCCGGATCTCGGTTTTCATACGCTCGTAGATCGGCGCGCCGCGGTCCTTCGCGCCTCTCGCCGAAAGGCCGGTCTCTTCGTGCGGCATGACCACGGCTCCCTGCATTGAGATCAGCATCTGTTACAATCTCTCTTCGACGAAAGTAAGCATAGATTTTTCCTTCTGGCCACTTGATTGTCTACTGGAACTCTGCAATGTTCCATATACAACTTGGGATGTCGGCCATGACTTGTCTCCCCATTGCATCAGGCGCAATGACCCAGCCGGAAGGCGGGTGGGCTCGGAGCATGCGAAACACCCGAAGCATCAGCACTATCGCCGCAAAACAGGCAAACAGGCCTTTACAAGCTACAGCGTCCGTGCCGGGCATGGTTGCAGATGCGACACTCCATGTCGCCGCCGGACGCGCTTTGCCGCCGCCGCGTATCACACATTTGCCTATACAAGTTGTATAGTGAACTTATCGGAGACTACGCATGACATGATGGCTGCCCCGACAGTCTCTCATATTTCTGGTTTTCAACGTCGCATCATTCAAAAAAGGGGAACTGACATGCTGAATTCCAAACTGAAATACGCACTTCTCGCCGCCGCAGCCCTTGTCGGCGCTTCCGCCGGCACGGCCGAGGCCTCCTATTGCGGCGACGGCAAGACCGTCACCTTTGCCGGCATCGATTGGGAAAGCGGCGCCTTCATCACCGAGGTCATGAAGGAAATCCTCTCCAAGGGTTACGACTGCAAGGTCGATTCCATCCCCGGCAACTCCGTGACGCTGGAGCAGGCGACGGCCAACAACGACGTGCAGATCTTCGCCGAAGAATGGATCGGCCGTTCCGACGTCTGGAACAAGGCTGCCGAAGCGGGCCAGGTGAAATCGGTCGGCAAGACCTTCGTGGGCGCGGCGGAAGGCTGGTTCGTGCCGGAATATCTCGTCAAGGGCGACGGGGCGAAGGCACCGGATCTCAAGAGCGTCGAGCAGCTTTCCGACCCGAAATTCGTCGAACTGTTCAAGGATCCGGAAGAGCCGACCAAGGGCCGCTTCCTGAATTGCCCGTCGGGCTGGACCTGCGAGGGTGTCAACACCGCCAAGCTTGCGGCCTACAAGCTCGGCGAGAGCTATGTGAACTTCCGTCCCGGCACGGGCACCGCGCTCGACGCGGCGATTGCCGCCGCCTACCTCCAGCAGGAGCCGATGCTCTTCTACTACTGGAGCCCGACGGCGATCATGGGCAAGTACAAGCTCGTCCAGCTCGAAGAGCCTGCCTATAGCGAAGCCTGCTGGAAGGAACTGACCAGTGCCGACGGCAAGCGCGAGGCCGGCTGCGCCTTCCCCTCCGTCGAGGTCGCCTATGGCGTCAACAGCACATTTGCCGGCGAGGCGCCCGAGATCATGGAAATCCTCGAAAAGGCGACCTTCCCGCTGGAAGAAGTCAATGCCAGCCTCGCCTACATGACCGACCAGAAGGTCGATGCCGTCGCCGCCGCGAAGAACTTCCTCCAGACCAAGGCAGACGTCTGGGGTGGGTGGGTCTCGGCGGATGCGAAGGCGCGCATCGAAGCGGCCGTCAAGTAATCGCAAGGCTGCACGCGGAGCGTCCGCGTGCAGCCTTTTCCCGTCAGGACAGGGGCCGGCTACCGGGAGGGTGGCGGGCGTGCGAGGTGTCACCGATGTTTCCTGAAGCTTTCCATATTTCCATTCGAGGCCCCATCAACGACTTCGTGCAGTCGCTGGTGGTGAATTACGGTTTCGTCTTCAAGGCGATCTCGCACACGCTCCTTCAGGCCATCCTCTTCGTGGAGTGGATCCTGCGCGGCCTTCCCTGGTGGGCCGTCTTCATCGTCTTCCTGGCGCTCGCCTGGTTCGCGTCGAAGAAGATTTCCCTTGTCGTCACGGTCGCGGTCATGCTTTTCGCCGTCGGTGCGCTTGGCCTGTGGGATTTGACGATGCAGACGCTGGCGCTGATGCTGATCGCCAGCCTCATCTCCGTCGCCATCGGCGTGCCCATGGGCATCTGGCTTGCAAAAAGCGAGCTTATGCGGCGCATCACCCTTCCCGTGCTCGATGTCATGCAGACCATGCCGAGCTTCGTCTATCTCATTCCGGCGATCATGCTCTTCGGCCTCGGCAAGGTGCCGGCGGTGCTCGCCACCATCATCTACGCCGTGCCGCCGCTTATCCGCCTCACCGATCTCGGCATCCGCCAGGTGGATGGCGAGGTGGTGGAAGCCGCGACCGCTTTCGGCGGCAGTCCGTCGCAGATCCTCTTCGGCGTCGAGCTGCCGCTCGCCACGCCCACCATCATGGCCGGCCTCAACCAGACCATCATGATGGCGCTCTCCATGGTCGTCGTCGCCTCGATGATCGGCGCGCGCGGCCTCGGCGAGCAGGTCCTGAACGGCATCCAGACGCTCGACGTCGGCAAGGGGCTCGAAGCGGGCCTCGGCATCGTCATCCTTGCGATCGTGCTCGATCGCATCACGCAGGGCTTCGGCCAGATGAGCCGAAAGGAGCGCGGCAATGACTGACATCAACATCCGCAACGTTTCCAAGATTTTCGGTGGCAACTGGAAAACGGCGCTCGCCATGACCCAGCAGGGCGCCGACAAGTCCGAGGTGCTGGCGAAGACCGGTTGCAGCGTCGGCCTTGACAATGTCAGCCTCGATATCGCTGGCGGCCGCATCTTCGTCATCATGGGCCTCTCCGGCTCGGGCAAGTCGACGCTGGTGCGCCACATCAACCGGCTGATCGAGCCGACCAGCGGAGAAATCCTCATCGACGGCGGCAATGTGCTCGACCTCAAGCCGAAGGAACTGCGCGACTTCCGCAACCGGCGCGTCAGCATGGTGTTCCAGAATTTCGGCCTGATGCCGCACCGCACCGTGTTGCAGAACGTCGTCTACGGCCAGCGCGTGCGCGGGCTCACCAAGACGGATTCCACGCCTATCGGCATGAAGTGGATCGAAACGGTCGGCCTCGCCGGCTATGAGAACAAATACCCGCACCAGCTTTCCGGCGGCATGAAGCAGCGCGTCGGCCTTGCCCGGGCGCTTGCGGCCGATACCGACGTCATCCTGATGGACGAGGCCTTCTCCGCGCTCGATCCGCTGATCCGCGCCGACATGCAGGACCAGTTGCTCCAGCTCGAAAAGAACCTGCACAAGACCATCGTCTTCATCACGCACGATCTCGACGAGGCCTTGCGTATCGGCGCGCAGATCGCGATCCTCAAGGACGGCAAGCTGGTGCAGGTCGGCACGCCGAGCGAGATCCTCAACAGCCCCGCCAACGACTATGTCGCCCGTTTCGTGCAGCGCCGCACCGGCGCAGGAGAAGCCCATCATGCCTGAAACGATCGTTCTCGATCGTGCACTGACATGGCAGGAAATCGCCGCTGTCGCCAAGGGCGCAGCGATTTCCCTGCCGGACAAGACATGGCAGCGCATCGCCGCCGCCCGTGCGGTGGTCGATGCGCTCGTCGAAAAGCGCGTGCGCGGCTACGGCATCAATACGGGCGTCGGCGCGCTCTGCGACGTGATCGTGGACATCCCCGAACAGCAAGCGCTCTCCCGCAACATCCTGCTCAGCCATGCCTGCGGCGTCGGCGAACCGCTCGGCCGGGAAGAAACCCGTGCCGTGATGGCCGCGCAGATCGCCAATTTCGCCCACGGCTATTCCGGCGTGCGCATCGAGACGGTCGAGACACTGCTGGCGCTGCTCAACGCCGATATCCTGCCGGTCATCCCATCGAAGGGATCGGTCGGCTATCTCACGCACGCCGCGGCCATCGGAATCGTGCTGATCGGCGAGGGCGAAGCCCGCCATGAGGGCACGCTGGTTTCCGGCCGGCAGGCGCTGGAGAAACTCGGCCGTGCGCCGCTGGTGCTCGGCGCCAAGGAAGGCCTCAGCCTCGTCAACGGCACGCCCTGCGCCACCGGCCTTGCGAGCCTCGCCCTTGCCCGTGCCGCGCACCTTGCCGGCTGGGCCGATGCCGCCGCGGCGATGAGTTATGAAAATCTCGGCGCGCAAGCCGATCCCTTCGCCGCCGCGCCTCTGGCGCTGCGCACTTCCCCCGGCCTGCGGACGGTCGGCGAGAACCTGCGCCGCCTGCTCGCCGGAAGCCCGCTGCTCGCGCAGTCCGCCGGCTCGCGCACGCAGGATCCGCTCAGCCTGCGCGCGGTGCCGCAGGTGCATGGCGCCGTGCGCGACAGCCTCGCCCAGGTCGCAGACGTGGTGAGCCGCGAGCTTGCCAGCGTCACGGACAACCCCATCGTCGCGGGCACGCCGGAGTCGCCGGAAGTTCATTCGCAGGCCCACGCCGTCGGGGCCGCACTCGGCCTTGCCATGGATGCGCTGGGCATAGCGGCGGCGGAGCTTGCCGCCATTTCCGAACGGCGCATCGACCGGCTCGTCAATCCACTCGTCAGCGGCCTGCCCGCCTTCCTCGCGGAAGGCAGCGGCGTCGCCTCGGGCTTCATGATCATCCAGTATACGGCCGCGGCGCTCGTCGCGGAAAACCGCCGCCTCGCCGCCCCCGCCAGCCTGGACGGCGGCATCACCTCGGCGCTGCAGGAAGATATCCTCACCCACGCCACTCCGGCCGCCGACAAGGCGCTCGCCATCCTCACCAATCTCGAAACCGTTCTCGCCATCGAGGTCATGGCTGCCGCACAAGCCTATGACATGCAGCCCGGTGCCGGCGGCAAGGCTGTCGGTACCCGAACGCTTTACGATCGGGTACGCGGCGTTGTTCCCATCTACCGCGACGACCAGCCGCTCAACGGGCTCGTTACGGTGGTGCGGGATTTTCTCCGCACCACGGACGTCGGAATGTAGATCACCTCCTTCTGGCACGCAGTCAGCGTGCCAGATGTTCGCGAGCCGGCAGCTCGGCGTGCCGCTCGCCACGGTTCTGAAAGGACCGGACCGATATTTAGCCCTGATCGGCAAAGGCCACCAAACACCCGGCACCGAAGCGCGCATGGAGCGCGGCACGCTCAGCGTCGGCTTTTCCGCCCACCGCCTCATCATGCCCGCGCTGACGCGCCTTCGTCCGCCGTTGCCCGGACATCAAGCCGATTACCGTTCCCTGAAGGGAATGCATCGTGACAAGTTGCAGGTAAGGAACCCGATACTTGATCTGCGCTTCATCCGCCGTCGGTTCACACGGACCCTCGGACCCGGGAGGACGGCGGCGGGCGAACCAGCCCGCCCTTTTTGCGCTCCTGAACGAGGCCGGGGCCGTGCCGCCTATCGCCAGAACCTCTTGGTTTCGATCAATTGATCCAGCGCCGCTTGCGCATCCCGGATCAGCCCCCTCTTGCCTGCCTGGTCGCCGGCGGCTTTCGCAATTACGCTTTCCAGACCGTGCTTGCGCAGAACAGCCAGGCTGGAGGCAAGATCATTCAAGGCGCCGAGATGATCCTGCACCGTTTCCATGGCGTCGCTGAAGTGTTTGTACCGGCGGCCATCTCTTTTGCTCGCAAAGAGCGCTTGAAAAAACTCCGAAGCGTAGCGCAGCTTCTTCGCATCCTTGCGGACCCTGTGCCGATCTTCGTCACCGACAGTAGCAAGCTCGCGCCCATGTTTCTTGAGCTTGCGCCGGCACTTGTCCAAAGCCTTCCGGGCAAATTCCTTCGCGGGCAGCTGCAATGCCGGTTCGTCACGATACGGACCGCAATGGATCCATTCGTAGAAATCCATCGCCAGAGCACTGGCGCGCGACGAGGAAAGCGCCTCGACGGCAACCGTGCAGGCCTTTTCGCGCGCATCGAGAAGCTTTTCCCGGACCTCGTCCTCGGTCACCTTGGCCAGAAGCACATCGAGGTTCCTGACATCTCCCAAAAGGCCGGCAAGCCAGCGGAACTCGCTCGAAAATCGGCCGGCGTCCTCCCCAAGATGCGCCTTGAACAGGTATAGGGCCGATCGAAGACGCCGGAGCGCAACGCGGGCCTGGTGAAGAGCGTCCTCGCTCCTGCGACGAAGCAGAACGGATTCATTGAGGCGGAACTGGCGGAAGCAGGATTGCGCGATCCGGCGGAACGCTGCCTCAGCGGTCATATCAGGTGCGAGGTCCGTCGGCTCCGCCTTGGCCGCGCTGGATGCCGCTTCCAGCAGGCGATAGCCGCGCTCCGCTTTCGACCGCACACCGATTTTCGCCGGAATGATCGCTACGATCCTCCGCGCAAGGCGGAACAGGTCGATGGGATCGCCGTCCTTGAGTTCCAGCTCGATTTCGCAAATGCGCTGGCGGCGCTCGTCGGCGAGGATATCTCCCAGGTCGAGCGACACTTCGATATTTGATTTGCCCTCGACGACATTCCAGACGCGACGCGCCACGTCGACCTCGAAAATCGGTGTCAGCGCCTGGCCGATATCGCCAAATACGGCCTGCAAAGGCGTGCCATGCTCGATGATCGGTACATCGGATGTCACCTGCCTCTCCCATTCCCCCCGGGAAAACAGCGACGCCGTCGAGGCCGCAGCCTTGACGGTCTGGAGCCTTGTCTTGCCCAGGTGACGTATCCTGAGAGAAAAACCGCCCTTGAACAGCCTGCGGTCATCCGTATCGAAATAGGTCGAGCGCTGCTCACGGCTCTCTCCGGATGCGCCGAGCAAATCCGATGCGATGAGGACTTCGGCGTCCTCCGGTG
Source organism: Shinella zoogloeoides (assembly GCF_030733845.1). Taxonomy (NCBI): domain Bacteria; kingdom Pseudomonadati; phylum Pseudomonadota; class Alphaproteobacteria; order Hyphomicrobiales; family Rhizobiaceae; genus Shinella; species Shinella zoogloeoides. The sequence continues at coordinate 3,139,404 of NZ_CP132311.1, forward strand.
CGATCTCAAGCTTCAGCTCGACCTCCGGCATCTGTTTCCCTCCTGATGTTGCCGATCGCCATCAGTGCGTCCATCTCCAGTATCGCTCATGGACTGAAATTGCCGAAGCCGAAATGAATGGGCCGCAAGAAATTCGGTCCAGCACCTCGATGTCTCTCGGTTGCTTTCGATTTCGACCTTCATGCTGACGGCAGAGTGGTCGCACCGCGCGACTTTGATGCAGGCGCAGGACGACGCAGCGCCCTCCGACCCAACGGAGCATGCCCCCGGTTTTTCAGGACGACAGCTAACTAGGCGTCAACCCGCCATCCATCGTGAAGCGCGGCAATGCGTCGGCTTGATCATAAACCTGCCAATGGATCGCCTCGGCGCCGATGCGGAAGATCGCTGTGGCAAGCGTGTTTTCGTGGTCCGGATCGTCTGGCTGCGCGCGGTAGATAGGAAGAGGCGCGATGCTACTGTCCCAGAGAATTTCGAGGGGATTCGGGTGCGGGCTTGTTGCACGGGCAAGGATGGCGTCGCCGCGCTCTTGGCGGGACTGCGAGGAACCGGTGATCACCTGCTCCTCCTGTCGCGTGCCGTCGTGAACCAGATGATTGGCATGGCATCGCGGGCGATCGATGACGGTCAGGCTACAGGTCGTATGAGTATATTCGATACTGACGAGGCGTGGGTCGCCCTTCTGGGCGAGCGTCATGTGGAACGCCCCGGCGCGCTCGGACGTCTCGAGGAAGCGAACAGCCTCGTCGAGCGTACGGCAGTCGAGGAGGGCGCGGCCGAGAACCATGCGCGGCAAGCCAACACCGATCCTGCGCGAGCGGATATTGTTGACGGTCTGGACGAGGCCGGCCTCCGTCACCGCGAACGTGTGACCGGGGATCGAGGCGGGATAGACGAAGCTGGTGAAGGCGACGCCGCCCTCGGCGCGGACATGGGCGAGTGCGCAATGGCCGCGGAAACCAGGATCGCCATCCTCGTTGTGGGCAAGGAGCGGTTCCCGGCCGGGAACCTGCACCGTCGTGCAGCCGTCCGGCGCAAAGGCCCAGACATCGCCCCGGCAGTTCCACAGGAAGACCTCGTCGAAGGCCAGATCGAGACCGACGGCAAGGCCTTGCAGTTCCGCCCAATAGGCGGGGAAACGCGCCTCGACCAGACCCTGCATCGCGGCGATGCGCGGATCGTCCCGAAATGCCATGACGGAGGCCCAGGCATGGCCCTTGACGAGATGGCGATGGACGATCTCGCGGCCGAAGCGGCCAAGACCCACACCGACTTCGTGCGGCGTACCGGCGATCTCGATGAAGCTCAGCCCGGCATCAGTGGACATGCTGCAAAAACTCCCGCAGGCGTGGATTTTCCGGATTGGCGAGCAGGGTGGCCGGATTGCCGTCGACGGAAATCTTGCCGTCTTCCATGAAGATCAGCCGCGTGCCGACCTGTCGGGCAAAGGCCATTTCATGGGTCACCACGATCATCGTCATGCCCTCTTCCGCCAGGGCCTGCATCACGCGCAGCACCTCGTGGCGCAATTCCGGATCGAGTGCCGAGGTGGGCTCGTCGAACAGCATCAGCTTCGGCTTGACGGCAAGCGCCCGCGCGATCGCCACGCGCTGCTGCTGCCCGCCCGACAGTTCGGACGGATAATGGTGGCCGCGCTCGGCAAGCCCTACCTTGGCCAGCAGCGCCCGCGCCTGTTCCAGTGCTTCGGCCCGGCTGACGCCGCGCACGCGGCGGGGACCGAAGGCGACGTTCTCGAGAGCCGTCATCTGCGGAAAGAGATTGAACTGCTGGAAGACCATGCCCGCCTCCTGGCGGATATGGCGCACCTGCGAGCGGCCGGCCTTCACGCTGATATTGTCGACGACGAGATCGCCGCCATTGATCTCCTCCAGCGCGTTGATGCAACGAAGCAACGTCGACTTGCCGGAACCGGAGGGGCCGATCAGCACCACCACTTCGCCCTTGTCGATGTTGAGGTCGACTTCGCGCAGCACCACGACGGCGCCGAAGGTTTTCGTGACGTTTCGAAACTCCACGATGCTCATAGGATCCGCATCCTCTTTTCGGTGACGCGCAGGATCAGCGTCAGGGTTCCGGTCATCAGCAGGTAGAGGATCGCCACCGCGCTCCAGATCTCGACGGCGCGGAAGTTGGCGGCCATGATCTCCTGTCCCTGGCGGGTAAGCTCGCCGACACCGATGACGATGAACAGCGAGGTATCCTTGAGGCTGACGATGAACTGGTTGCCGAGCGGCGGGATCATGCGCCGGAAGGCGACCGGGCCGATGATGTAGACGAGCACCTTCCACATCGGCAGGCCGAGCGCCAGCCCCGCCTCCTTCAAGCCCTTGTGGACCGAGAGGAAGGAGCCGCGCACGATCTCGGCGATATAGGCCCCGGCATTGACGACGATCGCCGTCACGGCCGCGGTCATCGGGTTGACCCTGATGTCGGCGAGCACCGGCAGTGCGAAATAGATGAACATCACCTGCACGACGATCGGCGTTCCGCGAATGAGCTCGACATAGGCGAAGGCGATGGCGTTCAGCATCGCATTGCCGTAGGCGCGCATCAGCCCCGCGACGAAGCCGACGATGAGGCCGCCCACGAGGCCGGCGATGGTGATGAGGACGGTGAGGCGTGCGCCGCTCAACAGAGCGGGCATGGCCTCGCCGATGACGGACCAGTCGAATTCCATGGATCGGTTCCCCGGTGAGAGGGGAGCGCGCCCGCCGGCCGGCTGGCGCGCTCAGGCTAAAGGCATCAGAGCTTGGGCTCGGTGCCAAACCACTTCTTGTAGATTTCGGTGTAGCGACCGTCCTTCTTCATGTTGGCGAGCGCGGCATTGACCTTGGCGACCAGTTCGCTGCCCTTCGGGAAGCCGATGCCGTATTGATGAGCCATCATCTGCTCGCCGACGGCCTTCACCTTGCCGCCGCCGGCGGTCTTTACGTAGTAGAGCACGTTCGGCGTATCGTGCATGGCGGCATCGACGCGGCCGGTCTGCAGCTCCAGATAGGCATTGTCGATATTGGGGAACTGGCGCAGTTCCGTTTCCTTGAAGTGCTCCTTGGCATAGTCGGTCGCAGATGTGCCGGTCTTGGTGGCGAGCACCTTGCCCTTGAGATCATCCGCGCTCTTGACCGTGCTGTCCGCCGGCACCATCAGCAGGAAGCCGCTGTCATAGTAGCCGTCGGAAAAGTCGATGGCCTTCTTGCGCTCGTCCTTGATCGTGATGCCGGCAAGCGCCACGTCGACCTGCTTGGTCTGGAGTGCGGGGATGATGCCGTTGAAATCCATGGGCTGCAGCGTGTAGGTGACGCCGATTTCCTTGGCGATGGCGTCCCACATGTCGATGTCGAAGCCGACATATTTGTCGCCTTCCTTGAATTCGAAGGGCACGAAGGCCGTGTCCGTGGCGACCACGAGATCTTCGGCGCGGGCTGCCGGAGCAAGGGCGACGGCCGTTGCAAAGGCGGCAAAGAGAATAGTACGCAGTTTCATGGTAGTTCCCCTTTTGCTTGGTTATGCGTGTGGAAGAGCGCTCGTGGCGGCGTCGATGGCATCGCCCAGCCGCTCGACGATGTGGCCGATATCGGCACGGTCGACGATGAAGGGCGGGGCGATGAGCACATGGTCGCCGAGACGGCCGTCGATGGTGCCACCCATCGGGTAGACCATCAGCCCGCGCGCCATCGCCTCTTTCTTGATGAGCGCGTTGAGCTTGAGTTTCGAATCGAACGGCCGCTTGCCGGCGCGGTCCGCGACGAGCTCGACGCCCCGGAACAGGCCGCGCCCGCGGATATCGCCGACATGGTGGTGGTTGCCGAGGCGCTCGGTCAGCTGTCGCTCCAGCTCCGCGCCCATGGCGACGACATTGGCGAGCAGGTTTTCGCGCCGGATGACCTGCTGCACGGCAAGACCCGCAGCCGCCGCCATCGGGTGGCCCATATAGGTATGGCCGTGCTGGAAGAAGCCGGAACCACGCGAAAAGGCGTCGAAGATCTTTTCCGAGAGCAGGACCGCGCCGACCGGCTGGTAGCCGCCGCCCAGGCCCTTGGCGATGGTCATCAGGTCGGGCGCAACCCCGTCCTGCTCGCAGGCGTGCAGCGTCCCGGTACGGCCCATGCCGCACATCACCTCGTCGAGGATCAGCAACACGCCGTAGCGGTCGCAGATGGCGCGGATGCGCTTGAGGTAATCGGCCACCGGCGGCACAGCGCCGGCGGTGGCGCCCACCACCGGCTCGGCGACGAAGGCGATGACCTCGTCCGCGCCGAGTTCGAGTATTTTCTCTTCCAGTTGCCCGGCGGCGCGCGCGGCGTAGGCCTCGTCGCTTTCCCCCGGCTGCTGCAGCCGATAGGCATAACAGGGGTCGATGTGGTGGGTTTCGATCAGCAGCGGCTTGAACTGCTCGCGCCGCCATTCGTTGCCGCCCGCCGCAAGCGCCCCGAGCGTGTTGCCGTGGTAGCTCTGCCGGCGCGCGATGATATGGCGGCGCTGCGGCTCGCCCTTCTCGACGAAATACTGCCGCGCCATCTTCAGCGCCGCCTCGACTGCTTCCGAGCCGCCGCTGACGAGATAGACATGGCCGAGGCCGGCCGGTGCATCCTCGATCAGCAGGTCGGCAAGCTCTTCTGCGGCTTGCGACGTGAAGAAGCCGGTATGGGCATAAGCAAGCCGGTCGAGTTGTTCGTGCAGCGCGGCGAGGACGGCGGGATGAGCGTGACCGAGACAGGAGACCGCCGCGCCGCCCGAGGCATCGATATAGGCCTTGCCCTCCGCATCGAAGAGCTCGATGCCCTTGCCGCCGACGGCGACCGGCATGCGGGAATGAATGGCGCGGTGCAGAATATGGGTCACGGACGCTTCATCCTTGTCTTGAGATGAATGTTGAGAGCGGCGGATTGGCGATCGACGCCGGCGAGGGCCGCACCGGCGGCATCCCCGGCCTGCCCCGCGACCAGCGCGCCCAGCACCTCGGCGACGACGAAGGCGGGCGACATGGTGTGAAGGAAGGACGGGCTTTCGGTCGGCACGACGACCGTGCAGGCGGCAAGCTGGGCGAGCGGGGCGACGGGGCTGTCGGTAATGGCAATCAGCGGCACGCCCGCCTCGCCGGCATAGTCGGCGATCTCGATCGTCTGGCGCGTATAGGGCAGCACGCTGGCGGCGACCAGAACATCGTCGGCTGTCGCGCTGCCGAGCGCGTCCGCGCCGATGCCGCCGACGGCATCCAGCATGATCGAATGCTTGCCGGCAAGCGAGAGGATGTAATGCAGGTGCCAGGCCGGCGAATGGCTGGATCGCAGGCCGAGGCAATAGATGCGCCGCGCCGCGCTCAGCCGCCCCGCCGCCTCGACAAGCGTATCGAGCGCCGCCGGCTGCGAGAGCTGGCCGACCTGTGCGGCGATGCCGCCAAGCATATCTGCCGCCAGGGCATGGTCGCCCTTGAGCTTCTGGCTTTTCGCCTGCGCCCCGACGCGGCCGGCAAACCCCGTCACGTCGTTGCGCATGGCATCGGCATAGAGCTGGCGGACGTCCTCGTAGCCGGCAAGGCCGAGATGTTTTGCAAGCCGCGTCATGGTGGCGGGCTGGACGCCGGCCTGCCGGGCCTGCTCGCGCATGGAAAGAAGCGCCACGTCACGGGGCTGGTTCAGCACGTAACGCGCCGCTGCCTGAAGCTGCTCCGACATCATGTCGAAGGCCTGGACGATCGGATCTGCGAGAGGGCCGGTTTGCATGGGCATGGGATTACACCCTTCCTTCAAGGATTGCAACAAGTGTTTCAGTAATGTAAAAATATGATCCATATGAATCATATTCGGGATCGGCAAATGACAGACCCCTATAGACCGCATCGGGTGGCGATTGCAGTGGCGCCGAATGGCGGGCGCCGTATGAAGGCGGATCATCCCGCCATTCCGCTGACGCCGGCCGAACTCGCCCGCACCGCCGCCGAATGCCTGGAGGCCGGCGCCGCAATGATCCATGTCCACGTCCGCCGCCCCGACGGCCGTCACCTGCTCGATGCCGATGCCTACCGGCAGGCGACCGACGCCATCCGCGAGGAAGTCGGCGACCGGCTGGTGATCCAGATCACGACGGAAGCGCTCGGAATTTACACGCCGGCCGAGCAGATCGCGGTGCTGAAGGGCGTGCGGCCGCAAGCCGCCTCGCTCGCCCTGCGCGAACTCGTTCCAGATAAGGCCGCCGAGCCGGCCTTTGCCGAAGCGCTCGCCTGGATGAAACGGGAAAACGTCCTGCCGCAGATCATCCTCTACGACCCCACGGAAGCCCTACGGCTTTCGGGCATGATCCGGCGCGGGCTGGTACCCTGGCCCGACATTCCCGTACTCTACGTGCTCGGCCGCTACACCGTCTCCCAGACCTCACAGCCCGCCGATCTCCTGCCTTTCCTGGGCCCGGACCAGCCACATTTCGCAAACTGGAGCGTCTGCGCCTTCGGCCGGTACGAGGCCGCCTGCGTGACCGCCGCAGCGCTGCTGGGGGGGCATGTCCGCGTCGGCTTCGAGAACAATCTGCATTTGCCGGATGGCAACACCGCCCCGTCGAATGCCGCACTTGTCGCAACGGCCGCCGAGGCTGCCCGAGGTTTGGGATACGACCTTTGCGAGGCAGCCGAAATTCGCCACAGCCTTACGGGATGACGAGACGAAGCTCCTACAGCGAGGCAAAGGCTCGAGGCGGCGAGGCCGATGAAGCCTGCGCCGGCACTGCGAATTCACGATACAACGTCTCAGGCATGGCCGATCAGAGCCCGCGGACGGTCGGCCAATGTGGACACGATGATACGAAGCGCTGCGGCCAGTTCATCCCGCGAGGCGGCGCAGGCAATGTTGATGCGCACGGCGTGTTCCACCGGCTGGCGATCGCAGGCGAAGGCGCTGGCCGGCATGACGGCAACGCCATGCGCGTTCAGCGTCGCGGTGAAATCCTCCGAGCGCCAGGGAGCCGGCAGACGTAGCCATACGAACATGCAGCGTGAGTCCGAACCGAAACTGTGGCCGGAAAGAAGTGCGGCGGCGAGTGCGTTGCGAGCGCGCAATTCCGCCAGTTGCGCTTTCAGGATGGCCTTCGCCGTACCGTCTTCCAGCCAGCGGGTGGCAATGAGCAGCGGCACCGGCGCGGGCATCCAGGACGTGGTGCGGATCGCTTCCGCCGTCACCAGCGCGAGGCCGGGCGGACAGGTCAGATAACCGACGCGAAGCCCCGGTGCGAGCGCCTTGGATAGCGCGGAAATGTGGTAGGTACGGTGCGGCGCCAACGTGATCAGAGCCGGCGCCCGGTCTGCGAGCATCGGGCCGTAGACATCGTCCTCGATGATCACGACGTCGTGCTTCTCGCAGACCTCCACCAGCTCGCGGCGGCGTCGTTCACTCATCGTCACGACGCTCGGATTGTGCATGGAGGGTGTGGTGAAGACAGCACGCACCGTTTCATGTGCGCATACGGCCTCCAGTTCGCTGGCCGAGAGCCCCTCCTCGTCCATGCCGACGCCGACGATGCGGAAACGGAACATGGCGGCGAGGGCCTTGAGGCCGTAATAGGTTAGCCGGTCGGAGACGACGACGTCGCCGGGCTCGACGATGCTGCTGACGACGGCGAGCAACGCGTGCTGCGCGCCGCTTGTGACCACGATGTCCTCGACCGCTGGCGTAAAACCGTTCAGCGAAATCCATTGCCGCGCCGCCTCGCGCGCCCAGATGGGGCCTTCCGGCGGCTGATACTCCTGCATCTGTCCGAAACGCGGATCTTCCGCAAGATGCGGCAGGGCTTCGGCAAGGCGCTGCTGGAAGTCGTCCACGGCGGGTCGGTTGACGGTAAGGTCGATGATGCCGGGCGCCTTCGTCGCGCGGTCGACACGCGGCATGGCCGCCTCCGCGCGTACGATGGTGCCCCGCCGCGTGCTGCCGACGACGAGGTTGAGATTCTGCAGTTCGCGATAGGCGCGGGTGACGGTCGAGACATTGACCGACCGCTCCTTGGCGAGATCGCGTTGCGGCGGAAGCTGGCTGCCGGGGGCGAGATCCCCCGCACGGATTCTCGCCTCCAGTTCGGCAGCGAGCTGTAGATAGGCAGGCAGCCTTTGTGCTGCCTTTGTCTGGATTTTTTCTCTATCGGAAGCCATACAAAAATCCGCATCGGGCTGACTTGCTCGCCGCCAAAACAGGCGAAACCAACAAATCTCGTGAATTTTTTCGCTGATATCACTTTTTTTTTCGAAAGGCGACGGCAACAAGGGAGCGAAACAAAATAATTTGTGTGCTTGACAATCATAATTGGACCGAGACAATATCTTCCTACACCGAGACAAAGGGATGGGAACCCGCCGGTGTGGAGGAAGCTGCAAATGACAGAGCGGTTCATCGCCTTCGAAGGCGTGCGCAAATCCTATGATGGCAAGAGCTATGTCGTGCGGGGTCTCGACCTCGACGTCGCCAAGGGCGAATTCCTGACGCTGCTCGGCCCCTCCGGCTCGGGCAAGACGACGACGCTGATGATGCTTGCCGGCTTCGAAATCCCCACCCACGGCACGATCACACTGGCCGGCAGCCGCATCGAGCGTGTGCCGCCCCACCGGCGCAATATCGGCGTCGTGTTCCAGAACTACGCGCTGTTCCCTCACATGACGGTCGGAGAAAATCTCGCCTTTCCGTTGAAAATGCGCCGCCTTCCCAAGGCTGACGTGACGGAACGCGTGCGCCACGCGCTCGACATGGTGCGCATGGCAAGCTTCGAAAACCGCCGGCCGGCGCAGATGTCCGGCGGCCAGCAACAACGCATCGCACTTGCTCGCGCCCTCGTCTTCGAGCCGCAGCTCGTGCTGATGGACGAGCCGCTCGGTGCGCTCGACAAGCAGTTGCGCGAGCATATGCAGCTCGAGATCAAGCACCTGCACGACCGTCTCGGCATCAATGTCGTCTATGTCACGCACGATCAGAGCGAGGCGCTGACCATGTCGGACCGCGTCGGCGTCTTCAACGACGGCACGCTGCAGCAGATCGCCACGCCGCACGATCTCTACGAGGCCCCGGACAATCCCTTTGTTGCAACCTTCATCGGCGAGAACAATGCCATTGCCGGCGAGGTGATCGAGCTTTCCGGCAAGAGCTGTCGCATCCGCACCGCCGACGGCTCCGTCATCGCCGCACTTGCCGGCGCGGGCCTGAAGGTCGGCGCGCGGACGACATTGGTGCTGCGGCCCGAGCGCATTTCGCTGGCGGCGGAGGCCACGGGGCAGAACCGCTTCAAGGCGCAGGTTCAGGAGCTCATTTACCACGGCGACCACCTTCGCCTGCGCGCCAAGACCTGCGGAAGCGACGAGGTCCGTATCAAAGTGCCGGCAGGGGCGGCCGCAACGCCCAAGCCCGGCGCCGAGATAGAGATCGGCTGGTCGGAGCGGGATTGCCGCGCACTCGCCCAGTCCTGACGACGACAGCAACAACCTCCAACCAAATAAGGAGACTGCAATGGGAGCGATCACGAAACTTCTCTGGACTTCCGCCTTCGGCCTGGCGCTTGCAACGCCGGCGCTGGCGGAGGACACGATCACCGTCACCTCCTGGGGCGGCGCCTATACGAAGAGCCAGGAACAGACCTACTTCGGGCCCTACAGCAAGGAAACCGGCGCCAAGATCCTGCAGGACGAGTGGGACGGCTCGACCGCCAAGCTGAAGGGCATGGTGGAAACCGGCCAGGTGACCTGGGATGTCGTCGACGTCGAGCCAGGCCATGCGCTGCAGGGCTGTGACGAGGGATGGCTCGACGAAATCGACTATTCCAAAGTGGGCGGCAAGGAAGCCTTCATCGACGGCGCGGCGATGGACTGCGCGGCTGCCACCATCGTCTTCGGCACGATCTATGCATATGACGCGGCCAAATTCCCGAACGGCGGCCCGACGACCATGGCCGATCTTTTCGACACCCAGAAGTTCCCCGGCCCGCGCGCCTTGCGCAAGGCGCCGAAGACCACGCTGGAGTTCGCGCTGATTGCCGACGGCGTCAAACCGTCGGAAGTCTATGACGTGCTCGGCACGCCGGAAGGCGTCGACCGGGCCTTCAAGAAGCTCGACACGATCAAGAAGGACGTAAAGGTCTGGTGGACTGCCGGCGCTCAGCCGCCGCAGCTTCTTGCCGACGGCGAGGTGGTGATGACGACCGCCTGGAACGGCCGCATCTATGACGCCGTGAAGAACAGCGGCAAGAACTTCAAGATCGTCTGGGACGGCCAGGGCATGGACTTCAACCTCTGGGCCCAGCCGAAGGGCGCGCCGCACAAGGAGGCCGCCGACAAGTTCATCGCCTATACGCTGAACCCCGACGTGATGGCGCGGCAATCGCAATACATCTCCTACGGCCCGACGCTGAAGGCCGCGATCGAGAAGGTTCCGGCCGATATCCTCGCGGACCTGCCGACCGCGCCGGAGAACACCAAATCCGCCTTCGTGGTTTCCGCCGAATTCTGGGCCGACCATGACGAGGAACTGACCGAGCGCTTCAACAAGTGGCTCGCCCAGTGACTCTCCCCTTGCGGGCAGGTTCGTTCTCCTGGCCTGCCCGCACTTTTTGAACTGGCTGAGGAGGGAGGCTGACATGGCAATGGTGCTGAGCGACGAAGTCGTCAAGAACGCAATCGATACGGCGGCACTGACGCGGCGCCTGCGGTTCTTGAAGCGCAGGAGCCAGGTGAAGGCCCTGCTGCTGGTCGCTCCCCTCATGCTGTTCCTGCTCTCGGTCTTCGTGCTGCCGATCGGGATCCTGCTGACACGCAGCGTCGACAACAGCGACGTGTCGCGCGCCCTGCCCACCACGGCTGCGGCGCTTGCCGCATGGAACGGGAAGACTGTGCCCGATGAGCCGCTGTTCGCCGCACTCGCCGCGGACCTCAAGTCTTCCTCCCGCGAAGACGTCGCAGAGGCCGCCAAGCGGCTCAACAATTACGAAAGCGGCATCCGCTCCTCGCTGCTGAAGACGGCGCGCAGCATCCGAAAGGCCGAGGCGCCGTTCCAGCAAGCCTTTCTCGATGTCGACGGCCGTTGGGCTGCGTCCGAGCGCTGGCTGGCGATCAAGCAGGCCATGCCGCGCATGACCGACTTCTACCTTCTCGCCGCGCTCGACATGCAGCGCAGCGCGATGGGCGGGCTCGCCGGGGTCACGCCGGAGAATGCCGTGCATCTCGACGTGCTCATCCGCACCTTCGTCGTCAGCATTTCCGTCACGATCCTTTGCGTGCTGACCGGCTATCCGCTCGCCGCCCTGATGGCGCGCTCGAAAGGTTGGGTCGCCAACATGCTGCTCATTCTCGTGCTGCTGCCGTTCTGGACCTCGCTTCTGGTTCGCACCAGCGCCTGGGTCGTGCTGCTGCAAAGCCGTGGCGTCGTCAATTCCGGACTGATCTGGCTTGGCCTCGTCGACCCCGCCCAGCCACTCGACCTGATCTACAACCGCATCGGCGTGCTTATCGCCATGACGCATATCCTGCTGCCCTTCATGGTGCTGCCGATCTATTCGGTGATGAAGGGCATTCCGCCAGTCTACCTGCGCGCCGCATCCTCTCTCGGAGCACCGCCGTTCTCGACCTTCTGGCGCGTCTATCTACCGATGAGCATGCCGGGTGTCAGCGCCGGCGGGCTGCTCGTCTTCATTCTAGCGCTCGGCTACTACATCACGCCCGCGCTGGTCGGCGGCCCGCGCGACCAGATGGTGAGCTATTTCATCGCCTATTACGCGAACCAGGTGACAAACTGGGGCATGGCCGCAGCACTCAGCGCCATCCTGCTCGTCGCCGTCCTTATTCTCTATGCGATCTACAACCGCCTGATCGGCATCGACCGTCTGAGGATTGGCTGATGAACACCGCACTGTCCTTCAATCGCCTCGTCTCCATCGGCTTGTGGATCGTCGGCGGCGGCACCGCGCTCTTCCTGATCGCGCCGATCCTCGCCATCGTGCCGCTCTCCTTCAATGCCGAGCCGTTCTTCACTTATCCGATGCCCGGCCTGTCGCTGCGCTGGTACGAAGAATTCTTCGCCTCCGCTGCCTGGCAACTGGCACTTCGCAACAGCATCATCGTCGCTGTCTTCTCGACCATCCTCTCGACCCTTCTCGGCACGCTTGCCGCCATCGGCCTGTCGCGCAGCGATTGCCCGGCACGCGCCACCCTCACGGCCATCCTCATCTCGCCGATGATCGTGCCCATCGTCGTCGCCGCCGTCGGCATCTACTATGCCTTCGCCGCCGTCGGCCTGCTCAACTCGCTGACAGGCCTCGTACTCGCGCATACCGTGCTGGGTGCACCCTTCGTCGTCGTCACCGTCACGGCGGCCCTGAGCGGCTTCGACCAGAACCTGATGCGCGCTGCGGCAAGCCTCGGCGCCCGGCCAGTGGAAGCCGTTTTGCGGATCATGCTGCCCCTGATCGCGCCGGGCGTCGCATCGGGCGCCCTCTTCGCCTTCGTCACCTCCTTCGACGAGGTTGTCGTCGCCCTTTTCATCGCCGGCTCCGAAGAACGGACCCTGCCCCGCCAGATGTGGAGCGGCGTGCGCGAAACGCTGAGCCCGACGATCGCCGCCGTCGCCACCCTGCTGATCATCTTCTCAACGTTGTTCCTCGCCACCATTCAATGGCTGCAACGCCGCGCCGAGCGACAGAAGCTCACACAGTTCACATGACACGAAGGACAGGAAATGCCCGTCTACAAGGTCCTGCGCCGAATCCTACGGCCATGGCATCGGAATCCTCTTGATCGACTGCCGAATACCTCTCATTCCCGGAGATGTCGGCAATGCCCGAGTACAAACATTGAACTGGGTCCAGAAGGAAGTCGTCACGCCCTCCCTTGACGGGAAGTCGGCGGACCTGACGATCCACAGCCTGTGGCGTCGTTTCTCGCATCGATTGAAGCGTTATCATGAGCACGGCAACGCTACGCGCGAGGATTTCACGGACGACTATACGTGCCGTGTGAAGGATGGTGAGCAGAAGGGGCAGAACCTACCCCAAGGACTCGACATAAGGCTTCCAGCTCAGTTGCACCTCCGCATATCGGGAACCGACGCGGACACGGGGCGCTGCGACGCCGGCATTTGCGGACCATTCCTCCGGAGAAACCGGTATCGGATAGACGGTCACGACGCCGCCATGCTTCAGAAGCGCGTCGCTGACCTCGATCGTAAGCGTCGTGGACGATGCCGCCGTACTCTGGCCGATTCCAAGCAGGAGCATCGCCATGATCGCCACGGTCCTGCGTGGCTGTTGATTGCCACTGAGAACTGACCCGGCATAGCCCGATATTTCCATTGAGAATTGACCCATGTTTCAACCGTCCCTCGCGAGTTTTCAGCGGGGGCTGTGGAGTGATCGACATGGCGTTACTGAGCGTGATCCGGCGCTGGCATCTTCGAGAGCATCTATCGATCCGAGAGATATGTCGCCGGACTGGCCTTTCGCGGAACACGGTCCGCAAATACCTGCGCCTTGATGGCGGGGAGCCGAAGTTTAAGGTGCCGGAGCGACCGAGCAAGCTCGATCCGTTTGCAGATCGGCTGTCGGCATGGATGAAGACGGAATCGAAGAAGGGCCGCAAGCAGAAGCGGACGATCAAGCAACTGCATGCCGATCTGGTCGGCCTCGGTTATGAGGGCTCTTATAATCGGGTTGCAGCCTTTGCCCGAGAGTGGAAGGCGGACAGGCAGAGGGAACTTCAGACCACAGGACGCGGCACGTTCGTGCCTCTGGCCTTCGAACCGGGCGAAGCGTTCCAATTCGATTGGTCGGAGGACTGGGCCATCATCGGCAATGAGCGCACCAAGCTGCAGGTCGCGCATACGAAGCTGAGCTACAGCCGCGCCTTCATCGTGAGAGCCTATCTCCTCCAGACGCACGAGATGCTGTTCGATGCCCACAACCATGCCTTCCGCGTCTTTGGCGGCATTCCTGGCCGTGGCATCTACGACAATATGCGCACGGCGATCGACAAGGTTGGTCGCGGGAAGGATCGCGACGTCAACGTGCGCTTCATGGCGATGGCCAGTCACTATGTGTTCGAACCCGAGTTCTGCAATCCGGCGTCCGGTTGGGAGAAAGGACAGGTCGAGAAGAACGTTCAGGATGCCCGTCATCGTCTCTGGCAGCCCACGCCGCGCTTTCCGTCGCTGGAAGCGTTGAACGTCTGGCTGGAGCAGCGCTGCAAGGAATTGTGGGCGAATACCCCGCACGGACAGATGCGCGGCACCATCGCCGACATCTGGGCTGAGGAGGCTTTGGCATTGATGCCTGTCTCCCGGCCGTTCGATGGCTTCGTCGAGTATACCAAGCGCGTCACGCCGACCTGCCTCGTTCATCTGGAGCGCAATCGCTACAGCGTTCCTGCCTCCTTCGCCAATCGGCCGGTGAGCCTGCGGGTCTATCCGGATCGTGTCGTTGTCGCCGCGGAGGGCCAGATCGTCTGCGAGCATCGCCGGGTCATCGATCGCTCTCATGACCGACCGGGACAGACCATCTACGACTGGCGGCATTATCTGGCGGTGGTGCAACGCAAGCCGGGCGCTCTTCGCAATGGTGCACCCTTTGCCGAACTGCCCGATGCGTTCCGAGCCTTGCAGCAGTACCTCCTGAAGAAGCCGGGTGGTGACCGCGAGATGGTCGATATCCTGGCCCTTGTTCTCCAGCACGACGAACAGGCCGTGCTATCGGCGGTCGACATGGCGCTGAAGTCCGGCGTCCCCACGAAGACGCACGTGCTGAACCTGCTGCATCGCCTCGTCGACGGCAAATCCTTCACACCACCGACCATCGACGCGCCTCAGGCCCTGACGCTCACCAACGAGCCGAAGGCCAATGTCGAACGCTACGATGCGCTCAGAAAGACGGAGGCTCGCCATGCGTCATAATCCAGCAAGTGGCGCTGTCGTCATCATGTTGCGGCAACTGAAGATGCACGGCATGGCCCAGGCCGTCGGCGAACTCACCGAACAGGGATCGCCAGCGTTTGAGGCCGCCATCCCGATCCTGTCGCAGCTTCTCAAGGCCGAGACGGCGGAACGCGAAGTTCGATCGACCGCCTACCAGCTCAAGACGGCACGCTTTCCAGCCTATCGTGACCTGAACGGCTTCGACTTCGCCAGCAGCGAGGTCAACGAGGCGCTGGTGCGTCAGCTTCATCGCTGCGACTTCCTCGGCGACGCCAACAACATCGTCCTCGTCGGCGGTCCCGGCACGGGCAAGACGCATATCGCCACAGCGATCGGTGTCCAGGCTATCGAGCATCATCACAAGCGGGTTCGGTTCTTCTCGACCGTGGAGCTGGTCAACGCGCTCGAGCAAGAAAAGGCACAAGGGCGTTCCGGCCAGATCGCCAACCGCCTGGCACACTCCGATCTCGTCATCCTCGACGAACTCGGTTACCTGCCGTTCAGCGCTTCAGGCGGGGCGCTGCTCTTCCATCTGTTAAGCAAGCTCTACGAGCACACGAGCGTCATCATCACGACCAACCTGAGCTTCAGCGAATGGGCCAGCGTCTTCGGCGATGCCAAGATGACCACCGCGCTGCTCGACCGCTTGACCCACCATTGCCACATCCTCGAAACCGGAAACGACAGCTTCCGCTTCAAGAATAGTTCGGCTCATGAGCCCAAAATGACGAAGGAGAAAAGGAAGAGCTTGACCGCAACCATCGACCCGAACGACATCTAATAAACGGGTCAATTCTCGGTGGAAATGCCGGGTCAGTTCTCAGTGGCAATCAACACTTCGAAGGCCCCTAGCCAGATGAGGCCGGCATCCTTGCCGTCGCGCTTGCGAACCAGATGCAGCTCCGCCGGGACCGCGCCGTTGAAATCATTGATGGCGACCGTCCAGGCCGGCGAAGACTTCAGGGCCGTGCTCCGCTTGCCCACCTTCAGCGGGATATCCGTCATCCCCTCCCAATGACTGACCGGCTTCCCATCGGCAAAGGTCAGGCCCTTGAACATGGTTGCGGCGAAGGTCTCGATCTTTTCGCCCGCGCTTACCGCGGCATCCTCGCCCGTACCTGCGGGCTTTGTGGCGAAATGGAATGCGAGCAGCTTCGTCCCGCGTGTCAGGCAGCGGGTGAAGGCCACCTGTTCGAACTTGCCGTTCTTTGCCTTGACGCTGCGCAAGGATGCGCTGGACTGATCATCCGTGACGGACTGGGACACGATATCCAGCCCCGCCGTCTGGGCCTCGTAAGCGCAGACCCGCAACGGTGTTGCAGGATATTCCAGATCGAAGGCCATGACGGTGACATCCGCAGGGACGGTCGCTGACGATGCGATCTTTCCGACGACCGTGGATCGCCCGGCAGTGCCCGCCTGGCGTGGCTGGAAATGGTCAGACTGGAGGGTGCCGTCGTTCGGCAGCGCGATATCGCCGCGAAGGTCGGCCGCTCCGAAATCGAATGCCTGTTTTTTCCATCCCGGCGCGACCGGCTCCTCCGCGAAACCCGAGCAGGAGGCAGTCAGCCAGATCAACGCGCCGCCAAGGAAAGACGGCGCCAGTATCGAGCGGGAGACCTTTCCACCTGCTTTCCCCATTCCGGGGGTATGGGAGGATAGAACAGTTTTTCGGATACTCGACACGTCACGCCGCTCCTTGCCAACCTCTTTGATTCATCAATGCGATTCGAACGCAGAAACGGACAGGAGGGCAAAATGAGAGCGAAAGGGCAAGGTTTTTATTAATTTACGGGATGTTCGGCCTCTCTTGCCTCCTGGCTTTCGTGAAGCCGCGATCCGTAGCAACGAAGCGTTCCAGCATCGATACGATCAGCTTGGCCGGCTCAATCGGCGTGGCGCCATCAGCGAGGATACGGCCATATTCGGCGAGGTCACGATGGAGGGCAGCGGGCAGCTCATCCGCACAGGCGCTGATATTGCCGAACATATCCTGGAGGAACGAGGCGCCGGAAAATGGGCCACTCTGGAAATACGCGTAGGAGCAGAATCAGCTGCAGCAAACAACCTTTGAAATCGTGCCTTTCTCTACCGCGACCCCGAATGCAGAGTCGACGCTCATCTTCCGAACAATTAAGGCGACGGACGATCAATTTGCGCAATCGGCGGTGTTCGGCGAACGGGAGGTATTCCAGCTTCAATGTTCAGCTGCTCATCGACAGGAACAACAAGTAAGACGGTCGGAGGGATCGGCCCCTGGGACGCGAACCTTCGCTATGCCGCAAAGAGAGGGCTTTAGAGGGCGATGGAGTAAACATAGTTCTCATCATCACTCGGCGTGGCGTGGGGCGCCGTGCGGGATTTGAACTCGATCAAGATGAATGGAGCCTCTTGTCCTCGACCAATGCCCTCCCCGCCTCCGAATACCCATCCCTTTTCTACGCCAGGGTATCCTATTCACCGCACGGAGAGCCGCGAGCCCTTTCCGACCATGGCATTCCACGCTTCCATATCCCTTGCCCCTTCCGGGCATGGGATTGTTGGAGACGATGGCGCTTAAACGGGACAGGATCAGCATCGAGGTAATATCGCCCTCCACCGGACCGGAAACGGGCCGGAACGATCCTGTGCGCATCGATGCAGCGATCCGGTCCCTTGCCCGATTGATCGGCCGCCAGATCGCCCGCGAGCAGTTCGAGCGCAAGATCGCGCAGGAACGCAAGGCGCAGAAACAGCACTACACGAAGCTCCTCCCCTCGCCCTGATGGTGAACAGCCGGCGTCGCCGGCAAGCGACATGCATGCAAGTTTCACCCGGTGCGGGTTTCCTGCGCCGGGCCGAAGCAGTTTTCTCTTGAGACCGTTTTGGTCCCATGCTATAGGTGACAGATGAGGATTATTGCCCGCCGCACTTTGCGCGAATTTGTCGAAAGCCTCGCGGGGCAGAAAGAGCAGCCGGCCGTGAAGGCCGCGCTCGATGCCTGGTTCGATGAAGTCAACAAGGCGGAATGGGCGAGCACCGCCGATGTAAAGCGGCTTTACGCGACGGCGAGCATCGTCAGCGCCGAGCGGATCGTCTTCAACATCAAAGGCAGTGACTACCGCCTCGTCGTGTCGGTGGACTTCGAGAAGGGCATCGTCTGGATCAAGTGGCTCGGCACGCACAAGGCTTACGACAGGATCGACGTGAAGGAGATCGAGCATGGCAACTGACCTGAAGCCGATCCGCACGGAAGCGGATTACGATGAAGCCCTGGCAGAGGTCGAACGGCTGTGGGGCGCCAAGAGCGGCACGCCGAAAGGCGACCGTCTCGACGTGCTGGCGACGCTGATCGACGCCTACGAGGCGAAGCACTATCCGATGGACCCGCCCGATCCGGTGGAGGCGATCCGCTTCCGCATGGAACAGCAGGGACTGACCCGCAAGGATCTGGAACCTATGATCGGCCCGCGCAACCGGGTTGCAGACGTCCTGAACCGCAAGCGCAGCCTGTCGATCGACATGATCCGGCAATTGCACAGCCGCCTCGGCATCTCGGCGGAGGTGCTGATCCGGCCGAGCCGGATGGACAAGGTAGCTTAGGAGAGACCGCCGATGACCCGCGTTGCCTTGTATGCCCGTTATTCGTCCGACAATCAGCGCGAGGCGTCGATCGACGACCAGTACCGCATCTGCCGCGAGCAGGCGAAGCGCGAGAAGTGGAAGGTGGTCGGCACCTACAAGGACGCAGGGATCTCCGGCGCGAGCATGATCCTGCGGCCCGGCGCTGCTGCAGGATGCGCAGGCCGGCCAGTTCGATATCGTGCTCGCCGAGGCGCTGGATCGCATCAGCCGCGACCAGGCCGACGTGGCCACGTTCTTCAAGCACCTGAAGTTCGCCGGCGTGCCGATCATCACCCTGGCCGAGGGTGAGATCAGCGAACTGCATGTCGGCCTCAAGGGCACGATGAACGCCCTATTCCTCAAAGACCTTGCCGCCAAGACGCATCGCGGCATCCGTGGCCGCGTCGAGAACGGCAAATCAGGTGGTGGTCTCTGCTATGGCTACAACGTGATCAAGCAACTCGATGCGCGCGGCGATCCAATCCGTGGCGATCGCGAGATCAATGAGGCCGAAGCAATCGTGGTGCGCCGCGTGTTCCGCGATTTCGCGGCCGGGATCGCGCCGCGCACGATCGCCCGCACGCTGAACGAGGAAGGCGTGCCCGGCCCCGGCGGCAAACCGTGGGGCGACACGACGATCCGCGGCCATGTGAAGCGTGGCACCGGCCTCGTGAACAATGAGCTTTATATCGGCCGCCTGATCTGGAACCGGCTGCGCTACATCAAAGATCCGTCGACCGGAAAGCGCGTCTCCCGCCCGAACCCGGAATCGGAATGGATCGTCAAGGACGTCCCTGACCTGCGCATCGTCGACGACGAACTCTGGCAATCCGTGCGCGAACGGCAGGAGAGATTGCCGAGAAGTTCCTCAACGTCGCCGAGGGCGTGCGCAAGCACCACAGGAAGAACAAGCTCAACGGCGCACGTCGGCCGCGCACGCTCCTGTCTGGCTTGATCTTCTGCGGCTGCTGCGATGGCCCCTACTCCCTTTGCGGCCCGCAGCGCTATGCCTGCTCGAACCACATCAGCAAGGGCACCTGCGACAACTGCCGGACCATCCGCCAGGACGAACTGGAAGCCCGCGTGCTCGCCGGCCTGAAGGACCGATTGATGGCCCCGGAGATCGTCGAGGAAGCCATGCGCGCTTATGCTGAGGAGACCAATCGGCTGAACCGGGAACGCCGTTCGAATGACGACGCCTGGAAGGCGGAGCTTGCAAAGGCCGAGAAGCAGATTGCCCAGATCGTCGAGGCCATCGCCGACGGCATGTATCACCCGTCGATGAAGGACAAGATGACCGGGCTGGAAGCGCGCAAGGACGAGCTGACCGCCCTCCTCGCGGACGCGCCTGCGGACACGCCCGACATTCTGCCGAGCGCGTCGGCGATCTATGCGAAGAAGGTCGCGGCGCTGGCGAAGGCCCTGAACCGGAAGGAAGAGCGGCAGGCGGCATCGCAGGATCTGCGCGCCCTGATCGAGAGGATCGTGCTGACGCCGGGCCCGGAACGCGGCGAGATTCTCGCGACGCTGCACGGTGAACTGGCCACGATCCTCGAATGGACGGAGCGTCAAGCTATTGGAAAACCTGCCAAAACGACAAAACCCGCCGCTGGTGCGACGGGTTTGTTAGTATCGTTGGTTGCGGGGGCAGGATTTGAACCTGCGGCCTTCAGGTTATGAGCCTGACGAGCTACCGGGCTGCTCCACCCCGCGTTACCAGGTTTTTGCCCTTTGGCAAAATACCGCCGGTTTTTGCCTTTGGCAAAATACCGTTGTTGTGCTCGGCCCTGACATTTGTCGAGGTTTTCAAAACAGAAAGGACCGCTTTGAGCGGCCCTTGAGTTTCGGCGGGGCCGAAGGTGTGTCGAGAAGATGTATCCTGCGTTGCAGGAACGTTGATTGCCTTTAGCAGACCTGGCAGCGACCTACTCTCCCGCGTCTTGAGACGAAGTACCATTGGCGCTGGGGCGTTTCACGGCCGTGTTCGGAATGGGAACGGGTGCGGCCACCCCGCCATAACCACCAGGTCGGCTAAGGGCAATCAATTGAGAAGCTGGTAGAAGGGTCGGTGTTTTGCGTGCGCAATAACCGGATGCCTTCGTTTGTTTAGTCTGTGAACACGTCTTTGGACGTCAACCGGACGAATGCTTTCGCCTTCGTCTTGTCGGGACAAACGCTCCGCGTTTGCCCTGAGATGAGCATATTCAATGAGAACGATCAAGCCAATCGAGCGATTAGTACCGGTAAGCTTCACACATTGCTGCGCTTCCACACCCGGCCTATCAACGTGGTCGTCTTCCACGGCTCTCAAGGGAATACTCGTTTTCAGGTTGGTTTCCCGCTTAGATGCCTTCAGCGGTTATCCATTCCATATATAGCTACCCTGCTATGCCCTTGGCAGGACAACAGGTCCACCAGAGATATGTCCATCCCGGTCCTCTCGTACTAGGGACAGATCCTGTCAATATTCCTACACCCACGGCAGATAGGGACCGAACTGTCTCACGACGTTCTGAACCCAGCTCACGTACCGCTTTAATTGGCGAACAGCCAAACCCTTGGGACCTGCTCCAGCCCCAGGATGCGATGAGCCGACATCGAGGTGCCAAACAACCCCGTCGATATGGACTCTTGGGGGTCATCAGCCTGTTATCCCCGGCGTACCTTTTATCCGTTGAGCGATGGCCCTTCCACGCGGGACCACCGGATCACTATGACCGACTTTCGTCTCTGCTCGACTTGTCAGTCTCGCAGTCAGGCGGGCTTATGCCATTGCACTCGACGACCGATTTCCGACCGGTCTGAGCCCACCATCGCGCGCCTCCGTTACTCTTTCGGAGGCGACCGCCCCAGTCAAACTACCCACCATACACTGTCCCGGACCCGGATGACGGGCCGCGGTTAGACATCCATGACGATAAGGGTGGTATTTCAAGGATGGCTCCACGCAAACTGGCGTCCGCGCTTCAAAGCCTACCACCTATCCTACACATGCCGACACGAATGCCAGTGTAAAGCTATAGTAAAGGTGCACGGGGTCTTTCCGTCTAACCGCAGGAACCCCGCATCTTCACGGGGAATTCAATTTCACTGAGTCTCTGCTGGAGACAGCGGGGAAGTCGTTACGCCATTCGTGCAGGTCGGAACTTACCCGACAAGGAATTTCGCTACCTTAGGACCGTTATAGTTACGGCCGCCGTTTACTGGGGCTTCGATTCAAAGCTTGCACCTCTCCTCTTAACCTTCCAGCACCGGGCAGGCGTCAGACCCTATACGTCGTCTTGCGACTTCGCAGAGCCCTGTGTTTTTGATAAACAGTCGCTACCCCCTGGTCTGTGCCACCCCACAATACTTGCGTAGCATGGGGTCACGCTTCTTCCGAAGTTACGCGTGCAATTTGCCGAGTTCCTTCAGCAGAGTTCTCTCAAGCGCCTTGGTATGCTCTACCTGACCACCTGTGTCGGTTTCGGGTACGGTCTATACGGTGGAGCTATTTCCTGGAACCGCTTCCCCGCCCAGACAATCCAATAAGTCTGAACAAGTTACGCAATCCGTCACTACCACCAGGCCCACGAATATTAACGTGGTTCCCATCGACTACGCGTGTCCGCCTCGTCTTAGGGGCCGGCTAACCCTGCTCAGATTAACTTTAAGCAGGAACCCTTGGTCTTTCGGCGAGAGGGTCTCTCACCCTCTTTATCGTTACTCATGTCAACATTCGCACTTCCGATACCTCCAGAGGCCCTCACGGGTCCTCCTTCACAGGCTTACGGAACGCTCCGCTACCACTGGACTTGCGTCCAATCCTCAGCTTCGGTGCATGGCTTTAGCCCCGTTACATTTTCGGCGCAAAGACCCTTATTTAGACCAGTGAGCTGTTACGCTTTCTTTAAATGATGGCTGCTTCTAAGCCAACATCCTGGTTGTTTTGGGATCCTCACATCCTTTCCCACTTAGCCATGACTTGGGGACCTTAGCTGGAGGTCAGGGTTGTTGCCCTTTTCACGACGGACGTTAGCACCCGCCGTGTGTCTGCCGACTAGTACTCCTCGGTATTCGGAGTTTGGTTAGGATCAGTAAGACGGTGAGTCCCCATAGCCCATCCAGTGCTCTACCCCCGAGGGTATTCGGTCGACGCTCTACCTAAATAGATTTCGCGGAGAACCAGCTATCTCCGAGTTTGATTGGCCTTTCACCCCTAGCCACAAGTCATCCCAATCTATTGCAACAGATGCGGGTTCGGTCCTCCAGTTGGTGTTACCCAACCTTCAACCTGCTCATGGCTAGATCACTCGGTTTCGGGTCTAATGCAACTAACTGAACGCCCTGTTCAGACTCGCTTTCGCTGCGCCTACACCTACCGGCTTAAGCTTGCTAGTTACACTAAGTCGTTGACCCATTATACAAAAGGTACGCCGTCAGCCTTGCGGCCTCCGACTGCTTGTAGGCAACCGGTTTCAGGTTCTATTTCACTCCCCTTGTCGGGGTGCTTTTCACCTTTCCCTCACGGTACTTGTTCGCTATCGGTCATGCACGAGTACTTAGGCTTGGAGAGTGG